>NZ_CP098523.1:2447500-2875000 GCF_030436385.1 Pseudoalteromonas sp. KG3
CTAAGTAGCTCATGCCCCGCTATGCGTTGCGCTCTGCCGTCTCAGTGGGGTCGCATTATAGGGAGTTCCAAAAACAGATCAACCCTTTTTTTCGATCTTTTAATCGTTCGCTCAAAAAGCATGCAAAACCGCTTAAAAAATACATTTCCCCCCCTTTTTATGAGCTTTTTTTGATGCAAATTAAATAATTTCACACAAATAACATTGCTATGTTCATTTATCGCGTTAAGATAGCAAGTTCACAATGTTAAATTAATGTTTATTTCCTGTTTATTGGTAGATCAAAATGAAATTACCCGATCAAAAATCTCTTATCTCTTCAGTTATCCTTGCTGTTATTGGTTTCGTTATAGTTAACTTTGCACTTTCAAGCCTACAATTAAGTCCTGCATTATTATTTGCTGCTGGTTTATTAATTGGTGGTGTGGTTGTTGCTGCAATGTCGTCTGGCGATGTGGAAGAAGCCGAAGTAAAAACAAAAACACTTTATGTTGGCAATCTTCCTTATCGTGCAAATGAAGGTGTAGTACGCACTTTATTTGAAGAACAAGGCAAAGTATTTAATGTTCGTTTATTAAAGGATAAAAATACTGGCAAACGTCGTGGCTTTGGTTTTGTTGAAATGGCAGAACTAGATGCAGATAACGCCATTGCTAAACTAAACGATAGCGAGTTCCAACAACGTACGTTGAAGGTTCGTGAAGCAAAACAAAAACAAGATGATGAATCTAACTCTTTTCGTTCTGAGTCAGATCAATCAGCGTAACTAGCTTCACTGGTTGCTTATCAATACAAATAGAAGCCGTTGCATAATAATGCAGCGGCTTTTTTTTGTCTGTAAAACTAACTTTTTGTTCGGCTAATAACGCCATCACTCTATTTGCTATCGCAGCTCCAGAATCCAACAAAACTACCGTCTTGTTAAAATAGCTATTTATACCCTCTGCTAGAATAGGAAAGTGTGTGCATCCCAATACCAGCACATCAACACTTGGATGAATAGCGAGCTCATTAAGTTCTGCTGCTAATCTTTTTTGGTCTAGCTGTTTAGTTATATATGCTTGCTCGGCAATAGTGACCAACTCCACACTTGCATAGAGGTGCACCGTAACGTTTGCTGCGTACTCGTTTATTAGTTGCTGTATATAACGACTTTGTATCGTTGCAGGTGTTGCTAGTAATGCAATATGCTTTGTTTGCGTTACTAAGGTGGCTGGTTTTATTGCCGGTACAACACCAACAATGGGAATATCGGTTAATTTCCTAACTGCTGACAGAGCTGCTGTTGAAGCGGTATTACAGGCGATCACTATGATATCAACCGCTAATTGATTAACTGCGATAAACTCAAGCAAAGCACTAAGACGGTTAATGATGGTTTGTTGACTTTGCTTACCATAGGGTAAGTAGGCATTATCCATAAAATAACTAAATTGTGCATCGGGCAGCGCGCGTTGAATATGCTCAAGCACTGTGGTGCCACCAAGGCCTGAATCAAAAACCAAAATATGTGCAGACAAACTACTCGCCTCGTGTTTACTTTAAGCGAAGCAGTTTGCCATGCAGTTAAGCAGAAATAAAGTTTACGCTTCGCTTTCTGACGCTGCTGAACGTAGCTTATTCATTTGCTCAAACATCGATTTAGTGTATTCAACCAACTTACCAATCTCTTCTTTATCTTGGTTTAACCACTGTAAGATACCGGCAAGTTCATTTTGTAAACCTAGATCGCCCGCCTTATTAAACGCCTCTTTTAAGTCATCATTAAATGGCGCGATTTTTTCAGCAACCTTTTTCTCTGGTGCAGGTTTATTCTCTTCATAACCCTTTATAGCTGCGAAGGTTTTGGTCTGTCTTAAATCCATTGAAAACACCACCAGCTGTTCATTCCCAAGATTTAGCTCTTGTGCTTGCTCAAACGCCTGTTCAAACGACCCAGAAAAGAAGGTTTGGCTCACACCTTGTAAGTCTTCCATCAGCTCATTAATAGCCTGCTGTTCATCCTCGTTCAAATCACCATTGACCGACATACTAAATGATAACTCGCGCGATTGTGATGACTCACTGGCATAGCCTTCATTTTGGCCATTACGTTGATAGCTACTAGCAGATTGCTGTTTAAAGGCATCGGCAAAGCTAATCGTCACTTCATCACCCTCTGCAGTGGTAAAGTTATATTCTGCGTTATTACTTAAACTTAAATACTGTGCTTGGCTCACACTCACAGATTCGGGTTTTGGGTTAAATAAGTTCTCTTCAAATTCATCGAGGCCACTAAAAATACCTGCTTTTGATTTTTCGATGCCTTCTTCTATTTCGTCATTTAAAACCCCTGTGCCTTTGAGCTCTTCATAAGCATCATCGATACCTATTTGCACACCTTTACGAGCATCGCCTAACATGCCTTTGAGTTTTTCATCATCGGCACCATTAGCTTGGGCTTTTTTTACTGCACCAGTTACAAACTCCAGTACATTTTTGACGATTGCGTCAAAATCAAATAGCGGCTTGTCCTTTTTTTCTTCAGCGACAGGTAAACCTAGGGCTTGTGCCATTTTATCGCCTAATACTTTTGCGGCTAACTCCCTACCACGTTGCTGGTAACTATCTTGGGGAGACTGTATTGTAGGTTGCTGTAATGCAGCTTTGTTACTGTATTTATTGACATTGTTATTTGGAACAAAGCCAAAGTTACCAATTTTCATGATCCGACTCCTATAGTTGCATTCTTTAGTATCGGCCTAAAAATAAATAACTGAAGCGAAATGTACAAAAAAACAGCAGTATTCATTACGCAAAACTAGACAAATACTCCCTGCCCCCTACAATAGCGCCGATAAATAGCTTAAAGATAGAAGGTAGTGGGCATAATGGCAGTTATTAAGATCGATACATCAATATACGATGCGCAATTAAGCGAAAAAGAGCAGCGTATTATTGCGCAATTCCAACGCTTTGGGGTTGAGCAGTTAGAAGTATTTGGCTCTGAGCCTATTCACTACCGTCAACGTGCTGAATTTAGAGTCTGGCATGATGGGGATGATTTATTTCACATTATGTTTGACCAAGCTAGCAAAGAAAAAATTCGTGTTGATAGCTTTGATCCAGCTGCACCGCTAATTGGCGAAGTTATGCAAGCGATGATCGAAAATTTAAAGGGTTGTGAGATATTACGCCGCAAGTTATTTCAAATAGATTATTTATCAAGTCTCAGTGGTGAAATTCTTGTAAGCTTGCTTTACCACAAACCATTAGATGATGAATGGCTAACAGCCATTAAAGCGTTAAAAGTGGCGCTGAGTGAACGCTTTAAAATTGATTTTATTGGCCGTGCCCGCAAACAAAAAGAAGTGTTGGGTGATGACTTTGTTACTGAGCGCCTAACCGTTAATGGCCAAGAGCTTATTTATCAACAAGTAGAAAATAGCTTCACCCAGCCTAATGCCAAAGTAAATATTAAGATGCTAGAGTGGGCTCAGGATTTATGTAAGCCATTAAAAAATGATTTGCTTGAGCTGTATTGTGGCAATGGTAATTTTTCGATTGCATTGGCAGGCTCGTTTAATCGTGTGTTAGCTACAGAGATCTCAAAGTCATCAGTGCACTCTGCGCAGTACAATATTGCCAAAAACAAGGTGACTAACTTAGATATTATTCGCATGTCGAGTGAGGAATTCACCCAAGCGATGAATGGCGAGCGCACGTTTTCACGCTTAGAGGGTATTGATTTAACAAGCTACGACTGCCAAACCATTTTAGTTGACCCGCCACGGGCTGGCATGGATACACTCACCTGTGATTTAGTGGCTAACTATGAAAGCATTATTTATATTTCATGTAACCCAGATACCCTCGAGCGAGACTTAGAGCATTTAACCCGTACTCACGAAGTTAAGCGCTTTGCTATTTTTGACCAATTCCCTTATACCCACCACATTGAATCTGGGGTATTTTTACAACGTAAATTGTAAGGTACTTATTATGCCAGTGCTTGTACTAGCGCTGGCATTTGCTGCTCACTAAACACTTTAATACCATTCTTTTCTAATAACGAAGCCGTCAAGCCCATTCCCGTTATTTTACGACCACTGTGCGAACCATCGTAAATTGTATTACGACCACAAGAAGGGCTTGATTCCTTTAACAGTGCAAAGCGAATATTGTGCTGCTGGCAAAGTTGTAGCGCTTTGCGTGCACCTAACTTAAATTCAGTGGTCACATCATCACCCGTATTGGTAATCACTTTATCATTACTAATTTCTGCTGGATCTCTGGGAGTAGGTAAACCACCAGCAACCTCTGGGCAAAAAGACACTATCAGCTTTTGCTGTTGCCAGGCCATTATTTGCGGATGAAGCAATTGCTGTCCGGTGCCATCGTAACGCACAGGTGTGCCAAGCAAGCAGCTTGAAATCAGGATTTTATGCATTGTTATTTTTGCCAATAAAAAAGCTCCGTGTACGGAGCTTGTTATAAAATTTAACTGCGCTTATTTTGCAGCTAAATAGTTAATTAATTTACTAATATCTTCTGGCTCGGTAATACCTGATTCACGGCCTAAGTTAAGCTTATATTTACCATTTACGATAAAAGTGGGTACACCACGCAGTGCGCCTTTTTCTTTGTAGTAATCTTGGTCACGCTTCATTTTTGAGCTCATAGTACGTACTGAAAAGCTTTTATAAAGTTTGTCGAATTTATCGCCGTCAACGCCTTGCGCTACAAACACATCTTTAACATCGGCTAACTCATTAAACTTAGCGCGCTTAACGTGAACATGGCTGAACATAGCTGCAATGATGGCATCTTTTTGTGGTAACACTTCGGCGGTTGCCAGTGCTTGAGAAATCATTTGTTGATTTTCAGTATCGCGAACCCCAACAAAATCGACATGACTCTTTTTGAACTCTACGTTTTTATCCAGTTTTGGTTTTACGTCAGCCAATAAAGACTCATAGTTATTACAGGCAGGGCAATAAAATGAGAAGAACTCTTTTACTTCCGGTTTTTTACTCGCACGTTCTGATACTACATCGTAATGCACACCTTCTTCGTACGTCGCTGCAGCATTTGCTGCTAATGGTAATAACAGCGCTAGTAATCCAGCTTTAACTAATTTGATCATTGCTAAAAACTCCAAAAATTATTGTTTTAATAAAAAGGCAACTAACTCATCAAGCTGCTGTTGGCTCTTGATGGTATTGATATTAATTTTGTATTTATCGTTAACGATAAAGGTTGGCACACCGGTTAAAGCACCCATTTGTGAGAATTTATTCTGCTTATCTTGCATTGCTTTTTCAGCACTAATAACTGGCATGCTGGCAATATCTTTATCAAATGTATCGCTATCAATACCATTAACGTCGAGCAATGCTTTTACATCTTTAATATTATCAAGCGGCGCACGTTGTACATGGATGCTCTGAAAAATTTGCTCAGCAACTTGCTCGCCCTTGTTATGCTGCTTGGCAATAATGTAAGCATAACTCAGGTTAGATTGCACCTCAGGTGCTAAGCCACCTAAAAAGTTAACGTGGTTTTTTACAAACTCAGTGCCTGCAGGCAAGCTTTTTTCCATCGCTTTCGCAACGGCTTCAAACTTAAAACAGTGCGGACAATAAAAAGAAAAGAACTCGGTTACTTGAGGCGTTTTACTTTTTTCGATATCTAATACCGTATAGTCGTCACCCGCTTTGAAGTCCGCGGCCATGGCGGCAAAGGGTAGACATAATATTAGTAAACTCAGTTTTAGTTTTTTAAGCATTGGACTCTCGTTTCGATATTTTAATAATTAGTTAGGTAACAACTTTAACGGTGGCTCTTGCAGTGCAGAATATTGCTCTTTTAACGCTAAAATCTGTTGTTCCCAGTATTTGTCATCAGCGAACCACGAAAAGTTCCGTGGAAATGCCGGATCTTCCCAGCGTTTAGCTAGCCACCCCATGTAATGAATCATACGCATAGCGCGTAAAGGTTCAATTAATTTGAGCTGAGTGTGATCAAAATCACAAAATTCTTCATAGGCTGCGACTAAGGTGTCTAACTGTAACAGTTGATTGTGTCGATCGCCACTGAGCATCATCCATAAATCTTGAATGGCAGGTCCTTGACGGCTATCGTCTAAATCTACAAACATTAAAGCATCCCCTGCCCAGAGAATATTACCAGCATGGCAATCGCCGTGTAGGCGAATCGTTTCGACTTGTTGATAGAGCGATTTCGTTTTTGCGATCACCATATCCAAAATAGTATAAAATGCGGTAGTTAAACTGCTAGGCACCAGATTACTGTTTTGTAACTGAATTTTAGCTGTATCTAAATATTCATCACACCCTATGACCGGCCGCTTGCTAAAAACATTGGCTTTAGCTGCTTGGTGCATGCGACCAATCAAACGTCCTAACACATCTAACTGGTCAAGATTGTCCATTTCAAAGATGCGCCCACCAACACTTGGGAACAGCGTAAATAGGTAACCATCGTGTTCGAATAAACTTTCGCCATCACGAACAATAGGTGCAACAACAGGCACCTCGGCATCAGCTAACTCAAATGTGAAGCTATGCTCTTCTAGTATTTGCGCCTTACTCCAACGCTCTGGACGATAAAACTTCACCACATAACGCAGACCATCGTCCGCTTTAAATTGATAAACACGATTTTCGTAACTATTCAGTGCAAGTAAGCCAGATTCAGCATAAATGCCAATACTTTCTACAGCATCTAAAATCGAATCGGGGGTAAGATCTACAAAACTAAATTTACTCATAATTCTCATCAGTTATAAAAAAAGCGAGAACATCCCGCTTTTTATGTGCTTATCTATAGTGTACTTAACTATCGCGCTTTAAAGAAGTTACTCGGCTGCGATATTTGTGAACTAGGGTCATTTACTGGTGACAACACAAAACTAAACTCTGTCATTGGCGCTTTCAAATCATAAGGGTCCATGACTAAAGACAGTGGTACATTGTGCGACTCGCCCGCTTGTACGGTAAAGGTTTGCTTACCAATGTATTTAAAGTTCTCCAACCCTTCCACTTTAATATTAAAAGTTTGCTCATATTGCGCTTTGTTGATCACCTTAAGTGTATAGGTGTTTTCAACAAGGCCATTAAAATCAACACGGTATAATTGATTACGATCGCGAATAATATCTAAATCCATAGGTTTACGCATCACGATATTAGCCACCAGCGCAGCACTTAACACCACTAAGATAACACTATAGCCGATGATTTTAGCACGCAGCGGATTAGTTTTATTCTCTGGCGTTTCTAAATTACGCTCAGTGGTATAAGAAATAAGGCCACGTGGATAATTCATTTTATCCATAACCCCATCACACGCATCAATACAGGCGCCACAGTTGATACACTCTGCCTGTAAGCCGTTACGAATGTCGATCCCTGTTGGGCATACTTGCACGCACAAATTACAGTCAATACAATCACCTAGGTTAAGCTCTTCTCGATCTTGTTTACGACTACGTGGCCCGCGGTTTTCACCGCGCTTTTCATCATAACTTACCGTATAAGTATCTTTATCAAACATTGCCGATTGAAAACGTGAATATGGGCAGATGTGCAAACACATAATTTCCCGCATCCAGCCAGCATTGCCATAAGTACATACCGTAAATACAACAATACTGACTAGTGCATAACCACCAACATTAAAGGTAACAAAATCAGGTAAAAGCTCACGTATAGGCGTGAAATAACCGACAAAAGTCAGCGCAGTGTACAAAGAGAATGCCACCCAACTAGTATGTTTGGCTGTCTTACGCCAAAACTTATCAAAGTCCATTGGCCGTTGATCTAGCTTTTTGCGTTGATTGGCGGTGCCTTCAAACTTTTCTTCAAACCAAATAAAAATAAAGGTCCAGACTGTTTGCGGGCACGTGTAACCACACCAAACCCGGCCATAAAAGGTGGTCACTAAAAATAATGCAAATGCGGCAAGCATGAGGATAAAGGCAAGGATGGTGAAATCTTGCGGCCATAACGTTAGCCCAAAGATATTATATTTTTGACCAATAAGGTCAAACAACACAGCTTGCTGGCCGTTAAAGTTTATCCATGGCAAAGCCATAAACGCCAACATGCCAAGAAAACCTATGCGCTGTCTTAATAATTGATGTAACCCAGTTACCGCACGCACATAAATTCTATTACGAGGGTTAAACCTATCCTGCTGTGCATGCAGATCGGGCTTTTCGATCTTTACCTCACTGGGAATATTTTTTACTTTTATTTGCTTGTCCATCGAAGTTCCTCAACGCCGCTTAGAGAATGAAAGTCAAACAATCATATAACGCCATTTTACTAGCGAATCACTCCGCTAATCTTTAAAAATAGTGCAAACTGAACCACAATGCAGTAAAAGTTCAGAGATTTCTGAAAAATCTAATTGTTCCTGTCCATTATACCTACTATTACTAAAAATGCTGAAGTTGATCGCTAATAATTTATTCATCTAACTTACTTGCTTTACAAAGGTGCAGTTTATTACACTGGTGGTCAATTCGTACCCGTTCAGATCAAAGTTTACTTACAATATGAAAAAATTCCTTGTACTCGTAGTAGTGATACTCGCATTATTTACAATTGATCACCCAATGATAAAAGAGCCTAGAGAAAAGCTGCTAGGTGAAGGTGTGGGTCTATTAAGTAGCGCTAGTAACGTAAACCGTGGACCTGCCGCCAGCATGGCCAAAAACCGGATTAAATCTGAATTAACACTCTCAGAAACAGAATTAGATTATCTTGAAGAAACCATGCAAACTGATGAGCAGTTACAGCTATTTCACACCCGCTATTGCCGCAGTAAAGATCTCAACTTATATTTTTACGAAGATCGTTTAAATACAGTGTGTGACATTGTTTCAACATCATTAGCTGAGCGTAGAGGTAAATAGTGGACTTTTCAGCTTTAACAAAAAAAAGCAGTGCGTCCTTTAATCAGCATAAAAATCTGCTGAAAAAGCTCGCTAAGGGACAAACGGTAAAGTGTGAAGTGTGCCAAGGCACACTAACATTGGATTTAAAAACTCAGCAACCCGGTCAAGGGGTTGCTAAATGCCCGAAGGGCTGCACAGAAATCGTGTTGGATTTAGCATAACGCTAGCTCCAACTCTCTTCTTCATCGGTATATAGGCCACTTTGTACCGCGATGATCTCTATTAGCTCTGCAAAGCCTAATGCAAAATCTCCCATAACAGCAAACTGTTGCTGACTTAGCTGTACTTCACTAAGCTGATTTTGCTCAGCAATTGTTGTAATAAGCTGTGGCTCTAAAGCAAAAAAACCTAAGCTCGCATAAGCAGTTTGCAATGCTTCAATTAAATCGCTCGTAAGAGTATCTGCTTGCAACAGTTTATCAATATAGCTTTGTGCGCCTTGTACAAAACCCTCGCACCATTGCTGACACTCATGTAAATCAAGGTAGCTGTCATCTTCGCCACTGACTTGTAAACTAACAGGTAGCTTAAATCCCGTCTCATACACTTGTTCACTGATCTGATGGTACAAGGCCATAAAAGCAAATAATACTTGCTCTTCTAACTGCCCATTTGTATTTGGCACAATCTGTTCAAGCCACTCATGAACATCTAATGGCTCGGGTGAACATATTACCGCAAACAAGTACCCTTTACTTTGCACTAAGGTCATAGCACCGTCATGACCCGCTAAATAGCTACTTAACTGTTGGCCATGTTGCGCTGAAAACTCAGGGATTTGCATATAACACTCTAACCTTACTTAAAAATTTAATGGATAACGGCCATCACTATCCGCACGGCCCAAAAATTTAGCGGCATCATGTACTTCTTTGGGTAGCGATGCTTCAGGTTTAATAAAACCAGCTACTTTGAAATCTAGATTAGCTTTTAAAGTGGCGTCGGCGGCTAGTCCTAAACGATTTTCTGGATCAACTAACACAGCAATGTCACCTGATTTACAACTTAGCTTGCCGCTTAGTGGGCCCACACTAAACCAACCAGATAGTCCTTGCACGTCTATGTTTGGGCTAGCAATTTCACCGCTTAACGCCTCGCAATAAGGCAGCCCAGAATTATATTGATCTAATTCAACAATCACCCGACCTTTAGCGCTAATCGGTAATGGTAACTGCAAGCGCTGCATCGCACGTTCAACACTTAAGCGTAAAGTGGCGTCATTTAAAGCCACGGCTTGATTAAATAAGCCATAACTAAAATCACCACGGCCAGACATTTCATCAGTGTTACGCACATCACCAAACTTCAAATTGCCCTTGAGCTGACCGGTGAACAATGCCCAACCAGACACATCCCAGTTTAGATTATTAATTTGCTCGCCCTGATAACGCAGCTGCATGATCCGACCCTGCCAAATACTGCCCGAAGCTTTACCTATTTGCAGATCTTTTGGTAAATAAGGGTTTGCTAAATTAAGTGCAACGGCAGCAGGCGTTTTTAATAATGCAAAAAAGATAAAAGCAAACAAAAACACTACTATAAGAATCGCTATTTTTTTCATTCTTTACTTCTCTAATACCAATCGGCTAACACGCACATAGCCTGGTTTATCGTCGCGACTAAGATCTAAATTTTCAATCAATACGCCTTTTGTATTTACTAGCTCATCCAGCCATTGCACAAGTTTATTAAACTGTACTGAGTCGATGGTTAACCTTAGTGAATTATCGCTAGGTTGCATTTTGCTAATGGTAATATCAAAACGGCCACGGGTGGCATTCACGATTTGACTCAAATTTTGATTACTTGTAATAGCACGCGCATTGCCAGCTTTGAGCTTAACAATGCTGCTATCAACCCAAGTTAATAACTCTTGCTGTTTAATTTGATTTTTTTCAGCTTCTGCAATGGCATTATTTAATGGTCTAAAAATTCCCATTACTAAAACAAAGATAACAAAAATAACACCCGCAACCATCACTAGTTGTTGCTCTTGCTCTTTTAAGCTACGCCACTGTTTTAAAAGTTGTTGTTTCATGCAGCACCTCGTAGTTTGATTTCACCGACTACAAAGTCGCCGTCATTATTTAATGAACCCTGATCAACCGTTAAACCTCGTTGTTCGAGGATTGATTTAACTTTGCCAAACGTTTGAAAGTCTTTGCCCCGAGCACGAATTCTGAGTTCATTACGACGTTGGTCATAACGTAACGTCTCTGGGGTAAAGTCTTTAACCTGATTAAATACCCCGACAAGCTCATTGGTTAAATCAAGAAAACCAGCGCTGTTGCCCCCCTCTAATTTAGCCAGTTCACCCTGAATTTGATTTTTAATTAAATGTGGGCGCACGGTTTTACCTGGAAAAGCAGTTTGGTAACGCGTAACGACTTGTGTTTTAGCAATCTCAAGCTCGCTATTTAACTGGTGTAATTCAAAGCCTTTAACAGCAACGGAGCCAACTAAGGCGATACTTGCTGCAATGGCTGCACTTTGCCAATACCCCCACCATAACGCGCTTTTCTTTTTCAGTTGATACTGACCTTGACGTAGGTTGAACTTAATATTCGGTAATTGCTTGGCAAATAACGCCAATGGTAAATCATAGGCATCAGTTTGTGCTGTAAGAGTCACGGTCTCTGGAAATTGTGATGCAGGGCTGTAATGAGCAACATCAGGATGACCTAACGCAGTTAAGTATTCAGCTAACCAACTTTGCTCTACAGCACTAATGCGCCATGAACCTTGCTTACACAGCCACTGATTATTAAGCTCTATAACACTTAGGCCGCCATTTTCAGCAATAGGTAATAATAATGCATCTGGTAACAGTTTGAATACTTCTATGTCATGCTCAGCAAATACAGTTAGCCAAGTTTCAAACCAGTCCCTATCTGTCATGGCTACTTTAATCGCATGTTTATCTTCCACCATCGTCGGCTCAGCAATGGCTATAAATAAATCATCTACATCACATGCAATTTCTTCTTCAAGCATATACGGCAGTGCTTGCTCAAGCTTGCGATTGAATTTAGTAGGTAGTATTACCGTTTTTAGTTGCACTTGATCGCAAGGCAACAATACAACAACTTCACGGCTTTGTGATTTTTCAGCAAGCTCACTTAGTTGCTCAGCGTTGGGCAATTCGCCACTGGCAATTATTTCTTGTTCTAATGGTGAGTAAATCAGCCAATTAATACTATCTTGTTGAGTTTGACCCGTGCGGATCAACAGTATTTCTGTCACTGTACGCCTCCAAATTTTCGCGCCAGTATAGTTACTTCGCCATTTTTGGCTTGCAGTAAAGTGGTCATCGAAAAACGCAGATCGACAAATTTAGCCTGCGCTTGTAGTTTAAAATATTCGCTCTTTATGGTGAACAAGTTCTCAACGGACTTAACATTTTGCGCCCCTTGTTGATTAACTTGTTCAAAAAATTCTTCTATATCAGTAAAACCATCTTCTGGTCGAGCAGATAACACAGCTTGTGCCCCTGACTCACTTAGGCCATCAATCAATGCGCTCAATAATAATGCTTGCTCAGGAGCGAGGGTATTGACATTAATCGCTAATAATTCGCTGCCTGGGATCACACAAACATAAGGTAATACTTTTTCCATTACTAAGGGGTTAAAGCCTTTTACTAAGCGTAACTCTGAGGTTGATGCAAAATAACTATTCGCGGTCATATAAGGAGTTTGACGAGATAAGTACTCGTCCTCTTCTGCACCCGAGCGATACGTAATGCTGTCTTCATCTAACCAGTCGTATACGCTGTCTGCCATTGCTTCTTCTGATTCTTCGGCTGGCAAATTTTCAATATTTTCCAATAATGCTAATAGCGCCGAATGGGCAGGGTTGGTTTTATTCGTACTACCGCTACCCGTTTGCGGAGCTTGGGCTCGTAATGCGTTAAGGTTCAAACACGCCTGCAAATCAGTGATATTACCTTGCAAGGTACCATTATCAACCGGATACGGTATATCACCTTGCTGTGCCCATATTTGTTTTAAAGTGGTTTTATCAGGATCATCTTTTTTGCTCTGTAAAATAGCTTTTATGGCAAGCTCTTCAGCTGCATAGGCATACCACTTAGCTTGCTGGTGACCTTGTATATTGGTACTTTTTTGCACTTGAACGAGTAAGTTAGCACTCATCTCAACAGCTAGAATAGAGGCTAAAGCAACAATAAATAAAACAATGATAAGCGCAGCACCACGGGAAGATCTAATTGCCATTAGCCCCCCCTCGCTGGTTTTGCCCACTATTACTATTACCGCCTGTTCCACCATTACCAGTATTATTGCCGTTATTGCCCGCAGCACCATTTCCGGCAGATGCTTGTACAGTAACTTTCCCATCACCAGGGACTAAAAATACACGGCGAATAGGCTCGGCCTCAATTTGTTGCATTGTCACTGCAATCGCTTTTGGCAATGCTTTAATTTGCCATTGCTCTTGCCATTCATTCTTGTCATCTAAAAATTCAAACTTAAGATCTTCAATATCATGAAGGATCACTTGTACACGCGGCTCAATATTATCGAGTTGATCAACATACACACGGTAGACACGTTCAAGATTATCATCAACTACCCGATAGCCAACGGCTTGAAGCTCTGAGCGTGGCAGTAAATTAATTGGGTTGATCCAGCCATCACGTACAAAGCCAATGCCATCATATTGGCTATCTAAAGTGTAACGTCCGGCAAGTATGTATAGCTCTTGCACATCACCCGCTTCATTACGCACTGCGCGCTTGGTCATTTGGCTAAAATCTTGATCCATTAATCTAAAGGTGGTTTGCAGCCCATTTAACTCAGCAATTTTTTCATCTGATGCATCTTTAGCTTTAGTAGTTGAATCCAGAATTTGGTGAGTCGCTAACACTACAAAGGCCAAAATACCCAGCGCTACCATCACTTCTAAGAGTGTAAAACCGCGCTGCTTCACTTATTTGCTGCCTTTATTTAAATAGCTGGTTAACTCATAAACTGAGTGCTCTAGCTTTTCATCACTAAATACATTAATCGTGACTTTTAAAAAGCTTTTATCAGCTGTTGCTTCAGTATCTTGGCGCCAATACCAATCTATACCGGCCATTGTTTCAGTGCCTTTGGTGCCATTTTTACCTTGCCACTTTTCACCTAAGGTACGCTGTTCAATCAATACATTTTCAGCGACCCAAGATGCATAAGTTTGCTCTTCGAGGCTTGATAAGTGATTAATATGCTCACCAGTCGCTTGCATCGCTGCGATGCCGGCCATAGCGCAAATACTTAGCGCCACCATAACTTCTAATAAGGTAAAACCTTGATATTTGTTATGCATTATTCTGGCTCTCTACGTAAGTTAACCGGCGCCGAAAACTCTCCTTCAATGAAGTACACAGGTTCTTTTTCGTCTTGTAATTCATAGATAAGTTGAAAGGCACTTACTTCACCTGAAGATAAAAGTAGTACTTGTGGAATTTTCATTTTTTGTAATTCGAGTAAACTTTCGTCGTCGCCACCACTCATTAGCTCACGCCAATTGGATTGCTCTAGTAAGTTATCCTGTGACCATGCTAAATCGTCTAAATTGAGAGTTAGTTTTAAACGTTCATCGACGGTGATTGGCGCAAACAGTTTTTCACGATCAAAGGTGATCCACTTTTCACCATCAAACACTAAAAACTCAAAGGTGTTTTTATCCAAGTGGAAACCGAGTTCAAGCTGATTTAATATCGCAAATTCAGAGGCCATATTAATAGTGGTATGCAGTCTCAGCGCCTGTTTATCAAGCTCATCTTCGTCGCCGCCATCAAGGCTGTATACCACCATTTTAGTGGCAAAAGCTATCACCACTAGCACAACTAAAATCTCAATTAAGCTAAAGCCACGATTCGGTGACTTTAGCTTTGCAAGGCGTGACTCATTAGCACTTAACAGCATATTAAGCTCAGTGCAGAGTGTAATAACGCCTTTAGTTCACTGCGCATTATTATTTTTCTTCATCCCAGTTACCAATGTCATCATCAGTACCTACTTCGCCATCTGGTCCCATAGAAAAGATATCAATTTTACCAATTTCCCCTGGGCTGATTAACTGATACGGGTTACCCCATGGATCTTCTGGTAATTTAGAAATAAAGCCACCTTCAGGAAAACGCTTTGGTACTGGCTCAATGCTAGTTTTAGTTACTAAGCCTTCAAGACCTTGCTCTGTGGTTAGGTACGCTTTGTTCTTTAATTTATAAAGACTCATAGCATCTTCTAGTTGCTGAATATCAAGATGCGCTTTATCTAACGCCGCTTCTTCTTGCTGGCCCATAATATTGGGTGCCACGATTGACATGATCATGCCAATGATAACCAGTACCACCATAACTTCGAGTAATGAGAAACCTGCTTGTTTATTCACGTACATACCTCTGTTGTTCTTAATAATTAACCATCGTAACACGCTGAAAATGCATTACGAAATCCCTAAAAATATTAAAGTCCAATCGCTTTATTCATAGCCATAATCGGTTGCAATATAGCCATAACGATAAACAATACAATAACCGCCATAGACGCTATCATCGCAGGCTCTAAGAGTTTTAGCGAGACATTTACCATGGTTTCAAATTCGCGATCTTGGTTGTTTGCAGCGCGCTCCAGCATCTGCTCAAGTTCACCTGATTTTTCACCACTGGCGATCATATGCAGCATCATCGGCGGAAATAATTTTGTTTGCTGTAGCGATGCTCTTAAGCTCGCCCCTTCACTAACACGTGTGGCTGCATCGGCCACTGCTTTTTTAATTTTTTCATTGATCAATACGCCACCAGAAATACGCATACCTTCGAGTAATGGCACCGAGCTTGACGACAAAATACTTAAAGTACGAGCAAATCGAGCGGTATTGATACTGCGCGCTACTTTACCGATACCCGGCATGATCAAAATTTTCGAATCATACCAAAAACGGATCTTAGGCTGTTTTAATGCGTGTTTAATACCAATCACTGTCGCGGTAAATAATACTAAAGTAATGAACCAATAATTTTGTACATAGTTACTGGCAGCCATTACCCACTCGGTTGTCCAAGGAAGAACCTGTTTTGACTTTTCAAATGTCTTTAATATCTTAGGCACCACAGTACCTAATAGTATTGAAACAATACCAATGGCAAATATCACTAAGATCACCGGATATACCATTGCTTGCGTTATTTGACTACGCATGTGCTGGCGCTGTTCCGTGTAATCGGCCAAACGGTTTAATACCGCGTCTAAGTGGCCTGACTTCTCACCCGCAGCGACCATGGCGCGATATAAATTATCAAACACATGCGGAAATTCTGACATACCGTCAGCAAGCGTATAACCTTCAACAACTTTTGAGCGTACCGACATTAGCATACGTTTCATACGCGGTTTTTCACATTGCTCAGCCACTGCCATTACCGCCCCTTCAACTGGCAGTGCCGATTGAATTAAGGTCGCTAATTGACGAGTGATTAGTGCAAGATCAGAGGTGGATATTTTTGGCTTAAAAAAGCTGCCAAACAGTGTGCTTTTCTCACCTTTGACGTGCTTTTCACCTTCCGCCGCCGGAACGACTTCAAGTGGAGTAAGCCCTTGCTCGCGTAAGGACTGGCGAATTTGTTTCGCAGTATCCGCTTCTTGAATACCTTTTTTTTCTTTGCCACGACTATCGAGTGCGCGGTATTCAAATGCTGCCATGGTTAACCTTCCTCACGCGTTACACGTAATACTTCTTCAAGGGTCGTTTTACCAGCTAATACACGACTACAGCCATCTTGGCGAATACTTGGCGTATGTTTACGAATGTATTTTTCAACACTTTGCTCGCCTTTACCGCTGTGCACGAGCTCGCGAACTGTTTCATCAACAACCAGTAATTCATGAATACCGGTACGGCCACGGTAACCATTAAAGTTACACTCTTCACAGCCTACAGCGCGGTAAATTGTCGGAGGCTCAGCAAATGGTACACCAAGCAATTCACACTCTCGCTCATCGGCAACATGTGCTTCTTTACAGCTGTTACATAGAGTACGTACTAGTCGTTGTGATAGCACGCCGAGCAAAGAGGATGATAATAAGAAAGGCTCTACGCCCATATCTTCCATCCGAGATATAGCACCGGCTGCGGTATTGGTATGTAGCGTTGACATCACTAAGTGACCCGTAAGTGAGGCTTGTACGCCAATTTGCGCGGTTTCAAGGTCACGTATTTCACCGACCATCACCACATCAGGATCTTGACGTAATATGGCGCGCAGGCCACGGGCAAAGGTCATATCCACTTTAGTATTTACTTGTGTTTGCCCAATACCAGGAATTTCATACTCGATAGGATCTTCAACGGTAAGAATATTACGATCGCGAGAGTTAATTTGGCTCATGCCCGCATACAGCGTGGTACTTTTACCGGAACCTGTTGGCCCGGTCACCAAAATAATACCGTGGGGTTTGCTGATCAAATCAGAAAATAATTCACGGTTACGCAGCGTCATACCTAAATCTTCAAGATTTAGACGGGCGTTATTTTTATCTAGTAAACGCAGTACTACGCGCTCACCGAAACTTGACGGCATAGTTGATACCCGGACATCAACGGCACGTCCGGCAATTCGCAAACTAATACGACCATCTTGTGGAATACGTTTTTCAGCAATATCGAGTTTCGCCATTACTTTAATACGCGAAACAAGTAACGAGGCCAGCTTGCGGTTTGGTTTCAGTACTTCTTTAAGCACACCATCGACTCGGAAACGGATCACCAGCTCTTGCTCAAAGGTTTCGATATGAATATCCGAAGCACCTTCTTTGATAGCTTCACTGAGCATCGCATTGATCAGCTTAATGATTGGCGCATCATCATCGCCCGCTAATAAATCTTCGGTCTGCGGCATCTCTTCAGCAAGGGAAAACAAGTCAACCTCGTTGCCAATATCTTCCATCATTTGCTGGGTTTCAGAACTATCGCGTTGATACGATGCTTCTAATAACAACTCAAATTTATCATCAGGCAATTGCTCAAGCGTAAAACCATGACCAGCGATACGTCGCACCTCTAACAGTGCATCAATATCAAGCTCGCCGCGGTAGAAAACCACTCGGTCATCATTATTTTTACTTAATAACATGCCTGCGCGTCGTGCATAGGAAAATGGCAATCGCTTATTTGGCAGCTCGACCAAGTCGTCACTGGTCATCAATTCGCTGTTATCTAACGGCGTAGCTTGCTCGTCGGTGATCTCAGTGATTGCATCAGTCATTATTGCGCTCATCTGCATTTTGCTGTTTTAAATATTCTTCGTACGTTGGTGGCAGCACAAGTGCATCATTCCACTCAGGTAAAATAGGTGCTTCCGTAAGCGGCATTAAATCAATGCCATCTTCTTTCTGTTTATACTGCTCACCACGAATAAAGTTATACTTACTGTGGCTTAATTTATTCATTTTAATGCCATCACGAACGATAGTTGGGCGAATAAACACGATTAAGTTACGCTTACGTTTACTAGTACTGGTTGAGCGGAATAAATGGCCTAGAATTGGAATATCCCCTAACAATGGTACTTTAGAGACACTTTCCTGCACGTCTTCATCGATTAGACCACCTAGCACTACCATGCCACCATCATCAGCCATTACTGTGGTTTTAATTGCACGTTTATTAATTGAAATATCAACCGAGGTAGCACCACTGACGCCAGACACTTCTTGCTCGATAGTCAACTGTACAGCAGTACCGTCATTAATCTGCGGTGTTACTTTAAGTTTTACACCCACTTCTTGGCGTTCAACTGTTTGGAATGGATTTGAGTTATTAGAACCGGTTTGTGAGCCGGTGATAATAGGCACTTCTTGACCAACAATGATTGACGCTTCTTCGTTATCCATAGTGGTTACAGAAGGCGTAGCAAGAATATTAGAGTTAGTATCGGTAGAAACCGCCTGAATAATCGCACCCCAGTCATTTTTGATAATACCCATGGCTAAGCCATTGATACCCCCTAACAACTCACCTAACGGGCCAAGATCACCTTCTACAGTTTTCTGAATTGGAGTAACTACTGCATTGTCAGTGCCTATAACGTTATCAGTAATGGTTTTATCACGGGCTTGCTGAGCTGCCACAGCTAAAGAACCAACTGGAACGGTTGTGCCGTTATTAAACTGCACCATACCACCTTGCTCTGAAATCCACTGTAAGCCAAAGTTAATCCCATCAGCTTCCATGACTTCAACAATGATTGCTTCAACAAGTACTTGCGCGCGGCGAATATCTAAACGCTCAATAACTGATTCAAGTGAACGCATGGTATCGGGCTGTGCGGTAATAACTAACGAGTTAGAATCTGGATGAGCTTCAATACTGGTTTCATTTTGACTGCGACTACGGGTTTTAGTTGCCGCGCCTTGACCTTCTTCGGCAAGGGTTTTACTCACCCCTTGCAACACTTTAACTAAATCTTCAGAGTTAGCGTAATTTAGGTAGATAACCTTAGTATTACCTTGGTTTTGCAATTCACCATCAAGGCGTTTGATCAATTCAATGGCGCGAGTTCTAGCTTGGCCTTCACCGCTGACAATCACACTATTTGTACGACCATCGGCAACCACTTTAGGGATCAAAAATTCTGGAATACTGCCTTTACCGCTATCTTTATAAATATTATCAACGACGGAAACTACATCATCAGCGGTGGCAAAGTTTAGCTTAACGATATCAACCCGCTTATCACCTGCTTGGTCTACAGAGCGAATAATTTCAACCAGACGATTCACTGATGCTGCGTGACCGGTCAACATCATGACGTTGGCGGCGTTGAAGTTAGCGACATGACCACCATCTTTTTGATCGCTGAACTGACGTACTAATGGGCCGAGCTCTTGCACACTGACGTTTTTAACGCGCACCACACGGGTGATCATCATGTCACCGCGAGCCTGATCATCTGCAGTGACTAACGGCACGCTTGACTTTTTAGCATCAGAGCTTTTTTCTATCTTTAAAATGCCATTATCCATTTCGACGACTGAATAGCCGTAAACTTCTAAAACATTTAAAAAGAATTGATAATAAAGTGCTTCGTCCATCAATTCATAACTGCGTACATTTACTTTACCACGCACGTTAGGGTCGATAATGACGGTTTTATTCAGATTCTTACCAACGATATTTATAAACTCGTTAATATCGGTCCCTTTAAAGTTTGCAGCGTACTCAACGGCTGACACCGATAGAGATAAACTAGCCGCAAAAAAAAGTGTTGCGTACTTAGCTAACCCTTTTCTGATTTTTTTGAGGTGTAGCGCGTGAACCATTATATTAGAACTCCAAAGCTAGGTTATTGCAGGCTAAATTGTACATCGATTTGCTCGCCATCACGTTCAATCGTGATATTTGCATCGGTGCTATTACGCAGCTCATTAATAGCTGACATGGCCTGTTGTAAATCATTGAGTTGATAGCCGTTAATCGAAACAGCTAAATCATTATTTTGTAATCCCATCTTCGTAAATAAAGCGGGGTCTTTGCCTGGGCTTAAACGGTAACCAATTAACTCACCGTCTTTCATGGCCTGAGATACACGAATATAGTCAAATAGTTTACCGGGATCTTTTAATAGCTCTTCGCGGGTTTCTATAATCTCTTCTTTTACATCTTGGTCCGCTGTTACATCAATTTGGCGGTCACTTTCCATTTGCGGGCCATCGTCAAGTTCTGGCTCATCATTTTCGCTCTCTGCAAGTACAGGCATTGATACAGTTTTAGTAAAGTCCATGCCATCTAGCATTAATGTCTCAAAACGACCGCTGACATCTAAAATCACTCGGTCAGGCAATACTTGAGCAAGCTTTGCTCGTGTTCCTTGCACAACGTCATCAACTAGATACGTTGTTTGTTGACCTTGAGATTCTATAATTGCTAAGCCAGTCAGGTCGTTACCACTGACCGCAACAATACCAGTTAAATTAATGCTTAATCGTGTTTCTGGCGCATTGTTAATAACTTGTACTTGTTTGTTTGCTGGTTTTTTAGCCACGGCATCAGCCTTGCCAAACAAGTTTTGTTCTAAAATGGATTGCGTATTAACACGCTCAGATTTACCTGTAGCAGTGTTTATATAGCTGGGGGAAAGGCTTGAATTAGCAGGCACTGGCCATATTAACCAAAATAGTTTTGCAGCTAAAAAGGCAATATAAACAACGGCTAAAAGCGTTACCGCCCAACTCAATTTAGCGTGGGGTAATTTACTTACTAAGTGTTTTAGCTGTTGTAATTGTTGTTCCATAAATGATGTTCTTATTTTAATTTACTGCTTTATCGCTGGCCTATAGTACCTTTTCATTTTTCATTCAACAAGCGCACTAATATTAAACTTTGTAAACAGGGTAAATTAACGCTTACGTTGAGTGTGAAAAGCTTCGACTATTTCTTTGTTAGTAAGTTTCATGCTAAATTTTGCCTTACAGAACCGCGCGTTAAAAGAGTACAATTGTGTCAAAAAGTAACACTCGTAATACTACGTCAAAAGATGAAACAATGAGTATCCGTTTAGACAAGTGGTTGTGGGCTGCACGCTTTTATAAAACCCGTGCCATAGCACGGGACATGGTGCAAGGCGGCAAAGTGCATTATAATGGTCAGCGCACTAAACCTAGCAAAATAGTTGAATTAGATGCCGTGATTAAACTTGCCCAAGGAGTTGATGAAAAAGTTATCACTGTGCTTAAATTACTTGATAAACGCTTAAGTGCCCCCATTGCTCAAACCTTGTATCAAGAATCAGATGCAAGTATCGAAAAACGCGAAGCCAATAGCATCGCGCGCAAAAACAATAGCTTTTTTGCACCGCATCCGGATCGAAAACCAGATAAAAAGCAAAGACGCGAACTTTTAAAAATGAAATCAAGTTAGGTAAAGCCACTCATGCAACAAGATCTACTTCATCGTTATACATTTGATCAACTAGACGTCCGCGGCGAACTCGTGCAAATAGAGCAAGCTTATAATGAAATGATTGCCAACCATAATTACCCAGCCCCCGTGCAAGCTTTATTGGGTGAATTACTGGTGGCAACTTGCCTACTTACTGCCACCTTAAAATTTGAAGGTGATATAGCCGTGCAACTGCAAGGCGATGGTCCTGTTAAATACGCAGTGATCAATGGTGATCATAAACAAAATATGCGCGGTATTGCCCGCTTACAAAGTGAAGTAACAGGCTCAACCATTCAAGACTTAATTGGCAATGGCGTAATGGTATTAACTATTACTCCAACTAAGGGTGAGCGCTACCAGGGTATCGTACCGCTTGAGCACGATACCCTAGCTGCATGCCTAGAAGCTTACTTCACCCAATCAGAGCAACTACAAACGCGTTTGTGGTTTGCAACTGACACAACACAAGGTCACGCGAAAGCTGCTGGTTTACTACTACAGGTGTTACCTGTAAATAAAGAAAAGTCGATTACTGACTTTACTCACCTTGAAGCACTCAGCAATACGATTAAAGCTGAAGAGTTGTTAGAGCTTGATGCTGCTACTGTCCTTACTCGACTTTATCATGAAGACAATCCGCGTGTTTACGAACCGCAAGCAATCCAATTTAAATGTGGTTGTAGTCGAGAAAAAACCATCACTGCACTTGTTAATGTAGGTCAACAAGCATTATTAGATGATGTTGCCGAAAATGGTGAAGTAAAAATCAGCTGCCACTATTGCTTAAAAGATTATGTTTTTAATGAGCAAGATGTGAAGAGTATTTTCAACTAACATAACTGTACAAAATAGCAGCAAAAAACCAACCGCATTTATTGCACTAAAAATTGATACCGGTGTCATGAATTGTATTACTTTTATGACACCGGTATCATTGAAATTATTCATGTTTTTTACCAAATATATGTGTTTTTAGGCCTTTCATAGGCTCGAATATCCCTAATCCATCTGTTACTATAATTACAGCTTAAAGGGAAACAAGAACCCCAGAGCTATCCCGTTCAATCTCACACAATTTAGGTATAAACATGACTTCAAGCGCTACTCGTTTTGTCGATCTAACTGCAGCTGAACTTGTCGAACACGCGATCCGTCGTGGCGAAGGGACTTTAGCCGCCAATGGAGCTTTTGTTGCGAACACTGGTCGTCGTACTGGCCGTTCTCCAAAAGACCGTTTTATTGTTCAAGAATCAAGTACTGAAAATGAAATTCAATGGGGTAATGTAAACCGCCCTTTCGATGCAGATAAATTTGACGCTTTATGGGCACGTGTAGAAGCACATGTGCAAAGCAATGACCACTTCATCTCTCACCTTGAAGTTGGCGCTGATCCTGAGCACTATTTACCAGTTGTTGTTACAACTGAAACTGCATGGCACCATATTTTTGCCAAAAACATGTTTATCGAGCCTAAATCTTATAATGCATCTGATTTACCCCAATGGCAGGTAATGAATGTACCTTCTTTTGTCTGTGATCCAGAGCGTGATGGCACAAACAGCGATGGCACAGTAATTATCAACTTTGCACAGCGCAAAGTACTGCTTGCAGGTATGCGTTATGCCGGTGAAATGAAAAAATCAATGTTCTCTGTTCAGAACTTCCTACTGCCAGCGAAAGGTGTATTACCAATGCACTGCTCAGCTAACGTAGGTGAAGCTGGTGATACCGCATTGTTCTTTGGCCTATCAGGCACAGGTAAAACAACTTTATCAGCCGATCCAACTCGCTTTTTAATCGGTGATGATGAGCATGGCTGGGCACCTGGCAGTGTTTTCAACATCGAAGGTGGTTGTTACGCTAAATGTATCGATCTATCACAAAAGAATGAGCCTGTAATTTGGGATGCTATCCGCTTCGGTACTATTTTAGAAAACGTAGTACTTGATGAAAACCGCGTACCAGATTTTAACGATACTAGCCTAACGCAAAATAGCCGCGCAGCTTATCCGCTTGAGCACGTTGAAAAGCGTAAAGTAGAAAACCGTGCTGGCGAGCCAAAAGCAGTGGTATTTCTAACTTGTGATGTAAGTGGTGTATTACCACCAGTATCAATCCTTAGTGAAGAAGCCGCAGCGTTTCATTTCCTAAGCGGTTACACAGCTAAAGTAGGTTCTACCGAGATTGGCTCTACAAGTGATATTGAATCAACATTTTCAACCTGTTTCGGTGCACCTTTCTTCCCACGTCCAGCTGGTGTGTACGCAGAGCTGCTGATGAAACGTGTACGCGAGTTCGGCGCTAAAGTTTACCTAGTTAATACAGGTTGGACTGGCGGCCCTTACGGAACAGGCAAACGTTTTGATATTCCAACTACGCGTGCAGTAGTGGATGCTATCGTATCTGGCAGCCTTGTAGGTGTTGAAACACAACATATTGACGTGCTAAACCTAGACGTACCCGTTGCAGTACCTGGTGTAGACAGTGAGCTACTTAACCCAATCAATACTTGGGAAGATAAAGCTAAATACGCAGAATATGCAGCTAAACTAGCAGCAGACTTCACTGAAAACTTCGCAAAATACGATGTTTCAGACAAAATTAAAAATGCCGGACCAAAAGCGTAATAATTCGCTTTAAACCGAATTTAAACGCCAGCCTCGTGCTGGCGTTTTCGTTTACTTGCAATAGGCCTGCTATTGACGCGGAAATTCACCTTGTTATTGCTAAAAGTCTCCAGCTGGGGACTGATACCAATCGACTTAAATACTTAACCATTCTAGCGAAGCTAAATAAAGCGCTAACTGCGTTATAAATTTTTCATGTAGAACAATGACAAATACATTCGCTCTTTAATACCAATACATAAGTACATCTCTTAACCAAAGTTCCGATTAAATATCTTTATATATCAAAGATAAAACAGCATTATCGCGATTTGTTAAAACTTCCACAATTTTTTATAACGATAATATTGGATACAATACTTTGGTCGAATCTAAAACTTAGCTAGAGTAGAAAATAAACTTAATCGCTTACCAATGTCCGTGCTAATTTTACCGTTAGCAAAAACCCACAATCATCAAACTTGAGCTAAACGCACAATAAAAAGTATCGTCTTAATTGTTTTGATTTGTCGATTGTGTGCTTACTCATGCGACTACTAAGTAGAGATCTATTGTCATTTAAATTCAGGAAAGTTAAACAATGCAAGGACAAAATCTAACAACAGGCCCTATTCCAAAGCAGTTATGGTCTTTGGCATGGCCTATGATGCTCTCAATGTTTTTTCACTCGCTCTACAACTTAGTGGACGCATTTTGGGTTGCGAAAATTTCAGCTTCCGCCATTGCCGCGGTATCAATTTCACAAATAATTTTATTTATTATGATCAGCTTGGCAATGGGCATCTCTGTTGGCACTTCTGTCTTAGTTGGGCAAAATATTGGCGCAAAAAAAATAGCCGTCGCAGAGCGAGTACTTGGTCAAGGCTTTCTATTAACCATTATTGCGGCACTACTTTTTACCATAATCATTTTTAGCTTCAGTAATGAGTTTCTGATTATTTCAGGCGCAGTTGGTGACAATTACCGCTCGCAACCCCCTACTTCACAGTAATTACTGCGGGATCGATACTGACATTTTTAATGATGATGATCTCGATTTCTTATAATGCCCAAGGTGATAACTTCACCATGACTAAACTCTTCGCCCTATCTACTATGATTAATATGGTGCTTGATCCCATTTTTATTTTTGGTTTTGCTGGCTTCCCAGCATTGGGTATTGTTGGTGCCGCGTATGCAACCTTGATCTCTCAAGCTGTTTTTATTGTGTTAGCCTTAAGGTTGTTGATGAAACCCAGCATGATGGTGCCACTACACCTAAAGTATCTACAGCTAAATTGGTCCTCGGTAAAAAAAGTCATCGATATTGGATTACCTGCCTCGCTCAACCAAGTGCTGAATCCGCTAGGTTTTTCTGCATTAATGTTTCTTGTTTCTGCTACTTTTTTAGAAGCGGGAGCCGCCGCATTTGCCATCGGTTTTAGAATAGAGTTTTTTGCTTTCATTCCCGCAATTGGCTTTGGTTTTGCTGCAATGTCGATGATTGGACAAAATATCGGAGCAGGTAATCATGATAGAGTTCGCGCAGTTTTAAATGTGTCTGTATGGTATGGCTCAGGCTCTGCCTTGCTGTTCAGTTTACTCGTGTTAATTTTTGCTCCTTATATTGTAGCCATTTTCACAGCCGATCCGCTTGTCACAGAATATGCCCTGCAATATTTTCGCATCGTGCCATTAGGCTATCTCTTTTTTGCCGTTGCTTTCATTGAAGCCAGTATTTTTCAAGGTATAGGAAAGTCATGGCCAGGTTTTTGGATTACATTTGCAAGAATTGGCATTGCTCTCGCCATTAGCTTTATTACCATTAACATATTTGAGTTAGAAATTTGGACTGTTTGGATAGCTATCGTTGCTGGTAGTGTCATTGCTTCTTTATTTGGGCTGCTATGGCTTAAACGTGCACTCACATCGGCACAACAAGAAGCGCAACAAGCAGATAGAAGCTTAGGCACCGAGGAAGCAATTACCATAACAAAGCTAAGAGCTGATGATAATGCCATTCCTAGTGAGTGAATGGCTTTATCCAATTCGCTTATACCAATCGTATTAAGTTGTTTGCGGGTTTGCGAGTTTGCGGGTTTGCGGGTTTGCGGGTTTGCGGGTTTGCGGGTTTGCGGGTTTGCGGGTTTGCGGGTTTGCGGGTTTGCGGGTTTGCGGGTTTGCGGGTTTGCGGGTTTGCGGGTTTGCGGGTTTGCGGGTTTTGTCAGAATGAATTTTTAAACACGGTAGTCAAGTACTTCGTCTCTTTACTCTCGCTAACTTTCCCCTAGCTAACTAAGCAATAAACGTAAAAAAGCCGATTCATTTCTGAAGCGGCTTTCTTTAATTTGGAGCCTGGCGATGTCCTACTTTCACATAACAAATGCTACACTATCATCGGCGCTGTTTCGTTTCACTACTGAGTTCGGCATGGGGTCAGGTGGGTCCAAAACGCTATTGTCACCAAGCAAATTTGGTGTAAGTTCGATTTAATCAAACTTACTAAAATTTGGAATTTCTGATAATAAAAAGTCTTCAGTAATCTACTTTAGTTCTATTAACTTCTGCGCTTAAACTATCACATAAAAATCTGTCTGGAACAGATTTTAACGCACGTAGTGCGGCTTTAATAATTTACATGGACGTAAATTATAAAACGCGTTTGGCGTTGTATGGTTAAGCCTCACGGGTAATTAGTACAAGTTAGCTTAACATATCACTATGCTTCCACATCTTGCCTATCAACGTTGTAGTCTTCAACGGCCCTTCAGAGACTTTAAAAGTCTAGTGAGAACTCATCTCGAGGCCTGCTTCGCGCTTAGATGCTTTCAGCGCTTATCAGTTCCGAACGTAGCTACCGGGCAATGCCATTGGCATGACAACCCGAACACCAGCGGTTCGTTCACTCCGGTCCTCTCGTACTAGGAGCAACCCCTCTCAATTCTCAAACGCCCACGGCAGATAGGGACCGAACTGTCTCACGACGTTCTAAACCCAGCTCGCGTACCACTTTAAATGGCGAACAGCCATACCCTTGGGACCGACTTCAGCCCCAGGATGTGATGAGCCGACATCGAGGTGCCAAACACCGCCGTCGATATGAACTCTTGGGCGGTATCAGCCTGTTATCCCCGGAGTACCTTTTATCCGTTGAGCGATGGCCCTTCCATTCAGAACCACCGGATCACTATGACCTACTTTCGTACCTGCTCGACGTGTCTGTCTCGCAGTTAAGCTGGCTTCTACCATTACACTAACCGTACGATGTCCGACCGTACTTAGCCAACCTTCGTGCTCCTCCGTTACTCTTTGGGAGGAGACCGCCCCAGTCAAACTACCCACCAGGCACTGTCCGTAACCCCGATTCAGGGGCCAACGTTAGAACATCAAAACTACAAGGGTGGTATTTCAAGGACGACTCCACAAAAACTAGCGTCTCTGCTTCTTAGTCTCCCACCTATCCTACACATGTAGGTTCAATGTTCAGTGCCAAGCTGTAGTAAAGGTTCACGGGGTCTTTCCGTCTAGCCGCGGGTACACAGCATCTTCACTGCGATTTCAATTTCACTGAGTCTCGGGTGGAGACAGCGTGGCCATGGTTACACCATTCGTGCAGGTCGGAACTTACCCGACAAGGAATTTCGCTACCTTAGGACCGTTATAGTTACGGCCGCCGTTTACCGGGGCTTCGATCAAGAGCTTCGTCCGAAAACTAACCCCATCAATTAACCTTCCGGCACCGGGCAGGTGTCACACCGTATACGTCATCTTGCGATTTTGCACAGTGCTGTGTTTTTAATAAACAGTCCCAGCCACCTGGTCACTGCGGCTCCCGTCCGCTTAGAGAGCAAGTCTCATCACAGATAGGAGCGTACCTTCTCCCGAAGTTACGGTACGATTTTGCCTAGTTCCTTCACCCGAGTTCTCTCAAGCGCCTTAGTATTCTCTACCTGACCACCTGTGTCGGTTTGGGGTACGATTCGGTATAATCTGAAGCTTAGAGGCTTTTCCTGGAAGTATGGCATCAGCAACTTCATCACCTTAGTGACTCGTCTCGTGTCTCAGCCTAACAGCAACCCGGATTTACCTAAGTCGCTAGCCTACTCACTTTCACATGGACTACCAACGCCATGCTTGCTTAGCCTGCTCCGTCCCCCCATCGCAATTATACCAAGTACGGAAATATTAATCCGTTTCCCATCGACTACGCCTTTCGGCCTCGCCTTAGGGGTCGACTTACCCTACCCTGATTAACATGGGATAGGAACCCTTGGTCTTCCGGCGTGCGGGTTTTTCACCCGCATTATCGTTACTCATGTCAGCATTCGCACTTCTGATACCTCCAGCATACCTCCCGGTACACCTTCAACGGCTTACAGAACGCTCCCCTACCACTTGAGCATACCCCGAAACTATCTTTTATCATCACCGACTCACGTTCGGGTGACGCTTGAACGTTGTGCGCTTCGCGCTGTCAACGTTAATCAAAATAGCTTGGGTGGTATGCTCAAATCCGCAGCTTCGGTGCATAGTTTAGCCCCGTTACATCTTCCGCGCAGACCGACTCGACCAGTGAGCTATTACGCTTTCTTTAAAGGATGGCTGCTTCTAAGCCAACCTCCTGGCTGTCTGGGCCTTTCCACATCGTTTCCCACTTAACTATGACTTTGGGACCTTAGCTGGCGGTCTGGGTTGTTTCCCTCTTCACGACGGACGTTAGCACCCGCCGTGTGTCTCCCGGATAGTACTTTACGGTATTCGGAGTTTGCAAAGGGTTGGTAAGTCGGGATGACCCCCTAGCCTTAACAGTGCTCTACCCCCGTAAGTATTCGTCCGAGGCTCTACCTAAATAGATTTCGGGGAGAACCAGCTATCTCCCGGTTTGATTAGCCTTTCACTCCTAGCCACAGGTCATCCCCTAACTTTTCAACGTTAGTGGGTTCGGTCCTCCAGTTGATGTTACTCAACCTTCAACCTGCCCATGGCTAGATCACCGGGTTTCGGGTCTATACCTTGCAACTATTCGCCCAGTTAAGACTCGGTTTCCCTACGGCTACCCTAATCGGTTAACCTCGCTACAAAATATAAGTCGCTGACCCATTATACAAAAGGTACGCAGTCACAGAACAAGTCTGCTCCTACTGCTTGTACGTACACGGTTTCAGGTTCTATTTCACTCCCCTCACAGGGGTTCTTTTCGCCTTTCCCTCACGGTACTGGTTCACTATCGGTCAGTTGGGAGTATTTAGCCTTAGATGATGGTCCACCTATATTCAGTCAAAGTTTCACGTGCTCCGACCTACTCGATTTCACTTAAAATGTCTTTTCATGTACGGGACTATCACCCTGTATCGTGGCACTTTCCAGAGCCTTCCATTAACACATAATAAGCTTAAGGGCTGTTCCGGTTTCGCTCGCCGCTACTTCCGGAATCTCGGTTGATTTCTTTTCCTACGGGTACTTAGATGTTTCAGTTCTCCGCGTTCGCCTCGTTAACCTATGTATTCAGTTAACGATACCTGCAAGCAGGTGGGTTTCCCCATTCGGAAATCCTAGTCTCAAGTGCTTTTTACTAGCTTGACTAGGCTTATCGCAAGTTAATACGTCCTTCATCGCCTCCAACTGCCAAGGCATCCACCGTGTACGCTTAGTCACTTAACCATACAACCCAAACGGGTCTTTGTTTTGTCACAGTTTAACTTCGCCAGAAGTTAATATTGAATACTAAAGTAGATACCAATCAATCAACTCCTAAGAGTTAACTAAATGGCACTGAATGATACTGCTATCATTCTTTTTTACTTTTGAAAACTCTGTACAAATACAAATGTATTCATACGAATTTTATTATCAGCTTTTCCAAATTTTTAAAGAGCATATTAATTAGTTAAACCCAATGGGCAAAACTAACTAACAATCATCTGTGTGGACACTACGAACAAATAAGTTCTAAATCGTATAAGGAGGTGATCCAGCCCCAGGTTCCCCTAGGGCTACCTTGTTACGACTTCACCCCAGTCATGAATCACTCCGTGGTAAACGTCCTCCCGAGGGTTAGACTATCTACTTCTGGAGCAACCCACTCCCATGGTGTGACGGGCGGTGTGTACAAGGCCCGGGAACGTATTCACCGCGTCATTCTGATACGCGATTACTAGCGATTCCGACTTCATGGAGTCGAGTTGCAGACTCCAATCCGGACTACGACGCACTTTAAGTGATTCGCTTACTCTCGCGAGTTCGCAGCACTCTGTATGCGCCATTGTAGCACGTGTGTAGCCCTACACGTAAGGGCCATGATGACTTGACGTCGTCCCCACCTTCCTCCGGTTTATCACCGGCAGTCTCCTTAGAGTTCTCAGCATTACCTGCTAGCAACTAAGGATAGGGGTTGCGCTCGTTGCGGGACTTAACCCAACATCTCACAACACGAGCTGACGACAGCCATGCAGCACCTGTATCAGAGTTCCCGAAGGCACCAAACTATCTCTAGTAAGTTCTCTGTATGTCAAGTGTAGGTAAGGTTCTTCGCGTTGCATCGAATTAAACCACATGCTCCACCGCTTGTGCGGGCCCCCGTCAATTCATTTGAGTTTTAACCTTGCGGCCGTACTCCCCAGGCGGTCTACTTAATGCGTTAGCTTTGAAAAACAAGTCCGAGGACCCGAGCTTCTAGTAGACATCGTTTACGGCGTGGACTACCAGGGTATCTAATCCTGTTTGCTCCCCACGCTTTCGTACATGAGCGTCAGTGTTGACCCAGGTGGCTGCCTTCGCCATCGGTATTCCTTCAGATCTCTACGCATTTCACCGCTACACCTGAAATTCTACCACCCTCTATCACACTCTAGTTTGCCAGTTCGAAATGCAGTTCCCAGGTTGAGCCCGGGGCTTTCACATCTCGCTTAACAAACCGCCTGCGTACGCTTTACGCCCAGTAATTCCGATTAACGCTCGCACCCTCCGTATTACCGCGGCTGCTGGCACGGAGTTAGCCGGTGCTTCTTCTGTAAGTAACGTCACAGCTAAGCTCTATTAAAACTTAACCTTTCCTCCTTACTGAAAGTGCTTTACAACCCGAAGGCCTTCTTCACACACGCGGCATGGCTGCATCAGGCTTGCGCCCATTGTGCAATATTCCCCACTGCTGCCTCCCGTAGGAGTCTGGGCCGTGTCTCAGTCCCAGTGTGGCTGATCATCCTCTCAAACCAGCTAGGGATCGTCGCCTTGGTAAGCCATTACCTTACCAACTAGCTAATCCCACTTGGGCTAATCTTTTGGCGTGAGGCCCGAAGGTCCCCCACTTTGGTCCGTAGACATCATGCGGTATTAGCAGTCGTTTCCAACTGTTGTCCCCCACCAAAAGGCATATTCCCAAGCATTACTCACCCGTCCGCCGCTCGTCAGCAAAGTAGCAAGCTACTCTCTGTTACCGCTCGACTTGCATGTGTTAGGCCTGCCGCCAGCGTTCAATCTGAGCCATGATCAAACTCTTCAATTAAAAGTTTTTTCTGTCCCGAAGGACATGCTCAATGAATTCTGAATTATTTGTTTTTGTTGCCAAAAACGAATTGACTGTGCTGCAATAAATAAATTTATTGCTGTTGGTCACTCAGTTCAATTGAGACTCTAAATTTGTTTGCGTCATCTAGCGAACTAGAATCGGCTGTTAGAACTCAATCTGTACGAGTGCCCACACAGATGATTGCTTTATATTGTTAAAGAACGTTGCGATTAAAGTTAAACTTTATCTCGCTAGGGCTGCGCATATTACGCTTTCCTATTTTTTTGTCAACACTTAAATTTAAACTTTCTAAAAAAGCTAAATCAAGTTTTACTCGACTTACTAAGTAGCTCATGCCTCGCAATGCGTTGCGCTCTGCCGTCTCAGTGGGGTCGCATTATAGGGCGCGGCGGATTTTACGCAAGCGTTTTTTAAAGAAAACTTCAAATAAAGTGCTGTTCGCCTGTTTTACGAGCTAAAGGCATCAAAAGTGATAGTTTTCTGAGCAAACGCTTTGCCTCTGGCCATTTTATAGGCTCTGCTGATACACTCAGGATTACTTACTCCAATATTTTTAGGTGCTCGAATGACAATCCGTTCATATAAAGGAATGACTCCTACCTTTAATCAATCAGTCTATGTTGATGAGTCTGCCGTTTTAGTCGGTAATATTACTTTGGGAGACAACAGTAGTGTATGGCCTCTAGTTGCTGCCCGTGGTGATGTTAACTATATACAAATTGGAGAGCGGACAAATATACAAGATGGCAGCGTATTGCATCTAACTCGCGCCAGTAAAAGTAATCCCGATGGCTACCCATTAATTATTGGTGATGATGTCACCGTAGGACATAAAGTAATGCTACATGGTTGTCGCCTGGGGAACCGTATACTAGTAGGTATGGGTGCCATTGTAATGGATAACGCTATTGTTGAGGATGATGTGATTATTGGCGGTGGCTCATTAGTGCCACCAAATAAACGTTTAGAGTCTGGCTACCTTTATGTTGGTAGCCCTGTAAAGCAAGCACGCCCTTTAACAGAGCAAGAGCTTGGCTTTTTAAAAATATCAGCAACTAATTATGTTGAACTTAAAGATGAATATTTAGCTGAAGATTAATTTAGTACAGTAACGATAATTTGTCCTGCCGAGTTATACGCTTCATCTTCGATTTGTTGCTCGGCAAGTTCTTCATAATCAAAACGCCATAATTCAAAGTGTTGCTTTGCTGCGGCACTATCTGAAATAGCTAAGCTTTGCGTATCAATAATGCATTCCACCATTAAACCGTTCACTTGCGCGTAAAAGGTTAAAAGCTGAGCTTGCGCATTAAACTCCATGCGATCTATAAATTGAATCGCTTGGTTCATTTCAGCCCTCCTGATTTTAATGCTTTAACTACTGGCAGTATTTCAGGCATTTTATTGCGCCATACAAAATAAGCTTGTGCAGCTTGACCAACTAGCATGCCGCTACCATCTAATAGTTTAATATCTGCTTTATAATCCTGTGCCCATTGCATAAACAGCGTGTTTTGCTGTGCGTAAAACATATCATAAACGTAATTACAGCTATCTAAGTGCTGCTGTTTTAGTGCTGGTAACTCTCCGAGCATACTGCTAGATGTAGAGTTTATGATTAGTGAGTAATCACTTGCAGGCAAGTCATCAAATCCGAAGCCTGTCACTTCGCCATATTGTGCAAACAGCTGAGCTAATGCTTTTGCTTTTGCCGCTGTGCGGTTAACTATAATTATTTCAAGGGGTTGTTGCGCCAACAAAGGGAGTACAACACCACGCGCAGCACCACCAGCACCGATAAGTAAAACTCTTTGATCTTTTATAGTCACGTTATTTGCAAGTAAATCATTCACAAAGCCAATACCATCGGTGTTATCACCCAATAAACGGCCATCGTCTAATAACTTTATTGTATTCACAGCCCCTGCAATGGTTGCCAATTCGGTGCGCTCAGCAACGAGATCAAATGCTTGCTCTTTAAATGGCACGGTTACATTAGCGCCTTTACCGCCGCTTGCAAAAAACTCAGACAGCGCTTTTTCAAACTCATCAATCGGTGCTAATATTGCGCTGTATTCAATTTGTTCACCTAGTGAGGTTGCAAATTGCGTATGTATCGCGGGTGATTTTGAGTGTTTAATGGGATTTCCAAAAACCGCATATTTGTCCATATTTGAGCAACCTCTTTGTGCAGTAATCTACCTTGTAAATTACGGCTTATTAACGATGATAAAATTATGATTAGACGACTTTTCTCAAAATCGAAACCAGCTGAACCACAACAAGCCCCAACGCCAGAAAAAACCCCCTACCAGATGATGGGTGGCGAACAAGGTGCGCGTGCTCTATCTGATAGATTCTACGACATAATGGCAACAGATGAATACGCTAAACCGTTATATGATATGCATCCTCAACCATTAGATCGTATACGCCAAGTATTTTTTGAGTTTTTATCCGGTTGGTTAGGCGGCCCAGACCTGTTTGTAGAAAAGCACGGCCACCCAATGTTACGAAAGCGCCATATGCCATTCCCGATTAATCAGGACTTACGCGATCAATGGATGCATTGTATGAATAAAGCATTGGATGCTGAAATTGATAACCCATTACTGCGTGAAGGGCTGCGGAAATCACTGGCACAATTAGCCAGCCACATGATCAACCAGCATTAAAAAGGCGCATTATGCGCCTTTTCATTATTTATAATTGCCACTGTCTGGCTATTAATTCACTTGGTTTACTGGTTAACCACGCTTGAGGACGTAAGTAATATTGATATAGCTGTGCTTCGGGGCTATCAGGTGCAGGAACATAATTATATTCCCAGCGGGCCAGTGGCGGCATCGACATTAAAATAGATTCAGTTCGGCCACCTGTTTGCAGGCCAAACAAGGTACCTCTATCCCAAACCAAATTAAACTCGACATAACGGCCACGGCGATATAACTGAAAGTCACGCTGTTGTTGGCTGTACTCGTCATTTTTACGTCGCTCAACGATAGGTAGGTAGGCATCTAAAAAGCCATTTCCTACCGCTTGCATAAAGGCAAAGCTCTTTTCAAATCCGTGTTCGTTCAAGTCATCAAAGAATAAACCGCCGACACCACGGGTTTCGTTGCGGTGTTTGATATAAAAATACTCATCACACCATTTTTTATAATTAGGATAAACGTCATCGCCAAACGGCACACAAAGATCATGAGCAGCCTGGTGCCAATGTTTAACATCATCAAAAACAGGGTAAAACGGTGTTAAATCAAAACCTCCACCAAACCACCAAATTGGCTCTTCACCAGCTTTTTCTGCAATGAAGAAGCGTACATTGGCATGGCTGGTCGGTATATGTGGATTTTTTGGATGAATAACCAAAGAGACACCACAGGCATGAAAACTGCGTCCTGCAAGTTCTGGGCGGTGCGCTGTTGCTGACGCAGGCATTGAAGCACCAAAAACATGAGAATAATTAACCCCACCTTGCTCTATGACATTGCCATCACGAATTACTCGAGTACGACCTCCGCCACCCTCTGCACGTTGCCAACTGTCTTCCACAAATTGCGCTTCGCCGTCAGCTTGCTCTAAGCCTTGGCAAATTGTATCTTGCAGAGCCATAAGGTAGGTTTTTACTTGCTCTAGTAAATTACTGTGCATGTTTATCCTCTAAATACTTTGCCTGTCATGGCATCTTTAATGGTGCTTGGCTGAGTGTTACCACCGAGCGCTTCATCAACATAAAACGCCACTTGCTGGCCAAACTCTGTTTTTGCCATTGCAATACTGGTTACAGTATCTTGGCCTGATAAGTTCGCACTGGTAGATACAAGCGGCTTACCAAATTGTTGGCATAACTGCTTTACTGTTGGGTGATTAGTAACGCGTACAGCAATTGTATCAAACTGACCTGTTAACCATTTTGGCGTGTTTTTAGCAGCTGGCATAACCCAGGTTATGGCACCTGGCCACTGTGAGAAAATATCAGCGCGCTTATCCATAGGGATTTTTGCGTCATCAACGTATTTTAATAATTGACCGTAATTATCAGCAATTAAAATGAGACCTTTTTCTACTGGGCGTTGTTTTATTGCCAACAAGCGCTCAACCGCTTGTTGATTATCTGGGTCGCAACCTAAACCATAAACGGCCTCGGTTGGATAAACAATAACGCCACCTTGCTCTAACGCAGCAACGGCCGTGACAGGAACTGAGGTTGAATCAGTCACAAAAAATCTCCAATACTAAAAATAAGCGGGTAATTATTGATCGACAGTAAGTTTATGCGAACAACTTTTCTGCGGGCATTGTAACACAACACGATTAGTCATTTGTTTTTGCATCATCACCGGCCACTGACATGCAGGGCAACTATGTACAACGGGTTTGAAGTTCAACGTATATTTGCAGCTTGGGTAGCTGTTACATGAATAAAAGGTTTTACCAAATTTATTGCTACGTGAGACCAACTGGCCTTTTTTACACTTAGGGCAAGCTGGCAGGGTCTCCTCATTAGGCTCGGGCTCATCATGGGCAATATAATGACAATTAGGATAATCAGTACAGCCAATAAACATGCCGTAACGACCGTTTTTAACCACCAATGGATTGCCACACTCTGGGCATGGACTATCCTCTAGCACTTTAATTTGATGATTATCATGCTGGGCAAGCGAGCGAATAAAGTCACATTTAGGGTAACTTGCACAACCAAGGAAAGGACCTGACTTACTATTACGAATTACAAGCTCTGACCCACATTGCGGGCAGACTTCGTATTCTTTTTCTAAGGCATGTTGGTTTGCAGAGAAAAGCGATTGGTCGATTTTACTCATGTGTTTCCTAAGCAGCTGGCTAATTTTCGCCTAATATACCCAAACTAATTAAAGATACAAGCGCAGCAGAGGCTTAATGTAGTACCTCTGCTGGTTCATCAAAAATCAGTTCTTCCATTTGTGCATAAGCCTGCTCTGAACCTGGCACATTAAACAACACCATGAGTACCACCCATTTTAAATCATCAAGTGATATATAAGGCTTATCTAACGCGAACAAACGGTCCATTACCATCTCACGGGTGGCGCTATTGATCACTCCGACTTGCTCAACAAACATCAAAAAGCCACGACACTCAGTGCTGAGCATCTGACATTCACTGTCAGTAAAAATGCGAACTGCATGCTGTGGATGGGCATTTAAATAGGGGAATTCATCGCTATGCTGTAAATCAGCAAGCTGCTCCAGCCAATCAAGTGCTTTGTATATTTCTGGCTTATTAAAGCCAGCCCTTAGTAACTCATCAGCGAGTTCATTGTGCTCAACAAAGACTTCAGCTTCGCTGTGAATATAGTTTTCAAATAAATACATGAGGATGTCGAACATATTATTTTCCTCCAAACTAGTACACTAACGCTTATCGAATTCTAATATAGCCATCTAATACACGCTCTACTCTATCTTCTAGTTCAAGATCAAGCAAACGAGCTTGCACTTTATCTATTGACCACTGGCTACGCTGAGCAATTAAATCCACTGCAGTCACTTCATAACCCACACTGTTGAGTACTTGGCAGGCAGCTTCGTCAACTGTGAGCTCTTCTATATTATATAGACTGTTTTCACAAAAAAAGCTCACTTCATCGAGAATATCGCTGACATTTTCAACCAGTTTTGCACCTTGTTTAATTAAAAAGTGACTGGCTTCGGAGAGTGGGTTTTTTATTGAACCTGGTACAGCAAACACTTCTTTATTTTGCTCCAACGCATAGCGCACAGTGATAAGCGAGCCACTTTTAATTTGCGCCTCGACAATCAAAACCCCCAGCGATAAACCAGATATTATTCGGTTGCGCCGTGGGAAGTTATTGGCGTTAGCAGCGGTGCCGGGCAAAAACTCACTGACCAATAGCCCCCGCTCACAAACTTGAGCATTAAGTAGTTTGTGTCGTTTAGGATAATCAACATCCACACCGGTCCCTAACACAGCAAGGGTATTGCCACTGCCTGCCAACGCCCCCTTGTGAGCGGCACCATCTATACCAAGTGCCATCCCAGAAGTAACAGTGAGACCAGCCAGCGTCAATTGATGAGCGAATTCAGCTGCAATTTCCAGCCCGATGGGCGTCGCATTACGACTGCCAACAATCGCAATTTGCGGGCTTGCTAATAACTCCACGTTACCACGACAAAACAATAATAAGGGCGCGCTGGCAATTTCTTTCAATAAAGGCGGATACAGAGGATCAAAGTAATTAATTGCGATTATTTGTGCTTGTTTGATTAAATCTTGGTAATGGTCAACCTGCTGCCAATCAGTGGCCAATAAATTGCTGGCAACCTGCGGGTTTAAACCACATTCGATGAGTTGCTGATGAGTTAACTTAAATAAACTATCAAGCGGCTGCTTTTGCGCTAACGCGAGCAGGGTTTTCACCCCTAATCCTTTACATAAATAAAAGGCAAGCCAATGACTTAGCTTTCCTGATGAATCTTTCATGCTCCCTCCTTAGAGCACTCAAACCTGATTTAATTTATAACTGCAAAATCACCGACTCGGATTGGGTGCTGGTTTTTTACGATTAAAGCGTAGCTAACGTTGTTATAAACTTTAAATACCATTAACTCACCGACTTTCTCTTTTGGCATATGCCACACTTGCGTATCTTCATCTGGTTCTGCGCCAAAAAATTCGTTGGTATTTGTCACTAGTTTTTCCAGACTATTTGAATCTTCTTTATAACGCGGACCATTGCGACCATCAAAAACCGTTGGTGATTGACGCTCAATGTCCAAAATGTGGCCTTCTTCAATTGCCTGCTTTGACCCTAAGTTTAGCACTACAATGTCCATCGTGCTGAATTCTCGCAAACCACTGACTGATGCTATGATTGTTCCTTCTACTGGTTGCTTAGGACGGTGGATATTAAAATAAGCAGGTAATAACTGACCATCCAGTGCAGGCATTAAAAAATCAGCCGGTTTAATTTCTTGTTTTACCTGTTCAAGTTTAACTGAAGCAGGCACTCCGTTTGCAACATCACCCTTCCTAAATACTCGGCCTACAGCCACCAACTGCGTATTATTAGCGAGCACTTCATTGGTGTTTGGATCAATAAACTCTTGGCCTTTACGATAAATGGCGTACGATTCGTAAAGCTCTAAATCACCTTTAACGTAAACAATATGCCCTTCGGTGTTCATTTTAGTATTAACATTAGCACCTAGAATATACGGTTTCTCAGCAATTTCTTTTGCATCAATTGCCTGCTCGTAGGTCAGGTAAGGACGTAATAATTCAAGTGGCAACGTCGGCACCGCATTTTTACCTTTTGGTGTAATACGACCATGTGGAGAAAGCTTTTTATAGCCAGAATTAACCACCAAACGCGGATTACCATGCTCATCATAAATCAAAGATAACGCATCACCTGGGTAAATCAGGTGTGGATTGTTAATTTGCGGGTTCATTTGCCAAAGCTCAGGCCATTGCCACGGCTGTTCCAAATATACCCCTGAAATATCCCATAACGTATCGCCTTTTTTTACAACGTATTGTTTAGGCGCATCTTTTTTTATTGTTAATACATCAGCTAACGATGGAAAAGTAACACTTAATGCCAACATTGCCGCGAATAATGGGTATCTCATTGAGCTTCCTTGTGGTGTTTTTTCATTATTATCAACCAAAACCTGTTAAAGGTGAACGCGAATGGCTAAAATAAGAGCATACAATACCCTAAATTAAGCACAAGTGAAAAAGGTTACTATGGCTAGGTTAGAAGTTTTAAGATTTCCAGATGAGCGTTTACGTACTATAGCAAAAGAAGTCACACAAGTTGACGATCAAGTTCGCCAAATTGTAAAAGACATGCTGGAAACTATGTATGATGAAAACGGCATTGGATTAGCTGCCACACAAGTTGATATTCATCAACGAATTGTGGTCATTGATGTCTCTGAAGAACGTAATGAGCCATTAGTGCTGATCAATCCTACTATCACTAAACAAGATGGCAATACGGTTAGTGAAGAAGGCTGTTTATCAGTACCTCACTCATATGCAAAAGTTGACCGTGCAGAAACCGTCACTGTTACCGCACTAAACGAACAAGGCGAAGAGTTCAGTTTAGATGCCGATGAGTTATTAGCAATTTGTATTCAACACGAATTAGATCACTTACAAGGCAAATTATTTATCGATTATTTATCGCCACTCAAGCGCCAACGTATTCGTAAAAAGCTTGAAAAAGAAGCTAAGTTAGCAGCGCAATAAGTACCTTAGTAAATAATTAGGAATTTCAGTGACACAACCATTACGCATTATTTTTGCCGGTACGCCCGATTTTGCTGCGCGCCATTTACAGGCTCTAATTGATTCTGAGCATCAAATAGTTGGTGTTTACAGCCAACCTGATCGCCCCGCTGGTCGCGGTAAAAAACTCAAAGCCAGTGAAGTAAAAGAACTTGCTTTACAGCACGAGTTACCCGTTTTCCAACCCGCTTCATTAAAAAGTGACGACGCACTTAGCGAATTAAGCAGTTTAAATGCCGATATCATGATTGTGGTCGCCTATGGCCTATTATTGCCTAAAGCTATTTTAGAGGCGCCACGGCTTGGTTGTTTGAATGTACATGGTTCAATTTTACCACGCTGGCGTGGCGCTGCACCGATTCAACGCGCTATCTGGGCGGGCGATGAAGAGACCGGCGTCACTATCATGCAAATGGATGAAGGCTTAGATACCGGCGATATGTTACACATCAGCCGCTGCCCTATTGATGCCGCTGAGACCAGCGCTAGTTTATACACTAAGCTTGCCGATTTAGGCCCGGGTGCATTAATCGACACCATTGCTAAACTAGCCAATGGCGAAATTACCCCGCAAGTACAAAATGACGAACTTGCCAATTACGCTAAAAAACTATCGAAAGACGAAGCAAATATTGATTGGTCGATGGACGCGGCGCAAATAGAGCGCAATATCCGCTCATTCAATCCTTGGCCAGTGTGCTTTACACAAATGGGCGACAACACGGTTAAAATCTATCAAGCCAATGTTGTTGAACAACAAGGTAACGCCGGTACTGTGCTACAAAGTGATAAACACGGTATTGTGATTGCCTGCGGGACTAACTCACTGAATATCACTCAACTACAGCCACAAGGCAAAAAGCCAATGGCCGTTACAGACTTTTTAAATGGTCGAGCAGACTGGGTAACCCCTGGCACACTAATAGGCGAACACAATGAGTAATGTCAGGGCGCTGGCCGCCGAAACTTTATATAACGTGGTTGATAAAGGCTCGTCACTCAATCAAGAGCTACCGTTTGCAAGCCAAGGTTTATCGCCTAAAGATAAAGCCCTTTTACAACAAATTTGCTATGGCGTATTGCGTTATTTACCAAGTTTAGATAACTATTGCCAACACTTAGTTGAGCAACCGCTTAAAGGCAAGCGCCGTATTTTCCAGTTCTTGCTGTATGTTGGTATTTACCAACTACAACATATGCGGGTTCCACCGCATGCTGCCATTAGCGAAACCGTTAATGCCTTAGAACAATTGCGTGCGTTGGGTTTAAAAGGTTTGATCAACGCTATTTTACGTAGTTTTCAACGCCAACAAGCAGAGCTAGAAGAACAAGCCAAGCAAATACCGGTGTGTTTATACAACCATCCAAACTGGTTTATCAAACAAGTAACAGAAGCTTATCCTGATTCTTGGCAAGCACTGCTAGAAGCCAATCAGCAACAAGCACCCATGTGGTTGCGAGTTAATCAGGCGCAATATAGCACCGCTGAATATAGCGAAATGCTCACGGCTAATGACATTGAACATACGCTAAACTCTGATTTTCCAGACGGTATTAAATTAGATAAGCCACGTGATGTATTCTCGTTGCCAGAATTCGACAGCGGCGCATGCTCAGTACAAGATGCCGCAGCGCAACTTGCAGCACGCTTTTTAGAGCCAAAAGCCGACGAGCATATTTTAGATGCCTGCGCAGCACCTGGCGGTAAAACGTGTCATATTTTAGAGCTCGCAGATGCCGATGTACTGGCATTGGATAGTGATGCCACTCGCCTTGAACGCGTTAAGCAAAACTTGGTACGTATTGGTTTAGGTGCCGATTTACAATGTGCCGATGCGTCACAGCCACATAAATGGTGGGATGAGCGTCAGTTTGATCGTATATTACTAGATGTGCCCTGCTCAGCAACGGGTGTAATTCGTCGTCATCCAGATATAAAATGGCTACGTCGTGCGTCTGATATTAATGATCTAGCGACATTGCAAGGCGATATTTTAAATAGCATTTGGCCGTTATTAAAACCAGGCGGCACGCTAATTTATGCAACCTGCTCAGTATTGCCGCAAGAAAACCAGCTGCAAGTAGCTAAGTTTTTAGCAAATAATAACGATGTTGAACATATTCCGCTTCATGATAACGATACCCCAAGCAACCCTGGACTGCAGTTGCTGCCAGGCGAGAGTGACGGATTTTATTATGCCAAGCTTGTAAAAACACACTCATAAGAAGCTTTTAGTAAACCATGAAAATAATCATACTCGGTGCAGGGCAAGTAGGCGGTACACTCGCTGAAAATCTGGTAGGTGAACAAAACGAAATCACAGTTGTAGATATTGATGGCAACCGATTACGTGAGTTACAAGATAAATACGATCTACAGGGAGTTAGAGGTCACAGTGCTCACCCTGATGTATTACGCCGCGCCGGTGCGGAAGACGCCGATATGATCATCGCAGTGACCAGTTCAGATGAAGTGAACATGGTCGCTTGCCAAGTCGCTTATAGTATTTTTAATACACCCACTAAAATTGCCCGAATTCGCTCAGAGCAATACTTAAAGTACCGCGAAAAGCTCTTTCAAAACGATGATTTACCTGTTGATCACTACATTGCACCAGAGCAATTAGTGACTAAGTATATTCGTCGTTTGATTGATTATCCCGGCGCATTACAAGTATTGGAATTCGGTGATGGTATGCTCTCACTGGTGGCCGTTAAAGCCTACTACGGCGGCTTACTGGTAGGTTATGCACTATCCGCATTAAAAGAGCACATACCCAACGTTGAAACCCGCGTTGCTGCGATTTATCGCCAAGGTAAAGCCATCAAGCCGCTAGGTACCACAGTCATTGAAGCAGATGATGAAGTCTTTTTCCTTGCGGCCACCAAACATATTCGCGCTGTAATGAACGAACTACAAAAACTAGAACGTTCATACAAAAAAATTATGATTGCAGGTGGCGGTAACATCGGTGCTGGGCTTGCTCGCTCCCTTGAGAGAAACCACAGTGTAAAATTACTTGAACGTAATAAAGAACGCGCCGAACAACTATCGGAAGTACTTGATAATACGGTAGTATTTTATGGTGATGCGTCAGATCAAGAGTTGCTATCAGAAGAGCACATTGAACAAGTTGATGTATTCATTGCCGTTACCAATGATGATGAAGCAAATATTATGTCTGCCATGCTGGCCAAACGCATGGGTGCGCAAAAAACCATGGTACTTATTCAGCGCGGTGCATATGTTGACTTAGTGCAAGGTGGCGAAATTGATATTGCCATTTCACCACAACAAGCGACCATTTCAGCCTTGTTAACACATGTTCGCCGTGGCGATATTGTTAATGTGTATTCATTGCGTAAAGGCGCAGCAGAAGCCATTGAAGCGGTGGCCCATGGCGACGAACACACCTCAAAAGTTGTCGGCCGGGCAATTGCTGATATTAAGCTGCCTGCAGGTACCACTATTGGCGCGATTGTTCGTAACGATGATGTACTCATTGCTCACGATGATACGGTTATTCACTCGGGCGACCACGTTATTATGTTTTTGATCGATAAAAAACATATTAATGTCGTTGAAAAACTATTCCAAGTTAGCGCTATCTTTTTATAAAAGCCACTACTCACCTTTCGGAACAAAGTTAAAGTATCGAAAGGTGCACCCCTAAACATGCAAATGAAAATAAATCTCAAAAGCATTTACTTTCGTACCTAAATCCATTACCCTGCTGCTGTTTGATAATCAAGCAGCAACTCTTTCTGTGAAAAGTTAATTTCACCTTATTTAACATTAAATGGATTTCCTCAGATGATGCACCCAGCTTTAAACACCCCTCTTTGTACTCTATATTGCAGCGTTATTAGCATTCTTTTGTGCGGACTCTCGGCTAATGCACATGCCGAAACAAAAACAGACATTGAAAAACTCACCGTGGTTGGCGAGCAAAATAGCGGCTATAAAGTCAGCTCAATGAGCTCAGCGACGGGGTTAGATTTGTCCCATCTACAAACCCCGCAATCGGTTATCGCTATCACCAGTGAATTTATGGCCGATCAACAATTAAATAGCGCTATTGAAGCCATCACCAGCGTAACCGGCATCAACGCCAGAGAAGCCGACAACGGTAAATATTCAATTTCAGCCCGAGGGATTAGCGTTACCAGTATTTTATATGATGGCATAGCAACAACTTATGATACCCGATTTAATTACGGCGATAACTTAACAGATACTGCTATTTATGAGCGAATTGAAGTTGTTCGCGGTGCCACAGGGTTAATGCTCGGTGCAGGTAATCCATCAGCAGCAATTAACTTAATACGTAAGCGCCCTACCGTACAAAACCAAGTAAAATTCACTGCATCCGTGGGATCTTGGCAGAATTATCGCGGTCTTGTTGATGTATCGGGTAGTTTAAATAGCAGTGAAACAGTGCGTGCCCGTGCCGTACTCGCCTATCAAGATCAGCAATCATATCAAGATAGGTTCAGCCAAGAAAAAACCACGTTATACGGTATTGTTGAAGCTGATTTAACCGATAACACGCTATTAACGGTGGCTATTGATAACCAAAAAACAACGCCTAAAGGCACGATGTCTGGTGGTTTGCCTATTTTTTATAGCGATGGCAGCCGTACTAACTATGACCGAGAAACTTCAACAGCGCCTAGTTGGTCATCATCAACAACCGACGCCCTCAATAGCTTTATAAAGATTGAACACTACTTCAATGCAAACTGGCAGCTCAGTGCTAGCTATATATATGGTAACAACGAGTTGGAATACGATGTATTTTGGGCAACTGGCCACCCTGACGCACAAACCAATATAGGTATGACACCAGGTTCATTAAACTTTATCGATGCCAAGCGGATTCAGCGCACCTACGAGATAGAGCTTACCGGTAGATTTAACTGGTTAGGTCAAAGCCACCAAGCCATGTTTGGTTACAATAGCCAAGAGCAAGATTTTGCAACCCCCTACTTCCCGGGGCAAGAAAAGGCAGAAATCATCGGCGATTTTACAGCCCCAAATTATGACTACCCAAAACCAACTTGGCAAGCTACCCCCGCCTTTGGCTCTTATGGCACAACAGAGCAAAATGCTTTGTACTTTGCTTCACAACTTAATCTAACAAATTCACTTTCATTAGTTTTAGGAAGCCGATTAAATCAATGGCAAACAAACCAAGATAACTTTGGCAGCCAACATGATTATAAATTAGATAACGAGCTGACCAATTATTTAGGTGCTACTTATAGCTTGGCAGATAATTGGGCACTTTATGCTAACTACACCGATATATTTACCCCGCAAAGCCGCGTCGATAAAAATGGGAATTACCTTGACCCAATTCAAGGTCAGAATTATGAGCTGGGTATCAAGGGCTCATTATTGGACGAGCGTTTAGACATTGCACTATCGGGGTTTGAAATTCAGCAAGACAATGTGGGCGAATATACTGGCGAAACAATTCCAGACACTCTTCAGGCAATTTATCAACCAATTGATGGTACTCTCACCCAAGGGCTTGAGTTTGAACTTAATGGTGCATTTACTGATAGTTGGAACGGTTATTTTGGCTACACTTATAGCGAAGGTGAAACGCCCGAAGGTGACAATCTCAATACTACAAACCCAAAAAATCAATTTAAGTTATTTACCACTTATAAATTAGATCACCTCGTAACAGGGTTGAAAGTCGGTGGCGGTTATCGCTGGCAAAGTCGCAGCTATGATGAAGTAAAAAACCCAGTACACGGTCAAGTTGAAGTAGAGCAATCAAGTTATGGCATCGCAAGCCTTATGAGTAGTTATCAAATTAACTCTCAAATGTCTGTTAGCGTAAATATAGATAACTTATTTGATAAAACCTATTACAACCAAATTGGTTTTTATAACCAATATCGCTACGGCACCCCGCGAAAATTCTCCCTGCAGTTTGACTACAGCTTATAACCATTCAAGTTAACCAAAAAAAAGCAGCTTAACTAAGCTGCTTTTTTGTGTAGGAGTGTTATTTCTATCAGTTTATTGTACTTTGGCAAACTCTTCTTTTGACAATTCACCGTTGCTATCAGTATCTAAATCAGAGAAGATTTCAACTAATTGTGCATTTACTGATGCTTCTTTTTGGCTGATAACGCCATCGCCATCTGTATCAAAAGTATCGAAGCTAACTGCTGCAAACGCAGTTGATGAAGCCGCTAGGGCAATAATTGCAAGTGCTGTATTAATGTGTTTCATAGTGTTATTCCTAATAATTTAAAATAAGAGAAATCCTTTTCAGAGATCCCTGTTTGTGGAAACTGAAATTACGCTTTTGAAAATTCTTCTTTTGATAACTCACCGTTTTGGTCAGTATCAAGCTCTGCAAACTGGCTCATCAGCTTAGCATCAACGGCCGCTTCACTTTGGCTTATAGTGCCACTACCATCAACGTCTAACGTATCAAAATCAGTGCCAGCGAATGCAGCAGAAGAAGATGCTAATGCGATAAGTGCTAATGTTTTATTTAATGTGTTCATAATAAATCTTCCTTCAAAGTTTATGGTGGTGAACGTTGTAGTGATAATCACCTTTTCGTTCAATACAACTAGAGTATTACAACTTCGATGCCAACATTTAATTAACCTTACAAATCAATGATTTATACTTATTTATTGGTGGTTTTTTGAAATTTTTGCGACTTTACTTGTTGCAATTTAGCAACGCAGATTTCATGAGGATTAATAAACACATTAAAATCAAATAGTTAAAATTAATTAAAATGACACATAAACAGCTGTACTAGCAAAAACAATTGAATTTTCTACCCCAGCGACCCAAACCACAACTGAACAGCAAATTTAGTTAATAAAAAATAAATATTTTTTAATTTATAACCAATTGAAAGATAATAAAAATAAAATAAAATTCGCGAAACAAATAAGAAAAGCAGGCTTTTTTATTTAAAAAGTGGGGATTGTTGCCATTATGCGAAAACAATAGCAACGATATGACAGGAGTTAGTTAAGGCTGGACAATTTCAATCACAATAGCGGTTTTCACTGAATTGGCGATAAAACACAATTCATGAGCCTGATGATGCATGGCCTCCAAATCCACTATGCTAAGTTGCTCATTATTAGCAAATTGCACACAGGGTTTTAAAGTGACTTGCGTCATCGACATGCGGCCATCATTAGTGTGCTGCATTACACCAACTGCGTCATCCTGATAGCTATCAACCGTAAGTTTATTTTTCGCCGCAATAGATAAAAAGAACAACATATGACAACTGGATAGTGAAGCAATAAACGCCTCTTCTGGATCAACATTTGCCGCAACTGAATAAGGTAATGGTACGATATCAGGTGAAGACGATGCAGCAATAGTTGCTCCACCATCAAATTGCCACTGGTGAGCGCGGCTATATTTATTATCGATAAACAACTCATTTGCTTGGCGAGACCAGACAACACTTGCTACATACTCAGACATTAAGTACCTCCTACTAAAAAACGAGAATTAAATCACTAACGAAAATACGCTTAACCATAGTAATTGCACACCATAGGCAAGCCGTTGATACAAGCCGGCATTAGCTTGTTGCTTAAAAGCACTTGCCAACAAAATTACAAGATAGCCGGTAATACACACACAAAATTGAAAAAAGCCGAAATGAAATACTAGTATATGAACTTACAGCAACAAGAATTGGCGCAATAAGTAAAGACATCAGCATTACCAAGCCAGCCCAAGAGTGAATTCGACAACTCAAAGTCGGTGTTTTGGTTTGAGGATCCGCATCCATAGGGTAATAACCGGCAACCCACGTACTTACACCATGAATAATGACAAGAAAACCAACCAATGTAATTAATACTGGGGTATTTTTCAGTTGCAAGACATACCAGCCAAACAAGCAAAACAATAAACCAAGTGGGTAGTTATTAATAATAGGAGAGAGTTTTTCTGTAGGACTACCAGCAGCTCCGAGCTCGCTGCAAAACTGTTTTGTATGGCTATAAGCTTGCCAGCGGTATACACCCCAACAACAATCCAGACACTGGCAATAAATGCACCGTATAAGCCAAAGTAACTTAACATAATCAACGTCCATCCTTGAATCAAGAACTTGATAGTAAGCTGATTTAGTTAAACTGTAAATTGCTGCCAAATTATACCAACAGAAAAAAAGCAGCCTGGGGGTGGTGGCTGCTTTTGAACGTAATCAATGTAAAATCCTTTTCGAGATTCCTTGTGCGCGAAGGTTGAATTACGCGTTTGAAAACTCTTCTTTTGATAACTCACCGTTACCATCAGTATCAAGTTCAGTAAACTTGCTCATAAGCTCTGCATCAGCAGACGCTTCGCTTTGGCTGATTGTGCCACTGCCATCAACATCCAAGGTATCGAAGTCTGTTGCAGCAAATGCTGCTGAAGAAGATGCAAGTGCGATTAGTGCTAATGTTTTATTTAATGTGTTCATAATTAATATTCCTTCAATGTACTATCAAAAAATTGGTTTCAATACTGGTTTTCAATGTGAGTAAAGATCTTCCTTGTTATCCTTTATCATAGGGTCCTTTCCTACTTAGGTTGTCTTTGGCAACTCAGGATAAACTCTGTATTAAGTTATTAAGCTTTTGAAAATTCTTCTTTTGAAAGTTCACCGTTGCCGTCAGTATCAAGCTCTGCAAATTTGCTCATTAGCTCTGCATCTACTGATGCTTCGCTTTGGCTGATTGCGCCGTTGCCATCAACATCTAATGTGTCAAAGTCAGTACCAGCAAATGCTGCTGATGAAGATGCTAATGCGATAAGTGCTAATGTTTTATTTAATGTGTTCATAATTAATATTCCTTCAATGTTTATGGTTTCGAACGTTAGTGGTAATCACCATTTCGTTCTGTACAACTAGACTATTACAACTTCAGTGCCACAATTTAAAACACATTAAAAATCATAAAGTTAAAATTAAATTTGAGTTTTTATTGAATATTTTTACTATTTTTTGTTGCTATTTAGCAACACGCAATGTGTTATAAAAGTTTTATCATTTAAAATCAAAAAGTTATAAAAAACAAAAAAGACGCAAATTTAATAAAGTTCACTTTAATACGCGCAAGCGGAATGATAGCCGGCAGGATTAATACACTAGGAAATAAATACTGAAATAAAAAACACAAAATAACCCATTGATAAAAAAAGACTATTAAAATAAATTCACAGGGAAATGAGTGGGGTTGCGTGTTATTCGCTATTTTGTTGCAAAATAGCGAATATCTACAGATTTAGACTAGCGTTTCGAGCACCGAGAGGTCAATAAAGTGTTTTTTCATAAAGGCTTTCATTTCGTCTTCGCTGGCAGTTAATTGAATTCCAAACTGCGCGCCAGCGGCTCGGCTTTTAATGCTGCATATTTGTCCGCTGAACTCAGTGATGCCTTTATCTTTTTCATCGAGCACAATATTACACTGGGTATTTTTTAATTCACTCAGATCATCCAGGCCTTTTATATCAAACATCACCCCTGTTACGGAGATATCTTTAATAACGCCATGTAGTTCACGTTCGTCACTGAGCTTTAATTTTGCAGGCAATAAAGTGGGGATCCGAGTTTCTGAGCGTAAACTAAATAATTGTACTTGGCTTGGGAAGTTGAGATAAATAAGCCGTGCGGGGTGTGATGATACCGACATAACGTGCTGTCGAAATGCGATAACTTGCCCACCGCCACTTTCAAGTACGGCTCTAACAATCACTACCACACCATCTTTAAGGTACTCAGTGGCATTACTTAAACGCTTTGCCGTTGGGTAATTTAAAATAACAAAGCGGTCATGCAGTAAGCCAACAAACTCCGTTTTAATTCGCTTGCTGGTTGTTGGCGTTAATATTTCAACATCAACGATACTACCAGCAGTGATCAGTGCAAGATTTTCTAAATTTAATTGGTGTCTTGTTTTTGGCATTTACCTTTCCAACTACAAATAATTAATTAAGAACACATAACAAGCTTTACAACGCCATGGCTAACTCTTTATTAGCCACGCCAGAATGTCGGTGTAAACAACACTAACAAGGTAAATATTTCTAACCGCCCAAACACCATAGCAATGGCTAATAACCATTTAGCGCCATCACTAATTGCACCATAGTGTGCAGCAACATCACCTAAGCCAGGGCCTAAATTATTTAAACAGGCGGCGGTGGCAGAAAATGCCGTTATGTTATCCATCCCCGTGCCCATTAATGCTAGCATGATGATCACAAACACCAAGGCATAGGCAGAGAAAAAGCCCCAAACAGCTTCAACAACTTTATCTGGTAACGCCTTACGTCCCAGTTTTATAGAGTAAATAGCACGAGGGTGGACAAGCCGGTTAAGCTCACGCACCCCTTGCAGGTAAAGCAAAAATACCCGCACTACTTTCATACCTCCACCAGTGGAGCCCGCACAGCCGCCTATAAAGCTAGAAAATATCAACAGTATTGGCAGGAACAACGGCCAAGCTGAAAAGTTATCAGTAGCGAAGCCTGCGGTGGTGCTAATTGATACAGCCTGAAACAGTGCCTGATCAAGCGTTTCGTCGCCATTGGCATAAATATTATTCGATGACAGTACCGCAAAGCACACCACAACTAGCACCAGTTGAATAAGCAAAAACACTTTAAACTCAGGGTCACGTATGTACACTCTGAGATTTCGACTAGAAACGGCCGCATAATGCAAGGTGAAATTAGCGGCAGCGATAATCAAAAAAATCACGCAAATAAAGTTAATTAATGGACTGTCAAAGTGCCCCATAGAGGCATCGTATGTGGAGAATCCACCAATCGCGACTGTGGAAAATGAATGACAAATTGCATCAAACCAGTCCATTCCAGCCGCCCAATATGCCAACGCACAAGCAATGGTGAGTGACACATAAATATACCAAAGGTGTTTAGCGGTATCGGCAATACGTGGCGTCACTTTCGAGTCTTTTATCGGACCTGGAATTTCAGCGCGATATAACTGCATACCACCGACCCCAAGCATTGGTAAAATCGCAACCGCTAGCACGATTATCCCCATACCGCCAAACCATTGCAGTTGCTGGCGATAAAACAATACCGACTTTGGCAAGTATTCTATTCCGGTGAGCACTGTGGCTCCCGTTGTGGTTAAGCCAGAGAAGGCCTCAAATACCGCATCAGCTAAAGATAAGTTAGGTTCTTGTAGGAAAATCAAAGGCAGCGATGCGAACGCCCCTAGTACCAACCAAAATAACACCACGATTAAAAAGCCTTCTCGCGCTTTTAAGTCGCCATGCTCTTGTCGATTCGGGTAATACGCAGCTAAGCCAATAATCACGCTAAAGATAAACGCCAATACAAAAGGGACACCGCCACCATCTTTATAAATTAGCGATACAATTGCCGGCGGCACCATAGTAATACTAAACAGGACAACCAATTGGCCGAGAATTTTAATGATGGTACGAAATTGCATGTAGCTATCGCTTTTATTATTAGTTAATCGTTCTGATGGATTGTTATTGTCTTACTGTTTAATACTTAACTCAACCGCGCCATGACTCAAATCAAAAATATCTTTAATCGCTTGTGCAGCTTGGCGGCTATCAATAGTGATAATCCATTCAATATTAGCAGTAAATTGCTTTTCTATATTAAGAACTTGAAATTGTGTTTTTAATAACTGCTCGATTGCCCCTTGAGCACTGTAATCACTATAGCCAATCAACTCAACACTCGGTACCTTTACTGTCGTTGTTAACTGCGCCAAAGCATTATTCAACGATCCACCGTATGCTCTAACGAGGCCGCCAGTGCCCAGCTTTATGCCGCCAAAGTAACGAGTTACGACTGCAGTCACTTCGCCGAGCCCAGAGCCTATCAACACATTGAGCATAGGTTTGCCAGCAGTACCATTGGGTTCGCCATCATCAGAAAAGCCATAAACATGACTGCCACCTGGATTACCTGCGACATGTGCCCAGCAATTATGACGCGCATCACTGTATTTATTTTCAATTTCGCGAATAAACGCTTTTGCTGATGCTAGATCAGGCGTGTGTGCAATATGCACAATAAAAGTACTTTTTTTTATCTCTTCTTGATAAAAAACAGGAGCTGCGGGGTAATTATATTCAGGCATTATTTTATGTACTTATACAAAAATGGGGCCGATAGGCCCCAATTCTAACCCTGACAAACGATTAATCTAATGCTAGATCGCGAGTCATATTTTCAAGGTTGTCTTCGTGAACGATGATGTTATCTTCGATTCGAATCCCACCAAATGGCTTAAACGCCTCAACTTTATCCCAGTTAACAAACTGCTTATGGTCGGTTTGCGCTAGGTCACCTAACAGTGAATCGATAAAGTATAAACCAGGCTCAATTGTAAACACTTGGTTTTTCTCAATTAAGCGAGTACAGCGTAAGAACGGGTGTCCTTCTGGCGGTGCTTGATGAGTGCCCTTCTCGTCAGCCATAAAACCACCCATATCATGAACCTGTAGCCCTAAGTGGTGACCAAGACCATGTGGGAAGAAGGTTGAAGTAATACCACGTTCAACAATTTCCGCCGCTGGTAGCTTAACAATATTAAAATCACTGAGTACTTGTGCAACACGTTGATGGCAATCTAAATGCAATTCGCCGTATAGCATACCGGGCTTTAATGCTTGACCCAAAGCGATTTGATGCTGTGTCATAGCTGCAATTAATTCAGCAAACTCACCAGATTTTTTAAAATCATAAGTACGCGTAATATCGGCAGCGTAGCCATTAAAATTGGCACCCGCATCAATTAAAAATGAATGATGTGTATGCGGAGCTTGCGGCTCAAAATGAGTGTAATGCAAAATCGCGCAATTTTCGTTAAGTGCCACGATATTGCCGTATGGCATTTCATTTTCACTTTGGCGTGTCGCAATTAAGTAGGCTTGCTGAATATCAAACTCAGAGCCACCATTAAAAAACGTATCGCGTGCAGCTTTATGGCCATCTACGGCAATACGGTTTGCTTGGCGTAAACATTCAAGCTCGTATTGCGTTTTATAGGCACGGTGGTAATTAAAAAAGTTTAATACCGGCTCAGGGTTCATCACGCTAAAACCAAGTGCTTGGGCTACTTCTAGATACTCACCAATATACGCATAATTTGCTTTATCGTAAGGTAACAGCTGTTCAACTTGATCAGGCTTTAATAATAATTCGATATCAAAATAATCAGCCCAAAAATCGCGAGGTTCATCTGGTACTTTATGCCAAAAATCAACCGGGCGATAAAAAATAAGCTTTGGTTTATCACTGCCATTAATAACAATCCAGCAATGTGGATTATCAATGACCGGTAACCAAGCTTTAAAATGCGGGTTAACTTTAAACGGATAATACATATCGTCTAAAAACTGGCGTTTAGCTTGTCCAGAATGGATCACTAAACCCTCTAATCCTTCACGCTCAATAATAGTACGAGTACGCTGCTGCAGTGTTGCAATATGTTCGGCGTATAAAACGGCTAATTTATCCATAGAAAACCCATCTGTTAAATTTAACTTATTTCAAGTCTAACATAGACCCTGTTTAACCCCAATGCAGATGCGCTAAAGCACTTGTGCCTTAGCCGCCCATCTTCATATCCAATATTGGTGCCAATATGTTTCCTTCGCGTCCTAAACGCGTGTGATAAACTTGACGATAAGCATAAACATTTTTTACATACTCTCGCGTTTCACGATACGGAATAAGTTCTATCCATAATTCAGCCGGTATAGCCTCATCAGGTAGCCACTTCTTGATTCGATGATAACCCGCGTTATACGAAGCCGTTGCCAGAATTTCATTACCGTGATTTTTCTTTTTTAAATACTCTAAATACTCAGTGCCTAAGCGTATATTCGTTTTCGGCTGATTTAACCGCTTACTAGAGACTGTGCCTTTATTTACATATTTTGCTGTACTTGGCAGTAACTGCATTAATCCACGGGCATTAGCATGGGAGCGCGCATCAGGTGCAAAAGAGCTTTCTCGACGCGAAATAGCAATACTCCACGTTACATCAATGTGATTGCGTTTACTGTAGCGCTCAAATAAATCTTGAAAAGCAAATGGAAATCGCAATTCCACATAGTCCCATGCTTTAATTTGCGCCAAGGTATAAATTGTACTGTCGTACCAATCTAATTCTGCCGCTAGTTTTGATGCGGCTAACTTTTCTTCATCACTCGAGGTACCCGTTAAGTAGTTCCACTCTCTGCGCGCTGAAGTAAAACGCTCAAGTTCATAAAAAGCTTTTGCTCGTTTAAAACCGGGTGCCTGCGCTACGTCAGCCACTAATTTATCACTAACAAGCAATGGCTGGTTATTAAGCTCTACTGGTAAACCCAATCGTGCAGCGGCTAAAAAGCCATAATAATCGCGCTCTTTCGCTACGGTTTGCCAAATTACTTTAGCGCGTTCACTATCGCCACGTTGCTCTAAACTGTAAGCCAACCAATACTGTTGGCCAAGACTTAAGTTTTCTTTGCCAGTAAAAAGCGCAATGATACCTGGCCAGTCTCGGGTTTTCAGCATGTTGCCTAATTGCCATTGCATTAGTTTACGATCTTGACGATCTTTAGGGACTTTACTCAACCAAAAACGCGCCTCGGGGTGGCCACTTGATGCCAGCGCTAAAGCAAAGGTATAATACACATCGGCTTTTTGCTCGTCTGAATAATCAAACATTTTATCTAGCTTTTCCCATGCTTTAAGCGCTAAGGTTTTATCTCGCCAAATTAATCGCTGAATACCGTAATGGGCAATTTCACCTTCTTTCGCTGTTTTATTTTTATAGCGGTACATGCCCGCAGCGGCACTCGGATCGCTACGTACTTTGCGATAAAAATCAGCTAAGTATTGCTCATTTTTCGGTAATAAGGTTTTTAGGTATGGCAGTAAACTTTGTGAGCCCCCTTGCGCAGACAAAGTAATACGCTGCCATATTAGCGCTTGGCTCATATAACCTTTTTTACGCCAGGTATTAAATAGTGGGTCACATTCTTCTGGTTGTGACTTACCAACAGCCCACAAATCAGTCACTTGATTCATAATCGCTTTTTCAGGCGCTCCTAGATCAAGCTGATATTGCAAAAAAGTACAGGTCAATTCACTGTTTGAGGTTTCGCGGTAATTATTAATAAAAGCCGCTTTGCGATTTTGCTTTTGTAAATTCAGCAACCAGGCTTTACGCACTGGCCATTCCAAGGGCGTATTTTCATAAATAGTTAAATAACGCTCAATTTCAGATTGGTGTTCAATATCTGGATGGCGTTGCCAATATGCTTTTTCAACATAAGGCTTTAATGGGTGTTCGAGTTGCTCAACAGCTTCCTTAAACTCTTGATAGCTTCCATATCTAGCTGTTTTCTCCGCATCTAAAAATGCGTCATGTTCTGTATTAGCCTCGGCAGAAAATAAAGGAAATAATAATGCAGCTGCCGCAAAGCTTAAAAATTGTTTTTTCATGATGACCTTAAATATTCAAAGGTAAATAAAAGACAAACACTTCTCCTACACCTTAGCACCAAACAAGCTATATTTTAACCAGTAGAAAGCTTGGTGGGTAAATTTTTCGTTGCATTTTTAATTTAAAGCAAGCACACTGATTGAAATGCAAACTCATCGTACCAGTCTTAGTTCACACACTAGGGAGAATAATAATGTTATATAAAAGCGATTCCTTTGAAGTTGCTTTCATCAAGGATAATATCGCCGAGTTCAAGTTTTGTGTTGCAGGTTCTGTAAACACTTTGTCTCAGCAAACCTTGAAAGATTGCGCATCTGCATTAAAAGAATTAGCAGCAAATACTGATATCAAAGGCATGATTTTTACCAGTGATAAAGACCACTTTATTATTGGTGCCGATATTTTCGAGTTTTTACCTACCTTTACTAAACCAGAAGCTGAATTAGTTACCTGGATCAAAGATGCTACTGATGTTTTTGATGCATTAGAAGATTTACCTTTCCCAACTCTAAGCGCTATAAACGGCTTAGCACTTGGTGGTGGGTGTGAGTGGGTACTTGCTACCGATTATCGCGTTGCAAGCTCTAACGCTAAAATTGGTCTTCCAGAAGTGAAACTAGGCATAATGCCTGGATTTGGTGGCACAGTTCGTTTACCACGCATCGTTGGTGCCGATAATGCCATGCTTTGGATCACTTCAGGTGCTGAAAACCGCGCTGAAGATGCCCTTAAAGTAGGTGCAGTTGATGCAGTAGTTAGTGCTGACAAACTTTTAGAGTCAGGTATTTCAACGCTTGAATTAGCAATTGCTGGCAAACTGGATTGGCAAGCAAAACGCAACGTTAAGCTGCAACCGCTTAAATTAAACCGCGTTGAGCAAGGTATGAGCTTTGCAATGGCTGAAGGCATGGTAATGGGTAAAACCAAAGGCCATTACCCTGCTCCAGTTATGGCTGTACGCACCATTAAAGCAGCCGCTAACAGTGAGCGCGCTGAAGCAATGGCAATCGAAAATGCCAACTTTGCTAAGCTTGCTCGCACCCCAGAAGCGGCCGCACAAACGGGTATATTCCTTGCTGATCAGTTCATCAAAGGTAAAGCACGTAAGCAAGCTAAAGGCAGTGATGTAACAATTAATCAAGCAGCTGTACTTGGCGCAGGTATCATGGGCGGCGGTATCGCTTACCAATCTGCGTATAAAGGCACGCCTATTATCATGAAAGACATCCAACAAGATGCGCTTGATTTAGGTATGGGTGAAGCCTCTAAGCTGCTTGGTCAAAAAGTACAACGTGGCCATATGGCTATGGAAAAAATGGTTGCGACTTTAGGCAAAATTAAACCTACCCTTAACGATAGCGACTTACAAAGTGCTGATATTATCGTTGAAGCGGTTGTTGAAAACCCGAAAGTTAAGCAATCAGTGTTAGCACAGCTAGAAAAAGACATGCCAGCAGGCACTATTTTAACCTCTAACACTTCTACTATTCGTATTGACGAGTTAGCAACAGCTCTTGAAAAGCCAGAAAATTTCTGTGGTATGCACTTCTTTAACCCAGTGCCAAAAATGCCATTAGTTGAAATTATCCGCGGCGAGAAAACGTCTGAAAAAACCATTAATGCAGTTGTTGATTACGCCTTAAAGCTAGGTAAATCACCAATTGTAGTTAACGACTGCCCTGGCTTCTTTGTAAACCGCGTTTTATTCCCATACTTTGCAGGCTTTAGTAAATTAGTTGTTGAAGGCGCTGATTTTGCCAAAGTAGATAAAGTGATGGAGAACGTATTTGGCTGGCCAATGGGTCCAGCTTACCTACTTGATGTTGTCGGTATTGATACAGCTTACCATTGTACTGGTGTAATGGCAGATGGTTTCCCTGAGCGTATGTCTCGTGCAGAGAAAGATCCTGTGACTGTTTTTGCTAACGAAAAACGTTTTGGTCAAAAGAACAAAGCAGGTTTCTATCAATATGCGCCTGACAGACGTGGTCGCTTGAAAAAAGCCCAAGACCCGCAAGCAGTTGAATTACTTAGCTCAATCACAGATGCTCCAAAAGAGTTTGATAAGCAAGAAATTATCGACCGCTGTATGGTACCAATGATCAACGAAGTACTGCTTTGCTTGCAAGAGAACATTGTAGCTTCTCCACAAGAAGCTGATATGGCCCTTATTTACGGTATTGGTTTCCCTCCATTTAGAGGCGGCGCGTTCCGTTACTTAGATCAAACAGGACTGGCTAATTTTGTTGCTACGGCAGACAAATACGCTCACCTTGGTGCGATTTACCAAGTATCAGAACAAACTCGTAAATGGGCTGAAGAAGGCCGTGTTTTCTATAAGGTGGAAGGATAAGACCATGAATATTCCAGTAATTGTAGATTGTATCCGTACGCCAATGGGCCGTTCAAAAAACGGTGTATTTAAAAATAAGCGTGCTGAAGATTTAAGTGCTCACTTAATGAAGGGCCTACTTGATCGCAACCCAGCGGTTGATCCAGCATCGATTGACGACATCTATTGGGGTTGTGTACAGCAAACATTAGAGCAAGGTTTTAACGTTGCTCGTAATGCCGCATTACTTGCTGGCATTCCACACACAGTGCCTGCGGTAACCGTTAACCGTTTATGTGGTTCATCAATGCAAGCATTGCATGACGCAGCTCGCGCAATTATGACCGGCGCCGGTGATACTTACCTAATTGGTGGTGTTGAGCACATGGGCCACGTGCCAATGACTCACGGTAATGATTTTCATCCAGGCCTGGCAACGTCGATTGCCCAAGCATCTGGCTCTATGGGTTTAACTGCTGAGTACCTTGCTACTATTCACGGCATTAGCCGTCAGCAGCAAGATGAATTTGCTTACCGCTCGCATCAGCGTGCTCATGCAGCAACAGTTGAAGGACGTTTCCGCCGTGAAATTCTTGCGATGGAAGGTCATGACGCAGACGGCTCACTGATTTTAGTTGAAGATGACGAAGTAATTCGCCCAGAAACAACCGTAGAAGGCTTATCACAGCTTCGCCCTGTGTTTAATCCGGCATCGGGCTCAGTAACAGCGGGAACATCTTCTGCACTTTCTGACGGCGCATCAGCAATGTTAGTAATGAGCGAAGAAAAAGCTAAAGCATTAGGCTTGCCAATTCGTGCACGTGTTAAAGCAATGGCGGTTGCTGGTTGCGATCCATCAATCATGGGTTACGGCCCAGTACCAGCAAGTAAAAAAGCACTCGCGCAAGCCGGTATCACTATTGATGATATCGACGTTGCTGAGCTTAACGAAGCATTTGCAGCACAATCACTACCAGTATTAAAAGATTTAGGTCTTGCCGATGTAGTTGACGAAAAAGTGAATTTAAACGGCGGCGCTATCGCTCTTGGTCATCCTTTGGGTTGTTCAGGCTCACGTATTAGCACCTCATTAATCCACTTAATGGAAGACAAAAACGCAAAATACGGTTTAGCGACAATGTGTATTGGTTTAGGCCAAGGCATCGCCACCGTTTTTGAACGTGTTCAAGATTAATTAGCTGAAACACGTTAACCATCTCTTGGTATAAAAAGCCGCGTTGATTTACAAATCAACGCGGTTTTTTTATGTGCTTTTTCAAATTACCTTTATGGCCGAATATGCATTCGTGATGTGACTTTATTTATTGCGATTAGGCCGTTAAACTAGCAACCTTAAATTAATCGTTAAGCGCCACTATCTTTAAGGTCACCGCCATGAGTTTTGATAACCCCGATCACCAATTAGACGCCATCGGCCTACGTTGCCCAGAGCCTGTAATGATGATCAGAAGCGCGGTACGCAAAATGGAAAATGGCGAAACCTTATTAATTATCGCCGACGACCCCTCCACCACCCGCGACATCCCCAGCTTCTGCCGGTTTATGGATCACACATTAGTCGCCAAAGAAGTCGATACTGTGCCGTATAGATACTTAGTGAAGAAAGGGTTGTAACAGCTATCAGCTAAACTGAAAGCTGACGGCTTAAAGCCTGTCTCTTGATCACAAGTCGAGTTCCTTCATAAAAGCATAGGACTCGACTAAAAATACCAACTTCACCCAGCCATCCCACATGGCTTTTGTGCCAACACGCCCTGTTCGTTTACTATCGTGCCAACCTCCCAATTTGGCTATCGCATAATATGCCCACTTTAACGACGGGGCTTTCTTCGGCAGTGCAGCCTGCTGATTTGTCGCTTTAAAGAGTAATTTCCAACTTAATGTGTCTAAATAGACTTCGCAGCTGATTTTTTCTGCTTCTTCTCTATTTTGAGCAAGCTCCCTTAATTGCAAAAGTCTGACCGCTATAAATGCCTCTATTACTGCTGCCTTTTTTAAATTATCTAAGTGTTGCATGCGTAACTTTTCAACTTCTGTTCCTTCCGTTTTCCAAATCTTATGGAACTCTTCTATGCGCCACCTTAACTCGTAATAACGCGCTATTTTTCTTGCTTCTACTGCATTTGTAACCGACTCTGTTGTATACAGTAACCACTGTAATTTATTCTTGTTGTCGTTATTTTGTTCCGTGCATACCACGAGGGTCAGCGGGGCTTCTTTTTCACCTTTTGCTCTTTGTGGTTTTTTCAATTTAATCGATGTAAAGCTTACATCTATATGGGCTGTTCGTGCTTTTCTCCCGCCTCTTTGTTGAATATCTATTTCATACTGACCTGCGGGAGTGAGTGTCGGTAAAATATCTTCTAATTTATGATATTCACCTACAAGACGACGATTGTCTTTTGCTCTGACAATAAAGCGGTGTTCATTTTGTATTTGGTAATCAAGGTATTCATACATGTCCGCTTCGCGGTCACATACGTCTATTACATTACTTAAATCACCAAGGCGCTCTTTAACTTCTTCAACATTATTTTGCCATTTGTAGCTTTCTTTTAGCTCTCTATCACGGCATTGCAGCGTATTTTGTTTACCCGTTTGTTTCTTCTCTCTATACCAGTAATGTTGGTATGCAAGCCCTATTGCTTTTTCTTCATTTGCATCGAGCATCAGTGTTGAGTGAGCGTATAAAGTGCGACCTTTAGAGCTGCGCTTTTCATCAGATGCCGAATTGACCTCACCTAATTCATCACATACTGAATGTTTATAGCTCAGCCCTGTTGTATCTTGAAGAGCAAGCACGAGTGGTCGCTCTTTAACGATGGTGTCAGTATGCGCAAACCCAGCTTGCGCAATGTCATCAGCAGAAATATTATCGTTACGGATAAAGCGATATGCGCCTTCAATACTTGCAGGGTCTGGACAAGATGACATTAAGGACTTACCGGCATTACTTGCCAAAGAAGCGGCTATCTTTACAAGGCGTTTAGTGCGGCGAGGATCGTTAAGCTTAGCTTTACTGAAAATAAGTTGCGCCCATTCGAGAGATTCATTGCTTACCATATTCATGACCTATTTTTTTTGTATATTAGATCATGAATATAAGAAAATAGAAACTTCTGTATAAGAGACAGGCTTAAAGCTTACAGCTATTTTTTAGTTATCGTCACTTTCGGCTCATCGTAATTGCGATAATCGATGCTGACGATGTAGCTGCCTTTTATTGCTGGGGTGAAGCTGAAGTAGTTATAGGTCGTATCACAATCGGCGATAACACTTTGTCCAAGAGTCAACGCTTGGCCAGATGGATCTTGTTCGCTGTATCCACAGTTATAACCTGCGCTCCAATCCATATCGGCAATTTTAAATTCGTATACTTTGCCTGGTGTTGAAAATTTTACGTTCGCTTGATATAGCGCGGGAGCCACTTGGGCAAATTCGTATTGCGTTTCCGCATCCCATAAATTGAAATCACCACGTAAGTACATGCTGCGATCAAGCTCTTGATCTGGCAGTACGTCGCTAATATCTGGTAATTGTATTTGGCTTGAACAAGCACTTAATAGCGCAACCATAGCCACTGTTAATATACGTTTCATCGGTTATCCCTTATACAAAAAAGCCAGCATAGCTGCTGGCTTTTTAAGCTAAGCTGAACTTACTTCTGCAATACAGAAATATCAGCAATATCTAAAAATAAGCCACTTAATTGGCTAAGTAATGCTAAACGGTTTTGCTTCACGGCCTCGTCGTCCGCCATTACCATCACATTATCAAAGAAGTTATCTACACTTTCGCGGATACCTGCTAATTGTGTCAGTGCTTCTTGATAATTACCAGCGGCATAAAGTGGTGCTAACTCGGTAGCAAATTTAGCCACTTGTGATGCTAAGGCTTTTTCAGCATCATCGCTTAGCAAGCTCTGTTCTACAGTGCCTTGACTGGTGATGTCGTTCTTAGCGAGAATGTTGCTTACGCGCTTATTAGCCGCTGCAAGCGCTTCTGCGGCGTCTAATGTGCGGAAGTGACTTACCGCTTTAACACGACGATCAAAATCAACAGGTTTCGTTGGACGACGTGCAAGTACGGCTTGAATAACATCGATTTCGATGCCTTCGTCTTGATACCAAGCGCGGAAGCGACCAAGCATAAATTCAAATACATCCGCAGATACATTTAAGTTAGTTAGCTTATCGCCAAACAAAGTTTGTGACTTGGCAACAAGATCTAAAATATCAAGTGATAGCTCTTTTTCTACCATGATACGCAAAGCACCAATCGCAGCACGACGAAGTGCAAATGGGTCTTTATCACCTTTTGGTGCTTGGCCAATACCAAAAATACCCACCAGTGTGTCAAACTTATCAGCAATTGCGACGGCACAACTGATCACGTTTGTTGGTAAGCTGTCGCCAGCAAAGCGTGGCATGTATTGCTCATTTTGCGCAACCGCAACATCTTCGGCTTCACCATCATGGCGAGCATAATGCATTCCCATTACGCCTTGGATATCGGTAAACTCCATCACCATTTCAGTCATTAAGTCTGTTTTACTCAATAAACCCGCTCGCTCAGCCAGTGCTTTATCGCCACCCAATTGCTCAGCAATGTAACCTGCCAATTCACTGATACGCTCAGACTTATCTTTAAGTGTACCAAGCTGCTTTTGAAACAGTACACTATCAAGTGATTCTAGACGACTTTCTAGGGTTTTCTTTTTATCTGTTTCAAAGAAGAACTGCGCATCCGCTAAACGTGGGCGTACTACTTTTTCGTTACCAGAGATAACCACACTTGGGTTTTTGCTTTCGATATTTGAAACAAATAAAAACTTGTTAAGTAGCTTGCCATCTTGATCAAGTAACGGGAAGTATTTTTGGTCGTCTTTCATGGTGTAGATCAGCGCTTCGGCTGGTACATCTAAAAACGCTTCTTCAAATGTAGCTGTCAATGTGACAGGCCATTCAACCAATGAGGTTACTTCTTCAAGTAAATCTTCATCCATTGCAACTACTGCATTAACTGCTTTTGCCGCGGCTTCAATTTGGCTGCGGATTTGTGCTTTACGCTGCTGGTAATCAGCAACAACGTATGCAGATTTAAGCACCTCAAAAACATCATCAGCATGGTTAATACTAATTTTTTCTGGGTGATGAAAACGATGGCCTTGCAGTTTATTGCTCACTGTTTTACCAAGCACTTCGCCTTCGATTAACTCACTGCCAAACAAAATAGTTGCGGTATGAACTGGACGAATAAACTGTGTTTTATTCGCACCCCAACGCATTGGTTTAGGGATAGGTAATTTCGCAAGCGCTTTATTTACAACGTCATTCATTAATGCCGTTGTTTGTTGCCCTGCTACTTTTGCGATGTGTAACAACCAAGCACCTTTGTCGGTTTCAAGTGTTTGGGCATCCTTAACTTCGATACCACAACCACGTGCCCAACCTATTGCTGCTTTAGTTGGATTACCATCTGCATCAAATGCGGCTTTGGTTGCCGGGCCACGTTTTTCAACTTCTTTATCTTGTTGTTGTGCTTCAAGCGCGGTTACTTGTAAACCTAAACGACGTGGCGATGCATACCAACTCACACCTTGGTGAGCGAGTTCTAAGCTCTCAAGCTCAGCGGTTAAGTTTGCTGCAAATGCTTCAGCAAGTTTACGCAATGATTTTGGTGGCAACTCTTCAGTGCCAATTTCTACTAATAAATTTTGTGCTGACATGCTTACTTATCCTTACACAGCGGGAAACCAAGCGCTTCGCGTTTATCATAATAACTTTGAGCGCACGCTTTAGATAACGCGCGAACACGTAAGATATAACGTTGACGCTCTGTTACTGAAATCGCGTGACGTGCATCTAATAAGTTAAATGCATGTGATGCTTTCATTACTTGCTCATAAGCGGGTAATGGTAGGCTTGCTTCAATTAGCTTTTGGCTTTCGGCTTCACATTTATCAAACTGTGCGAATAAGTCTTCTACATTTGCATGTTCAAAGTTGTAAGTTGATTGCTCAACTTCATTCTGATGGAATACGTCACCGTAAGTAACACGTCCCATTGGACCATCAGCCCAAACTAGATCATAGATACTATCTACGCCTTGAATGTACATAGCTAAACGCTCAAGACCGTATGTGATCTCACCTGTTACTGGCGAACACTCTAAGCCACCGACCTGCTGGAAATAAGTAAACTGAGTTACTTCCATGCCATTTAACCAAATTTCCCAACCTAGTCCCCACGCACCTAATGTAGGTGACTCCCAGTTGTCTTCTACAAAGCGTACTTCGTCAGTTAGGGTATCAATGCCAACAGCGGCTAAAGAGCCTAAATAGAGCTCTTGGATGTTCTCTGGCGATGGTTTTAATACTACTTGGAACTGATAGTAATGTTGCAGGCGATTTGGGTTTTCACCATAACGACCATCAGTAGGACGACGACATGGTTGTACATACGCGCTCGACATCGGCTCAGGGCCAATCGACTTTAAAAATGTTTGTGGGTGGAATGTGCCCGCGCCAACTTCCATATCAAGTGGCTGAATAATGACACAGCCTTGCTGTGCCCAGTAATCCTGTAAAGCCAGGATCAAACCTTGAAAGGTTTTAACGTCATATTTTTGCATATTTGGCTTTTAGTATCTGCTGTGATGTAGCGTGAAAATTACCCTCAGTATACCTTGTGCGTAGTCATGTTTTAAGCAGTTTGTGCAATTGCAGCCAATAAAAAAGGAGCCAATTGGCTCCTTTTCAAAATTATTACTCGCAATTATACGTCTAGGTTAACTACACGTAGTGCGTTAGTTTCGATAAACTCACGACGTGGCTCTACCTGGTCACCCATTAAGGTTGCGAATAATTGGTCTGCACCAACTGCATCTTCAATGGTAACTTGCAACATGCGACGAGCTGATGGATCCATGGTTGTTTCCCACAGCTGATCAGGGTTCATCTCACCAAGTCCTTTATAGCGCTGGATATAGAGTCCACGCTTAGATTCAGCAATTAACCATTCCAATGCATCCACAAAGTTATCAACAGCTAATGTTTTCTCACCACGCTGAATATACGCACCTTCCTCAAGGATATTTGCAATGTTAGTACCCGTCACTGCAATGCGTTTATAGTCACGAGAAGTGATGAAATCATGGCTAAGAACATGTGCTTTATCTACACCGTGTTGGCGAATATTGATCACTGGGTAAAATAAATTACGTTCAGTGTCATGCTCAGTTGCCGCAGCAAAGATTGTTGCATCTTCATCGCGGTCTACTAAATCATCAACAAGCTCTTTAGTCCAAGCGATTACTTTCGCTTCATCAGCAAGGTCAGCTTCATTCAGCTCTGTTTGATAGATTAAACGCTCCATTACCGTATTTGGATATTTACGTTTTAAGCGTTCAATTACTTTAACTGTGTTTTGATAATCGTGAACCACTTTTTCTAATGCTTCACCTTCAAGCGCTGACGCATCGGCACTGGTATAAAGTGCGGCACCGTTTAAGGCTAATGAAGTTAGGTAATCTACTAATGCAGGATCATCTTTGATGTAGCGTTCTTGCTTACCTTTTTTCACTTTATAAAGTGGCGGCTGAGCAATATAAATATAGCCACGTTCAACGATTTCTGGCATTTGGCGATAGAAGAAGGTCAATAGTAGCGTACGAATGTGCGAACCATCGACATCAGCATCGGTCATGATAATGATGCGGTGATAGCGTAACTTTTCAGGGTTATACTCATCACGGCCGATACCACAACCAAGAGCTGTGATTAATGTTGCTACTTCTTGTGAAGACAACATTTTATCAAAACGTGCTTTTTCTACGTTTAGGATTTTACCTTTAAGTGGCAGAATCGCTTGGTTCTTACGGTTACGACCCTGCTTGGCTGATCCGCCAGCAGAGTCCCCTTCCACTATGTATAGTTCTGATTGCGCTGGATCTTTTTCCTGACAATCAGCTAGCTTACCTGGTAAACCGGCTAAGTCCATTGCGCCTTTACGACGTGTCATTTCACGAGCTTTACGAGCCGCTTCACGGGCACGTGCTGCATCAATGATTTTACCTACAACGATTTTCGCATCCATTGGGTTTTCTAATAAAAACTCAGTGAATTTTTCAGCCATTGCTTGCTCTACAGCAGACTTAACTTCGCTAGATACTAACTTGTCTTTTGTTTGTGAAGAGAACTTAGGATCTGGAACTTTAACACTTACAACTGCAGTTAAGCCTTCACGGGCATCATCGCCTGTTGCATTACTGGTTGTTTTAGCTTTTTTGTTAAAGCCTTCTTTTTCCATATAGTTATTTAGCGTACGAGTAAGCGCAGATCTAAAACCGGCTAAGTGAGTACCGCCATCACGTTGTGGAATGTTATTAGTAAAACAATAGATGTTTTCTTGGAATGCGTCGTTCCACTGCATTGATACTTCAACACTAATACCATCTTCTTCACGTTCGTGTGTGAAGTGGAAAACACCTTTATGAACTGGCGTTTTATTACGGTTTAAGTACTCAACGAAGGCACGAATACCCCCTTCATATTTGAAGTGGTCAGTTTTATTTTCTTCGCGTTCATCATTTAAAATGATGCTCACACCTGAATTCAAAAATGATAATTCACGTAAGCGTTTCGCTAAAATATCATAATGAAAATCAAGGTTTGTGAATGTTTCACCGCTTGGCCAAAAACGTAGTTCAGTACCTGTTGTTTCTGATTCACCAATTACAGCTAATGGCGCGTCAGGAACACCCATAGTGTAAAATTGCTCATGCAGCTTGCCTTCACGACGTACTGTAAGCTTTAACTTTTCTGAAAGCGCGTTTACTACTGAAACACCAACACCGTGTAAGCCACCTGATACTTTATAAGAGTTATCATCAAACTTACCACCGGCATGCAGTACCGTCATGATTACTTCAGCAGCTGACACACCTTCTTCTTCATGAATTGAAGTTGGAATACCACGGCCGTTATCTCGAACGGAGACTGAACCATCTAAATGAATAGTAACGTAGATGTCATCACAATGACCTGCTAAAGCTTCATCGATAGAGTTATCAACGACCTCAAACACCATGTGGTGTAAGCCTGTGCCATCATCGGTGTCCCCTATATACATTCCAGGACGCTTTCTTACTGCGTCTAATCCTTTTAGTACTTTAATACTCGACGAATCGTAATTCTCAGACATGGTTAATCCCACTTATCTTGTTATTAGGTTGCCATGTTTCACGTGGAACATTTGTAGTTCTCGTTGCATGGGTTCCACCACAGCAGAAATACTTTCAGATTGAATTGTAGAGATAAATATTTGAGAGCTACAGTGTGACAATAATTGTCCTACTTTCTCTTTCGTATCTTCCCCTAACTCTGAAGGTAGATCATCTATTAGCAATATTGATTGCTTTTCTGTCTCTGACTCAATCAAACTATTTTGCGTTACTTTTAACGCATAAAGCAATAGTTTCAATTGACCACGTGAAAAGGTATTTTCCACACTGTTGCCAGCGACACTAAAACTGAAATCTGCTTTATGTGGGCCTTTATTGGTAAACCCTTGGCGACTATCGCGCTCAAAGCTTTGCTCAAGCGCCTCAGTTAGAGATTCGCTCTCTTTCCAGCCCGCATAAAAACTTATTTCTAAATCGCGTATAAGCGTTAATTCTGCACACATTTTATCAAAAAATTGCTGCTTAAACCTACTTATATACGCAATTCGTAAATTATTTATTTGTTCTGCCAGTCTAACAAATTCTTTATCCCAAAACTTGATTTGGTCAAAATAATTCTTAGGCTTGCTTTTCAGCAATGCATTACGCTGTTTTAAAACTTTATTAAAAGATTGCCATAAGTAAAAAAAATCTTGTTCCACGTGGAACAATCCTAAATCTAAAAACTTACGGCGCTCTTTTGGACCACCAAAAAATAATGAATAACTTTCTGGGGTGATCACTTGTACTGGCATTAACTGTGCAAGTTCAGACACGCGACGACTGGACTTACCCTGTATTTTTAATTCAGTCTCGCCACTTAATGTCTTACTAATACCAATCGGTATCGATAAGTTATAAAGTGACTTGCGACCATGAATGGTAAATTTTTCTTTCTGGTGTTGAATGATACTTTTGTGCTTTGGCGTACGAAAAGACTTGCCATGAGAAAGGTAATAAATAGCCTCTAAAAGGCTGGTTTTGCCACTGCCATTTTCACCATAAATTACATTAATACCATTCACTGGCTCTACAGTGATCGCCTCAATATTACGAAAATTATTGAGGCTCAAATGACTTAAACTCATAGTGCCTTATAAGCGCATTGGCATAACAACATACATGGCTTCTTCATCGCCGGCACCTTCAATCAACGCACTACTGTTAGAATCAGCAAGCGTAAATAAAACGTCTTCTGTTTTTAATGTATTTAATACATCTAAAACATACGATACGTTAAAGCCAATTTCTAAATCATCGCCTTGGTAACTAACTTCAACCACTTCTTCAGCTTGCTCTTGCTCTGGGTTGTTGGCAGTAATTTTTAATAGTCCGTTCGATAAGTTTAAGCGTACACCTCTAAACTTCTCGTTTGATAAAATAGATACACGTTGAAAAGCACTGCGTAACCATTCCCGATTAGCAGTAATCACTTTATCGCCACCACGCGGTAATACTCGGCGGTAATCAGGAAAACGGCCATCGACTAATTTACTAGTAAAAGTAAATTCAGTATCTAAAATACGAATATGATTAGCGCCAAATTGAATGGTTACCAATTCATCATCAGCAACCATCAAGCGCATAATTTCTTGCACGCCTTTACGTGGAATAATTAGCTGACGCTGAGTATTTAATGATTGCGGTAATTGCTTTTGCGCAATCGCTAAACGGTGGCCATCTGTTGCCACTGTTTTAATATCCGCATTATCAACTTCAAACGACATACCATTTAAATAATAACGTACGTCTTGATTAGCCATTGAGAAATGAGTGCTTTCTAATAACTTACGTAGTTCTAAGCGAGTAAGTTGAAACTCAACCTCACCATCCCATTGCTCAAGATTAGGAAAATCTTCAGCAGCAAGTGTGGTTAATGAAAAACGACTTTTACCACTGGTCAATAATAATTGGTGATCTTGACTGCTCAACGTTAAATCTGAACCGTCTGGCAGACTTTTACAAATATCGAGTAATTTTTTAGCTGGCAAAGTCAATTTAGCATCGGCGGTATCATCGCCAACAAAAACCTTTGCGACAAGTTCAATTTCAAGGTCTGTCCCTGTCATTGAAAGTTCACCATTTTCAACCTCTAACAAAACGTTAGATAAAATAGGCAAGGTATGTTTGCGCTCAATTGCACCCGACACTTGCATCAAAGGTTTTAAAAATTGTTCTCTTGATATAGTTATTTGCATAATAAAGTCAGCCCTAAGATGACAATGTTCTTATTAGGTTTTGGTAATCTTCTTTTACTTCGTGACTTTCATCACGTAGTGATTTTATTTTTCTGCACGCATGCAATACCGTAGTATGGTCACGCCCACCAAAGGCATCGCCAATCTCAGGTAAGCTGTGATTAGTGAGTTCTTTAGACAATGCCATAGCTACTTGGCGCGGCCTTGCTATAGAGCGGCTACGGCGCTTTGATAGCAAGTCTGAAACACGAATACGGTAATACTCTGCCACAGTACGCTGAATGTTATCGATGGTGACCAGCTTATCTTGCAGAGCAAGCAAGTCTCGCAGTGCTTCTTTTACAAAGTCGATCGAAATTGGTCGGCCTGTAAAGTTTGCATTGGCAATCACACGGTTAAGTGCCCCTTCTAACTCACGTACATTTGAGCGTAATTTTTTGGCGATAAAAAAGGCCACTTCATGGGGTAAATTAATTTTACTCTGCTGGGCTTTTTTCATCAAAATAGCCACTCGCGTTTCAAGCTCTGGCGGCTCAATCGCGATGGTTAAACCCCAGCCAAAGCGTGACTTAAGGCGGTCTTCAACCCCTTCAATCTCTTTTGGATAACGGTCTGAGGTTAAAATAATCTGTTGGTTACCTTCAAGTAACGCATTGAAAGTATGAAAGAATTCTTCTTGAGAACGTTCTTTATTAGCAAAGAATTGGATGTCATCAATCATTAATGCGTCAACACTGCGGTAATAACGCTTAAATTCTTCAATGGCATTATTTTGCAATGCTTTCACCATGTCTTGCACAAAACGCTCTGAATGCATGTAAACAATTTTAGCATCTGGCTTATTTGCCATAATACCATTGCCAACCGCATGTAATAAATGCGTTTTACCTAAACCAGTACCACCGTATATAAATACCGGGTTAAAGGCTGCACCTGGATTATCAGCCACTTGAGTTGCGGCGGCTTTAGCCAGTTGGTTAGATTTACCTTCAACAAAACTATCAAAGGTGTAGTTTTCTTTAATGTTTGATTTATAACCAGATTTAGGCGCTGGCTCAACCACAACTTTAGCTGCTTTTGGTTGCTGTTTATTAGAGGCAGACTGGTTTGTAGGCGCTGAAGAAACACTGGCTCCTGTTGGCGCTGCAACTTGTGTATTCAGAATTGGTTTACTACCAACATCAAATCGTAGCTCTGGTGCTTCATCTTTACATATTTCGACGAGTAGCTCGTTAATGCGGTTTAAGTACTTTTCTCTCACCCAATCGAGTACAAAACGATTAGGTGCGTAAATCGTCAGGGTATCTTCGGTACTTTCTGCTTGAAGTGGTCTTACCCACATACTGAACTGCTGCGAAGGCAGTTCATCTTGCAATACATATAAACAACTTTGCCAAACCGACAGATACACAGTTAAACTCCCAAGGATTTAGTATTTATTCCCGTTCATCTTTAATGAAGGAAAATCATACGTTTATTACTATTATTTAGGCAATTTATTAACCCAAGACCGAGTATTATGAAGGCACTTTATCCACAAGTACAAGATTGATTTTTTTGAAAAATATGATCTCGCCATAAAAAACAATCAATACACTGATTTTAAACAACAATTATTTTTAACTCGAAACCATGATCATAGCAAAAAAGGGCTTAGATCGCGATCAAATAATGTGATCTATTTTAGTTACCCCAAGCTTTTATGCACTTTTTATACAGAGCCTGTGGAAAACTTCTTAAATATAAGGATCCTAGCAGATCCCGCAGCTCTATCTATTATCCCCTCTCTATTATAAGTGCGATTATGGTTGACTTTAAGGCGCTTCATCGATAATATCTCGCGCTCGCAATGGCACCTGTGCCAGGATCGCGACCTGCATAGGATGTTTTAACCTTTAACCGATCGGATGGAATTGTTATGAAAAGAACTTTTCAACCTAGCGTTTTAAAACGCAAACGTGCACACGGTTTCCGTGCTCGCATGGCAACTGTAAATGGCCGTAAAGTATTAGCTCGTCGCCGCGCTAAAGGCCGCAAAGTTCTTTCTGCTTAATATATAAGTGGAAGACTTTAACTTTGGCAGGGAGTTACGTCTGTTAACTCCCTCGCATTACTCTCGCATCTTTAATGAACCCGCTCGGGCCGCAACTCCTTTCTTTACCTTATTAGCAAAACCCAATGACCAAGCAAAACCTCGCTTAGGACTCACAGTCGCTAAAAAACGGGTTAAAAAAGCTTGCCAACGAAACCGTATTAAACGTCTTGCTCGCGAAAGTTTTCGTTTAAACCAACATACTATTGATAATATCGATATTGTGCTGATGGTTAAAAGTGGTATAGATGAACAGTCAAATGAAGAGCTAACCAAACAACTCACTAAATTATGGCGTAAAATTAATGAACGCTGTAAACCAGGTGCACCAAAACCACCGCCGTTTAAAAAACGCCCCAACAAATCGGCTAAATCCAATAAACAAAGCCAATAGCAATAGAATTATAGGGTTAATTAAGGTATCTTTAGCTCACCTTTTAATCATGCATTTAAAATTCTATATTGGGCGTTTAAATTCATGGTATCCATTCACTAAATATTACGCAGAGGCTAGAACATCATGAGGTTACTAAAACCACTTGTTGCTTTTCCTAAGCGCTGTTTAGTGTTATTAATTCGTGGTTATCAAAAGTGGATTAGTCCGCTGTTAGGTCCGCATTGTCGTTTTAATCCAACCTGCTCCAGTTATGCTATTCAAGCAATTAATTTGCATGGATCAGTAAAAGGGAGTTGGTTAGCGGTTAAACGCATATTAAAATGTCATCCTTTACATTCAGGTGGGGATGATCCCGTACCTGAAAAATTAACCCATATTAACCACCAACACGAGAAATAAGAGCTGTTATGGAATCGCAACGCACGTTTTTATTCATCGGCTTGATGCTTGTATCGTTTTTATTGTTCCAAGAGTGGAATAATGACTACAACGCACCAAAAGTCGATCCTAGTGCCAACACACAAACACTACAAACAAATTCCCCTGACTCAGATGATTACGTTCCATCATCAACTGACGGTGAATTACCAACTGCAGCAACCAGTGCAAAACGTTCAGTAATCGATATTACAACTGACGTATTCACAGTAAAAATTGATACCCGCGGTGGTGATATTGTTGAATCAGACCTACTCCAATATGAAGAAGTAAAAGGTGAAGAAACACCATTTATGCTATTGGGTGAGTTTGATGGCAACCAATACTTCTCACAAAGTGGTTTAATTGGTTTAAATGGCCCAGATGCCTCAAAAGAGGGTCGTCCAGTTTACAGTACTGAACAAAAAAGCTTTACCCTTGAAGGTAATGAGCTTCGTGTTCCTTTAACGTTTACTGATAGTAAAGGGGTTACTTTTACTAAAACCTACGTATTCAAAAAAGGTGAATACGATGTTGCTTTAGAATACACAGTAAACAACACCACTGCTGAGCCAATTCAAGTACAGCTGTACACGCAAATTAAGCGTACAGTTCAAGAAAAAGGCAGCTTAGTTGATCAAAATTACCTTGGTGCTGCTTATGGCTCAAGCGAAGAAAAATACGACAAATACAGCTTTTCAGACATGGCTGATAAAAACCTTAGCATTAATACCCAAGGTGGCTATGTTGCCTTTATTCAGCATTACTTTGTAAGTGCTTGGGTACCTGTACAAGAACAACAAAATACACTTTACAGTTTAATTGCGTCAGGCAATGCTGCAATCATAGGTGCTAAAGGTGAGCCCGTAAATATACAAGCTAACCAACAAACTACCATTGGTGCTACTTACTACATGGGCCCGAAAGAGTCTGATAAGTTAGAAGCTATTCACCCTAACCTAGATCTAACTGTAGACTACGGTTGGTTATGGTTTATCTCACAGCCATTATTTGTATTACTAAAATGGTTGTACGGCATTTTAGGTAACTGGGGTCTGGCGATTATTGCCATTACTATTATTGTTAAGTCATTAATGTATCCACTGACTAAAGCACAATACACGTCAATGGCGAAAATGCGTGCTCTGCAACCTAAAATGGCCGCACTTAAAGAGAAGTATGGCGACGACCGTCAAAAGTTCGGTCAAGCAACAATGGAAATGTACCGCAAAGAGAAAGTAAACCCTATGGGTGGCTGCTTCCCAATTTTGCTACAAATGCCAATCTTCTTAGCCTTATTCTACGTATTCTTAGAATCAACAGAACTGCGCCATGCTGAGTTTGTATTATGGTTAACTGACTTATCAGCAATGGACCCATACTACGTATTACCCGTTTTATTTGGTGTAAGTATGTTTGTGACGCAAAAGCTACAACCAATGACAGTAACCGATCCGATGCAACAAAAGATGATGACCTTTATGCCGGTTATCTTCTCTGTGTTCTTCCTTTGGTTCCCATCTGGTTTAGTACTTTACTGGTTAGTGTCTAACCTGATTTCAATCGCGCAAATGCTGATCATTTACCGCGGTATGGAAAAGCAAGGAATAAAAGTAAGGGGCTAATAGCTCTTTAACTTAGAAAAAGGCGGCTTCGGTCGCCTTTTTTATTGGCTGTTTTTAGCCGCAGCTATTCGCTACAAATAACGGCATAGGTTACAATACGCACATATCGTTATTCATTTAATTGGCAAATTATTAGCATGATCAATCAAGATACAATTGCAGCACAAGCAACCGCCCCTGGTCGTGGTGGCGTTGGTATTATTCGCGTTTCTGGCAATTTAGTAAAAACCGTTGCCGAGCAGATTATTGGTCGTTGCCCTAAAGTGCGCTACGCCGATTACGTGCCATTTAACAGTCTTGCTGGCGAGCAACTTGATCAAGGTATCGCTATTTATTTTGCCGGGCCTAACTCATTTACTGGCGAAGACGTACTGGAACTACAAGGTCATGGTGGCCCTGTTGTACTGGATATGCTACTTAAAGAAATTAGCCAGATTGAAGGCGTACGATTAGCCAAGCCAGGTGAGTTTTCTGAGCGCGCCTTTATGAACGACAAAATGGACTTAACCCAAGCAGAGGCCATTGCCGACTTAATTAATGCAACGAGTGAACAAGCCGCTAAAAGTGCCTTACAATCACTGCAGGGTGAGTTTTCAAAGCATATTGATACCTTAGTCGAAAAAGTCATTCACTTGCGTATGTACGTTGAAGCGGCCATTGATTTTCCTGATGAAGAAATCGATTTTCTATCCGACGGTAAAGTCGCCGGTGACCTAAATACCATTATTGAACAACTTAATAATGTTACTAATCAAGCTAAGCAAGGCAGCATCATGCGTGAAGGTATGCGCGTGGTAATTGCAGGTCGCCCTAATGCAGGTAAATCGAGCTTACTAAACGCTCTTGCAGGAAGAGAAGCCGCCATCGTAACCGAAATTGCCGGGACCACTCGTGATGTGCTACGAGAACATATTCATATTGATGGTATGCCACTACATATTATCGACACTGCAGGCCTTCGTGAAAGTCCAGACCGAGTTGAGCAAATCGGCATTGAGCGGGCGTGGGATGAAATAAACCAAGCTGATCGCGTACTATTTATGCTTGATGGCACTGATACCAAAGACACCGACCCGCACGCTATTTGGCCAGAGTTTATGGCCAAGCTTCCGCAAGGTATGGGGGTCACTGTGATCCGTAATAAAGCCGATTTATCGGGCGACGAAGTTGGTATGAGCGAAAACCAGCAATATCCAGTGATCAGCTTAAGTGCTAAAAATGCTGATGGTATAGAGTTAGTTCGTACTCACTTAAAGGCATGTATAGGGTTTCAAGGGGCTACCGAAGGCGGCTTTATGGCGCGTCGTCGTCACTTAGATGCGCTCGACAGCGCAGCTCACCATTTACAAACAGGTAAAGACCAATTAGAGATGCATATTGCCGGTGAAATTCTTGCTGAAGAACTGCGTTTAACACAAAACTACTTAAACGAGATCACCGGTGAATTTACCTCAGATGATCTACTAGGTAAAATATTTAGCTCATTCTGTATCGGTAAATAACAAGGTAAACCAAAGGAAAGAAACATCCAAATAAAGTTAAAATATCTAATATATTCATAAATTTAATAACTTTTTCATCTTTCTCTAGCTTCCTTTAGTTTCATAATATGGGCCTCGAATGGCCCACCTACTTCTTTCTTGTGGGCCACTATTGGTCCACCAAAGAGGAAGTTATTATGAAACTAACCATCGAGAAAAAATCAGCTGATAGCGCAGGCCGCCAACAACTACTGTTAACCAGAAATTAGGTTCTTACCTAAACGAAAACGGCAAACGAGTAAAACGCCGTAAAAGACAATCATTAGACTTGTTTATTTATGCCACTCCTAAAGACAAGTTTGAACGAGATCACAATAAAAAGACCCTAGATATTTCTGAAAAGATAAGGGCACAAGCAGTTGTCGATTTAGCTAACAACAAGCATCATTTTGAAGACTCAGAAAAACAGCAAGAAAGCTTTTATAGCTACATGCAGCAAATAATAAATGACAAAGAGCACACAGACAGCAAATCAAACGTATCCCTATGGGAATCAGCATTAATCCATTTGCAAAAGTACTGTGAGGGTAACCCTTTATCCTTTGCTGACTTCGATGCTGATGTGTTATTAGGGTTCAGAACATACTTAACCTGAGCTTCGGATAAGAAATTACTAATTTAAAGGAACTAAATGCTCGTTCCATGATCCGATCATTCGACCAAGAGTGATTAGAACAAAAAGGAACGAGCATGAACAAGTTAGTTGAAACGTACTGTGATGTCGATGATTTTTCAAAGTTATTTTTCCCAAGCTGGCAGCGTATATTGCTCGAAAATGGTGAAATTAAACGTCGAAGAGCATGCCGCTTATCTCCGTCAGAGGTGATGACTATTATCATCCATTTTCACCAGTCACATTACAGAGATTTCAAAAACTACTACCTTCACTATGTTTGCCGTCAACTTAAAGCCTATTTTCCAGAGTTGCTGAGTTACACAAGGTTTCTCGCGCTTATGCCTAGTGTGGTGGTTCCGATGTGCAGTTACCTCACATCAAAACTTGGCAAGCCCACAGGTATACAATTTGTTGACTCCACTAAAATAGAAGTGTGTCACATCATCAGAGCTAAAAGAAATAAAGTGTTTGAAGGCGTTGCTCATCATGGAAAAGGCACTATGGGTTGGTCATATGGATTCAAACTACACTTAATAATTAATCATTTAGGTGAGATTGTGGCGCTAAAGCTCACAACGGGCAATGTGGATGATCGAGAGCCTGTTTCTGATATGGCGGACTCTATCTTCGGAAAACTCTATGGCGACAAAGGTTATATCAGCAAAGCGCTCTCTGGTGAGTTACTAGAAAAAGGTGTCGAGTTAATCACGACGGTTCGAAAGAATATGAAGAAAAAATTTATTTCATTGTGGGACAGGGCTTTATTGAAAAAACGATTTATAATCGAAACGGTGAATGATCAATTGAAAAACATTTCTTACATTGAACACTCTAGACACCGCAGTATGCATGGCTTTATGCTAAATTTACTTGGTGGATTAATTGCCTATTGCCTAAAAGAGGAAAAGCCGTCATTAGATTTAACATCGCAAGAACTTGAAATTTTAGAGAGTAATAATCTAATGTTGGCTTAACCAGATCTCAGGTTGTATTAAGTATCCCTGATTCAACAGGCTACCAAAAACAATGGCAGCTTTATGGTAATTAAATAACCAGAAGTATTAAAAAGCCTTAGCAGCAGTGCTAAGGCTTTTTTTATGCCAATAGCGTTAAAAGTAGCTGCTGGAGATAGATTTATTGGTTAAATATTAAAGTCGGGTATTATGCCTCGATTAGCGTTCAATACCGAATATGGTGAGCAATGCTCATTTGCAGAATTTTTAAATCAACTAAAACCAATTGTAAATGCGGTTAGCATCCCTATTTCTGTCGATATAGAATCAGGCTACAGTAATGACATAAACACTATTTGTCAGCATGTTTTAGCCGTGGCTAAACTAGGCGCTGTCGGTATAAATATAGAAGATTCAGATAAAGTAACGGGGAAATTACGCCCTCAAGAACAGCAAATAGCGATACTAGTCGCCATTAAAAATACCTTAAATCGGCATGGATTTTCGCAATTATTTATAAATGCACGAACAGACTGTTTCCTGCAAACAGCTAAAATTGGCCCAACAATAACAAGATCTTTAGCATACCAAGCGGCCGGCATTGACGGAGTATTCGTCCCTGGATTAACTGATTCAGCAGCAATAAAACAACTAACAACTGCGTTAAGTGTGCCTGTAAATATAATGGCTGATGAGCTAGCAAGCGATTCGCGCAGGTTATTTGCTCAAGGCGTGCAACGTTTTTCGCTTGGTAATGCCCTATTTGATGTGACAAAACACTTTATTTTAACGGCCAGCTGTTCCTTTAATAACTCTAAAAATTGCGATCATTTGTTCCAGTGATAGTTTTTCAACGCAAAATAGATAACGCAAAGATCAAAATTAGTGACGGAAATACCAACAAATCTGAAAATTGATCTAACAGAGCCCAAATTGTTATCCACAATTTGGGCTTTTTTGCTCATTTTTAACAAAGCGAGCAATAAAAATCAGATTATTTATTAGCGTAAACCAACAATTTAGTACAATAAATCCACGAAATCGTTATTTATAGCCGTTAATTTTTAAATCAGCCGCCTTTTTAAAGTGATTTTTAACTTTTTTAAAATTAATTTACAGCAACAATGATCGTTATCAACAACTGATCTATCCACATCTAGATCGTCACTTTAAAAATTATAAACAATCTCGTCATTCTGCTTTTATAAAAATAAAAATCAATTACTTAGCACTGTTTAAATATCAAAAATAATGGTTATGATCTTACTTTCCCACTTTTTATCAACAGCTTGATCATAAGATTACACATTGGAATATTTTATTTATTAATCTAAATATCAATTAGTTACAATAAAAATATAAAAAAACACAACATCTGTACCTAAAAAACTTATACAAAAGTATATTCAAGGCTTTACTGCTGACTAAACTCAGTTATCATAAGCGCACTAATAAGCAGTTATGTGATCAGATCAAAAATGAACTCCGTCAATATCATTATAGGCAGCCAAATGGGATCAGCTGAGTATGTAGGTGAACAGCTTGCAGAACAGCTAATAACACAGGGGATCAACACTGAAGTTCATGATCAACCTAACTTTTCTGAAATAAATCAAGAAAATACAATTTGGTTACTCTGCACATCAACGTATGGTGCGGGAGATTATCCTGAAAATCTCTTAGCTTTCGTAGAAGATATTAATCAAGTCGATGATTTAAAAGGTTTAAATTTTTCAGTTATCGGCTTAGGAGATACCAGTTACGATACTTATAATCTAGCTGGACGTAACCTTGAACAACTATTACTAAGCAAAGGTGCTCACCGTATTGCCGATCGTTTAGAGTTGAATATTCTTGATGAACAACTCCCAGAAGACACTGCATTAGCTTGGTTACCAAGCTGGATCGAAAAAGTCAGTAGTATTTAATTAAGATCACGATATTGATCCACAATAAAAGTTACCCACAATTTACTGAGTATTTAGATATGATTGTGGATAAACTATGATCTAACTGCGTTTTAAAGGTATCTTATCCATTGGATAAGATCTGATCCAACACCCTCTGTGTATAAACAGCCTTTTTGATCAGAGCTTGTAATCAGTTAGATCCGATCATATTAACACCTTTAGATCCGATCTAACTTTATGTTTTAATAAGTGAATTAAACCTTATCAACAGAAATGTTGCTCAGTAGTAGTAACAGTAATAAAAGATCTCTTTAAAAGATCCTTTATATTATTAGAGATCATTTACTTAGATCTTGCCCATAGTTTAATCATTTATCTTCTGACAATTTATAGGTAGAATACGCTCCCCCTTGGAAGTTTGCTGGTTGATTAAGTAGGATCCCGAAATGATTTTTCACGAAAATTTTGATGTTATTGTTGTTGGTGGTGGACATGCAGGTACAGAAGCTGCGTTAGCTGCTGCACGTATGGGTATGAATACTCTACTGTTGACTCATAATATGGATACCCTTGGTCAAATGTCATGTAATCCAGCAATTGGTGGGATTGGCAAAGGTCATTTGGTTAAAGAAATCGATGCCCTTGGTGGCGCAATGGCCCAAGCGATCGATAAAGGTGGCATCCAGTTTCGTACTTTAAACTCTTCTAAAGGCCCAGCAGTACGAGCGACTCGTGCGCAAGCTGATCGCGCATTATATAAAGCCGCTATTCAAGATATTTTACAACATCAAGAAAACTTAAAGATCTTTCAACAATCGTGTGATGATCTTATTGTAGAAAATAATCAAGTAACCGGTGTTGTAACCCAGATGGGACTACGTTTTAGCGCCCCATCAGTTGTGTTAACTGTAGGAACTTTCCTTGGCGGACAGATCCATATTGGTTTAGAAAACTTTAAAGGTGGTCGTGCAGGTGATCCACCTTCAATTGCTTTAGCAAATCGGTTACGTGAATTACCATTTCGCGTTGATCGCTTAAAAACCGGCACACCACCACGTATTGATGCACGGACTGTTGATTTTAGCAAAATGCAAGAACAACCAGGTGATGCACCAACACCGGTATTTTCATTTATGGGTAAACAAGCTGATCATCCACAACAAATAGCGTGTTATATCACTTATACTAATGAAAAAACCCATGAAGTAATTCGTAACAACTTACACCGTTCACCTATGTATTCTGGTGTAATTGAAGGGATTGGCCCACGCTATTGCCCGTCTATCGAAGATAAAATTGTGCGTTTTGCTGATAAAGACAAACACCAAATTTTTGTTGAGCCTGAAGGTTTAACTTCTTATGAACTCTACCCTAATGGTATATCAACAAGCTTACCGTTTGATGTGCAATTAGAGATTGTGCAATCGATCACTGGTTTTGAAAATGCCCATATTTGTCGCCCAGGTTACGCTATCGAGTATGACTTCTTCGATCCTCGCGATCTTAAAAAGTCGTTAGAGACCAAGTTTATTGACGGTTTATTCTTTGCTGGCCAAATAAATGGTACTACTGGCTATGAAGAAGCCGGTGCACAAGGCTTAATTGCAGGTATGAATGCGGCATTGCAGGTACAAGGTAAAGAACCTTGGACACCACGTCGCGATGAAGCTTATGTTGGTGTACTAATTGATGATCTTACGACGCTAGGCACTAAAGAACCGTACCGTATGTTCACCAGCCGTGCTGAATACCGCTTATTATTACGTGAAGACAATGCTGATATCCGTTTAACCGCTAAAGGTCGTGAGTTAGGTTTGATTAATGACGAGCGTTGGCAGGCATTTAATGACAAAATGGACATTATTGCTAAAGAATCACAACGTATTAAAGACGTTTGGATCCATAAAGATCACGCAGTTATTGAGCAAGTGAATAGCTTGCTTAAAACACCATTAACGCGTGAAGCGAGTTTAGAAGAATTATTACGTCGTCCTGAGATCCGTTATAATGATCTGATGGCGATCGATGGCTTAGGATCAGAGTTTGATCACGCTGCTGCATTAGAGCAGGTTGAGATCCATACTAAGTACGCAGGTTATATTGCCCGTCAACAAGATGAGATCAATAAACAGCTTCGTCATGAGTTGACTATTCTACCGAAAGACTATGATTATTCGATTGTTTCAGGTTTATCAAATGAAGTGGTCGCAAAATTAACCGAAGCGCGTCCTGATACGATAGGCCAAGCATCGCGTATTTCAGGTATCACGCCAGCGGCGATTTCGCTATTATTAGTGTATCTGAAGAAGCAAGGCTTGCTGCGCAAAATTGCGTAGCCATTAAGGAATACTGTGTTACAGCAACAATTAACCACTTTGTTAGCGCAAACTGATATTGCGCTAACCGAAAAACAACAGCAACAACTTGTTCAATATGTTGAATTACTTAACAAATGGAACAAAGCTTATAATTTAACCTCAGTGCGTTTACCTGAGGATATGATGATTAAGCATATTATGGATAGCTTAGTTGTTGCTCCTCACCTACCCGGTCATCATTATATTGATGTTGGTACAGGTCCTGGTCTTCCTGGTATCGTGTTAGCGATTGCATTACCTGAGACACAATTTGTGTTATTAGATAGCTTAGGCAAGCGAGTGCGTTTTTTAATGCAGGTAAAACATGAGCTAGGTCTTAAAAATGTAACCCCAGTGCAGTCTAGAGTTGAAGATTATCAACCAAGTGTTAAATTAGATGGTGTATTAAGTCGCGCATTTGCATCTTTACAAGATATGGTTGACTGGTGTTCGCACTTGATTGATCATTCAGGTAAATTTATTGCTTTAAAAGGCGTGTTTCCAAGCGAAGAGCTAGAGTCATTACCGGCGGGTATTAAATTCGAGCAAAAAATCGCCTTGGAAGTGCCTAAGTTAGATGCGCAAAGGCATTTAATTATTTTATCTAAAGACTAGGGATCAGAGACACTGTGGCAAAAGTCATCGCATTAGCAAATCAAAAAGGTGGAGTAGGTAAAACTACGACTGCTGTAAATCTCGCTGCGTCTATGGCTGCAACCAAACGCAAAGTGCTGTTAATTGATCTTGATCCGCAAGGTAATGCGACTATGGGAAGTGGCGTAGATAAGTATGGTGACGTGCCAACTATTTACGACTTACTCATTGAAGATAAACCTATAGATGACGTTATCATCAAAGAAACGTCAGGCGAATACCATATGATCGCTGCAAACGGTGATGTAACCGCAGCAGAAGTCAAATTGATGGAACTCTATGCCCGTGAAGTGCGGTTACGTAACGCGCTTGAAAAAATTCAGGATCAGTACGAATTTATTTTTATCGACTGTCCTCCTTCACTGAATATGTTAACAGTGAACGCCATGGCAGCCGCCGACTCTATTTTAGTTCCTATGCAATGTGAATATTATGCCCTAGAAGGCTTAACTGCATTAATGGACACCATTACCCAATTAGCCAAGTTAGTTAATCCAAAACTACAGATTGAAGGGATTTTACGTACTATGTACGATCCTCGTAATCGTTTGGCCAATGATGTATCAGAGCAGCTTAAACAGCATTTTGGCGATAAAGTATACCGCACAGTGATCCCACGTAATGTACGTTTAGCAGAAGCGCCCAGTTTTGGTGCACCAGCTATGTATTATGACCGGGCATCAAGTGGTGCTAAAGCGTATTTAGCACTTGCTGGTGAAATGTTACGCAGAAAAGAAAAAATATCCCCAATCGTCGCCTAACTTGAGGTAAAAAGAACATGTCTGCTAAAAAACGTGGCTTAGGCCGAGGACTCGATGCTTTATTAAGTTCGTCAAAGCCTGCACCGAGTATCGACAAAGAACAACTCAATACGAGTGAGCAGGATGTTATTGTTCCGCCAACCAGTAGTGAGTTGCAAAAGCTACCCATTGAATTCTTACATTCAGGTAAATATCAGCCACGTAAAGACATGTCAGAAGAAGCGCTCGAAGAACTAGCCAGTTCAATTCGCTCGCAAGGCATTATTCAACCTATCGTAGTGCGTCCGGTTGCAAAGGACAGCTATGAAATTATCGCCGGTGAACGTCGCTGGCGCGCTGCACAAATAGCCAAGCTTGATGTAGTGCCATGTATAATTAAAGACGTACCTGATGAAGCGGCTGTGGCTATTGCACTGATTGAGAATATTCAGCGCGAAGATTTAAATGCAATGGAAGAAGCGGTTGCGTTACATCGTTTATTAACTGAATTTGAATTAACCCATCAACAAGTAGCAGATGCAGTTGGCAAATCTCGCACTACCGTTACCAACTTATTACGACTAAATAATCTTAATGATGATGTTAAAATATTGTTGGAGCATGGTGACATTGAAATGGGCCATGCACGCTGTTTATTAGCCCTTGAAGGTGAAGCGCAATCTGATGCTGCCCGACTGGCTGTTGCTAAAGCCCTCACCGTCCGTGAAACTGAAAAACTAGTACGTTCAATTTTAGAGCCTGCACCTAAGAAAGAGACTGTGGAAAAAGATCCAGATGTCAAACAGTTAGAACAGCAATTGGCTGATAACTTAGGGGCTAAAGTAGAAATTAACTACAACAAAAAAGGCAAAGGGAATTTGGTTATTTCGTACACTAATCTAGAAGAGTTAGACGGAATTTTAAGCCGTATAAACGCTGAGAATTTCGAGCATTAATAAATATCATGTCCAAAAAGAGACATTCGTCGTAAATTTGCACCACAATACACCGACTCAAGTTGCAAAACTGGCAGGAATCAGTATAATTTCGCCAGTTTTCATGCCCTGACAAATAGAATGCCAATAAGGTTAACTAAACGTGACAAATAAGTTAGCAGCGCCTTATCGATTGGCTGCGTTAAAATTAATCTATTTGCAAGGCTGTGTAGCTGTAGTTGCTGCCATAATCGTATTTTTAGGTTGGGGAGTAAGTGCCGGTCTCTCAGCATTAGCTGGAGGCGCTGTAGCCGTACTTCCTCACTGTGTATTTGCCATCTATGCATTCAGATATATGGGTGCAAGCAGAGCAGATCAAGCGTATGCCTCGTTAAAACGTGGTAACGGACTAAAATTTATGCTGACAATCATTTTGTTTGCGCTAGTACTAAAGCATTTTCCGGTAATTTTATTACCTTTCTTTAGTAGTTATGTACTGGCGTTATTTACTGGATTGTTTGCACCCGTTTTTTTTAAACATTAACTTTTGGGATATAACATGGCTGAAGAAGTGACTATATCAAGCCATATCCAGCATCACTTAACCAATGCTAAGATGTGCTCGACCGATACCGGTCTAGCCTTCAATAAAGCATGTGCGGACAGTGGTTTCTGGACATGGCATATAGATACCCTTGCATGGTCTATCGGACTAGGTCTAATATTTTTATGGATCTTCCGTAGTGCCGCTAAAAAATCAACAATTGGTGTACCAGGAAAATTTCAATGTTTTATTGAAATGATCGTTGAGTTCGTTGGTGACAACGTACGCGATACCTTCCACGGTAAGAGCAAGCTTATTGCACCATTAGCATTAACAATATTCGTTTGGATATTCTTAATGAACTTAATGGATTTAATACCAGTTGACTTCTTACCTGCATTTGCCGGCTTCGTTGGCGAAAACGCATTTGGTATGGATTCTCATGATGTATACATGAAAATCGTACCGACAACTGACATCAACTTAACCGCTGCTTTAGCGTTAGGCGTGTTTATTCTGATGATCGGTTACTCAATTAAAATCAAGGGCATTACCGGTTTTATTGCTGAGCTTACACTTCATCCGTTTAGCTCAAACAATAAGCTTGCAATGATTTTCTTAATCCCTTGTAACTTATTACTAGAACTAATTGCCCTTGTGTCTAAGCCTTTCTCGTTAGCACTGCGTTTGTTCGGTAACTTATATGCTGGTGAGTTGATATTCATCTTGATCGGCGCAGTTGGTTTAATGCAACTACCGTTGCACTTTGTTTGGGCTGTTTTCCACATCTTAGTAATCGTGTTACAAGCATTCGTATTTATGATGCTAACGGTTGTTTATCTAAGTATGGCAAGTTCAGACAATCACTAATTTATAGCTTTACAAATTTACTTTTAACTTTAATTTACAATTGAAACTTTGGAGAAAAAAATGGAACTAGTATTAGGTCTTAAGTATATCGCAGTTGCTTTACTTATCGGTTTTGGTGCTATCGGTACTGCAATCGGCTTCGGTAACATGGGTGGTAAATTCCTTGAAGCATGTGCGCGTCAACCTGAGCTTGCACCTTCACTACAAGTTAAGATGTTCATCCTTGCTGGTCTAATCGATGCTGTTGCAATGATCGGTGTTGGTATCGCGATGGTAATCTTGTTCGTACTTTAATTTTATTTTTTGAACAGCTTACTATTTAAGGAGGAGCGGTCGTGAACTTAAACGCCACTCTTATCGGTGAACTAATTGCATTTACGGTGTTCGTACTTTTTTGTATGAAATTCGTATGGCCACCACTAAACGGTGCAATTGAAGCTCGCCAGAAGAAAATCGAAGATGGTTTAGCTGCCTCTGATAGAGCCGAAAAAGACTTAGAACTTGCGCAAAAGAAAGCTGCTGAACAGCTTAAAGATGCAAAAGCTCAAGCGGCTGATATCATTGATCAAGCTAAAAAGCGTGCCGTGCTAATTGTTGACGAAGAAACAGTTCGTGGTCAGCAAGAGCGTGAAAAAATTATTGCTCAAGGGCATTCTGAAATCGAATCAGAGCGCAACCGCGTAACAGAAGAGCTACGTAAACAAGTAGCTACTCTGGCAGTGGTTGGTGCTGAACGTATTTTAGAGCGCGAAATCAATCAAGCCGCACATAGTGACATCGTTGAAAAACTTGTCGCTGAGCTGTAATTAGGAGGGTATGAGCATGTCTGAATTGACTACTATCGCTCGCCCATACGCTAAAGCGGCTTTTGAACTTGCCGTTGAAAAAGGCACCATTGAAAGTTGGAACGACATGTTGTTCTTTGCTGGCCAAGTAGCCAGCAACGAACAAGCATCAAGCGTTTTAGCTGGTATGCCTACTGCTAAAGCACAAGCTGAGTTATTTATTAAAATTTGTGCTGAGCAGCTCAACGAACAAGGTCAGAACCTAGTTAAGGTGATGGCTGAAAATGGACGTTTGATAGCCCTACCTGCAGTTGCAGAGTTATTTGCTAAGTTTAAAGCAGAATACGATAAAGAAATCGAAGTAGACGTGATTTCGGCAACTCCTCTTGCTGCAGCGCAGCAGGATACATTGGTAGCGGCACTTGAAAAACGTTTCGCACGCAAAGTTAAGCTGAATTGTAGTGAAGACGCAGCAGTGGTTGGTGGGCTTATTATTAAGTCTGGTGACACTGTAATCGACGGCTCAATACGCGGTAAATTAAACCGCTTAGCCACAACACTACAATCGTAATTGGGAAAAAGAGCATGCAACTTAATTCCACTGAAATTTCAGATCTGATCAAACAACGTATTGAGCAGTTCGAAGTTGTAAGTGAAGCTCGTAACGAAGGTACTATCGTATCTGTTACAGACGGTATCATCCGCATTCACGGTCTAGCTGACTGTATGCAAGGTGAAATGATTGAGCTTCCTGGCAACCGTTATGCTATCGCACTAAACCTTGAGCGTGACTCAATTGGTGCAGTAGTAATGGGTCCATACGCTGACCTTACTGAAGGCGTAAAAGTTTATACAACTGGTCGTATCTTAGAGGTTCCTGTTGGTGCTGGTCTACTTGGTCGTGTTGTAAACACACTAGGTGCACCTATCGATGGTAAAGGCGCTTTAGATAACGACGGTTTTGAGCCTGTAGAAAAAATTGCACCAGGTGTAATCGAGCGTAAATCAGTAGATGAGCCAGTACAAACTGGTTATAAATCTATCGACGCTATGATCCCAGTTGGTCGTGGTCAACGTGAACTTGTTATCGGTGACCGTCAAACAGGTAAAACTGCACTAGCAATCGATGCAATCATCAACCAGAAAAACACAGGCGTTAAGTGTGTGTATGTTGCGGTTGGTCAAAAAGCCTCTACTATTGCTAACGTAGTACGTAAATTAGAAGAGCACGGTGCACTTGCAAATACAATCGTAGTTGTTGCATCTGCTTCTGAGTCTGCGGCACTTCAGTACTTAGCTCCGTTCTCGGGCTGTACTATGGGTGAATACTTCCGTGACCGTGGTGAAAACGCATTAATCGTATATGATGATTTATCTAAGCAAGCTGTTGCTTATCGTCAAATCTCATTGCTACTTAAGCGTCCACCAGGTCGTGAAGCATACCCAGGTGACGTATTCTATCTTCACTCTCGTCTTCTTGAGCGTGCATCGCGTGTAAACGCTGAGTACGTTGAAAAGTTCACCAATGGTGAAGTGAAAGGTAAAACAGGTTCATTGACGGCATTGCCAATCATTGAAACTCAAGGCGGCGACGTTTCTGCGTTCGTACCGACTAACGTTATCTCTATCACCGATGGTCAGATCTTCTTAGAAACTGACTTATTCAACTCAGGTATCCGTCCGGCAGTAAATGCTGGTATCTCGGTATCGCGTGTTGGTGGTGCTGCACAAACTAAAATCGTTAAGAAACTAGGTGGCGGTATCCGTCTAGCCCTAGCTCAGTACCGTGAATTAGCTGCGTTCTCGCAGTTCGCGTCTGACCTTGATGATGCAACACGTGCTCAACTTGAGCATGGTGAGCGTGTAACAGAGCTAATGAAGCAGAAACAGTACGCGCCAATGTCTGTTGCTGAAATGTCTTTGTCGTTATTTGCAGCTGAGAAAGGTTATCTGAAAGATATCGAAATCCCTAAAATCATGGATTTTGAAGCAGCTTTACTTTCTTATGCAAACAGCACATACGCAGAGCTTGTGGCTCAAATCAATGAAACTGGTAACTACAACGCCGAGATCGAAGCGCAACTTAAAGAACTTCTAGAGAAGTTCAAGTCTACGCAAACTTGGTAATTTAGTTATTAATGGTGCGCTTTAGTTTGCTAAAGCACACCTTGATTCGGAGAGAGAGTCATGGCCAGCGGAAAAGAGATTAAAAGCAAGATCGGCAGTATTAAAAATACTCAAAAGATCACCAGCGCAATGGAAATGGTTGCTGCGTCTAAAATGAAAAAGGCGCAAGAACGAGTGGCTTCAAGCCGTCCATACGCTGACAAATTACGTAAAGTGATTGGTCGTGTTGCTCAAGCAAATCTTGATTTTACTCACCCGTTCTTAGAAGAACGTGAAGTAAAACGAGTTGGTTATATTGTTATCTCTACTGACCGTGGTCTGTGTGGCGGTTTAAACTCTAACGAGTTTAAAAAAGTTGCACTAGATGTTAAAGCGTGGAAAGAAAAAGGCGTAGATGCTGATTTTGCTACTTTAGGTAGTAAAGCAGCTGGCTTCTTTCAACGTTTTGGTGGTCAAGTGCTTGCTAAAAAAGCGGGTTTAGGAGATAAACCTTCAGTACAAGACATTATTGGTCCTGTAAAAATAATGCTAGATGCATTCTCTGAAGGCAAAATTGACCGTTTATTCTTGGTATATAACAACTTCGTTAATACCATGAAGCAAGAGCCAATGATAGATCAGTTACTCCCTTTGCCAAAAGCTGAAAAAGAAGTATCTGCTTACACATGGGATTACTTATATGAACCAAACCCAGAGGCTATTTTAGAGTCTTTGTTAGTGCGTTTCATTGAGTCTCAAGTATACCAAGGTGTAGTTGAAAACGCTGCCTCTGAACAGGCCGCCCGTATGGTTGCAATGAAAGCTGCAACTGATAACGCTGGCGACCTTATGGATGAGTTACAGCTTGTTTATAACAAGGCCCGTCAAGCGGCAATCACACAAGAAATTAGTGAGATTGTTTCTGGCTCAGCCGCAGTTTAATGCTTCTGGCAAAGATTAACGAGAGGAATAGACATGAGTTTAGGTAAGGTCGTCCAAATTATCGGTGCCGTTGTGGATATTGAGTTTTCACAAGACAACGTGCCAGCCGTATATGACGCGCTAAAAGTAACAGATGGCGATTTAGCTGGTTTGACTCTAGAAGTTCAACAACAGCTAGGTGGTGGTGTGGTACGTACTATCGCACTAGGTACTACAGACGGTTTACGTCGTGGTGCATTAGTATCAAACACAGGTGAAGCGATTCAAGTTCCAGTTGGTAAAGCAACACTTGGTCGTATCATGAACGTACTTGGTGAGCCAATCGATGAAGCTGGCCCAATCGGCGAAGAAGACCGTATGTCTATTCACCGTGCAGCGCCTACTTACGAAGAGCAATCAAGTTCAGTAGAACTTTTAGAAACTGGTATCAAGGTAATCGACCTTGTATGTCCATTTGCTAAAGGTGGTAAAGTTGGTTTATTCGGTGGTGCCGGTGTTGGTAAAACCGTAAACATGATGGAACTTATCCGTAACATCGCAATCGAGCACAGCGGCTACTCAGTATTCGCAGGTGTTGGTGAGCGTACTCGTGAGGGTAACGATTTCTACCATGAAATGAACGATTCAAACGTACTTGATAAAGTATCGCTTGTATACGGTCAGATGAACGAGCCTCCAGGTAACCGTTTACGCGTAGCGTTAACTGGTCTTACTATGGCTGAAAAGTTCCGTGACGAAGGTCGCGATGTACTTTTCTTCGTAGATAACATCTACCGTTACACGCTTGCTGGTACAGAAGTATCTGCACTACTTGGTCGTATGCCATCAGCGGTAGGTTACCAACCTACACTAGCTGAAGAAATGGGTGTACTACAAGAGCGTATCGCTTCAACGAAGACTGGTTCAATTACTTCAATCCAAGCGGTATACGTACCTGCGGATGATTTAACGGATCCATCTCCAGCAACTACCTTTGCTCACTTAGATGCAACAGTAGTACTTTCACGTGATATCGCATCACTTGGTATCTACCCAGCGGTAGACCCACTTGATTCATCTTCACGTCAACTTGATCCATTAGTAATTGGTCAAGAGCACTACGATACAGCACGTGGCGTTCAAACAGTTCTTCAGCGTTATAAAGAACTTAAAGACATCATTGCAATCCTAGGTATGGACGAGCTTTCTGACGAAGATAAGCAACTTGTATCTCGTGCACGTAAAATCCAACGTTTCCTATCTCAGCCATTCTTCGTGGCAGAGGTATTCACAGGAGCGCCGGGTAAATACGTGTCACTTAAAGACACAATTGCTGGCTTCAAAGGCATCTTAAACGGTGAATTTGATGATATGCCAGAGCAAGCGTTCTACATGGTTGGCTCTATCGAAGAAGCTCAAGAAAAAGCCAAAAGCATGTAATTAGGAGGGTAGTATGGCAGCTATGACTGTACATCTTGACGTAGTAAGTGCTGAGCAGAGTTTATTTTCTGGTTTAGTTGAATCTATTCAAGTAAGTGGTAGTGAAGGTGAGCTAGGTGTTAATGCTGGTCACGCTCCACTACTAACTGCCCTTAAACCTGGTATGGTACGTTTAGTTAAGCAATTTGGTGAAGAAGAATTCATCTATATTGCTGGCGGTACACTAGAAGTTCAACCGAACATAGTGACCGTACTTGCTGATACAGCAGTTCGTGGTGAAGACCTAGACGAACAAGCTGCAGAGCAAGCTAAACGTGACGCTGAAGCCCAAATGGCTAAAGGCGGTTCTGCTGAGTTTGATTATAATCAAGCCGCAGTGCAACTTGCAGAAGCAATTGCACAACTGCGCGTTATTCAGCAATTACGTAAAAAGTAAGCCTATCTGGTTTTTAAAAAGCCCACTTTATGTGGGCTTTTTTGTGTTTGTTTTATGAGTACCGTAAAAATTATTAATATGATTACGTTGTCATTTTTTGATTAACCCTACGTAAATTGATTTAATTTACTTTAAGAGGTATTTAGCCTTGTTTTTACTTATATCCTTCACCAATCCTCGCTACAATAGTCACAAATAAAGCGAAGAATGATTTCAGCTTAGATTCAGTGGCTATTGCTAGATTGCCATTGTGTAAGTGCACATGATGTGACTTACTCAATCTTTTTTGAATTTACAAACGCTTACTCATTTCATAAAACAAAGAAAGAAGGAAATTGTTTTAATGTCTCTGACTACAGTGATTCTTGCTGCGGGTAAAGGTACTCGTATGCGTTCAGCTCTACCTAAGGTATTGCATAAAGTGGCGGGCAAGCCAATGGTGCAACACGTTATCGATAATGCCAAAGCGCTTGGTGCAAGCTCTACTAATTTAGTTTTTGGTCACGGCGGCGAACGCTTACAACAACAACTTGCCGATAACAACGTAAACTGGGTACTGCAAGCTGAGCAGCTTGGTACTGGGCATGCAGTGGCACAAGCAAACCCACATATCAATGATGAAGACACAGTATTGGTTTTATACGGTGACGTACCACTGACAAAGCAATCAACCCTTGAGCGCTTATTAGCCGCAACACCTAAAAATGGTTTAGCTGTATTAACGGTAAATTTGGTAAACCCTAATGGTTATGGCCGTATGTTACGTGTTGATGGCAAGCTAGTGGGTATAGTTGAACAAAAAGATGCAACCCCAGAGCAATTACTTATTAACGAAGTAAACACCGGCATCATGGCTGTAAATGGTAAACTATTAAAAAGCTGGTTAGGTAATTTATCTAACGAAAACGCGCAAGGTGAGTATTACTTAACAGACATCGTTGCTATGGCACACAGTGAAGGTGTTGAAATTAGTTCAGCACAGCCAGACCACCCAATGGAAGTGGAAGGTGCGAATAACCGCGTACAACTTGCCGCTCTTGAGCGTGCTTATCAAGCATGGCAAGCAGAACAGTTAATGCTTAATGGTGCAACGCTTGCCGACCCTGCCCGCATTGATGTTCGTGGTGAAGTAACAACCGGTGAAGATGTACTAATTGATGTAAACGTTATTTTTGAAGGGAAAGTTACCCTAGGTAATAACGTTGATATCGGCCCTAACTGCGTTCTTAAAAATTGCACTATTGGCGATAACGTGATTATTAAAGCCAATACCTTAATTGAAGATGCCAGCGTTGCTGATAAATGTACGCTAGGGCCTTATGCTCGCCTACGCCCTGGTGCAGTTATGGAAGAAGACTCACATATTGGCAACTTTGTTGAGATGAAAAAAACCCGTTTAGGTAAGGGTTCTAAAGCAAACCACTTAAGTTACTTAGGTGATGCGGAAATTGGCGAAAAAGTGAATATTGGCGCCGGTACAATTACTTGTAACTATGATGGTGTAAATAAAGCCAAAACCATTATTGGCGATAACGCTTTTATTGGTTCTAATTCATCATTAGTTGCACCCGTAAATATAGGTGCAACAGCAACAATTGGTGCCGGTTCAGTAATCACCAGTACTGTTGAAGATGAGCAGCTCGCAATAGCACGCGCTAAACAACGTAATTTAACGGGCTGGAGCCGACCGGTTAAAAAATAAAAACCTTTAAGACATAATAGCGAATGCCTACATTCGCTATTATGTTGACATACATATCTCATATGTATCATTTTCTGTTTCAATTATGTTAATTTTGGAAAAATAGAATAGCTTTTTTATTGTTTACCAATAACCTATAACCCTCTAAATTGAGAGTCCTAGGACTATAATTAAAAAGGTATAACATGAAACACACAATTACAGCGCTGTCTTCCTCTATTGCATTATCGCTTATTTCTTTAAGTTATTCTTCATCTAGCCAAGCTGCGATTGAGTTAGCAAATATTGATATCGGCGGTCAAAAAACAAAAGTTGAACTTGGCGGATATGCAAAAGCAGATGTACGCCATGTTTCTGGTGATATAGCTTACCAAGATTATTGGACGGGTAACCTCCCGCAAGGTGAGCCTATTGATACCTCCCATACCGGCTTTAATGTTAAAGAATCAAGAATCAATTTAAAAATTCAGCATGGAGAAGTTATTGGTTTTGCTGAAGTAGATTTCTATGGTGGCGGTGGTAATGAAGTTGTAAGTAATTCTTCTAATAATCGTCTTCGCCACCTATATATTCAATATCAAGATTGGCTTGTTGGCCAAACGTGGTCAACATTTATGCCATTGGTTGCAATTCCAGAAACGCTAGACTGTAGTGGTCAACTAATTTTGGCCACAGTTTTAGAATCTTGGTATCTAACCTCAGATTCATTTGGCGCTAAACCAGCATTATAATGATGCGGTCTAACATTATTGTAATATCCATTTATGTAATCGCTTACGCTATATTTAGCTTCTTTAAAGTTTTCATATCCAACCTTTGGCATCCATTCCGTTTTAAAGCTTCTAAAAAATCGCTCCATAGCCGCATTATCCCAACAATTTCCGCGTCGACTCATACTTTGTGTAATTTTATAGCGCCATAAACGTTGGCGGTACTTCAAGCTCGTATAATGGCTCCCTTGATCTGAGTGAAACATCAACCCACTTGGCTTACCTCTACTTTCATAAGCGAGTTCAAGCGCCTTTAGTGTTAAATTAGTATCTGGCGACAACGACATTGCCCAACCAACCACTTTACGCGCAAATAAATCAATAACGACCGCTAAATAAGCCCAGCGATTGCCTGTCCAAATATACGTTACATCACCGCACCACACAGTATTCGGTTCAATAACATCAAACTGCCTATCAAGCAGGTTTGGGATTTCAAGGTGTTCATTACCACCGCGCTTATATGAATGTTGAGGAATTTGGCAACTTTCAAGCTTTAACTTAACCATTAGCTTAGCAGCACGATAACGGCTCAATTCAAAATCATTGTTTGTCGCTATTGTAGCTATTGTCCTTGCACCTGCTGAGCCTCCACTCATTCTATGTATTGCTTTAACTTCAGCCTCTAACCTTACTTGCTCAGGTGTCGGCGTTGTATCGCGTATAGCCCAATATTTATAGCTGCTGCGATGCACATCGAATACGCCACATAGCACGCTAATGGGATAATGCTCTCGTTGATTTAACTTCTCGATTAACGAGAATTGTTCAGGGAGTCGGACATCAAGAGAGCGGTAGCCTTTTTTAATATGTCCTTTTCTAATTCAATGCGTTGGATTTGCTTTTTAAGTTCACGAATTTCAATTTGTTCGGGCGTCATTGGTGAAGCCGATAGTGACTGACCATTACGCTCTTGCTTTAATTGAGTAACCCACTTACTTACGGTTGATTTACCAACACCCATAGCCTTGGCTGCATCTTCTTGCGTATAACCTTGGTCGACTACAAGCTGAGCCGTTTCTAATTTGATTGCCGCAGAATACGTTGCGCGTTTTAATTTCGTCATTTTTTCACCCAAATTTGTATGCTTATTAGCATAACATTTCTTTCTTAATGGGTGGCCAAAATCACTGTACCACTACAGACTTTGGTGGTCCTCATGTTGGTGAGGTTTTCGTTCGTCAAACACAAATTCGTTATAGTCATGGTGGATGGCAGTTTGCGATTGAAAGTCCTGAAACAAATGGTGATGGTGATACTGGGGCAGCCTCTAGTGGCGTTGGTGTGACAGGCGCAGACGCTGATAAGGATGAATCAATTCCTGACTTTGTTGCTCGCTACAACTACAAAAAAAGCTGGGGTGAATTATCCGTTGGGGCATTACTTAGAAAGGTAGATCAAGGCGGCATAGATGAAACATCGATCGCTGGTAGCTTTTCGGGGAAAATAAATACATTTGGTAACGATGACTTTCGATTCCAACTAACTGTGGGTGAACCAGGTCGTTATACTGGTGCAGGATTTACACCTGATATCGTAATTGAAGATGGTACAGACGTTGTTGTTGAAAAAACAACGGCATACACTGTCGCTTATAAACATGTTTGGGTTGATAGCTGGCGTTCAACGCTATTTTATGGCGGAGCCACTACAGACGTTACAGAAAAAGACCGCTCTCATATGGGGGTTAACTTAATAACCAATGTAACCGACGATTTAAATGTAGGTGTTGAATTGGGTCAATATGCTATTGATGATAAGAATATGGAAAGTATTGATTCTAACTATTTACAATTTTCGGCTAAATATACTTTCTAAGATTATATAAGCAACGGTTAAAAATAATAAAAAAGCACACTTAATCATAGTGTGCTTTTTTTTGTTGCAGCGACTCTCGTAAGTGCGATACCAATAACTTTAATTTTTTATCAGGCTGCCTTACTTTGGGGTACATGGCGTACATGCCCATTTTTTTATGTGTAAAAGGGCTTAAAATTTGTGTTAATGAATTATCGTTTAATTCTTCAAATACCAGCGCTAAAGGTAAATAGGCGATACCTAAATTACTAAGCGTAGCTTGCTTTATTGCATTTAGGTTATTACTTCGAAAGTGACCATTAACAGGGAGTAATTGTTCTACGTCATCAATTAATAATGGCCATACTTCATTGCTTTTATTTTCAAATGTATAGAGCAAACATTGATGACTTTGTAGGTGCTCAGGGACTGAAGGTGTACCAAGCTTTTTTAAATAGCTCGGAGTAGCACAGATAATCCACTGGCTATCAATTAAACGTCTTGCAACTAATGATGAATCTTCAAGTTTAGCGGTTCTAATGGCTAAGTCATAACCTTCTTCAATAAGATCAACTAAACGATTGGTAACATTTAACTCAACTGAGACACCTGGATAGATTTTACAAAACTCAGCAATAGATTGACTGAGAATTAAGTCTGCAGAAACGACAGGTACTGTCATTCGTATATTACCTTTAATTTCATCACTATAACTTGTGATTGCATTTTCAGCTTCTTGAAATGCACTTTTCGCTATTTTTGCTTTATCGTAGAGTGTTTTACCTGCATCTGTAAGGCTTAATTTTCTGGTTGTTCTGTAAAGTAACTGGGTATTTAAACTTTCTTCTAAACGAGCTATGCGCTTGCTGACAACTGAGTTCGTTAACGATAGTTTATCCGCAACTTTAGAAAATGAGCCCTCATCAACTACTTGAACTAATAAAATCAAATCATCAGCTTTCATTATAATTAGTTCCTTAAATAGTGTAATTTTCATTTTATTATATCAAAAAAGGAAAATGATTTTACCTTTTGTTGCAATATATCAATTAATTTACAAGGAGTAGAGTATATAAAGGCTATTTTCGCCTAATAAAATTAGAACTATAGTGAGAAAGAGGTTTTTATCAAAATGACACACACAATAATAAGGATCGAGCTATGAGTCAGACAATGTATGGGTTACTTGCACTATTGCCTATTGTGCTTTGTGGTATTTTATTGCTGGGTTTACAGTGGTCCGCTAAAAAAACAATGCCGATGGTGCTTGCTGTGACCGCTACTATTGCTATTTTTGTATGGGATATGACTTTAAACCGCGTTTCGTCGTCGATGCTACAAGGTTTAATTATTACCGTATCAGTTTTATGGATAATATTCGGTGCATTGTTTTTATTAAATACGCTAAAACATACCGGTGCAATTGGAATTATACGTTCAGGCTTTACTAATGTGTCGCCCGATAGACGTATTCAAGTAATTATAATCGCTTGGTGCTTCGGCACATTTATCGAAGGTGCGTCTGGGTTTGGCACGCCTGCCGCTATCGCAGCCCCCTTATTGGTTGCTATAGGGTTTCCAGCCTTAGCAGCGGTATTAATGGGAATGATGATTCAAAGTACCGCGGTCTCTTTTGGTGCTGTAGGTACGCCAATCATTATCGGTGTAAATAAAGGACTTGATACCACTGCGATCAGTGCCTTACTGGCAAAAGAAGGCTTACAGTGGCAAGATTTTTTGCAATTAGTAACAAGTCAGGTTGCCATAATTCACGGGATTGTAGGTACATTTATGCCCCTAATTATGGTCATGATGCTAACTCGCTTTTTTGGTAAAAATAAAAGCTGGAAAGAAGGCGCGGCTATTTGGCCATTTGCCATTTTTTCCGGGTTAGCTTTTACCGTTCCTTATGCCTTAACAGGGGTTTTCTTAGGGCCTGAATTTCCTACTATCATTGGTGGTTTAGTTAGCATCGCTATTGTCATTAATGCTGCTAAACGAGGCTTTTTAACTCCTAAACAAACATGGGATTTTGAGCCATCACAAAACTGGCCCAAAGAATGGTTTGGAAAGCTAGTTGTTAATACTGATGATGTAGCACCTTCTAAGTCAGATAAAAATATTTCTGCGGTTATGGCATGGTTTCCTTACCTTCTTGTTGCAATATTACTTGTATGTTCGCGCGTATTTGTCGAGTTTAAGGAATTACTGCTTAGCGCGACAGTCGACTTTTCAGCCATATTAGGTGAAGAAGGGATCAGTGCAAGTCTTAGCCCACTGTATTTGCCAGGTGGCATATTGTTAGTGAGCGCACTTGTTGCGGCTATTTTTCAAACTAAAAAGCCAGCCACAGCGCTAAATAACGCATTTAAAGAGTCGGGTAAAACGGTATTAGGTGCAGGTTTTGTGCTTATTTTTACTATACCAATGGTAAGAATTTTTATTAATTCAGGCACTAACTTATCTGACGTTGTCAGTATGCCGGTTGCCAGTGCAGAATTATTTGCGGGTATATTAGGCAATGCTTACCCATTAATAAGCTCGACTATTGGTGCGCTTGGTGCGTTTATCGCAGGCTCAAATACGATTTCAAATATGATGTTTAGTCAATTTCAATACGAAGCAGCAATGAACCTAAGCATATCTCCTTCAACAATTATTGCATCACAAGCTGTGGGCGCAGCGGCTGGTAATATGATTGCTATTCATAACGTAGTTGCTGCATCAGCCACAGTTGGTTTGCTAGGTATGGAAGGTTCAACACTAAGGCGGACTATTCTACCGACAATCTATTATGTGTTATTTAGTGGAATTATCACTATGGCTGTCATTTACATTTTTGGTTATCAAGGACTTTTAGCTGTATGAATCATGAAATAATTCAAGAACAGGGTAAAAATATATATTCTTCAAAAGCTACTTTTCAAGCTAAGCTGAACCCTGACCAAGTTTTGGACAAACTAACAAATATATTAGGTGCTAGTAATTTACAGGCTGATCCTGATAAAAACGAGCACTACAGAGTGGGTTGGCGCTCTGGGGGAGGAAACGCATTAGCGGTACTATTCCCACAGACTCTATTAGATATTTGGCGTAGTTTGGAGGTTTGTGTAGAAGGTAATTGTATAATTATAATGCAAGCCGCTAAAACAGGCTTAACCGAAGGCTCAACCCCCAGTGGTAATGATTATGACAGGCCTGTTGTTGTCATCAATACGCTGGCTATGGATCAGCTATTTTTAGTCAACGAAAATGAACAAGTGATTAGCTTACCTGGCGCGACTTTACATCACTTGCAAAGAGAACTAAGTGCCGTAAATAGAACTCCTCATTCAGTTATTGGTTCATCAACACTTGGAGCTTCAATAATTGGTGGTGTTTCAAATAACTCTGGTGGGGCACTTGTTAAGCGCGGACCTGCTTATACTGAGCTCTCATTATTTGCCCAAGTTAATGAAAAAGGTGAGTTAACTTTAGTTAATCACCTCGAAGTTGAGTTAGGTAATTCTCCTGAAGAAATATTAACTAACTTGCAAAGTGGTAATTTTGATAAAACTAAATTACCTCAAAGTGAAAAGCTTGCATCAGATAAAGAATATATCGCTAGAGTAAGAGACGTTAATGCCAATACACCGAGTCGCTTTAATGCTGACAAACGAAGACTTTATGAAGCGAGTGGTTGTGCCGGAAAGCTTGCAGTATTTGCAGTACGCCTAGACACGTATCCAACAGCTGTAAAAGAGAGAACTTTTTACATAGGTACCAATAGCGTTAGTGAGCTTGCGCAGTTGAGAAAACAAATATTATCTACCTTCAAAAACATTCCTGAAGTGGGTGAATATATGCATCGTGATATATTTGATGTATCAGCTAAATACGGTAAAGACACATTTTTAAGTATTAAGCACCTTGGAACAGATGCATTACCTAAATTGTTTTCTATTAAAGGGCGTATTGACTCCAAACTTAATAAGTTATCTTGGATGCCAAAACATTTTACCGATAAGGCTATGCAGCTAGTCAGTAAAGTATTTCCACAGCATTTACCTAAACGAATGCTAGAATACCGCGATAAGTACGAACATCACCTAATAATGAAAATGAGTGATGATGGCATAGAAGAAGCGCAGACTTTCTTAAAGTCATTTTTTGAAACTTCTGAAACAGGTACTTATTTCGAATGTAATAAAGAAGAGTCTGAAAGCGCCTTTTTGAATCGTTTTGCAGCAGCAGGTGCAGCATTAAGGTATGAAGTAATGCACGAAAAAGAAGTTGGTGAGATATTAGCGCTTGATATTGCAATACCTCGTAATGAGTTAGACTGGCTTGAAACGCTCCCTAACGAAATTGCACAACACCTAGAAAAGAAACTCTACTACGGGCACTTCTTTTGTTACGTGTTTCATCAAGACTATATATTAAAAAAGGGCAGCGATGCTAAACATGTCAAGAAGATGATGTTAACGCTTTTAAATGAGCGAGGCGCAAAATATCCTGCTGAGCACAATGTAGGGCATTTATACGAAGCAGAACCTGATCTGCAAAACTTTTACAAAAGCTTAGACCCAACGAATACGTTTAATCCAGGTATTGGTAAAATGCAAAAAAACAAGCGTAATTGTTCGTGCTGTTTATAGATATAAATAAAATTACTATTAGGTTACTTATTTATAAGTAACCTAATGCATTAATTATAATAAAATAGTTTGTAAATTTAAAAACAGCTCCTAAGCTCAGATGCCGTTAAAGGAAGAATACTTAAACATTGGTAGCTTCGGCGAAATTGGCGATAACGCCTCATGGCCTTTAACTCATCACTAGCTAACCTGAGCTTCGGATAAGAAATTACTAATTTAAAGGAACTAAATGCTCGTTCCATGATCCGATCATTCGACCAAGAGTGATTAGAACAAAAAGGAACGAGCATGAACAAGTTAGTTGAAACGTACTGTGATGTCGATGATTTTTCAAAGTTATTTTTCCCAAGCTGGCAGCGTATATTGCTCGAAAATGGTGAAATTAAACGTCGAAGAGCATGCCGCTTATCTCCGTCAGAGGTGATGACTATTATCATCCATTTTCACCAGTCACATTACAGAGATTTCAAAAACTACTACCTTCACTATGTTTGCCGTCAACTTAAAGCCTATTTTCCAGAGTTGCTGAGTTACACAAGGTTTCTCGCGCTTATGCCTAGTGTGGTGGTTCCGATGTGCAGTTACCTCACATCAAAACTTGGCAAGCCCACAGGTATACAATTTGTTGACTCCACTAAAATAGAAGTGTGTCACATCATCAGAGCTAAAAGAAATAAAGTGTTTGAAGGCGTTGCTCATCATGGAAAAGGCACTATGGGTTGGTCATATGGATTCAAACTACATTTAATAATTAATCATTTAGGTGAGATTGTGGCGCTAAAGCTCACAACGGGCAATGTGGATGATCGAGAGCCTGTTTCTGATATGGCGGACTCTATCTTCGGAAAACTCTATGGCGACAAAGGTTATATCAGCAAAGCGCTCTCTGGTGAGTTACTAGAAAAAGGTGTCGAGTTAATCACGACGGTTCGAAAGAATATGAAGAAAAAATTTATTTCATTGTGGGACAGGGCTTTATTGAAAAAACGATTTATAATCGAAACGGTGAATGATCAATTGAAAAACATTTCTTACATTGAACACTCTAGACACCGCAGTATGCATGGCTTTATGCTAAATTTACTTGGTGGATTAATTGCCTATTGCCTAAAAGAGGAAAAGCCGTCATTAGATTTAACATCGCAAGAACTTGAAATTTTAGAGAGTAATAATCTAATGTTGGCTTAACCAGATCTCAGGTTAGCTAGAAGGAACCCGTTAGAAGTAATAATATTTATGTTAGAGAATAAAAAAAGCGAGTCAAAACTCGCTTTTTTACATAAATTCAATACAGTCTAAAAAGAAGCATTTAAGCTCAGCTCTACACTTCGCTCTGTACCCATCCAGCAACTATTAATGTCATAACATGCACCAACATAGCGTTTATCAGCTAAGTTACTCACGGCTAAGCCCACTTTATAGCTGTCATTAAAGCGGTAACTGGCAGCGACATCTAATAAAGTGTAACCAGGTACAGTATCTGAGTTTTGTGCATCAAGCTGGCTTTCACCTACATAGCGTATGCCGCCATTGAATTCCAGCGCATCACTTAAGAAGTAATTTAACCATAATGATGCTTGTTGCTCAGCCACCCAAATAGGTGTTTTTCCTTCTACTGTCTGATCTTGTGGGTTGTCGGTTACTTCAACATCCATATCAGTAAGGTTTAAGGTAATATCTAGTGAATTGCTAAGCTGTTGATAAACACTTACTTCAAAGCCTTTAGATTGTACTTCACCATTTTGCGTGTATTGCATAAAGTCAGGGGTATTAACAACGACATCTTTTTTGCGTAGATCAAAAAATGCCGCCGTTACTTTAGTGCTTGAATCATTATTGTGATATTTAACCCCAGCTTCAATTTGTTCTGCTGTAGTGGGTTTGAATGCTGAACCGGTTAAGGTGTCGACACCAGAGGTTGGCTCAAATGACTCTGAGTAACTCGCGTATGGAGCAATGTTATTATCAAAAGTATAAATAGCTGCCATTCTGAATGTAGTATCACTTTGATCTATTTCTTGATTACTTGTTGCACCGCTCACCGTACTGTTGGTTAAGCTGTAATAATTATCATGGCGCAGACCTGCAATAACGGTTAAAGCGTCAATTTTTATTTCGTCTTGTAAATAAAACCCACGTTGTGATTGATGCAAACGACTAAATTGACGATAAGTATCTAAGGCAGCTGTTGTATCAGCATTAAATTGTGCGTAATCAGGGTTTGATAAGTCTAAGCTTGGCGTATCTACACCAAAGGTATCTGCATAATCGAAGGTTGAATCAAGCGTTTGATACTCAAAGCCAAATAATAAGTTATGGCTGGTATTTGCTATGTTAAATTGGCTTGCTAGTTGGTTATCAACGACAAAGCCTTCAGCATCCTCGATAGTTTTATACGCTGTACGGGTTAATATTTTATCATCATCGGCCAGGCCATAATCATAACTATTTTGCTGCGTGGCATCGGCATTGGTATAGCGAAAGTTTTGTAAAAATGACACTGAGTCAGAAAACTCATGGTTTAACTTATAACCGATCATAGTAACGTCACGAGCAAACTCGGCCCAATTTTTATCACCAGCATATGCATCAGCCTCTAATTTTCCATAACTGGTTTCATAAAGAGCGCCTTTAGCCGGCAGAGGCGTAGAAGGGACCATTTCAGGATCGTCTTGGTAGTATAAATTAAGGTTTAAGTTAGTACGCTCGCTGAGTTCAAAAGTAACTGACGGTGCTATCGTTATTCTTTGCTCTTCTGTGGTTTGCTGTTGACCGTCACTATTACGGGCAAGTGCAATAAACCGATAGTTAATGCCATCAGTTATAGCGCCAGTACTATCGAGTGCGAGCTCTGCTAAGTTATTGGTACCAATGCGGGCTCTTATATTATGCTCAGAAGTCGCTTGTGGTGTTTTGGCTGTTTGGTTAACCATACCCCCTGGAGGGGCTGAACCATATAAAACCGATGCTGGGCCTTTTAAAACCTCGACGCTTTCGGTGGCAAATGCATCGACCTGCGGCGCGAGGTTATATATCAAATTATATTGTAGCGGCAGACCATCATAAAAATTACGATAGCTTTCAAAGCCACGAATCGTGTATTGATCAAAAATAGTCACAGTACTGCGATTTTCAGGTGTAACACCTGATACATAGCGTAATGCTTCATTTACTGTGTCGACTTGTCGTAATTCAAGTAGTTTATTGTCGTAGACTTCAAAGCTCATAGGCGACTCTATCGGTGTTAAATTCGACTTAGTCCCTGTAGAACGGTAGTTTTTACCGTATATCGCAATGCTTTCTATATCCTCCTCAACTGCTGTTTCAGCGGCAAAGCCATAGTTACTGCTAAGGAGGGACAATGAAATAAGAGATAATTTAAATACAGAGCGTCTAAACACAAGAGATCCTTTTTGTTTATCAATACACAACCAAATAAGTATGATATTGATTATCATTAATCATGGCAAGAGGTTTAAAGATCCATAATTACTTATAATTTTGAGGCTTGAATCAATAAATAGACAAAAATCTCCCTAGAACACTTGATTTGTATACCTTTCAAACAAAAATAAAATTAATTTAATAAAACTGAAATAAAGCGTTGACGGTTTCCAGATAATCCCTATAATGCGACCCCACTGACACGGCAGAGCAGGCAACGCTTAGCGAGGCAAGCAGCAAGTCAGTAAGTCGAGTAAAACTTGAGTTTAGATTTTTTAGAAAGTTTAAAATTAAGTATTGACAAAAAAATAGGAAAGCGTAATATGCGCAGCCCTAGCGAGGTAAAGCAATGCGCTTTAATCGCAACGTTCTTTAACAATATAAAGCAATCATCTGTGTGGGCACTCGTACAGATTGAGTTCTAACAGCCGATTCTAGTTCGCTAGATGAGGCAAAAAATTTAGAGTCTCAATTGAACTGAGTGACCAACGGAATAAATTTATTTATTCAGCACAGTCAATTCGATATCGAAAGATATTAAATAAATTCAGAATTCATTGAGCATGTCCGCTCCCTTTATGGGAAGGACAGAAAAAACTTTTAATTGAAGAGTTTGATCATGGCTCAGATTGAACGCTGGCGGCAGGCCTAACACATGCAAGTCGAGCGGTAACAGAGAGTAGCTTGCTACTTTGCTGACGAGCGGCGGACGGGTGAGTAATGCTTGGGAACATGCCTTGAGGTGGGGGACAACAGTTGGAAACGACTGCTAATACCGCATAACGTCTACGGACCAAAGAGGGCTTCGGCTCTCGCCTTTAGATTGGCCCAAGTGGGATTAGCTAGTTGGTGGGGTAATGGCTCACCAAGGCAACGATCCCTAGCTGGTTTGAGAGGATGATCAGCCACACTGGGACTGAGACACGGCCCAGACTCCTACGGGAGGCAGCAGTGGGGAATATTGCACAATGGGCGCAAGCCTGATGCAGCCATGCCGCGTGTGTGAAGAAGGCCTTCGGGTTGTAAAGCACTTTCAGTAAGGAGGAAAGGTTAAGTTTTAATAGAGCTTAGCTGTGACGTTACTTACAGAAGAAGCACCGGCTAACTCCGTGCCAGCAGCCGCGGTAATACGGAGGGTGCGAGCGTTAATCGGAATTACTGGGCGTAAAGCGTACGCAGGCGGTTTGTTAAGCGAGATGTGAAAGCCCCGGGCTCAACCTGGGAACTGCATTTCGAACTGGCAAACTAGAGTGTGATAGAGGGTGGTAGAATTTCAGGTGTAGCGGTGAAATGCGTAGAGATCTGAAGGAATACCGATGGCGAAGGCAGCCACCTGGGTCAACACTGACGCTCATGTACGAAAGCGTGGGGAGCAAACAGGATTAGATACCCTGGTAGTCCACGCCGTAAACGATGTCTACTAGAAGCTCGGGTCCTCGGACTTGTTTTTCAAAGCTAACGCATTAAGTAGACCGCCTGGGGAGTACGGCCGCAAGGTTAAAACTCAAATGAATTGACGGGGGCCCGCACAAGCGGTGGAGCATGTGGTTTAATTCGATGCAACGCGAAGAACCTTACCTACACTTGACATACAGAGAACTTACTAGAGATAGTTTGGTGCCTTCGGGAACTCTGATACAGGTGCTGCATGGCTGTCGTCAGCTCGTGTTGTGAGATGTTGGGTTAAGTCCCGCAACGAGCGCAACCCCTATCCTTAGTTGCTAGCAGGTAATGCTGAGAACTCTAAGGAGACTGCCGGTGATAAACCGGAGGAAGGTGGGGACGACGTCAAGTCATCATGGCCCTTACGTGTAGGGCTACACACGTGCTACAATGGCGCATACAGAGTGCTGCGAACTCGCGAGAGTAAGCGAATCACTTAAAGTGCGTCGTAGTCCGGATTGGAGTCTGCAACTCGACTCCATGAAGTCGGAATCGCTAGTAATCGCGTATCAGAATGACGCGGTGAATACGTTCCCGGGCCTTGTACACACCGCCCGTCACACCATGGGAGTGGGTTGCTCCAGAAGTAGATAGTCTAACCCTCGGGAGGACGTTTACCACGGAGTGATTCATGACTGGGGTGAAGTCGTAACAAGGTAGCCCTAGGGGAACCTGGGGCTGGATCACCTCCTTATACGATTTAGAACTTATTTGTTCGTAGTGTCCACACAGATGATTGTTAGTTAGTTTTGCCCATTGGGTTTAACTAATTAATATGCTCTTTAAAAATTTGGAAAAGCTGATAATAAAATTCGTATAAATAACAGTGTTATTTGTACAGAGTTTTCAAAAGTAAAAAAGAATGATAGCAGTATCATTCAGTGCCATTTAGTTAACTCTTATGAGTTGATTGATTGGTATCTACTTTAGTATTCAATATTAACTTCTGGCGAAGTTAAACTGTCACTAACGTATGACTAAACTTTATTGTTTAGTATTGCGACGTGGATTTGATGCTTAGGCAACGCCGCTAATATTTTTGTCGCTGGGCGCATAACGTGTTATGTAACCAAGCAAAAATAGAAAGCAAGGCAGCATAAGTAGCAAAGACCAAGCAAGACCCGTTTGGGTTGTATGGTTAAGTGACTAAGCGTACACGGTGGATGCCTTGGCAGTTGGAGGCGATGAAGGACGTATTAACTTGCGATAAGCCTAGTCAAGCTAGTAAAAAGCACTTGAGACTAGGATTTCCGAATGGGGAAACCCACCTGCTTGCAGGTATCGTTAACTGAATACATAGGTTAACGAGGCGAACGCGGAGAACTGAAACATCTAAGTACCCGTAGGAAAAGAAATCAACCGAGATTCCGGAAGTAGCGGCGAGCGAAACCGGAACAGCCCTTAAGCTTATTATGTGTTAATGGAAGGCTCTGGAAAGTGCCACGATACAGGGTGATAGTCCCGTACATGAAAAGACATTTTAAGTGAAATCGAGTAGGTCGGAGCACGTGAAACTTTGACTGAATATAGGTGGACCATCATCTAAGGCTAAATACTCCCAACTGACCGATAGTGAACCAGTACCGTGAGGGAAAGGCGAAAAGAACCCCTGTGAGGGGAGTGAAATAGAACCTGAAACCGTGTACGTACAAGCAGTAGGAGCAGACTTGTTCTGTGACTGCGTACCTTTTGTATAATGGGTCAGCGACTTATATTTTGTAGCGAGGTTAACCGATTAGGGTAGCCGTAGGGAAACCGAGTCTTAACTGGGCGAATAGTTGCAAGGTATAGACCCGAAACCCGGTGATCTAGCCATGGGCAGGTTGAAGGTTGAGTAACATCAACTGGAGGACCGAACCCACTAACGTTGAAAAGTTAGGGGATGACCTGTGGCTAGGAGTGAAAGGCTAATCAAACCGGGAGATAGCTGGTTCTCCCCGAAATCTATTTAGGTAGAGCCTCGGACGAATACTTACGGGGGTAGAGCACTGTTAAGGCTAGGGGGTCATCCCGACTTACCAACCCTTTGCAAACTCCGAATACCGTAAAGTACTATCCGGGAGACACACGGCGGGTGCTAACGTCCGTCGTGAAGAGGGAAACAACCCAGACCGCCAGCTAAGGTCCCAAAGTCATAGTTAAGTGGGAAACGATGTGGAAAGGCCCAGACAGCCAGGAGGTTGGCTTAGAAGCAGCCATCCTTTAAAGAAAGCGTAATAGCTCACTGGTCGAGTCGGTCTGCGCGGAAGATGTAACGGGGCTAAACTATGCACCGAAGCTGCGGATTCATCTTAGGATGAGTGGTAGGGGAGCGTTCTGTAAGCGGTTGAAGGTGTACCGGGAGGTATGCTGGACGTATCAGAAGTGCGAATGCTGACATGAGTAACGATAATGCGGGTGAAAAACCCGCACGCCGGAAGACCAAGGGTTCCTATCCCATGTTAATCAGGGTAGGGTAAGTCGACCCCTAAGGCGAGGCCGAAAGGCGTAGTCGATGGGAAACGGATTAATATTTCCGTACTTGGTATAATTGCGATGGGGGGACGGAGCAGGCTAAGCAAGCATGGCGTTGGTAGTCCATGTGAAAGTGAGTAGGCTAGCGACTTAGGTAAATCCGGGTTGCTGTTAGGCTGAGACACGAGACGAGTCACTAAGGTGATGAAGTTGCTGATGCCATACTTCCAGGAAAAGCCTCTAAGCTTCAGATTATACCGAATCGTACCCCAAACCGACACAGGTGGTCAGGTAGAGAATACTAAGGCGCTTGAGAGAACTCGGGTGAAGGAACTAGGCAAAATCGTACCGTAACTTCGGGAGAAGGTACGCTCCTATCTGTGATGAGACTTGCTCTCTAAGCGGACGGGAGCCGCAGTGACCAGGTGGCTGGGACTGTTTATTAAAAACACAGCACTGTGCAAAATCGCAAGATGACGTATACGGTGTGACACCTGCCCGGTGCCGGAAGGTTAATTGATGGGGTTAGTTTTCGGACGAAGCTCTTGATCGAAGCCCCGGTAAACGGCGGCCGTAACTATAACGGTCCTAAGGTAGCGAAATTCCTTGTCGGGTAAGTTCCGACCTGCACGAATGGTGTAACCATGGCCACGCTGTCTCCACCCGAGACTCAGTGAAATTGAAATCGCAGTGAAGATGCTGTGTACCCGCGGCTAGACGGAAAGACCCCGTGAACCTTTACTACAGCTTGGCACTGAACATTGAACCTACATGTGTAGGATAGGTGGGAGACTAAGAAGCAGAGACGCTAGTTTTTGTGGAGTCGTCCTTGAAATACCACCCTTGTAGTTTTGATGTTCTAACGTTGGCCCCTGAATCGGGGTTACGGACAGTGCCTGGTGGGTAGTTTGACTGGGGCGGTCTCCTCCCAAAGAGTAACGGAGGAGCACGAAGGTTGGCTAAGTACGGTCGGACATCGTACGGTTAGTGTAATGGTAGAAGCCAGCTTAACTGCGAGACAGACACGTCGAGCAGGTACGAAAGTAGGTCATAGTGATCCGGTGGTTCTGAATGGAAGGGCCATCGCTCAACGGATAAAAGGTACTCCGGGGATAACAGGCTGATACCGCCCAAGAGTTCATATCGACGGCGGTGTTTGGCACCTCGATGTCGGCTCATCACATCCTGGGGCTGAAGTCGGTCCCAAGGGTATGGCTGTTCGCCATTTAAAGTGGTACGCGAGCTGGGTTTAGAACGTCGTGAGACAGTTCGGTCCCTATCTGCCGTGGGCGTTTGAGAATTGAGAGGGGTTGCTCCTAGTACGAGAGGACCGGAGTGAACGAACCGCTGGTGTTCGGGTTGTCATGCCAATGGCATTGCCCGGTAGCTACGTTCGGAACTGATAAGCGCTGAAAGCATCTAAGCGCGAAGCAGGCCTCGAGATGAGTTCTCACTAGACTTTTAAAGTCTCTGAAGGGCCGTTGAAGACTACAACGTTGATAGGCAAGATGTGGAAGCATAGTGATATGTTAAGCTAACTTGTACTAATTACCCGTGAGGCTTAACCATACAACGCCAAACGCGTTTTATAATTTACGTCCATGTAAATTACTAAAGCCGCACTACGTGCGTTAAAATCTGTTCCAGACAGATTTTTATGTGATAGTGAAACAGCGCAGAAGTTAATAGAACTAAAGTAGATTTTACGCAGCTGTAAGCGATAAGCTTAAAGTTGTAAGAAAACAATTATCAGCCATTTTCCAAATTTTAATTAATTGGCTCGAAGAGCGAATTAATACCAAATTTGCTTGGTGACAATAGCGTTTTGGACCCACCTGACCCCATGCCGAACTCAGTAGTGAAACGAAACAGCGCCGATGATAGTGTAGCATTTGTTATGTGAAAGTAGGTCATCGCCAGGCTCCAAATTTAGTTGAAGAACTTTAACCTTAAAAATTAGAATAAGAAAATTGAAAAAAATTTTCTTGGTGACAATAGCGTTTTGGACCCACCTGACCCCATGCCGAACTCAGTAGTGAAACGAAACAGCGCCGATGATAGTGTAGCATTTGTTATGTGAAAGTAGGTCATCGCCAGGATCCTAATTGAAGAAACCCGTTTCAGAAATGAAGCGGGTTTTTTGTTTGTCCTAAAAAAAGTTCTAGGGGCTAGGTCGCTAGGAACTAGGATAGGCCATGTAGTGGTATCTAGCAATTGACTACATGCTTGCTAACTGTAACTATTAAAAGCTGTTAACTCAGTTTGTAAAATGGAATAGTTGCGTATGTCTAGCAGTCGGGTTGTGATCATTGAAGATGAAAAAGCGATCGCTGATACACTGATCCACACCCTAGAAATTGATGGCTTTGCTGTGCAGTGGTTTGCTACGGCGGGTGAGGGGCTTGAGTATATTAAAAACAGCATGCCATCCTTGTTGATTTTAGATATTGGCTTACCTGATGCTAATGGTTTTGAGCTATGTAAGCAGATAAGAGAGTTTTCTGCGCTGCCGATTATCTTTCTTACAGCCCGCAATGATGAAATAGACCGTGTGGTGGGATTAGAAATAGGCGCAGATGATTATGTTACTAAGCCATTTAGCCCGCGAGAAGTGCTTGCAAGGGTTAAACTTAGAATTAGACATAGCGAAACTGCGATTAAAGCATCTATCTCCTCAGAGCCTGTCTCAGGGCTTTATGCTGAAAATTTCGATTATCATTTCCAAAACCAAGCATTGGCTCTCACAGCATTGGAATTTAAATTGCTGGATAAGCTAATTAGTCATCCGCGCCAAGTATTCTCCCGCGAGCAATTATTGTTGGCGGCGCAAAATCACCAAGATGCTATCTATGCTCGTAATGTAGATAGTCACATCAAGGCTATTCGCAATAAACTGCGTGCGGTATCGGCTCCTGAATGTATTCATACTAAACGTGGCTTTGGTTATTACTATGAATCCACCTAAGCCAACAAAGACAGTATTCTCTCGTCTTAAAAGATGGCCTAAGATCCCGCTTGGACTGAGGCTATTTTTACTCTATTTTGTGTTAGTGATTTTAACCGCTTACTTGGTTAGCTCGACAGTTATGAGAGAGATCAAACCAACGGTACGCCAAGCGAGCGAAGAAACGCTGGTCGATATGGCAAACATACTGGCTGTAATGGCAAGCAACCCAATGGCGAACGGGGATATTGCTCAGAGCGCTTTTGCTAAGCAAATCAACTTTTATGGTTTACGTGACCCTGATGCTGCTATTTGGGGAATTGAAAAAAAATCAGTTAATCATCGAGTTTATATAACTGATCAACAAGGCATTGTGGTGCTGGATTCATGGCAGCAGGATGTTGGTAATGATTTTTCTAAATGGAATGACGTTTACCTCACCCTACGTGGTGAGTACGGGGCACGCTCAACTGCATTAGACCCCAATGATCCGCTATCAACCGTCATGCATGTAGCGGCACCTATTCTCTATAACAATGAAATAATTGGCAGTGTTACAGTTGCTAAAGCGAACCGCTCGGTACAGCCATTTATTGATATTTCCAAGTATCGGGTATTAACTTGGTTAGCGTTAATGAGTGTACTCGCGCTTATAATTGGAGCGTTAATCGCGTGGCGTATAAATACGGCGTTATATAAGCTGGCAGACTACGCTGATAAAATGGGCCGAGGTGAAAAAACCAGTAAACCCACCTTTAGAGTTTTTTATGAATATAGCTTACTTAGTGATGCACTTGAAAATATGCGTCGTCAGCTCGATGGTAAACGATACGTAGAAAATTATGTGCAAACTCTAACACATGAGTTAAAAAGCCCATTGTCAGCGATCAAAGGGGCTAGTGAAATACTACAAACCCCTACCACGGTAGATAAACAGCAATTATTTGCTCAGAATATTGAAACCGAAGCTACGCGCATGCAGCAATTGATCGATAAGTTGCTAGCACTAACTAGGCTTGAACAACTCCCAGAACTTGAACAGCGGCAATTAATTGATTTACCAGCTTTGATTGAGCAGATAAAGGCCTCTTGTATCAGCAGGCTAATGACCAAACAAGTAGAATTAAGCGTTGTATGCGATAACAAAGTCGCTTTTGTGGGGGATCAATTTTTAATACAGCAAGCTTTGTACAATTTGTTTGAAAACGCGCTGGATTTTGTATACGAACAGGGCAAAATCAAGATCACTGTTACGCACACTGTAAGCGAGCTTTGTATTAACGTCGAAAACACTGGTCCGAAGATACCAGATTATGCGTTAGAGAGAGTAACTGAACGCTTTTATTCGCTTGCCAGAAGTAACGGACAAAAAAGTACCGGCCTTGGGCTTAACTTTGTAGAACAAGTAGTTAAATTACATAAAGGCAAGCTAATAATAAATAATACTTCACAGGGGGTATCTGTTCAGCTGTTCTTACCAACTCCATAAAGACTCCACATAAGCACCACTTCAACTCCATGTTTGTTGATTATTCTGTAGTTATAACAAACACGGAGTAAATAACAATGAAACAAAAACTGGAAACAAAATTGGTGATTATCATAGGTCTAATTGTACTGCTATTAGTGCCTATTTTTATGATCCAAAATCTAATTGATGAACGTGCAGAGCTACAGCAACAAGTGCAAGCTGATATTGCTAAAAGTAGCAGCGGCGAGCAACAAGTCATTGGGCCGTTTATTCAAGTACAATTTATAGAAACACATACTTTGGAAGGCAACACCACTGAACAGTTAAGAACGCTGTTGTTGCTACCTGAAACCTTAACAATAAACAGTGAATTATCTTCTTTTGAAAAATACCGAGGTATTTATAAGGCTTTGCTATATCGCTCAGCGAATCACTTTGCGGGGCAATTTAATACCGAGGCTTTAAATGAAATAGCCGATAAAAAGATAAAGCAGGTACATATGATCATGGCGATTAAAGATATTCGCGGTATTGGTCAAGGTAGTGCTATGCGTATAAATAACCAAGAATATGCCTTACAGCCAGGTACTAAGCTACTGCAATTGCCCGAAGGTGTTAATATTGAGCTCGATTATAGTGCTTTACTTGAGCAGCAGACGTTGGATTATCAAATTGATTTAAACCTACAAGGAATGCGTAAACTGGCTATTGCCCCTGTCGGCAAAGAAACCAGTCTCAGCATGCAAGCCGATTGGCCACATCCAAGCTTCGTTGGTGATTATTTACCTATCGAGTCAAGTATTTCAGAACAAGGTTTTACAGCCAGCTGGCAAACAAACTACTTTGCTAGCAACTTAAAAGAGCTGTTTCAGCATTGTGTTTTTCAAAATCAGTGCGAGCAATTTAAGCAGCGTAGCATGGGGGTTAACCTTGTGGATGGTGTGGATCATTACTTAAAAAGCTATCGCGCCAGTAACTACGCAATTTTAGTGCTGATACTGGTATTTGCCAGTTTCTTTTTACTCGAAGTGCTTCGCAGTGAACCTGTTCATCCGGTGCAATATGGCTTTGTAGGCTTAGCATTGGCCGTTTTTTACTTATTGTTGATATCGCTAGGTGAGCACCTTGGTTTTAATCTTGCCTATTTACTATCAGCATTAGCGTCTTCGTTATTACTAAGTATTTATGTGGCTGGAATGTTGAAAAATACTAAGCATGGGGGGTTATTTCTGCTTGGCATACTGTTTTTATACAGCTTACTGTACGGGCTACTAAGTGCAGAAGATTACGCATTGTTGATGGGCAGTTTACTGGTGTTTGTAGTGCTGAGTTTGATTATGATGCTGACCCGCACAGTAAATTGGTACCACACTAAATCACAAGCTGATGATTAATCACTGTTTGCAAAGGGCTGCATGATTGCAGCCCTTTAATTATATTCAGGCCTAACACAGTTAGCATTGGATATAGCCGCTGAAGAGAGGCTTATTATCCAGCGTTCATGTTATTAACTTGCTGATAAAAATACGGTTAGCTTCTCGCCTACTTTTAAGCGATCGCCTGAAAGGCTGTTCCATTGTTTTAGCTTAGTGATGCTGACTTTGTAATGGTTGGCTATTTTCCATAAGCTTTCACCAGATTTTACTTTGTGCTCTATTTGTGTATCGGCTAACTGCGGCAGCACCAACTTTTGGCCAATACGTATGGTACTACTTTTTAAATTATTGAATGCTTTAAGCTGACTCACACTCACTTTGTAGCGTTTTGCAATAACACTCAAACTATCGCCACGTTTAACAGTGTAATGCTGCCATTGGTTGTAATCGTTGCTTTTTTGATTTGCGATCATGGTTTCAAATTGTACTTTCTCGCTGGCAGGAACGACGATATGCGGCGCATCAATAATTGCTGGGAAGCGAATAACCCCGTAATTTAAAGACTCTAACTGTTGCCATTGGGCTTTATTATCTAAAATAACTGAGCCAGAAATGGCCACTTTGGCTATCGCATCTTTATTTGCGATTGCAGGGAAGGCCATCTTTTGGTTTTTTAATAATTGCGCAGCAGCAAGTAGCTTTGGTACATATTGACTGGTTTGTTTAGGTAATTTTAAACTAAAAAAGTCAGTCGGTTTGCCTTGCTTTTTATTGTTGCTGATTGCTCTAAGTACACGGCCTTCACCTAAGTTATAGGCTGCTATAGCGTGATACCAATCGCCATCAAAGCGTTTGTATAAGTACTCCATAAAATCCAGAGCAGCACGGGTACTGTCTATCACATCTTGGCGACCATCGTACCAAGGGCTAATTTTTACCTTAAAATACTTAGCTATTGAAGGGGTTAATTGCCAAAGCCCAGATGCATGCTTGTGCGAATAGGCACTGGCATCAAAGTCGCTTTCAATCAGCGGCATTAGCGCTAATTCTATCGGTAGATCCCGCTTTTCAACCTCAGTGACTATATAGTAAAGGTAAGGCTCAGCACGGCGACTTATTTCATCCATGTAATTTGGGTGCGATAAATACCAAGCAATGCGCTTTTGTACATCAGGGTGGCTAGAGTTGGCAAATGTTAGCTGCGCACGAATACGTTGCCACACATCATCAAGTTCTTTTGCATTTAACGGTGCTATTTTCTCAATGGGTTCGCTTTGTTTACTAACAATAGTGGCAGGTTCAGCCTTAATAGCTGGTTGAGACGATGGTTGTTCTGGTGTGGTTTCACAACCTGATAAAATAACAATCAATGGCAGAATGCGGATAAATCGATTTAAATACACGTACTAAACTACTCCGAAAAAATGAATGCGGCTAACCTAAAGCAAGTTAGCTTAACATAAGGTGAGTTAAAAATTAGCGGTGGCTGAATTTATGTTGCCTTTAAACTGCTCTTTATAGCGACGTGATAAATTAAGCACTTTGCCCGTTGTAAGTTTCACTTCACTATCACCGCTTGGTAATGGCGTGATTGATTCAACCACATCTAAACGAATGGCATAGGAGCGGTGAATACGGCAAAATCCTTGCGGCTCTAACTGAGTTATAAGTTGGCTCATGGTTGCACGTAACGGATAAATTCGTGCGCCAATATGTAGATTTACGTAATTGCCGCTGGATTCAAGCCAGTCTATTTGTGCTACGCGGACAATAAATTCTTTTCCCAGTTTTTTTACCAGTAGTCTGTCGAAATTTAAATTTTCAGGCGTATCTTCGCCTTGTTTGATCGGCGCCGCTTCACCGGTTAATTGGTTCACTACATATTGGTAGGCTTTAATTACAGCAATTAAAAATAAGAACCCCCACAAGTCTTTGCGGTATTCATAAAGTAATTCAAACCACACTAATCCAAAGTCATATTGCATACCTTGTACGGTGTAAATGAGCTTGCGAATAGCGACCATGATCCCTACATGCAATAACGAAAAAATAACGCTTGCGAATAAATAAATGAGTAATGACCGAGTGATCTTTTGCCAATTAAATGGCTTAGCTTTTAATAGCCAAACTAAAGCGGGAAACAACAACAAGGTGCCAATAGCGCTGGAATACTCCCATACAAATGGCTCCCAGATCATAAACGGAAGTACGCCATCGCGCTGGGCTTCCATAATGTTTGAGCTGGCATTAATGGTATTGTTGATAAAAATATAACTACATAAAAATAGTGTCGCATACCAGGTTTGGTAACGCTGAAAATACGTTAAGGTGATCATTATTATTGTTACTCTTAAGCTGCCTCACTATTAGACTATCAATATAGTGATAAATCACCAAACTTATCATCCCTGTATCCCGCCGCTTATCCCTACTGACTGTTTTATCAGCCTTTTTTAATTTTTTAGCGCGGTAAGAGGGGCATAGTTGTAATTAAGTAGTCATTAATTAAATCAACCATGAAACTTATAATAGCAATTAAAAACACGCTACAAACCCTATTACAGCCATGGCTAAATGCGTTTAATCAAGCCGTTGAGTTACCACTGCGCCGCTATGATTTAGATTGGCTGCGGGTGCTTGCGTTTGGTTTATTAATTTTCTACCACACCGGCATGCTATACAGTGAAAGCTGGGGCTTTCATTTTAAAAGCCAGTATTTATCCAGCAACATAGAGAATGCCATGCTGTTGCTGTCACCATGGCGAATGGGATTAATCTGGTTTATTTCAGGTGTGGCGCTGCGTTTTATTATTGCGCGTTTTAGTTTAAGCATGTTTTTAATAACGCGCAGTGTAAAAATATTACAGCCTTTATTGGTTGGCATTTGGTTTATAGTGCCGATTCAGCTTTATGCGCAAATGAGCCAAGAGGCAGGCTTAGCAATGAGCTTTTGGCAGTTTTACTTGCAGTTTTTTGATTTAACTAACCCTTTATTTAACCAATACCAAGCAGGTATTTGGCCGCATGTTGATGTAAACCACCTTTGGTATTTACGTTCCTTATGGCAATTTACTTTATTGCTGGTGTTAGTGCTGCCGCTGCTTCATCACGCTACTGCGCGAGCAATAATCATGCGTTTATGTGAGCGATCGTTAGTTATTGTTTTTATTGTATTGCTATTGCCGCTGTGTATTTTAAAACTGAGCTGGCCGAGTGATACATTCCGATATCCCATGGGCGCGTTGTTTTTACTTTACGGTTACTTGCTTGCGTGGCAGCCTGCATTTTACAGCAAATTGCTACGTCACTGGCAGGCGTTATTAGTGGTATTCATTTTAGGTTATTTAGTTGTAGTGCTGGGTTATCACATGATTTGGCAAAATCCTGCTGTTAGCCAATGGCAAATTACCAGCATGGATATGCTGTATACCGCGCAGCGACTATTGGGTGTGTTATTGATGCTGGCACTAGCACAACGTTTTTTGAATCACGATCACCCTAAACTGGCTTTATTAAACTCAGCCGTATTTCCGTTTTATCTATTACATCAAAGTGTGATTATTGGCTTAGCCTTTTATATATCTGAACTGCAACTAGGTGGTTTTTTGGAGCCATTACTTATACTAAGTCTCACATTCATTATTTGTTGGCTAGTGTTTATTGCTGCGCGTCGTATCGATTTATTAAGCCCATTTTTAGGTATTAAAGTCACAGGCAAATATAAAGCATGGCAAGTTAAAGCTGGCTTTTGTTGCGGACTAATATTGGTAAGCCCACTGATCTTTAGGTTAGTTTAACTACCTATATTGCAAGTTAATTGTCGCCGTAAACGACGACCTACAAGATATGCTGTGCAATTAAGTAGGTCGTGCTTTAGCGCGAAAACACTAATGCTAATGAGTCGTCACCTTAAATGGTGTTCTACACTCAACCAAACACACACCTAAAACATGCGCCTTGTGGTTTTTGTACATAAATTAAATCACCGCCGTGGTTGAGCATAATTTGCCTTGATAGGCTCAAGCCAATGCCAGAGCCTTGCTGCTTGGTGGTAAAAAATGGCACGAAGATCATATCTACCACATGTTCGCTAATGCCTGGGCCGTTGTCGCTAATTTCTATATAGAGTTGTTGGCTAGTGTTTTGTGCCAAGCTAATTTTGATCCTTGGTTGAACGACATTCTCAACGCTGTACTTTTGGCTACTCTTTAGTACTTCAAGAGCATTTTTTATTAAGTTTACTAATACCTGTTCTACTTGGCTGCTATCAAGCATTACTAACTGCTGATTTTTAATCGACAGTTCAATATGGGTGTGTTGTTCGCGTGCTTGTTGTTGATGCAAGGTGACAATACGCGCTAGCATATTGGCTAAATTTTCAGGCGCTAAATTAGGTTTAGGTAAGCTGCTAACTTGGCGAAAACGAGCAATAAAGTCGCCTAAATGTGCCGTTCTTGATGCTAAGGTGCTTAGTGCAAGCTGTAAGTCTTGTTTATCTTCAATATCAATAAAACACAGTTCTTGTGGTAGTAAATTGCTGCACGTATCAGCTAACGATGAAAGCGGGGTAATAGAGTTGGCAATTTCGTGCGTAAGTACTTTAGTTAAGCGTTTATAAGCTTGTTGTTCTTTAAGTTGTAATTGATCATGGATTGATTGCAAGCTCACTACTCGGCGTACTTTACCTTGTATTTCGGCAATACTCAGTTGAATAGAGAGGGTATCGTGCTGCTCGCCATTTTGCCAATAGGTGGTGCTGCGAATATTATTACTGGCGTTCAAAATTAGCTCGCCAACAGCGCCTAACTCTTGCAAATGTTGAAAATTTTTCCCCAGTAACTTACTAACGGCTGGGTTTGACTCGATCACTTTGCCATTGTCATCACATACCATAACGGCTAAATCAACATGGATGAGCAAAGCTTGTAGAAACTGTGCTTGTTGCTCGGCATTAAAACGTGCCGTTTGCATTTGAGTTTTTACTTGCTCAAATTGCTTAAGCATTGGGTGTTGTTGGCCAAGGCCCAAGGTGCTGTCGCCATTGGCTAAAGCGCGGATCACCATTTCAGCTTGTTTTTGTTGGCGCTTAAATAGCGTAAAAATATGCGCTATTAACGCTACGGCGGCTAAAATTATTAATAATGTCGTCGCTGAAAAACCATGCTTTTGTAATGCATAACTAAGCAATGCACTTGCACTTATAAGTGCGATAATGTTAAACGAAAGCAATAAATTAGCACGCATGATTATAGCCCATACTTTTCAAGGCGACGGTACATCGCGCCGCGAGTTAAACCAAGCGCTTTGGCTGCATGGCTAACATTCCCCTGATGATGCTTAAGGGCTGCACGTACAGTACGTTGTTCGAGTATTTCTAAATCAAAGGTATCGTACTGCGCTACATTGTTTAAACCCCCTGTACTTTGTGTATTCTCGTCAGTACTAACTGATGCTGAATTACCAACCACTGAGCTTATATCGAGTTTATTCCCTTCAGTTAAAATAACCGCACGCTCTATAGCATGAGCCAATTCACGTACATTACCTGGCCACGCGTACTGGCAAAGTGCATTCATATCATCATCGCTAATGGTTAAGTCGCGTTTATATTTTTGCGCAAAGTGTTTTAGATAGTAATTAGCTAATAATGGAATGTCATCACTGCGCTCTCTCAGTGCCGGTAGCCGAATTTCAACGGTGTTTATTCGGTATAGCAAATCTTGGCGAAAGCGCTCGTCAATAACTGCTTGCTCAAGGTTATCGTTAGTGGCGCAAATCAGGCGAATATCTATATCAACGGCTTTGCTGCCGCCAACTGGTGTTATTTGCCTATTTTGTAATGCGGCCAGTAACTTAGCCTGGTGTTCAAGTGGTAAATTACCGAGTTCATCTAAAAATAAGCTACCGCCATGGGCAAGTTCAAACTTACCAATGCGATCGCTTTTTGCATCAGTAAACGCGCCCTTTTTATGGCCGAATAATTCACTTTCAAATAAATTCTGTGCCACGGCGCCCATATCTAAGCTCATAAAGGTTTGATTATGGCGCATACTTGCCTGATGAATGGCATGGGCGGTGAGTTCTTTTCCTGTGCCACTTTCGCCAGTTATTAATATATTGGCATCTGTTTGTGCGGCTTTTTCGATGGTGGCAAATACATGTTGCATTGCTGCACTTTGACCTAAAAATTCAAAGTTGGGGGTGTTTAAGGCTTGGTTTAGACCTTGCTTTTGGCGGGTCAGAGTGCCCACTTGCTGTTTATCTTTGGCGTGTGAAAACGCGGCGGCAACGGCGCCAAGTAATTGCTCGTTTTGCCAAGGCTTGGCAATAAAATCAGAAGCTCCCGCTTTAATTGCATCTACGGCTAATTGAATATCGCCGTAAGCGGTCATTAATAAAACAACGATATTAGCGTCTTGTTCGATAATTTTTTTCAGCCAATAAAAGCCTTCTTTGCCACTGATTGAGTCTTGGGTAAAGTTCATATCAAGCAGTATTACGTCAACGGGTTGCTCGAGCTTGCGTTGCTCGTTAATGATGCCTGCAATGTCAAATGGATTGTCTGTGGTTTTAACACTTTGATAATGCTGTTTTAGTAATAAACGTGCTGCAATGAGAATGTCTGGGTTGTCATCAACAATTAGAAGAGAGCCTGTGTGTTTCATATTTTTTATTCTTATAGAGTTTTATTTAGCCTAAAACAAAAAGGGGACAGTGTCCATAAATGGACGTTTATAAAATAAAAAAGTGTTCTATTAGCGGACACTACAAATATGTGAACAATAAAAATAAACATTAACCGTTTGAATTTATTGGTTAAATAAAACTGGCACAGCGTTTGTAATAACTATCGGTAATTAGTTTATTAAACCTGTATCAAGGTAGTCGACATGGACAAAAAAATAGAACGCTCATTTACGCAAAAGTATTTAAAAAAATTTACTTTTGCAGCTCTTACTTTAGGTGTTGCTGCGGCTGCATATGGTTTTACGCAAAGCAGTGATACAGGCCGTAGCCAAAATATCGAGCGTAGTGGTTTAACGGTTAGCACGGTTAAACAAGGTGCCTTTAAAGATGCCTTAAGCTTACGCGGTCAAGTTGTGCCAAAAACCAGTATTTATCTCGATACCATTGCTGGTGGTCAAGTGGAAGAGCGATTAGTCGAGCAAGGTGAATATGTTGAGAAAGGCCAACCGCTCGTGCGCCTAAGCAATACTAACCTACAACTGGATGTAATGAGCCGTGAAGCACAAGTTACCGAGCAGCTTAACTTTTTACGTAATACGCAAATGACCATGGAAACCAGCCGGTTAAACTTACGCCGCGACTTATTAGAAATCGAATTAAAAATTACCCACTTAACTCGTCGATTAAAACAAACTAAACCTTTGGTTAAAAGTGGCGTATTAGCGCAGGAGCAACTTGCTGAGCTGGAAGAAGATTTAAATTATTACCAAGCCCGTAAAGAGCTTACCCTTGAGCGCCAAAAGCAAGAAAACTCAATCCGTGAGGTGCAAGTGGCACAGCTTTCTGATAGCGCTAAAATGCTCGAAAAAAATCTGCAATTTGCGCGTCGAAATCTCGACAACTTATTAATCAAAGCACCGGTATCGGGTTATTTAAGCGAACTTGATGTGGAAATTGGCGAATCTAAAAACAGTGGTGCGCGGTTAGGCCAAATAGATATTCCTAATGAATATAAGTTAGTGGTGCGCATGGATGAATTTTATTTAAACCAAGTGCAGCGTGACATGGCGGTAATGATTGAGCTTGAAAGCGGCACGGTGAATGCAAAAGTGAGCAAAATCGATAGCCGCGTACAGCAGTCGCAATTTCAAGTAGAAGTGGACCTACCCAGTAACACTAAAAGCATTAAGCGCGGCCAAAGCATTGATATTGAGTTAATGCTAGGGGATGACAATAACAATGCCTTACTGCTTAAACGCGGGGCTTTTTTTACTAACTCGGGCGGTAACTGGGTTTATGTAATCGAGCAAGGCGGTGATAAAGCAGTGCGCCGTGATATTCGCCTAGGCAAAAAGAATCAACACTATTTTGAAGTGCTTGAAGGGCTCAATGCTGGGGAACAAGTGATTACCTCTAGCTACAGTAACTTTGATAAAGCACAGCAACTACAATTTTAAGGAAAATAACAATGATCAAACTAACTAATTTAAGCCGTGTATTTCGTACTCAAGATGTTGAAACTACAGCGCTAAGCAATATTAACTTAACCGTAAACGAAGGTGATTTTTTAGCGATTATGGGGCCCTCTGGCTGTGGTAAGTCAACCTTGTTGTCTATTTTAGGTATGTTGGATTCGCCAAGCTCAGGAAGCTTTGATTTTGCGGGAACTGACATTGCAGGCTATAGCGAAAAGCAACTAGCAGAGCTACGTAAAGAATCAATTGGCTTTGTATTTCAAAGCTTTAACTTGATTGATGAGCTAACAGTTTATGAAAACGTAGAGTTGCCATTACAGTATCAAAAAATATCAAAAAGTGAGCGTAAGCAACGCGTAGAAACCATTTTAAAACGCGTAGGCATTGATCACCGCGCCGAGCACTTACCACAGCAACTGTCGGGTGGTCAGCAGCAACGGGTAGCCGTGGCGCGTGCATTAGTGATTAATCCTAAACTCATTTTAGCCGATGAACCAACCGGTAACCTCGACTCTAAAAATGGCGATGAAGTCATGGCGATGCTGCGCGAATTAAATAAAGAAGGTACCACGGTAATTATGGTGACCCACTCAGAGAAAGAAGGCGCGTATGCTGACCGTTTAGTACGCTTACTCGATGGCCAAGTGATGCTTGATAAAGCGAATGTTGTGCAGCAAAGCGCTGCTGAGGTTGCTTAACATGTTTATTAATTATTTAGTGACAGCCCTACGGGCATTTAAACAGCAAAAACAGCATTTTTTACTTAATATTATTGGCTTAAGTGTTGGTTTGGCTGCAGCTATTTTAGTGGCTATGTTTGCTTTTAATGAAGCTTCTTATGATGAGCAACAACCGAATGCTGATCGCGTGTATCGTGTATATCAATATTTTCCATCACTTGGAATGGGGGCACCCGTAGTCAATAAAGATGTGATCGCGTCTTTTAAAGACATGGCTGAAATTGAAGACATACTCTCACTTGATCTGGTTCCGCCTGGTTCTGAGTTTATTCGTGACGGTGTTGGCTTTAAATTAGAAAATGTACTCGCGGCGCGTAGTAACGTGACTGATTTTATCAATATCGATATTGTAGCTGGGGATCTGACAAAAGTACTTACTACGCCAAATATGATTGCTCTCAGTGAGCAGTACGCAATACGGATTTTTGGCAGCACAGCGATTATTGGTGAGACCTTAATACAGGGTAATAAACGTTGGCAAGTCGGTGCGGTATTTGCCGATCTTCCAGATAACACTCATTTTTTCTTTCAAGCATTAATTAAAGAGCCACCAGCAAATAGTAACTTTCAAAATAACAATGGCTATACCTATATTCGGGTTACTCCTGGCGCTGATGCTGGCAAGCTTGCAAAAGCTATTGAGCAACGTTATAGAGAGGTTGTTTATAAAGACTCTGATTATGACTCAGCGCAGCTTACGTTGAACCCTTTAACAGCCCTACATTTAACTGCCAGCTCTAATTTTGAAATGAAAATGAATGGCTCGCTTTCAACGCTGCGTATTTGTATTGGTTTAAGTATTTTGTTGGTGCTGCTAGCGGCTTTTAATTTTATCAATATGAGTATTGCGCAATCTGCAAAGCGCGCAAAAGAAGTCGGTGTTCGTAAGGCGCTTGGCGCGAGCAAATCACAAATTGTTTGCCAATTTTTAGTTGAATCATTACTTATTACCATTATTGCAGCACTGATAGCGTGCATGTTGGTTGAATTGGTAACGCCTGCTTTTAATCAATTAGTTGATCGTCAGCTAGCGCTTAATTACAGTTCAGCTTTAGGCGCAGCAATTGCAGTTGTTACCTTGTTGGTAGGTTTGCTTGCGGGGATTTATCCTGCGATGTTTATGTCGGCGTTTAGTGCCAAACGAGTACTTAGTGGTGATATACAACGCGGCCGCACAGCCATAGCGGTGAGAAAAAGCTTATTGGTTTTACAGTCTGCGTTGTCGGTCGCACTGATCATTGCCGCCTTATTGCTACAACAGCAGCTGGCACATTTGCAATCACTCCCTGTTGGTTACGCAAAAGAAGGCAAGCTGATGATCAGTGATATTGATGCAGGAGATATATTCTATAACCAAAACAATGTGCTGTTAGATCGCATTAACGCTATTGATGGTGTGAAACAAGCCAGCGTAATAGATATTTCACTAACCGGTGCTTATAACTCGTCTCGCACATTTACGGCTGATAACGGTCAGTTTACTAAACAAACATTACCCTTTATTGGTGTGGGTAATGATGCTGTGAGTGCTTTGGATTTATCACTGGTAGCTGGGCGTGACTTTAGTGCAAAAATGGGAGCTGATTGGTTTAATAAAGTCAGTGATACTCAAGCGACCGCGTCAGCAATATTGACCGAATCTTTAGCTAAACAAGCGGGCTATGCAACCGCAGAAGATGCAATTGGCAGCATTTGGCGTACTGACACAGGTTACGGCCAAAAACTTACCATAACGGTTGTTGGCGTTGTTAAAGATATAAAAGTAGGTAGCGTTAAAGATACACAGCCCTCAACTATCTTCATTTGCGGTTACACCAGTAGCTGGGTTGGTAGAATTATCGTTAATCTGGATTTAACACAGCTCCCGCATGTTAAGTCACAGCTTGCTAATATTTTGGCCGAAACGCTTGATATTTATGACCCAAAAATAGAAATGATGGCTGACAATTACCGTGCGCTTTATCGTAATGACGAACGCGCCACTGAATTTGTCACTTTGTTCTCCGGCTTAGCTGTATTTTTAGCGTGTGTTGGCACATTTGGTTTAGCATCATTTTCGGTATTACGCCGCCAAAAAGAAGTGGCAGTACGCAAAGTGCTGGGCGCATCACGCATCAGCATTATGAATCTTCTAGCCAAAGAGTTTTTGATTCTAGTGTTAGGGAGTGTAGCTATTGCATACCCGCTTACTTATTGGCTGGTGGGTGACTGGCTCGCAAACTTTAACGAGCGGGTTGATCAAGCGCTATGGGTTTATTTGGTTGCAGCTTTGAGTGTTGCTGCGATCACTTGGCTGACGGTTGCAAGCATCGCCTTTAAAGCCGCCAGTACACGGCCATCACTTACTTTACGTTATGAATAATTATTAACAAACTCCCAACTCCAAGCCTAGCAATATTGCTAGGCTTTTTGCTGTTATATTTGTCGCCATAAATGGCGACCTACAATTTGAGGGGGATAGGTAGCAGCGGGTTTATCCCGCGACAGGAATTTAAATCGAGCTTTTTGCTCGCAAACTTGAGTTGTAAAGTTTAAATATCTTTAATTCTTATCGCCGGATTACCAGCAACCACTGTATTTGCTGCAATATCTTTGGTTACTATCGCCCCTGCGCCTACCACGGCATTATCACCAATACTAACACCCGCTAAAACGATAACTCCCGCGCCAATCCACACGTTATGACCGATAGTAATGGGGGCTGCAAAGTTTTCTTTATTGAGCCGCTCTATGTGATTTACTGCATGAGAGACCGCTAATAGCTGTACATTGGGACCAATTAAACAATCACTGCCAATAGTTATAGCGCCTTCATTAATTGGAGCATCTAACACAGTGCAGTTAATGTTTATAAAAGTACGATCACCAATTTGCATTTGACTGCCATAGTCAAAATGTAACCCCGCTTCAATAATCACGCCTTCGCCACACTCAGCAAACATGCTTTTAATACGTTTCAAATTGCCTTTGCTGGGGCTCTTTGCAAACATGCGGCAAGTCTCATGGGCAGTTTTGCGTTGCTCTAAGTATGACTTATCAAGGCTATTGAATTTATTCATTATTACTCTTCAGGTAAGCCAATATGGGCGTGGCCATTTTTATAATCGATAGTGATTAAAAAGTGCTTTAGTACATCATATCCGATCAAGCCTTGAACTTTACGACCTTTAATACGTGAGCCGGTTGTTTCGTATTGGCTCTCAAGGTACGCCGTTTGTCCTTCAGCAGGAACGCTCACTAATACATTTTCAAGCTCATAAGGGCCAAATTTTAAGGAGGGAATTCTAAAGCTTTCTGTTGTTGCTAGAGTGTTTGCCCCCATGCTGATAGCTGCTTCGACGTCTAAATTATCCAACCAGCCCATTTTTCTTGCCACTTTGCGATCGATAACAATACCGCCGTTATTTCCGGTATCCAGTAATAGCCAAACAGTTTCACCATCTTGCAAGCCAACTTCAACAATAGGCATACCAGAGCCTTTTTGTGTTTGCATTTTTATGTTTTCAAGCTCTCGCAGTTTAATAGAATCATGGGTTATTAAGCGCATTTTTTGATTTGGATAATCAAGCTGCATTACAAATTGTTGAAAAAAGCCCGCGCCAAGTAACAAAGAAGTTGTGTGAAAACCCAAATTAACTTCGGTTAAGTTATCAAGCTCAGTGGTGATACCAAAAAAGCTAGTTGGTACGTTATTGTAGGATGTTTTATCTTCAATACCATAAATTCCTTTAACCCTGACTTTTTTACCTTTATCAAAACTTAATTTATGTTTATTGATAAAGCGAGGGTTTATAGCATTGAGCTGTGCGCCAGTATCTAAAAGTGCATAACCGTCTATTTCAGCGACGACAACGGGTATTTTTACATGGCCATTTTCGAGCGTGAAATCAATCCACTGCGTTGCGCCAGCAACGCTTTTTACGCTATAAAAAAATAAGCTCAAGACTATGAGTAACTTCATTTTTATTCCTTTAAATTATTGTTATTTATAACAATGAGTGTACATAGGTTACACTTTTTAATCGAGAGATGTTTAGTATTAATAGGCCTAATTTGTTTCAAGCAGGTTTATTAAAACAATAGAGCTAGCTAATTTATTGCATAAGTTGGCGGTATTTTTATACATTCACTTGCCATTTATATAGTTTCGTTTAAAATCTCGTAACTTTCGAAACGAAACTTAAATGGTTCACTTAATGACTAAACGAAACACCCAGCAACGTCGTCACCTTATTCTTACTCAAATTAATGAGCTAGGAGAAGTAGCTGTTGATGTACTTGCTGAACAATTTCAAACCTCTGAAGTGACCATTCGTAAAGACCTAACCGCACTGGAAAAAAGTGGCTTATTACTGCGCCGCTATGGTGGTGCGATAGCATTACCACAAGAAATTGTCAGCGATGATATTGATTCAAAACGTAAAGTTGCGATTGCAAAAGCGGCAGCAGGGCTGATTAAAGATCACAATCGCATCATTATAGATAGTGGCCGCACAACGGCGGCAATGATCCCTGAGCTTGGCAATAAGCGCGGTTTAGTGGTGATGACCAATGCCATTAAGGTCGCTAACCGATTGTTGGCGCTGGAAAACGAGCCTACACTTTTGATGACCGGTGGCACTTGGGACCCACATTCAGAGTCGTTTCAGGGGCAAGTAGCTGAGAATGTTTTACGCTCGTATGACTTTGATCAACTATTTATTGGTGCAGATGGCATTGATGTAGAGCGCGGTACTACTACCTTCAATGAGCTTGTGGGCTTAAGCCAAGTAATGGCAGGCGCTGCCCGTGAAGTTATAGTGCTGGTGGAGTCAGAAAAAATCGGCCGAAAAATCCCTAATTTAGAATTACCTTGGCAGCAAGTGACTACGCTTATCACCGACAGCAACTTGGCGCTTGATACTCGCCAAGCTATCGAAGCATGTGGTGTGCAGTTGATTTGCGCTGAGTTATAAATTTACAAATTCGTGTTCATCACAGGCCGACAACACCTGTGATCTACATTTAAATATTAAACAACACATACCAACCCAAAGTTAACGCTTTGGCATGTGCAAAAGGAGAGACTATGTGTGGAATCGTTGGGGCCGTTGCAGAACGCCCAGTAAATAAAATTTTAGTAGAAGGCTTAAAGCGTCTTGAATACCGTGGTTACGACTCAGCAGGCGTGGCATTGCTTGAAGGCAACAGCCTAAATACCGTAAAAGCGGTAGGTAAAGTAGTTAACCTTGAAAACGCGCTAAATGAAGCTGCTGTAAAAGGCACAACCGGTATTGCTCATACTCGCTGGGCAACTCATGGCGGCGTAACAGAAGCAAACGCCCACCCGCATATTTCAAATAGTGAAATTGCTTTAGTACATAACGGTATTATTGAAAATCACGCCAGCCTGCGTGAAGCACTAAAAGGCGATGGTTACGAGTTTTTATCAGACACAGATACCGAAGTGATGGTGCATTTAATTCACCAACTTCGCCAGCAACACACCACTTTACTTGCATCAGTACAAGCCGCAGTTAAGCAGTTTGAAGGTGCATTTGGTACTGTAGTATTTGATAAAGCCAACGATAACGAAATTATCGTAGCACGCTCAGGTAGCCCGTTAGTAATTGGTTTAGGACTTGGTGAAAACTTTATAGCTTCTGATCAACTTGCATTATTACCTGTAACGCGCAGCTTTATTTACCTTGAAGAAGGTGATGTTGCACGTATTACTCGTGACAGCGTAGAGATTTTTGATATAGATGGAAACGCTGTTGAGCGTGAAGTGATCGAATCAAACATCACTCAAGATGCGTCAGGTAAAGGTGAATACCGTCACTACATGTTAAAAGAGATTTACGAGCAGCCACTTGCTGTACGTAATACCCTTGAAGGACGTTTAAATGACGACCGCGTAGCGATTGATGCCTTTGGCGACAGCGCCCAACAAATTTTTAAAGATGTAAAACACGTACAAATTATTGCCTGTGGTACCTCTTACCACTCAGGTATGGTTGCACGTTACTGGCTTGAGCAATTTGCAGGCGTTAGCTGTAACGTAGAAATTGCCTCTGAGTTTAGATACCGCCAATCTTACGTACATGAAAACAGCCTACTTGTGACAATTTCACAGTCGGGTGAAACAGCCGATACTTTAGCAGCGCTGCGTTTAGCAAAACAGCAAGGCTACATGGCATCAATGACCATTTGTAACGTACCAGGCTCATCACTGGTGCGCGAATCAGACCTTGCCTTTATGACCAAAGCCGGCGCTGAAATTGGTGTTGCTTCTACTAAAGCATTTACCACGCAATTAGTTGGTTTGTTAATGCTTACTGCGTCTATAGCGCAAGAAAAAGGCTTGGATCAAAGCACTATTGTGAACGCAATTAAAACCTTACCAAACAAGTTAGAAGAAGCGTTATTACTTGCTGATGGTATTGCAGACTTAGCTGAAGAGTTTGCCGACAAGCACCATTCACTGTTTTTAGGCCGTGGTTCACAATACCCAATTGCAATGGAAGGCGCACTTAAGCTTAAAGAAATTTCATACATTCACGCAGAAGCCTACGCAGCCGGTGAGCTTAAACATGGCCCATTAGCACTGATTGACGCCGACATGCCCATCATCGTTGTAGCACCAAACAACGAATTGCTTGAAAAGCTTAAATCAAACGTAGAAGAAGTCCGTGCTCGTGGCGGTATTATTTACGTATTCGCTGATAAAGACTCACACTTTGAGTCAGACGAGACAATGCGTGTAATTAATGTAAACCACGTAGATGACATCATTGCCCCAGTTGTATATACAATTCCACTACAGTTACTTTCTTACTACGTAGCAGTAATAAAAGGCACCGACGTTGACCAACCACGTAACTTAGCCAAATCGGTTACAGTTGAGTAAAATCAATAAGTTGGTAATTACCTGTTAAAGCTAAAAAGGCGCTTAATGCGCCTTTTTAATATGCGCGCTCACCTAAGTCATAAGCAAAATAGCCATAAATGGCTAGGGTCATCATTATTATGAAAGAGTAATGCATTGTGCGAGCTAAAATTAAATCAATAGGTCTGGCGTGTCGTAAAATGGCTTCATCATTAACAACCGTAGCTTTCGCAGGTTTTTGTCGTCTAATTACTTTTCCATACATGCTCACTCTTATACCTAGCCCTTTATCCCAAAGTGGCTCATGTATCCCTTCTTCGCGCATTTTTTTCTCAATATGCTTCATTGAAATGCGAGTGAAGCATAAAGTTGAAATGAGAAAAGCAATTAAAGATGGTCCAGCTAAAATCCAGAAAATATTTTCAGGTATAACATACATAGTTTAAAACCAATTTATATCAGTACTAACATCATAAATTAGTCCTGAAAAACCTTGCCCTAGAGCATCAGCAACTTTACCTGCGGCATAACCAGTAGCTAAACCTGCTCCAATTAATATAACCCAGCCAACGGGGCCCATAGCAATTGCTATACCTACGCCAGCGGTAACTACTGCGCCCCCCGCAGCAATCACTGCAATCACATAAAGCGCGGGGGTTACGCTTTTTTAATGATGCGTTTGATGGTATCTCGCATGGCTTAACCTCTGCTGCAGGCATATTTAATGCTTATCACAACTTATTTTTTCCTAAACAAATGCCAATGAGCGCTTTAACTGACGATGTTGCGTCTATTGATGCATATTATAAAACATTATCTCAGCAATGGGGCGAGCAAATATCCCCACCAGATCGCGCTGTTAGATCACTCGGTTATAACTTAACGGGCAGCAAGCAGTTTACCCGTGCAATTGAGGTGTTTAAGTACAATTTAAAAAACCACCCCAAATCCGTCGATGCGCTTTCAGCTCTATCTTATGGTTATGAAATGCAAGGTGATACTCGTCAAGCGCTTGAACAGATGGAATCTGCTTTGGCCATTGCAGATGACTCATACCCTTATATAAATTACTTAAAAGATACAAAAGCTAGGTTGCAAGCAGAGCTGAGCAAGAACTAATAATATTGCCAACTTAGTTGTTGGCTTTTTATGAAAGCCTCTATGGGTTTGAGGCGCTAACAGGGATAGTCAAATAAATTACTTTGAGGATCTCGCTAATTTTATTGATGCGCTAGTCAGTCATTTGTTCTTTTCTCAAAGCTTCAAGCTTAGCGTACATGTGCTCTGTAAAAAAACCATGCATCAGAAAGCGTTGCCCAAGGTTCCAAGGGCCAACTAAGTAGTGTGGGTATTTATTATAAGCGTACTCTGTGAGTGAGTTATCGTTAATTATTCTGCCAATTCTAATCGCTATACTTTGATCTAAGTTGAAGCCATTGATTGCATCACGGTATTCATCACGCTTTAAGAGTAAACAAAATAGGCACATAAATAATGCGTGAGCTGTCTCAAAGTCAATCACTTGTGTTGCTTTACGTTCAATCAAAAAGTCACTCATATTGATAGCTTGCCAACTATCCCATTTATATGGGGGGGCTACTTGGGTATCTGTTGGTATTTTCCCAAGCTTTGCAAATGACTCGAATAGTTCTTGGTCATGATCAACAAAGCTATTATCTAGCATTTCAGCTATTGTTTTGGGGTATAAATTCACCCTGTGATCATGTCCTGTGTTCTCGGCTAAAAAGTTTAAGATATTCGACTCTGTAGCAAAGTGCCTTAAAATTAATTGGTTAGCTTCAATAGACACAAAGTGTTTGCAAAACCAGCAAATTGTTTTCTGTAAAAATATATGTGCGCTAAATTGGGGTAAGGGAAGCCGCTTAAAGAACCAAATAATATGCAGTAGTATTGCAAATACAAATTGTGCGATTGGCCTGAGTATCCAGCGAAAGCCATTTTCTATATCTTTGTGCCAAAGTAAAAGTGCTTCTTTTTCTATCGGTATAGAGTCATCTGCTTTTATTGCTTTAAGGTAAGCACTTTGTTTGTTACTCATTATGATCTACTTCCTCAAGCTGCAGACAATAAAGGCGTCCAACTACTTTTGCTGTTTTTACTATGGCGTCTATTTGCTCTTCAGAAGAGGTAACGCGATCTATTAATTGATACAGCTCTTTTAGATGATCGGCATCATTTTGTCCGTGATATTCTAAAAAACGAGTGATAGTTGATGGGGGATCAAAGTATTCGTTAATGAGCTTAGCCCATTTCAATGACATTTTATTACCGAGCCCTTCGATAATCCACATTGCGCCAATAAGAGAAACGGGGTTTGGTAAGCTTGCTGTATACATTAAATAACCATGAAGTGCTTCCGAACCTATGTTTTTAGTGCCCGCTTGTATGTCTGAAAGCAGCCCTCCCGCAGCAACATAGTCTTGCTCAATCATGAGATAATCTTGATGTTCATCATATGCGTGATGAATTACCGCAGAACGTACGTCACTATAATGGCGATCAAAACTTGATGCGCTTCTGCTAATCCACCGAGAGCCTTCAATTACTTGTTGGCGCATATTTAATAAGAGTTCGCGGTAATCTTCTTGGCTCAGTTTGCCTGTTTCTAGGCGCTTAATAATAGGTACTTTTGATAAGTTTTTATCAAAATCAAGCCAAGTATTAAGCAGTTCATGAAGGCATTTTTTGCCAAGATCTGTTTGTATAAATTGTTCCATATTAATTCTCTACAGTGAGCAGCATATAAGCGCAGTTGAAGCGGCCTGACTCAGGCACCATGCAAAGTATTTTTGCACCCGAGTTTAACTGGTGTGTTTTTATAAATTCATCGAGCATGATAAACAAAGAGGCGCAGCCTGTGTTGCCCCGTTCGTATAGGTTGGTATACCATTTTTGTTCAGGGACCATAGCGCCAGCTTGCTCTAACATCTCAAAAATTTTACCTTTGAAATAATGAGACGAAAAATGACACAATACATGGTCTATTTCGGCTACTTTTATATCTCCAGCACTAATTAGCTTTAAAAAACCATTCACTCCTACAGAGACGATATTGTCTAATAACCTTACATCTTGTCTGAGCATGAGTGCGCCTGCACTTTCTGCTTCTGAATAGTTAGGGTAGTCTTGCCACGTTTTTATTTGCTCGTCTTTGCTTTTACCAATCGACATACAGGTTGAGTATGCATCAGCGTGAGAAAAGCTTTTGATCCATTCAATTTTTAAGCTGGTTGTATTTGGTCTAGGGATATTTTCGAGAAGTAGTGCTCCTGCGCCATCAGATAGCATCCATCGTAGAAACTCAGCGTTGAAATCGATGCTATTATTTTCAAGTGCTTCATAGCGCGTGTGCTAAGGGATCCCCAGAAATAATCATTAAGTTTCAATTACATCACTCACATCCATATTTTTCCAATCGAGTTGCACTACCACCTGTACGAAATAGGCTAGTCCTGCCAAATAATCTCGCCGTCGCAGTTTAATGGACTGTTTTTTGAAGTATCGCAGCCCAACAAATGCCCATGACACTACTCGTCTTTTTTTGGTTGAATTAGCTTGAAAAGCGCCTGTCTTTCCTGCTTTGTCTATCACTGCCCCCAGCATCATTGAGAACCAATGAGCCAGTGTGGCAAGCAGCAACAGTATGTCTAATCGATAGAGTTTGTTTGTCCTGTGCAGATCTGAGCCTAAGCCGAACCTAACACTTTTTTGATCTCGAAATCCTGCTTCTATCTGCATTCTCATACCATATAATTTGAGTACTTTTTCGAGAAAGTGGTGCCTCTTTGGAAGAGAAGAAACGAGTAGCCAAGGCTCCTTATAACCACGTTTTTTATCTCTTTTTAATAACTTATGTCCCTTGCCAACCAGCACTGCATGAGTTTGATATTTTGCACTTTTGGTCAACTCGGTCGCGCCAAGATACTGGCTCTTACGTTGATTGCTCTTGAATAGTGACTGGCATGGAACAAACTCATCGCTGCCCTGCGTTTTCAAATGTGCCGTACCTCGAACACGGCTAATATAATGCCAGCCATTGTTTCGCACGGCTTTGAGCCAAGGAACTTTAAAGCCCGCATCCGTCACAATTACGGGCCGGCAGTCACCCGGCAAGATCAGTTTGAGCATCTTTAAGAACCGTTTTTGAACTTTTGGGCAATGATACTGAAAACTGAATGCACTTTCCTGATACAGGGTCAAAGAACGACCTTCACTGGCAATGCTGGCACGCAGAATACAGTATTTGGTTTGTGTATCTGCATGACTCCAATCAACCAAAATGACGGGATGCTTTTCAGTGACCACAAAACGGCTTAAGCGAACATAAACCGATGTCGACTCACGCAAAAGCTCGTGGTTATTGAGTAGTCGATCAATACGTTTAATATCATGTTTTTCAGTTGTTTTTGAATCCAAATTGCGACCAATAGATGTCAAGGTGCATTGCTGACAGTGCAAAAGAGATTTAACGGCAGCGACTAGAGTATTAAATCTGGCTTTATGAATAGAGTTAGGGGTGACAGCGCGGAGCATATTGTGCAAAATAGTAGACGCATTCATGGTGTTTAGTTCTGTTGTTTTTAAGCGATTCATAAGATCACAAAACACCATGAATGTTCCCTCACTACCCATATTTTTTAACACTATTAGTTCATTGATATATAAAGGCTAATTTTGGGGATACTTTAGGCGCGTGTGTTTGAATAAGCGAGAAGCGAATTCACTGGCAACTACCAGTGCATTGCTACTTAAGTCGGCTTTAACATTTGCATAAGCATATTTAAGCGCCATCATGCTGCTAGAGCAAATACCATGGCTGGTATTAATTTCAAGCTCGGGAATATCTAACTCGGCTTGTAGCATGCTGCTAAAGCCAGGTAAAACCATATCACCTTGGCTGGTGGCAGAGCTTAGCAACTGTATTTTTTTTCTAGCAACAAAACTATTTTCAATGCACTCTATTGCTGCTTTTGTTGCAAGGTCGCAGTTTGTTTCGACGGTTTCTTGGTTAGTATTTATTGCGTAATGGCGAAATTTAATCCCATTTGATTTTAAAATTTTATTTTTTAATCGACTCGGCTTTTGATTGACTAAACCCAGCACGTCTTCGATTTTATCGTTTCCTATCGGCTCACCAGGTAAGTAGCTGCCTGTACTATTTATATAGACGTTCAATTTTTTCTTCCCTTAAAATAAACATAGAGACAGCGAATATTTTCTTCCATGTAAGGGAAAATACATACAATAGCCATAAATGTTAAGTAAGCTGGTAAATAACTAGCCGTACCGTAAGGGCTATCAAGTAGTTTAAAAGTAATCTCACCTGCAAAATCAAGTGTGATTAATTTTAAAAAATGATCCCAATTAATAAGGATAATGCTAGTTAGCATATATAAAGGTAAAGAGCCCAAGTAAGTATGCGCATGCATTTCCCAAATAGATATTTCTCTTATTGGAGATGCGTATCTAACGTCCATGTGAGCAACAATTTCGTGTAACACCCACGTAATGGTGCAAATTAATAGAATTAAAGCATTAACATCAAATACGAGGCAAAGAACAATAGGCAGCCCCATTTGGATGCCCATAACAGAATGCATTAGTGTTTCTTTAATACCAGAAGTGTGCTCTATTTTGGTGGCTCTATGACAACACCAGTCAACAAAGCCTGCTATTCCCCACAGAGGTAAAAAGAAGTAAAGCAATGCGCTTATTAGTAGTAAGGAGGTATCCATACAAAACTGTCCCTGTTAGATTTACTAAAGATATTATTGAGTTATTGGTTTTGAGTCAAAATTATATTAATTGGATAAACGCTGTAGTATGAAAATGAACATAGTGATAAAACGTTCAGAGCAATTTATATTGCTACTGATGACTTATTTACTTTGGCTTTTGATAATAACTGATTGATTTAGAGGAGTGAATGCTCTCTTTGTATATTTAAATCACTAATCCCTACTTAACGGGCAATAAATACGCTAAAATTGCAGGCTATTTTTAGTAATGAGCCCGCACTTTTTATGACCTCAGCCGCAAACCCTAGTACTTTCAACGAACTTGGCCTAATTCCAGAGCTAATTGCTCGATTGTCTGATCTTGAATACACGCAACCTACGCCGATTCAGGCAAAAGCAATTCCAAGCATCTTGGCGGGCAGTGACTTAATTGCAGGGGCGAATACCGGCTCAGGTAAAACAGCAACGTTTGCATTGCCTATGCTACAAACGCTGTTTTTAGCAGAAAGCGCTAAAAAAACTGCTAGCAAAGGTAATTTTGTTTCAGGGCTGATTTTAGTACCTACACGTGAGCTGGCAGTGCAGGTGGCCGATAGTGTTAAATCGTATTCTGCTAACTTTAATGGCGCAATTAAAACGGTGGCGGTATTTGGTGGTGTGTCTGTTAATACCCAGATGCAAGCTCTACGCGGTGGAGCTGATATTATCGTAGCAACCCCAGGGCGTTTGCTTGATTTAATCTCAAGCAATGCGATTAAGCTCGATAAAGTAAAAACTTTAGTGCTTGATGAAGCCGACCGCTTATTAAGCTTAGGCTTTACCGAAGAGTTGGCTAATTTATTAGCGCTTATGCCTGCTAAAAGGCAAACCATGTTGTTTTCAGCGACTTTCCCAGAGCAAGTTAAGCTATTAACGCAAGAGTTGTTAAACGACCCTGTTGAAATTCAAGTTCAAAACAAAGGTGAAAGCACGCTTGTTCAGCGGGTATTTACGGTAAATAAAGGTGAAAAAACTACGGTTTTAGCGCATTTAATTAAGCAGCATCAATGGCGTCAGGCGCTGATTTTTGTCAACGCTAAAAAAGACTGTGAGCACTTAGCCAGTAAGCTTGAAAAACGCGGCGTGAATGCGCAAGTATTCCATGGCGATAAAGGCCAAAGTGAACGTACTCGAGTAATCGAAAAATTTAAAAATGGCGAAATTGAAGTACTGATTGCCACAGACATTGCTGCCCGTGGTTTAGATATTGAAAAGCTACCAGTAGTCATTAACTTTAACTTACCGCGCAGCCCTGCTGATTACATGCACCGTATTGGCCGCAGTGGCCGTGCAGGTGAAGTAGGTTTAGCGTTATCACTGATTGATTATGAAGACTTCCATCATTTTAAAATTATTGAAAAGAAAAACAAACTACGTTTAGAGCGCGAAGAGGTAGCAGGCTTTGCCGTAAACCAAGCGAATCTTGATGCTGCACAGGCGCTTAAAAACGATAAACCCATGGCCAAACCTGAAGGCACCGGTAAGAAAAAGCAAAAAAATAAAGCCGATGTTGAAGATGTATGGAGCGGCTGGCGAGGCCGTAAGTAACAAGCACAAAAAAGCCGACTCAGTCGGCTTTTTCATTTACAGTAAACAGTTAGCTTACTTATAAAACGCTTCTACTGTGCCTTTTACTTTCATAAGTAGTGGCTGGCCGCGACGGTCTAGCGCTTTAGGTGCGGCTACTTTGATCCACCCTTCACTAATGCAATACTCTTCAACGTCAAAACGTTCTTTGCCGTTAAGGGTTATGCCTATTTCATGTTCAAATACGTCTTCTACATAAAACTTGCTGCGTGGGTTGATCGAAAGTTGATCGGGTAATTCTGGTTTATTGGTATCAGTCATAATTGTGATCTGCATTGAATAGATTGTGCGCCATTGTAGGCAATACAGGCCTTAGGCTCAATATACTGATCAAAATAAATGAGTTAACTACACACTTGCTCAGATTGTTTGATGCAGTAGTTAATTATTTCATCACGAGTAAGGTCGCTATCAAAGCAATAATCAAACCGCATAGTGAGATTAACCTGTTGCTCTTGCTCAGGCCAATGCCATTTACGAACAAGTTGTCGGGTAGCTGTTTGTAACTGACGGCCATAGCGTATTGGGTCGGTATTATTTATTTTTATATCTTTCACTGTGCCGCTTTTTGAAATAACAAAGCTGGTTTCTGCACACCCTTTACCCTGAATATTTAATAATTCTAGCGGGTATTCATGGTTAGGTATTTTTTGTAGACGCTGCCAAACACCTTGCTGATCTAGGTACTGAGCTTGAATGTCTGCTATGGGCCTTTTGTCTGAAATATCATTGCTTTGTGAAAAAGCAGCAAATGAAAAAATTAAGCTGGCGCAGTACACGATAGTTTTCATAATTATCCTTAAATATTGCTCAGTAATAGAACTTTAGCGTATTCCGCTTATGATTAATAGCTTGAATTTTAGCCAGATTTATTTGTTTAAATTAAACGTTATAGTATATCATTGTTGTTATAATATGTTATATTATATCCAAGCAAACCTAGCAACTATTAAAAGTGGATCATGAAGTACTCAGCATTAACTTTCGCATTTTTAGCAATTTCTTTCGGCTCTGCTGCCTCTGAGTCAGATATAGAAACCATCACCATTGCACATAAGCAAGCCTTTAGAGGCGATATTCCGCTTAAAGAATTACCACAGTCAATTACCACATTAAGTAAAGAAATGATGGTTGATAATGGTATTACCAAGTTTAGGGATGCGCTGGATTTTTCAGCCAGTATTTCTCGTAAAAATAACGGCGGTGCACTGTGGGATAGTTATTCTATTCGCGGTTTGTCAGGTAATGAAAATATGCCGTCGGGTTACTTAATCAATGGCTTTAGTGGTGGTAGAGGATTTGCGGGTCCACGGGACGTGTCAAATATCGAATATATTGAGGTGCTTAAAGGTCCTGGCTCGGCTTTATATGGTCGTTCTGAGCCTGGTGGCACAATCAACATTATTACTAAAAAGCCACAGTTTTATCAGCAAGGCCAACTAAAAGCTGAGCTTGGTAGTGACAATCATAAGCGTGTACAAAGTGATTATACCAACGGCCTTACTGATGATATCGCGTTTCGAGTTAACGGGGCATGGCAAGATAGTGACAGTTTTAGAGATTATGTGCACCACGATAAGTTTGTGATCACGCCTTCGCTTTATTATCAACTGAACGACAAGTCATCATTAACCTATGAATTTGAGTATGTTGATCAACAACAAATGTATGACCGCGGCATTGTAGTTCTTAATAATGATTTTAATACCGTGCCTGAAAATCGTTTTTTAGGCAATCCGAATGATGCACCAACTAAAGTACACTCTCGGGGTCATCAACTTAATTATAGCTACGATTTTGATCGTGATTGGTCGCTTTTACTTGGTAGTAGCTATCGCACAGCCACACTCACAGGCTATTCGTCGGATGCCGAATTATCACCCTCTCGTCAGTCATTGTTTGATGATGGCAGAACTTTAACGCGTCAGCATCGCTATCGCGATTACAAGTCTGATGATTTATCGCTGCGTTTTGAATTAAGTGGTCACTTTGAACTGGCGGGTATTACTAATCATGTTTTAGTGGGGGCTGATGCTTATGACTATGAACTGCGTACTGGACTTTATCGCTACCGTGGTGGCAAAGGCACCTACACGATTGATATCTATGAACCAGATTACGGTACCGAGCAAGGCCCTGATGTTGAAATGCAGTATGAAAACAACGAAGAGCAAAATGCATACGGTATCTACATGCAAGACCAACTCGATATTACTGAGCGCTTTAAGGTAATGGTAGGTTTGCGTTTTGATGAAATTGAGCAAGATATTTTTGAAACTAAGTCAGGTGTTGCCTCAAATAGTAAAGAAAACAGAATCAGCCCTCGCTTTGGTATGGTGTATGAGCTAAACGATGCGATTAATCTTTATACCAGTTATTCGGAAGGTTTTTTGCCATTAAGCGGTACTGATGCGCAAGGTGAACCGTTTGGTTTTGAAGAAAGTGACTCGTTTGAAGTGGGTTTGAAATTTGGCTTTGATGATATCAGCGGTACGATTGCACTATTTGATGCCAGCAAAAGCAATATGCTAGTGGCCGATCCGGTGAACGTTGGCTATTCCGCACCTGTAGGTAAAGCGACCAGTAAAGGTGTGGAAGTTGATGTAACTGGCAGTTTAGGAGCTAATACTGAATACACAATCTCATACGCCTACGTAAAAGCTGAAACAGCAAATGATGTTGTGAATGTTGATTGGTTAGTGCCAATTCCAAAAGGCAGCCCGTTAGTTAATGTGCCAAAAAATAACTTATCTGTGTCGCTAAAGCACGATACTCGTGTATTTGACCAAGACGTTACTATTGGTGGTCATTACCAATATATTTCTGATCGCTTAGGTGACCCTGCTGATTTAACGTTTCGTTTACCAAGCTACCAGTTAGTCGGTTTATTTGCTAAATGGCAAGCGACGCAGCGCATGGCTGTATCGCTTAATCTTGATAACATTTTTGACGAAACGTACATTGCCAGCAGTTACAATGCCTTATGGGCATACCCAGGCGCACCAACACAGTTTAAGCTAGGTTTAACTTATGACTTCTAAGCAACTGAAAGCTCGCATTCACAGTATCGATATTATGCGTGGTGTGGTTATCTTACTTATGCTACTTGATCATGTGCGAGAGCGATTCTTCTTGCATATGCAGGTGTCTGATCCTATGGATGTAGATACAACCAGCCCAGGGCTTTTTTGGAGTCGCTTTGCTGCACATTTTTGTGCGCCGACCTTCATCTTTTTAACTGGGCTTTCGGCGTGGCTTTATAGCCACCCAGCTAACGGGGTAGCTCGTTCAGCGCGGAGCTTTTTAATTAAGCGCGGGTTGTTTTTAATTGCTCTTGAAGTAACCATAATTTGTTTTTCGTAGATGGGTTATTTTCATACTATTTGGCTGCAAGTGATGTGGGCAATTGGTTTGTGCATGCTTACTTTAGCGTTACTTATTAATTTGCCGCAACGACTATTGTTAGCATTGGGGCTATTGATCGTTTTTGGCCATAATTTACTTACACCAATTAGCTTTAATCCAGAACAGTGGGGTTATACCTTATGGACAATATTGCATGACCGTGGCTATATCTCTCAAGGTGGTTTAATCGATGTAAAAATCAGCTATCCAGTGCTGCCTTGGATTGGCGTAATATTACTTGGCTATTGCGCAGGCCCGCTGTATGCACACACTCGTGACAGCGATGATCGCAAACAGTGGTTAATTGGTTTAGGTTTGGCGTGTGTCGCATTATTTGCAATTTTACGCGGCTTAAATATCTATGGCGAAACCTTGCCTTGGCAGCAATTTTCAAGCACAGCGCAAACGGCTATGTCGCTATTTAACGTGACTAAATACCCGCCCTCATTGAGCTTTTTATTGATCACTTTAGCAGTAATGTTTTTTGGCCTGTGGTTATTTGAGCGTCCGTTAAATCGCTTTAGCAATGCCTTAAGGGTATATGGCTCAGTACCTATGTTCTTTTATATTCTTCACCTTTACGTTTTATTGATTTTATACACTGTGGGTAATGCTATTTGGGGTACCAATCAGGGCAGCTATTTTGGTGTTAATGATATTACTTGGGTGTGGCTTATCTCGGTGGTTTTAGCAGTTGCTTTATATTGGCCAACTAAAGCATTTAGCGACTATAAACGGGTCGCTAAAAAACCATGGTTAAAGTATTTATAGGAAAAATACAGTGCTTACTTCGCAGGCTATTTATCCATGTGCTATACCTAATCATTAGGGTTGGGTATAGCAAGGATATACAGTATGAAAAGGTTTAGTTTAGCAATCATTCTATTATTACCATTTGCGGTTACAGCGGGAGTTGTTGACCCTGAGTGCACCGCAGGAAAAGCAGTAAAGAGCGCAGCTACGAAAGCCGCCGTTGGTGTTGGCGGTCGTTGTAATCCGGCGGAAGCCGCGAAAGATAGCGCAGGAAAAGCGGTAGAAAATGCGCTACCAGATAAAGGTGTTGCTGGAAAAGCGATTGATAAAGCAACTGGCCGTAATGATACACTCAAAGATAAAGCTGCGGATGCCGTCGATGAGAAAGTTGATGAAGTGGTGCCTGACAAGCTACAAAAAGATAAAAAGAAGGGTAAAAAATAGAATAAGCGGTGTATGTACACCGCTTAGTTTAAATCTTACTAACAAAACCCTCATTAAGCACTCTAACTTCGCGTTGCGGGAATGGTATTGCAATATCATGGGCTTTAAGGGTTTCTAGGATAATTAATAACAAGTCGCCACCGACCCGATTTTTACCGTCATCAATTCCTTGCATCCAAAATTCCACAAACATATTGATGCCATTGTCGCCAAAGCTATCTATTTCACAGTCAGGGCACTCTTCAAATGGTATCTCAGGGCCGCTAATAACTTGTGGGTGCTGGGCAACTGCCTCTTTAATTATTTCTACCATGGCTCTAACATCAGTGGCGTATGCCACACTAAAGTCAACTCGGTAGCGCTGTTTTGGATCTTTATGAGTCCAGTTGGTCAACAGCGATGAAATAAAGGTTTCGTTGGGAACCAGTATGTCTTTGCCATCGTAAGTTTCTAAAATTGCATGACGCATTTTGAACTCTCTAACAAAGCCACTTTTACCGTTCTCTAACTCAACAAAGTCGCCAATGGTGAGTGACTTATCGAGTAAAATAATGATGCCAGAAATAAAGTTAGAGGCAATTGATTGCAACCCTAAACCTAGGCCAACCCCCAATGCACCGCCAAACACAGCAAGGGCGGTGAGGTTAACGCCCATAATATTAAGCAGTAATAATGCGATGACGCAAAATAAGCCTACTTCAAAGAGTTTGGTAAACACTTCACGGGTGCTGATATCCAGCGTTTGCTGGTTACGAATAATAACTTTACCAACATTACTGGAAGCGCGGCCTAACCAAAATAAAATAGCGCCAAAAAATAATACCCGAGTGAGTCCATATAAACTGACTTGGATATTGCCCAAATTAATGGAAACTGCTTCAAGGGTTTTTATAAATGCAGGCAAAAAGCCCAGTAAATGCAACAGTAAAACGGGCAGGCCAACCAATTTAAACAGCGCTGACATAAAGGGGTTGCTAACAAACTCTTTAATAATTGAGTAAGCAAACAGTAGTATGGCAATGTTGAGCGCGGTATTCATTAACCACACTTGAAAGTCAGCAGTGATGCCAATAGCGGTAAATATCTTTAATAAAATAATCGCTACTAGTGGGTAAACAATATTGCTGAGTCGAAACAGCATAATGTTTATTGGGTGATCAGACGCCACTTTAGTGTGCTTATCAACGCGCTGCTTAATTGTTTTTGAATAAATCCAGTAGGCAGCAGCATAGCTGGTAATGATCACCAATAATTGCAGATAGGTTGCTTGTTGGCTAAGCATTGATTGGATCAATAACCAAACAGACTCAAATTGTTTGGAAAAAAACTCACTATTCATAAGGCATACTTTTTCGATTAAATTAGATGCTTTACTATGGCTGATAAGTTTGAAAATTTACAGAATTATTCGTCCTTGTGGGTAATTTTTAACTACAATTTCCACTGTCTGTTGCTAGTAATAATTGTTGGCTACATCAGTTAAATTTATTTTTTATAAGGAATATAGGATGGCGAAGATATTGTTAATTAGCTTAAGTGTGTTGCTTGCTGCCTGCAGTGAGCCTGCGCCTAAATCGGTTGGAAGTGATGTTGACGAACATGGTTGCAAGGCGTCAGCGGGCTATCAGTGGTGTGGTAAAACACAGCAATGTGAACGCCCTTGGGAGTTGGCTAAAAAACATGACTTTGAAAATTCTCAAAGCCAATTTACAACTTTTTGCGCTAAAGCCGAGTAATCGTTTATTTGGTGCAGATGCCTATCGTTTTTGAGCTGCTTAGGGCTGAGCTCAAAATAGGTGAGGCATTATAACGCCAGTATTGCATCGCGATTACTTGGCGACCATGCTTTAGCGGCCGCTTGTTGCTGTGTTAGCCAAATAAAATCTGTGTGCTCATTCGGATCTAAAGTGATGGTGATATCATCGGGTACGCAAACGCTAAAAACATATTCGGTATTAATTAATGCGTTGGCTTGATAGCGATGTCGCCATGACTCTCTAATCGTATATTGATTGGTTTTTTGATGGTCATGAATGGTTAAACCAAGGGCATGAGCATCTATTCCTGTTTCTTCTAAAAGCTCTCGATACGCAGTTGTGATAGGTGTTTCACCTTCATCAATACCACCGGTGACTGATTGCCAAAAACTAGCGTCATCGGTACGTTGAATTAGTAAACAATCTTTATTTTCTTTATAAATAACAACCAGTACAGAGAAGGGTTTGCGAAGTGGCCGGTTATCTAGCAAAGTGGAATCTCAAATAGCGTATGTTAGGTGAGTTTACCTGAGCGTGAATTATTTAACTAGCCAGATCACATGGCTAATAACCAAATCCCTAGGAGCAGTAGCAGGAAATTCATAACGTTCAGAAACTGCGTGGTATTGAGCTTACCTTGTAGCCAAATTCCTAAGCGGTTACCCAAAAAAGCAATTGGTAGGCTGGCAAGTGCGATTAATGCCCACTTTACTTCAATTAAACCAAGGCTAATAAAGCCAATTAGCTTAATGGCATTCATCATCGCAAAAATAATCGCAACAGTCGCTACAAACTGTTTAGCCGGTAGTTTTATGCTGCTGAAATACATGATTAATGGTGGCCCGCCTGCATGTATTAGCGTGCTAGTGGTGCCAACTAAAAAGCCCATACTGGCAGCGCCAATTCGGCTATTTATAGCATTTGCAGTAAATTGACTAAATGCTAAGCTACGGATCGCAAACACAATACATAAAATGGCGATGGCTGTTTTTATTACTTCGGCATCGAGCCAGCCAATTAAAGCGTGAGCGATTAACACACCGGTTAGCAAACCCGGCAATAAGCGTTTTAGTTGCTGAGTATGCCATTGTCGCCAGTAGCTTTTTAGACTAAAAATGTCGGCAACGATAAGTACTGGGAGCATTAAGCCTATTGCAGCAACAGGGGGCATTACTAACAGCAACAATGGCACTGCAAACACCCCAAGCGCTCCGGCAAACCCTGATTTAGATACGCCAGTGAGTAATACAACAAAAGCAATGATCACTAAGGTTGTTACTGTCATTTATTTCCTTACTTAGGCTGGTAAATCAAACCATAACGCCTCTAGCTGATCTTTAGCTGTGAGTGTTACTTGCTGATCAAAGCTTAAGGCAAATGCATCTCCTGAGCTAAAGGTATCAGTATTCGCGTCAGCAGAGCCTGAGATAACATGAAAGTACCCTTTACGGTTACTGGTTTGCAAGTTATATGTTTGCCCAGCCGTCAGTTGTAAACGATATAAACTGGCATCTTGATTTATACTAACGCTGCCTTGTTCGCCATTAGGTGTAACTAATGGAGTGAGTGGCGCCGTTTGAATAATGCTTTTTTGTTGATAACTTGGTGTGATACCGAGCAGTTTAGGTTGGATCCAAATTTGTAAAAAATGCGCCGCTGCTGAGTTTGAAGCATTGTATTCACTGTGCATTATGCCGCTGCCTGCGCTCATTCGTTGAATGTCTCCTGCGGGCACAATATATTCATTACCTGTGCTGTCTTTATGCTTTAGGGCGCCGGAAATGACATAAGAGATAATTTCCATATCACGATGGCCGTGAGTGCCAAAGCCTTGGCCAGGACTGACGATATCTTCGTTAATTACTCTAAGGGTTGAAACGCCCATATGTTTTGGATCAAGGTAACGGCCAAATGAAAAGCTATGCTTACTTTGCAGCCAACCAAGATTTGCTTGCCCGCGCTCGTCTGCTTTGCGGATGTAGTGCATAACTTAACTCCTGATTAAACGCTAATTTTAATAGCAGTAGTATAAGTCTTATACGAGAGATTAAAATCGCTTTAAAAAGGACTATTCGTTCTATTAAATCGAATTAAAGCCCTCGATAATTAACAATCTAGTTCAGCCTGCATGACTTGGTAGCGTAACTCGCCAATAAATGTGCGAGCAGCTGGGCCTAAGCGATCCCCGTCTTTAAAGAGTAAGTGGAGCATAGCGCTACGCTTACTATTGTGGCTAAGATTTAGGGGCTTGAGCCGATTTTGCGCTAATTGATTGGTGATCGCTGTGCTAGGTAACCAAGCAAAGCCTAAGCCGTTGCTGATCATATCTATTGAAGTACGCATATGGCTGACTGTCCAGCGCTGATCTGCGCCTAACCAGCCTCCATCTTGCTTATTATGCAAGGCTGAATCACGCACTACAATTTGCCGGTGTGATTTCAAATCTTCTAGGGTGATAGGTCGAGTGATGCTATGTAAGGCATGGTCGGGATGCGCCACAGCAGTAAACTCTATATTACATAACTCTTCACTAAATCCTGCTTTTTCAGTGAACCCCGATATTGCAATATCGGCACTGGTGTTCTCTAGTAATTCATTCGCGCCAGTAAGCACTGATTCGTACAATTCAATTCGTAATAATGGATACATTGCCGAGGTATTATTGAGCACTTTATAAAGTAGCGCTTGCGGGAAAATTTCATCGACCGCAATACGCAGTTTGCTCTCAATACCCTCACTGAGAGTCTGGCCAATAGCTTCTATTTTGGCAGCTTCATCGAGCAAGTAGTTGGCGCGACGCAGCATCATTTCGCCCGCTTCGGTGATCACGGTTTTTCGCCCTGCAATGGTAAATAGTTTAACCCCTAATGCGGCTTCAATTTTGCCAACCGAGTTATGAATGCTCGATTGGCTTTTATGAATTTTTTGCGCAGCTTGGTTAAAGCCTCCGTGCTCTACAACGGCTCTAAACATACGCCATTGTTCTAAAGTAATTCTAAGCATCTTTGTTGTGGTCCTCGCAATCGCCTTGATCGCATGTATTTAATGATTCGCGTGCTTGTTTATCTTGGTTTAATACTTGTTTTAGATCTTCAGTTCGTTGGCGTACAGCCACACCATAGCTGTGATCGTCGCCCCATAACTTGGCTAGTTGTAGCACCGAGGCTCTGTCATGCTCTCTAAATAAGTGCCCAGCACGTTGTGCATCTTGCGTTGAATTACCTAATAACTCTAGCGTTTCAACCCCGAGATTGATAGCTGAATCTACGGTTTCGCGGTTAAAGGCATCGACTTCTAATTGCAGTAGTTGATAAGCATGGCGACGATCGATTGCACGGGCAACAATTTTTAACTGAGGAAAGTGTTTGCGGGCAAGTTTGACTATCTCTAAAGTTTTATCGGCATTATCAATCGCAATTACTAATAGTTGCGCAGTTTCTGCACCTGCTGCTTCGAGTAGCTCTTTACGGGCGGCATCACCATAATGCACTGTGTTACCAAAGCGGCGCAGTAAATCAATTTGACTCGGACTGTGATCGAGCACGCTGATATCATAACCTTGGGTACTCAATAAACGTCCTATAATTTGCCCAAAGCGACCGTAGCCGGCGATGATCACATGTTTTGCTGGGCTGATCTGCTCAGGCTGATCAAAATCTGGTTTGGTTGTTGTGTTGCTACGTTTTTGTAGGATGTCGTAAAGCATTAATAGTAATGGCGCGATCAACATGGAAATAGCCACCACCAAAGTGGTTAAACTGCTTTGTTCAGGGGTTAAAATTTGCAATGTATTAGTCATGGTGAGGAGTACAAATGCAAATTCACCGCCTTGTGCAAGTGCTAAGGTAAACAGCAGTTGCTGGGTGTGATGGATTTTAAAAATCCGTGCTAATGCATAGAGCACGGCCGCTTTTACTAAAATCAGCGCAACAACAAGTAGCGCGACTATGGCAAATTGATCAAATAACAAGGCAAAATCAATCGATGCACCCACTGCCACAAAAAATAAGCCAAGCAACAAGCCTTTAAAAGGTTCTATATCGGCCTCTAGCTCATGGCGAAATTCACTTTCAGCCAGCACCACTCCGGCTAAAAAAGTGCCCAGCGCAGGTGATAGACCAACGCTTTGCATGATCAGCGCAATCGCAACCACTAAAAATAACGCAAACACAGTGAATATCTCGCGCATGCGCGTTTCTGCAATGTATCTAAATAACGGTGCAGAAATGTATTTACCAGCGAGTATAATGGCTGCGATCACCGTAACTGATGCGGTCACTTGGCCCCACACCGGCCAATCTGCGGTGACTGAGTGATTCATGCTGGTAGCGTTTAATGGTGGCTCAAATGCAAGCAATGGCAGTAAAGCTAGAATGGGAATAACCGCAATATCTTGGAACAACAACACCGAGAAGGTGTTTTGTCCGGCTTCATTCTTTAGCCAGCCTTTCTCTTCGAGGCTTTGCAATACAATGGCGGTTGATGAAAGTGCCAGCATTAAGCCAATTGCCAAGGCGCTTTGCCAGTGCATCGCCAGAGTCATCTTCAATTGTTAAGTAACTACCCAGTTGTTTAGCTGAGATACTTCCTGAGTTATCGTCGATATCAACGCTGCCAGTGATATCAACTAAATTGATATCCCCAGAGCCATCTTCGATTTTTAGATTACCCGCAGCATTGTTAATTGTGATACTGCCAGAGCCATCGCTTATTTTGAGGTTGCCAGTAATACTCTGTACGTTGATATCACCAGAGCCATCGTCAATTTTAATATGATTGCCCTGAATAATATTAATACTACCAGAGCCGTCATCAATATCTATATCGCCTTGCACACCATTAATATCGATATCACCGGAGCCATCTTCAATATCTAAACTAAATGAGCTTGGCACTGTAACGACTAAATCAATACTCGGTGAATTACCTTGATATATCTGCATACCAGAAGACTGATTATTTTTGGCTGTAAGTACTGCTTTACCGCTTTTTTGTTCAAGAGTTAGGATGTAAGGGTCATCACTTTTTACAGTATAAATCGTCGCATCTACAGTGATTTCGGTTGCAGTGCTTGAGCCTATAACTCTAACTGATCCTGCTTCACTTTCAATGTCGAGGCGCTGTAATTGTGCTGCTGATATTGAGCGTTGTTGCTGCTGTTGTATATTGGCATTTGCTGTTGAAATATGTACAACACAGCCACTAAGCAATAGTAAGCTGGTGGCAATAGGCAGTGATTTAGTTAGTAATGAAAGAGATTTATTAGTCATTTTTTTGTGCACTCATTTTTAGTAAGACATTGCATATAAGCTAGTAATAGCAAAATTGAAGCCAAAAATTAAGTGGTTGTTTTATAATTATTTTTATTATGTCGGTGAAGTGGGCTGACTATAAAATAGTGTATAGTGCTAATTAATAGTGAAACTAAAAGTGGTTAGCAGGCGCTAACCACTTGTTTATAAACCTAACTATTCAGGTGCCACATCTAAGGTAGTAAATAACGAATAGCGTACGCTATCGATATCTTTTTCAGATGAATCTTCACTCACACTTGCTTCAATCAGGTATAAACCTGGATGTTGCCATGTGTTAGTGAAAAACCCGTCTTTATCTGTGGTTACTTTAACTTCGCCACGTTCGTTACGATAACGTGTATCACCTTTTAAGATGACAAGTTCTACGTTTGCTGCAGGTTTACCGTCTTTTAATAACTGAAAACGCGCCTGTTCACCAACAAATAAATCATTAGGGTGAGTTGGGCCGCTTATTTCTAAGCCTTGACCAAGTAACGCTGGTTTTGAGGTGCCATTGCGGCTTACAAAGGTGTCTACAGTGGCAATCGATTTTGTGGTTTTTATATCGGTTGCGCCAGCTGGGATATCTTTACTGTTTTTAGGGCCAAACACACGGCCACGTTCGCCTTTAGCATCTTTATAAAAAGTCATTAGACGCGGCTCTTGGCTCATTGAGATATGATAAGTACCTTCGCCGCTTAACTTAACTGCCGCAGAATTTTTACGTTGTAGGTAATAAGCACGAATGGTGTCAGTAACAGGCTTGCCATCAGGGCCGATTGCCATGATCAGGTTATCATCATATTCTGCGCCTTTTTGCTCTGGGCGGTATGCTTTGTCTGGCGCAAAAATTTCATTAGAAATACTGGCATCGATCATCACATAATGGGCTTTGTCACCTGAAAGAGAGGTGTGCGAAGGCACTAACCAGCGTGCGTGTGCGTTGGCATAGCTAGATGCAAGGGCTGTGAAAGTAAGTGCGCCGATAAACGCGCTTTTAAGTAAATTGATTTTCATAATCTTTCCTTATTTAAATAATCTGCAGCTTTGTTTTACTTGCTAGTTATTTGGTTTTGATAGTGACGAAGCTTTGTGAAAACTCGTTTGTACCTTCGATGGTCATTTTACCGTCTTTATTTAGATCAAGTTCTACACGGGTGTAATCACGGCCACCTTCTTCGCGAACGACTTCTAAATTAAGTAAATACTTGCCTGCAGCTACGGTTTTGCCTGCTAAGTCAGTGCCATTCCAGTTAATGGTGTAAGTACCTGGGCGCTTGGTGGCGCCGGTTACACCATCAAAATTAGCGTCACTTTTTCCGGCTTTTCGCCACCATTGACGCAAGTCTTTAAACCATTCAGCCTTTTCAACCCATAATGCCACTGTGGTAACGTGTTTACGCTCGGGGGTTTCTAGCCACACGGCGACATAGGGGCGGTGATAAGGTTGTACATCTAAATCTGGTAGGGTAAGTTCAATTTCAAGCTCTGCGGCATTCGCATGAGGTTGAAACAAAGCAGCTGTAAATAAAACAACAGCACCAATTAGGGTATTAAGTTTTAGCATTAAGATACTCCTTTAAGTTGCGGGACCCAGCAGAGATAAATGACTGCCGGTGTCGCGACCCCAAGCACTGTTAGCCATATTCCTACTAGGCGTTTTTTTCTATTTTGAAATAAAATAATCATTCCGGTGATAGCAAACAAAATCATTAACACGGCTGATATATCAATTACCCAACTCCATGCTTCGCCGGTATGACGACCTTTATGCAAGTCACCAATTAAGCTTAATAAGCCCCCTGTTTGGTACTCAAGGTTTAGCTCACCACTGATAAAATCAAGTTCAGCAAACGCAAAGCCTGCTGGCAGTGGGTAGTCGAGCATGACTAAGGCGTCTTCCTTTTCCCAATCAATGCTTTTTACTTTAGTTAAACCATGTTCAGTCGCTAAGTAAGCTTCTATTTGCGGATATAATGTGGGTAAGGTGTCTAAGTTGGCTTTAGCTTGGACGACTAGCTCGGCAGGTAGTTGCACGGTTAGCTGGCCGTCACTTTTATCGCCTTCAAGCCAATCTACATGGTTAAGAACAATGCCGCTGACACAAAATAGGATCAGTAAAAACAGTAATGCTGTTGATAGGTAAATATGTAACGCACGGCTGGTGCTGTATAAAGTTCGTTTATTTATTAACGGCATAAATAATGTGGTTGCTTGCAATAATTATCATATAGTAATCATTTGCATTATCTATAACAACTTTATTTACGAACTTTACATTTATATGAGTTTTGAAGGGCGAGAGAGTAAATAAATCATCACGGCTATTTCTATGCTGGCTACCATTACTAACACCCACCAAGCTGGTGAAGAAAGCAGCAATAATATAAAGCCAAATAACATTCCCGTACCTGCGAACCATTTTGCTTTTACCGGTACTACTTTATGTTCCTGCCAATGACGCAAGGTTGCGCCATAGCGAGGGTGATTAAGTAACCAAGCCGCGAGTTTTGGTGATGAGCGAGTAAAGCAGGCTAATGCCAAAATGAAAAAAATAGTGGTGGGCATTACCGGTAACACAATGCCAATAATACCCAGTCCAACCAAGGCGAGCCCTAACAGTTGGTAGCCAACATTTTTATACGTGACTAAAGTTACCTTTAAACTCATGAATAGACTTGTGCCTGATAAAGTTGAAAACGGCTAAATGCTTGGCGAGCACCATCGATCAGTGCTTGCTCTTGAGCTTGTGTAAGTTCAATGTTGTCAATTAATTGTACTAAATGGCGCCATGCACTGCCACGTCCAGCACCTGGGCCTGCTAAATAGCGCGCAGCAAACTCACCGCTAAAGTGTAGTCTAGCTTGCACTTGCCTTCCTAACATTGTGGCGCCAACTTTGAGCTGATGAAGGGGAGGAGTTTAATCACCGTTGAAAATCATGACTCTATTGGTGTTGGCTGTTTTTGAGGTTGCTAATAATTGGCTGTATAGGTTCAGGGTCTAATGTCTCGTGTGGTATTTTTGAAAAAAGTGATGTAGCAAAAGTAAATCACCCAACCATAGTGGCTGGGTGATGAGGGTGATTAAAAATAATAACCAACGTTGATGTTAAAGCGGCGCTCTGTTTCATCACTATCACCAGCGACTGAGCCGCCAACAAAGGGCTGATTTTTAGCAAATACATAATCGAAATAGGTAAATAAGCCACCCGCTGCGACGGACACTCCTGTGACATTCATCCAAGTATCAGCGCTGTTATCGGATTTATCGTAAATAATCCCGTAGTCATTGTAAAACTGTAGGTTTGTTACTGGACCCCATTCAACGGGCACACTGTAAGCGATATTGGCATTAGTCATCGTCGCTTCGGCAGCAATACTGTCGTAAAATCCATATGCGCCGACTGCCATACGGTTGACGTTATCAATATCATATTGATACTCACCATGTTGCAGTTGTAAATTCCAAGCACCTATTGTGCTATTAAGGTGCACTGCCCACGCATGGTAATCACCTGCACGGTCAACGCCATCGTGTAACCCACCAGCTAATGCAGAGACACCTAGTTCAGTGGTGCCACTGTCGTGCTCAAAGTGGTAACCATAACGGCCTGAGAAGGTGTTGTATTCGCCAATTGGATTGCCAAGTGAAGTTCCATCTTCACCTTTAGATGCTGGGTCGGCATAGATACCTTCATCGGCATTTCTAAAGCCAACAACGTCGTATGAATAGCGATCACTGCGATCATCGACATAACCGTCAACACCCCCTAGTTCATCATTTTTGAAAAAACCAAGATCGAGTTGCCAATTGTCGGCAATTTTGCGTTTAAATAGCACGCCTAAATCATGATCGTCTTCAAGGCCGATATAGTAGGTTGTACCAAAAAAGTAGTTGTGTGAATTATACGGCCAGTTACCAAAAGGAACTTTTGTGATACCCGCTTGTACTTGCCAGTCATCAGCAAAATCATAGGCGGCATAAGCGTATTTTACCGCAGTCATATAATCAAAAAAGCGAATTTCGGCATTCAGCGTAACATCGCCAACATCACCTGAAAAGTTCACCCGGAAAATGTCAAAGTCAAAATCGCCACCTCGGTTTTTGTTGCCATCATCATATGAAGTGTGACTAAAGTTGGTACGTACTGCACCACCAACACGAATACCTTGCGGTTTTTTTGTAACCTGACTATCCGCTGCAGTATCTTTTTGTTCTACTTGCTGTTGTTTGGCTATTTGTGTGTCAAGCTGCTGTTGTTTTTGCGCTTGTTGCTGGGATTTTTGTTGTGCTTCTTGAAGTTGTAATTGTAGTTGCTGCATTTGCTGCTGCAGTTGATTAAGTTGAGCTTGCATAGCTTCAATGTCTGAAGCGTATGAGGCGCTTGTTGTTGCGCCTAGCATAGTCGCGAAAGCTAACTTTGATAGTTTAAGCATGATAAATCGCTATTCTAGGTATGAGTATCTATAGGATAGACTAATTGTACCTTTAACCCAAGTTAACTAGTCATAGACTTGTAGGGTAATGATTTGTTTACTATGACATTTACGGGCGGTTTATTCTGCGATTTTACCTTCGGCAGCACGAGTCAATATACCTACTTCTAGCAAAGGGGCGGCATCAATACTTTGTGCGTCCATCATAGTCGCAATACGCTGCATAGATGAAAGTAGTTGGCTTTGTTCCCACTCTTCTAACGCTGAAAACTGCTCGATAAAGTGCTCTTGAAGTGGCTGTGGTGCGTGTTGCAAGATCTCTTTGCCACTATCGGTAAGGTACAGACTCACGCGGCGCTTATCTAATTGGCTGCGTACCCGGGTTACTAAGTTGCGATTTTCTAAGCGATCTAAGATATTGGTAACTGTTGCTGGGCTTAAGTTAACATTTTGCGCAATACGGCTGGCGGTAATGCCGTCAGTTTGAGCTACTTCGGTCATAATTAATAGCTGCGGGCCAGTCAGGCCTGACGTTTTATTTAATTGCTTAGAATGCAGATCGATCGCGCGGATCACTTTACGTAGAGAAACTAGTAACTCGTCATATTTTTTCATTTTTATCTCATTAGCGGCTGTGTACAGTCAGGCGTGATCGCAATCAATAAATATTACACATCTAATAAATAGAGTTCAAATAGATGAGTGCGATTAACCGTGTATTATTGGCTTTACAGAGTTGTTTGGTGGTTTTTTATTTTGTTTGAGCTGAAATTAATTTTTCTTAGATCATCGTTACTTAATTAAAAGTTGTTGTCAGTTACTTTACTTACAGGTGGTGACAGAGTGAAAAATTATAAATTTGCTATAAAAACTCACTAAATAATACTTACTAACAGGCTGGGTATTGGGTAAGGTGGGCTAGGCTTTTCATTTTTATGGGACGTATTATGAAGTTATCTCCATCTGTAAGCATTGAACAAACAGACTCAGGCTTAGAGTATATTAATGTTGCAAGCGAGTTTTGTAGCGCTAAAATTTTTCTGCAGGGCGCACAACTCACCGAGTTTACGCCAGCCGGCAAAAAACCTTTAATTTGGGTATCAAGCGAGGAAGATTACCAAGAAGGTAAAAGCGTGCGTGGTGGTATTCCTATTTGTTGGCCATGGTTTGGCGTTAACCCAAATCCGGATTGGCCAATTCATGGTGTAGCACGTACTAGTTTGTGGCGCGCTGATGAAGTAACAGAGCAAGATGAGCAGATCAACGTTAGCTTAACCTTGCCGATGACTCTGGTGGATGAAACTTATTGGCCGCATAAATCAAAACTAAAAGTAGAGTTTGTGCTCACAACTAAACTGGAAGTGCGTTTAACAACAACAAATTTAAGTAATCAAACTATAACGTTTACGCAAGCACTACATACCTATTTTCCAACCCCTGCGATCACAGAAACGCAAGTAGATGGCCTGCAGGGGTCACAATACATTGAGTTTGGCGAGGGGCCATTTGAGCAAAATGAATTAGTTGGTTTTGCTCGCGAAACGGACATGGTTTATACCCAAGCAGCAAATATGCAGCGTATCATCACACCTGATGGCATCATTGAAGTTGGTCGTGAAAACTCAAGCTCGTGTGTGCTTTGGAACCCATGGATTGATAAGTCAAAACGTTTATCTAATTTTGCAGATGACGAATACCATACAATGCTGTGCTTGGAAGCGGCGAATGTTATGGATGACAGTGCAGTTGTAGCACCAGGTGAAAGCCACACCTTAACAACCACAATTCGTTGGGTTTAATAAATCGGTTATAGCGGCATTACAAATCTAAGCCAACGTATCAATACCTTGGCTTTTAAGGAATCAAAGTGTTCGAAAACCAGCAACTAGACGTGTTACCCCAACACCAACAAATCATTTTTAAACCGCTTGCGGCAAAGGCTCTACTGCACGCACAGCTTAATTGGCTGTTATTTTATATTCCATTGATGGCGGTGCTCGCGGCAATTTGCTTTTTTAATAAAGGCTTTGCGGAAGTTGCGCAAACACCGTTATTGATTGCTTTACCAACCATTTTAGCTACCTCTTTACTTTATAATGTTGCCAGTATTCGACTCAAAGGGATTGCGATGCGAGAGCATGATATTGCTTATCGTAAAGGGGTTATATGGCAGCAAGTCACTATATTACCGTTTTCACGGGTACAACATACAGAAATACATCGCGGTCCGTTAGAGCGAAAAATGGGCTTAGCAAGCTTGCGTTTGTACAGTGCTGGTGGCATGAGTGCCGATCTTAATATTGGTGGTTTAAGCCATGATGATTGCAAAAATATTCGTCAGTTTGTGCAGAAGTACATTGAACGAGGACAAGTCGTTAATAATACAAGTACTCAAACCGATGATCATCCATTAGCGCCAGATGAGTCGTTAAATGGATAAGCTAAACTGGCAACGCGTCTCGCCGTGGGCGTTGGTTTATTTTATTGTGCATTTTGCTTTTCGGTTTGTGAAAGACGGCGTATTTAACCTGTTACCTATTATGATTGTGTTTGTAACTCAGGTTGAAAATAAGTTGTTCTGGGGGCAAATAGCCATAGCAGTTGCGGTTGTCGCGTTATTAATTTATTCGTTCGCTTATTACCTGAACTTTCGCTTTTGTATCACCGATGAGCATGACATTTTACTTAATAAAGGGGTGTTCAAAAAAGAGCGTTTAACGCTTAACTTTTTAAGAGTGCAGAACGTTAATATTGCTGAACCATTTTACTTTAAACCGTTAAGCTTAGTTAATTGTATTTTTGATGCGGCGGGCAGCACCAGCCAAGAAGCTGTATTGCCAGGCGTAACAACCCAGTATGCAGAGCAGCTGCGTGAACAAGTATTAGCCTATAAAGCAACTCAGCAACAACAAGCTTATGCAAAACAGCAGACAGATGATTTAGAAAGTACTGAGCCGCAACAGTGTTTAACGTTGAGTAATAAAGAGGTGGCAAAGTTTGGCTTGATGTCGAACATGGCTATTTTAGCATTGGCAGCGCTTGCGCCTATTATGAACGTGGTGTTTGAATTTCTAGAAACAGCAGTGATCAATCGTTTAGAGTCCTTCTATCAGCAACAAGTAGGTATATTGGTTGATGCGGCTGCACTCGCTGTTTTTTCAATACTTGTGCTAATTGTATTGATTGCGGTTTTGCTATCGGTATTGATGTCGTTAATTCGTTTTTATAATTATCAGCTTTATTTTCAAGCTGGAAAATTTAAACGTATTGCAGGGCTTTTAGAACGGCATCAGTTATCAGTGAGCCTAGATAAAGTACAATCGATAACCATTAAGCAAAATTTAATTGCACGTTTATTAAAGCGTTACACTGTGCAGTGTTTTCAGGCCTCAAGTGGCGGCTTTGCTGCTGCGAAAAGCAAGCAAAGTTTAGTTATGCCAGTATTGGATACTGAGCAGGTTAATCAAGTGTGCCAATGGCTATATCCTTGGCTTGATCTGAAAACTCTGAACTTTAAAGGGGTTGAAAAAGCATTGCTAATTAAAAATTGGCTTTTTTATGCCTTGCTACCAAGCTTGGTTTTTGCCGTACTAAGCGTACTTGGTGATATGTTAACACCTGTGTATGCGCTGCTGAGTTTGCTGCTTTTAAGTGGTTTAGTGTATTTATCGTATAGTCGCTATGGTTATCACTTTTATCAGCACGAAGGCCGTTTTTATGGTGTTTTCCGCAGCGGCATGGTGAGTGTGCAATATCGTGTATTTGAATTATATAAAGCCCAAAGTACTCGCAGTATTAGCACTTACTTTATGCGTAAAGGCGGTTTAAAAAGCTTGTCTATACAACTTGCTTCGGACACGGTTTATCTACCCTATCTGAAAACAGCGCAAGCCAATGAGGTTATCGACTTTACTTTGTATCAGGCTGAATTTGAGCAACGCAGCTGGATGTAATTCTTCTCATTAATAACCTAAAGCTGGCATTGTTTTGCTGATGCCAGCTTGAGCACTCACGTTTTCTTACATTTTTGCACTCTCTTTTTCAGCTCAGTTATGGCAATAATAGTGATATGAGTATTAATAATAAAATCAGGGATTATGATGAAAAAAACCTTACTCGCTACAGCGCTGTTATTATCCGCACATGCAAAAGCCACGGTTCAGTGGCAAACCATACATACTGAACATTTTAATGTGCATTACAGCCAAGAAAACGCTGATTGGGCGCGATCTGCTGCCAATGAACTAGAAATAGTACGAAGCAAAGTGCTTGAGCAACAAAATCGTGCTTTAGATGAAACGGTGGATGTGGTGGTGTTTGACCCACTTAATGCAGCCAATGGTTTTGCTTTACCTGTCTCTAATAAGCCGCTAATGGCGCTTTTTACTACGCCCCCACAGTCAGATACAGTGGTATCTAATAATAGCGGTTGGCAGCAACTACTTGTCCTGCATGAATATATTCATCTAGTACACTTAGCCCAGCCAACCCGCAGTAACTGGCGGCAAGAGCTTAGGAATACTTGGGATTTATACGACATAACATATAGTGAGATGCCGCGTTGGGCAGCAGAAGGCTACGCGACACTACTCGAATCAAAAATGACTGGCCGTGGGCGGTTGTTTGATAATTACAGCGAAGCAATTCTAACTGAATTTGCTCAGCAAGGGGCATTACCCAGTTATGAGAAGTTAAACAGTAGCGATGGTGGCTATTTGGCCGGGTCTATGGCGTATTTAATGGGCGCTCGATTTTTAGCTTGGTTAGAAAAAACCTATTCAGAGCAAACCCTTGATGCGGTATGGACGCGCATGCAAGGGGTTAAGCAACGCGACTTTGATGAAGCTTTTACAGGTGTGTTTGGGGATTCTGCAAGCAAGCTCTACAGGCGCTTTATTGCTGAGTATACCTATCAAGCTATGAGTAAAGAGCAGAGTGAACAGTCACTCACTAGTGAGCTTTGGTTAGCGTTAAATCTATATGCAAGCAATCCGACTTTATCAGCAAATAACGAACAACTTGCGGTGGTGGAACGCGATAAAGACGGTAAAACGCAGTTATCTTTGTATAGCACGGAAGATAACCTCAAGGCCGCTGAAGAGTTTCAAAAAACACAGCAAGCGTTACTAGCCGATGACCCTAAAGATATTGCGGATAAGCCACCACAAGTATTTAAGCGCAAGCAAAAGCAAGTATTGAATCAAATCAACCGTGCGGGTATCCAAAACCCACAATGGCTCAATGATGATGTGCTGTATTTTTCAGCTTATAGCAGAGTTGATCATATTGATCATCAGCGACTGTCTGACATATTTAGCTGGCATACGAAAACTGGTGAAGTTACCCAACTTACTGAATCAGCTGGATTGAGGCGTTTTACTATCACAGATGACGGGCAAGCCCTCTATGCTGAACAAGTGAAAGGCGGCTACTCTGAGTTAGTACGGGTTGACTTGCAAACAGGGCAAAGCCAGCCATTATTCGAAAAAAGCTTAGCAACGGTTTATGACTACCCAATAATTAGCCCTGATCAGCAGCAACTGGCGTTTCTTAAAACTGAGTTTAATCATAACTGGCAGTTGTATATACAAGATCTAAATGGGCAAAAATCAATTGCCGTACCGATGCCTAAAGGATATCAATATTTATCACAGCCAAGTTGGAGTGCAGATGGTAAGCTGCTTTATTTTGTTGCCGGCCTTGCGGGGGCAACCGATATTTATCGTTATGATTTAACCGCGCAGCGTTTGTATAAGCTAACTCAAGGTCAGCAAGCGGTGGCGAATCCTTTGCCATTCAAAGCAGACGAATTACTGTATTTTTCAATCAGTAGTGATGGCCCTGATATTATGAAGTTGCAAATGAACGGCATTGAAGAAGTGACCGAATTTGCCACTACGAGCATTGCGCCACTATTGCTAGTCAATCAGCACACTTTACCGCAAGCGAAAGTATATCAACAACCTATAGGGGAGCAAACGCGTTATGATATATGGCAGCAAAAAGCAACGTTTGCATTAGGTGAGCAGTATCACTCTGCTTCGGCTGCTGTACTGAGTGCGAGCATCAAAGGCAGTGATTTACTCAAGCAGCTTGATTGGCAGTTAGGTTACAGCATTGATTTACATGACACCGCGTTAAAAGGCATTTATGCCCAAGCGCGCTATAGCGCGCTGGCCGTTAAATTTGACAGTCAGTTGTTCTCTTATGATTTAGATGCGAGTAAGCAATATCAGCGTAGCTTGTTAAATGAACAGTCAGTACAAGGTGGTTACCTTGCTGCGAGTTTACCACTGCGCTTTGGGGAATTTAAAATACAGCCAGAATTGGCTTATAACTACTCAGACATAGATAATGCAAATAGCAATCAAGAGCATAGTTCACAGTGGCTTAGAGTCGGCCTGAAGCAATCGTGGCAATATGACCAGCAAGACTATGCCATAGGTCAAGCTGTCAATGCGCGCTGGTATAGTGGTGATAGTGATGCACAAAGCTGGCAAGGGTACGATGTGGCTGCGCAGTTATTTGGTAAAGCGTGGGCGATACCTATGTATGCAAATTATAGTCAGCAATATCGAGATGATATCGACCTGATATTAGGTGGTTTTAGCTCTTCGTTATTATCAAAGAATGTTCGTAGTGATTATGTATTTGCTCCTGAGTTACCGTTTTACAGCGCCATCGGCAAGCGTTATCAAGGTTATGGCGGCGGTATTAGCTGGGAAGAGGGAATGCCATGGCTTTATTATCAACAGCACCAAATTGATCAACAGGTTTACGGACAAAGCTATGGTATTAAGTGGCAAGGACCATTTAGCTTTGGTTTAGGCCCCGCGGGTTTAAATGATGTAAAACTTGATTTTGGTTTGGTCAGGGTTGAAGGTGATAGCTTTGATGATGAACTCAGAGGGTGGCTCGGGTTTTATTATTCACTCTAATTTACTTGCGAGCGTGAACAATTGAGCTTGTTCACGTTCTAATCTAATGGTTTTTATGCACTTATTAAAGTGCAGCATGGTGATGTGCAACACTGTAAATTCGCTGTATTAAAAACTTGCCAATAATCGACTCTCTATATTGCTGCTAAGATTGCCTTTTATGTAGCATTCTCTACAATGCCGCGCTCAATTAAAGCTATTTAAAAACAGTGGTTTACTTTGTTTTAACTGTGTTTTTATAAGCTGCTAACGTGTTAACTATTTTGTAACTAGCGAGGTTTGCTTTGGCGCATTATCTGCCGATTATTTCATCATTTATTTTAGCATTTAGCTTTTTTCCATTGCTAAAAAAGATCCGTAAAAACCGCAGTGTGTCGGGGGTCTCTTTGTTGATGATGACGTTTGGTGTTGCACAAAGTACATACTTTATTGCTTATAACTTGTACTTTGAACGTTTTTACATGGTATTGCCTTTTGTGGTGACGGGTATGCTGAGCGGCTTAATTTTATATTACTTCGCACGTTATAACGCCAAACAGCAAGAGCGTTTACTGTTAGCCGGCATGCTTGGTTTTTCGTTGTTGCCATTTTTATTATTACTCACGCCCCACTTAGACACGCCAACAGTATTGAATGGCTTAACTTTTGTAGGATTAGTGATGAGCTCAATACGGGTTATGCCGCAAACTTACAAAACCTTAAAAAGCGGCGATATTAGCAATTTGAGTGCACGCTATTTTAGTTTGCAATTTGTAGCCGGCGTATGCGGTTTGCTGGCTGAACTTGTGATGGCAACACCAAGTACTTCTCATGTTTTGACCTTTGTGATGATCTTATTGACCAATGCTGCTCAGTTAGGCTGTATTCAGTATTATAAAATGCGACCAACAATGGTGTGAAACGAGTTTAGCTCAACTATTAATTCCAAACTTACTGGTTTTATGGCAAGTTACCCTATCTAGGCTGAGTGACGGTGAAATAGATAAGGATAGGGTATGAACTGGCATCAACTCGGTTATTTGTGCAGGCTTTATTCAGCCACAAATAACCTTAGTGCAACACAGCAAAGTCAGTTAAGTGAGGTTAGTCACTTGCAAATCTATGGACATGCTCAGCGCCACAGCGCGTTGGCAAAAAAATTAGCTGACGAATTAATCAATAGCTCGAATCAACAGCAGCAAACTGTACTTGCCGATTGTTATTCTAGGTTACCAAAGGCGCTCGCTAAGTCGCACTTTGAATATAAGAAGCAGCTTCTTTATATTACCGCAGTGTTCGCTACATTCATTGCTATTAGTTTTATTTATCAACTGTATGTAATCCCCACATTTACAGAAATACTCAGCTCCCATCAACTTTATTTTGATAACCCATTTAGCTGGTATAACGAGTATTGGTACGGATTTTTGCTGCTGTTAGCAATACTGTTTGTGATACTGTGTTTAACTATTTTTAAATTACGAGATGCGTGTTATTTGAGCTTGTCGGAGCCATTTTGTGGTGTGCTTGGATTACTTATCCCTCCAAAAATTAAGCAAGAGTATGCGATATTAATGGCGATACTGAGCTTTCCTGCCAAGCTTTCGCAAGATAATTGCACATTACCTGAACTCATTCATTTAGAAAGTTGCCGATTACATGGCCTGAACGTTAACGAAGAATTTGGATGTTTAGTAAAACAAAAAGTTTTGTTGTTACATAGCCTAACGCAAAAGTATATCAGTGCACTTATTATGCTTTTTACAGTGGTAATGGTTGTTGCGATTTATTTATTTTTAAAAGAAGCCTACCAACCTATTTTTATGATTGGAGAAATAGTATGAGATATAAAGGATTTACACTCATCGAACTGATGGTAGTTGTTGCTATCATTGGTATTTTGGCATCGGTTGCGTTGCCACAATACAGTAAATATTTGCAGCGCAGTGAGCTGGTTGATCCTTTAGCTATGGCAGCGGTATTACGGGAAGATGTGACGACATTTTATCTTGAGCATGGGCGTTTTCCTGAAAATAATGCACAAGCAGGCGTACCACAAAGCCAGTTTTTAATCGGTAATCGGGTAACTGGTATTATGATTGACGCGGGAGCAATCCACATTAGTCTAGGTAATAAAGCGTCAGCACCCTTACAGGGTAAAATATTAACTTTTCGCCCTGCGGTGGTTACTGGCAGTCCTACGAGCCCAATTGCGTGGTTATGTGGCTTTGATGAACCTGTAACAGGGATGCGGGCAGTTGGAAAGAATAACACCACGGTACCAAAAGAGGTGTTACCTTCTTCGTGCTTAAATACTAGTAATTTTTAGAGAGTTTTATAAAAGGCTTAGTGATTGGATTCTTGCAGCTCTTGTAAAAGCGTTTTCATTACCCGATTGTTATAAGCATGGACAATTTGCTGGCTTTTGAATAGCTGCGGTAGTTCTATTAAAAACACCAATAAAATAAGCAGTAAACCCACGCTTTCAATCCATAATAAGCCAATTAACATTAGCGTTAGGTTAACCACGCCTCGTGGGTAGTTTGCTAAATAAAAGTGATGCAAGCCAGCAACAAAAAACCAATTTAGCACGGCGTATGTATCGGGATCTTTTATGCGCTGTTGCTGCTGTTGATAGAAAATTTTACGCGTGTCGTTGCTGAGTTGGTTAACTTGTGAGCGTAGCTGTTCTTCTTCATCTTTGAGTTGCTCGGGAGTCATACAGTTACCTTTATAGTAGCGGGTCGTGTTTAGTGGTCACGCAATCGGGATCATTACAACGTTTAATTCGCTTAAGCCCTAGTATGAGCCCTTTACACACACCATAGTGACTAATCGCTTGATGTGTGTACTCTGAACACGATGGCGAGAAATTACAGCTTAAATTGAAGTGCGATTTTGCCCCGCCATTTTTTTGATAGCGGCGAATTGCACTCAAAATGTATGCTTTAAGCACGTTTTCTACCTAGCGTAATGATCACTGCTTCACGGGACCAAAATAGCCAAAAGCGTTTATTTTCTATCACTTGAAAGACCAGTTGCCAACCATCTTGTGCTTCAACATTTAACGTTGCTTCAAGCTTTTTAAGTGGTAAGCCACTTGAGCCAAGCAATAATGTCCCACAACCACCTTCAACCACGTGGATCACTTTATATTCATCGAAATTCGACATATATTTCCCTTTTGATTTATAGTTTTATCCAAATGCCATGTTAATTATAGTGAAAAAATAACGCAATTAAAAAATACCGATTAAGCAAATGCAGACTAACCTTGTGGCAGTTTAATGGTGATTTTCGCGCCATGCTCTGTGTTAGCCAATAGCAGTTGGCCGTTGTGTTTTTGCACAATATCATTACATAACGCAAGGCCGAGGCCATTACCGGTTTTTTTGGTGGTGTATAAGGGGTGGATGGCGTTTTCAATATTGGCAAAACCGGGGCCGTTGTCTGTTAGCTGTAATATTTGCATGTCGCCTTGCGCAAAGCAGCGTAACGTAATGTGAGCTTGCTCAGTGCAGGCTTCAGATGCGTTTTTAAATAAATTAATGAGTAGCTGTTCAATCAGTAGTTTATCTGCAAAACATTGTGATTCGCCAGCATAGTTAAGCTGAATGTGTTGCTCTATGGCATTGAGAGTTGCCAGTGTTTTTAAATCAAAGTGTTGCGGCTTTGCGCTGGGTAAGCGAGTTAACTCTGCATAGGCTTTTATGAAAAGTAGTAGTGATTCGCTGCGTGATTTAATCCGTGTTAGCACTTGCCTTGTTTGTTGTTCGTTTAATTCATTAGTATTTAGTAAAGTATCTGCCATTGAGGCCATTGGCGTCAGTGAGTTATTCAGTTCATGAGACAAAATACGAATTAAATCAGCTTGTGACTGGCGTTTAGCATCTTGTAATTGATGGCCTATATAGCTGGCAGTGATCAGTGTTTGTTTAGCATCACTTAGGGTAATGCGTTGTATTTGCCAATTCTGGTCTAATTTAGCATGGTTGCACTGTTTATTATTAAAGCTAAAACCGCACTCAGTGAGTGTCATACCCCGTAATAATGGGGTTTTCAGCTGTACGTACATTGGGTGATTAAAAAATATCAATTGGCTTTGCTGATTAAATAATGCGATTGGGTGTGGCCAATGTTGGAATAACCCGTCAATTAAGTGCTCAGATTGCGGTTGTGGTGTTGTAAATAACGTTTCAATTTGTGCGCCGAGTATTGCCCATGGTGAACTAGGATCGCTATAGCCTAAACTGAGGTTACTTTGTCCTTGTTGTTTTGCATCTATATACGCTTGTAATTGGGTGACTGGCGTAAAATGACTATGAAAGAGTCGATAAGCGCAAATGATGAGCGCGTAACTTAAACAAATAGCTAAAGTGACGGTGAGCAGCGAGTCTTGACTTAGTTGGTACACTAAAGCTGTAGTCGGGGTGAGGATTGCGGCAAATACGGCGCTTAAAATGGCAACCACTTTGGTTTTATGGCTTATCTTAAAACGACTCATCTTGACCTTCGAGTTGGTATTTTTCCATCCGCCGATAAAGCGCATTACGAGAAATACCTAAGCTTTTAGCCGCCGCTGTAATTTGCTGATTATGCTGCTGTAATACCTCAACGATGCGTTGTTTTTCTAGCTCTTCTAAAGTAAGCGCAGGGATTGATTGGCTTTGTGTCGCTTGGTTATCGAGCATGATATGGCTGACTTCAATCGTTTCACTGCTACAGACAAGCACGGCACGTTCCATTACATGGCTTAATTCACGGATATTGCCAGGCCAAACATGATTTTTTAATATCTCGCTGGCACTGCTTGATAATAGCAACTTGGGCTTGTTGTATTTAGCTGCAAACTGCTTAATAAAATACTCGCTCAGCGGTTCTATATCGTCCTTGCGTTCACGTAGTGCGGGCAGGCGAATAACAAAAGTATTCAAGCGATAATATAAGTCTTGGCGAAATTGGCCGTTAGTAATTGCGCTGGCTAAGTCTTGGTTGGTGGCTGCGATTAGTCGCACATCTACCTGTTCGCTGGCGTTTGCGCCAAGGGGAGTAAACTCACCGGTTTCCAGTACCTGTAATAACTTTGGCTGTAAATGAAACGGCAAAGTGCCTATTTCATCCATAAACAAAGTGCCATTTTTAGCGCGACTAAATGCGCCGATGCGGTCTTGTTTGGCATCCGTGAAGGCACCTTTATGATGACCGAACAGTTCGCTTTCAAATAACGACTCGGCTAATGCGCCCATATTGAGGCTTACTAGCGGCGCCTCGCAGCGGCTACTGAGCTGATGAATACGCTGTGCTAATTGCGATTTCCCGGTGCCATTTTCACCTAAAATTAGTAGGTTTGCATCAGTCGGCGCCAGTTGCTTGATGAGTGTATCGAGGGATTGCATCGCACTGGATTGCGCAATCCAATTATTGTCCACAGGCTTTGTGGTAATAGATTTTATATGGTTGGCAATTTGGCTAAGTAGTTTTTCTTTACGCCATGGTTTTTCAATAAAGTCTTTCGCGCCATTTTGTAAGCCACTGACTGCCAGCTCAATGTTAGCCCAAGCGGTCATTAAAATAACAGGAATATTCAAAGGGTTAATTTGTGCAAGTAACGCGAGTCCTTCTTTGCCTGAGGTGGTATCACGAGTAAAGTTCATATCCAATAACACCAATGCTGGCGTTAAACGGCTAAGCAATTGCATGCATTGCACCGGTCCATCTGCTTCAACCACGCGATAACCGGCTTGCTCTAACAGTAATGTTAGGGCAAAGCGGATATCGTCATCGTCATCCACAACCAAAATAGTGGGTTGGTTCATAATGGTCGTAATGGCAGCGCTTGCTGCCAACTCCTTAAAAGTTTATTGCTCTCTAAGTGCACGCATAGGATCAGCATTTATGATACGCCATACTACCAAAATAATGGCAATAAAGACGATAGCAATCAATAAACTAGTGAATACAGTAAGTGCCTGCCAGGAAAAAGCCGGTAATAAAGGTATTTGTAATTGCAGCAGCAAATAAATACCGCAAGCCAGTGTAATCGCAATGACAAGTGCGCTCAGTAGTAAACCATTAAAGCTTTTAATGGTACGTTTCATAAGATTACTACGACTTGCTCCAGTTGCCATACGAATGGCAAGCTCAAAGCGTTTTAGTTCTGTAAAGTTCATTGCCATACCGTTACTGCCCACTGCGGCTAACAGTAGCGTTAATATCGATAATGCACTGATAAAGTAAAACTGTACACGTGCCGGCATTGTTTGTTCGTCCCAGCGTTCAGTCAGTGTACGAGCTTTAACTTCGTTGACTTGTGGATGAGCACTTTTAATTGCTTGAATAATAGCGCTCTTAGCAAACTCTTGCCCCTGGGGCAGTTGCATCACTAAGTTTATTGTTGAGGTGTTGCTCTTGTCAGTATAAAGCATAGCTGGGTAGCCTTGGTTTTTAGCCATAATAGTATAGGTATCGGCAACCACTCCAATGATGCGTCGGCTAGCAATTTTTTTATCTATGACAGATTCAAGCGTGCCGTCAGTCGAGATTTGTTTGGCGAAGGTCTCGTTGATCAGCGCCACATCATCTAAATCTTGGTATTGTGTTTGGCTAATATTTTGCCCAGCTAGTAGGCTCAAGCCAAATGTATCCACGTAATCAGCCGCTATATTAATATTCATAAAGGTGAACCTTTTTTGGGTTTCATCATCCTGATTCATGCTAATTGTGGTATTAAAATTAAACGGCTCACCTTGGCTTTGTAATATGGTTATAGTTGGTTGAAGCTTTTGTACAGCTTGACTTAATTGGCGCTTTATATCGAGTGTGCCCAAAAAGCGTTGTTTCGCTTTTTGCTCGCTGTCTGGGTCATTATCTAGCTCGGCTTTTTGTGCTTCCAACTCGGCATTAGTTAAAAGAGCTTTCTCGTTATTGTGTAGGCTTATTTGGGCAACAAGTGTATTACCAGGGGTAAAACCTAAATCGACATTTAAGGTGTTATAAGCCGCATTCGCTAGCATGGCGGTACCCGTTAATATCACTGCGGCAGAGCTTAATTGTGCAATAAAAAGTATGCGACTAAGCATGGTTATTTTCCCTGCATTAACGCCTTTATTACCGTTATTTAAATTACTAATTAGCTGTGTTTGATCAAATTGTCGGGTTGATAAAAATGCAAAAAATAGATTGATAGTTAAAACCGCCACTAGCGCAACTAGCATGGTTGAAGCGTCAATTTTGACTAGTTCGAGCATCTCGATATTACCACCACTGATTATCGGTAAGATGCGGATCAACCACGCAGCGCCCAATAAACCTAATACTGCGGCAAGTAAAAAGGTGCTGAGATTTTCTAAGAAACTCATCACCAAGAGCTTATTTCGGGTAGCGCCCATACACAGATGAGTAGCAAATTCTTGCTCACGCTGTTGATAGTGAGCAATAAACAAATTGAGCAGGTTTAAGCTTGCCATGATGAGTAGAATGGTGACAGTGGCGAGTAAAAACCAGATCATAGTTTGCTGTTCAGCCATTAGGCTCTCTCGATAGAGCATGACAGTGCTTTTAGGGTTCATACTTTCAAACATTTGCTGCATTGGACCAAGTTGATCAGCTTGTTGTTGGTAATATTGCTGCCAGAATTCTTCGATGTCGTTCGCTGTGATTGCTCGTTGAGTTCGTCGAAACAGCGGCTGTAGGCTGCCATCAATAGTCATTTGTGTTGGCTTTGCGGCTTGCTCTGCTAAGTCGTAATACAGCCATATTTGCTGGGCGTACTTTTCGTCATTTTCGGATGTGAAAGACGAAAAATCAGCAACGACACCACGAACTTGTAGCGACTGGCCTTCAAGTTGCAGGGTTTGCCCGATTACATTAGCATTATTTTGAAATGCGCTGCGCCATAAGCTTTGAGAAATCCACACTGCATTTTGGCTGTTTTCTAGGTTTGGCAATTCACCGAGTAATAGTTCGCCGCCGACCACTGCCATAAAGTTATCACTGGCATCAAAGCGCGATACAGGGTAAGCAACGTCATGTACTTTTATCGCGCTGTCATCTACTTGAAAGCCTGCAAATTGGCCATACTCTTTATATTGTTCAGCTAATAGTGCAAGGCGCTTGGTGGTAAATATTGATACTCGCATATCCTCTGAGACAGCCATAGTGCGGTTAATTGCATAGAGGCTGTGTTCGTCTTTAATATCGGGTAACGGTTTAAAAATCAGATTACTACTCATTGCTACCACAGTTAACACCGCTGCCAGCGTGAAACTTAGCGTGATTAAAATAGGCAAAGATAAGCGTGGTAAGGTAAATAACCTCAAAACGCCATGGCGTAGAGCGCGAAGGTAAAAACTCATGCTACCGCCTCCTGATGCTCAACTAACACCTTGCCATCAAATAAGCGAATTTGACGCTGCGCCATTTGGCTATAACGTTCGTCATGGGTCACCATGACCACGGTGGCGCCTTGCTTATTTAGATCAAGTAGTAGCTGCATAACAGCATCGCCATTTTGGCTATCTAAGTTACCTGTCGGCTCATCGACAAGTAGTAAGTCTGGGTTGCCAACAAGCGCGCGGGCAATCGCAACCCGTTGCTGCTGCCCGCCAGAGAGTTGGCTTGGTTTATGATTTAAACGGGCGCTCATGTTAACAGCTGCTAATTGTTGTTCTACAGCGGCTGTTATGTCTTTGCTTGGCGTACCGCGATGCTCCAGCGGCAGAGCTACGTTTTCAAATACAGTTAAGCTATCGATTAAATTAAAGGACTGAAATACATAGCCAATGTGTTTGTTTCGTACACTTGAGCGTTGATCAACATTAAGGCTGTGGGTATCAATATTCGCAAGTTGATAGTGGCCATCGGTTGGCGTATCTAGCAGTCCTAAAATACTAAGTAAGGTTGATTTGCCGCAGCCAGATGAGCCTGATATGGCAATAAATTCGCCTTTATTTATTGTTAAAGAGACATCCTGTAGTGCATGGGTTTTAACTTGGCCTTTGCTATACACTTTATTGATGTTGTTAATGGTAACGAGTGCAGTCATGGTATTGTTCCTTAAAGTTTTGCTGTATCTAGCGCCAAGTGGCTGTAAGTATGCCATTGGCTTAAATCATTTGTGATAATTTTTTCACCGGCGTTTGCACCGGCGATGATGAGTAATTCTGTGCCTGTTAGTTCGCCAAAGGTGATCTCTTGTTGCTGTAGTTGTGCTTGATTCGCTAAGTGTTTGTAGAGCAGTTGCGCACCAAGTGGTTTTAATCCTGGTTGCTGGCTTACATAGAGGGCGTTTTCTTTACGCTCAACAAATACCAATGCATTGACAGGCTGCGCAGGGCGCAGATTGGTCGGTAGTGGTTCACTCAGGTGTACTTCGGCAATAATAAAGCCGTTTTCGACCACGGATGCCAATTGTTTTACGGTGCCTTTTAACATACCCGATGGGTGCTTTAGGTCGACTCGGGCACCAAGTTGAATACGCTCCGCCATGCGCTGAGGAATATTTAACTTAACCATTAGTTGGCTTTTTGATCCCACTCGCGCCATTGCTTGCCCTTGGTTGACACGTTGACCAAGTTCAATATCTAAACGTTGTAATGTGCCTGCTATTCCTGCGGTGATTGTTAATGCCGTCACTTTATTACTGACTAAATCTACTTGTTTTTGCTGCTGTGTTAATAAAATTTGTTGCTGCTGCAGTTCTAACTTGTGCATTTCTTTTTGCTTTTCAAAACGGTAGTTTGCAAACTCAAGGCGCTTCTGAAGTTGTTGGTATTTCAACGTGGCACGCTCTAAATCAATTTTGGCGGCAATACCTTGCTCTGATAAGCGCTGATTGACATCAACATCTAATTTAGCGCTCTGTATTTGGCTATCAGTATCGGCAAGTTCAGCTTGAAAAGTGAGTTGCTCATTTTGTTTTTGAAACTTAAATGCCGCGAATTCAGAATGCATTCGCTCAAGCTTGGCTTGAGCTTCATAGAATTGCTGTTCTAGATCTGGGTTGGTGAGTTTGGCTATTACAGTGTCGGCTTCAACATCTGCGCCAGCGCGCAGGTAAATTTCACTGACTTGACCCACGGCAGGGGCACTAATTAGCCGCTCATAGCGTGAGGCATATTGACCATACACTGGCGTCATAATATCAATATCACCTTGTTGGACGGTCACTACATTGAGCGTACTAGCATTTAGCTGTGGCATAGCTGGTTGCACCGTAAAATACCCGATGCAGGCAAGTAGTATCAGTGCCGTAACAATGAGGGTTATTTTGAGTTTGTTTCGTTTGGTGGTGTGCTCAATATTAATATTCATAATCTACAAATCTGCGTGGTTGATAGTGTAGTGAATGAAAATTTGATGCCAAAAATAAATAGTGTTTATTTTCAATTGTTTAATTTTATTTTTGGTGATTCTAAAATGATGATTGTTCGATATCGAACACGGGGTTGTGCGGTTTTGAAAACAACAATGACATCGTTTGTCTATGTTGTGTATAAAGTGATTGTTCTGGTGAATAATTGATCGCTTGAGATTAACAGATAAAGCTAAAGTACTTGTTATAAAGATCGACAGTAAAGGCTGTAAAAAATATGTAGGGTTTGTAACAGTTGCTTACAAATGTCACGTTAATGTTTCATCCAGCTCTGTTATTATGGCCCTAGTAGAAATTTAGGGGTATTGATTATGCGAACAAGTATTTTGAAATGGGCGCTTCCTTTTGTCGCGCTGAGCGTAGGAATTGCAGGTTTTGCTGGGATAAATGCAATGGCTCAAGAACCAGAAAAAAAAGAAGTCGCTGATACTCGACCGGTTGTAAAAGTGGAACCTGTCGCCGCTAATGACCATCAAGTTATGATTAATAGCTATGGTGAGGTTAGGCCATTAGAGAGCACCTATTTATCAGCACAAGTATCGGGTGAAGTGGTGAGTTGGCATCCGAATTTTGTGGCGGGCGGTATCGTAGCCCGCGGCGAAACATTATTCAGTATTGAAAAAGATAACTATCAGGCTGCTGTATTACAGGCAGAAGCCGAACTTGCCCAAGCTCAAGCACAACTGATTGAAGAGCAAGCGCAAGCACAAGTCGCTGAAGATGAAGCAAAACGTTTTCCAGGTAAAGAGCGTACGGCATTATTTTTACGCGAGCCACAAGTGCTCAGTGCACAAGCATCGGTTAAATCTGCACAAGCACGGTTAAAGCGCGCGCAACGTGATTTAGATAATTGCGAAGTCACCGCTCCTTATGATGCACTAGTTGTGAACCGTGAAATTGGTGTTGGCCAATATATTAATATGGGCACTCAAGTTGCGGAACTAAATAATATAGAAACCGCAGAAGTGATCATCCCTATTGCAGGTTTTGACAGTGTGTTTTTACCCGAGCGTGTGAAAGGTATTACTGCCACGGTTATAAAAACCGGTTTGCATGGTTTCACCCGTGAAGCAGTGATCGACCGTGATTTAGGAGTGGTTGATAACGCCACGCGCATGAGTAGCTTGGTGGTGCGTATTGAAGATCCCTATGGTTTAGTGAATAAACAACATGCGATTAAATACGGCAGCTATGTACAAGTAAGCTTTGCTGGCACCACGTTGCAAAATATTTATCGTTTACCGCAAGAATTAGTAAATAATCAAACTGTGTGGATTGTAAATGACGAGCAGCAGCTGGAGCCTCGTAAAGTAAAAGTAATTCGCGAAGAAGGCGAATACTTTTATATTAGCGATGGTTTAGAAGCCAATGATCAGCTAGTGCTTACTTTACCTGAATATCCACAAAAGGGCATGGCAGTAAAAATCGCTGGTGTTCAGGATGTAAAAAAAGTTGAGGCACTTGATAGTGCCGCCACTGAAAAACTATAAAAGGTAGACTGCGTTATGACTAACACTGAACTGCCAAACAGTGAAAAACAAACAGGCCTAATCGCTTATTTTGCCAATAACTCTGTCGCGGCAAATTTAATGATGGTGTTCATTATTGCGATGGGGCTTATTAGCTTTGCAACGATGCAACGGCAGATGTTCCCAAACATTGAAATTAACTATATTACTATCAATGCCAATTACCCTGGGGCATCGCCGCAAGAAATGGAAGAAAGTATCTTAATTAAGATTGAGGAATCTTTAAAAGATATTACGGAAATTAAAAAAGGTGTGTACCGCGCGTTTCGTAATGGCGGCAGTGCTCAGCTAGAAATAAGCACTGATGCTGAGCTTACTGAGGTGCTGGATAAAATTAAATTGCGGGTAGATGGCATTGCGACATTTCCTGCGGGGATGGAGCCGGTCACCATAAGTCAGATTGAATTTCGTCAAGATGTAATCGGCATGACGTTAGTCGCTGACTTACCTCTTAATGAGCTCAAACCCATAGCTAATCGCATCGAAAATGAGTTGTTGCAGCTTTCAAATGTGTCATTAGTGGTCAATGATGTTCCACTGGATGAAATTGCCATTGAAATTGAACCTGACACCCTACGCCAATACAACTTAACGTTAAGTGAAGTCGCTAATGCTGTGCGTCGATATTCAGCTAACTTTTCAGCCGGGCAATTAACAACCGATGCCGGGGTTATTTCGGTTCGGGTTGAAAATCAACTGTATTCTGGTGAGGAATTTCGGCAAATACCGGTAAAAATTGGTGATAATGGCGCTAAAGTGTTGTTGCAAGACATTGCGACGATTAAAGACCAGTTCACTGAGGGCGAGCGCTACTTTAAATTTAATGGTGAAAATGCAGTTTATTTATCGGTAAAAGCAACGGAAGATCAAAGTATTATTCCTGTTGCGGATTCAGTAAAGGCATTTATCGATCAAAAAAATAAAGAGTTACCACCGGGGGTGCGTTTAGAGCCATTAATGGACATGACTTACTATCTTAATGCGCGTTTAGAGATGATGGTAAATAACTTAATCCAAGGGGCTATTTTAGTCGCCATTATGCTGTCGTTATTCCTTCGCTTTAAGTTAGCTTTATGGGTAATGGTTGGTTTACCGTTGTGTTTTTTAGGTGCCATGATGATGATGCCATTATTTGGTGTCACCATTAATATTTTGTCATTATTTGCCTTTATCATGGTGCTAGGGATTGTGGTGGATGACGCCATTGTCATCGGAGAAAGCGCCTACACTGAGATAGAGAAAAAAGGCGGTGGTGTGGTTAACGTCGTTAACGGCGCTAAAAAAGTCGCCACTCCAGCCACCTTTGGTGTATTAACCACTGTTGCGGTATTTGCGCCATTTACCTTATCTTCAGGTCCTGAAAGTGCGTTCTTTTACGGTATTGCTGTAGTCGTTATGCTGTGTTTAATATTCAGCTTAATCGAGTCAAAGCTCATTCTACCTGCACATATTGCCCATACTAATTTTCCGCCAATTAAACCTGATAGCTGGCGTGCTCGTTTTAATAAACGCTTTTTTGGTTTTGTTAACGGCCCATACAGACGCTTTATTGTGCGTTGTGTTGAATGGCGTTGGGCGGTATTTTTCTCGTTTGTTGCGTTACTAATTATCACGTTTGCCTTAATTGCATCAAATCAAGTGCGTACCGGCTTTATGCCTAAAATACCACATGATTACCCGCAAATTAATTTAGAGATGAACGACAATGTATCAGATATGCAAACCATTGAAGCAATTCGCGAAATTGAGGCCATGGTGGTTGCTGTAGATAAAGAAACTGAGCGTGAATATGGGCAAAAGCTGATCAGAGATGTACTGGTGTTTAACCAAGGCCGCACAGAAGCACAATTGCTTGCGCCTTTAGTTGAAGAAGATTTACGCCCTTATAACGCTTTTGAGCTTTCGCGGCGCTGGCGTGAGCAGATGCCGGTTATTGCCGGTGTTAAGTCGTTAACGATTTATGATGATGTGAATAGTCAAGGTGGTGGCGATGGTGAGTTTGGTTACTTACTATATGGCTCAGACATCGACACTTTAAATGACGCTGGACGCCGTTTTATTCAATTATTGCAGCAGCAAGAAGGCTTATTTGATATTAGCTCAACTATCGACCCTGCCAGTAAAGAAGTGCAAATGAGCTTAAAGCCAGTCGCGTATGATCTAGGCCTGGATTTAGCGTCGATTGCTAATCAAGTCGGTGCTAGCTTTTACGGTGGTGAAGCGCAGCGCGTAATTCGTCGCGGTGAAGAAGTACGCGTAATGGTGCGTTACCCTAAACTGACTCGCGAAGCATTTTCATCGCTTAAGCATGCCGTTATTACAACCCCACAAGGCAAAGAAGTGCTGCTAGGTGATGTGGTTGAGCTAACAGAAACACCGGGTATCAGCTATATTCGTCGTGAAGGTGGTTATCGTACTGTTTACGTGTATGGCAATATTGACGAAGAACTCATTGAGCCAAACGAAGTCATTAAGCAAGTTAAAGATAAACTGCTGCCACAACTTAAAGACGAATTCCCAAGTGTTAAGTCAGAGCTTGGTGGCGCTATTGAAGAGCAACAAGCACAAGCCAACCAGCAAAAAATGTTCTTTGTCGGTGGTATGATCCTAGTGTATATCTTATTAGCTGTACCACTGAAAAGTTACGCACAACCTTTGATTGTGATGTCGGTTATTCCATTTAGTTTAACGGGCGCAATTTGGGGGCATTATTGGTTTGGCTTAGATCTGACCTTAATGTCTGGCTTCGGTATTATTGCCGCAGCGGGGGTGGTTATTAATGACTCGCTGGTGATGACCGACTTTGTTAACCAAGCCCGCCGAGAAGGTATTACGATTAAAGATGCGGTAATAGAAGCCGGTTGCGCACGTTTTAGGCCAATACTACTGACCTCTATCACCACCTTTGCGGGTGTACTACCGATCATGTTTGAAACCAGCCTACAAGCTAGATTTGTAATACCGATGGCTGTCGCACTTGGTTTTGCGGTGATGTTTGCTACGCTGATCACATTACTACTTGTGCCGTGTTTGTACATTATTATGAGCGATGTCGGTAAAGTGTTTAAAGCAATTTTTGCTAAAGTAGTTCGCCTATTTAAACGTAGACAAGCAGCGCAGTTAGATCGATAGTTTTAAGTTTTCACTATTTCAAAAGCCAATACTTTATGTATTGGCTTTTTTGTTTTATAGACCTAAGTATTGGTTTTTATTGGCGGTTACATTCTTTAGTTTGATCTTTGTACTGTGTCACATTATACTCACGATGTTTTGGCAAACTAATCGAAAGGTTAGGACGCAAAGTTTCCGGTCTAAGGTTTTAGCATTAAAACTAAGATAGCGGGGTCGTCGCACAGGGTCATTTTTAACCTCGCTGTGTGTCATCAGCCCCTACAATGTAGTTAAAAAGTATTTCTTTTATCCAATAAATACTGGATAGTAGCTATTAGATGTTCTTAAGGTGTTGCTTTGTTTATGCATACGTCATTGGCCTGTGGAAGTTGGGTGCCAATAGGTTGTCTAAATCATCATACCCAATTATTTGTGGGTGATATGGTGACAGTGACTTTTTATGACACGCAAGGAGAGCTAGTCGATTTATCATTTAAATATGAAATTATCACTGAAGAACAAGGTGAGCCACATAATTGGCCACGCTATGTTGCGGAGTATATTAATACCCATATACCGTTAGTTGAAGCCGGTAGAATGACAGAGCAAGGTTTAGTTGTCGCTTATCGTTCAAATCAGATCTATACGCTTGAAGGTTGTGGTATTAATCGTGCCGAATTAACGTTTCAATGCATAGCTAAATGTGATGATTTTAAATCTGTTAAACCAGCATATGATTACATCTACCCTGAAAAGTGTAGTGTTTATAATGCAGGAGTAAAAGTATTACAGCCAAAAACCGGCCTAATCTATAAATGCAAACCGTGGCCTTTTAGCCAGTTTTGCAATGTGAAAGAAGAAAACAATCCACTTTATGAGCCCGGTGTGGGGCAAAGTTGGGATTTAGCCTGGCAGCAAGTTTCCCCTTAATGCTATTTAGCATTTTTCGCCCACTCATTGAGTGGGCTTTTTTATGTACTTTTGAAAATTATGTTAAACTCCAGCCATCGAAATTTTTTATTGGTTTTTCTGTGGCTCTATCAAACTTATCGTTGTCTTCACTTTTAAATGCTCCGGTTGCGCGTAAACAGCCGCACACGTTAACAACACACCAAAAAACACGCATTGATGATTATTATTGGATGCGTGATGACGAACGCACAGAGCAAACTATACTGGCACATTTAGCCGCTGAAAATGATTATTGCGAGCAGCAGTTGGCGCCGATTAAGTCACTGCAAACCGCATTATTTAACGAGCTAAAAGACCGTATAGTTAAAGATGACAATACTTTTCCCGTTAAAGATGGTCAATACTGGTATCACTCAGAAGTGCGTGGTGATGATGAGTATTCTCGTCACTACCGTAGTCGTGAAATGTCCGCGGCAGACAAGCAGCTTTTGTTAGACGTAAATTTGCTGGCGGAAGGCTATGAATTTTATGAGTTGGGCGAAGTGGCAATAAGCCCAAATGAGCAACTCCTTGCTTATTCAGAAGATACCGATGGTCGCCGCATTTATACGGTAAAGTTTAAGGCTATTGATAGCGATGATTTACTTGACGATGTATTAGAAAATACTGAAGGCCAAATAGTTTGGGCAAACGACAACAAAACCGTATTTTATGTTAAGAAAGATTTAAAAACCTTGCTCGGTTATCAAGTTTACCGCCATGTTATTGGTACTAGCCAAGCGCACGATGTGCTGGTTTATGAAGAGCAAGATCGTAGCTTTTTTATGGGCTTAGGCAAAAGTCGTGATGAAAGTCTCATTATTATTGATTTGGCTACCACAGAAACCAATGATACCTGGGTATTAGATGCCAATCAGCCGCTCGGTGAATTTACTCAATTAATGCCACGCGAAGAAGGTCACGAGTTTGATGTTGATAAACTCGGCGACACGTTTTATATCGTCACCAATTGGCAAGCTAAAAACTTTCGTTTGATGACTGCAACAGAAACAACTATTGCAGATAAAAATCAGTGGCTTGAACATACGCCTCACCGAGAGGAAGTGTTGTTTGAAGGGGTTGAACTATTTCACGACTTTTTAGTGTTAACTGAGCGAGAGCAAGGGCAAACTCGCTTTGTGGTGATCAATAAGCAACAGCAGCGTATGACCTTAGCGTTCGATGATCCCTGTTTTTACGCATCTGTGGCGATGAACCCTGAACCAAACTCGCAATCGGCACGTATCTATTATTCAAGCTTGACCACACCAGGGTCACTTTATGAGGTTGACTTAAGCTCTGGAGAGAAAACACTGCTTAAACAACAACAGGTGCTGGGTAGTTTTGATGCAGAGAATTATGCTTCCGAACGATTGATGATCACCGCCCAAGATGGCGTGAAAGTACCTGTGTCATTGGTTTATCGTAAACAGTTATTTAAAAAAGACGGCACTAACCCATTATTTCAATACGGTTATGGAGCTTACGGTATCACTATCGATCCGAGTTTTTCGAGTACGTCATTAAGTTTGCTTGACCGTGGCTTTGTGTACGCTATTGCACATGTTCGTGGCAGTGAAATGCTAGGACGTGATTGGTATGAGCAAGGTAAAAAGCAGCATAAGCAAAATAGTTTTAACGACTTTATTGATGTGACCAAAGCACTCGTTGCACAAGGTTATGGCGCGCAAGATAAAGTGTTTGCCTCTGGTGGCAGTGCGGGTGGTTTGTTGATGGGCGCCGTTGTCAATCAAGCTCCAGAGCTGTACTTAGGAGTGGGCTGCCATGTGCCATTTTTAGATGTGCTAACGACTATGCTTGATGAGTCTATCCCATTGACGACTAATGAGTATGATGAATGGGGTAACCCAAATGACTCTGAGTATTATGATCTAATAGCTGCGTATTCTCCGTATGATAATATTAGAGCACAAGCTTACCCAAATATTCTGGTGACTACAGGCTTACATGACTCCCAAGTGCAATATTGGGAGCCAATGAAATGGGTGGCTAAAGTACGAGAGTACAAAACAGATGATAATATTCTAGTATTTAAAACTGATATGGATGCTGGGCACGGCGGCGCATCAGGGCGCTTTAAAAGCTTAGAAGAAAAAGCCTTAGAAATGGCCTTTTTTATCAGCTTAATTAACAAAAAGTGACCAGTAGGGGGCGCCTTCAATAGGCATAACAATGTTCAATGCGCATGGTGATTGGCAATATTCAATCGAGCCGCCAATTATTTATATTAAAGTGATAGGCTGTTTTAATAGTGAAGGCGTCCAAGCCCGTGGCTACAAACGGGTTGACTACCTTCAACCTAGTTTAATTGCAAAAAATATGGTGGAGCATATTTGTCAAGGAAGTGATATGAACATACAGTCTTATCCTAGCGTTCAAAGCTACTTAGAAGACTACCCTGACTATGAATATGTAAAAAGCTGGCTTTAAAAAGAAGGCCCTTAATTAAGGGCCTTATTAATTTTAATCTAAGTATGCTTTTAACATCCAAACTAATTTTTCTTGCTCAGAAATATAATCACTCATCAGTGAAGCCGTACCTTCATCTTGTGCATCACTTGCTTGTTCTAAGATATCACGCTGCATCTTAATTAGCGTGCTGTAACCTGCTAATAAGTTTTCGACTGCTGTAACACCATCACTAATGTTTTTAGCTTCTTTAATCTCGCTGATCTCTAAGTAATCAGAGAATGCATGCAGTGGTGCACCATCAAGCGTTAAAATGCGCTCAGCGACTTCATCTACTTTTAAAAGTAATAGGTTATAAATTTCTTCAAACTTGATATGTAGTTCAAAAAAGTTGCGGCCTTTAATATTCCAATGAAAACCGCGGGCATTCATATATTGAATCTGGTAGCTGCTTAACAGAGTATTGAGTGATTTTACGATACCTTCACTTTTGGCGCTGTTAAGACCTATTGCATTTACCTGTGACATATTCTTCTCCTTAATAAAACTGTTAAGTGTGTTGCTCAATGGCTTAGGGTAAGTATCAGCCATTATTGCTCATGTGTAAAATGGTTAATATCAATAATATCTATAGTTTTTACCTATCAATAATTAAGCTCTATCTATAAGTTTATAAATTACCATGGTTGCTTAATAGAGATGGGACTTAATTCTGCAAAAAACACCCCTAGTAATGAAAACGCCCAGTTGATAAGTAAAAATAGATGCTAAATATGATCTAAAGCAAACTTTTTATCGCATTGTGGATTATGCCTTAGCATATTTGATTTAGGTCAATAGTTTGTTTTTTAGTCGGCGCATACTAAACCCAGTTAAATAACTGGGAGATTACTCATGCAAGCTAAAACACAAAAAGAAAGTAAAATGGAATTAGTTGTAATTGGTATAGCGTTGATTGCATTTGTAGTTGGCTTAGTTGGTCATTTGGCTGGAGCGAGCTTTGCTAATTTTAATACCTTTGGCTATATTGCTGCCCCAACTCAATTGTTATTAGCCATCATTGCATTCGTAGCTTATAAAATTGCTGCTAGCGCAGAAGATTAAACTAATAATTCAAGAATATAATTTATGACTTGGCGTGAGTAAATCATACTAGTATGGCTTAAATGAAATACTTTATGTTCTGCCATGCCTTGCAACTTGGTTTCATCAATTAATACAGTACCATCTGATTGACTGCCTTTAGCAATTAGTGGCATTAGGCCGATTGGTAAGTCGCCAGCAATACTATAGAGCTTTGCGTTAAATGGCCAATCACCATTTTCGGTAAGTAAAAAATCGACGCTATTTTTTAAAAACACATCAAAGCCTTTTTGCTGCATTCTGCGTGCGATATGGCTGCCCTTATGCGGGGTGCCTAAGGTAATGACTTTTTCAACATTTTGACTTTGCAGAGAATTAGCGGCCAAGTAAGCTCGCGCCACAAGGCCGCCCATAGAGTGACATACGAGTGCCGTACTTTTATTATCTATAAATGTATCAATTTGCTCAAAAATAGCTGCTCGATCGGGAGACAGCGTATTATAAGAAAGGTTAAGAATATTCAACCCAGACTTTTCGAGCTGCGAGCATAAAGGGCGCATAACAAAACCAGACATATACAATCCGTGAAGCACCACAGCGTGTTGAACAGCCATACACCCTCTTTTTTACAGGATACAATTTACATTAATTGTACGGGTTTAATCTCAATGTTCACTGAATCAGAGCTCACCCATACATCACCATCTTGAATAGTAATAGTCAGCGATATATTGCGATCAACCAATCCGGCAAGTGCCTGTGTTGCTGCAAAGTCTAAACTATAAATGCTTAAATTTTTAAATTCATACAGCTTAGGTTGATGTTTTTGCCACCAAATAGCTTGATTATTTTCACCATAAGTATAGAGCACGACTTGTTTAGATTTATTACAGGCCTTTTTAAGGCGCTTTTCATCTGGTAAGCCAAGCTCAACCCATAATTCAATCTCATCGCTGTAGTTTTTATGCCATAGCTCTGGTTCATCATCAGCCGATAAACCTTTAGTGAATTCTAAACCTTCACAGGCATTGAGTGCATATGCCAGCAAGCGGATCATCAAGCGCTGATCGTTTTCAGATGGATGCTGCGCCAAGGTTAAATTAAAGTCTTGGTAAAGGTGGCGGTCCATATCGCTTAGCGATAATTGCGCTTTAATAATCGTCGATTTAAGAGCCATAACAGTTTATTTGAAAAAATTTGCGTCAGTATAACGCAATAATACCCAAACCACCTCAAGATACAGAAACTCAGAGTGTAATATGATTTGGGTATATGGCCGCTACGAGAACTGAATTTTTAATTTACGTAACCTTGTGTAATATCGTCTAGCATTATCATTAATGAGCTATAACTAGCCCCCGTTATATACCACGCTTCGGAGTCAACAATACGAACGCGGTTATTTTTCCATGCGTTGGTTTTTTTGAGTAAGGGGTTATTTAAATCGTCTAAATTAACAGCTGCTTTGTTTTCCATCACTGCCGTACGGTCAATAACGTAAATAATATCAGGGTTGTATTTATACATAAATTCATGGGATATAGGTTGGCCGTGTGCACTTGTTGCCGTTTCTTGACTTGCGGGTTTAACACCTAGCTCATTATAAATAAAGCCATATCGAGATTGCACCCCAAAATAGCGTAACGTTCCGTTATTATGCAATACAATCATCGCCGACTCTGGGCGATCAGTTATTAATTGCTTAGTATCTTTTAACTTTGCGTTTAAAGTAGCCACTTTTTCTTGCGCTAATTCTTGCTTGTTAAAAATACGTCCTAAGTTGAGCATATACGTATTTATTTTTTCAATATGGTCAGCGCCACTATTTTGATAATCAATATCGAAATAATAGGTTGGCGCAAGTTCATTCAGTGCTTTGTAATGAGTAGCTTGCAGCGATGAAATGAGAATCAAATCAGGGTTTAAAGAATAAACGCGTTCTAAGTTTGGTTGTATAATTGCTCCGAGATCTTGAACGTTTGAATTGTTCTTATACGATGGTAAAAAATGTGGAATAAAGTCTTTTGGCATTCCTATTACGGGTATGTTTAACTGGCTGAGAGTATCTACAGCATTCATATCTAATGCTATAACCCTTTTTGGCGTGCTTTGTATTATTGTTTCCCCCAATGAATGATTTAAAGTCATGGCTTTAACTGAAGGTCTCTCTTTAGCCATCTCTGCACCCGTATTGGGTTCGCAGCCAGTAAGTAAGAATAAGATGATAAATATACTTGTTGGTAAAGCGTTATTCATTTTATGCGACTCCTGTCGAGTGAAAATAGTTACAAATCGGGCCTTGAGAGCTGGGCATGATCTCAATGTTAAATTCATATAAATCTTGAAGGTTTTTTTGGGTAACGACTTGCTCTACAGTGCCACTACTGTGTACTGACCCTTTTTTTAATGCGACAAGGTGATCTGAGTAATTAGCAGCAAAGTTAATGTCATGGACAACTAAAATAATAGTGCGCTTTTGTTCATCACAAAGGCGCCTTAACGCATTCATTATGTGGGATGCATGCTTCATATCTAAATTATTTAAAGGTTCGTCGAGTAACAAGTAGGGGGTCTGTTGCGCAATTGTCATAGCAAGGAAGCATAACTGTCTTTGCCCTCCACTAAGCTCATCAATAAAAGTGTTTTCTAATTGCGAAATTGATAAAAATGCTAACGCGTGATCAATTGCCTCATTATCCAATGTTGTTAATTTTCCTCGGTTATGAGGAAATCGACCAAATGCAACGAGTTCGCGTACTGTGATCCGTAAATCAATATTCGTAGTTTGTCTTAATGTTGCTATTTTTAATGCGAGTTCTTTAGTGGGGATTTCACTGATAGGTCTATGATTCAATGTGATGCACTTTTTATCACCCCCTAACAGGCGGCCAATAGACATAAGTAAAGTGCTCTTTCCTGCGCCATTTGGCCCGATTAAAGATGTTAATTGTTGCTCCGGAAAACATGCATTAATATTTTTGAGTACGCGCGTATTTTGATATGAATACGATAAGTTTGTAACAGTTATCATAGATGATTCCTTGGCCGTATAATTAAAACTAAAAAGTAAGCCGCACAAAATAAATTAACCAAAATACCTGCCGTTAAGCGGTAATTAAATACATGTTCCACTAAAACCTGTGCAATTAAGAACGCGGTTATTGCAATTATGCTAGCGACTTTTAATATGCACCAATGGCGAGCTACTTTAACAAGTGAATAGGCTAAGTTGGCAACAAAAATCCCCATAAAGGCTGTGGGGCCTAATAAGCTTGTAGAAACAGCAACTAATATAGCTATCAGCGCTAAATTTAATTTAATAAAGTGATGGGTATTGATGCCAAGAGATTGAGCCTGGTCTTGGCCAAGTAAAAGAATATCAAACCGACGATGTTGCTTTTGCAAGGATAATACAACTATCGCTGTAATAACAAAGGTCACAATAAGTTGTAGTAACTCAACGCGATTGAAAGATGTTAGACTAAAGCCTTGGAAAATAGCGAATTCACCAGGACTAATACTATAGTGAATAAGTTGTGTAACACTGTTGATAACTAAGGTAATTATAAGACCTGAAAGTAGCAGGAAGTAGACATTCTTTTGACCATTTTTAAAAAGCAATTGTTGTAGTGCAAATGAGTAAGTTAGCATTACAACTATACTTAAAAAGAAGTTGCTATAAGCGCCAATCACAATTTGACTTGCAGTACCAAATATCAAAATTAGCGTTGCTTGAAAGCACAGATAGATGGCTTCGTAACCCATAATTGCTGGTGTAATAATACGATTACCACAAATTGTTTGAAAGCAAATAGCGCTAAATGCGACGCATACACCACCGATGATGATTGCACCTAAGCGTATAAGTCTATTTGAAATAATATACTGAAAGTTAAAGTCGGATTGCCAAAAAAGAAAAAAACCAATAAGTAGTGTAAAACTTAAATAAAAGCCAAATAGGATGAGTTTTTTCATTTTTTTTGCCGCCATAAAATGAGCAAAAATAAGAAACCGCCTAGGCAACCAGCAGTTAAACCAATTGGAATTTCAAATGGGTAGATCAAGGAACGGCTGAAAATATCGCATATAATTAAGAATGTTGACCCACATAATGCATTGATAGGTAATGTCTTTTTTATATTGTCGCCAAAATACATTGCGACCAAGTTGGGGATCACAAGCCCTATAAATGGCAAACTGCCTACAGTAATCATAATTGCGGCGACACATAACGATACAATCACTAAAGCCACAGCCACCATAGAGAAATAGTTTAACCCTAAACTTATCGCTACGCTTTCCCCCATACCTATAATAATAAAGCGTTGTGCGAAAAAGTAAGTGAGTATCACGATGGGAAGAATAAAAAATAAAGTTTCATAGTTCCCTTGCACTATTTTCGAGAAATCACCCAATAACCACGCCTGCATATTTTGCATTAGGTTATTTTGATAGGCGTAAAAATCGGCTATGGCACTTAATACACTGGCATACATTAAGCCAATGATTGGGATCAACACACTGCTTTTTAGCTTGATACGACGTAGCAACAAGACAAACAAACCACAGCAAAATAAACAAAAAATAAAGGCTGCTAAAGATTTCCCTAGCGCGCCAGTATTTGGAAAATGGATCGCGGCAATAAGCATTCCGAGTTTTGCGGCATCTAGGCCACCTGTTGTTGCAGGTTCGGCAAATCGGTTTTGCACAACTTGTTGTAAGATTACACCACATATTGCTAACCCCGCCCCAGCAAGAATCAGTGCAGCTAAACGAGGCACTCGGCTAGTTGTCAGGGTAAACCATGCTTCTTCAGAGCCTTGGAAAAGAGCTGTGATAGGTAGCTTTGAAACCCCTAAAAATAATGAGCTTAAAGCGATTAATAGTGTACTTATAATAATTAATAATGATGATTTCAGAGGCATAATTTAATTGTTTGATGCGCTATTTGTTATGACGGGGGAAGCCTGAGCGCTATTGCATCTAATACAAGATCGCGCTTACGCTCCCACCACTGTCGTTGGCCTGCTTGCATAATGGCAACCATGGCATTAATTTGTTCTGCATGATGATGATTTTTGGCTTGTTCTTGCCATAGCTTAATTAATCGTTCACTGCGTGGCTTCCCTTTACTGTCTGGCTTGTTATTTGACCACCACCCTAAAAAACAGTCGCAAACCATATCAACGAGCATATCAACTGCGATTACAGCATCATCAAGAGCAAACCCTTTTTGTTGTAACCTAGCGACTGACTCAGCAAAGCCATGGATACCTTCTATTGGTGTTACTAAAGCTTGCTGTACCGCTTCGGCTAAGCCTGGGTTTTGTGTATAAAGTTGCCAAAGTGCATCTGTTAAAACTATTAGCTCTTCGCGCCAAGTTGCACCTTCTTGAGCCTCCCAGTTTAGCTCTTGAACAGCAATCTCCGTGGCTAAGCTCACCACATCTTTGCGGCTTTTGACATGATGGTAAAGTGAAGAGCGATCAACTTGTAATGCTTTAGCTATGTTCATTAAAGTGGCATCTTGTATACCTATATCGAGGGCCACTCGAGCAATGCTTTCGCGACTAATTCGGCTTGGTCTGCCGCGCTGTCGCGTATTGTTGTTAACTCGTTTTTCTATCATGTGCCAGAGCTCCTATATTTAAAAAATACATCTTAACCATTACCGCTGTTTGGTAAAATGTTTTTCATTTAATACAACAACATTACGCGACAATGCTTTTAGTTAGAGTGAGAGCCTAATACCAGCACCAAGCTCCCTTGGCTCTAGTAAATAGGCGGCTTCACCATTTGTACTTCTATCAAAATTCTTTCTAAGTGGAGCATGCTTGTCTAATGCATTTTTTACATAAATAAATCCAGATAGATTCTCATTAAATTGATATGCAGTGTTGAAGTTCACTACAGTGTAAGAGTTGACGCGTAGTTCAGGGTCATTGGTGTCAGATGAATAATATGAATCGGTATAACGCATATTGATATCTAGTGACCACGCTTCTGTGACTTTATATTCAGTACCCAAATTAAACATATAGCCAGGAGCCTTACTAAATTCATTACCGACAAATGACTCCCCTCTATAATCGTTAAACTCACTAATATCAGTCTCTAATAAACCTAAACCGCCATACAATGAGAGTTGCTCATTGGCAGAATAAGCCGCGTTTAACTCTACTCCGTAACTTGTCGCTTCATCGGCGTTGACAATTATTGAACCAAATGCACGACCATCTAAGTAGTCAGTCACGGCGCGTTGTGAGTCTTTAAATTGGGTATAAAATACGTTGGCATCTATGGTAAAACGTTGTTCAAGAAATGACATACGAGTAAATAGCTCGTAATTCCAAGCATACTCTTCATCAAAGGTATAATATTCGCCACCACGAAAGTTAATCCCCGTTCCGCCTGGTATGTATCCTTTATTTATTAATGCGCCAATATTTATTTCATCACTTACTTTATAAGCCAAAGACAATTTAGGCAGCAAAACATTAAATGTTTCTTCGTACTCATGTCGTTCAGGCACATAGCTCGCTAGACCGTCATGACTAATCGTATCTTCTTGATAGCGTAGCCCGCCAGTGAGTTCCCACTGGTTGGCGAATTGCCAAATTAACTCCCCAAATGCGGCGATACTTTGGTGTTCAAGGTCGGCATCGGCATTACCTAACACATTATTAAATGTATTTTTAGTTCTATCTTGCCAATAAAATAGCCCTGCGACTCCTTGAAAATCTTTGTTTTTATCATCAAATGTTAAACGTAACTCGTTCGAAACGTTTTTATTTGTGCGCTCAGCATCACCTGAAAAAGGCTCGGCAAATAAGTAATCGAAATCACCTTCTGAATATTGCAGTTGATTAACCAATGAGATGCCTTCATCAAACAAATATTCAATATCCCAAATGCCTGCATGGTTACTACTTGTTTGGTTATCTTGAAAAATAGAGGCATTTTCAAGGTTGTCGTAGGGTTCAGTGACTACTTCACTTCTTGGTCTATGAGTTTCGTTATAAGCGTAGGTGATCTTACTGGTTAAGCCGTCAATATTGCTTGGTTGCCATAAAAGCTTTGCGCGCAAATCTTTATTCTGCCAGTCGAGGTCGAAGTCATGTGCAGTAAAATTTGGGTTGGTGTAGGTTACAAATGTATCTCTAGCGCTGTAATCTATGGCGATACGGGCAGCAAAATCTTCACTTAAAGGTCCTGATACTAAAGCGGAAATTCTATGTTTATTACGACTCCCAACTAAAGCTTGCGCTGCAATTTCAGGTGTAAAAGTAGGCTCGTTAGTACGGATGACCACAGCACCAGCAATGCTGTTTGCACCTTGGTTTGTTGTTTGTGGGCCTCTAAATACTTCAACCGAAGCTGCATCCCATAAGCCTGCAGCCCCTAAATCGAGCTCACTAGCTGTTAAATACCGGCCATCTACGCTGATAGTTGCACTTGGAATAGGCTTTGAAAGGTAAGCATTTCCTGCACTAACAGGGCCTTTTGTATCATTGCCTCGAATAATAGGTGCATCGGTATTACCAGCATAAATAAGGTTTGCAGTACCAGGCAGGATTTCAGCAATTGTCGCAAGGTCAGCATTTTTTTTAAGTTCTTCAGCTGTAATGATTTGTACCGAACTTGCGGTTTCTTGCATTGTTCTGGCTAATTTTTGGCCATAGACAATAACGTGCTGAATATCTTCTTTTTTCTCTTCATTCTCATCTGCGTATACGTTTGTAACAGCAGCGCAAGAGTAAGTTAATACAAACAATCTTAGCAGTGAAACAGAAAACTTTTTTTGTATTAAAGGTGACACAAATTAATCCTTTAAGAGATAGGTTGATAATAATTGTTATTTAGATTACTCTTTGCTGAATTAATTATCAACACCGTGTTGATAATTAATTTTATCATTTAACTTTATCGTTTAGGTTGTTTATGTTGTTAGGATTTGCAAAGTACAAAAGGTTGCAGCGCACGCTAAAGCCCATTTCAACAGAGTTGCTTATAGGCACTTTATTCTCAGTGTGTAGTGGTATAGCAGGGGTTTTAGCACTTTTATCTGTGGTTAAGCTACTTTTAGGGGATGCAGATAAATGGTTATTGATAGCGTGTATAAGCTGGTTGCTTGCAGCTACTTTTGCAGGAATAAGCGCATGGCTCAGCCATAATGCAGAAGCTAAGTTCTCCGCCCAGTTACGCATTGATATCGCTCGCCAGCTTAGCTTTTTACCAGTTCATAGCTTGGTAAAATACCGCAGTGATAAGTTAAAGAAATTAATTAATGACGATGTAGCTAATTTACATTACATGATAGCTCACCTTCCATCTGAATTGACTGTATTGTTCATTATACCGCTTATTACATTAGGGGTATTGCTCTATACCACGCATATAAGTGCGCTTGTTGCTCTTATTCCGGGCGGGTTAGCAATACTTTGTTATCTTTTTATTATTCCGAGATTAGCTAAAAAGCAGGTTCAAGAGAGCACTAATGTGATGGCTCAAATAACGAGCAGTGTGACTGAGTACAGCAAAGGAGTATTGGTTTGTCGAACAACTCCAGCAGCGGCTGGCCCACTTGCTCGCTTAAAAAGCGCAACAACAAGTTTTACTCACGGTATGAAAAATCGAGTTAAACGAGTGGCAACCATCGTGGCGATAGCAACGGCAATGTTGCAAGCGGTCGCGACATATACATTGGTTTACTGGATTGGCAGCCAATGGGAGATTGATTCGCTCGCGCCGTTAATGCTTTTTAGTTTAGTGATTGTAGCGCCAGCACTTAAATTAGGCCACGGGCTTGATTACATTTATAAAGGTAAAATGGCGGCGAAAGATATTGAGGAGTTTTTAAATATACCCACGCTGGTGTTTGGTGAAAAAGAGTGTGCGCCTATTGAATCTAACAAGCTTGTTATTAGTGATCTGAACTTACAAATTAATAATGAATTACGCCAGCAAAGCATTAACTTATCGACTCAATCAGGTTCACTATTTGTTATTTCTGGGCAAAGCGGTGTTGGCAAATCAAGCTTACTGCGTGCAATAGCAGGCTTTGAACCGGCTTATTCGGGGGGGATTTTTATCAATTCTGAAAATATAAAACATCTTACCGAACACTCATTAAATAAATTGGTTATGTTGTTGCCACAAGGATTGAGTGTATTAGATGCAACGGTACAAGATAATTTAGCTCTAACAGGTGGCAGGGCTGCTGCAAATAAATACCTGAGCGCGCTACAGAGCGCCCAGCTTAATGTCGGTTTATCTCAACAGGCGAGCGCACTCTCTGGTGGTGAAAAACAACGCTTAAATTTAGCTCGTGTTTTTTTAAGCGAAGCAGCAATTTTGCTACTTGATGAGCCTACTAGCGCGTTAGATGACGAAACATCCATGCTAATTATCCAAGCATTGCAGCAACACGCATTAAAGTGCAATAAAATCATAATCATAGTGAGTCATGACCCCGAAATTAGCTTATTAGCTGATGATGAGCTTATCTTAAAAAGTAATCAAGGTGTAGGTTAAGAATATGCGTAAACCATCAATATTAACTAAGTCTGCATTTAAAGTGTTGCTGCCCGTGACAATCGGTTGGGGTGCTGTGGCTGTTTTAGAATCTCTGAGTTACATAGCAATTGCCTTGGCTATTTTAGGTGTGTGGCCTGCATACACAGTTTTATTACTGGGCTGTGTAACCATTATAATGACTATTTTGGTCTCTCGTTCAGGCTTTAATGTGGCAGTAAGCTTAATTGATGCACTTTATAGCGAGATAATAAACTGCATGACTCATATTAAAGTGCGTTGGTTTAAGGCGCAAAACCAAACTAAGTTAATCACTTTAATGGGCCAACATATTCCCAGTTTTATGGCGATACCTGCTCATCAGTTACAACAATTTATCCATGCACCATTAATTCCAATAGTGATCACTATAGGTATGATTTGGGTTGCTGGATACCAGATTGCTTTAATCTTGGCTGGATTATTAATGATTGCTTTGTATATACAGTTCATTTCTCAGCGGGCACTTTTAAAATCAGATCAACAGCGTAGTGGGTCAGAGCAAAAATCTAAGCATGCGGGGCAAGAGCTTGTTGATCATATTGAGCTGCTACGTAGTGCAACGGGTTGCATCAATGCAAGTAAGCGAGCTGAAGATGCTTGGCTTGCACAAAGTAAAGCATTAGCTTGCACCAATGAAGCTGCGGCAAAATCGACATTTTATGCCGCTGTAGCAGGTGCTTTACCATGCCTAGGGATACTGATTTATATGTTGGCAGCAGGCGTTTACTCAGGGGAATATGTTTTTGTAGTCACGTTATTGGCATTACGTGCAACCCTTCCAATGGAGGCGCTAGCTTTAGCCGCTTTAAGTGTAAATGAACATACCTCTGCAATAAAAAGTTACTTTAATGTGCTAGAAGCTCCCCAATTACAAGAGCCAATAAATAAGCAGCCTAAACAACTCCATAATTACAATATGAGGATTGATAAATTAACTTACCAGCCTGCACTTAGTTGTTTTTCAACGGAAATTGAAGCAGGTACTAGGGTATTGATCCGCGGAGAGAGTGGTGTAGGTAAAAGTACCTTACTTCATCTTTTAATGGGCTTTGATGTGCCTCAAAGTGGTAATATTCAAATCGGTAGCACTTCATTATCATCAATCACCAGTACTCAACGTGAAACATTGTTTGCTTATGTACCACAGTCGCCAGTTATATTTAATGGCACTATTGCGAGCAATATCCGTATGAGTAACCCAACTGCAAGCGATGAAGAAGTAGAAGATATCGCTCAAAAAATGATGTTAACAAACGTAATATCTCAGTCTCCACTGGGTATTAATCAGCCTGTGGTCGATGGTGGCGGGCAGTTATCTGGGGGCGAGAAACAACGAATAGGGCTTGCACAAGCAATATTAAAAAAAGCGCCTATTCTTATCTTAGACGAAGCAACCGCAGCGTTAGACACAGAAGTAGAAGAAGTCATTGCCAAGGAACTAATGCAATTAGACTGCACAATCATTGTTGTTTCTCATCGTAACCCAGCGATATGGCAAGCGCACAAAACCATAACGCTGGCTAACTGAAAGTCATGGACTAATATAATTAAATTATACAAACAGCAATTTAATCGCTCGGCAGCGTTATTCACCGAGCGATTAAAAAGCGTAAAACACTTCCAAATGGCAACTGCAACTCTGTAAGTATATTTAAAAACGGTAAGCTGCAGTAATACTCCCGCTCGTTGGCGCAGCATAAAAGCCAACATATCGCAAGCCTGTCATATACTTTTCATCCGTGATGTTGTCAATATTCGCTTGAATGGAAAGGTTATTTGATACATCCCAACGAGCAAATGCACTAACGAGCATATAAGCGTCTTGCTTTACTACTCCGGTTGAATTTTCAGTTTCTGATTGCCATCTACCGCCCAAACCTACAATAAGTTCAGGTACGGCAGGTAATGTATAATCTAGCGAGAATTTCATTGCGTTTTTTGGCTCCCATACGCTTGCATTGTCGCCAGCATCATCTTCTATATCCATATATGTATAGGCAAAAGTCGCATTAAGGTTTTCCGTCAGTTGACCAAGAACTTCTAACTCAAAGCCACTTGACTTCATCGAAGTACCTTCATAATAAGTTTTACCATCGTCATTTGTTCCGGCTCTTACGGCAATATTACTTTGCTCTGCACTAAAAAGAGCAACACTAGTCAATAAGGTATCATCTAACCATTGAGTCTTTAGGCCAATTTCATAGTTAACCCCTTTACTAGGGTCTAAATATTGATAATTTTTGTCATACCTGTCTTGTGGTTCATAGATATCTGAATAACTAATGTATGCATTGGTATCTTCAGTTATTGAATAAGTTGTCGCAAGGTAAGGGCTGATCTCATTTTCTTCATTGAGAACATCGCCACCTGAATTGTAACCTTCTCGGGTATAGTCGATAGCATTGAACCCTGCAATAACAAATAAATCATCATTAAGGTTTATTTTAGTTGAACCAAAAATACGAGTTAAGGTTATGTCTAAGCTTGCTGTTTCAATTTGCTCTCCCCATATTGGCTCAGGCGTTAAATCGAGCGGATAAGGAAAAACAGGCTTAATACCATAAGCAGGTGTGGTGGCTGTATCGTAAGGGTTTTTAAAACTAACATCGGTACTTTTTGATATGCTTGTGCCAAACATTAATTCATGTGTTTGGTTAAATAGTTGGTATTGACCTTTAGCGGTTAAATCAAATAAATCAGCAGTAAAGTCACCCGCATATCTACCCAAAGAAGTTCTTGTTACTTGGTTCGTTTCTCTATTTTCTAAGCCAGCGGCAAGAAATAACTTACTTTGATCGTTTGATTCTTGTCTGTTGTAGGTTGTTTTTATTTCCCAATCATTATCGAAGATATAAGAATATTCAACAAACGCGCTTATATTTTCGGTATCCCACATAGTCCAATCTTGAGTTGGGCTTACACTAACATCAAAATCAGCTTGAGTACCATCGGTATAAGCTAAAGGTAAACCGCCCCACATATTACCATCAGTATTTGCATCTTGGTATGAAGCGCCAAAGGTTACTGTTGAATTATCTGTAACTTGGCCATCAACAATTACAGACAAATACGCATGATCATCCTCTAAACCATCAAGGTATGATTCAGCATCCTCCATTACAGCAACAACACGTGCAGCCCAACTGCCACTTTCAGTAAGTAGAACAGAATAATCAGCTTGTAAGCGTTTCTGATCATAAGACCCAAGTGTCAGAGCGACTTCTCCTTCATTTTCATTGGTAGGTCGTTTACGAACATAATTAATAGTCCCCCCAGCATTACCTATACCGGTAAGTTGACCATTTGCACCACGAATAATTTCGACTTCTTCATACCCGTAGCTTTCCATTACTCCAACAACAATACCCCAACTATTAGGTAAACCAATACCGTCAAGTTGAGTGCTTTTAATATCAAAACCACGAGAGGTGTAACGAGTTCGGTTAGTTTCATTTTGCTGAACTGTTATACCTGTTGCCATTTGCATAACATCGTTAATGCCATTAGCGGCAAAGTTCTTAATTTGCTCAGAATCGATAACACTTATTGATTGTGGCGTTTCGTTAAGCTCCATTGTTAGCCCAGTTGCTCCTTTACTAACACGGTCTTGACGTACCCCTACAATTGAAATGATTTCTATTTGATCATCATTTTTTTCAATGCTTGTAATTTGTGATGATTCTTGCCCATAAGCAGGAAACCCCATTGCTAATACTAACGACGAAAGTGCAAAACAGCGTTTAAGTTTCATGATTACCCTTAATGAATATTTTTACGAATTAAAGTAATTTGCGAGATTATACAGGTGGAAAATACTAGTGCAAACGATAATCATTACCCATTATCGTTTGTGTCTTTCTTATTACTTTAGGTGGTAACCAACCGGAGAAATTCCATGCGTTTAATCAAATTAAAAGAAGTAATCGAAAAAACATCACTTGGTCGTTCAACAATTTATGAGTTTATGACTAAAGGTACATTTCCTAAGCAAGTTTCTCTAGGTGTCAAATCTGTAGCCTGGCTTGAGTCAGAAGTGGATGATTGGATAATGGAAAGAATTGGTGAAAGGGGGTTATAAATGCAGCCAATTTATTTATAAACTTAAGCAGCAGATCGATTTCATTGAGTTTAAGTAGTGTTATTTATATTAAAAGTAAGTAAGCTAAATTTAAAAAAACCGTCGAGCTTCTATGCTTGAATATATAAGGCAGGTTTGAATGACTTCAACTAGGTCAGTAAGAAAGGTTTTAGCTCGTGCAGTTAAAGTTAGTGCGCATTCTGCATATGATTTAACCGGGCGCTCAATTAATGATTTACCCGAGTACTTCCTTTCAGTGAAAGTGGCGGAAGAAGTACACAAGCACTTCAAGTCTTTCACTTTCTCAATGGAAACGCCTATGAGTCAGTTAGTGGAAGAAACTCAAATGGATATAGAAGGTGAATGTCCCAGCTTGAGGCTCGGAGGTAAAGGGAAAGTCGATATGGTTATTCGTGGGAATAAATCCAAGAATGTAAAGCATATTGTAGAATTCAAAAAACATATCGGCGTTAAAGAAATAGAAAAAGATGCATTAAGGTTAGCAGCAATTTGCCTGTGTATTCCTGGAGGACATAAGGCTGAGAAAAACTTTTTGGTAGTTGTTACTCACAGAAATGAAGCGCTTTTAAATGTAAGAGATATAAATATAAAAGCACTGATTAGTGAAAAATTTGGGGAAGGAACAATCAAAGTCACATTTGAAAAAATTGACTTGTCGCCATTAAAAAGCACTAAATCTAATGGTATCAACTGGCCACTATTAGGTGGTGTGTGGGAATTTAAATACGTAGGCTAAAAGTACAAGAGTATATGTTTGGCTGACAAAAGGGGGATGTTAATAAGTTGACTTAGGAGTGTTCAATTTATTAAGTTTGTTTTACTCTAACAATAATAAAGGATTGTTTAGCGTTAGATTGAGTCAGTAAAGCTTAATATGGATATAAGCAACAAACCATGCCACTGTATTTATTAAGCTTCCATCAACTACTCTGCTCATTAATGTATAATCTAGCCTAGAAATCCTCAGTTTATCGCAAGTTAAATACAACGAGATTTAATAATGGAAAAAATAACGCTCTCACAGTTAGAGCAGTACCTCTCAAAAGCAGCCTGGATCTTAAAAGGGCCAGTAGATGCTTCCGACTTTAAAGTATACATATTCCCGCTACTTTTCTTTAAGCGTATATCAGATGTGTATGACGAGGAGTACCGCCTAGCACTTGAAGAGTCAGATGGCGATGAAGATTACGCAGCACTACCAGAAATGCACCGCTTTGAAATCCCACAAGGCTGCCATTGGCAAGATATTCGTGAAACAACCAGCAACGTAGGTGCAGCGATTGAAAGCGCCTTACGTGGCATAGAGCAAGCTAACCAAGAATACCTTTACGGTATATTTGGTGATGCCCAGTGGAGTAATAAAAATAAGCTATCTGATGCCTTACTCATTGACTTAGTTGAACACTTTTCACAATACATATTAGGTAATCAAAACGTTGACCCAGATATGCTAGGTAATGCTTACGAATACCTCATAAAACACTTTGCCGATTTAACTAATAAAAAAGCGGGTGAATTTTATACGCCTCGCTCAGTGGTGCATTTACTAGGGATGATTTTAGACCCACACGAAGGCGAAACTGTTTACGACCCTGCATGTGGTACAGGCGGTATGTTGCTTGAGTGTGTAGATAACCTAAAACATAACAACGAAGATTACCGTACTCTCAAACTTTACGGCCAAGAAAAAAATCTAACGTCTAGCTCTATTGCCCGTATGAACATGTTTTTACATGGCATAGAAGACTTTGAAATATTACGTGGCGATACACTGCGTAACCCGGCTTTTTTTGAAGCAGATGGTCTTAAAACCTTTGATTGTGTAATAGCCAACCCACCGTTCTCATTAAAGGATTGGGGCGCTGAAAATTGGGCTAACGACCCATACGGCCGAAATATTGCCGGTGTACCACCAAAAGGCAATGGTGATATGGCGTGGGTGCAGCACATGGTTAAATCCATGAACAGCACCGGCCGTATGACAGTCGTATTGCCTCATGGCGCATTATTCAGAAAAGCCGCTGAGGGCCAAATACGTAAGCAACTGCTAGAGCAAGATATGCTAGAAGCCGTTATCGGTTTAGGGTCTAACGTATTTTACGGGACGCAATTAGCAGCCTGTGTCATGGTGTTTAAGCAAAACAAACCAGCCGATAAAAAAGGCAAAGTATTGTTTATAGATGCTTCAGACCAAATTCGTGTAGGCCGTGCGCAAAACTTCCTAGAGCCAAACCACGTTCAACAAATTTACGACTGGTATCACAATTATCAAGATGTAGAAAACTACGTAAAAGTAGCCTCTATGGACGAGTTAAAAGAAAACGACTTTAACTTAAACATACCACTCTACGTTGAAAAAATAATTGAAGACAATCTGCCATCAGTAGAAGAAGCAATGGCCGATTTAAAACAAGCCTGGCAAGCAAGCCTTGAGGCAGAAGATAAATTTAAACAAGTTCTAGCGAGGTTTTTGTAGTGAAAGAATTACAAACCTTGGAAGACATTTTTAATAAAAAGTTATTTCGAATTCCTGATTACCAACGAGGTTATGCTTGGGGTAAAAAGCAACTTGTAGAGTTTTGGGAGGATCTAATTAGTTTAGATAAGCGGCGTTCTCATTACACAGGTGTTTTGTCTATAAAGGAAGTGCCAGAGTCAACGACCTCAAAATGGAATGATGAACAGTGGCTTATTAAAAGGTATAAACCTTATTTTGTTGTTGATGGTCAGCAACGGCTTACAACAGTATCTATTTTTTTGCAGTGTTTAGTCGAGGCTGTTAAATCTCACCCAAGTAATGACGGTATTTCTGAGGAAGATATTTTTCTTGGTGATGATACGCTTAGCGAAGTAATAAAAAATTACATAGTCATCACAGAGCCAAAGCACCGTATCACTAAAACTTATAAATTTGGTTATGAGGCTAATAACCCTTCATTTGAGTTTTTACGTTATCGAATCTTTAACGAACAAAGTCCAGGAACACTTACAGAAACGTTCTACACGCTTAACTTAGAAAATGCGAAGGTGTTTTTTACTGAAAATATCAACAAGTACGTAATTAGTAACGGTATAGACTCTCTTTCCGATATCTACGAAAAGCTAACACAAAAGTTTTTATTTAACCTTTATGAGATTGATGACAACTTTGATGTTTTTGTAGCTTTTGAAACCATGAATAATCGTGGCAAAAAGCTATCTGATTTAGAGCTATTAAAAAATCGGCTTATATACCTAACTACTCTTTATACCCCAGAAGAGGTTAAAGAAGACGTAAAAGAGACAATACGTAAAAAAATCAACGATACTTGGGGTGAAATATATAATCAACTTGGTCGAAACAAAAAAGCACCATTAAACGACGATGACTTCCTGCGTGCTCATTGGGTAATGTATTTCAAATATAGTCGAGTTAAAGGTAATGACTATATTAGGTTTTTGTTAGATGATTTTTTCTCACCAAAAAGTGTGTTTGAAAAGCTTGATGTATCAACACAACAAATCAATGTTGTTGAAGAGTTGGTTGACGATACTGACCTCGATGATGATGATTCATTTGAAGAGTTTGGTACTGAAATAACAAAAAAAGCCAAGCTTTCTTTAAAAGATATTAGTGATTACGTTGACAGCTTAAAATCAGCTGCAAAATATTGGTATGCCGCATTTTTCCCCAATTCATCAGAGGTACTGTCACCTCAAGAACAGATAATAATGGATAAAATAAACCGAGTTAAAATCGGTTATTTTCGACCTCTTATTATGGCTTTATTTTTAAGAACAGAAAAAGGCGACCCACAAAGACTGCAAATATTAAATGCGATCGAGCGATTCATTTTTGTAGCTTTCAGATTATGCCGAGCACAATCTAACTATCGCAGTAGTTCATATTACCGTTTAGCTAGAACGCTATACACCTCTAAAAATGTCTCTGAAACACTGGTAAATATTAATAGTGAACTCACTCAAGATTTAGCCTGGACGTTAGAAGAGGACGGCACATTTAAAACTAGCCATTTTGAAACGTTTATTAATAAAAAGTTCGGTCCTAATGGGGAGGGCTTTTACGCTTGGAGTGATTTACGTTACTTCTTATTTGAGTATGAAGAAGAGTTAAAAAAATCACGCGGCGTAGCTAAGTTTGACTGGAAAAACTTTATTACCCATGAGAAAGACAAAATCTCTATAGAACATATATTTCCACAAACACCAAAAAGCGATTATTGGTTAACACGTTTTGGACACTTTACAGGTGAACAAAAGCGTTTTCTAAAAGGCTCCTTAGGTAATTTGTTACCACTTTCATTGAGTGTGAATATTAAACTGCAAAATGATGATTTCCCGGATAAAAAAGACACCAAAAAAGATAAAAATGGCCAAGTAATTCGTAGCGGTTACAATAACGGTTCTTACTCTGAATTAGAAGTTGCCGACTTGGGTAAAGATGATGAGTGGACGCCTGAAAAAATTAAAGATAGGGGTCTAGCATTATTAAGGTTTATGGAAGCCCGTTGGCACCTCAATATGGGTAGCGAAAGCAAAAAATTATCATTGTTACACTTATCCTTTTTAGATGAATCACCAGTGGCTAGTGCAGCAGAAGAAAGCGCATTAGAAGAGGAGCCATCAGCATGATGACCCAACAAGAATTAGAAAAATACCTTTGGGGCGCAGCTACAGCACTCAGAGGTACAATAGATGCCGGTGACTACAAGCAGTACATTTTCCCACTTATGTTTTTTAAGCGTATATCAGATGTATACGACGAAGAGTTTGAAAACGCACTTACAGAAAGCGATGGCGATTTAGAATATGCCGCCTTTGCAGAAAACCATAACTTTTTAATCCCTGAAGGCGCGCATTGGAACGATGTACGCGAAACCACTACTAACATTGGTTTAGCACTGCAAAATGCCATGCGTGCCATTGAAAAAGCCAACCCAGATACCTTAGACGGTATTTTTGGCGATGCCAGCTGGACTAATAAAGAACGCCTTTCTGACGGTATGCTTACCAACCTGATTGAGCATTATTCACAACAAAAGCTTAATTTAAAAAATGTACCCGACGACAAGCTAGGTAATGCTTACGAGTACTTAATTAAAGAGTTTGCTGACGATAGCGGCCACACCGCCGCAGAGTTTTACACCAACCGTACCGTGGTTAAATTAATGACCATGATTATGGACCCACAACCCGGTGAGTCAGTATACGATCCTACCTGTGGCTCGGGTGGTTTATTACTTAACTGTGCCTTGCACCTTAAAGATGAAGGTAAAGAATACCGCACCCTAAAATTATACGGCCAAGAGATTAACCTATTAACCTCAGCCATTGCTCGAATGAACATGTTTATGCATGGCATTGAAGAGTTCGATATAGTTCGTGGTAATACCTTAAGTAATCCCGGTTTGCTTGAAAATGACGAGCTGAAAAAATTCAACGTAATTCTAGCTAACCCGCCATATTCAATTAAATCATGGGATCGTAAAGCATTTGAAAGTGATCCTCATGGCCGAAATGTATGGGGTACGCCACCGCAAGGCTGTGCCGATTATGCTTTTCAGCAGCATATTCAAAAGAGTCTCGATTTAGGTAATGGCCGTTCAATCTCATTATGGCCACACGGTATTTTGTTCCGTGACGCCGAAACAGAAATGCGTAAAAAAATGATTGAGCAAGACCAAGTTGAATGTGTCATAGGCCTTGGTCCAAATCTGTTTTATAACTCACCTATGGAAGCCTGTTTGTTAATTACTAAAACAAATAAAATCGAGAGTAAAAAAGGTAAAGTACTAATCATTAATGCCGTGAAAGAAGTAAGGCAAGATAAAAACATTGCCTACCTTGAACAAAACCACATTGATCGCATTTACAATGCTTATCAAAATTATGCTGATGAAGATGGTTTTAGCAAAGTAGTTACCATAGACGAAGTGCTTAATCATAAAGCTAGTTTAAATATGGCGCTTTATGTCAGTAATGTTGATAGCAGTAAAGTACATATATCATTAGATGATGCACTCGCTAACTGGCAAACATCATCAGAGCAGCTATCAAACTGCATGGATCAGTTATTTAAGGAATTAGGTTAAATGTCAGAAGTGAAAATTGATTTAAATAACTTAGATAAGTCCAATTGGAAAACTTACCGCTTTGATGAAATTGCTAAAAATATTTCTGAGCGTGTTGACCCAAATAATACCGATTTAGAAGTGTATATTGGTCTTGAGCATATTGATTCTGAATCACTGCATATCAAGCGTCATGGTACACCTGACGACGTAAATGGGCAAAAGCTCAAATTTTACAAAGGCGATATCATCTTTGGTCGCCGCCGTGCTTATCAACGTAAGGCGGGCATTGCCACTTGGGACGGTTTTTGTTCAGCGCATGCTTTGGTGCTTAGGGCAAATCCTGATGTGATAGACCCAGAGTTATTCCCATTTTTCTTACACTCTGATTTGTTCATGAATCGGGCGATTGATATTTCAGTAGGCTCTTTGTCACCGACTATTAACTGGGGTACTTTAAAGCATCAGGAGTTTTTAATTCCACCTAAAGATATTCAATCGAGATTTTCTGAATTATTTAATTCGGTTGATAGCCTGATAGAAGCCGATGTGGATTTACTTTCACAAACTAGGATTAATAAAGGAATTGATTTTGAATCACTTGTCGCATCAACAAGTGGTGAATTGGTACCACTATCTAAAATTTTAAAGCAAAAGAAAGGCAAAAGTCCTGCTCCCCACAAAAGGTCAAAATATATTGGATTAGAGCATATTGAGTCAGGGGCCTTTTCCTGCTCTGAATTTGGCGACTCTAATGATGCCCAAGCGCAGTGTAATTTAGTCGATAAAGGCGATTTATGTTACAGCAAACTAAGACCTTATTTAGACAAAGCTTTCATCGCTGATTTTGAAGCAGTTTCAACTACAGAGTTATTGATATACGAAACAACCTTAGCTTCTAAATCATATGTTTTACACCATCTACATAGTAAACCTTTTATTAATTATGTTACCGGTAAAGGCTTCGGTACAAAAATGCCTAGGGTAAATCATAAGATAATTGGTGAATACAACATTAAAGTGTTGAATGAAGAAAGAACTGTTCTAGATAAAATGGCGCTATATGCAAATATAGAAAAGTCGGCACTTAGCAAAATAAGTCAAAACAAATGCCTCCAAAAAAGCTTAAACAATAAGGTGTTTTAGGTATGGGATTTACTGAATTAAATAGTGTGGAACACTACATCATCCATCAAATGACTGGCGTTAACTTAAATACTAACCAGGTTACTGAACCTCAAAAAGCGTTTGGAGTGCAATGGCAGTTTCAATCATCAGAGCAACTAGGCCGAGGTGTTAACGAGGTTTTAGTTGAATCAGTATTAGTTAAAGCGTTAATTCGCCTTAATCCAGAGATTGAAGCTAACCCCAATTTGGCTGATGAAGTAATACATAAACTCCGTGCTATTTTAATTTCGGTAAATCAAGTGGGCTTAGTAAAAGCCAATGAAGAATTTTTCGCTTGGATGACAGGTGAAAAAACCATGCCATTTGGTGAAAATAATCGCCATGTGCCAGTTAACCTCATCGACTTTGATGATTTAACCCGTAACGATTATGTGGTGACTAATCAGTTCCGCATTCACCACAGAGAAACCAAAATACCTGACGTGGTATTAATGATTAACGGTATTCCGGTTGTGGTAGGTGAAGCTAAAACACCGATTCGCCCATCAGTAACCTGGTTAGATGGTGCCCATGAAGTACACAGCATTTACGAGAATGCTGTACCGCAGTTGTTTGTCCCTAATATTTTATCGTTTGCTACCGAAGGGCGTGAGCTGTTTTATGGTGCAATACGTTGCCCATTAGAGTTTTGGGCCCCGTGGCGTGTTGAAGACGCACAGTTAACTCGTGCTGTTGGCTTATCGGGTGTTGGAGCAGAGCTAATCGATTTATTAAGCCCAGCACGCTTACTCGATATCATGCGTAACTTCTCGCTGTTTACCACTAATAAAAAGAAGCAGCGCATTAAGGTTATTCCTCGCTTTCAGCAATATGAGGGTGCGAATAAAATTGTTCAGCGTGTGATTGAGGGTAAAGTTAAAAAAGGTTTAATTTGGCACTTTCAAGGCTCTGGTAAATCATTATTAATGGTGTTTGCCGCACAAAAACTTCGCCGTGCTTCACAGCTTAAAAGCCCAACCGTAATTGTATTGGTTGATAGAACCGACCTGGATACTCAAATAAGCGGAACCTTTAATGCGGCAGATGTGGCCAATGTTGAAAGCACAGAAAGCATTAAAGAACTTCAACAAATGTTGGAGCGTGATACTCGTAAGATCATTATTTCAATGATACATAAGTTTCGTGATGCCAAGCCTAATATGAATGAGCGTGAAAATATCATTGTATTGGTCGATGAGGCACACAGAACCCAAGAAGGGGATTTAGGCCGACAAATGCGCGCCGCTTTACCAAATGCCTTTTTATTTGGTTTAACCGGTACACCCGTAAACAAAGCCGATAAAAATACCTTTTGGGCCTTTGGCGCTGAAGAAGACAAAGGCGGCTATATGAGCCGTTATACCTTCCACGACTCTATTCGTGATGAAGCCACCTTACCACTGCATTTTGAACCTCGTTTAGTTGATGTACACGTAGACAAAGAAGCACTCGATAAAGCCTTTAAAGACTTTAAAGAAAGCGCTGCGCTAACAGATGAAGAAGCCGATGCACTAAATCAAAAATCTGCAAAAATGTCTGCGTTTTTAAAATCCCCTGAGCGTGTAGAGAAAATAGTAGAAGACATTGCCATTCACTTTATGGATAAAGTAGACCCCCATGGTTTTAAAGCCATGATAGTTACACCAGACCGTTATGCCTGTGTGCAATATAAAGAAGAGCTCGATAAGCACTTTGATGAAGCAGCCAGCAAGGTGGTTATATCCACCAGCGCAAACGATGATTATGAGTTTAAGCAAAAGTGGGGCATAGACAAAAGCCAGCAAGAAAAGCTGGTGGATGAATTTAACGATGCAAAATCAGAGCTTAAATTTATTATTGTTACCGCAAAACTGCTAACCGGGTTTGATGCACCTATATGCCAAACCATGTATTTAGATAAGTCGATTAAAGACCACACTTTGTTACAGGCAATTTGTCGTACAAACCGTTTATACCCTAATAAAACCTTTGGCTGTATTGTTGATTACTTTGGTGTATTTGACGATGCCGCAAAAGCACTAGAGTTTGATGAAGAAAGCGTACAACAAGTTATCTCTAACTTAAGCGAGCTACGTGCAAAGCTACCAAAAGCGATGGCTGATACATTAGCTCACTTTACTGGAGTTGACAGAGCCATTGAAGGTTTTGAAGGCCTAGAGGCTGCACAGAACGCTATTAGTACAGATGATAAGAAAGATGCTTTTGCACTGGATTTTAAATACCTAGCCAAACTATGGGAGTCGCTTTCACCCGATAGCGTACTTGATGAATACAACGAAGATTACAAATGGCTGGCCCAGGTTTATGAGTCGGTAAAACCTGCCTCAGATAACATTGGTAAGTTGTTATGGCTAACGCTAGGCGCACAAACCACACAACTCATACACGACAACGTGCATGTTGGTAATGTACATAACCTAGAAGAGTTTGTGCTTGATGCAGACGTTATCGAAAACATATTTAATAACCCAGACCCACGTAAAACAAAACAGCTTGAGAAAGAGCTAGCAAAGCGTTTTAAAGACCGTGGCGACTTACCTGTATTTAAATCATTAAGTGAACGACTAGAAGCCCTGCGCGACAAAGCCGAAAAAGGCTTAATAGCCTCAATCGACTTTGTTAAAGAGCTTTGTAAAATAGCTAAAGAAACGGTACAAGCAGAGAAAGACTTAGACGACGAACTACAAGAAAAAACACCAAAAGCTGCATTAACAGACCTGTTTTTAGAGCTTAAAGACGACCAAACTCCAGCGGTAGTAGAGCGCATAGTAACCGATATAGACGCCATTGTACGCATTGTCCGTTTCCCTGGTTGGCAAACCACCACAGGTGGCGAACGCGAAGTACAAAAGTCACTACGCAAGGCATTACTTAAATACAAGCTCCACACAGACCAAATACTGTTTGATAGAGCGTATGGGTACATAAAGGAGTATTATTGATGACAATTATTTTAGGGGCTGGGTATGCAAGTTTTAGATGACATCTGGTCTACGATAAAAGGTAATGCAAAGACCAGAATCAAAGATCCCATAGCAGGAACGTTTATTGTTTCATGGTGTTTTTGTAACTGGGATAAATTAGCGCTTTTGTTTTGGGGTAAAGGTGACTTAGAGAAAAGAATAAATGCTTTAGTCGAAAGTATGTCTGTGTTGTCAAATCCAAGTCTATTAAAACAAGATTTAGATTTATTAGTAATACCGACTGTACTCACTATAGGCTACTTATTTATACTTCCTTGGGCTTCTTTATGGGTGAAAGAAAAGCAAAAAAAGACAGCTGTTTTGCAGCATTCACATGCTGTTGATTTAGATATCGAACATACTAAAAAGCAATGGGAGCTTAATAAAGAAAGACTTAGAACAAACCCTGAAAAAGACTTTTTAGCACAAGATGTAGCGTTAGATATTCAAAAAGAAAAAGATAGGGTAGAGCGAAGAAATAAAATTCGAGATTATATTGATAAGAAAGTTAAAGCAGCTACAGCAATAGCTGATAAAGCTAAAGCAGATGCTGAAGCTGAACAAATTAGTTTAGAGAAAAAGCGTTTAGAGCTAGAAGAAAAACAACGCAAAGCAACCAAAGAAAAGCAACGGTATGAAGAGCAGTCTGCAATTCATAACGCCACTATGGCTTCGCATCGGTTTCCAGCTGTTTTTTATTTTATGGATTTGCTGTCTAACTCTTTAAAAGAGGATGGGGTTGCACTTACAGCATCAGGGCTTGCCTCATGTATTGCAGCTGTTTTTGGCTATGAAATAGCTGATGACATTATAAATGACAAAGATTTTAATAATGAGAATCTGAGTAAACTTAAATATATCATTTTAGATAACGATTTAGCTAAAAAGTTAGATGATATATGTGAACTAGAAAATTCAGAGAATGAAGATTTAAGTTCGGATTTAATATTTGATCATATTCAAATGTTATTTGATAGCCTTCCTTTCAAGCTTGTATCAGAAGATACATTAGCCGAAGAAATCTCAGAAAGGGTTAATGAAGATTCATATGATTTGTTAATGGGAGATGAGTTATCAGGACCGATGGCTGAAACAGATACCATTTTTGATGAAATTGAGTTATCAGTTGATGTTTATAATTTTAATACAAGCTTTGATGTAAAGCTAAGTGGGTATGCGAGTGGCTCTCATAGAAAGGAGTCAGATGTTCCGGGAAGGGATATAACTGTAAGTGTTGAGGCTAAATGCCAGCCAGTTATGGGTTATTTGGGCTTACAAGATTACGAACTTACTGTTAACGGTGCGCCAAGGGATTACGGCTAGGTTTTTAGTTGTTATTTACGTTACATTGATTTCATGTTGGAATTTAAGCTAGTTATAGAATTTTGAGGTATAAGGATTTCATGACAGTATCAGTATCTCATATAACGCACATTGATAACTTGGCTAGCATTTTAGGTCAAGGTTGCTTATGGTCTGACGCTAAACGTATTGAGCTTGGTTTAGTTAACCAAAATATTGGCTATAACCATATTAAACAACGTCGCTTAGTGCGTCCTGTGAAAGTGGCTGCGGGTGGTACGATTGGTCAGTATGTGCCGTTTAACTTTTGCCCGCGTTCAGTCATGTTGTATGTTATTCATTGTGGGCATGATGATTTTGGCGGTGGGCAAGATAAGGTATTACACTTAATTAGTGACACAGAAACTGTGCGCCTGGGAAACCAACATTGCTTTTTTACTGATATACATGCTGATTTAGACTATGCAGAGCAAATTGATGATTTTACACGTATTAATGAGTTGGATATTAAACGTATTATTAATGAACGCTATTGGCAGGACTTTAAAGAAGAAAAACAAGCTGAGTTTTTAGCGTTTGAATCAGTACAATGGGCAGCTATTCGCCAAATAGGCGTAAAAACACAAAACGTTGCTAATGAAGTAAATATGCTACTTCAAACTGTGCAGCATAAACCTGAGGTCGTAGTTAGACCGCAGTGGTACTACTGAGGTTAAGATGATTACTTATCAAACAGGCAATATTTTACATGATCAAGCTGATGCTATTATCAACACAGTTAATACTGTAGGGGTAATGGGTAAGGGGCTTGCTTTGCAATTTAAAAAGGCCTTTCCTGATAATTTTAAGGTATACAAAAAAGCCTGTGATGATAAAGAGCTTATAACTGGTGAGGTGCTAACAGTTGATCTTAACTCTATTAATGCACCATTTTATATTATTAACTTTCCTACTAAAGCACACTGGAAAGGTAGTTCTAAGCTTGAGTATATAGAGCAAGGGTTGAACAGCCTGAAAGCTGAAGTAAAGCGATTAGGCCTTAAATCAGTCGCCTTACCAGCTCTGGGAAGCGGCTTAGGGGGCTTAGATTGGCGTGCTGTTGATTCACTTATACAGAACTCTTTAAGTGAATTACCAGATGTTGAATGGCGTGTATACCCGCCACAAAATGCTCCAACGGCCCAGGCGATGCCTAATAAAACTAAAAGACCTGAAATGACACTCGGTAGAGCCGCAGTGCTAGGTTTGATAGAACGTTATACCTCTACAGGGTTTGGTTATCGATTATCGCTATTAGAAGTACAAAAGCTTGTTTATTTTTTAACAGCGGCAGGTGAGCCTTTAAACAAGGTGATATTTCAAAAACATCATTATGGCCCTTATGCCGATGTACTTCGCCATGTGTTAGATAAAATGGAAGGCCACTTTATTACTGGTTATGCAGATGGCATAAATAAGCCAGATACGCCAATTGAGCTTAAAGATGATGCGGCTATTGAGGCGCTTAACTATTTGCAAGCATGCCCTGAAACAAAACAACGGTTTGATAAAGTCGCCAGGCTAATAGAAGGCTTTGAGTCGCAAAACGGTATGGAGTTACTTTCAACTGTACATTGGGTTGCAACGAATGAGCTTGAAGGTAATAACATTACTGACGACGCACTCATTAATGCAGTGCATAGCTGGAATGCTAGAAAGTCGCAAATGAAGCCAGCCCATATTCTTGCTGCCTGGAACAAGCTAAAACAAGAAGACTGGTTAAATTTAAAAGCACAAACAGCTTAAAACAATTTTAAAGGGAAGCGTGATGCTTCCCTTTTATGCCGTATTGCTGAACGATAAGGCCCAATCGGCTCAATATTCCCCAGCTTTATAGCTCTGACCTCTAGAGTTATACAAAAGCAGCTAACTTCACATTGTTACCTTTATAAAATACAATATAATAACGCTAATTATAAAGGACTGCATTGTGCGCATTCAGCATCTAATCATTTTTACTTTTCTTATCTTCATTGCATCTTGTAAATCTACTATGCAAGCGAGTTACTCTTCTCAAGTTGATCCTAACTTTAAGTTTTATACAGATACTTATATCGCTGTTTTTGCAGCACAAGGTGAGAATTTTAACACTCTTGAATCTAAATATTATATCGATCACGTTATTTACTCACTGAAGCAGAGAGGGTTTAAAAATGTATATTCCTATAAAGACCTTCCAGTACCTGGAGTTAACTTTGATGCTGTTGTTTATATTAACGTTAGTAAAAGTAATGGCTCATATCAGTATGAAACATCAAATTATGGTTTAATTGATAGTGGTTACTCTACAATCAATTGTACAGGTACTTTTTGTACTCAAAATAAACAAAAAACATTAGGTATAACAGGTAGTTCAACTAATACGGGATACTTCACTAATTACTACTTTTCTACAAATTGGTTTTCTGTAAATTCAGATGAAAAAATATTATTTAGTTTTTCCTCTTCAAGCCAAGAGGGTTGTTCAGATCGTGGCATGTATGAGTTTTTGATAGCACAGACAATAGATCGTTTAAATTTTAAAGAGCCGAAGGAATATAAATACTCGGTTGATATGCCATCTGAATATAGCTGCAATTACTAAGGAAGGTTGTTTTAATGGACAAGTTATTAGAAAAAATACCTTTTATTATAATGTTTGGTTTTGCCGCTACATTTGCTGTAATAGGCTTTATGGGTGATGGCTTTATAGGAGGTTTCAAAGGATGGTTTGGTGGTGTACTACTTAGTCTACCTATTATGATATTCATTATGATTTTAAGCAGCGATGTTAAATGGTACCTAAAATTTCCAAGTGCAATCATTGGAGCATTGTTATATCTAAACTATATTCTTGGTACGTTTAAAGGAATTTTTTAGCTAAGACTGTGGTTGGTATAGTGCTTTACTAATTTTTTATAGTTGGTATCTAAAGTTTATAAACCACTTTAAGTTTATCGTTTTTATTTTCTATGGGAGTTCAAGGCCGGTTTTGTAGTAAACTATTTGCAGAAAAGAAAGTACAAAAGCATAGTTTTACTTTTAGTACCCACATTGTTACCAACGGCCTAAGGCCTGAAATTAAAGGTCATATAAATCAAATGAGTAGAGCAGGAATACAGTGGTTCCCTGGGCACATGAACAAAGCCCGTAATGAAATTAAAGAAATCATGCCACAGATGGATGTGATCATTGAAGTGCTTGATGCGCGCATTCCTTACAGTAGTGAAAACCCTATGGTGACGAGTTTGCGTGAAGGTAAGCCGGTCATCAAAATTCTCAATAAAGCCGATTTAGCCGATTCTAAAATGACCCAAGCGTGGAAGGATTACTTTGAGCAAGAAAATGGTGTAAAAGCCATTGCGTTCGGGAATGATAAAGCGGCTGAAGTTCATCGTATTAATGAGCTGTGTAAAAAATTAGTACCACACAAGGTTGGCGCTGATAAGCAAATTAAAGCCATGATCATGGGCATTCCCAATGTAGGCAAGTCTACGCTTATTAATACCTTAGCAGGCCGTATAGTTGCCAAAACAGGTAATGAGCCTGCGGTTACAAAGGCGCAGCAACGTATTAAGCTTGAAGATGGTATTATGCTTTACGATACGCCGGGTATGTTATGGCCAAAAGTTGAAAACGAAAACTCGGGCTACCGTCTTGGTGCGACGGGTGCGATACGTGATACGGCGCTTGATTATGAAGAAGTGGCGAGCTACACCGCTGAATATTTATTGCATGCCTATCCTGAACTTTTAAAAGCGCGTTATAAAATTGCTGAATTACCGCAAAGCGATTGGGAATTTGTTGAGATGGCGGGCAAAAAGCGCGGTTGTATTCGCGGTGGTAACCAAATCGATACGTATAAAATGTCAGAAATTCTAATTAATGAATTACGTGATGGCATAATCGGTCGTATTACTATGGAAACACCAGCCATGCGTGAAGAAGAAGAAGTGATGGTTGCTGAACTTCGTGCTGCAGCTGAAGCTAAAAAAGCAGCTAAAGAAGAAGAGAAAAAACAACGCCGAGCGCGAGCACGTAAAAATCGTCGTTAGTTTTTGCTAAGGCTCTTCAAGCCATAAATCACAGACATAAAAAAAGCCCGTAAGGGCTTTTTTAGTTTCATATCAACCGTCACCGATATGAGCAATGTAGCAAGTAAATAGTAGGAGCGGTTACCCGTTATCAATATCAAGGGGCGTTGCGATTAATAACAGGTAACCATAGCTTTAACGTGGGCTACACGTTGTTTCAGGGTCGAGAAACAAATTCAGTTTATTCAGTACAAGCCGCTGTGCTTCATCGCCTTGTTGATATTGATTATCAGTTAGATTTAGTAAAGTGTCAACACCCATTTGAAAATAATTCTCATTAAGTTTTGGTTTTTGGGTATTTCTATTTAATTTAAGTAGTTACAGGAGAGAGAATTAATTTTTATAGGAATTTTAGACATAAAAAAAGCCCGTAAGGGCTTTTTTAGTTTCATATCAACCGTCACCGATATGAGCAATGTAGCAAGTAAAATAGTAGGGCGGTTACCCGTTATCAACATCAAGGGGCGTTGCGGTTAATAACAGGTAACCATAGCTTTAACGTGGGCTACACGTTGCTTCAGGGTCGAGAAACAAATTCAGTTTATTCAGTACAAGCCGTAGCGCGCTACAGTCTTGTTGATATTGATTATCAGTTAGATTTGATAAAGTGTCAACACCTATTTGAAAATAATTCTCATTAAGTTTTGTCTGTTGGTTATTTCTATTTAATTGAAGTAGTTACCAGGTGGATCTAATTTTTATAAGAATTTTAGGCATAAAAAAAGCCCGTAAGGGCTTTTTAGTTTCATATCTACCGTCACCGATATGAGCAATGTAGCAAGTAAAATAGTAGGGTGGTTACCCGTTATCAACATCAAGGGGCGTTGCGGTTAGTAACAGGAAACCTTAGCGGTTTACGTGCGCCACACGTGTTTCAGGGTCGAGAAACAAACTGTTTATTCTGTACAAGTGGTGATGCTTTACCGTCTTGTTGATATTGATTATCAGTTAGATTTGTCGAACTGTCAACACTCAATTGAAAATAATTCTCATTTATTTGTGGCTTTGTAAAAAGCTCAATAAAAGCAATGTATTGGCATTTAAACTAGTGTTGGGCTTTATAATTATGGTGTTTTCTGGTTATTCACTCTGCGATTTATTTGTGCCACCAACTCTTTATCTTTGCTTCCCTCGCTATCGACGATAAGTAAAAAGTGATCGCCTTGCTTATCTATCACTTTGATAACTGTATTTTCAAGTTGTGTTTTACCATAAGTTACTTCAACGCTAGCTATATCTTTAAAGTGTTTTAAGTTTGATTCAAGTTGGTCTTGTTCATTTTTCCAATAACTAAAAATATAGTTGTCGCTTATACCATTGCCGTCGTTACGAAAATCTACCCATGCATCGCTGTAAAAAAATAGCACATCTTCATCAATAGGCACTAATTGATGACGCTTCAAAAATTGCATTTGAAATGACCATAATTTATCGCCCTTAACGATCGCGGTACTCGGTAACAAGTAAACCTCTTCGAGCAAGCTTAAAAATAAAATGGGAGCCCAAATTATGGCGATAACAATATTTCTTACTCGCCATTTAGAGTTGTATGCAAGTGCGTCAGATGATTGGTTTAGGTGTTGAATGTAGTTAACTAATGGCAGCCAAATAAAAGGAATTATACACAGCGCAAAAGTTGAGTAATCGTCAAACCGTGTTGTTACTGTAAGTACTAAAAGGAGTAGCCATGCCACAATAGCTAGCGCATTAGGCATTATTTTGTTCTTTTTATGGTGCTCTTGACTGTGTGCAAGGAGCTCCAAAAATAAAGGATAGAAAAAGAACAGCGAAAAAATCCCGCGAGCAATCGGCATGATATGACTATTTTGCTGTATTTTAATTGCTTTCCAGTTGCGATAACTCCAGTAGTTAACCTGAGCTTCGGATAAGAAATTACTAATTTAAAGGAACTAAATGCTCGTTCCATGATCCGATCATTCGACCAAGAGTGATTAGAACAAAAAGGAACGAGCATGAACAAGTTAGTTGAAACGTACTGTGATGTCGATGATTTTTCAAAGTTATTTTTCCCAAGCTGGCAGCGTATATTGCTCGAAAATGGTGAAATTAAACGTCGAAGAGCATGCCGCTTATCTCCGTCAGAGGTGATGACTATTATCATCCATTTTCACCAGTCACATTACAGAGATTTCAAAAACTACTATCTTCACTATGTTTGCCGTCAACTTAAAGCCTATTTTCCAGAGTTGCTGAGTTACACAAGGTTTCTCGCGCTTATGCCTAGTGTGGTGGTTCCGATGTGCAGTTACCTCACATCAAAACTTGGCAAGCCCACAGGTATACAATTTGTTGACTCCACTAAAATAGAAGTGTGTCACATCATCAGAGCTAAAAGAAATAAAGTGTTTGAAGGCGTTGCTCATCATGGAAAAGGCACTATGGGTTGGTCATATGGATTCAAACTACATTTAATAATTAATCATTTAGGTGAGATTGTGGCGCTAAAGCTCACGACGGTTCGAAAGAATATGAAGAAAAAATTTATTTCATAGTGGGACAGGGCTTTATTGAAAAAACGATTTATAATCGAAACGGTGAATGATCAATTGAAAAACATTTCTTACATTGAACACTCTAGACACCGCAGTATGCATGGCTTTATGCTAAATTTACTTGGTGGATTAATTGCCTATTGCCTAAAAGAGGAAAAGCCGTCATTAGATTTAACATCGCAAGAACTTGAAATTTTAGAGAGTAATAATCTAATGTTGGCTTAACCAGATCTCAGGTTAAATACGCTGCTATTACAAGGCTAACATGAGTAATAAAAAATGACATATTCAGTAGTTATTATCGAAGATGAACTCGAAGTTGCACAACTTCTTGCTCAATACCTGCTTTTACCTAATGGCGTTGCGGGAAACCAAACTGCGCGGCAAAGCTTGCGACAAGGTCAGTACCAAGTAGTTGGTATTGCTGCAAATCTCAGCACTGCTACCGGGTTGTTACAGGCGATAGAGCCCGATTTGATCTTGCTTGATATCCACCTACCTGATGGTAACGGTCTGGATTTATTGACTGATTTACGTCGCCGCTCGATTAAAAGTGAAGTGATGCTACTGACTGCTGCCAAAGAAGTCGAAACTCTCGAAAAAGCAATGCAATTGGGTGCTTGCGACTTTTTGGTAAAACCGTTAATGCTTAATCGGCTTGATCAAGCGTTAGCTCGTTTTGAGTCTCGCCAGCAGTGCTTATCGGATGCCAATGAAGTAACACAATCTATGGTGGATACCTTATTTGGCTCAAGTGAACAAACAAAAGCACCGGTTAGACTGCCGAAAGGGGTTGATCAGCTGACTTTAAAAAAAATCATTGATGCCTTTAAAGAGCATAAAAAAACGCCTTTTACTGCCCAGCAAATGGGCGATTTAGTTGGGGTAAGTCGCTCGACGGCGCGACGTTATCTAGAGTATTTACTAGAGGCAGAGCAAGTAAGTGCCGACCAAAGCTATGGCAGCATAGGTCGGCCAGAACGTTGTTATAAAATGAGCTAAGTTTGTTATCACTTTGAATTTAAAGACTAAGTGAATAATAAGTAGAGCACTTTTTGACATCTTCTTGAAGCTAAGATGGAAACGTCAAAAATATTTTCTAGAATTGATTGCATTTTAAGCGACTTCTATGGTGATGTTCGCATTAAGTAATGCTATACTCCCGCCGAATAATTTTTCGACTTTATTAAGAGTAAAATAATGGCAGATTTATCGAAGTACAGAAACATTGGTATTTTCGCGCACGTTGATGCGGGTAAGACCACGACTACTGAGCGTATCCTAAAGCTTACAGGCACTATCCACAAAAGCGGTGAGACACATGATGGTGAATCGACTACCGATTTCATGGAGCAAGAAGCGGAGCGCGGTATTACTATCCAGTCTGCGGCAGTAAGCTGTTTCTGGAAAGATCACCGTTTTAACGTTATCGATACTCCTGGACACGTTGACTTCACCGTTGAAGTTTACCGTTCACTTAAAGTATTAGATGGCGGTGTGGGTGTATTCTGTGGTTCTGGTGGTGTTGAGCCACAATCAGAAACTAACTGGCGCTACGCGAATGAGTCAGGTGTTGCACGTATTATTTTCGTAAATAAATTAGACCGTATGGGTGCTGATTTTTACCGTGTAACAGCGCAAGTACAAAAAGTACTTGGTGCTACTCCACTTATCATGACTTTACCAATCGGTATTGAAGACGAATTCATAGGTGTTGTTGATGTTTTAAACAAAAAAGCATACATCTGGGATGAGACAGGTCTTCCAGAGAACTACACAATTGAAGACGTTCCTGCAGACATGGTAGAGAAAACTGATGAATACCATGAAATGCTTATCGAAACTGCTGTAGAGCAAGACGATGACCTAATGGAAGCGTACATGGAAGGTGAAATCCCTTCAATCGAAGACATCAAGCGTTGTATCCGTAAAGGTACTCGTGACCTTGCGTTCTTCCCTACATTCTGTGGTTCTGCATTCAAAAACAAAGGTATGCAACTTGTACTTGACGCAGTAGTAGATTACCTACCTGCCCCTACAGAAGTTGATCCTCAACCTCTTATGGATGAAGAAGGTAACGAAAACGGCGAGCATGCAATCGTATCTGCTGACGAACCTTTCAAAGCGTTAGCATTTAAGATCATGGATGACCGTTTTGGTGCATTAACATTCGTACGTATTTACTCTGGTAAGCTTAACAAGGGTGACACTATCCTTAATGCATTTACTGGTAAAACTGAGCGTGTTGGCCGTATGGTTGAGATGCAAGCAGATGAGCGTAAAGAGCTTACTTCAGCGCAAGCGGGCGATATCATCGCAATCGTAGGTATGAAAAACGTGCAAACTGGTCACACTCTTTGTGATCCTAAGCACCCAGTAACACTTGAGCCAATGGTATTCCCAACTCCAGTAATCTCGATTGCTGTACAGCCTAAAGATAAAGGCGGTAATGAGAAAATGGGTGTTGCTATCGGTAAAATGGTTGCAGAAGATCCATCTTTCCAAGTTGAAACTGATGAAGATTCAGGTGAAACTATCCTTAAAGGTATGGGTGAGCTGCACTTAGATATCAAAGTAGATATCCTTAAGCGTACTTACGGTGTAGACCTTATCGTTGGTCAACCACAAGTTGCTTATCGTGAAACTATCACTCGTGAAGTTGAAGATAGCTACACGCATAAGAAACAATCAGGTGGTTCTGGTCAGTTCGGTAAAATCGACTACCGCATCAAGCCAGGCGAAGCGAATTCAGGTTTCACGTTCAAATCAACAGTTGTTGGTGGTAACGTACCTAAAGAATTCTGGCCAGCAGTTGAGAAAGGCTTTAAGTCAATGATGAACGAAGGTGTTCTAGCTGGCTTCCCAGTACTTGACGTTGAAGTTGAACTTTTCGACGGTGGCTTCCACGCCGTGGATTCATCTGCAATTGCATTCGAAATCGCAGCTAAAGGTGCATTCCGTCAATCGATCCCTAAAGCGGGCGCACAACTTCTTGAGCCAATCATGAAAGTTGACGTGTTCACTCCAGAAGATCACGTTGGTGACGTAATCGGTGACCTTAACCGTCGTCGCGGTATGTTAAGCAACCAAGAAGCTGGTTTAACTGGCGTTCGCATTAAAGCTGACGTTCCGTTATCAGAAATGTTCGGTTACATCGGTTCACTACGTACAATGACATCAGGTCGTGGTCAGTTCTCTATGGAGTTCTCACACTATGCACCATGTCCTCAAAACGTAGCTGATACTGTAATCGCTGCAGAAAAAGAGAAAAAAGCTGCTAAGTAATTAGCCTTTTCACTCTTTGAAAAAACCCGCACTTGTTGCGGGTTTTTTGTTGCTATAATTTAAACAAGCAACACAAAAGTTGGTTCGTTTAATTGCATAGTGATGACGACTTTGCCCAGTGTGATTTCGTTGTCGAGTTTCCGCTGTATACCTTTTGTAGCCTCGTTCATACGCTCTTAATCATTTATTATTTACTCTAAAAATTTCATCAATCCATAAGTAGTAGTTTAAATGTTGATTGTTCAGGAAATGAAAACTAACCATATTTAACTAGGGAAAAAGTAGTGCAAATACTTGAATGAGGGTAGCTAAAACGGGTAAGATAGCAGCCTGTGGCCATCTGTATGGTCATAGAGGAGAAACGGAAGTCTCTCTAAGAAAGAGACATATACATGTACTGTTTAGGACGTTTATATGAACGCAATTAAATTGAGCCCAAATTGGTTGTTACAGCTAGTAATAATACTTATTGTTGCTATGGTGGCTTTATCATCAACACTTATCTTTACTGTTGATCAAACTGTTTTAGCTTTAACTATCGCTGTGATTGTATTTATGATCTCCATTGTGAATATAATTAATCTGCGGTTTTTGCACTGTTATAAAGCGGGGATCTATTATTCTCAAGGTATAGGAAAGAAATATATCAACGCAGACGAAATAGTTGATATTCACTTTCATTCATTAAAGCTATTGACCGTGCTTGTAGTAACGTTAGAAGACCAAAAGGTAGTTCGCTTTTATAACTGGCAGTTTGATGCTCAAGCTCAGCAGTCAATTAAGTGTTGGTATAGAAAAAAGAAAACAAGTTGTAATAAGTTACAACAAACACCGTGTAATGCATAAAAAGAAGGCCGCTGTTTAGCGGCCTTTTTCTATTTTACTACTATGCTTTTTTACGACGTAACAGGGTTAGCGGTAACGCTAGTAATGTTAGCCAAAACAGTGAGCCAGAATCATCATCATCTTCGTCATCTGATTTATCATTATTGATATTAATATAGACAAGTTATGCATTTGATAAGTTACCAGCACTGTCTTTAGCTTGTACCATCAATGTGATTTTTCTTTCAAATTCGAAATCCAAATCGCCCGCCACAATTAACTGTCCTTGTTGGTTAATAGTGATGGCATTATGGCCTTGGACTATAAATTCAACAACTGGCGTGTATTGGGCATCGGCGTCGCTGAATTCTAGCTGGCCTATAACAGTACCGATAGCGCTGTTCTCTAACACGTTGAAGCTTTGCTCTGGCGTTAGTACAGGCGCTTGTGGCTCTGGTATTGGTTGTTCAGCAACAGCAGACTTTATATCAACTATCACAGGATCATGATCCGAGGCTCTATATGCATCGCTTGCATATAAACTTACTTGTTGTGCAGCTGATTTAAACTCAACATTATAGTCTAAGCTGATTGGCTCATCGGCATTGATATGCCAGTCTGTTGCAGCCACTACTTTGGTTAGCAAGCTTGGGCTAGCTACAGCGTGATCTAGGCTACCCAGTCGGCCTGAGAAGCTATATGAATAGCCAAGTGTATTGCCGTCTAATTCTGCAACAACATTCTTGAACCCTTTATCAGCAAACGCGCGGATTGGATCTTCCATTGCGTAGGCGTTCATGTCGCCGACTAAGATGATATCTTCATCATCGACACCAGTCGGAGCAGTGTTTAGCCAGTCAGCGTAAGCATTGGCACCAGCCACTCGAATTTCATTCCAACATGCTTGGCCATCGCCTAAATCAGCATTATTGCCATCGGCGCTGCCGCAGCTACCTTTTGATTTTAAGTGCGCAACTGCAACAGTAAACACTTCATCAGTTGTTAATGACTTAAAGCTTTGCGCAATAGGTGCGCGGTTACTGTAATCAAACGGTGCTTGTGTAGTAATCGCAGCGTTGCCAACTTCGACGACTTTATTTGCACGGTAGATTAATGCCGTAGTGATTTGATCAGTACCTATTTGATTTACGTTAAAATCAACAAATGCGTAGTCATTTACAGAATCTTCGTCATTAAGCGCATTTACTAAACTGGCAATCGCGCTAAACTCGTCAAAGCCATCATTTTCGATTTCCATTAAACCGATAACATCTGCTTCTAATGCAACAATTGCACTGACAATTTTTGCTTGTTGGCGAATAAACTCAGCTTCACTATCAGCACCACGGCTAGTTGGGAAGCCTGCACCTTGACCATCACCGTTAAAGTAGTTTAGAACGTTAAAGCTAGCGATACGTAAGTCAGCATCAGCATGAAGTTCTGGTGCCTCAGTACGCGGGTTAGTTGCAACAAAAGTTGGTTGTACGGTTGGGTGAATACGATAGCGATCAAAGCTGTATCCTAGAACACCAGTAACGGTATTTACAGTATCGCCTAGGCGCAGCGTATTGTATGAATCTAAGCCAGTGCCTGGGTAGGCGATTGGATCAAGATTTTGTTTTGTTGAGCCATCATCAAGTAAGATTTGTTTTTTGCTGTTTTCGGCTTCTACAGCAGTAGCAGCATCGCCCGGCAGCGCAATTTGCGTTCCTTGATATAAACGCTCTGTTGCTAAGTCAACTTCACCGTAACGACCTAAACCATAGTTATTGGTCACAACAAGAGGTTGCTCTAAAGTCACTAGCATGCCTTCATGGGCTTCTAAATCAGCAACTTCGGTAACAGGCAATGATATTTTAGTTGCTGCGGTTACCAGACCTGTTGCGCATATTTCCACTTGGCTGACATCGCCAATTTGTGTGGCATTAAAGTACTCTGCGACACTGCCTTTCACGCGCACGTGGTCACCGACATTGACATCGGTATCAGCAAAGTACACAAAGACCCCTTCAGAAGTAAGTGGGTTTGTATCAATATCTGCATCAAGTGATGTAATAAAGAAGCCACTTAATTGCTCTGCGCCTTGAAAATCAGCAGTTACAACACCTTCCAGCTCTACTTCAGTATTCAATAATGGACTATCACCCCCTTCACCTTGAATTGCGTTGATAAGGGTTTTCGCTGCACCACACTCAAGTGGTGTAACCGGTTCTGGTTCCGGCTCAGGTTGATTGTTTTCACCATGAAAACCAAGACCACTGAAATCATCTTTATCGAATTGTAGCCATTGCTCACTGGGATCAAACGCGCTAGTTGCATCAGTGCGGCCAGAGGTGACATCTGCTTTACGGCGTAGGGTTTTATCTTTAGTTGCAACGCCACCAGCAGACCACTGACCATTATCAGGACGTGTGCCTATTTGGCCAAAGCTATCCACGACAGTATCATCTAACATTAGTGTAAAAGCGTCATCACCATTAAAATTAACGGCACCGCTGAATATGTCAGCTTTAGCCTTTAGATCATCAACAGCGCGAGTGTCAGAAGTCACAATGACAAACGTACTCTCAGCAGCAACAGTGCCTGATAATTCTTCGCTTGTTGAAACAGTCTTGCCATTTGAATATAAGTTGATGGTATAACCGTCTAGAGATACAGCTGCTGATGAGGTGTTATAGATTTCAATCGCTTTATTGTAACCGCCGCCTTCAACATATTCTGAAATTATTAAATTAGCGGAGGCTGGTGCACTGAGGCTTGCAATAACAAGCGCCAATGGCGTTATTTTTGTATTAAACATTTTTATTTTTCCCGTGTATTGTGTCCCGAATGGGACAGTCAGTGTAAGGAAAATTTATGACAAATAAAATACAAAAAGTTAATGAGATGAAAATAAAAAGAGCGCGTTAGCACTCTTTTTCAATTATAGTGAAATTATTACTTTTTAAGCAATTGAGCGGCTTGTTTAGCGAAGTAAGTCAAAATACCATCGGCGCCTGCACGCTTAAATGCGAGTAGTGATTCCATAATGGTTGCTTCTTCAGCGAGCCAGCCATTATCAATCGCCGCTTTATGCATGGCGTATTCACCGCTGACTTGGTAAGCAAACGTTGGCACACCAAACTCGTCTTTAACCCGGCGGACGATATCTAAATACGGCATGCCTGGTTTTACCATCACCATGTCGGCACCTTCTTGTAAGTCTAAGGCTACTTCACGCAATGCTTCATCAGAGTTTGCTGGATCCATTTGGTAGGTTTTTTTATCCGCGCCTTTTAGATTCCCTGCTGAGCCAATCGCATCTCGAAATGGGCCATAGTAACTAGAGGCGTATTTAGCTGAGTAAGCCATGATGCGAGTATGAACAAAGCCATCAGCTTCAAGGGCTTCGCGAATTGCGCCAATGCGGCCATCCATCATATCAGAGGGTGCAACAACGTCTGCGCCAGCCTCTGCGTGAGATAGCGCTTGTTTTACTAAAATCTCAGTAGTGACATCGTTAATTACATAGCCTTCATCATCAATAATGCCGTCTTGCCCATGTGTTGTAAAAGGATCAAGAGCACCATCAGTAATCACTCCCAACTCAGGGAAGGCTTCTTTAAGAGCGCGGACAGTTCGTTGCACTAAACCATCTTCGTTATAAGCTTCTTCGGCAAGCAATGATTTTTTGTCGCTTGGTGTTACTGGAAAAAGTGCGATAGCAGGAATGCCTAAATCGACCAGCTCTTTCGCTTCAAGTAATAGTAAGTCAATTGATAAGCGCTCGATACCTGGCATTGACTCAATCGCTTCGCGGCGATTGTTGCCTTCAAGCACAAATACAGGATAAATTAAGTCATTCACACTCAGTTGGTTTTCGGCCATCAAACGGCGAGAGAAATCATTACGGCGCATACGACGCATACGAGTGTAAGGGAAAAGGTCGAGACCTGATTGGGCCATTATTTGCTCCTAGTCTAAAATTGGAAAGCTAACTACACGATTACGACCACTTTGTTTGGCATGATAAAGTGCTTTGTCGGCGCAGCCTGTGAATAATCCTGGGTTATTAATGTCTTCAGCGATGGCGCTATACACACCAGCACTAATGGTAAACGTAATTTCAGTATTTGCTACGGTAATTGTAGCATCTAAGATTTCTTGACGTATTTGTTCTGCTAATGCAATGGCACCGCTGAGCACTGTATTGGGCAATAAAACGACAAACTCTTCGCCCCCATAGCGAGCCACTTCGTCGAGTGGGCGCTTTAAACGCTTTTTAATAATGTCTGCTACAGCACGAATAGTTTGGTCACCAATTAAATGACCGTAAGTATCGTTAATATTCTTAAAGTGATCTATATCGAGCATTATGACACTCAAAGTGGTTTGCTCGCGACGAGAGCGGCGTAAATCCATAACGAGTTTTTTATCAAAGTAGCGACGATTTTTGATTTTTGTTAGTGGATCTTCCATATTAATTTGCTCAAGTGCACGGTTTTTTTCTTCAAGCTCGCGTAAGGTAACTTGTAGCTCAAAGGTGCGCTCTTCAATATTTGCTTCGAGGTCTGATCTCGCTTGTTCTTGTAGCGCTAAACGCTCTTGTAGTAATGCATCATGCGCTTCACTTTGAGCTATTTTACTTTGTTGGGCTGCGACTTGCGCGTCACGTTCGATTAAAAAATGTTTTATGGTGGCAAAGCTCAGACTGAGTGAGCAAATTAAAAAACTAAAGAATACAAACGGCAAGCCACGGGTATTAAAATCATAAATATCAAATACCACAGTTATCAAATATAGCTGCGCAGTAAAGAGTACCAACATGCCACATAAAAGTGCATTCAGGGGCTGTGTTTGCTGCTGACGAATATCGATAACTAATGCTGTTATCTGCAAGAGCATAATAATAGGAGGTATAAATAGACAATAACTCAGCATGATATTGCTCGGCAGTAACCAAATAAAAAACAGGCTGATAAACAGTAACCTATTACCCCATGTATATAAGGGTTGTAATAATGTTGTTACTGGTTGACGTAACTGTTCGAATAATGGTGCGAATAAGCAAGTTGCCAATACGAGTAAACTTGGCACTGTCAATTGCTGTAGAGCAGGCAAAGATGGGTTGAAATAGCGATAGCCAAAGCCATATAAATAAATTAACAATAACCATAAAGTGATTAAAATAGTGCCGCACAGAGCAAAGTAACGTTTTCTAGAAAAACTAAACATAACTAAGCTTGTGATTGCCAACGATAAAATAAACCCGACTAATAAGCCATACAGTAAATTAAACTTACTTTTATCTTTTAAATACTCGTCTTGCTGCCATAGGCTCAGTGGTACTCTGACACCATCTAAACTTGCAACATGAAGCAATACAGTGGAATTACTGGATGGTGGTAGCGTGAGCTTGATTAGTAACGATTCTGTTGCAATTTGCCGATTGTTTAGGGGTAAGGCATCACCAATTTCTTTAGTCAATAAAGTGCGCTGTTTAACGTAGTGATGTACTGCGACTTTATCTAATAATGGATTATCAATAGACAATAAAACAGCTAGCTCTGAATCTTCTGTATTAACCAGTTGCAGGCGTAACCAGACGGCCTGGTTGGTTAGTCCTAAATTGAGTGCTTGATCTGTAAGCTGTTGCCACTGCGGACCCGTTGCTTGTTTAGCTTGCTCCAGCGTTAAGGACTGCAGGGAATACTGAAAAGGAATATCCTGTAAGTGTTTAAAGTGGTTATCTAAGGCAATATTAGTGGCATGAGAGGTAAATGTAATCAATAACAAGCTACATAGCAGCAACCAAACACGCTTCATTATCAGCCCTTGTGGTTGAATAACTGTTGGAAGTTAAGTGTAGTTTGCTTTGCAACTGTTGCAAATTCTAACCCTTTTAAAGCCGCAATAGTTGCGCAGATATGTGGTAAATAACTTGGTTCATTGCGGCGAGACTTTGGTTTTGGCGTTAACGTACGAGGGATCAAAAATGGCGCATCTGTTTCTATCAAAAGTCGCTCTAGAGGAATGCTTGGGATAAGCTGTTGCAACTGTTTGCCACGGCGTTCATCACATACCCAGCCAGTAATACCAATGTATAAGCCTAACGCTAAATATTGTTCAAGTGCGTGTTGATCGCCAGTGAAACAATGTAAGACACCACGAACAGAGTATTGCTGTAAAATTGCTAGCATATCTTCACTGGCATCGCGTTCATGTAAATAGACGGGCATGTCTAATGATACCGCTAATGCTAGTTGTCGGTGCAATACAGAACGTTGGGTTTCACGGGGGGAAAAGTCACGATTATAATCTAATCCACACTCGCCGATAGCGACCACTTCTGGGGCTGTTGCAAGTAAGCGTAATTGCTCTTCAAGTTGCTCATTGACTGACTTGGCATCATGCGGATGAACACCTGCGGTGGCGAGTAACGTGAACTGTTTTGCTAAATTTAAAGCTTGTTGGCTGGAATCGATATCGCAGCCAATTAACAGCATTTGGCTAACATTGTGTGCTTTTGCACGCGTTATGATAGCCAAATGTTGATCATCAAATTGATGATTGGTGAGGTTTACGCCAGCATCAATGAGGTGAGTGGTCATTAATTAGTGCGCTTTACGCGGATCGAACGATTCTGGCCTGCTTTTTTCAATAAAAAGGAGTTGAACATACCTCGTTCAATCACAACGGTATCATTATTTGTCAAACGTAAACGATCAGAGCCAACTTGACGCCATTGCTGACCATTGTCTAAGGTGATAATTAACTCGCCATAAGGCGCTTCTTCCACATTGGTTACCACGGCAGAAATTTCATCGTCGTTATCTTTGCTGACTTCTTTGTGTTCAAGGCCAAAGTCTTCGTTTTTAGTTTTAACGATCTGCTCGCCCGCAGCAACTGTGCCTGTTGCTGCAGCAACCGCTGGTGCTGCACTATTTGCCGGTGGTGTTAAGGTTTGCGAGGTGGTGGGTTTGCTTAACGATTTACCTGCCATAGTGTTGTCATAACAAAGCAGGCGGTTAAAGTCATTTTCAACAAACGTACAAGCCTGTAACGCCTGTAGATTCACTTCACTGGCATGTACCGTTGGAATGCTTAGCAAAGCAAGTATTGGTAGTAATTGTTTTTTCATTTATTCCTCTGACTCATTTTGCTGAGGCTTAGCGCTATAAAAGGATGCTAAAATTAACCCCAATTCAAATAACAGTAGCATGGGAAATGCTAATAATGATTGCGAAAGTACGTCGGGTGGTGTCAAAAACATCGCGACTACAAAAACACCGACCACAATATATGGACGCTTTTCTTTTAAACTCTGCGTAGTCGTAGCCCCACTAAAACACAACAGCATAATAGCCACCGGAATTTCAAAGGCGACCCCAAAAGCAAAAAACAGCTTTAAGGCGAAGCTTAAGTAGCTACTAATATCTGGCGCCAAGGTCATCATTTCTGGACCAACACTGGTAAAAAAACCCAGAATGATTGGTAGTACTACAAAGTAACAAAATGCGATACCACTATAAAACAATATAATACTTGATGCCAAAATCGGCATTAGCATGCGTTTTTCATGCTGGTATAACCCAGGTGCAATAAAGCCCCATATTTGGTGTAATATAAACGGAAACGCTGCAAATAAAGCGACAAATAAGGTTAACTTAAATGGTGCAAAAAAGGGTGCCGTTACATCTGTGGCAATCATAGTTGCGGTGCTTGGTAAATGCGCAACTAAAGGCGCTGCAACAAAACCGTATATATCGTTTGCGAAATAAACTAATGCAATAAAAAAAAGCAAAATAGTTAGTAAGGCTTTCATTAGCCTGTTTCGCAATTCAATTAAATGACTTACAAAGCCTGATTTTACTTGTTCAGTCATAATTTAACTCGTTACCGATATATAGACCACAGCTAACAAAAATAATTTCATTTTTGTTCATCAATATTCGCTTTTTTGGTTAGATCCGAGGCGGTTTTTTTATAACTATGGGTGACGGAGTCGGCGGCTTTTTGCAGCTCGTCAACAGAGTCTTTGATTGCTGGGTTGAGATCTTGCATGCCTTGCTGTTCAGCTTTTTTTAAATTTTGATGCAACTCATGCACTCTTAATTCTTCGTTGACCTCGGCTTTCACCGAGTTTGCCAAAGACTTTATCGTCTTTATCCAGCGGCTTACCGTGCGGATCGCAACTGGCAAGCGCTCAGGGCCAAGCACCACTAAGCCGACGATCAAAACTACAACCAGTTCCCACATACCCATGCTAATTAAGCCTTATGGTCTTCTTTGCTTTTATCAACAGATTCTTTATTTTGTATTGGGTTGTTTGCTTGCTCTATAGGTTCTGCAGGTTTATTTTGCTCATCTTCAGAGACCGCTTTTTTAAACCCTTTAACAGCATTGCCTAAATCACCGCCAATTCCACGCAACTTCTTAGTGCCAAAAAGCAACACAATGATTGCTAATACAATTAATAATTGCCAAATACTAATACCGCCAAAACCCATGGTTTACTCCAAATTTTATTGTATGTTTACGCTGATTATACTCAGCAGAATGTAAATAGCACTTAGTTTATGCGTTTCGCCACGCTAAAATAAAGCCAATTATTGAACAGCTTGCAGCAACACTTGCCGCGATAAAATCATGCTGTAAGTAACATAATCCCGAGACTATCATTGTTGCGCCTGCAAATACGCCAAGTAACAACGGCTTATGTGATGGCTGCGGCAATGGTGCTTGGTTGTTGTGCTGTTGTTGCTGCTTTAGGTTCTGATAAATTAAATCAGGCAGCTCAGGCATCTTTTCAGCCCAAAATGGTAAGTTTGCATACACTTGCTTAAACACCGACCAAGGACCTACCTGCTGTTTTACCCAATCTTCTAAAAACGGTTTTGCTGTTTTCCATAAATCTAATTGTGGATATAGCTGCCGCCCTAGACCTTCAACATACAGTAAGGTTTTTTGTAGCAGAACTAATTGCGGTTGAACCTGCATATTAAAGCGACGAGCGGTATTAAATAGATTAACTAGCACATGACCAAATGAGATCTCAGCGAGCGGTTTATTAAAGATTGGCTCACAGACAGTGCGAATGGCAAATTCAAACTCTTCGACGCTGGTATCTTTTGGAACCCACCCTGAATCAACGTGCAATTGTGCGACTTGACGATAGTCGCGATTAAAAAAGGCGATAAAGTTTTCCGCTAAATAGCGTTTATCTTCTTTATTTAACGTGCCAACAATACCGCAGTCGATACCGATGAATTTGGGATTTTCAGGGGTATCGTAAGAGACAAACACATTACCAGGGTGCATGTCAGCATGAAAAAAGCTATCTCGAAAAACTTGGGTAAAAAACACCTCCACACCACGCTCAGCGAGTAATTTCATATTGGTGTTTTGTGCAACTAATGCATCTGTATCAGACACTGGAATACCATAAATTCGTTCCATAACCAGTACATTTACACGGCTGTAGTCGCTATAAACAAAAGGAATATAAAGGGATTCAGAGCCTTCGAAATTACGTTTTAACTGAATTGCATTGGCGCCTTCACGCAGTAAATCCAATTCATCAAGTAAGGTTTTTTTATACTCTTTAACAACCTCAACAGGGCGTAATCTTTTTGCTTCGTTGATCAATTTTGCCACGACTTTGGCAAATTGTTCCATTAATGCCAAATCAGCGTCAATTTGTTCTCTGATATCAGGGCGAATGACTTTGATAACCACTTTTTGTGGTTGATTGTGTTCATCGATTAAGGTTGCAGTATGCACTTGCGCAATGGATGCTGATGCTAAAGGCGTTTGTTCAAAGTCGCTAAAGTATTCGCTAATGTCATTTATCTCAAGCGCGTTTTCAATTAACTTTTGCGCTAACACGCCATCAAACGGCTGTACTTGATCTTGTAATAAGGCCAGCTCTAGTGCGATATCCAGTGGTAATAAATCACGCCGAGTAGATAACATTTGGCCAAACTTGATCCATACGGGCCCTAATTGTTGCAATGCTAAGCGCAGCCTTAAACCAGCAGGCTTTTCTGGATGCTTGTTCTTTAGCCAAAACAAACATGCACGACTCACTTTGCCATACCAAGGTATTTTTTGTGGTGGTATTAACTCATCTAAACCATAGTTAAGAAGGGTTTTAGTGATGTTATAAAGCCGAGCAGCTGACACAAATAATCCTTACTGATTTATTTAGCTTGAAGTAATTGGTTAATTCGCAACTCAAGTTGCGCAGTATGACTTTTCAGTTGACGTGTGTGTTGCTTAAATTGTTCAAGCTCTAAAGGGTGAATAGTTACTTTGAGCTCGTCTTGACATAATGTTGTTAGCGTTGTCGCCAGCTGTTTGTTGGTTTTTTTGCCTTGTTGCTTTGCTTGCTTAAGCAACTGCCATAATTGCTGGGCTGGCGCATCACCTAGATAAGTTGATAAATGTTCTGGCCAGTCGATATCAAGTGCTGCAAAAGCATTGCTAAACCCCTGTGCTATATGTAAGTCGCCTTGTAAATCAAGCTTATCTTGGCGAATTAACTGAGTGAGCATGGCCGGATTTTTAAGTGCCATTAAGGTCTGAATATCAGCACTGATCATGCAATCAAATTGCTGCTCAGTGGTGTTATAAAGATGCAGTTGCTGGCCTGTAAATACCACTAAAAACTGTTGCTGCCAATCGCGTATATCAATTAATAGGCGTTGTTGAGCAATTGGGGCGAGTCTATCGCTAAGGGTTGGGTCAAGCTTAAGCGCTGTATTTAAAATACGTTCTACTAGTGCGACAATAAAATTATTTAACATACCAATACCTTAGCAATAAATGTTATGAGCTTGGCGGCTGTTAATATTTAAAGCCGCGGTGTAATGCCACAATCCCACCAGTGAGATTTTGATAAGTCGTTTGCTCAAAACCAGCGTCATTCATCATTGCTTTTAGTGTTTCTTGATCTGGATGCATACGAATAGATTCAGCTAAATATTTGTATGATTCACCATCATTTGCAACCAGCTCACCCATTTTCGGTAATAAGTTAAATGAGTAAAAGTCATAGGCTTTACTGAGTACTTCATGTTCTGGCTTAGAGAACTCCAATACCAGCAAACGGCCACCAGGCTTTAAAATACGGTACATTGAACGCAGCGCTTTGTTTTGATCTGTAACATTACGCAGACCAAAGGCAATGGTAATCAAATCAAAGCTGTTGTCAGGGAAAGGCAGTGCTTCGGCATTCATTTGCACGTAGTCGATGTTACCAACTAGTCCTAAGTTATGCAGTTTTTCACGGCCTACTTTCAACATTGATGAATTGATATCACCTAAAACAACTTGCCCGGTATCGCCAACAAGTTGGCTGAATTTAGCGGTTAAGTCGCCGGTACCACCTGCTAAATCAAGTACATGGTGACCTTTACGAACACCTGAGCTAGCAATGGTTTGGCGTTTCCATAAGCGGTGAATACCAAACGACATGAGATCATTCATTACATCATATTTAGTTGCCACAGAGTGAAACACATCGGCAACCATGGAAGCTTTTTCGGTTTCGGCAACGGTTTTATAACCAAAATGTGTGGTCTTTTCTGGATTCTCGTTCATGATTAATCTCTATCGTGGTAATAAAGACTAGTGTACTTGATTGTGCCTGTGAGGTGCAATTTGAATCTGGTTAAATTGCTTGTGGATCAAACTGATTAACGATTATTGACCGGCAATAAAGCTGCTTTGGCCAAGTGATCTTGCTTTATGTGCGGCGTTGGATGCTTTGCGGGCAAGGTTATTAAAATCTTTTTCATCTTGATGTTTAGCAATGCCTAAAGAAAGGTTGATTGCGGGTAGTTTAATACCATTTTTAGAACTGACAAAACGCAGTTTTTCTACACCATTACGGACTTTCTCGGCAATCACGTTGGCTGTATCTGGGTCAATATCAGCTAATAATATGGTAAAAGCATCTTTGCTAGTTCGCCCAGGTAGGCCACTTTCAAAGACATATTTTTGAATCTGCTTAGCGACCTTACTTAAAATCACTTCACCAATTACATCACCATAGTTATCAATAAAATGATCTAAATTATCGATTTGGATGGCAATGGCACACACCGATTTATTTTGGTCTAACCATAATTGGGTTTGTTGATTTAAATAGTGGCGTTTGAATAAGCCGGTTTGCTGGTCGGTAATATGTTTTTTGCGTAATTGCACAAGTTGCTGTTGGGTTTTTTCTTGTAATCGCTTTGCTTTGATCAGCTCTTGTTTAAATTGTTTATGTTGGGTGAGTAAGTGGGCTGTTTGTTTATTTAATGTCTCAAGCGCTTGACGACTTTGGGAAACATTATTTTCATCGAGCGAATGTACACAGTCACTGACTTGACTAGCAAAACGGATAATATCTTTTTCGGTTGAATGCGCGCTACGCGACAATGAATTGATAATACCGTCCACATTGCGCACCATACTTGTTTCGGCTTTGTGAGCGTGATCCATATAATCGAAATACAATTGCTCAATGTAGACACAGTCAATTTCTTGGCCTTGAGCAATAGCGCGATCAAGGGTGGCGTTTAAATTCGTATTAGCTTGACTAACGTAGGTATAAACGACGTGATAATTAAGTGGGGTCGGTGGTAATATGTGATGTTCTAAAAAGATACATACCTTGGTCATTTTTTCTTGAGCAATAGCCATGGAATCATGGAACATCATTGTATACACCAATTAAATATACGTAACAGTGAAATTAAAGAACTCCCTCCATGAGATTATTACGCAATCCTAGCGTTTGATATAAGCTTACATTAATCTGTATCGGTGATATTTAAAAGTAAAAAGATGTAATTTGGCGTCGAAAACTCTAATTTTCTTGTTCAATCGCTGGTTTTCTCGGCAATCTCGTTCAATCATTTTGAGGCTGACTAACTACTAGACGATAACAGCCGTTAATTTAACCTTGCATTTACTGTCCTTGGTCGCATTTTTTTGGTTATTTTAGCTAGCTAGGTTAGGTTAAATATCATGTTTTCTGTAGCAGACTCCTTATATTATGAAAAAATCAGCCACATTAGTTGTGCGACATTCTTTATTAAGTATTGCCTTGGCATGTACATTAACAGCTTGCCAAATGACCACGGTAGATAGCGATCAACAGTTTACGCAGGTTGCGCAATCAATCGTTGATTATCGAGAAAGTATCAGCCCGTATAGCCACCCTGAAGGTGTTGATGGCTATTTACTCACGAATTTATCTGCTGAATTTCTTGAAAAAAAATACCAACATAACACCGAATTATTGGCGCAGTTAGACGCAATTGATCAAGATAAGCTCAGCGATGAAAACCGCATTAATCTCACTATAATTCGCGGCCAAGTACAAAATAGTGTCGATGAGTATGTATTTAATAGTCATTACATGCCATTGACTTCAGAATATGGCTTTCACTCAAGCTTATCGTTTATGGTGTCGCGTTCAGATTATAAGAAGCCAGCAGACTATCAGCTTTATCTTCAACGTTTGCAGCAAGTTCCCCGCTTTTTTCAGCAAAATATTGGCTGGATGCGCAAAGGGTTAGAGGTTGGTTTAACGCAACCTAAAGCAGTGCTTGTGGGTTATCAAGATTCGATCAGTGCCTATATTGTTGATGATGTCACTAAATCTGAGTTTTATAAGCCATTTTTAAATAATACTGCTGGTTTAACTGACAGTGAGTTTTTTGCGTTACAGCAGCAAGCTAAAAAAGTGATTAAAGAGCAAGTTATCCCTGCTTATCAAGGCTATTTAACGTTTTTTAATGACGAATACCAACCAGGTGCACGTACTGACATAGGTATTTCTTCTACACCTAATGGCGAGGCTTTTTACGCTAATCGCGCTAAGTATTACACCACCACAGATATGACCCCGAAAGAAATTCATGAACTGGGTTTGCAAGAAGTGGCACGTATTCGCGCGGAAATGGATGAAATTATTAAAAAGGTTGGATTTAAAGGCACATTTGCTGAATTTGTGCACTTTTTGCGTACCGATCCACAATTTTACGCCAAAACACCTGAGGAGCTTTTAAAAGAAGCCTCTTACATAGCTAAAAAAATGGATGCCCAACTTCCGAAACTATTTCATACCTTACCACGCATGCCTTATGGCGTAGCGCCTGTGCCTGCAAGCATAGCGCCTAAATACACTACGGGTCGTTACTCTGGTTCAAGTCGTGATGACCAAGCGGGTTATTACTGGGTTAATACCTACGCATTAGATAAACGCCCTTTATATGTGTTAGAAGCACTCACATTTCATGAAGCGGTGCCAGGGCATCATTTACAAATTTCACTTAACGCGGAATTAGAAAACCTGCCAAGTTACCGCCAAGATGCTTATTTATCTGCTTTTGGTGAAGGTTGGGGGTTATATTCTGAGTACTTAGGGATTGAGGCTGGCTTTTATCAAGACCCATACAGTGACTTTGGTCGTTTAACTTATGAAATGTGGCGAGCAGCCCGTTTAGTGGTTGATACTGGCATGCATATGTATGGTTGGAGCCGAGATCGCGCGATGAAGTTTATGAGCGAAAACACCGCGCTTTCATTACACAACGTAAAAACTGAAACCGATCGCTATATTTCATGGCCTGCACAAGCACTGTCGTATAAAATTGGTGAGCTAACGATTAAGCGGTTACGCAAAGAAACTGAGCAAGCATTAGGGCAAGATTTTGATGTGCGCGAGTTTCATCATCAGATACTTCGTCATGGCTCTGTGCCGATGTCAGTACTTGAAGAACAAATCCAGTTATATATCCAATCTGAGTTAGCTAAATCTAACGCTTAACTCAACTCTTTATTTATAGGTCAGTAGTTTAATACTGCTGACTTATACATTTACATTGAATTATCTGCTCTAAATTGTATGCTCTTAATTAGGAATAAAAAATAATCAGCAAGGGGTGTTGCATGAGTAATTTTATAATTTTTAGTATTGATGTGTTTGCCAGTTTATTTATTGTAGTATTTGGTTGTTTAGTTTTACTGGTGATTTATTTTTACATTAGTGATGTTACTCAATCAAAACAAGCAATTAGGCGTAATTACCCGGTAATTGGCCGGTTTAGATATTTTTTTGAACGCCAAGGCGAGTTTTTCCGCCAGTATTTTTTTGCAATGGACCGTGAGGAAATGCCATTTAACCGCGCCGATCGGAGTTGGGTTTATAAAGCAGCTAAAAATGTGGATCGCACCACTGCGTTTGGCTCAACCCAAAGTCTAGAAGTCACTGGTACAGTGATGTTTATGAACTGTGCATTTCCTACCTTAGATGAAGAAGCGCTTGAGCCTAGTGCCATTACCTTAGGGCCTTATTGTGCAAACCCCTATATGACTAAATCACTGTTCAATATTTCTGGAATGAGTTTCGGGGCATTATCAAAACCGGCCGTGCGTGCGTTATCAAGAGGTGCCAAGCTGGCAGGTTGCTGGATGAATACCGGTGAAGGGGGGCTAAGTCCTTATCACTTAGAAGGTGGTGCTGATATCGTATTTCAAATAGGCACGGCGAAATATGGGGTGCGTGATGAGCAAGGCAAACTAAGCCATGAGAAGCTTAAAAAAATAGCTGCCCATGAACAAGTAAAAATGTTTGAAATTAAAATGAGCCAAGGGGCAAAACCTGGCAAAGGCGGCATGTTACCAGGCAAAAAAGTGACTGCTGAAATTGCTGCGATCCGTGGTATCCCTGAAGGCCATGATTCAATCAGCCCAAATGGGCATCCTGAAGTTAAAAAGCCTGCCGATTTACTGGATATGATTGCATCCGTGCGTGAGACCACTGGCAAACCGACTGGTTTTAAAGCGGTGATTGGTGCTTATGCGTGGCTAGAAACGCTATTTGCTGAAATCAATCATCGGGGTATTGAATCAGCACCTGATTTTATTACCATCGATAGTGCTGATGGCGGTACCGGTGCTGCACCACAGCCACTGATGGATTCAGTAGGATTACCGCTAAGAGAAAGCTTACCTTTAGTCGTCAATATGTTGGAAAAGCATGGATTGCGAGAGCGTATTAAAGTTATTGCGTCAGGTAAACTGATTGTGCCGTCAAAGGTTGCGTGGGCACTCGCATTGGGCGCTGACTTTGTTGTATCAGCTCGTGGTCATATGTTTGCTTTAGGATGTATCCAAGCACTGCAGTGCAATAAAGATACTTGTCCAACGGGTATTACTACGCATAATGAGCGCCTACAGCGTGGCTTAGATGTGAATGATAAAGCACAGCGAGTCGCCAACTATAATAAGTATATTCATTATGGTGCGGGTTTAATTGCCCACTCATGTGGCGTATTTAGTGCCCGAGAGCTTGGCCGCCAGCATGTACGCGTTGTGCAAGAAAACGGCTTGTCAGAGCCGCTTGATAAAATGTATGAAAATTATCAGTGACTTAAAGCGGCTAGGTTATAGGGCCTGACCAAAATAGATTAATAAAAGGCACTCAATAAAGTGCCTTTTTACTGTATTTTATAAAAACTAGTTTAGTTGGCTTATCAATAAAGAGAAAAACGCTTCCTTGTTATTGCAGGTATGGGCGTTGAGTACTAGCTGCTCACCTAGCGCTAAAGTATGGCGCTGCACGTCTAAACGCGCTTGCTCGTCTTCAATACCATCAATATCAGCAACGTGTGCTAAGCCAATAGTACGGCGAATCAGCTCGGTCCCGCAGTAACCAATCGCATCTTGCAGTACTTGTTGCATAAAATACTCACCGTATCCGGCGGCTTTTAAATTGTTATCAGTTGTTTGCTCTGCAATTAGCCTTAGCCACTGTTGTTCAAACAAAGAATAACTCTCTTGCAGGCAAGTCAGTAAATGGGTGTGATAGTTACGGCGCGTAACAAATTCACTAATACGGGCATTTTGGGCGCAATAGTTTAATAATAAGTTGCCGATAAATGAGCCAATATCAAAACCTATAGGGCCAAAAAAACCAAACTCAGGGTCGATCATCTTGGTCGTGTTTTGATCCACAAAAATGCTGCCGCTATGCATATCGCCATGTAGCAAGGTTTGCGGGCACGATAAAAACTTGGCTTTAAGTTTTGCAATCGCTAAATGCAGTGCGGCATTATTTTGCAATTTACTAACTGTGCTTTGTAGTTCGCTTGGGTAGTTATTGCGCTCATGTTCACGCAGAATATCGTTAAAAAATAAGTCTTCAGTAATTTGGCACAATTCTGGATTGGTAAACTGACTGACTTTGGCTTTTTTATCTTGCGCGGTTAGGTAAAAGTCTGAGTTATAAAAACCGGTATGGCTTAAGTAGTGAGCCACATGTTGACCTAATAGCGGAAATTGCTCTGCGTTTATTTGTGCGCTACGCAAAATTTGTAAGTGACCAAGATCTTCTAAAATGGTCAGTGCTTGCTCTGGATTATGATGCAATACTTTTGCTGTGTAGTCAGGGCTTAATGCGCCGTGATTGAGTAAAACCTCAGCTTCAATGCGTGCTCGGTCGAGCGTTAATGGCCATGATTCACCCACACAGCGCGCATAAGGCAAGGCTTGCTTTAAAATAACGCTATTACTTTGCTCGTCGCTTATTCTAAAAACGAGATTTAAATTGCCATCTCCAAACTCATACGCCGATAACGTTTGGTCAGGATCAAACAAATCATATCCATCTTTAGTTACAAGATTTTTAATATAATCAATCGCATGCTGTGCATTAAAGGCAACGTATTCGGCCATCGGCGTACTCTCAGAAAATGATAAACGATAGCATTCTATACCTTCAACCGTTTAGATGTCTACACTTCTGGGTTGTGCGTTTTAAAAACTACTGTAAAATAACCTCAGCCTTAAGATAATTCAGGACCAACCATGCAAGACCTCATCGCAAGCAGTTTAAAATATCAAAACAATACACTCAGCGTGTTAGACCAATACCTACTGCCGCATCAACAGGTATGGCACGAATGTAATGATGTCGACACTATGCGGGATTTAATTTTAAGTTTAAAAATACGCGGTGCACCGCTGATTGGTTTAGGAGCGAGTTTACTGGTTGCTCATTTGGCTGAGCAGGGCACAGCAAAAGCCACATTAGCCAAGGCAATTGATGATCTAGAAGCCACCCGACCAACCGCAGTAAACTTAATGCATTGCATGGCAAAGTTACGCATTGCGTTACAACAAGATGATTATGTAACGGCAATTGTAACTGCTGCGGTAACTTTGTTTAATGAAGATATCGCCTTGTGTGAAAGCATGGCAAATCATGGCGCAGCACTGGTTAACCGTGGTGATAATATTCTTACCCATTGTAATACAGGGGCGTTAGCGACTGCAGGTATTGGTACTGCTTTGGGGGTTATTTACAAAGCGCAGCAGCAATATGGTGATATTCATGTCTGGGTTGATGAAACACGGCCATTGCTACAAGGCGGTCGTTTAACCGCGTTTGAACTCGAGCGCTGGCAGATACCGTATACGCTTATTTGTGACAATATGGCAGCAAGCTTAATGGCCACAGGCAAAGTTGATAAAATATTTGTTGGCGCTGATCGTATTGCTGCCAACGGTGATTTTGCTAATAAAGTGGGCACTTATAATTTAGCCGTGTTGGCGCATTTTCATAACATCCCTTTTTATGTGGTGGCCCCGCTTACTACCCTTGATGTAAATACGGCATGCGGTGCCGATATTGAAATTGAGCAACGTAATAGCGCTGAAGTGCGCGGTGTAAGCGGAAGTTTTGGTGAGGCGCAATGGGCACCAACAAATGCTAACGTTTACAACCCAGCGTTTGACGTAACCCCTGCAAAGCTAATCACGGGCTGGGTGTTAGATACTGGCGTTTATAACCAACAACAAGTGTTAGCTGGTAAACTGAAAGATTTAAATTAAAATTTAACCCAGTAATACACGGCTGAACTCTGAAAGAAACTCTGAAGTGTCATTAAGGTAGTTGGGGTAGGCTTTTTCTATCGACTTTAAGTCACTTCCAGCTACTAGCAATACGTTGTTGTGTGTTTGTCGCTCTTGCTCTGCATAGTGCGTTAACGCTTCTTGTTTTTTATTGGCTGCGTACAAAAAGACCCGACCCATTTGAGTTTCGGTGTTGTGAACAAGTAAAGCAAACCCCGTATCTTTTGATTTGTTTTTAATTTCATCAACTTGGAAAGCGCGGTTAAACGCATCGAGTTTATGAAATGCTGCAAGCTTTTTGTTTAAGGCAGCTAACTCATCAATAAAGTTTTGTGATTGTTCATCACTTAATTGATTTGAGCCATCTTTAACGGCAAGAAATTCACCCATGATAAAAAATAATCGCTGCCAATCTGTATCAGCGGCTTGTGGGTTGGTTTTCAGTGTTTCTTTTTCAATGATATCGACTATCTCAACAGTGGTTGCCCATAGGTGTTGGAGTTGAGTGCGTAACTGAACTTCGATTTGAAAGCCTTTGTAATCGTGCGAATCTAGATTGTTATAGCTTTTATAAACGCGGTGAATGCCTCTATAGCCTGTGGTTTTAGGGTTTTCAATATAATCATATGACTTTACGCTATGGACTGTTCGACTGGAATCTAAACTCGTATTGAGCTTATACAGGTTATCTAAATTGTCTAAAATAACTCTGCAACCACCTATATCGTGCATGCGTTTAAGGCTGATGGCATTTTCATTTTTACCGTCTAATGACTCACGTTGCAGTTTATCAATAATTGTCGGTAAGCGTTTTAAGCGACGAACAATAGTAGCAGAATCAAGCAAGTTAAGTTTTTTTACGTGTTTCCATATTAAATTTTTGATGATGGTCAGTGGGTATAAATGGGCTGCGCGATAATTTTGAATGACTTCGGTAGCAAATTCAAAATCGCCTTCTTTTTTACGAAAAATACGGCCAGCTTTTTCAACCTGCTTACGAGAATACGCAAGTTGTTGCTTTGACTTTTGATATTGTTCGTTGACCATTTCACATTCACTTAATTGAGTAAAACTAACACTGAAAATATACTACAGAGTTAAGTTGTTTAAGTCATCTTTGATATGACGTTAGCTTTTTGCCACATACACCCATGCATCAATACCGTTGCTAAATGACTCTTCTATACGGATGTAGTCATCAACTTCATAGCTATCTGCGTTAGCAAGTTCCTCTAAGGTGATGGTAAAAATAGTGCCGGTTACAGTGTCTGTTGCAAGGCCCGTTTTAATTAATGCTGGATGAAACCGCTGGCCGCTGCTTTTTAACACAGCGGCGTCGGTGATCTCAACTTCGCCTACCACGTAGCCTTTTAGTGTATCGGCTTGACCTTCAAGCAAACGGCCAAAAGTATCAAGCTGTACTTGCGCTAATTGCAGTGTTCCGTATGAGAATAACCTTTCCATTTTATCCCTTTATTAACTGCTGCTGTCCAATAACGGAAATTGCTTAGCAATCTCAGACTCAGTACTTTGGGCCACCCAACCTTCGGTATTATTGAACAAACGGATCGCGGTGAACTCAGGATCGCTGCCCATATCAAACCAATGTGGGGTCAGCTCAGGAACTGAAATTAAATCACCCTGCTGGCAAAGCACTTGGTATACCTTGTCGTTAATATGTAGGCAAAATAGCCCTTGGCCTTTTACAAAAAAGCGCACTTCATCTTCGCTATGGGTGTGTTCAAATAAAAACTTAGCACGTAACTCGGCGGCATTTAGGTTGCCTTTTGCCAGCGAAATAACGTCTACAGTTTGATAGCCGCCTTGTTGTTTTAGGCGCTCAATATCTTTGCTATAGGCTGCAATAATATCTTCATGGCTGGTATCGGCGTTAATAACAGCGCTTGCTTGCCATTGTTCAAATCGTACATTTACTTTATTCAGCTCAGCGGCAATTTGTGCTGCATCTTGGGTATTTAATAATGCATTGCTGGCGTTACAATCGGCAAAAATAGTCAGTTGGCTCATGCTAAATGCTCCGCGGTAAATTGGCTGAAATCGTTAATATAGTTATGTGCAGGCGAGCTTGCTTGACCATCACGAATTAAGTGTAGGGTTTTTAAACCAGCGGCTTTAGCGGCATCCAGCTCTGCGGCAACATCACTTAAAAATAGCACTTCATGAGCGGCAAAAGGTAATTGGGCAATGATGTTTTCATAAGCGGTGGCTTCTTGTTTAGCGCCCACGTTAGTATCAAAGTAATCAGTAAATAAGGAGCGAATATCACCAAAGTCAGAGTAGTTAAAAATTAAATGCTGGGCTTTTACTGAGCCTGATGAATACACATATAGTTGCTGGCCAGCTTGTTGCTGCGCAACTAAGAACTGGTAGGCATCTGGGTATAAATGACCAGTAAAATCGCCATTTTCATAGCCAGTTTGCCAAATAAGGCCTTGTAACTGTTTTAATGGGGTGATTTTTTTATCGTCACGGATCCATGCAAGCAAAGTGTTAATTACCACATCGATGCTGGCATCAGGCTGCTCAATAATCGCTTTTACGGCAGCAATTTGCTCTGCTACCGCGCTTTGTGTTTGCTGAGCTTTTACAAATTCAGGAAGTTGTTTTGCTGCATATGGAAACAGCACGTCTTTAACAAACGAAATACGGGTAATTGTGCCTTCAATATCGGTCAGTAGTGCTTTGATCATGATTCTAATCCTACTAATTTTAAACGTTCTAATTCACATGCAAATAAGAACTCAAGACCTTCTAATTGGCGGCGAACTTCACCGATTGTACGACCCACAACATACAAACCGTGGCCGCGAATAAGTACGCCGTGCTCGATCGGGATATGTAGATGGTGATCGCTGACTAATAAGCTAAGGCGGTCAATGTCTTGGTCATTATCAAAAATTGGAATGCTTAAGGTGTCTAAATGTGAGGTTATGCCAGTTAATGATTTTTGCATTTCGTAGCCGTGTAAATCTAGGCTGTGGCCTTTAATAACTCGTGATAATACTGTTGCGGCGACAGAATGAGTATGTAATACATAATTAGCTGAAGGAATTAGTTTATACATACTTAAATGCAGTTCAGTTTCTGCCGATGGCTTGGCGGCACTAGCACTGCGATTACCTGCATGATCTAGTTCTATAAAGGTATGTGAGCCTAATTGTCCTTTGTCAAAACCGCTGGCAGTCACTACAAAGCCAGTATTGGTTCGCGCTGAAAAGTTACCACCTGTGGCCGGTACCCAACCACGTTGACTGATCCACTTCCCTGCTTCTATAAGTTCCGAAATAGCGGTATTGTTATGCATACATTCCTCTAGCTAATTTAGACGGCTATACTTCTGTTAACAGCAATGATAGCATCGCTTTGGGCGCAAAACCATCATTAAGGGTAACCAGTGTTTGAAAGTAAATTGCCAAATTTAGGCACCAGTATTTTTAGTCAAATGACCGCTTTAGCAAATCAATTTGAAGCCATTAATTTATCGCAGGGTTTTCCTGAGTTTGATGCGCCAGAGTTACTTAAAAAGCAGCTTAATCATTATGTACTTGAAGGCGTTAACCAATATTCACCTTCATCAGGTGTACCGCGTCTACAGCAACAAATTGCCCAGCTAGCAAAACGTAAATATGCAACGGGAATAGATGCGGCGCAGCAAGTAACCATCACCTCAGGTGCAACCGAAGCTTTATTTGTAGCCATTCAAGCATTAGTACGCAAAGGCGATGAAGTTATCGTATTTGACCCTGCCTATGACTCATATCAACCTGCGATAGAACTGGCTGGCGGTAAGTCAGTTCATATTGCTTTACAGGCTCCAAGTTATGCAATTGATTGGCAAGTAGTTGCTAGTGTAGTAAATAGCAAAACGCGGGCTATTATTATTAATACTCCACACAACCCAAGCGGGAAAACGTTAAAACAGCACGATATTAATGCACTTAAAGCCTTAGTAGCCGAGCATGATTTATATGTGATAAGTGATGAAGTATACGAACATATTACTTTTGATAACCAGCCACACTTAAGTGTGCTGCGTGATGAAGAATTGTTTGCTCGCAGTTTTGTGATCTCAAGCTTTGGTAAGACTTTTCATAGCACAGGCTGGAAAATGGGCTACTGCATCGCACCCGCTGCACTTGCGGTGGAGTTTCGTAAAATTCACCAATATGTGACTTTTTCAAGCTTCACCCCTGCGCAACACGCATTAGCCGATATGCTAGAGCAGCAAGGTGAGCATGTGGATGAGCTCAGTGAGTTTTATCAACAAAAACGTGATGTACTTAGTAATGCACTAAAAGAGAGTCGTTTTACCATTTTACCCAGTGAAGGCACTTACTTTTTACTACTTGATTACAGTGATGTATCAGATCTCAATGATGTAGAGTTTTGCCACTGGCTAGTAGAGCAAGCAGGGGTTGCCGCCATTCCACTGAGCGTGTTTTATCAGCAACCAAGCAACGATAAAGTTATTCGCTTATGCTTTGCCAAACATGACGCCACGCTATTACAAGCCGCGGAGATTTTATGTCAACTTTAACCCTAGCACTGATACAAACATCGCTTAATTGGTTAGATAAAGACGCTAACTTGGCACACTTTAGCGATAAAATAGCTGATATAGATAAATCAGTAGAGCTTATTTTATTGCCAGAAACATTCGCCACAGGGTTCGCTATTAACCTTGATTGCGCTGAACCCGAAAATGGTGCAGTGCTTAATTGGATGGTTGCGACGGCCAAGTCAACCAATACGGTGATAGCAGGCTCGGTGCTCGTGCAACAAGGTGATAAAAAAGCTAATCGCTTTTATTGGGTGTGGCCCAATGGCGAGGTTAAATTTTACGACAAGCGCCACTTATTTTGCTTAGGTAAAGAAGGCGATTTTGTGAAGGCGGGTGAGCGTCGAGAAGTGTTTACTCTCAATGGCTTTAAAATTCTGCCGCAAGTGTGTTACGACTTACGCTTTCCGGTCTTTCAGCGTAATTGTAATGACTACGATGTGATGGTGAATGTTGCCAACTGGCCAGCAGCACGACGCAAAGTATGGGATACCTTACTGATGGCTCGAGCGATGGAAAACCAATGTTATGTGATTGGCGTTAATCGTATTGGTGATGACGGCAATGGCGTCGCGCATAATGGCGGCACAGCCGTGTATGATTTTAAAGGCGATACGCTGGCAGCCGCTACAGATAACCAAGCTGAGGTGGTTATTATCACTTTGGACAAACAGCCGCTCGAGCTCTTTAAGCAAAGCTTCCCCGCGCATTTAGATGCCGATGGGTTTAGTTTGCAGGATTAAACCCGTTAACAATCATAGAGGCTATTTAGCCTCAATACTTCTGATCACTTTACATGGATTTCCCACCGCCACTGAGTTGGCAGGAATGTCTTTGGTTACAACACTGCCTGCGCCAACCACACAGTTATTACCAATACTCACCCCTGGTAATACTGAGACGTTGCCACCAAGCCAAACATCGTTTCCAATAGTTATAGGGCGGCCTGATTCAGTGATGCGTCGCTCAAGAGGGTCTATCGGGTGAGTGGCTGTTGAGATCATCACATTCGGACCAAACATCACGTTACTACCAATAGTCACTTTGCAGACATCTAAAATAGTTAAATTATGGTTGGCATAAAAATTATCGCCCAGCTCAATATTAAAACCATAATCACAGTAAAACATTGGCTCAAGATAGGCTTTACCTTTAAGTTTTAATAACTCGGCAATAAATTTAATTCGTACATGAGGTGTTGTTGGATCTGCTAAATTAAATTGATGGCAGAGTAACTTTGCATGTGTACGTGCTTTTGCGAGTTCTGGATCTGAGGCTAGATAAGATAAGCCCAGCTGCATTTTTTCAAGTTCGGTCATGGTTCATGGTGTTAGTCATAGTTATCTTTATCTAAATTGAGTTAGCTAAGCACATTAGCAAAAAGAAGTGGGGGAGCAAAGTTTTCGCTATAAATGACGTATCTACAGAAGCACAGTAGATATTACTTGTAGGCGAGTGGCTTACCACCGTGAATGTCATAAAGCTTGGAGAATTTATACTGAGATGCGAGTCAAACATGGGGATGGGCTTCCTTACGTCCATGTAATCAATCGCGGGAGGCGCTTTGCAGCGGCCCCAAATGTTCCTGACATTTGAAAAAAATACATCCCTATATTTTGCCCTTCGGGCCGCACTGCGTGCGTTTAACTTTGTTCCAGACAAAGTTTGGTCGAACCCTGGTCGAGGGTTCTCACCCGCCTTCATCGGTGTAAAGGTTTCGGGCATAAAACGATAGGCTTTTTAGACTAGTATTAGTGTCAAACGTGGGGATGGGCTTGCTTACGTCCATGTAATCAATCGCTTCGCGACGCTTGCAGCGGCCCCAAATGTTCCTGACATTTGGTCGAACCCTGGTCGAGGGTTCTCACCCGCCTTCTGCCATTTTTAACAACAAAAAAAGCCCCGCAATAAATTGCGGGGCTTTCTTCGTTATTAAATGGCGGAGAAGGAGGGATTCGAACCCTCGATAGAGCTACAAACCCTATACTCCCTTAGCAGGGGAGCGCCTTCGGCCACTCGGCCACCTCTCCGGCGCATAAACTGTCATTTTGATGATCGAGTGAACCACCAAAACGTAATAATGGTGGAGAGATAGGGATTTGAACCCTAGAGGGGCTATAAACCCCTGCCGGTTTTCAAGACCGGTGCATTCGACCACTCTGCCATCTCTCCGTTGGGAAAGAATAATACGCAGGTGATTGGGGTGTGTAAATAGGAAAAAGATCGTTTGCTGTTTTTTTGTTCTAAAAAGTGGTTTTTTTTATAAAAAAGGTGTTTTTAGGGAGTTTAAAGAAGGGGTTGCAGCAAACGAGGGAGCTAAATAAGTAGTTTCATTTAGTGGTTGGGTGTTTGCTGCACCGCTAAAGTAATCATGGTTGGGTGATTACTTGTATTGAACTGCGCCGCCAAGAGCTAGCTTTTTGCCGAAACGGTTTAGTCTGGCAAGCATTTTTGCTTTGCGATTGGTCGGTTTTACTGCAACATGGGTAGCTGCACTTTCGTTTAAAGTATTTACTGGGTTCATTACTTTGCTCCGGGTTATGTCTGTTTTGACAACACGGCTATTTTGACTCTAAATTGCACAAAAATAAAACGATAAAAATTAGGGTGGTCGGATAAAAATAACTAATGTGAAGTGCGGTTATTAACTTGCGGTTAAGTTTGCTTTATTAGTTCGTTTTGCATGGTTATGAATATTTTAAATGTATTAATACTTTAAATATAATGGCTTTATTTTATTTTTGATGTTTTTTATGCATTACAAAATACAAAAAGTGAGTAAGTATTCAGATTAATTTATCTTTTGAAAAGTCTATTTTTATGTTTTTAAGTGGTCGGGTAGTCAGATGCTAATAATTATTAAACCAAGCACGCAAAAAAAGCATAAAAAAAATTGCGCTTGGTTATTAGATCAATGTCAAAAACGTGGCATTGATAACACTATTTTTTATACAACAGGCCATTTTAGTGATGATTGTCAAAAAATAGCGGTTTTGGCGCGGTCACAAAAGCGTGTTGTTGTGCTTGGTGGTGATGGTAGCTTGCATTTAGCTGTGAACGCCTTGATGGCATTAAATTGCTCATTAGCGTTATTACCACAAGGAACAGGCAATGATTTTGCTCGTGGCTTTGGCTGCAGCAACTTGGCTTGGCGTGATGCTATTTTTAGTGATCACGAAGTTAAAATTGATATTGGCCAAATAAATAACCGTTACTTTATTAATATTGCGGGGGTTGGCTTTGATGCGCATGTAGTAAATGCATTGCAAGCTAAGCCTGCATTAACCCCATTAGGCTATAGTTTTGCTGGGTTTAAGCATCTACTAGCCTATCAGGCCGCGCACTTAGAGGGCCGCTTTGCTGGGCAGCAATCTCAGTATCATAACTTAATTACGGTATTTGCTAATTACCATTATTTTGGTGGGGGATTAAAAATAGCGCCTAAAGCACAATTAAATAATGGCTATTTAGAGTGTTACACAATGACAGGACGGGGTTTGCTTGGTAACTTATATAGTTTTATACGCTTATTACTGCGTAACCACCATGGTATGAAAGGGCTTAGTTATCAGCGTTTAAACACTGCGAATATCGATACCCCAGGTTTATTGATAGAAGCAGATGGGGAGCTAGTGGGGATGACCCCAGCTACTGTGACTATTCATCCGCAAGCGCTGCGTTTTTGCATGCCGCAGTGCTAAATTTAGATAATATGTTAGCAATAAAAAAGCGCCTAACAAGTAGGCGCTTTTGGCGTTAGCTACGTTATAAACGTATTCTAACTGGGGATGGAGCGTTTATTGGCAAGTGATGCCTTATGTAACTCGATAAACGCTTTAATTCTTTTTGTGGGTGTTAGTACAATTGCGTTACCCACTAGCACTAAACTAAAACCGATAAATGTATTGGCCTGCCAAATAAAACCTTCAAATAATGTGCTTAAAATCACTGCAACCAATGGAAATAACACAATGACATAACTGGCGCGCTCTGGACCGATATTTTTCAACAACGCAAAGTAACAAGCAAATGCGATGACGGTGCCAAACACTGCTAAATAGACTAATGAATACCAGTAGCTAGCAGGGGCAGAGAAGCTTAAGCTAGCATCAGCCATAAATACATAACATAGTAGTCCAATTGCACTGTAGAGCATGCCCCAGGCATTGCCTTGCATCACACCAATTTGTTGCTGGGAGTTGCGAACACTCACCATATTACCCAATGAAGCCACAAAGGTGCCGGTTAACGCAAGTAGTAAACCGACCAACGCCCCATTACTTAAGTCGAACTGCTGTAATTGTGGCCAGAACAAACTTACGATACCCACAACGCCAATTAATGCACCGCTGTAAATGCGTTTTGCTATGGGTTTACCAAAGAACAGGCGAGTATTTACTATATTCATTAGCAGTAACATTGAAAATGCGATAGACGCCATGGCAGACGTTAAATAGTTTTGTGCCCAATAAAGTACTAAATAATTTAGGCCAAAGTTACACAACGCCAGTAATACAAAAAAACCGTGATCGCGACGGCTATAATTCATAGGTAACTTTTTAACGCTTACCCAAATCCACATTAATATGGCCGCTAAACTAAAGCGATAAAACAGTGATACTTCAACTGCAATGTCACCTAATTGAAATTCAATTGCGAGCCAGGTAGAGCCCCAAATCAAAACTGTTAAAGTATAAAGCGCGATGCTTCTCATGGCCGATCCTAGCGTGTCGATTAAGTGTTTATTTTAATGTGCTTCTGTATACTTAACATATACAGAAAATTAGAAATGCAACCTGTACAGATTTTAACGATTGATAAAACTATTTTGAGAGGCATCAGATGTCATTAGTCGTAAGTAAAAGTAATCATGATTTTTTATACTTGCAAGTTATGCAGCTGATCCGTGAGCTATCAGAGCAAGGCACTTTACTACCCGGTGAAAAGTTACCTTCGCTACGTAAAATGGCCGACAAACTTAAAGTCAGTATTCCAACAGTTAAATTGGCTTATCAATCGCTTGAAGCACAGGGATTAGTAGAGGCACGTGAAAAATCAGGGTATTTTTTAAAGTCATCGGCTACCCAATTAGCGCGACCAAAGCGTGTAAAACTCAGTCGTGAGCCCGTTGCGGTGAATATGCAAGTGTTGATAGAGCAAGTTTATGATGCAATTCACCAAGCGGGGGTGGTGCCATTTGGCATTGCTAATCCGGTGGCGGCAGCGCCAACCGATAAAATGCTCAGTCGGACAATGCGCCGAGTTATGTCGATTGCCGGCAGTCGTGCCATTAATTATGGGGCTATTGACGGATTTGCTCCGCTGAAAAAGCAATTGATCCATCGCTATTTAGATTTTGGTATTGGTGTTGATCCACAAGAGTTGGTGATCACTAACGGTGCACAAGAAGCATTGGCGATTGCCCTTAAGTGTGTAGCAAAAGCGGGCGATGTGATTGCTATTGAGTCACCTTGTTATTTTGGCATTATTGAATTGATCGAAAGTTTAGGGTTGAAAGCACTGGAGATCCCGCTATGTCCTGATGATGGGATCTGGCTTGATGATCTGAGTCAGGCTTTGCAAGATCATGACATCAAAGCCTGTGTTTTCTCTACCTCGATCAATAACCCTGTTGGCAGTTTCATGCCTGATCTTAAGCGTAAAGATCTGGTCGCATTGTTAGAGTCTCATAATGTGGTATTGATTGAAGATGATGTTTACGGTGATCTACATTTTACTGCACAACGAGGCACCCCAGCGCAAGCTTATTCAACGAAAGGCTTAGTGCTTACTTGTGCCTCTTTTTCAAAAACGGCTGCACCGAGTTATCGCGTTGGCTGGCTGATTGCTGGTAAGTTTGCTGCTCAAGCTCGGCGCTATAAACGCGCATTGAGTTGCTCTACTTCGCTGATCAATCAGTGGACGTTATATGAGTTTGTGCAAAGTGGTGAGTACGAACGTAACCTTAAGCTACTCAAACAGCGTTTACGCAACAACAAAGAACGGATGATCTGGTGTTTACAACGAGCGTTTCCGAGCACTGCACGGATCAGTGATCCACAAGGAGGCTGTGTGATCTGGATTGATTTAGGCAGCGGGTATGACAGCGTTAAATTGTTTCAGCTAGCGCTCGAAAACGGGATCAGTATTACTCCGGGCTATATTTTTTCGGCCACCAATAAATACCGTAGTTGCATTAGGTTAAGCTATGGTTTGCCATGGAGTGAAAAACTTGAACAAGCAATAAATAGGTTGGGTGAACTTGTGCATTTAGCTAAAAATAAAAAAGCAGCACCTTAAAAAGAGTGCTGCTAAAGGGATATCAAACTTTTATTGGCTAGTTAATAGTTCGCTTAGAATCTGCTTAGTTATTTTTCTTATAACTAAACAATTGGTAATCTTTTAATTCTGGCACTAGCTTAACCAGTTGTTGCTCTTGCTCTGCAATAGTAGAAAAGTTACCGCACAATGCGTCAGCACGTTTTTCTAATTGATTCGCTTGTTGTTCAACTTTGGCTTCGATTTCTGCCCCCATGTTTTCCATGCGTTGTTCAAAGGCTTGCATATCACCACCTGAGCCCATTAGTTCTGAACCTACCGCCATTAAAATGCTGCCCATTGATTGCATCATCGCTGATTGCACGGCACTTTCTATTTGCTCATCAAACTGGCTTTCAAAGTTTTCACCAAATTGCTGAAAACTCTGCTGTCCCATTACAAATGTGCCTTGTTGATAAAAGGTGTTTTCAACTTCTATTTTAATATCAGCCATTAGATCATTAATGCTATCTAGCCCTTCAATATTGAATGCATTTGCCACTTCTTCAATGGCGACGCCAGCAATTTTTACACCTTCAAGAGCGATGTTCGCAACTTCTGGCAATTGGCTGCGCAAACTATTCGAATACGCCGTGATGGCTTGGCGCTGTTGGCCGTTAAGTGCCACAGTTTGGCCATTTATTTTTAGCTCACCTTGCTCGACAAAGCTCATCGTGTTGTTGTCTGCGGTGAAGATTTCTAGCTCATTTGGTTTGATGCGTACGTCATTTTTGAATTCAACGTCGCAAGAATCGCCACTGAAAGAAATATTAGTCTCATTATCAGTGTGCGCCATTGCCCCTGTAGCAATAAATAAAGAACCGATTAATAGTAATTTTTTCATTTTAATATCCTGCCAATGTGTTGATTTTAACGAGTACGTATTTTTCGTATTTAATACTAATCAAGTTTGATGCCAATAATTTTTAACCTTTAAAAACAATGAATTAATCTATTTTTGTCGGTTTTTAGCAGAGCTAAAAAATAATAATAAAACTACTTTTTAGTCATTTTGACTAATTTTGCCTCGTTAATAAAAGATGTTTATCGTTTCGATAAAAAACTCTCACTTTCCAGAATTAAAATTTAGCGCTATTTATTCACAATATTGACATGACACCATTTTAAGATTGGGTCGTGGCTTTATTTTGGTGCACTTTCGCGATATGAAATTGTGCTGAACATTTTTAATTTCACCAATGACAGTGATAAAAATCCTTAATTGGTCTCAAACACTTTATGGAGTGGGTTGTGGGTAAGACATTTAGTTACGATGCGCTAGATGACGATTTTGTTGAAGACGAGTACGAAATGGTCGGGCGTAATCAACACGACAAGAATAAGCAAAAGGTTAAGAAAAAGTTGGAAGACTACCTTGAGCAAAAACGCTTGCGTAAAAACTTGGGCGAAGATGACTTAGATGAGTATTTAAACGACTAAGTGATAATTTAGATAAAGAGGCAATTTGCCTCTTTATTGCTTTTAGTGGCTCACATGGTGTTGCTTTTAAGGGCTTTAATAATAGCGCCTTCGATTTGCTGCGGCTTTGTAAATGGTGCGAACCGTTTGATTGCCTCACCGTCACGGCCGACTAAAAACTTGGTAAAATTCCATTTTATTTTACGGGTTATAAATCCCGGTAATGCAGATTTTAAGTGCCTAAAAACTGGATGGGCATGCTCGCCATTGACATCAACTTTGCTCATCATAACAAAATCTACGCCGTAATTGATCAGGCACCCTTGCTCGATTTCTTTGGCGCTACCAGGTTCTTGCTTACCAAACTGGTTACACGGAAAACCAATAATTACTAAGCCTTGCTCGGCGTATTTTGCATGTAATTGCTGCAAGCCTTCATACTGTGGCGTAAAACCACATTTACTCGCTGTATTGACAATTAATACGACTTTGCCTGTAAAGTCTGAAAAATCAATTGTCTGACCTTGAAGGTTGCTGGCTGAAAGTTGGTGAAAGTCGTTCATGGTAATCACTTATTATTGTTGTTTGCTAAATTCTATCCTGAGTTGCGACAGACATACAGCTTAAATTCTAATCATTGAACTGTGCTAGCAAATGTTCGATCAATAATCGCACTCGATAAGGCATTAAGTCTTTGCGCGGATAGACTAGCCATGAAGCGTTGTCGGTTACTTGAAATTCATCAAGTAAGGTCACTAATTGCCCCTGTTGAACATACTCATCAACAATATCGGTGGCTAGGTGGGCAATTCCTAACCCTGCTAATGTTGCAGCAAGCAGTGCGCGAGGATGGTTGCTGCGCCAATTGCCCGCAACTTTAACCTCTTTTATTTCATTATTAAAATTAAAACGCCAGCGTTTTCCCAAAGCAATTAAACAATTATGCTCTGCTAACTGATATGGCGTAGTTGGGGTTGAATGCTGCGCTAAATATTCTGGACTGGCCACGAGGGTCATTATGCGGGGGCTAAGTGAGCGTGCTATTAAGTTGGAATCTTGCATACGGCCAAAGCGGATTGCTAAATCAAAGCCTTCTTCGACTAGATCGACATTGCGATTGTTAAAGTCCATATCTACTTCAACCTCAGGGTAGCGCTTTACAAACTCGACAATTTTAGGTGCGACATGACATGCAACAAATTCACCAGCACCAGAAATTCGAATGATCCCTTTGGGCTTACGTTGCTCGCCTTGCAGTTGGTTATTGGCGTCGATTAACTCTTGCTTGATTGCTTTGAGCTTCACGGCATATTCGCGGCCTGCATCAGTGAGGCTTATTTTTCGCGTGGTACGTTGAAATAGCAATGAGCCTAAGCGGTTTTCAAGTTGCTGTACTTGGCGACTAATATGAGATGTGGATACTTCCATGACTTTGGCTGCTTTAGTAAAGCTGCCATGTTCAACTACATGTAAAAATTCATCAAGGCCATGCCACATAAGTTAGTTCTCAAATATTAAGTAATATTAGTTTATAGCATCTATTGTTGCAGCTGTGCAAAAGTGATTCTCCGTCTTGCTCTTTTAATAAATCATTAAACCCCTACAATTATTAAGTCACCTAATTTGGCTCATGAGAGCAAACTGTCAAGCAATGGAGCAAGCATGTTAAATTTTAGTTTTGCAAACCCAACCAAAATTCATTTCGGCGAACAACAAATCGCTTTAATTAAAAATGAGATCCCAGCAGACGCAAAAGTACTGGTTACTTATGGCGGCGGTAGTATTAAAAGTAATGGCGTTTATGATCAAGTCGTTGATGCGTTAAGTGAGCATACGTGGTTTGAGTTTCCTGGCATTGAGCCTAACCCAAGTTATCAAACATGTATGAAAGCCGTTGCTTTAGTGAAAGAAAAACAGATTGATTACATTCTTGCTGTGGGTGGTGGTTCAGTCGCTGATGGCAGTAAGTTTATCGCTGCGGCGGCAAATTATGATGGTGAGCCATGGGATATTTTATCAAAAGGTGGCGAGATTAAATCTGCTATTGCGCTTGGTGTGGTATTAACCTTACCTGCAACCGGTTCTGAGTCAAACGGTAATAGTGTTGTTTCAAACCTGGATACTCATGAAAAACTTGCCTTTGCCAGCCCTCTGGTATTGCCAAAGTTTGCAGTGCTTGATCCTGCAGTGACTTTTTCATTACCGAACCGCCAAGTGGCGAACGGCATTGTTGATGCATTTGTGCATACTATGGAGCAGTATTTAACTTATGATGTAGGTGCTAAACTGCAAGATCGTTTCGCTGAAGGCATTTTAATGACCTTAATTGAAGAGGGTCCTAAAGCGTTCAGTGAGCCTGACAACTATCAAGTACGTGCAAACATTATGTGGTCAGCAACAATGGCACTGAATGGCTTAATTGGTGCGGGTGTGCCACAAGATTGGGCTACTCATATGATAGGCCATGAAATGACCGCTATGTATGGTCTTGATCACGCGCAAACGCTTGCGATTGTGTTACCACGGATGATGGCTGAGCAAAAAGAAACTAAGCGCGGTAAAATCTTACAGTACGCAGAGCGTGTATTAGGATTAGACATTAGTGATGAAGATGCCGCGATTGAGCAGGCAATTACTGCCACTGAAGCGTTTTTCCACAGTGTGAATATGCCAACGCGTTTAAGTGATTATCAGTTAGGCGAAGAAGTTGCTGATAAAATTGTTGAGCAACTTGAACGCCATGGTATGACGGCTATTGGCGAACGTGGGCAGGTCACTCTAGATAAAAGCCGCGCTATTTTATTAGCCAGCGTTTAAATTAGCCAAAAAGAGGCTAATTTAAGATCAAAAATAAACCCATACCAACTAAGGTTGTGTAGTAAATATTGTGTGTTTTATAGGCGACAATAATGGCTGCCACAGCGGCGCTAAGGTATGGGTTTTGCCAATCTACATTTATTCCATCATCGGTTACAAATACAATTGGTACCCAAATCGCTGTTAAAACAGCTGGCGCGCTAAAGCTTAAAAACTGCTGCATTTTTGGGCCAACTTTAAATGGTAGGGCGCGATGTAAAAATAAATAGCGGGTAAAAAAGGTGATACAGGCCATTAATAGAATCGTGGTCATCATACGATTTGCTCCGTTTTAGTTTGCGCACGACTAATAACATAGCCCACGGTCATCGCAGTTAATGCTGCGGTTACCAGCCATAATTCAAAGCCTTGGCTTTTAAGTAGCGTTGCCATCACTCCCGCGGTGATGACCGTTGCTAATGTGGCAAGGTTTTTAATGCCTGGGATCACTAAAGCAATAAAAGTTGCGGCGATAGCGAAGTCGAGGCCAAGATTAGTTAAATCCGGTAGTAAACTGCCCGCCACGATGCCAATTAAAGTCCATAAATTCCATGCGATATAAAAGCTAAATCCAGCACTGAGGGCATAAACTAATCGCAGTTTGGTGCGATACGCTTTACGGTGATGGGAAAATGCAAATAACTCGTCGGTCAGTACAAAACTGACCGGTAAACGCCAACGCATAGGCTGATCAATCACTTTATGGCGCACTGCCAAGCCATATAAAAAGTGCCGTGAGCTAATAATAAAGGTGGTAAATAAAATGGTCAGTAATGGCGTGTTACCCGCGATAAGCTCAATGGCAACGAGCTGCGCTGAGCCTGCGAATACCAGTAATGACATAGCCTGAGTTTCAATAGCAGTAAAGCCATTTTGGATTGCCAAAGAGCCACATAATATGCCCCATGGGATCACTGCTAAACACAACGGTAGCATATCTAAAAAGCCTTTTATGAGTGCGCGTTTGCTGCTAAGTGACATTAATATTATTCATTACGGTAATTAATGCCCTTAGTCTGCCATAGATCAATTAACCCTGAACAGCAAAGATGCTAAATTAACAAAAGTTTGAAATAATAAGCTTTTACGCAAAAGAGATTAAACATGCACAAAATTAAAGTATGGGATGGCTTTATCCGCAGTTTCCATTGGTTATTAGTGATTGCTATTGCAACGCTGTATTTTAGTGCTGAAGAAGGCATGATGGAACTACACTTTGTGGCTGGCTTTTTCACCTTAGCGCTGTTGTTAACTCGTCTTATTTGGGGAGTAATAGGGAGTAAAACGGCTAAGTTAACGGCACTGATTCACTCACCGAGAGCTGTACTTAAGTCTTTGCAACATGGTGATGCCAAGCTGGGCCATGGTGCTGCAGGTAGTTACATGGTGATTGCATTTTTTATTTTACTATTAGTGCAGCTACTCAGTGGCTTAATGACCACTGATGATATTTTAACGGATGGTCCGCTGGTGCAATATGCATCAAGCCAAGTTGTCGAATGGGCAGGTTGGCTGCATCATAAAAACTTTGATCTACTATTCTACGCGATTATTTTGCACGTAGTGGCGATTGTTATTTATCGCCTAAAAGGCAAAAAACTAGTCAAAGCGATGGTTACGGGCTATAAAGAAAAGCAAAGTCTAGCTCAAACTAATCAAGTTACTAAAGCACCATGGTTAGCCTTTGTTATTTTTTCCATAATATTAATTGTATTAATGCTTAGTTGGGGTAGAGATTCACTGAGTTATTTGTTCAGTTAAGTCTTAGAATGTAGTAAAGCAATGCTGTTGATTAAAGGCTTTTATCTAGTTGTTTTATGATAAAAGTCTACCCCCACTGTGTTTACAATTATTTACATCGCAAGTTGTTGTTATTTATTTTGTTTTTCATATTCAAGGATATATTAGTACCCTGTTTGTTGCTTTTGTGATTGAATCGGTGTTGGTGTTAACGGTTTTTTGCCAATTTGTGGCTTTATTTGTGTGTGACACCAATTAAAATAAAAACACTTCTAGGGGAATATATGTCTAAAATAATAAAAATCTCAGCTGTTGCAGCTGCAGTTGCTATTACATTTTCAGCAACTAGCACAATTGCAGCTACTACTTTTGATAAAGCTTATGGATCAGAAACTTCAAATATAAAGCAATACTCCAAAGATAAAAGTCAGCAAATCCAAACCCGCTATATTGTACAATTAGAGGATGAGCCTCTAGCGACTTATAGAGGTGGTGTAGTTGGTTTAATGGCTACCTCTTCATTAGTCACTGGTGATAGTAAAGTTCAATTAGCCTCAAAAGCAGCTGTACAATATAAAAGCTATTTAAAAGCAAAACAAAAGCAGCTTTCTCGAAGTATTACACAAGTAAGTGGGGCTAGAGTATCGAAGACATTTGATACTTTGTTTAATGGTGTTGTTGTTGAAGGGAAACCTGGTCAACTAGCTAAATTGTCATCATTACCTGGCGTTAAAAAGGTATTTTTAGATACCGAATATCATGCAGTCATGGACGCATCAATTGATGTGATCAAGGGTGTTGAAGCTTGGCAAGCATTGGGTGGTCAATCCGAAGCGGGTAAAGGTATTAAAGTTGCTGTAATTGATTCAGGTATCCGTCCCGAAAATCCAATGTTCTCTGCAGACGGTTTTGGTGAGCCTGAATTTACGGCTGAAGAGCAACAGTATTTAACTGACAATCCTGACTACTGTCGAATTCCAACTGGTGATGCTAGCTTCTGTAATAATAAACTTATTGTTGCACGTGCATTTGGACCCACTCCAGGTAGTATTCATCCTGATGAATACTTATCGCCTTTAGGATATGACGGGCATGGTACTCACGTTGCAGGTACTGCTGTAGGTAACCCTGTTGAGATTACATATCAAGGCAGTAACCTTGCTATTTCTGGTGTTGCACCTGCTGCGCAACTATTAGCTTATAAAGCGCTTTACCACACCATTGATGATCGCGCTAGTGGGACTACTTCAGCGCTTATGTCTGCCCTCGAAGCTGCTATTGCCGATGGCGCTGATGTAATTAATAACTCTTGGGGTGGAGGTGCCGGTGGTAACCCTGCAACAAGTGCTTATGCAGATTTATTTAAAGCAGCAGAAGAAGCCGGTGTTGTAGTTGTTACTGCCGCAGGTAATGATGGTAATGCACCACAAACTATCGGTTGCCCAAGTTGTATTGAATCTGGCTTAACAGTCGCAAATACGCAAACAGGTCGTTTTTTCTCGCAAACAGTGGAAGTTGCTGGCGAGTCTTACATGACAACTGAGGGTAGTAATGGTTTGTTAAAATCAGTACTTGAACTACCAATAATTTCAGCCCAAGTGATTGCACCTGATAACTTTGAAGGTTGTGAAGAATTTGCCGAAGGCGTTAGTTTTGCTGATTCTGTAGCGCTTATTTCTCGTGGTACTTGTTCGTTCTCAATTAAAGCAGCGAATGCAGAAAAAGCAGGCGCTAAAGCTGTCATTATTCATAATAATGTACCTGGCGGTGCAATGGGTATGGATATGGGGGATGCGACAATACCTGCTGTTGCTGTAAGTCAAGAAGATGGTGAAAGTTTTGTTGAGTTATTAACGAATGCAGAAGATATGTTGATAGCACGTCTTGATCCTACGGTAACTAGAACCATTGTTGAAAAATTTACAGATGCAGTGAACTCTTCAAGTTCACGAGGACCTAATGGCGAGCCTAATTTCTTAAAGCCTGATATAGCAGCTCCAGGAACTGATATTCTATCAGCATTCTCTCCAGATGAAGGAAATGGCATAACATTTAGTTCGTTGACTGGTACTAGTATGGCGAGTCCGCATGTTGCAGGTGCTGCAGCATTAATGAAACAAAAACATCCACAGTGGAATGCTGTACAAATTAAAACGGCACTGATGAGCACATCTAAAATGGATGGCTTACACAAAGAAGATTTAATTACTGAGGCAGACCCTTTTGATGTAGGTGCTGGTCGACTAGACATACCAAGCTCTTTTGATGCCGCACTGACATTTGGACATGGCTCATATGCCGATCCAAGTTGCTTAAATGTATGTAGTTTTTCTAATACGATGACTAATATGCTTGCTGAAGCTGGTGAGTGGAGCGCTAAAGTTGTTACTGATATGGCTGGGGCTGAAATTAGCGTCTCACCAAATGTAATAAACTTAGGTGCACTAGGCAGTGAAAATGGAGGTGATACTGCAGAGTTTAATCTTGATATTGATACTACCTTTAATAGCGTCAAAGGCTGGAATTTTGGTCATGTAGTATGGGCTCATACGTCAGGAAAAGTAGCGCACCTGCCATTTGCAATTCATGATGATGAAACAACTAATGCAAGTGTGTTTAAAGTATCTGTCGATGCTGATTCGTTAAACTCTTACACGCCAGCAAAAGTTAATGTTGAGTTTAATAACACGGTATATAGCGATGACTTTGAAGTCAATATTGCACTAGGTGAAAATGCAGAAATGTTAAGTGGCTCTCAGCCAGTAGCGACTGTTACAAATGGCTCAGGCGAACTCACTTTAAGCGATGATAAACGTACTATCAATTGGCAGGGGGCACTGACAAGAGAAAGCTTTGTCATTGAGAGTGAAGACTTTTTAGGTACTACATCCTTAACAGGTTTCGACATTGAACCCTTCGCATGTACAGGTGATTGTGATGAATTTAGTGTCAAAGTAAATGCAAACTTTATATTTGATGGTCGTGAATACTCATCTTTTACAGTTTCTGATAATGGTTTTATTGCAGTTGGTGATGCAGATACTACAAACTCATTTTCTCCTCAGATGATGCCTGATGCAAAAACTCCTAATGGCGTGATTGCTCCATTGTGGGCTGATTTTGATTTAGCTGGAGGTTCTACAGGTGGTGGGCAACTGTATCTTGGTTCACTCAGTAATGCTGCCGGAGATGTTTTTTATATTGTAGAATGGCATAACGCTGAGTTATATGAGGGCACTGGCGAGCAATATACTTTTCAGGTAATAATCACTGAAGGTACAGATGAAATCCGTATTAATTATATTGATGTACCACAGCTTCCAAGCGTTTATTCAGCAGGTGTTGAATCTGTTGATGGAAAAATTGGCGCGCAACTTGAGAATATCCCAACCGGTAATAACATTGGTAAAGGGTATATCCTTAATAAAGCTGAGGGTGGCTCTGTAGCGGTTGACTTCCAAGTGTTTGCAAAAGACCGTAGTCATTTTACTGCTAGCGATTCAGTTGTTGTTGATGAAGAGCAAACGGTTACTATTGATGTGCTTGAGAATGATTTAGCTGAATCTCGCTTTGTGTTTGATGCAAAAGCATCTTCAGAAACTTCAACGTCAGAATTTTTAGCTCATAAAGGCGCTCGAATCAAAGGTAGTCTTGAGGCATCAACAGTTAAAGTTGCTGCGCAGCCTAGTAATGGCAGCGTTGTAGTGAATGATGACGGCTCTATTGACTATACACCTAATAGTCAATTTTCTGGCGAAGATAGCTTTACTTATACCGTACGCGAAGCTTCAGGCACAACGTCAGCTGAAACGACAGTATCTATAACTGTAAATGATACAATTGCTCCACCTCAACCTGAACCTGAAAAAGAAACGGGCAATGGTTCATCAGGTTCGTTAGGTTGGTTAATCTTGTTAGCTACACCACTTACAATGCTGCGTCGTCGTATAAAAAAATAGTTCGATGGTGGTATTAAAAAAGTAGTTGTAGAAATAAGTAGTGTCATTTAGCTGGATGCTACATTATGCATCGAACAGGCCTGATTCCGATACTTAATCGGATTCAGGCTTTTTAATTTCAAATTATAGTGCGCTTATATCCATCTGACTTCGCACCCATATACTACAGCAAGCACAAATCATTCAGACCCCTAAAGCCTCATAGTTAATTCCATCACATTTTTATTCTGAATGGGATTAGTTGTCTGGCATGCCATGTCTAGCAACTGTTACTTTTGTATTTGAAATACACCCATATAATTTGAGGTTTATCTGAGTTCATAAGCATTGCCTACATTTATCAACATAACAAGGTTCATTTTCTTGCGCCAATGAATCGTTTTTATATACCACTAAGGAGAGTCTAAATTAGCCTTTTCATCAGTGTGCTTTATTTTGAGGAAAGGTAAGAGCCTACGTAGTGCAGTTCTGCCCTATAAGTATTCGATAACGCAGCATAAATGCCAAACATGTGCGCGCTGCCAGGAAGTTTCTACCTAAGGGACGGTTAACTCTTTGCTACTTTACATGGTGTAAGTAATGGCGATAGCAGGATACCGTAGCTAACTCGGTTTTTACTTAGCCCACAAGGTTACAAACCTTGAAGCGAGATTAAATTTCCTTAATAAACAGCTGATTAGTAGTATGCTTGCTGAGGTGATAAATTAAACATGAATTCATGTTATGTGGAATATTTTTAGTTTGCACCTAGCTAGTCGTAATTTTGCTCTGTAATGTATCTAGACATAAAAACCCCAGTAAGTTGCACGTCCGATCATTGGATCGCTTCAAAGCAGCTTAGAATTAGTACAGATTAAGCTGCTTTTATATGTTTAAATTTAATTAATCTTTAAATGATGTGTGGCAATCTTTACAGCCTTTAGCCCATGGGCCAAACGCTTTAGCGATTACTTTTTTATCGCCCGTTTGTGCTGCAACGGCAAGTTCGTCAGCGTATTGCTGGAACGCTGCGGCTTTTTTCATGAAAGTTTCGTTATCACTCCAAATGGCTGGCAACGCAGATGTATCACCTTTGTCTGAGCCTGCAACAAACGCTTCCCAAGGCATTTTTGCTAATGCCGCGGCATTATTCGCACGGTGTTTAAAGCGCTCCGCATCAAAAGGCACTTTGCCTTTTAACATATCGCCCATATCGCCAATTTGGACACGGATCATTGAAAACGCTGCTTGGCGATATTCAATTGCGTCACTTGGCTTTTCAAATGCTGAATTGGCAGTTGCACCAAATGTGAGTGCACTTAGTGTTGCACCTAAAAGTAATTGCTTTAATTTCATTCCTTTTGCCCCTTATTAGTAATTCATTGCTTGAATAGAATAGCTGCTGTTGTATATCAGCAAGTTCGATTATTCAAGTTTATTGCGGTTAAACTGAACTGCTATTGAACTTAATAATTAAAATCTAATCATTGATATCAATATCAGCAAATATCATTCCTCTGCGCATGCTTCTAGTTGCTAAGAATACTTCACCTAGTAGCGACATAAAGGCACAAATAAGTAATGCCATTGCACCAACAAAACAGCTGCCAATAGTAACACCTAAATTAATAGATTGAATATGCGATAAAAACAGTAGCATAACCACTGCACATACAAGCACAGCACTTAATACACTTAAGCTAAAGGCAATATGAATACAGCGAGAGCGTTTTAACAATGCTCGTAGCTCAGTGGTTAGCGACGAATTAAATTCTTCATCGGTACTGACTTTTAATTTACGTTCAAGTTGGCGAGCACGGTCTGTAATACGCGCTAAACGGTTAGAAAGCACCCCGAGAGTTGCCGCGATACCGGTTATTAAAAAAACGGGAGCTACGGCAGTTTGGATTACTTTTGCCATAGTTAAAATATTTATAACGTCGGAGTTCATTGTTTCTCTATTCGGATTTTAGGTTACATTTGTTTACAATGGTTTACAATGGTTTACATTTTGTTTTTTGTGGTTTTAATTATATTTAACAGTGAGTTAATTTAATTCTGTGTAGCTTGATTATGATTTATGTAATTTGTATGTAATCGAACTGTTGTTATTTTGGGTTGCTAAGCTCTATATTAGACCCTCACTTATTTTTCGATCATTTATAAGTAGAATAATACATAACATATCCTAGGGGAAATATCATGTCTAATAATTTAATCAAAAGAACGGCGATTGCAACCGCCGTATCTAGTATCTTAATTGCTGGCGCTGTAAATGCAAATACAACAACTAATAGCGCACTTAAACATACTAGCTACACACCGCTATCACAGGCTGATGTTGCTAATAAAAATGAACCATCAGCGTACTTAGTTGTACTTAAAGCAACTACTGCAGCTGACATGATGGAGCAGGGTGTATACCGTGTTTCTGAGGCTCGTCAAAGCTACGATAATGTTGCAGCGTTACAAAGCCAAGTTCAAGATAAGCTTTTTACTCTTGATAGTAATGTAAAAGTACTTGGCTCAACTAAAATACTGGCGCCTACACTTATCGTACAAGCTAGCCAAGGTGCATTGGATCGTATTTCGCAAGATTCTCGCGTAGAACGTGTATTACCTATGTTTGATTATGATTTACATGTTGCGGCAACAGCTGATTATATTAAGGCATCACCAATTGTAACCAGTGGAACGCATACAGGTGCAACACAAACAGTGGCGGTATTAGATACCGGTATCGATTACACACATAAAATTTTTGGTGGTGAAGGAACTGTTGAAGCGTATGAAGCGGCTCAAGCAGATCCAACTGCTGTCACTTGGCCACAAGGCCAAGTTATGGGTGGTTATGACTTCATGCGTGACGATGCCGACCCAATAGAGAATGATCCATCAATTGCACCAGCAACTGGTGATGCTACTAGTCACGGTACATCGGTTTCTCACTCTGTAACCGGTATTGCTCCAGAAGTAGAGCTTTATGTGTATTCAGTATGTGGCGGCGGTTGCCCTAGTGCAGCACAGGTTTCTGCATTAGAAGCGGCGATGGATCCAAATGGTGATGGTGATTCATCAGACCGTGTTGATGTAATCAATATGTCTCTAGGTGGAGAGTTCGGTGATACTTACATCGGTGGTGGCACTCAATTCTTAATTCAGCAAGCTGTGGAGGCAGGCGTAAACGTTGTAATCTCCGCGGGTAACGATGGTGATCATCCGTTCCGTATCGGTGGCCCATCGACAACGCCTAATGCGCTTTCAGTCGGCGCAATGACGCATCCTGCAAACGACATTGCAGTTGCATCGGGTACTATTGCGGGTGAAGAGACAATCATTCAGCCTTCAGGTTTTGGCCCGCAAACGGCTTTTGTTATGACGGATGCTGATGCTGAAGTTGTTTACCCAGATGAAAACCAAGATGGTTGTGTTGAATTCTCTGCAGAAACTGACTTTACCGGTAAAGCAGTTATTATTGATCGTGGTGCATGTAACTTTACTCAAAAAGTTTTAAGTGCTCAAAACCGTGGTGCAGCATTTGTATTTATTGCTAATAATACCGATGATGGTACGCCAGCACCTATGGGTGGTTTTGATGCGGAAGTAACAATTCCAAATGTTGGGATCAATTTTGCTGCAGGTGCTGCAATGAAGGCGGCACTTACCGCTGGCGAATTACCTACTTACAATATTGAGGTTGAGCGTAAAGTAACAGCCGGTGCTGTAGCTTCTTTCTCATCGCGTGGCCCATCAATGGATGGTTTATTAAAACCTGAAATTACCGCGCCAGGTACAGCGATTATGGTTGCAGCCACGGGTACGCAAGATCAACTTGCCCCAGCTACAGGTACTTCATTTTCTGGTCCTATTACAGCAGGTGCAGTTGCACTTGTGCGTGAAGCGCACCCAGAACGTAGCGCGCTTGAAATTAAAGCGACGATTATGAACGCTGCGGACTTAAACGTGACTGTTGAGCCACTTAGTCTTAACCCAGATTCGCCGCTTGCACCAATTAGTTTAATTGGTGCTGGTTTAGTTGATGTGGAAAAAGCAGTTAACCTTCCGGTTGCTGCATGGGTTGAAGATACGATATTTGACACCAAACAAGCTGCATTATCATTTGGTTTAGAGCGCATGACTGAAGTAACGAGCTTTACTAAAACTGTGACGCTGAAAAACTTCTCGGATGAAGATAAAACATACGACCTTCGTATTGAAGAGCGCTACATGAACGATGTTGATAGTGGTGCGGTAAGTTTTGATATTCCTCGTAATGTTACTGTGGCAGCAAATGCAGTAACAACATTTGATGTAACTATGACTGTAGATCCAACTAAGTTACCTGCTTGGACTCTAGATAATCCATTTAGCCAAGATGATCTAGCGGCTCGTAGTCCGTCACTGACTATGGCTGAGTTTGATGGTGCCTTAGTGTTCGATGACACTTCAACAGCAGATACAGACCATGATCTCCATATTGTTTACCATGCATTGCCTAAAGCGGGTGCTGAGTTAGCTTTCTCATATGAAGAAGTGAATGGCATTGGCGAGTTAGTAGTGACTAATATAGGTGCGTCAGTTGCAATGCCAGGCGCCGAGTCTGTGATTGCTACAAGTGTAGAAAACCGTGATGCAGACTTTGATATTCTCACAACTACATTTGCTGCTTATGCGTCTGAGACATGTGATTCAGGTGTTTTCATCACCACTTCAATTCAATTACGTGATGAGATTACCCATATGCGTCAAATCGGTGTTCGGATGAATCTCGATATTGATAATGACGGTGTTTATGATCATGTGATGATGAACTATAACGATGTAGGTCGTACTGCTGCTATCCCAGGACGAAGCCGAACAGTCATTGGCGAAATTGACTCTGACGGTGCGGACCAATTGATGTGGCTTACACCTATGTACCATTCTGCTGGTGAAGATACAGTGACTTTCTCTGGTTGTAGTGAGTTAATGGGCTTAAATGCGAATATGCTCGGTAGCACAATTAACATTGCTGCTTCAGTAGGTTACCCAAATTATCAAGCGGGTGTTTTCTCCGAGACTGATAGTGTAGTTGGGTCTACCGTATTTACAGGTAACCCAGCAGTTTCTCTAGAGTCGACAGAAGATGCCGAAGTTAAATTGTCACAGCTAGCTCCAGGACAAAAAGCGGTTGTTAGAGCCAATGGTAACTTTGCATTGACCTCTATTGCTGGCACTGATGTTTATATTAATTCTGTAACGGGTGTTCCAGCAGTCCCTGCTGTTCCTAATATTGTAGCTAGTGAGTTTGCTATAAATGAAACGGCACTTGATGGTATTACTATTGGCCGTGTGAGTTTCGAAGAGACTCCAGCTCTGCGTATTACGAATTTTGCTCTTGTGAATATGTCTGCACCAGGCTTAATGCTTGATGCTGAAACTGGCGATATCATGATTCAAGATACTAGTATGTTAGATTTTGAATCTGATGTTAAAGAAATAATTTTAACAGTGAAAGCTACTGATTTACTTGGTAGTGAATCAGCAGAAGCGGATATTAAAGTAACGATTACTAATGATGCTGATGAGTTGCCTGTTGTCGCTAAAGGTCAAAACTTCAGTGTTATTGAGTCTGCAGCTGAAGGAACTGTGATTGGTCTTCTTGAGCACAGTATATTTGAAAGTGCTGCGACGACTGTTACTGGTGGCACCGTGGCAAACACAAACTCAATTAGCATCAATGAAAAAGGTGAGTTAGTTGTTACCGGTAGCCTAAGTTACTATGAGACTCCAACTCTGACTCTTGATGTAACAGTAATGGATGATAGTGGTCTAGAGTCTGAAATCGTTCAGGTTATGCTAAATGTTACTGCTGATCCTAAATCTCATGCTCCAGTCATAGAAGGTGGTCAAAAATTCAGAACTGATGAAAATGTTGCCATTGGTACTGTGCTGGGTCAATTAGCCTTCTCTGATCCAGATATGGATATTTCACCAATTACTCGCTTTATTGTATCGGGTACAACATTAGTTCGCGTTGAGCTGGACGGTTCAATTGTAACTATGGGTGAAATTGATTATGAGTTTGATGAAGAAATTGTCTTTAGTGTTCAAGCTGAAGATAGTAAAGGTTATGTATCGAAAGCTGTGAGCGTTGAGATTGACGTTAATAATCTTCGTTCTAACGATGACGATGATAACGATAGCTCAGGTTCATTAGCGTGGTTAACATTACTTGCAGCACCTTTCGCATTTATGCGTCGTCGCAAACAAAAGTAATCACTGAAGTAATTGTTACTTATCAGTAACTGAAAATGCAATATAAAGGGAGCTTAGGCTCCCTTTTTACATTGTTTTACAAACTGATATAGGTAACTAGACAGTACTTAGATATATTGCTAGTAGTGAAACAATAATAACTTTAGGGAAATAATAATGAAAAAAGGGTACTCATTTGCGTTAGCGATTTTGTCGCTTGCGGTCTTAGCGGGTTGTAATAAAGCACCAGAACAAAACTCAACAATCGTAGCCCAAAATAAGCAAGCTGCGGCACAAGAAAATGTAATGCAGGAAATTACAGCGCCAGTAGCCAATAAAATACCATTTGCAATGACTATTCATGATGATACGCGTATCGATAACTACTATTGGATGCGTGACGATGAACGTCAAGACCCTGCGGTAATCGCGCATCTCAACGCAGAGAACACTTATACAGAGGCAATGCTTAAACACACTGAGTCTTTGCAAGCCACCTTGTTTGAAGAGCTCAAAGGGCGCATTCAAAAAGATGATGACTCCGTGCCAACTAAACGTGGTCAATATTATTATTCATCACAAACGCGAGGGGATAATGAATACCCGACTTATGTTCGCAGTGGCGATGACAAGGGCACTGATCAACACGTTATATTGGATGTTAATGAGCTGGCGAAAGGTCATGACTATTATGCGGCAACCGGGTTATCAGTTAGCCCAAATGGTAATTTATTAGCCTATGGCGAAGATACGGTAAGCCGTAGAATTTACACCATTTTAGTCAAAGACTTGAGCACAGGGAAACTGCTTGAGGATAAACTTGAAGGCACGGATGGTGATATCGTTTGGGCTAATGATAATAAAACCTTTTATTACATTAAAAAAGACTTACAAACCTTATTAGGTTACCAAGTCTATCGCCACACGTTAGGTACTGCGCAAGCTGAAGATGAGTTGATCTATGAAGAGACCAATACCAGTTATTATACTGGTATTGGTAAGAGTAAAGACCAGCAAGAAATTTATATTTTCCATGCTAGTACCAATGCTTCTGGTGTATCGGTAATTGATGCTAATGACGTCAAGGCGCAGCCCAAGCGGTTAATTGAACGAGCAGAAAACCTTGAGTATAGTATTGAAAAATTGGCTGATTTTTATTATATCGTGACCAATTTGAACGCCGTGAATTTTCAATTAATGAAAGTACACAAAGATCAGGCGCATGATAAAGCAAATTGGCAAACAGTGATCCCAGCTCGTGATGCAGTGAAGCTTGAGGGGATTGATTTATTTGCTAATCACTTAGTGTATAAAGAGCGTGAAATGGGCCAATCTCGTTTAACGGTGCGTAATTTAACCACGGGTGATGAACAGCAGCTGAGCTTTAATGACAGCAGTTATAGGGTTACTACATACGGCAATAATGAGCTCGATAACCCAAATCTACGTGTTTACTACACTAGCATGACCACCCCCGCTAGCACCTTTGATATTGATTTAAACACAGGAGATAAAACATTATTAAAACAGCAACAAGTCATTGGTGAGTTTAACGCTGATAACTATGCATCGGAGCGGTTATTTATTACAGCGCGTGATGGTGTAAAAGTACCGGTAAGTTTAGTTTATCGTAAAGATAAGTTTAACAAAGACGGCACCAATCCACTGCTACAATATGCATACGGCTCGTACGGTGCAACCATGGATCCAAGTTTCTCAAGTGGTCGTTTGAGTTTACTCGATCGTGGTTTTGTATTTGCTATCGCGCATATTCGCGGTTCACAAATGCTTGGTCGCCCTTGGTATGAAGATGGCAAGCTACTTAATAAAAAGAATACCTTTAATGACTTTGTTGATGTTACCAAAAGCTTAGTTGCCCAGCAGTATGGCGCACCCGATAACATATTTGCTATGGGCGGTAGTGCTGGCGGCTTATTAATGGGGGCGGTGGCAAATCAAGCGCCAGAGCTTTATAAAGGCATGGTTGCCGCAGTACCATTTGTAGATGTGGTAACAACTATGCTTGATGCTAGTTTACCGCTGACCACCAATGAGTACGGTGAATGGGGGAACCCAAACGACAAAGTGTATTATGACTATATGCTGTCGTACTCCCCGTATGATCAAGTAAGCAAACAGGCCTATCCAAATATGTTAGTAACGACTGGTTTACATGATTCTCAGGTGCAGTATTTCGAACCTGCAAAATGGGTTGCAAAACTACGTGAGTTTAAAACGGATGATAATAAATTACTGTTCAAAATCGATATGGAAGCGGGGCACGGTGGTGCCTCAGGGCGTTTTAAAAGCCTAGCGGATACCGCACTTAACTATGCTTTTATTTTAGACTTAGCCGGTATTAAAGAGTAATAACTGGCCCTAGCGTTTTACAATTAAGGTGTGACTTAGGTTACGCCCTAATTCTTTGTCTAAATTGAGTGTGTTTGTTTTGCTCACTTATTGCAGTTTAGCAGTAGTGACGACGCTGATTAAAATCTAGACATTAAGGCTGAAAAAGGTCAGCATGTAGGTGTTAACAAAAACAAGGAGATGATAATGGAAGATAATCAACAGGTTGAACCAGTTGTGGTAGATAAAGAACAGCGTACGTGGGCTATGTTATGCCATTTAAGTGCATTGGCGGGATTCATAATCCCAATGGGCAGTATTATTGGTCCATTGATTGTGTGGTTAGTGAAAAAAGATGAGATGCCATTAGTGGCGGAGCATGGCCGTAAATCGCTTAATTTTCAAATCACTATGCTTATTGCATATATAGTGTGTTTTATTTTGATGTTTGCAGTTATTGGGGTGATTTTATTACCTATAGTCGCTATTTTCTCATTTCTTGAATTCAAGTATTAAGTGCAATCATTATGCAGCCACCAGAACTTCTGATTGCCCCGTAAATAATTCATGAGGGGTTTTATACCCTCTTGTTTTTCTTGGCCGATGGTTGAGCTTATCAACTGCCGCCTGTATCTCTGCTTCACTTAGCGCCATAAAGTCAGTTCCCTTGGGGAAGAAGCGTCTAAGTAAGCCGTTGGTATTCTCATTTATGCCCCGCTCCCATGATGAATAGGGATGAGCGAAATACACATCAGCTTCTAATTTTTGTGCAACATGCTCATGGTGAGCAAACTCTTTTCCATTATCTAACGTCACGGTAATAACCTTACCTTTATATGGTGTCATACACGTGATCAGCGCATCGGCTGTTATTTTCGCATGCTTGCTTTCAATTCTGTGAACGACTGTATATAACGTTTTACGTTCAACCATTGTGACAAGCGCATTTTTACGCCCTTTACCTATCACTGTATCGCCCTCCCAATCACCAATCCTAGACTTTGAATCCACAATACTTGGGCGTTCATCAATGCTGACTCGATTAACTATCTGTCCACGTTTATCATAGCTTCCATAGCGTTTTTTATACTTTTTACATGCACGAGTGAGTGTCTTATGTAGCTTGCCACCACGAGCCTTGTCTCTGTAAATATATTGATAAATTGTTTCATGATGTAAAACGACCTGTTTCTCTAAAGCTAAGCGGCCTGCCACTTGCTCAGGGGAAAGTCCGTCATGCAACAATTTATTAATCCAGTGAGTGACGTCCTCTGTTAACTTACTTGCTTTGAAAGATGACTTACGTCTTTGTTCAGCAAAGTTATTGGCTTGGTTAGGCCGATAGCCTTTAAGTCCTTTATTGCGTTTTAGCTCTCTAGAAATAGATGACGGTGAACGAGTTAGTTCTTCAGCTATCTGCTTTTGGTTATTTCCTGCTTTTATTAACGCGTAAATCTGGTATCTTTCTTCTTGTGTCAGCTGTTTATATTTCATTAAAGCAATTTCCTTTGGCGAGAAAATGGCCGAATTATAACAGCTGGCCATCTAATCTGAGAAATTGCACTTATTATCCGAATTTAGGTTTATTATGGTGGTGATTGGCGCAATAAAAACTAATGACGGTAAAGAGTTTAACTATCCATTTAGTTTAAATTTGATAAAATAAAGCATACTTTATTTTACTGAAACCCAGCTTCTGCTGGGTTTTTTATACGCTTTAAAAAGGCTTAGATGGCTTATTTAACGTTATTTTTTACCGCGTTTGTATCTGCAACCTTGTTGCCCAGCTCATCAGAAGTGGTACTGACGGCGATGGTCACCAAAGGCGAGTATTTACTTTGGTTGTTGTGGCTCACTGCAACGGTGGGCAATGTGTTAGGGAGTTGTGTTAATTATTGGTTGGGCACCCAAGTGATCCGCTTTAAAGACCGCAACTGGTTTCCGGTATCACAGGCTAATATTGATAAAGCGCAGCAGCGTTTTGAAAAATATGGCGTGTACAGCTTATTTTTAGCATGGGTGCCGATTATTGGCGATCCATTGACTGTAGTTGGTGGAATTTTTAAGGTTCACTGGTGGACCTTTTTATGGATTGTTACCCTTGGCAAAGGCGCTCGTTATTTAGTGGTGCTGGCCTTTGCCTTAGGTTTAGAGCAATTGATTTAATTTTTAGCCCAATCGAGTGTTAGTGACACTGAGTCTGCAAAGCGCAAGGCGTGGGGTTTATCAACCCGCGCTTTAGCGTAATTGACGCTAGAGTGACGATGACACACTTCTAGTATCTCTGCGACCAACTTCTCCAGCAGTAAAAAGTGCCCTTGTTCGACCAGTGAAATGACTTCTTTGGTGATCACTTTGTAGTTCAATGCTTGTTCTACTTGATCGGTTTCACAGGCTTGTTCTGCGGGGTAGTGAATTTCTAAATTGATCACTACATCTTGCTTTTTTTCACGCTCATCGGGGTTAAAGCCGATAAAAGTACGCAGCCGTAAGTTAGTTACATTAATAATTGCATTGGCCATAGATTTAGCCTTTTACAAGCTGCAAAAACTCATTGCGGGTTTTTGGGTCTGCTCTAAAGTTACCTAGCATCACTGATGTCCGCATGCTGGAGTTTTGCTTTTCAACCCCGCGCATCATCATACACATATGTTTTGCTTCAACAATGACACCCACGCCTTTGGCACCAGTTACTTCTTCTACCGCTTTAGCGATTTGATGAGTCAATTGCTCTTGAATTTGAAAGCGGCGAGCGTACATATCAACAATACGCGCAAACTTCGACAAACCCAGAACTTTGCCGTTAGGGATATAAGCAATGTGGCAGCGGCCAACAAAAGGCAGTAAATGATGCTCGCACATTGAGTAAAGCTCAATGTCTTGTACTAGCACCATATCGTCAGCATCAGAGGTAAATACGGCATTATTGGTGATTTCGTCTAACGTTTGACGATAACCTTTAGTTAAATACTCCATTGCTTTGGCGGCACGTTTTGGTGTATCTAGTAGCCCTTCGCGTTGTGGGTCTTCGCCTACGGCGGCAATGATCTCTTGGTAACTATTTTTTAATTCATTATGCATAAATTTCTCAGTTTTAAATTAGTTATTTTAAGTGCCTGCCGCCATCAACGGGTAATGAGCGCCCGGTGATGTAATGGCTATTTAGTAATAAATCGACACTGTTAATGATTTCACGGCAACCTGGTTCGATGCCCATTAATGATTTTTTCAACGTTTTAGCACGGTACGCTTCATCATCGTGTTCATTAAAAATAATTAGCGAAGGTGCAATTGCATTGACTTTTATCTGTGGCGCATACTTAGCAGCAAACGATTTAGTTAAATTATCAAGCGCTGCTTTACTGGCTGCATAGGCTAAGTGTTTTGGGCTACCAGTATCGACAACATAATCTGTTAAATGAATGATGTCGGCTGGCTGATGATATTGCTCGTAGTGGCATTGCAATAACTCACTGCAGGCAAGATTGATCAAATAAGGCGTCTTAGCATGAATGCGCATCATATTATCAAATAGTGTCGCGCTGTCTGGATTATTGGCTTCACAATCCCAGCTTGAGGCGTTATGAATAATCGCTTTGAGGCTAGCAGTATGGCTTTTTAATAGCTCAATAAACTCTGCAATAGCATTATCATCAGTAAAGTCAGCAGCGATACAAATAGCCCCTTGTTGCGCTAAATCGTCAATTGTTTTATGGCGAGTACGGTAAGTCACAATAATAGCTTGGCCAGCGGCAATAAAATGCTGAGCCAGTGCTAAGCCAATACGTTGGCCTGCGCCAGTGATTAAAATGGGCGATGTCATAAAATGCTGTATTCTCTATGTTACGCGATTTACTTATAGGGATAACTATAAACTAAATTACAGTAATGTTTCACCTATTAGCATGGCAAAGTCACCACTGTATGACTGTGTTGTATATTACGGTTGACGATAAGAGAAGGATCATGAGTGCAGGCTATTTATTGCTTTTGGCCTACACTCAGTTTCGTCTTGTGAAATTAATCGTAAATTGTTGGAATGGCTTGGCGTTTATGTTGAGTGCGATGATAAATAGCAATGAGCTTTTCAGTGACTTCATCACTGACGTCTTTGCCTTCTAAAAAGTCATCAATTTGTTCATAACTTAAACCAAGAGCTTCTTCATCGGTAAGACCTGGACGATCGCATTCTAAATCAGCTGTGGGCGCTTTATTTACCAGTAAATCAGGTGCTCCCAATTGTTTTGCCAGAGCGCGCACTTGGCGCTTTGATAAACCAAATAGAGGGGCTAAATCACAGGCGCCATCACCAAATTTAGTGTAAAAACCAGTGATGTTCTCAGCACTATGGTCAGTACCTACTACCAGCCCTTGGCAAAAGCCGGCAATTTCATATTGCGCAACCATACGTTGGCGCGCTTTAACATTGCCTTTAATAAAATCAATTTGTGCTTGTTCAGGCAGTGTTTCACCACAGCCAACCACCGCCGCCAATGCTTGTTGATGCATACCGTCTGCGGCCGGTTTGATATTAACCGTTAGGCGTTTACTTGGTTGAATGAAGTCAACCGCAAGTTGTGCTTCAGCTTCGTCGGCTTGAATGCCGTAGGGCAAGCGAACAGCTATAAATTGATATTGGTCAGTTTGTTGCTGTGCATTTAATTCATTAACGGCGAGTTGGCATAAACGGCCACAGGTAGATGAATCTACGCCACCACTGATCCCCAGCACCAGAGAGCGTGAGTGTGCTGCCACAAGGCGGTTTTTGATAAAGTTAACGCGTCGGGTTATTTCTTGCTCAACGTCTATCTTCGGTTGAACTTTCATTTCAGCCATGATCTCGGCACGCATGCTGGCTCCTAATAGTTTATGTTGTCATTATTATGTTATTGCCAGAGGCTAAATTAAAGCCCTAGGTGTTGTTTAATTTTTTGTAATTCTACTTTTAACTCATCAATTTCTGTTAGTAGCTCATTGAGTTCAGCTGCTTTAAGTGAGGGCAACTCAGGTGGCTCAACAGCAACAGTAATGGCGCTTTGTGGATCAGCAAATAAATGGCTGTAACGGCTTTCACGTTTACCTGGTTCGCGAGGGTGTTTTACTACAAACTCTAAGTCGATTAAGGCATTTAGTGTTAATTCAACTTCATTCACATTATTGAACTCTGCAAGTCGATTACTGCGGGTTCTTAATTCACCAGGCGTTTGTGGGCCACGTAATAACATGAGACAAATAATGGCGCGCTGTTGTTCTGTAAATTGTAAGTTACCAAACTCGGTGTTGCAAAAACGATGTGCAAATTTAGTAACGCGTCCCGACAACCCTTCATCTTGTGTGACTAAGCGCTGCGCGATTAAAGTGTCTAGCGCCTCTTGTACTTGTGTTTCACTTAGGGTTAATACCGGCTCTCGGTTCGATTTTTGATTACATGCGTTAGTCAATGCATTGAGAGACAACGGGTAATGCTCTGGCGTGGTGCTTTGTTTTTCAAGTAAGCAGCCAATCACACGTTGTTCAATAGCTGTAAGTTGCATAATAAATCCTTCTGTTGTTATGCCTAAGCTTACACTTTTATTGTTTATCAAGCCATTGTTGAAGTTTCGGATTAAGCGTCTCAAAATTGAGCGGTTTGGTTAGATAATCACTCATACCTGCTTGTAGGCATTTATCTCTATCGCCTTGCATCGCATTGGCGGTTAAAGCAATGATCGGAACATTTTTATAATGCGCTCCAGCATCCCCATTACGAATAGCACGAGTTGCTTGATAGCCATCCATTTCAGGCATTTGGCAATCCATTAATAGTAATTTGTATGGCTGGGCAACATTATTTTTTAGTTTTGCTATCGCCTCAAGGCCGTTTTCAGCGATATCAAAATTAACTCCAGCTTGCTTTAATAAAGCAGAGGCAACCAGTTGATTGACCTTGTTGTCTTCTACGAGCAAAATTTTCTCTTGATTTGCAGAGTCTAGGTTGTTAATTGCAATCTTGGTATGTGGTACGGGGTTACTTTGCTGTTGCTCAATAAACTTGTCATTAGCCAGAGAGTCAAATAAATCAGAGGGAGTCAAAGGCTTAAATATCATGCAGTCAATATTAATAGGCAAGCTGGTGTGTGCTTGCGAGAAACTCATTGGCGCCATTAGGATTAGTTTTATTTGATGCTCATTTAGGTAGTTTTGGAGTGCTTTTATTACTGCGCTATCAACTTGTTTAATAAAGCTATAATCAAGTAATATAGCATCAATTTCAGCTTTGCTAGTTGTTAAATACGTAGTGATAGTTGGGTAATGACTCACAATTTCAGCATGTGCACCCCATACTTGCAGCTGTTTATGAGCAAGTGCACTATTTAAAGGGCAGCTATCAATAATTAAAATGTGCTTATTTTTAATTAAAAGCGGCCACAGCGATTAGAAAACTTTCTTCGTTTCTAGACCATGTGCGTGGATGCAGGCAATGCTCTGCACAGACAATACCAATGGCGCCGCTCCCTGCTGGAATAGAAGCACTTAGCATAGATTGTATTTCTAAAGGCGCTAAATAGTGCTCTGTGAGTGGCGTTGTCAGTTCGTTGCTAAGTGTATTAGGGGCGCAGATCACCGCTTGATGATTAATGGCGGTAAAAAAATGTGGTAGCTCACTTTGCTGCCATGTTTGCAATATCGTATTATCTGGAGCGTGCTGGCCGTGGAGGGCAAATAACTGTAATTGATCCTTTGAATCATTGAACAGCCAAATACTGGCGCGTTCGACATTTAAGGCATCGCACACTGATTGGGTAATAATAGCTTTTGATTGTTTTAAATTCCCCGTTAACACTGCGCTATTAACGGTAAGAGAGGCAAGAGCTTCGTTGTGCAGGGCGGTTTTATTATTTTCTAGTTCTATACATTTACGGGTGTTTATATTTTGCAACGAACCAAAAATCCGCACACAGCGGCCATTACGAATTTCTGCTTCGCCATGCACTAATACCCACACGGATTGGTTTTGAGCATTAATGACTTCCAGTTCTACTTCATAACTTTCCCCGTATTTGATCGCTCTTTCTACCAGTGCTTTGATCGTGTCGCGGCTTTCTCCGGCTTTAAAGTAAGCCAGGTTTTTTGGCCAGCTAGGTTGCTCATCTAAAGGATACTTGAAAATTTCTTTGGTCATATCTGACCAATATACTTGTTGCGTTTCTAGGTTAAATGACCAGGCGCCAATTTTTGCTAGGCTACTCATGGTGACTAGCATCTTTTCATTTTGTAGCTGACGATTGAGCATTTTTAAGAAAACTAAAAATGCCAAAATTAATAGCCCACAGATCGTAAAAATTGCTAACCTTAACGGCCAGATTGCAGAGCTTGGTGGTGTCCAGCCTGCTTTTGGAGAAACAAAAATTATCCATTCTCCTCCTTGAAAAGTTAAGCTAAACGAAAGTGGGTCATGCTCTAAAATTTTCGGATCTCCATGGAAAAACTCCCCTTGAGACCCTAAGCCATTACGCCCTTGAATGGCCACATCGTAATGTTCTTCTAATTCGTAGATACCTGCTTTAGTGTATATTTTGTCAATGTCGAGTACCACAGAGAGTAATCCCCAAAAATGTTTATCAGGGGGAAGATAAACAGGGACTCGGGCAATTAAGGCCTCGCCACCTTGAACTAAAGTGAGTGGGCCTGCCATCACTATTTCATTGTTATCACGCGCGCGAATTGCATCAGCACGTTGCGCCTTATTTTCTAAAAAATTTAGGCCAATCGCTTTTTCATTGCCTGCAAGCGGATAAGTCATGCGGATCACCATATCAGGTGCACCGCCGATATTACGCAGCTCGGACGAGGTTTCGAATAATGGCGCGGCGATTTGTGCAAATCTGTGTTGATCTAAATTAGGCTCTGCGGCAACTGCTACGGCTAAACCTCGCACTAGTTGAATATTCGACACTAATGTTGATTCTAGCTGAGTTTTATAGCTACTCACCTCAGATAGAATCAATAGCCGATGAGACGCTTGAGCACGGTTATAACTAATCTGATCGATGGCTAGACCGATCAATAATATAAAAAACAGCGAACACCAAAATGTCAGTTTAAATTTATAGATCTGTTTGTGATCATGAGTATGTAACAATGGCATTTGCGACTTGTGCATTTAAGAAACGGCTGTTCAACTATAGTCAATTAATCGTGTAAATAAAAATAGTACTGATAGATAGGGTTGTTTATTTTTTATTTAAATAACCGCATGTTAGCTGCCAGATGAACGAGCTTACCGTCATTGTGAAGGAGCTAAATATGGAACGCTGTAATTTATTTACGCGAAAATTAGTGCAGAACATTATTTTTCATAAAACTATGGTTATGATAGAGCTAACTCACAGTGAAAGGACTGGTTCATGTTTAAAATAATCAAGTGGTTGGTGTTGGCAATCGTTATTTTAGGGTTAGCTGCAACGGCTGTTATTTATGGCGTGTTGGCAATCAGTTTACCGGCGTTAGATGGTAAGGGGCGAAGCCATAATATAAGTCAGGCGGTGAAAATTTCTCGGGATCAACTTGGCCAAGCGGTTATTTCAGCCGAGAACCGACTTGATGCTGCCTATGGTTTAGGTTTTGCGCATGGTCAAGACCGGTTCTTTCAAATGGATTTATTGCGTCGTAATGCGGCAGGTGAATTGAGTGAGTTATTTGGTAAGGCGGCAATAGGGTTAGATAAGAAAATGCGTTTTCATCAATTAAGAAAGCGCAGTGCGGCCATTGTTAAGCAATTACCAGAGGCCGATCGAGCATTATTAGTAAGTTACACTGCAGGCGTTAATGAAGGCTTAGCGCAAATTGGTTTTACTAGCTTTGAATACATCTTAACGGGCGCAGAGCAAAAACCTTGGCGTAGTGAAGACAGTTTGTTGGTGATCTTCAGTATGTATTTAGACTTACAAACTGCGACCTTTGAGCGGGATCAGGCGCTTATTCAAATTGCTGATATTTATGGTACTGAAATGGTCAGCTTTTTAACGCAACCCAGTCAGTATCAAGCGGCTTTAGATGGCAGTAACCTCCCCCCATATACATTAGGTATTCCAGAGTTTCCTAAGCAAAGCTTGCAAGCGTTATTAAGTATCGATGCAAACCAAGAGCGTGGTAGCAATAACTGGGCAGTGACTGGGCAGTTAACGACCACTGGGGCTGGGATGCTGTCGGATGATATGCACTTGTCGATGGCGGTGCCGGTTATTTGGTATCGTGCGCAACTTAACTATGCAATGGCAGGAGAAGCGAGCCAAGTGACAGGGGTTTCCTTACCTGGCGCACCCGCCATTGTGGTAGGCACTAATAACAATATTGCCTGGGGGTTTACTAATGGCTACCTCGATACTGCGGATTGGATTGCATTAACGGATAACAATAAAACATGGCAAGTAGTTGAACACTTAGCGTTACCCGATGGATCGTTTGAGGAATATCCGCTTACACTGAGTGAGTTTGGGCCCGTTAAAGAAATTAATGGTCAGCCTTATGCGCTTAGTTGGGTAGGGCATCAACCCTACGCCGTTGATATGAATTTATTGAAATTAGAACAAGCAAAGACCGTGGATGATGCATTGAGCATAGCCAGTGACGTAGGGATCCCGGTACAAAACTTAATGGTGGTAGATGGCCAAGGTAATGCGGCTTGGAAAAATATGGGGGCAATTCCTAGGCGTATTAAACCCAGTGAGTTGGCGGTAGCGGCCAGTGATTATTCAACGGGTTGGCAGCAAAATGAACAACAAAGACCAGCGGTTAAAAATCCTGTTGATGGCCGTTTATGGACTGGAAACTCTCGAGTGGTATCGGCTGAAGATGATTTACGTTTTGGTAATGGTGGGTATGCGTTAGGGGCTCGTTCGAGCCAAATTCGCGACCGTTTATATGAAAAACAGCAATTTAATGAAGCTGATTTTAACCAATTACAACATGATAACCAGGCGCGTTTTTTACAACCTTGGCATAGCCTCTTGCTAAAACAGCTGAATAAAAATAGTACGGCTAATCAGCAATACATAGCAGAGCTTGAAAACTGGCAAGCATGCGCTTGTGCAACGTCAATAGGTTATACCTTGGTTAGGCGTTACCGTGATGAAGTCATTAATAGCGTGTTTTCAGCTATGCAAGCGACATTGCATACTCATGATGGCTCGTTAAAGTATGTTAAGCGAGATTTAGAACCGGCGATATGGCTGTTAATTGAGCAGCAACCAAGTAGCTGGTTAAACCCACAATTTAGCGATTGGGATGCGCAGTTATCTGACTCATTTAATCAAGTTGTCAGCAAGTTAACCGCAGAGTTTGGGAGTAACTTACATGCTTGGCAGTGGGGTACAGTGAATGCATTAGTTATTGAGCATCCATTCGCCCAGCAAATACCGCAGCTCAGTAAATTATTAAATATGCCGACCGCCGCAGGGTTTGGCGATAGTTATATGCCAGCAGTGCAGGGGCGAAGTTTTGGGGCGTCGCAGCGCTTTATTGCTCAGCCTGGGCATTTAGAAAACGCCATAATGGCAATACCTGGGGGCCAGTCAGGGCATCCACTATCGCCATTTTATCGCGCAGGATTTGATGACTACGTAGCTGCGAAACCAACGCCGCTATTACCGCAAACACTAATTCATGAGATCACAATCTTACCTGTAAGTGAGCTTTAAATGTGCAAAGAGGTGTAAAATTAAAAATTATACCTACTTATACTTACTTCAATACAGTTGTTGGTGCTATCTTAAAAATAAACCAGCGCTAAGTATGCTGCACTAAGCAAACGTTCAGAGCTGAACAGGTATGATCTCGTATTGAATATCAAATTTAATGTCCTACGCCTAAAGGAGTTGTGTATGTCGGCAGAAAAAACCCATCTTGAGATATGTAATTTAACGAAAGAGCAGTATCCACAAGTAAAAACCTTGATGGATCAAGCTTATCCAGATTTAGGTGGTGCATGGCCAAGCCATACTATATTTCGGTTGATTGACCAGTTCCCAGAAGGGCAGTTGGGCATGGTGGATGATGGCGTGCTGGTAGGGATTGCGCTGAGTGTGCAAGTGGATTACACGCGTTTTTCTAATCCGCACACCTATGAAGATATTGTTGACGGCCATGACCGGGTATTTAGTGACCCTGATGGTGATGCGCTGTATGGGTTGGATGTGGTTATTTCGCCTACTCATCGTGGTATGCGTTTAGGGCGCAGGCTTTATGATGCGCGTAAAGAATTGTGTCGTCAGTATAATCTGCGGGCTATTTTGGCTGGTGGACGGATCCCACGTTATTACAATCACAGTAATGACATGAGCCCAACAGAATATATTGCCAAAGTTGATCATAAAGAGTTGTATGACCCAATTTTAAGTTTTCAATTATCGAATGATTTTCAAGTGAAGCGTCTACTTAAAAAATACCTACCTGAAGATCAAAACTCGGTTGGTTATGCCACGTTATTGGAGTGGAATAACATTATGTTTGAACCGACTGATACGGTACTTGAATCAACAAAATCGATAGTACGTGTTGGTGCGGTGCAGTGGCAAATGCGCAGTGTTGAGTCGGTTGAAGAAATGCTTACTCAGGTTGAATACTTTGTAGATACTGTGTCTGATTACAAAAGTGATTTTATTCTCTTCCCTGAATTTTTTAATGCGCCATTGATGGGGCTGTCAGAGCAAAGAAATCAAACCGAGGCTATTCGTTATCTCGCTGAATATACAGAGACTTTCCGTGATGCGATGTCGCGTATGGCAATTGAATATAACGCTAATATTATTACCGGCTCAATGCCCTTGGCCGAAGGCGATAAAATTTATAATGTCAGTTATTTATGTCACCGTAGCGGTAAAATTGATGAACAACGTAAAATTCATATCACCCCGCACGAACAAAATGACTGGGTGATCCAAGGCGGTGATAAAATAGCGGTATTTGATACAGATGCCGGACGTGTTGGTATTCAAATTTGCTACGATGTGGAATTCCCTGAACTGTCGCGTATTTTAGCGCAACAAGGGTTAGATATTTTGTTTGTGCCATTTTGGACTGACACCAAAAACAGTTATTTACGAGTGCGTCACTGTGCACAAGCACGGGCGATTGAAAACGAATGCTACGTGGTTATTGCCGGCTCTGTGGGTAATTTACCGGAAGTAGAAAGTCTTGATGTGCAGTATTCACAATCAGCAGTATTAACACCGTCTGATTTTTCATTCCCTCATGATGCGACGCTTAATGAAGCAACCCCCAATACTGAAATGCTGTTATTTAGTGATTTAGATATGGATAAATTAAAAGTGCTGCACAGTGAGGGCACAGTGCGTAATTTAAAAGACCGTCGTAAAGACTTATATGACGTAATATTGAAAAAGAGAGAAAGTTAATGGCGTGGATTTATTTAATTATTGCCGGTTTATTGGAGATTGGTTGGCCTGTGGGGTTAAAAATGTCACAGGATGGAGAAAACCGCTGGTTGGGTATAGGTATCGCAGTGGTGTTTATGGTCGCCAGTGGTTTTATGCTGTGGCTGGCGCAACGTGATATCTCCATGGGTACTTCTTATGCGGTATGGACTGGTATTGGTGCTGCTGGAACATTTATTGTCGGTATTTTATTTTATAACGATGCGGCGACATTTGGTCGTATTGCCGGTGTGTTGATGATCATCAGCGGCGTGATCACCTTAAAAATTAGTCATTAATCCAGTGGATTAAAAAATGAAAGGCGGCCACGTTGCAGTGAGCCGCCGTTGTTGCTTATATCGAAGGCAACATCACTAACACCGCCGCAATGGCAATTAATAGCAGCCCTGCGCTGTCTTGGCGTTTTAATGGTTGCTTGAGCCACAACACTGAGATCAAAATAGTAAAAAATACTTCTACTTGCCCTAAGGTTTTAACATAGGCGACATGTTGTAAACTCATCGCACTAAACCAGCCAATTGAACCAATGCAACTAAAAAAGCTGACGGCACTGGTGGTTTTTTTATGTTCCCACATTGCGCGAAATGTAGGGCGTTCCCGTACAGCTATGTAGCCACAGAGCATGATAGTTTGTAGGCTAATAATAAGCAGTAAAACCCAGGCGGCAGAATAAGGAAACGCAAGTCCTGAGCTTAGGCTTGCTTCTCTGATCCATGATGAAGAAAGGGCGAATGCAGTGCCACAAGCTAAACCTAACAAGGCGGTTTTGAGGCTAAAGTGCTTAATATTAGTAATACCACTTAATAACAATACTGCAATTGAACCTAGAAATACGCCAAGCCAGCCGAGTAAAGATAGTGTCGCGCCAAAAAATAACACTCCTAAAATAGCAGCAACCAACGCTTCACTTTTCGCAAGTCCAGCACCAACGGCAAAGTTGTTCATTTTAAATAATTTTACCATCAGCCCTGTGGCAATAATTTGTACTATGCTGGCGCCAATAATGTAACCCATAAAGCTAACATTGAAAGTGGGCAGTGGCGCATCTTGGTAGCTATATAATGCAATTAAATAAGCTAATGCAAGCGGACTTGCCAGTATAAAGCGCGCTAAAGTAACGCCGGCAACACTGACATGTGCACTTAGCTTACTTTGTAAAGCGTTGCGCCATGACTGCATAAAAGCGGCTAAAATTGTTAAAAATATCCAAGTCATAATGAAAAAACAACAAGTAAGGGAGTTGGATACGGTATCAGTGCCGAGGTTCTAAAGCGAACTAAGAATAGCAAAAATGAAAATATCTCAACTGCGACAATATGTCACAGCTGCAAAATACTCGCACTGAGCTATAGTTAAAGTGATGTTATTGTTAGCCGCCATTGTTTAGTAAGCAATGGCGGCTTTTTTATTGCTCGATTTTTTACACTATCCACTTAGCTATGTTAAGTTGATGAGAATAATGATAAGGAGCAACAATGACTACTTTATTAATTTGTGCGCTACTCGCTGTGTTGATGCCTTACCTTGCAAAAGCACCCTTAGCGATTGCGATGAACAAGCTAAATGGCTACGACAATAAACACCCAAGAGAGCAGTAGTCTAAACTAACGGGCCTTGGTGCAAGAGCGTTGGCTGCACATCAAAATTGCTTTGAATCACTGGCAGTATTTGCAGTGGCGTTAGCGGTTGTTTTAGGAACTAATAATGTTCATCAAGTTACTGAATTATTAGCTATCGCCCATATTATTTTGCGTGTTTTATATTGTATCTTTTATTATCTAAATTTAGATGTATTGCGCTCATTAGTCTGGTTTGCTGGATTAGCAACCGCAGTTGCCATGATTGTTGTGTGTATTTAAAAACAACTAAAACGCCAAAGCAAGCGGCTTAAACAAGGCGCTTGCTTTAGGGTCTTTGCGTTTTATTACCTATTTAGCCGCGACGGTTATTTTTTCAATTAGATCTTCTGATGTGTAATGCTTATCTATAGCAAAGTCTAGCTGTACCAATACATCTTTAAAGCCTGAATCTGAAGGCTTGTATTGCCACTGCTTTAATGCTTTTTTCGCTTCCCTATTGAATACGCCTTCAGGCTTAGCATTAACTACCGAGATATTGGCCGTATTTCCTGCTGGATTAATATCGTACTTTAAAACCACTGAACCACTTATACCTTGTTCAGCAGCTTGTATTGGGTAGAAAGGCTCAATTCGCATAGTCGGTGAAATTGCTTGCTTAGCGGTTTTTGCTGCTGGTTGTTTAGCAATCGCCACGCTGCTTAACATGCCTGCGGCGAAAATCAGCAGTGCCCCTTTGGCAATCATTGAACTATTGCCGTTATGTTTGATTTGATTGAGTCGTTGTAACATAGTGTTTTTATCTCCATAGTATGAATAAGCCATCAAGCCTGCACGGCTATTCGCAGCACAACTTATGAGGGCCTTGCTATATAAAATTCGTTGTTGGGTGCTCTTATTGATTAGTACTTTTTCGTCACATGAAAGCTCTTGCAGGCGTCTAAAGCTCAAGTATCCTAGCCATGCTAATGGGTTAAACCAAAACAGCAAAGTCGTCATCAGTAGCAACGTATTGAGTAGATTATCGGCGCGCTTTATATGTACTTGTTCATGTTCAATGATGAGTTTTAACGAAGCGCTATCGGTTTTCTGCAGATAGCCCGTTGGCAGCACTAACTGAGTACGTAATAAACCAATCACCATCGGTGTACTGATAGCATCACTTTGTAGTAACTGAATATCTGGATTATCCTTAGCAAATAGCTCATCGTTAAGAGCAGTCAAACGCAGTTGTTTGATAAAGCGTTGATGTGACAACATGGCGATAAAAGCTAATAAACACAATACAAGGCCATATAGCAGCGCCCAATTAATACTGAAATCAGGCAGCAAGGCTTGATTTGGGGTGATCAGCATAGTGCTTATTGCGGCATTTTGGAGTGGTTTTAAGTGCGCTGGTAAATTAGCGAGTAGCAGCGTAACGGGAATTAACAGCCACAGCTTATAGACAAAGTTTGCACTGAGCCATTTTAATGCATAGCGCTCTAAAAGAAGCAGGCTAATTATCAGGATGCTGAGCAGGCACTGTTGCTCAATAAGCCAGTTAAAAGTTATTTCTAGCATCTTGAATCCTTACTTTTGCTGCTTTTCCCAGTCATCAATGACTTTTTTAAGCTCGTTGATGTCTTGTTGAGAAAGTTGCTCTGATTTCGCAAAACCACTTACTAAAGGTGCAATGCGGCCACTAAAAAATCGTTCAATAAAGTTTTGGCTTTCTTTGAGGGTGTATTCAGCACGTTCCATACAGGGGGTATAAATATATTGGCGGCCATCTTTTTCAAAGCTCAGAGCGCCTTTTTTAACAAGACGACCGAGTAAGGTTTTAATGGTTTTTTCGTGCCACTGCTTTTCATCGCTTAAACGTTCAATGATCTGGCTTGCTGTAGCTGGGTAGCTAAGCCAAAGTGCATCAAGTACTTCAAACTCTGCTTTGGATAATTCAATCATCAATATAGCCTACAAATGTAATCTTTAAATTAAGATTACACCTGTAATCATTTTTTGCAACTAATTTGTGCAAAAATTAATTAATTTTTTAAAATATCGAATTTATTGATTTTAAGGTGATTGTTTTCGGCTAAATCGAGTGTTGCTAAATTAAGATCGCTAATTTGCTCTCGATAGAGGTCTATAACTTTATAGCCGCAGTAATGCGCCATTTTCCGGATTTGGCGATTAAGGCCTTGCTTTAAAATAATACTGAACTGGCATTGAGCTATTTTTTCCACCGTACAAGGTAAGGTGATTTGTTTATTTACAGGAACACCTTGGGCCATTTTTTGACAAAAGTCGTCATCCAAAGGTTTATCAACGGTGACCAAATAGCGTTTTGGTTGGTGAAAGTCAGGGTGGATCAGCTGATTACAAAACTCCCCATCGTTAGTCAGTATTAGCAGGCCTCGAGAATCTTTATCTAGTCTGCCAATTGGATAAACTCGGGTCGCTGTTGGTAGATGATGAATTAAGCTGCTTGGATCATGTTGATTAAGCTTGCAATCGATCCCCACAGGTTTGTGGTAGGCATAATAAACCAGTGCGGCTTTACCTTGAATGCGCTTGCCATTGACACGAATATCGTCGCTATCATCAACGTGATCAATATGGTTTGCAGGGCGAGAATTTACGCTTACTAGCGCGTCATCAATTAAACGTGAGGCTTGTTTACGAGAGCAGACGCCTGCATGGGCAAGGTATTTAGCTAGGCGGGTTTTCTCGCTCATTAATTAATTCACTACGATTTAAATTGATCAAAGTATATCAAAACTGCGTACAGATAACTTAATCTACTGTTAAAAGGGTTACCCGATGGCGATTAAATTATCAGAACTTAAAAATCACCAGCCTTTGCAAAAAGTCATTGTACATTCACTGGAAATGGCGCTGTATCAAGTTTCTGTGATGATTAATAACGTTGAATACTATGTTACGGACGACAAGGGCGATTTTATTCGCGGGTTAAGCCCACTGCATATTCAAAAACGCTTTGAGCACCTCAGTTATATGCAAATGCTACTGCGACATATTAGTGCCTATGACGAAATGTGTGGCCAGAGCGAGAAAATAACCAGTAATATGTTAGAAGTCCCTTATGGGAAAAATAATTTATACTAAGGTTTTGATTAATGACTAGGTGCTTATGTACACACTGATTGATGATGCCAGTGAGGAATTTTTAATACAACTGAAAGGCCGGGTTGTTGCCTTTAATCAAACACATTTTGAATTATATACGCTATTTTTCGGTTTCGCTGCCAATAGATGTAATAAGTACGTTTTCTTGCTCAAAAGTCAGCCCTAAGAATGGCGTCGCTTCTGGTGCCAACATAAAAGTACGAATGTTCATATGATCGTGGCCGTCAGGGTTACCTAATACATCCTCGCGGTAAAATGCGCCAAAGCAATCTAAGGTATTTTGTTTACTCAGTTGATTGAGCTTTGCAAACGCAAAGATTTTGCACGAACCATTATTTTCACCAGCAGCACTTTTTAAACCGTGGTTATTAAAAGCGCTCGGTGTAAAGCTATAATTCGCTTCGATCACTGCCATACTGTCACTAAATTCAAGCTGTTGTGGTTGTTCAGCTAAGCGGCTTAAAAAATCGTTGAGTGTCATGGTTGTCCTTAATATAGGTTATTGTTTTTCTAGTTCAAGCTGATTGTCGAGCTGATTAATATTAAATTTAAAGTGTTGTAAAAAGTTCATTCCTAATAGGCCATAGCCACTATGATTGTTGATCACCAAAATGTCAAAGTCGTGCAAAATTTGTTGGCCAATTTTAATAGTATCAACTCGGTAGTGCTCTGCGTTTACTTGGCCATTTGCCGTATTTACGCTCATATTGTTGATATATTTTGGTTGTGGGTACAGAGATTCTAGCAGTTGCTTTGGTAGCACCGTAAAGCTTGCGCCAGTATCTATCATCAGTTGCGTATTTACATCGTTATTAATAGTGATATCAATAAGATAATGTGCCCCTCGTTTTTCTAAGGGAATTTTATCAAGGCCGTTAATGGCATTGTTAATTTGTGTCTGTAGTGCTGCTGTTTGGCTTTGCAGGGGATGCTCTATTGGTAAACGGTCTAAGCTTGACTGCGCACTGGCCAGATCATTGAGCTGATAATAAGCATGCGCAAGGGCGAATAGAAAACGTGGATTTTCATTATCATAATCAAGCCATGCCAGAGTTTGCTCAGTAATAGTTTGCCATGCTCGGCGTTCATGCAGCGCTTTTAGTTGCGCAATAGTGAGTTGCGTTAAGCGCATATTGATGGCGACTAGCTGGCTTTCATTGGCAAGGGGTTTAATTGCTAACAATGCCACTATCGCTTGGTTGGGCTGCTGGTTTTTTACTAAGCGCTCGGCATCAAGTTGTAACATGTTGACGTTGTATGGATGGCTGGTTAAAAACGCATGCAAAAAACGCTCAGCGGTTGTTAGTTGATTATCGTTAAGCCAATCTTCAACGCTATTTAGCCATTGAAAATACAGCTGCTCAGCTTGTAGTGGCTGTGCAGCTTGCAGTTGTTGATAACTAGCAACGGCGGCACTAAATTGTTGTTGGTTAAAATACTGTATCGCTTGTTGGTAGTGAGGGCTATGTAAATTAGCCAGCGGTTGCTTTAATTGAGGCTGTGAAGCAACTTCTATATTGGGCTTTACTAATTCTGTTGGCCATAATAAATAGCCATTTAGTACAATAGATACCGTAAGCACTATAACGAGTATGCCTGTGGAGAATGTCCTTTTCATGTTAAACCTCAGCTACTTTAAAAAATACTTTAGTGCTTGAATATCTTTAATTTCAACGTCGGCTAGCCCCTTATAAGCATAGTTTGCAGCTTGATTATTTAACCACAAAGATTGGCAGCCAGCGTTGTGCGCGCCGTGTACGTCAGTATCTAGACTATCACCAATATGTAAAATATGCTGTGGCTTTACGTTTAAATGGCTGCATGCTTGCTCAAACATGGTCGCGTGGGGTTTTGCTTTGCCATGAATGCCTGCTTGTAGCACCAGCTCAAACACACCATTTAAGTTAAACCGTTCTATTTCAACATTACCATTGGTTATAGCAATTAAACGGTAATGCTTACTTAGTTGTGCAAGTAATTCGAGAACGTCATTACCGACTGTGATCTGGCTGCGTGCATCGGCAAATGCTTGGTACGCATTATTGGCATGTTGTTCAAGCTCAGCGCCTTGATAGCCTAACTTGGCAAGTGCGACGCGAAGGGTGCTTTTCCGCCATTGTGTGACGTTATCGACAAGCTCAGGGTTATCAATTGCAGCTTGTTCTCGGCATTGCTGCCAATAGTCTTTGCCTTGTGCCTGCCAGTTGGGGAGTGTGTTTAGGTAGTCAAATTGCGCTTGTACAGCCGCTTTGATGATTGGATGGTTGTTATATAAAGTGTCATCTAAATCAAAACTGAGTACAGAAAAAGGGGTAATGGCACGGTTAAAGCGGATCATATCAGCTCCTTGTTCGTCGGTATTTTAGCGTTTTTTAGCGCGAGGGTGAGTGTTGTCGTACACTTTTGCTAAATGTTGAAAATCTAAATGCGTGTACACTTGTGTTGCTGATAAGCTGCTATGTCCTAGTAACTCTTGTACAGCTCGTAAGTCGCCTGATGATTCTAGAATATGTGAGGCGAATGAATGGCGCAATTTATGCGGATGTACTTGGCTGCTAATACCTTGTTTTATACCCCATTCTTGCATGCGCAGGCGTACATGGCGGGCTGAGATCCGGCATTTTTTACTGCTGACAAAGATGGCCACTTCATCTGGGTGGGCAAATTGTGGGCGAAGTTTTAGCCACTTATTTAATGATTCGAGTGCTTTGCCGCCGACAGGTAACAACCGCTCTTTATTACCTTTACCTCTGACTAAAATCTCAGCTGAACTACGGTTAATATCTTGCAAGTTAGCGCCTACTAGCTCGCTGATCCTCAAACCAGAAGAGTACATTAATTCCATTATCGCTTGGTCACGTATTGCCAGCGGATCGTCGTCGTGAATATCAAGTAACCGAGCCATCTGATCGACATCGAGATTTTTCGGTAATGGCTTGGCAAATTTAGGCCCCTTGATTGCGTCTGCTGGATTATGGTAATGAGCTTGTTGGCTAGTATTTTTAGTTTTTAAAAATTTATACAAGCTGCGAATACAGCTAAGTTTTAAGCTAATTGTGCGCCCGCTTAATTGTTTGCTGCGCAGTTGCATACTGTAACGACGAATATGCTCGCCTTGCACATTTGACCAATCATTGCAAAGTTTGCTGAAATACAAAGCGGCAAAGCCAAGCTGGCTGGTGTATTGAATTATTGTGTGTGGAGAGTATTGTTTCTCAAATTTTAGGTAGTCGCTAAATTGTTGAATAGGCGTACGCCATGCATCGCTCAGCTGTTCGCAAAGTTCATCTATATCAGGCGGGAGCTGTTCGCTCATGCAAGTTCCTGTTCCAGCTCCAGCAATCTAAGTTGTAATGAGCGTACAAATTCAAGCACAAACAAACTGTCTTTTGCTGGTTCGAAGTGGTTAGGATCTTTACTACCAAACGCCAAAATAGCGATTGGGTGTTGACTGTTACCAATTAAATAGAGGGCGGTTGATTGGATCTCAACGTTAAACAGTAAGTCGCGCTCTTGCTGATTCACGCGACCTAGATAAACGCCGTCAGGTTGTAAACGATGAGCAATTAGCTTATCAAATTGACTTTCATACCTTAGCAAGTGACATTCGCTAATGGCAGGATTAGTGCAAATAATATTACGCAGGTTAATTGCTAAAGTTTTAAAGTCGTAGTTAGTCCACAGTTGGCGATGACATTCGCTAAACAGGCTATAAATGAGCTCATTTTCTTTGGCATGTGCAATTAAGGTGGCAATTTTACTCTTAAGCATCGTATTGTGCTCTCGTAATTGCCGTTGCTGAATATGTACTAATGAAGTCGCACCTTGTGCATGTTGCTGGAGCTCTAGTTGCGCCAAAAGGTCGTTATTTTGCTGCAAAAAACTAGGGTTTTCACGTAAAAAATCAGCAACTTGTTCAGGTGTAATATGACTCATAAAGCAACTTGTCCATCAAATACATGTTCAGCAGGGCCTGTCATCCTTACCGGGTGGCCTTCACCTTGCCAACGAATTTGCAAACTACCGCCAGGCAAATCGACCTGTACCGTGGTAGAGAGCTTACTTTGAATTTGGCCTATCACCATAGCGGCACAAGCGCCGGTACCGCAAGCCAGCGTTTCGTTAACGCCGCGCTCCCATACCCGCAGTTTAATATGCTCAGGGTTGATCACTTGCATAAAACCTACGTTAACTCGCTGTGGAAAACGTTCGTGGTTCTCAAGCAACGGGCCTAAAGTCGTTACATCTGCGGTGTTTATATCGTCAACTTCAAGTACACAATGCGGATTACCCATAGAGACTGCACCACTAAATACGGTATGTTCATCAGCACGAATAATATAAGTGAGTTCACGCTTAGTGGCTTTGAGCGGAATTTTGCTTGGTTCGAAATTTGGATGGCCCATATTTACTGTAACTTGGCCATCTTTTTCGATATACAACGTGAGGTTGCCTGATTTAGTCGATACAGTGACTTTATGCTTGTTGGTAAGGCCTTTCATCCGCACAAAACGAGCAAAGCAGCGAGCACCATTGCCACATTGTTCTACTTCGTTACCGTCGGCATTGAAAATACGATAATGGAAATCGAGATCGGGAGAGTAAGGCGCTTCAACCATCAATAGCTGGTCAAAGCCGATGCCGAAGTGGCGATCTGCCAGTTTTTTTATTTGGTCTCGTGACAAGAAAACGTTTTGTGTAATGTTATCAATCACAACAAAATCGTTGCCTAGGCCGTGCATTTTGGAAAAATTAACTAACATAGCGCTCTAATTCGGGTTGCTCTGCGCTAATCATGCCACAGAGCAGCCTGGTTACAAAAAGTTTATGGTAAAATTTTCTCACCTTGCCATAGACTTTCAAGAGTTTCACGGGCGCGGATCAAATGACTTTGCTCGCCATCAACCATAATCTCTGCCACACGAGGGCGCGAATTATAATTAGAGCTCATAGTAAAGCCGTATGCACCAGCACTGCGCTGCGCAAGTAAATCACCTTGTTGCAATGCCAACATGCGATCTTTACCTAAAAAGTCACCTGTTTCACACACAGGGCCAACAATGTCAAAGTTACAGGTTGGTGTGTCGTCATTACGCGGTGTTACCGGCACAATATTTTGCCATGCTTGGTATAAAGCTGGGCGCAACATATCGTTCATACCTGCATCAACAATTGCAAAATACTTATCTTGGTTTTGTTTAATAAACTCAACTTTAGTTACTAAAATTCCCGCATTGGCGGCAATGGCACGGCCTGGTTCAAAAATCAGCTCTAGGTGTTGGTAGTTGGTTAAGCGCTCGGTGATATGTGCCACATATTCACTCGGGTGTGGTGGGGTTTCACCGTTGTATGGTACGCCTAAACCGCCGCCAATATCTAAGTGACTGAGTTCAATACCGTTGGCTTTTAAATCGTCAATTAGAGCCAGTACTTTGTCTAGCGCTTCGAGAAATGGTTTGATCTCTGTTAGCTGCGAGCCTATGTGGCAATCAACACCAGTGATTTTTAAACCAGGTAAAGACGCAGCGTATTGATAAACGCTAACAGCGGTCAAAATATCAATACCAAATTTATTCTCTTTCAAACCTGTAGAAATATATGGATGAGTTTTAGCGTCGATATCTGGATTAACACGAATCGAAATAGGTGCGACCAAGTTAAGTTCGCTGGCAACCTGAGAAATGCGGTCTAGTTCAGATACAGACTCAACGTTAAAGCATTTAATACCCAGCTTTAGTGCATAGGCAATTTCGTCAGCTGTTTTAGCAACCCCTGAAAACACCACTTTTTTAGCATCACCACCGGCTGCAATGACGCGTGCAAGTTCCCCTTTGGAAACAATATCAAACCCTGATCCTAAACGAGCTAACACGTTTAACACCGCGATGTTTGAATTAGCTTTAACTGCATAACAGACTAAGTTTTTGTGATTGCTAGCAGCCTCGGCAAAGGCAAGGTAATGGCGCTCAAAGGTTTTACGTGAATAGATATAACACGGGGTGCCATATTGTGCTGCAAGCTCATTGACAGCGATGTCTTCAGCGTGCAGTTGATTATTTTTATAGTCAAAAAAGTCCATTAGTGGTCCTGTTTCGATTCGGTTGTTGATGATGGTGTTTTGGTAGCGGGTGGCGCTACTTGTTCTTTTTGATTTGGTTCGACTTTATCGTCTGGTAAATACAATGGCCCGCTTTGTCCGCAACCAGCTAAAGCGATAAGAAGTACACTGAGTGGGGAAAGTCGTTTTAATTGTTTAAGATGCATCTCTTTCATTAGATTAATCGCGTTGCTGGCTTTATAATCGCAGATTAACAGAATATCTAAAAAATGCAGCTATTCGCGGATGAATTTATTCCTGTTACACTGTCTGCATGCAATTCGTACCGAATACCTGGCTAAATGCCCGTAAAAGGAAACAATTATGACTGATCATGAATACCACCAATTAGCCGAAGCACTTATGTTCACTATTGAAGAACAAGTGGATGACTGTGAAGCCGACTTAGACTATGAATCTGCCGAAGGTATTTTGGAAATTATTTTTGCGGATCGCAGTAAAATTGTCATTAATAAGCAAGCGCCTTTACATCAAGTATGGGTTGCGACTAAGTTTAATGGTCATCACTTTGAATTACGTGGTGATCAGTGGATTGATAACCGCTCAGGCGCTGAGTTTTGGCAATTTATGAATGAAGCAGCAACGCGTCAAGCAGGTCAAACTGTGCAGTGGCAATCAGAGTTATGAGTTTAGCGTTTGTAGAGTACCCAGCTAAGGGTGAACATAAAGCGACGATTATCTGGTTACATGGTTTAGGTGATTCAGGCGATGGTTTTTTACCTGTTGCCTCACAACTTGCGTTACCTGATGAGCTAGGTTTGCGGTTTGTGTTTCCTCATGCGCCAGTGCAACCGGTCACCATTAATGGTGGTATGGCAATGCGTTCTTGGTATGATATTAAATCAATGGATTTAGACAAACGGGCTGATGAAACTGGAGTTCGTGAATCAGCAGCTAAAGTTGAGCAGCTAATTAACCAAGAGCTTAATAATGGTATTGCTGCGGATAAAATTATTTTGGCGGGTTTTTCACAAGGTGGCGTTATTACGCTGCATTTAGCACCGCGCTTACAGCAGAAGCTGGCTGGTGTAATGGCGCTGTCGACATACATGTGCGTGCCTGAGAAATTAACCGCAGAAGCAAAACACACAGATTTAAATGTATTTATGGCTCATGGTAGTCAAGATCCAGTTGTTCCTTGTGAGGCTGGTCGTCATGCGTTTGATGTATTAACAGCGCATAACATGGAGGTAAGTTGGCAAGATTACCCAATGGGCCACCAGGTCTGTGGGGAAGAACTTTTGGCGATCCGTCATTGGTTGATTGCTCGCTTAAGTTAATAGTGTTGAGTAGCCGAGGCTAAAATGAAACAAAAAATAGTGATCACAGCAAATATGAGTCGTGCGGCAGCACCTATCGCCCCTGAAGTAACCTATCAATGGCACTGGAAGCGCATTGTGACAGTTATGTTATTAGTGGTATTTGCGTTAGTTATTTTTACTTATAGCCTATTAGGCTCGGTTAACGCAGAGCAGAATGAACAACAACCAACAGACAATCCGACTCCGTTAGTTAGTGAAGTCGTTGCAGATGAAGCCATACCACTTGCTACATCAGATAATGAAGGTGAAGAGCTTGAACCAGCCCCGGCAGCGCCCGTTATCGCAGCCGTTAGTGAAAACAACCAGGGTGATATTACTGCATTAGTAACTGAGCCAGAGCCACAAGTTGTTGCTGTGAGTGAGCCTGAACAAAGTGAGACTCCAGCAGTTAGCACTGTAGTTACACCTGATAGCAATGATGAGTTGCTAGAACAAAGTGGCGTAGCAGACCCCGTTGATAGCTTTGCCGATTCAGCACATGTTGCCAGTGTTGCACTTGGTGCACGAATTGATACTGACAAAGTAAGTCGTGCGGTACTGACGCGTGAAGTTGTGGATCGTGAACCTGTGAATGTATTTAAAGCAGATGTACGTTTCAATGAATTTATTGACACGATGGCATTTTTTAGCGAACTTAAAAATCTGCAAGGACAAAAAGTAAAGCATGTTTGGCGCTATGAAGATGAAGTGCAAGCAAGCATTGAACTTGATGTGACCTCTCCTCGCTATCGTACTTTCTCAAATAAAACTATTTTACCTGAACAAGTTGGTAATTGGCGCGTTGATGTTGTTGATGAACAGGGCCGTTTATTGGCACAAAAAGAATTTCGCATTTTAGCTGAGTAATTGATTCCTAAATTCGGATAATAAGTGCAATTTCTCAGATTAGATGGCCAGCTGTTATAATTCGGCCATTTTCTCGCCAAAGGAAATTGCTTTAATGAAATATAAACAGCTGACACAAGAAGAAAGATACCAGATTTACGCGTTAATAAAAGCAGGAAATAACCAAAAGCAGATAGCTGAAGAACTAACTCGTTCACCGTCATCTATTTCTAGAGAGCTAAAACGCAATAAAGGACTTAAAGGCTATCGGCCTAACCAAGCCAATAACTTTGCTGAACAAAGACGTAAGTCATCTTTCAAAGCAAGTAAGTTAACAGAGGACGTCACTCACTGGATTAATAAATTGTTGCATGACGGACTTTCCCCTGAGCAAGTGGCAGGCCGCTTAGCTTTAGAGAAACAGGTCGTTTTACATCATGAAACAATTTATCAATATATTTACAGAGACAAGGCTCGTGGTGGCAAGCTACATAAGACACTCACTCGTGCATGTAAAAAGTATAAAAAACGCTATGGAAGCTATGATAAACGTGGACAGATAGTTAATCGAGTCAGCATTGATGAACGCCCAAGTATTGTGGATTCAAAGTCTAGGATTGGTGATTGGGAGGGCGATACAGTGATAGGTAAAGGGCGTAAAAATGCGCTTGTCACAATGGTTGAACGTAAAACGTTATATACAGTCGTTCACAGAATTGAAAGCAAGCATGCGAAAATAACAGCCGATGCGCTGATCACGTGTATGACACCATATAAAGGTAAGGTTATTACCGTGACGTTAGATAATGGAAAAGAGTTTGCTCACCATGAGCATGTTGCACAAAAATTAGAAGCTGATGTGTATTTCGCTCATCCCTATTCATCATGGGAGCGGGGCATAAATGAGAATACCAACGGCTTACTTAGACGCTTCTTCCCCAAGGGAACTGACTTTATGGCGCTAAGTGAAGCAGAGATACAGGCGGCAGTTGATAAGCTCAACCATCGGCCAAGAAAAACAAGAGGGTATAAAACCCCTCATGAATTATTTACGGGGCAATCAGAAGTTCTGGTGGCTGCATAATGATTGCACTTAATACTTGAATTCAAGATTAGCATATTTTAAGACTTAGCAAAGAAAATTAATTGGACTCCTTTTATGACTGAAAAAGTGACACAAAAATCTCAACTTATCCGTATTGCTACACGTAAAAGTGCCTTAGCATTATGGCAAGCTGAATTTGTAAAAGCACAACTTGAGCATTTCCATGCTGACCTTACTGTTGAGTTAGTGCCTATGTCTACCCAAGGCGATATTATTCTCGATACACCTTTAGCAAAAATTGGTGGCAAAGGACTGTTTGTTAAAGAGCTTGAACAAGCCATGCTAGATGGCCGTGCTGATATTGCCGTGCATTCGATGAAAGATGTACCGGTAGATTTCCCACAAGGTTTAGCATTACACACTATTTGTGAGCGTGAAGATCCACGCGACGCGTTTGTATCAAATAGCTTTGATAACATTGCACAGTTACCACAAGGTGCTATTGTTGGTACATCTAGTTTACGCCGTCAGTGCCAAATACGCGCATTGCGACCTGATTTAGAAATTCGTGATTTACGTGGTAATGTGAATACTCGTTTAGCTAAGCTTGATGATGGCCAATATGATGCGATTATTTTAGCCGCCGCTGGGTTAATTCGTTTAGAAATGCATGACCGTATTAAAGCCTTTATTGAGCCTGAGCAATCACTACCAGCCAATGGCCAAGGTGCAGTCGGTATTGAATGCCGTATTGATGATGAAGTAACCAAAGCGCTACTTGCACCACTGGAGCACAATGAAACACGCATTCGGGTAAATGCAGAGCGTGCCATGAATCGCCGTTTAGAAGGCGGTTGCCAAGTACCCATTGGCGCTTATGCTTTAGTTGATGGCGAACAAGTGCATTTACGCGGCTTAGTTGGTGCGATTGATGGCAGCGAAATATTACGCGCAGAAATCAGTGGTAAGGCAATTGATGCAGAACAACTGGGTGTACAACTGGCCGAGCAATTACTTGCATTAGGCGCAGATAAAATTTTAGCAGACGTATATAGAGACGCATAAATGTCACAGATCCTGATAACTCGCCCACATGGAAAAGGCGCTGATCTTGCGCAGCAACTGTCGCAGGAGGGTTATCAGGCGACCTTATTTCCGGTTTTAAAGATTGATTATTTCACTCCAAGCAACACCCAGCTCAGCCCCTTATTGAATGCCGATAAAATTATTTTTATCTCTCAAGATGCTGTTAATGCGCTGCTGAGCCTTAAGCCGGATATAAATACCAAAGCACAGTTTTATGCCGTTGGTGAACAAACCGCAGAAGCCATTTGGCAGGCATTTGGCGTACGTGCCGCGGTCCCGAAGCAACATGATTCAGAAGGGTTGTTAGCGCTTAAGTCATTACAGCAGATTGATGGGCAGAATATTGTTTTAGTGAAAGGCAAAGACGGCCGCCCTACTATTGCAAAGACTCTCAAGCAGCATGGTGCATTTTTAAATAATTTAGTGGTTTATCAACGTAGCCCTGTTGAGGGGAATTCAACTGACTGGCTAGACCACTGGCAAAGCATTGATGTTAAAGGTATAGTCATAACAAGTAATGCGGCCGTTGATGCGATTTTTCGCCAGCTCAGCGTACAGCAACTAGAATGGTTAAGACACTGTCAGTTTTATGTTGCCAGTGCTCGCATTAGCGAACACCTTGCGGCGCAGCAGATTGACTCGGCAAATATACACATTGCCGCGGGTGCAAGTGATAGCGCAATGTTTACTTGTATCAGCGAAGGTACCCTTATGAGTGAAGATAAACAGCCAACATCTCAGCCTGCTGACACAAAGGCAGCACAAAGCAGTACAACCAAAGTGAATGCGAAGGTTGCAGACTCTCCTTCGGCAACAAAAAAAGACTTTGCTATGAATCAAAAAACAAACCCAACTAACAAACAAAAAGTAAGTAAAACTGGCAGCTTAGCATTATTAATTTCGTTGATTGTGGCATCTGGTGTGGGTTATCAGTTTTATCAAAAATTAAATACGCAGCAGCAAGCCAATCAATTGATCAATCAGCTATCAGCTGACAATCAACTACTTAGTAAGGAATTACAAGTCGTTAAAGTTGCTCAGCAAACCTTGCAACAAGCGTTGTTTAATAGCGAGCAAAAAGTGACCGCAGCTTTAGCTGCAAGCAAGACTGAAACACAGCAGCAATTAGAAAGCGCGTTACAGCGAGCAGAGCAACAAGCGTATAGCCTTAACCCACAAGAAGTAACCAGCTTGCAGCGTATGGCTGAGTTTAAATTGTGGGCTGAAAAAGATTACCAAGGTGCAACGGCCGTACTAACTCGCTTAGATACGTTACTTGCCGAACATCCGGGCACGGGCGCTATTCGCCAAGCGATACACCAAGACTTGCAAGCACTTAGCACCGTTGAACCCGTTGCGATAGAAGCAATTTATTTACAGTTACATGGCCTGCTAGGACAAATCGATAAACTTGTTTTTAATGCTGTAGCATTACCACAAGAAGTGGAGCAAGAAGATCAGCATGCATTGAGTGAAAACGTCAGTGATTGGCAGCAAAACTTAGCTAATTCTTGGCATCAATTTAAAGATAACTTTATTAAAATTCGTCAGCGTGAAGATATTGCTATAGAGCCATTATTGACAGAGCAAGAGCGTCACTTAATTCAACAACGATTAAGCTTATATTTAGCACAAGCGCAGGATGCACTGTTGACGAAACAAGCCAGCGTTTATTTTACGGCACTGAGCCAGGCTGAAGTATTAGTAAAAGATTATTTTAAACACGATGATGCGCTAACTAAAAGTACGCTTAAAGCACTGCAGGAGCTGAGCAAGGAACAATTAAACTTTAGCCCATCTATCACCTTGCAAAGTACTGAGCAGGTCAAGGAGTGGGCAAAATGATCCGCTTAATATTAGTTATTTTAGCTATTGCAGTTTTACTTGCTGTATCGCCTATGTTGATAGGTGAAGTGGGTTATGTATTAATCTCGTTTAATCAAACCACTATTGAAGGATCGATCGTCGCATTTTGCGCGACCATTTTGGTTATCGCGCTCGGTTTATATTTAACTTATAAACTTATTCGCTATATATGGTCTATGTACAGCAATACTCGTCATCGTTTTTTCGCTCGCAGTGAGGAGCGTAAACAAGCCGCGATAGAGCAAGGTGTTTGGAGCTTAGTAAATAGCGACTATGAACAGCTTGAACTGGCGCTTGCCAATAACAGTGTGGCAGAGCCTTGGCAGGATCTACGTCATGCGATGCTTGCTAAAGCAGCGCTACAAAATAATGATGCCAGCAAAGCAATCGAACAGTTAGATAAAATTAGTCCAGACAATCAGCTTAAAGCTGCCAAGTTATGGCTTGCCAGTGGTGACAGCAGTACTGTAACAGGTGAATTGAAAGCCTTGGCAGAAGCTAAAAAAGCCACCGCCTTGGAACTAAAACTGTATGCCGAAGTACTTGTACAACAGCAAAAGTGGGCTGCGCTTGAGCAGTTTATGCCGCGTTTACTGAGTAAAAAAGCGTTAACTGACAGCCAGTGGTCGATATTATTAACCAGCTATTTTATGGCACAACCAGAATCGCAATTAACCGATAAGTATCAGCAACTATCTAAAAACCTAAAAGTTAAAGCGCATAGCTGTTACTTAGCTGCGATGGCAAAAGCAGGGCGCTTAAATGAAATAGAGCTCAGCTTATTAAAAATGCTGAAAAAACCAGAGCAGCACAACGAGCTTGCTCAGGTTTTAAAAGTATCAGCGCCTGGGGATGCACTTAAATTACAAGCAAGTTTACAAGATGCATTGAAGAAAGACCCAGACAATCAAGCATTGTTACTCGCGCTTGCTTGTCTGGCGAATGCTCATGGTGAATACGATCTCGCTGCGCGGGTATTTGATAAAGCGTTAACTCGAGATAATAGCAAAGCATATTTGGCCCAAGCCCAGCTTAGTTATAGTAAAAGCGCACAACCACAAAAAGCACTCGATCTATATTTGTAAGGCGTAGTGTTATCCATACCAGCAAGGGAGCGTCAGAGCATTGAAAAATATATTTACTCTGACGTTTAGTCTTGCTTTTACTTATTTTATTACCGGCTTCTTTAGTAACTCCTTACTGGCAATCGATGGTTATGCGGTTGCTTCTTGGCCGCCGTCAGGTATTGCACTGGCTGGTTTTTTATTGTGTGGGCGACGTGCTTTTTTAGGTATTTTACTGGGGGCACTGCTTACTAATTTAATTCATCTCGACCGCGTTGTAGACATTTTACATTGGCAAGTGTTCTTACAAGCCTTACTGGTTTCACTAGCTGCAATATTACAGGCTTGGCTAGGTTGTTTTATTATAATTAGAATAATCAAAGCGCCATTAGATTTATCTTCTTTAAAGCACAGTGTGCAAAGCTTAATCATTGCCGGGCCTGTTTGCTGTGTTACAGCAGCTGCTATTGGCACTAGTTTATTAGTCTTTAATAATGTAATTCCTGTGCATGTTGCCTTTGATAACTTTGTCGCGTGGTGGATTGGTGACAGTATTGGGGTGTTAATATTTACGCCATTAATACTCGCCGCGTTTAATTACGCGCAGATGCGTCACCGTTTACAAGTTATTTTACCGGCGATACTTATTTATATAGTGATCAGTATCAGCTTTTATGCGGCAGCCAGCGTTAAAAGAGATAAAGATATTCAAAAGCAGGAAGCGAAGGTTGCAGAAGTGCAGTCAGAAATAAACCATAAATTAGATGAGATTACCGGGCACTTAGCATTACTTTCAACTTTCTTTGCCAGTAGTGATGGAGTAAGTAATGATGAATTTGAGCGTTTTACTTCAAAACAGCTGGATTACAGTAATGAAATTCTCGCCTTTGAATGGGTGCCTTACGTACCTGCAGGGCAAAGTCGTGATTATCAACAGAGCGTTCGCCAGCAGCAAGCTGAGCAAAGTAAGTTTTACATTAAAGAGCAATCTTCAGCAGGACACTGGCAGCCCGTTAGTGAGCGAGATGTTTATTACCCAGTGCAATACACCTATCCAATTATAGGTAATGAAGAGATTATTGGTTTTGATTTAGCGTCGAGCAGCCAGCGCCGCAGCGCATTAATGTTGTCAAAATCATTGAATGAATTAGTGGTTACTGAGCCGATTAAGCTATTACAGAATAAAACGCGCGAGCAGGGCGTGTTGTTTATCAGCCCAGTATATAATGATTTAAATACACAAGTTGATTTTAGAGGTTTTGTGGTCGCGGTGGTGAGTTTTGCACGTTTAGCAAACACCTTACAAATAAATCATCACAGTCAAATAAGTGCACATTTTTATGATGTCACTGATGCGCAAAATAGATTATTAATTTATCGCACTGATCGTACTGATATTGAACTGTTACGAGAATACCAATTAGAGCTTGGTGAGCGAATTTGGCAAATACAATTACTTGAGCCAAAAACAAAAACGTCATGGATAATGTACTGGTTTGCGCAAATACTAGGAATGTTATTTGTTTGGTTACTGATCACTTTCTTAATTTCAGTAACAGGCACTAATATTCAAGTGAGGGAGCAAGTGGCTCAACAAACTCGCGTTTTACGGCAAGAAAAACAAAAAGCAGATGAAGCCAGTCAGATCAAAAGCCAGTTTTTAGCCAATATGAGTCACGAAGTACGCACGCCAATAAATGGTATTAAAGGGTTGCATTATTTAGCATTGCAGCAGCAAGACTGGCAACAAGCACGTCGTTATATAGAACAGGCCGATGGCGCACTAAGCGTGTTGCTACGGGTATTAAATGATGTGCTGGATTTTTCAAAGATGGAAGCAGGTAAGCTAGATCTAATGCAAGAATCCATTGCATTAGATAAGTTAATTGATGAGTTAATTAATTTAGTGCAATTTGAGGCCGATCTAAAGTCGCTGCAATTGAAATTAGAGATCGACAGTGATACTGATCTGCAACTAGATTCTGATCCCATCCGGTTAAAGCAAGTGCTGCTTAACTTATTAAATAATGCGATTAAATTTACCACTGCGGGGGCTATTACATTAAAAGTGTGGCAACAAGGCGACAGCATCTACTTTAGTGTCAGTGACACTGGTATTGGTATTAGCCAAACGGCGCAACAGCAGCTCTTTCAACCTTTTGCTCAAGCTGATAGCTCAACCTCGCGACAGTTTGGTGGCACTGGACTAGGGTTAAGCATTTGCAAAAAGCTGGTTGAATTAATGGGCGGGACGATTAGCTTAGCTAGCGAAGAAGGGCAGGGCTCAACGTTTACCTTTACTTTACCGCTCAATTCACCGTTGGTTAAAGCAGAGCAATTAGAGCCGCAATTTAATGATATTGATACAAGCAACTTATCTTTTGCTGCATTTAAAATATTATTAGTCGAAGATAACCCGCTAAACCAACATGTTGCTACTGCGATATTAAAAACCAAAGGTTGTATTACTGATGTGGCCAGTGATGGTTTTGAGGCAATAGAGAAAGTCTCTGAAACACGTTATGATTTAGTGCTAATGGATATTCAAATGCCGAATATGGATGGCTTGCAAGCAACCAAAGTGATCCGTTATGAATTATTTATGCATCAGTTGCCTATTATTGCTTTGTCTGCAAATGCCCATGATGACGACGTTAAAAAAGCGCTCGCGGTTGGTATGGACGGTTACTTAACAAAACCAATCGATGCAGAAAAGCTATTTAAAACCGTGTGGCACTACTTACATAAAGATGTTTAACGCCATCGTTCACTTCGTAAATTACTGTTTTGTGTTTTTATTGTTATAGGCTGACATATGACCTCAATAATACGCACAAAATCATCTAAACTTGAATTACCGATTTAAGTGCGTATCATCCGCGCAAATTAACTGAACTGAGTGCTAATTATGATCAATAAAAAACTCCCTTTGCTAGATATCCATCGCCACCTTGACGGTAACGTTCGCGCACAAACGATTCTTGATTTAGGTCGTCAGTTCAATATCCAACTGCCTGCTGACAATGTTGCAGCACTAATCCCCCATGTACAAGTTATTGATCCTGAACCCAATCTAATGGCTTTTTTACAGAAACTTGATTGGGGCGTTGCTGTATTGGGTGACTACGATGCATGTCGTCGTATCGCGATTGAAAATATCGAAGATGCCCAAGCGCAAGGCTTAGATTATGTTGAGCTGCGCTTTAGTCCTTATTATATGGCGCAAAGCCAAGGTTTACATCCACAAGGTGTGGTTGAGGCGGTAGTTGATGGTATTAAAAGTGCCACGCAAAATAGCACTCTAAAAGCGAACTTAATAGGTATTATGTCGCGTACTTACGGCACTAAAATTTGCCAACAAGAGCTTGATGCGTTACTTGCGTTTAAAAATGATTTAGTGGCGGTTGATTTAGCCGGTGATGAAATTGGTTTCCCAGGCGAGCTATTTGTTGATCACTTCAAACAAGTGGCTGATGCTTATTTAGCGGCGACTATTCATGCTGGCGAAGCGCTTGGCGCGGCAAGCATTTGGCAAGCGATTAACGAGCTAGGTGCAGGACGTATTGGTCATGGTGTTAAGGCGATTGAAGATACAAAATTAATGGACTACTTACGTGATAACCGCATTGGTATTGAGTCGTGCTTAACCAGTAACGTGCAAACCAGCACCGTGGCAAGTTTAGACGTGCACCCACTGAAACAATTTTTAGACCATGGTATTTTGGCTTGTATTAATACTGATGATCCTGCTGTCGAAGGTATTGAAATTGAGCATGAATACGCAATCGCAGCTCCAGCAGCAGGGCTAACTCAAGCCGATATGGAAAAAGCTCAAGCTAATGCACTAGCAATAGCTTATTTGAGCGATACAGAAAAACAATCACTCAAGCAAGCTGCTGCCGCACGATAAAAAGGCAGTTAGGCGCATTTATGCGCCTCTGGTTTTTATTGGCAACTTAGGTAGTTGTCATACATTGCTTTGAGAATATCACTGCGGCCAATCATGCCTATCACTGTGGTCCCTTCAACAACGGGGTAGTTTTTTGGCTTTCCCGTTTTCATTTGCTCTGCAAGCTCCAAGATGTTGGTGTCGGCATTGACGGTAACAACTGCTGTTTGCATCAGTTGTGCAACTTTCACTACACCATCACAAAAATAGCTATTCTGCATTAATGGTTTTAGTAATTCCTGCTCAGAAATAAAACCCACTAAACATTTATTATCATCAAACACGGGAGCGCCCAGTAGTTTAAACTTTTGTAATTCTGCTATTGCTGTAGTCATTTCTGTTTCAGGGGTGATATGTGGCAGTTTACGCTGCATAAAATCTTTTACTTTGGTGTTCAACATTTGGGTCTCTCCCCGTTAATTACTTAACTATAAGTATGGTTAACGAATGAGTTTTTGTGAAATTGTTTATGCTGATTAGTTTGATAGTTAAAAACAATCATAGCTTCTTTTAACAAGGACGTTACTCACCTGGCTTGGCCTGATATTTAGCCTCGATTAATGCCATATAATGGGCTAAGTTTTTTTCCGGGGTCGTTTCAAACTCGTTGCTAAGAGCGACAATGCTTTGAATGCGATCTAAGCGAAACTCGCGATAGTCACAGCGTAACTGACAATAAGCAATTAACGTCCACTTGGCACCCCAATACACAAGGCCTAAAGGGTCAGCAATACGATGGCTCGGTTGTTGGTTAGCGTCAAGGTAATCAAATTCAACGCTGGTTTTATTAGCAATTGCTTGGCGCAGTAATAAGGTGGTTGCTTGGTGACTTTTTCCATGATGGAAGCCTGATACTAAGTAAGGAAGCTGCTCTACTTGCTGCTTTAGTTGTTGTGGTAATACAGCATTTATTTTTGTGATAGCAGCTTGTGCCTTAGCTGCAAGTTGCGGATCGGTCCAAGCACTGACCATTTTGCTGCCCAGCAATAGTGCTTGTAACTCTTCTAAGGTAAACATCATTGGCGGTAGGTCATAATCGGCAATTAGATAGCCTGTGCCGGCCTCACCTTCAACGGGTACGCCCGAACTCTGTAAATGCTGAATATCGCGATAAATTGTTCGCTGAGATACCTGTAATTTATTGGCAAGTTCGTTTGCGGTGATCGCAAAGCGGCGACTTTTATATACCCAAGCCACCTCAATATGCGAGTTTCAGTTGGAATTAAAAGCGATTTAGACAAGGCATTGATTGCAAGTAATAGTGGTGGTTCTATTGTTAAAATTAATAACGCAGTATAAATCGCTTTTAAACCAACCCGTTGGGCGTTTCACAGGAACTTACTCTCATCGTTGTTACTTCTTAAAAGGGACTGCCATTCTTGCAAACTAACGCCTTGATATTAAGGCCCTGTGAAACGCTGAATTCTGCATCTTGAGGTGGTTTGGGTATTCTATTACCAATTGAAATAGCCGCTCTGATTTATGCACTGCTTTTCGTTCCTTAAAATAAAGCTACTAGCTTTGCTGACAAGCCGTTTGGCTAAGTACTTCAAAGCTGTCTAATTTTATCGATTCTTTTGCAATTAGAGATGTGTACTGTTGGCAAATAGCACTATCAAAAAATGTATCACGCAGCTTTTGGGCATCGGCAACCGTGGCAAAATAAATGATACTACTATATTGCTGAGTATCGGCTTGTTTAGCAAGTGAGCGATAAAGCACGCCTGGTTGGTTATCAATATAACGCTGAAAATCACTATTAGCGATGTGGAACTGCGCTAAGTTTGTATCAGTATTTAGTTTAAAATTTACAACTTCGATTAAATTTGTGGTCATTGTAGTTCTCCTTATTTAAGAAGAGCTAAGTAAATCATAGCAGGCTGTCAGGGAGTGTCAGTAATGCAATCGCAGCTTTAAATTAGTGTTTGTTGGGCAACTTCTTTACTGTATTTTTCAAAGTCTGAGAGGTGTTTATTAATCACGGCAATATTACGCAAACCAACCATTTTTTTAAGTGCTGTGGCACTATCGGTAGAGATCAACCCTGCATTAGCAATTAACTCAAAGCTATTGCGCGCTGATTGTGGAATGCCTAGTTTATGATATTTGATGAGTATATTGGCAATATTAATGCATGCTTCACAGGCGCGTTGTAAGTTTAATATCACAGAATCTTGCTTGGTGTAGTTCTGTTTAAATTCAAGCTCATTCGTAAACTCATCATTAATACGGCCTAAGCAGCGCTTAATCGTCGAGAGCTTATTAATTATTACATCTTGCATGTTAGTTATACTCATTTTTGAAATCATCAACAATTGCTTGTCTGTCTTCTTGCAGGCGACCATACATACTGTAAATTTGCGCGGCGTATGTAATGTCAAATACTGATTCACCAAATAACTTTTTACCAGTTGATATCACTTGCATCTGCAACACGGTTGATGCTGAGTTTAAGTCAACGAGGTCAATATCACTATTGTTGTTGGCGGTCCCTTTACTATGAGAGCCAAATAAATAGATCAGCTTTATGCCTTCAATAGTTTAAGTAAAAAGGTCACAATACGCTGTTCGATTGCTGAAGTCATAAAACGGCACTGATTTTATTTATTAAGTTAATTGAGTATAACTTTAAAGGATAGGATTTGTATATTTAGTAAAATCACTATAAAAAGCGCCACCAGGCGCTTTTTATAGTGTGTATGTTACTTTATAAATGCAAATGCATCGGCATACATGTTCTCACGAATTGCACCATGTGCTAGGAAGTCATCGCGAACGATACCTATCATGTCAAAACGCCCAGCCATATAAATATCGTATGGTGCAAGTGACATTATATCGCTCATAACGGCTTTGTGTACGTAGCCAGTATGACCAGTCCAAGTATCAGTTGGATTTTCAACCACAGGAATAAACTCAAAGTTTTTGCGGCTATCAGCCCATGCTTGCATTTCAGTATGCGCATAAAGGGCTGATTCTTCACGAACGCCCCAATAAAATAACACTGGGCGATCACACTCAATTTCACTTAAATGATCGGCCATTGATTTAGCGTATGAAAAGCCTGTGCCACCGGCAAGTAAAATGATTGGTCGCTCGCATTGTAAGCGTAATTGCGAAATACCTAAGCCAGCTTCAATGGTTACTAAGCGTTTATCAGCATGCGCCGCGCGAAGGTGTTCAAGGGTTTGCATTGCGTATGAATCAACGGCAGATGCGCCAATGTGTAGCTCTAGTTCATCACATTGTGAAGGGCGGCTGGCAATTGAAAAGGCACGCTTGTCTTTTTCGCCAAGTACCACCTGTAGGTACTGACCAGCTTCGAAAGTGACGCTTTGTGCTGGTTTTAAAATGACTTTGTGAACAAATTCGGTTAATGGGCTGATAGCGACAACTTCAGCGTGTAATGTTTGCATGTTTTACCTTAAATTAGCGGATACGCACTTTATTTGAGCAATAGTAGCATATCCGCAGGGTGAGTTTATAGCCTCTAACAGCGCTGTTAGAGAATATCTAAGCTTTGCCAAATTTCATCGACGCGATCTTTAGTGGCTTGATCCATAACGATAGGCTCACCCCATTCACGGGTAGTTTCGCCTGGCCATTTATTGGTTGCATCCATGCCCATTTTTGAACCTAAGCCTGATACAGGAGAGGCAAAATCAAGGTAATCAATTGGCGTGTTTTCAATTAAAGTGGTATCGCGAGCTGGATCCATTCGTGTGGTGATAGCCCAGATTACATCATTCCAATCGCGTGCGTTGACATCATCATCGCAAACAATGACAAATTTAGTGTACATAAATTGGCGTAAAAACGACCATACTCCCATCATCACCCGTTTTGCATGACCAGGATATTGCTTTTTCATAGTCACTACGGCCATGCGGTAAGAGCAACCTTCAGGCGGTAAGTAAAAATCGACAATTTCAGGGAACTGCTTTTGCAAAATTGGCACGAACACTTCGTTAAGTGCAACACCTAAAATAGCCGGTTCATCAGGCGGGCGACCAGTAAAGGTACTGTGATAGATAGGATCTTTACGATGTGTCATATGAGTGACGGTCATCACCGGGAAGTCATCTACTTCGTTATAATAACCAGTGTGGTCACCATATGGGCCTTCAGGTGCCATTTCGCCAGGCATAATATAGCCTTCTAACACTATTTCGGCACTGGCTGGTACTTGTAAGTCGTTTGATATGGATTTAACCACTTCAGTTTTGCTGCCGCGCAGCAAACCTGCAAAAGCATACTCGCTTAAGGTATCGGGCACGGGGGTAACGGCGCCTAAAATAGTTGCAGGATCGGCGCCTAATGCTACGGATACTGGATAAGGTTGGCCTGGGTTTTCTTTACACCACTCTTGAAAATCAAGTGCGCCACCACGGTGTGATAACCAGCGCATAATGATTTTATTTTTGCCAAGCAGTTGTTGGCGATAAATCCCAAGGTTTTGGCGCTTTTTATAAGGGCCTTTGGTGACAGTTAAACCCCATGTTATTAACGGCGCTACATCACCTGGCCAACAATGTTGGATAGGAAGCTTCGTTAAATCAACATCATCACCTTCAATAATAACTTGCTGGCACGGCGCTTTTTTAACTTCTTTGGCAGGCATATTTAATACTTGCTTAAAAACGGGGATTTGACCAAATGCTTCTTTTAAGCCCTTTGGTGGTTCCGGTTCTTTTAAAAATGCCAGTAATTTACCCACTTCACGTAGTTCGCTGACATCTTCTTTACCCATACCCATAGCGACACGTTCTGGGGTGCCAAATAAATTAGCCAATACCGGAATATCATAACCTTTCGGATTTTCAAACAGTAAAGCAGGGCCTTTAGCACGCAAGGTACGATCGGCAATCTCGGTCATTTCTAGATAAGGATCAACTTCTTGTTGAATACGTTTTAATTCACCTTTTTTTTCGAGTAAATCGATAAAATCGCGCAGATCTTTGTATTTCATTATGGGCCGCTTTAAAGCTTAAAAAGACTGCTGGTATTATACTTAAATAACCGAGGTAAGCGAATTTATGAGGTGTTTTATGGATTATTTCAAAGAGGGTTTTTATTACATTATTGAATGAGTAAGCTATAGTTTAGAGCAAATGTTTGAAGTGCGTTTTAAAGAATGGGTGGGCTTATCGTAAAAACATTTATTAAGGTTGTTATTGCATGCTCTGTAATTGCCCTTGCAAATCAAACCGCTGCTAAGCAGTCATTAGATCCTGCGATCAATATGTCGCTTTTTAATGAGCATAGTGCTGTGATGTTAGTGGTGGAGCCTCAAAGCGGTGAAATTAAATTTGCCAATAAGGCGGCGGCTGAATTTTATGGCTACAGCATTGCGCAGTTGCAAGCGATGCAGATCCAACAAATTAATATATTTACCGAGCAGCAAGTAGCGCTGGAGCGCCAAGCTGCACTGAGCAAAGGGCAAAACTACTTTGTTTTTAAACATCGTTTAGCAAATGGTGAAACCCGTACTGTTAGCGTTTATTCGGCCCCCTTTACGATTAATAATAAAGACTTCTTATTTTCTGTAATACATGATATTTCATCTCAACGCAGTCTTGAAAAAGCGCTTTGGCATTATCAAGAAAACCTCGAAGAATTGATGGCCAGTCAAACCAATGAAATCGAAGAAAAACGCGCTGATCAATTGATGCTAGCATTGATATCGATTTCGTTACTTATGATATTGTTGGCTACGCTAATGGTGTTGACTACCCGGTTACGTATCGCTAAAAAGTCGGCCCAAAAAGATAGTGCAATGCTGAAAGCTATTTTTAATAGTATTGATGACCTGCTGATTTTTACTGACACTGAACATGTTGTAATTACAGCTAACACTATGGCTATTCAAAAGTTAGCTGCAGGAGAATCACTCAAGGGACGCAATATTTACTCATTTATTGAGTGTCCGAAAGGGGTGGTTGAGGTTGATAGTGAGTGTCAATTCCATGGCGTCAAAGAGGTATTCTGGGGAGACGCACGTGTAACCGCAGTAACGGATGAAACAAATAGCAAGGTAGGTGAGATACATTTAATCCGAGATATTACTATGCAGCTAAAAGCACGTCAGCAGCAGCGTCTTGCGAGTACGGTATTTTCGGCAACAAATGAAGGTATTTTAGTCTCTAATCGTGATAATAAAATTCAAGCTATAAACGAAGCATTCACGCAGATCACTGGTTATCAAGAGCAAGATATAATTGGTAAATCCCCCGCAATCTTAAACTCAGGTCGCCATAAGCCATCCTTTTTTAAGTTACTATATCAACGTTTAAGCGAGGAAGGACACTGGGAAGGTGAGGTATGGAACCGTCGCAAAGATGGTAGCATTTACCCAAGCTGGCTAAATATTTCTGTGGTTTTTGACGAGGAAAAAGACATCGAGCTTTATGTAGCCTTATTTAATGATATTTCTCTACGTAAAGAGAATGAACAGGAAATGTGGTTACAAACTAATTTTGATAGTCTTACTGGTTTGGTAAATCGGTCTTATTACAATAATAAACTGGATCAAGAGATGATCCGTGCGAGTGCTGATAATAAGCGTTTGGCTATTTGTTTTATTGATTTAGATCGTTTTAAAAACGTTAATGATACTTTGGGGCATAATAGCGGTGACTTACTGTTACTTGAAGCCGCAAGAAGGCTTAAAGCATGCATGCCTAACTCTGATGTGGTCGCGCGGTTTGGTGGCGATGAATTTGCGTTGTTATTACCAGGCATTAATGCGTTGGCAGATATTGAGCGATTAGCTAAAAAAGCACTCAAGGCACTTAGCTCCTCTTTTCAAATCGCAGAGCAAGATGTATTTTTATCAGGCAGTATGGGGATCACTATTTTTCCTGATGATGGCATAGATCGTAAAATATTATTACGAAATGCAGACAGCGCTATGTATAAAGCAAAAGAGCAGGGGCGAAATTGTTTCGAGTTTTTTACTAGTGGTTTACACGAACAAGCAACCGCCCGCAGCAAGCTTGAAAATGCGCTTCATAAAGCCTTAAAAAATAATGAGTTTACTGTTTATTTTCAACCAATTGTTAGTCATGACAAAAAAACAGTAGGCTGCGAAGCCTTGTTAAGGTGGCATAGTGATGAATTGGGAGCAGTGTCTCCGGCCCAATTTATTCCGGTATGTGAAGAGTTGGGATTAATAATTCCAATAGGTGAGTGGGTGCTCAGAGAAGCATGCCGTGAGGCTGCTAGCTGGTGTCGCTGCTATGGGGATGGATTTTTTGTTACGGTTAACATGTCGAGCGTGCAGTTTATTCGTCAAGATATTGAAACTCTGGTAAAAACCGTTCTTCAGGAAAGCCAATTATTACCGCAGTGTTTAACACTTGAAATTACTGAAACGTTACTTGCAGATAATAGCTCAAATACTCTACAACAGCTGCAAGCACTGCGTGCTATTGGGGTTGGTTTGGCAATTGATGATTTTGGTACAGGCTACTCGTCGTTGAGTTATTTGAAGCGTTTTCCGTTAAGTAAATTAAAAATAGATCGAGAGTTTATTAAAGACTTGCCCGATGACCTTGAAGATTGTGCGATGGTGAGTGCAATAATTTCTATGGCAAGCAATCTACATCTAAAAGTGATTGCTGAAGGGGTTGAAACATCTGCACAGCGGGCTTTTTTAACAGCCTTAAATTGTGATTATATTCAAGGTTTTTTATACAGTAAGCCACTTCCCGCTGCGTTATTTGACCAATACATCAAAGCGTTTATTGCGCAGCAGCAAACTTAAAACTTAAACCTTTCAACCGCACTGGTAAGTGAGTGGGCGAGTTGGTTCACATCTTCACTTTGAGTTGCTAGGGTACTTGCCTGCTCGGCATTGCTTTGCGCTTGAACAGTCACTTGGGCCATGAGCTGTTTTATATCGTTACTGTTATCAAGCTGATGATGTGATGAAGCCGCAATTTGTGTGCTCATTTGGTTAATTGTCACTAAGGTACTTTTTATTTTATCAACGGCTTGGTTTAGTTCGCTACTATTGGCAACACAGTCTTTTGCTTGTTGTTGGCCGTCATTGATCTCATGGTGGGCATTGCTTGCCTGTTGTTGTAGCGTTTGGATCATCGCGTGAATTTCACTGGTGGAGCTTTGTGTACGTGCTGCTAAAGAGCGCACTTCATCTGCGACAACAGCAAAGCCACGACCATTCTCACCCGCGCGGGCAGCTTCAATTGCAGCATTAAGGGCGAGTAAATTTGTCTGTTCAGCAATACTGCTAATTGTATCTACTATCGCACCAATTAATTGAGTGTGTTGCGTCAGTTCGTTGGTGCTTTGTACTGCTTGATCAAGACGAGCTAGTAAAGCGGCAATACGTTGGCTGTTGCGATCTGCTATGTGATTTACATCATTGGCAAATTGCGAAGCGTTTGCAACTTCACTGGAAGTATTATCAGCTTGCTCACTTACGGCTTGGGAGTTGCTAAGCATGTTTTGAGCGAGTGTACTGGCTTGTGCAATGTGATCTAGCTGCTGCTGCGCGGCTTCAGTCATATGTTGGCCTTGCTCACTGGTTTGTATAGCTGATTGATCTAAGGTGTGAGCATTGTCACTGATTGCACTTAATAACGAACTTAAATCATCACTTAATTGGTTGATATTAGTTAACAGTAGACCAAATTCATCGTCGTTAATGGGTTTTGTGCGTTTCGATAGGTCACCGGAAGCGATGCGTGATAGCGCTTTATTGACCGCATTAAGCGGCTTTAGCATTGCGCGTGTAGTTAAAATGCAGATCAGCGCAGCAAATGAAATGAGCACTAAAGTTATAATAATGGCAAGTGTTGAGCCTGTGTTGATGACCGATTGAGCATCCGCTTGTAAGGTGTTAAAGCGTTTATCGGCTAATTGGTTGAGCTCAATAATGAGTTGTTCAGTTAGTTGAAATTGCTGCTGAAATGCTGAAAAAGCTTGCTCAGCCTCAACTTTGCTGGTTAAAAGCCTTGTTTGCTGCTGATATAGCGTTGCTAATTGTTGATTGACTAAGTTGAGTTGCTCTTCTAGGCTGGCAAAATTGGTTTTATTTTCAAGCTCGCTGGCTTGTTGCTTTAGATAAGTAAAATTCGATTGAATATTATCGAGCAAAAACTGGGTATCTTGTTGATGGCTACTGAGGGTTTGTAAGTTATTTATATGGCTGATATTCTTAACGTTATTCCCTAAAGTGAACAATAGATCATCAATGCGAGTCGCGGTGCCAACAATCGCGGCTAATAATGTTTGTTGCTCAGCTGCTACTTCAATTAGTTCTAAATCAAGTAAGCCATTACTTAAATCTTTGAGGTTATTGGCGTAATCAGTGGCCAATGCAGTGACCTGAGCTGTAGCGGTTAGTCCTTGCTGTTTGGCGCTAAACATTGTTGCGCTGGTAGTATTAAACTGTTGATAGCGTTGTTCTATTTTTGATAGTAGCTGCTGCATTTGCGGTTTATCATTAAGCTGTGAGTTTAACTCTTTCAGCTTGTTGGCAAATAATACTTGGTTTTCAGCGGCGCTTTGCTGTTGCTGTTTTAAGCTGCTTTGCGTTGTTTGACTATAGGCAACAGCATTAAATTTGGTTATTGATAACAGTGATAAACGCAGCGCATTACTTTGCTGTTGTACGGGGACTGCTAAGGTTTCAATATCTGAAGTTGCATGATTAATCTTCCCGAGCGACCAGTAAAAAAAACCACTGCTGGCAAGCATTAAAAAACCGATTGTGGCAAAGGCAAAAATCAGTTTTGTTTTTATAGCAATAGCGCGCATAGCTAACTCGTAAATACTTAAGTATTTATGAGTGTAGCAGTATTTTTGTAAATTATAAGCGCTGCAAGCGGATGCTTTACTCTAAATTACAGTGATATTTGTTGCCATCGATGATTAACATAGCTTCATTGCCTTTGGTCCAAAAAAGCACATCATCATTGGTATATTTGGCACCAGAGGCGCTGATCTGTTGCGTTAATTGGTAGGTAACTTGATTGTAAGCTAATGATGCTGTCTCTTCAGTTTCGCTGGTTATAACCGCCGTTAGTTGACTATCGCAAGAATAAGATTGGCTGTTTTGTTGTTCAGTACATGCACTAAGACTCAGAACACCGAGTGCAATTAGTAAGCTTTTATACATAAATTGGTACCTTAGTAAGTGGGTTTATCGACTAGCATAGCAGATGAAAATTAACCGTTGGTGAAAGTGGCCGTTTAGGCTATGTTGATTAATATAAACATTTAAGTACAAAGGAAATTAAATGGCAGGTACAAATTTATTAACCTTGTTAGACGACATCACCACGTTATTAGATGATATTGCGACAATGAGTAAAGTTGCGACAAAAAAAACCGCTGGTGTTTTGGGCGATGATTTGGCGCTAAATGCCCAGCAAGTTACCGGAGTTAGTGCAGATCGTGAACTGCCAGTAGTATGGGCTGTGGCAAAAGGTTCGTTCCTCAATAAGGCTATTTTGGTTCCTGCCGCTTTATTGATCAGTGTATGGTTGCCTTGGCTGATTACGCCATTATTAATGATAGGTGGATTATTTCTGTGTTTTGAAGGCGCTGAAAAGCTGGTTGAAAAGTTTTTACCACACCCACAAAGCGACGTTATGACTGAAACTGAAAATTTAGACTTAGCGGAATACGAGAAACAAAAAGTGAAAGGGGCTATTCGAACCGACTTTATTTTATCGGCAGAAATCATAGTTATCACTCTAGGTACAGTGGCGGGGGCAAGTCTAGTAAATCAAGCGCTAGTTTTGAGTGTTATCGCAGTGATCATGACTATAGGCGTTTATGGGTTAGTGGCAGGGATTGTAAAACTCGATGATGCTGGTTTGTATCTACTCACTCAAGCTCAGCAAACAGGAAATCGATTTAAAGAATTATTAGGGAAAGGCTTACTCGCTGCGGCACCACGTTTAATGGCATTTTTAGCATTTGCAGGGACGGTAGCGATGTTCTTAGTCGGCGGTGGTATTTTAGTGCATGGCATAAGTGTACTGCATCATTTGCAAATATTGGTTACTAAATTTGCACTAATAAATTTAGGCACAGTGGGTGAAGTGCTTGCCCCGTTATTATTTGATGGCGTATTAGGAATATTGGCTGGTGCTTTAGTTGTGCTAATTCATCATGCCGTTGTGAGCATGAAAACAAAAAAGCCGGCAAATTAAATCTGCCGGCAATGGCTTAGCAAGGGAATGCTATGAAAGTCATTTATAATTAGTGATCGTGCTCTGCTACCTCAGCAATACCTAACCAGGTTATTTTGCTCGGGGTAAAATCAAGGGTAAGAATTGTTTCGGCCGTTTGTTCATGAGTATCGACGCTTAGTACAGTTTGATTATTGGCATCACTAATAAATACAGTGTCATCGGCCGCAGATGCCGCTAGTGCATAGCTGCCTGCGGGGCTGTCGAGTACTTGAAAACGAGCACTGACTTGCCAATCATCCTCAGCATGCAGTATCGATAAAAAACCATCACTTTCCAGAACGTAAAACTCACCCGTAATAGTATTAAGTGTACTGGCTAGAACGGTGTTTTCAGTATTTTGCTGCCACATTAGTTGTGTCATTTCAGCTGATTCTGGGTCGATGGTGTAAAAAAGCTTACTTTGTGCAATACCTAAAAAGAGCTCGCTGTGCTCGCTACCTTTAATACTACCAATCCGTGCACCTTCGGCAAAACTATCGAGGTTAGCTACTTTAGTAGCGTTAAATGCACCATTGTGTTCTTCAATAACTAATACACCATCACCACAACCAAAGGCAATGTGATGATGGTTTTGTGCGCTGCCATGCAGTGCAGGGCAATCTAGCTCAAAACGCTGTTCTTGATGGAAGTGATCGCCATGAATATGCAGTTGTTCCACATAATTTGGCTGCACGCTAGTTACATCTTCACTGCGATAGGTGGTGATCACTGAGTCACCGCGAATTTGTGCCGTACCATGCATAGCATTAGCAAAACTATGTGTGGCCAGTGTTTCACCATTTGCGATTGATTCGTCAGTTAGAATCGCAAAGCTTGCAGCAATACCGGCATCTATATTGCCATCAAAAAATAGCGCTGCTTGCTGTTCACTGACATCAAAGTGAGTTGGTTTGTCATTTGTTAATGTAAAGCCTGAAAATGCAGGGGCTTGCTTATAATCATGCAGGTGATCACCATGATCTTCTTGATATAAACCGCCATCAATAAACTCTACGTAGTTATCATCGCGTTGTATCAATACTGCAAAACGATTGTTAGGACTTGCATATAAGCCGCTAACAATATTGGTAGTATTAAACATTTCAAGTAGTGCGTTAGTGTCAGTATCGAAAATTGATACGTTGGCAGCATCAGCGTGACTAATGGCTAAACGCCCTGTTGAAGTGATTTCGGTATGCTCATGGTCATCTGACTGTCCAGCATTTTTATCTACAAGATCATCAATTTCACTATTACAGGCACACAGTACAGCAACCATAGAGGCAATTAAGCTAGTTTTAAAGTTTGGTAACATCATTAACGGTCCAATGTTTTGTTATAGTATATCGGTAATGTTATATTGTAACCAAATTAAAGTAAATAGTTACTCTTTGTTCTTTGCTTAAGTATTTAGATGGATATTTATGTAAATTTTTATTAGGTACAATTACTGTAATTATAAAAATACAAATTTAAAAGGATGTTGTATGAATAAAATAATGCAGTTTATTGTTGTTATTGCGTTGTTGGTTACTAGCTTCATAAGCGATGCAAATCAGTCAGGTCCTACAGTCGAGGACTTCAGCCGCAGCAGTGAATATAGCCAAGTTAAAATCTCCCCTAAAGGCAGCTACCTTGCAGTAATTATGCAACCTCAAGGTAAAAAGGTGTTGGTAATTTTAGATGCTAAAAAATTCACAGTTCATCATGCTGTTAATTTTCAGGGGAATGCCCAAGTTGGCGCTTATCACTGGGTAAGTGATGAGCGTGTTGTGGTTGCAAAAGAATATTTGCGCGGTTGGCAAGATCACCCTGAATATTATGGTGAGTTATATGGCGTGAATGCCGATGGCTCGAAAGCTAAATATTTAGTTGGCTATCAGGGCGAAATGCAAACTGGTTCTCGTATCAAAAAAGCAACACCGCTTTATGGCACCTCTTATTTGCTAGATCCTTTGCTCCACGATGACGATAAAATGCTTATAGTGACTTATCCGTGGACATCAAGTAGTGAACCACACACTGTTGTTTATCAGGTTGATGTTTTTACAGGCAAGCGTCGTAAAGTGACTCGTTCACCGTCACGTATGGCCAACTTTTTGACCGATCATGAGGGAAATGTCAGAGTTGCGGTTTCCAGTGATGATTACATTAAGCCTACCATTCATACCCGTGAAAAATCAGGCGGCAATTGGCAAGCACTTAATTTAGGTGATTTGACGTACAGCGATGTGAGCTTACATGCGTTTGATAACAGTGGCGATGCTGTTTATGTTACAGCATCAGTAAGTGGTGAAGCGAAAGGCTTATATAAATTGAATTTAAAAACCAGAGTAATTGATTTAATTCATAAAGAAGAGGGCGTCTCACCAAAGCAAATATGGGTTGATGAAGCATCAAAAGAGTTATTTGCGATTGAAACCGAACTAGGTTATCCAACCTATGCTTTTATCGATGGGCAATCTGACAAGAGTATGCGTTTAAAAGCTTTGATCTCCGCTTTACCTGGTGAACAAGTACAGCTTGTAAGTAGTACTGAAGATGGCGATACAAATATTATTTTTGCTTCGAATGACCGAAACCCTGGGCAATATTATTTATTTGATGCCAAAAATAATAACTTACGATTTTTGTTTGCATCGCGTAGTTGGCTTGATGCAAAGCAAATGGCACAGACCAAGCCTGTGAGTTTTACCAGTCGAGACGGTTTAACCATTTATGGTTATTTAACAGTGCCGAATAACACTTCAGAGAAAAACTTACCTTTAGTGGTTATGCCACACGGTGGTCCACACGGTCCTCGTGATTGGTGGGGATTTGACCCCGATGCACAGTTGCTTGCAAATCGCGGTATGGCTGTACTAAAAGTTAATTTTAGGGGCTCTGGTGGTTTTGGCCGTAACTTTGAGCATGCAGGTCATCAAAAGTGGGGGGCTGAAATCCAATTTGATATTATTGACGGTGTGAAGTATTTAATTGAGCAGGGCACGGTTAATAAAAACAATATCTGCATTATGGGAGCAAGTTTTGGCGGATACTCAGCGTTACAAAGTGCGATTTTAGAACCAGATATGTTTAAGTGTGCAATTGGGGTAGTTGGCGTTTACGATTTGCCTTTAATGTTTGAAGAAGGGGATGTTGCAGAGCGTGACAGTGGCCAACGTTATTTGCAGAATGTATTGGGCACAGATGAAGCGCAATTAAAGGCATTTTCACCTAGTTATAATATTGATAAGTTAAAGGCTCCAGTGTTAATAGTGCACGGTGGCGAAGATAAGCGAGCACCGATTGAACAAGCTGAATCACTGATTGCAGCGCTTAAAAAAGCGAAACACCCATATATTTATGAACTACTTGAAGATGAAGGACACGGGTTTTATAAAGCAGAACACCGTACACGTTATTATCAACAAGTACTGGCATTTTTAGATCAACACTTAACTCTTTAGAAGTTTGGGTATATGGCAAGCCTTTAGCTTGCCATATTTATTTACAGGCGTGCTCTATGCAGAGCTCTTTGAGTTGTATTTTTGCTTTGTGGTTATTTTGCTCGGCAGCTTGTTGGTACCAATAAATAGCTTGGCTTAGGTCTTTTTCTACCCCTTCACCATCACGATACATTTGCGCTGTATTAAGCTGGCCCCACTGTGAGCCCTCTTTGCTGGCAAGTAAAAAGCTCTCAAAAGCATCTTCGAATAACCCATCCTTGTAATAGATGATGCCTTGCTGGTTATTTTTATTAAGCTTCACCCCTTCATATAAAGGTTTAGGGCGTGGTGGGAACATCACAAAGCCGCCATATAAGCTATATGCATAAGGGCGTAGTACATCATAAATGGTACCTTCATCATATAAACGCTGTACTTCGCTGCGCGGTAAAGTCATTTTTTTTGATGAAAAATAGCCTTTTTGTACCAATAAACTAGTACGCATAGCCATAGTTATGCCATTGTCGCGTTTATAGCGGTAATTACTGATTTGAAAAGTGATAGTTTGGTCATCAAACTCGAGTACTTGAGCTACTTTGAGGTTCTCAGGGCGCAATGGTTCCTGAGAAAACTTATCTGCATGTACCAAGTAAGTATCAAATGCTTGCGGCTGGCTTAATATTGCTTGTTTGGTTTTTAGTTCATCAAGATGTTGTGTATAGAAGAAGATAACTAACCAGATAAGCAATAGAGTGCCTATAAAATATTTGATTAAAGAAAGCTTTTCTAACCATGGCAGTTGCATAATTGAAAGCGGCATACTGTGCTGACAATGATTACATTGGTATTGATAATGCCATGCCAGTGGCAGCATAGGGACAATTGAAAAGCGCAAGAAACGGCTGTGATTTTGTAGGCGGTAGTCATTGTGATGACAGTGTGGACAGGTTTTGGTTTGGCTGAAAAACGACAATGAATCGCAGGTATTGAAAAGTAGCATTTGAGGCCCTCTGTCCCTTCCTTGTTTTACGTTAAATTAAAACAAGGAAGGTGAGATGCAAAGCACAAAACTGTAAGCAAGTATGTTTGGTTGGCTTATTTACTTGCTACAGGCTTTGCTTTAATAGTGGTTTTTGCATCTGCCGCCATAAAGGCAAATACAGCATACGCCGCGGTATTTTGCTTTAGTTTAGCCGGATCTACTTTATCAAGCGTATCATCAGCAGTGTGATGGTAATCAAAGTAATCAGTGCCATTTTGATGCAGTTCAAAAATTGGTGCGCTGGTGGCATTTTTGAATGGAATTAAGTCAGGCCCGCCATTGGCGCTATTTTTACCAATGTATTCTACGTTAAGTGGCGCTAGTTGCTTGGCTATTGCACGTACTACTGGCAGTGACGCTGCAGATACATTCGACTCAAAGCCATACACTACATCAGCACCAAAGTCAGATTCAGCCGCGGCAACAATTTTATCAAGCTCATTTGCATGCTGTTTAAAATAAGCTTTAGCACCCCATAAGCCAAGCTCTTCAGCGGCAAATAGCACCACCCGAATGCTACGTTTTGGGCGTTTTATTTCGCTAATATGCTTAGCTGCCGCCATTGTTAGCGCAACACCTGCACCGTCATCAAGTGCACCAGTGCCTAAATCCCAAGAATCTAAGTGACCGCCAATCAGCACATACTGCTCTGGATTTTGCGTGCCATTGAACTGACCAATCACGTTATAGCCAGTACCTTGACCACGATCTTCAGTTTGTACATTAATATTAACGGTAACATTTTTACCAAGTGCGATAAGGCGGGCTATTTGGTCAGCATCCGGATTGGCAATGGTTACGTTAGGAATTTTGGTTACGCCATCTTGGTAATGGCTGCCACCGGTATGCGCAAAACGGTGATGAGCCGTACTAACTGAGCGCATCATATAGCCAATCGCGCCTTTTTTAGCGGCTTCTACAGAGCCAGTTGAGCGAGCACGAACCGCAGGGCCATAACCGTTGCCATCGATATCACGATTCATACGGTAATTTATATAAGCAATTTTTCCCTTTAAGCTGTTTGCGGGAGCGGCAATCAACTCATCAAGGGTTTCAAATAATATAACTTCAGCAGTAATGCCGTCTTTTGGTGTACTGACACTATGCCCTAAAGCGGTTAAATGCAGTGGTTGCTCACTTGGCGTTAGGATTTTGCCGCTTTCATTAAAACGACGCCATTCTGGGAAGGTCGCTTCTTCAAGCCATACCTTATCAAAGCCAAGCTGTTTAAATTTAGCTTGGGCCCAGGCAACGGCTTTTTTATCATTTTCAGTGCCTGGTAAACGCGGGCCTATTTCAGTCGTAAGGGATTCTAGTAATTGGTAGCTTAAATCACTATTGCTAGCGTTATCTCTAAGCTCGGCAACTTGCTTAAGTTGTTTAGCGTTAAATTCAGGCTCTGCGGCGCTGGCTAAAAAGCTACTAGCAAGTAGTAACCCTGTGATGATTTTTTTCATTATTGACCTTGGCGGTATTTTCAAGTGTGCGCTATTAAAGCATTTAATACTGAGTAGCAAAAGCAGATGAGATAAAAACGCGAAGGCGGCTTTTCAACATTGCAGGTTTATTGATAATCTTGCCAGCTTAATGGTAGCAATTTGTATATTCTGCTATTATGCAGCATAACTAAGTCGGGCATCTGCAGCGGCTTTTCATGTTTACTTTTTGCACTGGAAATTACTTTGACCGCTACAGCTTTTTCATCTCTCGCTTTACCATCTGGGTTGGTAGATAACTTATCAACATTAGGTTATACCCAAATGACAGCCGTACAGGCGCAAAGTTTGCCGCCAGTTCTTGAAGGTAAAGACATTATTGCACAAGCCAAAACAGGCTCAGGTAAAACGGCAGCGTTTAGTTTAGGCGTGCTTGCTAAACTTAATGTGAAACGTTTTCGTATTCAATCATTAGTACTTTGTCCAACCCGTGAGCTTGCCGAGCAAGTTGCTGTAGAAATGCGTAAATTAGCGCGCGGCATTCACAATATTAAAATTTTAACCTTGTGTGGTGGCGTTTCAATTGGGCCGCAAATAGGTTCCCTTGAGCATGGCGCGCATATTATTGTTGGTACACCTGGGCGTGTAGATGACCATATTCGCAAAGGCACTTTGCGCTTAGATGATGTTGAAACTTTAGTGCTGGATGAAGCCGATCAGATGCTTGATATGGGCTTTCAAGATACTTTAGATGCGATTATCGATTGTATTCCCAAGCAGCGCCAAACGTTATTATTTAGCGCCACTTTTCCACGAGCAATCGAAGCGATTGCTAAACGGGTGTTAAGCAATCCTGTGATGGTGAAAGTGGAAGAAGAGCAAGAAAAGAGCACCATTAAGCAGTACTTCTATAAAATGGATAATAACAAGCAGCGCTTTAATACGTTAAAGTTGTTATTGCTTAAATTTCAGCCTGAAAGTTGCGTGGTGTTTTGTAATACCAAAGTTGAAACACAGCAGGTCTGTGATGATTTAGCCGATGAAGGCTTTAGTGCGGTATCATTGCATGGTGATTTGGAGCAACGTGATCGTGAACGCACACTTATTCACTTTGCCAATAAAAGTGCCTCAATCTTAGTGGCCACCGATGTTGCGGCACGCGGTTTAGATATTGATGATATGGACATGGTGATCAACTATCATCTTGCCCATGACCCGCAAACCCATGTGCACCGTATTGGTCGTACCGGTCGCGCGGGTAAAAAAGGTATCGCTTGTTCAATTTATGGTGATGCAGAGCAATTTAAAGTGGCGCAAATTGGTGACCATTACGAATGTGATTTCTTGCCTGAGCAATTACCGCCATTTAGCTTACTTGAAAAACCACCATATAAACCGCAAATGGTCACCTTGATGATTGATGCGGGTAAAAAGCAAAAAGTGCGTGCCGGTGATATTTTAGGCGCACTAACGGGCAAAGATGGCGTTGCAGGGCGTCAGGTTGGTAAAATTAACGTACTTGATAACGTGGCTTTTGTTGCTGTTGAACGTAATTCTTCAAAACCAGCACTACGCAAATTAACTGAAGGCAATATTAAAGGCCGTAAAATACGCGCTCGTCGCCTAACTCGTTAATTCTCGATTGTTGAGCAGCTTGCCTTAAGCTGCTCATATTCATTCTTTAGCTCTTTAAACTTTTCTGTATCGCCAGTTTCTTTATCTGGGTGGTACTGCATGGCCAGTTGTCGCCAGCGTTTCTGTATATCTTTCAAACTACATTGTTTCGCCAATTGCCAACGATGTAACAGCATGTCATAAGCTTTACGGTCCAGTGCTTGCTGTGGTTTTTTATGGCTTGCAAAACGTTGCCAGAAGTCATTAAGCAACTCTTCGATTTCATCACTGGTTGTTTCGTAATTTTGCCAATCTAGATAATAGTCTCGCAGCGGATCAAGCTGTTGCACTGAGTTATGGGGAGCCGTATCTGTCAGAGTTATTTGTAAGCTGGCGATAGCCAAGTGCTGAGCTGGTTGCAGTTGCTGCTGTAGTTGATACAGGGCATTCATGATTAAAAAATTACGTTTAAATAAATCACGCTCTGGTTGCACATCAAGCGTGCTGATAGAGCCTTGCTGTTGTAATTTCAATGCTAAAGTATGAACCATCCACCTCTCTTGCGTTAGAATAAGCTCAAAAATCTCATCTATCAGTGGGTTAAGCATTGTTTGCAGTCTAGTTATTAGTGTATCTTGGCTAAATTATCATAGCTTAACACTACTAACAAAATTCCAAGGAAAAAAATTATGCTAGGTCAGTTCAAGCGCCTACTATTTATTTGCTTTATTATTGTACTTGGCGTTTTTTCTCAATTTAGTAATGCTCAGCAGCAAGTAACGCTGTTGGAGCAATTTAAGCTTACTAATGAGTGGTCGGAAAAGCAGCAGCTAGCAAACCAACTACTTGCCACAGAACTTACAAACCAACAACAAATCGACATTTATGCTAGTTTAGCTGAGCGTGCGTTTGAACTAAGTAATTACCCCCAAGCATTGCATTATTACCAGTTATTAGAGCAAAGCAGTACATTTGAAAGGCAGCCTGAGTTACATTTTAGAGCAATTAAAATGCAAGGTGTAGTGCAGTATTTTCAAGGCTTATTGCAGCCAGCCATTATTAGTTATAACCGAGCCCTAAATTTGGCTGTGCGTTTAAAAAGCCCATTAAAGCAAGCTAACTTATTGAGTAATATTGGCTTGGCATATTTTAATATGCATAACATGGAGCTTGCGTTAGAGCATTACCAACAGGCAAAAACATTGTATGAAAACGACGGGAGTGAAAAAGACAAGGCGGATATTTTGCATAATATTGCTGGTGTCTACATTCGTTTATCACGTTATGATTCAGCACTCGAAATATATCGCCAAGTAATTGATGTATTTCAACAATTAGGTGATGAAGAGGGCGTTTCTCGTGCCCACGGTAATATGGCCGTTGCTTATGCGGAGTCAGGTCGAAACCAATTAGCGCTGCATTATTATCAATTGGCATTACGTTACTATCAAAGCGTTGATGATGCTTACCAGCTATCAGTACAGCATACCAATTTAGCGGGTATAAACTTAACAATAGGTGAGCTTGATGCTGCTTTGTACCATGCAAAAGCGGCTCAAAAATACGCTAAGCAAATTGATAATAAATCGTTACGATTAGCAGCCTTACAAGTTTTAGCTAAAGTGCAATTAGTGATGGGGGATATTGATACCGCCAAGCAGAATTTAGAGCAATCAATCGCACTGGCAAAAGAATATAAAGATGAGCTACGAGTCAAAGATGGCTTAGGTATTGAAGCGTTATTAAGTGCTGGAGCCGGTGATTACAAGCGAGCGATTCAGTTACATCAGCAGTTTATTGATTATCAGCGCGGTATAACGAGTGAAGAGGTTATGAAAGCGTTACGTACATTTCAGTCTCAGTTTCAATCGAGCCAGTTAAATCAGGAAATTAAACAGCTTAAACAAGAGCGAAGCTTACAAGAGCTAAAAATAGAAAAACGTTCACAATTGACTATTTTGTTATCAATTGTATTGGTGCTGGTGTTGATCTGTGCTGTTGCATTATATCGTCGTGCAGTTGAGAAAAATGCCAAAACTCAATTAGAACAAAAAGTTGCGCAGCGTACTCAAGAGTTACAATATGTGGCACAAGAATTACGTGCTGCGAATCAAGTGAAGAGCCAATTTTTGGCAAATATTAGTCATGAAATACGCACCCCGCTTACCGCTATATTGGGGCAAACAGATGACTTATTGAATGGTTTGTACGAGCCTCAGCAACTACAAGCTGAGTTGTTGGTTATTAAGAAACACAGTGATCATTTAAAAGGTCTGATCAATGATGTGCTCGATCTAAGTAAAATAGAAGCCAACCGCTTAGATTTAGATGTTAGCGAGTTTGACCTTGTGGTCATTGTTAACGATGTTTACGCTATGTCGAGTTTGCAGGCCAAAAATAAAGGATTAACGCTCTTATTAGAAAATAACTTAGGGCCAAGCTTTTGGACAAAGCTCGATTTGATCCGCGTTAAGCAAATTCTGATTAACTTACTAACGAATGCGATTAAATTCACTGAGAGCGGTATTGTCACTTTGTATATTGATCATACTGAGCAAGGTGTTTGCTTTAAAGTTGTTGATACTGGAATTGGTATGACGACAGCGCAAATAAAAAATATTTTTGAGTGTTTTCAACAAGGTGATAATACGATAAGTCGCAGGTTTGGAGGTTCAGGGCTGGGTTTAAGTCTCTCGCAACAATTAGCAATTATGATGGGGGGCTATATCAGTGTTGAAAGTGAGCTGGGTAAAGGTAGTGAATTTACTTTTAATGTGCCATGTAAACAATATCCGCCAGCAAAAGTTTCAAATGAAGATGAAATACCAGAAAATATAACCGGCCTTGTTGGACGAGTGTTGTTAGCAGAAGATCATCCAGACAATCGCAGGTTAATAGCACGCTTTTTAAAGTCGACTGGACTTGAAGTGATCACAGCGAATAATGGTGAACAAGCCGTAGAGCTTTGCCTTAGTGAGTTCCCCGATATTGTTTTATTGGATATACAAATGCCAGTTATGGATGGCCTGAGTGCATTTGAGTTATTGAAAAAGTGTGGCTTTACTAAACCAATCTTCGCGTTAACGGCTAATGCAATGAGCCATGAAATAGATGATTATTTAGCGATGGGATTCACAGGCTATTTAAGTAAGCCAATCGAAAAAGAAACCTTCTATCGCACACTTGCCTTGTATTTGGATAGCGCTATAGAGCTACCTTCAAGCAACCCAGATATTAGTGATTTAGTGGACAGTTTTATCGCCAGTTTTGATGACGAAATTAAGTCACTGACAGTGCATTTTTCAGCAAAGGACTTTATAGCGTTACAACAAGATAGCCATCGAATTCTTGGTGCAGCACAAATATTTACACTCACAAGTGTGGCAGATGCAGCGATGAACTTAGATAAGGCGTTATTAGCGAAAGATCAACCTGCAACTGATGCAGAGGTAGCTGCGTTGGTAGATGAATTAATCCAGCAATTATCAAAATCATCTGCTGTAGGGTAACTGTAACGCTTGATATTTGACATTAACTTGCCGCTTTTTTATAAAGCCTCAATAAGGAATTTTTGGCAAAAAAATGCCTGTATTAACAGGCATTTTAGAATTCTGTAAACGGAATTACTGACGTTTCATCGAATCAAAAAACTCATCATTGGTTTTGCTCATAGAGAGTTTATCAATTAAAAACTCCATCGCATCAATTTCAGACATTTCATGAACGATCTTACGTAAAATCCACATTTTTTGTAGCTCGTCTGGTTTCGTCAGCAATTCTTCACGACGTGTACCTGAGCGGTTAAAGTCAATAGCAGGGAATACACGCTTTTCAGCAATCTTACGATTTAAGTGTAATTCCATATTACCGGTACCTTTAAACTCTTCGTAGATTACTTCATCCATCTTAGAGCCAGTATCGATAAGCGCAGTCGCGATAATAGTTAAACTACCACCTTCTTCAACGTTACGTGCAGCACCAAAGAAACGCTTAGGTTTATGCAGGGCGTTCGCATCAACACCACCGGTAAGTACTTTACCAGATGAAGGAATTACCGTGTTGTATGCACGAGCTAAACGGGTGATTGAATCCAATAAGATGATGACATCTTTTTTGTGTTCAACCAGACGTTTGGCTTTTTCGATTACCATTTCAGCAACTTGTACGTGACGGCTCGCTGGCTCATCAAACGTTGATGCAATGACTTCACCTTTAACAAGGCGTTGCATTTCAGTTACTTCCTCTGGACGCTCATCAATAAGTAATACCATTAATGTTGCATCAGGGTGGTTATGAGTAATTGATTGCGCAATGTTTTGTAGTAGCATTGTTTTACCCGCTTTTGGCGGCGCTACTAATAAACCACGTTGGCCACGGCCAATTGGTGAGGCTAAATCAAGTACTCGAGCGGTAATATCTTCAGTGCTACCATTACCACGTTCCATACGTAAACGTTCATTTGCGTGTAGCGGGGTAAGGTTTTCAAAAAGGATTTTAGTGCGAGAGTTTTCAGGTTTATCAAAATTTACTTCGTTTACTTTTAGTAAGGCAAAGTAACGTTCGCCGTCTTTAGGTGGACGTATCAGACCCATTATAGAATCACCAGTACGCATACTAAAACGACGAATTTGGCTAGGTGATATATAAATGTCATCAGGACCCGCAAGGTAAGAGGCTTCTGATGATCTTAAGAAACCAAAACCATCCTGTAAGATTTCTAGTACACCACCGCCAAAAATGTTCTCTCCACTTTTGGCGTGGGCTTTAAGGATAGCAAAGATAATATCTTGCTTTCTTAAGCGGGCTACGTTTTCGAGCCCCATGGACTCAGCTAAGTCTACAAGTTCTTTGATCGACTTGTCTTTTAATTCGCGTAAATGCATATTGGTGGGTTCTTTATTACAGTTATCATGCTCATATAATCGATATTGATTAGTGAGAGAGGTTTGTTGGTAAACTAAGGATTAGTTGGCTTTATAAACTAGCAGGTCACTGGCTAGGCGTCCAGTCTTTATACAAAAAAAATGTAAAAAAGGGCAAAAAGCCCTTTTTTACATCTGTATTTAGATGTTGTTTTCTAAAAACTCAACTAGTTGAGTTTTAGAAAGTGCACCCACTTTAGTTGCTGCAACTTGGCCTTCTTTAAAAAGAAGTAGCGTAGGGATACCACGGATACCAAATTTAGGTGGTGTACCCGCATTTTGGTCGATGTTTAATTTACCGATAACAACACGGCCATCAAACTCGTCTGCTACTTCATTAAGAATAGGTGCGATCATTTTACATGGTCCGCACCATTCAGCCCAAAAATCAACTAAAACAGGCTTGTCTGATTGTAATACGTCAGCTTCAAAGCCATCGTCAGTTAATTGAATAATTTTCTCGCTCATTGCGCTCTCCGATAAGTTAGGCGAATTATTTAATGCGTATTTAAACACTCTTGTTTCTTATTGCAAGTTTAAACGTTATGCTTAAACGCTATGACTAAGACACATTTGACCGATAAAAAGTTTTCAGACTTTGCTATTGCACCGGAAGTGGTTGCCGGGTTAACCGAAAGTGGGTTTGAATATTGCACACCCATACAAGCTAAATGCCTACCTTTTATTTGTGATGGCCGCGATATTGCGGGCCAAGCACAAACAGGTACAGGCAAAACGTTGGCGTTTTTAACCGCCACGTGCCATCGGTTATTACAATCTAGCAAAGCACCTAGTAAACATCCAAGAGCCCTGATCATGGCCCCTACTCGGGAGCTTGCGATTCAGATCCACAAAGATGCAAAAATTTTAGCGCCACACTGTAATCTTAACTTAGGTTTAGTATATGGTGGCGAAGATTACGAAAAACAACGTGCACAGTTAGAAAAAGGCGTTGATATTTTAATTGGCACCACAGGTCGCTTAATCGATTTATATAAACAAGGGTGTTATACCCTCAATGAAATCGAAGTAGTGGTCCTTGATGAAGCCGATCGTATGTTTGATTTAGGTTTTATTAAAGATATTCGTTATATGTTCCGTCGCATGCCGGATACATCGCAACGTCTTAACTTATTATTCTCTGCGACACTATCGTATCGTGTACAAGAATTGGCGTTTGAACATATGACAAACCCAGAGCATGTACAAATTGAACCAGATGTAAAAACTGGTAAGCGTATTGAAGAAGAGTTATTCCATCCTTCGCAAGAAGATAAAGTTAAGCTGTTATTAACCTTGATTGAAGAAGAATGGCCTGAGAAAGCAATTGTATTCGCAAATACTAAACATAGCTGCGAAACCGTCTATGCATGGTTAAAAGCGGATGGTCATCGTGTTGGTATGCTAACCGGCGATGTAAATCAGAAAAAGCGCCAATCAATTCTAGCGCAATTCACTAAAGGAGATTTAGACTTCTTGGTGGCAACCGATGTTGCGGCACGTGGTTTACACATTCCAGAAGTAAGTCATGTATTTAACTTCGATTTACCAGATGATTGCGAAGATTATGTTCACCGTATCGGCCGTACTGGTCGTGCAGGCGCATCAGGTAAAGCAATTAGTTTTGCATGTGAGCAGTATGCGTATAATCTTCATGAAATTGAAGAATACATAGAGCACAGTATTCCTTTATCGCATTATGATAAAAGTGCATTGCTTGATGATGTAACTAAGCCTACTATTCAAAGAAAACGTAATTATTCAACAGGCCCACGTAGTCGTAGTAATAACAACGGACGTAGACCAAACAATAGTTACCAAAAAGCACGGTCGTAATTGCGACCGTCGTTATAGTCGTAGTAGTAACTAGAGGTTTTTGAACGGTGGGGCAACTTAAACCGCAAAAAAATGTTTATGCAGTAATTGATTTAGGATCTAACAGTTTTCATATGTTGATTGCTAAATCAATTGCTGGCGGCTTGCAAACCATAGGCCGCGTTAAACGTAAAGTCAGATTAGCCGCAGGGCTAAATGAAGATAACCTATTGAGCAAACAAGCGATGGAACGAGGCTGGGAATGTCTCGCGTTATTTGCTGAACGCCTTCAAGATATTCCAAAACAGAACATCACAATTGTTGCCACCGCTACTTTGCGCTTAGCAACCAATGCTGATGAATTTAAAATCAAAGCCGAACAAATCCTCGCCCATAAAATTAATGTTATTAGTGGTGAGCTAGAAGCACGCACCATCTATAAAGGCGTAGCGCACACTTCCTCGTGTAGTGGCCGTCAATTGGTTATTGATATTGGCGGTGCCAGTACCGAAGTGGTAATTGGTAAAGGTTTTGACGCACTGCATTATAAAAGCCTCAATATTGGCTGTGTCACTTTCCTTGAGCGTTACTTCAAAGATTGCAAGCTTAATGAAGCAAACTTCAATGCTGCAATTAAAGCGGCAAGAGTCGTTATTGACGATATCGCACCAAGCTATAAAGTGGCAGGTTGGGAAATTGCATCAGGTGCATCAGGTACTGTGCAAGCGATTCAAGAAATTATGGTCGCACAATCACTCGATGACACATTAAGTCTAGATAAGCTTAATGAAATTAAAAAACAGTCAATAGCCTACAACACAATTGCTGAATTAGACCTACCAGGCTTAAGTGAAGAGCGCCGTCTAGTTTTTGTTTCAGGGTTAGCGATTCTAATTGCACTATTTGAAGCACTTGAGATTGATAAGATGGGTTTAGCCGGTGGGGCACTTCGTGAAGGTGTGCTCTACAGTATGATCCCTGAGTTTCATAATCACGATATTCGCAAGCGTACAGTCGATGGCTTAATGAGTCGTTATCATGTTGATCAAAAGCAAGCGAATCGAGTTGCAGAGCTTAGCATCCAGCTTGCTGCCCAAGTTAGTGAGCAGTGGTTATTGCTCGATAATAATGGCTTGCCTTTACTTAAAGCCATTGCACAGTTACATGAAATTGGTTTGTTAATTGAATATAAGCAGTACCAAAAACACACCGCCTATATTCTTGAAAATACCGATATGCCAGGTTTTTCACAATCTGAGCATAAAATTATTGCAGCGGCCGCTAACGCACACCGTTCTGATCTGCAAAAGAATGTATTTGAGCATTTAGGCTGTCATGCACAATTAACACAATATCTAACACGCTTGATTAGGATCGCTGTGATCTTATCAATGCGTCGCCAAGATGACGTATTACCAAAACTAACCTTAACTGTTCATAATGAAGCTTTAACACTCATATTTGAAAATGATTGGTTAAAATCACATCCATTAATGGCAAGTGAGCTCCAGCAAGAGTGTAAACAGCAAGCAAAAGCGGGCTGGAAGTTTATAGTTAAATAATAAAAGGGCTGTAATAGCCTTTTTATTGTATTAAAAAACACCGTTGTGTAGTAATTTTGTGCGAACAGTCAATAAAATCAAAAAAGATCAAAAAAACAGTTGATCTGTTTTTGGATCTCCCTATAATGCGACCCCACTGAGACGGCAAACAGCAACGCTTAGCGAGGCACTAGCTACTCACAGAGTTAAATAAAACTTCAGTTTTAAACCATCGAAAGAAAATTTAAAATTAAGTGTTGACTCGAAAAAATAAGGATGTATTATACGCATCCCTAGCGACAACGTCGCAACGTTCTTTAACAATATAAAGCAATCATCTGTGTGGGCACTCGTACAGATTGAGTTCTAACAGCAGATTCTAGTTCGCTAGATGACGCAAAAAATTTAGAGTCTCAATGTGTTTTCTCGAAAGAGAAACTGAGTGACCAACAGAATAGTTATTTTAATAATTATTCAGCACAGTCAATTCAATATCGAAAGATATTAAATAAATTCAGAATTCATTGAGCTGTCGAAAGACAAAAAACTTTTAATTGAAGAGTTTGATCATGGCTCAGATTGAACGCTGGCGGCAGGCCTAACACATGCAAGTCGAGCGGTAACAGAGAGGTGCTTGCACCTTTGCTGACGAGCGGCGGACGGGTGAGTAATGCTTGGGAATATGCCTTTTGGTGGGGGACAACAGTTGGAAACGACTGCTAATACCGCATGATGTCTACGGACCAAAGTGGGGGACCTTCGGGCCTCACGCCAAAAGATTAGCCCAAGTGGGATTAGCTAGTTGGTAAGGTAATGGCTTACCAAGGCGACGATCCCTAGCTGGTTTGAGAGGATGATCAGCCACACTGGGACTGAGACACGGCCCAGACTCCTACGGGAGGCAGCAGTGGGGAATATTGCACAATGGGCGCAAGCCTGATGCAGCCATGCCGCGTGTGTGAAGAAGGCCTTCGGGTTGTAAAGCACTTTCAGTAAGGAGGAAAGGTTAAGTTTTAATAGAGCTTAGCTGTGACGTTACTTACAGAAGAAGCACCGGCTAACTCCGTGCCAGCAGCCGCGGTAATACGGAGGGTGCGAGCGTTAATCGGAATTACTGGGCGTAAAGCGTACGCAGGCGGTTTGTTAAGCGAGATGTGAAAGCCCCGGGCTCAACCTGGGAACTGCATTTCGAACTGGCAAACTAGAGTGTGATAGAGGGTGGTAGAATTTCAGGTGTAGCGGTGAAATGCGTAGAGATCTGAAGGAATACCGATGGCGAAGGCAGCCACCTGGGTCAACACTGACGCTCATGTACGAAAGCGTGGGGAGCAAACAGGATTAGATACCCTGGTAGTCCACGCCGTAAACGATGTCTACTAGAAGCTCGGGTCCTCGGACTTGTTTTTCAAAGCTAACGCATTAAGTAGACCGCCTGGGGAGTACGGCCGCAAGGTTAAAACTCAAATGAATTGACGGGGGCCCGCACAAGCGGTGGAGCATGTGGTTTAATTCGATGCAACGCGAAGAACCTTACCTACACTTGACATACAGAGAACTTACTAGAGATAGTTTGGTGCCTTCGGGAACTCTGATACAGGTGCTGCATGGCTGTCGTCAGCTCGTGTTGTGAGATGTTGGGTTAAGTCCCGCAACGAGCGCAACCCCTATCCTTAGTTGCTAGCAGGTAATGCTGAGAACTCTAAGGAGACTGCCGGTGATAAACCGGAGGAAGGTGGGGACGACGTCAAGTCATCATGGCCCTTACGTGTAGGGCTACACACGTGCTACAATGGCGCATACAGAGTGCTGCGAACTCGCGAGAGTAAGCGAATCACTTAAAGTGCGTCGTAGTCCGGATTGGAGTCTGCAACTCGACTCCATGAAGTCGGAATCGCTAGTAATCGCGTATCAGAATGACGCGGTGAATACGTTCCCGGGCCTTGTACACACCGCCCGTCACACCATGGGAGTGGGTTGCTCCAGAAGTAGATAGTCTAACCCTCGGGAGGACGTTTACCACGGAGTGATTCATGACTGGGGTGAAGTCGTAACAAGGTAGCCCTAGGGGAACCTGGGGCTGGATCACCTCCTTATACGATTTAGAACTTATTTGTTCGTAGTGTCCACACAGATGATTGTTATTGTAAAGAGAACAAACACTTATTGTTTGGGTCTGTAGCTCAGTTGGTTAGAGCGCACCCCTGATAAGGGTGAGGTCGGTAGTTCAAATCTACTCAGACCCACCACTTCTTCTTAATATTGCGTTGTAAGCCTCGTTGTTTAGTGAACTAAACGGCCTCAACTTACGCCTTGTCTTAAAAAGAAGTCGGTATACAAACAATAAGACCAGCATATGTGGGGCTATAGCTCAGCTGGGAGAGCGCCTGCCTTGCACGCAGGAGGTCAGCAGTTCGATCCTGCTTAGCTCCACCACTTACTTCTTAAAAATAAATATTCTTTATCGGGTCCTTAAAAAGCCTGAGAATAGAGTGTGTTTAATTTTGAGAGGTTTTTTAATCTCTTGCTCTTTAAAAATTTGGAAAAGCTGATAATAAAATTCGTATGAATACATTTGTATTTGTACAGAGTTTTCAAAAGTAAAAAAGAATGATAGCAGTATCATTCAGTGCCATTTAGTTAACTCTTAGGAGTTGATTGATTGGTATCTACTTTAGTATTCAATATTAACTTCTGGCGAAGTTAAACTGTGACAAAACAAAGACCCGTTTGGGTTGTATGGTTAAGTGACTAAGCGTACACGGTGGATGCCTTGGCAGTTGGAGGCGATGAAGGACGTATTAACTTGCGATAAGCCTAGTCAAGCTAGTAAAAAGCACTTGAGACTAGGATTTCCGAATGGGGAAACCCACCTGCTTGCAGGTATCGTTAACTGAATACATAGGTTAACGAGGCGAACGCGGAGAACTGAAACATCTAAGTACCCGTAGGAAAAGAAATCAACCGAGATTCCGGAAGTAGCGGCGAGCGAAACCGGAACAGCCCTTAAGCTTATTATGTGTTAATGGAAGGCTCTGGAAAGTGCCACGATACAGGGTGATAGTCCCGTACATGAAAAGACATTTTAAGTGAAATCGAGTAGGTCGGAGCACGTGAAACTTTGACTGAATATAGGTGGACCATCATCTAAGGCTAAATACTCCCAACTGACCGATAGTGAACCAGTACCGTGAGGGAAAGGCGAAAAGAACCCCTGTGAGGGGAGTGAAATAGAACCTGAAACCGTGTACGTACAAGCAGTAGGAGCAGACTTGTTCTGTGACTGCGTACCTTTTGTATAATGGGTCAGCGACTTATATTTTGTAGCGAGGTTAACCGATTAGGGTAGCCGTAGGGAAACCGAGTCTTAACTGGGCGAATAGTTGCAAGGTATAGACCCGAAACCCGGTGATCTAGCCATGGGCAGGTTGAAGGTTGAGTAACATCAACTGGAGGACCGAACCCACTAACGTTGAAAAGTTAGGGGATGACCTGTGGCTAGGAGTGAAAGGCTAATCAAACCGGGAGATAGCTGGTTCTCCCCGAAATCTATTTAGGTAGAGCCTCGGACGAATACTTACGGGGGTAGAGCACTGTTAAGGCTAGGGGGTCATCCCGACTTACCAACCCTTTGCAAACTCCGAATACCGTAAAGTACTATCCGGGAGACACACGGCGGGTGCTAACGTCCGTCGTGAAGAGGGAAACAACCCAGACCGCCAGCTAAGGTCCCAAAGTCATAGTTAAGTGGGAAACGATGTGGAAAGGCCCAGACAGCCAGGAGGTTGGCTTAGAAGCAGCCATCCTTTAAAGAAAGCGTAATAGCTCACTGGTCGAGTCGGTCTGCGCGGAAGATGTAACGGGGCTAAACTATGCACCGAAGCTGCGGATTCATCTTAGGATGAGTGGTAGGGGAGCGTTCTGTAAGCGGTTGAAGGTGTACCGGGAGGTATGCTGGACGTATCAGAAGTGCGAATGCTGACATGAGTAACGATAATGCGGGTGAAAAACCCGCACGCCGGAAGACCAAGGGTTCCTATCCCATGTTAATCAGGGTAGGGTAAGTCGACCCCTAAGGCGAGGCCGAAAGGCGTAGTCGATGGGAAACGGATTAATATTTCCGTACTTGGTATAATTGCGATGGGGGGACGGAGCAGGCTAAGCAAGCATGGCGTTGGTAGTCCATGTGAAAGTGAGTAGGCTAGCGACTTAGGTAAATCCGGGTTGCTGTTAGGCTGAGACACGAGACGAGTCACTAAGGTGATGAAGTTGCTGATGCCATACTTCCAGGAAAAGCCTCTAAGCTTCAGATTATACCGAATCGTACCCCAAACCGACACAGGTGGTCAGGTAGAGAATACTAAGGCGCTTGAGAGAACTCGGGTGAAGGAACTAGGCAAAATCGTACCGTAACTTCGGGAGAAGGTACGCTCCTATCTGTGATGAGACTTGCTCTCTAAGCGGACGGGAGCCGCAGTGACCAGGTGGCTGGGACTGTTTATTAAAAACACAGCACTGTGCAAAATCGCAAGATGACGTATACGGTGTGACACCTGCCCGGTGCCGGAAGGTTAATTGATGGGGTTAGTTTTCGGACGAAGCTCTTGATCGAAGCCCCGGTAAACGGCGGCCGTAACTATAACGGTCCTAAGGTAGCGAAATTCCTTGTCGGGTAAGTTCCGACCTGCACGAATGGTGTAACCATGGCCACGCTGTCTCCACCCGAGACTCAGTGAAATTGAAATCGCAGTGAAGATGCTGTGTACCCGCGGCTAGACGGAAAGACCCCGTGAACCTTTACTACAGCTTGGCACTGAACATTGAACCTACATGTGTAGGATAGGTGGGAGACTAAGAAGCAGAGACGCTAGTTTTTGTGGAGTCGTCCTTGAAATACCACCCTTGTAGTTTTGATGTTCTAACGTTGGCCCCTGAATCGGGGTTACGGACAGTGCCTGGTGGGTAGTTTGACTGGGGCGGTCTCCTCCCAAAGAGTAACGGAGGAGCACGAAGGTTGGCTAAGTACGGTCGGACATCGTACGGTTAGTGTAATGGTAGAAGCCAGCTTAACTGCGAGACAGACACGTCGAGCAGGTACGAAAGTAGGTCATAGTGATCCGGTGGTTCTGAATGGAAGGGCCATCGCTCAACGGATAAAAGGTACTCCGGGGATAACAGGCTGATACCGCCCAAGAGTTCATATCGACGGCGGTGTTTGGCACCTCGATGTCGGCTCATCACATCCTGGGGCTGAAGTCGGTCCCAAGGGTATGGCTGTTCGCCATTTAAAGTGGTACGCGAGCTGGGTTTAGAACGTCGTGAGACAGTTCGGTCCCTATCTGCCGTGGGCGTTTGAGAATTGAGAGGGGTTGCTCCTAGTACGAGAGGACCGGAGTGAACGAACCGCTGGTGTTCGGGTTGTCATGCCAATGGCATTGCCCGGTAGCTACGTTCGGAACTGATAAGCGCTGAAAGCATCTAAGCGCGAAGCAGGCCTCGAGATGAGTTCTCACTAGACTTTTAAAGTCTCTGAAGGGCCGTTGAAGACTACAACGTTGATAGGCAAGATGTGGAAGCATAGTGATATGTTAAGCTAACTTGTACTAATTACCCGTGAGGCTTAACCATACAACGCCAAACGCGTTTTATAATTTACGTCCATGTAAATTACTAAAGCCGCACTACGTGCGTTAAAATCTGTTCCAGACAGATTTTTATGTGACAGTTTAAGCGCAGAAGTTAATAGAACTAAAGTAGATTTACTGGCAGCTGTAAGCGAGAAGCTTAAAGTTGTAAGAAAACAATTATCAGCCATTTTCCAAATTTTAATTAATTGGCTCAAAAGAGCGAATTAATACCAAATTTGCTTGGTGACAATAGCGTTTTGGACCCACCTGACCCCATGCCGAACTCAGTAGTGAAACGAAACAGCGCCGATGATAGTGTAGCATTTGTTATGTGAAAGTAGGACATCGCCAGGCTCCAAATAAGAGAAACCCGTTACAGCTATGTGACGGGTTTTTTGTTGTTTAAAAGAAAGGTTCTAGGTCCTAGGCGCTAGGTTGCTAGGCGGTCATTACGTAAGTGTCCGGCAAACCACACCTAGCATATCGAGCTCAGTATTGAAACGAAACAGCGCGATGAGAGTGTTGCATTTGTATGTGGCTCTCTACCGCTGTGGGCACTACGTCATCGCCAGGCTCCAAATTAAAACAATCCATATTCTTCGGTTTCTTCTGCCTGTTGGTGCATTAAGTGCTGTGGTCTGAAAATCGCACTTGGGTCTATGAGTACGCTATGTTTATTTTCCAGTTTGATTAGGCCGCGCATCATATTCTTTGTTTGTGGATCAATATCAAAGCCGACATCTGTGAGTTTGTCTAACGGTTTGATATCTTCTTTTTTATAGCTGATGTTATCTTCGACTTTATCAACGAGTAAACCTATATGAGGGGTTCTGCCATCTTTTGTGGTGAAGATGATAATGGGTTTATGATCGAGTAAGATCTGTTCTTTGGCTGATTCAAACAATCTGATGAGTTGCATGTAGTTGCTGTTACGCTCTATGCTCAGTTCAACTAGCGCTTGTTTTTCGTTGTTTTGTTTTACCAACTCAATTAATTTATTCGCTCTTGCGTATAGTCGGTTATGCGGGGTTTTAAAGCGCTCTATAATTGCTTTTAGATCTTCGTTTTCAGTTTTGAAATGACTGTACCATTTTGCAAAATTTGATTGCTGAACATCAGTATTATGATTAAACGGTTGATTATGTTTGATACTGTTTTCCAGTGCAGTAAACCATTGTTGTTGCTTTTGTTGCCACTCGCTAAATAATTCGACCAATGATTGATTGGTTTCTTGTGTTGATTGTTTATTAAGAATAATCCCTAAATCAAAGATCGGGGTTGGGGTTTCCATATAACCTTTAACACCAATAAAGCTTTTATTGTCGTTTGGTAATGAGGTTAAATTATCTTCAAAGCGTTCAGTTATACCAAACATATTTAATTTATGATCTATTTTAATTACCTTCTTTTTATGATCTAATACCCATACATTTGTCATTATCATTGAGTTTAGCTTGTCTACTATTCCTAACTTCCCGTATACCAGAGATGCCCGATTAAAAACGCGTTATGAAGTTATTCGCCTCTTTCTCGAAGTAAAAAATCGTACTGTTGTCGCCAAAACCACACGCGTTAGCCGTAGACTGGTCAATGAGTGGGTTACTGCATACTTATCCGATGGACTTAAAGCGCTTGATATTAAAAAACAATCAGGTCGCCCTTGTGGCTTAACATTAAAACAAAAGTGCCAGCTTAAAGATTATATCTGTGCGCACGCAGTGAAAGAAGAAGGTGGGAGGTTGATAGGTGAAGATATACGCAAATACATTTACGATACATTTGGTGTCCAATACAAACTCAATAATGTCTACCGTTTGATGTGTGAGCTTAATCTTTCATGGATAACGTCTCGTTCTAAACATCCTAAACAGTCAATTGAGGCACAAAAAGACTTTAAAAAATTTCCATTATAATACGATCATCACAATTCCAGGCCACGTGGCGCTTGATAGAGTGGATGTGTGGTTTCAAGATGAAGCGCGATTTGGGCAACAAAATACCACCTCAAAAATTTGGGCTAAAAAAGGCACTAGGCCACGTGTTGTGAAGCAACAGCAATTTCTATCCACTCATATTTTTGGTGCAGTATGCCCCGCAACAGGGCAAACAGAGGCGATTATAGCCCCTTATTTGAGTAAGGATATAATGAAACAACACTTACAACTCATTTCAGATGCTACGCCATGTGGACGGCACGCAGTGGTTATTGTTGATCGCGCAAGCTGGCATATGGGTAATGTTGGTGAAGGGATTAAAAATGTGTCGGTGATACCGTTGCCTCCTTATTCACCAGAACTTAATCCGGTTGAGCAAGTATGGGCATGGATGCGAAACAGAGAGTTATCTAATCGTACTTTTTCAGATTATGACGACATTGTGGAGCAAGTAAGTAGAGCGTGGAATGTGTTTCGTTCAAATATTACTAACGTTAAGCATATGTGCTTTAGAGCATGGACAAATTTGATCACTTAATAAATAGTATTGGTATTAAAAGGATGTCGAGAATTTTTAATGAAATCGTCTTTTGGCCTACCCTAAAATTAATTAAATCCATACAGCCCTCATCTCCTAGATTGATAGATTAAGAATAGAACATTATTTAGAAAACGCAGTTATTTTGTTACAGCACAGAGCGGTAGACGATATGTTTATTTTTATCAGTTTTATTGATGAATAACGCGTTTATTTGTTTATCATCACTGAAAATAATATTTAAGCGCTGCATCAAACAATTATGTCGCAGTGGTTGAGGACAGCGTTGTGCCGCGGTAGTAAATACCATCGCATTCAGGTAGCCTTCAAAGTGGATGCGATTTGGTTTGTTAATATTAGCCAGTGCCATATCTTTTAAGAATTCACGGCACCAATAGGCGCTGCATTTATGTGGGTTTGGCACGACTTCGGTGACCATCACTTCACTGGGATATTTAAGTAGAGCAAGTAGGTCTGAACTTGAAGCAAAAGATACGCTGCTATATTCAGGGGTAAATTGTTGCTCATAGGCGTTATTTATAAACTCTGATAATGGCTTATAAGTACCTACTAAACTAATGGCAGTCACGCCACTGGCTTTAAGTGTTTTTAAAGCATTTGCAATATCATGGCTATTACGTTGAAAGCGTGCGACTTTGACTGGTTTTAGATTAAATTTAGCGAGTGACTTTCTTAGCCCTGATTCTACTACGAAGCCAAACTCATCAGCTTGAATTAACAATCCAATACGACTGTGATTCTTTTCTTCGACCAGGTATTTTATTTGTTCGTCAGCTTCATCTTCATAGCTGGCGCGTAGATTAAACACGTTCATTTTTGGCTGGTAATGCAAAAATTCGGCGCCGCTGTAAGGCATTAAATAAGGAGTTTGTAACTTTTCAAGCAGAGCAGAAACCGCGAAACTTGTTGGTGTGCCCATCGCTCCAAATAGCGCATCGACTTTGTCTTTATAAATAAAGTGACGAGTATTACGAACTGCTCGTCTTGGTTCGTAACCATCATCGGCAACAATAAGCTGCACTTGAACTCCATTGATGCCGCCACTTTTATTTACCTTGTTAAAATAGACATTACTACCTTGGTAAAGTTGCTCACCAATTTGTTTAGCAGGTCCTGTTAAGGCGGTAGACATACCTAGCTTTATAACTTGTTTATCTTCGGCATAGGCACAGTTGTCGTTAAACAATAGCAACAATAAAACAACGCTAAGGTAATTTCTTAAGTAAATATTGCTCATACCAATTAGTCACAGCCTGTTTAAATTGTTTATCGAGTGATTTTTTACCGCTGATCTGTAGCGCTATTTGTGCCTTTTTAGGTGACCAGTTTTGTAATATTAGCCTAATAAAAATGCATTTGGTATTTTCATCACAAGTTAACAAGCTGCGAGGTGTGCACCAATATGCCCGCCATAGTAGAGGTTTTATGGCGTGTAATTGATAGTCTGTTGTTAATAAAGATTTTAATCGTTTATCTAAGTGGCGATCCACATGGCATGGCATAAAGGCTGTCAGTATTTGCTCGACCAATTGCTGATCTAGCTGGTTAAAATGATCGAGCAGGTGCAATGCAAAATCAGACTGAAATTCGCTTTCTAGTTGATCGTTTAAGGTATTGTCTCGATTTAAACTTTTTAGTACTAGTGCCGCATGTTCTGCGGTTGCTTTATCTTGTTTGAACCCCAGTTTGACCAGATTAAAGCCCGCCGCTTGCCAAAACTTTAGTAAGCTGGCATTTGCACCAAAACTGGCACCAAACCAATGGCAGCTTGCAGTTAATTGTTGCTCGCAATGCGCAAGTAGCTTTGAACCAATCTTGTTGTTATGGTGCGATGGCGCAACAGCAATGCGGACTACACGAGCGCAGCTTAAGGTGAGTATTTTTGGCTCAACAGTTAGTTGTGCTAAGGTTTGCGCCATTAAATGGCCTTGCGGGCGGCGTTGGCCACTGGTGATCTGCTCGCTTATTGTTGCACTTAAACCGCCTTCAATAGTAATTAAACATACCCCAAGAAGCGTATCACGTTGTTGGCAGACAAAAATTCGCTGTGCTGTGGCATCCAGTAGATGGCGTAAATCATTCACGCTAGTTTGATAGTGCGCTAACGACAATAAACCCATGACTTGGCGAAGTAGCGCTTCATCGTGGGCTAATTCCGTTGCTTGCAGCTCGCTAAACTGAAGTGCCGCATTATTAAACTCACTGCTTGTATAGTCTGCATCTAGGGCTAAGAGTTTACAAATATGCTGTTCGAGTGGATCTGCTGGGGCAAAACGAATGGGTAGTTCTAAATTAACACTACGCATATTTTTATAGTGCCGTTCTAAATAGCGTTTAAAACGCAAAGTATAACCACGACCGTTACCTTCATAGCCAATCATAGTGCTGGCAAATACGATGCGTGGGTAATGAGCGAGCATTTTGATAAGCATGGGCACCGGGATTGCCGCGGCTTCATCAACCAGTAGTACATCGCACTGAGGCAGCTCACTTAATAACTGGTCTGGTGCAATGTAGCGTAAGTTACTGAACTGTTTTTGTTGTGCTTGATAATGGCAGCCTCGCGCAACAGCAAAATGTTTAAAGCAGCTATGTAGAGCTGTAAATTGCTGTGAGCAGATAATAATGTTTTTATCGCTAAGCTTTGCTGCTGCAAGGCCGAGTGCCGCAGATTTTCCGCGGCCACGATCAGCACTGATCAATAATGGCCGGTTTGCTCTTCCTGTTGCGGTTTTAATTATTTGCTCAACACAATACTGTTGCTCTGTCAGTGAAAGTACGCCAGCTTCTGTGCTCACTTTAGGAAGTGGTTGCCAACCTTCTGTTTGGCTAAAATGCAGTAGTGAGTTATTGGTGAGTAAACCCGCTAAACGTTGATTAAAGTAACTGTGCTGGCGTTGTTGCGCAAATGATTGAAAGGTCTCGAGGGCTGGATCGCACCAATGCTGTAAATCAGCCAGCTCTGGTAATAATAAAATAAATAACCCGCCAGCTTGCACTGTGCCGCTGAGAGCGGCGAGTTTATCTGGGGCTAAGCCACTAAAGCCATCATAAATAACATGTTGAAATTCTTGGCCGAGGATCTGATGAGTATGTTCAGTCCAGCTACTATTTTTGAGCTCACGGCTGGCTGATAATACCTTATATTGGACGGGAGCCAGTTGTTGGAGTAACTGATTGGCTTGCTGGTAACACCAATTTTGCTCGCCAGTAACTAATAGCAGTTGCCTATGTCTTGCATAGGCAAGTTGCGTGAGGAAAGATGCTAATTGCGGACTAAATAGCTTGCAGTCGTGCATAAACAGTTACTAACCACTTACTACCAGAGTCATCAAAATTCACTTGTACGCGAGATTGAGCGCCACTGCCTTCGTAATTAATAACTGTTCCCATACCAAATTTAGCATGTAATACATGCTGCCCTAAGTTAAAGCCACTTTCTTCAAATGCTGCATGACTCACCGATGAGCTAAATCGGCCAGCTGCAGGCGGGCGCGATACTTGGGTTTTTATACGAATTTCTTCAATGCAATCTTCAGGCATTTCTCGTAAAAAGCGTGATGGGCTGTGGTATTTTTCTTGACCATAAAGACGACGGCTTTCAGCGTGACTGATGTAGAGTTTTTCCATTGCGCGAGTCATACCTACATAGCAAAGACGTCGCTCTTCCTCTAAACGGCCTGATTCTTCGTTGCTTTGCTGTGATGGGAACATGCCTTCTTCAACACCAACCATAAATACCAGCGGGAACTCTAGGCCTTTCGCTGAGTGCAGTGTCATCATTTGCACGGCATCTTCATGCTCTTCAGCTTGGCCATCACCCGACTCCAGGGAGGTATAAGCCAAGAATCCTTGCAGTGGTGAGCTAAACTCTTCATCTTCCGGGAGTTCGTATTGGCCACAGGCGCTGATCAGCTCTTCTAAGTTTTCTACCCGAGCACGGCCTTTTTCGCCTTTTTCAGCTTGATACATTGCCATAAGGCCCGATGTTTGAATCGCGTATTTGGCTTGCTCTTCTAGCGTGAGATCGCCAATTTTGTCTTCAATGTGCTCAACCAGCTCAACAAACTTAGTTACAACACTAGCCGCACGCCCTGATAGGTGCTGTTGCTCAACAATGGCTTTTGCAGCGTACCAAAGCGGCAGTGATTCACTGCGTGCACAATCACGAATATGGCTTAGGGTTTTGTCGCCAATACCGCGGGCTGGGGTGTTAATAACACGCTCAAAAGCGGCATCGTCTTGGCGATTGCCAACAAGGCGTAAATACGCCAGTGCGTCTTTAATCTCTTGGCGTTCGAAAAAGCGCATACCGCCGTAAATGCGGTATTTTAAGCCTTCTTGTAGCATGGCTTCTTCAAGTACCCGCGATTGCGCGTTACTACGGTATAAAATCGCTGCGTCTTGTAATGCATTACCTGCATTGAGCCAGCTGCGTAATTTGCTGCTGACAAAGCGCGCTTCGTCTAATTCGTTAAAAGCGGCATAAACAGAAATAGGCTCGCCATCATTGCCATCGGTCCAGAGGCTTTTACCCATCCGGTCTGAGTTATTTTGAATAAGCGCATTAGACGCTTTTAGAATAGTGGCGGTAGAACGATAGTTTTGCTCGAGGCGAATTGTTTCGGCTTCAAAGTCGGTTAAAAAGCGCTTAATGTTTTCAATTTTTGCACCGCGCCATCCGTAAATACTCTGGTCATCATCACCAACAATCATAATGCTGTTGGTATCGCCAGCGAGTAATTTAAGCCATGCATATTGAATGGTGTTGGTATCTTGAAATTCGTCTACTAGCATATGGGCAAAACGTTGCTGGTAGTGACGTAGTAAAGTTGGATTGTTTTTCAGAACCTCAAAACTACGCAGTAATATTTCGGCAAAATCAACTAATCCAGCACGGTCACAGGCTTCTTGATAAGCGGTATAGACCTTAAGCATCATTTGCTCATTGATATCATAAGCTTGAATATCTTTTGGTCGCAGGCCTTCATCTTTCTTGGCGCTGATATACCAACCAAACTGCTTTGCGGGCCATTTTTTGTCATCAATATTCATGGCTTTTAATAAGCGTTTGATCATGCGTAGCTGATCGTCTGAATCTAAAATCTGAAATGCTTCAGGTAAATTAGCTTCACGGTGATGGGCGCGTAAAATACGGTGTGATAAACCATGGAAGGTACCGATCCACATACCACCGACAGGCGCTTTAAGAGCTTCTTCAACTCGGGTGCGCATTTCTTTAGCGGCTTTATTGGTAAAGGTTACTGCAAAAATACTGTAAGCAGAGGCTTGCTCTACCTGCATAAGCCATGCGATGCGATGAACAAGTACTCGAGTTTTACCTGAGCCTGCGCCAGCCAGCACCAGCATATTTTGCAGTGGAGCAGCTACGGCATCCCGTTGTTTGTCATTTAAGCCATCGAGTAATTCAGAAACGTCCATCATCACGCCTTTTCAATCAATATTAAGGGCAGTATAACAGGTGTTTTTGTTAGGCTAAATAAAATACTGTTTTTATAAACAGTTAATTTTAAAATGTTCTTTATTCTATTTAATGAGTTTTTTAGCTAAGCTGTTGTAATGAGCGCTATTAGCTGTAGCCAATTTGACTGATATTTAGTAAAAATCACGATTTAGTAAAAACTATTAAAAATATTTTTATTGTAACCTACTGATTTTTAATTACTTAAATAATTGGCATGATGTGTGTAAGTATCTAAAAAGAAAATTAAATTAATAATTGAGGTTAACATGGCAGAGCAAGGTTCAGGCGGTAATGTAATTGCGGCGATTTGTAATATATTTTTTCCAGGTCTTGGGCAGTTAGTTCAAGGGCGTATAATGGCCGCTATTTTCTTTTTCTTAGCTTGGGTTATTAGTGGAGCACTTATCTACGTAGTGGTAGGTTTTGTTTTACTCCCTATTGTCTATATTTGGGCAATCATCGATGCGGCTCGTTTCAAAAGTTACCGGTAGCTGTATCACTTGAAAAGAATAGCGCTTTTTAGCGCTATTTTTGTATCTGGCTTTAGTGATCCACAACCGCCTAGGGTATAATTCTGGGTATTAGTTGTATTTAGGTAAAGTTATGGAATACCAATTTATACGCGATCCAATAAGTGGCTTACGTATTAAAATTAGCAGTGAGCATGCTGTTATTGGCCGTTGGCTAAATGAAGAAATCGGTAAAGATAAAATCAATATGGTGCAGGCTTTAATCGCCTCAGTTGCGAGTAGTTTTGAAGCGCTGACACTGCAAGGCCAAGAAATTGATTTGATTTTAAATAAAGATGAAGCCATCTTTGAAGCACATGCCTTACATCAAGATTCTGAAGATTTATTTGCTTATCAAGATGATGAATTGATGCTTGAAGAAAACGGTTTGAGTAGCGGCTGTGGTTTTGAAGATTTTGTTGATCTGATTAATTCATGGCAAGAATTTATCACCGGAAGGTAAGTAGAGAGCCGCAGCTCTCTACTAGTGTTATATTATTGCTCCGCAACTGGTTTTACTGCCGCTAATAGTAAGTTTTCGGTGAGGCGAACTTTGTAATTTGGGTTCGCGTATTGAAAATGCACTAAGCCTTTTTGATCAATGACAAAAACGGCTGGCACAGGTAAGGCTACTTTTGCCTTACCATCAAGAGACACAAAATTCACACCGAGCTTATTGCGATAAATAGTCGCTGTTTTATCGTCCAGATAAAAAGCTAAACCTAGCGCCTGACTTAACACTAAACTATCGTCTGATAAAAGTTGATAATTAGGCGAATCAATTTTAGTTTCAGCTAATTTTTCTGGACTATCGGGTGATACTGCAATAATTTGCGCGCCTAAATCAGCTAGCTCAGCTTCAATTTTTTGCACATTCGCTAATTGCTTCGAGCAATATGGGCACCAACCGCCACGGTATACGATAAGCACTGTGGTTTTTTCAGCAAACCGTTCCGCTAAAACAACATTCTTACCATTTTGATCTTTGAGTGTTAAAGCTGGAATCGTTAAACCTGGCATTAACGGACTGGCTTTTTCAGCAGCAGGCGCGATATTCAATGAAGTATTAGCACTTACATGAAACGTGAGTAAAAATATACAACTTAATAGAATTGATTTTAACATGATAGTGTTTACTCATCTTTAGTTAATTATTGTAATCATAGAGTAGTAGAACGACTTGGAGGTGTTTTTCTTTCATCTTACCCTGTATTATTACCGCAATTAAAATAGTAACTGGAAGAGATATGTCTGCCAATTTAAATAAACTAGTGGTGATGCTAGAAATGCAAAATGCGATGAACACCAAAGTTCATGAGCAATGGTTTAGCCAAGGCTTTGAATGGTATCGTGCTATTTGGGTTGAATGTGCAGAAATGCTTGATCATTACGGTTGGAAATGGTGGAAAAAACAAACACCAGATACTGAACAAGTTATTTTAGAGCTCGTTGATATTTTTCATTTTGGTTTATCGCTACGTATTGATGGTGAAACAAGCTACTTAGAGCTTGCTAAACAGCTTGAAGCACAGTTAAGTGCACCGCAACAAGCCGATGATTTCAAGCAAACGTTAGAAACGCTAGCTGCATCAGCTGTTGCAGATAAAACCTTTAATGCAGCAGCTTTTGCTGGCTGTATGGCGCAAATTGGTATGGATATCGATGACTTATATCGTGGTTATGTTGGTAAAAATACGCTTAACTTTTTCCGCCAAGATCATGGTTATAAAGACGGTAGCTACATCAAAGTTTGGAATGGTCAAGAAGACAACGAGCATTTAGTTGAGGTGGTTAAAAGCCTTGATACTGAGCATGCTGATTTCGCAAAGCTTGTTTACCAAGGCTTAGAGGCTCGTTACCCGAAAAACTAAGGGAGCAGAGTCCGAAAGTCAGTCACGTTTAGGTAGTCACTGAGCTCATTGTGCGGTTGTTTGCTATCAGGGTTAGCAACCGCCAATAAATGACCTATCCCATACTCTTTAGCTGCATTTAGCACGGCTAAACTATCATCAACAAATAACGTTCGTTGTTTATTAAAACCTAACTCAGCTTGTACATGCTGCCATAATGGTTGGTGCTCTTTACTAACTCCATATTGATGCGTTGAGATCACGCCATCGAGATAATTATCGATGTTGGTTTGTGCAAATTTAAGCATCACACTTTCAGGGTGTGCATTGGTCAGTAAGATTAACTCTTTACCAGCTTGTCGTAGTGCGGTCAAAAACTCTGGCACATCTTCACGTACTTTGATCAAATGCTGGTGTTGACGCTTTAGCTCCATGATTGGCAGGTTAAGTTGTTGTTCCCAGTAATCTAAACAATACCACTGAATTTGCCCGCTGACCGCTTGATAACGTTTAAGAATATCTGCTTTAGCTTGCGCTAAGCTAATGTTTTGTACAATGGCATGTTGTTCAGGGATCACGGTAAGCCAAAAGTGAGTATCAAAGTGGAGATCGAGTAAAGTACCATCCATATCTAATAGCACTGTATCGATTTTCGACCAATTTAGCATAGGAATTTCATCTTATAGGGTTTATTATTGAACTAACTGCCATGATAGCAAATTAATGCCAATGACACAGAAAAAGCACCCAACACCACCACAGATCCTTAGCACCGAAGTCGTTGCTAAGAGTAGATTATTTACGGTGGAATCACTTGAATTAAAATTTTCAAATGACGAACAGCGTCAATATGAGCGCATTCGCGGCGGTGGCCGAGGCGCTGTAATGATTGTACCATTAACGGCTGAAAATGAACTGCTGCTGGTGCGTGAATATTGTGCCGGCACTAATGACTACCAACTCGGTTTTCCGAAAGGATTAATTGACCCTGGCGAAACCCCAGAGCAAGCAGCTAATCGAGAACTAAAAGAAGAGGTAGGCTTTGGCGCAGAGCAGTTAAAGTCACTAAAGACAGTGTCTATGGCGCCAAGTTACTTTAATGCCACCATGCATATACTATTTGCCCAACAGCTTTACCCACAAACATTAGTTGGCGATGAGCCAGAGCCTTTAGTGGTTGTTAAGTGGCCATTAACAGATTGGCAGTCATTATTACAACAATCAGACTTCACCGAAGCACGAAGCGTTGCAGCTTTGCTATTATTAACTAAGCATTTAGAAGTGGGAGCTGCGAATGATTGAATTACTTGAGCCATGTATTGAGCTTGCGCAAAGCGCAGGAGCAGCAATAATGGCAATTTACAAGAAAGATGATATTGGCGAGCAAGAAAAGTCAGATCATACACCCGTCACTAAAGCTGATTTAGCCGCTAATGATGTACTGGTTGCTGGATTAAAAGCACTGGCGCCAGATATTCCTATCATGTCGGAAGAGACGCCGATCCCTGCTTTGGCAGACAGGAAAAATTGGCAGCGTTACTGGTTACTCGATCCAATGGATGGCACGGGTGAGTTTATTTTAGAAAGCGGTGATTTTGCCGTAAATATCGCCCTGATTGAAAATAATCGTCCGGTACTTGGTGTGATTTATTGGCCTGCGAAAGAAACTACTTATTTTGCCAGTTATCAAAATGGTGCATTTAAACGTATTGATGGTAACGATCAGCAAATTAATGTTGCCACCCCAGATAACTTAACCTTAGCGGTAAGTCGTCGACAAAAAATTGAAGCGGTAAGCCAGTACTTGAATATGCAATTTACAACGGTTGCTGTTGGTTCATGTTCTTTAAAAGCCTGCATTGTCGCAGAAGGTAAAGCGGATTGTTTTTTACGGATCGGGCCGACTGGAGAGTGGGATACAGGAGCATCGCAAATAATTGTTGAAGAAGCGGGGGGCTGTATTACTGATGCTGAGTTTAAGCCGTTAACCTATAATCAACGTGAGAGTACAGAGAATCCTGACTTCATAGTAATGGGCCACCCTGATTGGGAATGGCAAAAAATGATAAATCCGCACCAAAGAGCCGTTTAATCACTCTGTTTGTTTGCTTTTTGTGCGGTTGAACAGCTTTAAGCAGTTTAACTGTTGCATTATAATTTGATTCCTATACTATAGCGCTCTCTTCGAAACAGGCTCGCAAAAAGCGCGAAATTGTTGAATAAGAAATTACAGGCGCGGGATGGAGCAGCCTGGTAGCTCGTCGGGCTCATAACCCGAAGGTCGTCGGTTCAAATCCGGCTCCCGCAACCAATTCTTTTAAAGAAGCGGTTACTGTAAACTCTTGGTGAGAGTTAAAAATCACTAGTCGATAGACTTAAAATATACAGGCGCGGGATGGAGCAGCCTGGTAGCTCGTCGGGCTCATAACCCGAAGGTCGTCGGTTCAAATCCGGCTCCCGCAACCAATTCTTTTAAAGAAGCGGTTACTGTAGGTAGTTTATAAAGGTCGTCGGTTCACTCTTCACCTTTCACAGCTCCCGCAACCAATTTTTTAGGGATTGGCTGACTTCTTTAATCAAGTAAGAAGTAAAATAACACTTAATATTTCAGGCGCGGGATGGAGCAGCCTGGTAGCTCGTCGGGCTCATAACCCGAAGGTCGTCGGTTCAAATCCGGCTCCCGCAACCACTGAAATCAAGTAATAATGAATCGACACTCTTAATGAGTGTTTTTTTATGTCTAAAATTCAGTGAATATCTTGTTGATGCTACTCATAACCCGAAGGTCGTCGGTTCGCTCTTCATAAACTCTGGCTCCCGCAACCACTGAAATCAAGTAATAATGAATCGACACTCTTAATGAGTGTTTTTTTATGTCTAAAATTCAGTGAATGCACGGTTGGGTTACTCATTACCCGAAGGTCGTCGGTTCGCTCTTCATAAACTCTGGCTCCCGCAACCCTTTTATGTCAGCATTTGATAGAACCTAGAACCTAGAACCTAGAACCTAGAACCTAGAACCTAGAACCTAGAACCTACTTCCAAAGATCAGGATCTTCTTCTGTACGGGAACTTTGTCTATCTAATACCTGTGAGAATCGATTAGCAAAAATACCAAGGTAACCCCAGGCTGCGAAGAATAGTGCGATAGCTAAAATTACTAAGCCTATGATTTGTAAGCTGAAGTGGGTGTAATACCCAAGAGCAATAAATATCACGGCCAGCACAAACAGTGCTAGGCCGCGTAAAAAGCGTTTTAAGCTGAGCTTAGGTTCAGAGCCTAAGCGATAAATCAGCTGCTTTAACATGATGATGGGCGATTAATAGTAAGAATGATCGCCAGCTTTGTGGTCTGTGATATCAGCAACACCGGTGATCTCATCAAACTTAGCAATCATTTCTTTTTCAATGCCTTCTTTTAGCGTAACGTCGATCATTGAACAACCATTACAGCCACCGCCAAATTGTAGTACCGCAATACCTTCAGCGGTTACTTCTACAAGGCTTACTTGGCCACCATGATTAGCAAGTTGAGGATTAACTTCTGTTTCTAGCATGTGCTGAATACGTTCGTTAAGGCTTGCGTCATCACCGATTTTACGGGCTTTTGCATTAGGGGCTTTAAGTGTTAACTGTGTGCCCATTTTATCGGTAACGAAATCAATTTCAGCTTCTTCTAAAAATGGCGCGCTTTCAGCGTCAACAACAGCATCAAAACCGTTAAAAGGAAGGCGAATGTCAGTGGCTTCTACTGCATCTTCTGGGCAATAAGAAACACCACATTCCGCTTGTGATGTGCCAGGGTTAACAACAAATACACGAATATTTGTTTTTTCAGCTTGGTCAGCTAATAATTTTGCAAAATGCGATTGTGCGGTTTCGGAAATAGAAATCATAAAACAACTATACTTGACTAAATTACTCGGATACTGGTTATCATACTCCGCTCATCGCGTTGTCGCCAGTGTTGAGCGTAAAAATTTGGCATCTATTTTAAGCAGTGGTAGCGTGCAAACATTGATCATTTACTGAGTGTTTTATATGCGTTTGATAATAACAATCTTTACACTATTGCTGAGCTTTTCTTGTTTAGCGCAACCGCTTTCCTATTATTTCAATAATGATGTGAAATTTGATCCAACAATCCCTACTCCAGAGCAGGTTTTAGGTTATGAAGTTGGGCAGTGGCATGTCCGCCATGATCAACTCGTTCGCTATATGGAGATATTGGCAGAGAAGAGTGACCGTATTAACTTTGAAGTGATTGGTCGCACTCACGAACAGCGCCCGCTTGTTATGCTAACTATCACCGCAGCTGATAAGTTGGGGAATGTAGAGCAACTCCGCCAAGCACATTTAGCTCGTTTAGCAGATTCAGAAAAAGCCAAAAACACAGATCAACCTGCCGTGGTATGGATGGGTTACAGCGTGCATGGTAATGAGTCATCGGGTAGTAATTCAGCCTTATTAGTGGCGTATTATTTAGCTGCTGCGCAAGGTAAAGAAATAGATACGCTATTAAATAATACCGTTATTTTACTCGATCCTTCATTAAATCCCGATGGCTTAGCGCGTTTTGCTAATTGGGCTAATAGCAACCGCGGCATGAACTTATCGTCTGATCCACAAACGCGAGAGCATATTGAAAGCTGGCCAAGTAGCCGCACTAATCATTACTGGTTTGATTTAAATCGTGATTGGTTACTGCTACAGCATCCAGAGTCGCGAGCACGAATTGCTAAGTTTCATCACTGGAAGCCAAATATATTGACTGATTTTCATGAAATGGGCCCTAACAGCACCTTTTTCTTTCAACCAGGTATTCCATCGCGCAAACACCCGATCACCCCTGATGAAAATGTTAGCCTTACAAAGGCTATCGGTAACTACCATGCAAAAACATTAGATGAACATAATGCATTGTATTTTACCGAAGAAAGCTTTGATGACTTTTACTATGGCAAAGGCTCTACCTACCCAGATGTAAACGGTGGCGTGGGCATTTTATTTGAGCAAGCCAGTTCACGGGGTCATGTACAGGAAACACAAAACGGTACTTTAACTTTTCCTTTCACAATTAAAAATCAGCTGCTTACGAGCCTATCTACATTTCAGGCGGCGATAGATAACCGTCAAGCGTTACTGGATTATCAAGCCAGTTTTTATAACAATGCTGTAGAGCTTGCTAATGATGAAGATTATAAGGGTTATGTTGTGCAAAGTGGTGCTGATACTACCCGTATGACGCTGTTTTTAGATTTATTAAAGCAGCATCAAATTCAGGCATACCCACTCAATAAAGCAGTAAAAGCAAATGGGCAAAGCTTTGCAGCGGGGAGCTATTTTGTACCACTTGCACAATCACAATTTCGTTTAGTAAAAGCGATTTTCAGTGAGCAAAAGCGCTTTGTTGATAATACTTTTTATGATGTATCAGGTTGGACTTTAGCTCATGCTTTTAATTTAGAGTTTGCAGCTATAAAAAGCGGTTGGGGCTTGGACGTTAGCAAAGATGCATGGCAACAGCCTGAGCAAGCTCAATTTCAAGCATTGGAGGCACAGTATGCGTTTGGCTTTAAGTGGGATAATTATTTAGCACCAAAAATGCTTAATAAGTTATTACAACAAGGCGTGCAGGCGCGTGTCGCTTTAAGTCCATTATCAGCTAAATCACTTACCAGTACTGAAGAATTTGCCGCAGGGAGCATTATTGTTCCTGCAGGGATTCAAACTAATCCACAATGGGTTACATTATTAAATGATGCGCAAAATGAATTTGGTATTGCCATCACGCCAATTACCTCGGGCTTGACTTCACAAGGTGCCGATTTAGGATCACGAACTCTTGCGGTCGTTAAAGCACCTAAAGTGTTGCTTGTGGGCGGCCAAGGGACTAGTCAATATGAAGTTGGCGAAGTGTGGTATTACCTTGATCGTTTTGTTGGCGTGTCACCGACGATTGTTGAAATGGGACGTTTTGGTAATTTAGAGCTTAGCGATTACAGCCATATTGTTTTAGCGCATGGAAATTACAATAAGCTTTCTGATGCAGACAAAATAGCCATTAAAAGCTGGGCGCGTAAAGGTGGTGTAATATGGGGGCATAAAGGCGGAGCTAAGTTCTTAGTTGACCAACAACTATTAAAAACTACCTATTTATCACGCCGAGATGTAGCCAGTGCCTTCAAGACAGATGGCTTACATTATGGTGATAAAGACCACTTAGCAGGGCGCCAACGTATTGCTGGGGCGATATATAATACTAAAGTAGATTTAACCCACCCACTTACTTTTTCATTACAGCGTAATACTTTGCCAGTATTTAAAAATAGTACTTGGTTACTGGAGATGTCAGCAGCACCATTTGTTAATGTCTTGCAGTACACGCAAAAGCCATTACTAGCTGGTTTTACCGATGACGTAAATATTGAACAAGTTGCTGGTGCGGCTGGTTTAGTCGCTCATTCGTATGGTCGTGGTAATGTAATTGGTATGACAGATAACCCTGTATTCAGAGGTTATTGGTACGGCACGAGTCGGTTATTGAGTAATGCGTTATTTTTCGGTCATACATTTAGCGCAAATGCAGAATAATTACTCCGTTTAAGGATTAATCCCCCAATGGTGTTAAGCAAGTCACAAATGCCCAGACTTGCTTAGCGCCCGCTTGTTTAAGTGCCACAGTGGCTGCATTCAAAGTGGCGCCTGTGGTCATCACATCATCAACAATAGCCACGGTTTTTCCTGTCATATCGGTATTGCATATAAACGCACCCTGTAAGTTTTTTATTCGTTTAGCTTTGCTGAGTGATGATTGCGCTTGTGTTTTTTTACTGCGCTGTAAACTTAGAAAATCAACCTGCTCATCTTTTAAGCAAGGTAACCAGCATTGTGATACTTGATTAAAGCCTCGCTGTAAAAACCGCTGTTGGTGTAAAGGTAAAATAATAAATAGCTCAGGCCATGACTCGCTGGTGTGTTTACTGATAGTAAATTGCAGGCTAATTATTAGTGATAAGGCTTTTTTATAATGAATTTGGTTACTAAACTTTAGTTGGCTGAGCCAGTTATCAAATGGAGGACGATACCAAGCACAAGCAAATAGATGATCAAACTGGCAGTCAGGGAACAGCTCTACTATATCAGGACGGTACAATAGATTTGGATGTGCATGTAAATCGAGTAGCGATAAATCTGCTAGGCACTGTTCGCACAGGCTATATTTACTATTAACAGCGCACTGGCATTGCACGCAAAAAGAAGGGAAAAACCAATCTCCTAGCTGCTGAAGACATTGATTAAAAGCAGTCATTGCATTCATTTCCTTAAGCGCTATTATGAGCGCTAAGTTTGGAACAGGGTCGGTGAAAATGCAAAATGAGTTAGTGTTATTACATGGTTGGGGAATGAACCAAGGAGTGTGGCAGGTTATTTTACCTGAGCTTGAGTTTATTCATGCCGATACCGTGCGCTGCCTTGATTTACCGGGTTACGGCAATAGTGAAGCATGGCCAAAACCGTATAGTTTACATGCTGCTGCGTTACAATTAAGTGAGCAATTGCAACCAAACTCAACTTTAATGGGTTGGTCGCTAGGTGGTTTATTTGCTGTCTATATTGCTAAACATTGGCCTAAAAAAGTGGCGAAAGTAATATTAGTTGCCGCAACGCCATTGTTTGCTGAAACCGATGATTGGCCTGGGATCAAAGACAATGTACTCACTGCGTTTAAAGATCAATTAGTGACCCACCGCGAAAAAACCATAGAGCGATTTTTAGCGATACAAGCGATGGGCAGTGACAGCGCCCGTGATGATATTAAGCAGCTGAAAAAATTATTAAATGAATATCCAGCACCGCAAGAAAGTGCCCTAAGTGTTGGCTTAGACATTTTACAGCATGATGATTTACGCAATACATTTGCTAATTGTGCGGTGCCAATTCGCGGTGTATTTGGTCGTTTAGATGCACTAGTGCCGTATCGCGCAGTCGCTAAAATGCAGGCGTTAAATAGCGACTTTGAGTATGAAGTGATAGATAAAGCCTCTCATGCCCCTTTTATTTCGCACAAAAAAGAATTTTTATCCGCCATCAAATCAATGCTTTAAAAAGTAACGCTAAAGGAGTCCCAAAAACTCTAGTGGAAAGCTTTATTTTGGCTGTTTTATGAGCGATAATTAACCAATATATCATTGGTGGGAGTTTAATATGCCAATCGGATCTGTTTTTAATAATGGTGTTGAAGGTTTTAATCGTGCCAGTCAGGGCATTGAAAAAGCCAGCGCAGAAATTAATCGCGCCAGCATAGAGCAACAAGATGATGCACAGCTTGCCCAGCAGCGTCAGCTTCAAGCTGCACGCCCAGAAGAAGCGGTCACCGCTCCGGTATCGCAACCTGCTCGCATTGATGAAGCCTTGGTGAATTTGAAAGTTGAAGAGTTTAACGCCAAAGCGAATACACAATCAATTCAAACCGCGGACGAAGTGCTGGGGACTTTGATTGATATTCGTGTTTAATTTGCCATGAACATTGTCACGCCATTTCCTAATGTAAATATAAACACCGCTAATGTTTATACGGAAACCGCTCGGCGTGACAACCAACTTCGGGAAGTTATCCCGCCACCTGCTGCTGCAAAACCGAGTAATGCTGAAAACAAAGCTCTCGGTGATAATGAAAAAACCAAACAACCCGGTAGCAATGATACCGGCACATATGATGCTAAGGGTAAACTTGCCGATGAAAAAGTAATTCAACAGCGTCAGCAAGGTGATGCACAGCAAAATCCAGAGCAAAGCGAAAAACAGCAAGAAGCTAAACAAGAAGCGCAGCAACAAGCACAAGCTGCACAGCAAGAGCAACAAGATGCTGAGCAAATTAAAGAGCTCAAAGCGCGTGATACCGAAGTGCGTATTCATGAACAAGCGCATGCCTCCGTTGGTGGTCAATATGCCGGCTCACCTAGCTATGAATATCAGCGCGGCCCCGATGGCACTAACTACGCTGTTGGTGGTGAAGTTCAAATTGACGTTGCGGAAATTGAAGGCGATCCGCAAGCCACTATAGAAAAAATGCAAACGGTACGTGCTGCAGCACTTGCTCCAGCAGAGCCTTCGGGTGCTGATCGTGCTATTGCGGCTGATGCCACCCAAAAGCTTGCCGCAGCGCAAGCTGAGCTTGCTAATACTGATAAAGTTGACGCAACTGATGAACAAAATAAACCATCATTTAAAATCGATAATGAGTTTGCTGCGAGCGATTCTATAGATGATGACGCTATTGAAAATTTTCCGCAACGCTCTGCTGATGTTGAGGCGCGTGCAGGTCGCATTGCTCAGTTTTATCAGTTCACCACAGAACCTCGTAGTAATAGTCAATTTTCTACCACCATTTAATCTCGACGCGTTAGATTGCCTCCCCCTCATATAACCCTTTTAAAATATTGACGTTTTTATTGAAGTTACCAGTTATAAGATACAAATTGCTACATTTTATATAAAAGCAATGCAAAGCCAAGCTGCATGTGACTTTTTTGTTTATTGAATGTTAATTTTGTGTATTTTATAGGTCGCAGTAAAATTGACCGTTAAAAAATCCCGTTGTATATCTCATCCTGCTAATTAGATTTAGCACCAACAGCAATAATTCAAAGCAGAGTATCTGCCTAACAAACGAATTTAATAGGATGAATATGCAACCGTGCAATAACAAGAAAGTGCATTTCAAAAAAAGCTCTTTGGCTATATTTACAGCAATATATGTCGGAGCTACAGGATATGCAGTGGCCGAACCTGGCTTTAAAAAGGCGACAAATGTCGACTTATATGAGCCAACATTTACATCACAAGATGTAGCAAACTATCAAGAACAAAAACAAGCAATTGAAAACAATGGTTTGCTTCGTGGTAATGTTGGTCGTTTAAATCAGCAGTATCAAAACCAAACACCTGAGCAGGTATTCCAACCTCAACAAGGTGTTACTGGTAAGCAAACTTATATTGTGCAACTTGATGAAGAACCGGTAACGAGTTACCAAGGTGATATTCAAGGTTATGCTGCAACAGCGGTAAAAGAATTACGTTCAGTTATGGTACGCGAGCGTGCTAACACGCAATCTCATGCAGTGCGCAATTATCAAACATTTTTAAAGCAGCGCCAAAATGCGGTACTCAGTAGTGCTCGTGGGCAAGGTGCGAATATTGTAGTTAAGAAGCAGTTCACACTGGCAAATAATGCGGCCGTTGTCGAAATGACCCAACAAGATGCATTGTTACTCGCTAAGCAGTCAGGGGTTAAACGTATTACTCCTAACCGTATTTTTGAACTACGAACAGACCGTGGGCCACAATTTATTGGCGCTGACCGCATTTGGCAAGGTGATAACGATATCGGCGGAATTGCAGCTAAAGGTGATGGCATGGTTGTTGGTATTATTGATACAGGTATCAATACCGATCACCCAGCGTTCGCCAGTGATGAGCAATTTTCACAAATGAATCCACTCGGTGCAGGTAACTTTGTTGGTGACTGCGTTGAAGACGCAACGCTATGTAATGATAAGTTAATAGGTGTTCGCTCATATCCGGAAATAACCTCAGCAAATAGAGATTCTATTTTTGATCGTGATGATCGCCGGCCAGAAAATGGTGAAGATTACAATGGTCATGGCTCGCACACGGCAAGCACGGCTGCTGGTAACACTTTGTTAGATACACCGTTGCAAGCCGCAACTGGCGAAAAAGTAAGTGATGGTGAAAACTTACCATTTACCTTTGCACAAACTAGTGGTGTAGCGCCGCGTGCACACATTATTTCCTATCAAGTCTGCTGGGCAGGTAATGGCGGAGATCCATACTCAGGTTGCCCAGAATCAGCCATTCTTTCAGCATTTGAAGATGCCATTGCTGATGGCGTTGATAGCATTAACTTCTCGATTGGTGGTGCTGAGAGCTTCCCGTGGGAAGATCCAATGGAGTTGGCTTTTTTAAACGCCCGTAAAGCGGGTATCAATGTTGCTGCAGCAGCTGGTAACTCTGGCCCTTCATATTATACTGCCGACCATGCTTCACCTTGGGTTACCACGGTAGGTGCTTCAACTCACGATCGTGTTGCGTCGTTTGGTGATAAAACTATTAGTAACTTCCAAGGTGAAAAAGCGCCTAATCCAGATGAAATAACAGGTAAAAGCTTCACGGGTAGCATAACTGGAGCCGTTGTTCTTGCAGAAAATTACCCTGATCCAGATGAGTCAGATGCATTTAATGCAGCATCATGTAATGTGCCTTTCCCGGCTGGTACGTTTACAGCAGATCAAATTGTTATTTGTGAGCGAGGGGATGCCCCTCGTGTAGATAAAGCGAAAAATGTTGCCGCTGGTGGTGCTGGTGGATTTATCTTGCAGAACATTGTTTCATCAGCAAATGATTTAGCAACAGATAGCTATGTAATTCCAGGTATTCAAGTAACGACATCGGCACGTTATAAACTTAGAAACTGGGTGAATGCTAATCCTGTTGGTGAAGCTATCGCGACTATTTCAGAAGCAGAGAATAACTATGACCTTGATCCTGTAGCGGGTAACCAATTAGCTATCTTTAGCTCTATGGGGCCAAGTAGAACGAATAATACTCTAGTGCCCGTTCTAACCGCGCCTGGTGTTGGTATTTACGCTGCAAATGCGGATGAGCAACCGTTTACTGCAAACCCGCGCGCATCAGACTGGACGTTTATGGGCGGTACCTCAATGGCTGCCCCACACGTAACTGGTGCTATGACACTATTAGCGCAACTACACCCTGATTGGACTCCAGCAGAAATACAATCAGCGCTAATGATGACCGCGCATAATGTGAAAATTATGACTAACTCAGGTTTGATTGACCCATACTATAACTTTATGGCGGGCGCTGGCGGCATCAATGTTGCAGATGCGGCTAAGTCAGGTTTAATTATGGATGTTGCGCTGGAAGATTATGAAGCGGCAAACCCTAATAATGGTGGTCTGGTTAACTGGCTAAACTTACCTTCAATGGTTGAAATGGATTGTGAGCTAACCTGTAGCTGGATGCGAACGGTAACTGCAATAAAGGATGGTAGCTGGAATGCAGAGGCATTGGCTTGGACGGCACTCGGCCTTACGGAAGAAGCGGGGGTATCTGCTACTGTAACGCCAACGCAATTTGATTTAAAAGCGGGTGAATCACAGGACTTATTGATCACCATGTCTTTACCGAATGCTATAGAGCATAAGTTAGATCCTACAGATCCAGGCGCTCCTTGGGAAATGTTGCAAAATATAGGTGCAATGTTTAATGGTAAAGTCGTTTTAACCGAAATAAATGGTGCAGCACCCGATGCTCATTTACCGATTGTAGCCCGCAACAATTTAGATGAATTACCATTATCTGAAGAAATTCACATGGCACGAAATTAAGCTAGTGAAACAATCTTAGTTAACACAGATAGTTATAGTGAATTTACGCCAAGCTATTACGGTCTCGTAAAACCAACCGAGTCAACCTTTGAAGTTGAAGCTGTTGCACCGTTTGTGACCCCAGACCGTATCGAAGCTGGTTGGAATATTCAACTCATTAATGTTCCAGAAGGCACAAAACGTTTAGTGGCAAAAGTGCCTGAAACTAAACAATTAACGGGGTTGAATGATATCCAAGATGAGCGCTTTCAACGTGCTTATGCACATTTAATGATAGGTGCAGACCGAAACAACAGTGATGGTTTTATGCCATCGCAAGAAGAAATAGACAACAACGTTGCGGCTATCAAAGACGCACTTTATGAAGAGATGGTTTGTTATTCATCAAGTAATGCAGAAGCTAACTATTGTAGCATTATCGATCCCGCACCAGGTCAATATTGGATTGCGACAGCAAACTTAGGTGGCATTCGTGGTGAAAACTATCGAGCAACTATGCATTACGCTGTAATAGGTGAAGATACAAACACAGGTAATATTAATATTACTGGTCCTGCGTCACATGACGGTAATGGCTATTATCCGTTGGAAATAAACTGGGACATTCCTGAAGCTCAAGCTGGTGATGTTTACTATGGCGGTTTTGAGCTTGGTGATATGCCCGGTGCCGAAGGTAGCTTAGGTTTTACTGCGCTTGACTTATACCGTGATGCAGATGCAATAGCATTGAACGTAAGTCAAGACACAGCTCGTAGTATGGATGTTGTTGATGTTAACGTTAAGCTTAAAGCTAACTTTGAATCAGCGCAGCGTGCCTATGATATGTCAGTAACAGTGCCAGAAGGTCTTCGCTTAGCAGCTGATACATTGCAAAGTAATAACCCTGAAATTGCTGAACTTATTAGCATTGATGACAACAAACTGACCATTAAAAGTAACCAAGAAGCAACGCGAAACATTGCACGAGAATACAAAGTAACAACCAATGTCACAGACACTATGTGTCACACACTATTGATTGATGAGTATTCAACGGGGGGCTATATCGATTTACATGAGTTCGGTATGCAACCTAATGCTGAGTGGTATGTAGGGGCTGACAAGTCATACTTCGATGTACCTGTTGATTGGTTATTTATGTTAGATAACGCTAAGTTTGAACTCTATAACCAACCTAATATTAATGAAATTCGCATGCACACAGTGGGAGCGTTACAGCTTACGCCTTACTATTGGATTATGAGCCAACACCGTGGGCCTGGTTTCTTATTAGAAGCGTTAGCTCCATTTTGGCGTGGTTCGTTTGAAGTTGATTACTTACGTCATCCAGATGATCCAAAAGGGTTGACGCTAGCAACTCAATATAAGAGTGATCGTCCAGACTTAGGCGACTTGCTGTTCATGGAATTTGATAATGTAACAGATAAAAAAACCGGTGAATCTTTCGACTATGAAGTGATTTTACGCAGTGGTATTGATGATCACCCAGGTATGCATGAAATGATTTTTGCCTACGATAATCTGGGGGAAAATGTTGCAGAAGGTGCTATTTTTGTTGAAGGTGGTGCAAGTGAATATTCCCGTAATTATGGTTTCAAAGACGGTGATTTATTCGAAATGCTTGGTTATAACAACCTTGATCAATTACTTCATGATGATTTAGTGATTTGTTTTGACTATGTTGGTCCTGAACAAAGTGAAGTTGAATTAAGCTTTAAAGCGGCAGTAAAACCAGAAGCGAAAGGCACAATTCAAAATATCACCCTCGATTATCAATTAGGTAATAGTGACGCTAAGGCAGTAACGCATTCAATTACTGTTGCAGGTAACCTGAAAATCTCAGCATTAGATGATATGACAGTGGCTGAAAATGGCCGTATTGATGGTATCGAGGTAATGGTGCTGGATGCGGATCAATCACCAAATGAGCTAGTAATTACTGGTGAGGCGTAACTGCTGAAGTGAATGGTATGTCATTTAACTTAATTCCAGCCCCTTACTTCTTTGGCGAAACATACGTCACAGTCACAGTGCAAGATAAAGCAGATCCAACTGATAAAGCCTCAACTGAGTTCTTATTGACGGTTGAATCTGATGGTGAAATTGCACCTGTGATGGTAAACGACATTACTGATATGAGCGTGATGCAAGGTGATATGCTAGAAAACATTGCCGTGTCTCTTTCACGTGAAACAGAAGAGGTATTTAGTTTGAGCGTAGATGCTAGCAACGCCACAACGATGGTTGATGGTATGGCATTTAGCTTAAAACCAGATGCGGATTTCTTTGGTGAGATTCCAGTAACTGTGACGCTAACAGGCGAAAATAACACGCTGACTACCGAGTTTATGGTTACGGTCACTGCTGTGGATCTTTCGATTGTTGAACTTGCGGATATGACGGTGATTGAAAATGGTAAACTTGAAGGCATTAACGTAGCCCTATCGCGTGAAACTGCCGAACAGTTTAGCTTGTCAGTGGCAGCTGAAAATGCAGCTGTTACGGTTGATGGCATGTCATTTAGCATTGAACCAAATACTCACTTCTTCGGTAATATTCCAGTGCAAGTAACATTAACCAGCGGTGAGAAATCACTGATGACAGAGTTCACTCTATCTGTTATTTCAGATGGTATTGAGCTTGGTTGTACGGATCCAGCAGCAACCAACTTTGATTCAGAAGCTAATACAGATGATGGTAGCTGTACTTATCCTGAAGTTGAAGAAGACGATAGTGGCTCATTTGGTTACTTAATGTTGTTACTACTTCCATTATTAGGCGCACGTCGTCGTAAATAATTAGTAGTCATCTATTAGGTGAGCATCAGCTTCCCTAAACGTAATAAAAGCCGCGAATAAAATTCGCGGCTTTTTTATTGCAGGAATTTCAACCAATATGTAAGTTGTTTTACATTGATTTACTTTAAAACAAAACCTTATATTGTCGAAACATTACGAAGCTGCTACTTTTGTGGCGATTTTAGTATGGAAGACAATTAAATGAAATATGCAGTAATCGCAGGGGCTTTATCACTTTTCTCAATCACCGCCGCAGCAAACCAAACATCACTTTTAAGCTACGATTATGTTGAAGTTGGCTATACAAAAACTGACGTTAAAAGCAATGATAAAACGGACCCTGATAGCCCAGAGTATTCTGGCTACGATGGATACGTTATTAATCTTAGCAAACAAGTTTTTGAAAATTGGTACGTGACAGGCTCGTATTCTCAAAGTCGTGTTGACTACTCTAGCACTACTACATTTACATCATTTGCTCCTCTACCAGATGGCACTTATACATCTAATATGACAGATTCTTACTATGAAACAACGGATATGAGTTTAACTCGTTATAATCTTGGCTTTGGATACATTCAACATTTTTCAAGAGAAACTTCTGTTGACTATGCCCTGAAATATGGGAAAAGTAAGATTAAGACTGAGGAAACATTTGTACATAGACTTGAATCTGATGGTAATGTTTTTGATGTTTCAAAAACATACTATGAAGGTTCAGAAACAGCTGACTCCTTTGAAGTAACTGCACAAATTCGACATTTATTGAGCGAACAATTTGAAGTAAATGCAGGCGTTGGTTATGAGCGTTTGCATGGAGTAGGTGCTGGTTATGTACGTTTACATGATGCTGAAAGTGAAAATAACCTCCTGTTAAAAGCGGGTATAAATTACGCAGTCACTGAAAAAATAACGTTTGCTGCTTCCTACAGTTACACAGATAAATACGCTGACATCGCAGCAGCAGCATTTCGTTATTATTTTTAAAGAAAATTTAAATCGCAGAATAGAAAACGCCACAAACTGAGTTTGTGGCGTTTTTACTTACACGTTATTTTTTCACTTTTGCATTTGCGAAGGCGTCTGCAAATGCATTACCCATTATTGCATTACCGGTATCGCGTTTCGGTTTAGCAGCGCGGGGTTGTTGAGCATTGTTACGACTATTAGCTTGCGGCTTTTGACTGGCTGATGGCGCGGGCTTGTTGCTGGTATCGATGTCATCGTCCAAACGCATGGTAAAACTAATACGTTTACGGGCAGCGTCAACCTCCACTACTTTTACTTTTACAATATCACCGGCTTTAACTACTTCACGCGGATCAGAGATAAACTTATTAGTGATCGCAGAAATATGCACTAAACCATCTTGGTGTACACCCACATCAACAAAAGCACCAAAGTTAGCTACGTTTGAAACCACGCCTTCTAAAATCATCCCAGGCTTTAAGTCACTGATTTTTTCAACACCTGCTTTAAACTCGGCGGTTTTGAAATCAGGGCGAGGATCTCGGCCTGGTTTATCTAGCTCGCTGATAATATCAGTGACGGTTGGTAAACCAAATTTATCATCAATGTAGTCATTCGCAACTAGCTTATTTAACAGCTCTGAGTTGCCAATTAGGGTATTTACATCCAGACTATTTTGCTCACAAATACGCTTAACAACAGGGTAGGCTTCCGGGTGAACGGATGACTTATCAAGCGGATCGCTACCATTACTAATTTTTAAGAATCCGGCTGCTTGCTCAAATGCTTTTGGCCCTAAACGTTCAACTTTTTTCAGTTCTGAGCGCTTAGTGAATGAGCCATGAGTATCGCGGTAATTAACAATGTTTTGCGCTAAGGTTTTATTTAGCCCTGATACGCGAGCAAGCAGAGGCACAGAGGCCATATTTAAATCGACACCTACCGAGTTAACACAGTCTTCTACTACAGAAGTTAGCGTTTGTCCTAGTTGGCTTTGCGATACATCGTGTTGGTATTGGCCTACACCAATTGATTTAGGCTCAACTTTAACCAGTTCGGCAAGTGGGTCTTGCAGGCGGCGAGCAATAGACACTGCGCCACGTAATGAAACATCTAGATCAGGAAACTCATTAGCGGCAAATTCTGATGCTGAATACACCGATGCACCGGCTTCGCTAACCATGATTTTATTTAGTTTAAGCTCGCTGTTCGCTTTGATAAGTTCAGCAACCAGTTTGTCCGATTCACGTGATGCAGTACCGTTACCAATGGCGATTAGCTCGACCTTATGTTGACGACATAGTTGCTCTAGCGTACGTACTGATTTATCCCAATGGTTTTGTGGTGCATGTGGGAAAATTGTTTGCGTTGCCAGTAATTTACCTGTGCTATCCACGACGGCAATTTTACAGCCCGTGCGTAAACCAGGATCAAGCCCTAAAGTAGTACGTGCGCCAGCAGGAGCCGCCATCAATAAGTCTTTTAAGTTTTTCGCAAAGACATCAATAGCACCGGTTTCTGCTTTTTCGCGCATCGCCGCTAAAAATTCATTCTCTAAATGCAGACCCAGTTTAATTTTCCATGCCCATTGCACAACGCCAAGCAACCATGCACTTGCTGCTTGGTTATTAATATCAAGGCGGTAGTGATCGGCAATCATTACGGCACACATATGAGCTGGGTTTTCTGAGCTTGGCTCTGGATTAATACTCAGTTGTAAAACACCCTCATTACGCGCGCGCAGCATAGCTAATGCACGGTGCGAAGGCACTTTTTTAAGGGCTTCTTGATGATCAAAGTAATCACGGTATTTAGCGCCAGCTTGTTCTTGACCTGCAATAATACTTGCTTCAATTTGGCCATGCTGGCTAATGTGATTACGGAATTTTGCTAGCAGTTTTGCATCTTCGGCAAAGCGTTCCATTAAAATAAATTTAGCGCCATCCAGTACTGTTTTTTCGTCGGCAAAGCCCGCTTCTGGGTTTAAATAACGTGTTGCTTGTTGTTCAGGATCTAATGAAGCATCTTTGAAAAGCGCATCAGCGAGAGGCTCAAGACCAGCTTCAATTGCTATTTGGCCTTTAGTGCGGCGCTTGGCCTTGTAAGGTAAATACAGATCTTCTAACTCAGTTTTACTATCTGCATTATTAATATCCGCCGCTAAACTAGCAGTGAGCTTATCTTGTGATTTGATGGTCGCTAAAATAAACGCTCTACGTTCTTCAAGTTCACGTAAGTAAGATAAGCGCTGCTCTAGTAAACGTAATTGGGTATCGTCTAACCCCCCCGTTACTTCTTTACGATAGCGGGCGATAAAAGGTACGGTTGAACCTTCATCGAGTAATTTTGTAGCAGCAACAACTTGTTGCTCTTGAGCATTTAGCTCAGTGGCTAAACGTGCAGAGATATTGCTCATGCAAAAACCTTATTAAACAATTTGAAGACCAGAACGAGAGTTTTGGCGTAAATAATTGCTTGAATAATATCACAGCAGGGCTTAATAAAAAGGCCTTAAAGCATGCTATTTATATACTTTAAGGCCTTTTCAAGAGGGGACTCAATTAAACATGTATCCGTGCTTAATGAGGGTGTTCAATATGTTCCATTACTTCACTAAATGAGTGAGCAATTGGGCTAATATGAACCGGAATTTGCAATGTTTTTGCAATCTCACGCGCAGAGATCAAACCACAGATCTCATTGTGTGCTGTGGTAGCTAATAAAAACATAATGCCGTTTTGCTCCATCGTTTGTAGCGCATCTCCGATACATGCATAGCTTAAGCTTTGCATGCTCACACCCGTCAAATGACTAAGCGGAGTCATTACGTGACGTAAGCTAACTTCATTGCGCGCGACATTTAAGCGCTGTGCTAAGATCATTATTTTTGAGCTTTGTAAATCGGCACTAGAGGCTATGCCCACAAGTTTTTCGTTGTCATCGACCACCAGAATAAAGTCGGTATGTTGGCTGGTTATTTGTTTTAATGCATCCACAATGCTGGTTTCAAAGTGCGCGCGTAACGGATCTTTTTGAGTGAAATTATTCACCATTTTTAGAGCCGGAGACGTTAAATCAATTAACGGCTGAGTTTCGCTGTAAGTATGAGATAAAACGCCTTTAGAAATATCTTGAGTACGAAGTTCTTTAAAGTTAGCCATAGTAATCACCAATTATGTTATTAAATTTAATAAAGTTTTTAAGCAATAAATTAAACTAAATAACTAGGTGGACCACGTTGGTAAGCTTGGCTAAAAGGTTGTGTTAAAGTAGCACTCACATAAAGTGATGAAGTATTTTCAGGGAGTGGTTGAAGCACCCTGATAGAGATCCCGTCAACCTGTGTGTCTAAGTCAAAGTCAGGGTTGGTTTGCTCTGCTGTGTCACAAGCAAAGTAGTGTGGGGTTGGAGAAGCTAATTCTTTAGAATTGTTACCGTCATGCGCAACAGAAGTCAAACTCACACTTAGTAAAAGTGCAAACAACATGGCATTACTTATGATGCGATGTATTGCGTTTGACATAACTACGACCTTCCAATTCCAAACTCAAGTGCGAAATACTTTACTTGAGTATCTTTATTTATAGTCTACAAATTCACTTTAGACAATCAATAATTAACCTTATCTGAATAATAAATGGGCTACTGTTATATTTGCACTAAGCGTCATTCGGCACCTGGATAATAAATGCTGTTCACGTACCACTCTTTTTTACCCTGCGGGGTGGTAACATAAAACTCATCGTCTACTTGTTTTTTTAATAGCGCGCGCGCCATCGGTGAGTCAATGGAAATATAGTCTTTTCGGTCATAAATCTCATCAGGGCCAACAATTCTAAACTTGAGTATTTCACCTTGTTCATTTTCAATTTCGACCCATGCGCCAAAAAACACTTTGCCAGCTTGCTCAGGAGAATAGTCAATAATTTTTAAATCGGGCATGCGCTTACGCAAATAACGTACGCGACGATCTATTTGCCTAAGTAAACGCTTATTGTACTGATAGTCTGCATTTTCAGAGCGATCACCCAGGCTTGCGGCCCAACTTACTATTTTAGTGACTTCTGGGCGTTTTACATTCCATAAATGATCGTGTTCTTGTTGTAGCTGTAAATACCCTTCGCGGGTAACTAAATTAGTTTTCACGTTGCAATTTTTTACCTTAGGAAACACGTAAGCAAGGTATAAAAATCTTGTTGGCTTGTCGAGCTGATTTTCACTGTTGTCAGTATTTAAGCCTGCTAGAAATGTTCAGTAACAATCTAGTGACCTAATTAGTTTTTTATTATCAAGTTTTTCATTTATATTAATCAGTAACAGTACAAAACAATAAGAATGAAAGTAATGGGACATGAAACCACAAAAGTATTAGTCGTTGATGATGATATGCGCTTACGCAGCTTGTTGGAGCGCTACTTGGTAGAGCAAGGATTTATTGTACGTACAGCGGGTAATTCAGAACAAATGGACCGCCTGCTAGAACGTGAAAACTTTCACTTAATGGTGCTTGATTTGATGCTCCCGGGCGAAGATGGCTTATCTATTTGCCAACGTTTACGTCAAAAAGAAAATGAAATCCCCATTGTAATGCTTACCGCTAAAGGTGATGAAGTTGACCGAATTATTGGCTTAGAACTTGGCGCAGATGACTACATTCCAAAGCCATTTAATCCGCGAGAATTATTAGCTCGTATTAAAGCTATTTTACGCCGTCGCACCAAAGAGGTACCCGGCGCGCCTGCCGCAGAAGAAAATGAGATCATGTTTGGGGAATTTTCACTTAATTTAGCGACACGAGAAATGAGCCAAGGTGACAAAACCATGTCGTTGACCAGCGGTGAATTTGCAGTATTGAAAGCGCTGGTTACACATCCGCGAGAGCCGCTTAGCCGTGATAAGTTAATGAACCTAGCACGTGGCCGTGATTACAGTGCACTAGAACGTAGTATTGATGTACAAGTATCGCGCTTGCGCCGCATGATTGAAGTCGATGCCGCTAATCCACGTTACATCCAAACTGTGTGGGGCTTAGGTTACGTATTTGTACCTGATGGTGAAAAATAACCTGCTATGAGTATGTTTCCCAAAAGTGCATTTGGCCAAACGGTGTTTTTGGTAGCAGCATTATTGCTGATCAACCAAGTTGTATCGTATATCACGGTGAGCCTTTATGTCGTTAAGCCCACTATCGAGCAAGTTAATCTGATTTTAGCCAAGCAGATCAAAACCGTGTTTATTGATTGGGAAGATGGCGTTGAGATCAGCGATGAAGTATCGAATAAGTTTTTTGAAATAACCGGTATCGAAGTTATGACCCAGCGCCAAGCAATGAGCGAAGGTCTTGGTCAAACTCGTGAGTATTCAATGCTATCACGCAGTATGTCTGAGCAGCTAAATGGCTCGGCCCGAGTGCGCATAAGTCAAACAGATCCGCTCGTGTACTGGGTTGAAGCACCACAAGCACCGGGTTACTGGGTTAAAGTGCCGCTTACTGGCTTTCAAGAAAATAACCTCGAATTTTTAACTTTCTATTTATCCAGTATCGGTTTTTTAAGTGTGCTTGGCGGCTGGTTGTTTGCCCGTCACTTAAACCGGCCATTAAAGGCATTACAACAAGCGGCAGTAAAAGTGGGGGTTGGAGATTTTTCCACTAAGCTTGAAGAGCATGGCTCAACTGAAGTGATTGAAGTAACTCGCGCGTTTAATCAGATGTCGCGGGGTATTGCAGCGCTTGAAAACGACCGCCGATTATTGATGGCGGGTGTCTCACATGACTTACGTACGCCACTAACACGAATTCGCCTCGCTACCGAAATGATGTCGGATGAAGAAGATTACCTGCGAGAAGGGATCATCTACGACATTGAAGATATGAATGCCATTATTGATCAATTTATTGAGTATTTACGCCACCACAAACGTGAAGAGCTCGCGCTTGAAGATCTTAATGCGATTGTTTCAGAAGTGGTGCACTCAGAGCAAAAACATCAACGCACCATCACTTTTACTGAAAACCCTAGCATTGGCAATATTCCTTTAAGCATGGTGGCAATTAAGCGAGTTGTTACCAATATGATTGAAAATGCTATTCGTTATTCAGATGGCGATATTGAGGTTGAAACGGCGATTAGCAGCGATAAAAAATACGCTGTGGTGATGGTAAATGATCATGGCCCAGGTATTCCTGAGAGTGAACTAGAAACTGTATTTGAACCGTTTAAACAAGGTGACGCAGCCAGAGGCAGTGAAGGCAGCGGCTTAGGTTTGGCGATCATAAAGCGCATAATTGATATGCACGGCGGTAAAGTTAAACTTGTTAATCGCCCAGAAGGTGGTTTAAGTGCACAAGTTTTTCTCCTTTTGGTTTAAGTAATCTGAAGCAATGTTCAGTCTGTTAGTATAGGAGTTATAAGCAGAATGGAAGATGATAAATTTAATAAATTAAGGCGGCTATTGGATAAAGGTAAGTGGCATTATATCTTTGTACACGGCATGCTAGGCTGGGGTGTTTCGACAGCTATTTTATTTTCGCTACTACAAGCTTTTTTAGGTGAAGTTGCTTTTTTAGATGTAATGGTATTTTCTCTAATCATGTTCCCAATAGGAGGTTTGTTTTGGGGGCTTTATATGTGGTCTTACTTTGTTAGACTATATACTAAATCACTAAAAGAACGTAATTCAGCATTACCTTAGTCTAGGTAGTTGGTTATCTCTATCAGTTACTTTTTTACTTTTGCAATGATGAAGTTAAAAGTGCGATTTTCAATCGCACTTTTAACTTATCGATAATGTAGAGATCTTTACTTCAAACTTTTAAAGTGCTTTAAATCTAATCGCTGTACCACCGCTGGTGGCAAGGTTGAGAGTTAGCTTATCAGCCGCCGTAACAACGCGTGTTTCTATTGTTAAATCGTATGGGTTATTTTTCCACTCGGCTTTATCGCCATCACGATAAATCTGCGCTGCAAACTTTTTGCCTTTATCTAAAAAGTCGAGCTTTACTTCAAGTGTACGTGCTTGTCCGTCGGTCACTGCACCTAAGTACCAATCGTTACCTGAGTAGCCATCGCGTTTACGCTCTTTACGAGCAAATACTACAAAGTCACCAACTTCACCATCGAGAGCAATACTTTGCTGCCAATCGGTAGGTACGTCTTGAATAAACTGAAAAGCATCAGGCTTAGCTAAATAATTACGCGGTAAGTCAGCGGCCATTTGAATTGGGCTATACATCACTACATATAAAGCAAGTTGCTTGGCTAGTGTGGTTTGTGGTCGGTTGGTATCTGCACCTAACCCGTTAAAACTCATATCAAAAATACCCGGAGTGAAATCCATCGGCCCTGCCAGCATACGCGTAAAAGCGAGCATTGGAATATGCTCAGGTGGGTTTGGCGGTGTGCCCCAGGCATTAAACTCTTGGCCGCGAGCACCTTCACGAGCAATCCAATTTGGATAAGTACGGCGCAGGCCGGTATCCTTTATTGGTTCATGGGTGTTAATGCTAATTTTATGTTTAGCAGCGAGTTTTATGCTGTGTAGGTATTCGTTCACCATAAACTGGCCGTCATGCCATTCTTTTCGGATAATACCGTTTTCATCAATACGTTTGATGTTACCACCATCTGCTACATAGCCCGTTTTTACTTGGCTGACGTTAGATTTTTCGTACAGTGCGTAGGCGTCTTCCATTTGCTCGCGGTAGTTGGTTACGTTGCCTGAGGTTTCGTGGTGGCCGATTAGCTGTACGCCCTTTTCTTTGCCATAGCGAGTAAGCTCTGCAATATCAAAATCATCGTAAGGTTTAGTAAAGCTAAATACATCACCGTTGAAGAACCAGTCGCCATCCCAGCCAATATTCCAACCTTCAACTAATACGCCATCAAAACCGTATGTAGCCGCAAAATCCATGTATCGCTTGGTTTCTTTGGTGGTTGCGCCATGTTTTTCACCGCTGCCCCAAGTGTTCTCATTGATGTGCATTCCCCACCAAATACCGACATATTTACCCGGTTTAACCCAAGACACATCGCCGAGTTTGTTTGGTTCGTTAAGGTTTAAAATAATATCTGAGTTGATCAAATCAACGGCTTTCTCGCCAATTTGAATGGTGCGCCACGGTGTATTAAACGCGCCGTGTTTTTTAACCGCAATGCCATCAGACCAAGGCGTTAAATCGGCTTGTAGAGTACCTGGGCGGCGTTGATTTAATACCATCCCCGCGTAATCAACCAGTGCTGCTTCGTGAATGCTCACATGCACACCATCAGCATTTTTAAATGTAAATGGTGTGTGCACTAGCGCAGCTTGTTGTAGTGGGGTGGTGTTATAAACATATTCATAACGGTTCCAGCCACGCGCAGGGATCCACCAGGCAGTGGCTTTATCAGCACCCGCAATGGCAAATTCGGTAAGCTCTTTGGTTATTTCGATGTTTTCAAACCCTGCCTGTTTAGGTACTTCGTAGCGAAAACCTACGCCATCATCAAAAGCTCTAAAGCGAACTGTGTAAGTACCGGCGTGAGGGGCTGCTTTACTAAAGGTAACGGCGATTTCGTTATGCTGGTCAATAATTGTTGCTCTCTCACCCCAAGGCTGTTGCCATTGACTGTCATGTTGAGCGTTTTTTACGTCGATTATTTTGAAGCCTTCAGCAAAGGCGGCTTGTTGTTTAAATTCAAAGCCAAGAGAAGAGTTTTCAATAACATGTTTGCCGTTAAAGCTAATTTTATAGCTTGGCATAGCTTGCTGATCCGAAATGGTTATTTTTATATTTCCGTTCGGGGATTGAATCGTCGCGTCTTTAGCAAAGCAAGCACTTGAAAATCCAAGTAGAAGTAGCAAAGGTAATCGCATAGCTGTTCCTTGAGGTGTAACCTAATTGAATCATTTAGCATAAAGCGCAAGCGCCTTGATTACGAGATGGCTGCATACGTATTCAATTTATTAGTTGGCCAAGTTTTAGCTAAATATGCAAAATAAAATTAACAAAGTATTAATTGAATCGGTCTATAATGAATAAAGTCAAATAATAAGACATTCAGATGAGCAAACTATTTATCGCTACTTTATTTATTTTTATGATGAATAAAAGTCATGCTGTAACCATCACCATTAATGGTCAAAACCAGCAGCCACTTGCGAATGCGGTGGTGTGGCTAACTGCGACAGATAATTCTCTATCAACCTTGCCAGTGAGCTCGCCATTTACTATGACGCAAAAAGAGCGGCAGTTTACTCCTCATATTTTAGTGGTACCGAAAAATGCACAGGTTGAGTTTCCCAATGCGGGTTCTATCATGCATCACGTTTACTCTTTTTCAAGCGCCAAATCATTTGAATTAAAGCTGTATCGTGAACAACCGCAAGCCCCGATCCGCTTTGAGCAAACTGGGGTCGTTGAGCTAGGTTGTAATATTCATGATTGGATGTTGGGTTATATTGTGGTGGTTGATAGTCCATTTTATGGCGTTACCAATAACCAAGGGCAAATTGAACTGACTCCAGATCACGGCGAGTTTAAGTTTAATGTATGGCATGAAGGATTCAGTGATATTAGTCAAACAGAGAGCAAAACTATCACCCTAAGCAGCGCAGCGATTGTCTATCAAATAGGACAATCTATCGTTCCTCGTATTACGATTGGTGTTGATGAATTTGATGACTATGAATAAAACCATTTTGGCTTTTAATCTACTGGGATTAGCGTTCAGTTTAAATGCGGTTGCACAGGTTAAAGGTTTACTACAGTTGAGTGCAGTAAAAGGTGATCCACAATTGAGTTGGCAGCAAGGTGGAGTTGGACTGTACCGGTATGACACTGATAATGATGGTATTGTGATCTCCCAAGGTTTGCTTGATTTCAGAGTCGATTTAAGTACCAGTTGGTCGGCACATGGGGTTATTAATACCTACCAAGATCCGCAGGCGACGTTAGGTTTTAGCCAAGCTTATTTCCAGTATCAACCACTCACAGCAAGTAATTATAAATGGCATGTACGCGTTGGTGCTTTTTACCCGCAGTTGTCATTAGAAAACCCCGATATAGGTTGGCTCTCGCCTTATAATTATACTAACTCTGCAATAAACTCATGGGTAGGCGAAGAAATACGTACCTTAGGCGTAGAGGCAACCATTAAGCGTCCTGGTCGAAGCTTTAATAGTGCCCATAGCTTTAGCTTTGTGGGCGCGAGTTTTAAAGGCAATGATCCGGCTGGAACGTTACTTTCATGGCGTGGATTTGCATTACATGACCGTCAAACGACTCTCAATGAAAGTATCTCTTTTGCACAGATTGCATCTTTCAATACACCACAATTGCAGCATCAAGCAAACCAGGTTTTGCCCTTTGAAGAGGTTGATGGACGGTTTGGTTATTACTTGGGAATGCATTGGGATTACTTAAAAAAATCACAATTTCGCTTTTATTATTTTGATAATAATGGCGATCCGACTGCACTTAATTATGCTACAGGTCAATATGCATGGGATACGCGCTTTGCCAGTGCAGCTTGGCTTTATAAATTTACAGCTCAAACCCGCTTAATAGTGCAAGCTATGTCTGGTAAAACGGCAATGGGCAAAAATCGTGGTGTTAACAATGATTTTTACAGCCATTTTGCATTACTTAGCCATAAAACCGAAAAACACCGGATCTCTGTACGGTATGATTTTTTTGAGGTAACTGATCATGATGATTGGGCGTTTGATCCAAACGCTAGTCATGGTGAAGGTATAACTGCAACTTGGCGCTATCAATTAACCCCGCAATGGCAATTGGGCATTGAAGGTTCTGCGTTACATAGTCAGGCCGATAATCGTGAGGCGATGGGGGTTGCTAAAAAGTTATCGCAACAGCAGCTGAGCTTAAATGTGCAGTGGCGCTATTAATGGTAATTTTTTTGCATTTGAACTACCTTTAAATATCGATTGATACTGAATTTTTAGGTAAAGGTGAGGCATGAAATTACAGAGTATTCGTATTAAAAGCTCCGTTCCAATTGTACTACTTGGGGTTGCAATAATTGTGCTGATCACAGGTTACACATATTTAATTAATCTACAAAAAGCGGCTTTAGATGCACAATCTGAGCGGTTTCTAAATGCAATTTCAGTAGTCGTTAATGGCGATCGCGATCTCTATCAAGCCAAAGTAGCAGAGTTACATCTAGTTACTAATAAAATAGGCAGTAAAGAAGAGCGACAAGAACATCAAGAAAATGCCGAGCAAGTGGCTGAAAGATTTAAGCTATATTTACAGTATTTATCAGCTTATCCAGAAGTTACAGCGCAATTTACAAATTTTAACCGCGCTTTTGATAACTGGCTGTCGGCATCAAATGCATATATTAATGATCCACAAAATCAGCAAAAGAGCCTTCAAGCTGATACAGAATACGCGGCACTACGTGACATTTTAGATAAAGCCGGTGAGCAAGCCGAACTAACATCTAAAAACGAAAAGCAAAAACTGCTTGAAAAAATCACCACCACCAAAGGATTTTTATTGATTATGGTAGTAGTGTTGTTAGCTATCTCTGGTTGGTTTAGTTATAGCATTCCGCGGCAATTAACGAAGCAAATGAATTATGTGACTGCGCGAATCAACGATATCGCCTCAGGTGATGGCGATTTAACCGGGCGAATAGCAGTGAAAAGCAAGGATGAGTTTACTGAGTTAGCCACGGCATTTAATCGTTTTTTAGATAACCTACAACAGCTTATACGAGATATTTTAGAGCAGGCAAAAGAGCTAAATCACTTAGGTGTTGATCTCAATCAATTTGCTAATCAAAATAATCAGATCAACCAAAAGCTCAGCCAAGCATCTGAGTCTATCGTCAGTGCGGTGCATGAAATGAGTGTCGCTAGTCGCGAAGTCGCTAATGTGGCGCAGCAGTCATCTAAAGAAGCCGATAATTCACAACAACTAGCTAAACAGGGGTTGACGGCGGTGGCTAATTCGAGTGATAAAATAGTCGCGTTATCTGACAACATGGAACACGCGAGTAATAAATCAACCGAGCTACAGCAAAGCTCTGATAATATCGCCAAAGTACTCGAGGTGATCCGTGCAATTGCAGAGCAAACTAATTTACTTGCGTTGAACGCTGCTATTGAAGCTGCAAGAGCGGGAGAGCAAGGTCGAGGCTTTGCGGTGGTGGCTGATGAAGTCCGGACTTTGGCAACTCGCACCCAAGAAAGTACTAATGATATACAAAAAATGGTGGAACAATTTGCCAATAGCGTAGAACAGTCGTTAACGGCAATTAATGGTGGTAAGCGCTTCGCTGATGAAGCGGTAAGCTCATTTACGCAAACTAATGATGTGCTAAATGCTATGCAGCAATCATCAATAAAAGTGAATGATATGGCGATGCAAACAGCGCAAGCAACCGATGAGCAAACCGCGGTTGCTGAAGAAATTAGCCATAATTTATCGTCCTTAAATGACCAAACTATGCAAGGTGGCGAACTTGCGCGTTCCACCGAGGAAGTGGCTGTAAGAATGAATCAATTAACCGATGAGCTGAATCGGTTGGTACAACGTTTTAAAGTTTAGCCCAAAGCAGCACATACAGTGACAGGCCATAAAAAAGGGTTCGCATGAACCCTTTTTTAGATCAATCAAATATACAAAGTTTACTGTTTAGCAAAAGCACGCTTCATATAATTAGGAGTTGCCAGTGCGCCGTGATGAATACCGCTGTTATAGTATTCAGTACCTTGGGCAAGCTCTGCGGCCGCATCTTCTCTAAAGCCTGCGAAAGGTTCATCTTTACGCGCGAGTGTCACTGACCATAAACCACTTGGGTAAATCGGCTGTGGGAATGGCAGAGTTTGTAAGTCTTTAAAGCCAACGTCTGTCATTGCATCGCGCATTTCTACTAATAATGGCATGTGCATAAGTGGTGATTCACTTTGTTGCACCATAATGCCGCCAGTGCGCAGGGCGTTTAAGCAGCTAGTGTAAAATGCATGGTTGAATAAACCTTCACCTGGGCCTACCGGGTCTGTGCCATCAACAATTACTACATCAATTGAATCAGCAGCAAGCTCACGCATATATTTAATACCATCGTCAAACATTACTGTAGCGCGTGGATCTTGGTTTGCTTCACATAATTCAGGGAAGTATTTTAATGACATTTGTGTCACTACTTCGTCGATATCGATTTGGGTAACAGACTCAACGTCAGGATGCTTAAGCACTTCACGTAAAGTACCACAATCACCACCACCAATAATCACTACATTTTTTGGGTTTGGATGAGCAAGCAATGCTGGGTGGCTGATCATTTCATGGTAAAAAAAGTTTTCGCGACTACTTACCATAGTACAACCATCAATAATCATTAGGTTGCCAAAGTCAGTAGTTTCATACATTTCAACCTTTTGAAAAGGTGATTGCTGCTCTTCTAACTTTTTGTTGATGCGCAGAGAAAACGCACTGCCGTCACGTTCACTGATTTCGGTAAACCATTTACTTTGATCTAAATTTGCCATGTCGCTAGTTACACTTTTGAGTTGAGTATGAAAAAGGGGCAATTCTGCCAGTGCTTGGCGTTTTGCTCAATGAAATTTTAACCAGTATAGCGAATATTTTATCCTTGCTTTGGTTTAAAGGTCATTTTTTGTTAGCGTAGGGAGTTATGACGTATTAAAATACGCGATTCCGCCAAACAGTTAACTATAGAAGAATTTGCCATGACCTGGGGTTTAGATACAGCACGCTCTACATATAACGTCGCACATTGGAGCGATGGTTACTTTGATATCAATAGCCAAGGTGAACTTGTTGCCTATCCGGATGGCGATCAAACTAAAGCCGCTATTTCATTAACCGAGTTGACTGAGCAATTCAAAAAACAAGGGTTAACCTTACCTGTATTGGTGCGTTTTACCGATATTTTGCAAAATCGGGTTGATACTCTAACCAGTGCATTTAGCAGTGCCCGCAATGCGCGTGCTTATCAAGGGCAATATACTTGCGTTTACCCGATTAAAGTAAACCAACAACGTTCAGTGGTCAGCAAGCTATTAGCACACCCGAGTGGCTTGGTGGGTTTAGAGGCTGGCTCTAAACCTGAATTAATGGCAATTTTGGGTGTCGCGAAGCAACCGATCACGATTGTGTGTAATGGCTATAAAGACAGTGAGTTTTTACGTTTAGCTTGCATTGGCCAAGCAATGGGTCACAAAGTAAAAATTGTGGTTGAAAAACTCTCCGAATTAACAACCTTATTAGCTGAAATTGAAGATTTAGGCATAGAACCCGCTATTGGTATTCGTATCCGTTTAAATTCAGTGGGTAAAGGCAAGTGGCAAAATACCGGTGGCGAAAAAGGTAAATTTGGCTTAACGGCTGGGCAAGTGTTAACTGCCGTTGAAGTACTTAAACAACATAACAAGCTGCATTTAATGCAAATGGTGCATTTTCATATTGGTTCGCAAATTGCCAATATTCGCGATATTCACCGTGCTTTACGTGAATGTTCACGTCACTTTGCCGAATTAAGCCAATTAGGTGTGCCACTTAATACGGTGGATGTTGGTGGTGGTTTAGGTGTTGATTACGAAGGTTCTGGTTCACGTAGTGCCTGTTCGATGAATTACACGGTTGAAGAATATGCCCGTAATGTAGTTAATGCGTTTGCAGAAGTCTGTGAGCAGCATGAGCTTCCGCATCCAGCGATTATTACAGAATCAGGTCGTGCACTCACTGCGCACCACGCAGTGTTGATCACTGATGTTATTGACGTAGAACAAGCACCTAATCACAGTAACCCAAGTGCGCCTGCGCCAAATAGTGCCTTAGTACTTGATGAGATGTGGCAATGTTTGCAGCGTTTAAACCCACGTATGGCACTGGAAATTTATCACGATGCGATGCATTTATTTAGCGAAGCACATGATCAATACGTTCATGGTTTAGTCAGCATGTTGGAGTGGGCAAAAATAGAGCAGCTTTATTTTACTATTTTGCATCGTGTTCGAGCTTCATTAAGCAATGCCCGTGCGCACCGTGAAGTGCTTGATGACCTAAACGAAAAATTGGCAGATAAACTGTTTGTGAATTTTTCATTATTTCAGTCATTGCCAGATGTCTGGGGGATTCAACAGTTATTTCCGGTAATGCCGATTGAAAACCTTGATAAGCCGCTAACACAACGCGCCATTATTCAAGATATTACCTGTGATTCTGATGGTCAAATTCGTGAATATGTTGAGGGCGCAGGGATTGAAACCAGCTTACCTATCCCACAATATATACCAGGGCAGCAATACCACATTGCCATGTTTATGGTAGGGGCGTACCAAGAGATATTAGGAGATCTGCATAACTTATTTGGTGATACTGATTCTGTGCACGTTGAACTCACCGAGCAAGGCTACCAGCTTACTAATGCGATTAAGGGGGATAGCGTTAAGGATGTATTAAAGTTTGTTGATTATGATAGCGATATTTTTTCGGATAACTTTGCTACCACAGTACAGCAGTTAGCTATTAGCGAACCTGTTAAGCAGCAATATTTAGCGGAGCTAAATGCGGGCCTTGAAGGGTATACCTATTTTGAAGATTAATTGCGATATTGCGTATTGCGTTATAAATTGCCGTACAGTTTTAATGAAAGGAATTAAGTAGTAATGTCTTTGCTCCGTTGTATTTTTAGCATCTTTTTTTACACCATAAATACGATAATTTGGTTTGTGCCAATTTTGATCTGCGGCTTAATAAAGTTAATCCCGTTCAAGCCACTGCAAAAAGCAATGAGCTGGATAGCTAAAAAGTGTGCCAGTATTTGGGTGTCTTGCAATTCAATTAATCAAAATATTTTTACCCCTCATCAGCTAAACGTAACTGGGCTTGAAGAAATAAAGCTAAAAGATTGGTATTTGGTTATTGCCAATCACCAAAGTTGGGTTGATATTTTGGTGATGCAACGTGTACTTAATCGTCGTATTCCATTTTTAAACTTCTTTTTAAAAAAAGAGCTAATCTATGTGCCGTTTTTAGGCTTAGCGTGGTGGGCACTGGACTTCCCATTTATGACTCGCACCAGTAAAAGCCAGCTTAAAAAGAACCCAAAACTGCGTGGTAAAGATTTAGAAACGACACGTAAAGCCTGTGAAAAATTTAAAGAAATGCCAGTCAGTATTGTTAACTTTGTCGAAGGTACACGCTTTACAACACAAAAACACGCCCGTCAAAACAGCCCGTTTCCGCATTTATTGAAGCCAAAAGCGGGTGGTGTGGCATTTGTCATGCAAGCTATGGGTGAGCAAATTTCAAAAGTAGTGAATGTCACTATTCAGTATCCAGATGGCATACCAACTTTTGTTGATTTTGCCAGTGGTCGAGTAAAGCAGATCAACGTGCATGTTGAGGTAATACCGGTAAGTGAAGAATTAATTGGCGATTACAGCGGGGACTCTGAGTTTAGAATACGTTTTCAATCAGAGTTAAACCGTTTATGGCAAGAGAAAGAGCAGCAGCTCACTAAGCTTGAACAAAACGTTAAGTCACAGCAACAAACGTGATCAGCGCAGAGACTAATAGCTAAGCAAATCAGCACAACATTATAAATGTGTGGCTGTTACAGTGTGAAGCAACGAGCAAGGTAGTTAAAATGACAGTTATTCAGCATCACGCAGCAAGGAATTAAATTACCATGACGACTCCAACTCATTTACAGCAGCTTGTGCAACCTTGGTTTGAAGGGGTGCCTGATACGGCGTTGTTTAGCTCTTTGACCGCTACCGCGATCGGGGTGTTCTCACTGCTAGTTGTGTATTTATTTACCCGTCGCTTAATGTTGCCTGGCATTCAAAAAGTGGCCACTAAACTATCCCCTGAGCGAATTGGGGTATTGGCGCCAATGCTGACTAAGCTCAATCGCCGCTTTGCAGGAATGCTCTGTTGCGTATTATTCTTGGCAACTTTTGACAGTGTTTACCCCGTTGGTGAATTTGCCGCTGAGGTATTTAAAACGATTGGTCAAACGCTGCTGATTATTCATGTTGGTTTTATCATTAGTAGTATCGTCAGTATTGCGGGTGGTATTTATAACCAGCTGGAATTTGCCCGTGAAGTGCCAATTCAAGGTTTAATTCAAGTTGTTAAATTAATTACTTTTATGATCTGCGCAATCTTGATTGTGAGTATTGTACTGGAAAAATCGCCGACTTATATTCTCTCTGGTTTTGGTGCTATTGCAGCGGTTACCTTATTGGTATTTAAAGACACTATTTTAGGCTTTGTCGCCAGTATTCAAATAGCCGCCAACCGGTTAGTAACCTACGGTGACTGGATCCAAGTAGATAATTACGGCGCAGATGGTGAGGTTATTGATTTAGGTTTAAACACCGTAAAAGTACGTAACTGGGATAACACCATTACGACCATTCCGACTTATATGCTGGTGGCAGGCTCATTCAAAAACTGGCGAGGTATGCAAGAGTCGGGGGGACGTCGTATTAAGCGTTCACTCAACATTGATATGAACAGTATTCGTTTAGCTGACGATGAGCTTACCAATAGCATTGCTCAAACTATCGCGTTACAAGAGTATATTAAAATGAATATGCTACCTGATCCGGTATCAAACCTAGGGTTGTTTCGCCGTTATGCTGAAGGGTATTTAAAGCAGCACAGTAAAATAAACACGTCACTGACATTAATGGTACGAGAGTTACAACCGCTAAATCATGGCTTACCGATAGAGTTTTATTGTTTTAGTGAAGATAAACGTTGGATATCGTATGAGCACTTACAAGCAGAGATCATGGATCATTTACTTGCAGTGCTGCCTATTTTTGACTTGCGTGCTTATCAAAGTGTCAGTGGGCAATTTAGTCCTGCGGCGATTACTCCAACCGGTATTAAGCCCACGATTAAAGTGGCAAATAATACTGAAGCAGACCCACACTAATAAAGGCAATTAACAGCCACCAAATTGGTGGCTTTGCCAGTCTTAGCCATGCAAAAGCAGCCGCAACAATTACAATGTGCCAAATATTGTGAACGGCTGATGTCCAAATCGGTGAATACAGTGCTGCTGCTAAAAATCCCACTACAGCCGCATTAAGCGCGGCAATACTGCTCGCAAAGCGCGGTCTTTGTGCTAATTGTAACCAGCTTTTTTGAAATGCTAACATCAATAAAAATCCTGGGGTGAAAATTAGCAAGGTGGCAATCACTGCCCCCATTAATGGCTGATTATTATTGAGTTCAGCACCGAGGTAAGTTGCAATGGTAAACATCGGTCCCGGCACGGCTTGCGCACTCGCGTAGGCACTTAAAAATTGCTCGGTTGGTAAACTTGGTAAGCCAGCTTGTAAAACCGGCAATACCACATGACCGCCGCCAAATACCATAGCTCCCGCTTGATAAAAAGGTGCAAAAGCCGAAAATTGAGAACCTAATGGTACGAAACTAATCAGCAATAACAGCGCAAATAATATTAAGGCGGGCCAATTTATAGCGAGGCTTTGGCTCTCACTAGAGGCTTCATCTGGGGCTAGTTTGAGCAAAGGATAAAAAGCGCCAATTACCGCTGCAATAACGAGTACTAAAATTTGGCTGCTTAAGTTAGGAACTAATATCAGCACTGAAGTACTCAATACGGCAAGCGCTTTGAGAGCCCAGCTGGTACAAAAACTTTTTGCCATGCTGAGCGTTGCATCAGCGACGATCACCACAGCAAACAATTTTAAACCGGCAATAATTGCGAAATAAATAGCGTCAAATTGATGGGCGCTGATGGCGAGCAACGCCATGATCAAAAATGAAGGTAAGGTAAAGCCAATAAATGCAGCAATGCCACCGAATACCCCAGCACGTTCTACACCAATTGCGAAGCCAACCTGACTTGAGCCAGGCCCAGGCAAAGCTTGACTAAGGCTGATCAGTTGCGCATAACGCTGAGCATTGAGCCATTGTAAGTTATCAACAAAGTGGCGTTTAAAATAACCTAGGTGTGCCGCAGGCCCACCAAAGCTCATGCAACCGAGTAAAAAAAACTGCTTAAAAATAGCTAGTAACATGAATTCTCTCATTTCTTATTTCTATAACAGCTAAGTATGACAAAATTTCGTGACAATTTTATGGTTTTTAATCTTTGTACCTGTCTACAATGTAAAAAAGGCTTTGTTAAAGTTAAGTAGTTATGCGATTTATTGTTTATATTTTTATAGTTTTTGCCTTTGTAAACTACGCCTATGCTGCAATTCAACCTAATGCGGCTGTGCAAAAAATATCGTTAGCCGTTGATCACGCACCACCGTATAGCCAAATTAATCAAAATGGTGAAGTATCAGGCGCGATTGTTGATATCTTTCAGGAGATGAAAAAGCAACTGCCTTTTAAGTTAGAGCTGGTTGGTTGCCCATTTTCACGTTGTGTAAGAATGTTAGAGCAAGGCGAAGTTAATGCGATGGGCGGTTTGATCCTAACCGCTAAGCGCCAACAAAGGATACAATTTGTAACACCACCTTATATGGTTTTAAGCTCTTCATTTGTATTTTACGCGCGCCAAGATAGTCAATTACAAATCAAAAACTACGATGATTTATATGGTAAGAAAATCGCAGTGATGCGTGGCGCTGCACATTTCAAACGTTTTGATGACGATAAGAAGTTGATTAAAGTGCCTGTTTTGGCTGAGAGTACTGCCATTGAACTGTTATTAAAAGATCGGGCAGATTTAGTTATTGCAGTCGAAGACACCGCAGATCATGCCATGAGCGTGTTAAATCAACCAGCCAATAAATTGCTTAAAATGCAGTATCGTTTTAATGATACAATCTATGGCTACCTTGCGCTAAGTAAGCAGTTTTCAACAACTCTACTTGCGCAACAGATTGAAGTATTAATGAAAACCATGGCGACTAATGGTCAGCTCAATCAAATAATTGCCCCCTATAAGTTGCCGCCACTTAATGAACAAGCGCTGCGCTTTTAACATCTTCTTCATATTTCGTTCATTGCAATTGTTGCATAATAGATGTTAATGAAAGAAATAATAACCAGGAGATACCATGACTTTAACCAAACCATTACTAACGGCAACAATTGTTGGGCTATTACTAACCGGTTGTGAAACCACCAACACAGGTATGGGCGCAGGCATTGGTGCAGCTACCGGTGCTGTGCTTGGTAAGGCAACGGGAGATCATGATGATAAACGTATCTTTATTGGTGCCGCTATTGGTGCGCTAGCAGGCGCAGCTGTTGGTGATTACATGGATAAGCAAGAAGCAGCATTTCGTGATGAACTAGCAGGCTCAGGTGTAGAAGTTGTGCGTGAAGGCGATAACTTACGTTTAGTGATGCCATCAAATATCACTTTTGCGACTGATCAATCGTATATTTCATCAGGGTTTCATAACACTTTAGATGCTATTGCAAAAGTGATGAACAAATATGAAAAAACCTACCTAAGCATCGAAGGTCATACAGATAGCACAGGCAAAGACAGCTACAATATGAACCTATCTGAGCAGCGTGCGCAGAGTGTTAAAAGTTACTTAGTGAATCAGCAAATTCTAGCGGCACGTATTAGTACTCGCGGTTACGGCGAAACTCGCCCAATCGCCAGTAACGACAGTGCCAACGGCCGCGCGCAAAACCGCCGTGTAGAAATTCAAATCGTACCTAATACTGAAGGTTAGTGTTTTATCTCAATCATTTGCTACCTAAGCAAATGATTGAGATTATTTACCGCTTACCGCTTACCGCTTACCGCTTACCGCTTACCGCTTACCGCTTACCGCTTACCGCTTACCGCTTACCGCTTACCGCTTACCGCTTACCGCTTACCGCTTACCGCTTACCGCTTACCGCTTACCGCTTACCGCTTACCGCTTACCGCTTACCGCTTTCAATCCCTATTAAACTGCAACTCACATAATTTTTGATATAGCGGATTTGTCGCTAATAGCTGTTGGTGACTCCCCGTTGCGATGATTTCTCCTTGTTCCATCACTACAATCATATCTGCATGTTTTACTGTGGCGAGGCGATGAGCAATGATCAAGGTGGTTCTGTTTTGCATTAAGTGTTCCAGCGCGGCTTGCACATGATGCTCACTTTGTGCATCAAGGGCGCTGGTTGCTTCATCAAGCAGTAATATTTCAGGATCCTTTAAGATTGCTCGCGCAAGCACAATACGTTGCTTTTGCCCGCCAGATAAACGCACCCCTTGCTCGCCTAAAAAGCTTTCGTAACCATTAGGTAGTTGCGCAATAAACTCATCGGCATGGGCGTGTTTGGCTGCGGAATATACTTGTTCGTCGGTTGCATCTGGGTTGCCATAACGAATGTTATGCATTACATCAGAGCTAAACAATATCGGGTTTTGTGCCACCATGCCCATGCTGTTTCGTAGCGTATTCAGTGAGAGATCTTTTATATCAATGCCATGGAATTTTATAGCGCCAGTGGCAGGGTCGTAAAAACGTTGTAGTAATTCAAATAACGTGGTTTTACCAGCACCAGAAGGGCCTACAATCGCCACCGTTTGCCCTTGTTGAATACTGAGTGATACATTTTTAAGTGCACTAACATCAGGGCGAGACGGGTAGTTAAAGGTAATATTACTGAGCTCTATGGCGGCTAAATCAGTATTGTTGTGTAACTGGTCATCAAGATGTTGTACTGGGTTAACTATTTCGCTTTTTACCGCGAGTAATTCAAGTAGTCTTGCTGCGGCACCCGCCGCGCGTTGCAGCTCGCCATAGACCTCGGCCACCGTTGCTACCGACATTGCTACCATAATGGCATAAAACACAAATGCACCTAACTCACCACCACTCATAGTCCCTGCCAGTACATCACTACCACCGACCCACAGCATCACACTAATGGCGCTAAAGGTTAAAAATATCACCGCTGCAATTAAAAATGAACGTTGTTTAATACGGCTTTTCGCAACCTTAAAGGCTTTTTCGGTTTCAGCGGCAAATGCGGCTTGCTCACGTTGTTCATGACTATAACTTTGCACTACTTTAATATTTTGAATGATCTCACCTGCATAGGTGCTGATATCGGCAATGGCATCTTGGCTAGAGCTGGCAAGTTTGCGCACTTTACGGCCAAATACCATCATTGGCACTAACACCAGCGGCACACAGGCAACTACCACTAAAGTGAGCTTTAAATTAGTAAATAGCAACATGGCTAAACCACCTACCAACATCAGTGCGCTGCGCAGTGCCATGGAAAATGACGAGCCAATGATTGACTGCAATAAAGTGGTGTCGGTTGTTAAGCGCGACATTAATTCGCCGCTGCGGTTCTCTTCAAAATAGCTTGGATGCAAAGTAACTATGCGATCAAATACCGCTTTACGAATATCGTTACTCACGCGTTCACCAATCCACGACATTAAATAAAAGCGACTGAATGTTCCCACTGCGAGTAAGCTAATTAAGCCAATCAGCACTATGATGGCTTGTTTTAACTGTTCTTGGGAGCCTGCAATAAAGCCATGATCGATTACAAATTTAACCCCTTGGCCCAGTGATAAATTAACCCCAGCGGTTACAAGTAGCGCTACAAGCGCCGAAAATACCACCCATTTATAAGGCTTAATAAACTGAAAAATCGGAATTAAACTACTAAAAGCTGCTTTGTCTTTTGGCTCGGCTTTATTGGTGCTCATGCTGGATTCTTTTTGTGCAATAGGGTATAGATATGGTTACTTAAATCATAATTTCAATAACTAACTTCATAACAACTAAGGGACTAACATGGCAACTCATAAAGTAACCGGTGAATTTAACGTTAAACTCAACCCCATTGAAGGCTATGCAAAAGGTATTGATGGCGTAAATTTAGGTCGTATGTCGATTGATAAAACCTTTACTGGGGAGCTTGAGGCGACCAGCACCGGCGAAATGCTCAGTGCCATGACCGCAACTCAAGGTAGTGCCGGTTATGTAGCAATTGAACAAGTGGTTGGTACACTTGCAGGCAAACAGGGCAGTTTTGTACTGCAGCATTTTGGCACTATGGACAAAGGCCAAGATCGTCTAATTTTAGAAGTCGTGCCAGATTCTGGCAGTAATGAACTTGCAGGGCTTAGCGGAAAAATGGCAATTCGCATCGAAGCTGGTATTCATTTTTATGATTTTGAGTATCAACTTTAAAAGGTTATAGCAGTGCAAAAAGTAATAGAATTTTAAAAGACGCGTTTTTTGGTGGCGCAGATATTGAAGCACTTAATGAAAAGATATATCAGTTAAACCAAGATGGCTGGAAAGTCATAAATGTAAGCTCAATCACAGGGTTTTTCGGTGAAGCGAATGGCTATGCTTTGCTCATTGAAAATAACGAGTTGTAGATGACACTATCATTTTGGCTCAGTTTAGTCGCCATTTGTATGATGGGCGCAATGTCACCTGGGCCTAGTTTGGCTGTGGTGTTAAAACACAGTATTCATGGCGGTATGAAGAACGGCATGTTGGCGGCGCTGAGTCATGGTGTGGGGGTCGGTTTTTATGCCACGGCGTCGTTACTTGGCCTCGGCGCATTTATGATGCAATTTCCCACTGTGTATCAAGTACTGGTGTATTTAGGCGCCGCGTATTTAGCTTATTTAGGGATTAAAATACTACTTGCAAAGCCAAGCGATGGTGAGCTCCAAGTGGCTCAGCAAAGTGGTAGCGCTCAACAGGCTTTGCAAGATGGTTTTGCTATCGCATTTTTGAACCCTAAACTCGCTGTATTCTTTTTAGCCTTGTTCTCACAGTTTATTGACCCTGTAAACTTAACTTTTCAGGTTGGTATGATCATGTGTTTAACCGTGTTGTTGATTGATACCGGCTGGTATTTGCTTGTTGCAGCCTTGACAGAGCTTTCAAAAAAGCGTTTTGCTTTTACTAAATCATCCCCTTGGCTTGATAAAATATTAGCGGTGGTTTTTATAGGGTTGGCAATAAGAGTGGTGCTTATGGTGTAGTTTATTCAATTTTAGCAATCCTTACCGCTTACCTTAAAAACTGTTTTAGTAATTTTTAATGCTCCTGTGAAATAACGACGTGTGGCTGACTTTTCCTTTTAGTTGGTCGATATATTTTACGCTATCCACATGATCGCAGCACTTCATGACTAAGTTCCTTTCCTTGCTAGCTATTGCCCTTGCTGGTGCATACGTATTCATCACACTTAATTTACTATTTGGTTACACTTTATTGGTTTTATTTTATCCACAAATTAAAAATAAACAGCACACAATTATAAAATCAATAGGGTAGGAAACTCATGGGGAAATTCAAACTGAGTGCGTTAATGCTCGCGATGTTTGCAACCTGCAATGCATTGGCTGCGGCTGAAAGTGACGCACCAAACACCGTAAAAAAACCACAACTAGAAGAAGACCTTGAAGTCATTGAAGTGCGTGGCTTTAGTCGTAGTTTAATCCAATCACTTAATCAAAAGCGCTTTACCGATACGGTATCAGAGCAGTTGTCGGCGGATGATTTAGGCGCTTTGCCTGATGTATCTATGGCTGATGCGCTGACACGACTGCCGGGGATCTCTGCGGTACGAACCGGTGGCCAAGCGGCAGAAATCAATATTCGCGGTATGTCCGGTGGCTTTGTATTTTCAACTTTGAATGGTCGCGAGCAAGTATCAACTAGCGGCAGTCGCAGTATTGAGTTTGATCAATACCCGTCTGAGTTGATCAGCTCAGCTGCGGTGTATAAATCACCAAAGGCGTCATTAATTGAAGGCGGCGTGGCAGGTACGGTAGAGCTGCAAACAGCCAGCCCGCTTAATAATGATCAGCAACACAAGTTTGTGGTTAACGCCAGAGGTATGTACAACGACCGAGCGTCAGAGGTGAACGATGCCACTGAGTTTGGCGATCGCATCAGCTTTTCCTATCAAGGTAAGTATCTTGACGATACTTTAGGTGTCGCCCTTGGCTATGCACGGTTATTTCAACCAAGCGTAGCAACACAATTTATTGGCCAGGCCTATAACGATCATAAAGATGTCGACGGTGTTGCTAATGATACTAATGGCCCTGAAGTAAAACCAGAAAACGAATATATCAGCGAAGGCTTTGAGCTCCAGCATTTAGGGGGTGAAGAAACCCGTAACGGTTATATGGCGGCGATTGAGTGGGTGCCGGTGGATAATTTTAAATTAAAAGGAGACGTGTTTTTATCACGCTTTGATACTGAGTCATTTGCCCGTGGTTTACGAGTAAAGTTAGGCGGCCCAACGGCCACTTATACAAACGCTCAGCTAGAGGGTAATTCAGTGGTTGGCGCCTCTGTTAATCGTACTTCAAAAGGCTACACTCGCGTTGAAATTCTGAATGATGATAATCAAGATTTTGATGAAGTAGACAGCTACGGTGTTAACGCCGATTGGCAAGTGACAGAGCGCTTAAACGTTAATGTTGATGTGTCGTTGTCACGGGCTAAAAGTAATTTCCGCAATGGCTTATTGTGGGCGCTAGTTGCCGAAGATGCTACAGCGCAAGAGCCGGTGTTAGATAAAAACGTATCTATAAACTACAAACTTAATGGGCTTAATTTACCAGATGTAGGCTTTAATCAAGCCGCTGCATTTAGTGATATCGACCGGGTAATGGTCAGTAAGTACGGTATTTACCCTTATCAAAATGAAGATGAAGTAAAAGCTTATCGCCTTGATTTTAAATACGAGTTGGATAACAGCTGGTTTAGCTCTGTGGAATTTGGTGCGCGTTATTCAGATCGCGAATACAGCAACAATCGTTCGGTGTTTGAATACGGCAATGACGGTGATTTCTCAGCAACTGAGCCGCCACTGCGTTTAACCAATGACATGGTAAATGTTGTTGATTGGGAAGGCAAGTTTAGCTACTTTCCATCCTATTTAGCGATTGATGTAGATAAAGCGCTCAATGCGTGGTTCCCAGAAGGTGCGCCTACACCGGTGACCACCTGGGGTAACGCAGATGGTGTAGTAGATCCACAAGGTTACACCACTAACTACTCGTGGACTATGTTACAAAGTGGTTCGGTATACGAGGAAGTGCTTTCAGCTTACGCCATGCTCAATATTAATACTGAAATTGGCACTATGCCAGTGCTGGGTAATATTGGTATTCGCCGTGTAGATACCGACCAATCGGCCACTATTTTAGAAAACGTTAATGGTGATTTGGCACTGGGTGCGCAAAACATTACCGACAGCATCGGCATCATAAATCAAAATTATTTACCTAATGTACTTGGCACAACGTATACCGATTATCTGCCATCCCTTAATTTAAACTTTCAGCTAACGGATAACACGCAATTACGCTTTGCGGCGGCTAAAGTGATGTCGCGTCCACCGATTAATCGCCTAGCGGGAGATGCCAGTGCACAAGCTGATGAAACTACTGGAAAAATTAACGGATCAAGTACCAATAACCCATTCTTAAAACCATTTTATGCCGACCAATACGATATCTCTTATGAGCATTATTTTGATGAGTCAGATGGTGCGCTAGTGATCGCAGGTTTTTATAAAAACATTGATTCGTTTATCGATACCATCGCCATTGAAGGGTTTGACTTTAAAGGTAACGGTTTTAACGTTCCAGACTATATAGAAAACCCCGTCAGCGGCGAGCAAGTTGCCACAACTAACGGCACTTACACAACGGCGGTAAATAACGCCAATGGTGGTTATATTCGCGGTATTGAACTTGCCTATACGCAAGTATTTTCGTTTTTGCCCGCGCCGTTTGATGGCCTCGGTTTTAACGGGAGCTACTCATACACCGAAAGCGAAGTTGAATCGATTACTAGCTTAGGTGGTGAAACGGTTACACAAGGCTTACCTGGTTTGTCTAAAAACGTGTTAAACGGCACTATATTTTACAGCTTAGATAATTTTGAAACCCGCCTTAATGTGCGTTACCGCTCAGACTTTGTCTCAGAGCAAGTGGCGATCAATGAGCAGGTGGTCAATTTTGATGCTGAGACCGTGGTCGACTTTCAAACCTCTTATCAATTTACTGACTCATTTGGCATGTTGCTGCAGGTTAATAACCTTACCGATGAACCAACCCAAAGTTACTTTGGCAATGAAAATATCACCGGTACTACCCAGTACTTTGGTCGTCAGGTTTATTTAGGTTTTACCTATAGCCACTAATAGCAAATTGGAGCATAAATAATGAATAAAATAACTAAATTGACTCATTTGCTATTAGCGGTGAGCTTAACACTACTGTTTGGCTGTGGTGGCTCAGGCAGTAGCGATGTCAAAGCAGGTCAAGCCTTGTTGACTTGCGATGTACCACAAGTGCCTAACTCAGCAGGCACTCAATGCGTTGACCCAGAGCCTATCTCTTGCGACGCACCGTTATTTCCAGATGCAAATAATGAAAGCTGTACCAGTGGCTATAACCCCGACTTACCAGACCCTGTGGTATTTGCAGGCGAAGGCGAGGCTATTTTATTTTATAAGCGCCCTGAAAATGAAGGGTACGAAGGTTATCGATTACACTCATGGAATACCGACGGCTGTGATGCTTACGCGCCACCGTTTGATGCTACAGAGTGGTCCGATGGTCACGAATACGACGGTATTGATCCTAACTATGGTGCTTACTGGATTGTGGCACTAAGAGACGGTTACACCGAGTGTGCTAATTTTATTATTCATATTGGCACAGAAGGCTCAGGCAAAGCACATGGTGATGTGGATTTAACCATGCCACTGATGCAAGACGACGAGCGTTTTGTGCGTATGAATTTCACCTTTGACGGTGAGCCATCTGTATTTGAATACCCAGTTGCAAGCCTTGGTGAGCGCCCAGTTGCAATTGACGGTGCATCAGCTCACTGGATTGATTTAAATACTGTACTGTATAAGCCAAGTAATAAGCTTACACAAATCATTAAGCTGCATTCATCTGCTGCCGCCGAATTGGTTGTTGATGTTGATACAGGCTTAAATGGTAAAACCGTTGAATTAACGACAACGAGTTTAACCGATGCACAGGCAGCGAAAGTACCGCACTTAACAGATTGGACTGCCTATCAAGGTAATTGGGATGGCGAAACCGCCAAGCAACTCATTAAGCAGCAGTTAGCCGTTGCAGGCTACGATGCTGATGGCAAGCTACTTGAAGCAAGTTTTGTGCAAACCGCCAAAGCGTTGGATGCGCTGTACACGCAAGGCGAAAACGATGCGAATGAAGCCATGCTGGGCGTGCATTATAACAATAATCTCATAGATGTATCCGTATGGGCGCCGACCGCGAATAACATGACGATCAATGTGTTTGACGCTGATAAAACTCAGGTACACAGCAGCGCGATGACCTTTGATAGCAGCACCGGTATTTGGTCTGTGAGCCTAGATAGTAACTATGACCGCCATTACTACCGCTTTGCATTTGATGTTTATCACCCTACTACTCAAGCGATTGAAAGCTTATGGAGCACCGATCCATACTCACTGAATGTATCAAGCAATGGTTTGTACTCACAGTTGATCAACTTAAATGATGACGATACCAAACCACAAGGCTGGGATGAGCGCAGTGTACCAACAATTACCAACCCAGAAGATGCCATTATCTATGAAGGTCATGTCCGTGATTTTAGTATTCGCGATACGTCAGTAAGCGCAGCAAACCAAGGTAAGTATTTAGCATTTACTGAGCTTGAAAGCATCCCTATGCAGCACCTTAAGCAACTAGCTGACAAAGGTTTAACGCATTTTCACTTACTACCAGTCACTGACATTGGCACCATTGAAGAAGATGCTGATAAGCGCGTTGAAATCACTGACACCCTAAGTAAGTTATGTGAGCGAATAGACGATGCCGCCGATGCTTGTAAAATCGAAGATAAAAACAGCATCATTGCTCATTTAATGCAAAGCTACTTTTCTGGTTCTGATGATGCACAAGCACTTGCCAGCGCGATGCGTGATTTAGACGGCTTTAACTGGGGTTACGACCCGCATCATTTTATTGCTCCTGAAGGCTCGTATGCATCAAGTGCTGAAGGCGTTGCCCGTGTTTTAGAAACTCGTGCTATGGTGCAATCACTGCAAGAAATTGGCCTGCGAGTTGCACTTGATGTGGTGTATAACCATACAACGTCATCAGGGATTTGGGAAAAATCAGTCTTCGATAAACTCGTGCCTGGTTATTACCACAGATACAGTGAAATAACGGGCGATATTGAGCGTTCAACCTGTTGTGAAAACACCGCGACTGAACATGTGATGATGGACAAGTTTGTTAGCGATTCACTGGTAATACTTGCTCGTGATTTTGGTTACGACAGCTTCCGTTTTGATGTGATGGGGCACATGCCTAAATCATCAATTTTAGCAGCGCGCGAAGCGGTGCAAGCTGTTGACCCTGACAACTACTTTTATGGCGAAGGCTGGGATTTTGGTGAAGTCGCTAATAACCGCTTGTTCACTCAAGCTAAGCAAGCTGATATGGCAGGCTCTGAAGTTGGCACATTCAATGACCGCATTCGTGAGGCTGTGCGCGGTGGGGCTATGTTTAGCAATAACCCAACCGATGGCAATTTAGCAGACCAAGATACCTTACGTTTATCACTGGCGGGTAATCTACAAAACTATATCCTGAAAGACTTTAAAGGTAATTCGGCAAAAGGTAATAGCTTTAGCTGGAATACACAGCCGACGGCTTATGCTTTAGACCCAGCAGACACCATTAACTACGTATCAAAGCATGATAACGAAACACTGTGGGATCAGTTGCAATATAAGCATGCATCAAGCATGAGTATTGAGCAACGTGTGCGTGCGCACAACATGGCGTTGTCTATTCCACTTATGAGCCAAGGCATTCCGTTTATGCAACTGGGTGCTGATTTACTGCGTTCTAAGTCAATGGATCGTGATAGTTATAATGCCGGTGATTGGTTTAATGCTGTTGATTTAACCAAAGAGAATAATAACTGGAACATTGGTCTACCTAACGCAGAGAAGAACCAAGAAAAATGGTCTGAAATAATGCCTATTTCAGCTAATGCAGATGCACAGGCGATGCCACAAGACATTGCCTATGCAGGTGATGTATTCCAAGAGTTCTTAGCTATCCGTAGCGCAAGCCCGTTATTTAGACTCACCACAGAGCAAGATGTTATTGACCGTGTAGGTTTTCACAATGTTGGTAAAAACCAGCAACATGGTTTGATTGTAATGAGCATTGATGACGGTCAAGGTTTTGCAGATTTAGATAACCAAGTTGACGCGCTCGTAGTAGTAATTAATGCAACTGAGCAAGCGCTTTCACATACAGTACCAACCGCTGCTGGGTTTGAATTACATCCTATTCTTAAAAATGGTGTAGATAGTACCATGGCGGGAGTGAGTTTTAGTGCAAACGAAACTGAAGGCACGTTTAATGTACCTGCTTACACCATGGCTGTGTTTGTTAAACCACAAGGCGAGAGCCAAGGCGCTGGCTTGAGTGCTGATGCAACTGTTGGTGCGCCAGATATCGTCCCTTATGGCAGCACTGAGGTGTATCTTCGTGGTGATTTAAATGAGTGGGGGCTCTCTGATCAATTTGAATATGTTGGCAGTGGCGAGTATCAAATTATGAAGGCGCTGACAGCTGGGGAAAGCTTTGGTTTCAAAGTTGCTTCAGAGAGTTGGGAACTCGTGAATTTTGGTGCTAATTCAGAGCAAGAGGCTGTTGTTCAATTGGGAGTAGAAAAACAACTTAGTTTTAATGGAGCTAATATTAGTTTTACGGCTGACACAGCGGATAACTATTTGTTCTCGTTTAATGCTTCAGATAAAGAAAACCCAACTCTGACAGTGACAAAAATAGGGCCATTTGGAAATGTGTCGTTGTATTTACGTGGCAGTTTAAATGAGGCAGATAGTTTGTGGGGGACAGGCGATCAATTCACATACACAGGTGATGGTTTATATACTTTTTCTAAACAGCTAAGTGCACAAAGTGATGCATATGAGTTTAAAGTTGCTACCAGTGATTGGAGCACTGTCAATTTAGGAGCTGGTGGAGATAGCTCAGAAGTAATATTAGGGAGTGAAACACCTTTAGCGGCTTCTAATAATAACTTGAGCTTGTTAATTGAAACCGAAGGAGAGTATCGCTTTGTGGTTAATGCAAATGATCTCGAAGCGCCTTTTATTATTGTTAACTTACAATAAGCTTTCACTAAGATAGCCGAAGCCGAGTTTTATACTCGGCTTTTTTATTATAGTTGCATTCAGCCACAATATTCCCTAGGTTAATAGAATAAATATCAAGGAGGTAATGAATGTCTGAGTTAGCCCTGAAAACCGCCAGTTTTAACCCTAAAGTAAAATCTTACTGGATCACGCTAGGAGTTATTACCTGCTTAGTGTGTTTGGTTGGGATCCCATTAATCCCAATTGTAGCGTTAATAATTTGGATCGTGGCTGGGCGTATGCTTGCGGCTATGTCAGCTAACTTATTAGAGCGTAAGCTAGTAGTAAAACGCGGTGTGTTTTTTAAAGAAGAAAAGTCCATCCCACTTGAAAAAATAACTGACGTCGGGTTAAGCCAAGGCCCGTTGATGCGTTTATTTGGTTTATATCGACTAAGCTTTGAAACCGCAGGTCAGTCTGGTCATGGCGCATTAGTATCGTTACTAGGGGTAGTTGATGCCAGTGAGTTTCGCGAGGCCATCTTAACGCAAAAAGACAATCTAGCCGAAACAAAGCCAAGCAAGGCTAAAGCTGATGAACCACAAAGCCAAGTCGAATTACTCCGAGCTCTCACCTACAGCGTAAAAAACATCGAGCAAATGATGGTCACGCTATTGGATGAGAAAAAGTAAAATTAACTTATTATTGTACTGTGTTTTGCACAAAGAGAAGAAAATGAGAAGTGAATGAGGGTAGAATATTAAATCAATTGACCAGATCAACTTAGCATGAAAGTCGCCATTTATGGCGACAGTAGTGTAATTTGAATAAGTCTTAACTTAATCTGTCAGATGTGATTTTTAGATTTTGATCAAATCTGATAGTCGAATATGTGCCAAAAGCAGCTATTCAGGTATAACTCGTTTCTGCCCCTTTTCGAGTTAGCAAATTGCATATTTTGCAAATTGGTTTTGCCCCAAAACGTGTTGAGGCGAATGCCTCAAAAGAGCGATAAGCGGACACTGAAAAAGTTAAATTAATAACTACTTCTTTGAGTAGGAGCCTAATTTTGTCCGATAACATTATTAAACGCCGTTTTGGGGCAAAATAACATGCTTAATTCCTAGCTGTTTTAATTACTTGTTTACAAAGGTAATTATTGGTGAAATTATCAGGGTATGTAATATACGCCGTTTCGGTGTGTTATAAACCACCAAAATGGTGTTCAATAAGCTGTTAGCTGTTTTGCTATGTTCTAGGCTTTTTTCAAATAAAAACATCGACTTTCTTTTTGTCGGTTAACAATAAAGCAGCCTTTTCTTGATATAAATCAAAAGTATCGTCTGATATAAATTTATCAAACGTATTAATTATTTCTTTCATGTAAGAGGCTCTTACTTGATAAGTCTGACGTTCAGGATATTCTTTAGCAAGTCCATCTAATTTCTCTGAACTATTAGAAAAATACTCCATAACATTAATTTTTTTATCAGGATCTACATCCCCTCCACCATAAGAAAGGATCCTAAGTTTAGACTCTAAACTATTCATATCTTCTCTTTTTTTGGATATTATGGGGTTTCCTGACTTACCTAATCTAACTGGTTCATCACTATCGTATTTTTGTGTGTATTCTCGTTCCATTTCATTCACATTTTTAACAATACTATGAAGTTCTTTTATACTCATATTAGAAAAGTTGAGCTCTTCTTTTTTAAATACTTTTTCATATGCACTTCCCTCAATTAATGATGAATCAAAAGCATTATTGTCTTTTTTTTCTTTAACTTTAGGATCAAGGTGAGTTGTGTTTATATTAATTTTTAAGCCACTTTCGCTTGTTTTAGTAGAAAAGCTTTTTATTTTTTCATCATCACTGTTTGTAAAAATAGATATTTTACTTTCAAATAGAGTAGGTAGTAGATTGGTGCTGATTTTCATAAAAATCCTTTTTCATATGTCGTTTTCTTTTATCGACATAATTTTATAAAACTTAAGCTTTTATTTTAGATTGTTTTCTATTAACGACTCATAGGGCTGAGTCATTAATAGAAAGTTTAACTAGCCACCAGATCTTACTTCATAAGTAATTCCACCATAAGTAGATCCAGTTGTTGTTTTATTTTCAACTTCCCAATAATAAGTGCCTGCATTAAAGATAGAAGTGGAAACTGCTACGCTATATCCGCCAGCAACTCTATCTCCATTGCTATCAACCAAAGTCACTTTGAAATCATGTCCGTCATAGTTTCTTAAAATTGCAAAACCGTATCTACGGCAATTACCACCATCATAAGTAAAGCTTGCAATAGTTCGAGTCTGCTCCAATTTAAGACTAGTGTATCTAGTGTAAATTGTAGGGCTACAACGTTCATATTCACTGGTTGTTTGCTCATTTTTAGCTGCTTCTTCAAAATCAAGAATAGAATTCAATGATGCAACTTGATCATGTTGCTCTTGTACTTGAATCGAAGATGACTCTGTAACCGAAGTATCAGCACTGATTGCATTGAAAGAAAAACTTGCAGCAGCAACAACAAACATTGTTGCAGGGAGTAAATGTGAATATTTCATAACTTAAAATCCTTTATTGAGTTAGTTTACAAAAAGCTATAAATATTTATAGCTCAAATAATACTAATATACTTTTGATAGAGAATCATGTTTTAATTTGGGCAACAGGCAACAGGCAACAGGCAACAGGCAACAGGCAACAGGCAACAGCTAAGCCATTCAAGCAGGACAAAAAACAGTTGGTTTTTGCTCGTGCCTCGCTATTATAACCAACTATTTTTTGCCTCTTAATGGGGCGTTGAGGCTGTAGAATTACTCTTTTTAGGAACGTATCTTACTATTTCGAATTGATTGCTTTTTAACCTTGAACCCATCCGTTCGCTGTGATCTAATAGATATTATTCACCCACGGTAAATCGTTATGGCCAACTACAAGCCTGACTTATCCTGTCAAAATAAATTCATTCCTATCAATTTTGCTGAGCAAATTTTGCCTGGCACATTTGAATATGCTCTTTGTTATATTGTCGAAAACAAGCTCGATTTATCGGGCTTTGACGCGTGGTATAACAACGACAAAACGGGCGCGGCGGCGTATCCGCCATCGGTGATGTTAAAGATTATTTTACTGGGTTATGCACATGGATTAATTAGTAGCCGTCGGATTGCAAAGGCTTGCGAGCATAATATTTTATTTATGAGTGTATCGGGGGATATCCAGCCGCATTACACATCTATAGCGGGTTTTGTGGCTAAAATGCATGAACAGATTGAGCCGCTTTTTACGCAAGTGCTGATGATATGTGATGAGGAAGGCTTGATAGGCCGCAACATGTTTGCCATTGATGGGTGTAAATTAAAGTCCAATGCGAGTAAAGAGTGGAGTGGCACATTCGATGAGTTAGGTCGCAAAAAAGCAAAACTAGAACGCGCAAGCAAACGTATTATTGAACGCCACCAATCACAAGATGGGCTGGGCGAAGAATTGATAACTCAGGATTTAAAACAAAAAGAAAAGCTAGATAAAAGTGCAGGTAAAATCACCGAGTTTTTAGCCACTCACGAAGAGAAAACAGGCAGTAAAGGCAAGCCAGTTAAAAGTAATATCACCGACCCCGACAGCGCGAAAATGACGACCTCAAAAGGGACAATTCAAGGCTACAACGGCATCGCGATAAACGATGATAAACACCAAATTATCCTGCAAGCCTAAAGTATCCCCAAAATTAGCCTTTATATATCAATGAACTAATAGTGTTAAAAAATATGGGTAGTGAGGGAACATTCATGGTGTTTTGTGATCTTATGAATCGCTTAAAAACAACAGAACTAAACACCATGAATGCGTCTACTATTTTGCACAATATGCTCCGCGCTGTCACCCCTAACTCTATTCATAAAGCCAGATTTAATACTCTAGTCGCTGCCGTTAAATCTCTTTTGCACTGTCAGCAATGCACCTTGACATCTATTGGTCGCAATTTGGATTCAAAAACAACTGAAAAACATGATATTAAACGTATTGATCGACTACTCAATAACCACGAGCTTTTGCGTGAGTCGACATCGGTTTATGTTCGCTTAAGCCGTTTTGTGGTCACTGAAAAGCATCCCGTCATTTTGGTTGATTGGAGTCATGCAGATACACAAACCAAATACTGTATTCTGCGTGCCAGCATTGCCAGTGAAGGTCGTTCTTTGACCCTGTATCAGGAAAGTGCATTCAGTTTTCAGTATCATTGCCCAAAAGTTCAAAAACGGTTCTTAAAGATGCTCAAACTGATCTTGCCGGGTGACTGCCGGCCCGTAATTGTGACGGATGCGGGCTTTAAAGTTCCTTGGCTCAAAGCCGTGCGAAACAATGGCTGGCATTATATTAGCCGTGTTCGAGGTACGGCACATTTGAAAACGCAGGGCAGCGATGAGTTTGTTCCATGCCAGTCACTATTCAAGAGCAATCAACGTAAGAGCCAGTATCTTGGCGCGACCGAGTTGACCAAAAGTGCAAAATATCAAACTCATGCAGTGCTGGTTGGCAAGGGACATAAGTTATTAAAAAGAGATAAAAAACGTGGTTATAAGGAGCCTTGGCTACTCGTTTCTTCTCTTCCAAAGAGGCACCACTTTCTCGAAAAAGTACTCAAATTATATGGTATGAGAATGCAGATAGAAGCAGGATTTCGAGATCAAAAAAGTGTTAGGTTCGGCTTAGGCTCAGATCTGCACAGGACAAACAAACTCTATCGATTAGACATACTGTTGCTGCTTGCCACACTGGCTCATTGGTTCTCAATGATGCTGGGGGCAGTGATAGACAAAGCAGGAAAGACAGGCGCTTTTCAAGCTAATTCAACCAAAAAAAGACGAGTAGTGTCATGGGCATTTGTTGGGCTGCGATACTTCAAAAAACAGTCCATTAAACTGCGACGGCGAGATTATTTGGCAGGACTAGCCTATTTCGTACAGGTGGTAGTGCAACTCGATTGGAAAAATATGGATGTGAGTGATGTAATTGAAACTTAATGATTATTTCTGGGGATCCCTTAGCCTGCAAGCTCAAGCGTGGGGTTCAGTGGGTGAACAACAAACCTTACAGCCAGCCATTGCACAATTAAAACAGCAGCTTGCTAAACTCAATACAGAAAAACGGGCAGATGAACCCACGATTAAATTCACTGCAGACAGTGGGTTTAACAGCGAAGTGAATCTTGAATTTATGGCGCAAAGCGGGTTCGATACCTACATTGCGGATAACCAATTTAGAAAAAGAAACCCGCTGTTTAAAGCCAGCGAAACATACGAAACGGAGCAAGAAAAGCGCAGATTAAAACGCAGTAAAGGCAAACCACGACTATTTACCTCAGATGATTTTCATTATGATGAAGCAACCCAAACATGCCGCTGCCCTGCAGGCAATGCCATGTGGCGAAGCGGTATAAATGTAAACAGCCATAACCAAAAATACACCCGGTTCTGCGGTTACTTATAAGACTGTAAAACGTGTCCGCTACAGCAACAATGCATGCGAAAGCCGCCCATTAAAACAGGGCGACAAGTGCAGTTTATCAATAATGAATCACGCAAAAAGCTGAGCTATGTAGACAAAATGAAAGTAAAAATAGACAGCCCGATAGGTCGACGACAATACAGTAAACGACTTGGTTGTATTGAGCCGGTGTTTGGCAACATTACAGTGAATAAAGGCATGAATAAGTTGACCTTACGGGGTCAAGCGAAAGTGAATGCGCAGTGGCAACTGTATTGCCTTGTTCATAATATAGAAAAACTGCAAAACACGATGCATTAAGAAGGGGAAGCCCTTTTAACCTAAAATAAAGCCACTTAAACACCAGTAATAGCTTCCAAAATACCAATTAAAACAACATCAAACACCCACTTTATATTCTGCATAAAATAAGTAATCGATTGAACCAAAATAGGAACTCAGCTATGGTTTGTTTATCAATAAAAAACAAATAAAAAAACGAGTAAATCTACAGGCTCGTTATATTTTCAATCGGAAATGGAGTAATAAATGAATTCAGAAGTCAAAATAGATATATTATTTGCGGGATTATTATTAATTCCGGTATTAATCTTAGCTATTCCATATATTAAAAATAAACTGGTTATTCTTTCACAAGGTAAAGCTTTTTCAATTTTGTCTTTACCTATATCGGCTTATCTAATTTATGATATTTCAATCGAAAGTAACGTTTTCGGCCTAATCGGTTTGTGTGTAGCTTATATTGTTTTCTTTTCTACGTATGCTGCATCAATATCGTTATTGGCTGTTTCAACAAAAAGCGAAGACTTGGCGTAGTAAAAATATAACAAGCCTGATACTGGACCCACTCGACTTTTCGATTCGTTCACTTTGAGCTTTAATCGCTTAGTGATGAACGCAGTAATTTCCCGCTGGATTATTAATCCTTCGCTTTTCGTTTTTACTAAAATGATTATGTCATCAGCGTAACGTGCAAACTTAAGGTGTTTGTAGGTTAGCTTCTTATCTAATTCATCGAGTAAGATGTTGGAAAGCAAAGGGGATAATGGCCCACCTTGAGGGACTCCTTTGGTTGACTCAAACCACAGACCTGTTTCGCGCTCTGCGATCCCCGCTCGTAAGTATTTACCGAGTAGGCGCATGAGTGCTTTGTCTTTGATTTTACGGCTAACACGATTCATCAGCATGTCATGATCTACTTCATCAAAGAACTTAGACAAGTCGATATCAACCGTTGTTTTATAACCTTGTTTAACACAAGATTGAACATGGTTTACTGCTTGACTGGCTCTTTTATGAGGGCGATAACCATAACTATGTGGTGAAAATAGAGGCTCAAAATAAGGACTAATCACTTGAGCAATAGCTTGTTGGATCACTCTGTCGATAACTGAAGGGATCCCAAGCATTCGCTCACCGCCATCAGGTTTGGGTATCATCACGCGTTTGACTGGCAAGGATTGATAAGTGCCGTTAAGTAATTGTTGTTTAATTCCCAGCCAATGTAACTTAGCGAAGTGATTAAATTCTTCAATACTCATATTATCAATACCAGCAGCCCCTTTATTGCGCTTAACATGTTGCCATGCAGCGCCAATATTGTGGTTGCTCAGTACCCTTGTCATCAGGTCATGATTTGTTTGGTTGTATTCATTCGAGGTATTATTCACAGCAGAACGCTGTTCATCACTATCACAACACGGTGATCTATGTGAATTCAAGTTCAATTGTAGTATCTCCTCTGGTTAAGATGTTCAGGCCTTCACCGTGTCCCCTCCATTACGATGGGCGTTTGGCTACTATGCCGTCTGCTGACTTCTGATAAATCACTTTAACGATTACTCGATAAAGCGCGTCTAAACTAACGCTTGTTTACTGCTATTTCGCTCGCTGTAGGTCGCAGCAACCAGAGCGCCTAGGGTTGATCAACCAGCCCCTAACTGGTAATCTCCAAGCGTTAGCGCGGATGCGTGTTTATCAGATCTCCCCGAATAAGGTGCATCGACTTTCTCTGCACAACTGCATCATTTACGGTGGCCGTTAGATCACATGACTTCGCTATCTTGTGCTAGCTCGTCTCCAGCCTACGCCTCATATGATGTTTTTGTTCATCAGCTCACAGATTTGCTAGCGGCTTCCTTCAGACTATCTCTCGCGATTTAGCCCTTGCCATTCGCTAGTAGTTATCGTTTAATAACAGTATGTTATTTAAACGGTGATCTTCCTACAGAGGACTTTCACCTCATAAGTCAATGCCCATGTCGGGCGTACACAAAGCGTTTAAGACAGATTCGCAACGCTTGGCATTTTCAGTTCAAGTTGAGTTTTGTGTTTTCGGTGCAATGGTTTAGGTTAGGTGTTGGTGTTGCTCACTACTTAACGCGGCGTTACGAACGTCCAGAAATGGCACAGAGCCGTCCTTCGGCTCTAACTCATTTCTGTCCAAAAACGAGTTTGAGCGACTGTCTGTTTCTCGCTCATGGCTGTCTGTCAGATGAAGTCTAAACCTATTCATTTAATCTGTAAGCTCAGATATGATCTAGTACATGTAATTAACGCGCTAAAGTACGACCTACGAAAATACCAGCACCTAGGAATTCGTTATCTAATCTCTTAACTTAGGTCTTTTCTCTAAAGCGCAGCGTCTCTTAATCTCTTTGTGAATAAATCATTTTAAGACTTTTGCATGTTTTAGCGAAAGTATATATCCGATAATCCAAGGTAATTCGATTAACTGCAAGGGATACGCATTTCGATGGCTTCGTTGCACTCAAATCAACCCGGCGATCAGCTGATCGCCGGGCTGTTTTAATCTTTCACCTAGAACCTTTCCCCTAGCTCCTAGATACTTTCTTGAGACTTTACCCTTGTATTACTGGCTGACCTGCTAGCATACGTAGTTCTTTACTGCGCTCGGTTTGCATTTCGTATGAAGCGGTTTTAATGCTGCTCACGTAATTCCACTTAGCGGTGGCTTGCTCTGGGGTAAAGGTCACGGTTAAGTAACCTCTATCGACTAAGTTGTTATAGATAAGATCATTGACTAATAGTGCAATAACTTGCTCCATTTGTGCCGTAACTTCAGGTTCTTGTGTATTCAGCGCTAGGTATTCTTCAAGACCAGGCGAAGACACCGAAGAGGTAGCAAATTCTACACCGGCATTTTGTGACGCTGCAATTGGGTTTGCAGCATCAGTAACTAATTGCCCAGCCCAACCGTTATGAGTATCACCCGCTAAAACCACTAAGTTCTTTTGTGCGGCAATGGCAGTACCAAGCAGCACTTCACGTTCGTAGGCGTAACCATCCCATGCATCTAAATTGTATGGTGCAGTAGTATCAACTCGAGCGCGTTCGGCATCAGTAACACTTGGATCGCCTGCAAGCACGCGGCCTTTGATTTGTGCAAGTTCAGCAAATAATGCCGATGCTTGTGCTAATAATGCATTAGTGTCGCCGCCATTTGCTTGGCTGATTTGTAAGCTCACTAGTAGTTGCAGTACTTCAAACGGCAAATGCATTTTGGTCATCAGTACTTGTTGGCCAAGTACCTGCCATTTTGAGTTTGATGTTGTCATGCCATCAGTGAGCCAAGTAAGCTGCTCATTGCCAAGTAATGCGCGCGTTGGTGAGCTTACTGCGTTTGCAAAATCACTTTGTCCTTGTGCACTGGTCAGGTCAAAATCAGCATAGTTTAGTTGCTCATCACGGGCGAGTACACGCGTGTCTAGCATGTATAAAGAGACTAAATTACCAAACTCAAAGCGACGGTAAATTCGTTCTTTATCTGCAACGTTACGGATTGGCATCCATTCAAAATAGGCCTGTAGGGCATGTAGCTTACGTTCGCTAAATTCACCTTCTCCTTCATTATGGTTTTCTGCGCCATTTTGCCATGTGTCATTGGTAATTTCGTGGTCATCCCACACAGTAATAAATGCACAGCGGCTATGCGCAGCTTGCAGGTTTTCGTCTTTACGATAATGGGCGTAACGTTTGCGATAATCCGCTAAAGAAATGATTTCATCGCTATTGTCATCAGGCAATAAACGACCAAGTTCGGCGGCATCTTCAGTGGCATAACCTGTATTACCATATTCATAGATGTAGTCACCTAAGTGAAGTACTGCATCTAAATCGGTTTGTTTTGCGATTTCACCATACACATGAAAGTAGCCAGCAGGGTAGTTAGCGCAAGAGACAACGGCAAGTTTTACTTGTTCTATATTGCTAGTTGGAAGCGTTTTACCTGCTCCCGTAGGTGAAGTTTTACCATTACTTATGAAGCGGTAGTAATAGGTGGTGTTGGCATCAAGACCTTGCAGATCAACTTTTAAGGTGAAGTCGGTAGCATCGCTTACCTGTGTTTCGCCATCATGGCTTATGGTTGTGAAGTTAGCATCTTTTGAGGCTTGCCAAACTACGTTAACACTCGTGACGTTTTCAAGTGGAGTTATGCGAGTCCAAATAATCAGACTGTCAGCGAGCGGGTCGCCACTGGCAACACCGTGATCAAAGCTGACAGGGGTTTGCTTTGTGGCTTCGTCATCATCGTCATTGAGACTACAGCCCGTTAAACCGAACGATAAAACGGCGGCGCCAAAACCCGCCGCCGATGCTTTTAAAAAACGTCTCCGTGTAAAAGTCATTGCTCTGTACCTATGAGTAGAAAAGTACGAGCTTATCCGACCAGTGTTACTATTCTATGAAGCTAAAACACTTGGCAAATTTGTTCTGTATTACAGGTAATTACCGTAACATTTTCGTAGCCAACACGAGTTAGCGCTTCGGCACTGAGTGTGGCACGGGCACTACTTGCACAGTGTAAATAAATGGGTCTTGCAGGATCTTTTTCAATTTCCATTAATTTCATTTCAAGTACACCGCGTGGGATATTAATTGCACCTGTTGCTGCTTTAGTGGCGTGTTCAGCAGGCTCACGTACGTCAATTAATAAACCATGGTTTTCGCTTAATTCTCACGGCAAGATCATTATAAATTGAACTTATAGAATATGTAGTGATCAGATCAAGGCATAATAATCACCTTGGTCACGTAAAATATGAGCGCTACTTTTCTGAAACACTTTAATTCAATTACCGATCCTCGCATTGAACGCTGTAAAAAGCATGAGCTTATCGATATTCTCCTTTTAGCCATTAGTGCAGTAATCTCCGGTGCACAAGGATGGGAGGATATTGAAGACTTTGGGCATCTAAAACTTGATTGGTTAAAAAGATATGGCGCTTTCAACGCGGGTATTCCAAGACACGACACCATAGCCCGTGTCATTTGTCGGTTAAAATCAGATGAAATAGAGCATGCATTTCAATCTTGGATATCTTCACTTATTGAAACCACGGGTGCTGATATTATTGCTATGGATGGAAAAACTGCACGTCGTTCATTTACAACCAAAGATAGAAAAAGTGCTTTACATACCGTCAGTGCATGGAGCTGCCAACACCAGTTAGTTTTAGGGCAAACAGCCGTTGATAGCAAAACAAATGAAATCACAGCCATACCTGAGTTACTCACCATGCTAGATATTGAAAATAGCATCATTACACTTGATGCTATGGGCTGCCAGCAAGAAATAGCGAAACAAATAATTAAACAAAAAGCTGATTATATCCTAGCGCTCAAAGGTAACCATTCAGGTATGCAGAGTGAATTAGAAGCTTGGTGGCACAAGAGTGAGCGCGAAGGATTGACCAATAGCAACTATGATAAACATACCGAAATAAGCTCAGGGCATGGGCGCATTGAAACAAGGGTTTGTCAGCAATTGCTTATTGATAAAAGCTGGTTAGATAAAATCTACCAATGGTCTGGCTTAAAGAGTGTTATTCAAGTAACCGCTGAGGTTCACGATAAATCATCAGGTACAGACACGATAGAAACGCGTTGGTATATTAGTTCGTTAGCGTTAGGTGCGGAGCAAGCACTTAATGCGGTACGAAGCCACTGGCAGGTTGAAAGTATGCATTGGATGTTGGATATGAACTTTAGGGAAGATGAATCAAGAATCCGTAAGAAGCAAGGACCCCTTGTTTTTAACGTAATGAGAAAAATAGCCATGGCGTTATTTAAACAAGATACAACTAAAACAGCCAGTATGGCGAGAAAAAAGAAAATGGCAGGGCTAGACGATGATTATCGCTCAACCCTGTTAGAATCTGGGATTAAAATGCGCTAGCCGTGGCTTAATTCTTGTTTTGCTTGATTAGCGCTAATGCGACGCTGGTTTGGAGCAATAATTTTCATTAAGTCAGGAATTGGGGTCAGCATACTAATCCTCCATGCCAAGTTTGCGTAAAATGGTGATCATTGGGCACCACTTAGTGAATGCGGATTGAATTAAGTTTAGAGCAATAAATACCGTAAACCAAATCCACAGCGGACTGTGAAACTGTTGTAGCAACAATGAAATACAGATCATTACACCAGCAATTAAGCGAAGCGCGTCATTTAGTTTCATAATAAGACCTCGATAACAGAGTGGTGTATTTAATATATTAGATAACACTACATTAGTAAATTCTAATATTAGACTTTTCTAATATATCAATCTATACTTTAGCGGTATTTTAAGAATATAGAGTAGTGTGATTATGAACATCGATTTTGCGGCTATGGCCGACAATGTGGAACAAGCAGAGCAAATGCTAAAGATACTGGCGAATAAAAATCGCTTGATGATCTTATGTTCCCTACAAGATGGTGAAATGAGCGTGAGCGAATTAAACGAAGCTGTGCCGTTGGCGCAGTCAGCATTATCGCAACACTTAGCGGCGCTGAGAAAAGCTCAGATCGTCGCGACTCGACGCGAAAGCCAAACCATCTATTACCGTGTAATAGATAAGAATGTAGTGGCTATTCTTGCAACTTTATATGGTTTATTTTGCAAAGGTAGTTAGGTAATGAATGCTATCGATAATGCAGTAAAAAACAGCTTGAGCGGTCGCCTCCCTGTCATTATTTTTATTATGTCGGTGCTGCTTGGCTTAATGGCATTAAAGCAAACCCCTCGTGAAGAAGAACCGCAAATTGTGGTTCCTATGCTTGATATATATGTGGCAGCGCCAAACGTTGAAGCGCCAGAAGTAGCCAGGCTGGTAACTGAGCCATTGGAGAAGTTATTGGCGCAGTTAACGGGCGTTGAGCATATTTACTCGACTACACAAAGTAATGCTGCTGTTGTTACTCTTCGCTTTGAAGTCGGTCACGATCGTGAGCAAGCCATCCTCGACACTTACGCTAAACTCTATAGCTATCAACACACGATGGCGTCAGTGATCAGCTCATGGCAAATACGGCCGGTTGAAGTGAACGATGTGCCCATTGTGATGCTGGGCTTATTTAGTAAAGATCCAAAACTTTACGATGACTATCAACTAACTCGTTTTGCTAACGAAATCGCTAACAGTTTACAGCGCATCGAAAATACCAGCGAAGTGAAAGTGATTGCTGGTAGAACACGTCAATTAACGATTAACCTTGATGCAAGCGCCCTTGCTGCACACCAAACAACCCTAACCGATGTGTACTATGCGCTTAGCGTATCTAATCAATTGGTGAACGTGGGCAGTGTTGTTGAAGGTAAGCAGCAAATTGCCTTACAAGTGGGTGATGTTTTACGCTCTCAATCTGCGATTGAACGGCTTGTTGTCAATGTGGTTAATGGTAAGAGTGTTTACCTAAGTGATGTGGCCCAGGTGAGTGATGGTCCAAGCGAAGCACAAAGCTATCAATGGTTGGCTCATTCAGATAATCAGCAACAACTTCCTTTAGTCACCATAAGTGTTGCTAAGCAAGCAGGTACCAATGCGGTAGCTGTAGCCAATGAAGTGCACAGCATGATGGATAGCTTATCGGCTAATCTACTACCAGATGAACTGGGCTACACCGTACTGCGTGACTATGGCCAAACAGCGAACGAAAAAGTAAATAACCTTACCTCGAGCTTAGTGTTTGCGGTATTTACCGTGGTTATTTTTGTTGGCGTATTTTTAGGTTGGCGACCAGCAATTGTGGTTGGTTTAGCGGTGCCTATTTGCTACGGCATTACCCTGACACTTGATTTTGCCTTTGGCTATACAATTAACCGAGTCACACTGTTTGCACTAATCCTTTCTTTAGGTTTATTGGTTGATGATCCTATTACGGGGATAGACAACATAAGTCGTTTTTTAACGAAAAAAGGCGATAAGAAACAGCGCATAGTTGATGCCATGAGCGAAATACGTGTGGCGCTGTTTATGTCTACATTGACCATTATGGTGGCATTTATCCCACTTGCGTTTATCACCGGCATGATGGGGCCGTACATGGCACCGATGGCATTCAATGTACCGGTCAGTGTAATGGTTTCAACCATAGTGGCATTTTTTGTCACGCCATGGTTGGCCATGAAATTACTTAAAGCGCCAGTTGATGACAGCATGCAACTAGAAGCTAATCCCCATAGCTTATACGAGCGCATGTTATCGCCATTACTTGAGTCTAAAGGCCGCGCCAAACTCGTTCTATGGACCACATTAGCTTTGTTTGTCGCCAGTGCCATGTTACCCATAATGCGTGCAGTGCCTTTAAAGCTATTACCGTTTGATAATAAAAACGAGTTACAAGTTTTAATCGATATGCCAGAAGGCACAAGCCTTGAACAAACCGCTGCTTTCACTCGACAAGTACAAACCATCACTTGGCAATTAAATGAAGTAAGCGAGGCGGCAGCCTACGTTGGTCAGCCATCAAGCATGGACTTTAATGGTATGGTGCGTGGCTATTATCGACGTGAAGCTGCTAATTTAGCTGAGCTCAGAGTATTACTGCTCGATAAAACTGAGCGTGATCATCAATCTCATGGCGTGGTCATGCGCTTGCGAGCGGCATTAACGCCACTGGCAACCGATGGCATTGTTATTAAAGTGGTTGAAGTGCCACCTGGTCCGCCGGTTTTAAGTACCTTAGTGGCCGAAGTTTACAGTGAGCCATTTGTTGATACAGGCACTCACTATCAAGCAGCCCTTGCCGTTGCAGCAAGGTTAAAGCAAGAGCCGCATGTGGTTGAGGTTGATACCAGTATTGCTGCCAATGCGCCGTTACAACGTTTTGTTACTGATAAAAGTAAAGCGTCATTGTCGGCGGTGTCTACGCAAGATATTGCCCAGACCTTAGCCATTGCCTCGCATGGGCAAAATGTTGGGGTGTTATATGTTAGCGGCGAAACAGACCCTGTTGATATAAAGTTACAACTGCCATATCAAGACCGTAACCAATTTGCTCAATTGCTGGCATTACAAGTTCGTGGCGATAGGGAGCTTGCAAAAACCAGTGACGAATTTGGGCTGCAAAGTGCACCGCGTCCGCTGGTGGCGCTATCTGAGTTAGGTGAATTTCAGCATCAAGAGGTTGCCAAGCCAATTATGCGTAAAGATCAGCGTAATGTTGTGTATGTAATGGCTGAGCTAAATGGCCGTACACCCGCTGAAATTATTGCTGACGTTAATGCTGACTTAGGCATTAGCGCTGACGAATTTAGCCAAACTGACTGGCAAAGTAGGCACTTTTTCAATAATGGTGGTAGCCAAGCTTGGCAATTACCTGTTGGCACTGACGTGACCTTTAGTGGTGAAGGTGAATGGCGAATTACTATTGATGTATTTAGAGATATGGGGATTGCCTTTGCGTTTGCGCTCACTGCAATTTTCATCATCTTACGCATTCAAACAAACTCTGCGAGTTTGTCACTGATCATCATGTCGGCTATTCCATTAACCGTAATAGGGATCATGCCGGGCTTTTGGCTATTAAATCAATTTGGAGAGCGCAGCATTGCTGGTGCTCCAGAGCCGGTGCTATTCACCGCAACAGCCATGATAGGCATGATTGCACTTGCCGGTATTGTGGTTCGTAACTCACTTATTTTAGTTGAGTTTATTAATCAAGCTCGCGGCCAAGGTATGGCAATTAAACAGGCTTTAATCGCCGCAGGCACCGTGCGTATGCGCCCTGTGTTACTAACAGCGGGAACCACCTTATTAGGTAACTTGGTGATCACCTTAGACCCGGTATTTAGCGGTCTAGCGATCGCAATTATTTTTGGTATTGTGGCATCAACATTGTTCTCATTATTTGTTGTGCCGCTGGTTTATTATTTAGTGTTTGCAAAGGATGCAGCCAAAGAGGAACAAGCTCATGCAGGGTAAATCGAAACTTATTGGTTCAATTATCGCGTTATCAGTGATTATTGTGGCGGTACTTTACATGGCGGGCAGTTTCTCTGATAAGCAAGCTGCAGGCATGAAAACCCCATCAGCAAATGATTACACTGGTCAGTTAGTCACAGTAACATTGGCAGATATTGCGCGTGATGAAGTTGTACCGGGTACTGTGATTGCCAAACAAAATACGCAAATCTCATCACGGGTTATGGCACAAGTTGAGCGTTTAAATGTACGCGCTGGTGATACTGTAAAACAAGGTGACGTGCTAATTACCTTGCAGCAAGATGACTTTAAAGCAGGGCTTGCTCAAAGCGAAGCACAAATAAATGCGATTAATGCATCGCTGACTCAAGCTGAAAAACAACTAAAGCGTATTAACGATTTATACAAGCAAGGCTTGGTATCTGTTAGCGAATACGACGATGCAAAAGCAAGGTTCGATAATTTAACGGCGAACCTAGCGATTGCTAAACAGCAGCAAACACAAGCGCAAGTTGCATTGAGTTTTACGCAAATTAAAGCGCCGATTTCAGGTGTTGTGGTTGAGCGTTTTGCAGAGCCCGGCGATACCGCAACTCCTGGCACGCCATTACTCGCACTGTATAACCCACAACAATTGCAATTAGCATTTAATGTCAGAGAACAGCAAGCAATTAAGTTGAATGTTGGGCAAACTCTAACAGTCAAATTACCCGCTTTATCTACGTCAATGCCTGCCACAGTGACAGAAATTGTGCCTGTTGCTGATAGTGCTGCGCGTAGTATGGAAATCCGTTTAGAAACAGATGCCCAAACTGGGTTAATGCCTGGGCTTTATGCACAATTACAATTACCGCTCGCCACTGAAAAAGGCGTGTTGATTGACTCAGGCTGGGTGCATCAATATGGCCAATTGAGCATGGTCTATTTACTTGAAAATAATCAGATAGTGCGCCGCTACGTACGCCTTGGCGAAATGGTCGATGGCCAGCAGCACATCGTTTCAGGTTTAAACCCGGGTGATGTGCTGGCTGTTGATTTTAAAACTAAATAAAGGTCGCTATTTCGTCTAGCGACTTTTTCACTAAGGCATGCTCAGGGATGGTTGCATCTGTGCCTGGGTAGCCTGCAATAAGTAGCATATAAGGGCGCTCATTATCTTTATCACGGCCACAAATGTCGGTTAAAAAGCTCATTGGTTTAGGTGTGTGAGTTAGTGTTGCAAGCCCTGCGCGATGTAATGCTTGAATTAAAAAGCCGGTGGCAATACCGACTGACTCATGCACATAGTAGTTGGTGTTTTTATCATCAGTATTTAAGCCGCCTTTCTTTTGGCTGAATACGGCAATTAGCCAAGGTGCATGCTCTAAATAAGGTTTGCTGGCATCAGTGCCTAATGGCTTTAGAGCATCTAACCACTCTTCACCAGCGCGGCCTTCATAAAATGAGCGTTCTAATTTCTCGGCTGCTTCACGAATTTACTTTTTCACATCACTACTATTAATTGCTACAAAATGCCACGGTTGGTGGTTTGCACCACTTGGTGCTGTAGCTGCGGCTTTAATGCAGGTTTGAATAATATCTTTTGGCACCGGTCGGTCGCTAAAACTACGAATACTATGGCGGCGTTGGCTGGTTGCTAAAAACTCTTGTGCGCGCTCCAGCATTTCATCGTGTGGATATTCGGTAAAGTCATTAAGTGGTTGATTATCATGTTGCTGCATGGCTTTTCGCTTCTTATAAAAGTATGTGTGGTTATTTTTATACCTAGTCGCAAGATTAGGTGCAAGTAGTATCTACTTTACAGTTTCGCTCTTTTGGGTTTTTCTGTTTGTTTATCGAACGTTGTGTTCACAAAACATTCACCTATCTTTGCATATAGTGTCGATCTAGATGGAGAGAGATCATGAACATTCAAGCCGCTAATCAAATCAATCAATATCAACTTAACACCCGTTTAGGTGATGCAAATAAACAGTTTGCAACAGCACAAACCACGCACGTGGAGCAAGCAACTAAGACTGATATGATTCAAATATCAGCACAAGCACGAGCTTTGAATGCTCAACCTATCACACCAGAAGTCCCTGCATTTGGTGAAATCAGTCAGGCTGTAAACAATAAGGTGCAGCAATATTTAGATATTCAAAAGTCGCTCGCTAAGGCGGATGCAGTTGATAACTTTACGGATGATAACTTTTCAGTCGGTGAAGCATATCTTGCTAAAAATAATGACACCGTTCGTAATGCCTATTTAGCAAAAGACAAAATTGAACAAACTAATGATATTGCTGACATTATGATTGATTCTATTGATCAGAATGAAGAGCAAGATGAAAATAATTTACTACAATATTAATCTTTAATTTTTTAAACGATATTTCAGAATTTAAATCACCTCTCCTAAAGAGTGAAACCAAGCCGCATTTATTGCGGCTTTTCTGTTTTTCTAAAAAGTATTAATTCATCACTTAACCACTTGTTGGCAGTGAGTGTCGTGCCATCGGCTAAGATCACAGTGTAAGGCTTACCACTCCATGAGCTCTTGCTGGCAAGGTTCGCGATAAAGTCATCGGCGGTTTTTGCGTAGCGTTTAGCTTTGCGGTATTTCATGGCTAAGTGCTCAGCTGCTTCTTCACTGGTATGTTCATCACCATTACGGATAAAGGTTGCCTTACTTTGCTCAATAAAACTGATTAAGTGACTGACTTCCTGATCTGCGCTTGCTGCCATACTAAGCTGACTAACACAGAGTAAAAGGCAGGCAAGAACAACGCGTATATTATTGGGTAAGTGTTTCATCTATAACCTTATTTAGGTGTAAAGTTACTAGTATTGGGTTGTGATCAGAGCTTTGATACTGTGGCACGCGGGTCGTGTTGATAGTCACACCGCGAGTCCATACTTGATCAAGGGCCAAGCCAAACGCTTTAGTGCGTTTATCGTCAAGGTATAGCGCTTCTGAAAGGCCTAGTTTTGATAATGCGTTAATCACCACCGCTTGTCTTGCATCACTCCATGTATTTAAATCACCCGCAAAAATAATGGGTCCTTGGTGTTGTTGCATTACTTGTACAGCAGCATCGATTTGCTGTTCATAGTCTTCAGTACCTAACGTGAAATTGATACCGTGTAAATTTACACTTAATAATCGCTGCTGGTCCGCCATCGCATACTCAACAATATTGGTCGCTTTTGGACTACGTAGCCACGGCTCTGTATGTGTAAAAGTACAATGCACTGTTGCAGGCCATCGACTTAGCGTCATAACCCCTGATTGCACATCGCCACTTTTGTAGCCTGGTGAAAAACGCCAATAGGGTTTTAGGGCACTGAGACGTTGATCTTCAATCGCTTCTTGCAGCAATACAATATCAGCCTGTTGGTTGAGTTGTGCTAAATCGCGATATAAGCCCTGAATTTGAGCTTTGTAAATATTCCAGCTAAGTAGCTTTAACTGCTCAGGGATAATATATTTTTTGCTATACGTTTGTTGCCTGCTGGCATTTAGCTGCTGGGCACATTGCGTGGCTGTATTAGCTGTTTCAGTAAAGCCTTTATCTTCATCCGACAATGGTGCTGTAGCCAGTGCTGTGATGCTTAGTAAAGCAATGACAGTCGCAACAACAGTAATAAAAGAAAATGATTTTTTCTGCATCAATGACCTTAAAGCAATATGACTAAAACTGTGGTTATAACAGTGGTACTGCGTTTTAGGCACTCTAAATAAGATAAAGTTCCTAAAAAAGCTTGCCAAGCTAATGAATACAGCCTGTTGTCTACATTTTCAATACAGTTTCTTACTTTTTTAGTACCCATTCACTTTACACTCTGTACCACTTAATTAATCAGGATAAAGTTATGCGAATTTTTTTAACTAGTTTGTTATTTATTGTGCTTGGCGGTTGTTCAGCAGTAACAATTCAACCACAAAAAATAGCGAAATTGACTTCAGAGCCGACCTACCAAGATAGCCGCCCATTTTTTATGTGGGGACTAGTTGGTGAACAGCGTATTGATGTAAAAAAAGTATGTGGCGATCAAACTGTGGTGCAAATGCAATCACAACAAACATTTACCGATGGTGCGCTTGGGTTAGTCACGTTAGGTATTTATGCACCGCACACAATTAAAGTCTGGTGTCAGCAACAAGATAGCGCAGGAGTAAGTATATGAAACAGTTAACAGGGTTGCTCGCAATTGTATTTATTGTCGTGTTAGCGGGGTGTACTAATATTCACTTTGATAACGGTGAGTATGATGACTTAGCTGAAAACCATAAAAGTGAGCAATGGCATCACAACTTTGCCGCCGCCCTTTATGAGGGCTCGAGTGCGGTTGATTTATCTGAAATCTGTACTGACTCGCAGTGGCAAAGTGTGCACTCCTATAAATCATTTACTAATGGCTTAGCAGAATTGGTTGTTAACGAAGTTGGCCCTATTTGGTACCCAAAAACAGTAGAAGTAAGCTGTGCTCAGGTACCTTATAAAGTGCAATGATCATTCGTAACGTAATGCATCTATTGGATTTAGCCTTGCTGCTTTAATCGCCGGGGCTAAGCCAAATACAATACCAATCAGTGAAGTAAAGCCGAATGACAGCATCACTGCCCACCCAGGGATATAAGCGTCGGGCATGCTGGGTACCATAAACGAAATGAATGCTGCAGCGCCATAGCCAATAGCTAAGCCGATCAAACCACCAAATAACGACAATACCACCGCCTCAACTAAAAACTGTAGCATTATAAAGCCAGGTGTTGCGCCTAACGCTTTTAAAGTACCGATAACACGGGTACGTTCAGTTACAGACACCAACATGATATTCATAACACCAATACCACCCACAACTAAGCTAATACCGACGATTCCAGCGGTAATAGCCGTGGCGCTGCCGGTAAACTTATCGACATTGGCGCGTGCTTTTTCAGCTGTTTCAAATTCAAAATCGTTCTCCTCGCCGTCTTTTAATTTATGTAATTGCCGCAAAATACGGGTGATTTTAGCAAGGACGAGCTCTTCGTCGCTATTTTCTTTAAGTCTAAACATAATTTGTACATTACTGGTGCTGCTCGCGCCTTCTAATGCACTCATGGTACTGATAGGGATATTGATATAATCGTCTTGATCAAATCCAAGTAAGCTACCTTGCTTTTCAGCAACGCCAATAATCCTAAACCATTCGCCACCAAGTTTTATATATTCGCCAACGGGGTTTTCTGGCAGGTTTAGTTTTTCTATGATTGATGGGCCAATAAAAGCTACACGGCGGCGTTTTTCATCATCCTCTGCACGTATAAAGCGGCCCAACTCAGGGAATGTGCGGTATGCTTTTTGATAATCTTGCTCTGTGCCCATTACTCGTGATGAATGGCTTTTATTCCCATACTCAGCGCCCCCTGAAAATCGCCAAGTGAACATGAGTGCAGTGAATGTTTCGGCTTCTTTTACTCGTGCTTTTAAGGTTAAAAAGTCTGTGTAGGTGAGTTTCGCATTTTTACCTACCATTTCTTGCTCAATGCTAGTAAATGGTTTGATAGACGTAACATCTGGGGCCATGTCAGCCAATTGATCATTGATTTGTTTAGTAAATCCCTGCATAACGGCAACCACGGTGATAACTGCTGCAACGCCGATGATAATACCTAAGCAGGTGAGCGCACTGCGCATTGCATTGGCTTTGATTGCCATCAACGCCGCTTTAGTACCTTCCATGATGGCAAGAGCAGATTTAAACATGTTGTTTATTCCCCTCACCTTTACGTACATCACTGACCACTTTGCCGTCAACTAGGCGAATGACGCGCTGACAATGATCAGCAATATCTTGCTCGTGAGTTACCAAAATAATAGTGTGGCCTTCACTATGTAGCTCATCAAACAACGCCATGATCTCGGTCGTTGTCTTACTATCTAGATTTCCGGTTGGTTCATCGCCAAGCAAAATATGTGGCTTAGTTACTAGCGCACGTGCAATGGCGACACGTTGCCGCTGACCACCCGAAAGCTGGCTTGATAAGTGATCAACTTTATCGCCTAGACCAACACGTTGTAGTGCTTCTCGAGCTTTTTGCTTGCGTTGTTTAGCAGCAATAAAGCGATATACCAAAGGCTGCATTACGTTTTCTAATGCCGATGCGCGAGGTAGTAGATTAAAACTTTGGAAAATAAAACCAACGCTTTCATTGCGCTGATGTGCCAGTTCTGTTTCCGTCATGCTTTTTACAAGTTTGTCTTTTAAATAGTAATCGCCGCTCGTTGGTGTATCTAAACAGCCTAGTAAATTCATTAAAGTTGATTTCCCTGAACCTGAAGGGCCAATGATTGCCACATATTCATTTTCAGCAATTTCAACATTTACATCATCAAGGGCTTTAAATATCTGTTCTCCCATTTTGTATTGCTTGTTGATATGCTTAAGTTGGATCACCGCTGACATTATTGTGTATCCTTGGCGGTAGGTTGCTTCACTTTAACTAGGTCATTTTCATTCAACTTGCTAACAGGACGAGCTGGACCTATTGCGATACGTTGGCCTTTTTCCAAGCCTTTGGTTATTGCTTGTTCAATATCAGATGAAATACCCACTTCTACATAGGCTTTAGTAACGGTGTTATCGTCATTTAAGCGCCATACAAAGTACTTGTCATCTTCTTTTTGTACCGCTTCGATTGGTAGTTTTAGGCCATCAACGGCAATACTCGTGGCTATTTCTGCACGACAACTCATGCCCGCATACAGTTGCCTATCGGTTTTATCGAGCAGTACTTTCACTCTAAATGATAACCCTTGCGAACCGGTTTGGTTTTTAGCAGAAGTACCTATATTTATTACTTTGCCTGTGAAAGGTTGATTTGGGTAAGCGGCTGCATAAATATCTGCATGTTGGTTAAGTTTAATTCCTGCAATATCAGTTTCATCAACCCTCAACTCAGCTAAAATAGCACTGGGGTCGGCTACTAGCATAAGGTCTGAGCCAATAATGTTAGTAGTACCTGCAATGACCGTTTCACCTTCTTTAATATTTACAGAGGCAAGTAAACCACTCATTGGTGCGCGGAATACACTTTTACTTAGCCTATCTTCGGCAATGGAGAGAGATGCTTTAGCCTGATTATAAGCTTCAACTCGCGCTTCTATATCGATCTTGGCAAGGTCACGCGCATTTTGTAGGTTTTCGTATACTTCTTGGCCCGCAAGACCTACATCATATAATTCTTTTTGGCGCTTCAACTGACGCTCAATATTTACTAGCCGGGTTTTACTGTGTTTAATTTCGATTTCACTGGCACGTAAAACGGCTTGATTACGGGTGACTTCTGATTCAAATGCTGTGGTATCAAGGCGCATTAAAATATCACCTTGTTGGACACTTTGCCCTTCTTCAACAAATACTTTGTCTACACGACCGGTCACTTCAGAGCGCAACTGTACTTGAGTATTAAATACCAAATTACCAGAGGCCATAATAGAGTCGGCAATACTGCCTTGTTCAACTAACGCTATATTTACTTCAGGTGCATCTTTACTGCCTGTAATCACGGCAAGATCATTATAAATTGAACTTATAGAATATGTAGTGATCAGATCAAGGCATAATAATCACCTTGGTCACGTAAAATATGAGCGCTACTTTTCTGAAACACTTTAATTCAATTACCGATCCTCGCATTGAACGCTGTAAAAAGCATGAGCTTATCGATATTCTCCTTTTAGCCATTAGTGCAGTAATCTCCGGTGCACAAGGATGGGAGGATATTGAAGACTTTGGGCATCTAAAACTTGATTGGTTAAAAAGATATGGCGCTTTCAACGCGGGTATTCCAAGACACGACACCATAGCCCGTGTCATTTGTCGGTTAAAATCAGATGAAATAGAGCATGCATTTCAATCTTGGATATCTTCACTTATTGAAACCACGGGTGCTGATATTATTGCTATGGATGGAAAAACTGCACGTCGTTCATTTACAACCAAAGATAGAAAAAGTGCTTTACATACCGTCAGTGCATGGAGCTGCCAACACCAGTTAGTTTTAGGGCAAACAGCCGTTGATAGCAAAACAAATGAAATCACAGCCATACCTGAGTTACTCACCATGCTAGATATTGAAAATAGCATCATTACACTTGATGCTATGGGCTGCCAGCAAGAAATAGCGAAACAAATAATTAAACAAAAAGCTGATTATATCCTAGCGCTCAAAGGTAACCATTCAGGTATGCAGAGTGAATTAGAAGCTTGGTGGCACAAGAGTGAGCGCGAAGGATTGACCAATAGCAACTATGATAAACATACCGAAATAAGCTCAGGGCATGGGCGCATTGAAACAAGGGTTTGTCAGCAATTGCTTATTGATAAAAGCTGGTTAGATAAAATCTACCAATGGTCTGGCTTAAAGAGTGTTATTCAAGTAACCGCTGAGGTTCACGATAAATCATCAGGTACAGACACGATAGAAACGCGTTGGTATATTAGTTCGTTAGCGTTAGGTGCGGAGCAAGCACTTAATGCGGTACGAAGCCACTGGCAGGTTGAAAGTATGCATTGGATGTTGGATATGAACTTTAGGGAAGATGAATCAAGAATCCGTAAGAAGCAAGGACCCCTTGTTTTTAACGTAATGAGAAAAATAGCCATGGCGTTATTTAAACAAGATACAACTAAAACAGCCAGTATGGCGAGAAAAAAGAAAATGGCAGGGCTAGACGATGATTATCGCTCAACCCTGTTAGAATCTGGGATTAAAATGCGCTAGCCGTGTGCCTGTAATTTGTTTGGACACTATGAGTGTGACAAAAGCGGCAATTGCCAAGATGATGATTATAGCTTTTTTCATTGTTATTTCCGTATATGTTCGTGGTAAGCAAGCTTACCCAGTCAATTTAAAGCAATGCAATAATTGTCCAAATCACATAAATAACAACACTGGGTAGGGCTGCAAAAAGAATCGCTTTGTTTAAGCTGAAATTAGTCCAACATTTGAGACCAATAGCAGCTAAAGCAATTCCCCAGATACTAAAGATATTTAAACTTTCCATCATGGTATAAAATGGATGGCCAAGCTCTAAGCCTAGCAATAATTGATTTATAGAAGCGTAACTAAACAATCTCACCGAGAGTTCGTTGGTCGTTGCCGTAAAAACTAGCGCTATAATGCCGAGACTTGAAATAACCATTGGCATCATGGCCCAAAAACCAAACCCATACCAAGCGCCATAACCATACTCAGCATCTGGATCTTGTTTTGATACCAATAGATAATATCCAGCGAGCAATGCATTTATAATTATGAGTCCGAAGATACCTCCGCCAATGGCAAACCACACTTGGTTATCAATACTTTGCTCCATGCTTTGGCGAATCATTTTCTGTTCGCCAATTGTGGCGTCTACGCTGGCCGCAGCAATTTGCTCTTCTAAAATAAATTGCGTATCTGCGTGACTGTAAAATACATAAGTACTAATAACGAGTGCTGCGGCTATGAGTGTAAAAGCAAGCCAAGACCAACCTCTTGCGTCTTTTAAACCGTTAAAAGCTTTACTTGGGCTGATAAAAATATCAACGCAAGCAGTTAGGGCGTTTGATGATTTCATTGTTATTATTCCTTTTTAGCCATTATATTGGTACATACATTATTGCTATTAATACCTTATTAAGTCGGTAGAATAAAGCATAACCCTTGCATAAATACGGTTAAAATGTAACGGTTTATTAACGTTCGCTTAATTGTTGAGATATTAATTAATAAAATGAAGGTAGAGATGAACAACGTAGAACGAAAAATAGATGAGTTAGTGCTTGGTTTTTGGCGACTACTTGATTGGCAAGTTTCACCACAACAATGTTTAACGTTTCTTGAGCAAGCTATTGAGGCGGGCGTAAAACATACCGATCATGCTGATATTTATGGTGAATATGGTTGCGAGGCCGAATTTGGCAAAGCTTTGGCACTAAAGCCGAGTATCCGTGATGAGATTAAAATTATTACCAAGTGCGGTATTAAACCAGCATTCCCGAGTCTCGGTTTAGCAGGCCAAGCTAATCATTATGATTCAAGTGCACAGCATATCATTGCCTCAGCACAGCGCTCTCTTAAACATTTTAATACTGACCGTTTAGATGTTTTACTTATTCACCGCCCTGATTACTTGATGGATGCCGATGAGGTAGCTCAAGCATTTACTACCCTGAAGCAAAATGGCGATGTATTGGAGTTTGGTGTATCTAACTTTACCCCTTCACAATTGAGCTTATTACAATCGCGTTTAGATTTTGAGTTAGTGACAAACCAGATTGAGTTTTCACCTTATGAAATGAAAGTACTCGATGATGGAAGTTTAGACCAATGCCAGTTATTGGGTATTAAACCAATGTGTTGGTCACCGCTTGCAGGTGGACGTTTATTTGCTGAAAACGATGAAAAAGCTATTCGTTTGCGTCATGTACTCGAACAAGTAGGCAGTGAAATAGGTGCAAGTTCAATAGATCAAGTCGTATATACATGGTTATTAATGCACCCAAGCAGCCCATCAGTGGTACTGGGCACAGGTAATATTGCACGAGTTAAATCAGCTGTTGCCGCTAAACAATTAAAGCTTAGCCGAGAGCAATGGTATCGTATTTGGCAAGGTTCTACAGGGCATAGCGTGCCATAGGAGTGGTAAGTTTTAAGCAGCCTGAGTTTAAGGTAAGCCTTGACATAAAATCTGGATTGATTAGTTTCTTTGACTTATGGCTTACCGCTTACCAAGATCGAGAAAGGGCCTTTCGGCCCTTAGTGTTGCAGCAAGTAACACATTCTTTTTATAGGCTAAAATCCATTGCAAAAGCAACGTAAGCCTTAATATCACTGTCATCCATATCGGTATCTGAGAGGCCAAAGGTAAAGCCATCTTTAGAGATAGATACGCCGTAGTCTATGATGTCGTCATCACCAATAAAGTCACCTGAGTAATGACCTAAGTGTAAAGCCATTTCAGTACCATTACTGCCAATTGCAAAACCGTAATCTGCAGTTAGGTATAGCGAATCACCAAAGTCTGTACCATCGCCACTTGCCGCTGATGTTGCAAGTACTGATGCACCAAAACTAAAGGCACCCATGCTGATGCTGCCGTAAATTTCTGAAAAGTCTGCATCGGCGCCAGAAGCTGCATCAGGGTAAGCGTAATAGATGTAGCCAACGTCGTAGCTCATGTTTTCATTAATATCGCCACCAAAACCAGCGTAAAGGTCAAGCTCGTAGGTCATTTCATCGGCCCAGCTGGCGTTAGACGCCCAAGTTCCGGCATAAAAACCTGACTCGCTAGCGTAATCAATACCGCCTGATATAGCTGCGTCACCGCCAGTTTGTTCTTGGCCACGCCATAAGTAGTTTGATGTTGCTGCCGCATTGGCAGTTACTTCTGCATAAGCTGCTGTAGATGTAGCGGCCATAAATGCAAGGGTGCTGATAGCAATCGCTGATTTTAGTTTTAACATGTTTGGTATCCTGTTGTTATGCTGATTTTTTGGTTCGCAATTATTTATTAGATTGCAGTCTAGTAATTGCTGATCCCATTTCTAGTTGTCTAATAGGATATTTGCACTGCTTGTGCCAAGTTAAATGAAAAGCTCTAAATTAAATTTAAAATCTATTGAAAACATCTGGTTAAATTCAGTGCTTAGAGGAGGGATATAATCATGGTTGCTTGTTACGCACTTAGTTGGTGCATAAAAAAACCCGCATGCACAAATCAGTTGCAGCGGGTTTTTGTATTCTTTACTGTGGTTTAACCAAATATAGTACGCATCAGGCTGATGGTCTCAGCAACGCCACGGCCTTTTTGTACTTCGCTGATAATAGAATCACGTTTTGCGCGGATATGCTCAGGCATATCATCGGCAGCAAGGGCGCGGTCAACCAGTATTTCAGCTGACTCTTTGCCACGGCGCACTTTTTTAGTGGTGCTGCTAGTAGTACGCTTTGGTTTACTCAATAACTTGATGTAATTTGAGTTTTCAGCACTGTTGGTGTCTGCATAATAGAAAAAGCACGGAACTAGCGCTTTGATTGCCACAAGTTGTTGATCCAGTTCGCTGTCACCATTGGCCATTTTAAACCAAGACATAGCATGAATCGCTTGCACAATATCTTGCCAATAGCGTGCAAAATCACGATTGTTTAATTTGGTTATCGCTAACGCTGCACATAAGGCATCTAAGCGTGAGTTGTTTAGCGGTGTAAATACATCAGGGCGACGCATGGCCAATAAACGAGTTGCCGGTGCTAAGGTTGGCTTTTCATTGTTGTCAGTAAAAGCGTGTACGTATTTTAGCACAAACTCTTGGTAATCAGCTTCGGTTACTTCGCCTTCAAGAGGAATATGCGCTAACGCCTCATCAAATAAAGCAGGAAGGTCAGCAAGCATTTGATGGAAAGCCTTGGCGCTCTTTGTTGAACTAAACCATTCAACATCAAAGTTATAGCTGCTTGGATCAAGCGATGAAGTATGTTTACCAGTAAAGGTTAATAAATCTTCAGGGATCATTTCTTTTAATGATTGCTCACGAATACCAGCAATATACTGGGTCAGACGCAATTGCTCATCAAGCGCTAATACGTCTTTATGTTGCTCAATAAATACACTGACCACAGGCCAAGGTGCAACACGTAATGTTTTCAATTGTAAGAAGCTAATAGCTGAAACGAGTAACTCATTAAGCTTTTTTAAAATAGGTAACTGATTGGTTTCTAGTAAATCATGATTAATACGGTCACGGCTAGCATTGAGCAATTCATAGCACCAACCTAAGAAGTCTTCAGGATGATTTTCTATTTTCACCGCCATCAGGTTTAAGCTGATTTCAGAAGCCTGCTTTAGAATATTTTGATAAATATGGCCTTCTTGTTCGCCTAATGCCATTTGTGAAGGTGAAATGAGCAGTTTTTTCATGCCTGATGGTACTCCGGTTAGATACATTTTTCATGTTGTTCAATTTTAGCGCAAAACGCCCTAAAACAACAGGGCTGTGCATCATACCGAAGAATAGAAGGGATGCAATCAAGATAGTTCTGAAAATCTCAAGATTGCATCATTGCTGTATTAATCGTGCTCATCGAGTATAAATAGACTCTCAACCGAGGTATTAAAGTGCAGTGCTATTTTCAACGCAATGATCACCGACGGTGTAAAGCGCGATGTTTCGACCGTACTAATGGTTTTGCGCGAAACATTAATCGCATCGGCTAGTTCTTGCTGCGATAGCCCCGCGGCTTTGCGAAATTCTGCTATATGGTTTTGCACATTAACTCCTAATCACGACTTTGCCAAAGCAGTGAGACGCCATATACCAAAAGCATAACTCCCATATAGATCATCGCCATAGTTGCATGGGAAACTTCGTTGGCAAAGTTATCACTTGTAAAATAAACTCCACCCATGCAAAACGAGAGTGCTATACCTGAATGTTTATAAGCAATTGTATCTATGGCATTCAAGAATTCATCTTTATAGGTAAAACTAAAGCTTCTACTAAGTGAAAAACCCCCTCGAGTGAAAAATATAGTCAATATAACTATAAAAAGCAGAGGGCCGACAACTAAAAGCCATGGAGCAGCACTTAATTGTTTTATTAATGGGTAAGCACTAGCGAATAAAAATGAGCAGGCGATAAATATAGAAAACCATGCATTATGGCTCATAAATTTTTCTTCGGTTTTAATATCTTGTTGCTTCATACATTTCATCCTTTGAAAGATTGTAACCTACAGGTATCAATGTAACCTTGAGGTATCATTTGGTCAAGTTATTTTTGTAACCTAAAGGTATCAAAATGTTTCAAGGTGAATTTATATTGCAGGTGTAACAGCGAGGAAATGGCTTTTTTATAGCTATAGCAATGATTTTAATGCTAACTCCCGCTATGATAAGAGTATTATTTGCACATTTGAAAGGACCATCATGAAAACCTTATTTAAAGTTATTGGCGTTATACTGTTATTGCTTGTTGCTTTAATCGTTGCAGCGCCGTTTTTAATCCCTACCGATGCAATCTTTAACAAAGTTTCGCAACAGGTAGAGCAAACCACAGGGCGAGCTCTGACCATTAAAGGTGACAAAACCTTATCTGTTTTTCCGTCATTAAAACTTGAGCTTGAAGATGTGCACTTTGCCAATATGAAAACGGGCTCACGCGCTGATATGGCAAGCATGCAGCAACTGGCAATTCATATTCCGTGGTTTTCGCTATTTGGTGGTGAACTGAAACTAGAAAAGTTTGTGATCAATGAACCAAATATTCTGCTTGAAACAGATAAAAATGGTAAAGCAAACTGGCAATTATTTGATGCGGTTGCAGAGCAGCCAGCAGCGCAGCAACAAAATAGTGGCCCAGTTAAGCTACCTGAAAACTTTGATATTGAATTAGGTGAAGTGGCCATTTACGGCGGTAAGTTTGTATACTTAGATGGTGCGACTGGCGTTAAGCAAGAGATCAGCGATCTTGAGTTAGCGATTTTACTGCCTTCATTACATAAAACATTAGCGGTGAAAGGCGCAATTACTTATATGCAAGAGCGCTTTGAACTGGATGTAACGGTTGATAACCCAGCTAAAGCCATTGCAGGTGATACCTTTAATGTGACTAAAAGTGTGACTTCTCGATTGGTCGATGTTGAGTTTAAAGGCTCAATTGCTGAGCAAGGCAAAGATATTCAAGGTCAATTAGCACTTAGCGGTGATTCCGTTAAAGATATTGCTAAATGGCAAGGAGTAGAGCTGAACGCTAAAGAAAGCGCATTTAATGCCTTTAGCGTTAGCGGTAAAATGCGCATGCAAGGTGACAAGTTTAACCTAGCTGAATTAGTTGCGACATTGGATTCGTTAGAGATCAAGGGTAAAAGTGAGTTAAACCTTGGCAAGCGCCTAGCTGTTACGGCAGATATTGATTTAGGCATGCTTGATTTAAATCCATACCTACCAGAAGCGGTTGCACAAACTGAAGCGCCAGAGCCTGCAAAGGATGCTCCCGCGCAGCCAATTGTTTGGGATGACACAAAAATGGATTTAAGTGGCTTAAATGCCCTTGATGCTAATGTCGTGATCCGCTCAAGTGGTTTAAAAGCGAATGAAATAAAGCTAGGTGCCAATCAGTTTACAGTTAATCTTAAAAACGCGGTTGCTTCCGTTAGTCTAGATAAATTTGCCGCTTACGAAGGTAATGGTAAAGGCACAATAACGGTTAATGCGAAACAAGCACCATATAAAATTGCCACCAACTTCTCATTAGATAAAATCGATGCCCAACCATTGCTAACCGATGCTGCTGGTTTTGATAAGCTAATGGGTAAAGGCTCGTTAAATTGGGACTTAGCAACATCAGGTCAGAGCCAAAAAGACTTTATGAGTGCTCTGCAAGGCAAATTGGCATTTGAGTTTGCCGATGGTGCAGTCAAAGGTGCCAATATCGCTGAAATGGTACGCAAAGGTAAAGAGCTAATTAAAGGCAACCTTGGAGCAGTATCAGAAGGGCTAGATACTGGCTTTGATAATTCCCAGCAAACCGATTTCTCAGCACTGACTGGTAGTTTTAACTTTACCAATGGCGTTGGCAAGAATACGGATCTTAGTTTACTAAGCCCGTTAGTACGTATCAGTGGTGAAGGAGATATAAACCTTCCAGCTACGACGGTTAACTATCGCTTAGTCACTGGCATTGTTGATTCACTTGAGGGGCAGGGCACGACAGATGATAGCACTGGCTTTAAAATACCGGTGCGTATCAAAGGACCATTCCATGATGTTGGCATTAGTTTAGACGTAAGCAAAGCCGCAGAAGACGAAGTTAAAGAAAAAGCAAAAGATAAAATTAAAGATAAATTAAAAGGTTTATTTGGCAATTAAGCCGATTTTATTCGGTGATAAAACAATCAGGGCATAAATTTGCCTTGATTGTTTTATAATCAATGAAAAAATAGCAAAAACTGTTTGCCAAGCAAAATAACCACCCTCGTATTTCTAAATTAATTAAAAAATAACCTACCACTACCCCTCCAATGCTGATACAATTGCCCGCCCTTGGAATGCAACTAGATTGTTTTTCGAGTGGTTTTTAACCTAAATGCCTTGATTTTAAACGATTTAAGGCAGTTGTAATAACTACACCGGAGGTCATTAACATGATCCAAATGCAAACTCAGCTGGAAGTTGCTGATAACAGCGGCGCTCGCAAAGTGCAGTGTATTAAAGTCTTAGGCGGTTCGCACCGTCGTTATGCAGCGATTGGTGACATCATTAAAGTTTCTGTTAAAGAAGCAATTCCTCGCGGTAAAGTGAAGAAAGGTGATGTTAAAAACGCGGTAGTTGTGCGTACTAAGAAAGGCGTTCGTCGTCCAGATGGTTCTTTGATCCGTTTTGACAGCAATGCGGCTGTTATCTTAAATGATAACTTGCAGCCAATTGGTACACGTATTTTCGGCCCTGTGACTCGCGAACTTCGTAATGATAAGTTCATGAAAATCGTTTCACTAGCCCCAGAAGTACTGTAAGGAGTCAATCATGGCAGCAAAAATCCGTCGTGATGACGAAGTAATCGTTCTAGCAGGTAAAGACAAAGGTAAGCGCGGCAAAGTGCTTTCAGTTGTTACCGAGTCTGGTCGAGTATTTGTCGAAGGCATTAACTTAATCAAGAAGCACCAAAAGCCGGTTCCACAATTGAACCAGCCTGGCGGCATTGTTGAGAAAGAAGCGTCTATTGACGTATCAAACGTTGCGATCTTCAACTCGGAAACGAGTAAAGCAGATCGTGTAGGTTTCAAGATTGAAGATGGTAAGAAATTACGTATCTTTAAATCTACTGGTAAAACTATCTAATAGTTGGAGTAGAATGATGGCGAAACTGCATGAAGTATATAAAGACAAAGTAGTTGCTGAACTTCAAGAGAAGTTTGGTTTCAGCTCTGTCATGCAAGTCCCTCAGATCGAAAAGATCACATTGAATATGGGTGTGGGCGAAGCCCTAGCTGACAAGAAAATTTTAGATAACGCTGTTGCGGATCTAGAAGCTATTGCTGGTCAGAAGCCACTTATTACTAAAGCACGCAAATCTGTTGCTGGCTTTAAAGTACGTGAAGGCTACCCAATTGGCTGTAAAGTAACCTTACGCGGCGAGCGTATGTGGGACTTTTTTGAGCGTTTGGTTTCAATCGCTATCCCACGTATCCGTGACTTCCGTGGTGTGAGTGCTAAGTCTTTTGATGGACGTGGTAACTACAGCATGGGCGTACGTGAACAAATCATCTTCCCAGAAATTGATTATGATAAAGTAGACCGTGTACGCGGTATGGATATCACAATCACTACATCTGCGAAAACAGATGAGGAAGGCCGTGCGTTGTTAGAAGCGTTTAACTTCCCATTCAAGAAATAAGGGTAGGGTTATGGCAAAGAATTCTATGAAAGCGCGCGAAGCAAAGCGCACGAAATTAGTTGCTCAGTTCGCTGAAAAGCGCGCAGCACTAAAAGCTATCATCAGCGATGTGAAAACATCTGACGATGATCGTTGGGACGCGGTATTAAAGCTACAAGCTTTACCACGTGATTCTAGCCCTGCACGTCAACGTAATCGTTGTAACATTACGGGCCGCCCACATGGTTACCTTCGCAAATTCGGCATGAGCCGTATTAAAGTTCGCGAAGCAGCTATGCGCGGTGAAATTCCTGGCCTTAAAAAGGCTAGCTGGTAATAGAATCACGGGAGTAAGACTATGAGCTTGCAAGATCCTATCGCGGATTTGTTCACACGTATCCGTAACGGTCAGTCAGCGAAGAAAGTATCTGTAACGATGCCTAATTCAAAACTGAAAGTAGCATTAGCTAAAGTATTAAAAGATGAAGGTTACATCACTGATTTCGCAGTAAGCGGCGATGTTAAACCTGAGCTTTCTATCGAGTTGAAATACTTCGAAGGCAAAGCTGTTATTGAAAATATCCAGCGTGTTAGCCGCCCTGGTTTACGTATCTATAAGAGACGTGACGAATTACCAAAGGTAATGGGTGGTCTAGGTATCGCTATCGTATCAACTTCTAAAGGCCTAATGACAGACCGCGCCGCACGTAGTGCTGGTGTTGGTGGTGAAATCATTGGTTTTGTAGCTTAATCGGAGGGGAACTATGTCTCGCATAGCAAAGGCACCAATTAATGTTCCTGCCGGTGTAGAAGTTACATTAAAAGGCCAGGACATCACAGTTAAAGGCAAAAACGGCGAATTAACGCGTACTATCAACGATGCAGTTGAAGTACAACTTAATGACAACGTTATTACAACTTTACCTCGTGAAGGCGTAGCCAATGCATGGGCACAAGCAGGTACTGCTCGCGCTCTAATCAACAACATGGTTGTTGGTACGCATGAAGGTTACGAGAAGAAACTTCAGTTAGTAGGCGTTGGTTACCGTGCTGCAGCTAAGGGTAAAACATTAGATTTAACTCTTGGTTTCTCACACCCAGTTAATTTCGCAGTTCCTGAAGGAATTACGATTGAAACTCCAAGCCAAACAGAAGTTCTAGTTAAGGGCGTAGATAAGCAGTTAGTTGGTCAAACAGCTGCTAACATTCGTGCATACCGTAAACCTGAGCCTTATAAAGGTAAAGGTGTTCGTTATTCAGATGAGAATGTACGCCGTAAAGAGGCTAAGAAGAAGTAAGGTAAGACGATGGATAAAAAAACAGCTCGTCTACGTCGTGCTAAACGCACTCGTAGAAATTATATTGAACAAGGCACAACGCGTCTTGTTATCCACCGCACGCCACGTCACATTTACGCTCAAGTTGTAAACGCTGAGGGTAATGTACTGGCTGCTGCTTCTACTGTTGAAAAAGCTATTAGCGAAACAGTTAAAGGCACAGGCAACGTTGCAGCTGCACAAGCAGTTGGTAAAGCGGTTGCTGAACGTGCGGCTGACAAAGGCATCGAAAAGATTGCTTTTGATCGCAGTGGCTTTAAATATCACGGCCGTGTGAAGGCGCTAGCAGATGCTGCGCGTGAAGCCGGTTTGCAATTCTAGGAGTAGACAATGGCTAACGTAGAAGCAAAGCAACAACAGCCTGATCTAGCTGAAAAGCTAATCGCGGTGAACCGTGTGTCTAAAGTAGTTAAAGGTGGTCGTATCTTTAGCTTCACTGCACTAACTGTAGTTGGTGACGGCGCAGGTAAAGTAGGTTTCGGTTATGGTAAAGCACGTGAAGTTCCAGCTGCTATTCAAAAAGCAATGGAAAAAGCACGTCGTAACATGATCAACGTAGACCTAAATGGCAACACATTACAGCATCCTGTTAAAGGACGTCATGCTGGCTCTCTTGTGTTTATGAAACCAGCCTCTGAAGGTACTGGTATCATCGCAGGTGGTGCTATGCGTGCAGTACTAGAAGTTACTGGTGTGCAGAACGTACTTTCTAAATGTTACGGTTCTACTAACCCGATCAACGTTGTACGTGCAACGATCTCAGCTCTTGAGAATATGAATTCTCCTCAGTCGATCGCTGCAAAACGTGGTCTTCGAGTAGACGAGATTCTGGGGTAAACCATGGCTAATAAAACTGTAAAAGTAACACAAGTAAAGAGCTCTATCGGTCGTTTACCGAAGCATAAAGCTACATTACGCGGTCTTGGTTTACGTCGTATCAATCACACTGTTGAGTTGGAAGACACAGCATGTGTACGTGGTATGATCAACCAAGTTTCATACATGGTTAAGGTTGAGGGGTAATTCGAATGCATTTGAATACACTTTCTCCTGCTGCAGGATCTAAATCTGCTGGTAAACGTGTTGGTCGTGGTATCGGTTCTGGTCTTGGTAAGACTGGTGGCCGTGGTCACAAAGGTCAAAAATCACGTTCTGGCGGTAAAGTACGCGTTGGTTTTGAAGGCGGTCAAATGCCTATGCAACGTCGTCTGCCTAAGTTTGGTTTCACTTCTCGCAAATCTTTAGTATCTGCAGAAATTAACCTATACGAAATCGCTAAAGTTGAAGGCGATGTGGTAGACCTAGGTACGTTACAGGCAGCTGGTCTAGTTAAAAAGAACGTTCTGTTCGTTAAAGTTGTTAAATCTGGCGAAGTTTCACGCGCTGTTACCGTTAAAGGCCTTAAAGCCTCTAAAGGTGCTCGCGAAGCTATCGAAGCCGCCGGAGGCAAGGTAGAAGACTAAGGAAGTACTAATGGCTAAACCAGGTCAAGATATACAAAGTGCACAAAGTGGGCTTTCGGAATTGAAACGTCGATTACTATTCGTATTGGGCGCTATCATTATTTACCGTCTAGGTTCATTTGTGCCAATCCCTGGGATTGACGCCGCTGTACTTGCCGATTTCTTCGAGCAACAAAAGGGCACCATTGTTGAAATGTTTAACATGTTCAGCGGTGGTGCGCTTGAGCGCGCTTCGGTGTTAGCACTGGGTATAATGCCTTACATCACAGCTTCAATTATTACGCAACTATTAACGCATATGTATCCTCCGTTTATAGAGCTTAAGAAAGAAGGTGAACAAGGTCGTAAGAAAATTAGCCAGTACACACGCTACGGCACGCTCTTGCTTGCTACTATCCAATCAATCGGTATTGCCACAAGCTTACCGGGTATGATGGACGGGTTAGTTGTTAACCCTGGTCTCGGATTCTATTTCACCGCAGTGGTGAGTTTAGTAACCGGTACTATGTTCCTGATGTGGTTGGGCGAGCAAATAACTGAACGTGGTATCGGTAACGGTATCTCAGTTCTGATATTTGTTGGTATTGTAGCTAACCTGCCGTCTGCTATTGGTTCGACAGCCGAAATGGCGCGCCAAGGTGATTTACATGTTTTAGCACTGTTATTGATTGCGGTAATCGTATTCGCTGTTACTTATCTTGTAGTGTTCTTTGAACGTGGACAACGTCGTATCGTCGTTAACTACGCAAAGCGCCAACAAGGTCGTCAAGTATTTGCTGCCCAAAGCACGCATTTACCACTAAAAGTAAACATGGCGGGTGTTATTCCACCAATCTTTGCTAGCAGTATAATTCTGTTCCCTGGTACTATTGCCAGCTGGTTCGGCCAGGGTGAAGGTCCTGTCGCTGATGTGCTACAAGCGATTGCTACAACGTTGACTCCAGGTCAGCCTTTGTATGCAATAGTTTTAGCTGCGGCTATTATCTTCTTCTGCTTTTTCTATACAGCGTTGGTGTTTAACCCACGTGAAACAGCAGATAACCTGAAAAAATCTGGCGCATTTATCCCAGGTATTCGTCCAGGCGAGCAGACATCGAAATACATTGATAAAGTGATGACACGCCTGACATTGGCAGGTGCTTTGTATATAACCTTTATCTGTCTGGTGCCCGAATTCATGACGATGGCATGGCAAACGCCATTCTACTTCGGCGGTACATCAATTTTGATTATCGTTGTTGTCATCATGGACTTTATGGCACAAGTACAGACTCATATGATGTCTCATCAATATGATTCTGTGCTGAAAAAAGCGAACCTTAAAGGCTACGGTCGATAAGGTCAGTTTACGGAGTTGAGCAATGAAAGTACGTGCTTCCGTTAAGAAAATATGCCGTAACTGTAAAGTTATTAAACGTGCCGGTGTTGTACGTGTAATTTGCAGTGAGCCTAAGCATAAGCAAAGGCAAGGTTAATTAATAAGTCGTGCAGGCTGAGGTTTCTCGGCCTGTGTTTTCAATTGTGATTTGGTCTTCGTTTGAGTATCCTTACGGGCTCTTCAAACAGATGATAACCAAATTCAAATATAGGAGATGTGTTAGTGGCCCGTATCGCTGGCATTAACGTCCCTGATCATAAACATGCAGTTATTGGTTTAACAGCTATTTATGGCATAGGTAAGACTCGCTCTAAGGCTATCTTAGTAGCGACTGGTATCGCCGAAACCACAAAAATCGGTGAACTTTCAGACGAAACACTTGACGTACTTCGTGAAGAAGTTGGCAAGTACACTGTAGAAGGTGATCTTCGTCGTGAAGTTACTTTGAATATCAAGCGCCTTATGGACCTTGGTTGTTACCGTGGCCTACGTCACCGTCGCTCTTTACCACTACGTGGTCAAAGAACAAAGACTAACGCGCGTACCCGTAAGGGTCCTCGTAAGCCTATTAAGCGATAAGGGGATAGTATTATGGCTAAGACACCAATTCGTCGTAAAAAGGTTAAAAAGCAAGTTGCTGATGGTATGGCTCATGTTCATGCTTCTTTCAACAACACTATTGTTACAATTACCGACCGTCAAGGTAATGCACTATCATGGGCTACTGCCGGTGGTTCAGGTTTCCGTGGTTCACGTAAATCTACACCATTCGCTGCTCAGGTTGCTGCAGAGCGTGCAGGTACTGCTGCTCAAGAATACGGTTTAAAAAATCTAGAAGTTTTCATCAAAGGTCCAGGTCCAGGTCGTGAATCTGCTGTACGTGCTTTGAATGCTGCTGGTTACCGTATCACCAACATCACTGACGTGACGCCAATACCACACAATGGTTGTCGTCCACCGAAGAAACGTCGCGTTTAACAATAGGTTAGGAGAAATAACATGGCAAGATATTTGGGCCCTAAGCTCAAGCTGAGTCGTCGTGAAGGTACTGACCTGTTCCTTAAGAGCGGCGTAAGAGCTATCGACTCTAAGTGTAAACTTGAGACTGCACCTGGTCAGCACGGCGCTCGTAAAGGTCGCTTATCTGATTACGGTTTACAATTACGTGAAAAGCAAAAAGTACGTCGTATCTACGGTGTATTAGAAAAGCAATTCCGTAACTACTACAAAGAAGCTGCTCGCCTTAAAGGCAACACAGGTGAAAACTTGTTACAGCTTTTAGAGCAACGTTTAGACAATGTTGTATACCGCATGGGTTTTGCTAGCACACGTGCAGAAGCACGTCAGTTAGTAAGCCACAAAGCGGTTTTAGTTAATGGTCGTGTTGTGAACATTCCTTCATTCGTAATTACTCCAGAAGATGTAGTAGTTATCCGTGAAAAGTCTAAGACACAAGCTCGTATCATCGCTGCTCTAGAACTAGCCGAGCAACGTGAAAAACCGACTTGGGTTGAAGTTGACGGTAAGAAAATGGAAGGTAATTTTAAACGCCTACCAGAGCGTTCAGACCTGTCTGCGGACATCAATGAACAACTAATCGTCGAACTTTACTCTAAGTAAAGTTAAGAGTTAAGAGAGGATAAAATGCAGGGTTCTGTTACAGAATTTCTAAAACCAAGGTTAGTCGATATCGACGCTATTAACCCAACTCGTTCTAAAGTCGTTTTAGAGCCATTAGAGCGTGGCTTCGGTCATACTCTTGGGAATGCCTTACGCCGTATACTTCTTTCGTCAATGCCAGGATGTGCAGTAACCGAAGTTGAAATCGACGGTGTGTTGCACGAATACAGCGCGAAAGAAGGCGTACAAGAAGACATCATTGAAATTCTGTTAAATCTTAAAGGTCTAGCAGTTACTTTGGAAGGTAAAGATGAAGTTTTTCTTACCCTGACTAAGTCTGGTGTAGGCCCTGTGACTGCGGCTGATATTCAGCACGATGGCGATGTAACCATTGCTAACCCAGAACATGTTATTTGTCATTTAACGGCAGATAACAGTGCGATCAGCATGAGAATTCGTGTTGAACGTGGTCGTGGGTATGTGCCGGCATCTAGCCGTTTATCCTCTGATGACGATGAGCGTCCAATTGGTAGATTGTTGCTTGATGCATCATTTAGTCCTGTTGAACGTATTGCGTACTCGGTTGAATCAGCACGTGTTGAACAACGTACAGACTTAGACAAGTTAATCATTGATATGGAAACAAACGGCACTATCGATCCAGAAGAAGCGATCCGCCGTGCGTCTACTATCTTAGCTGAGCAGCTAGAAGCATTCGTAGATTTACGTGATGTTACTGAGCCAGAAGAGAAAGAAGAGAAGCCAGAATTCGATCCTATTCTACTTCGTCCAGTTGATGATCTTGAACTAACAGTGCGTTCAGCAAACTGTTTGAAAGCCGAGCAAATTCAATATATCGGTGATTTAGTTCAGCGCACAGAAGTCGAGCTTCTTAAAACGCCTAACTTAGGCAAGAAGTCTCTGACTGAAATTAAAGACGTGCTAGCTTCACGTGGTCTATCT
>NZ_CP098523.1:2880000-3931114 GCF_030436385.1 Pseudoalteromonas sp. KG3
CCGACCTGCACGAATGGTGTAACCATGGCCACGCTGTCTCCACCCGAGACTCAGTGAAATTGAAATCGCAGTGAAGATGCTGTGTACCCGCGGCTAGACGGAAAGACCCCGTGAACCTTTACTACAGCTTGGCACTGAACATTGAACCTACATGTGTAGGATAGGTGGGAGACTAAGAAGCAGAGACGCTAGTTTTTGTGGAGTCGTCCTTGAAATACCACCCTTGTAGTTTTGATGTTCTAACGTTGGCCCCTGAATCGGGGTTACGGACAGTGCCTGGTGGGTAGTTTGACTGGGGCGGTCTCCTCCCAAAGAGTAACGGAGGAGCACGAAGGTTGGCTAAGTACGGTCGGACATCGTACGGTTAGTGTAATGGTAGAAGCCAGCTTAACTGCGAGACAGACACGTCGAGCAGGTACGAAAGTAGGTCATAGTGATCCGGTGGTTCTGAATGGAAGGGCCATCGCTCAACGGATAAAAGGTACTCCGGGGATAACAGGCTGATACCGCCCAAGAGTTCATATCGACGGCGGTGTTTGGCACCTCGATGTCGGCTCATCACATCCTGGGGCTGAAGTCGGTCCCAAGGGTATGGCTGTTCGCCATTTAAAGTGGTACGCGAGCTGGGTTTAGAACGTCGTGAGACAGTTCGGTCCCTATCTGCCGTGGGCGTTTGAGAATTGAGAGGGGTTGCTCCTAGTACGAGAGGACCGGAGTGAACGAACCGCTGGTGTTCGGGTTGTCATGCCAATGGCATTGCCCGGTAGCTACGTTCGGAACTGATAAGCGCTGAAAGCATCTAAGCGCGAAGCAGGCCTCGAGATGAGTTCTCACTAGACTTTTAAAGTCTCTGAAGGGCCGTTGAAGACTACAACGTTGATAGGCAAGATGTGGAAGCATAGTGATATGTTAAGCTAACTTGTACTAATTACCCGTGAGGCTTAACCATACAACGCCAAACGCGTTTTATAATTTACGTCCATGTAAATTACTAAAGCCGCACTACGTGCGTTAAAATCTGTTCCAGACAGATTTTTATGTGACAGTTTAAGCGAAGAAGTTAATATAACTAAAGTAGATTACTGAAGACTTTTTATTATCAGAATTCCAAATTTTAGTAAGCTCGATTGAATCGACCTTACACCAAATTTGCTTGGTGACAATAGCGTTTTGGACCCACCTGACCCCATGCCGAACTCAGTAGTGAAACGAAACAGCGCCGATGATAGTGTAGCATTTGTTATGTGAAAGTAGGACATCGCCAGGCTCCAAATTAAAGAAACCCGTTACAGCGATGTGACGGGTTTTTTGTATTCTATGCCGTCAGCCGTCAGCCGTCAGCCGTCAGCCGTCAGCCGTCAGCTTTCAGTCGTATAGCGTCAACCTAGACACCGTAGCGGGGGTTGAGTATCTGACACCCACGGATAAAAGAACGCCACGAACTCCTCAGAGCGTAATCATACAGCTTGCCCTTTTAATACCAAACATATTTAATTTATGATCTATTTTAATTACCTTCTTTTTATGATCTAATACCCATACATTTGTCATTATCATTGAGTTTAGCTTGTCTACTATTCCTAACTTCCCGTATACCAGAGATGCCCGATTAAAAACGCGTTATGAAGTTATTCGCCTCTTTCTCGAAGTAAAAAATCGTACTGTTGTCGCCAAAACCACACGCGTTAGCCGTAGACTGGTCAATGAGTGGGTTACTGCATACTTATCCGATGGACTTAAAGCGCTTGATATTAAAAAACAATCAGGTCGCCCTTGTGGCTTAACATTAAAACAAAAGTGCCAGCTTAAAGATTATATCTGTGCGCACGCAGTGAAAGAAGAAGGTGGGAGGTTGATAGGTGAAGATATACGCAAATACATTTACGATACATTTGGTGTCCAATACAAACTCAATAATGTCTACCGTTTGATGTGTGAGCTTAATCTTTCATGGATAACGTCTCGTTCTAAACATCCTAAACAGTCAATTGAGGCACAAAAAGACTTTAAAAAATTTCCATTATAATACGATCATCACAATTCCAGGCCACGTGGCGCTTGATAGAGTGGATGTGTGGTTTCAAGATGAAGCGCGATTTGGGCAACAAAATACCACCTCAAAAATTTGGGCTAAAAAAGGCACTAGGCCACGTGTTGTGAAGCAACAGCAATTTCTATCCACTCATATTTTTGGTGCAGTATGCCCCGCAACAGGGCAAACAGAGGCGATTATAGCCCCTTATTTGAGTAAGGATATAATGAAACAACACTTACAACTCATTTCAGATGCTACGCCATGTGTAGTGGTCAACTAATTTAGGACACCTGATAAGAGGTTTTTGTTAAAGTAGCGTTTCTCTTTTTCTAGCGGTGTTAAATAATCATTAAAACGGTGTGGTCTCACTGACTGATAATAGCCCCAAATATAATCAATAATGGCAGTCCGAGCTTCAGCAATATTCTCATAACCGCCCTTTGGCATCCATTCTGTTTTAAAGCTCCTGAAGAACCTTTCAGTTGGCGCGTTGTCCCAACAGTTACCTTTTCGGCTCATGCTCTGCTTCATGCCATTACAACTTGCCACGGATTCAGCAAACTTCTTGCTAGTGTAATGGGTGCCTTGATCAGAGTGAAACAACACCCCACTTGGCTTTAAGCGCGACTGATACGCCATCTGCAGCGCTTTGGTTGTCAGCATACTGTCAGGCGAATCTGATACAGCAAAGCCAACAATACGACGAGCATATAAATCTAAAACGATAGCTAGGTAGCACCAGCCGCCTTTAATGCGAACATAAGTGACATCACCTGTCCAGACATGATTGGGCGATGTGGGGCTAAAGTTACGGTTCAGTATGTTGTCATGAGCTTTGTGTTCTTCATCACAGTGCTTGTATTTATGCGTCTTTAACTGACAGCTTTTAAGCCCCATGCTGCTCATAAGTTTACCTACCATATAACGGGTCAGCTTGATGCCGTGTTCATTCATTAGTATAGCGGCAATGCTGCGAGCGCCTGCTGAGCGCTTTGAGTCGTTAAATATTTGGCGGACTAATGCTTTAGTTTTGACGGCTTCAAGGCTGATGGGCTTGGGCTTTAGTCCATAGTAGTAACTGCTCCTCAATACCCCAAACAACTTGCATAAAAGGCTTTTACTGGCCTGTTTGTCTTGCTCTGCAAGCTTGCTTATCAGCGATAGCCGTTCAGGCTGTCCAAGGCCAGCAGAGCAGAAGCCTTTTTTAATATGTCGCGCTCCATAGTCAGCCGCTTAACCTGCTTACGCAATTCTTGAAGCTCGCGCTGTTCATCCGTTAAAGCGTTGCCGACTTTAGGCGCTTGGCCACTCATTTCTTGACGGTACTGACTTAGCCATTTCTGCAGGGTAGATTTGCCAATACCCAGTGAGCTTGCCACATCAGGTATGGTGCGGTTGTGATCAGTGACTAAGCTAATCGCTTCTAATTTAAATTCTCGGGTATATTGGTTGCGTTTGTTGGTCATACTATTTTCCTTCTTTGGGTTAGTATAGCCTCTTAGCAGTTGTCCAATTTAATTATGCCACTACAATGTGGACGGCACGCAGTGGTTATTGTTGATCGCGCAAGCTGGCATATGGGTAATGTTGGTGAAGGGATTAAAAATGTGTCGGTGATACCGTTGCCTCCTTATTCACCAGAACTTAATCCGGTTGAGCAAGTATGGGCATGGATGCGAAACAGAGAGTTATCTAATCGTACTTTTTCAGATTATGACGACATTGTGGAGCAAGTAAGTAGAGCGTGGAATGTGTTTCGTTCAAATATTACTAACGTTAAGCATATGTGCTTTAGAGCATGGACAAATTTGATCACTTAATAAATAATATTGGTATAACTCTCCTGCATTTTAATCTTGAAAAACCCGAAACCCGCGAACCTATTTCCTCTATCAGCTATTGAAGTTTGATTTTATGACTGTTTCAAATTCATGACAGTGAGTAACTCAGCCATTACAAATTAACCTGGGTTTTACTTAAATACACCGTCAAAAACTGCAATAGTGGGTTAACTTCTATATGCTCTTGCCAAATTATTATACTAATAGGTGAAGTGCATGAACTCTTCCACAGATGCTGCGCAGTTTGGAGCATCGACAACAAGTAAATTGAAATGGAACTTTCATGATACCCAGTGGGTATTAAGTCTTTTTGGGACCGCGGTTGGTGCGGGTATTTTATTTTTACCTATCAATATTGGTATCGGTGGTTTTTGGCCGCTAATCATTTTAGCGTGCATGGCGTTGCCGATGACATTTTTAGCCCACCGTGGCTTAGCGCGTTTTGTATTGTCATCAAAGAATAAAGATGCAGATTTTACCGATGTAGTTGAAGAGCATTTTGGTGCTAATGCTGGTAGATTAATTTCTCTATTGTACTTCTTATCAATCTTTCCAATCTTACTTATCTATGGCGTTGGTTTAACCAATACAGTAGATAGCTTTATCGTTAATCAGCTTGGTATGGAATCCCCTTCTCGGGTGCTACTCTCAGGTGTGTTAGTTGCCGGTATGATTAGCCTTATGCTCGGTGGTGAACGATTGATGCTACGTGCTTTTGCAATTTTAGTGTATCCATTAGTGGGGATTTTATTGTTTCTATCCTTGTATTTGATCCCTAGTTGGCAAGTGCCCGATATGGCCTTTCCTGAGTTTGCAGGCTTTAGTAAAACACTCTGGCTGTCAATTCCTATAATAGTGTTCTCATTTAGCCACGCAGCAGCGATATCAAGCTTTGTGAACGTGCAACGAGGTCATTATGGTAATCAAGCGACAGCTAAGTCTGAGGCGATTCTAAAGCGCACTAGCTTGCTGTTAATTGTATTCGTGCTGTTATTTGTATTTTCGTGTGTACTATCTTTAACGCCAGAGCAAATGCTGCAAGCCAAAGCGCAGAACGTTTCAGTGCTATCTTACCTAGCCAATGTGACAGACAACTCATTTATTGCCACCTTTGGCCCATTGGTGGCATTTATTGCTATTACTTCATCTTTCCTTGGTCATTTTTTAGGTGCGCGAGAGAGTTTTAATGGACTGGTGACGAAGCAAACAAGTTTGTCGCTGAAAAACGCTGACAAAATTGGTGTTGCGATTATGTTCTTGGCAATTTGGTTTTGTGCCGTTAAAAACCCAAGTATCTTAGATATGATGGATCAACTATCGGGGCCAATTATTGCGATGATATTATTTATCATGCCAATGATTGCGGTATATAAAGTCCCTGCACTACAGAAATACCGTGGCCGTTTTAGCACCTTGTTCGTGTTAGCGGTAGGCTTATTAGCGGTAGCTGCATTGATTTATGGTTTTGTTGCTTAGCAAGTAGCTTTAGAGACTTTAGTTAGATTAAATAAAAGCCCTGTAGGTGACAAACTTACAAGGCTTTTTAGTTTACGCGATTGCAGCTAGGGCACGACCTCTAATATCAGTAGCAAAGGCTAGGCCTTTTTTTAAAGCTTGTTTCAGCAGCACTAATCGCATCAGCATCGTCATTCGCTGCAAGTACAGCTTGGCTTAGTGCATTATAGAGATTTTTAATTTGCGCTTGGTAGGCTGAATCAATCGCACTTTCAATAGTCGTCATTAGGTCTTTTTTATAATCAATTAAACTGAGAATGTTAAAACACAATAGCTGATATTGAGGAGCTTTGTTGATGTTACAGGTGTTAATTTAGGTTTATAAGCTAGCGCTCATAGTTTATTGTCCCAGCGGTAGGTCAGGTTTTTGCCTGACAATATGACGGAAAAATCCCGGTTTATAAAAATACCAATACCAAACCTGTAGGAGCGACTTCAGTCGCGAACATATGAGATAATGATTTTTAGTTCATTAATGGCTAAAGCCACTACCTACTCGCAGTAGAGCTTACGAGACGGGATAAATCCCGACCTACAAAAGAACACGAAGAGCAAATCTCTGTACAGCGCAAAACGCCTCGGCGTGCTGTGGTGTGATTATCTTTAATACAATACTGTGGCCTTTTTCGAGCTTAAAGCTCTTTGAGGAGCTTATCCATCAGTTGAAGTATTTTTAAATACAACTTAAAATTGATGGCTTGCAACGGTTAGGTCTTCTATTTAACCAAAGTAATAATAATGGAGATCAAATGGTTGATAAAGTAACCTTATATCTCGAAGATATATTAGAGGATGCATTTTATTTTCTGCAGAATGGTGATGCGAAGCAGGGTAAGTACTTGCTGAAAAAAGCAGCTAAAAAGTACCCACGTCATTACTTGACCTATTATGGGGTCGGTATAATGGCTGTACTCAAAGGTGATTATAACTTAGCTATACAAAACTTGCTGAAATCCATAGCAGTTAATGGTGAATATGCTTTAGCTCACTATAACCTGGCGATTAGTTATCAAAAAACTGGAAAGGTTGATTTATCTATTAAGCACCATGTTGCAGCATTGAAGCATGCGTCACCAGAAGATACAGACGTTATTACTGCGTCTAAAGAAATTATTGAGTTAGTTGAAAAAGGCTTGCCGACAGGTTTTACTATTGAACAGTACCTTGAAGATTCAGAACGTTTCGATAGGGGCTTTGAATTTCTCCAAACAGAGCAGTATGAAAAAGCTATTCCCTTGTTTAAAGTGATTGCATCAAATCAGCCTAAGCATGTGCAGGCTAAAGGGAACTTGGGGATTTGTTATTTAATGTTACAGGATTATATGCAAGCGCGAGATTACTTTGAGCAAGCGTTAGCACTTGATCCAGACTATGGACCTGCAAAGAAAAACCTAGCTGTATTGAACAATATAGAAACCGGACTATTGAGTAAGCCTTTGGATATGCAATCAACTTATTTTTATGCAGAAAAAGTAGCACGAGCTGATAAAATAACTTAGCAATCGAATGGTTCAAGCTTATCGCTTAAAGCTTTACTGCTTTCTTTGGTTCAAATAGGCTGAATGTTGTAATACTCAACTCAGCCTACGATGAGCAATGTAATTATTTGCTCATTTTATCAAGGCTTGGCTACTCGAAGTTTTCCATTGTCTTCATTAAATTAAATGGCTTATTTAATTTTTCTAAGCTAGAAAATTGTTCACGTATATCTTCAGGCAAAATAAAGTAATCAGCTTTAGTTCGCTCAAAAGTTAAAGGTATAGCCATAATTAATTGGTTGTACTTATCAAGCATGGTTTTATCGCTATCTTTTAAGGCCTGCAATTTTGCTGAAAGCAATGTGAAACGCTGTAACTCATCATGTGTGCATAAATCTTGCGTCTTTGCATAATGATAAGATAAAACACTACTAAGAACATTCCAGTCATCTGAAAGATGTTTAACGTCATCTGGAGTTATAACTATTGCTGTTTGCTGACATTTTTCAAGTTTCGTATCATATGCTTTTATTGAGCTATGGTATTCGATAGTTAAGTAATTAGTGATGTTTGGGCTCTGTGATATGGCAGATGCAGGGTAAAAGCAGCATAATAAGGGCAGTATATAGCTAGTTTTCATGAATTCTCACAAGTCCGTTTTAGAGAAGAGCAGAGTAGCAAACTAAAATAACCTTTTGTACCAGTTAATTGTAATTACCTTTGTAGGTCTGGCTTTAGTCTGACAATGTGACGGGATGAATCCCGACTTACAAAAGAACACCAATACCAAGTACTTCGGTGTCAGATATTTCATGCTTAAAGTCACTTATAGACGAAGGCTAAAACTGAAAACGACAAGCCAAAGTAAATGCATGGAACCCCGAGGTTTGGAGGCTCTGCACGCTACACAGAGGGTTAAATTTCTATTTAAGGTATGTAGTGCTAGTTGTTTCTAATTTCAAGTAATTAAGTATAGACTGGGCTAGTTGTTTTAACTTGTTTACTTATAAGGAAATTACATTGTCGCAGTCTCTTCCTATTCCAGCCCAGCGTTGGTTATCACTGTTATTGTGCGCAATTACCGCGGCCGCGATTACAGTATTTTTAAGTAACGTCAGTTTTGTACAACAAGCCTATATGAAGTGGGGCAGTATTTTATACGCCAATCCTGTGCTGCACTATAGTTTTGCTTTTCTTGCCGGCATTGGCATCAAGCTAATGCTGGATAAGTTTTATATCTCCCACGCTAAACGCAGTATTGGGTTTAACTGGAAGTACCCACCAACGACTATTGCTGTGTGGTTCTCGATAATTGCAACACTTGTATATGTGTTCATTAGTGAACGCTACCAAGGCTATTTATTGGACGATGAGCTGCTCTTTGCTAGTTTGAAGTACCTTCATATTGCTCTTTTTGCATGCGTGCTGTGTATTTCGTTTCAAGAGTTGCAGGTAAAAACCAAAAAAGTGAGTATTAAATCATGGGGGTTACTATTTCTATTGTTAGGCATGTTCTTAGTTATGTCTGGTTATTACGACATGCCATGGCCGCTAATTACGACATATATTTTACTTTATAGCATTGCAGTTATTCTGAGAGTGAGGGGGAATGGTAGCTCAGAAGTTGTATCCACGAATAATGACATTGCTTTGAGTGACTCTGATAATGAATTTAGTGATTTAGAAGACTTTAGAGCTTGGTTTAAAGATGGCTCAATAATTACAAGCACAGCTCAATTGGAGCAAGACTTACAGGTTTACGCTAATCGTATTACCGAGCGACTTCGCAATGGTGGTGATAAATATGAACAATATATGGCGCAGCATATTGCCCTATGTGGTCCATTTGGATGTGGTAAAAGTAGCATTGTCGCTGCAATAGCAAATGAGCTCAAAAAATCTAAAAAGGTAGAAGCTGAATTATCAAATGAAGAAAAGCTAAAAGTAGAACAACAAAACAAGATTAATTGGATACACAGCGATATATCAACATGGGGCGCAGCAAGCGGCAGTGTTGCACATGTAATACTGAGTCATATCATTGATGACATTAGCCCGCACTTAGACATGTGCTCCTTTCGTGCGCTACCTAAGCATTATACCGAAGCCCTAAAATCAGGCGGCAGCTTTTTTCAATTTGCATCCACATTACTTGCAGGCCCAATTGATATTGAGCAAAGCTTTCAAAAACTTAATGATGTTCTTGAAGTAACCAACCATAAATTACTGATCACCCTGCAAGATGTCGATCGTGGCACCGGTGATGAAAACGAAAAACGCCTAAATGATATAGCCGCGCTTTTAGATAGACTAAAGAATAGAGATTTAAGTAACATCAACTTTATCATAGCTATGGGTAATGAAAATGAAGTTGCTGCTGAAGTGATCTCAAAAGTGGCTGATTATAGAGAGGATATTGCAAAAAAGGATTTTACAGACCTATTAGTTGATTATATTTATGAGAACTTAACTAGGAGCAAAGTGCTTACTGTTACACCTTATTCATTGGAAAGCTTGGATGATGTTAGAAATAACAAAATAAGTAGGATTGGCTTTTATTTATCTGAAATAGCTGAGTTAAATAAATTGATTTCAAGTTTGCGAGTGCTAAAAAGAATACTTCGCCGAGTTAATGAAATTTGGTGGCATAATAATTTAAAAGGAGAGGTTAATTTTATATCTTTACTTATGGTTTTAGCGCTCAGAGAAGTTAAACCTAGCTTATTCTCTAACTATCTTAACTTTATAGATTCTACAAAACTTAATAGTGAACTTGTAGATGTTGAAAAATTTCTAGAAAAAGACACCCCTAGTGATCTAAAAGAATATTTAAAGGTAATGCTAAATATAAAAATTAATACTGTTGAAATAAAAGATAGCGATCCTCCAAAAGAAAGAGATATTTGGCTTTTAAACCCTAATAAAGAATATCTACAAACGGTGGGCTGTACTAATGATATGTCATATTATATTCAGCGTATTACACGACAAAGCATTTCGAATGGTGAGTGTATAGATCAGGATGTTATTAAAGATATTTTAAAACTAACAAAGTTGCCTTTATCTGAATTCGTGGAAGAGTGGCTAAGTTTTGATGAGTACAAACAAGAAAAGTATTCGCAATTTATTTTCCTTAAGTTTAGCGAAGATCAAACATTAGCTTACCAAGAGGTAGGAAATGATAATTTACCAGATACATTATCATCTACAGAATGTAGGCATGTAATAAAGTTTGTTCATTACTTAGCGAAAAATCTAACCATTGAAAATATATATGAAATTTTTAATAGATTATTATATGTACAAGATGCTAGGGAGCATTCAAATGCACTCATTAATTACCTTGGCTTTAATGAAAAGGACATACCGATTGAAATTGAGACTCTTATTTATAAGTTGAACTTAGATAAAGATAAAGGCAGGTATTTATTAGTTTGTTTGAAGCAAAGTTACAAATTATATCATGCAGAAAAGAGATTAGAGGGTGTTAGTGAAAGCGAAAAATTCCATTGTTTAGGGAAAGTTTTGAGTAATTCTGAACATCTTAAGAAGCCCGTATCCCCCTGTGTCAGGATAGTTGTCGCCTCTAACTTTTAATAGAGGCAGATATAATGAGACGTCGATTTACACAAGAATTTAAAGTTCAAGCGGTTGAAAAAGCATTATCTCAATGTGATGATGTTCGCTTAGAAGATATTGCAGATGATTTAGGTGTCGGTTATTCAACGTTACAGCGTTGGATAGCACTCGCAAAAAAACATCAACTTGAAACACACCAGACGGGTAGCCAAATGACAGCAGAAAAACGACCACAAGACTGGAGTTTAGAAGAAAGACTCAGCGCGATTATTGACTGTGGTCATTTAGATGAAACAGCCATTAATGAATACTGTCGTAATAAAGGGCTTTACCCGCATCATATTAAGCAGTGGAAGCAAGATTTTGCCCAAGGACCTACAACGAAACTAGCTAAATCAGACAGTAAACAGCTTAAGCAAGAGATAAAACAGCTGCAAAAAGAACTGAATCGTAAAGATAAGGCCTTAGCTGAAACAGCCGCTCTGCTTGTTCTCAAAAAAAAAGCGGATGCACTCTGGGGTTTCAACGAGGACGATTAACAACACTGGCTGAGCGACATGAATTAATAAAGCTTATTACAAACGCGCAGGATTCTGGGGCAAGGAAAGAAAAAGCATGTGAGTTACTTGGGCTGACGGTAAGAACCGTTCAACGTTGGATTGAAGCTGACAATATGACTGACAAGCGAACAAGTACGATAAAACGGCCACCAAACCGTCTCACAGAGTTAGAGCGACAGCGTATTATTAATACGGTTAACTCAACTGAGTATGGGCATTTACCGGCCAGTAAAATAGTCCCTAAGCTGCTTGATAACGGCATATGGATAGCGTCTGAAAGTTCATTTTATCGTGTCATGAAGGCACATAACTTATTAACACATAGAGAAAAAGTAAAGCCGGCAAAGCCGATGAAAAAGCCAAGAGCATTGAAGGCAGTGCGTGCAAATGAAGTGTATACCTGGGATATCACCTATTGTGTGCTCGGAGTTCAGCACTAGCAAGGATTGCTTTAATGAACTACAAGTCTATTTGAAATGCGTAAATTAAATAGCAGAAGCTAGCTAATTTGCGTCGCTACTTGGTTGTGCAAGTAGTTGAGTCTGGGCAGCGGTGACTCATTGTATGCTAATGAGGTGACGTAACCTGCTGACAACGGGAAGTGAGGCGAATTCGTTAAGCCAAGATGCTTCTCTAGACTGAGTATTGGACGGATGAAGAACATGAACCGATTAACCCGCATCTGTGGGCTGAAATGTCGCCACTGCCTACACGAATTAATAGGCAGTATGATACTAATAGAGTGTTATAGGTAGGTGCATTCTATTCGATTTAGTAGATGACAAATATGCATCTATTAATGGACAAAAGTTTACGTCACAATTTAAGCGTTTGAGTATCATCACCTTACAGCACGATAAGGTTAAAGACTGCGATCGGCATCCCCCCCAATATGTTTGAGTTCAAATAGGTGAACCGAGGAAGGCTTGCAGTGAATGTTAAGGGAGCAAGACCCCGATGACACGCAAGTTGGCGGAGCGTTCGTAGTAGTCCGAGATGGGGAAAGCCCATTACATGGCGAAGGGGCGCAGTTTAATTGATTTGCGTGAGCAAATTATCTGACCTTAATGGGGTGAAGACCTTTGATAATCAGTGAAATGCAACGTAAATTAGCAACATGGACAGCAACCGATAAAACGCATCGCGTTAATCGATTACTGCGCCTTATCAGTCACCCGCAATGGCTTTGCCAAGCGGCCGAGGTAACGCTTTCTTCAAAGGGGGCCAAAACACCTGGCATTGATGGGATAACGAAAATTCATTTACAGGCTAATCTGAATGACTACCTAGATGAAATCAGAGATGATTTACTCTCAGGTAATTATCAACCTATGCCTGCCAGAAGAATTTATATTCCTAAAGCCAATGGGAAGCAACGCCCTTTAGGTATACCAACCTTAAGAGACAGGATAGTGCAACGTGCCATGCTCATGGCGATGGAACCAATATGGGAAAATGACTTTCATTCATTATCTTATGGTTTTAGACCTGAGCGAAGCGTTCATCATGCCATTCGTACAGTTAAGCTACAGCTAACTGATGCAAATGAGTCGAGGGGACGTTGGGTAATTGAAGGAGATCTATCAAGTTACTTTGATACAGTTCACCATCAATTATTAATGAAATGTGTGCGAAAGCGTATTAGTTGCCAGAGATTCAATAAATTACTTTGGCGATTTATAAAGGCAGGTCACATTGAACGTAATTTATTCTGTGCTACAAGCGAAGGTGTACCACAAGGTGGTGTTATTTCTCCACTGCTATCAAATATCATGCTCAACGAGTTTGATCAGTATTTGGATAAATGTTACTTAGGCAAGAAAGCACGTAAAAATCGTTGGTACTGGAATCGTACTATTCAAGATAAGCGCAGTATTGCACTAAAGGAAAATAGACAATGGAACCCTGCGGTTGCTTATTGTCGTTATGCCGATGATTTTCTCGTGATTGTCAAAGGTAATAAACAACAAGCAGAAGCAATTCGTGATCAGTGTCGAAACTTCCTTGAAGGTAAGCTAAAACTTACGCTTAATATGGAGAAAACCCATATTACCCATGTAAATGATGGGTTTATCTTCCTTGGACATAGGATTATTCGAAAGCGTGGACCAAAAGGTAATATGCGTGTGGTGTCTGGTATTCCACATGGTAAAGCTAAAGCATTTTCTCATTCATTGAGCCAAGCTTTATCAGGAGATCATAGTTGTAGCAAGATAGACAAAGTTGAACAGCTCAATCGTAAACTTAAGGGCTGGTCACAATTTTATCGACACACTGATTATACCGCTAAAGTTTACAGTAAAATTGATCGTATTATTTTCTGGAAACTTGCTAAGTGGTTGGCGAGGAAATATCGCTGCTCTATTAAGTCATTAATGATGAAATGGATCAAACGGCCAACGCCAAATCAGGCAACGACATGGGTGTTGTTTGGTGAAAGTAATCGCGGTAATTTATGTGGTGCATCACTATTTAGGTTAGTGAGTAGTCCTAAATTACAATTTCGATGGCGATTACCCGAATCAAACCCATATCTTAGAGATGAAATTAGAAACACCGTCACGTCTCGCTATAACGATGTTGCAATGGCTGTTAGCCACAATTAAGCGGAGAGCCGTATGCGCTGAAAGGTGCACGTACGGTTCGGAGAGGAGAAGCAGAGAAATAGTTCGACTACGCTCTGCCTCTTACTCTACTACCAACGAGCGTAAAAGGGCAATTTTTATACTTATATTTAGTGATGGACATTTTTAGTCGAAAGGTTGTCGGTTGGCAAATTCACGACACACAATTAAGTGAATTAGCCGCAGATTTAATGAAGGATATTTGCAGTCGAGAGCAAATAAAGCGAGAGCAAGTTACGTTGCACTCAGATAATGGCAGCCCAATGAAAGGCGCGACATTGTTGGCAACATTACAGGAGCTAGGCATTGTGCCATCATTTAGCCGACCGTCAGTAAGTAATGACAACCCGTACTCTGAGTCGTTATTTAAAACGTTAAAGTATCGCCCAGAATACCCAGAAAAGGCATTTGAAGATATAAGCGCAGCAAGAGAATGGGTAAGCGGATTCGTTGATTGGTACAATAATGAGCACCTACACAGTGGTATAAAATTTGTGACGCCAAATCAACGTCATTCAGGTTTAGATAAAGAGATATTAGCCAAGCGTCAGCAGGTAAACGATGCTGCTAAATTGAATAACCCAAGTCGTTGGTCAGGAAAGTCACGAGATTGGTCAATGATAAACGAAGTAAATTTGAATCCTGAGAAAAAAGAAGAAATGCGGGCGGCATAAAATTTAACTTGAGGCGACAACTAACTTGAAAAACTCCGGTATTGAACCCTGACTCAAAATTAAACAATGCACCTAAATTACCTAATATTACAAGCTTATACACACTTTCTTATAAAATAGGCGTTTGTAATGGTCAACAAATTCTGTAGAGATTCTAAGCGGCATTTTTTAATTCATTATATTTCTGATGTGGCGTCATATAATTAAGCGTAGAATGCCTACGTTTGTAATTGTAAAACTGAATATAATTGTCCACCTCACTTATAACTGAATGATGATTTATAAATGACAGGCGATTCAGTCGCTCTGTTTTTAAACTTCTAAAAAATCGCTCCATTACTGCATTATCCCAACAATTACCTCGACGACTCATACTTTGCGTTATAGTTAGTTGTGATAACCGAGCTCTAAACGAGGCCGCAGAATACTGACACCCCTGATCGGAATGAAACATCAGTTGATTAAGAACCGGCTGTTGACGCTTAATAGCATTATTCAATGCTGCTATAGCCAATTCAGCATTTGGGCTTGTTGATAAGGCATACCCTACAACTTCCCTCGTTGATAAGTCTAACACACAGGCCAAGTAGCTCCACCCTTGATGGTTCCTGATATAGGTAATATCACCGACCCAATGCGTGTTATGTGAATCAGGGTTAAACTCTCGTTTTAAGAGGTTCTGTGCGTACTTATGTTCATCACCTGAGTTAGGGTAGTAATGTTTTTTCTTCGGCCTGATGGCTTTTATATTCAACTTTTTCATCAGTGCCGCTGTTTTATATATTCCAATCGTATGATTTAACGCATTCAGTTCAACGTTCACTCTGCGTCTACCATACGTATAACCAGAATCGTCAGCGATAGATTTAATTAACTCCAGCAGTGCCTGCTCTGACTTATTTGGCGCGACGGGCGCATAGTAATAACTACTTGTACTGACTTCTAAAGCACGACACAACTCAGATACCGTATAGCTTGGGGTCGCTTTCTTCAACGCTTTAATTACTTTAAATTTTGATTGTCGCGAATGAAGAAAGCGGTGGCTTTTTTTAATATATCATTATCCCTTAAAGCTCGCTGTAGCTGCTTCTCTAGCAATTGAATACGTTGCTGTTCTGGTGTGAGTGCTTGTACATTTCCCGGGCTCTTACCATCTAGCTCAGATAGATATTGTTGCTTCCAACGTGATACTGCTGACTTTCCTGCGCCAGACATCTCTTCAATTTGCTTATTGGTATAACCTTCTTCTACCATTAATTTGGCATATTCAAGTTTTTGTTGTGCACTGAGTGTTACTTTTGATTTTCTGGTCATAGTGATACCTTTTGGGTTTAGCTCATTTTACGCTATAAACCTGTCCAGTTTCATTAGACCATTACAGTTGGAATTGTTGAGGTCAAATAATCAATCATAATTCTCTGTGCAGCGCGAAGCGCCTCGGTGAGCTCTGTGGTGAAATTGTCTTTAAATTAAAAACCGAGCGAGGTTTTTCGTGGCTGAAGCCATCTCCTACGAGTGAAGTGCTAGGGTTACAACTTATCGCTTAAAACTCTACCGCTTATGGCTAAAATTCTCTGTGTAGCGCGAAGCGCCTCGGTGAGCTCTGTGGTGAAATAGTCTTTAAATTGAACACTGAGCGAGGTTTTTCGTGGCTGAAGCCAACTCCTACGAGTGAAGAGTCGGTCTTACAACTTTTAAAGCTCTACAGCTTGTGGCTTAAACATGCTGGGTTTCGCGTCGCTCTACCCAGCCTACGTCACTATACTCAACCCAGCCAACGGTGATTAATTTAACGCCGATCTGCTCTTAATCTGACGGCTGATAGCTTACAGCTGAAAGCTCTTATTCTTCTATCACACTCACCACAAAATACGGATTCAAATATTCATCTTTGGTGTTGTATAACAGCGGGCTGCCGTCGAGTTTAGTGACTTTTGCACCGGCGATTTCGGCTATCGCGTGGCCAGCGCCGGTGTCCCATTCACAGGTTGGGCCTAGGCGTGGGTAAATATCGGCGCTGCCTTCGGCGACTAAACATAGTTTTAGTGAACTGCCTTTTGAGACCATTTCCACCTCGTCAAAGCGTTTTACAAACTCGGCTAGATCAGGGGATGGATGCGAGCGGCTGCCGACAACACGAATTAACCCTTTGTTAGGCTTGGTGGTGACTTTAAGTTCAATGCGCTCATCACCATGGTCTTTAAATGCGCCGATGGCCTCAGCTGCGAGATAAGACACGCCTAGCGCAGGCGCATCTACTACCGCTAAGATAGGTTTGCCGTTTTCAATCAAGGCGATGTTAACGGTAAACTCACCGTTCTTTTTAATAAATTCTTTCGTGCCGTCGATAGGGTCAACCAGCCAATAGCGGGTCCACGTTTGGCGGATATCCCAGCTGATATCGGCACTTTCTTCACTGAGTACTGGGATGTCTGGGGTTAAGTGGGCTAGGCCATTGGCAATCACTTTATGAGCTGCTAGATCGGCGTCGGTTACTGGGCTTTCATCAGCTTTGTACTCAACGTTAAAATCCTTTTCGTAAATCCCCATAATAGCGCTGCCAGCTTGGCGGGCGAGGATCAGTATTTCTTCGAGCAGTTCCGTTTGGTTCATGACTTAACCTTTAATAATTTGCTGTTGTTTTAGATACGCTATCAGCTCTTGCACCGATTGGTCTAGGGTGTTTTTGCTGGTATCTAAAATTATTTCCGGTGAATTTGGTATTTGGTAGTCTGAATCAATACCTGTGAAGTGTTTTATTTCACCTGCGCGGGCTTTTTTGTATAAGCCTTTTGGATCGCGGCTTTCGCATACGTCCAGTGGTGTGTCTAAAAACACTTCGATAAATTCACCGTCATCGACTAAGTTTCTTACCATATCGCGTTCAGCGCGAAATGGGGAAATAAATGCGGTGAGTACCAATAATCCAGCATCGACCATTAGTTTGGCGGTTTCACCAACGCGGCGGATATTTTCGATGCGATCTTCGTCGCTAAAACCTAAATCTTTACATAAGCCATGGCGTACGTTGTCGCCATCAAGCAGGTAAGTATGAATACCTTGCTGGTTTAGTGCGCTTTCTAATGCGTTGGCTACGGTACTTTTACCTGAGCCGGAAAAACCAGTGAACCATAAGATAGCCGGTTTATGGCTTTTGTGTTCGCTACGTTGTGCTTTAGTAATGGCATAGTTATGCCAAACAATGTTCTCATCCATTGTAAAACTCTCTTATCAAATACTAAGTAGCGCTGGATTAAAACGGAAACACCAGCGGAATAAGGGTTAATACCGTTATTGAATAAATAATAGAAAGCGGTAAGCCCATTAATACATAATCTTTTAAGCGATAGTTGCCAGCGCTGTACACCATCAGGTTGGTTTGATAACCAAACGGTGAAATAAAACTTGCTGATGCACCAAATGCGACTGCCATAATAAACGGCAGTGGCTCAACATTAAAACCAATTGCTAATGCATAGGCGACAGGGAATGATAGCGCTGCGGCTGCATTGTTGGTGATAAGCTCTGTAAATATCACTGTCATCACAAATATGGCGATAAACGCTCCGTATGGGCCAAAGTCGCCCAATACATAAAACATCGCGTCAGATATTTGCCCCGCAAGGCCGGTGCCTATCATTAGTTTAGCAAGCCCTATTGCACTGCCCACGACTGCGAGTAACTCAATCGGAAAGCGGCGTTTTACTTCGCTGAGCTTAATCGTGCCTGTAAGCATTAAGCCAATCAACAAGACCAGCAAACCTTTAACTAAAGGCACAATGCCAAAAATGCTTAACGCTAACACGCCTGCAAAACCTACTAGCACTAAGTTTGATTGTTTCGGTGCTAAATGGGTTTGTAAATCAAGCCCTGAGATATACACAAATTCGCGCTTTAAGTTTGGTAAGTTGTAAAAGTCTTTACCTGGGGCAAGGATCAATGAATCGCCAGCCTGTAATTGTACTTTACCTAAGCCACCTTGTAAGCGGTCGTGGCCGCGACGAATGGCAATAACAGCAGCATGAAACTGTTCACGAAAACGAATTTCTTTGACGGTTTTGCCAATAAATTTTGACGATTGGCTCACTACCACTTCAACGAGGTGTTCAACGTCTTTTGCATGGTTGTCGTGGACAATTTTCAAACCGTCAAAACGGGTCAGTAGCGGCACTGATTTGATATCGCCAACAAACAATAATACGTCACCCGATTTAATAACTTGTTGTGGGGTAACAGCACAAATACGCTTATCGTCACGTAAAATCTCAGCGAGGAATAGGTCTTTTAATTCCCGTAAGCCGTTTTCTTCAACACTCTTACCAATCAGTTTTGAACCAGGCTCGACTTTACCTTCAAGGTAGAAGGGCACCACTTCTTGGTCGTTTTTGCCGTTATCGGGCAAGTATTTCAGCATCACTAAAATAGTGATCAGGCCCACACTTAATGCGCCTAAACCGACTAGGGTAAAGTCGAAAAAACCTAGCGGTGCCATGCCAGCATCAACGGCAAAGCCATTGACGATTAAATTAGTAGATGTACCAATTAAGGTAATTGTGCCGCCTAAAATTGCGGTGTATGAAAGCGGTAATAGTAGCTTAGAGGGGGAATGAGTCGGGCTGTCTTTAATTGCGGTGATTAGGGATGCGACAACCGCGGTATTATTGGTAAATGAAGATAAAAAGGCAGTCGAAAGCCCCAGCTTAGTCACAGAGCTGGTTAAACTTCCTTTTGATAATGATTGGGCAAGCTTTTGTACTAACGTGGTTTTTTCAACCGCGATAGAAACCAACACTAATAACACCACTGTTATAAGCGATGGGTTGGCGTAGTTGATCAGCATATCTTCAAGGTCTATTAAGCCACCAAGATAAGCAATGCCAATTGCGCCAACAAAAAGCCATGCTGGCTTTAGCCGCGTGCCAAAAAGGCACCCGACTAAAGTTAGCATAATGCCTGTTAATACCAGCTGTTGATACATGCTTTATACGTCCTTAACAGGCAATGTTGATTATTTAAGCTTAGTAATATCAAGCGCTTGCCAATGTGGGAAGTGCTTGCGTACTAAGGTATTAAATTCAACTTCAAACTCACTAAAGTTACCAGTTTGTTCTTGCTTAGCAAGTACATTCTCAATCATACCTGCCGCAACGGTTAAGTTAGACAGACGGTCGATTAAGATAAACGCACCGGTTTCGTGATTGTTGTGATAAGCATCGGCCAAAATAGTTTCGGTCAATTCTAGGGTAACAATCGCGATTTCGTTTAACTGCAGGCTATCTGCGCTGCCATGTTCAAGAGTATTCACGTCAATGGTGTGATCAATCTTCTTCACCATAGCCGAAGTATTTTTACTGCCTAGCTTAAAGTTATAGCTTTTACCTAGTACCAGTGGCGCTTCGTGCATCCACACAAGCTTCGCTTGTACTTGGTTAGTAACCGTCGCCGTTGAATCAGCAGGAACAATAACGTCCCCTCGGCTAATATCAATTTCAGTATTAAGGGTTAAGGTAATTGCTTGGCCAGCTTCGGCTGTGTCTAGATTACCGTCGAAGGTGACAATCTCTTTAATGCTTGAGGTTTTACCTGATGGTAATACTTTAATTGCATCGCCTACACGTAACTTACCTGAGGTTAAAGTACCTTGGAAACCACGGAAGTTTAGGTTAGGGCGTACGACATATTGCACAGGAAAACGCGCTTCAAAGCTGGTATCTGTTTCAGCCGCTGGTGAGTCTTCTAATAACTCCAGCAATGGTTTATCTGTGTAATACGGTGTGTGCTCAGAGCGTGTTACTACGTTGTCGCCTTTTAGCGCAGACATAGGTACAAACTTAATGTTAGCTACGTTAAGTTGCTCAGCAAACTTTAAATAATCGGCTTTGATTTTTTCATAAACGGTTTCGTCAAAATCAACGATATCCATTTTATTCACCGCAACAACAAACTGTTTAATGCCTAATGAATCACAAATAAAGCTGTGACGCTTAGTTTGTACTTGCACGCCGTAGCGGGCATCAACAAGAATAATTGCTACATCGCTGGTCGATGCACCGGTTACCATGTTACGTGTGTATTGCTCATGCCCTGGCGTATCAGCGATAATAAATTTACGTTTCGCGGTTGAAAAATAACGGTACGCAACATCAATGGTGATACCTTGCTCACGCTCCGCTTGTAAGCCGTCAACCAATAGGGCTAAATCGAGCTCTTCGCCAGCGTTACCTACTTTTTCGTTATCTTTGTGCAGTGCAGCTAACTGATCTTCATAAATTTGGTGACTGTCGTGCAGTAGGCGGCCAATCAGGGTTGATTTACCGTCATCCACGCTACCACAGGTCAGCATACGTAATAGGCTTTTGTCTTGTTGACGAGCAAGGTAAGCATCGATGCCAATTGCTCTTACTTCGTTCATTGTGTCGCTAGTATTGGTAGACATTAGAAATAGCCCTCACGTTTTTTCTTCTCCATTGAACCTGCTGAATCGTGGTCAATTACCCGACCTTCACGCTCTGATGACGTCGATAGCAGCATTTCTTCGATAATCTCAGTCAGTGTGCTGGCTGTTGATTCCACCGCACCGGTAAGTGGGTAGCAGCCTAAGGTACGAAAACGTACTGACTTCATCATTGGCACTTCGCCCTCAAAAAGCGGCATCCGCTCATCGTCAACCATGATCAAAGTACCGTCACGCTCTACAACAGGGCGCTCTTTAGCTAAGTAAAGCGGAACCATGTCGATGTTTTCTTGATAGATATATTGCCAAATATCAAGTTCAGTCCAGTTAGAAAGCGGGAATACACGAATGCTTTCGCCAGGGTTAACTTGGCTGTTATAGGTATTCCAAAGTTCAGGACGTTGGTTTTTTGGATCCCATCTGTGGTGTTTATCACGGAACGAATAAACACGTTCTTTCGCGCGTGATTTTTCTTCGTCACGACGTGCGCCACCAAAAGCAGCATCAAAACCATATTTATCAAGTGCTTGTTTTAAGCCTTGGGTTTTCATGATATCGGTATGCTTACCCGAGCCATGGGTAAATGGGCTGATATCAATCGCTAAGCCTTCAGGATTTTTGTGGACGAGCAAGTCAAAGCCATACTCTTTGGCTAGGCGATCACGAAATTCGATCATTTCTTTAAACTTCCAGTTGGTATCAACGTGAAGCAATGGAAATGGAATTTTACCTGGGTAAAACGCTTTACGCGCTAAATGTAAAAGTACCGATGAATCTTTACCGATAGAGTAAAGCATAACTGGGTTCTCAAACTCAGCAGCAACTTCGCGCATGATTTTGATACTTTCAGCTTCTAATTGCTGAAGGTGAGTTAAAGCCATTGTTAGTCGTCCTACTAAAATGATTAAAGTTAAAATCTAAAAAATTTAAATCGGTTAATGCTTATGCCACGCCAGTAAGCGGCTGTGCAAAGCTGCTGGTTTGGGCTTTTTCGCCAAACCAATGAAGTTGCTCATGTAATGACGCAACTTCACCAATAATTAATAATGCCGGTGAAATAATGCTGTGGCGCTCAATTAAGTCGGCCAGTTCACCTAATTTACCGGTCACTACGCGTTGATTTTTGCGAGTACCGTTTTCAATAATAGCCACTGGGGTATCTGCATCGCGGCCATGTTTTAACAACTGTGCTTGAATATGCGGTGATTTGATCACCCCCATATAAATAGCTAAAGTTTGGTTTGGTTTAGCTAGCGATTGCCAATCAAGTTCTTGGCCATCTTTTTTACAGTGACCGGTAACAAACTGTATGGCTTGGGCATGATCACGATGAGTAAGCGGAATACCCGCATAGGCACTACAACCGGCTGCGGCGGTAATACCAGGGACTATTTGATAGCTCACTTGGTTTTGCGCTAATACTTGAACTTCTTCACCGCCACGGCCATAAATAAACGGGTCGCCACCTTTAATGCGGCAGACTTTTTTACCTTGCTTGGCAAGGTCAACTAGCATTTGATTAGTGTCTTGTTGGGCGACACTGTGATCGCCTAAGCGTTTACCCACACAAATTAAATCAGCATCGCGGCGCACTAGTTCCATAATTTCATCAGAGACTAAATAGTCGTATACCACCACATCAGCTTGTTGCATTAATTGCAGTGCTTTTAGCGTTAACAACTCAGGATCACCAGGACCTGCACCAATCACATACACTTCGCCTTCAGGTTCAGGTTTAGCATCGAGTAATTGTTCAAGTTGCTCAGCAGCTGCGCTGGTATCGCCAGTTTGTACTTTACTAACGACCGATGAATCAAACACGGTTTCCCAAAATTGACGGCGATCAGCAAAACTCGTGAGACGCTGTTTTACTTTATCGCGAAAGCTGCCAACTAAACTAGCAAGCGGGCCGATGTGTTGTGGAATAAGCGTTTCTAACTTCTCGCGTAAGCGCCTTGCTAATACTGGTGCAGTGCCAGCACTAGAAATCGCAATGGTGATCGGATCACGGTCAACAATTGAAGGAAAAATAAAGCTGCATTTAGGCTGGTCATCCACCACGTTTACAAAAATGTTACGCGCATTAGCCTGTTCATATACCTGTGCGTTGACGTCTTCAAGATCCGTAGCGGCAATAACCAGCATCATGCCGTCAAGATGATGTTCATTAAAGTATGCTTCAACGAGTGTCACTTCATTATTATTGCCAAGCTCAACAAGTTCATCACAAAAATCAGGAGCAACTAAAGTAACAGCAGCGCGGGCTTTTAAAAATGCACGGCACTTTCTTAATGCCACATCTCCACCGCCAACAACCAATACTGGTTTGTTGTCGAGCTTGGTAAAGATAGGTAAATATTGCATTTGGTAAACCCCTTGAGATGAATCGCAGCATAAATGCTTTCAGAAACGCAGAATATAGCGCCGCAAGCGAAGTAAAAAATAATTAAAACCCAGTTGATATAACCAAAAGTTATATATGGTTGCTCGGTTTGGCTTAAGCCTTAGTTAACAGGTGATTGCGACGAGTTGCAAGTAGTATGGTGAGTCTATTTTTAGCTTAGAGTGTTTGGTTATTAGCTATAGCGAGATTTACTATTTTTGTTACTATAAGCAAACAATAAGGACGAATACAGGTGGGTTTATGACAACGCAATTAGGCGATGCGGCATTGGCCGTGCAATTAATGGATTTAACCAGTTTAAATACAGATGACACAGCTGCAACCACTCAAGAATTAGTCGCTAGTATTAAAGCTAATTTAGGTACTCCAGCAGCAGTGTGTATTTACAGTGAGTTTGTTGATGACGCCAAGCTTGCTTTAGCTGCGCGTGAGTTGAGTCATGTAAAAGTGGCGACGGTAACTAACTTTCCCTCAGGCAATAGTGAGCTAAGCGAGGTAATTAATGAAACATTAATTGCCATAGAACGCGGCGCAGATGAAATTGATTTGGTGTTACCGTATCAGGCATTAATCGCGGGGGATCAAGCCACGGCGCTGGAATATGTGCGTGCCAGTAAAGAGTGTTGTCCTGAACACGTACAATTAAAAGTAATAATAGAATCTGGCGAGTTAAAAACAGCGCAGTTGATAACCTTGGCGACAGAAATAGCAATTGCCGGTGGTGCTGACTTTGTTAAAACCAGCACCGGCAAAGTTGCTATCAATGCCACCCTTGAAGCAACCGAAGTAATGTTAAGTACGATTAAAAAATCGCAACGTGTAGTGGGTTTTAAAGCTGCCGGTGGCGTAAAAACGGTTGTAGATGCAAGTAATTACTTACAGCTAGCGACTGATATTATGGGAGAAAGCTATTTAAATCCGTCAACATTTAGATTTGGTGCATCAAGCCTGTTAGCTGATGTATATGCGGTACTGAATGACGCGTCATAGTGAACAAGAAAAATTACAACTTGAGCATGATGCCGGCAAGTTGTTCTTGCGTTGCTACGAACAGCGCTTTGGTATTCCAATGCGCCATATTTGGCATAATCAGCCGAGTAAACCGGATATTAGTTGTTATCGTAATGAGCAGAAGCTCGATATTGAAATAGCGCATTTATATGCCAGCGAAACAGAAGCGATGGCGGTGCTCGGCAGGCCATTATCTATCGGTATGCAACGAGATCTTGCTGATATGGCAATGCAACCAAGTGAGCAGCGGCTGCACTGTGCACTGCAGCGATTATTAGCACAAAAAGGAAAAAAGCATTATCAATCAGAGCAAACATGGCTGCTTATTCGTAACGCCAGTACTATTTGGCATAAAGCGGATTTTGAGGCTGAGTTACAGAATATAACGATACCGCTTAGCCATCCTTTTCAACAGATTTGGCTGCTTTGTGATTTTTATCAGGGTGAGCTGTTACGGCTGTTCTAAGTATTTGGATGGGATAGCAGCCAGCAATTAACTGGCTGCTAATTAACCTGAGCTAGTTAATTTTAAATATATTACCTAAGCTCTCAAGCCCTGACTTATTGGTTTTAGCAATGCATTGGCTTGCATCGAGTGACTTTTTGGTTGCTTCGTCGGCAAGTCCTGTCACTTTTAATTGTTTCTCTTGTTGGTACTCGCGCAGTGCGATAACTGTTTGACGATCGTACTTAACATCTTCAGTTTCAAATTCTTCATAATCGGGTTGGTTTTTTAAATAACCTAAACAAACTAGATTCATGCGCGACATGGCTAAATCCATCTTTTCATAATGCGGCATTCTATGCGAAGGAACATCGATTTTTGCTACTGGGGCAACGGCTTTTGACTTGGCAGCCGTGGTAGTAAGCGGCGGTGGTGCTTTGTATCCAGGTGCTAAGGTATTATTACTGTTATAGCGATAGTAAGTGGTAGGGACTTTAGTTTGTAAAAACTCAACGGCTTTGATTATCACTTCGCGCAGCGCTTTTTCTTTCGGGGTGTTTGACCAGCCACTTAAATTACCACCGACCAATGCACCACCAAAATTGGTTGCCGCACTGGTAAAATCAAAATCTTTGCTGCCTCCTTCGATGCTGGTGGCTGCTAAAATACGTGAGGTGCGAGTATCGATAAGGCGTAAATCAATCGCCATATGCGAGCCGGAAAAACCTGCCGATACTGAGCTAAACACATCACCGATAAAACCGCCAGTACCAACACTGGCACCTGAGCTGTCGTCATCAAATTCAGTTACCGCTGCTACCACCACGATTTCGGCGCCTTCAATTTCACCGTAAGCTGCCCCTGATGCAGCACTAACACGACCTGAAGCCGCAAGATCTTGCTCAGATAACACCGCATCTAGCGCTTGGCGTTCAAGTACAATAAAACGATTGGTACCTACCAAGGCGGTGGTGAGTTGGTCGGCCATGCCTTCACCTATTTCTTTTCGCCACCAATGAGAGTCATTCGATTTATCGGTAAAGCGTGCCACGGCAATACGCGCTTTTGGACCATTGTATTGTTGTTGAGCAACTTCATTAATGTTTGGTGAATCTTGGTTTGAGGTGACCTTGGTCGAGGTACTTTGGCAAGCGCTAAGACTGCTAGCAACGAGGGTTGCCAACAGTATTTTTTTAGTTGTTGTGAGCATATGATTTTCCTTAATTAATGTGCCAAATAGAAACAGTGAAGGTTTTTATTCTACAAATTGTTTTAAAGTTAATTTAAAGAAATCATAAGGTTAAAAATAGTACTGAGGCGAACACTTTGGTCACACAGACGAAGTTTTTGCATTCAGGTTGGTATTTTCCCGAAACTGCTTAGGCGAAACGTTATGCTTTGCCTTAAAGCAGCGAGCAAAGTAACTTTGTGAGCTAAAGCCGACTTTTTCAGCAATTAAACCTATGCTCAGATCGCTGTCGCTAAGTAACTTTTCAGCATACTCTAAACGAGTATTACGAATATAATCACTGGGAGTTAAATTGTAGAGTGCTTTCATTTTCAGTTGTAAGGCACGTGGGCTTAAATATAACCCAGCGGCGAATTCTTCAATACTAAACGCTTCGTTGTGGTAGTTATCATGGATGATGTTTTTCAGGCGCTCGGTAAATTGGTAATCTTTACTTTGTGTAAGCTGCGGATCGAGTACCAGCGGCGGTGTATTAGCTGCCAGCTGCTTTGCTAAGTGCCGATTAAGGACGGCACGAATACTCAGTAACCCTTGTACTCTACTGAGCAGTAATTGTGGCTCAAATGGTTTACTTAAAAAATCGTCTGCTAGTAAATCAAGGCCTTTTAGCCTGCTTTGTGTATCGGCTTTTGCTGACAATAATAACACCGGTATATGGCTGGTAACGTTATTTGTGCGTAGCGCATTAAGTAATTGGTAACCATCCATGCACGGCATCATCACATCGCTGATCACTAGATCTGGCATTTCTGTTTGGCAGATGGCTAAGCCTTGTTCGCCGTTAATGGCACTTAAGCAGTGGTACTCAGTGGCAAACAAATTCAGCAGTAGTTCGCGCATTTCGTGGTTATCTTCAACAATTAGTAGTTTTTGCGAATTGCTGGGGGGGGTTGCTTCATTTACTGGTGCTGTGAGCGAGGTTGCGCCATGCTCTGCTTCAGTCAAAGGCAGAGATACAGTAAAACAACTGCCTTTACCTACTTCACTTGTTAGTGAAATCTGCCCGCGGTATTGCTCTAGCAATTGTTTAACTAAAGCAAGGCCAATTCCACTGCCGTTTTGATTTTGTGCTGCAACACGCGTAAAGCGTTCAAAAATAATGCCTTGTTGGTGTTTTTCGATGCCAATGCCAGTGTCAGCTACCGCGATATGAGCCATGTCATTATGCACTGATACGCTGATATCAACTTGACCGCCTGAGTGGGTATATTTGAGGGCATTGCTCACTAAGTTGGTAATAATTGACGTGGCATGCTCTGGCTCAAGGGCTATGCAGCAGGAGCCTTGGCTGAGATCTGTCATTGTTACGCGAATACCTTTTTGTTCAAACAGCACCGTGAAGTCAGCAATCAGCTGCTCTATAAATGGGACTAAAGGATAGGGCGAAACGTAATGTATAGCGCAGCTAGGGCGTTGGCTTAGTTGTAATAGTTGATTTATTAAGGTCAGCAAACGTAGGCTATTGCGTTTGATCATCGATAATTGTTTTTGACTTGCCTGATCTTTATGGTTTAGCTGCAAGCTTTCAAGTGGCGCGAGTATTAAACTCAGGGGCGTTTTTAATTCATGGCTAATATTATCTAAAAACTGACTCTTTAAGCGATTCAGTTCACGGGCTTGATGGCTTGTTTGTTCGGCCAGCTTGGCGCGGTATAGTGAGGCCGCAATAAGCCAAATAATAACGCCAGTGAGAAGAGCATAACCGGCATAGGCAAGGCGACTTTGCCACCACGGCGGCACCACAGTAAAATCGAGCATAGCTTTAGCATTACTCCATTGGCCATACTGATCTTTTACTTTTAATTGCAGCTGATAGTCGCCTGCGGGCAGTTGCGGGTAGTTTATTTGTCGTTGTTGTGCGTTGGTATATAGAAATTGCTTATCGAAACCAGCGAGCTTGTATGCATATTGATATTGTTGAGGAGCCGACGGGCTATGTAAGGCTGAGAACTTAAAGCCGATCACGCCAACACCTTGGTTAAAGGTGAGTGTTTGTACATAGCTAATAAATTTCGCGGCTTGAGCCCCGTGCTCAGTGTATGGGGCGGTGGCTATCGCTTGATTATTAATTAGTAATTCGGTTAGCACGGGCTCAGGAGTTGCAGTTGCCAGCTGTAGCTTAAGCGGATCAAATTGATTAAAGCCGTTGATCCCGCCAAAAAATAGTTCACCGTTTTGCGCTTGATAAGCCGCGCCGAGAATAAATGAATTATGTTGCACACCATCACGGGGTAAAAAATGCTGCATATTTTGAGAGCTGGGCTGATAACGTGTTAAACCTTGGTTGCTTGCCAGCCACAGGTAACCTTTGGCGTCCTGTTTAATGGCAAAAATATTATCGTTTAGCAGGCCATCGTGCTCGGTGATCCGAGTTATCTCTGCCGTTGTTTTATTCAGTTTATTTAAGCCTCCAAAAGTCCCCACCCACAGTGTATTGTCATCTTGCAGGTGTAGGGCGGTAACCATGTTATGAGTTAAGCTATTGGGGTCTGTTTGATCGGCTTGATAATGGCTAAATTCATTGTTCTCGAGGGTGAGTTTATTTAAGCCAACTCGAGTGCCAGCCCAAATTGCATCAGCGAGGTTATCGTAAACGAGGCTAAATACGGTGTTGTTCGATATACTATTGTGTTGTTGCGAGTGCTTAAAATGCTTAACGGTCAAGCTATCTGGGTTAAACAGGCTTAAACCTTGATTGCTGCCCAACCATAAGTTGCCGTTTTGATCGCTGCTGATCGCATAAATGTTATTACTGCTGAGCTGGTGGCTTTGCACTGTGAATGATGTAAAGTCATCGCTTTCGCGGTTATAACGCAATAAACCGCCACCATAAGTGCCAATCCAAATACGCTGCTGGCTATCTTCATGAAGGCTGAATATATTGTTGTTGGTGAGGTTGCTGGTATCGACGTGATAGCGCACAAAGCCGTCTGTAGTTTGTCTATTTAGCCCGTTGCGAGTACCGACCCATAATTGCCCTTGCGAATCTTTAAGTAAGGCTCGGATAAAATCATGGCTAATACTGTTAGGGTCATCGCTGTGTTGTTGATGATTAAATTGATTTTGGCGCATATCGTAGCGTTGTAATCCATAACCATCGGTGCCTATCCACAGAATGCCTTGCTGGTCTTGATATAAAGACAGTAAGTAATCATTAACAAGTCCATGGCGTTGCTGTGGAAGGTGTTTAAATTGCCTAAAGCTTGTCAACGTTGTTTGATAGTTGGGATTATAATATAAGCCTTGGCCGTAGCTGCTAAGCCAAAGATGCTCGTTATTATCGATTAAAATATCGCTTATCCATATACCATCTAATTGTTTTATATCATTAAACTGCTCAGTTTCTAAATCAAAAACACTAAGCCCTGTTTTGCTGGCAATCAGTAGCTGTCCTTGTGGCGTGAGTTTTAGGCGCCATAGTTGCTTTTTGCTTGCTGAAAAATGGCTAAATTTAGCTGTTTTTGTATCAAATTTTATTAATCCATCATTACTGGCCAGCCATAAGTTTTGCTTAGCATCAATCACCATATCCTGAAAAATAATACTACCTTGGGTGTTTGGTGAGTAGGTAAAATAGGCAGCTTCATGCTTCGCTACATTGAGGCGAGTTAAGTGACCATCTTCATGGCCTAACCATAAATTATTATGTTGATCAGCAAGCATTGACCAAATGCGATTATCTTTAATCGCTAATGGGCTGTTACGATTAAAATGAGTGAATGTGCCGTTTTCTGTATTTAGGGCGTTTAGCCCTTGTGTCGCGGTAGAAAACCACAGCAGATTATTGTCAGTGGTAACACAGTCGGTGAGCCAATTACTCGATAGGCTTGGCTGGCTTGACTGTGACTTAAAGCGCTTAAATTCATAGCCATCAAAACGGTTGAGCCCACCTTGAGTAGCGAACCAATGAAAACCTTGGCGATCGGTGATACTACACGTGACAGAATTTTGTGTTAAACCCTGTTCATTAGAGAAGGTATCTAAATGTAAAGACAGTGCCAGTGTGCTGTTATGAAATAGCCATAAAAAACCAATAATGGTGGTATAGATAGTTGTTTTTATTGTTCGCACGGGCTTCCTAGCGCAGAGTAAAATCCCTTGAATTGAAACAATCATAAACTGCTTTTTAATCAATGTTAAGGTGGATTTTTCAATCTAGTGATGAGATTTTGACACGGCAAGATCATTATAAATTGAACTTATAGAATATGTAGTGATCAGATCAAGGCATAATAATCACCTTGGTCACGTAAAATATGAGCGCTACTTTTCTGAAACACTTTAATTCAATTACCGATCCTCGCATTGAACGCTGTAAAAAGCATGAGCTTATCGATATTCTCCTTTTAGCCATTAGTGCAGTAATCTCCGGTGCACAAGGATGGGAGGATATTGAAGACTTTGGGCATCTAAAACTTGATTGGTTAAAAAGATATGGCGCTTTCAACGCGGGTATTCCAAGACACGACACCATAGCCCGTGTCATTTGTCGGTTAAAATCAGATGAAATAGAGCATGCATTTCAATCTTGGATATCTTCACTTATTGAAACCACGGGTGCTGATATTATTGCTATGGATGGAAAAACTGCACGTCGTTCATTTACAACCAAAGATAGAAAAAGTGCTTTACATACCGTCAGTGCATGGAGCTGCCAACACCAGTTAGTTTTAGGGCAAACAGCCGTTGATAGCAAAACAAATGAAATCACAGCCATACCTGAGTTACTCACCATGCTAGATATTGAAAATAGCATCATTACACTTGATGCTATGGGCTGCCAGCAAGAAATAGCGAAACAAATAATTAAACAAAAAGCTGATTATATCCTAGCGCTCAAAGGTAACCATTCAGGTATGCAGAGTGAATTAGAAGCTTGGTGGCACAAGAGTGAGCGCGAAGGATTGACCAATAGCAACTATGATAAACATACCGAAATAAGCTCAGGGCATGGGCGCATTGAAACAAGGGTTTGTCAGCAATTGCTTATTGATAAAAGCTGGTTAGATAAAATCTACCAATGGTCTGGCTTAAAGAGTGTTATTCAAGTAACCGCTGAGGTTCACGATAAATCATCAGGTACAGACACGATAGAAACGCGTTGGTATATTAGTTCGTTAGCGTTAGGTGCGGAGCAAGCACTTAATGCGGTACGAAGCCACTGGCAGGTTGAAAGTATGCATTGGATGTTGGATATGAACTTTAGGGAAGATGAATCAAGAATCCGTAAGAAGCAAGGACCCCTTGTTTTTAACGTAATGAGAAAAATAGCCATGGCGTTATTTAAACAAGATACAACTAAAACAGCCAGTATGGCGAGAAAAAAGAAAATGGCAGGGCTAGACGATGATTATCGCTCAACCCTGTTAGAATCTGGGATTAAAATGCGCTAGCCGTGGAGATTTTGACTTATGGGTATCTTTTACACTTGTGTTAATGAATTGCGTAAGTATAATAGGCATCCACTTTGCAGGGGCGTAGTTCCAATTGGTAGAACAGCGGTCTCCAAAACCGATGGTTGGGAGTTCGAGTCTCTCCGCCCCTGCCAATTTTCCTGTTAGTGGGTAAAGTCTAGGGTTAAAAATCGGTTTAAATAAGTCTGTTTTTAAGTTTGGATTTTAATGGATTAACCCTGCCATAGTGTAGGGTTGTTGTGTCTGTAGTTAAGGTAATAATATTATGAGCACGAATGTAGAAACGCCATCAAGTGCGATGGATTCAGTAAAGTGGCTTGTGGCAATTGCGCTACTTGCAGGCGCAGTAGTTGGTAACTATATGTACGCAGACCAGTCTGTGTTATTACGTGCTATTGGTGTTGTTGTTGCGGTTGCTGCTGGTTTAGGCATTGCGGCTACAACAGAAAAAGGGCGTACCTTTCTTGCTTTTGCAAAAGAAGCACGCATAGAAGTACGTAAAGTAGTGTGGCCTACGCGCCAAGAAACTACCCATACGACATTTATTGTAATGGTTGCAACTGCGATTATGGCACTTATCCTTTGGGGATTAGATGGCATATTATTCCGCGCAGTAGGCTTTTTAACTGGATTGGAGATCTGATCCCATGTCGGATGAGAACAACGAAAAGAAACTACGTTGGTACGTAGTACAGGCTTTCTCAGGTTATGAGAAGCGTGTTGCACAAACTATTCTTGAGCATATCAAGATCGAAGGTTTGGAAGATAGTTTTGGTGAAGTATTAGTACCTACTGAAGAAGTGGTTGAGATGCGCGCAGGTCAAAAGCGTAAATCTGAGCGTAAGTTCTTTCCAGGTTATGTATTAATCCAAATGGATATGAACGATGCTAGCTGGCACTTAGTGAATAGCACGGCACGTGTTATGGGCTTTATCGGTGGTACATCTGACCGCCCAGCACCAATCAGTTCTAAAGAAGCAGACCGTATTCTTAACCGTTTACAAGAAAACGCTGAAGCACCTAAACCTGCTACATTATTTGAGCCAGGCGAAGTGGTACGTGTTGTTGATGGCCCATTTGCTGACTTTAGTGGTGTGGTTGAAGCAGTTGACTATGAGAAGAGCCGCGTAAAAGTGTCGGTACTTATCTTTGGTCGTTCAACACCAGTTGACCTTGAATTCGGTCAAGTTGAGCAAGATCGCTAATTAAATTAAATGGTTTATGCCAAATGTTTTAATGTTTGGTATAAAGCTTGAAAAAGGCCGCTGATTAACTTATAATCAGCGGCCTTTTTGTATTCAGAACAAGAGTTTCTTGATTTGCTTACAAAAAGTGAGAAACCAATTTTTAAACTGGGAAGCCGTTAGAGTACGCGTCCTCGCGCGCACAAGGCTAAGACCCACCTAATGAGGTATTTATAATGGCTAAGAAAGTTGAAGCTCTAATCAAGCTACAAGTTGCTGCTGGTATGGCTAACCCTAGTCCTCCAGTAGGTCCAGCACTAGGTCAACACGGTGTAAACATCATGGAATTCTGTAAAGCGTTCAACGCACGTACAGAATCTATCGAAAAAGGCGCTCCAGTTCCTGTAGTGATCTCTGTTTACGGCGACCGTTCATTTACGTTCGACATGAAAACGCCACCGGCTGCTTACTTACTAAAGAAAGCTGCAGGTATCAAATCTGGTTCAGGCCGTCCTAACACTGAAAAAGTAGGCACAGTAACACGTGCTCAACTTGAAGAAATCGTTGAGACTAAAAAACCTGACCTTACAGCTTCTGATTTAGAAGCTGCGGTTCGCACTATCGCAGGTTCTGCGCGTGCGATGGGCTTGAACGTAGAGGACTAAGATAATGGCTAAATTAACTAAACGTATGCGTACTATCCGCGAAAAAGTGGAAGCGACTAAAGATTACGAAATCAATGAAGCAGTTGCTCTTTTAAAAGAGTTAGCGACAGCTAAATTCGTAGAAAGTGTTGACGTTGCTGTTAACCTTGGTATCGATGCTCGTAAATCTGACCAAAACGTTCGTGGTGCAACTGTATTACCAAACGGTACTGGTCGTGACGTTCGCGTTGCTGTATTCACACAAGGCGCTAACGCAGAAGCTGCGAAAGAAGCCGGTGCTGAATTAGTAGGTATGGAAGATCTTGCTGAACTAGTTAAGAAAGGCGAGATGAACTTTGACGTTGTTGTTGCATCACCAGACGCTATGCGTGTTGTTGGTCAACTAGGTCAAATCTTAGGCCCACGTGGTCTAATGCCAAACCCTAAAACTGGTACTGTAACACCTAACGTTGCAGAAGCAGTTAAAAATGCTAAAGCTGGTCAAGTGCGCTACCGCAATGACAAAAATGGTATCATCCATACTACTATTGGTAAGGTTGATTTCACAGCTGAGCAACTTCAACAAAACCTTGAGTCGCTAATTGTTGCGCTTAAGAAGGCTAAGCCTTCACAAGCAAAAGGTGTTTACGTTAAGAAAGTAACCATCTCTACAACAATGGGCGCAGGTGTTTCTGTTGACCAAAGCACTTTAACAACTGCTGTTGTTTAATTGAGTGTTTACATGGCGTGAAATTTGTACTATAATTTTGCGCCATTTTGCTGATTAATTTAATTAATCGCAAAGTAAAGAATTCGGGTTGAAGTCCATAATTTCGAAGCGCCTTAGGGCAACGCGATAAATTGGGCTTCCGTCCAAGACCGTAGGTGGCTTCGGCCTTAATATTCACCTACGTAGACGGTGTGAATCCCCAGATAGATTTTTCCTAATCTTCTGGCTCTCGCCGTAAAAAGCATCTCTATCTTGTTTGATAGGGAAGAGTAGAACAGGGAAACCGATAAACGGTAACCCATTAAACCAGGAGTAACACCCATGGCTTTAAATCTTCAAGGCAAAAAAGCAATTGTTGCTGAAGTCAACGAAGCAGCCAATGGTGCTCTATCTGCAGTTGTTGCAGATTCTCGTGGTGTAACAGTTGGTGCAATTACTGCCCTTCGTAAAGAAGCTCGCGAAGCGGGTGTTTGGATGAAAGTTGTCCGTAACACTTTAGCAAAACGTGCTCTTGAAGGAACACAGTTTGAGTGCCTTTCTGATTCATTTGTTGGTCCAAGCTTAATCGCTTTCTCATCAGAGCACCCAGGTGCTGCTGCGCGTATCTTTTCTGCTTTTGCAAAAAAGAACGAGAAATTTGAGCTTAAAACGGCCGCTTTTGAAGGCAATGTAGTAGACGCAGGCATGCTTGCAACTCTACCTACATACGACGAAGCTGTTGCACGCTTAATGAGCGCTATGAAAGAAGCGTCTGCTGGCAAATTGTGTAAAACAATTGAAGCAGTACGTGTACAGAAAGCTGAGCAAGCTGCTTAATTTTAAGCTGTTTAATCAATCTTTCGGTGTAAAATTTTTTTGGACCTAGAGTCCGTTAATTATTAGGAAATTTGTAATGTCTGTAACTAAAGACCAAATCCTTGACGCAATTGCTGAAATGTCAGTAATGGACGTTGTTGCTCTTGTTGAAGCAATGGAAGAAAAATTCGGCGTAACTGCTGCAGCTGCTATGGTAGCAGGTCCTGCTGCTGAAGCTGCTGAAGAGAAAACAGAATTTGACGTAATTCTTACTGGCGCTGGCGCTAATAAAGTTGCGGCAATCAAAGCTGTTCGTAGCGCAACTGGCCTAGGCCTTAAAGAAGCGAAAGCTCTTGTTGAAGCTGCTCCTACACCTGTTAAAGAAGGTGTATCTAAAGAAGAAGCTGAAGCGCTTGCTAAAGACCTTACTGAAGCTGGTGCTGAAGTTGAGGTTAAGTAATTTAGCTTTTGCTAAGTTCGCTGTCTGAGAAATCAGGCAAGGGCTGGTGATTATATAATCACCGGCCTTTTTGCGCTATAGAGCGATGTATTCCTATCGCGCAAATAAAATCTGATTTTCTCTTTACTTTCAACGCTTTATAGTTTGCTAGTGTTAAAGTGAGAGTCTATTAGAACAACAATTAAATGTTGTACAATCTTGGCTTAGATGCCAGTTAAGTCTGTTCTTACAAGAACAGGTCGGGTCAAAGATCAGCAAGCTGAGGAACCCCATGGCTTACTCTTATTCTGAAAAGAAACGTATCCGTAAGGATTTTGGTAAACGTCCACAAGTTTTGGATATACCTTTCTTACTGTCAACGCAGTTAGAATCGTTTAAAAAATTCTTAGTGCCGGACGCTGATGGCGATCATGGTTTGGAAGCTGCCTTCCGTTCTGTGTTTCCAATCAAAAGCTACTCGGGAAATTCTGAGCTTCAATACGTAAGTTATCGTATTGGTGAGCCAGTTTTCGATGTAAAAGAATGTCAAATTCGCGGTGTGACTTATTCTGCTCCACTTCGCGTAAAACTACGCCTTGTTGTGATGGACAAAGAAGCGCCAGGCACAGTTAAAGACATTAAAGAGCAAGAAGTTTACATGGGCGAAATTCCGCTCATGACCGATACCGGTACTTTTGTAATCAATGGTACAGAGCGTGTTATCGTTTCTCAGCTACACCGTAGCCCTGGTGTATTCTTTGATAACGACCGCGGTAAAACTCACTCATCAGGTAAAGTGCTGTATAACGCACGTGTTATCCCATACCGTGGTTCATGGTTAGATTTTGAGTTTGATGCAAAAGATAACTTATATGTACGTATTGACCGTCGTCGTAAATTACCGGCGTCTATCATGTTGCGTGCACTTGAGTACACGACAGAAGAGATCTTAAATATCTTCTTCGAAACTACTGCGTTTGAAGTAACTGACGGTAAAGTTCTTATGGAACTTGTGCCATCACGTTTACGTGGTGAAACCGCTGCCTTTGATATTAAAAGTGAAGACGGTGAAGTGTTCGTTGAATCTGGCCGTCGTGTAACTGCGCGTCATATCAAGAGCATTGAGAAAAAAGGCATTAGCCATTTAGAAGTACCACATGAGTACATCATTGGTCGTGTAATTGCACAAAACTACGTTGATGAGTCAACGGGTGAAGTGATTGCAAACGCGAATGATGAATTAACTCTAGAGTTAATGGCTGAATTGGTTAAAGCAGGTCACACTAAAATTGATACTCTATATATCAATGAAGTGGACAGCGGTGCATATATTTCTGATACCTTACGTATCGATTCAAGCACTAACCGCCTAGAAGCACTAGTAGAAATTTATCGCATGATGCGCCCAGGCGAGCCACCGACGAAAGACGCGGCTGAAGCCTTATTTGAGAACTTGTTCTTCTCTGAAGAACGTTATGACTTATCTACTGTAGGTCGTATGAAGTTCAATAGCCGTGTTGGTTATGATACTGACACAGGCCCAGGCACATTAAGCAAAGAAGACATCGTGTCTGTTATGAAAGTATTAATTTCTATTCGTAACGGTCAAGGCGATGTTGATGATATCGACCACTTAGGCAACCGTCGTATTCGTAGTGTTGGCGAAATGGCTGAGAACCAATTCCGTGTAGGTTTAGTGCGTGTAGAACGTGCTGTACGTGAGCGTTTAAGCTTAGGTGACCTAGATGCGATCATGCCACAAGATCTTATTAACGCTAAGCCGATTTCGGCAGCGGTTAAAGAGTTCTTCGGCTCGTCTCAGTTATCACAGTTTATGGACCAAAATAACCCGCTATCAGAAGTAACGCATAAGCGTCGTATTTCTGCATTAGGTCCGGGCGGTCTAACTCGTGAGCGCGCTGGCTTTGAAGTACGTGACGTTCACGTAACTCACTATGGTCGCGTATGTCCAATCGAGACTCCTGAGGGTCCAAACATCGGTCTAATTAACTCATTGTCTACGTACGCACGTACCAATGACTACGGTTTCTTAGAAACACCTTACCGTAAAGTGGTAGACGGTGTTGTAACTGATGAAGTTGATTACTTATCAGCCATTGAAGAAGGTCAGTTTGTTATCGCACAGGCGAACTCAAACTTAACTGAAAACAATGAATTTGTTGATGAATTAATTCCATGTCGTCACAAAGGTGAATCAACCTTTATGGGTCGCATGGACCAGCAATATATGGATGTATCACCACAACAGGTGATCTCTGTAGCGGCCGCACTTATCCCGTTCCTAGAACACGATGATGCTAACCGTGCATTGATGGGTTCAAACATGCAACGTCAAGCAGTACCAACATTGAAAGCGGATAAGCCGTTAGTAGGTACTGGTATTGAGTTAACACTAGCGAAAGATTCTGGTGTAACGATTGTTGCAAAACGTGGTGGTGAAGTAATGTATGCTGACGCAAGTCGCATCGTTGTTAATGTACATGAAGAAGAGCGCATCCCTGGTGAAGCGGGCATCGACATCTACAACTTAACCAAATACACACGTTCTAACCAAAATACATGTATTAACCAAAAACCAACTTGTATGGTTGGCGAACCGGTTACTCGTGGTGACGTGTTAGCAGATGGTCCTTCGACTGACTTAGGTGACTTAGCCCTTGGTCAAAACCTGCGCGTGGCATTCATGCCATGGAACGGTTATAACTTCGAGGATTCAATCCTACTATCAGAGCGCGTAGTTGAAGAAGATCGTCTAACGACTATCCACATTCAAGAACTACAGTGTGTTGCCCGTGATACTAAGTTAGGTCCAGAAGAGATCACAGCAGATATCCCGAATGTGGGTGAATCTGCACTAGGCAAGCTTGATGAATCAGGCGTTGTTTATATTGGTGCTGAAGTTAAAGGCGGCGATATCCTAGTAGGTAAAGTGACTCCAAAAGGCGAAACGCAATTAACTCCTGAAGAGAAGCTACTACGAGCGATTTTTGGTGAGAAAGCGTCTGACGTTAAAGACAGCTCATTACGTGTACCAAACTCTGTAACAGGTACTGTAATTGACGTGCAAGTTTTCACCCGTGATGGTGTTGAAAAAGACAAGCGCGCGCTAGAAGTTGAAGAAATGCAACTTCGTGATGCGAAAAAAGACTTTAACGAAGAATTCCGTATTCTTGAAGCAGGCGTGTTAGATCGTGCTCGCAAGTTACTTATTGCAGCTGGTCAAGACGAAGACAGATTAGCATCACTAAATGCTGAGAAACTACTTACTCAAAGCCTTGCTGAAGAAGACAAGCAAGCTGAACTTGAGCAACTAGCAGCCCAGTATGATGAGCTTAAAGCTGAATACGATAAGAAGTTTGAAAACAAACGTCGTAAAATTACTCAAGGTGATGACTTAGCACCAGGCGTACTTAAGATTGTTAAAGTATACCTTGCTGTTAAACGTCGTATCCAACCGGGTGATAAGATGGCGGGTCGTCACGGTAACAAAGGTGTTATCTCGACTATCGTACCAGTAGAAGATATGCCATACGACGACAAAGGTCGTACCGTTGATATCGTACTTAACCCATTGGGTGTACCATCACGGATGAACATCGGTCAGATCCTAGAAACACATATGGGTCTAGCTGCACGTGGTATTGGTGAGCGTATTGAAGAAATGATGAAAGAACAACGTGAGCTTCATGAGCTACGTGACTTCATCAAGCAAGCTTATGAGATCGGTGAATCTCGTCAGGTTGTCGATATTGCTAGCTTCTCTGATGACGAAATCCGTCGTTTAGCTGAAAACTTAAAAGGTGGTTTACCAATCGCTACTCCTGCATTTGATGGCGCGAAAGAAAGCGAAATCAAAGACATGCTTGAGCTAGGTGGCTACCCTCGTAGTGGTCAGGTTACACTTTATGATGGCCGTACTGGCGATCAGTTTGAACGTCAAGTAACTGTAGGTTACATGTACATGCTGAAACTGAATCACTTAGTTGATGACAAGATGCATGCGCGTTCAACTGGTTCTTACAGCCTTGTTACTCAGCAGCCGCTGGGTGGTAAAGCACAGTTCGGTGGCCAGCGTTTCGGTGAGATGGAAGTATGGGCACTTGAAGCTTACGGTGCTGCTTACACTCTACAAGAAATGCTAACAGTGAAATCGGATGACGTGAACGGTCGTACTAAGATGTATAAAAACATCGTTGATGGTAACCATAAAATGGAACCAGGTATGCCAGAATCGTTCAACGTATTGTTGAAAGAAATCCGCTCACTGGGTATCAACATCGAGTTGGAAGAAAATTAAGCCAATTAGGTGCTACAGCTAGCCTGTAGCACCTGTTACGGCCGAATAGAATGTAGGGACGAGAATACCCGTCCTCAAGATTAACTCCGACAGGAGAGCTAAGGTGAAAGACTTACTTAAGTTTCTGAAGCAACAAAATAAGACCGAAGAATTCGATGCAATTCGCATTGGTCTTGCTTCACCAGACATGGTTCGTTCATGGTCATACGGTGAAGTAAAGAAACCTGAGACTATTAACTACCGTACTTTCAAGCCTGAGCGCGATGGCTTATTCTGTGCCCGTATTTTCGGACCAGTGAAAGATTATGAATGCTTATGTGGTAAATATAAGCGTCTTAAACACCGTGGTGTGATCTGTGAAAAGTGTGGCGTTGAAGTAACACTCACTAAAGTGCGTCGTGATCGTATGGGTCACATCGACCTTGCGAGCCCAGTTGCACATATATGGTTTTTAAAATCACTACCGTCACGTATCGGCTTAATGCTTGATATGACGCTTCGTGATATTGAACGTGTTCTTTACTTCGAATCATTCGTAGTAACTGAGCCTGGTATGACAACGCTTGAGCGTAGTCAGCTATTAGGTGAAGAAGAATACCTAGATGCACTTGAAGAGCACGGTGATGAGTTTGAAGCGAAGATGGGTGCTGAAGCAGTATTAGACTTGCTTCGTGAACTCGATCTTGCACAATTAATTGCTGAAATGCGTGAAGAGTTACCAACAATTAACTCTGAAACTAAGCGCAAGAAGATCACTAAACGTCTTAAATTAATGGAATCGTTCCACCAATCGGGTAATAACCCTGAGTGGATGATCATGACAGTGCTACCAGTATTGCCACCTGATCTACGTCCATTAGTACCACTAGATGGTGGCCGTTTTGCGACTTCTGATCTAAATGACCTTTACCGTCGTGTTATTAACCGTAATAACCGTCTTAAGCGTCTATTAGACTTAGCAGCACCGGATATTATCGTACGCAACGAAAAACGTATGTTACAAGAAGCGGTTGATGCGCTACTTGACAACGGTCGTCGTGGTCGTGCAATTACAGGTTCTAACAAGCGTCCGCTTAAATCTCTTGCTGATATGATCAAGGGTAAGCAAGGTCGTTTCCGTCAGAACTTACTTGGTAAGCGTGTAGATTATTCAGGCCGTTCTGTAATCACAGTGGGTCCTACACTTAAGCTTCACCAATGTGGTCTTCCTAAGAAGATGGCACTTGAGCTATTCAAACCATTTATCTATGGCAAACTAGAGCGTCGCGGCATGGCTACGACAATCAAAGCTGCTAAGAAAATGGTAGAGCGTGAAGTTCCGGAAGTATGGGATGTATTAGACGAAGTAATTCGTGAACATCCAGTATTACTTAACCGTGCACCAACACTTCACCGTTTGGGTATCCAAGCGTTTGAACCTGTGCTTATCGAAGGTAAAGCGATTCATTTGCATCCATTAGTATGTGCGGCCTACAACGCCGACTTCGATGGTGACCAAATGGCGGTACACGTACCGTTAACGATTGAAGCACAGCTTGAAGCACGTGCGCTAATGATGTCAACAAACAACATCTTATCGCCTGCTAATGGTGAGCCAATCATCGTTCCTTCACAGGACGTTGTATTAGGTCTTTACTACATGACCCGTGATCGCATTAATGCGAAAGGCGAAGGCATTGTATTTAAAGATCCAAAAGAAGCAGAAAAAGCATACCGTACTGGCAATGCTGAACTTCACGCTCGCGTAAAAGTTCGTATCAGCCAGTCAGTGAAGAACGAAAATGATGTAGTAGAAGATACTATCACGGTTATCGATACCACTGTTGGTCGTGCAATTCTGTCGCTTATTTTACCTAAAGGTATGCCGTTTGAGTCAATCAACCAAGCATTAGGTAAAAAGCAGATTTCTAGCTTATTGAATGAGTGTTACCGTCGTCTAGGTCTTAAAGATACCGTTATCTTTGCTGACCAAGTTATGTACACCGGTTTCCACTACGCAATGAAGTCAGGTGTTTCTATCGGTATTGATGACTTAGTTATCCCACCGGTTAAAGCACAGATCATTGAAGCAGCTGAAGCTGAAGTAACTGAAATCAACCAACAATTCCAATCAGGTCTTGTAACGGCTGGTGAAAAGTATAATAAAGTTATCGATATCTGGTCACGTGTAAATGAAAACTTATCACGTGAAATGATGGCCAACTTGTCAAAAGACACGGTTATCAATGCCCAAGGTGAAGAAGAAGAGCAACCGTCATTTAACTCAGTGTTTATGATGGCCGACTCAGGTGCTCGTGGTAGTGCCGCTCAGATCCGTCAGCTAGCAGGTATGCGTGGTCTAATGGCACGTCCAGATGGTTCAATCATCGAGACGCCAATCACGGCTAACTTCCGTGAAGGTCTAAACGTACTTCAGTACTTCATCTCAACGCATGGTGCGCGTAAAGGTCTTGCCGATACAGCACTTAAAACAGCGAACTCGGGTTACCTAACGCGTCGTCTAGTAGACGTTGCACAAGATTTGGTGATCAACGAAGACGATTGTGGCACAGAAGATGGCTTAACAATGAAACCGCTTATCGAAGGTGGTGACGTTGTAGAAGCACTTCGCGAACGTGTACTTGGTCGTGTTGTTGCTGAAGATGTTGTAATTCCTGGTACTAATACTGTACTAGTTGAACGTAACATCATGCTTGACGAAAAACTGTGTGACCTTTTAGAAGAGCATTCAGTTGATGAAGTTCGTGTACGCTCAGTTATCACGTGTGATAACGACTTTGGTGTATGTGCTAAGTGTTATGGTCGTGACCTTGCACGTGGTCATATCATCAACGCGGGTGAATCAGTGGGTGTTATCGCGGCACAATCAATCGGTGAGCCGGGTACACAGCTTACGATGCGTACATTCCACATCGGTGGTGCGGCATCAAGAGCATCTGCTGAGAACAATGTACAAGTTAAAACTAACGGTACATTGAAGCTTCATAACGCAAAATATGTATTAAACACAGACGGTAAGATTGTTATTACCTCGCGTTCTACGGAAATCACTATCATCGATAGTTATGGCCGTGAGAAAGAGCGTTATAAAGTACCTTACGGTGCGGTATTAACAGTTCAAGATAATGCTGAAGTTCAAGGTAACGACATTGTTGCTACTTGGGACCCGCATAGTCACCCAATCGTTCTTGAGCATAAGTCAAAAGTATCGTTCAGCGATATCGATGACTCAAATACTGAAGCACAGACAGATGAACTAACCGGTTTAACCCGTGTAGTTGTTAAAGATCTTGCTAAGATCAATGCGAAAGAGCCTAAGCTTATCATCGAAAGTGAAGAGCGCGGTCTGCAAGAAACTCGTCTTCCTTCATTCACTACGATTGAAGTAACTCACGGCGTTACAGCAAACCCAGGTGACGTGCTAGCACGTATTCCGCAAGAAGGTTCGAAAACTCGTGATATCACGGGTGGTCTACCACGCGTAGCCGACTTATTTGAAGCGCGTAAACCGAAAGAGCCAGCTATCTTAGCTGAGATCACCGGTACGATTAGCTTCGGTAAAGAGACTAAAGGTAAGAAGCGTTTAGTTATTACGCCAGCTGAAGGCGATCATTACGAAGAAATGATCCCTAAATGGCGTCAACTTAACGTGTTTGAGGGTGAGCAAGTGTCTAAAGGTGAAGTTATCGCCGATGGTCCAGAATCACCGCATGACATCTTACGCTTACGTGGTGTGACTCATGTTGCTAACTATATCGTTAACGAAGTGCAAGAGGTTTACCGTTTGCAAGGCGTTAAGATCAATGACAAGCACATTGAAACAATTATCCGTCAAATGATCCGTAAGTGTACGATCCTTGACGGCGGTCATAGTGAATTCTTAGCCGGTGAGCAAATTGAAGTGGCGCGCGTTAATATCGCAAACCGCGACTTAGAAGCTCAAGGCAAGTTACCTGCTAAATATGAAATCCAATTAATGGGTATCACAAAAGCATCACTAGCCACAGAATCTTTCATCTCGGCAGCATCCTTCCAGGAGACAACTCGTGTCCTAACCGAAGCCGCTGTAAATGGTAAGAGCGATGAACTTCGCGGTCTGAAAGAAAACGTAATTGTGGGTCGATTGATCCCAGCCGGTACCGGTTTTGCGTATCATCAGGATCGTATGGCTCGTCGTAAGCAGAGCAAAGTTGTTGTTGAAGAGCAAACAGTAAGTGCAGAAGAGGCAACTCAAGCACTGACTGACGCTTTAAACGCTGATTTATCTGGAAACCAATAAACTGAACTTAATCAATAGATTATGTTTTTGCAAGGCAGTTATCTACTGCCTTGCTGACGGTTTAGGTTGACAGCTCAATCTTTGCTCATTAAAATTCCGCCACCCATTTACCAGTGCGTTTAATACGGGCTTGTAAATAAAGGGCGGATTTTTTTATTTTTTCAGTAGTAATTTTAATTTCAGGAGCTATTTAAATGGCAACTATTAACCAGCTAGTGCGTAAGCCACGTCGTAGCAAGGTTACGAAAAGTAACTCAGCTGCGCTTAAAGCGTGTCCGCAAAAGCGTGGTGTATGTACTCGCGTATATACAACTACACCTAAGAAACCAAACTCGGCGTTACGTAAAGTAGCTCGTGTACGTTTAACTAACGGTTTCGAAGTAACATCATACATTGGTGGTGAAGGTCATAACCTTCAAGAGCATAGTGTAATCCTAATCCGTGGTGGTCGTGTTAAAGATTTACCAGGTGTGCGTTTTCACACTGTTCGTGGTGCACTTGACTGTGCAGGCGTTAGCGACCGTCGTCAAGCTCGTTCTAAATACGGTGCAAAACGCCCTAAAGGCTAATTGTTTTCCGTTAGTAAGGCCAAGCACTAAATATTTTTAATTATTGTTTTGGGTGATTGTTCCAAAAGGACAAACCTGAATAAACCGGAGATACAAAATGCCTAGAAGACGCGTAATAGGTCAACGTAAAATTCTTCCAGATCCTAAGTTCGGATCGGAACTTCTTGCAAAATTCGTTAACATCGTAATGTTAGACGGCAAGAAATCTACTGCTGAAAAAATCGTTTACGGTGCGCTAGATGTGGCTGCTGAGAAATCAGGCAAATCGCACCTTGAAATCTTTGAAACTGCACTTGAAAACATCCGTCCACAGGTAGAGGTTAAATCTCGCCGTGTTGGTGGTTCAACGTATCAAGTACCAGTAGAAGTACGTCCAGTACGTCGCAACGCATTAGGTATGCGTTGGTTAGTAGACGCTGCACGTAAGCGTGGCGAGAAATCTATGGGCTTACGTTTAGCTCAAGAACTTGTAGACGCTGCTGATAACAAAGGCACTGCGGTTAAGAAACGTGAAGACGTTCACCGTATGGCTGAAGCGAATAAAGCATTCGCACATTACCGTTGGTAATCTGTCCTTAACCTTTAAGAGGATTTTATGGCACGTACAACTCCACTTGAGCGCTACCGTAATATAGGTATTGTTGCTCACGTAGATGCAGGCAAAACCACTACAACAGAACGTATTTTGTTCTACACTGGTCTTTCTCATAAGATCGGTGAGGTACATGATGGCGCCGCAACTATGGATTGGATGGAGCAGGAACAAGAGCGTGGTATCACAATCACTTCTGCTGCAACAACGTGTTTCTGGAAAGGGATGGACGCGCAATTTGACGACCATCGTATCAATATTATTGATACTCCAGGACACGTAGATTTCACTATCGAAGTAGAGCGTTCTTTACGTGTACTTGATGGTGCGGTAGTTGTTCTTTGTGCTTCATCAGGTGTACAGCCGCAAACTGAGACAGTTTGGCGTCAAGCGAACAAATACGAAGTTCCAAGAATGATCTTCGTAAATAAAATGGATCGCACGGGCGCTGACTTCTTAACGGTTGTTAGCCAGGTGAAATCTCGTCTTGGAGCAACGCCTGTTCCAATTCAGCTGCCGGTTGGCGCTGAAGACGATTTTAAAGGTGTTATTGACCTCATAAAAATGAAAATGATTAACTGGAATGATGAAGACCAGGGCATGACTTTCACTTATGAGGCAATACCGGCAGAACTTCAAGATTTAGCTGATGAGTGGCGCTCAAACTTAGTTGAAAGCGCAGCTGAAGCATCTGAAGAACTAATGGATAAGTATTTGGAAGGTGAAGACCTGACGGAAGCAGAAATAAAAAATGCTTTACGTCAGCGTACATTAGCGAACGAAATCGTTCCAGTAACTTGTGGTAGTGCATTTAAAAACAAAGGTGTTCAAGCTGTGCTTGATGGCGTTGTTGAATATATGCCTGCACCAACACAAGTGAAACAAATTCAAGGTATCCTTGAAGATGGTACTGAGGAAGAACGTCCTGCTGATGACAACGCACCGTTTGCTGCACTTGCTTTTAAGATTGCAACAGACCCGTTCGTTGGTACTTTAACTTTCTTCCGTGTCTACTCTGGTACTGTTAAACAGGGTGATGCGGTTTACAACCCAGTAAAAAGTAAGCGTGAGCGTCTTGGCCGTATCGTTCAGATGCATTCAAACTCACGTGAAGAGATCAAAGTAGTCCACGCAGGCGACATCGCGGCGGCTATTGGTCTTAAAGACGTAACAACAGGTGAAACACTGTGTGATCCGAATTCTATTATTACGCTTGAGCGTATGGAATTCCCTGAACCAGTGATCTCTGTTGCGGTTGAGCCTCGCACAATCGCTGACCAAGACAAGATGGGGATCGCGCTGGGTAAACTAGCGGCTGAAGATCCATCTTTTCGTGTACAAACTGACGAAGAATCAGGCCAGACTATTATTTCTGGTATGGGTGAACTTCACCTTGATATCATTGTCGACCGTATGAAACGTGAATTCAGTGTTGAATGTAACGTTGGTAAGCCGCAGGTTTCTTACCGTGAAGCAATTCGTTCAACTGTTAAAGTTGAAGGTAAATTCATACGTCAATCAGGTGGACGTGGTCAATATGGTCATGTCTGGCTTAAACTTGAACCGATGGATATTTCGGATGATGATGCACCAATTTACGAGTTCGTTAACGAAACCGTAGGTGGTTCAGTACCGAAAGAATACATCCCTGCGGTAGATAAAGGCATCCAAGAGCAAATGTCTCAAGGTGTGCTGGCAGGCTACCCATTACTTGGCGTGAAAGCGACTTTATATGATGGTTCATTCCATGATGTAGATTCGAACGAAATGGCATTTAAAATTGCAGGTTCAATGGCAATGAAAAAGGGTGCGCTCGAAGCAGACCCGGTACTTTTAGAGCCAATGATGAAGGTTGAAGTACTCACTCCTGAAGCAAACATGGGTGATGTAGTTGGTGACTTAAACCGTCGCCGCGGTATGATCGAAGGCATGGAAGAGGCGCTAGGCGGACTTAAATTAGTCAACGCTCAGGTTCCGCTTTCTGAAATGTTTGGTTATGCTACTGATCTACGATCTGCGACACAAGGTCGTGCCTCATACTCTATGGAGTTTTTGAAGTACGCTGAAGCCTCGAAACATGTTGCAGATACAATAATTACAGCTCGCGCTGTTAAGTAATTTTTTAGCTCGGTTTGGTCCGCAGTGGACTGAACCTTTAATTTCTTTATAGGAATTTTTTAAGATGGCAAAAGCAAAGTTTGAACGCGTAAAACCGCACGTAAACGTAGGTACAATCGGCCACGTTGACCACGGTAAAACAACCCTAACTGCAGCAATCACTAACGTACTTGCAAAAGTATACGGCGGTGTTGCTAAAGATTTCGCATCAATCGATAACGCTCCAGAAGAGCGCGAGCGTGGTATCACAATCTCAACTTCACACGTTGAGTACGATACACCAACTCGTCACTACGCACACGTAGATTGTCCTGGACACGCCGATTATGTTAAAAACATGATCACTGGTGCTGCTCAAATGGACGGCGCTATCCTAGTTGTTGCTGCGACTGACGGCCCTATGCCACAAACGCGTGAGCACATCCTTCTTTCTCGTCAAGTTGGCGTTCCTTACATCGTTGTGTTCATGAACAAATGTGACATGGTTGATGACGAAGAGCTACTTGAACTAGTAGAAATGGAAGTTCGTGAACTTCTTTCTGAGTACGACTTCCCAGGTGATGACTTACCACTAATCGCTGGTTCTGCGCTTAAAGCGTTAGAAGGCGAGAAAGAGTGGGAAGACAAGATCATTGAACTTGCAGACGCACTTGATTCATACATCCCAGAGCCAGAGCGTGACATCGATAAGCCATTCATCATGCCTATCGAAGACGTTTTCTCAATCCAAGGTCGTGGTACAGTTGTAACTGGTCGTGTTGAAGCTGGTATCATCAACGTGAATGACGAAGTAGAAATCGTTGGTATCCGTGATACAACTAAATCTACTTGTACTGGTGTTGAAATGTTCCGTAAGCTACTAGACGAAGGTCGTGCTGGTGAGAACATTGGTGCACTTTTACGTGGTACTAAGCGTGAAGACGTTGAACGTGGTCAAGTACTAGCTAAGCCTGGTTCAATCAAGCCACACACTACATTCACTTCAGAAGTATACGTACTTTCGAAAGATGAAGGTGGTCGTCACACTCCATTCTTCAAAGGTTACCGTCCACAGTTCTACTTCCGTACAACTGACGTAACTGGTGACGTACAGTTACCAGAAGGCGTAGAAATGGTAATGCCTGGTGATAACGTTAAGATGACAGTAACTCTAATCGCGCCAATCGCGATGGACGAAGGTCTTCGTTTCGCTATCCGTGAAGGTGGCCGTACTGTAGGTGCTGGTGTAGTAGCAACTATCGTAGAGTAATAATTAACTTTTAAGTTAATTGTTAGAAAAAGGTCACTTCGGTGGCCTTTTTTAATGCCTACGATTTACGTCATGTGAAGGTGGCGCTGTTACCCATAGGCGTAGGTGCTTTGTAGCAACGTTCAATGAGTAATAATTAACTTATAAAGTTAATTATTAGAAAAAAGGTCACTTAGGTGGCCTTTTTAATGCCTGCGATTTGAGCTTTAAGTCATAAGCGGTAAGTTTTAAGTTGCCCGAGTACTTTTTAAGTGTTTGACATAATAATTTGCAACACTCAAACTTTTTGGCTTACCGCTTACCGCTTACCGCTTACCGCTTACCGCTTACCGCTTACCGCTTACCGCTTACCGCTTACCGCTTACCGCTTACCGCTTACCGCTTACCGCTTACTCCCGAATTACTGTAACGTTATGATATAACAAATTAAATTGATTATACCTTTCATTGTTATGTAACACAAAGTCACTTTTTCAGTAACAAATCCCGCCTAGTATAAATATTCTGATTATTACTAACTTTCTTGACCATAACGTATCAACGGAATTTAAAATGAAAATTAATAAAATTGCGACTGCAATTGGTTTAACACTGGCATTGTCTACAGCGGCAAATGCAGGTGTACTACCAGATAATCAAATGAAAAGTGATTGGTATAGCGCTGCACAAAGCAAAATAACCTCTAAACAGGCAATGGCTAATACCGTACCAGCAACAAAAGCAAAGAACGTGATCCTATTTGTGGGCGATGGTATGGGTGTATCTACACTAACAGCCGCACGCATCCTTGCAGGTCAAAAACAAGGGGCTTTAGGGGAGGAAGGCTTTTTGAGTTTTGAGGAGTTTCCATACTCTGCGCAAATAAAAACCTATAACGTGGATGCACAAACACCGGATTCAGCGGGCACTATGACAGCCATCATTTCTGGTGTTAAAACGGATGTTGGCGTTATTGGTGTTAATGAAGATATTGAACGTGGTAATTGTGCAACAGTCGCAGGTAATGAATTAATTACAGCCACTGAACTTGCTGAAATTAAAGGCCTAGCTACGGGTATTATTTCTACCGCACGCATCACTCATGCAACACCTGCTGCAACTTATGCAAAATCGGCAGATCGTAATTGGGAAGATGTTTCAGATATGCCAGAAGCTGCGGTTAGTGCAGGATGTGAAGATATCGCCTCACAGTTAGTAAATTTTGAAAAGAATTTAGAAGCGCGTTTTGCTGGCGTTGATGTTGATGGCCTTGAAGTAGTAATGGGCGGTGGTCGCCGTCATTTCTTACCAAAAGACCCTGCATTCAACTCTGCTGATGCAATGAGTGAGGTCGAAGGTGACCGTACTGATGAGCGCGACCTTACAGCACTGTGGCAGCAACAATACCCTGAAGGCAAGTATGTAGTCGACAAAGCTGGATTTGACAGCTTAACAACCGATACAACGCGTGCATTTGCGTTATTTAATGAATCGCACATGCAATATGAAGCCGACCGCAGCAATGATATTGCAGGCGAACCTTCATTGACCGAAATGACCACTAAAGCCATCGATATTCTTAAGAATAATGAGAAAGGGTTTTTCTTAACGGTTGAATCGGGTCGTATCGACCACGCCCACCATGCGGGTAATGCTTATAACGCATTAAATGACACCATTGAATTTGCCAATGCGGTTAAAGCAGCAGTAGAAAATACCGATCCAAATGAGACGCTGATTCTAGTAACAGCTGATCACAGCCATGTATTTACCATTGCTGGTTATCCAAAACGCGGTAATCCAATTTTAGGCCAAGTTGTAGCTGTTGGCAGCGATACAGCAACACTTGCGGCTGATGGCATGCCTTACACCACGGTGGGTTACGCTAATGGCTTAGGCTTTAGAGATTTAGGTGATGAAACCGATGCCGAAGCGTCATATTTAGAGGCTGCGGTTGCAGGGCGTGTTGATTTGTCTGCAATTGATACTTTAACACCAGGTTTTCATCAAGAAGCAACAGTCCCTATGGGCTCTGAAACCCATGCCGGTGAAGATATTTCATTGCACGCAACGGGTCCTGGTGCACAGTTAGCGCAAGGTGTAGTGGAACAAAATGTTATTTTCCACATTATCAATCAAGCGCTCGAACTAATAGAAGAATAATGGTGATCACAATGAAAAAACTTAACTTAATTTCTCTTGCGGTAGTTGTTGCCTTGGCTGGTTGCTCTGATGATGACGATAAAATTGACTCACTCACTGTTGAAAACACCCTTGCGGTTGGCTCTGAGCAATGTATCAATGGCGGTATTGAAACGCTAACCGGTGAAGACACTAATAAAAATGGTGAGCTTGATGACGATGAAGTAACTGCAACCTCTGTAGCGTGTAACGACCCTGCAACGTCATTAAATGCTCAGCAGCTAGCGCCGCTTACAACAAATACATGGTTTAAAGAAGCACAAACTAAGCTTGCTACTAGCGAAGATAATATTGCTAATATTGTTAAAGAATCGGGCAAAGCGAAAAATGTCATTCTTTTTGTAGGTGATGGCATGGGGATTTCAACAGTTACAGCAGCACGTATTTTAGCGGGTCAGTTACAAGGTAAAATGGGTGAAGAGCACCAATTAAGTTTTGAAACACTGCCGTTCTCAGGTTTTGCTAAGACCTACAACGTTGACGCGCAAACACCTGATTCAGCCGGTACGATGACTGCTATGGCCTCGGGTGTAAAAACCGATGTTGGCGTGATTGGTATTGATGAAGCCGTAGTTAATGGCAACTGTTTATCAGGCAAAGGTCATGAGCTAATTACGTCATTAGAACTTGCTGAAATTGCGGGTAAATCGACTGGGATTATCTCAACGGCACGGATCACCCATGCAACGCCTGCGGCCACTTATGCAAAAGCTGCTAATCGTAACTGGGAAGATATTTCAGATATGCCAGAATCTGAGGCGGCAAATTGTGAAGATATTGCCTCGCAACTGGTTAATTTCGAAGAGAACTTAACAGCACGTTTCCCTAGCGTTGATATTGATGGCATTGAAGTCGTAATGGGTGGCGGTCGCCGTCATTTCTTACCGAAAGATGCGGCATTTAATTCAGCAGATGCGGTAAGTTCAGTAGAAGGTGATCGTACCGATGGTCGTGATCTCACTGCAGAATGGCAAGCTAAATATCCAAATGGTCAATATGTGATGGACCAAGCGAGCTTTGATGCGATTGATGTGGTTAATACTAAACAAGTGTTTGGCTTGTTTAATGAATCACACATGCAGTATGAAGCAGATCGTAGTAACGATATTGCGGGCGAACCATCTTTATCACAGATGACAGCAACAGCATTAGATATACTAGATAATAACGATAAAGGCTTTTTCTTAACGGTTGAAGCTGGGCGTATTGACCATGCTCATCACGCCGGTAATGCCTATAACGCGTTAAACGATACCATAGAATTGTCAAAAGCGGTGCAAGTGGCGCTTGATAAAACCAGTATCGAAGATACATTAATTATTGTCACTGCCGATCATAGCCATGTATTTACCATTGCTGGTTACCCTAAACGCGGTAATCCAATTTTAGGTAAAGTGGTGGCTGTTGGTGAAACTGAGCCAAGTCTTGCTGCCGATAACATGCCGTATACCACCGTTGGTTATACCAATGGTGGTGGTTTTAGAGACCTAGGTGAGGAAACAGATGCAGAGGCAGGTTATAACTTTGCTCCTGTAACGGGCCGTGTTGATTTAACGGATGTAGACACGCAAAGCCCTGGTTTTCACCAAGAAGCACTAGTGCCTCTTTCATCTGAAACCCATGCTGGTGAAGATGTTGGTGTGTATGCCCGTGGTCCAGGTGCGCATTTAGTTACCGGTACTAACGAGCAGAGCTTTATTTTCCATGTAATGGATTATGCAGCTGATTTAGTAAAACAAGCCGACGAAAAAGTCGCTAACTAAACAGTTTTAGTGAAATAGGCTGAACTAAAAGAGCAACTCACATTTGAGTTGCTCTTTGTCATTAATTTGCCAAACAAACACTTTACAGTGATCTAAAGTATTACATCAAAAAGAGAATTCAGTGAAAAAACTAATCGCATCTTTACTGCTAATTAGCCCATTGGCCAGTGCCTCGCAGTGCGCACTTGAAAGCCAGTATGTACAAGCTAACTATCAAGTTAACAGTGAGCAAACAACAAATAATACACTCGCGCAGGCGCAGCAATTTACTTTGTGGCGAACGCCGCATCAGGTCGCGGAACAAGGCAGTGAGTTAGTCGAAGTATGGCAGCAACTGAGTAACCAGCAAATTCGGCCAATTCGTTATTTTCAAGCGCACCAGCGTGGTATTGAATACCAGCCAAGCGAAGTGCAAGGCGAGCAAGATTGGAGTACTAAATATCAGTTAGTAAGTGATGATTTTATTGCAAAAATGACTCTCAAGAGTGAGCAGGGCGAAGGGTGTGAACAACTGCAAAATTATCAATTAGTGCAAGGTGATACCAAGATAGAGCTTGCATGGTTGGTCAATAAAAAGCTGGTAAGCTCAATGCGTATTAGCAAACCACAGCTAACGCAAACACTAACGCTGGATAAGGTGAAATTTGATAAAGCGGCTGTGATGCAACAATTTGCCAACTGGGATAGCTTTCAAACCACCGATTACGCAGATATTGGTGATAACGAGGGCGACCCATTCTTAGCTAAAATGATTAACTTGGGCTTTATTGAGCACGGCGCCTCGGGTTTTTATGACGCCAGCGGCAAAGCACTAGGCGGTGGTCATAGTCATTAAAAGAGCGCTTGCGCGCTCTTTTAAATATTGCCTAGAAGCCAAAGCTCCAATTCACACTGGCTACGCGGCCAGTGCCCGCAAAGTAACGAGTCGCGGCAGGGTTAGTTTGGCCATAATAAGTGATATAAAACTTATCGGTTAAATTATCAATACCTAGGCTAAATGCGCCGTATTGTTGGGTTTGGTAATTAACTGATAAATCAACGGTTGTATAACCTGCAAATTCACCGCCGGTATTATAGTCACGATCAAATAGCTTATTAACTTGTAAGCGGCTGTCGATGTTATTGAACCACTGTTGTTGCCAAAATAAGTTAAGGCGTGTTGGTGAAATATTACTGCCGCCTAAATCACTTTCTACAATGTTATCGCCATCCCCATCGTATTGACCCTGAGTGTCTGCGTAGTTGGCACCAAATGTAGTCTCATCGTTTAAGTAATACTGAGCATTTGCTTCAAAACCATGAATTTCAGTGCGCTCACGTTGCACGCTATAAATACCATCGGCATCGGCTTGTAAACGTGAGCCTAAATCTGAGTCTGACTCAAAGTAGCTGGCTTTAAAACTAATTAAATCATTGTTGTATTCAAGGCCTACTTCACGGTTGTCTGAAATCACTGGTTCAAGGTTTAAAAAGCTTTCAACCGATAAACCTGGTTGGTTAATGCCACGCAATACTCGCCCTACATCAGCCATGCTAAAGCCTTCACTGTAGCTGGCATAAAAACGTAAATCTTTAGTGACTTGATAAACAACACCTACATTGCCCAGTAACTCGTTAAAGCTTGGCTCGCCACCTTCAACAAAGGTGCTGCCGTAAGAGGCGAGGGTAGTGAAGTCATCAACCTTTAACTTGCCGTATTCATACCGTGCGCCGACGTTGAAGGTCCAATCTTCAAGACCATCAAAGCGCAGCTGTGCAAATGGTGCAGCATTATTAAATTTTGTTTCTGGAACCCAGTTACGACCTGTTTGTGCTAGCTCTTGATAGGTTTCATCGCTTAATAAATCAAGCCCAGTCACTAAATCAAAATCACTGCCAGCAAGGTTATTTTTGGCATAGGTTAAGCGGCCACCGAACTTTTGTGATTTATTTTGAGACTGGTCGAAAATATCATCGCCATAAGCAGGATCTTGGAATGTCGCAAAGTTACCACCGCCGTACATGGCAGCAAAATCCTGCATAAATACTTGCAGTGATAAACTACCGCCAGCGATATTGTTATGTACATAGTCAACAGTGGCAGTAGTAACACGGTTACGCGGCGCTTCTCCTTCAATATTACCTTTTTCAGCACCAGTCGGGATCCCGTTTGTTACATCACCATTGGTTGCTAAATAGTCGCCATTCCCTTCAATGTTGTAATGGTTAAGCATCACTTGTAGGCTTTGTTCACTGTCTAATTGGTACTTGGCCTTGAAGAATAAATCTAGGCTGGTTGAGTCTTGGGTATCACCTTGAGCGCCATCGAGACCGACTAAATCGCCATTGCCATCACGGTACATACCCGTGCTGCGTGCAGATACACCCGCGACAATGCTTAAATCGTCTTTTTCTTGGCTAAATAAATAGCTGGCTTTATAGCTTTGGCTATCGCTACCACCGGTTGTTGGTGCACTAAATCCAGCAGTAACTTGATGATTATCATCGCCAGGGGTTTTGGTAATAATATTAATAATACCGCCACTGGCGCCCATGCCTTGAATTGCATTAGCACCGCTGATCACTTCAATGCGCTCGATCATCGCAGGGTCAATGGTATTGCCATCACGTGAGCCGTTGCGCAGCGGGTTTGATTGTGGCACACCATCAATCATATAAAGTGGTTCACGGCCGCGTAGTGTTTCACCTGCGCTGGTCATTTTTTGTCTGCTTGGTGAAAAGCTTGGTAATAAGTTACCAAGAATTTGCGAGAGATCTTGAGTGTGGGCTAATTGCTTGGCAATGTCAGCTGCGCTGATCACGCTAATTGTTGCAGGTACTGTACTTACAGGGGCAGTGCTACGAGTAGTGGATACTGTGATCTGTTCAATATCAGCTTGAGTATTAGCCAGTGCTGCTAAAGGTGTAAGTAAAAACGGTAAATAATATTTCATGGTCACAATATAATCACTATTTAAGATGGTAGTAAAAATTGTTCGTATTTATACATTTATTTAATACCATTATCAATATTTTCAACTCGAATCGTGCCTCACTGTTGTGATTAATTAAATGAAGCCTTGTGTTACCAGGATCAGTAACGGCTGATGCTACAAATAAAATTGGCTAAAATGGCTTTCCTCCTTTAACTTTAATAAATGTATTTTTTAAGGAGAATGAACCATGAGCGAAACAAAAACAAATCATCCCCATGGGGTTTTCTGTTGGTCAGAATTATGCACATCAGATTGGAAAAATGGTAAAGCTTTTTATACTGAACTCTTTGCTTGGGGGGCGGATGATCAACCGATTGGTGATGATCTTTATTACACTATGTTGCAAAAGCAAGATGATGATATTGCTGCCATGTATCAAATGCCGAACGAACAAAAAAATGCAGCGACGCCGAGTCATTGGTTAGCTTATATTGCGGTAGATAATATTGATGAAGTGGCTGCAAAAGCCAAACAATTAGGTGCTGAGATTATCGCAGGGCCGCATGATGTAATGGACGCGGGTCGCATGCTGTTACTCAATGAACCAGGTGGTGCGTTATTTGCTTTATGGCAAGGTAATAAGCATAAAGGATGCAAACGCTTAGGTGAGCTAAATACCCCGTATTGGCATGAGCTGGCAACGCGCAATAGTGCAAAAAGCCGTGAGTTTTATTGCCAGTTATTAGGGTGGCAATGTGTTGAAAAACCAATGGAAGGCATGAACTACACGTTATTCATAGTCGCTGATCAGCCGGTTGCAGGGATGCTTGAAATGACGGACGAATGGCCTGCGGATATTCCAGCTCACTGGATGATTTATTTTGCTGTCGATGATTGTGACAATTATGCCGCAAGGGCTCAGCAACTTGGTGGTGAAGTTTGTGTTCCTCCTACTGACATCCCTGAAGTGGGTCGTTTTAGTGTGATCACCGATCCACAAGGCGCTGTGTTTTCAATTATGACCTCGGCTATGGATGATGTGAAATGCAGCTAGTTACGGTTAATGGAATTGACTAAAAAAGCATTGTGGGGCTTTTTTTATTTTTCTTTGCCCCAAGTTCTCAATTAATAGTTGTATATAAAATGGGAGCAAAAATATGACAAAACACGTGGTAATTACAGGCGCAAACCGTGGCATTGGCCTTAATTTATGTCAGCAATATTTAGCAAAGGGCTATCAGGTTACGGCCGTGGTGCGTAATCCAAGCGATGAACTTAAAGAATTAGATGTTACGGTGATCAGTAATATCGATGTTGCCAATGCAGCAGACATTGCAACGCTTGAAAGCCAGTTGCATGGCCATAAAATAGATCTGCTGATCAATAATGCCGGTATTTTTTACCATGAGACGATGGCTGAAATGGATTTTGACACCCTCAATCAGCAAATTGCCGTAAATGCAGTAGCGCCGATCCGAGTGACTCATGCTTTGATCCACAGCCTAGGTGTTGATGCTAAAGTTGCTATGATCACCAGCCGCATGGGTTCAATTGCCGATAATAGCTCGGGTGGTTATATCGGCTATCGTATGTCAAAAGCTGCACTTAACGCGGCATCGGTCAGCCTAGCCCATGAATTAAAGAGTAAAAAAATTGCTGTTGGATTATTTCACCCTGGCTTTGTGCAAACGCAAATGGTTAATTTTGCAGGTGATATTTCAGCAGAGGAGTCTGCACAGTGCTTAACAAAGCGTATTGATGAACTCAATCTCAGTAATAGCGGTGGTTTTTGGCATGCAAATGGCGAAACTCTACCTTGGTAGATTTACCAAAATGCACAGTGAGTGCCGTTACATTTCAACAGTTGGTGGGTAAAAAGCCACTAACTGCTGAAATCTTTAGCTAATTTTTGATGCTATTATTTGCTATAATCTTTCTATTAAAAGCCTGAACAGCCGTATTTAGAGAACAGCACATGGAATTAGAGCAAGATAGCAGTTTAACCCTTCCGTTATTTCTTTTTGATGAGACTTTAAGTGAGCGAGATTTATCGACCCCAGATCTTTCGCTAAGCGTACTTTTAGATGACGACTTACTTACCCAGCTTTGTCAAAATCCAGCACAGGATAGCAGTATTGCTATTACTATTGCAGATTATATTATCGAAGCTCATAACCCGGCGTTTGCCGACTTAACAAGCGAAGCACATCACGCACAGCTAACGTTAACCCACGGGCCATTGTTAAGTGCTGTGCTCGATACGCAGTCAGAGCAAACATTTGTGTCACCGCAAATGGATATGATGCCGACCTTTGATCTGGGTGATGAGGACGAATAAAACGATGAAAAAGTCTTTTTTGCTGAGTGTATTTATTATTGTGCTCAGCGGCTGCGCTTACTTAGGCGCAGCCCATTACAATCAACTTTTTGGGCCAGAACAAACACAACAACGCATCGTTGAGCATACTACTGGTAGCGGTGCCGAGTTTTTACAGCACGTACAACCTGTGCTAGAAAGCCGCTGTGTTGTGTGTCATGGTTGTTACGATGCACCATGCCAACTTAAATTGTCATCGCCAGAAGGGATCGACCGTGGTTTAAGTAAAGAGCTAGTGTATGACGGCACCCGTTTGTTAGCCTCAACACCGAGTCGGTTATTGTTTGATGCCACGCAAACCGAGCAATGGCGCGAAAAAGGTTTTAAACCAGTGCTAAATGAGCGAGAGCAGTCGGAGCAAGCTAATCTGGCTGGTAGTGTACTGTATAACAGCTTAGTACTGAAATTGAGCTCGCCTTTACCAGAAGATGACATTCTTGATGATGAATTTGATTTTTCACTGGATCGCGAACAAAGCTGTACCAGCATGGGCGAGTTTGACCGCTTTGCAGATAGTCAACCGCATGCAGGTATGCCTTACGGATTACCCGGTATTTCACGGACTGAATTTAAGCACCTAGAAAAATGGCTTAAAAACGGTGGCAAAATGGCGCATATTAAACCGCCAAGTAAAGCCGTGATTGCACAAGCCCAGCGTTGGGAAAGCTTTTTAAATCAAGATGGTTTAAAACATCAATTAGCTGCACGCTACATATTTGAACATTGGTATTTAGCGCATATTTACTTTGTCCAAGATGGTGAAAAAAGTTTCTTTAAGCTCGTGCGCTCAAGTACGCCACCAGGGCAAGATATTCAGTTAGTCAATACGCGTCGTCCTTATGATGACCCGAAAGTTGAGCGTGTGTATTATCGTTTGATGCACGATAGATCAACCATCTTGGCAAAAACACACCTACCACTGGCGCTAGACGATACTAAACTGGCTCGTTTATACCAGCAGTTTATTGCCGCGGATTACACGGTTGAAAAAATGCCGAGCTATACCGTTGATGTTGCATCTAACCCGTTTAAATCTTTTGCGGCAATTCCAACGAAATCTAAATATCAATTTATGCTTGATGAAGCAGAATTAATTATCATGGGCTTTATCAAAGGGCCTGTATGCCGTGGTCAAATTGCCTTAAATGTTATTAATGATCATTTTTGGGTGGCGTTCGCTGCTCCTGATAAAGCCGCAACACCAGAAGTAGGGCAAATGCTAATGCAGCATGAAGATGCACTTGCATTGCCCGCAGCGGAAGAAAGCAATGCATTACCAATTTCTAGTTGGGTAAAATATTCTAAACGCCAAAGCACTTACCTAAAAGCGAAAGTAGAGTTGGCGAATCGTATGTTTGAAAACGGTGAGAACTTGACCACTGACGTGTTATGGCGTGGTGAAGGGGATAACGATAACGCAGCACTGACGATATTTCGCCATTTTGATAGCGCAACAGTCGTTAAAGGGTTTATAGGCCAAGAGCCAAAAACCATGTGGGTATTAGACTACGCACTGTTTGAGCGTATACATTACCTGTTGGTGGCGGGCTTTGATGTGTATGGCAATATTGGTCATCAGCTAATTACGCGCTTATATATGGACTTTTTACGCCTCGAAGGTGAGCAAAACTTTTTAGCTTTATTGCCAAAACAACAGCGCCAAGAATTAAAAGCAAATTGGTATCGCAAATCACCAACCAGTCTTACTGAATTCTTTAAAAGTGGCGAAAGCTTTAGCCAACCAACTGGCGTGGAATACCAAACTCAAGATCATCAACATGAGCTATATGGTTTAATTAAACAAACACTAAAGCCTGTGCTTAGCCCACGCTATGATTATACGCAGGTGCCAGAGCCGCTACAGCAGTTAAATAACATGCCTGCCAAGGCCGTTAACTTATTGCCGCAAATATCTTATGTGTTAGTCAAAGATGGTGACAAAGAGCACCAAGCCTATACCTTGATCCACCATAATGCGCACTATAATATTTCCAGCCTATTAAACGAAGAAGGGCAGCGGGCTTATGCAGAAGATACCGTCACTATCGTGCCGGGCTTTATTGGTGATTACCCGGAAGCTATTTGGTATTTGCACAACCCGCAACAGCTTGCATCATTTGCAGAGCAATTGCCTATGATGCAGATTGAAGCCGACTACAGCGCATTGAAAAGTCAATTTGCTATTCGTCGTACGCATCCACAGTTTTGGCAATACAGTGATATTTTGCATCGCGTTGCCAAGCAATATCGTGGCGTAGAATACGGCTTATTTGATTATAATCGTTTAGAGAATAGGTAACGCTGCAAGCTGCGAGTCATGCGCTTTTTCAAGCTCGTTGCTCGCAGCCCCAAGGCTAAATGGTTAACGTCATCATACTTGTGTATAACATTTATGGTTTGCACTCTAATCGCTAAAAATTTAGTGGCGGACTTTAATATCGCCTACACCAACTTCAACATTAATACTGTATTGGCCATCACCGCGGTAGTTACTGGTTGAGCTCACCATTTTACGGCTATGCTTAGCATCATTTTTCATTCCCGAGATCTTGGTATCACCTACACCACTATCAAGCGTGATCGATTGATAGTCGGCTAATGCACTGCTGATGCGAACCGTGCCTACACCAACGTCAATTGCCGCAGAGTTAGCAAACTTATTTACTTCAATATCACCAACACCCAGTGCTAAATCTATCGCCATAGCCTCCGGCATACTTACTAACCAAGTTTGTTGAACATCATCCTCAGCAATCGACAGGCTCAACTTATCGCTGCTTTGTTGATGTTTTAAGGTGATCTCTTCTAGTGCGACATCATCACTAAAGAAACTATTATTTTTAGCTTTTAGTTCAATAGATACAGTGACCTGATTGCTTTTGTTAGTGCTCAGTTCTAGGCTGCCAACGGGCACGTCAATGGTTAGTTTTTGCTGCCCGCTGATGTCAAAGGTATGCTCAATTTTATGCTCTGCTTGGGCAAATGCGCTACAGGTTAATAAAACGCTGGCTAAGGTAGTTATGCTTGCTGTGTTCATTTTTTTACTCGTTGTTGATGGTTTTATAGGTTAGACGTTGGCAGATTAAAAAAGGTTTAAACCCCGTGAATTTTATTCTATAGCCATACTAATTAAAGTCATGTACTTTCAAATTAAATTAAACTCGTCAGGCTAAAGGAAGCGCTGTGAAGTCAATCGAATTAAATAATGTTACTGCCAGCCTTGGCACCGATGAGCAAGCAAATTTTGTTGTAAGCAATCTAACGTGGCAAGTGACAAGCGATCAGCATTGGCTACTACTTGGTGGTAACGGCGCAGGTAAATCAGCTATAACAGCAGTATTACTTGATCAAGCTAATATTGTCAGTGGTACGCGAAGCTGTGATTTTGAGCGTACCGAAATAGTCTCTTCAGATCTGCAAAAGCAATTAATTGCTGCCGAGTTATTAGCGGATCAAGACGACATCAGCGATGGTAAAACCAGCCCTAAATTGGTATCTGAATTAATTTATCAGCAATCAAGCCCATATTTTGACGAGCAACTATGCCAACAGTTAATTACAGGGTTTGCTTTTGCGCCATTGCTTAAGCAGCGTTTGCGCGCACTCTCAACCGGGGAAACACGTAAATTGATGTTAATTAAAGCATTAAGTAATCGCCCCGAACTGATTGTGCTTGATGAACCGTTTGATGGTTTAGATGTTGAAAGTACTGAACTATTAAACACCATATTGGCAGATCTAAGCACCAGTATGACCATGGTCTTTGTACTTAATCGTTTAGACGAAATCCCAGCCTTTGTCAGCCATTATGGCTATGTGAGTGCCGGAGAGTTGCAGCATCAGCTCGCCACCCCTGATGACAAACAGCGTGATGATTTATTCAAACTATTACACTTAGAGCATACGGATTTAACCATCCCTAACAAAGACGTGGCACACAGTGCCCCAGAGTTTAATGAGCCTGAGTTAGTAAGATTGCGAAATGCTATGGTCAGTTACAGTGGCAAGGTTATTTTTAGCCACTTAAATTGGACAATCAAAGCACGACAGCATTGGCAGCTCAGTGGTAAAAATGGTTCTGGCAAAACCTGCCTACTTAATTTAATAACTGGCGATAATCCCCAGTGCTATAACAATGATATTAAGGTGTTTGGTTTTCAGCGTGGCAGTGGCGAGAGTATTTGGCAAATAAAACAGTACATCGGCTATATTTCCAATGCCTTGCATATGGAGTATAGAGTCAGTATTTCAGCACTCAACACCATAGTATCGGGCTTTTACGACAGCATTGGCTTGTATCAAAAGCCAACTCAAATTCAGCTTGATATCGCCATGCAATGGTTAGCGTTATTAGGTTTGAGTGAATTAAAAAACACCCCATTTACGCAACTGTCTTATGGCGATCAACGCATGCTATTGATTGCCCGCGCCATGGTAAAACACCCAACATTATTAATTCTAGACGAGCCATGTTTAGGGCTTGATGAAGCCAATCGACAGCGTGTTTTATTGTTGATTGAAAAGATTTGCGCCGCAGGCAGTAGCACAGTGATTTATGTAAACCACCATGCGAAAGATAAAATCACCGGTATTGAGCACTATTTAGATATGGCTGATTTTAGATAAGGAAAAGGTTCTAGGTTTTAGGTGCTAGGCGCTAGGAAAAACCAGAGCAGCTCGGCGTTAAATTTACCGCCGTAGGTTGTGGTTGATAGTCATTAGTTCTTTTTGGCCGTTTGCATCCAGTGGTGGTCAAATTTAAATCAATCAATAAACTCGTTACTTCATTTTTCGATACGGCTGTTAAGTAAGTAACTTACGGCAAATATATATTAGCGCAGTAGTCACCAATATATTCCTCTAAAGCGCTGCGTCTCTTAACCTCTTTGCGAATAAATTTTAATTGCGCGGGTAGCAGAGTTTACCTCGCGACAATGGGATGGCATTCACGCTTGCAAGTCACTCGCCTACAAGTGCTATCCGCCGCGCTCATGTAGGTCGTCATTTATGGCGACAGCTTTAGTTATTGGAATTGACGCGCTAAAGCACGACCTACGCCCATCTCAGGATCTAGTTACCTAATCTCTTTGTGACTAATTTTTCTGTAAATAAGTATTGTTGAAAAGTATATTGTGTAAACTCGTCAGCTTTTTGGTCATAATCTTAAATGAAAAAATCAAGTGGATGTCATTTCATTTTAGAGCCTAGAGAGGTTAATTAACTATGGAATCTATAAGGATAGCCGTCGCGACGTTGGGATTTATCGCTGGCACGTTTTTGATAGTGGGGATGCTAATTGTCCATTTTGACTGGGCATACTTGTTTGCAGGTTTTGTCTTTTATCTTTTTACTTACCTTGTTTGGCCAAGCAAAAAGCGCGGTAAGCGTGTTTCAGAAAGCTCTATAATTGACAAGCTTGAACTTATAGTTGAGTTTCCTATTGAGCTTATAATCTGGTTGCTTAGGATACTAGGGGGGGGATTTAGAGGCTTATTAGGCGGTAAAGGTGATGGAGTTGATATTGACTTCTAAAGGAAACAGGCGCCCATTTTTATAATTTCAGTGTCCTTACGCTATTGGCGCAGCAGTGGCTCATACTTCTTTTGTATATTTCTCTAAAGCCAGTGTCTCTTAACCTCTTTGTGAATAATTTACTTAAATTTTTTTGCACAAAGAGAAGGGAATGAGAAGTAAATGAGGGGAGGTTAACGCTTAGTATTAGCATGCTTAAATAATCGATAATCCAACACGAGTACCATCAAACGATTTAAGCAAAATAGCAACTCGGCTATGGTTGAACCATCAATAAAAATAAATTAAAAACGAGTGATGCTACAGGTTCGTTATATTTTTCAGAGCGCGCGGTTAACATCCATACTTTTATGTAATATTCTCACGATTAAAATTTGCTGTACTTTATGTTTTTTATAATAAATTACGTGGCTTCCTTGAGGCTGTTTTCGATAACACTCTCTTATGTAATCGCAATTAATTCCCAGCATAGGTTCGTTGGCTAATTGATGAAAAGTACTATCTAACAGTTTTAAGTAGTCATTTCTTTGCGCTGTACCCCAATTTAACTGAGTATATTTGGCTATTTTTATTAAATCGCTTTTGGCTTTTCCTGATAATTCGAATTTCGACATTAGTGGTTATCTTTGTCCAGCTCTGAAATCAAAGAATCATACGAGTAATTCGCAACGCCACTGTTTTCACCGTCAATTAGCATATTGCGTAAATTCATCATCTTTATTTCCTGATCTTCTAGGGCTCTTAAACCAGCACGCACTACTTCACTTGCTGAGCCATAACGACCTGAGTTAAGTTGCTGATTTATAAAGTTATCGAAATGTTCGCCTAATGTTACACTTGTATTCTTAGCCATAATGTAAAACCTTTTAAATACCAATATATATTGGATTATGGTATGAAAAATATATCAAGGCAATTAAACGGGCAAAAAACAGTTGGTTTTTTCTCGTACCTCACCAGTTTTAGCCAGCTATTATCTTGCCACTTAGCCAAGCGCTGGTTTTGTGGGAGCGTGTGAATAATTCACTAAATTTTTTGCACAAAGAGAAGGGAATGAGCAGTAAATGAGGGAAGAACAACAGATTCATTGAGCTGAATCCATGGGACACAAAGCCTGATTATTCATCCTGTAGGTCGTCATTTATGGCGAGAATCTATTAGCTATTGGAAGTGACGCGCTAAAGCACGACCTACGCCAACCTCAGCCTCTTTGTGAATAATTCACTAATTTTTTTGCACAAAGAGAAGGTAATGAGAAGTAAATGAGGGAAGAGCAGAAAACCGTGACGCTTGGCTATTACTAACCAAGCGGGTGAATTGTTTATTGGCGAGTGATCACAGGCGAGTTACTGTAAAACCTTGCTCGTTAAATTGTTTTAATAAACCGTGTTGCTCTGGTAAGTGCAGGGCGCCTACGGCGATAAATAGCTTTTCTTTACCGATGCGTGGCGTGAGTTCTTTTACCCAGTTATTGTTACGTTCAATAAGCATTACTTGTTCGCTGATCTCGCCATAGTTGCTGTCGTCAAAGCTTTCATTGTAGTACTTCGTTAGCGTAGCCATATCGCCATTTTTCCACGCATCCACTAAGGTAATAAAGTAGGTTTCTACGTCGGCAAGCTGTTCAAACGTTTCTTCAATCATCTCGTTGCTTAATAACGAGAGGTGATTAAACATTTCCATTTGATACTCAAGGGTTTCTAATTCACCAACCGCTATTTTTTTCTCTTTAGCGTAGGCGAGTACTTGTTTATCAATGCCGGTTTGATCAGAAAACCCCACGTTTTGAAATTCCATTTGCATCATGGTTACCATCACCGCCCACGGGGCGAGATTATTAAACATTGCGATATCTATCGACTTTTTGCTGAAGTATTCTTTTAATTTGGCGTAGTTCTGCTCTGATAATTCGCTTTGTAGGGTTTTACCGTTTTTTAGCATCATAAATGGCAGAGAGCGGCGCTGTATTTCCATCGGGCTAATTGCACTGATATCTACTTCAACAATCACTTTATCACTGGCATCAATGGCTTTGGTGACTTTCCCTGGCAGGCCTTTCATACTGGCATCGCCCACATGTACGGTGCCAAATAAATAGCTGTTAACGCCATTTTTTTCGATTTTCCAAAGTCCCGGTTCGCTATGACTGGCAAAACTAATACACAGTAAAAGCGATAAAATAAAGTAACTGCTAATACGCTGAGTGAGATTCATAATTGTCCTTATTGTTTGGGTATATATCCATACTAAACCAATTATCTTAATTGGGTAATGTTAAAATTAATGCTAAACGAGAATCTGCTTTATTCTCAGCTCTGATAGTAAAGTTATTTAGGTTACATAAACTCTTTACTATCGCCAATCCTAAGCCGTGGCGTTGGTTATTGGTTCGAGAACTATCTAATTGATAGAGCGGATCAAAAATCGCTTCAAGTTGTTGCCCACTTAATGGTGTTGCGAGGGTATTACAAAGTGTAATTATTGTTTTGTCACTGGCTTGTGTTACCTGCAAATTAACGCTGTGTTGGCGTTCACCATAAAATAATGCGTTATCGAGTAAGTTAGATAAGATAGTGTGCAAGCAAAACTTATCAACGTTAACAAGCAAATCTTCGGCAATGTCGAGTTGTAATCGTTGTTCAATATCTGGGTGCTTAAACTGTAATTCATTACTGATATTGTTAATAAAAGCACTTAAATTGAGTTTCTCAATAGTCAGCTCAATGGCACTGCTACCCGCGCGTTGTAATAAAAGCAGGTTATTAACTATGGTTTTCATGCGCTGTGAAATAGCCAGTATATCACTGGTATAAGTGGCGCTAATTCGCTCGTCATTGGGGTAACGTAGCGCCACTTCTGAAAGGCTAATTAGTTCCGCAATCGGTGTTTTTAATTCATGGGCTATATCACTGGTGAGGCGTTTTTCGTTTTGGTAAAGCTGTTGATTAGTAGTAATAAATTTATTGAGTTCATTACGGATTGGCTCAATTTCTTCTACTTTAAAATCACTGTTAATGATCTGTGCTGTTTCGGTGATATCCAGCTGTTTAATTTGTTCGTTTAGGTTATTCAGTGGATACAGGTCGCGATTGACTATGCGGATGACTAAATAGCGCACGCCAAACACTGCAATAATACAGGTAAGAACAAACACTACATCAATAATGATCAACACTTTATTCAGTGCTGCGGTTGGGGCGGCAATGGTTAATACCATGGTATTAAAATGGCCACTGTCAGCTGTATTGTCGTCTGCTTGTTGGGCAATAAAATGGCTGATCATTGCACGCCCAGCTTCGCCATTTGGCAAGCTGTAATCAATAATTCTAAATTCATTAACGGCAATATCTATATTAGGCAAATCAACACCGGGGTAGAGCTGTAGCGAATCTGACTTTTCAAAAGTGTGTTGTTCATGCCAAAGCTGATAAAACTCGCTGGGATTGGCTTGCTCGTATTCAGACATAAATTCGCCAGCAAAATCAAATTCAAGCTTGCCAGCATGATCTTTTACTAGGGTTTTTAAATAATTAGCTTTGTTAGTTAATGATTTATTAAATTGGTTTTCTACCCAAGAGTCGACGCTTAGATCGACCGTTAAAAAAATAGTAACTAAGATCAGTGAAATAACAGCTGTAATATTATTTACCAGCTTACGTTTGATTGAATGGAGCTTAGTCTTGTGAGGCAACATAACCGAATCCACGTTTGTTTTTGATAGGTAGCTCGCCACCGAGTTGACGCACTTTTTTCCGGACTGCGGAAATGTGTGCTTCGAGAGCGTTCTTTGAGAGCATATCAAATTGGCCAACAACGGCTTCACTGATCATTTCAAGCCCCATTACTCGCCCTTTGGCGCTGAACAAGCACTCAATAATTTTATATTCATTACGGGTCAGGTTGACTGGTTGCTGTTGATAATGCAGCGTTTTTAAGCTCAAATCTAATACGCAATCAGCAACTGATAAGGTATTTTGTTGGCTGTGCAGCTGACCACGGCGAGAAAGTGCTAATACGCGAGCGTGTAATTCTTCAAATGAAAACGGTTTTGTTAGGTAATCATCAGCGCCTGTCATTAAGCCTGAAATTTTATCTTGTGCTTTTGAGCGTGCTGACAAAATAAGCACCCGAGTTTGACTTGAAGTGCTGCGTAGTGCTTTGAGTATGCTCATGCCATCGACACTTGGCAGCATTAAATCAAGAATAATTAGATCATAATCACCGCTGAGTGCCATGCTTAAACCATGCGAGCCATCACCGCTACTATCGACAGTAAAACCGAGATTATTGAGGCCTACATCTAAGCTGCGTCTAAGTGGTTCAGAATCTTCAATGATCAGTATCTTCATGATGTTTACTTTATAACAAACCATAAGCCTTGCTACTTTAGCAAGGCTTAGCAATTAATGATACCAACCGTTTTGGTAGGCTATATTACCAAAATTAGCATGGCCAAGGGCTGTTTGCACAAGCGCTTCGTCGTTTGCTGATGGGATCAGTTGATGTTGATTATAGATATAAGTTGTAGCAGCTTTATGTGGCTGTAAAATTACTACCTTATTGCCTTGTTCACCATTTGCCTGAATGTACGCAAAGTTTTTATCGTATTGCATCATGGCACGTTGTTGCTGTGGAGCGATGGGCTTTGATAGATCGCGACCAATCATTGGATGCTCGCCACTGGCACCGATCAATGATAACAGGGTGGCAGGAATATCAAGTTGACTGGCAAGCTGGTGGTCGCGTTTTGCTGGAATGTCTTTACCAAAGATCACCGCAGGAATCCGAAAGTGGTCAATAGGCACTAAACTCGCACCGGAGACTCGTGAGTCATGATCGGCAATAACAATAAATACGGTGTCGTCCCAGTAAGTTGATTTTTTTGCCTTTTCGATAAAGCTACCGAGTGCATAATCTGCGTATTTTGCTGCATTATTACGAGTTTGTTTGTCATTGTCGTAAAGGGCAATTTTATTATCAGGGAATTCATATGGGCTATGGTTAGAGCTTGAAAACACTAAACTGAAAAACGGTTTACCTTGTTGTTGTAGTTTAGTGAGCTCGATATCCGCTTGGGTGTATAAATCTTCATCTGACGCGCCCCAAGAGCCGTTAAAATCAATATTCGCAAAGTCATCACTATCAACAATTTCTTGAAAACCATTACCTAAAAAGAAGCTTTGCATATTATCAAAATGACTTTCACCACCGTAGATAAATTGGGTGTGATAGTTTTGCTTGGCAAGAAAATCGGCAATCGTAAAGAAATCCCGTTGTGATTTATCGAGCTTTACCACTGCGCGTGAAGGGGTTGGTGTGAACCCAGTAATAACCGCTTCAATACCGCGCACTGAACGCGTGCCCGTCGCGTATAAGTTATCAAACCCCCAACCTTGTTGATAAAGTTTATCTATATTAGGCGTTAATGGCAGGCCACCCAATGCTCCAACATAACGGGCACCTAAGCTCTCTTGCAAAATAATGACGAGGTTTTTGGTTTTTCCTTGGTGCGTTGCTTGGCGAAAGGTTTTAGTAGGCGCGCTGCTATCATTAAACACTGCGTTTTGCAGCTGCATACTTTTGCGTACTGTACTTAGCAATTGTTCTTCTGGCATAGCGCCATAAAAGTCCTGACTAGATTTTTCATTACTGAGCTGCTTAATCGCAAAAGCAACGCTATAGAAAGAGTTGAGGCTAAGATCATTAAGTAGGTGATCCGTAGAAAATGCCACCATCGCTGGGTTTAAAGGGCGATGGCCAAAAGAGTTGCGCGCTCCTAAAACCGTTAAACATAATAACGAAATAACCAATACACTATGCTTGAGGGGTGATAGTTGAGTACGGCTGTGCCATTGAGAGGCAAACACCATTGCTGCGGCTTTGATACCTAACCCCAGTAGGATGAAGGTACAGATGATTTCAGTTTTATAGCCTGAAAAAATCATCTTTGACACTTCCTTAGGATAAATTAAATACTCAATAAACAATCGATTAGGACGTAGATCGTATTCGCTGATAAAAGTAGGGGTGATCACCTCAAAAAAGATCAGCAATGCGGTCATTATCAGCAGGTAGTATTTTATTACTGTGCGAGTCATATTTTGTTTACCCAACACGGAAGCTACAATCAGCAACAATAATGCGGGCATAAGAATATAACTTAATGTTGATATATCAACACGTAAGCCACCGACAAAGATATTAAGCCAGGCATGAGAGCTAAATACTCGCTCACCTTGCCACACACTTAAGCCAAAACGAGCCAGTGTAAGCATCATAAGAGATAGGCTAAAAAAGGCCAGTAACAGCCAATATGGACCAAGTTTAGTTTTTAATTGGTGTAGGCTGAGTTGTTGCGTTATGCCCATAAGATAGCCCACCAAATCAGAGCACTAATCAGCATTGCGATAAATACGCTAGCAGAGGCAATGTCTTTAGCTAAGCCAGATAACTCATGGTGCTCTGTGCTAATACGATCAACTACCACTTCAACAGCGGTATTTACCAACTCGGCAAATAATACAAATAGCAAACTGGCAATTAAAATGAGCTTATTGCTAGTAGTAATATCCTGAAGCCAGGCAAACACGCCGAGCACTAGAAATACTGCAAGTTCTTGCTGAAATGCCGCTTCAAAGCGGGTCATCCATTTTAAGCCATTGAATGTATGGCGTAAGGTGAATATAAGACGCATCAGCCCTTGGCGTTTGAGTACTGTTTTTGAGTTATTCATGGTGAGTATTCGCTTTGTTATTGTTTGCTTTACAAGTGCTTAGTAAATCTAAAGAGGCTTCATAGCGGCTGCTTTTGAGGCCGATCAGATTGGCTAAAGTGTGAAAAATATTGTCGTGCGAGCTGGCTTGTTGCAGATCGAGTGTGCGTAAGCAGCTTTCATTGATGCGTTGATTGTTTTTTGCAGCCCACATATACAAGGGCACATGAGTTTGCTCTGAAGGGGCAAAACTGTATGGAAAACCATGTAAATAAGCGCCATTTTCACCCAGAGATTCGCCGTGATCTGACACATAAATAAAGTTTTTGTCTATGCTGTCAGGTAACTCTGCAAGTTGCTGAAGGACTTGGCTGTTGACGTAGTCGCTGTAGGCAATAGTGTTGTCGTAGGTGTTAACTAGTTGCTCAGAACTACAGTTTTGAATATCGCTGCGATCACAGGTGGGAGTGAATTGTTTAAACTGCTCGGGATAACGCTGAAAATAAGTAGGCCCATGGGATCCCATCATATGCAATACAATTACCGTATTTGCTTGGCTCAAATTAGCGAGCTTACGTTTCAGCGGCGCGAGTAAAGCTTCGTCATAACAAGGCTCTTTTGTGCACAGCGCTGAATTATCAGGGGTAATAGTAATAGTTTCGATACGGTTGCAGGCATTCTTACAACCACTGTTATTGTCTATCCACAGCACATCAGCGCCAGCTTGTTGGGCGATATCGAGGATATTTTGTTGATTGTCAGCTTCACTACGTGAAAAGTTTTCGTGCTGTTGCAATGAAAACATACAAGGCACAGATACTGCTGTTGCAGTGCCACAAGAGGCAACATTACTGAGGTAGGTCACATTAAAAGGGCGCGTGTAACGATTGGTGTCGCGCTTATAACTTTGGTATGCAAAATTAGCGGCACGGGCTGTTTCACCAACAACAATTACTGTGACTTGTGTTTGTGTGGGGGCAATTAGGGTTGGTGTGGGATCGAGTATTTGAAATGGCTCAGCAGTCACTAACCATTGATCGCGAATATACTTATAGCCACTACTTAAATATTGAAACGGAATTAACTCTTTTTTTAACAGCTGATTGTTACGTCCCGTTGCTGCGTAGTCGGCATAAAAATTCAGGATAATAACCGCGATTAAAGCAAAGCAGCCAAGTAATAATTTACTACGGCTCAATATCTCTTGGGAAACAGGGCCAAACCGTACCTTGGTTTTAACTAAAATCAGTAATGGCAGCAGGGTGAATAAGGTGAAAAATAGTAGAAATTGTGGATTGAGATAGCTGATAGCTTCTTGGCTGTCGGTCTCAAAGGTGTTTTGGATCATTGAGTAATCAAACACCACTCCGTAATTTAAAGTGCCGTATAAAACTAAGCAAGAGCACAGCAATAAGATGTAATTTACGGGTTTGAGTAACCATCGGCTCGACAACAAAGAGAAAAAAATGATCAACAAGCACAGTAGTAGTAACGGCACCGAGAGTAAAAATAACCAAGAAAAAGCCGGCAAGGTGGTGATGGCCGTAAAGGCACCTTGCATAAATGGAATATTAATAATTAAGCAGTAGTAACTTGCAAGGGCGATAATAAATACGTTAGCACTACAGGTAATATAAAAACGCTTTTTCAAACCCGCTCGGAGAAATTCAGTGACGACCATAAATTAACAACTCATATCTAACTTAGTGGCCAGATGATATGAGCCGAAACTTAAGAAATACTGAAGAGTAACTAGGCATTTCCTGAGTGGTGGCATTTAAATAGAATAATTTATCGCGAGTTCGTCAAAAATTAATCAAACCGCTAATTGGTTATAACGAGGTATGAAATATCAATTGTTTCGCATATGAGAAAAATTAATCTATTTGTGTGGTTATGTTGGATTTTTATGCCTTTAAAGGCTGGTGTTTATATGAAAATTGGATTGATTTTAAGGTTGACTTAACCCCCTCATCGCGGTACTAATAGAAAAAGACAGCGAGGGAAGTAAATAACCCTCACGCGAACAAACAAATTTTTGGTATTGATTACATGCTTACAAATGCACTAAACCTAGTCCTAATTAACGTCGTGGTGATTATTATTACCGCGGGGGCTTGTTAGTGCTTTAAAAAAGAGAAGCATTGAAAAAGCCCCCCGCACTTAACAGTCCGGGGGGCTTTTTAGTTTCAGGGTTTAGAATGAGTTATTAAGTTTAGATATGTCACTGAGGAATGAGGATTTATTAATGACAGGCGCAGAGTTAACGATTGATTTATTAGCCAAACACGGCGTAAATGAAGTTTTTGGTTACCCAGGTGGGGCCATCATGCCAATTTACGATGCGCTGTATGGTGCGCCAGTTAAGCACTACCTCACTCGTCATGAGCAAGGTGCAGGATTTGCGGCGGTTGGCTTTGCGCGTAGCACCGGTAAATTAGGAGTCTGTTTTGCAACATCAGGGCCTGGTGCGACTAACTTAATCACCGCACTTGCTGATGCGATGATGGACTCAGTACCATTACTGGCGATCACCGGGCAAGTACCTACTGCAGCAATCGGCTCTGACGCGTTTCAAGAAATCGATGTACTAGGCATGTCATTGTCGTGTACTAAACACAGTTATATGGTTGAACGTCCTGAAGATTTAGCCGAAATCCTACAAGAAGCCATGCACTTGGCGCAAAGTGGCCGTCCGGGTCCTGTTTTAGTTGATATCCCAAAAGACATTCAAATGGCGCAAGTGCCTTTTCATCCTTGGCTTGCAGCTGACGATTACTTACCTCAGTTAGATTTAAATCAAGTCGCCATTGCTAATCAGTTATTAAGTGAAGCGAAACGCCCAGTGGCTTATGTTGGTGGCGGTGTACAAGCGGCCGATGCCCAACAGCAGTTAATGCAGTTTTTAGATAAAACGCAAATGCCAGCAGTATCAACATTAAAAGCGTTAGGCAGTGTATTACCTGATTACGAATACAATTTAGGCATGCTGGGCATGCATGGCGGCCAAGCTGCAAATTTAGCGGTACAAGAGTGTGATGTACTAGTATGTATAGGTGCCCGCTTTGACGACCGGGTAACGGGTAACTTAAGTAAGTTTGCAGCCAAAGCAAAAGTAATTCATTTAGATATCGATGCAGCAGAGGTAGGTAAACGTAAACCGGCTAAAGCTTCGTTGATTGCAGACTTAAAAAGTTCATTACCTCAGCTTGAGTGTTTTGTTACTGAGCAAGCTTGGTTAGCGCATACCAAAGCGATGATGACTGAACATGCATGGCGTTATGATTACCCTGGTGAAAAAGTATTTGCACCGTATTTATTAAATCAGCTTAGCCAACGTATGCCGAAAAATGGCGTGGTTTGTTGTGATGTAGGCCAACACCAAATGTGGGTAGCGCAGCATATGAAGTTTAGCCACCCAAGCAATCATTTAAGTAGCGGTGGTGCGGGCACTATGGGCTTTGGTTTGCCTGCGGCGATAGGTGCACAAGTTGCGCGACCAAATGATTTTGTGATCACGGTTTCAGGTGATGGCTCAATCATGATGAATATTCAAGAATTAGCGACGATTCGTCGTAACAATTTACCGGTAAAAATATTAATTTTAGATAACCAGCGTTTGGGCATGGTTCGCCAATGGCAAGAATTGTTTTTTGAAGGGCGTTATTCTGAAACTGATTTATCGGATAACCCAGACTTTGTGCAATTAGCCGCGGTGTTTGGAATACCTGGGCAAACAATTACTCATGCAAACCAAGTTGATGATGCTATCACTGCATTGGTTAACAGTACCGGTCCTTATATAGTACATGCATGTATAGATGATAAAGAAAACGTATGGCCATTAGTACCACCGGGTGCTGCCAATGATGAAATGATGACGGAGAGTGCAAAATGAAACACAGCTTAACAGTTGCTTTAAAAAATCAAAGTGTTGCCGTGGAGCGCTTTTTACGCGTAGTTCGTCATCGCGGTTTTGATTTAACCCATTTTCAACTGAATATGGATGATGGCCAGTACCAAGTAGCTATGACAGTCGATAGTGATAAACCGATTCACTTATTAACTACACAGCTTAATAAGTTGGTGGATGTTAGGCATGTCACATTAGAGAATTTACACCAGCAAGCAATGTAGTTTGCTGTAGAAAATAAATCAACAGGGCTATTGGGATTTCCCTTTAGCGATAAAAATTTAAGAATGAGGATGTCAGCGGTTTATTAATCGCTGCAAAATACTGAGGTAACTATGGCTAAATTAAGAAGTGCAACTACAACTGAAGGTCGAAAGCGCGCAGGTGCTCGTGCATTATGGCGTGCAACAGGGATGACAGATACTGATTTTGGTAAACCAATTATTGCGGTTGTAAACTCGTTCACACAATTTGTACCGGGGCATGTGCATCTTAATCAACTTAGTGAGCTCATGGCTGAAACCATCACTGAAGCCGGTGGTGTGCCAAAAGAATTTAATACCATCGCCATTGATGATGGCATCGCCATGGGCCACGGCGGTATGTTGTATTCATTACCATCGCGCGACTTAATCGCCGACTCGGTTGAATACATGGTTAATGGTCACTGCGCCGATGCGATGATCTGTATTTCTAACTGCGATAAAATCACCCCTGGGATGATGCTTGCGGCACTACGTTTAGATATTCCAGTGATCTTTGTGTCAGGCGGCCCGATGGAAGCAGGTAAAACTAAGCTTGCCAATATCGATATCAAACTTGATTTAGTCGATGCAATGGTAAAAGGTGCAGATGAGTCGGTAAGTGATGCTGATTCAGAGCAAGTTGAACGCTCAGCATGCCCAACCTGTGGTTCATGTTCTGGTATGTTTACCGCCAATTCAATGAACTGTTTATTAGAGGCAATTGGCCTAGCACTACCGGGTAACGGTACTACGCTTGCGACTCATAAAGACCGCAAACAGTTGTATGTTGAAGCCGGTGCACGCATTGTTGATTTATGTCGTGAGTATTACCAAAAAGATAATAAAGACGTACTACCACGCGCCATTGCCAATAAAACAGCCTTTATGAATGCCATGGTCGTTGATATTGCTATGGGTGGCTCGTCAAATACCGTATTGCATTTACTTGCAGCTGCGCAAGAAGCCGGTGTTGATTTTGATATGTCGCACATTGATGCGTTATCTCGTAAAACACCATTCCTGTGTAAAGTAGCGCCTGCAACTGCGCAATACCATATTGAAGATGTACACCGTGCTGGTGGCATGATGGCGATTATACGCGAACTGGGTAAAGCGGGCTTAGTTGATATGTCGGTAAACCATGTTGCCGGTATGACGATGGCTGAGCTGGTTAAAAAATGGGATGCTACTGATCCAAACAACGAAGCTGCACAAACGTTTTATCGTGCAGGCCCTGCAGGCATTCGTACCACCAAAGCAATGAGTCAATCGTGCCGTTGGGATGAAGGCGACAATGACCGTGAAAATGGCTGTATCCGAAGCGTTGAACATGCATTTCGCCAAGATGGTGGCTTAGCGGTATTATCGGGCAACTTAGCGGTTGATGGCTGTATTGTAAAAAGTGCGGGTGTAGTTGATGAAATGCTACACTTTGAAGGCACCGCCGTGGTGTATGAATCGCAAGATGATTCAGTTGAAGGTATCTTAAATGATGAAGTAAAAGCCGGTGACATCGTGGTTATTCGCTACGAAGGCCCTAAAGGCGGCCCGGGTATGCAAGAAATGCTTTACCCAACCAGTTACTTAAAATCAAAAGGCTTGGCTGAAAAATGTGCCTTGATCACCGATGGTCGCTTCTCGGGTGGTACGTCAGGTTTATCAATTGGTCACGTCTCACCTGAAGCTGCCAGCGGCGGCGCCATTGCCTATGTTGAAAACGGCGATAAAATTATTATCGACATTGCCACTCGTGAAATTACGTTAGCACTAACAGATGATGAGCTTGAAGCACGTAAGCAAAAGCAGCTAGCCCGCGGTAAGCAAGCGTATAAACCGCTTAACCGTGAGCGTTATGTGTCATCTGCGCTAAAAGCGTATGCGCTACTTGCAACTAGTGCCGATAAAGGCGCGGTTCGTGATCTAGCCAAACTGGAGGAGCTTAGCTAATTATGGTTTCTCAAGAGCTCGATTATTTTCGCGCTATTATCCAAGCCAATATGGAACCACTGGCAAAAGTGACTGAGGTTAGCGAAATGGCTGAACTCAGTGCACGCCTTGGTAATCAAGTGTGGTTAAAGCGTGAAGATCAGCAGCCCGTTTATTCATTTAAGTTACGGGGTGCTTATAACAAACTGGCTAAGTTACCAAAAGGTTCTGTGGTGATAACCGCATCTGCTGGTAATCATGCCCAAGGCGTGGCGCTAAGCGCCTCACATTTAGGTCATCAAGCGACTATCGTCATGCCGGTCACTACACCTGAAATAAAAGTCAGTGCAGTACGTGCACTCGGTGGTGAAGTGGTATTACATGGCCATCATTTTGATGCCGCTAAAGCGCATGCACTAGAACTGACTGAACAGCGCAATGGCGTATTTGTACCACCCTTTGATGACCCAGATGTGATTGTAGGTCAAGGCACTGTTGCTCGTGAACTAATGCAGCAACTTAACCAGCTCGATGCGGTATTTATTCCGGTTGGCGGCGGCGGTTTACTCGCTGGTATGGCGGTGTATATCAAGTCATTACGCCCCGATATTAAAGTGATTGGCGTAGAAGCAGACGAAAGCGCCTGCTTACAAGCAGCCCTTGAAGCGGGTAAACCGGTTGAGCTGGAGCGGGTTGGCAGCTTTGCGGATGGTGTTGCGGTAAAGATTATCGGTAAAGAAACCTTTCGCTTAGCGCAAAAATTTTGTGACGAAGTGGTCACGGTCACAGGCGATGAAATTTGTGCTGCGATGCAAGATATCTTTGTTTCAACCCGTGCTATAGCTGAGCCTTCTGGTGCGCTTGCAACCGCAGGACTGAAAAAATGGAGCCAACAAAGTGGCCTGAAAGGGCTGCATTTAGCGGCAGTTTTATCAGGTGCTAATTTAAACTTTGACCGTTTACGTTATGTGGCAGAGCGTACTGCGCTGGGTGAGAAAAACGAAGCCCTGTTTGCGGTCACTATTAACGAAGAAAAAGGTAGCTTTAAGCAGTTTTGTGCTTCGTTAGGTGGCCGTGCAATCACAGAGTTTAATTATCGCTATGCAGGCCCTGGTGAAGCACAGATTTTTGTTGGTATTGCGCTGCGCCAAGGTCAGCAAGAGTTAGATGAGCTCAAAGCCGATTTAACCACTAATGGTTATCAATTTTGTGATTTGTCTGATAACGAACTGGCTAAGCTACACGTGCGATATATGGTCGGTGGCAAAGCGCCAGAGCAGCTTCATGAACGGTTATTACGCTTTGAGTTTCCTGAATACCCAGGCGCACTCGCGCGCTTTTTAGATACCTTAGGCAGCAATTGGAATATTACGTTATTCCATTATCGCAACCATGGTGGTTCGATGGGCAATGTATTAGCTGGGTTTGCGATTGAGGCAAATCAGTATGAGGTATTTAACGAGCACTTAAATCGTTTGGGCTATAGCGTACAAGATGAAACACATAATCCGTGTTTTACCCAATTTTTAACGACCCAAAGCCCTATTGATAGGGCTAAAGCGGCTAATAATTAAATATATCCAAAGCACCTCAATTGAGGTGCTTTTTTCATTGCTTTAGTAAATTCAATATATTATCTATAGTTATAGCAAACTTATAAACTAGTCAGAGTGTACATTGAGATTTAAAGGACTAAAACTAGGGTTATGCCTTGTATTTGCAGTGCTTTGTAAACAAAGTATGGCAACTACCGACGTCACCTTACAATTAAAGTGGACGCATCAATTTCAATTTGCTGGTTATTATATGGCTCAGCAACAAGGCTTTTATCAAGACGCCGGATTAAACGTTACTATTTTACCCGCAGATCCTGACAATCCAGATACCTTTTCTAAAGTGCTGGCGGGGCAAGCTCAGTTTGGAGTGGGGCATTCTGGTATTTTACAGCAGCGTATTGCCGGTAAACCACTGGTGGCAATGGCGGCTATTTTACAGTTTTCACCTTATTGTTGGATGGTCAAAAAAAGTTCTGATATTTTTCATCCTCGAGATTTTGCTAATAAGCGCATCAGCAGCATTAGCCGTAAAGAAAATGCCGAGTTACTAGTGATGCTAGAGCGAAGTGGTGTTCACACGGATAATTTGACTGCCTATGGCAGTGATACTAGCAGCGCTGATTGGTTAACAGGAACTATTGATGCGATGCAAGTATATGTTACTAACGAACCGTATATGATGCGCGAGCAAGGTATTGATCATCGGCTTATTTGCCCACAGAAATACGGCATCAATGTTTATAGTGATATTCTTTATACCACTGAAAATATGCTCGCTCAGCAGCCACAAACCGTGGAGGCTTTCTATCAGGCCAGTTTAAAAGGTTGGCGTTACGCTATGATGCACATGGACGAAGCCATTGCTTTGACTCAGCATGATTACGCACCGCAAAAAAGTTTTGCTCAGCTTGGCTATGAAGCCGAGGTACTAAGTGATTATATTCTACCGGCCGGAACCAATTTAGGCGCCATGTCGATAGCTAAATGGCGATTGATTGCAGATTTATACGCAATTGAACAAAGTGCATTTAATCAAGCGCAAGCTGGTTTTATTTATCATTATGCTGAACCAGAAGAGATTAAAATATCATGGATGCTCATTAGTGCAATTATTATTAGTTTATTATCCATTCCACTTTATTTGCGCTTGATGCTAAGAAAAAGCGTATAATGGCGAAACGCATTTGACCATCGCTAACATCCTATGAGCCTTGCTGAGCAGTTTACAGCCCTAGATAACTTATTACACCGCACTCGCCAATATTGGCAGTGCACCGCATTCGATTTTGATCAACTACCTTGGCCTGAATTAGAGCAAGCCTTAGCGGCTTTAAGCGACCAACAGGTTGCTGAGCTCGATAGTGAACAGCATCTGCTGTATCAATTTTTTAGCCCGTATATTGCTGACGTAAATAATTTAGCCGCTTTATGTGAGTTACCTCAAACCATTGCGACGCGTATTGAATATCCATTTTGGATCAGCAACGGCATTAAGGGTCGCAAGTTCACCCAACTACAAGACTTTGTCGGTGCGCTGGGTGAAGAATCAAACTTACCAGTATTAGAATGGTGTGCAGGGAAAGGCCACTTGGGGCGCATGTTGGTATTTAATCGTGCACCTAGCGTTCACAGTATCGAGTTACAACAACATCTCTGTGAGCAGGGTCAGCAAAGTGCTCAGCAACAAGGACTGGCCATGCGCTTTAGCCAAGCCGATGTGCTAAAAGATGATGTTGCTAAGTACTTTCAACAAACACAACATGCGGTCGCACTGCATGCTTGTGGTGCACTGCATCAAGCCTTTATGAGTAATGCTGTTAGTGCACAAACAGAAAAGATTAGTTTATCGCCATGTTGTTATCACTTGTTTACTGACAATGACTATCAAGCGATGAGTGCAGTTGCGCAGCACAGTAAGCTCAAGTTAACACACCGTGATTTAAAATTGGCATTGCAAGAGACCGTAACGGCCCCCTCTCGGGTTGATAAAGTACGTAAAACCGAAGTGCAATGGCGGCTGGGTTTTGATGCACTGCGCAAAACCCTCACTGGCGAATCACACTATGTCAGCGTGCCCTCTGTTAACAAAGCAATCTTTTCAGATTCATTTAAAGCTTTTTGTGCATGGGCTGCAGATAAAAAGGCCTTGGAAATACCACAAGATATTGATTATGATTACTTTTTGACTAAAGGGGAAATGCGCAAAAAAGTAACTGAGCGTATTGAACTGGTCCGTCATGTGTTTAGAAGGGCAATAGAAGTTTGGCTTGTGCTCGATCGTGCTTTATATTTGCAACAACAAGGTTATCAAGTCAATGTGCAGACGTTTTGTGAAAAGCAATTAACACCGCGCAATATTTTGATCCAAGCTACCGTCAAAGATAGAAAAGAGATGTAATGAGAAAATTAAAAAATTTATTCGAAAATAATAAACGTTGGGCTGAGCGCACGTGTAAAGATGATCCAGAATTTTTTAAAATTCTGTCAATGCAACAAAACCCAGAATATCTATGGATTGGTTGTTCAGATTCTCGCGTACCGGCCAATGAAATCGTTGATTTAATGCCAGGTGAGCTGTTTGTTCACCGTAACGTGGCAAATGTAGTAGTACATACCGACCACAACTGTTTATCAGTGATGCAGTACGCTGTTGAAGTGTTAAAAGTAAAGCATATTATGGTTGTGGGTCACTATGGCTGTGGTGGTGTGCAAGCGGTCTTAAATGATGCTAAATTTGGCCTGATCGATAACTGGTTGCGCCATGTTGGTGATGTAAAAGAAAAATACATTGCAAAAATAGATGCCCTAGCAGAGAAAGATCGCCTTAATAGCTTGATTGAGCTTAATGTCATTGAGCAAGTGCGCAATGTGTGTCGTACCAATATTGTGCAAGAAGCATGGCAACGTGGCCAAGAGTTGACTATTCATGGCTGGGTATACGGTTTAGCTAACGGTCACTTAAATGATCTAGAATCAGTGGTGACGTGTGCCGATGAAGTAACTGATACTTACAAGAGTGCAGCCCTAAAAGTATTTGATCGCTACGTTGGAGAAAAGTAGTCGATTATTTTGTTAGTGAACTAGCATGAGCACAAAAGGCGATGCTAGTTTGCTAGGCATTCAGAGCTGATTTGCTGCTTTTCGGTTACGATACTGCTGCGGTGTTTCGAAGGTAAAACGATGAAATGCGTGACAAAAGTGAGCGTGATCATAATATCCACATTGTAATGCAATAGCGGTCACTGGTATTTGGCTCTCAGCGAGCAGACTACGTGCGGTTTTCAGTCGATAAAACTGCTGTAGTCGAGCAGGACTCACCCCCGCTTCTTTTTTTAAGCGACGCTCAAGCGTTCGCCGTGTTAGCCCAAGCTTTTTACTGACAACGGTTGTAGAGTTATTAAGCTGAATAAGTTGCTTGATGACTTTTAGTGTACTGTTTTTGGCTAATTGCTGACCCATCGCTTGATTAAGTAACCATTGTTCAAGTAAGTACAGTTGGCTCATTAATGGACTATTTTGCATCTTTTCAACACATGCCAGTAAACTGCTATACCAACGTGGAGTGAAATCGTGGCCGAGTAGATAATTTGCTTCAGTTAATTCGTGTAAGGTTAGGCCTAATAAGTGATAAGCCCCTGAAGGTGCGAAGCGAACACTCAGCAAAGTATCTAAGGTACTAAAAGTGTGTGCCTGAGTATGACGATTAAAGGCAAATGTAATTACCGGCGTTGTTTGGCTGAAATCAATGGTGAGGCTTGCACCGGCATCTGGGTAAAGTTTTTCCTTAAATAGCTGTGCGGTTTGCGTATTTTGCGAACCAATTTTCCAATAGCATTGCACCCAATCAGCTAAGCGCTGATCAGGTGAAAACTTTTGAAACTGCAAATGAGGTAATGGATCATTTAACAATAAAATGGCCATACATTTAACCTTGTTTAGGTTGTGAGCATCGCGCTTTCTTCGGCGCGTAAAGTGAGCACTTCAAAGCCATCAGCAGTCACTGCTATCGTATGTTCCCACTGAGCAGAGAGCTTTTTATCTCGGGTAACCACAGTCCAACCATCGGGTTTGGTTTTTATTTTTGCAGCACCTTGGTTGATCATAGGTTCAATGGTAAAGGTCATGCCTGTTTTGAGTTCAACCCCAGTATTGCGCTTACCATAGTGCAAAACTTGTGGCTCTTCATGCATTTGCTCGCCAATACCATGGCCACAATATTCACGCACCACGCTGTAACCATTGCTATGAGCAAAGTTTGCGATGGCATTGCCAATATCACCGAGTCTCACCCCTGGTTTAACCATCTTGATACCTTGCCACATCGCTTCATAGGTTTTATCAACCAAGCGCTTTGCTAGTGGAGACACTTCACCAAGCATATACATTTTGCTGGAATCGGCGATGTAACCATTTTTCTCAAGGGTAATATCGATATTAACAATATCGCCTGATTTTAATATTCGCTTAGGATCTGGAAACCCATGGCAGACTACTTCATTAACTGAACTGTTTAATACATAAGGATAATCGTATTGGCCTTTACTAGCTGGGCGTGAGGCGAGTTCATCAACAATATAGCGCTCCACTAAATCATTAATTTCCATAGTGGTGATACCGATTTTTACTTGCTCGTCTAAATAGGCAAACACTTGTGCAAGTAATCGGCCTGACTCACGCATTAAAGCGATTTGTGCAGGTGTTTTGATAATGATTTCACTCATGAATAGGCTCTCCAACTTGCACATCTGCTTGTGAGAGTTGTTGTTTAATGATTTCGGCGTAAGTCATGGTTGGGTTAAGCTCGGCTAACATGCCAATTTTTATCCAGTATTCAGATTGCGAATTGATTGAACGCACCATAGTGGTACTGGCTTTGCGTATTTCTTCGTGGAGTTGGTCGCTAATTTTTACGATACCCATAACACTGCCTATATATAAAACGTATATGAATCGTATGCTCATCTGGCTATGAATGCAAGTTAGCGTTGTCGCAGGCAATAAAAAAGGCAGCTAATTTAGCTGCCTTCTAATGATATATGTGTAATCACTTATTGTGCATCATCGCCATTGTTAGCAACCAGCTGTTGCTCAAGTAGCGCGACTTTAGCTTCAAGCTCAGTGAGCTTTTCACGGGTACGTATAAGCACTTGGCTTTGTACATCAAACTCTTCGCGGCTGACAAAGTCCATCTCAGCAAGCTTGTTTTGAATCGCCTGTTTGGTTTTTGCTTCAAACGTATCTGCAAGGTTTTTAACGCCTTGTGGCATATTACTTGAAATCTGTTTGGCTATTTCTTCAATCTTTGCTGGGTTGATCATGTTCGTCCCTTACTGTCGCTAAAATGATAATAGCTAATATTACCTTATTGGCTAGGCGTATTGTAGTGATTACGTTAAAATTGCCCGTCTTTATGCAATCTCTTTGGTCGATATGAAACTCAATCCTAAACAAGATGAAGCGGTAAAATATATTAGTGGCCCATGCCTAGTATTAGCAGGGGCGGGCTCAGGTAAAACCCGTGTAATTACTAATAAAATCGCTTACTTAGTACAGAAATGTGAGTATCAAGCTCGTAATATCGCTGCTGTTACCTTTACCAATAAAGCCGCAAAAGAGATGCGTGAACGGGTAATGCAAACCTTAGGTAAGCAAGAATCAAAAGGTCTGTGGGTTTCTACGTTTCATACCCTAGGGCTGGAGATCATTAAAAAAGAGCTTAAAACACTGGGCTTTAAAGCTGGTTTTTCACTGTTTGATGATCAAGACACCAACCAATTATTGGCTGATCTAACAGAAGACGAGCTTAAAAAAGACAAAGATCTGCTTAACCTGTTAAAAATGCAAATCGGCAGTTGGAAGAATGAGCTGATTTTGCCTGAGCAAGCGATCCGCGAAGCCCGTGAGCCACAGAAAGCGTTATTTGCACAGTTATATGCCCGTTATCAAACCCAGCTACGTGCTTATAATGCTCTGGATTTTGATGATCTGATCATGATCCCAACAATATTACTCACCACTAATGCCACCTCTCGTGAGCGTTGGCAGCAACGGTTTCGCTATTTGCTGGTGGATGAATATCAAGATACCAATACCAGCCAATATCAATTAGTTAAGTTGCTTGTGGGTGAGCGAGCTCGCTTTACTGTGGTAGGTGATGACGACCAATCAATTTATTCATGGCGCGGCGCACGACCACAAAACTTAGTGTTGTTGAGTAAAGATTTTCCGGGCCTGCGACTAATTAAGCTGGAGCAAAACTACCGCAGCGCTGGGCGCATTCTAAAAGCTGCTAATATTTTGATTGCTAATAATCCTCATGAATTCGAGAAAAAGCTATTCAGTGAACTGGGTTATGGTGAGCCAATCAAAGTGATTGGCTGTCGTGATGAAGAACACGAGTCTGAGCGGGTTGTAGCTGAGATCATCTCGCATAAGTTTATGAAGCGCACAAGCTATAAAGATTACGCTATTTTGTACCGCGGTAATCATCAAGCGCGTGGTTTTGAAAAATCATTGATGAGCAACCGTATTCCTTACAAAATTAGTGGTGGCACCTCGTTTTTTTCACGCTCTGAAATTAAAGATATCATGGCGTATTTACGCCTATTAGTGAATCAAGATGATGATAACGCGTTCTTACGTATTGTTAATACACCGCGCCGTGAGATTGGCACCGTGACCCTTGAAAAGCTGGGGACTTTAGCGAATGAAAAACATGCCAGTTTATTTGCCACTTGCTTTGATAATGACTTAGGTTATCGCTTAAAAGGGCGTGGCTTAAATTCGTTGGCAGGCTTTGCCCGTTGGGTGGTTGAGCTGTCAGATAATGCGGTACGTGGCGACACCCTTGAAGCGGTAAAAGACTTAGTAAGGCAAATCAATTATGAAGCTTATTTATATGAATCATCGCCCAGCGCTAAAGCCGCAGAAATGCGCATGAAGAATGTGTCTGAGTTATATCGCTGGATCACCGATATGCTTACTGGGGATGCTGATAATCCACCACTCACGCTCGCCGAAGTGGTCAGCAAACTTACCCTGCGTGACATGCTTGAGCGCAACGAGGAAGAAGATGAAGCCGATGCCGTGCAATTACTCACGTTACACGCATCGAAAGGCTTGGAATACCCTTATGTGTTTATGGTTGGTATGGAAGAGGGCCTATTGCCGCATCAAGTGAGTATTGATGAAGAAAACGTTGATGAAGAGCGTCGCTTGGCTTATGTAGGTATTACCCGCGCGCAGCAAGAGTTGACCATGACCTATGCGAAAATTCGTCGCCAATTTGGTGAAACCTCACAAACCGAGTTAAGCCGATTTGTACAAGAGCTACCGCAAGATGATTTGGCTTTTGAAAATAAAAAAGCGCCAAACACCCAAGCTGAACGGATGGAAAAAGGCCAAGCGAGGGTTGCTAATCTTCGTGCGATGTTGAAAAAGCCAGAGTAACTGGCTTGTGGCTTAATTTAATAGTTGCTCGACTGTGGAGTCTACTGACCTGGCAGAGGTGTTATTTAGCGCATGCTGCTTGCCAATAAATAACAATAAACCATGAGTGTCGAGCAAGGATCTAAAGTTGAGAATTGATGGGCCTTTTGCGATTACTTTAACCTGTTTTATTTTAGTAATTGCAAGTACACCTTGCAGTTGTAAATCAAAGCTTTTTTGTTGTAATACCCGTTTGCTAAACGTAGAGCTAAGTAGTAAATAATCAAAGTTAAGCTCGCAAAGTAAATTAAGTTCACAACGATCTTTGGCAAAATCATTTAAACCAATCGAGTAACCTCGCTCATTGAGCATTTTTAAATTACTAATTTGTACCGCTGAAGCGTAGCGGATCTCTTGCTCATTAAATAATAAACAAATTTGTTTTTTTATATTGTGGCTTTGCATTGTTTGGCATAACGCTTGAAACTCTATTTTTTCGAGTAACAAACCAGAGCAAGGAAACAACACCTTGTCCAATTGTGCGGTGTGGATCTGTTGGCAGGCCTTCGTTAGTAACTGCAATTCAACTTCGAGCTGTTGTGCTTTATCAGCGGCAAATTTCTTTAATACTTCAAAACTGGTGCTACCAAGTACCGGGTGTTCACCAAACGCTTCCAGTAATGATTCTGGTTGATGTTGCTCGTCAAGAGTGATGATCTCAGAGCAGCGAAAGTGCATTGGTAACGAGTCTAAATGATGGCTGGTCTCTAATTCATAAGGGCTGGTACCGGCGCTGAGTAATGGGTGATAAAACTCAAAGCGGCTACGGCCTGCATTTTTTGCATAATACATAGCAGCATCAGCGTCACGGATAATTTCATCGGTATGTTTATAGCTTGTTTTAGAGTAGGTGATACCTACGCTGGCACCGCTTTGTACACAAATTCCTTTCATACAAAATGGCTTTTTCATTAATTCAATTAAGCGTTTAGCCACATCTTCAGCTTGCTGACGATAGGTTAAGTGGGTTAATAGAATAACAAATTCATCGCCCCCTAAGCGCGCCAGTAAATCATGCTCACGGATACACTGCGAAAATGACTCACTAACACCAATTAAAAATTGATCACCTGCTTGGTGCCCTAGTTGATCGTTAATATCCTTAAACTTATCTAAATCGATAAACAGTACCGCAAACTGTTGTTCCGGGTAGCGTTGATAATGTTGTAAGGTTTTTTCTAGCTGCGTTAAAAATAAACTACGATTAGGCAACCCCGTTAGCGGATCATGATGAGCATCGTGATATAGCTGTTGCTCGATTTTTTTCCGCTCTTCAATTTGCATTTGTAAATGCATATTGGTTTGACGAATTTCTTTGGTTTTTTCAGCAACCCGGTGTTCTAACTGTTGGTGACTTTGTTTTAAGGCTTGTGCGGCTAAATGAGCTTGTAAAACGGTGGCAATCTGATGCGAAACAAAGGTGATCAGTTCAAAATCGTCTTGATCAAAAACATGGTTATTATTATATGCTTGGCAGGTAATTAGGCCAATAACACCTTGCGCTGTTTTCAGTGGTGCACCTAACCAACTGGTAGCTGAGTGTAAGTCAGCGCAGTTATCTGGGCGTTCTACTTCGCCAGACTTACGTAGTTTATCTGCCCGGGCTGAGTCTATTAATTGGGTTTGCTCGGTACGTAATACCAGCTCACTGTAGCCTTTAGCGAAAGGGCGTGGCTTGGTATTTTCGTTAAATTCATCCACACAATAAGGGAAGTTTAACCAACCGGTTTCTTTATCGTACAGGGCTATATAGAGGTTTTTAGCATAAGTTATTGATTTTATTATTTCGTGTACTTGTTGGTAAACTTCATCAATGTGCTTTGTTTGCGTTGCTAACTCTGAGATTTTAAACAGAATATGCTGCCGTGCTAAGGTTTTTTTATGTTGCTCTACTTCAAGATTAAGTGCTTCATTACTTTGTGTTAAGGCACGGGTCCTAATTTTTACTTCTGACTCTAGTAGTTCGCGTTTTTTTACCCGCTCAATCGCTGTCGATAAATATAACGACATTACTTCTAGAAGCTCAATTTGTTGCTCAGAATAACACTGCTCTTTATCGTAACTTTGGGCAGCTAATACACCAATAATACTTTGCTCTCGGTATACCGGTACACCCACCCAATGTTCCGCTGGTGTGCCAAGTAGCTTAAATAATCCTTTATCTGCGGCGGCTTGCATCTCTTCACCCTGGAAATAGGTGGTTTTGCCTTGTTTAAACACATAGCCAGTAACGCCTTGGATAAAGTTGTGATCTTGATTAAGGGGTACTGAAATACCATCTTTTTCATCAGCAAAGTAAGATAGTTCGAGCGTGTTACTAAATTGATTCAATAGCACCACGTAAAAGCTTTTACTGGGTACGTAATCTTGCAAAATATCGTGAATAGCGGGGTAAAGTAGCGTTAATTCGGCAACAGAGCTGGCCTGCTCTGATAATTGTATCAGGGCATTTTGTAAGTGGTGTGATTGCTTATACTTTTGGACTAAAGCTTTTAAACGATTATTTTTATGCTCTAGCTTATGTAATAAGGCCGCTATATCTTCCAATGACAGTAACCGATTTTTATTATTGTATATTTATTGGACTTATATTTTCACTTTTTCGGCTAATCGTCAAGCGGACAATAGTATTAGAAAAGCATAATAATAAATAATGATAAAGGTAGGGGCTTGCTTATTTCAATAATAAAAAAGGCTGATTAAAATCAGCCTTTATAAAAATGTAGTACAGTATTAAGTATTACTTTTTGCTCATGAAATCAATGGCTGCTTGTAGCTCATCATCTGAACAATCCATACATGTACCTTTAGGAGGCATCGCATTAAAACCGTTAATTGCATGATTTAAAAGAGTATCTGCGCCTTTAGCCAAGCGAGGAGCCCAGTCATCAGCTGACTTTGGTGCACCGAGTGCGCCAGTACCATGACAAGCAAAACATGCAGCTTGGTAAACTTGTTCACCAGTGCGAGGACCTGTTGGCACGTCAGCAACGGCTGCTTTATCGCCTTCAAAGTAAACGGCACCAATCGGTGCGATACGTTTTTTGATTGCATCTTCAGTCATAGAGTTATCATATGGCTGTGCGTATGCGGTGGTTGCTAGCAATAATAATGCAGCTGATAGTTTTTTCATTTTGCCTTGCTCACTTCGATTTGAACGTGATCAATCACGATAGATGACGGAATTTAGAACGATTATATACCCAAACTACCCCAAGATGCGAGTTTCAGTTGGAATTAAAAGCGATTTAGAGAAGGCATTGATTGCAAATAATGGTTGTTCCCTTGTTAAAATCAATAACGCAGTATAAATCGCTTTTAAACCAACCCGATGGGCGTTTCACAGGCACTTATTCTCAGCGTTGTTACTTCTTAAAAGGGACTGCCATTGTTGCAAAGTAACGCCTTGATATTAAGCACCTGTGAAACGCTGAATTCTGTATCTTGGGGTGGTTTGGGTATAACGGCTTAGCCGCAATTTATAAAACGCCGTGAGCTGTTTTTATTTTGAAAAAACGACATTTTTTGCGTTAGCGCAAAAAATGTCGTTATAAAACCCAGTAATTGTTCACTCATGGTTTAACACATTTTAATGACAGCTTTGACGAGTTTCTCTATGCCTGCATCGGCCTCTAAAATAGATTGTGCCAGCATATAAGCAGGTGTGCTAACGAGTTTATGTTGCTCATCAATTACAATCTCATCGACGGCACATTCAACATGGTGCGCGCCAAGACTCTTTAGTGCATCGGCAGTATCTGCATCGTTACCTATGGTGGCTTTAACTCCATTGCCGTAGATCAAAGGGATCATTGCCGGTGCTATACACATATAACCTGCCGCTTTGTTGGCATCAGCAAATGCTTTACCGACACGAAGCATGTCAACGTGTAATTGTGCTTGTGTGCCTTTAACAGCAAAATCGCAGAGGTTTTTCGCGGCGCCAAAGCCACCAGGGACAATTAACCCATCAAAATCATTAACGTCTAATTGAGATAGCGCTTTAATCTCACCTCTTGCAATGCGGGCAGCTTCTACTAGTACGTTACGATTTGGCTGCATTTCCTCGCCAGTGAGATGATTGATGGTATGCAACTGCTCGATGTCAGGAGCAAAGCATTGGTAGCTTGCGCCAGCTTTAGCAATATGTAATAAGGTTAATACAGCTTCGTTGATCTCCGCACCGTCATAAACTCCACAACCCGCTAAAATTACAGCTATTTTTTTCATATATTTGACTCTTATTTATGTTTCATAAAATTAGTTTAGCACGGCTTTTTAGTGGCCGTCGTGACCTTTGTAAGATCATTTTATGATCTTACTTTCGTTCATTTAAAGATTATTTTTATTTGATAATTCTCTTGAGGGTAAGTAAAAGCGCGCTATATGCTTTTTTAAAAGATCGCTAAGAGGAAAAAATTATAAAGGATCACTATGATCTTTGATCCATTGTGATAGAATGCTCGTCCGGTTATTTATAAGGGATTAATTAACCGTTATTCGTTGTACCAAAAAAGCAGAATGAAGGGAAGCGTTGAAATACTTTTCCACATTGCTATAAAAAATAATAAAAAAAGAACCTCGCATTATCTTTTTAAACAAAACATACACTTAACATTTTTCTAAGTAATTTTAATTTACTTTGGAGGAATAGCTTGTGGCTGTTATCTACATAGTTATCCACAGCTTGCTCTCATTTGGCTGGTTAAACAAAGCTTAATTGGCAGTCGTTTTATGTGTGTCCTTATGGCATGCTTACAATTATTTCGTTTTCTCTCATTTAGGATCCAATTACACCATGGCTCAGATCCCTGAAAATCCACTTATTTTAGTTGATGGCTCTTCCTACTTATTCCGTGCATACCATTCACCACCACATTTAACTAACTCTAAAGGTGAAGCTACCGGCGCTATTTATGGCGTGGTAAATATGATGAAAAGCCTGATCAAACAATATAATCCAAGCCATATGGTGGTAGTGTTTGATGCTAAAGGTAAAACATTTCGTAATGATATGTACAGTGAGTACAAGGCGAATCGTCCACCGATGCCAGATGACTTACGTACACAAATAGCACCGCTGCATAACATTATTAAAGCGATGGGTTTTCCGCTTATTAGTATTGAAGGTGTTGAAGCTGATGACGTAATTGGTACGTTTGCGCGGATCGCTTCAGAGCAACAGCGCCATGTATTGATCTCAACCGGCGATAAAGACATGGCTCAGTTAGTGAATGAGCATGTCACCTTGATCAACACTATGACCGACAGCATCTCAGATCCTGAGACTGTTGTAGAGAAGTTCGGTGTTGGCCCAGAGCTGATTATCGATTACTTAGCATTAATGGGCGATAAAGTAGATAATATTCCAGGTGTAGATGGCTGTGGTCCTAAAACGGCGGTTAAGTGGTTACAAAAATACGGATCATTACAAGGTGTGCTAGATCATGCTAATGAGATCAAAGGTAAGATCGGCGAGAAATTGGCAGCCGCTGCGGCTCATTTACCGCTAAGTTATGAACTGGCGACGATTAAATGTGATGTTGAGGTTGAATCGGATCTAGATACTTTCAAACTTCAAGAACCTAATCGAGACGAATTAATCGCTTTATACGGTGAATGTGAATTCCGTCGTTGGTTGGCTGAACTACTTGATAACCCCAAAGATGCTGATACTCACTTAGCAGTACCAAGTGAAGCGAATGAGCTGCCAAAAGTGGCAGACGCCCATTATGAGACCATCCTCAGCGAAGCACAATTAGATACGCTAGTTGAACAGCTAAATAATGCCGAGTTATTTGCGTTTGATACCGAAACAACCAGCCTTGATTATATGCAAGCGCAACTTGTGGGTATGAGCTTTGCTGTAAAAGCGGGCGAAGCTGTGTATTTGCCGATTGCCCATGATTATCCTGGCGCTCCAGAGCAATTAAGCTTAGAAACAGTGATGACTAAGCTTGGGCCAATTTTAGCGGATGAAAACAAAGCGAAAGTAGGTCAAAACCTTAAATACGATAAAAGCGTATTAGCCAATGCCGGTTTTGAACTCAAAGGGATTAAGTTTGATACTATGCTTGAATCTTACGTGTTCAACAGTGTTGGCACGCGCCATGATATGGATTCGTTAGCACTAAAATACTTAGGCCATAAAAATATCAGTTTTGAAGATATTGCTGGTAAAGGTAAAAAACAGTTAACGTTTAATCAAATTGAACTTGAAAAAGCCGCACCGTATGCCGCTGAAGATGCTGATATTACGTTGCGTTTGCATGAAGTGTTATGGCCTAAAATAGCGGCTGATGACAAACTTAAATCGGTATTTGAAGAAATAGAATTACCGTTGCTTAGTGTTATTTCAGATATTGAGCGTACCGGTGTCGCAATCGATAGTAAAATGCTAGCGGCACACAGCCAGCGTTTAGGCGAGCGGCTCATTGAATTAGAAAAAGAAGCTCATGAAATTGCGGGTGAACCATTTAACTTAAGCTCACCAAAGCAATTACAAGTATTACTGTTTGAAAAGCTTGAACTGCCCGTTATTAAAAAAACGCCAAAAGGCGCACCATCAACCGCAGAAGAAGTGCTGCAAGAGTTAGCTCACGATTATCCATTGCCAAAAGTGATCATCGAACACCGTGGTTTATCTAAGCTTAAATCGACTTACACAGATAAGCTGCCATTAATGGTGAATGAGCAAACTAACCGTGTGCATACCTCTTATCATCAAGCGGTAACGGCGACAGGGCGTTTAAGTTCGACCGATCCTAATTTACAGAATATTCCCATTCGCTCAGAAGAAGGGCGTCGTATTCGTGAAGCGTTTATCGCTGCTGATGGTTATAAAATTGTCGCTGCCGATTATAGCCAAATTGAACTACGTATTATGGCGCATTTATCGCAAGATAAAGGCCTACTCAGTGCTTTTGCTAATGGCCTTGATGTACACAGTGCAACTGCCGCAGAAGTATTTGGTGTGACGTTAGAAGAGGTAACGAGTGATATGCGTCGTAAAGCCAAAGCAGTTAACTTTGGTTTAATTTATGGTATGTCGGCATTTGGTTTAGCGCGTCAGCTTGATGTGCCACGCCATGAAGCACAGCACTATATTGATAAATATTTTGAACGCTTCCCTGGGGTGCTTGAGTATATGGAATCAACTCGAGAGAAAGCGGCTGAAAACGGTTATGTTGAAACTATTTTTGGTCGTCGCCTACATTTACCGGAGATCAATGCCCGTAATGGCGCTCGTCGTAAAGGGGCGGAGCGTGCAGCGATCAATGCGCCAATGCAAGGCACTGCGGCAGACATCATCAAAAAAGCCATGCTAACAGTAAATAAGTGGGTGTATGAGCAAGCACCGAATACCGTTAAGTTGCTAATGCAAGTGCACGATGAATTGGTATTTGAAATCAAAACTGAGTGTGTTGAGCAATACACAGCAGAGATTTGTCAATTAATGTCTGATGCTGCGAAATTAGATGTGCCTTTAGTTGTTGAAGCCGATAGTGGTGATAACTGGGAGCAAGCTCACTAATCGCTACATCTTTGCATCAATAAATATCAGCGTGGCTGCACTGTGTGCAGCCACGTTTTTTTAGGTCTGAGGAAGCAGTGCTAAAAATCGTCTTTGTTGATTTTCGGTGAGATGTTGATCGAGTAATTGCGCTTTTAAGCTGCTTAACACAGTTAAAAAGCAGTGGATTTTTTATTCTAATAAGTTAATAGAACAAATTTCAAACACATAATGGGTGTTAAAATTAAGTTAATTTAAAATGCAATTTGTAGATTTCGTTATATGTTTATCAATTCTGCTAGTTAGTACCTGTATTTAGTTTATTTCTCATTATTAGTTTGCTAAAGTCCGCGCGTCCTCATCCTGTAGGACATCCTGTTGATGATGCACTCGCAAGGGTGCAACGTATTGATAGCTTCTCCCCAGTTTGCTATACCAACCCAGTATTGATTTACTGGGTTGTTTTTTATTTCCCCCATTGCACTTCATTCTATCAGTGCTAACATCAATATAATTCTCATTATCGAAGGAATGCGTTATGTTTAAAACTATGGCTGTGGCCACTTTGTCTCTTTCTAGCTTGCTTTTGGCACCTACTGCGAATGCTGCATGGCATGTTAATAATGATCAAAGTAAAGTGAGCTTTATATCGATTAAATCAAATAGCATCGCAGAGGCACATTACTTTAAAACGGTTTCAGGTGGTTTATCTGATGAAGGGCAATTCAAGGTAGAAATTGACTTGACATCCGTTGAAACGATGATCCCAATCCGTAATGAACGCATGACAAACTTGTTATTTGAAACCGCTCAATTTCCTAAAGCAATAATCACCGCTGATTTAACTAAGCGCTTACAAGCTATTGCACCGGGTCAGCATTTATTAAAAGGGATTAGTGCTGAGCTTGATTTTCATGGCAATAAAAAAACCATTAAATTTGATGTGTTAGCAAATATGTCGCCAATGGGTGATATCACTATATCATCACTTAGCCCGATCATTATTAATGCCAGTGACTTTGCTGTAACAGAGGGCATTGCTCAGTTACAAAAGCTAGCAGGTTTGCCATCAATCGCAACAGCTGTTCCAGTAGACTTTTCTTTAACGTTAAATAAAGATAGATAATGCAAAGCTTACCTGAACTTGCCAAACTGCTTGAGCAACCAGGTAAGCCCTTTGCTGATTGGCAACCACAACATTGCGGTGAGCTGCCAATTCAAATCAATGAACAAGGCGAGTGGTTTTACGCAGGAAGTAAAATTAATCGCCTTGCTATGGTTAAGCTATTTGCCTCGGTGCTTTGTAAAGAGCAGGGAGCGTATTATTTAAAAACACCGGTTGAAAAAATAGCTATCACAGTATGTGACGCGCCTTTTATTGTTGTTGATTGGTGCTTTGAAATGACCGAGCAAGGCCAAGTGTTGTGCTGCATTGATAATTTAGCGCGAACTTGGTTAATTACGCCAGCACAGCCTATTGTAGTGCAAGATTACCAAGGGCAAGCTGTGCCATATATTCAATTACCGCATGGCTGTAGTGCGCGAGTTTCTAGAAGTGTGTTTTATCAGTGGGCTGAAATAGCACAAGCTGATAAGCAAGGCTATTTCATTCAATCTGCGGGTCAGCGTTTTTACTTAAACGTGTGATTAAGCATCTGGTTCAGGCGTTTGTTCAACATCTGTAGGTGGTATTGCAACAATTGGTCCAAGGAACCATTCATCTAATTTCTTAGCGACTTCAGGTAATCCTGTGCCTTTTAAAGATGAAAACGCATGAACGGTAATATCACCTTCTAAAGTGCTTAACTCACGGCGAACTTGTAAAACTTGTGCTTTACGAGCGCCTTGCTTGAGTTTGTCTGCTTTGGTTAACAATGCCAATACTGGAATTTCACTGCCAATTGCCCAGTTAATTAAATCGCGGTCTAAATCTTTAAGAGGGTGACGAATATCCATCAGTACAACGATACCCTTTAAACTTTGACGTTTTTGTAGGTATTCGCCTAATGATTTCTGCCATTTCTTTTTCATCTCGATTGGCACCTTAGCAAAACCATAGCCAGGTAAATCAATGAGACGCATATTATCAACGTCGGCTAATTCAAATGTATTGATCAGCTGGGTACGACCAGGAGTTTTACTGGTACGAGCCAGTTTTTGGTCTGTTAAAGCATTTAGGGCACTCGATTTACCGGCGTTGGAGCGGCCAGCAAAGGCTACTTCAATTCCCGTATCAGTAGGCAATTTAGTGATATCAGGTGCGCTGGTTACGAACGACGCAGTGTTATATTTGATACGAGATTTGAGCACAGGCTCTCCTAGAAACTTAATTAAGTATTACAGCGAGTAAACTTTACTTAATTAAAGTTCACTTAAGGGGCGCATTTTATACTATTACTACACTATTAAAAAGCGGATTTGGATTAAGATATCAGCCTAAAATGAACTAAAACGGCAGCTCTAAAGCTTAATCTAGGTCAAAACCCTATAATTTATAAGTTTAATATGAGTAGAAAACGTGCCAGAGAATTTATTATCGTGTAGAATATATAAATCACAACATCCATATTGTAGATGATACAGGGTCGGAAACAGAGAATTCACCATGAAAAAAATAGCACTATCTTTAACTATATTGCTTGGTGCGTTGTCAGCAAGCAACGCAACAGCATTTGATGGCGATGTAAACGCAGGTAAAGAAAAATCAGCAACGTGTGCGGCTTGTCACGGCCCAGACGGTAATGCGCCGGTTAATATCTACCCAAAAATTGCAGGTCAACACGCAGATTATATTTATAAGCAACTTGTCGATTTGAAATCAGGTATGACTTCAGGTGGTAAAGAGGGCCGTATGGATCCTGTAATGAGCGCAATGGCAATGCCACTTAGCGATCAAGACATGAAAGATGTCGCTGCTTACTTTTCGTCACTAAACATGTCTGAAGGTGCAACACCTAAAGATGTAGTTGAAGTTGGCGCAATGCTTTATAAAGCAGGTGATGCAGAGCGTGGCATTCCAGCATGTGCTGCATGTCATGGTCCACGCGGTAATGGCTCATCATTAGCTAAGTTTCCAAAAATCTCTTTTCAACATCCAGGATACATCAAGTCACAACTTGAAAAATTCCGTGATGGCACACGCCACAACGATTTAAATGGCATGATGCAAGATATTGCGAAGAAACTAACAGATAAAGATATCGAAGTACTTTCTCAGTACCTAGGTGGGCTACACTAAAGTAGTATAGATTAATTAAATTATTAATACTAGACTCCATAGTTAGTTACAAAAAGCAGCGTAGGCTGCTTTTTTTGTATTTGTAATTTGTCGATATTGCCCTTCTATTTGTGAGATATTGACCATATCTAACTGTAAGCCAAATCTTATTTTTATTTTTGTTTTTATCATAACCTACTGTAATTTAATGTTTTCACAATGTTGCAATTTATGTTGTGTAAGAAAACTTATATAAATTAGTTGTAACAAAATTATTAATGCGTAAATTAACCCCTGTCGCTGAAACAATAAGAACAAAATGGATTAAACTACACGGAAAGTAGTGTGACGTGATTATCGGGGATAAGGCATCGGTTGATGCCACCGAGGGAATATTAAAAAAGAGTCAATGAAGACCGAGAATAATAAAATCTCATGGAAGTTTAAAATAAAAACAAAATGGAATGTTACACGGAAGGTAAAAATAATAACAACATGGAACAACAAAAATAATAACAATAATAAAGACTAAAAAGTCGAAGGGAGAAGTGTCCAGTTAAATGGCGCTCAGATTAGCAGGCGGTAGAGATGTTTTCTCTACCGCCTTTTTATTTGTCCTGTTACAATAGCCATCGTTTATACTTAAATGTATAAAAGTGCGCTAGTAGTCGAGTTACCCAACCTCAATCCGCACAAACCGAATTCTTCTGGCAAGGCCAGCATCGCAACGCCACAGTGCGCGTTGTTCAAAACCTCTTAAGTGAGATGATCAAGATATGAGTAGAAAGAAAAAGTCACGTAAAATCCCGTCTAACGGTCCCGTTCGTTTAAGCCAAGATAAGCTTAAAGAAATGCGTGCGTTAAAAGAGCAGCGTGTTAAAAAAACCAAAGGTGCTAAGCCAGGTTCACGTAATTCGGTTGATGCTTTACAGCCAGAGAGTAAAGGTAACCAGCAACACAAAGACAAGCGTGTTGGCAGCAAGAAACCGGTTCCTTTAATTGCAGTTGCAGCAGAGCCAGTTATTGAGCTTAAACGTAACTTAAAGCCACAAGTTGAGCTGAAAAAAGTGGTTCAACCTGAAATTTCACCAGAGCAAGAGCTAGAAGCGCTAGAAAATGACGAGCGTCTATTAAAACTAGTTGAGCTGCACGAAAGTGGCCAAATGTTAACTGGTAAAGATGCTAAGTATTTCAATAGCCGCATTGCACGTCACCAAGAGTTATGCGAATTACTGGGTATTGAAGATGAAGACGCTACTGATGACTTTGATGATGAAGAATTTAGCGAACAAGGTAATAGTGATTTTGATCATTACTTGTCGAACGATTTAGCCAATGAATGGTTAGATGACGAGGACGATAAATAATGAATATGCTGATCTTAGCTCTGTGTGTTGGCGCTGCGATCATTGCGGGGCTGGCATTTTATGCTGGCCAATTGCTGTATAAACTCAGTGCGCAAAAAAAACAGATTGCCAAAGAGCAAGCAAAGCAACAGGCGAAGCTCGCGAAGTCTCGTTTAGAGCGCAATGCTAAGCTCGCTGATAGTATTCATTTAATAGCTCGTGCAATGGAGCAGGAGCAGTGTGAGTTCTCAGAAGGGAGCTTACGTATCTGGGTGCTAATGTCGCAATATAGTTTTGCTGACGACGGTGATATCTCGCTGCGCTACCCAGGTATATTTGCTATGTATGAAGTAGTAAAAGAAATGCCAACTCATGATGCTCGTAAAAAATACTCGAAAAAAGAAATCTTTCAGCAAGACAGTGCCCGTTGGCGTGCAGAGGAAACTCACGCAGAGCAAATTAAAGCTGACTGTAAGAAAATTATCGAGGAGTTCAAAGCAGCGCCTGGTAGCGAGAATGTAGTGTTTAATTAAATTTGTGATAGCAAGATAAGTGAAAAGCAGACCTAGGTCTGCTTTTTTTATGCTTGTGTGTTCAGGTTAAATTATCCGTGAGAACCGAGTTGCGTTAATCTGGTTTTGTAAATGAGCATCAAAACACATGCAGATGATGCGAATAAATAAGTTTCCCCGTTCAGTCACCGTAATTATGTTATTTTTAATATTGATCATGCCATCTGCTAAGAGTGGGTCGAGTGCTTTGAGTGCATCAACAAAGTAGCTGGCAAAATTGATCTGGAACTTATCTGCGATAGCGCGAGTATCAAGTTGAAAATGGCAAATCAATTGCTTGATCACTTCTGCGCGAATGACATCATCTTGGCTCAATTGCATTCCTTTACAGATAGCGCTACCTAATTGGTGTTCAATGTCATGATAATAGGCTTTTAACTGTTTTTGATTTTGCAAAATTGAGCTGCCAATTTGTGAGATTGATGACACCCCTAAGCCTAATAAATCACAGTTGCCATGAGTAGTATAACCTTGAAAGTTACGATGTAATTGCCCGCTATTTTGTGCAATTGCTAACTCATTACTGGTTTTTGCGAAGTGATCCATACCGATAAACTGATAACCGGCGTCACTCATTTGCTCAAGGGTGTTTTTAAACATAGTGAGCTTGTCGTGAGCGTTGGGTAAATCGGCATCTTTTATTTTTCGCTGTGCGGCAAAGCGCTCCGGCAAGTGCGCATAATTAAATACCGACACTCGATCAGGACTCAGGGCGATGAGTTGCTCAATAGTGGTTTTAAAGCTTTCGGGTGTTTGCAGTGGTAGGCCGTAAATCATATCCGCATTGATAGATTTAAAACCCAACTGGCGGGCTTCAGTGAGCAAGCTTTTTACCGCACTGGCACTTTGTGGACGATTTACAGCCAGCTGCACTGCGTCATTAAAGTCTTGAATACCAAAAGAGACACGATTAAAGCCTAAGAAACGCAAATGCTCGAGCATGCCATCGGCAAGTGAACGAGGGTCAATTTCAATACCGCGTTCAGCATCCACAGCAAAGTTAAACTGTTGTTCGAGTATGCCAATTAAACGTGCCATTTGTGCTGCGGTTAAAAAGGTGGGTGTTCCGCCGCCTAAATGCAATTGCTCTACTTGGTAGCCTGAAAAATGAGGGGCTTGTGCAATGATCTCTTGCTCTAAATAATCAAGATAAAGGTCTGCTTTTGACTGATGACGAGTGATCACTTTATTACAGCCGCAGTAGTAACAAAGCTGGCTACAAAATGGGATATGGATGTATAAAGAGAGGCTATTAGTTGATGATGAATTAATCGCGTTGATCAAATCATGCTGTTGGTAGCCCTCATTAAACGACAATGCGGTTGGGTAAGAGGTGTATCTTGGCCCTGAAATATTGTACTTATTTATTAAACTTTGATCCCACTTTGGTAAATTAATCATCACGCGCGCCTTTAATAAAGTTTGCATAATTATAAAAAAACCAACTTGACGGGGTATTGATCTATAACAAAAAAGAGTGCCATCACAGCACTCTTTTTATAGTTGTTGTAGGCCTAGAGTTTAAACTGATTGACGGTTTTATTGAGTGATGCTGCCAAATCATTGAGTTCACGCGCTTCGTCAGCAAGCTCTAAAGCATGATCCGCGGTATTATTTACTAAGTTATTAATTACCGCGAGACTGCTGTTGATATCCTCAGCAACCACCGTTTGCTGCTCGGTTGAGGTGGCAATGTGATGACTTTGATCTTGTACTTTAGTCACAGCATCGGCAATGTTTTGTAGTGCATCAAGCACTTCTTGCGTTTGTGTCACTGAGCTCTGTGCACGCTGTTGTCCTTGCTGCATCATAGTAGAAGCCTGCTGAGCAATTTGTTGCAAACGCGAGATCATATTGCGAATGTCATCGGTTGACTCTTGAGTGCGGCTCGCTAAGGAGCGAACTTCATCGGCAACCACCGCAAAGCCACGCCCTTGCTCACCAGCACGCGCAGCCTCTATTGCCGCATTAAGGGCCAGTAAGTTAGTTTGTTCTGCAATTGAGTTGATCACATCCACCACGGCGCCAATATTGCCACTTTCTTGCTCTAACCCAGCGACTACTTTGGACGCTTCGCCGATGTGATCGGCTAATGCGGTCATTACACTTTGCGCATTTTGCGAACGTTTCGCACCATCAACAGAGATGTGTTGTACTTCTTCTGCGGCATTGTTGGTGCGTTGTGCGTTACGAGAAATCTCCATCACGGTGGTGGCCATTTCTGTTACCGCGGCGCTAACGCTGTCGACTTGCTGTTTTTCTTGTTGAATTTCAGCATTGGTTTTTTGCGAGACTAAATTCAGTTGAGCTGCGGCATTGGTTAATTGCTTTGCTTGTTTTGCGGTATCTAGCATCATCACGCGCAGTTTATCGATAAAGGTATTCATATGGTGGGCGAGCTGGCCCACTTCATCTTTGCTATCAATAGTAATTTTTTGGGTTAAATCGCCCTCGCCAGAAGCTATATCGCGCATGATATGGGTGAGGGTAATAATCGGTTTTGAGATCATGTGGGTGGCCCATAAAATCATCGCGATTATGATTAATAAAATAATCAATACTGAAGTGGTCGTTGTTGTTACGGCTTGATTAACAGGTTCATCAATCATACTGCGTGGCACTAAAATACCCACATACCAATTTAAGTAAGGGTGTTCTAATTGCAGGCGGTTATACACAACAAAATATTCTTGGCCCTTAAAGGTAACGCTGGCATCGCCCTCGATGTTGTTTTTCATCAGTTGATTAAGTTCAGTAAAGCCTTGGGTATCGCTAAATTGTTTTTCTAGTTGCTCCAGACCTTCTTTGCCATTAGGTCCTTCATCAGTGATCGACAGCTTATGCTTGGTACGATTGGATAAGTGCACGACTTTTTGGTTGTCATCCAGTAAAAATCCGTAACCTTGGCCGTTAAAGCGAATATCTTCGACCATTTTGTTAATTTTATTGAGTTGTAAGTCAACACCGCCAAAACCAACTAATTCATTATCTTGGTTGTATACGGGTTGTTGCACTACTGCTGAGGCGTTGCGTGTTGTTAAATCAACGGAAATTGGCCCAACATATAAACGGTTAATCTTTAAGGCATCTATCCACCAACCGCGTTTATACGCATAATATGGCTCATTATTGTAGTGAGTGGTTCGTTCATTTTCTTTGAAGTATTCCCCGGTTTTTGCCGAGGCAAAAAAGGCCGATAAAATATTTTCGTCTTTGCTACTAATACGCACAAAGTCTTGGTTTATTTCATCATAGCCTGGCGCACCTTGTAGGGTTTGGTCACGTTTATCCCAATTATCAAACCAATTTACTAAATGCGGGTTATTGACAAATGTTGCGACCAGTTTGCCGTACTGAGCAAAATAACTTTTCATGGAAAGTTGTTCACTTTGTAGGTAGCTATGTGCTTCGCGCTCGATACTTTGCCGCGACAACGCGGCAATATGGTTAACAAAGTAGGCTGAGGCAATCAGTAATAAGACACTTATAGTGCCGCCGATCAGCAATAGTATTTTTTTTCTTAGGGATAGATTTTTAAGCATAAGTGCACACATTCTTATTATTTAGTAGAGTAAGCACTCTTATCTAATCATATCTTGGTACTTAGTGCTATGGTATGCGATAAGACAAGTTGACGGTATTTTATAAAATTGTAAGGGTGATGCTACGTAATGGGAACAAATAACGACCAGCTAGTTGTGCTAGGTGCGGGGTGGCTGGGTCAGCCATTGTGCTTACAACAGCAAGAAAAAGGCTGGGGTGTGCAAGGCACGCATCGCAGTAGTGAGCACCAACATGCTTTTCAACGCCAGTTGGTATTTGCAGATAATAAGCTGACTCATCAAGTTGATTTGCACAATGCCTGGTGGGTATGCTCAATACCCCCGCGAAGTCGACATGCTGATAGTCACTATTTAGAAACGTTGACACTCGCGATTGAACTTGCCAACGCCATGCAGGCAAAAGGCTTTTTATTATGCTCATCAACTGCTGTGTACGACCAAGATAATGCAATTTATACTGAACAAAGTGTAGTAAAGGCAACCACAGCTAGGCAGCAGCCGTTAATCGCAGCGGAGCAACTTATACTTGATGCGGGTGGCAAAGTACTTAGATTAGGCGGTTTAATTGGCCCTAACCGCGAACCGGGGCGATTTGTGGCTGGCAAAGAATTACGAGGCTCTAGTAGACAAACAGTTAATATGGTGCAGCAACAAGATGTGATTAATGCGATTATCACTGTGTTGGATAATTGGCAGCTTGCTGCGCCAATTTACAATGTGGTTAATCCGGCTCATCCAAGCAAAGCAGATTATTACCAGCAGAAGTGTCAGCAGTATGGCACGCAAGCGCCTACCTTTATGAGTGACAAAATAGCCGAACGCATCATCGATGGTTCGGCTATTGAACAGTTAGGTTTTAATTATCAATTTGATATTTAAAACGAAGGTAAAATACCCGCAGGCAACAAGCTACATAGTTTTCCTTGTTGCAATAACGTATTAGCAGCTTCGATATCAGGGCCAAAATAACGGTCCTTATCGTAGTAGCTGACCTTTTCACGCAAGATAGCTTTCGCTAGCTCTACTTTTTCAGAAGCTGTTAATGGCTTTCTAAACTCCAGCCCTTGCGCTGAGGCAAGCCATTCAATAGCTAATACACCTTGGGTGTTATTAGCCATTTCACCAAGACGACGCGCCGCAAAGGTAGCCATAGAAACATGGTCTTCTTGGTTTGCTGAGGTTGGTAGGCTATCTACAGAAGCAGGGTGTGCCAGTGATTTATTTTCAGATGCCAGTGCTGCTGCGGTTACTTGTGCAATCATAAAGCCTGAATTTACACCGCCATTTTCAACTAAAAACGGTGGTAGTTTTGATAGGTTTGAATCAATCAATAAGGCAATTCGACGCTCCGCAAGTGCACCGATTTCAGCAATCGCTAACGCTAAGTTATCGGCAGCCATTGCAACGGGCTCGGCATGAAAGTTACCGCCAGAAATAATATCGCCCACATCTGCAAACACTAATGGGTTATCGGTTACGCCATTTGACTCGCATAATAAAACTTCAGCAGCTTGGCGAATTTGCGTTAAACATGCGCCAAGTACTTGTGGCTGACAGCGTAAGCAGTAAGGGTCTTGTACTTTTTCACAATCGACATGGGCTTCACTGATCTGTGACTGTTCACTGAGTATATCGCGGAAGATTGCGGCGGTATCAATTTGTCCGCGTTGACCACGAATTTCATGAATACGTGCATCAAATGGTGAACGACTGCCCATTGCAGCTTCAATGCTGATTGAGCCAATCGCACAGCTTTGTGCATACAAATCTTCGGCGCGGAATAAGCCTTGTAATGCAAAAGCCGTGGAAGCTTGGGTGCCGTTCAGTAGGGCTAGGCCTTCTTTGGCAGCTAAAGTGAGTGGCTCAAGCTTGGCAATTTTTAGGCCTTCGGCGGCGCTTATTAATTTACCTTGATGGCGCATTTCGCCTTCACCCAGTAACGGTAAGCACATGTGTGACAGTGGTGCTAAATCACCTGATGCCCCAACAGAGCCTTTTTTAGGCACGCAAGGGTAAACTTCGGCCTCTAGCAGTTGCATAAAAAACTCAATCACTTTCAATCGAATACCTGAAAAACCACGTGATAAAGAGTTAATTTTTAGCACCATCATTAAGCGTACTGTGCTGTCGTCCATGTATTCGCCGATACCCGCCGCATGAGAAAGCACAATAGAGCTCTGTAATAACTCAAGTTCATGCTCGGCAATTTTTGTGTTAGCCAGTAAGCCAAAGCCGGTGTTAATACCGTAAACAGTGCGCTGTTGATCAATCACATCTTGCACGGTTTGTGCACTTGCTGCGATGTTGATGTCGCTATCTTTAGCAAGACTTAATGTTACCGGTGAAAGATTAATTTTACGCAGTGTCGCCAAGTCGAGCTGGCCGGGTGTGAGAGTATATTCAAACATGGTTATTCCTTATTCAACATAGGTAAGTCGAGGCCTTGCTCGTTCGCGCAATTAATTGCAATATCGTAGCCTGCGTCAGCATGGCGCATAACACCAGTGGCAGGATCATTCCATAACACACGGCCCACTCTAGCGGCGGCTTCATCTGTACCATCGGCAACAATCACCACGCCTGAGTGTTGGCTAAAGCCCATACCTACACCACCACCATGATGTAGCGATACCCAAGTCGCACCGCCGGCAGTATTAAGTAGTGCGTTTAATAATGGCCAATCAGATACCGCATCTGAACCGTCTTTCATCGCTTCAGTTTCACGGTTAGGACTGGCTACTGAGCCAGAATCTAAGTGATCACGGCCAATCACGACTGGCGCTTTTAATTCACCATTTTTAACCATTTCATTAAACGCCAGTGCTAAACGGGCACGGTCTTTTAAGCCAACCCAGCAAATACGCGCAGGTAAACCTTGGAACTGAATGCGCTCGCGGGCCATATCAAGCCAGTTGTGCAAATGCTTATCATCTGGAATGAGCTCTTTAACTTTAGCATCGGTTTTATAAATATCCTCTGGATCGCCAGATAATGCTACCCAACGGAATGGACCAATGCCTTCACAAAATAACGGGCGGATATAAGCTGGTACAAAACCTGGGAAATCAAAGGCATTAGTAACACCTTCTTCAAACGCCATTTGGCGAATGTTGTTACCATAGTCAGTAGTTGCTGCGCCTGCTTGTTGCAGAGCTAGCATTGCCGTAACTTGTACAGCCATTGATTGTTTGGCGGCTTTAACCACAGCTTGTGGATCTTGCTCACGCATTTTAGCCGCGTGCGCCATGCTCCAATCTTGTGGTAAATATCCGTTGAGTGGATCGTGGGCTGACGTTTGATCGGTGACAACATCAGGCGTAATTTTGCGTTTTACTAACTCGCTAAATACGTCGGCAGCATTACCGAGTAAACCGACTGACAACGCTTCGCCTTTTGCGCATGCGCCGTTGATAAGCTCTAGGGCATGGTCTAAATCGGTTGCTTTAACGTCGACATAGCGGGTTTTAATACGAAAATCGATACGTGTCTCATCACATTCAACCACTAAGGCGCTAAAGCCTGCCATGGTTGCTGCAAGTGGTTGCGCACCACCCATGCCACCTAAACCACCGGTTAATACCCATTTACCTTTGGCATCACCGTTAAAGTGTTGTTTTGCCATAGCGACAAAGGTTTCGTAGGTACCTTGTACTATGCCTTGCGAGCCAATATAAATCCAAGAGCCCGCAGTCATTTGCCCGTACATCATCAAACCTAGCTTATCGAGCTCATTAAAATGTTCCCAATTAGCCCAGTGTGGCACTAAGTTTGAGTTGGCAATTAATACTCGCGGTGCATTGCTATGGGTTTTAAATACCCCAACTGGCTTACCTGATTGAACCAAAAGCGTTTCGTCGTCTTCAAGTCTATCTAAAGTTTCGATGATTTTATCAAAACAAGGCCAATCACGGGCTGCACGACCAATGCCGCCATATACAACAAGTGCATGTGGGTGCTCTGCCACCTCTGGATCGAGGTTATTCATTAACATACGCTTAGCCGCTTCGGTGAGCCAGCTTTTAGCGCTGATCTTATCGCCATGTGGCGCGCGGATCACACGCGATTCGTCAAGTCTATTGTTCATGGAGTACTCCTGTTGTATATACAAGCTTGTTAGTTACAAAAAATACGCAACTAAGCGCATCTTTTTGATGTTAATAATCTTTTTAGTGTTGCTTTTTAAAAGTTAAGTGGCCACCTAGGCGGTATTTACTACCAGGGGACACTAACCGAGCAAAGCTAACAATACCTGCGGATGACCAAGTTCGGCGGATCACCTGCAAGCATGGTTCTTCATGGTATAAGTTCAGCCACTGACACATTTCATTATTTGGCATAATGGCTTCAACAGTGTGGCGCGCTTCAGTCAGCGGTGCCACACTCGATAAATATTCATGCGGTGTTAAAGTGGTAAAATCTTGTTGTAAGTAACTTTGTGCCAGTGCTGGATTAACAAAACGTTCCTCCACTTGAAGTGGTTGCTCATTCTCGTTATGCACTAGCACACTGCGAAATACCACACTGTCTACTTCAACACCTAATGCAATGGCAATCGGTGCCACAGCGCTGATTGATTCAAGCACTAAAACGGTACAACTGTAATTACCATTACGTGCTTTAACTTCATCCGCTATATTTTTAATTTCAAGTAACGATGACTGCGATTTAAAACTGGCAACAAATGTGCCTAAACCTTGGCTGCGAGTAAGAATACCAGCTTCGGTTAATTCGCTTAAGGCACGGCGAGCAGTCATGCGGCTAACACTAAATTGTTCGGCTAATTCGTTTTCAGAAGGCACCCGTTGGTTTTCAAGCCAAGCGGATGATCGAATATTATCAACAATAAATTGCTTTATTTGCGCGAACTTAGGTGTCGTCATGTGCTGATCTACAGTTTTCATTTAATTAAATACTGGCTATAAGATGGCACATTTATCTTGTATATACAAGATAGCTTGTTAGACTGATTAAAACATTTTTTAAGGGCTGCTATGACTAACGTAACTGCAAACAACCACTGCAACGAATGGGATTTACTGATCACCGATGCCAATATTGCCACTATGGATAGCAATATTGATGCACCTTATGGGGCAATTGAACATGCTGCACTGGCGATTAAAGATGGCCATATAGCATGGCTTGGCAAGCAAACTGAATTACCCTCGTTTGATGCACTCGCAACGCCGATCATTTCAGCAAAGGGGCAATGGCTCACCCCAGGATTAATTGATTGTCATACCCACTTAGTGTTTGCAGGATCGCGAGCAGAAGAGTTTGAGCAGCGCTTACAAGGTGTGAGTTATGAGCAAATAGCAGCGCAGGGCGGTGGTATCGCAAGTACTGTAACAGCCACCCGTGCGGCTGATCATGAAACCTTATTTGTTTTAGCGAAAGATCGCTTAAATGCGCTGTATAGCGAAGGCGTGACAACGGTTGAAATTAAATCGGGTTACGGTTTAGATTGCGAAAATGAAGTTAAAATTCTCGAAGTAGCCCGGTTACTTGGTGAAAATCACCCCGTTGATGTAAAAACGACCTTTTTAGGGGCACATGCTTTGCCACCTGAATACCAAGGCCGCAGTGATGAATACATTGAGTTGGTGTGTAATGACATGCTAACGCAAGTGGTTGCGGGTAATTTGGCCGATGCTGTGGATGTATTTTGTGAAAATGTGGGATTTAGTCATGCGCAAACTCGCCGTGTATTTGCAGCGGCCACTAAACATGGTTTGCCGGTGAAATGCCACGCCGAACAATTATCAAATCAACATGGCGCCGAGCTTGTTGCCGAGTTTAAGGGCTTGTCGGCGGATCATATCGAGCATTTAGATGAGCAGGGCGTAAAAGCGATGGCTGCTGCTGGAACCGTGGCGGTGTTATTACCCGGTGCATTTTACTTTTTACGTGAAACTAAACAGCCGCCAATAGCGTTATTAAAGCAATATAAAGTGCCTATGGCTATCTCCACAGACTTTAACCCAGGTACATCACCCTTGTGTTCTTTGCAATTAATGATGAATATGGGCTGCACCTTATTTAGGTTAACACCAGAAGAAACCTTGGCTGGCGTCACCAAAAACGCAGCTAAAGCCCTTGGTTTAAGTGATCGTGGCGTACTAAAAGTGGGTATGCGCGCCGATATAGCACATTGGCAGATATCCCATCCCGCGCAATTAAGTTACCAGTTAGGCGTAAATAAACTGTTAAATTTGTGGGTTTTGGGTAGACTAAACTAATCTGGTTTAACGTTGTACTGAAAAGATGTTTTTAATTGCGCTATTAACAAACACAGGACTTGAATATACCGCAGGGAGCGCATTACTAAATCACCCACAATTACCTGTTTTTTTAGCCGGTGCGGTTTTAATGGCGATGATCTGCGCGTTATGCGTGGTGCAAAAGCCATTATTACGCCTTAGTTATTTAATCAATAGCGTGCTAGCGCTGGCCATATTAAGCAACGAGCTAAACTTTTTAGAGCTATTATTTGCAGTCAGTATTGGCCTGCACTTATGGTTAGCCTTCTCGCAAAATAAATGGACTATGCTTACCCTGAGTTGCTGCTCTGCATTAGTATTTACAGTGCTGTTATCCGCTCATTTATTATTGGATTTACCGCTGTATTTAATTGCTCTGGCGAGCATTGTATTGGCGATGTCAGGCTATTTTACTGATGAAGAATTAGCAATTGCTACAGATGATGTGACGCAGCTTAATAATGCCAATTATATGGAACCTGCGCCGTTATTAAACTTACCTAACATTAAATTGCTGCGCCAAGGTTATTACGATTGGCGTAAAGATAACCAACAGCGGGCAGCCTTAGTGGTGTTTCGTTTAGAAGGATTTGCGCAAGTTAACCAGCATATTGGTCGTGATTTTGGTGACTTATTACTCGCACAGTCGGCAAATCGCATTAAACAGCTGCTACTTATTGAAGAAGTTATTAGTTTAGATGGGGAGCAAAAGTTAGCACACTTAGGTGGCCTTAACTTTGCTTTTATCTGCAACTTAGCACAGCAAAAACATTTACATGAACAGTTAATCAATCAAATATTAGGAGCAACTGTAAAACCTTTCAATGTGGCTAATTGCACTATCAAAGTAAGCGCGCGGGCGAGTTTTGTTGACTGTGATGAGCAAGAAAATAGTTTTAATAATTTAGTTTCATTTGCTTTCCTCGCATTAGATAGCCACCCTAAACAGCAAGTGGTGGCCTACCATCAGCAAATGAAAATAGAGCAACTAGAGCAACAAGCCCGCTTGCACGAATTAGCCAATATAGATTTTTCCAGCGAACTTGAATTGTATTTCCAGCCGATTATTTGCAATCAACACGATAACATTGAGTTTTTAGAGTTATTGTTACGTTGGCAGCATCCACGACAAGGAATTTTATCCGCCAACCGTTTTATAGATGACATACGTGTCGCAGGGCTTGCCTATCCATTAGCAACCTTTGTGATCGAGCGTGCAGCGGAGCTGGCAATGGCACTGCGCATGGAAGGTATCAGCATGCCTTTAAGTATTAATTTATTCGGCTCTGAAATGCTAAATGAAGAGTTTATCGAGTTTGTTGACCGTATCTTTGTGGAACATCAGCTACAAGCTGGAGATCTCATTGTAGAGTGCCCACTTAATCTATTTATGAGTTTAGATGATCAAGGCAAAGCCATGGTGGCGCGCATTAATAGTATAGGTATTAAAATCTGTGTTGATGGTCTTGGCGACAGCCCAATCTGGTTAGCTAAATTGCCGAATCTAGCCGTTGAATATGTAAAAATAGCCCCTGCATTAACCGCTGACTTTAGCCAGCAAAGCCATGTTCGTAGTTTGATCAGCGGTATGGTCGATATGCACAATCAGCAAAATGCTAAAGTTATCTGCGAAGGTGTTGAAACCCGTGAACAGCTAAACTTTGTAAAAAGCCTAAATACTTATGCTGCACAAGGGTATTACTTTAGTCATCCATTAAGTAGCGTGGGTATGATTTCATGGCTTAGGCAATGGCAAATAGAGCACCAATAGCCGCTATGCATGCTCTCTAGCTTGTAGGTATGCATTCACAAGCGCGGTGATTATTTGCCCTGCATCACTGATTCCTGCTTGCATCCCACTGGGGTGTTGGTTTGGGGCCGCTTCACATAAATGTAGGTAATGGCTGTTAATTTGACTGGCAGCCAAATGCACAAAATGTTCGGCGTCACTAACACTAAAACCACAGTTTGTGTAAGCACTGACAGGCATTAATGAAATACTATCTAAATCAACTTCCACACCAAGAGGGGCATGAGTTAGGGTTGCAAGAGCTTGTTGGCATGCTTCAGTAAGGGTTTTCTCGCGTCTTACTTGCAGCGCTTGGTAGCTGTCGTAATTAAATTGCGCAGTAGCTAAGGCATCTATAATCGCTTGGTTATTCTTTAGCTCATGCATACCAATCACATGGTAATGACCAAGGTGTTGCTCGTTGTAAGCATAGCGAAAGCCATTACCACTGTGGCGACCTTCACAATCACGAAAATCAGCATGAGGATCAAAGTTAATTGCATTGATAGCTGTTTGTTTGTGTTTGCTAAGTGCGCGAATAATACCTAAGCAATTATTATGGCCACCGCCAATCACGATAGGCTCAAGGCCAGCGGCAAAAATCAAGCTCAGCACTTGCTCAACACGTTGATCAAGTTGGGCGCATAACTCGCGTAATTGCGCTAATTGTTGAGGGTTTTGGTTTGATAAATCGCGCGCTGCTTGGGTTAAATCGTTAATTGCGACTTCGCCTAATAACAACACTTTTTCGTTCGCTAAAAATTGGTTATCAGGTTGATTTAAAAAGCGTTTGAGGAATGCTTGCCAACCATCTTCGGCACCACCATTACCTAAGTTAGCTCGTGGGCCAATATCTTCACAAATACCCAATAGAACATACTTAATACCAAATTGTGCGGCATCTTGCATGGCTTGCAGTGGCTCAACATGGGTGTCGAGTAGGGCGATAGATTGCCACGCTTTCTTTTCGTTGGCGCGACTGTTACACCATGGTTTAACAGTCGCTTCGTCATAAATATGGAGATGGTTTGCCACTGCTTATTCTTCTACAATTTCCAGTTCAAGTTCTTCTGCTGATAACACAATACCTGTACTGTCGGCGTAGATAAAATCATCATCAAAAAATGATACTCCGGCAAAGTTTACACCAATGCCATCTTCACCGGCACCTGTGCTGTCTGCTGCAACTGGAATAGACGCAATGGCTTGAATGCCTAAATCAAGTTCTTCAAGCTCATCAACATGGCGTACTGCGCCATAAACCACAATACCTTGCCAATTGTTTTCAATGGCTAGTTCTGCAAGCTCAATGTCAATGAGCGCACGACGCGTCGAGCCACCACCATCGATTAGTAATACGCACTCTTCGCCATCTTGAGAGAGTATATCGCGGATCAGTTCATTATTTTCAAAACATTTAACGGTTTTAATACGGCCACTAAAGTTGTGACGACCGCCAAAATTAATGAACATAGGTTCGAGCACATCGACCACATCGGCAAAGTGATCGCATAAATCTGAAGTGCTGTAATCCATTTTTCTATCCTTATCTAAAGATACGTGAGCTGAACTTTAGTATACCTTGCTTAATTGCAATAACAACGATTTAATCGTAGTAAATTGCGCTCTTTTTAAACAATTATTGCGCTAAAACAGCAAAAGCAACATTAGTGTCTTAAAAGCGTCACTCAATTGTTATTTTCACCGCCTAAGCTGAAATTGTGTACAGAGTTTACACAGTAAAGGAGCAAGTGATGAATGAGAACAACATGCTAAAAAAAGTGGCTCAGCTGGATCAAAGTTTATTTTTGATGGTGTTTAATGGCAATGCCCCAACATGGGTAAAAAATTCTGCATTAGGTTTCTCTAAAACAGGCAATGGAGGGCTTTATGTGTTAATCGCCGTCGGCTTTGGCTGGCTTAGTAATGAACCAGAATTACAATTAATGGCGATGACGCTATTACTAGGCTTTTTAATTGAACGTCCCATATATTTTGTCGCAAAAAACAGTTTTGCCAGAATCAGGCCGTGTGATGGCTTAATTAAAGGCGCTTATATTGTTCCTAGTGATAAATTTAGCTTACCGTCTGGGCATAGTGCTGGGGCATTTTTAGTCGCAGTTGTATTAGCTCAGTACTTTCCAGAGTTTGTTAGCCTGTGGTTTTTATGGGCTGTATGTGTTGCGGCATCTCGGGTGTTACTTGGCGTACATTTTCCTGTTGATGTAGTACTTGGTGCATTAATGGGCAGCAGTTGTGGTTTATTAGCAATCTTAATCGTGGCGACTTTATGAGAATACTGTATGGCATCCAAGGGACTGGCAATGGTCATGTCACCCGTGCGCGAGTGATGGCAAATGCATTCAAGCAAATGGGGGTTGAGGTTGATTATGTGTTTTCAGGTCGCACTCAGCAAAATTACTTTGATATGGACGAGTTTGCAAATTACCGTAGTTTTCGAGGTTTATCCTTCAGTACTAAAAATGGCCAAGTAAATAGTTATCAGACAGTAAAAAATACCCGGCTATGTAAATTACTTCGAGATATAAAATTGCTTGATGTATCAGGCTATGATTTTGTCTTTAACGACTTTGAACCTATCACTGCATGGGCAGCAAAACGTCAAGGTGTGCCTGTTATTGGCATGAGCCATCAAGCTGCGTTTTTGTCGCCTAAAGTACCGATGTTTGGCCACAGTTTGTTGCGCCGCTCATTTATTAAATATTATGCCCCCGCGGATATTTATTTGGGGGTGCATTGGCAACCTTTCGCACAAAATATCATTCCGCCATTTATTGCTCACCATCAACACAATAATCCAGTTAATGTTGATAATAAAGTGTTGGTGTATCTTCCGTTTGAAGATCTCAACAGTGTGGTTGATTACTTGCGAGATTTTCCTGAAAAAGAATTTTACTGCTATCACCCGCAAGCAGACAATACTTCAACTGGGCACATTCATTTGCGAAGCCCCGCCCGTAATGGTTTTTTAAATGACTTAGCAAACGCCTCAGGTGTGATCGCCAATGCCGGGTTTGAGCTTTCGAGTGAGGCATTAAAGCTAGGTAAAAAACTGTTATTAAAACCGTTGGCTGGGCAGTTTGAACAAGCTGCCAATGCCCAAACATTACTGGCAATGAAAGCGGCTCACATCATGAATTACTTAAACCCTAATGCTTTGGATGATTGGATCAATAGTAAAAGCCACAAACAAATTAATTTTCCTAGCGATCCGCAGCCATTAGTTGATTGGCTAGCGGCAAAACAATGGAGTAACACCGAGGAATTACATCAAAACTTATGGTCTGCGGTAAGTTAACCCCTAATTTAGCTAAGTTTTTTTAGAGCATCATAGTAAATAGAGCAATAATGTAAGCTAACTATTCGTTATTTAACTATACTATTTACAGTGAATTATTTTTAAAGGCTGTTGTTAATGGGTTTACTCCAAAATTTGACTATTAAGCGTCGCTTACAAGTCAATGCACTCGTAGTTGGTCTTGCGATGGTAGTTATGTTGTGCGTTATTATTTATGAAGCACGCATAAGCTAAAACTAAACGAAACGATTCAATACGCGGAAGAGCTTGATATACATGAACTCTCTATGCGTAAGTACGAAAAAGATTTTTTGTTTTACAAACAAGAAAGTAGTTTAGAGTTGTTCGCACAAGAATATGAGCAACTAAAATATAAAATTAGTATGTTAACTGAGCTCTCACGTGAGCTTGATATCGCCACTGCGCAAGTGGAGCAATTTGCCATCCTTGCTAAGCAGTATAATGATGATTTTCAAAAGGTTGTAAAATTACAAAAGAAAATAGGTTTACACCCCAAAGATGCCTTGTATGGTGAACTACGAGATGCGGTTCATAAAATTGAGACTTTGCTGGATGAGCAAGATAACTACCATTTACTGAGCTTAATGTTACAGCTAAGGCGCTCTGAAAAAGATTTTATGCTGCGCTTTGATCTGAAATACTTAGCCAGTTTTGAAGGCGGTGTAGTGCAGTTAGAGCGTCAAATTCGCAATGAAAACTTGGCTTCAAGTGACCAGTCAGAGCTATTACGTTTACTTGCAGTTTATAACAGTAAGTTTAAATCGTTAGTTGATGCGCAAGTTGCATTAGGTCTGGATTTGAATTCTGGTGCGCTCGGTAGAATGAGAGACAGCGTCAAACAAAGTGATGATTTAGTCACTTTAATTACGACCGCAACGAAGCAACAAGTTGAATCTACCGCAGCACAAGCGCAAATGATCGCCATCATCATTTTTATTGTGGCCAGTTTGCTGGTGATGATTTTAGTCTACTTGACGAGTCGTTCGATCATTGTTCCTATTGAGCGGGTTTACCATACGATTAATGAAATTCGCCGCAACAATGATTTACGCCTTACTATAGAGCACAGCGGTAAAGACGAAGTCACCATCATGACGATTGATTTTAATAGTCTTATAAATGATTTCAAAAAACTGATCTACGAAGTGAATACCGCTTTAACCACGCTAAATATAGCGACCGATCACTTATCGGAAACCACCGCCGCCACCAGTTCAGGTATGCAAGAGCAGTTACATGAAGCGGATATGGTAGCAACGGCTGCCACTGAAATGCAGGCGACTATTCAGGATATTTCTCATAATACTGAGGCCGCAGCTAAAAAAGCTGAATCAACTAACCAAAGTGCGCAACAAGGACGTAAAGAAGTAGAGGCCACGGTTAAGCAAATTAAGCAGTTGTCTGATTCATTAGGTAACGCATCAACGGTCGTATCACAACTTGAAAAAGACGGCGAAACCATTGGTTCAGTATTAGATGTAATTCGGGGTATCGCGGAACAAACGAATTTACTCGCACTTAATGCAGCCATTGAAGCGGCGCGTGCTGGTGAACAAGGTCGCGGCTTCGCAGTGGTCGCCGATGAAGTTCGCTCACTTGCTCAGAAAACAAAGAAGACACCCATCCTAAAGTTTGTATTTCCCCTATTTTTTACTAGCTTTAAATTAGAAAACAAAGAAGACACCCATCCTAAAGTTTGTATTTCCCCTATTTTTTACTAGCTTTAAATTAGTATGAAAAACAAACAGGGTGTTCCATGGCAATTGCAAGAAAGCGTCAAGTAAGTTTGGTTGATACAAAATACTATCATTGTATTTCTCGGTGTGTACGCCGTGCTTTTTTATGCGGTGAAGACCGTTTTACAGGTCAGTCCTATGAGCACCGCAGGGGCTGGGTAGAAGATAAACTACTCGCCTTGGCTAAGGTATTTTGCATTGATGTGTGTGCCTATGCAGTGATGAGCAACCACACGCATTTAGTACTGTACGTTGATGATAAAAAAGCAAATAGGCTTAATGACAAAGCCATTATTCTACGCTGGCATAAGCTGTGTAAAGGCACGTTATTGACGAAAAAGTATTTGCAAGGTGAAAAATTGAGTAAATCAGAGTTCATCTTTTTTAATCAAACGGTTGAGCAATATCGAGAGCGGTTATCCAGTATTAGCTGGTTTATGCGGTTGTTAAATGAAGATATTGCCCGCAGAGCCAATAAAGAAGATAACTGCACAGGCCGATTCTGGGAAGGTCGCTTTAAATCACAAGCTCTACTAGATGAAGCTGCACTTGCAGCGTGTATGGCGTATGTCGATTTAAACCCAATCCGCGCCAAAATAGCGAACACCCCAGAGAAATCAATCTACACCAGCGTACAAAAACGTATTGAAAGCGCATCAACAGGCAAGCAACCTAAAAAGTTATTACGTTTTGCTGGCATGCCGTGTCAGATAATGCCGAAAGGCCTGCCTTTTGAGCTTAAATCGTATCTTGAACTTATTGAATTAACTGGGCGCTGCGTTAGGGAAGGGAAACGGGGTTATATCGAAAGTAGTCATTTACCATTATTAGAGCGTGTAAATATTTCGCCCGAAAACTGGTTAAAACTGACCACGCAATTTACCCGCGTATTTCATGGTGCAGTGGGTAGGGCGGCAGCACAAGAAAGCTATTGTGAAAATCTGAAGAGAAAACGACGTAGCAACGTTAGCAACAGCGAAAAACTACTGGCCTAGTACTTATACCCAGCTAAAACGTCAAATATTGTCCCAAGGCAAGGGATTGCATGTCAGTAAGTTAGGACTTGTCGAATAAAAGCTTCCCGAGATAATTATAAGTGTAATTTTGAATGAGTTTTAGGCGGTAAATTGATTTGATGTGAACTTATTTGGTGCTATTTTTAGGCGATTTTAAAGTGGGTGTCACTTTTAGTTCTTTTGTCTTGAGAATAAAGCAAAAGGTAAAGAAACCAGTATCGACCGCACTAGACGTTTATTTTATGTGACTTGCAGTAGATCAGAAGAAAGTCTGGCGATCATTGCTTACACCAGCGAGCCTATTAAAGTGAAGGAAAATGCTTTAAGACAAAAATGGTTTGCGGAGGAGGAAATTGTCACATTGTAGTATCAATATTTACCCTCACCATGCTTAAATAATCGATAATCTAACACGAATATTACTAAGCGATTGAATCAAAATAGCAACTCCGCTATGGTTAAACCATCAATAACAATAAATTAAAAACGAGTTATCCTACAGGCTCGTTAGGATTACGAGAGTATCAATGAAACTTTTAAGCTGGATTTTACTGATATTATTTATATTATCTTATGGTAGTTCTGCATTATTTTGTTCAGGTTTTGTTGATATTATTGAGCCAAATTTTGGTGAATGCTTTAACAGTGGTGTTTCATATTTTGATTATTTTCCAAAAGGTCAGTCTCCTCTTGAAATGTTAGGTGTAAAACTAATTGCGGCATGCTTAGTAATATCATTTGTTATTGGTTTTATTTATCATAAGTTTAAAGTCAGAAAGCAACCCTAACATATATGAGTCTTAACTCAGTCAATAGGCAATACTATTACCTTTAACGGTTTAAATTCGGTAACGGCCAACTTAAAATCAATAAACAAATTTGTTTACATCGTCTGTCGATGCAGCTGTAAGTAGCTTACGGCAATCAGGCTATTAGGGCTTATTAAAACCTTTACCTAGCGCCTTCTCGTTATGCTTCGCTACACTCAACCAGAACCACATAATCAACTTTAACGCCGAGCTGCGCTAACTTTCACCTTGAACCTTTTAACTTGCTAACTTTACTCTCGCCAACTCGCCAACTCGCCAACTCGCTAAGGTACAAACTTGATCGGTACGCTGTCTTTATTGGCTTGATGCTCTGCGACGCGTTGTTGGTAGGTTTGCCATAGCTCGTCATGTTGAGTTTGTAGGTGGCTGAAGTATGCCCAGCTAAATAAGCCGCTGTTGTGGCCATCGTCAAAGTCTAAACGCAGTGCGTAGTGGCCGACGGGTTCAATATGTTTGATACCAACTAACTGTTTATTTAGCACCAACTTCATCGGTTCGTTGCCGTGGCCTTGCACTTCGGCAGATGGTGAATGAACGCGTAAAAACTCACAGCTAAAGGTGCAATGGCTGTCATCGTCAAAATAAACATCAAGGGTTTTACTAACTGTATGATGATGTACCTTGATCACTTGCTTCATTGTTATACCTTTGTGTTGAACCTAGAACCTAGAACCTAGAACCTAGAACCTAGAACCTAGAACCTAGAACCTAGAACCAAGGCCCTAGATCCTAGTTTTAAAATTAAAGAATGAAGCGACTTAGGTCTTCATCTTCAACCAGCGCACCTAAATGCTGCTCTACATAGGCGGCGTCAATCACGATACTGCTGCCAGCTTGCTCGGAGGCATCATAGGAAATTTCTTCCATTAGCTTTTCCATCACGGTGTGTAGACGACGGGCACCGATGTTTTCGGTTTTTTCGTTTACTTGCCATGCCGCTTTGGCAATGCGCTCAATGGCGTCGTCGCTAAACTCAACATTTACTTGCTCTGTTTTAAGTAGCGCATGTTGTTGCTCGGTCAATGAGGCGTGTGGCTCGGTTAGAATGCGTTTAAAGTCATCAGCGGTGAGTGCTTCAAGTTCGACACGAATAGGTAGGCGACCTTGTAGCTCTGGGATCATGTCTGATGGTTTTGCCATTTGGAATGCGCCAGAGGCAATAAACAACATGTGGTCGGTTTTCACCATACCGTGTTTAGTGCTCACCGTTGAGCCTTCAATAAGTGGCAGTAGGTCGCGCTGTACGCCTTCACGGCTTACGTCTGGGCCTGATGATTCACCACGCTTACAGATTTTGTCGATCTCATCGATAAACACGATACCGTTTTGTTCGGCAGCGAAAATCGCTTGCTCTTTTAACTCTTCAGGGTTCACTAATTTAGCAGCTTCTTCTTCCACTAACAGTTTGAACGCTTCTTTGATTTTAACTTTACGTTTGCTGCGCTTGTCACCGGACATATTTTGGAACATGCTTTGCAGCTGGTTGGTCATCTCTTCCATACCAGGTGGTGCCATGATCTCAACGTTTGGTTGCGCTTGAGCTAAATCAATATCGATTTCTTTGTCATCCAATTGCCCTTCGCGTAATTTCTTACGGAATACTTGGCGTGTAGATGAGCCGTCATCGCGTTGGCTTTCACCAGATGAATCTTTTGCTGGTGGCAGTAGCGCGTCTAAAATACGCTCTTCTGCGGCTTCTTCAGCGCGATGTTTAAACTTTTTAGTTTGTTGCTCGCGGGTCATTTTGATTGAAACGTCAACCAAGTCGCGAATGATAGTTTCAACTTCTTTACCAACATAGCCTACTTCAGTGAATTTAGTGGCTTCCACTTTAATAAAAGGGGCGTTGGCAAGTTTAGCTAAGCGACGGGCTATTTCAGTTTTACCTACACCGGTTGGGCCGATCATCAAAATGTTTTTCGGCGTTACTTCAGTGCGCAGGTCTTCATTGAGTTGCATGCGGCGCCAGCGGTTACGAAGTGCAATGGCCACTGCTTTTTTTGCTTTAGCTTGGCCAATGATATGTTGGTCAAGTTCATGAACGATTTCTCTGGGAGTCATATCAGACATAGCAGTTCCTATTACAATTCTTCGATGGTTTGGAAGTTATTTGTGAATACACAAATGTTGCCTGCAATGGTGAGGCTTTTTTCGACGATTTCACGCGCGCTAAGATCGGTGTTTTCAAGCAAGGCGGTTGCTGCAGATTGCGCAAAGTTACCGCCACTACCGATGGCAATGAGGTCGTTTTCAGGTTGCACAACATCGCCGTTACCGGTGATGATCAAAGACGCGGTGGAGTCGGCAACAGCAAGTAGCGCTTCTAATTTGCGCAAGGCGCGATCGCTACGCCAATCTTTGGCCATCTCAACTGCGGCTTTGGTTAAATTGCCTTGGTGCATTTCAAGTTTGCTTTCAAAACGTTCGAATAGGGTGAAGGCATCAGCAGTACCGCCAGCAAAACCAGCGATCACTTTGCCATTATAAAGGCGTCGAACTTTACGGGCATTGCCCTTCATTACGGTGTTACCAAGTGAAACTTGGCCATCGCCACCAATGACGACTTTATCGCCGCGACGTACACTTACAATAGTGGTCATGTTATTCCTCATCATCGAGCCGCAGGGGCGACTCGTTAAAAACGATTGATGATGAGTTAATATGGGTTAATGGACTAAAATCAAGTCCAATTCCAAATTCCACAGCCAGTTATTTTACTGCGTTTGAGTTTATTTTTATCGCTTTCGGCTAAACGTTTGGTTTTGTAAGGGCCTAGACGTACTTTGTACCAAACACCATTGGTGCCCGTTGTTTCTCTAATTTCGGCAATTAATCCGGCAAATGCAATTTTTGCTTTGAGCGTTTCGGCTTGGCCATGAGTTCTGAACGAGCCACATTGCATGACATAGGGGCCTTTTTGTTCAATTTCTCTTACTTCAACCTGAATTTCATGTTCTTTGATTTCTTTAATAAATTCTGGTGGGCGCGGTTTTGCGAGTTGCTCTTTTACTTTTGCAGGCATTGGATTTGCTTGCTGTTCAACCAGTTTAGGATCGGCATTGGTCTTTACATACCATAAACCAAAGCTAAAACCCGCAACTAACAAAATGGCCACAAGCATCAATAACACCGGAAAGGGCTTTTTTGGTGGTGGCTGTTTTTTACGGTTATTTGGCTTTTTATTTATAAAATCGTGTTGTGCCATGGTTATGTGGACTTCTAACCTTAAATCATATCTATAGGATCTACATCTAAGCTCCATCGCACCTTTTGCGCTAATTTACTGGTACTTAAATAGTCGACCATTTGCGCGAGATATTGGTGTAATAGAGGGCGTTCGAGCGCTTGAATATGTAATTGAAAACGGTATTTCCCTGCAATTCGCTCGAGTGGTGCAGGGATCGGACCCAGCAATTGTATACCAGTTAGACTCTGAACTGGAACTAAATCCGTTAAAAAATCGACTACTTGCTTTATGTTGTGACCTTCAGCACGGATAATGGCCATATTAGTAATGGGTGGCAGTTGCGCGTCATCACGCTCTTGCAGCGCAAAACGGGCAAAATCTTGATAACCATTATTGACTAAATCCTGCAATAACGGATGTTCAGGGAAGTGTGTTTGTAATAACACCTGACCTGGCTCGCCACTGCGCCCCGCACGGCCAGCCACCTGAGTGACCAACTGTGCTAAATGCTCGGTGGCGCGAAAATCACAGGAATATAAGCCGCCATCCACGTCGAGTATCAGTACTAGGCTAACATCGGCAAAATGATGGCCTTTAGCCAGCATTTGCGTGCCAACTAAAATACGCGCACCACCTTGATTAATATCGTCTAAGGCTTTTTCTAAGCTGCCTTTACGGCGCGTTGAATCGCGGTCAATGCGGCTAATTGGGGTGTCAGGAAATTCACTGCTTAAAAACTCTTCTATTTGTTCAGTGCCTTTACCATTTGGGAATATTTGTGTACTGCCGCAATCTGGGCACTGGTGTGGCACCCGTTCTTGCTCGCCGCAATGATGGCAAATCATCTGGCCGATTGCTTTATGAAAAGTCGCACTGGTGCTGCAACGTTTGCATTCACTGAGCCAGCCGCATTCATGGCAAATCAAGGTCGGTGCAAAGCCACGACGATTTAAAAATACCATCACTTGCTTGCCACGCTTTAAATGCTGGCGAATCGTCGCTAGGCTGCCGTGGGCTATTCCCGCTTGATCGGGCTGACCTTTCATATCCAATAATTGAAATTTATTATCGGTGCTGGTTTGCGCGCGTTGCGTGAGGCTTAATAATTGATATTTGTTATTCAGCGCTTTATGTAAAGTCTCAAGAGCCGGAGTAGCTGAGCCTAAAATAAGCGGTATTTTATGCTGAAAAGCACGATAAGCGGCTAAGTCTCTGGCGTGGTAACGTAGCGTGTCTTGTTGTTTAAAAGAGCTGTCATGCTCTTCATCGACAATGATCATGCCGAGTTTTAAAAACGGTAAGAAGATACTTGAACGGGTGCCGATCACTATTGCGCAGCTAGCTTTTTCACAAAAGCGCCAGGTTTGCAGGCGTTCATTATCGGTCAACGCAGAATGCCACAGCATAATGGGGGTGTCTGGAAAACGCCGACGAAAGCGGTTAACGGTTTGCGGGGTAAGGCCTATTTCAGGCACTAGCACTAACGCTTGCTCGCCACGTGTTAAAACGTCTTCAAGGCACTGTAAATAGACTTCGGTTTTACCGCTGCCAGTCACCCCTTCAAGTAAAAAGCTATTAAACCCTTGTGCTTGATTTATGGTGCTACAGGCAACCGCTTGCTCTTTATTTAGCGTCGGTTTATTGCCCACGGTAGGCGCTTGTTGCTGCCATTGATTGTCGTGCTCGATGGTTTGGCTGATCAGTTCTTTAGTCAGCAAGCTGTCGATGGTTTTTTTACTAAACCCCAATGCTTTTAATTCTGTTAAAGACGATTTACCCGATTCGGCCAATTGCTTGAGCAAGTTTAATTGGCTGGTTGCTTTTAAAGACGGCAGCTTGGCGCCTTTGTCGGTCAGTGCCACCATATTGATACTGCTTTTATCTGGGCATAAACCTTGGCGCAGTGCACTTGGCAGGGCAATATGGATGGTTTCGCCTAATGGATAGCAGTAATACCGTGCGGTAAAGCGCAATAGTTCGATATGTTGCGGCGATAGAATTGGTTCATCGTCAATGACTTCAAATAGGTCTTTGAGCTTGTCGGCGGGCACGTCGCTGTGTGTTTTTAAAGCCAATACCACTGCAACTTTACGTTGATTGCCAAACGGTACCATGACACGAGCCCCCACTTGAGGCGGTGTTGATAAACCGCTAAGTTGCGTTGGGATGCGATAATCAAAGGTGCGCTGCAACGGAACTTTTATAGCAACTTCAACAAAACTCATAACAACCCAAACAATAACTAGCAAGGAAGTTAATGTACTAAAATTACAGCTAAAAACCTAGCAGCGAATCTTGGCTTTAACGTTTTTGTTTAATTTATTAGCAAAAACACTATTTAAAGCTTGTAGCAAGCGGGGTTGTTGCATAGAATACGCGTCCTAAATAATTTGTTTTAACGACGTATGGTGCCAGACTACGGGTTTGGAGAGCGATGCGGCCTTAACTAGAGGTTTCTATGAAAGAAGGTATTCACCCTAAGTACGAAGTAATTTCAGCATCATGTTCATGTGGAAATAAATTCGAAACTAGTTCTACACTGTGTAAAGACATTCACTTAGACGTATGTTCTGCGTGTCACCCGTTTTACACTGGTAAGCAAAAAGTTTTAGACACTGGTGGCCGTGTTGATCGCTTCAACAAGCGTTTCGGTTCACTTAGCAGCAAGTAATGCTTGTTGTTTTGTCGGAAAAAAGCACCTTAGGGTGCTTTTTTTTATGCCTGTAATTAAAAAAACTGCGTCCATCTTGCCCTTAATTCCTGCCCATTTAGCGTTATTTACTGCATTCATTATGTTGTGACTATTTCCCACTTTTATAACCAGTATAGCGAGCAAATAACAGACAAATAGTGATTTATTCTCTATATTGATTATCGTGTTAAAGCGCTAGATTAAATGCTTTTGTCGATAAAGTTAACCTTTATGCTGCTAAATGTTGCTAACGTCTCACTTATGTGAATATCTACTTTTGCTGATAGTTTTTGCTTTAAATATTCACTTAACAAGCATTTTTGGTTGGGTTTTTTGATGCTTTATGTGGTTTTTATCGCTTTTAATTACAGTTTTTTTGCAAAACTTGACGATAAAACGCATAAAATTAACGGATATAGCATATAACAGGATAGACCTGATATTGCTTGAATTTAATTATAATATAGGTATCGTTCCCTATAAGAACTGCTTACTCTCACTTTCAACTTAATTTACTTGCAGGATAAAATCGCGTTATGTCAGATTTTCGTGAACAAGCTTTACATTACCATTCGCATCCCGTTCCAGGAAAAATCAGTGTCGAGCTAACTAAGCCGGCTGAAACAGTCCAAGATCTCGCTTTAGCATATAGCCCTGGTGTTGCAGAACCTGTACGTGAAATCGCTGCTGATCCTGCTAATGCCTATAAATACACAGGTAAAGGCAATATGGTTGCGGTTATTACTAACGGTACCGCAATCTTAGGTTTAGGTAACTTAGGGCCATTGGCGTCAAAACCAGTAATGGAAGGTAAAGCTTTATTATTTAAACGCTTTGCAGGCCTAGATTCGATTGATATTGAAGTAAAACACAATACCACTGAAGACTTTATTAATACGGTGGCAAACATCGCAGATACGTTTGGTGGCATTAACTTAGAAGATATTAAAGCGCCAGAATGCTTTGAAATCGAAAAGGCATTGATCGAACGTTGTAGCATTCCGGTGTTCCACGACGATCAACACGGTACTGCGATTGTTACAGCCGCAGGCATGATCAATGCACTTGAAGTGCAAGGTAAAGATATTGAAGATGCCATTATCGTGTGCTTAGGTGCAGGCGCGGCTGCGGTTGCATGTATGGAATTGCTGATTAAGTGTGGTGCATTGCGTGAACATATTTATATGCTAGACCGTAAAGGTGTGATCCATACTCGTCGTGATGATTTAAACGAATATAAACAGTTATTTGCTAACAATACTGATAAACGTACTTTGCAAGATGTAATTGCTGATGCCGATGTTTTTGTGGGGGTATCTGGGCCAAACCTATTAGCAGCTGAAGATCTAAAACTGATGGCTGATAGACCCGTAGTATTTGCGTGTTCAAACCCAGATCCAGAAATATCACCTGAGCTTGCTCACGGTGCACGAAATGATTTAATTATGGCGACGGGTCGTTCTGATTATCCAAACCAAGTAAATAACGTATTGTGTTTCCCATTTATTTTCCGCGGTGCACTCGATGTACGCGCCAGCAAAATTAATGATGAAATGAAAATTGCGGCGGTTGATGCTATTCGTAGTATTGTTAAAGAGCCAGTCCCTGCTGAAGTGTTAAAAGCAGCGGGTGTAGATAAGCTTGAATTTGGCCCTGAGTATATTATTCCAAAACCGATGGATCCGCGTTTATTACCGCGTATCGCTAAAGCTGTCGCGCAGGCGGCTATAGATTCGGGTGTTGCGCAAATCGATATGCCTGAAAATTACATGGCGTAACTTATTTGCTGGTTAATAAAAAACCTCAGTAACGTAAGTCGCTGAGGTTTTTTTTGTAGCCAATCCCTGAAGTATATTTTTGTTTAATCTTCGTTGAGTACAGGTACTTCTAGACCCATCTCAAGCATGATTTTCTTCACTTCTTCAGGTACTTTCTCTGGATTATCTTTACGTAAGTCTTCATCGTTTGGCAATGGTTGGCCAGTAAATGCGTGTAAAAATGCTTCACAAAGTAGTTCGCTGTTTGTTGCATGGCGAAGATTGTTAATTTGACGGCGAGTACGCTCATCAGTTAAAACTTTTAATACATTTAACGGGATCGAAACGGTGATCTTTTTAACTTGTTCTGATTTTTTCCCGTGTTCTGCGTATGGGTGAATATATTCACCATTCCATTTAGCCATAGGATGTGTCGTTGCCTCAGGTTGTTAATTGTTTGCGCGACCTTTTGCTGCGCAAAGATGCCGAAATTCTATCGTTTTAAATAAGATAGTCAAATACTAGTTATTTAGCCATCTAGCGACTTAAATGTTTTTACTGCCATAGTTACAGCTAAAACAGCATAAATGCTTTGACTTCTTAAATCCGATCCTCTAACCTTTTAGACGTCTAAACATCCATTTAATTGTAGGTGACGTTATGAGTCAAAAGAACAAAGCAACTATTGCAGTGCGTAATGGCATTGATGCAGATAAACAGCATGGCGCCGTTGTGCCTCCCATTCATTTATCGACCACCTACTCATTTGCTGATTTTGATACCAAGCGCCAATATGATTATGGCCGCAGCGGTAACCCAAATCGAGATATCTTAGCCGAAACCCTTGCAAAACTTGAAGGCGGCGCCAAGGGTATAATCACTGCAACCGGCATGGCGGCAGTGCATTTAGCCACGCAACTACTTAATAGTGATGATACTTTAGTGATCCCACATGATTGCTATGGTGGCAGCTATCGTTTATTTACCTCGCTTGAAAAGCGCGGGTTATTAAAATTAGTGGTTTTAGATTTAACTAAAGCTGAAAACCATCAAAAAATTCTTGAGATCAAACCAAAGCTTATTTGGATTGAAACACCCAGTAACCCAATTTTACGCTTAACAGATATTAAAGCGATCACCACAATTGCCAAGCAGTGCGGTGCGTTAGTCGGCGCTGATAACACCTTTTTGTCACCGGCGTTACAAAATCCCATTGAATTTGGTGTTGATATTGTGGTGCATTCAACCACTAAATATATTAATGGTCATTCTGATGTAGTGGGTGGGGCTGTGATTGCCGCAACGCAACAGTTAGGTGATGAGCTTGCATGGTGGGCTAATAATATTGGTATTACCGGCGCACCGTTTGATAGCTATTTAACCTTACGGGGCCTACGTACGTTGAATGTCCGCCTGCGTCAGCATCAAGAAAATGCCTTTATCATTGCTCAGTATTTAGAAAGCTCGCCCTATGTGAGCCAAGTATATTACCCTGGCCTTGAGTCTCACCCGCAACATGAGTTGGCAAAACAACAACAACGAGGCTTTGGTGGTATGGTAAGCTTTGATATTAAAGGTGATGTTAACGATGCCGCGGCATTTTTAACTAGCCTTGAAGAATTCAGCTTAGCGGAATCATTAGGTGGCGTAGAGAGCTTAATTTGCCACCCAGCAACCATGACGCATGCTGGAATGGAAGCAACCGCGCGTTTAGCGGCCGGAGTAGGTGATACTTTGATCCGTATTTCGGTCGGTATTGAAGACGCAAAAGATTTGCTGGCTGATTTAGATCGCGTATTTAATAAAGTGAAACCGGGTCAAGGCCTGCATGCAGCAACTACAGCAACATCGGTTTCGCAACAACAAGATAAAGAGCAATCAAGCTCATTTAAGCTGACTCCAGCACATACGGCTTTGTGGTAATAGAAAATGGTAAATATAGTTCATAAATTTGGTGGCTCTAGCTTAAGCTCAGCCGAGCGTTATCAGGCCGTTGCCAATATTATTTTAGCGCATACTGAAGCGGGTGACTGTGTGGTAGTTTCTGCCGCCGGTAAAACCACCAATACGCTAGTTAAGTTGTGGCAAAGCTACCAACAAGGTGATCAACAAGCAGTAAGTGATATTTTACTGCAGCTCGATAACCACCAACGTACTTTGATTGAGCAATTGTTAAGCCCTACGGCGCGACACGCAGCATTAAACGTACTTGATCAAGAGTTGGCCTTAATAGCACAACAAGCGCAGCAGCAAAGCTTACAGGAAGCTGCATTACTTGCTCATGGCGAAGTGTGGTCGGCACGCTTGTTAGCAACCTATTTGCAGCAACTAGGCCTAGAGGCGAAAGATGTTGATGCGCGTCTGTTATTTACTTTAAATGATGGGCAGTTATTACATCAAAAAAATCAACAGGCCTGTGCTGAGTTGATCTCGGCACATTGCATTAATGTGGTTACTGGCTTTATTGCCGCCGATTGCCAAGCAAATACGGTAACCCTTGGGCGCAATGGCAGTGATTACAGTGCCACTTTGTTAAGCAGTTATTGCCATGCCAACCAAGTATCTATTTGGACTGATACCCAAGGGGTATTTAGTACTGATCCGCGTAAAGTTAAAAAAGCCATTAAGTACTCAAAGGTATGCCGCGGCCAAGCTAATTTGCTGGCTCGTTTAGGCAACCCGGTATTGCATGCGAAAACCTTATCACCTCTGAAAAATACTGATATTAAGCTAGTGGTTCGCAGCAGTTATGATACCGAAGCCAGTGCTACAGAGGTCGTTAAAGAAGGGTACAGTAAGGCTAAGCGTTTTATCACCACCTTAGAAAATATTGATTTATTGCGTATTGATCAGTTGCGAGGCGGTGAAATTGGTGAGTTAAGCCAGCTAATTCAACATAGTCTGCATCACTTTGTGCAAAATGGTGATACCTACTTATTAGTGCCAGCTGATGCAACTCATCAAGTGGTAAGTCACTTACAAGGGCGCGCGAATATTATTGAATCTAACTTACATGGCTGCGCTGTTGTCGCACCACGTAATGATGTGGCGCAATTATTTGAGCAAGCAACTCAAGTACTTACTGAGCAAAGCTTAACTCCCCGCTTTAGCCATCAAGATACAGACTATATTTTACTGTTAACCGATCAATCAATTGATAGTGATGTATTGACCATATTGCACGATAAATTGATCAATAAAGGCCAAGAGTTGGCTATTATCGTTGCGGGTTTAGGTAATGTTGGTGAAGTGTTTATTGAGCAACTTAGTCAACAACTGAACCGTTTGCAACAGCATTTTAGCGTTAAACTAGTTGGTTTGTTACGCTCGCGGGCAATGCTGTTTAGCCCAAGTGGCATTGCGCTTGAGCAATGGCAATCACAATGGCAAAACGAAGCGATTGACTATCAACAGGATGATTTATTAACCCGTATCAGTGAACTTGATTACGAGCACAAAGTGGTTATTGATATTACTGCCAGTGAAGCGTTTAGTGAGCTTTACCCTGCGTTTGTGAACTTAGATTGCCATTTGATCAGCGCTAACAAGTACGCGGGTACTGCAAATAATGATTGGTATCAAAGCTTGCGTCGCAATTTAGCCGAACGTAATTTATTATGGCGTTATAACACCAGTGTTGGCGCCGGTTTACCGATTAACTTTGCATTAGCTGATTTACAAAACAGTGGTGACAGTATCACCCATATTGAAGGGGTATTCTCGGGTACTTTATCGTGGTTGTGCAGTAGTTATGACGGCAGTGTGGCGTTTTCAGAGCTGGTACTGCAAGCGCAGCAAATGGGCTATACCGAGCCTGATCCCCGTGAAGATTTATCAGGGCGTGATATGCAGCGCAAGCTACTTATTTTAGCCCGTGAATTAGGATTAACGTTAGAGCTGGACGACATTGCCTTAACGCCATTAATGCCCGCGCAATTAGCGCAAGGTGATTGGCAGTCTTTCCTTGATAATAAGCAGTTGCTTGATGACTTTATTGTTGAAAAAGCACAGTCTGCGGCGACAGAAAACAAGGTACTGCGTTATACCGGTGCGCTGACAATTACCGATGGTAAAGTAACAGCTAAAGTTGGACTCGCGTATGCAACGCAGGGGGATGCACTGGCTAACTTAACTCCTGGCGATAATATTTTTGTCATTAACAGCCAGTGGTATAGTGATAATGCCTTGGTGATCCAAGGTCCTGGCGCGGGTAAAGAAGTGACCGCTGCAGGCGTACATTCTGATTTATATTGGTTAGTACAAAACTTAAAATGAGCTCTGTGTTTGTAAACAAAAAAAGCGCCGATTGGCGCTTTTTTTATGTAAGCGATTTTATATCGCGACATAGTAATATTAAAACAGCTCTTCTTCCGTTTTAGTGTCTTCTTCAAACACGTTTTCTACATGTTGCATTACATACTTAGTCGGCGAGGTGCCTTTTTCAAAGTATTCAAAGCGACTGGTGTAATCGTTCTTTTGACTCAGTAAACCGGTTGCTAAATCAATTCTTACCGACACGAGTCCTTCCGGTGGCTCAATTGGCGCTTCAGGTTTACCAGCAAGTGCAACGCGCATAAACTCGACCCAAGCTGGCTGGGCTGTTTTGGCACCAGACTCAGCGCCGGATATTTGGTTTTTATCCATGTTGTTGTTATAGGTTGAACGGCCAAGCGGGTTGCCTGGATTATCAAATCCTACCCATACAGAGGTCATTATATCGCGGTTAAAACCACTAAACCAGGTATCAACTGAGTCATTGGTAGTCCCTGTTTTACCAGATAGATCACGGCGTTCTAGGGCCTGTGCACGCCAACCTGTACCACTCCAACCGGTTTTATGCGCCCAACTACCGCCGCCCCACACTGCACTGTGCATTGCATCAGCAATTAAAAACGCATTTTGCTTCGATATAATTCGTGGCGCGCAATGAGTCGCGATAGGTTCTTGACTGTTAGCAAGCTCAGGTGTTAACTCAAATTGTTTAATCGTTAACTGAGGAATAACAGGGTCACAGGCTAACAGTGGCTCTGTTTTAAATAATACATTACCCGCTGAATCTTGAATTTCATTAATGAAATACGGGGTGATCAAGTGACCGCCGTTGGCAAATGCGCTCATACCACGAGCAAGCTCTAGTGGCGTAATTGAGGCACTGCCTAATGCTAATGATTCACTACGATTAATATCACTATTTTGAAAGCCAAACTTTAATAAGTGATCAGCGGTACGTTGTAAGCCAACGCCACGCAGTAAGCGTACCGAAATAACGTTTTTAGATTGCGCTAAAGCGCGACGAATACGAATAGGCCCATTGTAAACGGCTGGGCTGTTTTTTGGTCGCCATGCCACGCCTAGGCTCTTGTCCCATTGATTAATTGGCGCATCATTCAAAATAGACGCTAAGGTATAACCGTTGTTCAGTGCCGCAGAGTAAATAAATGGCTTAATATTAGAGCCAACCTGACGTTTCGCTTGCACAGCACGGTTATATTGGCTTTGCTCAAAACTATAGCCACCGACAATCGCTTTAATACGGCCATCGTTAGGATCTAATGAGACTAATGCGCTAGACGCCTCAGGCAATTGACTAAGCAGGTAACTGCCGTCATCGTTTTTCCGTAATAGTATTTGCTCGCCTGGGTTGAGTATGTCGCCTGCGGTTTTTGGTGGAAACCCTTGGCGATAGCGGGTGATATATTTACGTGCCCATTTTAGGTTGTCCCAATCAAGGCTGGCTTGCTCACCATTTTTTAATAATACGGTAGCGCTTTGCTCGCCCACTTCAAGTACAGCAGCGGCTAATAATGGGCCGATTTCTTTTACTGGCTTTAATTTTTCCAGAATTTCACTATGACTCAACGCTGTTTGCGTTGCAAAGTTCCATAATTGCTGCTGTGGACCACGGTAGCCATGGCGCATATCGTATGCATGTAAGTTATTAACGAGCGCAGTTTGTGCGGCTGCTTGTACGTCAGATTCAACACTGGTGAAAACTTTAAAGCCGGTATTATAAGCGCGTTCATAGCCATAGCGGGCGACCATTTCGGCACGTACCATTTCAGAAATATAAGGTGCATACAATTCAATTTCTGCGCCATGGAACTTGGCGGTGATGGGGGCATTGGTGGCTTCGTTATATTCGGCTCTAGAGATATAATTTTCATCTAACATACGACCCAATACCACATTACGACGTGCTTTTGCACGGATTGGGTTTCTGATTGGGTTTAACGCTGATGGCGCTTTAGGTAAGCCTGCAATCATCGCCATTTGTGCTAAATTTAATTCGTTAAGATCTTTACCATAATATACTTGTGCTGCGGCGCCGATACCAAAAGCGCGATTACCTAACTCTATTTTGTTTAGGTACAAAGCAAGTATTTCATCTTTGCTGAGTAAGTTTTCGATATGCAGCGCAATAAAGATTTCTTTAACTTTGCGAATATAGGCTTTTTCTCGTGTTAAGAAGAAGTTACGAGCTAACTGCATTGTTATAGTACTTGCGCCTTGTTTTTTCTCGCCAGTTGAAATTAATACGAGCGCTGAACGCAAAATACCGATAGGATCTATACCTATATGGTCATAAAAACGGTTATCTTCAGTGGCTAATATGGCATTTATGAGCGGTTGCGGTATCTTATCGATGGTCACAGGAATACGGCGTTTTTCACCGAACTGGTTGATTAATAAACCATCTTTAGAAAATACTTGCATAGGAGTTTGTAGTTGCACGTCTTTTAAAACTTGCACACTGGGGATATCAGATTTAACGTAATAATAAAGGCTTACTAAGGTAATGAGCCCCAAAAATGTGCAAATGATAAAAAATTGTAAAGTTCGTTTTAATAAAATCACTTATATTTTCCCTAAATGGACTCCCAATTAGAATCGGAGACTGCTAGTATATATTGATTAAAAAGTGAATAGTATTTTTTCATATAAAAATTATAACTTGTTTATTCTTAAAACAAAGGCCAAGTTGCGAACATGCTAAGTCAACTATTGAGTAAGTCTTCATCGATGATGGTAGGGATAGATATCGGGTCACACGCTATAAAAGCAGTGTTACTGAATGAAACGGACAGCGGCTACCGGCTTGAGGCGTTAGCAATAGAGCCAATGCCAAAAGGTACTATGGCTGAGCGCAATATTCAAGATATTGAAGCGATTGGTAATATTATTACTAAGTTAAAACGTAAATTACCTAAATCAATTAAATATGCTGCAGTTGCGGTGTCTGGGCAAACGGTAATCACGAAAGTGATTTTTATGGATGTTACCCTCAGCGATGCAGAACTTGAGTCACAAATTGAAATCGAGGCAGATAGCCTTATTCCTTATCCCTTAGATGAAGTTAGCCTAGATTTTGAAAAATTAAGCACTAATGAAGCTGACCCTTCAAAAATGAATGTGTTGTTATCTGCTGCGCGAACTGAAAGTGTTGAAGCCCGCGTTGGTGCGCTAGAATCAGCTGGTTTAACTGCGAAGGTAGTCGATGTTGAAAGCTATGCGCTGAGCCGCGCTATGGATGTTTATTATCAACAATTACCAAGTGATGCATTTAACAAATGTGTTGCAGTAGTCGATATTGGCGCAGTCTTGATGCTGGTCAGTGTGGTACTCGGTGGTGAAACTATTTATACCCGAGATCAAGTATTTGGCGGCGACCAATACACCAACAGTATTGTGGCCTATTATAATAAAAGCTTTGATGAAGCTGAAATAGGTAAAACGACAGGCGATCTACCCCCTAACTATACCTTTGAAGTATTGGCACCGTTTCAAACCTCATTGTTACAACAAGTACGCCGTGCAGTGCAGATGTTTTTAACCACCAGTGGTAAAGATCAAATTGATTATATTGTACTTACTGGCGGTACTGCGATGATTGATGGCCTAGATAGATTGCTAATTGAAGAGTTAGGTATTCACACCATAGTGGCAGAACCGTTCGCTAATATGGAGATTTCTGCGCACGTTGATCGCAATGTGTTACAGCGTCACCGTACGCAATTTGCAATAGCGACAGGTTTGGCATTAAGGAGTTTTTCATCATGCCACATATAAATCTACTGCCATGGCGCGAGCAACAACGAAAACAATCGCAAAATAAATTTGCCACTATTTTGTTTTTAGTTGTGCTTGGTAGTTTTATGAGTATGTATTTATTGAGTACTTATTACGGTAATTTGCGAGATGGACAAAATATTAAAAATAATTACCTTACAACAGAAATTAGCCAATTAGATCGTCGTATTAGTGAAATTCGTGAACTAGATAAAAAGAAAGAAAATTTACAACAGCGGATGCGCTTAATTGAAGAGTTGCAAAGTAGCCGTAACTTAGGCACTCAGATCATGGATGAAGTGGCGAAAATAGTACCTACCGGTGTTTACTTAACTAAGTTAGAGCGTCGAGGGAGTGCTATTCATGTGGTTGGTCGTAGCGAATCTAATAATCACCTTTCGAATATGCTGCGTGAAGTACAGAACTCTTATTTGCTCGAGAAACCCACTATGCAAGGCATTGTTGCTGGGGAAAAGTCGTCACGGTTGTTAAGTGATTTTAATATGGAATTTTACGTAAAATCCTTTGATAAAATTGGCGAGATGAAGCAATGAACCTTGATATCAAAGCGTTAACTGAGATTGATTGGAACGAAATTGAGCTTGAGAATATTGGTGATTGGCCAATTGTTGTTAAAGTTATTTGCTGTACTTTTGTTGCTGCATTAGTGTTGTTTTTTAGCTACAGCTTATTAGTTTCAGATGAAATTGATAGTTACAAGAATGCGGTTAGCAAGGAAGTAGAATTACGTAGTACCTATCGAGTTAAGTATGCCTTGGCCAGTAACTTGGAGATTTATCGCCAGCAAATGGTTGAAATGGAAGAAAAGTTTTCTTTACTGTTAAAACGCTTACCAACTTCAAACGAGACACCAGGCTTGCTAGATGATTTATCTTACGTAGGTACCACCAGTGGTTTAACCTTCCTTAAAATCGGTTGGTTACCAGAAGTTGAAAAAGAGTTTTATACTGAATTACCAATCAAAATTGAGGTAATAGGCAGCTACCATGAGTTTGGTGATTTTGTGGGGAAAGTGGCGCAACTACCGCGTATTGTGAGTTTGCATGACTTTTCAATTAATAGTTCGGATTCAGGTATGTTGACCTTTAGTGTTGTTGCTAAAACTTACCGCTATGAAGGTGATGTGAAAAAAGCAGGAGCTAAAAAATGAAAAAATTAGCTGTTGTTTTACTCAGCAGTGTTTTGCTCACTGCATGTAATGATGATACCTCTGAGCAAAAGGAATTTATTGATCAAGTTAAAGCCAGTACGACACCTAAAGTTGAGGCAATCCCAAAGCTGACAGAATTTGAGCACTTTGAATATAGCGCCAAACAGCTACGCAGCCCTTTTGTTGCGCCACAACCTGAAATTATTCAAAATAATATGATTCAAGTAAAAAACTGTTTACACCCTGACCCAGAGCGTACGCGTGAGGTGTTAGAAAAATACCCTCTGGATAATCTAGCAATGAAGGGCACACTAGGGTCTGATGGGCAAATATGGGCATTAATCAAAGCAGCAGATGATACTTTGCACCGAGTAACGGTCGGTAATCATATTGGTTTGTATCACGGCGTTGTACAACAAGTAAACAGTGATTATATAGAGTTGTTAGAGTTAATCCCTGATGGGTCTGGTTGTTGGAAAGAGCGCCTGACAAAGCTGGAAATGTTAGAGGCGGGATCCAATGGCACTAGTTAAAAATAAAAAAGGTAAAATTAAAATGCAGAAGGGAGTATCTTGGAGTAATCGCATTCATCAGGCTTTGTTTGTTGTTATTGCCCTTTTTATCACGCAATCAGCAATGGCGACACCGCTGTTGTATGATGTTCGTTATAACCCGTTAATGGCTGGAGAAACACAGTTACAGCTCGTATTTGATGAAGAATTGACAGCAGAGCCCAAAGTTCAGGTGTTCAATAATCCAGCACGTATCGAAATGCGCTTCAACGCAGCTGATGTTGAGCAAGGTTTGGGGGATGTGCCAATCAACCAAGCGGGTATTGAAAAAGTCAGCAGTGTGACTACGGATGGTACATTAATCGTTACTGTGCATTTAGAGCGTTTAAAAATTTACCAAACCACAGTTAATAATAATCTTGTGTCATTACATGTCTCAGATAATCCACTAACAGCACAAGAGGGTAATAACGCAGCGCAAGATACAACTGGTAATTATATTAACTCAATTCAGTCGCTTGATTTTCGTCGTGGTGAAAAAGGTGAAGCCCGTGTATTAGTGTTCTTACAAGATACTCAGGCTGCTATTGATGTCCATGAAAGTGGCGGCAAAATTATTGCTGAGTTTCATCACACCGATATTTTAGATGATTTATTGTATGAGCTGGATGTGCTTGATTTTGGCACGGTTGTAAGCTCAATTGAGACATTTAAAGAAGATAACATGAGCCGAGTGGTAATCAGCCCTAATAGCGCGTTTAAATTTACCTATCAGCAAATAGAAAACATATTAACGCTAACGGTTGAAAAAGATGATTCGCAACGCTCTTATTTAGAAGGTGGTAAAGAGTATCAAGGTCGCCCAATGACCTTAAACTTTCAAGATATCTCAGTGCGGGCGGTATTACAGATCATCGCCGGTTATAACGACTTTAACTTAGTTACCAGTGACTCAGTCAATGGTAATATTACTTTGCGCTTAGACGGCGTACCGTGGGATCAAGCGCTTGATGTGGTATTGCGTGTAAAAGGCTTAGATAAGCGTATGGATGGTTCTATCTTAATGGTGGCACCTTCTGAGGAGCTAGCAGCAAGAGAAGCTAAAGAGCTCAAAGCCAAGCAACAAGTTGAAGATTTAGAGCCGCTATATAGCGAATACATCCGCTTAAACTATGCAAAGGCAGAAGAGTTTGCTGACTTACTAAAAACAGATACCAACAGCATCATTAGTGCGCGTGGTAGCGTATCAGTTGATAAGCGTACCAATACCTTATTGATTAAAGACTCTGCAAAAAGTATTGAAAGTGTGCGTCGTATGGTTGAGACCTTAGATATCGCAGTCAGACAAGTTGTTATTGAAGCGCGTATGGTAACTGTCCGTGACAACGTTAAAGAAGATTTAGGCGTACGTTGGGGGTTTAGTGATCAACAAGGCACCGATGGTATTTCGGGCACCTTAGAAGGGGCTAACACGATTTCTAACGGGACGATCCCAAGTATTTCAGACCGTCTTAATGTTAACCTGCCGATTACAGGTGCCGCTGGCAGCATTGGTATGCACGTTGCTAAGTTAGCTAATGGCACATTGCTTGACTTAGAACTAACCGCGCTTGAAGAAGAAAACCGCGGTGAAATTATCGCAAGTCCGCGTATTACTACCGCCAACCAGAAAAAAGCACGTATTGAGCAAGGTACTGAAATACCGTATGTTGAATCTGCTTCAAGTGGGGCAACCACAGTTAGCTTTAAAAAGGCGGTGTTGAGCCTTGAAGTTACACCACACATTACTCCTGATAATAAAGTGATTTTGGATTTGATTATTACTCAAGATACGCGTGGTGATACAGTGCAAACCGGAACAGGACCTGCGGTTGCAATTGATACCCAAGAAATTCAAACCCAAGTACTGGTTGAGAATGGTCAAACCGTGGTACTTGGTGGTATATTCCAGCAGCAAATCATTAACTCAGTTAAAAAAGTACCATTACTAGGTGATATTCCTTACCTAGGAGTGCTGTTTAGAAGCACAAGTGAGTTTAATGAAAAGAAAGAATTGCTGATTTTCGTTACTCCAAAAATCCAAATAGAGTAATTTTCACTGATTTATTCTTACACAATGGGCAATTATTGACTTTAATTGCTCGTTAATTGGCTTTTTGTTCTAATAGACTTGAAATACCCAATCAATTACTGAGATAATCCCCTCCTTAATTTTGGGGCCAGGTCGTTAGGCGGGGTTTTATTTCAAATTTTAGAGTTCGTTTGTACTAAAAGATATGGCTGAAAAACGTAATATATTTCTAGTTGGCCCTATGGGGGCTGGCAAAAGCACAATTGGTCGTCACATTGCAGACCAATTGCACCTTGAATTCGTCGATTCTGATCAAGAAATCGAACGCCGTACCGGTGCAGATATTGCCTGGGTGTTTGATCTTGAAGGTGAAGAAGGCTTTCGACTTCGTGAAGAATCTGTCATTGGTGATCTAACTGAAATGCAGGGTATTGTACTTGCAACAGGTGGTGGTTCAGTGATGAGTAAAGAAGTACGAAATAAGCTTTCGGCTCGTGGTATCGTTGTATACCTAGAGACACCGATCGAAAAGCAAGTTGCACGCACGCAGCGCGACAAGCGTCGTCCGTTATTGCAAACAGAAGAAGCACCTCGTGATGTATTAGAGCGCTTAGCAGAAGAACGCGAGCCGCTGTATAAAGAAGTTGCTGACTTTACTGTACGCACTGATGAGCAAAGCGCTAAAGTTGTTGCTAATCAAATCATTGATAAATTAGATTTTTAAATACCAATAAGAAAGGATACTAGCGATGCTTGAATTAACAGTTAATTTAGACGAGCGAAGTTATCCTATTTATATTGGTCAATCTGCACTTCAACAGACTGACAGGCTGCGTCATCATATTGGTGATTGTAGACCTATCATTATCACTAATGACACCATTGCACCTTTATACCTAAGCGATGCAATGGCGTTATTAGCTGATTTAAATCCGCTAAGTTTTATTATTCCTGATGGTGAGCAATATAAATCACTTGAATGGTTTGAGAAAATCTCAGCATTTTTACTTGAAAACAATTGCGGCAGAGATACTTGTTTAATCGCCTTAGGTGGCGGTGTAGTAGGCGATCTTACTGGTTTTGTAGCGGCGTGTTATCAACGCGGCGTGCCGTTTATTCAAGTACCGACTACATTATTATCGCAAGTTGATTCGTCTGTAGGCGGTAAAACAGCGGTTAATCATCCTTTGGGTAAAAACATGATTGGGGCGTTTTATCAGCCGCAAGCCGTGTTTATTGATACGCAATCACTGCATACACTTCCTGCTCGTGAATTTGCAGCCGGTATGGCTGAAGTCATAAAATATGGCTTAATTTACGATACTGAGTTGTTTAGTTTTCTTGAAAATAACACGGCACAACTACAAGCTTTGGATGAAGAGACCATCCAGCATGTGATTTACCGTTGTTGTGAAATTAAAGCACTGATTGTTGCCCAAGATGAAAAAGAAGCAGGCCTACGTGCCTTGCTTAATTTAGGTCATACCTTTGCACACGCTATTGAAGCGCAAATGGGCTATGGCCAATGGTTACATGGTGAAGCTGTGGCAACCGGCATGGTGTTAGCTGCAAAACTTGCGCATACTCGTGGCGATTTAAACGCTACGCAAGTATCAAGAATTATTACTTTAATCGCGCAATATAATTTACCTTGTGATATTCCCGATGTGATGAACAGCGAACACTTTTTACATCACATGCGTAAAGATAAAAAAAATAAAAAAGGCACTATCCGTTTTATTCTTCCAACTTCGTTTGGTCAATGCGCGCTGGTTGATGATGTCTCTGATCAACAGGTTCGAGATCTAATAGGGCGCTAATGCAATCGCAAATCTTACCTAGCCGTTCGGCTTTGGTTGATCGGATTGCCCTACAGTTTGAATATGGGCAAAATCTAATTGTCTTACTGGGCCCATCCGGGCTTGGTAAAAGTTATCTTCTCGAAACTTTTATTACTGATAAATACAGTGATTTTAATAAAGCATTTGTGCAGCTAAGTGCGCGTATGACCGATGCACAATTAATGAGTGAGTTACTTGAACAAAGTTTTCGCTCGCCATTAATTGACCAAAATTTAAGCTTGTCAGAAAACTTTTATCAGCTTGCTAAACAACAGAACTGCGGCCCATGTCTATGGGTATTAGATGGCGGTCGGCATTTATCTGATGAAATGGTACAAGAACTGACAACGCTTGCCAAACAAAGCCCGACGACGTTATATATTTTACTTGCATCACAATCAGTCGGACAGTTTCAAAGCTCGGTAGAAATTCATTTAGAAGCACTTTCGATGGCTGAAAGTAAACAGCTTATGCAGTGCTACTTTGAAGATTTACCATACGATGAAGATCCTGTCTTTCAAACCTTTTTGCAAGAAGCGCATGGCAACCCAAGTTTATTATTAGCTTGGCAGCCGACACAGCATACTGCAAAAGTAACCGTGGCTGATAAAGTATCTTGGCGAGTACATTTAATTGCGTTGCTAGTAATTATTATGCTGTTGATTATTGGTTTTTTATATCAATCCGATATGACCCGTTGGTGGCAAGATTTTTATCAGCCTCAAGCAGAACCGCCTGTGGCGACGGCAATTCCTGTTGATAGTTTAAAGCAACCAGCAACAGAGCCTGCACCGCCAACAGACTCCTCAGTAGTCGCAGATGCAGATACTCAATTAGCTGAGCAACAAACTCAGCCAGAGCAAGTTCAGCCGCTTATTGATAATTCTGCCCAGGAAAATAATATCGCGGCAATACTAGATAGTTTGGCGCCTGCCGCCGAGCCTGTGGATGTCACAACGAGTTTAGCCGATGATGTTATTGAGCCTGATGTGAGTAACGTAGCAGAAGCTATTCTGCCCGTTGATAATCGCTGGTATCTGCAGCAGAGTGATGAACAACTGGTGATCCAACTACTAGCGGTGACTCAACAAAAAATTGCCGAGCAGTATGCGGTTGAACAAGGGTTACAACCACTGGCTAAGGTCTATCAGACGCGCCGTAATGGCAAATTGTGGTGGCTAGTAACTTATGGTAGTTATGATAACTTAAAAAGTGCTAAAGAGGCGTTATCTAAGTTACCAGAAGCTGTGCGTAAAAATCAGCCATTTTATAAAAAAATCAGTAAAATAAAACAAGAAATCGCGTTACTAGATCAGTAAACTTACTTTGATTAGTGTAAAATCGCGGCACACCAGTTTGAAGTAAAGAGCCGATGCAGAAAAAGACCAGAGCCTTCCTTAAATGGGCTGGCGGAAAATACAGCTTAGTTGAAGATATTAGCACACGCTTAAATGACGCGAGTAAACACGCTGATACCTTAGTTGAACCGTTTGTTGGCGCTGGCTCGGTATTTTTAAATACAAATTTTAAACATTATATTCTCAATGATATAAATGCTGATCTGATCAACCTTTATAACGAGCTAAAAAACTCTCCTGACGAATTCATTAGTGACGCTAAAAAGCTATTTGTTGATTTGAATAATCAAGCGGACGCGTACTACGATTATCGCGTTCAGTTTAATCAAAGCAATGATATTTATGAGCGAGCGATTTTATTTTTATACATGAATCGCCATGGCTACAATGGCTTGTGTCGCTATAATCTAAAAGGCATTTTTAATGTGCCATTTGGTAAGTATAAGCGGCCTTATTTTCCTGAAAATGAAATGTACTTTTTTGCTGAGAAAGCGCAACAGGCTACATTTACTTGTTTAGGTTACGATGATGTATTTAAATTAGTCCCGGATAATGCGGTGATCTATTGTGATCCACCGTATGTACCTTTGAGCAAAACGGCTTCGTTTACTTCATATGCAAAGGGTGGTTTTAATTTAGATGATCAGGCAAATTTAGCGAACCTTGCTGAGCAAGCTGCATTTGAGAACAAAACACCGGTATTGATCTCAAACCACGATACGGTCTGGACTCGTAAAATATATAGCCAAGCAACTTTGGCAGAAATTCAAGTCAAACGTACCATTAGTCCAAAAGGTGGCTCACGTAATAAAGTGAACGAGCTAATGGCTATGTATTTAGCACCCAAGCCACCACGCCATAAATAGCGGCAACAAAAATAATAAATAATATAACGGCGATAATGATAATACTAAGCGGGGAGTGTTGTTTGAAGTCAGATTGGCGTTTGTGTTCAGATTGCACACCAAAGAATGCCGCAATAACACTTTGCAAGGCACTGATCAGCTGTTGCATTTAATTAAAACCGCGGGCTAAGAGAACGCGCTTTTTGTGGTTCATCTGAGCTAGTTAATAGCTCAAGTAAATCTAAATAATGAAATTGTGCACTGCGACTATCACCAGTGAGCCATGACATCCAAGTTGATTCTTGTTCTACTTTCATGCATTGCACTGAATTATTAATTGTTAGGTGTCCAGAGCTACATTGGCAATCGTTTGCCACCATAAGTTCATCATCACTTTGTGAAAAATAGCTTATAGTACTGATAGTTAGAGCAGTAGCAGTTAAGATCCCGATTTTAAAAGCACGCATTTGACTAAGTCCATAATAGTGTAACTCATTAGAGCATACATAAAAAACGCTTAAATAACAAACTTAATTTACCCTTAACAATTATAAATTTTTAATAAAATTAAAAGCTTAAGGTAAAAATAATGTTTAAATTTAGTTGCTTGAAATTCAACCGTTGCGTTTAACTAAATAGAATAAAAACTTAAATGAGTTAATTGTTCCGTTTATTATTTTGCTCATTATTAGCTGTAATACAAAACATTGCATATTTATTTTCCCGCGTTCGGGTTATTTGTTACATTAAGCGCATTAAAGGCTTAGTAACTCAGCTTAAGTGCATTTTTGAATACACACTAAGGATTGTCTATGTTGGAAACACTGCAAAAGTACCTTATTGCTCCGTCTATTTTATCGGCTGACTTTGCTCGTTTGGGTGAAGATGTTGATCGTGTTTTAGCCTCAGGTGCAGACGTAGTTCATTTTGATGTCATGGATAATCACTATGTGCCAAATTTAACAATTGGTCCTATGGTCTGCAAAGCACTGCGTGATTACGGCATTAAAGCGCCTATTGATGTGCATTTAATGGTAAAACCCGTTGATAGTTTAATTCCACAGTTTGCAGATGCTGGCGCGTCGATTATTACCTTTCACCCAGAAGCCAGTGAGCACATTGATCGTACTTTACAGCTGATCAAAGATCATGGATGCCAAGCTGGGCTAGTGTTTAATCCTGCTACGAGCTTAAGCTACTTAGAACATGTAATTGATAAGCTTGATGTGATTTTATTAATGTCGGTGAATCCCGGTTTTGGTGGTCAAAGTTTTATTCCTCATACGTTAGAAAAACTACGCCAAGCACGGAAAATCATTGATGATTCAGGCCGCGCAATTCGCTTAGAAGTGGATGGCGGAATAAAAGTTGACAATATAGCTGCCGCCGCACAAGCAGGGGCCGATATGTTTGTTGCCGGCTCAGCTATTTTTAACCAACCAGATTATAAAGTGGTGATAGAGCAAATGCGCGAACAGTTAAAAGGTGTTAAATAATGAAGTACGATGCTGCTTTATTTGATTTAGATGGCACTTTAGTTGATAGCGTTTATGATTTATATATCGCCATGAACCTGACCTTATCTGATTTGGCCTTTCCTATTGTTAGCCAAAGCTTAGTACAAAGCTGGGTCGGAAATGGCATTGAAACTTTAGTCAAACGGGGTTTGAGTGGTGATATGCAAGTTAGTGAGCATTTAGACACTGCACTTGCAGATAAAGCCATTGCGTTGTTTTATGGGCATTATGAACAACTCGTTGGTGAATACAGTGTATTGTACCAACATGTGGAAACTGGCTTGGCGGCATTGCGAGGTATGCCTAAAGCGTTGATCACCAATAAAGCGCGATGTTTCACAGAGAAACTACTCGATAAACTTGCGCTAACGAGTCACTTTGAGGTTATCGTCTGTGGTGACGACATGGCTAAAAAGCCCTCTGCTGAGCCGCTGTTGTTTGCTTGTCAGCAATTAAATGTGCCCGTTAGCCAAGCAATAATGATCGGTGATTCAAAAAGTGATATTTTAGCTGCACGAGCAGCCAATATCGATATGCTTGCGCTAACTTATGGTTATAACCAAGGTGAAAACTTGAGTGATTATAATCCGCAGTACCTCTGTGATACATTCTTAGATATACTACCCGTTCTTAATCAGCGGTAAACGACATTTAAGTTAGTGTTGTTAATTTTAGTATTTTTTATTTTAGTAATATAAAGGAACATCATGAGTAAACCAGTAGTGTTAAGTGGCATGCAGCCAACCGGTGGGATGACAATAGGCAATTATGTTGGCGCTATTAACCAGTGGGTAAAGCTACAGGAAGAATATGACAGTCACTTTATGTTAGCCGATTTACACGCGATTACCGTGCGTCAAGACCCTGAATTGTTAAGAACCCGTGTATTAGACGGTATTGCTTTGTATGTCGCTTGTGGCATTAACCCTGAAAAAGCCGCGCTTTTTGTACAATCGCAAGTGCCAGAGCATGCTCAGTTAGGTTGGGTATTAAACTGTTATGCACAAATGGGTGAGCTAAACCGCATGACCCAATTTAAAGACAAGTCAGCCAAGAACACGAATAATGTGAATGTTGGTTTATATGCATACCCAGTACTGCAAGCGGCTGATATTTTACTTTATCAAGCAGCACAAGTACCTGTAGGTGATGACCAAAAGCAGCATTTAGAATTGACCCGTGATATCGCTACACGTTTTAATAATCTATACGGCGACGTATTCACAATTCCAGAACCTTACATTCCAGAATTTGGCGCGCGGGTAATGAGCTTGCAAGACCCACTGAAAAAAATGTCTAAATCAGATGAAAATCCAAATGGTTTTATCATGATGTTAGATGAACCGAAAAAGATTGAGAAAAAGCTGAAAAAAGCAGTAACAGATTCAGACGAGCAGGCACGTATTTATTTTGATCGTACTGAAAAACCAGGTGTATCAAATTTATTAACGCTTATGTCTGTTGCCACTAAACGCTCAATTGAAGAGTTAGTGCCAGAGTACGAAGACAAAATGTATGGCCACCTGAAAAAAGACACAGCTGATGCAGTAGTAAGCATGATTGAGCCAATCCAAGCGCGCTTTAAAGAGATACGTGAAGATCAAACCATGCTTGATACCATCATGAGAACTGGTGCTGAAAAAGCCAGCGCCCGTGCAGAAGTGACCTTAAAGTCAGTTTACAACGCGTTAGGATTTATTCCCCGCCCGTAATTGCGATATAGATAAAAAATACCGCTGAATGATTGTTATCTTCAGCGGTATTTTTTTACTTATAAAACATTAAATTACATTACTCAATGATAATTAAGGACGTAGCTTTACAGTAGCCAGTGAGGAGCTGATCAGACTCGCGGATGATAAACGTTGGCAGCTTCCAGACAGCGCACGAGCAACCTCTTTTCATGCAATCAATACCGATTACTTATATATCAGCGATGGTATTTCGCGTGTAGCTCGTTTTAATTTAACTACCCATGAGTTTGCTGAAACTCATGTCAATTTTAAATCGTTCGCGTTTAATGTCACCGACAACAACGAGCTGCTATTTAATCGCCGAGATGTCAAAGACACGTAAATAAAATTAGTCAGTTGGTAGCGGTTTGGGCGTTAGGTAGGGCTTAGTACCTTTACAGAATTAGTTGCTCATGACAGTTATGATTGATATATCAATATAGTATAAATTTAAAATGAGTAGTTCGACAAGTTTGGTAGAAAATAGGGGAAGTCAGAAAATGATTGAAACTTTAAAGATAAAATTACTTGATGGGATACATGCCGAAAATGAATGGGAATGTGCTTTAGAAATCCCTATTAACTGTAGCTTAGAGGAATTACATGAGGCCATTTTATTTGCAGTCGGTTTTGATAATGATCACATGTATGAGTTTTGTATTGCTAACTCTTTTTATTCTAGAAATGCGCTGCGTATATCATGCGATGAAGATGAAGTAATTCAAGAAACCGTTGAAACTATATTCTCAAAATTAGCAGGTAAAAAGCTCTTTTATATGTTTGATTACGGAGATAGCTGGTTGTTTCAAATAAATAAAAGTCGTAAAAAACGTTTTACTAACAAGCCAAGCACTGCCTACCCTAGAGTGGCACTCGAAAGCGGTATCAAACCAGAGCAGTATCCTGACTGGGATGAGTAGGGAAATTAAAAATCCCCGCAATTAACAGAACATGAACAAGCCCGAGTAATAATATTCGGGCTTTTTTACCAACTCTTTATCTATAATTTTAATAAAACCGCTTAAAGTAGCGGTTTCAAATAGTGACCGGTATGTGAACGCTCACATTCGGCTACTTCATCTGGCGTGCCTGCAATGAGGATCTCACCGCCGCCAGCGCCACCTTCAGGACCTAAATCAATGATCCAATCGGCTGTTTTTATTACATCAAGATTATGCTCAATAACCACGATAGTATTGCCATGATCGCGTAGGCGATGCAGCACTACTAATAATTGCTCAATATCGGCAAAGTGCAAGCCTGTGGTTGGCTCATCCAAAATGTACAAGGTTTTGCCTGTGTCACGTTTTGATAGCTCACGGGCGAGTTTAACCCGTTGCGCTTCACCACCAGAGAGCGTAGTCGCTGCTTGACCTAAGCGAATATACGACAAGCCGACATCCATTAAGGTTTTTAGTTTGCGTGCAATGGCGGGTATTTTATCAAAATAGTCGTGCGCATCTTCCACTGTCATCTCAAGCACTTGGTGAATGTTTTTACCTTTGTACTGTACTTCGAGCGTTTCGCGGTTATAACGTTGTCCTTTACAGACATCACACGGCACGTATACATCCGGTAAAAAGTGCATTTCGACTTTAATTACGCCATCGCCTTGGCAGGCTTCACAGCGACCACCTTTAACGTTAAAGCTAAAGCGACCCACTTTATAACCACGCGAACGTGACTCTTGAGTACCTGCAAATAACTCACGAATACCCGTAAATATACCAGTATAAGTCGCCGGGTTTGAGCGCGGGGTGCGGCCAATTGGACTTTGATCTATATCGATTACTTTATCAAAATGCTCAAGACCACTGATTGATTTATAAGGCGCTGCTTCTGCGGTGGTTGCGCCATTTAATTCAGTATGCGCGAGTTTGAATAAGGTATCGTTGATAAGCGTTGATTTACCAGAGCCGGATACCCCAGTAATACAGGTCATCAAACCAAACGGTATTTTTAAATCAACGTTTTTAAGATTGTTACCGGTTGCGCCAAACAGCTCTAACCATTTGTCGTTCACTTTATGGCGTTCGCCTGGTACATCAATTTTACGTTTGCCCGATAAAAACTGCCCAGTAACAGACTCTTCACTGGCTAAAATATCATCACGCGTACCTTGAGCTATTACATAACCGCCATGCACACCTGCGCCTGGGCCAATATCAATAATGTGATCGGCAGCGCGAATAGCGTCTTCATCATGCTCTACCACAATCACGGTATTACCTAAATCACGTAAGTGAATAAGGGTTTTTAATAAACGGTCGTTATCGCGTTGATGCAAACCAATAGATGGTTCATCAAGTACATACATTACGCCAACAAGGCCTGCACCAATTTGGCTTGCAAGGCGAATACGCTGCGCTTCACCACCTGAGAGCGTATCGGCACTGCGCTCTAATGAAAGGTAGTTAAGCCCAACATTAATTAAGAACGATAAACGATCGCGAATTTCTTTTAGGATTTTTTCAGCAATTTGGCCTTTTTGACCGGTTAAGTTAAGACCTTCAAAAAAGTCCATTGCTTCACCAATACTCATTGCAGTAATGGTTGGTAAGTTTGTTTGCCCTATAAATACGCTGCGTGCTTCTTGGCGAAGACGAGAGCCTTTACAGCTTGGGCACGCTTGACTCGTTTGATATTTAGCCAGTTCTTCACGTACTGAATTTGACTCGGTTTCACGGTAGCGGCGGTTCATATTATTGAGCACGCCTTCAAACTCATGATTGCGAGTTATTAAGTCCCCTCGGTCATTGCGATAATTAAAAGCAATTTTTGTATCACCGGAGCCATCAAGAATGACTCTTTTAGCGTCTTTACTCAGCTCTTGAAAGGGCACTTCTAAATCAAATTTATAATGTTCGGCAACCGCTTGCAGCATTTGGAAATAGTAAAAGCTGCGTTTATCCCAGCCTTTGATTGCACCGCCAGATAAACTTAATTCAGGGTTTTGAATCACTCGGTTTGGATCGAAATACTGACGTACACCTAAACCATCACAGCTTTGACATGCGCCCGCTGGATTATTAAATGAGAACAAGCGTGGTTCGAGCTCACTCATGGCATAGCCACAAGTAGGGCAAGCAAAATTGGCTGATAGCAGTAACTCTTCGGCGCTTGAATCATCCATTGAGGCAATTGTTGCAACCCCCGCTGATAACTCTAGCGCGGTTTCAAACGATTCAGCTAAGCGTTGTTGTAAACCATCTTTAACTTTAAAGCGGTCAACTACGACTTCAATAGTGTGTTTTTTATGAAGCTCTAACGTTGGTGGATCTGAAAGGTCACACACTTCACCATCAATACGAGCACGAATATAGCCTTGACTGGCAAGCTGCTCTAATAATTTAACATGCTCACCTTTACGCTCTTTGACCACTGGAGCAAGTAGCATCAGTTTACTACCTTCAGGGAATGCCAACACAGTGTCGACCATTTGGCTCACAGTTTGTGCTGCCAGTGGTAAATCGTGAGTCGGGCAACGCGGCTCGCCAACACGGGCAAACATTAAACGTAAGTAATCATAAATTTCGGTAATGGTACCAACGGTTGAGCGAGGATTGTGTGATGTTGATTTTTGTTCAATTGAAATAGCCGGAGACAGCCCTTCAATGTGATCAACATCCGGTTTTTCCATTAAAGATAAAAATTGTCTGGCGTAAGCCGATAAAGATTCCACATACCGACGTTGCCCTTCTGCATATAAGGTATCAAATGCTAAAGACGATTTACCTGAACCGGATAGGCCGGTGATAACAATTAATTTATCACGGGGAATGGTTAGGCTGATGTCTTTTAAATTGTGCGTACGGGCGCCTCGGACTTCAATGTTTTCCATGCTATCTCGTTTCATTACCAAATTGATTTACTGAGTATCTCATAATACGTGCGAAGATTAATCCTTGATCAATGAAAAATCATCAGTTTGAAACGATTATTTCTTGTTAAGCTTGTGCTAGAATCCCTGCTCGAATTTTAATAGACAGCAAGAACACGCGAATCATGACAGCATCTTCACTTAATTCACGAGAAAAACGCGCCGCAGTATCGCTCGCGAGTGTGTTTGCATTTCGTATGCTTGGCTTATTTATGTTAATGCCAGTGTTGGCTATTTATGGACAAGACTTAGCTGGGTTTTCACCGTTATGGATTGGTATTGCCATTGGTGCTTATGGTTTAACACAAGCGGTGTTGCAAATCCCCATGGGCTGGCTATCAGATAAAATCGGCCGCAAAAAAGTGATTGTTGGTGGTTTGTGTTTATTTGCGCTTGGCTCAGTTATTGCTGCAACGGCTGATTCTTTGCAAATGGTTACGGTTGGTCGTGCATTACAGGGAATGGGGGCAATTGCCAGCTCATTACTTGCTTTTGCCTCTGATCTGAGTCGTGATGAACAGCGACCAAAAGTAATGGCCGTGATCGGCATGAGTATTGGTATGAGCTTTGCTGTCGCCATGCTACTTGGCCCGATGGTTGCCGCTGCTTGGGGTATTGCTGGTATATTTTGGTTAACAGCTGTTTTGGCTATCTTGGGTATTTTTATAGTATTGTTTTTAGTGCCCAAAGCCGTTAATAAAGCCCCCAAAGGCGATACACTGGCCAGCTTTACTGATATTAAAAAGCTGATTAAGCACCCGCAATTAGCACGTTTAGATGCAGGCATTATGTTACTGCATTTAACCCTAACCACTATTTTTGTTGCGTTACCAGGGCAATTGATTACCAATGGACTGGTGGCATCAGCACATTGGCAAATATATATTCCGGTATTGATCTTTGGTTTCTTGTTAATGGCACCGATGATGATCATCGCCATTCGTAAAGAAAAAGAAAAGCAGGCCTTTATCGCTTCTATTGCGTTATTAACTTTAAGTATGACCGCAATGGCGTTATGGGTTGATAGTATTATAGGCATGGCATTATGTATGTTGGCCTATTTTGTCGCGTTTAACTTCCTTGAAGCAACTATGCCTGCATTGGTATCGCGCTTTTCACCAGCAAATCAAAAAGGCTCGGCGATGGGAGTGTTTTCGTCTTCGCAATTTTTTGGTGCATTTTTAGGTGGGATTTTAGGAGGTTACGTTGCGCAATCAACAACAGCTCAAGCAGTGTTTGCCGCAGCCGCAGTTGTTGGGTTAATATGGCTTATCCTTGCGTGGAATATGCAAGTCCCGCCAAGAAGTAAAATGATAAGCTTAATGACAGAATTAAGTAATGAGCAGCAAGCGCAAACCCTTGCATCTCGTTTAGTTGCTTTACCAGGTGTGTTAGAAGCAACGGTAGTGTGCGAAGAAAATCGCAGCTATTTAAAGATTGATGATAAAGAATTTGACCTAGACCAAGCCCGAAAAGCGGCTGGTTTAATATAACGTTTATAGGAGAAAGGTCCATGGCACGCGGTGTGAACAAAGTAATCTTGGTTGGTAATTTAGGTCAAGATCCAGAAGTACGTTATATGCCTAATGGCAATGGTGTAGCGAATATTACCTTAGCAACGTCTGATAGCTATAAAGATAAAAACACCGGTCAAATGGTTGATAAAACAGAATGGCACCGTGTGGTATTTTTTGGCAAATTAGCTGAAATTGTCGGCGAATATTGCCGTAAAGGGTCACAAATATACGTTGAAGGTAAATTACAAACACGTAAATGGACCGACCAACAAGGCCAAGAAAAATACACCACAGAGATCGTAGTTGATGGTTTTACTGGCCAAATGCAAATGCTAGGCGCACGTGGTGGCGACCAGCAAGGTGGTGGTTATCAAAGTGGCCAACAGCAAAGCCAAGGCGGTCAATCTCAAGGTGGTTACGGCCAACAGCAGAGTGCTCCGCAACAAAGCGCCCCACAACAAGGTGGCGGTTATCAGCAAAGTGCACCACAACAAAGTGGTGGTTACGGCCAGCAACAACAGAGTGCTCCACAACAAGCACCTGCAGCACGCCAACAGCCAGCTGCTGCGCCACAGCAGAATAACCAATACCAAAGCGGCGGCTATGCACCACAAGGTGGCGGCCAACCACAAGGCGGTTTTGCACCTAAACCACAAAATGCTCCTCAAGGCGGCGCATCAAACCCGATGGAACCACCAATCGATTTTGATGACGATATTCCGTTTTGAGGAATACATAAATAAAAATTGTAGATAAAAATCATTAAGGGCTTGTTTTTACAGGCCCTTTTTTATTTTTATAGGTGAAAGCTGACTGCTAGTAAATTTTGCCTGTCATAGACTCCTCTCGGATTACATTTTTTATTTGAAATTTTAAAGTTCATAGGTCTTTAAAAAAGCGTCAGTTTTGGCTTTTTTGCTCGGCTCATTAACTCTAAAACTATCTTTAAACATGCTGTAGCCTTGTGTTTATAAGGATCTTGAACAACACTTTAGCTATTAGAACAAATAGCGTAACAGCCATGGTGACTCAATTTAAAAATGCAAAAGTACGGATGCTAAGTATTTATGTGATTGCTTTTATGCTTTTACTAACGATATTTAATCTCTTATTAGGCGAGATATTGCATCAAAAAGTACACATCGAAGGCAGCCAATTAGCGCAGCAAGTATATAACTTAAAACTAGATCAAATTGCCGACAGAGATATCATCGCTGCACTTGCTGCCGATCATGGTTTTATGCTTGAACCAGAGAGTATGCCGTTTCATTTTTCTGCTTTTATGGCCCAAGAGAGTGATATCTATAAATATAAAACGGTTAGTTTAAAGCTTTATCATTTGCCTTTTTGGATTGTAGAAAGTCACCTGTTTATTTTATTGAACTTAGTCATGATTGGCGCCACTGTGTGGGGCTATCGCTGGTGGCGTGTGCTTTTTAAACGGCGCGATATGGTTGCTGAACTCAGCGGTTTTAATGCACCGACTGTACCGTTGACGGTTAATCTACCTGTTAATAACATGGCAATTGCAGACGTAAATACTGTTGCGACAAAACCGCAGCAGGTATCTGAAGATGATACCGCAATCAAAGGCGTGTATGGTATTCAAAACAATTATAACCATCTCTTTGCCTTACTCTATTGGGTGCAACCATTCCCTGATAGTGTTGATTTAGAAAGTCACTTTAAACTCATTATTGTTAAAGGTTTTAAAGAACTATCGCGGGTATCTGTGAAGTTATTATCTTCAGGTGGCTTGGCAATAACCTTAGAGAATATACCGCAGGCCGATGTTGATACTTACGCCAAGCGGTTACATCAAACGATTTACCAAGCATCTTTGCTTTATCGCGGTGATCTATCCCGCAAAGAAATTAAAATCGGGGTATGTAATTACCGTGATGGTGCTGATCAAACAATAGTTTATCAATTAACAAAATCAGCATTAATACTCGCAAAGCAAAGTGCTTGGCAGCATGTTCATCGTGTGCCATTTAACTACACACACTCAACAGTGCTGGCTAATAGCTCTGAGAACCTAACTGATTACATTGATAAAAAGAAGTTTATGCTATTTTTCCAGCCACTATTTGAGTTTGTCAGTGGTGATATATTACAACATGAAGCCTTGATCCGAGTGCGTCACAAATCATTGGGGATGTTGTCGGCGAAGCAATTTATTCCGCAATTGAAAAGTGATGACGCAATTACCTTGTTGGATAAAACTGTATTAGAGCAAGTTATTAAGTTATTAAATAGTGAGCCAAGCTCTTTAACGGTGAGTATTAACTTACATGCGTTTAATTGGTTTGATGATGATTACTGGCATTGGTTTGGCGAGATAATGAAAAATGTACAAGCTGCCAATAAGTTACAATTTGAAATATCGGAAGTGGATTTTTATCAACATCAACAGCTCTTGAAATTTGCTTTTAGCAAGGTTAAATCTGTGGGCAGCTCTGTGGTAATTGATAATGTTTCATCGCACGATAAAATTGCTTTATTAACGCATTATAAAGTCATTAAAGGGCTAAAATTAAGCTATGATTTAATTCACAACATTGATAAAAATATAACGCAGCAAAAAATGGTGCGGCAAATTGTTAGTAACGCTGAGCGAGTCAGCTTACCCGTATACGGTGTTGGGGTGGAAACGCAACAAGAGCTCAACATGCTTAAAAAGCTTGGGGTACTTGGCGCCCAAGGGTTTTACTTTACTGAACCCTTGCAAGAATTTACTAATGTTACAGTGAATTGATTGAATTCACTGTAACAACTGTCGATAGCGTAAACCACCTAAGCCTTGCAAGCCGCCGGTATGAATAGCAATTATTTGGCTTCCTTTGGGAAAATAATCATCTGCGATCAACTGCCATAAAGCGTACATCATTTTTCCTGAGTAAATAGGCTCAAGGGGGAGTTGATGTTGGCTTTGCATCATTTGGCAAAATTGCCAAAGTTCAGGACTAAACTTGCCATAGCCACCATCATGAAACTGGGTGAGTAATTGCCAGTTTTGTTGCTGTGCCGCTACAGGGCTGAGTGATTTTATTTCATTGATCAAATACTCAGCTTGTTTTAATACCGCAATTCCTAAAACCTGCGTGCTGTTATCGCAGCCTTCAACTAACCCTGCCAGTGTGCCTCCGCTCCCGGTTGGGCAAATAACATAGTCAGCGTCGGGTAATGACTGAGCAAGTTCTTTACAGCCTAGCAAAGCGGCGTTGTTTGTGCCGCCTTCTGGCAATATATAGGCATTAGGGAAGTGTGTTTGCAATTGCGCTAAATAACCAGGGTTATGTCGCTCGCGATACTCTAAACGGGTAACTGGGTGCAACTGCATACCGCATTGTTTGGCAAATTGTAAGGTCGGGTTTTGCTGATCAAGCTCAGGGCCGCGAATAATACCATGGGTGGTTAAATTAAAGTGCTTTCCGGCAGCCGCACAGGCATGAATATGATTTGAAAATGCACCACCAAAAGTAAGTAATTCGGTTTTTTGCTGTGCTTGCATGGCAATCAGATTATATTTAAGTTTGCGCCATTTATTACCGCTTATTAACGGATGTAGAAGATCGTCACGTTTTATCGATAAAGATATTCTTTGTTCACTCAGCATCGAACAAGTGATTTTTTGCAGTGGAGACTCAGGGATTAAATTCACAGTTGCAACTTAAAATAAACGGGCCATAAGTTTAACAAATTAGCTATGAACAAGAAAAGGGGCTATTTTCATACTATGTGATGGTAATTTACTGGCATGAAGTACGGTAATAGTTGTAAACTCAGATAATTTTTGAACAAAGCTTGTGTTTTGCCTTGCAAGTACATAGCATAAGAGTTTAATTATAAAAAATAAATAATGACCAAATAATTGCCGCTTTTTGGGAATGGAATATATGCGAATTGCTCCTTTATCTCTGTTAATTTCAGCTAGCTTGTTTGCATCGTGTGCATTTGCACAAGATACAGCCACAGTAACTGGAATTGAATCTGAGATCAGTATTAAACAAGCTGAATACGATAACGCTACACAGATACTTGAAAAACACTTAAAAGAAGAAAGTCAGTTACAAAGCCAACTTGATTTATTAAGAACTCGCTCAACTGAACTCGACAAAGAAAAAAATCAAGCACTTGATGCCATGAATGAAATGTATCGTCGTTTAATTGACGATCCCACAATTGATATCAGTGCAGCACAAGCGCGCTATCAGCAGGCTGTGGTTGATCATAAGCAAAATAAAGATGATATCGCGATGCAGTTGGCGGCAATTGCATCCCACCGCAAAGACATTGAACAAATTCGCGTAGCAAAACATACCCAGCTAAATACACTCGAAAGCCTAAAAGAACAATTAACTACAGCCCGAGTTGAACGCTTACGTAATGAATTTACCCGTGAAGGCACATTAGAAGTTAATCATACAATAAACTGTAAACGGACAGAAACGTTAGCAGCGTGTGAGCAACGTGGTCAGCAAATGGGTTTGCAAAAAGCGACCAAGCGTTTTGTAGACCAAATCTTTGCTAATTTAACGGAAGAGCGCCTAGTAGAACCTAAGCGTAATATGGCGGGTGCACAGGTACAGGTGTTAAGTAGCCATGTGGTCAATAGTGCGTTTAGTGGCCAAGGTAACTACAACGTAAACTTAAGTGTCACTATGCGTGGCGATGTAAACAGCAGCCGTTTATGTAACTTATTAAGTGTTGATAATCGTTACTGTTCAGAGTACGGCACACCGCTTAGCACTGGTTATCAAACCAGCTACGAGACGACTTTCACAGATAGTCAGTTAACATTCAGTGATAGTAAGGATAATACCAACGTTTCGGTGTCGCGTATGAGCGAACAACCGATACACGATTATTCAGTTAAACCTATGCCAACGGTAAAGCCGCAGCTAGATGCAAATAAAATGATTGAACTTACGCTGCGTTCAAATGTTTATGACGATGAAGTGTTTATTGATGGTGTAAGTTTTGGTTCAACTCGTTTAGCAACGACTTTACCTAGCGGTATTCATGATGTTGAAGTGCGCAAGCAGGGTTATCAACCTTATCGTGTTCGTGTTGACTTGCGAAAGCCACAGACAATTCACGCTAAGTTGGTAAAAAAGCCTGAGTCGATTGCTGCACCGACATACACTAGCGAGCAACGTAATACGACACCAGTAACCAGTACTGCGCTTGGTGGTAACGCCGCTGCTGCAATGGTTGTGATCCCGGCAGGTAAGTTTGAAATGGGCGATATCAACGGTAATGGTCTTGCTAATGAACGCCCCGTTGTTGAAAAAACCATTGCAAGCTCATTTGCTATGCAAAATAAAGAAGTGACAGTAGGCGCTTATCAGCAATTTGTATCTAATACCAATTACAAAACAGAAGCTGAACGCAATCGTGGCTGTGCGTATTATTTAAATGGCGAACCAGTGTGGGAAGTTAATTTAAATTGGCGCAACCCAGGTTTTGAACAAAGCAGTGACTTTCCTGCTGTGTGCTTAACTTACAATGATGCAAAAGCATATGCGGATTGGTTGTCTGGGCAAACAGGTCAGCAATATAGATTACCCAATGAGGTGGAGTGGGAGTATGCAGCACGCGCTGGTACCAAAACAGAATACCCATGGGGTAACGAAATAGGTAAGAATTTAGCCAATTGTGGTTGGTGTGGTAGTGAATGGTCAAACAAAAGTGCAGCGCCAACTGGCTCATTTGCACCTAATGCGTTTGGTCTCTACGACACGGTAGGAAATGTATGGGAATGGACTCATAAGTCAGCTGAACAAGCGGATGTAACTGTTCGTGGTGGGGCGTGGAATTTTGCGCCTAGTTTAGCTCGTGCCTCAACTCGTTTGATTTTGGCACCGGACTTTCGTGCAAATTATATCGGTTTTCGTCTTGTACGAGAACGGTAAAAAATAATTTAAAAAGGAAGCAGTGCTTCCTTTTTTACCCAATTAACAAAGGTAGCTGTACTTTTTATTGCCGAACTGATTCAGCATGTTAAAGTGCATTAGCTAACATAAGAACGTTTTTCAAAGGTCATCCAGCCTCATGTTTAAAAAGCTCCGTGGTATTTTTTCAAACGATCTATCGATCGACTTGGGTACAGCCAACACCCTAATTTATGTTAAAGACGAAGGCATTGTCCTTAATGAACCATCTGTAGTTGCGATCCGTCAAGAGCGCGCCGGTGGTCCTAAAAGTGTAGCCTCAGTAGGTACTGAAGCTAAGCAAATGCTTGGCCGAACGCCTGGTAATATTAAAGCTATTCGCCCAATGAAAGACGGTGTAATTGCTGACTTTTATGTAACCGAAAAAATGTTACAACACTTCATTAAGCAAGTGCATAACAATAACTTTATGCGTCCAAGCCCACGTGTCCTTATTTGTGTACCGTGTGGTGCAACGCAAGTAGAAAAACGTGCTATCCGCGAATCTGCAATGGGAGCAGGTGCGCGTGAAGTGTATTTAATTGAAGAGCCAATGGCTGCTGCTATCGGTGCTGGCTTACCAGTATCAGAAGCAACCGGATCTATGGTTGTTGATATTGGTGGTGGTACCACTGAAGTCGCGATTATTTCACTTAACGGTGTGGTGTATTCATCATCAGTGCGTATTGGTGGTGATAAATTTGATGAAGCAATCATCAACTATGTGCGCCGTAACTTTGGTAGCTTAATCGGTGAAGCAACTGCCGAGAACATTAAGCATCAAATTGGTTCAGCGTTTAAAACGGATGAGCCGATTGAAATTGAAGTACGTGGCCGTAACCTTGCTGAAGGTGTGCCGCGCTCATTCACGCTTAACTCGCATGAAATCCTAGAAGCCCTACAAGAGCCATTAATGGGTATTGTCAGCGCAGTGATGGTTGCCCTTGAGCAATCACCACCAGAGCTGGCGTCAGATATTTCTGCTAAAGGTATGGTGTTAACGGGTGGCGGTGCATTGCTTAAAGATTTAGACCGTTTACTAATGGAAGAGACTGGCATTCCTGTTGTGGTTGCTGACGATCCATTAACCTGTGTAGCACGTGGCGGCGGTAAAGCATTAGAGATGATAGATATGCACGGTGGTGACGTATTTAGTTACGACTAATGAAATTAATGTTTGGGCGTGCCATTTCTTTACAACTGCGGCTTTTTGTCGCAGTGGTATTGAGTGTTATGTTGATCGTAGGCGATCGTTATACCCAAGGTGGTACCACAGTACGCACGAGTTTAAATACTTTAGTGAGCCCGTTACTGTATTTAGCCAACTTACCTTATGAAGTATTTAGCCTTGGCGCTAAAAGCTTGCACACGCGCGATCAATTACTTACTGAAAACGAAGCGCTAAAGAAAAAGCAATTACTGCAAAGTGAACAACTCCAGCAATATCAATTTTTAAATAAAGAAAATCAAAAGCTACGAGCGCTATTGGGTTCTTCCGCTAAACATTCTAATCGTAAAATAATCGCGCAAGTACTTTCTGTACACTCAAATCCGTATAGTCACCAAGTGGTGATTAATCGTGGCACCATTGATGGTATTAGTGAAGGGCAAGCGGTGATTGATGAAATGGGTGTCGTTGGGCAGCTTACCAAAGTTGGTTCAACAACCTCTCGTGTATTACTGATGACCGACACAACCCATGCCACGCCAGTGCGTATTCTGCGTAATGATGTGCGTACAGTGGTTGAGGGCATCGGCAAAATTAATTCAGTTAAACTCTCCCATGTACCACACAGCTTAGATGTGCGGATTGGCGATGTGCTGGTAACTTCGGGGCTTGGCGGTACGTTTCCTGAAGGTTATCCGGTGGCTGTAGTGACTGAAATTAATCGCGATGAAGGCCAGCCATTTGCACAAGTTTACGCAGAGCCAATAGCTCAGTTAGATCGCATTCGTTTATTAGTGGTGTTATGGCGTAATCAGCAGGAAACTATCAGCAATGAATAGCCGTTACTTTTTATTGATTGCCGTGAGCATCTTTTTTGCTTTGATCATGGCATTGATGCCATTACCATTTTCGTTTGAACCATTTCGTCCAGACTGGGTGTTATTGGTGTTAATGTACTGGTCGTTAGCAGTGCCGCATAGATTAAATATTGGTACGGCTTGGGTGGTTGGCTTATTAATAGATTTAGCCACTGGTTCGCCACTTGGGGTCAATTCACTCACTTATTCAATTTGTATTTTTGTGACCGCCAGTAACTTTCAAAAGATCCGTAATTTTTCAATTTGGCAGCAAGCGATACTAGTAGGCTTATTTTTAACCTTGTATCATTTAATGCAATTTTGGTTGAACCATTTTTTAATGGATGTGTATTTTAACCCGCAGTATTTATGGCCTGTCGTCACTGGCATGTTAAGTTGGCCTTGGATTTTCTTATTGCTACGTAAATATCGCCGTCATTTCAGGATCAGATAATGCAAACCGCCATTTATTTAGCGTCAGCTTCCCCTCGGCGCAAAGAGTTGCTAACTCAGCTTGGTGTCGCATTCTCACAATTTAGTGTTGATGCTGATGAAAGCCCGCTAGCAGACGAAACCCCGCTCGAACTTGTTGAACGGTTAGCACGTTTAAAGGCCCAAACGGGTGTTGCGATGGGATACACAGATCGCCCCGTACTTGGCAGTGATACTGTAGTGGTTATTGATAACCAATCCCTTGGTAAACCTCGTGATAAAGCCGACTTTATGGCAACCCTAAAGCGTCTATCAGGGCGTAGCCATGAAGTGTTAACCGCTATCGCCTTTGCTACTGAGCAACAGGTAATGAGTTGTGTTGTAACAACACAAGTGAGCTTTAAAACACTCTCAGAACAAGAATTAGAAGCCTACTGGCAAAGTGGTGAGCCACACGATAAAGCCGGAGGTTATGGCATTCAAGGATTAGGCGGACGCTTTGTTACTCATATTTCGGGTAGCTATTTTGCGGTTGTCGGCTTACCTTTATATGAATGCGAAAAATTATTAAGCGAATTCTTAAGTAGGTAACATGAGTATAGAATTACTGATCAACGTCACCCCAAGTGAAAGCCGTGTTGCCCTGATTGAAAACGGTGTACTGCAAGAAATCCAACTAGAGCGCATTGGTAACTTAGGTATTGTTGGCAATATTTACTTAGGTAAAATAAGCCGCGTATTGCCGGGTATGCAAGCCGCGTTTGTAGATATAGGTTTAGATAAAGCCGCTTTTTTACACGCCTCGGATATTGTTAACAGCGCTTCTATTGTTGAAGGTGTTGACGAGCAGCCAATCAAAAAAGTACAGGATATTCGTGAACTCGTGCGCCAGGGCCAGTACATAATGGTGCAAGTAGTTAAAGACCCATTAGGTACTAAGGGGGCACGTTTAACCACTGATATTACTATTCCTTCGCGCTATTTAGTATTTATGCCCGATGCTACCCATGTTGGCGTGAGCCAGCGCATTGAAACCGAAGAAGAACGTGCTCGTTTAAAAAGCATTGTTGGTGAATATGGCGACGAAGACGGCAGCTTTATTGTCCGCACTGCCGCAGAAGGTGCCAGTGAAGCTGAGCTACGTCACGATGCCGAGTTTTTAAAAAAGCTCTGGAAAAAAATCGTCACTAAACGTAAAAAAACCAGCAAAGAAAGCATTCTTCATGAAGACTTAACGCTGGCGTTTCGAACCTTACGTGATTACGTAGGTGAAGATATGGAGCGTATTCGGGTTGATTCAAAGCTTACCTATGAAGAGCTGAAAAGCTTTACCGCAGAGTTTGTGCCTATTCTGTCTGAGGCGTTAGAGTACTACCCAGGTGAGCGGCCTATTTTTGATTTGTTTGATGTTGAAAACGAAATCCAAAAAGCGCTGCACCGCAAAGTAACCTTAAAATCTGGTGGCTATTTAATTATCGATCAAACTGAGGCGATGACCACCGTTGATGTAAATACGGGGGCATTTGTTGGTCACCGTAACCTTGAAGAAACCATTTTTAATACTAACGTTGAAGCGACCTCGGCGATTGCTCGCCAGCTTAGGTTACGTAATTTAGGCGGCATTATCATTATCGACTTTATTGATATGGTCAGCGAAGAGCATAAACGCCGTGTGCTACATTCATTGGAATCAGCGCTGGGTAAAGATCGCGTTAAATCAAATATTAATGGTTTATCTGCGCTGGGTTTAGTGGAAATGACCCGTAAACGGACCCGTGAAAGTCTTGAGCATATTTTATGTGATGTGTGTCCGGCTTGCTCTGGGCGTGGCTCGCAAAAAACCGTAGAAACCGTATGCTACGAAATACTGCGTGAAATTGTCCGCGTAAACCGTGCTTACGCCGCAGATAAGTTTATGGTCTACGCCGCTCCTGCGGTCAGTGAGGCGTTATTAAATGACGAGTATCATAATCTTGCGGAGCTTGAGTTATTTATTGGCAAGCAAGTAAGTATTCAAACCGAAAGCCTCTACAGCCAAGAGCAGTTTGATGTGGTTATGATGTAATGAAAGCAAAAACGGTCTGTTTTTTTTGTATCCGTAAGTTATGGCAAGTGTGTGCCATAACCCTGGTATTGCTGGCCGTTGTTGTTTCTGTTCTTAAATATACGCTACCTTACGCCAATGATTACAAGGGAGACCTTGAAGATTACCTGTTTGATAAGTTCGCTGTTAATTTATCAATAGGTGCGATTTCCGCCAGTTGGCATGGCCAAGGTCCTTCCATCGTATTGGAAGAGATTAGCTTTGAAGATAATAAAACCTCACCTATTGCACTGACTATTGCTAAAGCCAGCCTTGAATTAAATATATGGGAAACCATTAAAACCCGACAGTTAAAATCCAGTTACTTTGTGATCAACGGCTTTCATGCCAATGTTGATATGCCGACCATGCTGGATTCAAAAAGCGCTGACGTATCGTTTGAACAAAAAGAGCTGATCGAAGGGTTATTTCTGGGTGAAACCGGGCATTTTGCGGTTGAAAATAGCAGCCTTAACTTTATATTAGGCGATGGTAAAGAGCGCCGTTTAATTCTTGAAAACATTGTTTGGCAAAACCAACCAGAACAACACTTAGGCAGCGGCACACTTGCTGTACCAGGTATTTCAGTGGGTACCTTTGATGCGCGCTTGGCGTTAACAGGCTCAACGCTTGAGACTATGCTAGGTGATATTTATGTGCAAGCCAGTAATGTTGATGTCTCAAAATGGTTAGCACAATACATCAATACCGAGAAAGAGCAGTTTAATTCAGATATTAATTTAGAGTCATGGTTAAGCATTGAAAATGGCTTGATCAGAGATGTCACGGTTAAATGGTTACCGAGTTTTATTCATTGGCAGCAAGATACCAAAAGCCACCAATTTAGTTTAAGTGAAGGGGGCTTTGTGCTTCATCCTTGGCAACAAGGTTGGCGTTTAAAAAGCTCAGGGCTGACGATTGCAAATGATCAACAGCAGTGGCCAGACTTTCAATTTGAAGCGCAGTTAGATAACAATCAGCAGCAGTTTTGGTTGCAGCAGCTGGATTTTGAGTTAGTGACAAAACTGGCGCAACTCAGTGACTTTTCAGCATTAGAGCCACTGTTAACGCGACAGCCCAGCGGCCAAGTTGAGCATGCATATTTGCAATTTAGCTCAGCGCAGCAATGGCAATTATGGTTTGAAGCAAAGCAGCTAGGTTGGCTTGCTAAACAAGGTGTGCCCGCAGTACAAGGGTTATTAGTTGATGGACTGATAAATCAACATCGCGGCCGGATAAACCTGTTTGGTGAAAATAGTGAACTACTGACAGGTGACACTTTCAGCCAGCCAATTAAATATAATCAGCTTAATATGCAAATTGATTTAGCCAATAGCGAGCAAGGTTGGCAGATCAGTAGTGACAATATTTGGCTTGATAATGAAGAAGTCACCGTTGCAGCTGAAATGAAGTTAACCTTGGGCGAACAGCCGCGGCTAGACTTATATGCAGAAGCATTTGCACCGGATGCCAGTATTGCCAGCCATTATTTCCCACGCCCTGTGATGACTAAAAATTTAGTAGATTACTTAACTGGGGCAATTAAAGGGGGCGAGCTGACACAGGCGCAAGTGCTGTTTTCTGGGCCGTTAACCGGATTTCCGTTTGCTGATAACTCAGGACAGTTTGAAGTGTTAGCGCAGGTAGAGAATGCTAATTATCAATTTGCGCCAGATTGGCCTGCAGTAACCAATGGCAGCGCACAATTACATTTTGAAAATCAGCGTATGGATATTTATTCTCAGCAGGGGCAATTAGTTAATTTAGCTGTTGCTGATGCCGTACATGTCAGCATTGCCGATTTAATGAATGCAGATGTACTCAGTGTAAAAATTAATAAACGTGCTGATGCGCAAAAGCTGTTACCGTTTTTTCAAGCCACCCCGATTGCGGATCCATTAGCGGATGTATTTGCAGTGATCCAAGGCAAAGGCACTGCCAGTGCCGATATTGAGTTATTGGTTGATCTTAATGATCTCGATGTAAAAGCCAAAGGCACTGTTAATTTAAACAATCTGCCCGTGTATTTAGCGCAGCCAGGACTACAGCTTGAGGGCGTAACTGGCAAGCTACATTTCAATGATGACCAAATTACCTTAAAAAATGCCCAGGCCAGCTGGCTAGGTATGCCACTAAAAGTAAATTTTAGTGGTAAAAATATTGCACAAAATTACCGTGCCGACATTGATATAAAAGCACAGTTAGATGCTGATACCTTAATTTCGCATGGCCAAGGTTTATTAAAAGGTTACTTACAGGGTGAAAGTGAAGTGGCCATAAAGCTGGCGCTCAATTTTTTAATCGATGGTTTTAATTACCGCGCTAATGTGAGTTCGCAACTTGAAGGACTAAGCAGTGAATTACCAGCCCCCTATAGTAAAAGTGCGGATCAGGTTTGGCCGTTAACAGCGGTTGTTCAAGGCGATGAAATTTCTAATTTGATCACGGCTAATATTAATAACAACTTATACTTTAATGGTATTTTAGAGAACAGCAGCGGCGTATTAAATAATGCGCATATCATCTTAGGCAAACAAGATTTAGGGCTGAACCAGCAAGATTTAAGCGTTGCTATTAACTTAGAGCAAACAGATTTATTACCTTGGCTTGATTTGATCCAGCAGATCATCACTATTAGCCAAGCAGAGGGTGAGCAACAAGGTGTGTTGCCACCACTAAAAGAAGTTGTCGGTAATATACAGCAATTAACCATAGCCGATATCGACTTTAATGATTTTGAAATGCGCTTAGCGCCAGTTGCCAGTGATTTGAGCCTGCGCCTTAACGCCAAAGAGCTACGCTCACAAGTATTAATACCACTTGATAAATCAAGTCGGCCAATTCATATTGCCAGCGATTATTTACGCGTTAATTTTATGCCAACCACAGATGAACCATCACCCAGCGAAACAGCTCAAGACTATAGTTGGCTGAGCGACTTGCCGGCCATTGAATTTGAATGTGCTGATTGTAAAGTAGCAAGTTATCAACTCGATAAAGTGAGCGCCTCACTCTATGGTGATGGTCATAAGCTAACTGTGTCAGAGTTAGTGGTGGATAAAGGCGAGCATATTCTTCGCGCCAAAGGTCAGTGGCAAAATAGCATTAGCCAGTTTAGCGGTAATATGCAAAGTGATGATATCGGCGAACTATTTGATGAGTTTGATATTACCACGACAGTTAAAGATTCAACGGCAGACATTAAATTTAACTTAGCGTGGCAAGATGCGCCTTATTTATTTGATATTGCCAGCCTTAACGGCGATTTAGATTGGCGTTTAGGTGAAGGGCACTTAGCTGAGATAAGCGATGGCGGTGCACGGGTATTCTCATTGCTAAGTCTTGATTCATTAGTGCGCAAGTTAAAGCTCGACTTTAGAGATGTATTTTCCAAGGGGTTTTTCTATAACAGCCTACAAGGTACTATGCAGCTAGATAAAGGCATTGCCTATACTCAAGATACAAAAATGGACGGCGTGCCTGCTGACTTAACGATTAAAGGCCACACTAATCTCAATACTATGGAAATAGATTATGATTTAGCGGTTGCACCACAAGTTACCTCAAGTATTCCGGTGATCGTGGCGTGGATGGTGAATCCGGTAACTGGGCTTGCCGCATTGGCGATAGATAAAGTAATTCACTCGGCGCGGGTTATTTCAGAAATTAACTTTAAAGTGAGCGGCAGTATGAACGACCCAGTTGTGAAAGAAATCGATCGTAAGAGTCGTGAAGTGACACTGCCACAAGCTGCACAAAATCAACCGCAAGCGTCCACATCACATGAGCTAACACTCAAAGATGCCGCTGCTACAGCCACGCAGTAAGGAGCAAGCTATGATCGTCGCATTGCAAATGTGCTCCGGAGTGTGTGCTGATGCCAACATTGAGCAACTTAACCAGCAATTACAACAACTCCCCACAACTCGGCCATTACTTGTTTGTTTACCTGAAAGCTTTTTAGTATTTAGTAAAAGCGGCCAGCAGACACTCGCGATTGCCAAGCAAAGCGATGTTTATATACAGCAAATAGCTGAGTTGTGTCGTCAGTATGATATTTGGTTAGCCGCTGGTACATTACCGATTGCCACAAATAATAAATATTTAGCAGCATCTTTATTATTTAATAACCAAGGTGATGTGGTTGCTCAGTACAACAAGATGCATTTATTTGATGTAGATGTGGCGGACGGTACAGGGGCGTATCGCGAGTCTAACTATACGCAAGCGGGCAATGATATCGTTGTAGTGGATTCGCCGTTTGGTAAAATAGGCTTAACAGTATGTTATGATCTGCGCTTTAGTGGTTTATTTAGTGCTTTGCAACGTGGCGGAGCTGAAATCATTCTAGTGCCCAGCGCTTTTACAACGGTAACCGGCGCCGCTCATTGGCAGCCGTTACTAACAGCGCGGGCAATAGAAACACAAAGTTATGTGATTGCCGCCGCACAAGCGGGGCAACATGAAAATGGCCGTGCAACATATGGCCACAGCATTATTATTTCTCCTTGGGGCGATGTCCTCAGTGAGCTTGCAGATGGCATAGGGTTTATTGGTTGTCAGCCAGATTTAAACCGCTTGCACGCCATTCGTCGAGATATGCCAGTGCAATCTCACCAACGATTTAGAGAGCAATTATTATGAATTCGGTTGAACAGCATTTATTACAAGACAGCCAGCTTACCCGAGAAGAACTCGAAAAAACGCTTGGCTTTATTCATCAGCATAACGTTGATTATGCGGATCTGTATTTTCAATCAAGCCACCATGAATCATGGGTGCTGGAAGACGGCTTAGTAAAAGAAGGTTCATACAACGTTGAACGCGGCGTTGGCGTACGTGCCGTAAGCGGTGAAAAAACGGGTTTTTCGTACTCTGATGCGATTAACCTCGAAGCCCTAAATAAAGCCGCAACCGCAGCGCGCAGTATTGCCGAAGCAGGCGAAAGTAAAGCAATTCAAGTGTTTAGTGATGTGGCCGCAAAACAGCAGTTTGCTCCACTCCAACCAATTCAAAGTATGACAGATACTGACAAGGTCAGTTTATTACGTGAGCTTGAAAATTATATTCGTGAACTAGCCCCGGATGCTGAGCAAGTGATCAGCTCAATGTCAGCGGTCTATGAAGAAGTATTAATCGCAGCCAGTGATGGTACATTTGCTACTGATATTCGCCCATTGATCCGTTTAAACTGCTCTGTGTTATTAGAGAAAAATGGCCGCCGTGAACGTGGTGGTGCCGGTGGTGGTGCCCGTTTAGATTACGGGTATTTTAAAGAGCTGGTGGATGGTAAACCACGCTGGATGGAATATGCCGAAGAAGCGGTACGCCAAGCTAAAGTAAACCTAGAAGCCATTGATGCTCCTGCGGGCTCTATGGAAGTGGTACTTGGCGCTGGTTGGCCGGGTGTATTACTGCATGAAGCCGTAGGTCACGGCTTAGAAGGTGACTTTAACCGTAAAGGTGCATCAGCATTTAGCGGCAAAGTAGGTGAAAAAGTCGCATCAGAGCTGTGTACTGTGGTTGATGATGGCACTATTGCCTATCGTCGTGGTTCACTGAATGTGGATGATGAAGGCACGCCAGCAGCCTACAATGTGCTAATTGAAAACGGCATTTTAAAAGGCTATATGCAAGATAAGATGAACGCGCGTTTGATGGGCGTTAATCCAACGGGTAACGCACGCCGTGAATCATACGCGCATTTACCTATGCCACGTATGACCAACACGTATATGTTAGGCGGTGAGCACAGCCAAGCCGATATTATCAGCACAGTTAAAAAGGGTATTTTTGCCCCTAACTTTGGTGGCGGCCAAGTCGATATTACTTCTGGCAAGTTTGTATTTAGTGCCTCAGAAGCCTACTTAATTGAGAACGGTAAAATTACTCAACCAATCAAAGGTGCTACTTTAATTGGTAATGGCCCTGAGGTTATGCAACAAATCTCTATGGTAGGTAATGACTTAGCCCTGGATAAAGGTGTCGGCGTGTGCGGTAAAGATGGTCAAAGTGTACCAGTAGGCGTAGGCCAACCAAGTTTGAAAATTGATAACTTAACTGTGGGTGGCACAGCTTAATTTTTAGTTGAATAACAAGGTAAAATACAGTGATTTTACCTTGTATTCACTATCGTGATACGCAGGCACCACTTACTGCTTTAATTAAAGCATTTGGTAGCGGGTATTTTTGATAAACCTTTTCTAAAAACTGCTGCCACGCTACATGTTTTAACCGTTGTATTTCTGGTTGTGGAATTATATCTTTATATAATAAAGCAAAATCTTTTAAAAATTGCAGATCACGACGTCGATTATTCGTTGATGACTTTCCTTTTGATAAAGCGATACATTTTGATGCTACATTAGGCGAAGAACAAGATGTTGGTGGGGGCGGCCGCTTCTCGATTTTTGCACCAAACGTTATTAGTGGTGCTGAATTTTCCCCCGGTGGCTGGGGACCAGCTTATGGGGGCCGTGCAGCATCGCTACTGCAACTCGATGTCGCTGATGGCAATCCAAGCCCTTCAGCAAGCTTTCGTTATGATCTTGCCGGTTATGAAGTAGGTTACGATGGGCCTATGGGTATTACTGATGATGCAACTATGCTTTTTTCTGCAAGACGATTGGACTTTGGCGCTTTGTTTGAAACCATTGAAGAGCTAGATATTGGGGAACCAGTATTAAGGGACGTGATACTAAAATCGGTCATTCCCATCAATCAAGATAACACTATTGAAATTTTGCTAATAGATACTCACGAGGACTATACTCGCGGCGTTAAACACGTTGCCGAATCACCTAATTTTGAAGATACAGCGCTGCAAGACTCTGAGCAAGATAGTGATTTATATGGTCTTACATGGCGAACTTTACTCGGTGAAACTGCAGTTTGGACTAATAAGTTTTACTATCGCAACAGTGATAAAGTGAGTTCAGAAGGTGAAGCTTATCCTGATCTAGTACCAGCAGAAACACCAGCCTCAGATTACCCAGTAAGGGAGGATATTATAACCATTACTGAAGGTGAAACTGAGCTTGGCTGGCGAAGCGATTTTGAGACTGTAAACCAATGGGGGTTGTTCAGTGCTGGGCTACGAATAACGCAGATAGAGCTGGACTACAGCACCGTTTTAGATGGCGACTGGAATCGGTTTGTTTACGATGAAGATGATTTTAGACCTGATCCAGAGCAATATTTTATCGTTCTGACACCTGAAAGCATCGACTCCACAATGAACCAGAAAGAAACCAGCTATGTTGGCTACGTAGATCAAGTTTTTGAATTTGGTGATTGGGATTTTGGTACTGGATTACGCTTCGAACGGGATGGTTTTGCTGATGAAAGTTTTGCATCGCCAAGATTTAACGTTAACTGGCAGCCGAGCAAAACAGTTAGATATTTTGCAACAGCAGGGCTCTTTCATCAATCGCCACGGTATTTAGAGCTTGCAGCGAACGAATCCAATGACCTTAAGACCGAAAAAATCACCCACGCGAGTGTTGGTTTCAAATACTTTCCGAGCAGTAATTGGTCACTGTTAAGCGAAGCTTATTATCAAAATCTCGACGATCTAGTGGTTGATCTTGATCGAACCAGCGGAACGTATGCAAACATTGGTGATGGCACCTCGTATGGTATTGATTTTGTCCTTAATGGTGCAATTTATGAAGGTCTTTACGCGAGCGCAACCTATTCTTACAATGATGCTGTCATAGATCGTAAAGATGGTCGGGGTGATGTAGCCGCTGAATTTAGTCGTGAGCATGTTGCTACTCTAGGTTTGATCTGGGAGATCAGCGATCGCTGGAAAGTCGCAGGGCGCTACAAATATCTTTCTGGTAGGCCAGATGACGAATTTATAATTCATTCAAACGTATTGGGGTCAGGACAACCTTTACGTTACTCAAAAGAGATCACTGAGCGTAATGTTGGTCGCAAAAGTGGTTCCGGTTCGTTGAACCTTCGCGTTGACTATCGTCGTGCGTTTGGCCCCATAGATGTAACTGCTTTTCTCGATGTTATTAATGTCACGGCAGTGTCATCAAGTGACGACACTGAGTTTGACTACCGCCGAGGCATTGAAGTCGTAGACGATAGCGAAGCAGAGCCACTCATAGGCTTGCGATTAGATTATGCATGGTAAGGGAGCATAGAAAATGGTAAACGCACTCAGTGCAACGCCTATCAGAGCTTTGATTGTCGAAGATAACCGCGACATTTGTGAAAACATTGCCGCCTATCTCGAACAGCACAGTTATATACTGGATTTTGCCTATGATGGTATCAGTGCGATGCACTTAGCGTTGACCAATCCATTTGATGTGATTGTACTCGATTTGATGCTGCCAGGAATGGATGGCATAAGTTTTTGCCAAAAGTTGCGAGCGGACGCCAAACTAGAAACCCCAGTACTTATGCTAACGGCCAGGGATACGCTGGATGATAAACTTCAGGGGTTTGCGGCGGGAGCCGATGATTATTTGGTTAAGCCATTCGCATTACAAGAGCTCCATGCACGGCTGCAAGCGTTGTACAAACGCAGTCATGGCAAAACCGATAACCTGTTAATTGTCGGCGAGCTGACTCTAAATAAATCCACTTTACAAGTTCATCGCGCGGGGCGACGTGTCGAACTCAACCCTACAGGCATGAAACTACTGCAACGATTAATGGAACAGGCGCCGTCTGTAGTAGCTCGCGATACGCTTGAAACTTTGTTGTGGGCTGACGAACGCCCCGATGGTGATGCGCTTCGCTCGCATATGTATAAGTTACGCCAGGCTATCGATAGACCGTTTGACAGCCCGCTGATCCATACTGTGCATCGTATCGGCTATCGAATTGCAGAGGATACGCAATAATGTATCGACACAGTTTGCGCAAACGTGTCGCTATTGCATTTGCATTATGTGTTGCTGTACTTAGCATTGTTTGGGGCTTTGCTTTCTTCGCGGCAGTCAGGTTAAGTGAAGACCGTGTACTGACACAACAACTACAGGTTGCAGCTGATAACTATCCAGCTATAACAACAAATCTTCGCGGGTACGACACGCTTGATAATTTACCCCAATCACTTAAACAATGGGCGCAAACAAACCCTGAATTGGGGTTATACGAGTTCGATAGCGAAGAATTGCATGTTGCCGTGATAGCTAGTAACAATAAACAATCACCTGCCTTTGTGGTTTTTGATGTTGCAGGCATCGAGGCTTCGTCGTCAGAGGATTGGTGGCTGCTGCTCATTATCAGCGGTGTTGTCGGTACGCTAGGAATGTTTGGTTTCGGACTGGGCATTGTGGTGATGCGACGAGCTGTTGCTCCTGTAACACAACTAGCTAAAGCCGTTGCCGATATCGATCCTGAAAAACTATCAAGCGAAGATCATAAACGTATAGATTCCAGCCGGTTCACCGATGATGAAGTTGGCATGCTTGCTAGAACCATAGAGCAGACATTGGAACGTATCAGCGCATTTGTTGCCAGAGAGCGATACTTTACTGATTCTGCTAGTCATGAGTTACGCACGCCGATCACGGTAATAACAGGCGCAATTGAGTTGTTAGCGCAAAGTAGTTTATCAATAGCCGATGAGAAGGCGCTAGACAGAATTAGGCGCGCGACAGTGGATATGAAAACCACCATTGAAATGTTCTTGTGGCTTGCACGCGAATCTGACGATGGGTTGTATGATGAGCAGTTTTTAGTAATGCCATTGGTAAATCAAGCGATAGACATGCAGCGTCATTTACTGAGCGGTAAGCTGGTCGATGTTGAAATAGAGCAACTCACAAATCCCATAGTTCATGGGCATCCACAAGCTTTTTCTATCGCGCTGAATAACCTGGTACGCAATGCGTTTGAACATACGCTCACCGATCAAGGGCCAATTATAATTCGTATTAAAGAGCGTGAGCTATTAGTCACTAATCAGGCGCACAACAATATTGAAAGCAGTTGCATATCTACAGAGGCATCATCACCTCATGGATATGGATTAGGTTTAGGTATTGTGAAACGGCTGTGCGAGCGTAACGGTTGGTCGTTTTCGTTACTGGCAGATGAAAAAAATGTAGTGGCTCGTCTTTCATGGTGACGGATAACTCTATGGTTCTGTCATAAAGAAAAGCAGATGAACAGGTGTGTTAAAAAGGGATTTTCGCTCCTAGCTTTGCTGGTGGGCAAATAGATATTACTTCCGGTAAGTTTGTATTATTGGAGTCTGCTTATCTTCAGAGGTTAAACTTGCTACTGAAAAAATCCATAAATTCGACAACTTGCCGTGGCTGAAATCGTTTCATAAGTTAATTAATCGGTTGGCTATGTATTTTATATACTCAGCAAATATATGTGTCTACTAATCCAGCCGATATATTTGCATAAAAGAGTTTGGTATATGGTTATTGTAATTGCTGCTGGGAATTGGCTCTTTAGCTGTAAAGTTGCAAGGGCGAAGAGCGATAGCTAAACAGTAAAATATCTAGTTACACTTTCACTGTTCACTTTGTCTAAATGGTAATACAAAATAGGGACTTAATTAAACCCTGATATGTTAGGAAATAAATGCCTCATCGTGTTTTGCTTTTGTTATTTTTCATAGTGCTATCAGGGTGTACTTCTTTATCTCAACAAGAGTGCGCAGAAGCTAATTGGCAGCAGTTAGGTTACAGCCATGGCCAACAAGGCTATACATATGAGCGTGGCAAAGAAATTATAGCCACTTGTCGTGAATTTGGTATTACTGCGCAGTTAAGTGAGTATCAAGCTAGTTACCAACAAGGGCTCGCTGTGTATTGTGAACCAGAAAACGGTTTTACATTGGGCATACGCGGCGAATCATATAATGGGGTGTGTAATAACACCCAGTTTAGAAAAGCATGGCAAGAGGGTAATGACCGTTATCAGCTTGAAGAAAGAAAAGCTGAAATAGAACAGCGACTAGATGAAATAGAGTGGCGTCTTAATACCATTAGGGATGAATTAAGTGCTGAAACGGTTGGCAGTAATAAACGTAAAGAGCTGCACCGGGAGCGAGAAATGTTAGAGGATGAACGTCGTGATTTAATAAGAGAAAGATCACTACTGCCATTACTTAACAATCTTCCCTCAGTTCACGTTGAATATGAACTATAATTTACTAAAATTTTGACAGAGGGAATTATGAAATTTGTATCAGTTTTAACTGTGTTTTTACTCCTAGCAGGGTGTGCATCACAAGAAGTAAAAGATGGCCATGGAAATGAGGTGTTTGCAGAGCATGAGTGCCTAGGTGGTGAAGTCGAAACAGACTACAACTATACCATTTTTAGCACCGACAAAGATGAAGCAAATAAAAGTACTGTGCAAACCCATTGTCAGCCAGTGAAAACTGAAACTGAGTTTGAGCGAGATCTTAGAACAGGCGGCTAGCATTAAAAGCTTAACTCACTTTATTTTTAATCAAGTGAGTTAAGCTCTACCTGTATAGTGACAAGGTTTACAAACTATTATCTTAAGTAGTTTTGCTATATGGGGAGTTATTGCTTTCTTGTTTTGCAGCTTCACTGTACCAAAGTGCCATAAAATACTCGGTTAGCTTGTGCTCTATTTCTAGTGCTTGATCGGTTGGGCAGAATAACGTGAAGCTTGCTTTAAATTCACCAAGCTCAGTGGTGCTAAAGTGTATTTCAGGTGCAGGGCCAGAAATCTTTGCGTCTAACTTTCTTTCGATAATTGCATTATATCGACTTGCTACATCATGAAAGTCTTCACAATAATGCTTTGCTTTATCGAGTAGCGTGGCGTAAATGGGATACGGGTTAAAGCTTTCTTTACGCACAATCGCAAAATGGTGGGTGGTAAATCGTTTCACAAAGTTTAAGTTTTTAATTGGGCTGGTGATCAGCTTATTATTTGGTATGTATATGGTTTTTCTAGAAAATTGATAAGAGTGCATATCAATTTCATGCATGGTGGTTTTGATCCAATCTGTTTCAGCAATTTCACCGTAATACTCACCAACTTGAACCCAATCGCCAACTCTAAATGGCCGTGTTGTCACCAAGTAGAAAAAGCCAATAATACATTGAATAAATTCTCTGGTGGCAAACACAATCGCTACCGCAAAAGCCGCGACAGACAGCGCAAAATTCTGAATTTCAGTAGACCATACAAACAACAGCAACAAAACCACCACTAAGTTGATAAAGTGCTTAATGTTGTGGGAAATGTACCTTATATCTCGTTGCTTTTTTTCGGCGCGATGTCGCGCTAATTTATCAACTAGCACCTTTAGGCAAAACGCAATAACGAAAATTGCCAATGAAATTAAAACTGGGTGTAGCAGTATATCTTTACTCATAACTTCCTAATGGGGAGTGCGTTAATCAAAATAGCTCGTAGCCATACTAACTAAATTTTGCTGATTCCACCACGGTAGACAAGTAATAAAAACGATTGCACAGACCGAGAGTGCATAGAGTGCAGCCTATCAGCAGTTAAAAAAACCTAGCAGCGTTAACTGCAAGGCTTATGTTGGACAATGGCGCTGATTTCGTCATGTACAGGAGATTAGGCCATGCGGATATTACCAGCATATAAGTCTATCCCTTTGTGTCGTGCTCTAAGTTGAAGGAGGTTTATGGCAAGACTCATCCTTTAGCGTTGAGCGAAAAACGTATTCTGCAATAGACTTAAAAGGCAACGCAGTTTGTTGCCATATTTACTCGATAGAATTCCCAAGCCTGTATTGTTGGTTAGTCTGTTTGATGGCAATTTATTACTTAATAATGTAAAATAATACTTAACACAGGAGGCTTTATGGCTACCACAATTTCTAAGACTAGCAATCAGCGCAAGACTAAGTTTACACCCAATATGGATAACTTTAAGGTCAGTTTAAGCTACGAAGGTCTGTCACTGAAAAAAAGCAGTGAAGGTAAAACCATTGCTGAACTAAAACGCAAATATGCGAGATAAATACGGGGTAGCGCACGATAAATATTGCTACCCAAATTCTGATGTTTTAATAAACCTTCTAGGTATCCGAGACTCAGATACATTAGACGAAGCAGAAGCTGAGTTTACTGCTGAGCGCTATAGAACCTACGAACCTTCCCAACAAACACTTTGTGATTTTTCATTCGAACATTTAAAGCATCTCCATCACCACTTATTTCAAGATTTATATGCATGGGCTGGTGAAACGCGTGACGTTGATATTTCCAAAGGCGATACGCGCTTTTGTACTTGGACGCGAATAGAACCTGAAGCTCAAAAGTTATTTCGAACCATTCCGGCCTTAGCAGATTATCAGGATAATGATGAGCTGATTGAAAAGGTGGCAGACTTATTTTGTGAGCTTAATTTGCTTCACCCATTTCGTGAAGGCAATGGCAGAGTGCTGCGTTTCTTTTTCGAAGAGATGCTTTACACCCTTGGCTATGATGTAACGTGGCCCAAAATTTCTCAGCAAGACTGGATTGATGCAAACATTGCTGGTGTGCATTTGAACCTTGATTTACTCAAAGTGATTTTTAGCCAAGCTATCTCAGAGCTTTGAGAATGTGCTAAAAGTACTATCCCTAAACGCGGGCAATAAATATTAGCGCTTCGCCCTTTATTTTCTGTTTCCATTCTAGACTTAATTAAATGTCTGCAAATTAAATAAAAACCTTGCAGCGTTAACTGCAAGGTTTTATTTTTTGAGCGCTTGAGCCTTGAGCTAGCGCATCGTCACAAATTCCTCAGACCCAGTTGGATGTATCGCTACGACTGAATCAAAGTCTGCTTTGGTTGCGCCCATCTTCATAGCAACGGCAAAACCTTGGATCATTTCATCAACAGCAAAGCCTAAGCCGTGTAAGCCTACAACTTTCTCGTCAGGGCCGGCACACACTAGCATCATGTTACAAGGTTGGCGGTGCTGGGTTACCGCAGTGTACATAGCAGCAAACGTTGATTTATAAACTTTTACGTTCTCGTTGCCGTACTGCGAAATAGCTTCTTGCTCGGTTAAACCAATAGTGCCTATTGGTGGGTGGCTAAATACCACGGTAGGTACCAGGCTGTAATCCATTTTTAAATCGTCAGGCAGCTCTTTATTAAATAAACGCTCTGATAAAGTACGGCCTGCTTTTACTGCAACTGGGGTAAGCTCTATACCATTTTCGATGATATCACCCACAGCATAAACATTTTTAGCTGTGGTATTTTGGTATTCGTCTACCTTTACGTAACCGCCTTCGTTTACTTCAACACCCGCTGCGACTAGATTAATCTTATCAGTCGTCGGTGTACGGCCAATCGCCCAAATGACTTGATCAACATTTTGACTGTAGCCATTTTCAAAGTGGATAGTTAAGCTGCCATCGCTTTCTTTAACCACTTCTTTTGGTGAGCATTCGGTATGTAGTGTTGGTCCTTCTTTAGCCATAATCTCAACAAGGGTGTCGATAATGTATGGATCAAAGGTGCGCAGTGGTTTGCTTTTACGAACGAATAAATGAGTCTCAGTGCCGAGGCTATGCAGTACACCAGCAATTTCTACCGCGATATAACCGGCACCCACAACCGCAACGCGTTTTGGTTGCTCGTTTAGCTCAAAAAAACCATTTGAATCGATGCCGTGCTCAGCACCTGGGATATTTGGAATGCTAGGGCGACCGCCTACGGCAATTAAAATATGATCAGCGGTATAAAGCTCGCCATCAACTTCAACCGTTTTGCTATCAACAAATTTAGCAAAACCTTTTATAACAGTTACGCCGTTTTTAGCTAGGCCATTGTCATAGCCTTTGTGAATTCGGCCTATATAGGCTTCACGACTTTCTACTAGTTTGCTCCAGTTGAAATCTTTTACTTCAACATTAAAGCCGTAATCTGGAGCGTATAAGTTAATTGCTTCAGCAACTTGAGCGCCATGCCACATTACTTTTTTTGGTACACAACCTACATTCACACAGGTACCGCCCATGTGTTTTGCTTCAATTAGTGCCACTTTTGCGCCACGCATAGCTGCACGGTTAGCTGAACCTATTCCGCCGCTGCCGCCGCCAATTGCAATGTAGTCAAAATGCTGAGCCATAGTTATTCCTCAAAGATGAATGGTCATATTAGTTCGATGATAGCATAAGCAAGACCCGTTAAAAGCCCCTTGTATTTCAAGAATTCGCCCCAACTTCAAAATCATAATTGCACAGACTTGAGAGCTAACATGACTGATACCCAAAATAATCCTCTAATAGGTTTAGAAGGCTTACCGCCATTTTCAAAAATTAAGCCAGAGCATGTTGTGCCAGCGCTAAAAGCGGGCATCAGCGAATGCCGAGCTAAAATTGATGAAGTATTGGCTAAAAAATCGTTTACTTGGCCAGATTTAGTATTGCCACTTGAAGAAGCAGACGACAAGCTTTCACGCATGTTTTCTCCGGTATCGCATATGAACTCAGTTGTGAACTCTGATGAACTACGTGAAGCGTACGAGCAGTGTTTACCGCTTATCTCTGAATATTCTACTTTTGTTGGTCAACATCAAGGCTTGTATGAAGCATACAATGCTCTGCACAATAGCGACGAGTTCAAAACCTTAAATACAGCACAACAAAAAACCATCACTAATGCCTTACGTGACTTTGAGTTGTCAGGCATTGCCTTGGCTCCTGAACAGCAAAAGCGCTACGGCGAAATTAGTGCCCGCCTATCAGAGCTGGCATCTAAATTTGGTAATAACGTAATGGATGCCACATTAGCTTGGCAAAAGCACATTACCGATGAAAGCGAACTGGCGGGTTTACCTGAATCTGCATTAGCACTAGCGGCAGATACCGCAAAAAGCAAAGAGTTAGATGGCTGGGTATTTACGTTAGATTTCCCATCGTATTTACCTATTATGACTTATGCAGATAACCGTGAACTACGTGAAGAAACGTATACGGCATTTGTTACTCGCGCGTCTGACCAAGGGCCTAATGCTGGCGAATTTGATAATTCAGCGATTATGAGCGAAGAGCTCGCACTACGTCATGAAATAGCGCAACTGTTAGGTTTTGCTAGCTATGCTGAAAAATCACTCGCTACTAAAATGGCTGAAACACCAGAGCAAGTATTCTCATTTTTAGAAGATTTAGCCGCTAAGTCTAAACCACAAGCAGAGCAAGAGCTTGCTGAGCTGCAAGCGTACGCCAAAGAAAAACATGGCATTGAACAACTCGCAGCGTGGGATTATGGCTATTACGGCGAAAAGCTTAAGCAAGAGAAATACGCAATATCAGACGAAGTCCTGCGCCCGTATTTCCCAGCCGATAAAGTACTAAGCGGCTTGTTTGAAACGGTAAATCGTTTATTTGGTATCAGCGTTAAAGAGCTAAAAGACGTTGATACTTATCATAAAGATGTTCGTTTTTTTGAAATTTACGACAGCAGTAATACCTTGCGTGGTCGTTTTTATCTTGATTTATACGCGCGTGATCACAAACGTGGTGGTGCGTGGATGGACGATTGCATGGGTCGTAAAGTGCGTGCCAATGGCCAGTTACAAACGCCAGTGGCGTATTTAGTCTGTAACTTTAATAAAGCAGTTGGCGATAAGCCTGCGTTATTTACTCATAACGAAGTAACTACTTTATTCCATGAGTTTGGCCATGGTATCCACCATATGCTTACCCAAGTTGATGCCGCACCGGTTGCAGGCATTAATGGCGTTGCATGGGATGCTGTTGAGCTGCCAAGTCAGTTTTTAGAGAACTGGTGTTATGAAGAAGAGGCACTTAACTTTATTTCAGGTCACTATGAAACTGGCGAGCCATTACCTAAAGAGTTATTGGATAAGCTGCTCGCGGCTAAAAATTATAACTCAGGCATGCAAATGCTGCGTCAAATTGAATTCTCATTATTTGATTTTAGAATTCATAACGATTATCAAGCGGGTGAAGAATGCCAAATTCAAGCGCGTTTAGATGAAGTGCGTAGCCATACCTCAGTTGTTAAACCGCCAGAATTTAACCGCTTCCAACATGGTTTTAGTCATATTTTTGCTGGTGGCTATAGCGCGGGTTATTACTCGTATAAATGGGCTGAAGTGCTCTCGGCTGATGCGTTTTCTAAATTTGAAGAAGAAGGCATTTTTAACCCACAAACAGGGCAAGCCTTTATGCAGCATATTTTAGAAAAAGGCGGCAGTGAAGAGCCAATGGCGTTGTTTAAAAACTTCCGTGGTCGTGAGCCAAGTGTCGACGCATTATTACGCCACAGCGGTATCGCAGCCTAAACTGCAAGTTGGTTTTATGTTTTAAAAGCGCCGTTTGGCGCTTTTTTACTTTTAAGCTAATAATTCTTCGCAAAATAATAGCTCCGTACTATGCTTTTTAAGTAATTAATAAAAAGGAATGGGGCATGACAAAACTGGTACTGGCAATTGATGACGATAAATATGTTCACCATGTAATTGAAGAATCATTAGCAGGGTTTTGTCAGCTAATACATGCTAAAAATGGCGATGAAGGGCTAAGACAAGCGCAAAAATATAACCCAGATATCATTTTACTAGATGTCGAAATGCCCGGTAAAAGTGGTTATCAAGTATGTACCGAGTTAAAAAATATTGAGCAAACCAAAGATATCCCGGTTATGTTTTTATCGGGCAAGAGTGAGTTACCAGAGCGAGTTAAAGGCTATAACGCGGGTGCTGCCGACTACATTGTAAAACCGTTTAATGCCGAAGAATTAATGGCACGTATTCGCGTGTTGTATGAATATCGCCAGCATTCGATCAAGCTTAAAAATGATGTAGAGCGGGCGCAGATCACCGCTGAAATCGCCATGACAGATTCAGGCGATATGGGGCGGATCATGCGCTATGTCGGGCAAACTTATCATGCTCACGATCTACAATCACTTTCGAACTATTTTTTGAGTTTTTCCGGCCGCTAAATCTCGATGTAGTGGTGGCTTTTTGGTATCAGGATGTTGGCGTTATCTGTACAGGTGATGGTGTCGTTTGCCCGCTAGAGCAAGAGCTGCTAGAAAAACACCGTTATTCAAACCGGTTTGTTGATTTTAGTAATCACACCATTATTAATTACCCCAAGGTGTCTATTTTAATTAAAAATATGCCCCTTGATGATGAAGCATTGTATGGCCGTTATAAAGATTTGTTTCCGCATATTTTGGAAGTTACTAACGCCAAAATCCAAGATATGGAAGTAAACGAAAAAGTCCTTGCTCAAGCGCACGCCGTTGGCAGTGCTTTTAATGAGTTATCGTCGCAGCTATTTGTTTGTAGCGAGACCCGCGAAGGTGCAGTCGCACAATTAGCAACGCAGTTATCTGAGCTGCGCGTGCAGTTGCAGCAAAGCCCCGCTGCTGAAAGCCAAGCTTTAGCATTACAAATAAATCAACTAGAGCAAACACAATCACAACTAGCTATGTTGAATGATGATTTAACCTTCATTAAGCATCAACTCAATCACATTATTGATTCGCGTAGTGAGTTGATCGACAGTTTGAGTAAAATTGCCAGCCCAGAACACACTCAAGACGTTACATCACAAACGGATATTGAGCTATTTTAGTGCTATGGCGCTTAGCAGTTGATATACTTCGCGGGCTATTTACGGTCGGAGTTTATTTTGGTTATACAGTGTCCTTTTAAAGAAGTACGTCCTTATCTTAATGAGATTGAGCAGCGCTTTGGACTGGCTGAGTGGGCGGCAAATACCACTGGTTTTGCATTGCATTATGATGATCAAGGATTAAGCCTGCGCAAAACGGATGAGCCAAAACTGGGCGCGATTAACGTAGATTTTGTTACCGGTGCGGTGGCTCATCGTCGTAAATTTGGTGGCGGTAAAGGGCAGTCTATTGCCAAAGCAGTAGGCTTAAATAAAGGCGCAACACCCGTTGTGCTCGATGCCACAGCAGGCCTTGGCCGTGATGGCTTTGTGTTAGCATCGCTGGGTTGTAAAGTGATTTTGCATGAACGCCATCCCGTGGTTGCCGCATTGCTTTATGATGGCTTACAACGTGCTTATAGCGATGCTGAAATTGGCCCGTGGATGCAGCAAAACATGAGTTTAGTGTTTGGCTCAAGCCATACTTTACTTGCGCAATGTGACAGCATGCCTGATGTGGTTTACCTTGATCCTATGTTTCCGCACCGTGAAAAATCAGCGCTAGTTAAAAAAGAAATGCGGGTATTTCAAGACTTAGTAGGGGCAGATAACGACGCCGATGACTTACTTGAATTTGCCTACCCACTTGCCAGTAAGCGAGTTGTCGTAAAGCGACCCGACTACGCACCATTTTTAAATAATAAAACTCCTAGCATGCAAATAAAAACCAAAAAGAACCGTTTTGATGTTTATGTAAAAGCGGCGATGATTTAGTTCTTTATTCGTATATTTTACATTTTCTCCTCTCAATCAGCGGTGTTTAATGATGGTTTTCATTAAGTTGTCATAAATAGTTAATAGTGTACGCGCAGTTATTTAGAGGAATTGAATTTCATGCGCGTGTCATCATTTACTCGGCTACTGGCTATTTTATTGGCATTAGCCAGCCTGCTGTTAGGCGGAACTCTGTACTGGGCAAGTCAAACATTAGTTAAACTTGAACAACAAGACCAATCTTATAATCAATTAAAAAACAAAATACTCGTCGATTTAAAAGGCTTGCTTGAAGACTATTTAGCACAAGGCGATAGCCAGTATCTAGGGCAAGCAGCGGAGCTTATTAGCCAAGTAAAAAATACCCAGTTGGCTATTTTACCTGATGACTTAAAACAGCAGTTAGATACGCAATTAACTCAGCTCGATACCGATATAAAAGGTAAATACCGTGCGTTGGGTAAACTTTCAGGTAATGAAACCGCGTTACTTGATAATGCGCTTAGGCAAATGGCGGGTTCTGCTTCTTCTTTAATTGGTTATGCCAACAAAGCGGCGCAACTAAATACACATACGCTTGATTATTATCAGCTTGCCAGCGATTACTATCGCGAAGTCACAACTTTATCGTTATTTACATATCAATTATTGCTGAGTTTTGATGAAGATACGCAAGCTAATTTGCAACAAAGCATCACTAACCTAAATCGCTTGGCGCAACAGATTGCAAATCTTGAAAACTTAGGGGTGATGAGCGAGGTTGATGAAGATAGTTTATTTATTGATGAAGAAGCTGAAGATTTAGCAGATGAAATTAAAGCGGAACTCAGCAGCTGGCCAAATCGTTACCCGCGTGATTTAGAAAATACCATAGCGCAAGCTCAGCAGCGTCAAGTGGGTATGCAAGCTTTGCGTAAACAAATTAGCATGCTGTCAGGCACAGTTATTAACGCTGAGCAGCAACTTAAAATTCAGCAAGGTACATTAAAGCAGCAAGTACTAGTGGTGTTTTGTATTGCCATTGGCATGTTGGTGGTATTAGCTATTGGGGTTTATGTTGTACAGCGCAACCAAGTATTAGCGCCACTTCGTCAGTTACGAGATGGTTTTGCTTTTTTAATTGAAAGCAATGAGTTAAAAAATATTGTCAGTAAAAACCCGAAAACAGAAGTTGGTGAAATCGCGACTTATTTTAATCAGCTTATTGAGCGGCAGCGCCTCGAGGCTGATGAACGAGCACAAATGCTCAAAGTAATTAATGACTTTATGCAAGAGATGAGCGAACACTTGCAAACTATAAGTGAACAAACAGACGCCAGTCATCAGCAAGTAGAGCAAAACCAAGAATTATTGGCTGATATTCAACACATAGGCGAACAAGTTAATGACATTAACGGCAAAGTAGCTGATAACGCGAAACACACTTTTTCAGCAATGGAACAAAGCTTAGGTTTCGCTGAAAATATGCTAAGTGCCAGCTCGAATACACAGCAGCGAGTAGGCCAAGGTTTACACAGCCTACAAGAGCTACTCAGTGGCGTACAAGATGTAGGACAAGTTATTGAGATGATCCGCAATATTGCCGATCAAACTAATTTACTGGCACTTAATGCGGCTATTGAGTCAGCCCGTGCCGGTGAGCATGGCCGTGGTTTTGCTGTGGTTGCAGATGAAGTGCGTAAACTGGCTCGTCAAACTCAAGGTTCCTTGAGTGATATTAATAATCAGCTTAATTTACTCAGTGAAAATTCTAGCATGGTTTCAACGCAAATATCAGCGCTTGCAGAGGATGCTCAACAACAAACAGATAATGCCCAAGAGCTTAAACGTAACTCTGAAGGGGTGGCTGATAATGCCCAAGATGCTAATAAAGTCGCGTTTGAGGCCATGGAGTTAGCAAAACAACAAAATGCATTGTTAGATAACTTTAGTCAGTCAATGCAAAGCATGAAAGGCCAAGTGAGTGAATCCAGTCTACTAGTGGCTGATATCCACCAACGTTTACAGCAACAAATGCAGACAATTCGTAGTAGCTTAGGATTGTAACTTTGCTTGAGCATAGTGACTTGTAACTAGCTGTTAGGTCTAGTCGCGCTTTTATGCTATTTTTAAGTCGTTTATAGCTCATTACTTTAAAAGGAAAGAACATGATTTCTCAAGGCCAAGTATTACCAGCAATTAGTCTTACGCAATTAGCCGATGACGGCATGCAAACACTGACCAATGACGACTTGTTCGCAGGTAAAAAAGTGGTGTTATTTGCCGTTCCTGGCGCGTTTACGCCAACCTGTTCTAATGCACATTTACCTGAGTTTATTACTCTTGCAGATAAAATAAAGGCTAAAGGCGTTGATGCTATTTACTGTGTATCAGTGAATGATGCATTTGTAATGAAAGCATGGGGAGAGGCACATAATGCAGAGCATATTCAAATGCTTGCTGATGGCGATGCAAGCTTTACTAAAGCGCTAGGGTTAGATAAAGACACCGCTGGTTTTGGTGGTGTACGTTCAACCCGTTATGCCATGATTGTTGATGACCAAACCGTAACAGGTTTATTTGTTGAACAAGATAAAGAGTTTGTAGTAAGCCGTGCAGAAGCGGTATTAGAAAAGCTGTAATAAAAAAGCCGAGCAAAGCTCGGCTAAAAATCACCAGAGGAAACTGGTTTACCAAAGCGCGAGTGCCAGTAATACAGACACTCGCGCTTTTAGTTCTTAAGGTTGGTATTGCGCATCAAGCGTTAAACCAGCAAAGGTTTGATAAGCATTCACGCTCATGTGCCAAGTACCCGCTTGTGGGTTGCTGAAGGTACATGTTTCAGCGTTACCATTTTTGTAAGGGCGACAATCATAGCTAGAGCTGGTTGGTTGACTACCAAATTTAACGAATAAGTCCGCATCACCAGAACCACCAGAAGTCGTTACGGTAAAGCTTGCCATTCCTGCTGGAACGTCCAAGGTGTAATGTTTCCATTGACCAGCACTGGCTGAAATATCAGACACAGTACCACCACCTGCTTGTGGATTGCCTGAGCCACCAGAGGTTGTTAAATTACCTACTAAGCTCACATTTGCGTAAGCTGAGTAACCGCTCAGCATGACATGGTATGTGCCTGCTGTTGGGTTATCGATAGAGCACTCTTCGTTATTGCCATTTTTATATGGACGACAGTCATAGGTTGATGTTGTTGGTGCGCTGCCTGCACGTACATACATATCTGCATCGCCACTGCCGCCACTCATAGTAAACGTAACATTAGAAGCGCCGCTTGGTACGGTCATAGTATAGAAAGTAGTACTACTTGCGCCGCCGCTTAGGCCTGTTAGCGCTTGGCCATCAAGTAATTCATTGCCTGTTGGTGGTGGCGGTGTTGTACCACCTGCTGCGGCAACCGCTGCTGCTGCATCAACAATACCTGTACCACAGTTATTACATGATGCTGGGAATGAACGTGTAGTTGATTTTAAAATGCTCTCAATTTCATCAGGCGTTGCATTTGGCTTAGCCTGTTTGATCAGTGCAGCAACACCAGCAACGTGCGGCGCAGCCATTGATGTACCTTGTGAGTAGTGGTAGCTATCACTTGAAGGGCTTGATGAACCTGAGTTATGCGTTGACAACACACCTTCAGAATCATTGGCAAAACTTTGTGCACCGCCTGGTGCTGCAACATCAATTGACGTACCATAATTTGAGTAATAAGCACGGCCACCGTTACGGCCAACCGAAGCCACATTCACTACGCCATTACAGTTACCAGGGTTATAGTTGTTGGCATTGTCGTTATCGTTACCTGCAGCAATAACGATCACAGTGCCGTTATTACGCGCTTGGTTAATCGCGTTTTGTGTGGTTGAACTACAAGAGCCGCTACCACCTAAACTCATATTAATAACATCAGCAGGGTTTGCATTCGCAGGTACGCCAGAAACCGAACCGCCAGACGCCCAAATAATCCCATCAGCAATATCTGATGTTAAACCACCACATTTACCAAGTACACGTACTGGCACTACTTTGGCGTCATAAGCAACACCGGCAACACCTTCGCCATTATTTGTTACTGCAGCCACAGTACCTGCCACGTGCGTACCATGCCAGCTAGAGCCCTGTGCGCTATGTTGATAACCACATTCGTTAGCGCTGATCGCATCACCTGGATCGCGAGCATCGCTATCGCGTGCGCCACCATCATTAGCAACAAAGGTATCGGAGATCATGTCGTAACCAGGTAATAAATTAGCATTTAAATCAATATGCGGGCGGTAACCAGTATCAAGTACGGCAACGGTTACACCGCTACCTGTGGCAGTATCCCAAGCTGTAGGTAGGTTTAATCCGCCAGCTTGTTCATAGTAATGCCATTGATCGTCATAACGCGGATCATTAGGCGTCGCAAATGGTTTTAACATTTGATCTATTTCAATGTATTCCACGTTGCCTGAAGCTATCACTTCTTGCATATATTGTTGCGCTTCGTCTGCGCTAAGTTTCTTATTTGCACGCATTACATGGTGGTTGTTCAATGCCATTGCACGAACATACTGCGCCTTAATGTTACCTTTTTTACTGGTAAAGTTTTTAACAAAGCCTTGGGCTTTTTTGTTCATCATCAGTGGGCTAGTTTCAGCAGCCGATAGGGTGCTCATTTCATCAGCGTTATTTTTATATTTGATGATAAAGCGTGTGCCAAGAGGATCTTGGCCCTGTAGTTTTGCTGTGGTTTCTGCCATTGATGGCATCATTGCTTGGCTTGGATTTGCCATGCTAGTTGTTGCAGCAAATAACGTGCTTAATGTTAGCGCTACGGCACATTTTTTAAATGTTGTTGTCATAATGATCCCTAGATTGTTATGTATTACTTCACGATGGATTATCGTGAAGGGGAACAAAGGTAAATGATCTGTTAAAATAGCTAAAATAACGTTTTATTATTAATGTCTCTAATTTAGTTATATGAGGATGTTTATATGGCTAAATAAGCTTTTATGCTTCTTACAATGCAAGAATATTGGTTATAAAGTATTAATTAATGTGTGAGCCACGGAAGTGTGCATTTATTTTTCCCACTTTATTGTTAATAGTTAAATAGTGAAATTCCGCTCAGTTTGTAGTTTTAAATTTGCTACAATTGCAGAAATTTTCTGATGAGACGAACAAATGACCCAAGTAGATGTAATAGTGATCGGTGCCGGCGCCGCAGGTTTAATGTGTGCAGCGCAAGCAGGTTACCGTGGCCGCAGTGTTACAGTGCTTGATATGGGTAAAAAGCCTGGTCGTAAAATTCTCATCAGCGGCGGCGGACGTTGTAACTTCACCAATGAAAACGCCTGCCCTGACAATTATTTATGTGGTAATCCACACTTTGTAAAATCGTGTTTAAGCCGTTATACCCAACATGATTTTATTGAGCTGGTGGACAGACACGGTTTGGCGTATCACCATAAAACCCTTGGGCAGTTATTTTGCGACAATAGCGCACAAGATATTGTTGATATTTTACTTACCGAATGTGAATGGGCTGGTGTGAATGTTGCGCTTCGTAACGAAGTGCTAAGTGTTGAAAAAACAGATACTGGCTATCTAGTGAGCACTGAGCAACAGTCATACAGCTGTGAATCACTGGTTGTTGCCGCTGGTGGCTTAACCATGCCAAAATTAGGCGCAACACCAATAGGCTATAAAATTGCTGAGCAATTTGGCTTAAAAGTATTACCGACCATGGCAGCACTTGTGCCATTTACCTTGCATCAACATGATAAAGACCGCTTTGAAGGGTTATCGGGTATTAGTGTGCCATGTATCGTCAGTAGTGAAGACTGCACAAGTTTTAAAGAAAATATCCTGTTTACTCATCGCGGTTTATCAGGCCCCGCCATATTACAAATCAGCTCATTTTGGCGAGCAGGGCAAGCAGTTACTATAAACTTGTTACCAGAGCTTGATTTAACAGCGCAACTAGCCACATGGCGAGAAACCCAAGCACAAAAATCATTAAAAAATAGCCTTGCCACTATTTTGCCAAAACGCTTCGTTGAAATACTGCACGAAAGTAAAGCCATTCCAGATTGCAATGTAAACCAGCTCACTCATAGCCAAATTGACGAGCTAGCTAATTACATTCATAACTGGCAAATTAAACCCAACGGCACCGAAGGTTACCGCACAGCCGAGGTTACCTTAGGCGGTGTAGACACCGACGAACTTAGCTCAAAAACTTTTGAAGCGAAAAAAGCCCAAGGCCTGTACTTTATTGGCGAAGTCACCGACGTAACCGGTTGGTTAGGTGGCTATAATTTTCAGTACGCGTGGAGCTGCGGCTTTGCGGCAGGGCAGTATTGTTAGCCATAAAACTTAGAAATATATCGAAAATAAAGCAAACATAGCATAAGTTTGTGTTTGCTTTATGTTCAAAAACTGATTAATATGCGCTCGTTCAATTGTTCAGCACTTACCCTAAGTGTTGGATTCATCAACTAACTGTGAAGGAGAAAATACTATGACAATGACATCAACATCCTTTGCAGGTCTTATCCGATAAGAAACTTGTTACTTAAATACGCTGTTATATATTAAGTACATTTAGGTAAACATCGCGTTTAAATACGTTCCTTTCGTTTGATTTCAAAATAGATCCAGACCTGCCAATTCGTATTTCGTTTTAATCCTATTTTTCTAACAAAGAAAAAGGAATTGGTATTATGGGCAAATCCGTCCAAAAAATAACTGATAAAGTTAGCCTTATTGCGTCTGCTGATACGTGGATTGAAGGACTGGCAATACAGCAACTGATCAAAACATCAGAGTTAAATGGTATGCAACGTGTTGCGGGCATGCCTGATTTACACCCAGGTAGAGGGTATCCTATCGGGGCTGCATTTTTCACTACTAACAAAATTTATCCTGCTTTAGTGGGTAACGATATTGGCTGCGGTATGGCGCTGTGGCAAACCACAGCCAAAGTAGCAAAAGTAAATTTGGATAAACTAGCCAAAAAATTTACACATATTGAGCTGCCACTCGATGAAAGTTGGTTCTCAATCATAGAAAGTAGCAAAGCGGCAAAAAATATTACTATCAAGGGTTATGATAGTGCCTTGGGCACCATTGGTGGCGGTAATCATTTTGCTGAGTTTCAAGCGATTGATGAGATATACAATCAAAGTGCTTTAGATGAGTTAGGGCTAAGTAGAAAGCATCTTCAATTATTGGTTCATTCAGGCTCGCGAGGGTTAGGGCAATCAATATTGGTTGAGCATATAGCGGGTCATAATCACAATGGCTTATGTGAAGGTGATGCTGATTTTAAAGATTACATGAGCAAGCATGATGAAGCGGTGCGCTTTGCAGAGCTTAATCGTGAGTTGATTGCTAAGCGGTTTTTAGAGGCTATACGAGCAAGTGGTGAGCGTAGCTTAGATATTAACCATAATTTAGTATCGGCTAAAAATATTAATGGTTGCGATGGCTGGTTACACAGAAAAGGTGCAACACCGAGTGATAAAGGTTATGTAGTGATCCCTGGTTCTCGTGGTGATTACAGTTATCTTGTAAAACCAGTATTTACAGCGTTGAGTGATAATGATCTAGCAGTGCAGGAAAGTATCAATAGCAGTTTATTTTCACTTGCGCACGGCGCGGGGCGTAAATGGCAACGTGGTGAATGCCATGGCCGATTAGGCCATAAATATAAGCGCGAAGATTTATACCGTACAGCGTTAGGCAGCAGAGTTATTTGTGGTAATAAAGAATTGCTATACGACGAAGCACCCCAAGCGTATAAAAAATGTGAAACGGTTATAAGTGACATGGTTGATGCAGGGCTAATAGAGGTGGTAGCTAAGTTACGACCCGTTTTAACCTTCAAAACAAATGGAGGTTGTTGATCATGATATTACTGCAATTATCAGCAGGGCAAGGACCTATTGAGTGCTGTAAAGCTGTAAGTTTAGCGTTAAAAATGATTAAAAAACAATGCCTCGCACAAAGCATAGAACTCGAGATTGTTGAGGCTATTAGCGCAACAGAGCGAGACTGTTTAAAGTCGGTTTTATTGCAACTTGATTCAACAGTCGATAGCGCGGCTAAGCAATTAGCTCGGTCATGGCAAGGTACTATGTTGTGGGTGTGTCAAAGTCAGTATCGGCCTAAGCATAAACGCAAAAATTGGTTTTTTAGCGCGCAACTGTACGACATTGATGAAAGTAAGCTTGAGCAAGGCGTAACTTTTCAAACATGTCGCGCGTCTGGCGCTGGCGGCCAACATGTTAATACCACTGATTCAGCAGTCAGAGCCACCCACACAGCAACGGGTATTTCGGTACGTGTTGAGAGTGAGCGCAGTCAACATGCCAATAAGCGTTTAGCAAGAGTGCTGTTGTTTCAAAAACTAGAGCAAGTAGCATTAGATAAAATGACTCAGCAAGAAACAGCACGTTGGCAACAGCACTGGGAAGTTGAACGTGGTAATCCTGTAAAAACATTCACTGGTGAAAAGTTTACTTTAAAGCATGACTGCTCAGCTAATAAAGGAGTACATAATTAATGAAGGAATATAAAGTGAAAAATGTACTTTTCATTTGTAGTCGCAATAAGTGGCGAAGCCCAACAGCTGAGCAAGTATGGAAAAACCACCCAGAGCTCGCTGTTAGCTCAGCAGGCACCAGCCCTAATGCAAAGAGAACGGTGAATGCCAAAATGATGCAATGGGCTGATGTCATATTTGTTATGGAGCAAAAACACAAAAATAGACTTAAAGCGCAATTTGGACATTTATTAACGTATAAAGATATTCAAGTATTAGATATTGCTGATGAATACCAATATATGGATAACGAGTTAGTAAGCATTATAAAACAAAGCGTTGGCAGCTATTTAGCGCTAATGTAAATTCAGGTAATTAGAGGGTAGAACAATGTAATTCCATCTCAGCACTGCATGTTTAACTTTTGTCTTTTCAGTATTGAAAGGGCAGTCATACGGTGCTTATAACTATTAGAAATTGAATTTAACAGTCAATCATAATATTTAAAATTGGAATTACATGGTGAGAATTAAATACCCTCGCACCCCGCATTTACCTTGGTCACCGGGTGCAACAGATGATGATATACACCAAGGTAATTTAAGTTGCTTTGCAAATAAGCAAGTCGTTGTTACTGAAAAAATGGATGGTGAAAATACGACTCTTTACAATGACTTTGTACACGCTCGTTCGATTGATAGTCGTTTTCACCCATCAAGAACATGGGTAAAAGCGCTGCAAGCAGAGCTTGGCTACAAAATTCCGCAAGGATGGCGTATCTGTGGCGAAAACCTGTATGCAAGGCATTCAATTAGCTATGAATCATTATCTAGTTATTTTATGGCATTTTCGCTATGGAACGAAAACAACGAATGCTTAAGCTGGCAAGACAGCAAACAGTTTTTTGCACAATTAGGGCTGCTCACCCCAAAAGAGTTGTATGTTGGCTTATGGTGCGAAAAAACAATAAAAAACATAGTACTGGATACTCAATACCAAGAAGGCTATGTGGTTAGACTTGCTGATGGTTTTCATTACTCACAGTTTAAAAAAAGTGTCGCAAAATGGGTGAGAAGTAACCATGTGATCACCGATAAGCATTGGATGCATGCAGACGTGATCCCTAATGGGCTAAGCACTAAAAATACAAAAAAGGGAGGTTAAGATGAAAAAATTAGCCGCTTGGTTAGATAGTTTAGCTTTAAATCATTCACCAAATTTTGCTGAGTGTATTGAGTATTTGGGGGATGCGTTTCCTCTACTGCATCAGTTCGCTGACACTGAGCAAGACAGTATCTGGCATGCTGAAGGCGATGTTGCCATTCATACTGATATGGTGTTGAGTCAATTGTATGAAATACTAGTCAATGATGATGGACATATAAAAGGAACAAAAAGGCAGGTATTGATCTTATCTGCTTTATTGCATGATATTGCCAAGCCAATCACTACAAAACGCAAGCAGATAGAAGGTGTTGAATGTGTAGTTGCACCAAAACATGAGGAGGTAGGTGCAAATTATTTAGCCATTAAATTGCTTGAGCTACCCCTTGAGTATAAAGCAATTAATACCATTATAGGATTAGTGGGTTTTCATCAAATGCCAAAACGTTTGGTGATCAAAAATCAAAGTTACAGTGATTACCTGCACCTTTCTTTAAATGCTAATTTAGAGTTGCTTTATTGGCTTGAATTAGCCGATATGAAAGGGCGAACATGCACAGATCTAGCGCAACAAATTGATTTGTTGGAGCAGTTTAAAATGTTTGCCCAAGAGTATGAATTGTGGGGCGAGAGTGAGGCAACTCACTCAATTTTAAAACCTATTCAAGTCAAATCTTCACGTGCAGAACAAGCGTATTTAAATGGCTATGCTATTCGTCAGCTGGCAAATGGTCAAATTAGCATGGTTGAAGAAGCGCTAGCGAAAAATTATCAAGGTGCTTTAGGATACAGTCATCTTTATGTGATGTGTGGTATTAGCGGCAGTGGTAAATCTACTTGGATTGCACAAAACCTAACAGGATTTGAAGTTATTTCATTAGATGATATTCGTGAAGAGCTTAATGGGAAAAGGAATTGTCAAAAGAATCGAGGGCAAATGTTACAGTTAGCTAAATCGCGATTAAAAACGGCATTAGCAAATAAGCAAAATATTGTCTGGGATGCGACCAATTTTCGTAAAGACTTTAGACAAATTATTTGTGATCTTGGGTTAAATTACGGTGCTTTAATTACGATTGTTGCTCTGCAAGTTAAAGAAAGCACACTACGCAGTCAAAACAAAAGTAGAAAGCATAATGTTGGTGATGAAGTTATTACTAGTCAGTTAAATAAGTTTGAGTGGCCTTCAGTTACTGAAGGTCACAGAATGCTTATTATTGACGAAAAAGGTAATGAGTTATTAAGGCTAGGCACATTTGAGTAAATACTTTTGATTTGCTTCTAGTTTTTGATAAAAGATCCTCCACCATTTAGTGGAGGATTTTATTTTAAAATAGTGTATCACCTGCTATTTTGCGCAGTGCAAATTTGCCGCGCTCAGCAACCGCAGTAGAGCGATCCAATGACAGTTGTTCAGCAAGCTTTACTGATTCATCGCCTAAATTATTTAATTCTCTAATTAATACTTCAGCGGCTACTCGCCTAACGATTGAAGAGCGATCGTTTGCTGCTGATTTAAGTAATGGGGTAAGTGGTACCTCAATTGTCAGCGGGCGCTCTGAAATAACAGGCACCTCGTGGCCTTGGCAATACCTTATATCTGTCCATTGCCACTTTCTTCCATTAAACCAAGAAACTTTATTGCTAAACAAACATTTGTATACCTTGGCGCGAAGCGATGGTTGAACAGCGCTGTCAGCTATTTCTACAAGGTAATGATCTATCGCGCTTTTACGCGCAATTTGTGAAAATATCGAAGATAATGGCCCCGTTGGCAATGCTATTAAGTTTAATTTAAGTTCATCTAAAAGGCGCGTTGTTGTGATTATTTCTAAGAGGGTGTTTTTGCTTTTTTCATCAATTCTTTTCCATGATGACCAGTGACTTAGGGTAAAGAAGATAACCTCTGCAACATAAGATTTATTTGTATTTGCAATCACTTTACTAAGTACTTCACTAGCAGCTTGTCTAACTTGCGGTACCCAGTCGTTAAGTTTTCTACATACTAAAGCTAAAACAAATCTGTTAGGTACATTTTCTATACTGCGAAGTGCTTGTTCTCTTTTATGGCCATCCCAATTGCACAAATCAATCCATGTAATTTTTGTGGGGGTATTAGACCAAAAATTCCATACATTGTTTGACTGTGAAGAAAGAGCTTTAGCGTATTCATTACGAATAAACCTCTCCCAGTAATCTAAATTGCCTAATGGTAATTCAGCTGTCACAAGAGAAACCGGGCATAGGGGAAGCGAAGTCTCTTTCGATGAACAGGATGATTGCACTAACTCTTTTATTGCGTGGGATAGCTCTTCCTCTAACACACTTTTTTTGTTCACTTTTATATCCTTATTTCAGATTCAAGGCAGAAATTTACTTATCTATACAATTATTTAAAATCTCAACAAAAAGTTGATTTAACACTTCAAAATCTACGTCTCTTTTTTCAAATTTTGATGTATAGTTTTCGTGTCTGGCTAGTTCTGACTCAATAAATTCATTAATCACTGGCACGCTTTTAATATACTCTTTCTCTAAACTGACGCGTTTTGATGCCAGCAGTGCCGATATTGCCTCATTAAGCGGGGTGTTGTCGGCAATTAGCTTACGTAAAGTATCGAACTCGATGGGGGCGGGTTCGTTATATTTTTCAAGCCACATAATTGCTAATAAAGGCCTTAAAACATAGAAATACTTTTTCAGTGGGACTTGCTCTTTTTTTAGGTATTCACGGAAATTGCCTTTAGCCATGTGTAAGTAGTGATAAATCCCTCGTGTTGATGACGCGACAAGTGGCAGCAATTCGCGCGCTTTTGTTGCAAAGTGGTCGTCATCTACATAAACAATGGGTGATTGTAGCCACTCGATAAACGCGGGGTTAGATTTATAAAATAATTTTAGGGCTTTGCGAATATCCCAGCCGTTTATATCTATTTCATCGACGATTGGGTATTCAATCACGTCGCGTTTATCTTCAAGGTTTACTGCTAAATACCAGTCTGTCGGGTGCGCGTAAATAAATCGCACGTCGTAATCGCTGTTAGGAGATTCAAACCCCCACGCTCGGCTGCCTGACTCTATCGCGTAAAGTATTTTTACATTATGCTCTGCTTCTGCGGCTTTTATTCTTCGCATTATTTCAGCGTGAACATCTTTGTTGATGCATTTATGTAGCGTATTCTCTTTTTTAGTTATTTTCATGGTGTAACTCTTTATTTTTTAATTCGGTTAGGCAATCGCGTAAACAATCTATTTCCGCTTCTCGCATTGTTGCACCAATTAGCGGGCCGCTTTTACCTCTTGAAATTGCTTGTTGTACTATGGCTTTTCTGTCGAGTTGCTTTAATGCATTTAATAGTGACTGCGCTAATTGCAGTTGCGGATAGTCTTTATTTACAAAGGTTTCACCTCTGCCTTGCGCATCACATAAACACGCTTGAAGAAACTGTAAAAAACGGTGTGGATGTTCAAGCGCATTCATTTTTTCAACGATGAGCCTGTGCACTTTTTTAGGTGTTAGTTCAAATAATTTATGGCATCGAGTGTGGTTGTCACTTGTTAAAGCTGCCAGCGCTTTGAATTTATTCGGTACTTTTAAGCGCTCACAAAATTCATTAATTATTTTAATGCCTACTTGCTCATGACCATGTAAATTTCCATATTTTTGATAGCAGTAAGCTTTACCAAAGTCATGAGTAAGGGCGGCGAAACGTGTTTCAACATCAAAACCTAAATCAGCAGCTCGCTTTAGTACCAGCATGGTGTGAATGTAAACATCCCCCTCAGGGTGGTGGTTTTTAGGTTGAGGGATACCTTGCATCGCTTCAATTTCAGGAAATAGCCCTAAGCCATTAAGCGCTTGAAGAAATAACTGCGGGTGCTTCTCGTTCAATGCCTTTTCGGCCTCATTCCATACACGTTCGGGTACTAAGTTTGCAAGTTCGCCGCTTTCTTTTAGTTTGTTCATAAGCGCTTGAGTGTCTGGGTGTATTGACCATTGCTCACCAAAGCGGGCAAGAAAGCGTGCAATCCGTAACACGCGTACGGGATCCTCTGCAAAAGCGGCGGTGGTGTGCCTGAGTATTTTGTTTTTTAAATCAGCTTGGCCATTAAACGGATCGATAATATTGCCTTGATCATCCATCGCCATTGAATTAATGGTTAAATCGCGCCGCGCTAAATCTTCTTCTAAAGTCACCGAAGTGCTGGCATCCACTGTAAAGCCAGTATAGCCTTTGCCATTTTTTCGTTCAGTACGGGCAAGAGCATATTCTTCTTTTGTTTTTGGGTGCAAAAAAACCGGAAAATCACTGCCAACAGGCTGATAACCTAATGCGATTAAGGTGGCAGGTGTCTCGCCTACTACAACATAATCTTTGTCTTTTGACTGATGGCCTAGTAATGAGTCTCTCACTGCTCCGCCGACTAAGTAGACTTTTTTGAGTTTATTATTCATTACCTTACCGTTGTATTTTTAATCTTGCTTAAGTGTCTTGTGCTAGTGAAACATGCCACATGCACTGTGTTAATTGCTTTAACTGTATCTCTTTTCCTAATATGTGTTTAATAACATTTATATTGGTTATTGTATGCAAGCTAGGTTTAGTTGTTGTAAAGCTGCCGCTTCCTGCCAGTGCAATGGGCAGTAATAATTGGTCGGCTAAATACTCTTCAACTGCCGCCTGAGATTGAATAAATACATTGACTCTGCCTGCTGCGCGTTTTGCTACATTTTGTGCTGATAATCCTTTTTCTCCCGTTACTTCAAACACAGTACGATGCGTTTCACTATCAATACCTAATTGAAAACTGTTACCCGGTCCAGGGGTGATCACGCTTTGCACATGGCTTGGCGCATCGTGCCAATTGAGTACTTTTTTAGCTGTGTTAATTTCGCGCTGCCCTATGCTTGAGGGAAGTGAGCTTACTAGTGCCGTTAGTGAGCAGTTACTAATTTTGTTAGCAAAGTCAGCACCGGCATCAGTTAATTGAATGGGCGTAAACTTTGCTGTTGGTTGAATGCTTATTTGCCACTTTCCGCCGCCCGCAGGATAAAACCCGAGTGCAGTAGTTTTAATCTGGCAGTCAATGCCCATGCGTTTGAGTATGGGTAAAAATGATTGCTCTAAAAAGCTCAAAGAAGGTGACATACCGTTATGTGTGCCGCCTTCAAACGTGACGGTTGAGCTGCTTTGCGCCAAGGCTAATACAGGTAAAATTGTTTGGCATACCAATACGGTGCTGCCTGCGCTACCAATGGCAAAATTAAAGTTACCGGCTTTTATTTTGCCTGGCGAAAAGCAAATATGCGTTGAGCCAAGTTCAACGCCTTCAATACTCGCATCACAAATCTCTTGTGCCGCCAAAACACATGTAAGGTGTTGACGTAATAGCCCTGTTTTGTTTCTACCTGCTCTAATATTGTAAAGTTCAATATTTTGCTGGGTTAAAATAGACAGGGTGAGGGCGGTTCTTAATACTTGGCCGCCGCCTTCACCTTGTGAGCCATCTATTTTTATAAACTCTGTGGTCATATAATTATCTTTATCCTTTTACACAAACAATTTGTTTTAAGGTATAAACTACCTCAACTAAGTCTTTTTGTGCTGTCATTACTTTTTCAATATCTTTGTATGCATGAGGGATCTCATCAATCACTGCGGCATCTTTTCTGCACTCTACGCCTTGTGTAGCGGCAATTTGATCTTCAATGCTGTACACCTTTTTGGCTTTTGTTCTAGACATAACACGGCCTGCACCATGGCTACAACTATTAAAGCTTTCAGGGTTTCCTAAACCACGAACAATAAAAGATCGTGCGCCCATATTACCTGGGATAATGCCCATTTCACCTTTTTCAGCTCTTACTGCCCCTTTACGTGTTACAAAGCAGTCTTTACCAAAGTGATGCTCTCGAGAAATATAGTTATGGTGGCAATTTACTGCGAGTTCATGGGTTGAGAACGCTACAGGTATTTGCTTTCGTAATGCTGCTATGGCATTAAACATCATGATTTCGCGGTTTTTGGCGGCAAAGTCTTGCGCCCATTCAACCGCTTCAACGTAGTCATCAAAAAAGTCACTGCCTTCTTCAAGGTAGGCTAAATCCATATCGGGTAGGTTGATTTGATGGCGCTGCATTTCTTTTTTAGCTAACTCAATAAAATACGTCCCAATGCGGTTACCCACGCCACGGCTGCCAGAGTGCAACATGATCCACACAGTATCGTGCTCATCTAAACACAGTTCTAAAAAATGATTACCTGTTCCCATGGTGCCTAAGTGATGAACGTTGTTGCTCTTTTTTATTGCAGGGTGTTTTTCACAAATAACTTCAAACCGCGCCTGTAACTTTAGCCACTCACCTGCAACTATGTCGGGTATGTTATGCCATGCGCCTCTATCTGCTTTGCCTCTATTGCTAGTTCTGCCATGAGGGACTGCTGACTCAAAGGCATGTCTAATAGCCAATAAGTTATCAGGTAGTTGGCTTGCGGTTAAGGTGGTTTTAGTGGCGACCATTCCACAGCCAATATCAACACCCACTGCGGCGGGAATAACCGCATTTACTGATGGTATAACACTGCCAATGGTTGCGCCTTTACCTAAATGAACGTCTGGCATCACGGCAATATGAGAATGTACTAAGGGCATACGTGCAATATTGTTTAGTTGTTGTTGAGCTTGCTCCTCAAACTGCACGCCTTTGGTCCACGCTTTTATTGGTACACTGCCTTGGTTTTCGATTACGTTATAATTTTTACACATTCGTTTTTCCTAAATCCTTTTCATTATTATTTTTTTGCGTAACGCCTTCTGATTAGGCTATTTTTACTACGGAGTTCATTAACCCTTCTAATCCACCATACACGGTCAGATTGTTTATTCGTTCGGCGACTTTTTCTAATGCTTCCAGTTCTTTTAAACGCATTAGTGTTGGGTTGTTTTCAATCATTTTTGCAGTGTTATGCAAACTTCTGGTTGCTGACGTTTCTTCGCGTCTTTTAATTACATTGGCCTCAGCTGCTTTTTGCGCTTCAACCACTTGGTTTAGTATTGTTTTCATTTCACCTGGCAAAATAATGTCTTTTACACCTACGTTCGCAAGGGTGATACCAATGTCTGTTAAAGACTGTGCAACCAGCTCTTTTACAGTTTCATTTACGTACAACTTATCCAAAAGGATATCATCGAGCGATTTTGTGCCAACGGCTTCACGTAATGCTAGTTGTAATGTTTTATAGACAAAGTCATTCACGTTATCGACGCTACGGGCTGCAAGTTGAGCATCATGTACTTTTATGTTGGCACTTAAGTTTATGCGTAGGCTTACGCGGTCTTTACTGAGGATCTCTTGCCCTGAGATTTCGAGTAACTGCGTTCTGCAATCAAAGGTTTTTAATTCAATCTCATGATTAAATTGCCAAAAACCGTAATGACCAGGTGTTAGTTGTTTTAATAGCTGACCATTTACATACAGTAAACCAATATGCTCTTTTGTTACGTGTAAATCAGCAATAGGTTTAACCGCAACAGTACGATCACTTTTAATTAGTCGTGAAGCTGTGTTTGCGCCAGCACGGCTAATTAAAAAAAGCGTTTTATCATCTAGAGCTATTTCTTCGTCGATAGATACTTTCTCTAGTCGAATATCACCCGCGTCTTGCCATAGGTATAATTGTTCGCTGGGTGCGACGATACCTTCAAGCAAGTCATTAACGTACAGCAGGCCCACTTCCGTGTTACTTAGTTTGCAGTGAAAAATATGTTTATTTAGCTGTGGATTATTTCGATAGAGTCTTTCAGCATTTTGTTCTGAAAAGTACAGGGTGTTTATATCAAAATACACAAACGATAGTTCATTTTTAAAATCCCAACGTTTATGTTTTCCAGGTGTGAGTACATCTATTAGTTGTTGATTTTTGTACACTAGCACTCTTTGGTTTTCAGTGATCTCGACTATTTTTTGAAATAATTTTTTGCTTAACATTTTAAATTCCTTATTGTTTTTACTCCCCTTAAATTAAGGGGTTAGTAAGAGTTAAATACTTGTTTAATAAAAGCCCAAAACTGCATAGCGATGGGGAGCGTCCAGCTTGCCACCGTTCATTCGTCTGAGGCGTTTATCAAGCATTGGTAATAACGACTTACTAACGTCTTTATATGTATGTTTAAGATGGGATTCGAACCCAAGGCAGACGGCGAACCGCTGCTCCACCAATTTAACTTTTCAATATTGTTTGATTAGGAATACGCGGCAACAGTGTTGAGCGCACCAGAGTGACTTTTTGAATCACACCTAATTAATCAGACTTCTAGGTAATTACAAGTCATGTGCCAGTTTTGTTTAAATATTTTTATTTGTTTTTAAGTTGTTGTTTTTAAGGCTTAAATTAACTAAATTTGAGAGTTTCTAGCTGTTGCGCTTGATAGGTCTTTCGTTATTTTGTATTGTTTTGTGTAGTATTTTTATCCATATGGATACGGTTGTGAAAGATACAGTAGTCGTTAGCTTAATTGGTACGCAGTTAGATTATGTCGGTAAGAGAGTCGATCGATGGGCTAAGTGGCGGCCTAATATAAGTTTATGTAGTCAAGATAATCTTATCGTTAACCAGCTACATATGCTGCATGACAATCACAGTAGTCGCCTTGCTAATAATGTTGCAGTGGATATTGAGTCTGTCTCTCCTGAAACTAATGTGCAGTTGCACCAGCTTAATTTTAGCGATCCGTGGGACTTTGAAGAAGTGTATGCCAAGCTCTTTGATTGGTGTTCACACTACACTTTTGATACTGATAAAAACGATTACTTATTTCATATCACAACGGGTACGCATGTTGTGCAAATATGCAGTTACTTGCTTACAGAAAGCCGGCACTTTCCAGGGCGTTTGATTCAAACATCACCAGATCATAATAACAATAATAAATCTATAGGGCGTATACAGATCATCGATTTGGATTTATCTAAGTATGATCAATTAGCTACGCGGTTTGATATTGAGCATCAGCAAGGTAAGGAGTTTTTAAAAGGCGGTATAGAAACTAAAAATATTTTCTTTAATCAACTGATCACACAAATAGAAAAAGTAGCAATTCGCTCACACGATCCCATGCTTTTAACTGGGCCTACTGGGGCGGGTAAGAGCCAGCTTGCAACCCGTATATTTCAATTAAAGAAAAAGCGTTCAATGCTAAAAGGCACGTTGGTTTCTGTAAATTGTGCCACTTTAAAAGGCGAGAATGCCATGGCTGCGTTATTTGGTCACACAAAAGGTGCATTTACTGGCGCGCTTCAAGCAAGAGATGGGTTTTTATTGAGCGCACATGATGGCGTACTTTTTTTAGATGAAATCGGCGAGCTGGGATTAGAAGAGCAAGCAATGCTGCTGCATGCTCTTGAAAATAAAACTTTTCACCCAGTTGGTAGCGATACACCTGTTCAAAGCAATTTTCAGTTGATTGCAGGTACCAATAGAGATTTAAAAAAAGAGATAGCTCAAGGTCATTTTAGAAGTGACTTGTTTGCTCGTATTAACCTGTGGGAATACGAATTACCAGCACTGAAAGATCGAAAAGAAGATATTCCTGTGAATATTGATTACGAAGTTGAGCTCTACACTAAAAAAATGGGGGATCGCGTGCAATTTAATAAAGAAGCTAAAAACGCTTTCATTAGTTTTGCTACTTCAAACGAGGCATTATGGACTGGCAACTTTCGAGATTTGAGCTCTGCAATTACAAGATTATGCACATTGGCTGATTCTTCACGTATTACTGTCGAAGATGTTAAAGACGAAATAGAGCGCTTAAAGCAAGCTTGGTATCCACAAAAACAACAGTTACCGTCGAGTGTCCTTTGTGATTATCTTGAAAATACTCAGGTAGAAGAGTTAGATAACTTTGATATTAATCAGCTTAGTTATGTTCTTACTACCTGTCAGCGTCACAATAGTATGGCTTCGGCTGGTCGAGAGCTGTTCAATATAAGTCGAACACTTAAGTCTCAAGCTAACGACTCAAGTCGCTTGCAAAAATATTTGAGTAAATTTGGTTTGAAGTGGAGTGATATCTCCCCTAATTCAAAACATAGTTAAAACTATGGGATGTGCTGTGTTAGCGGGTATCAATAGCGCTACACATGCAGTGGATTGTAATGGCTTAACTCTTTAATGATATCTTTTGCGACTACTATTTAAGCAGTCAGCTTGTTGATTGTTAAAATAAAGGTTTTTGCTAGTGACAAGCCAGTAAAAACTTTTTATACTGCAACCCGCTTTAACCGCTTAGGTAGTTAAACGCTTCAAAAATTTAGCCTTTGTTTAAAACACACGCTAATACAAAATGGCCCCTTAGCTCAGTTGGTTAGAGCACACGACTCATAATCGTTAGGTCCCCAGTTCAAGTCTGGGAGGGGCCACCACTTTTCAAAGCTTTCCAAGTAAATACTTACTAAACGAAACTACCCTGTGCTACTTTTTAAAATAGCAAAAGATGACTAACGATTACTAGTTTCTAATCGGCAAAATAATTCAAACGTGGAAAGTAATTAAAAATTGATGTACTCTTTTATTTTTATTAGCGAGGGAATGTTATGTCAAATAAAATTATGATCGAAAGAAATATAGGTGTTTTGCGCGAAAAAATTAGAAATGCGGATATAACAACTGTTATGGGGTGTGTTGCTATTGCAACGAGCGCTGATATGTTATCAGGTGCAAAACTTTCGAAATCGCAATATAGCTACATAGTTAATAACCGCCAACAATGCTTCTTAATTAAGCAATCACTGACGCAAGATTTGACAAAGTTAATGGTATTAAAGGCTATACCTAAATTATTATCTGTTGCAGATCCAACCTCAGATTTATCGAAAACTGCTTTTATGACCGAAGCTACGGCAGACGCTGCTGGTGAGGCTCTTGAGGTAAAAGCAGGTATACCCGCATTTAAAACAGCAGCAGTTTTAAATGCGTTAAGTGCTGGTATTCAGATCAAAACTATGTGGGATATCCAAGCGATCGAAGATGGTTTTGCTCAAACCCCAAAACAGTTTGAAAAATTATTTGCCGATTGGAGAAGCTGGAATATTGAAGAGCGTTATCAGGTGGCCCGATGAAAAAGTTATTAATTTTATTACTCCCAAGTACATGTTTTGCACAGTTTTCAGACTTATCGTTATGTGAAAACAAACAAACTATGTTGGGAATAGATTTTTATTCAAACTGTGTGGGGGTCGCAGATGCCTCAGTACAAACATTAAAATCCGAGATAACTACTAAACAGCTATATGACTACATCACTCTTGCTATCAAAGACGTTAGCGTTTTAGAGCAGCATCTTCTTTCAGATGATATGCTAGGCAGAGTACATGCATTAATATCGATTGATCCACAGCCTCTTTATTATACTACTGTTGGTAATAATATTTTAGTCAAGACCAAAGAAGGGCTTAATATTTTTGAGAAGCACGATGGTTATTGGTTACAAAAATTAGTTTCTGACAAACAAAGTAACTAAATCAGTCGTTAGATTTGCTGTATTGCTTTGTATTTTAGTAATGAGTGTCACTAAAGCTAGTGACACTCATTATGAGTTTATTATGTCTCATTGCTCTGTTAAAAACAGTTTTAAGCACTATGATTAAACAATAAACCTGAGCTGGTGTTTCCTGCTGACGTAAATAAACTTCCCATCAAGGTTGATACATTCTTTTTAACGCTTAATTGTATTGCAACCAGTTCTTTATCTAACTCTTGCTGTAATTCGCCAATTTGTGTTTGTTGATCTGCTGTTGAAAGGCTACTGTCATCGTCAAGTGCGCGTATTTTTTCTTGCAGTTCTTTAATGTTTTTAATCATTTGTTGCTGTGTAGTATCTACAGTCTCATTGTTGTCAGTTTTATTTTCAGCAACCTCTTCGTCAGTATTTTTTACTGGAGTCGCCGGGGCTAACTCTTCTTTGCTATTTGTTTGCTGTGTGCCTGCTTGTGTTTGCTTTAAATAGTTTGGATCTGTAAGAAGAAGTGATGAAGGTATATTTGTTAGGTTCATTGCGTGTCCCGTGCGGCAAAAAGTTGACAAGTTCTTTGATTTAAAAAGTTAATGCATTAAGCGTTCCATATTTGGGGGCTTGAAACATGGTTTCTATTATGTAAAGTGCAGCGTTGGGGATATGTTCATAGTGAAAATACAATGCAGTGATAAAGAGATACTTTACTTGTTTACGCCAGTGCTAGAAGCAAATACGTTAATTTTATATTTATACCTGTTTGGCTATGTTTTACTAAACACTGGGTAGTGATTTTTTAAGTTCTAACATCATCATGTACGCGCTAGCTCCTGATATTTTGTATGGGCTGAATTCACTTGTTCCTGAAAATTTTAAATTAATTTGTGCACTGAGCTTTGAGGTAGGTACATAGCCCATTGACCAGCTTGAGAATTCGCGAGTATTTATTTCACTGTAGTCGAGTAGGATGATTTGTGTATGCCTTTTGTCATTTAGAATTTTATTGTAGGTTTTATTTACGTTGGTACGAGAGCCTTCAATAGATTGTAAAAAATAGTTACGGTTAAAGCAGAGCATGCCAGTTATATCGTTTTTCTCATTATTAGATGCTGCTTTTTCAATGATTTCTTCCAGCGAGGTTGGATTGAAATGCTCGGTTTTTGTGCTAGCGTAAATAAGTCGTGTGAGGAACATAGGTTACTATTCTAAATAAAGTTCAGTAGTGCAATTAACTATAACGTAGATTTAATAAAGTGCTAAAAACTTGATTATATATACAATAGTCGAAGTAAGGTTGGTTTTAGCTTTTAACTCTACTACCATCACAAAATATACTAAAGCGGGCTGTACTCATGAATGAAAAACTAACCGAGTGTGAAAAGGTGTCTTGTAACAACTGCAAGGATGAAGAGAGTCTAGGCTTTGATTTTACAATGGCATTTCAACCAATTATAAATTGCAAAACGAACTCTATTTTTGGTTATGAGGCGCTTGTGCGGGGTTTAAATAATGAATCTGCCTATTCAGTTATCGCAAAAGTGAACGAGTCTAACCGTTATACTTTTGATCAGCTTTGCCGAATTAAAGCGATTGCATTGGCCGCTAAGCTAGGGGTAAATTCGATGTTAAGCATTAATTTTTTACCTAATGCTATTTATAAGCCGGAACGCTGTATTCGTACTACATTAGAAGCTGCTAAAAAATATAATTTTCCTACTCAACGTATTATGTTTGAGTTTACCGAGGTTGAAAAAATAACAGACAGCGCTCACATAAAGCGAGTGGTTGAGTATTACCAGTCGTTAGGTTTTACAACGGCCACGGATGACTTTGGTTCAGGTTATTCAGGGCTCAATTTATTAGCTGATTTTCAAACGGATATTATTAAGCTAGATATGGAGCTGATCCGTAATATCGACTCAGACAAAATACGTCAATCAATAATCACCCACAGCTTAAATATGTTCCGAGAATTAAATATCACTCCGTTAGCTGAAGGGATAGAGACTTTTCAGGAATATACTTGGCTAAAAGCAGCGGGTATTGAGTTAATGCAAGGCTACTTATTTGCTAAACCAGGCTTTGAGAGTTTACCAACGGTTGATTTTAATGACTATTGATTACTCTTTGGCAACGCTAGCGATAACAATGCAGCCAGCGCAATAAAACAGCTTGAGATCCATAAACAGGCTTCAAGCCCATATTGCTGATATACCCAACCTGAAAGCACCGTACCTAATAGTCTGCCCATGGCATTGGCCATATAGTAAAAGCCCACATCAAGTGACACGCCATCACTATCGGCAAGGCTAACAATTAAATAGCTATGTAATGATGAATTAATAGCAAACACAGCACCAAAAATCAGTAAACCGACAATAATCGATGTTTGTATATAAAAATCATAATGCAGTGCTAAAGCTATTAATGCAGGTATAACGGTTAAGTAGCTGGCCCACAAAAATGCACTATGGCCATTGGGTACTCTCCCTGATTTTTTCCCTGTAAAGGCAGGCGCAAAAGACTGTACTATGCCATAACCTATTACCCAGCTTGCCATAAAGCCGCCAACCCACCAGTGATCCCAACCGAATGTAGCGGCTAAAAAGACTGGTAGTGCGACCACAAACCATACATCTCTGGCGCCGAATAAAAATAGTCGTGCAGCAGAGAGTACATTAATGGCTTTGCTCTTGGAGAATAGCTCACTAAATTTGGCTTTATTTTTGGCTTTGCCTAAGTCTTCTTTTAACGCGAATAGGCTAAATAGCCATACCGCTGTAAGCATGCAAATCATGGTGAGGATCGCGCCATGAAATTCAAGCAAGGTCAGCAATACGCCACCTAAAAAGAAACCAACTCCTTTTAATGCATTTTTAGAGCCTGTTAAAATTGCCACCCATTTATAAAGTTGGCCTTGAGCATCTTTTGGCACAAGTAACTTAATCGCGCTTTTCGCACTCATTTTATTAAGATCTTTGGCGATCCCAGATAGTGCCTGTGCGGCCATTACATAAACTACGGTAAGCGCATCAGCAGGTACCATGAGCATGGCTAGCGATACAATTTGTAACCCTAAACCAATGTTCATGGTTTTATTGAGGCCGAATCGAGCGCCCAGCCAGCCACCGACCAGATTGGTGATCACACCAAAAATCTCATAAAACAAAAACAGCATAGCAATATTGAGCGGGCTGTAACCTAGCTGGTGGAAATACAACACCACAAGCATACGCAGCGCGCCATCAGTAAGTGTAAATGCCCAATAATTACCGGTAATTATTAAGTATTGTTTTATTTGTGGGGATAGGGCTGTTAGTCGATCCACGTTGATTATTCCTTGTCTGCTAAACCAACTTTACGTACCAGTTCAGCTGTGCGATTGGCATAGCCCCACTCATTGTCGTACCACACGTATAGTTTTACTTGCGTGTTGTTGATCACCATGGTTGAAAGTGCATCAATAACACTTGAGCGAGGATCAGTTTTATAATCAATAGACACCAGTGGGCGTTCTTCGTAACCCATAATGTCTTTAAGTTCACCCGCTGCGGCATCTTTAAGTAGTGTATTTACTTCTTCGATGGTTGTGCCACGTTCAAGCTCAAATACACAGTCAGTAATAGAGGCATTTGTTAAAGGAACACGAATAGCGTGGCCGTTTAATTTACCTTTTAATTCAGGAAAAATATGCGTAATAGCTGTTGCTGAACCTGTGGTGGTTGGGATCAAACTTGTGCCACATGAACGGGCGCGACGTAAGTCTTTATGTGGGGCATCAATAATTGTTTGTGTATTGGTTATATCGTGAATTGTGGTGATTGATCCATGTTTAATACCTATTTTTTCATGAATAACTTTAACCACAGGGGCTAAGCAATTGGTTGTGCATGATGCCGCCGTAACGATTGGATAAATATCTTTATTATAAAGGTGGTCGTTGACACCCATTACCACATTTAAAATACCGTCTTCTTTTACTGGTGCAGTGACAACAACACGTTTTACACCTTGATCAAGGTAAGCTTGCAGTAGTGCTTTAGTTTTAATTTTACCAGAAGCTTCAATTACCACATCACATTGTGACCAATCAGTCTCTTGGGTTTTGGTGTTTTGGCTAAAGCTAATTTCTTTGCCATTTATAATTATTGCGTTGTCGGTATGGCTTGCTTCGTGATGCCATTTACCGTGCACTGAATCAAACGTCATTAAATGGGCAAAGGTTGCAGCATCACCTGCTGGGTCATTAATGTGCACAACTTCTATATCATGCCAATCAAATGCTGCACGCATTGATAAGCGACCCATACGGCCAAAACCGTTAATTCCTATTTTAATTGTCATTGTTATATCCTGATTTTATAACTGCGAGTTAAAGTAATTTAGTTGGTGTGTGTTTATTAATGCTTTGGGTCTGATCAGCTGTACTTGCTCAACAATGCTAGCCGAAGGCCAGCCATAGGCTAATAAAATAAGTGCAATCACTAATCCTGTTCTGCCTGTACCGCCTTTACAATGTACAACAATTGTCTGTTGGTTATTGATAGCGTTTATAATCGCATCTTTATGCAGCGCCCACTGCGCTTCAAATTCCTGTGCGGGTGCTTCATCATCTAATATAGGTAGCTGTAGCCAAGCGATATTATGCTCAGCGCAAATAGTGGGTAGCTGCTCAATGTTATTTTCAGCAATCTCATGATCATACATAAGCGTAAGTAGCATGCTGGTGCCGGCTTGTTTAAGTGTTAGTACTGACTCTTCTAAAGATGCTTCTTTGCTACCAGGGCAAGGTGTAAAAATCAGTTTTGCGCCATTATCTAAAGTTAATGTGTCATACGGGTGAAGCTGCATTTGTTACTCCTTTTATTTAAACCAATGTTGGGTGCGATTTATAATGGCAACTAGCGATAACATTACCGGTACTTCTACTAATACCCCAACAACGGTGGCTAGAGCTGCGCCCGAATGTAAGCCAAATAGTGAAATGGCCACAGCAACAGCAAGTTCAAAAAAGTTTGATGTACCAATTAAACAAGAGGGGGCGGCAATTTTTTGAGGAAGTTTCATCCAAATAGCCGCAGCATAAGCAATAACAAAAATACCGTAGGTTTGAATGATCAACGGAATAGCAATTAACACGATTGTTTGTGGCTCAGCCAAAATAGTAAAAAGCAAAGAGTAAAACTACAGTTGCGATCAAGCCAACCATAGACCAAGGCTTTAACTTTGCTAAAAAGTGATTAAGCGCTTGCTCGTCTTTGCCTTTATTTAATGCTTTGCGGGTGATCACCCCTGCGGTTAATGGCAGTAATACGTATAGCACAACCGAAATCAGTAAGGTCTGCCACGGTACTTGTATATCACTCACGCCTAATAGCAACGCAGATATAGGCGCAAAGGCAAAAATCATAATGACATCATTAACCGATACCTGAATCAGTGTGTAGTTAGCATCGCCCTTTGTGAGTTGTGACCAAACAAACACCATCGCAGTGCAGGGGGCAACACCAAGTAAAATCATCCCAGCTATATATTCTTGTGCGGATTGTGGGTCTACCAAATCTGCAAATATAAAGTTAAAGAATAACCAACCAAGCGCCGCCATAGTAAATGGTTTGATTAACCAATTTATCACTAAGGTGAGTATCAGGCCTTTCGGGTTTTTGCCTATATCTTTAATTGATGAAAAATCGATTTGCGCCATCATCGGAAAAATCATCACCCAAATAAATACAGCGACAGCAATATTTACATGGGCTATCTCGAAATCAGTAATCATTTGAAAAACATCAGGCTGCCATTGGCCAAGCAAAACACCAGTAATAATGGCTAAGCCAACCCACAGAGATAAGTAACGTTCAAAAACTCCCATTGATGTTCTCCTTAATTACAAAAACTAGTTTTATCTGGGCGATTGTGCATATTAGCTAAGCGCTCAATATGTGTGGTGATGAGATCAATATTGTTTTCGGTTGTTTGGGCAATGACTGTTTTAATCCAAAGTGGCAACTGTGGATTAATACGGTAAAACACCCACTGGCCGTTTTTTCTATCAGTAATAACGCCTGCTTTTTTGAGTACGGCTAAATTGCGCGACACCTTAGGTTGGCTATCTTCCTGCAAAGCAGTCATTAATTCGCATACACATAGCTCACCATAATAATTAGTTAGCATTAATGTTTTTAAGCGAATGTCATCAGTGAGACATTTATAAAAACTAACTGGATCTATTGTTAATACTTGCTCAAACGTTGAAGCATCATCACTAAGTGATGTATTTTGCTGTGTTGTTTCTATCATTAAGAACATTGATAGTCGGTTATTTAGTTCATTTAGCGTGGTAGCAAATGGATTATTACCAATGCGGCTCTTTGGATCTGGGAAGTCCCATGCCAATTGTGCTTTAGCACCTGCAAAGTTTCGACACTCTTGATTGGCCTTGTCACATAAAGTGATCACATAATCAAACTGCGAGTCTGCGAATTCACTAATATCTTTTGATCGTAAGGTGTCTGTATTTAAACCAAACTTTACAAGTACATCTATGGTGCGGGGGTCTATGCCATCAGGTGACGTACCGGCACTATATATATCAAACTTATCTCCGGCTTTATGTCTTAATAATGCTTCGGCCATTTGTGAGCGCGCAGAGTTACCCGTGCAAAGAAAAAGCACAGAGCGTTTGACTTGGTTGTGTTTGTTCATAAATACTGGATGATGATTTAATATGCATTAAATTGTATATGTGTTTTTTCATATGTAAAGTTCTATTTATAAATAAATTTACTCGGCAAATACAAATTGAGGAGTCTCAATTACTTTTAAGTTAAGTTAACTTAGCTATATAGTCAGATAATCAGCAAGTTTAGCCGTGTTTTTATACCGTTCGTTCAAAAACCATTCCAAAATCTAAATAAATACAAAAAATGTCATAAAAACGCTTGCGTAAAATCCGCGGCGCCCTATAATGCGACCCCACTGAGACGGCAGAGCGCAACGCATAGCGGGGCACTAGCTACTTAGTAAGTCGAGTAAAACTTGAGTTTAGATTTTTGAGAAGGTTTAAAATTAAGTGTTGACAAAAAAATAGGAAAGCGTAGTATGCGCAGCCCTAGCGACGTAAAGCAAAGCGCTTTAATCGCAACGTTCTTTAACAATATAAAGCAATCATCTGTGTGGGCACTCGTACAGATTGAGTTCTAACAGCAGATTCTAGTTCGCTAGATGACGCAAACAAATTTAGAGTCTCAATTGAACTGAGTGACCAACAGCAATAAATTTATTTATTGCAGCACAGTCAATTCAATATCGAAAGATATTAAATAATTCAGAATTCATTGAGCTGTCGAAAGACAAAAAACTTTTAATTGAAGAGTTTGATCATGGCTCAGATTGAACGCTGGCGGCAGGCCTAACACATGCAAGTCGAGCGGTAACAGAGAGGTGCTTGCACCTTTGCTGACGAGCGGCGGACGGGTGAGTAATGCTTGGGAATATGCCTTTTGGTGGGGGACAACAGTTGGAAACGACTGCTAATACCGCATGATGTCTACGGACCAAAGTGGGGGACCTTCGGGCCTCACGCCAAAAGATTAGCCCAAGTGGGATTAGCTAGTTGGTAAGGTAATGGCTTACCAAGGCGACGATCCCTAGCTGGTTTGAGAGGATGATCAGCCACACTGGGACTGAGACACGGCCCAGACTCCTACGGGAGGCAGCAGTGGGGAATATTGCACAATGGGCGCAAGCCTGATGCAGCCATGCCGCGTGTGTGAAGAAGGCCTTCGGGTTGTAAAGCACTTTCAGTAAGGAGGAAAGGTTAAGTTTTAATAGAGCTTAGCTGTGACGTTACTTACAGAAGAAGCACCGGCTAACTCCGTGCCAGCAGCCGCGGTAATACGGAGGGTGCGAGCGTTAATCGGAATTACTGGGCGTAAAGCGTACGCAGGCGGTTTGTTAAGCGAGATGTGAAAGCCCCGGGCTCAACCTGGGAACTGCATTTCGAACTGGCAAACTAGAGTGTGATAGAGGGTGGTAGAATTTCAGGTGTAGCGGTGAAATGCGTAGAGATCTGAAGGAATACCGATGGCGAAGGCAGCCACCTGGGTCAACACTGACGCTCATGTACGAAAGCGTGGGGAGCAAACAGGATTAGATACCCTGGTAGTCCACGCCGTAAACGATGTCTACTAGAAGCTCGGGTCCTCGGACTTGTTTTTCAAAGCTAACGCATTAAGTAGACCGCCTGGGGAGTACGGCCGCAAGGTTAAAACTCAAATGAATTGACGGGGGCCCGCACAAGCGGTGGAGCATGTGGTTTAATTCGATGCAACGCGAAGAACCTTACCTACACTTGACATACAGAGAACTTACTAGAGATAGTTTGGTGCCTTCGGGAACTCTGATACAGGTGCTGCATGGCTGTCGTCAGCTCGTGTTGTGAGATGTTGGGTTAAGTCCCGCAACGAGCGCAACCCCTATCCTTAGTTGCTAGCAGGTAATGCTGAGAACTCTAAGGAGACTGCCGGTGATAAACCGGAGGAAGGTGGGGACGACGTCAAGTCATCATGGCCCTTACGTGTAGGGCTACACACGTGCTACAATGGCGCATACAGAGTGCTGCGAACTCGCGAGAGTAAGCGAATCACTTAAAGTGCGTCGTAGTCCGGATTGGAGTCTGCAACTCGACTCCATGAAGTCGGAATCGCTAGTAATCGCGTATCAGAATGACGCGGTGAATACGTTCCCGGGCCTTGTACACACCGCCCGTCACACCATGGGAGTGGGTTGCTCCAGAAGTAGATAGTCTAACCCTCGGGAGGACGTTTACCACGGAGTGATTCATGACTGGGGTGAAGTCGTAACAAGGTAGCCCTAGGGGAACCTGGGGCTGGATCACCTCCTTATACGATTTAGAACTTATTTGTTCGTAGTGTCCACACAGATGATTGTTAGTTAGTTTTGCCCATTGGGTTTAACTAATTAATATGCTCTTTAAAAATTTGGAAAAGCTGATAATAAAATTCGTATGAATACATTTGTATTTGTACAGAGTTTTCAAAAGTAAAAAAGAATGATAGCAGTATCATTCAGTGCCATTTAGTTAACTCTTAGGAGTTGATTGATTGGTATCTACTTTAGTATTCAATATTAACTTCTGGCGAAGTTAAACTGTGACAAAACAAAGACCCGTTTGGGTTGTATGGTTAAGTGACTAAGCGTACACGGTGGATGCCTTGGCAGTTGGAGGCGATGAAGGACGTATTAACTTGCGATAAGCCTAGTCAAGCTAGTAAAAAGCACTTGAGACTAGGATTTCCGAATGGGGAAACCCACCTGCTTGCAGGTATCGTTAACTGAATACATAGGTTAACGAGGCGAACGCGGAGAACTGAAACATCTAAGTACCCGTAGGAAAAGAAATCAACCGAGATTCCGGAAGTAGCGGCGAGCGAAACCGGAACAGCCCTTAAGCTTATTATGTGTTAATGGAAGGCTCTGGAAAGTGCCACGATACAGGGTGATAGTCCCGTACATGAAAAGACATTTTAAGTGAAATCGAGTAGGTCGGAGCACGTGAAACTTTGACTGAATATAGGTGGACCATCATCTAAGGCTAAATACTCCCAACTGACCGATAGTGAACCAGTACCGTGAGGGAAAGGCGAAAAGAACCCCTGTGAGGGGAGTGAAATAGAACCTGAAACCGTGTACGTACAAGCAGTAGGAGCAGACTTGTTCTGTGACTGCGTACCTTTTGTATAATGGGTCAGCGACTTATATTTTGTAGCGAGGTTAACCGATTAGGGTAGCCGTAGGGAAACCGAGTCTTAACTGGGCGAATAGTTGCAAGGTATAGACCCGAAACCCGGTGATCTAGCCATGGGCAGGTTGAAGGTTGAGTAACATCAACTGGAGGACCGAACCCACTAACGTTGAAAAGTTAGGGGATGACCTGTGGCTAGGAGTGAAAGGCTAATCAAACCGGGAGATAGCTGGTTCTCCCCGAAATCTATTTAGGTAGAGCCTCGGACGAATACTTACGGGGGTAGAGCACTGTTAAGGCTAGGGGGTCATCCCGACTTACCAACCCTTTGCAAACTCCGAATACCGTAAAGTACTATCCGGGAGACACACGGCGGGTGCTAACGTCCGTCGTGAAGAGGGAAACAACCCAGACCGCCAGCTAAGGTCCCAAAGTCATAGTTAAGTGGGAAACGATGTGGAAAGGCCCAGACAGCCAGGAGGTTGGCTTAGAAGCAGCCATCCTTTAAAGAAAGCGTAATAGCTCACTGGTCGAGTCGGTCTGCGCGGAAGATGTAACGGGGCTAAACTATGCACCGAAGCTGCGGATTTGAGCATACCACCCAAGCTATTTTGATTAACGTTGACAGCGCGAAGCGCACAACGTTCAAGCGTCACCCGAACGTGAGTCGGTGATGATAAAAGATAGTTTCGGGGTATGCTCAAGTGGTAGGGGAGCGTTCTGTAAGCCGTTGAAGGTGTACCGGGAGGTATGCTGGAGGTATCAGAAGTGCGAATGCTGACATGAGTAACGATAATGCGGGTGAAAAACCCGCACGCCGGAAGACCAAGGGTTCCTATCCCATGTTAATCAGGGTAGGGTAAGTCGACCCCTAAGGCGAGGCCGAAAGGCGTAGTCGATGGGAAACGGATTAATATTTCCGTACTTGGTATAATTGCGATGGGGGGACGGAGCAGGCTAAGCAAGCATGGCGTTGGTAGTCCATGTGAAAGTGAGTAGGCTAGCGACTTAGGTAAATCCGGGTTGCTGTTAGGCTGAGACACGAGACGAGTCACTAAGGTGATGAAGTTGCTGATGCCATACTTCCAGGAAAAGCCTCTAAGCTTCAGATTATACCGAATCGTACCCCAAACCGACACAGGTGGTCAGGTAGAGAATACTAAGGCGCTTGAGAGAACTCGGGTGAAGGAACTAGGCAAAATCGTACCGTAACTTCGGGAGAAGGTACGCTCCTATCTGTGATGAGACTTGCTCTCTAAGCGGACGGGAGCCGCAGTGACCAGGTGGCTGGGACTGTTTATTAAAAACACAGCACTGTGCAAAATCGCAAGATGACGTATACGGTGTGACACCTGCCCGGTGCCGGAAGGTTAATTGATGGGGTTAGTTTTCGGACGAAGCTCTTGATCGAAGCCCCGGTAAACGGCGGCCGTAACTATAACGGTCCTAAGGTAGCGAAATTCCTTGTCGGGTAAGTTCCGACCTGCACGAATGGTGTAACCATGGCCACGCTGTCTCCACCCGAGACTCAGTGAAATTGAAATCGCAGTGAAGATGCTGTGTACCCGCGGCTAGACGGAAAGACCCCGTGAACCTTTACTACAGCTTGGCACTGAACATTGAACCTACATGTGTAGGATAGGTGGGAGACTAAGAAGCAGAGACGCTAGTTTTTGTGGAGTCGTCCTTGAAATACCACCCTTGTAGTTTTGATGTTCTAACGTTGGCCCCTGAATCGGGGTTACGGACAGTGCCTGGTGGGTAGTTTGACTGGGGCGGTCTCCTCCCAAAGAGTAACGGAGGAGCACGAAGGTTGGCTAAGTACGGTCGGACATCGTACGGTTAGTGTAATGGTAGAAGCCAGCTTAACTGCGAGACAGACACGTCGAGCAGGTACGAAAGTAGGTCATAGTGATCCGGTGGTTCTGAATGGAAGGGCCATCGCTCAACGGATAAAAGGTACTCCGGGGATAACAGGCTGATACCGCCCAAGAGTTCATATCGACGGCGGTGTTTGGCACCTCGATGTCGGCTCATCACATCCTGGGGCTGAAGTCGGTCCCAAGGGTATGGCTGTTCGCCATTTAAAGTGGTACGCGAGCTGGGTTTAGAACGTCGTGAGACAGTTCGGTCCCTATCTGCCGTGGGCGTTTGAGAATTGAGAGGGGTTGCTCCTAGTACGAGAGGACCGGAGTGAACGAACCGCTGGTGTTCGGGTTGTCATGCCAATGGCATTGCCCGGTAGCTACGTTCGGAACTGATAAGCGCTGAAAGCATCTAAGCGCGAAGCAGGCCTCGAGATGAGTTCTCACTAGACTTTTAAAGTCTCTGAAGGGCCGTTGAAGACTACAACGTTGATAGGCAAGATGTGGAAGCATAGTGATATGTTAAGCTAACTTGTACTAATTACCCGTGAGGCTTAACCATACAACGCCAAACGCGTTTTATAATTTACGTCCATGTAAATTACTAAAGCCGCACTACGTGCGTTAAAATCTGTTCCAGACAGATTTTTATGTGACAGTTTAAGCGCAGAAGTTAATAGAACTAAAGTAGATTTACTGGCAGCTGTAAGCGAGAAGCTTAAAGTTGTAAAAAACAATTATCAGCCATTTTCCAAATTTTAATTAATTGGCTCAAAAGAGCGAATTAATACCAAATTTGCTTGGTGACAATAGCGTTTTGGACCCACCTGACCCCATGCCGAACTCAGTAGTGAAACGAAACAGCGCCGATGATAGTGTAGCATTTGTTATGTGAAAGTAGGACATCGCCAGGCTCCAAATTAAAGAAAGCCCGATTCGAAAGAGTCGGGCTTTTTTTCATTTTATGCTTAGTTAGCGAGGGTAAACTGTAAGCGTATAGCTAACGACACCTAGCTTTGCTTAATGTTCCAAGGTAGCAGTGGCTCAAGGTTATCTGGCTGCTCAGCAAGGCGCTGTAAGCAAGTAGAGATATAGTCATGCACCACAAGGTCATTTGCCTTTGCGGTTTCAACAAGACTATAAAGTATAGCGCTGGCATGAGCACCATTGCAGGTATTTGAGAACAACCAGTTTTTTCGCCCTATTACGAACGGTTTTATAGCTCGCTCTGCACGGTTATTATCAATACTGAGCCTGCCATCATCAAGGTAACGCCTGAATTTCTCAAACTGATTTATCGCATAGGTAATTGCTTCACCTAACGCCATTTTTGGTGGGATTTTATCTTTATGCTTGAGTAACCATTGATACAATTCATCAACGATTGGTTTGGCTTTTCTCTGCCTAATCTTGAATTTTTCATCGTGCGATTTATCTTTGATGGCTTGCTCAATACCGTAGAGCTTGCGAATAAGGTTTAGTGCTACATCTGCTTTGACGGTTTTTTTATTATTGCCTTTAGCCTCGATGAATTTACGGCGCATATGGGCTAAGCACGCAACCAGTGTTGCATTCGTTTGCTCGTAAGCCTTGTAGCCGTCGACGTGCATGTAGCCTTCGTAACCATCAAGGAAATCAACCGCACATTGGCCTGCGCGACTGTTATGGTAATCAAACAAGACAATATTGGTGCCTTTACTCGGTTTATCATCGCCGCAACAATACAGCCACATATAGCTGGTTGCTTTATCTGCATTAATGACGTTTAACGGGGTTTCATCGCCGTGAATAACCGGTTGAGATAGCAACACGTCTTTTAAGCGTTGATACAGAGGGGACAACAGGTCTGCGCAGCGCAACATCCAGCTCGACATGGTTTGTCTGCTCAACTCAATACCAATATCGCCTAACATGGTTTCTTGGCGATAAAGTGGTAAGCCAAACTGGTATTTACACATGATTATTTGGCTCAGCAAGCTGGGCGTTGCGATGCTTTTTGGAATGGCTGTTGCGGGCATAAGGGCGGTTTTTACCACACTTTCAATGCCTTCACGCTCACAGTGACGGCACGTATATTTAGGGCGAATGGTTTTGATTACTTTGATATGCGCTGGCACAAACTCGAGTGCTTCACTGCTGCTTTCACCCATTTTGTGAAGGGGGCTTTGACAGCAATCACACATTTTGTCATCCTCTTCGAGGTCAACAACCACCTCAATTCGCGGCAACTGCGCTGGCAGTGGCCGGCGTTTCGGTTTGGCTTTTTCTTTCTTTACTGAGGCCGATGTGGCCAATAGCGCTTTATCATGTTCATCGAGAATATCTTCTGCTTCATTGAATACTTCGCCTGCACCCGGCATCTTTTCAGATTTTTTGGCGTACTCTTTGGCTAATTTCGCGTTATAAGCTTGTAGCAATTCGTGAATTTGCGCGTCTTTTTCAGCTAACTTTTCATCCATATGCTGTTGCAACTCAAGCAACATGCGCTTGAGTTGTTCTGGGTCGTCAGGAAGTGAGTGTGCATCAATTTTCATGTTCGCAATTTAACAGAATTTGACGGTGTTTTCTTGCTTGACGCAAAGATAAAACAAACGGTGTGGCAACGATCATTTACTGCCAATATGATCGATTAGATCATCGATTTATACCGCAACTCTTCATGACCAAGCACATCATATCCCGACAACAACCAATCCAGTTGCTCTGGACTGAGCTCAAATTCTTGCAGACTGGCTTTGGTTGGCCATTTGAACGTTTGCTTTTGTCGAGTAGCCAGACCCGATTACTCGAGCCCAGCCCTCTAAGAACGGTACGTGCGAGTTTCCCCGCATACCGCTCAAGTCGTTATAACGCCATGTAGGATGGCGCAGCAGTATTTTGACTCCTATGAATGCTGTTATGGCAATAAGGATGAACAACCACGGTATTACTCGCTTTATTATCACCACCTAAATATAAAGGTACTAGGCGGTGAATATTCCAACCAGTTTTAGCCGTTATTTTTTCTTTGCAATACAAACACTCACCATTTTGACGTGATAATAATCTATGCAGACGTTCTTTGTTGCGAGAATTTACTAACACATCAAGCCGAGATTCAAAGTAAGTTTCATGTGTCGGATCGTAAGGGTTTGCATCGGAATTGATCTTTGGATGTCGCACAATCGGCATTGCTGCTAACCGAAATAAGCCTATTTGTTTATCACCGGTGCAGAATGTCCAATTACGCGCCCCAACAGAGTGGAAGTATCTAGCCCTAATCCAGTATTTTCCTTTTCTAGGATGTCTACGACATGCCCATTTCCAGAGTAGCAACCATATATCAGAGTCAATCTTGCAAAATACTTCCTTTGCGACACTGTGTCGGTGATAATTGCACCAACCTCTTAATATTGGATTAAGCTGAAAGATTAGCCTGTCTTGTCGACTAGAGCGATATTTGGTGATCGTAAGTCTCAACTTATTCATCAGATGTAGAACGCTTTTGCTACTGGGTTTGACCAATAATTTGCCATTATACTTTCTGAGATTTTGACCAAGAAAATCAAAACCCTCTGATATATGCCTAACGTGCGTTTTTTCTGGCGATAATGCCAAACCACGTTGGGACATAAATTCATTAATACAAGGCAATATTGTATCTACCAAAAACGCTTGAGAATGAGCCGTTACAACAAAATCATCGGCATATCTGATTACAGAGACTCTCTTAACATTAGAACGAATTTCACGGTGCTTACCTCTTTTAACACCAGAAGCTTCTTCAATTGTTCCTTGCAGTTGATTCAATACCATATTCATTAACGTCGGCGAGATTATTCCTCCTTGCGGTGTTCCTGCAAGTGTTGGATATACCTTACCAGACTCCATAAAGCCAGCATTCAGCCACTGTGAAAGGATTGGTTTGTCGATGTTTAAGTGCTTTAGCATCCACTCATGGCTGATATTATCGAAGCAACCTTTAATGTCCGCATCAAGCACCCATTCTCCCGCACGTTTGCGACACAATACTTTGAAGCATTGTTCGATCGCATCAGCACAAGACCTTTGTTTTCGAAAACCAAAAGAATTGCCGTCACTGTTTGTCTCCACTTCTGGCTCAACGGCTAGCAAATATAGTGCTTGCATCCCACGATCCAGCATTGTGGGGATACCGAGAGGTCTTTTCTGCCCATTCGACTTTGGAATAAAGACTCGCCTTAATGGACTTGCCTTGTATCCAGAGCGTTTGAGCGATGAGATTGCTCGCCATTTTTTAGTAGCACTTTGCCATGTTTCGCCATCAACACCAGACGTTTTACGCCCTTTGTTCTCCGTTACTTGTTTAACCGCAAGGGCTTTCGCATAAAAGGAATGAGTCAATAACCATTGCAGGCTTTTAACTTTCCCTTTTCTCCCTTGCTTTACTGCTTTCACAATACGCGCTTGCAATGATCCTACGTAGCGCTTTGCAGCCTTCCAATCGATGTTAGACCAGCATTGCGCTTCGTTTATAGGTGCACATTGTTCATAAGAGCAATTCATTTGCATTCCTAAGCTAAAATCTTATTACAAATTTCTTGTGATTAACCACTCGATGGAAGTGGGCTATGCTTTCGCATGATGTCACGTTCAATACATCTATCTTTGCCATTACAGCAAGGCATTCGCTTTCTCCATCGTCCTTTACCCGCATGCCCGTCATTCATTCTTACGAAGAAACTACCTCAACGAGGGAGCATACGGGCTTACCAAGTTCCGCTTTATTCACATAATGGGTTAGTGTCAGTCAATCCGCCGGGGGCACATTAAATTGCGTAACATGAGACTAGAGCATGTTAACTTGTCCACCACACCTTTTGGTTCAAGCTTGTCAGCATCTTTAGCTTGTTTACAATGACGACAGTTACAACTGTTCAGTTAATTACACATACCATTAATTCCTAGGGCCCAACCGCATGATGCTTGCAGTTTGTTCAACATCACTATTGAACTTAAGGCTACATTGTCTTTCGAGCTTCACACCCCACCATTGCTAGTGACGCATATCGAAATAGGAAACCTTCGGCAATACGAAGGGTTGAATCAAAGTTCAACAGTAAACAAAGCGACTTCTTGTCGCACCTAACCGCTTGTACCACAAAGCAAAGCCCGTTTTATCCCAGTAAACCAACTTGAGTTTATCCTTCGCTTTGTTGCAAAATAAAAATAATGCGCCAGTATAGGCATCACGTTCAAGCTCGCCTTCAACGAGTGCAACCAGACCATCAATGGATTTTCGAAAATCTACAGCATCGCGATAGAGGTAAATATGATCGGGTTCAACAAACATTTTCATTAGGCAAGCTCGCGTAACAGTTGACTCAGATAAGTGGCAGGCATTGTGGATGGCAAGCTGACTTTCACGTTACCGATAGCAAGAATGATCGGCTGTTGCTGTTCAGTGGGGTCAACGTGTTTAGTGACTTTTGCGCGAACAAAACTACCAGATGCAGCAGTAAGCTTACTTCGTGCCGCATAAAAGCTTGTTTTTGATAAGGCATGTTGCAGGCAAAACTCAGTAATAGTTAAATCACTGGCTTGTTGTTCTTCGATAATACTGCGCCACTGTTCAAGGCTACGCATTTTTCTAATGACTATCTCCTAATTGAAATTCAGAAATAGCTTAATCATTTTAACTAGTTACTGACAGGTGCACTTTGCTAGACGCTTACGGTAAACTGATACCAATACTATTTATTAAGTGATCAAATTTGTCCATGCTCTAAAGCATATATGCTTATACTAATCTGCTAAATTATGTGATCTAATTAGAGCATCATTACTTAGTAACTTTTACTAAATTGAACTTAGAAGAATCCAAACAACTTTTAGCTTTATCACGTAAAGAGCCTAATGCAAGAAAGTGCATACGCCTGCTTGCTGTTTCATTATTCTATGAAGGTGGAAATAGAACGAATATTGCTAAGCGGCTAAATACAGCTCGCGGCGGTGTCAATAAATGGGTTTTAAACAACCTTAACAGTGGAGTTGGATAAGGCAACACTGTCTATCTAATCGCGTGTTTAGTGATTATGAATAAATAGTCGAACAGGTTTCGCAAGCGTGGAATAAATTCATCGCAGTTCCTGATACGGTTAAAAGCATATGTTCTAGAGACGGGAGTAGAATGACTTAATCTTTATGTAGATTGGTATTAAGGGCTTGTCAGTGCTTTAAAAACAACTTATTTTTACATGCAGCCGCTATTATTGTGATAAGAGTAATAGCGGCTTGTAGTTACAAGTAATGAAGTATGCTTTCTAACGAGGATTAAGCTTTTTAGCAAAGTAAGCAATCACCAGTAAATTAGCAACAAACCATAGATCTTTAATAACAAAAAGGCCTAAGCTTGCAAGTAGTGTTGAACTGTCAAAAGCCCCTTCCGCAGAATATAAAAATGTTTGCGTCATTAAAAATACAGCACTGCAGCCAAGAGCCGAAACATAAATGGCTAATGGATGTTTTTTTATAATTGCTAGAGCCAGTGCTAAAGCAAAAAAGATATCGTAGATACCAATTAAATCAGACGCGGTTTGCACCGAAAATAAAGTATATAACCAAGACATAAACACTGAGGTTGATACCAGCGGCACAATTCCGTTTGCTTCAAACTCATAAAACTTCACACCGCCAATCCAAATAAGTACTAATGCAACAGGAAAGAAGTTCAAAACTGCCATGCCTTGAGCTGACAAGCGCTGTGGTTTATAAAGGTAAATAGCGAGAGAAATAAGTGCGGTGTACTTAATTATACCTTGCCCTGAGCCTATAATTGGGAAGCCACCTAAGTCAGTCATCCAACGACTTTCACTCAGTAAGGTAATCAGTGGTATAACAGCAAGTACAATAAGGCTTACAAAAGCAGGCGCTTGAAAGTAAGATTGTTTTAAACTTAAAACAATAAATAAAACGGTGGCTAAAAAAGCCCCTCCAGCGAGTATTGATTGCACTTTTTGAGGTATAACATTGGCTAATTGATAAAAATCGAAAATAGCATGCACATTATTAACTCCCGCACCATATAACAGGCTAAGCCCTAGTAACGATAAGCTAATAATGAGCAGTGAATAAATACAGTAATGTGTGTAAGTTGGTTGCATCTTTGGCACTTAATTTAATATAGATACTGTAAAAGAGCCGCTAATGACGTTTTTTATTCCTAAATTCGGATAATAAGTGCAATTTCTCAGATTAGATGGCCAGCTGTTATAATTCGGCCATTTTCTCGCCAAAGGAAATTGCTTTAATGAAATATAAACAGCTGACACAAGAAGAAAGATACCAGATTTACGCGTTAATAAAAGCAGGAAATAACCAAAAGCAGATAGCTGAAGAACTAACTCGTTCACCGTCATCTATTTCTAGAGAGCTAAAACGCAATAAAGGACTTAAAGGCTATCGGCCTAACCAAGCCAATAACTTTGCTGAACAAAGACGTAAGTCATCTTTCAAAGCAAGTAAGTTAACAGAGGACGTCACTCACTGGATTAATAAATTGTTGCATGACGGACTTTCCCCTGAGCAAGTGGCAGGCCGCTTAGCTTTAGAGAAACAGGTCGTTTTACATCATGAAACAATTTATCAATATATTTACAGAGACAAGGCTCGTGGTGGCAAGCTACATAAGACACTCACTCGTGCATGTAAAAAGTATAAAAAACGCTATGGAAGCTATGATAAACGTGGACAGATAGTTAATCGAGTCAGCATTGATGAACGCCCAAGTATTGTGGATTCAAAGTCTAGGATTGGTGATTGGGAGGGCGATACAGTGATAGGTAAAGGGCGTAAAAATGCGCTTGTCACAATGGTTGAACGTAAAACGTTATATACAGTCGTTCACAGAATTGAAAGCAAGCATGCGAAAATAACAGCCGATGCGCTGATCACGTGTATGACACCATATAAAGGTAAGGTTATTACCGTGACGTTAGATAATGGAAAAGAGTTTGCTCACCATGAGCATGTTGCACAAAAATTAGAAGCTGATGTGTATTTCGCTCATCCCTATTCATCATGGGAGCGGGGCATAAATGAGAATACCAACGGCTTACTTAGACGCTTCTTCCCCAAGGGAACTGACTTTATGGCGCTAAGTGAAGCAGAGATACAGGCGGCAGTTGATAAGCTCAACCATCGGCCAAGAAAAACAAGAGGGTATAAAACCCCTCATGAATTATTTACGGGGCAATCAGAAGTTCTGGTGGCTGCATAATGATTGCACTTAATACTTGAATTCAAGATTTCAAAAAATATAAAAAAACCAGCTTATTGAAGCTGGTTTAAGTTTAGCTATTTATAACCATTAGGGTTATTACTTTGCCAACGCCAAGTATCCTGCATCATGCTATCAATCCCACGCTCTGCTTGCCAACCAAGCTCGTTTTGGGCTTTTTCTGGTGCCGCATAACAGGCTGCGATATCACCTGGACGACGAGGAGATACCAGATAGGGAACTTCTTTTCCACAGGCTTTGCTAAATGCGTTGAGCATTTGCAGCACTGAATAACCATTGCCAGTACCAAGGTTGTAAACATGGGCGCCAGTATCTTGATTGATTTTATTAAGCGCTTTTAAGTGGCCAAGTGCTAAGTCTACAACGTGGATGTAATCACGAACACCGGTGCCATCAACGGTGTCGTAGTCATCACCAAACACACCTAATTGTTTTAATTTACCCACAGCAACTTGTGAGATATAAGGAAGTAGGTTATTTGGAATACCATTTGGATCTTCACCTATCAAACCTGATTCGTGTGCACCAACAGGATTAAAGTAGCGCAAAATTGCAAACGCAAAGCGTTCATCTGACTTCGCTATGTCTTGCAGCATCATTTCAACCATCAGTTTTGATGTGCCGTAAGGATTGGTAGTTCCACCAACTGGGAAGTCTTCGCGAATTGGTAAGCTTGCTGGGTCACCATACACAGTGGCGGATGAGCTAAATACTAGCTTGAATACACCCGCATCACGCATAGCATCAATGAGGGTTAGCGTACCTTGTACATTATTTTGATAATACTCAATCGGCTTTACTACTGATTCACCAACGGCTTTAAGGCCTGCAAAATGAATAACACTGTCGATTTGGTGTTTAGCAAATACTTGCTCTAAAAATGCTTTATCAAGAATATCACCTTGATAAAAAGTAATATCTTTAGCTGTTATGCTTTTTACTCGGTTGAGCGATTCTAGTGATGAATTACTTAGGTTATCGATAACGACAACATCCAGTCCTTGCTGTAGTAGTTCTAAAACTGTGTGTGAGCCAATATAGCCTGCGCCACCTGTGACTAAAATAGTCATACTATCTCCATTTAAGTAATTTTCTTCAATTAAGCTAATTTCATCATAAATAGCGATTGATTGCCTGTGTTATCTGTCATTTATTTTAGTTGTTGTTAAAATTATGTACTTAGTTACATTTTTGCTATAAATGATAACAATTACAAAAATAAGTATTAAGCTATAGTTAAGTTGAAAGTGCTAATCTTGCACCTTATAAATAGGGTAACGCCTTTATTGGGGAATGTTATGAATACAGTTAAAAAAATGGCAATGGCAATGCTAGTAGCACTTCCTGTTTTTGCTCATGCTGGCGAAGCTGTAGTTAAATGGCAAGACTTTAATGACTACCGTGATGTGCGACCATCAAATGAACCTAAAGGGTCATATCATAAACATATTGCGACAAGTTTTGAAAAGCACTTCAATAAATTGGCTGAAGAATTACCTGAAGGTTATAAATTCAACGTTGAAGTGACTGAACTGGATTTAGCCGGCGATGTACGTTTTGGCGGTATGAATGATCTGCGTATCGTTAAACCGATTTATTTTCCACGTATTGAGTTTAAATATTCAGTGACTGATAAAGATGGCAAAGTGCTGAGCGAAAGCGATAAAGTCGAGTTAAAAGACATGGGCTTTATGGATAAAATTAAAATGGGCCGAGACGAAGAGTTTTATTACGATAAACGCTTAATTACAGATTGGTTTAATAAAGAGTTAATGCCACAAATTGTTCCTAGTTAATGTTAATCTAACTGGGATGAAAAAGCGCTCACACGGTGAGCGCTTTTTTGCTATTTAAAAGTCGCTAATAATTGCAGTATTTGTTGCAGCTTAATAACGGTTGCCTTGAGCTTTTCTTCGTTTAGGCCATGCGTACTTAGGCTCTCTACATCAGCGGCAACATCCAGCACATAAGGCTTAAAGCGCTTTGCTTCAAAGCTAAAACCTGCGTCAGCAGGGAATAATGCTTTAAATTTTCCATGGCCTTGTTGTTGAAGTTCATCTAACTTTTTATCAGCATCAACTGATTGACGATAAACAATTTTTAAGTTGGCATTGAGTTGTTCAATAATTGAATCCATTTTTTTCCTAAAGCTTTCGACTGCATTGCCGATATAATACGGGTAATGAACTAAAAAGTCAGGTATGAGCTATGAATATATCAGGTGGAAATCTACCGGCCATGAGTGGTGCCGGACAAAGCGGTGAAGTTTACAGTGCAGCTTTAGCAAAAAAACAGCAAAAGGCTGATGGCGCAGCGGCACTGGCGTTAATTGAAGCTGCTGGCACAAGTAGTGCAGCGCAAACACCGGCTAAGTCTGTAACAGCTTCGCTTGGTAATAATGTAAACGTGTACGTTTAGCCGCTTAAGCTAATTTGATTAAATTAGCTTAAGATCGATTGGGGTCTTACTTTTTTGACCACCGATCTCACGTACAAGCTTAGGCACTAAGTAGCCTGGTAATGCGTGCAGCATATCAGCCATAATTTTGCGTGCCTGCGATTCATCAATATCAAAATGACTAGCCCCTTCGACCTTGTCTAATAAATAGAGATAATAAGGCAGTACGTCAGCCGAAAATAACGCTTCACTTAGTGCTATTTGTGCGTGGCTTGAATCATTCACTTCTTTTAATATCACAGCTTGATTTAGTAACATCACCCCTGCGTGTTTTAGCTTTTGCATTGCGGCTTTAAATTCATCGTCAATTTCATTGGCGTGATTGATATGATTAATAAACACTATTTTAAGCGGTGAGCTTGCTAAGCGTTGGCATAACTCATCGGTAATACGGGTGGGGATCACCACAGGTAAACGGCTGTGAATTCGCATGCGCTTAATTTGTGGTAATTGTTCCAGCTCATCCATAAACCAACTAATCGCATCGTCTTTGGCCATCAGAGGATCGCCACCACTTAAGATCACTTCATTGATATTATGATCCGACTTAATGTAGTCGAGTGCTTCAATTAGGCTGCGTTTATTCAGTTGATTTTCTTGGTATGGAAAATGACGGCGAAAGCAATATCTACAATTTACCGCGCAGCCAGTTTTAAACATTACTAAAACTCGCGACTTGTATTTATGTAGTAGCCCTGGTTGCGCGTTGTTTTGTTCTTGCAAAGGATCTTTATCAAATCCTGTTTTAGCGATAAACTCTTGGTGGCGTGGCATGACTTGCAGCAGCAACGGGTCGTTTATATCGCCATAACGCATTTTTTTGATAAAAGGCACAGGTACACGAACCGGAAAAAGAGCGCGTGCTTTAAGGTCTTTTTCATCGGCCATGCTTGATAAACCTAGCATTTCTAGCAAGGTGCGTGGGCAGGTAACAACATTAGCTAATTCTTTTTGCCAGTTTTTATGCAAATTTGCTTCATTTCTTTGTATCATTGGCACGTAGATTACTCGAAAAATTATTAGATAGAGGAAACGATGGCGAATTATAGCACCAACGAGTTCAAGGGCGGCCTAAAAATTATGATGGACGGCGAGCCTTGCAGTATTTTAGAAAATGAAATGGTAAAGCCTGGTAAAGGTCAAGCATTTAACCGTGTTCGCATCCGTAAACTGATCTCTGGAAAAGTTCTTGAAAAAACCTTTAAATCAGGTGATACAGTCGAAGGTGCTGATGTAATGGATACTGATCTTGCGTATCTTTACACTGACGGTGAATTCTGGCATTTCATGAACAACGAAACTTTTGAACAAATCGCCGCGGATGAAAAAGCGCTAGGTGATTCAGGTAAATGGTTAGTTGAAAATGATGTATGTACTATCACATTATGGAATGGCAGCCCAATTGCTGTGACTCCACCTAACTTTGTTGAGCTTGAGATCACTGAAACTGATCCAGGCCTAAAAGGTGATACAGCCGGTACTGGTGGTAAACCAGCTACATTAAGCACTGGCGCTGTAGTACGTGTACCATTATTCGTACAAATTGGCGAAGTGATCAAAGTAGATACTCGCAGTGGTGAATACGTAAGCCGTGTTAAGTAAGCAATAACATGACTTAATTAAATCCCAGCTTAGGCTGGGATTTTTTTTGGAGAAAATATGTCAGCAGATCTTTGGATGCCTAGTGCCGAAATAGCAACCTTGCAGCAACGTGCGAGTATTGTGAGAACTATCCGTGAGTTTTTTTATGCCCGTGAAGTAATGGAAGTCGATACCCCCAGCCTAAGTGCTGCCAGTGTTACTGACGTACACTTAGCCAGTTTTAATACCTCTTTTGTAGGACCTGGCCATGCTAAAGGCCTGCCGCTGTATTTACAGACTTCTCCTGAGTTTGCCATGAAGCGATTATTAGCAGCAGGCAGCGGTGCTATTTTTCAACTTTGTAAAGCGTTTCGTAATGAAGAAGCGGGTATTCATCATAACCCTGAATTTACTATGCTGGAGTGGTATCGCCCCGGATTTGATGAGTTTGCCTTGATGGATGAGATAGATGAGTTAATGCAGCTAGTTTTAAATGTTCCTGCTGCGCAGCGATTAACTTACCAGCAAGCATTCCAACAGGCTTTGGGGCTTGATCCACTGACCGCGACATTGGCGCAATTACAGCAACTCGCTATTGAGCAAGGCTTTGCTGACATAGCCGCACATGAAACTCACCGAGATACTTTACTGCAATTATTATTTTGCATGAAAGTAGAGCCAACAATCGGCCAAGATAAGCCCTGTTTTGTATATCATTTTCCGGCGTCACAAGCTGCTTTAGCACGTATTTGTAAGCATGATTCACGAGTAGCTGGGCGTTTTGAGCTTTACTATCAGAACATGGAACTGGCGAATGGCTTTAATGAGCTTACCAATGCGCAGGAGCAAGCTAAACGCTTTACTGAGGATAATGTATACCGCGATGCTAATAACTTGCCACAAGTGCCTATGGACACGCGTTTAATCGCAGCGCTTGAGCACGGATTACCGCAATGTGCAGGAGTGGCGTTAGGGATTGATAGGTTAGTGATGTTAGCAACCAAAAAACATACGATAAAAGAAGTGATCGCGTTTGATGTAGGTAGGGCTTAATTGAAGAGCCAGGTACTAGGTGACTAGGTGCTTATATGGACTCCCTAAGTAAATCAACAAAAAACTGTCTTTAAAAACAAGTATAGATGCGTGCTTATATACGGGCTTTATTGAGGAGCTACCTCGCCCTAAAATGTACTCGCACCAATAGGCAAACTCTAGGAAGCGGCATCTAAAGTGCCTTAGGACCTAACTTGCTTCTATTGGTCGGTCTTACCTGTTTTACATCGCTCTTTGCTGATTCAACATGGAATATCAAGCCAATGAGATTGGCTGATATTCCGTGTCATTCTTTAATATCGCATAAGCTGTTCTTACCGTTTTGTTTGCGAAAGCAACCGCTGCGATTTTTTTGCCTCTTCTCTCGACTAAGGCTTGTAGCCAACGCTCTTTGCTTGTTCTGGCTGGACGTTTACTCACTTGCGTGATAACAGAAAGCGCTCCTTGGAAAAGAGTGGAACGAAGTCGCTTATCTGCATGACGCTTTGAAATATGCCCAATACGCTCTTTACCACCTGAACTATGTTGCTTTGGTGTTAACCCTATATTTGCTGATGCTTCACGACCGTTGGTAAAATTCTCACCTTGACCTAAACGCACCGCTAGCCCTAAAGCACCGATGGGGCCGACGCCCTCTAACTTCATCAACTTTTGGCAGGTCGTATCATATTTTACAGCGCCTTCGAGCTGGCGTTCCAAAATGGCAACATGTTCGATTTGCTGTAGTAAGTGCTGCCATAAATAATTCAGTGTTTCACGAAAAGACTGAGGCAAGCTATTTTCAGCGTCTTCCAGAATAAAAGGAATGTGCTTACGAAGTTGGGATAAGCTTGGTGGCACAATAATACCAAACTCTCCAAGTAAGCCCCTAATTTGATTACTCTGTGCTATTTGATGTGTTTTTGCTAAATGACGAGCTCGCTCCAATGATTGCAAAGCCTGCTCTTCGGCAGATTGCACACGAACACCATGGATATGCTCTTGAGAAGCGGCGATTGCGATGGCTAAAGCATCATTACGATCCGTTTTTTGCTTAGTTTGGAAAGGCTTAACTGTTCTTGCGGAAATGACTTTGACTTCGTGACCAAGAGCACGTGCTAGCCTAGCCCAATATTGCGCACTACCACATGCTTCCATCGCCACCAATGAGCGTGGCTGCTTAACAAGCATCTCTTTTAGTTTTGCTCGGCTAAGTTCTCGGTTGAAGAGGACTTTACCTTTTGGATCTCGTTTACAGACTTGAAAAACATTCTTTGCTAAATCAATAGCCAATATATTAGTATCTTTCATGTATGGACTCCTTTGGTTAATCTTTTGTCGGATTAAAACCGTACCTCCTCAGGGAGAGGGAGTCCATACATCTAGGAAATCCTAGTACCTAGTCACCTAGCACCTATTAATTATAACTCGTAAATAAAGGTGACACCAGCGACCATAGGTTCGCCAAGCTGGGTGTAGGTATGCGTTGCATAACCATCAGCTGGGTTGTTACCAAACTCAAAACCACGAGTGGGTACATCTTCGTCAAACACGTTACGTGCCCAGGCGCGGATTGACCACTGATCTGCTTCATAGCCCGCACTGAAGTTAACTAGATTAACGCTCGGTGCTTGTGAGTTATGACTATCCGAGAAGTAATAATCGTCTTTGCCTTCAATACCCACTGTAGCATATAGCTCATTAGTGAAGTTGTAACGCGCTGTAAACGCGTATTGGTATTTAGGGGATTGTGATTGTTCACGACCATCTTGATCTAAGCCTGATTGCGCAACAAAGTCATTAATTTTGGTATTTAGGTAACCTGCGCTACCAGTGAAAACTAAATCGTCTGTTAACTGGTAACTTCCTTCAATTTCAAGGCCGTAGTTTTCACCTGAGCTGGCGTTATCAACATAACCAGTAAACTTTTGATTTTCTACTTTCCATGCCTTTAACTGCATGTCTTCGCGGTACATATAAAATGCTGCTAAACGTAGCACAAATTTGTCATCCAGTGAGCTGCCTTTTACACCAAACTCACCGCTCCACAAATATTCTGGCGCAAAACTAACATGATTTTGGAAAAAATCGGCATCAAGGTTTAAGCCATCATCTTTAGCTTTTGCGAGTGCTTCGGAGTTAATGCCACCGGCTTTATAACCACGGGTTAAACTGGTGTAGATCATGGTACGGTCAATCACTTGGTATTCAAGTGCTAGTTTACCACCGACCATGACATCGTCAGTTTCTTCGATAAAGCCGTTATTATCAGTGTAGTCACCTTGGTATTGCTCAACTCGCAAGCCTGTGATTAAGGTGGTTTTATTACCAATCGGCGTTGCGAGTTGACCATAAATAGCGCTATTGCTAGTTTCATAGTTTGAAGCAAATGGATTTGCAAGCCATGTATATTGGCGTTCTAAATCAACTTCACGGTCTTGATAATAAAGTCCTACAACCCAGTTGCCGCCTTTGCCATTAAATTGCAGCTCTGCCGCTTGGTCTTGACGATCGCGAAAGTACGCATCAGTTGAGCTATAACCATCAGGGTGTAGACCGGCAGCACATAACTGTGGCTGGTTAATATCATTACACACCCAATCTTCATCAAAGCTGTAAACTAACTCACTATCAATACCTGATAGGTTAAGACTTACATCAAACCAATCAAAGCCGGTGTATATATTGGCAAGGCCTACGGCAATGCTTTCTTGGTTATCTTGGCCTGGTTCATCTGCTACGCTATTACGACTGTTATCAAGGGTAAAGGCATCATAGCCGTTGTTGATATCAATATAGTGAACGCTTAATTCAGAGCGTAAGTGATCGGTTAGTTGGCTATGTAGTTTAAAGCGGCCAACCATTTCGTCTTGTTGTTGTGTTGCTTTATCAAGGTATAGGTTATCTTGATAACCGTCAGATTCGCGCTGGTAAATACTGGCGCGTACTGCGGTGCTATCTGTAATACCAATACCTGCGGCAACACCCGCTTCATAACTATTGTAGTTACCTGCGCCCAGTTGTACTTTTAAACTTGGCTCAAAGCTTGGATCAGCTGATTCCATTTGGATCATACCTGCCATGCCATCAGCACCAAAGCGTGTGCCTTGCGGGCCGCGGTATATTTCAACTTGGTTAACATCAAATAATAGCGAACTGCCGCCAAGGCCTGAATAATTAATGCCATCAATCACTAAACCAACAGATGGGTTGATTGGATCAACAAACTGCGAGCGTAGACCAACCCCACGAATTTGAATATAGCGGCCACGCGATGCGCCCGAGGTAAAGTTTACATTGGCGGCACTGGCAAGCATTTCATCAAGAAAACTAGCACCACGCTCATTAATTTCACGATCGCTAAATAAGCTAGCGCTGGCGCTGAGGGTTTGAATACTTTCTTTTTGAAAATCCCCAGTAACGAGTATTTTTTCAAGTTCAGAATCATCAGCAAAAGCAGGGGCGCATACTAATGGTAAGAGCGCGGCAGTAATTAAAGACAAGCGTAGTTTCATTCGGTTACTTAACTCCATTTCAGGGACTTGCATGATAGCAACTATTCTTATTAAAGTCGTGATACTCGATATATTAATGTGCTATAAACGCGCACAGTATACATAATAAGGAATACAAATATGACCTTTAAAGTTGACTTTAAAGTGCGTGATTATGAATGTGACCTGCAAGGTATTGTAAATAATAGTGTGTATTTTAACTACCTAGAGCACGCACGCCATGAATTTTTGCACGCCAACGGGGTTGATTTTGCTCAGCTTGCCCGCGATAAAATTAACCTGGTGGTGATGCGCAGCGAAATGGATTACAAGCAGTCACTGGTCCCAGGCGATGAGTTTTATGTTGCTGTAGAGCCTGAGCGCATAAGTCGCTTAAAGTTTGGCTTTCGACAAACTATAGTACGAAAGCATGATGAAAAAGTAATGTTAAAGGCATTGGTGATTGGTACATCAGTGAATGAGCGAGGGCGACCATTCTTACCAGCGCAGATTGATCAGCTATTTCAAGCCCAATAGGCATCTTTTTTACTATCTTAGAACAATTTTTTACATTAAAAACATGCATTTTTAACGGTATAAATGGTTATTTGTTGTTATCATAATGCGATTGAGTTTTAGGTTAGTAATCACATGAAATTAGCAGCAATACCGATGCTTATAATCGGTTTATGTGTAGGCTGCTCATCGACAGGGAACGTCACTAGTGAGCAATTGAAATACACCAAGTGGCAACTATCACGAGTTGATGGTTTAGCGATCCCGGCATCTTATTCTGCCTCATTGAGTTTTATTGAAGCTTTACAAGTCAATGGTTTTGCCGGTTGTAATAAGTTTTTTGGCGAAGGCCAACTGGATGACAGTCATCTAACAGTGAATAAGCTAGGGATGACCCGTAAATCATGTGGTGATGAGTTGGATGAGTTTGAACAGCAGTTTTTAAATGCGTTAAAGCAAGGCGTGCCACTGCAAATTCAAGATCAACAACTGGTGTTAAATGGCGAGCAAACATTTGCGTTTATTCCAGCAGGCTGAGCTCTTGCAGCAAGCGTGTAACTAACGTACACTCGTCAGCGAACAATATATAGAATTTTACTTGTCGGAGTGCCTTGAGTTTTAACTTAAAGGCTGAGATCGCGAAAGCGGGATCCGTGAACCTGATCAGGCTAACACCTGCGTAGGGAACAAGCTGCCTAAAACAGGTGCTTGTGCGCCTGTTTGGCGTATAAGTATCCAGGCTGCCAAGGTTGGGTGTACTTTTTGTAATACCCACCTACGATCCATGTAGCATCTGCTACTCTCTATTGCACAGCAATATCTGACAAGACAACCCTTTTAGCAATGAGGTAAGTCATGTCAAACACAACAAATAAACCGTCTCGCCGCGAAACCCGTGCGGCTGCATCAGATTACATTTATAACCTGACTGGGCAACCGTTCCCAAGTTCACATAAAGTTTACGTACAAGGTACACATGATAATGTGCGCGTGGGTATGCGTGAAATCACCCTAAGCGATACCTTTATTGGTGGCAGCGAAGAAAACCCTGTGTATGAATCAAATGCGCCACTGCGTGTTTATGATACCTCGGGGCCTTATACCGATCCGAATTTCACTTTAGATGTCCGCAAAGGCCTGGATAAGTATCGCGAGCAGTGGATTGAAAGCCGCGGCGATACTGAAGTTTTAGAGTCCGTTACCTCACAATTTTCCCAGCAACGTATGGCCGATGAAGGCCTAGATCATATTCGTTTTGAGCACTTACCAAAAATTCGCCGCGCTAAAGCCGGTAAAAATGTCACGCAAATGCATTATGCGCGTCAAGGTATTATCACTCCTGAAATGGAATATGTCGCAATACGCGAAAACATGGGCCGTGCGCAAATTCAGCAAGAATTATTAGCGCAGCAGCACAAAGGTGAGTCGTTTGGCGCGAGCATTCCTGAGTTTATTACCCCTGAATTTGTACGAGATGAAATTGCCCGCGGGCGTGCAATTTTACCCAATAACATCAATCATCCTGAAACTGAGCCAATGATTGTTGGCCGTAACTTTTTAGTCAAAGTTAACGCTAATATTGGTAACTCGTCAGTGAGTTCATCAATTGAAGAAGAAGTTGAAAAAATGGTTTGGTCAACCCGTTGGGGTGCTGACACGGTAATGGATTTATCAACGGGCCGTTATATTCATGAAACCCGTGAATGGGTGGTACGTAACTCACCAGTGCCCATTGGTACTGTGCCAATTTATCAAGCGCTTGAAAAAGTAAATGGCGTGGCAGAAGACCTAACGTGGGAGATTTTCCGCGATACGCTCATTGAACAAGCCGAGCAAGGCGTTGATTACTTTACTATTCATGCTGGTGTGTTATTGCGTTATGTACCAATGACTGCTAAACGCGTTACCGGTATTGTGTCGCGCGGTGGTTCTATTATGGCGAAGTGGTGTTTAGCGCATCATAAAGAAAATTTTCTATACACTCACTTTGAAGATATTTGCGAAATTTTAAAGCAATACGATGTGTGTTTCTCATTGGGTGATGGTCTGCGTCCAGGCTCCATTGCTGACGCTAACGATGAAGCGCAATTTAGTGAGTTACGTACTTTAGGAGAGCTGACCAAAATAGCCTGGAAACACGATGTACAAGTGTTCATTGAAGGCCCAGGGCATGTGCCAATGCATATGATCAAAGAAAATATGGAAGAGCAACTTAAGCACTGTGATGAAGCGCCTTTTTATACACTAGGGCCACTGACTACCGATATTGCGCCTGGTTATGACCATATCACCTCTGGGATAGGTGCGGCGCAAATTGCATGGTATGGCTGTGCCATGCTTTGTTACGTAACACCAAAAGAGCACTTAGGTTTACCAAATAAAGAAGACGTTAAAGAAGGCTTGATCACCTACAAAATTGCCGCTCATGCTGCCGATTTAGCGAAAGGTCACCCAGGTGCACAAGAGCGTGATAATGCCTTATCAAAAGCTCGTTTTGAGTTCCGTTGGCATGACCAATTTAATATTGGTTTAGACCCTGTTCGTGCCCGTGAATACCACGATGAAACCTTGCCTCAAGAATCTGGCAAAGTAGCACATTTTTGCTCTATGTGCGGGCCAAAATTCTGCTCAATGAAAATCACCCAAGAAGTGCGAGAATATGCCAAAGATCTCGAAGCCAGAGGCATAGATCCTAACAACGTCGGTGATGCTATTGAGATCAAAATGGTCGATGTAGAAGCCGAAATGCAAGCTAAATCAGCCGAGTTTAAACAAACCGGCTCAGAGATTTACCATAAAGCGGTTTAACTAAAAGGCGCTAGGTTCTAGGGAAGAGACTAGGTTTTAGGATGTTGTTAACCTAGAACCTAGAACCTAGAACCTAGAACCTAGAACCTAGAACCTAGAACCTAGAACCTAGAACCGGAGGAACTCTCATGTCTTACAACATTGCAGTGGTGGGGTTTGGTTTAACGGGACGTTTAGCGGCGCTTGAGCTGAGCTTAAAGCATAATGTTACTGTTTATGAAGCGGGGGATGAACAAGCGTTTGATAGTGCTGGGAGAGTCGCGGCGGCGATGCTTGCACCATTAGCAGAATCTGTTTTATGTGAGCAAGATTTAGCTTTGCGAGGGTTGGATTCAATTGCTCGTTGGCCGAGTATTTTAGCGCAGCTTGATGATGAAGTGTTTTTTCAACAGCAAGGCTCCTTAGTGGTGGCTCACCAACAAGATAAGGGTGACTTGCAAAGCTTTATACAACGCTTAAAACCTTTGGCTGGCCATCATGGGCATCCGTTAACGGGTTCGCAAATTAGTGAATTAGAGCCGGAGCTTGCAGGGCGCTTTAATCAAGGGGTGTATTTACCTTGTGAAGGGCAAATAGATAATCAGGCTTTTTATCAAGCTAGCTTCAAGACTCTCAAACAGCGTAACGTGAGTTTTAAATTTGCCCAAGTGATCGATGTAAACTGTGAAAAATTACAGCAATCATTTGATTATATTATTGATTGTCGAGGTCTGGGTGCTAAAAGCACAGTCTGTAAGCTGCGAGGAGTACGTGGCGAGGTGGTGCGTTTGTACGCCCCTGAGGTTAATTTAACGCGGCCAGTGCGGTTAATGCATCCGCGTTATCCAATTTATATCGCACCTAAGCCCAATCATCAGTATGTGATTGGCGCGACAGAAATCGAATCACAAGATAATGGCCCAGCGACGGTCCGCTCAACCCTTGAGTTGTTATCGGCAGCGTACACAGTACATAGCGGCTTTGCTGAAGCTCGGGTGTTAAGTATTCAAACCGGCCTGCGTCCTGCTTTTAGTGATAATCGCCCGCAAGTAACGCAACAACAACAGGTGATCAGCATTAATGGTTTGTACCGTCATGGCTATTTGCTCGCGCCTAGTTTAGTGGCTGATGCTGTGGCTCGGATCAATTAAGGTTTACTATTAAAGTAAGTATAAAAATAAATATGAAATTAACAATTAATGGTCAATATTTTGAGTTGGCAAATAATGCCAATTTAACCCAAGCTTTGCGCCAATTTGCCGCGAAAGAACCTTTTGCGGTTGCGGTTAATGGTCAGTTTATCCCGCGTAGTCAGTGTGATACATGCTTACTTAACGAAGGCGATAGCATTGAATTACTATCACCAATTCAAGGTGGCTAATATGAGTAGCGCAATATCAGATAGTTTTAGTATTTATGGTGAGCAGTTCACTAGTCGGTTATTAATTGGTTCGGCATTGTATCCGTCACCAGCTATTATGGCAGACTCGATTGTAGCCTCTGGCGCGCAGGTGGTTACTGTGTCATTACGACGTCAACAAAGTGTCGCCGCAGGGGATGACTTTTGGCAATTGATCAAAGATACTGGGTTAAAAATCTTACCCAATACAGCGGGTTGCCACAGTGTTAAGGAAGCCGTCACGCTCGCGCAAATGTGCCGCGAAGTATTTGCCACTGATTGGATCAAGCTAGAGTTGATCGGCGATGAATATAACCTACAGCCAGATCCGTTTGCATTGCTTGAGGCAACTAAAATACTGTTAGCCGAGGGTTTTAAGGTATTACCGTATTGCACCGATGATTTAGTGTTATGCCAACGTTTGGCTGATGCTGGATGTGAAGTGCTAATGCCGTGGGGAGCACCGATTGGCACAGGTAAAGGACTATTAAATCAATATAACTTAAAAACTATTCGGGAGCGTTTACCCAATACCACATTGATTGTTGATGCTGGCCTTGGTTTACCATCACATGCCTGCCAAGCGCTTGAATTAGGTTATGATGCGGTGTTATTAAATTCGGCTATTGCAGGGGCGGGCTGCCCTGTTACCATGAGTCATGCATTTAAAGCAGCCGTTGATGCGGGTCGTTTTGCTTACCGAGCAAAGGCAATGCCAGAAAAAGACGTTGCTGCGCCATCTACCCCTACTATGGGTATGCCTTTTTGGCATCAAGAATTTGGTATTAAGAATAAAAATTAGGAAATACATAACTATGAATCATGTTGTTTGGACAATTGCTGGATCTGACTCTGGCGGTGGTGCAGGTATTCAGGCGGATATTAAAGCGATGCAAAGTTTTGACGTGCATGGTTGTACAGCTATCACCGCATTGACTGCGCAAAACAGCTTAGGGGTTGAAGCACTTAACCCGATTTCAACCGACGTTATTGAGTCGCAATTACTCGCTCTTGAAAGCGACATGAAAGCTCGAGTTATTAAAATTGGTATGCTGGCCAATGTGCAGCAAATTCAATTGATCAGTGAACATTTAAAACATTATAAAGCCACTTGGCCGGTTGCGCCTTTGGTTGTATATGATCCGGTGGCCATTGCCAGTAGTGGTGACTTACTCACCGAAGAAGATACGGTTAGCGCAATTAAAGAATGCTTATTACCGCTGGTGGATGTGATCACCCCAAATACCCATGAAACTCAGTTATTGACCGGCGTGTATTTAATTGGCCCCGGTGCCGTTATTGAGGCAGCCGAAAAGCTGCAAAGTTGGGGCGCTAAAGCGGTGATTATCAAGGGCGGTCATTGGGATTACCCAAGTGGTTATTGTATTGATTACTGCAGGGATGGTAGCGCTGATGGTAGTAATGAATATTGGCTCGGTAATGAAAAAATTCAAACGCCGCACAGTCACGGTACAGGGTGTAGTATGGCGTCGGTGATAGCAGCCTGTTTAGCAAAAGATTACCCATTAAAAGATGCTTTTATCTTAGCGAAAGCGTATATCAACCAAGGTTTAAAAGCGGCTGTGCGCTATGGTGAAGGGATTGGCCCTGTAGCACAAACGAGCTTTCCAGAAAACCTTGCCGATTACCCACAAGTAATAGAAGCGGGCAGTTGGCTTGGTGATGAACTGGACTTTGAACAACCGAATGAATTTATGATGGCGGCAGGCTTTACTGAGTGTGAAAGTAAACAGCTTGGTTTGTATGCAGTAGTTGATACGTTAGATTGGTTAGAAAAGTGCTTAGCGCAAGGGGTTAAAACCGTACAGCTAAGAATGAAAAATGGCAGTGAAACCGAGCTTGAACAAGCGGTCGCAGCGGCGGTCACACTTGGTAAAAAGTATGACGGCAACGTGTATATAAATGACCATTGGCAATTAGCCATTAAGCATGGTGCTTATGGCGTTCACTTAGGGCAAGAGGATTTGCTCGACGCTAACTTGGTTGCAATTAAAGAATCTGGCATGCGGTTAGGGCTCTCTACTCACGGTTTTTACGAAATGCTACGCGCTCATAATTACCGCCCGAGTTATATGGCGTTTGGCGCTATTTACCCAACCACCACCAAAGATATGACAGGGCAAATTCAAGGGCTTGAAAAGTTAAAACACTTTGTGCCGTTAATGCAAGATTACCCAACCGTTGCCATTGGCGGTATTGATTTAGCGCGTGCTAGTGAAGTTGCAGCAACGGGGGTTGGTAGTGTTGCAGTGGTCAGAGCAATTACAGAGTCTGCGGATTACCAGCAAGCTATCGTCGATTTACAAAGCGCTTTGGGTTATTAAAATGGTTGAGTTATCTGACAAAGAGCAGCTGCGTTATAGCCGTCATTTAATGCTCAAAGAAGTGGGGCTTGAAGGGCAGTTAAAATTAAAAGCAGCCCATATTGTGGTAGTTGGCGCGGGAGGCTTAGGCAGCCCCGCGTTGCTGTATTTAGCTGCGGCTGGGATTGGCGAATTAACCTTGTTAGATGACGACAAAGTAGAGCTTTCAAACTTACAGCGCCAAGTGCTCTATAAAGTAAATCACTTAGGGCAAGATAAGGTCAGCGCTGCGGGGAAAGTATTAGCCAGCTTAAATAATCAAATCAAGATCAATACAATAAGTGCCAAACTAAATGCTGAGAATGCTCAGCAAGTGTTTTCTGGCGCTACTTTAGTACTTGATTGCAGTGATAACTTCAGCACGCGTTATGTGGTTAATAAGCAATGCTTAGCTCTGGGTATACCACTGGTGTCGGGGGCGGCAATCGCGAGCGAAGGTCAGCTAATGTGTTTTGATTTTCGCCAGCCTCAAAGCCCTTGTTACGGCTGTTTATTTGGCAAGCAACCACAACAGCAAACGCTAAATTGCAGTAATGCAGGCGTGCTAAGCCCATTATTAGGTGTGATCGGTTCAATGCAGGCATTATTGGCTGTTAACATTGTGCTTGGCCATCACCAAGGTAGCCAGTTTATTCGTTTTGATGGACTAACTTTAGCGCAGCAGCAGTTTCAATTAACTAAAGCGCCGGGGTGCTCAGAGTGTGCTGCAGAAATCGATTAAATAAAAAACGCGGAATGACTCTAGCCTTTCCGCGTTTTTAGTTAAATCTAGTCGCTAACTAGCTAACTAGCTAACTAGCTAACTAGCTAACTAGCTAACTAGCTAACTAGCTAACTAGCTAACTAGCTAATCATCAATCTTAGCGAACGGTGTGCCCATGCGAGTCACAGTACCTGGTTTTTGATCATCAAGGATGTCTGCTTTATCTGCACCCCAAGCTAAAATAACCGTCGAGCCAAGCTTAAAGCGACCCATCTCTTCACCTTTTTTCAAGGTAATGGCGTTGTCACCAGAAGTTGGATAGTTCCAGCTAAACACATCTTTACCTGCTGGTGGTGTAACGGTACCAGCCCAAATTGTTTCGATGCTGGCTACAATCGTTGCACCGACTAATACCATGGCAAGCGGGCCAATTTCAGTGTCAAAAATCGCTACGACACGCTCGTTACGTGCAAATAAGTTTGGCACATTTTGCGCGGTAAGCGGGTTTACTGAAAACAAATCACCCGGTACATAAATCATTTTGCTCAAGGTGCCATCAATTGGCATATGAATGCGATGATAGTCTTTTGGTGCCAAATAAATAGTTGCAAAGTCACCACCTAAAAAAGGCGCTGTATCTTGCTCTGAGCCACCAAGTAATGCTTGTAAGCTGTAGTTATGACCTTTAGCTTGAATAAGCTGCCCTTCAACAATCGGGCCTAATTGGCTAATTGCACCATCTACTGGATGTGCAATGATGTCACTATCCGTTGTTAATGGCCGTACGCCGTCTTTTAGTGGACGAGTAAAAAATTCATTAAAGGTTTTGTAATGAGCGGGGTCGCTATATTGCGCTTCACTCATATCTATTTTGTATTGTTTAATGAATAGTTTGATCAAGGTAGTGGTTAATGCACCAGCTTTTGCTGCGGCTAATTTACCTACCATACGCGATACAAAATGTTTTGGCATTGCATACTGCATTGCGATTTTGAATTTATCTAAACTCACTGACTTCTTCCTAATTTATACGCGCGGAGCACGAGCTCCGGCACGGCCATCGGCCATTGTTTCTAAAATTCTGTGGTAACTATCAAACCGTAGCTGCGAAATATCACCTTCATCAACCGCTTGGCGAATTATACAACCTGGATCGTTTAAATGCTTGCAGTCTCGAAAACGACAGCCACCGATAAACTCACGAAATTCTTTAAAGCACCAAGTAACGCGTTCAACATCTAAGTGCCATAAACCAAACTCACGAATACCTGGTGAGTCAATTAAATTACCGCCAGAAGGGAGGTGATGAAGTCGTGACACGGTTGTTGTGTGTTGGCCAAGGCCACTATTTTCAGAGACCTCCTTAGTGAGTATTTCGGCATCAGGTAAAACAGTGTTAACTAAGGTTGATTTACCCACACCACTTTGACCAACAAAAATACTGTTCTTATCAACTAACGTTTCTTTTAGCGCGTCAATGCCGTAACCGCTTTTATTACTTACTAATAAAACCTGATAATCAAGCTTACGGTAAATATCGAGCACTTGGTTAATGCCTGCTAAGCCTTGTTCGTCAATCAAGTCTATTTTATTAAGTACTAAAATAGGCTCTATGCCCATGTCTTCACAGGCAATTAAATAACGGTCGATAATACTAGGAGTAAACTCTGGTAGTACTGCTGACACCATTAGAATTTGATCTATGTTGGCTGCTATGACTTTTACACCATCGTAAAAATCAGGACGTGTTAACTGCGAGCGACGATCGTGCATCGCTTCAATTACACCTGCTAAATCACCTTCACTGACTTTAGCGCGACGAAATTGTACTTCGTCACCACAAACAATACCTTTGACGGTACGGCGAATATTACAACGTAATACATCACCGTTATCGGTTTCTATGTCAGCATGTTGACCAAATCGACTGATCACCACCGCATTTTCAGCGGCGCCTAAATTGTCAGTTTGCCATTGCGCTGATGTACCTTTAGTTGCGGCAGTATCAGCGTTAGACAAGCGCTTTTGGTGATTGGCCTTGATCCGGCGGGATTGGCCTTTACTTAATTTCTTCTGTTTTGCCACTTTTGGCCCATAACTTAGCTAAATGTCGTGCTTTTTGAAAAAAAAGCTTTAGGTCGACTGATGATACTAATATGATATAACTAAATGCGTTGGATCTAAAGGAAAGTACCGCTTAGGTAATTATGTCTTTTCATAAATCAAATCTTATCTGGCTCGACCTTGAAATGACAGGTCTTGAACCAGCCACAGATAAAATACTCGAAATTGCGACTGTTGTCACCGACAGTGAGTTAAACATCTTGGCTGAAGGGCCTACAATTGCTATTCATCAAAGTGATGAATTACTTGATGGCATGGATGAATGGTGCACGACTCAGCATGGTCAATCTGGGTTAACAGCCCGCTGTAAAGCAAGCACATTCACAGAGCAAGATGCTGTAGAGCAAACCTTGGCATTTTTAAAGCTGTGGGTTCCTGCGGGCGCTTCACCTATGTGTGGTAATTCAATTGGCCAAGATAGACGCTTTATGAATAAATACATGCGTGAGCTGGAAGATTACTTCCATTATCGCAATTTAGATGTCAGCACCATTAAAGAACTTGCACGACGCTGGAAACCAGAAGTGTTAGCGCAAGTGAATAAAAAAGGCTCACACCTTGCTTTGGACGATATCAAAGATTCGATCATGGAATTAAAAGTCTACCAAGAAAAATTCTTTAATTTGTAAAAAACACTTGCAAACACATCGGATTATTGTAGAATCCTGCCCCGCTTAAGACGATAACCCCCGCGGGGTTAGTGTGTTTGAGTGCAGGTTAAAGATTCAAGAAGAAAGGTTAAAGGGACGAGGTTTAATATTGATAGAACCTAGAACCTAGAACCTAGAACCTAGAACCTAGATATGCGGCACTAGCTCAGTTGGTAGAGCGCGACCTTGCCAAGGTCGAGGTCACGAGTTCGAGCCTCGTGTGCCGCTCCAATTTCTCACCAAAGAAATTGCAGCAAGTTTCAAGAATAAAGTTCAAAGTTGATAGAACCTAGAACCTAGAACCTAGAACCTAGAACCTAGAACCTAGAACCTAGAACCTAGAACCTAGAACCTAGAACCTAGAACCTAGAAGTTATAATGCGGCACTAGCTCAGTTGGTAGAGCGCGACCTTGCCAAGGTCGAGGTCACGAGTTCGAGCCTCGTGTGCCGCTCCAATTTCTCACCAAAGAAATTGCAGTAAGTTTAAAGTAAAAATATAATGCGGCACTAGCTCAGTTGGTAGAGCGCGACCTTGCCAAGGTCGAGGTCACGAGTTCGAGCCTCGTGTGCCGCTCCAATCTTCATCAAACATCAAAAAAACATCCCAAGGTCGAACTAAGTCATAGCAGTTCAAGCTACAGCTTCAACCTTTTAAATACATTACCAATCGACTTAAATATTTAGCCCTTCAATATAAACGACTTCATTTATTTAAAAAGCTGATTTAGAGTGTTTCCTGATAGCTTTTTAAACTTGCCCTTGCAGTGTTGCGACAATACGTCTTGCCCCACCATGATCTCGATGCTCGCCTAAATAGATACCTTGCCATGTACCAAGCTGCAGATGCCCTTGGCTGATTGGAATGGTGAGTTCACATCCTAAGGTGCTGGACTTTATGTGCGCAGGCATATCATCATCGCCTTCGTAATCATGGCGATAATAAGGCTGACATTCTGGAACAAATTTATTGAAGTGACTTTCCATATCCATTCTAACCGTTGGGTCGGCATTTTCATTGATGGTTAAGCTTGCTGAAGTGTGTTGAATAAAGAGGTGTAATAAGCCGATTTGATAATGGGCTAGCTCGGGTAGTTGGCTGATTATTTCATTATCAATAATATGAAAGCCTCTAGGACGAGGCTTTAATTGAATGGTTTTTTGCAACCAGCTCATATTTTATCGAAACTAACTTCGATATTGGCATTACCTGCATCAGAGGTGAATGGGATCAATATTTTTGCCCCTTCGCTCTTATGGGTAATGGTATGACCGTGACCAGAGACAACTATCGGGGTTGCCATATCAAAGTCATAGCCTTTTTCGCCGAGTAGATTTTTTGCACCGCCAGTAACCATGTTGGTAATTTCACCAACCATATCAGTTACTTCTTCATTGATTGAATCCGGGCGTTCACCAAGCATTCTCTCCATTATAGTCAGTGCTAGGCTCTCATCAAATGTGATTGAGAATGAGCCTTTAGTTTGTGGTCCTACCATGCCTATTAATCCAGAAACGTCGCCACAGGCAACTTCATCTTTTTTAATTTTTGGCTTCCCCGGTTTTAGCTCGGTTTGCGCCATTGTGCTGAGCACATTCAACAAAGATGATAAAAAAGGATTGATGAACTCTACATTCATTGCTGTTTATCCCTCGAATTTAGCAGTTTTACTGCGGTTATACTTTAAAGTGTAGTGACTAATTTTAGCTCTGCACTTAATTATTCTTTACACTGTCCACATTTACCGTGGGCTTCAATAGTCTGTCCAGATACAATAAACCCACTTTCAGCGGCAAGACTATTAAGCTCATGCGAAATGACACTTGAATGTAGTTCTTTGACAAAACCACAACTGTCGCATATTAAAAGTTGCACAGGATGAATATGATCAAAATGATGGCACAGCATAAATGCGTTAGTGCTTTCAATTTTGTGGATAAAACCAAGTTCGGCTAGAAAGTCCAAGGCACGATAAATGGTGGCTGGTTTTGCTCCTGATTCTGTCAGTTTTAGTTGCTCTAATAAATCATAAGCACCCACTCCTCCTTGAGCACTTGCTAATAGGCGAAATACTTTTTCACGGATTGGTGTAAATCGCGCACCGCGATTGTCACACACTTGCTTGGCTTTACTAACGAGTGATTCTATATTCATCTTTTCTTATCCTTACGCTACCCGTGATATACTAACATACTGTATTGTAGTTGCAGTGTTTTTATTCGCTAGCAGTATTTTTCTAGGGACCTTGTTGATGCATGAATTATTGGGCGTGTTTATTTTCTTTTTGTGGTTTTTTTGGTATCAGTAATAGAACACTATCAGGATGGTACTTTTAATCAATAGTAATGCAAAGTGATTAATTTTTGAGTTTTATTAATATGACAGCTATTTAGCGCTAGTCTTCTGGGAGTGAGTTGAATGTTTTTTATTGATGAGCTAATTCTTTTAGCTGCCGTATTAATTTTATTGGGTATTTTATCGAGTAAATTGTCAGCCCGTTTAGGTTTGCCAGTTCTGGTTTTATTTTTATTAATAGGAATGCTTGCAGGCGAAGATGGTATTGGTATTACCTTTGATAATGCCGAAGCTGCCCATACTTTAGGTACTCTTGCATTAGCGATGATCTTGTTTGATGGTGGTCTGCAAACCTCAGTTAAATCGATCAAACAAGTCTGGAAGCCAGCAGCTATGCTCGCGACTGTTGGTGTACTTGTTACAGCTACCATAACTGGTTTTGCTGCAGTTTATATTTTGAAGTTATCCGTTTACGAAGGCCTATTATTGGGGGCTATTGTTGGCTCTACAGATGCGGCTGCGGTTTTCGCATTATTACGAAATGCAGGGATTCATTTAAATAAACGTTTGGCGGCAACACTTGAAATTGAAAGCGCTTCAAATGATCCAATGGCTATATTCTTAACAATTGGATTATTAGAGATCATTGTTAATGACTTACAAATTGGTGTTGGTTTATTGCAGCTATTGGTGATGCAAATGGGTCTGGGTAGTTTAGTTGGATTAACTGTCGGTTGGAGTGCGGTTAAACTGATTAATAAAGTACATTTAGGTGCTTCAGGGCTTTATCCTGTAATGGTCGTGGCTTGTGGTTTGCTCGCATTCGGTATCGCGGCAAATATAGGTGGAAGTGGGTTTTTAGCCATTTTTATAACGGGTGTCATTATAGGTAATAGCCAATTTGTCTTTAAAAAAAGTACACTGTTGTTTCACGACGGTTTGGCTTGGTTGAGTCAAATTACTATGTTCGTAATGTTAGGTTTACTTGTTACGCCAAGCTCATTATTAGGTGTTTGGTTTGAAGGTTTGCTGATTGCCTCTATTTTAGTTTTTGTCGCTCGCCCCCTTGCAGTCATACCTATTTTGGCTATTTTTGGCTTTAAAGGGCGTGAGATTGCTTTGGTTTCTTGGGTTGGCCTAAGAGGGTCCGTACCAATTATTTTGGCAATATTCCCTTTACTTTTCGGTTTACCGAACGCTGCATTGATTTTTGATGTTGTTTTTTTCGTGGTGCTATTGTCGGCGATAGTTCAAGGTTCAACTTTAGCTCGAGTCGCTAGAAAATTGGGTTTGATTGAGGAAGAGGTAGGAGAGCCTGCTGCAACTTTAGAAATTACTGCATTGGGGGATGTTGATGCAGAAATCGTTCAGTATACAGTAGGAGAAAATTCAAAAGTAGTTGGCCGATGTTTGTCTGATATCGCGTTACCCGATAACTCAGTTGTAGCTATGATCACACGTGGTACTAAAGTTATTGCACCAAGAGGTTCAACAAGCATAGACACACATGATCATGTATTTATTGTGTTACGTCCCGAGCTCAGAGTTTTTGTTGATTGGATTTTCTCACCAGCAACTGGAATTATATTAAAAGAAACTTTTAGTAAGCCACTTTATCTAAAGGGCTATACTAAAGTTGGTGATATATTAGACTCTTATGGTCTTGATTTAGCGCATGATCGCCATTTAACTTTAGATGAGGTAATTAGAAATAAGGTTAATAATGATTTAAAGATTGGCAGTGAGGTTGCACTGAATGACATATTCTTGGAGGTGCAAGGTATGGTTGGAAAGCGTATTTCAACAGTTTGTTTAACGTTGGCTTAGCTGTTATTGCTTGACTGATATAGCTGATATTTATCATATTTAGACTTTGAAATATCGTTAAGTGTTATCTAGTTTTACTCTATAGGTTTTTTAATTTAAGGAATGGAAATGAAGCTTAAAAGTATTGTTTTATCTACGTTGATCCTGTTTGGGACCGTAGGCTGTTTAGAACCAGACTACGATAGAGATGCGGTAAGGGTGGTGGAAGTTACAGAGCATGGTTTTGAGTTAAATGGACAAAGCGCAGTAACTATTTTTGTTGGAGAGAAGAATACCCCCAAGTTTAGTTTTACAATGTTAAAAAGTGATTTGAAAAAAGGGACCTTGCTGCAATCAACTTCAAACAGTGAGCCAAATCTAGCTGTTAGTGCAAGCGTTGGTTCAGAGTATTATACTCAGTCAGCAGACTTTGCTACGTCCGCATCATTGCAGGTTGTGGAGTTAGACAAAACCAATAAAATTGCGAAAATAGCTGTCGGAGCTAAACTGGTAAACCCTAAAATTAAAAATTACACCGAACTTGCAGTAACCGTTGTTGAAGTGAGCGGTGTTAATTATGATTACTTAGTTAAATAACCTGAGGTTAGATAATAAATCTTAATTGAGCCATTTACAGCTGTTGCTTTGGGCTTGTAAGTGGCTCAATGCTTATCATTGAAGCAGCCTAGCTATTTGTGTAAAATGCAGCGCTTTTACGTCGCTACCACCTGTGACTAATTAACCTGAGGATTTTACTTTGAATAGACGTTTTTCTGTGGCCCCCATGCTTGATTGGACAGATCGCCATTGCCGTACTTTTCATCGTAAAATGACTAAGCATGCGGTGCTTTATACCGAAATGGTGACCACTGGAGCGATTCTATTTGGTCGCGGTGATTACCTGCATTTTAACCACCATGAAAATCCTGTTGCCTTACAATTAGGTGGCTCTGATCCGCAAGCGTTGGCACAGTGTGCAAAACTTGCCGAAGAGCGTGGCTACGACGAAGTAAACCTAAATGTTGGTTGCCCATCAGATCGGGTGCAAAATGGTCGCTTCGGTGCCTGTTTAATGGCTGAACCGCAATTGGTTGCTGAATGTGTTGCAGCGATGAAAGCGCAAGTTAATATCCCCGTTACGGTTAAAACGCGTATTGGTATAGACGAACAAGATTCTTATGAGTTTTTATGTGCTCTAATTGAGGCCACTCATAAGGTTGGTTGCGACGATTTTATTATTCATGCCCGTAAAGCTTGGCTCAGTGGTTTAAGTCCGAAAGAAAACCGCGAAGTGCCACCACTTGATTACCCAAGAGTTTATCAATTAAAAAAAGATTACCCGCAACTTGATCTGAGCTTAAATGGTGGCGTTAAAACGATTGCAGATAGTCTTGCGCATTTAGCTCATATCGATGGTGTAATGATAGGTCGAGAAGCTTACAGTAATCCGTTTATTTTAAGCGAAGTTGACGAAAAAATTTATGGGGACAGCCCATTTACACTTTCTCGTCATGATGTGGTGCGCGCTATGTATGATTACATTGAAGATGAAATGCGCCAAGGTGCTAATTTTTGGCATATTGCACGACATATGTTAGGTATTTTTCAAGGTCAACCCGGCGCTCGAGGTTACAGACGTCACCTTTCTGAAAACGGCCATGGCAAACAGGCTGATTTATCAGTGATGGATAAAGCGCTTAGTTTTGTGCCTGAGTAGATAAACAAGTTAGCTAAAAAAGCCACTTTTTAGTGGCTTTTTTTGATCCTAAATAGTGGTTAAAAAATCATTTTTTTAGTCAAATTAACTTAATTACATTCATGTCAAAGTCAGTTTTATTTCTACTTTTAAATCCTATTCTTTTGTTTTTTATCATTTAATTTATTATTTTCATTACTTGGCACAAGTCTTGGAATCTCTTTGTTGTAATCACCCATAATCAACAGGAGAAAACCATGGGCTTAATTAATCGCGTTAATGATCTAATTCAATCAAACCTAGTTGCTGTTTTAGATAAAGCGGAAGATCCAGAAAAATTACTTAACTTATTAATCCACGAAATGCAGCAAGCATTGGATGAGTGCCGCACGACTGCGGCGACTATTCTTTGCGAAGAAAAAGCGTTACAGCGCCAGCAAGCGGATAAAAAAACCTCGATAGCACAATGGCAAGCAAAAGCTGAGATAGCAGTGAGCAAAGGGCGAGATGATTTAGCCACAGCAGCACTTAAAGAAAAACAACGTGTTGCAACAGAATTAGCGGCGATTGAACCAGAGCTGGTTAAATTAACCGATTCATTAGCTAAGTTACGTGATGACGCGCAGCGTTTACAAGACAAACTAACTGCGGCTAAAGCTAAGCAGCAAAGCCTAGCGCAGGTTCACCATGTATTGAATGCACGGGTGCGTGTTAATCAACAATTGAATAGCGATAAAGTCGCGCACGCACTTTCTCGCTTTGATGTCATTGAGCGACGCGTGGAATCAATAGAAGCGCAGGTTGAGGCTTATGATGTAACAGCGAAGCAGCATTCAACTGCAGAGCAAATAGACGCATTAGTAAAAGATGAAGCGTTAGAGAATGAGCTTGCAGAGCTTAAAGCTAAATTGAAACAGACCGCCTAGGAGTAATGACAATGAACACGTATAACCATACTCGTTGGGGTAAAGATCCGTTAAATAAAAAAATATCGGGTGTATGTAGTGGCTTAGCGCGCCGGTTCGATTTTCCTATCTGGGCGACTAGGCTTGCAACGATTGTACTTTTTATCCAGTTTCCTGTCTTTATCGGTGCAGGTTACTTAATTGCTCATTGTTGTTTAGACAATAAAGCGTACTAGGGAAGAGCCATGAAAATTATTGCGTTTTGCTTATTGGTAGTGTTGTGCATAGCATTTAATCCATTTGAGGTGGTGCGATTTGATTCATGGCAATTACCTCTATGGATTGCAGACCTAAGTTGGGTTGGCATTGAGTTATTTGGTGCATTAGTGGCGGTGATCGTGGTTATAGCGGTAATAGCACTGGTCAGCGTTGGCGTGCTTGGAGCGGGTCTTATTGTTGGGGTTGGTGTGATGTTAGCCTTGCTTTTTGGCTCTTTAATGATTGCTTGGCCATTATTACTGATCGTTTGCTTATGCTGGCTTGTTACTGATAATCATAAAGTGGCTTAATTTGAGCCACTGAAATTACCTTCGATATTAATTTAGCTGACTATTTTTTCGCAAATATGCTAAATTTAGCATTTAAAGTGATTAAATATAACAAGGATCGAAATGTCGTTTAAGTCATTACTTACTATGCTCACGCCTGCTATTTTAGCTATGGGTCTTTATTCTTCTGCGTTATTAGCTCATGCAGATCACCAACATGATACGGTTAACGAAATTGTTGTTAACAATGCTCAAATAAGAGACTTTTTACCGGGGAGTAAATCCAGCGCTGGTTATTTAACACTGGTAAACCATGGTGACACAGCTATCGAACTAACCAAGGTAACGGTTGAGAGCTTAGGGCGTGTTGAGATCCATGAACATCAGCATGTTAATGGCATGATGAAAATGCAAAAAGTAGATACGCTACAGATCAAGGCTCATCAACAACTCGATTTTAAGCCAGGTGGTTATCACTTAATGGTATTTGAGCCAAAAGAGCCATTAAAAATAGGGCAAGAACTTAAACTCACGCTATATTTTAGCAATGGCGATCGGGTGTTTACTCAAGCTTCGGTGGTTTCATTAGAAAGCCAAATAGCAGAAACACCACAATCTCAGCAGCATCATACACATCACTAGGAGGTTAAATGTCACAACATAAAGGGAAGATTATTACAGGGCTACTATTAGTCTTTGTTATTTTTTATGCCATATCTGTTTATTGGAGCGTTGAACCTAGCCGCGTAAATGTGATCAATCAAGCGAAACAGGATGCACAAATTCGCGGAGAAAAATTCGTTACCGGTTATACAACCACGTCAGCATTAATCAACGTTGCGACTACCTTATTAAATAAACCCGGAGGTTATTTATCTAACGATATGATGCCGCCAAGCGTGTTGATGGACAATATGCCTGCATGGGAATATGGTGCACTTGAAATGACCCGCGATTTGGCGCTATCAATGCGTAAAGATTTTAGCCGTTCACAGTCACAGTCACAGTCAACTGAACACGAAGCGTTAAAAAAGGCGCAACCGCAATTTAATATCAGCTCAGAAGCATGGGCGTGGCCTAGTGCAGAAAGTGAATATCAAAAAGGTATCGATTATTTAATTGTTTACCGTACGCAAATAGCCGATCAAAACGACCGCGAGAGTCAGTTTTATGCACGGGCTGATAATTTACGTGGGTGGTTAAAAGAAGCTGAAAAACGCTTAGGTAGTTTAAGTCAGCGCTTAAGTGCCAGTGTTGGTCAAGAGCGTTTAAATACAGGTTTAGCTGGTGATAAGGAAGCGCACCAAGCCACCTATGCACCATTACAAAACCAAGTGAAAACCTCTTGGTGGGAAATTGATGATGTTTTTTATGAATCACGTGGTGCAACTTGGGCTTTATTACATTTTTTGCAAGCGGTAGAATATGATTTTGCAGATGTATTAGAGAAAAAGAATGCGCGAGTAAGCTTACAGCAAATTATACGTGAGCTTGAGGCCACGCAAGAAACTGTATGGAGCCCAATTATTCTAAATGGTAATGGCTTTGGTTTTGTTGCGAATCATTCATTAGTAATGGCAAATTATATCTCAAGAGCCAACGCGGCTCTTATTGAACTTAGCGAACTTTTAGCGCAAGGATAAAACATGAAAAAGTACTGTTTAGCTGCCGCCCTTTCGATGGCATGTTTAGCCCCAGCGGCACACGCTGACACTTTATTAGGCTTATATATTGGTGTTGATGGCTGGCAATCTGATAACTCAGGTAGTTTTGCTGATCGAGGCGAAATGCAAAATTTTAATTTTGAAGATGAAACTTTTACTAGCTACTACGCGGCCCTTGAGCATCCAATTCCTCTTGTACCAAATATTAAATTAAAGTACACCGAGCTTGAACTAAATGGCTCAACCTTGTTAGATGAAAGCTTTGTATTTGGTGATACAACGTTTACTACCAATACGCCTGCAACTACGATCACTGACTTATCTCATGTTGATTATATTCTTTACTATGAAATTTTCGATAATGACTTAGTGTCTATCGATTTAGGGGTTAATGCAAAGCAGTTTGATGGCGATATTATCGTAAGTGGTACTTCAAATGGCTTAGCAACGACAGAGACAGTTGATTTTTCAGGCCTTGTGCCGCTAGTTTATGGCCGCGCTGAAGTGGGCTTACCGTTAACGGGTTTAAGCGTATTTTTTGAAGGCAGCTTATTAGCGATTGATGATAGCAAAGTGCAAGACTACCAAGCGGGTATTGCATGGGCTTTACTTGATAACTTAGCAATTGATTTAGATATCAAAGCGGGCTACCGTCAAATGACACTTGAACTTGATGATATTGATGATTTGTACACTGATATTGATGCATCGGGTCCATTTGCAGGCGTACAAATTCACTTCTAATTTGTTTGCTGTTTTGCGTGGCACCGTTATTTAATTGCGTGCCACGTTACTTCAAACTCTTCCTCAAGCGCACTGTTTAATAATTGCTTATAGACCTTATTTATAGGCGTGTTGATTAATTTTCGTAATTCATCACCCGTTTGCGTAAACTTATAATAACTCAGTACTAAATCGTTACTCTTTGGCTTAAGTGCTACTCGTTGAGTTAAAAATGTTAGGTTTATTTCTTGGCCAGCTTTAAGCGCCGCAGATTCAATCTCTTTACGGTAGATAAGGCCAATATCCATCAAGGTCAAAATATCTGGGAAGCTGATCCCTGCCTTGCCTAAATTAAACGACACTTTATTGCCTTTACGAAGCAAATCAAATAACGACGGTTTTTTATAAAATCCTAATAGAATTAGATGACTGTGATCTTTTTCATTATAGCCACACAGGGCGGTGCACTTTTGCAGCGCATCGGCTTCGCGTTGGGTCATTTGTTTAAGTGTTTGAAGGCTTTTAATTGAAAACGTGCCTGGGGATACGGTTTCTCCGGCTAAAATTTTTGCCCACAGTTTTTGCATTGATTCATTGGAAGTATCTTCACACAGCGCAATAAAGCGCTCAACCCAGTCACTGTCGGGTTGGCCATTACTGGTTACATCAGGGCAAAAGTCCATTGCCATAGCCATTATCGCTTCAATATTTTGCTGCTGTTTTACTAAAAGTAATTGCTGGCGATGTTGCGCCCTGGCGAGCGTAGAGTGATTACTATTTACTTGATAAGGTAATTTACTTTGTCCTTGTGGGCCATAGCTATCGTCACTAGCACTGGTAAGGCGAGTTGAGCTGGTTTTACTCATCGAGTAACCAAGCTTAGTTTCAATAATATGAGCGAGATTAATTTTTGCTTGGGCTGTTTGAATCGTCATCAACTTTCTCGCTCTGAGGTATTGTTTGTAGTTGTGCTGCTGTTTTTAAGTTATTAAGCCCAAGTCTTAGGGTGTTTTGTAAGATATATTGACTAAATAGCGCTAAATAGCCCCCTAAGATTGGTGTGGTAACTTCGCCGAATAATGTACATGTTACTAAGCTGCCGCTCGCCTGTGGGGAAAAAGACACTTCGCCGGTAACAATATGCTCTTCATTAAATAAAATATTAAAATTAATTTTAGCGCCACTTATATTAGTAATTGTCATTTCACCAAACCCCCAGCTACTTTGCCAAAACTGATGGGCACCAACGCCTGCGCTTGGCTCTCCAAGGGTGAAAACAATACTTGGATCTACTTTTTGCCAAGGTGACCAGCTAGGCCACTTGGTAAAATCACTGAGCAAGGGAGTTATATTTGATTGCGGAGCATGTATTGTAATGCTTTTTTGAATTTGGTATTGCTGCGGCAATAGCAAGCCAATTACTAAAAGAATCAAAGTAATAAGAAAAATAAACTTAGTAACTCTAGGTAAAATCTTAATGGCTATTCCTTAAATGATAAATTCCACGGTTGTACAACGAGACGTTGAATATCGACTATAATCAGTCAATCAACCTTTCATTAATTATCAACATTAATACTGTATCATAAGCTAAATAGTGATAACTTATTAGTCAATAGTTGAATTGTCTCAATATTAAATGATGGCGCAAAATATAAGAATTTAAAGGATTTGGAATGACGTCAGAACACAATGATTTTTTGTTTTTCAATCATGAGGAAGAGCTGAACGAGGACATTGTGCCAGCAGGTTATTGGGATATTTTAATCGTTGATGACGAGCCAGAAATCCACACCGTAACCGAACTTGCCTTATCAGGCGTTGAATTTTGGGGTAAACACTGCGTTTTCATCATGCTTACTCTGGCGTTGAGGCTATCGAAGTATTAACTAATACTCATAATGTGTCGGTTTTGCTGCTAGATGTCGTCATGGAATCTGATGATGCTGGTTTAAAAGTAGTTAAAGAAGTACGTGATACGTTGCAAAACCATAATGTGCGTATCATTTTACGTACTGGCCAACCAGGTTATGCCCCTGAAGAAAAAGTTATTCGCGAATACGATATTAATGATTATAAAACTAAAACAGAACTTACTCGCAGTAAGTTGGTGACATCACTGGTCACTGCAATTCGCTCCTATGAGCAAGTTTGTCAGCTTGAGTTCCAAAGCAAAGCGTTAAATAATATCTTATTAGCATCAAAAGCTATTTTAGGCTTTACTGATATTAAAGCCTTTACTATGGCAGTGATTAAGCAACTGTCGGTGATTTTAGATTGTGTACCCCGAGGTGTGGTGTGTGGCAGTTTAGATGACAGTAACCTGGTTCGAGTGCTTGGTGGATGTGCTGAGTTTAGTGCTTTTATTGGCCAAGGTGTTGAGCAGTTATATGATGGACGTATTATTCTACAGGTGCAGAATTGTTTTGAATTTGGCGAGCATCAACACACCGAACACGACACCACTTTCTTATTAAAAAGTAAAAATCGCCAAGCCGCTATTTACTTAGAGTATATTAGCCCATCAAGTTTAACCCAACTGCAATTTGCTGAAATATTCTTAACGAATGTCAGTGTGGGGCTAGATAATGTTAGGTTGTTTAATAAGCTCAGAGATGCCGCCTATAAAGATGTGCTAACTGGGCTTGCGAATAGAACCGATTTTATTGAGCAGGTTGAAAAATACCACCGTTTAAATTGTAATGAATACGTATTCGTTTTAATTGATGTCACCCATTTTTCAGATATCAATAATGGTTTGGGGCAGGAAGTAGGTAATTACTTACTTATTGCAATTGTTGAGCGGCTGAAACAAGAATATCCACAGGCTAAATTACTGTCACGCATTGGCGCCGATGTATTTGGTTTTTTAATTGCACGTAGCGAATTTGATTTAAATGAATTACATGAAAATTTAAATCTCCCTTTTAGTGCTGCTGAGCATTTGTTACCGGTTAATTTTAAAATTGGTTTGTGTGAGCAGCAAGACTTTCAAACCAGTGGTATCGAAACGCTTAAACTTGCTTATATCGCACTTAATCAGTCGAAAAAAGGTCAGTTAGGTAATGCTGTTTATTACACACCTGATATGGAAGAGCAAATGGCTTGGCGATTAGGGATCATCCGTCAACTTCGCCAAGATTTTGAAAACAATAAATTAGAAGTGTGGTATCAACCGCAGTTGAAGTTTGATGATTTATCAATTGTGGGTTGTGAAGCGTTACTGCGTTGGCCGTCGGGGAATGGTAATTATATTTCCCCCGCGATTTTTGTGCCCCTAGCTGAAGATGCCGGGTTAATTGTTGCTATTGGTCAGTGGGTGTTAGAGCAGGCCTGCCAACAGCAAAAGCGCTTAGCAGCGCAAGGTGTTGAGATCCGTATTGCAGTGAATGTGTCGGTGCCGCAATTTAAAGTGAAAGGCTACGCCCAACAAGTCAAAGAGACGTTATTAAAATACCAAGTCAAACCACAAAATATTGAGTTAGAAGTTACCGAAAGTGTGGTTATGGATGAGCTGAGCATGGTGATTGATACCTTAAATGAGCTAAAAGCGTTTGGTATTGAAGTGGCTATTGATGACTTTTGCACAGGCTTTTCATCACTCAGTTACTTGCAAAAGTTACCATTAGATAGATTGAAAATCGACCGCGCATTTATTAAAGATCTTCCCGATCACGACAACGGCGCAATTGCTGCGTTAGTGGTTGCGTTGGGTGCTAAGCTTGGCCTAAAAACTATTGCAGAAGGGGTTGAAACACAAGCTCAAGCCGATTTCCTGAAACAATTAGGTTGCGATGAAGTGCAAGGTTTTATGTACGCTAAACCAATGCCAGAAGTTGAGCTTATTCAGTATATTGAAAGTAAAAAATAGCACTATTGTTGCAATATACTCAGTGCAAGCGTAAATAGCTAATATCGCTTATTCATTTATTCGGGTATACTTTGCGACCTTTTTTAAAGCAATTGGTTACTTTTTATGAGCGCACTTAAAGCCAAGCGAGCGTTATTCTCATACCCTAAATATTGGGCTGAGTGTTACGGCACCGCACCATTTTTACCAACTACACGCGAAGAAATGGATGCACTTGGCTGGGATAGCTGCGATATAATCATAATTAGTGGCGATGCGTATGTTGACCACCCTAGTTTTGGTATGGCGGTAATAGGGCGTGTTCTCGAAGCGCAAGGCTTTCGAGTTGGTATTATCGCGCAGCCTGATTGGCAGTCCAAAGATGCCTTTATGGCACTTGGTAAACCTAATTTATTTTTTGGTGTGACCGCTGGTAATATGGACTCGATGATCAACCGTTATACGGCTGAAAAACGAATGCGCCATGATGATGCCTATACCCCAGGTAACATCGGCGGTAAACGCCCAGATCGTGCCGTGATGATTTACTCACAAAAATGTCGCGAAGCCTATAAAGGTGTGCCAATCATTATTGGTGGCATTGAAGCCAGCCTTCGTCGTATTGCCCATTATGATTACTGGCAAGAAAAAGTACGCCGTAGTATTTTATTTGATGCTAAAGCTGACATTCTTATTTACGGTAATGCTGAACGCCCACTGGTGGAAGTTGCGCACCGTATCGCTGCTGGTGAAACTATGGATACCATTCAGGATATCCGTGGTACCGCGGTTATCCGCAAGGAACCCCTGCCTGGCTGGCGTGGTAGTGACTCAACAGCCATTGATAAAATTGGCAAGATCGACCCAATTCCTAATCCGTACGGTGCCGATGACGTAGGTTGTGGCAAAAGCGAATTTAAAAAAGCGGGTATTGATTTACAAGCCGAAGCGGCAAAACCGATTACAATTCAGCCAGCACGCCCAAAGCCATGGGAAAAAACCTACGTCAAGCTCCCTGCGTTTGAGCAAGTCAGTGTAAATAAACCATTGTATGCTCATGCATCGCGTATTTTACACCAAGAAACTAACCCAGGTTGTGCGCGTGCATTGTTCCAACGCCATGGTGACCGTTCTATTTGGGTGAACCCACCTGCTTATCCGCTTGAAACCCATGAAATGGATGCCGTATTTGGCCTGCCGTATCAGCGTATTCCACACCCAAGCTATGGCGATGCGAAGATCCCCGCATACGATATGATCAAAACGTCAGTTAATATCATGCGTGGTTGTTTTGGTGGTTGTTCTTTCTGCTCTATCACTGAGCATGAAGGACGGATCATTCAAAGTCGTTCGCAAGAATCGATAATTGAAGAAATCGAACAAATTCGCGATAAAGTACCTGGTTTTACTGGGGTTATTTCAGACCTTGGTGGGCCAACTGCAAACATGTATAAACTGCGTTGTAAGAGCAAAAAAGCAGAGAGTACCTGCCGTCGTTTATCGTGTGTATATCCAGATATTTGTAAACACATGGACACCGACCATACGCCAACAATCGAGCTGTATAAAAAGGCGCGTGAAGTAAAAGGGGTGAAAAAAATCCTGATAGCCTCAGGCGTACGTTATGATTTAGCGGTACAAGATCCTCGTTACGTTAAAGAATTAGTAACCCACCATGTTGGTGGTTATTTAAAGATTGCGCCTGAGCATACCGAAGACGGGCCATTATCGAAAATGATGAAACCAGGCATGGGCGCGTACGACCAATTTAAAGAGTTATTTGATAAGTACTCAAAAGAAGCAGGTAAAAAGCAATATTTGATCCCGTACTTTATCTCGGCGCATCCAGGTACTAAAGACGAAGACATGGTAAATATGGCGTTGTGGTTAAAGTCGAACGATTTTAAACTTGATCAAGTACAAAATTTTTATCCATCACCGATGGCCAATGCCACCACGATTTATCACACAGGGATGAACTCGCTGCGTAATATTAAAAATAATACTGAGCAAGTACCGGTACCAAAAGGCGCACGCCAACGTCGTCTACATAAAGCGATATTGCGTTATCACGATCCTGCAGGTTGGCCGATGATCCGTGAAGCACTGCGCAATATGGGGAAAGCCAAGTTGATTGGTAAAGGGCCAAACTGCTTAGTGCCAGAGGAAACGCGTGACGAAAAATCACTTAAAGCAGGCAAGGGCGGGCGTCCAGCACTGAGTCGTCATACCGGTTTTAGCCAGTTTAAAAAGGCCAATACTAAGCCAAGAGTGGGTGGTAATCGTCAACGTGCTAGGTAAACGAGCCGTTACATTGTATTTAGCACGTCATTGTATGGCGTGATTGACTGATTCTACGAGCGGCTAATCGATAAGGATAGGTTTGCCGCTTTCAGCTTTTTTACTATTGTGGATTTCTCGTTTTGGCCACTCTTAACCTTTAATATTAGAAGTTAAAAAGAAAATCGTAGCTTCATTCCTGCTTTTCACATTTATTTTTACAAACAGGTTTTTCAAATGAAATTTTACTGTGTTTTCAGATATCCCAAGCTCTGAACTTATTTCCTTATTACTCTTACTTTTCATAAGTAATGGGATTAATTGCTGCTCTCTATGAGATAACCCTAATTGTGATAAACCAGTTTCAGTGGTTGTTTTGATCTCATTAAGTAATTCTTCAACTAATGCTGCGGATTTAGCATTCAAAGGGGCTGCATTTTGAGATTTGAGTTTTGATAGAAGGGATTCTATACCGTCGGGTAAATCATAGAAAAGTTGTTTTGAATGCAGCTTTGAAGCCGCTTGTATTGCCGCTGTTGCTAGTTTGAAGGCAGGTTCATATTCACCTAGTGAGTAGAGGGACAGTGCAGATATCAGCTTTGCTTTAATTATATAGATTTTTTGATCGCTATTTTCACATAGGCTTAATAACTCACAAGTATGCAGCTGCACTTTCCTTGAGTTATTCTTACGAAGAAAATAAAGTGCCATCAGATAATGGTATTCTTCCTTAGCACCCCATATTAAATTTGACGCAGCCCACATTTCGTTCGTAAGGAGCCTTTTATGTATTTTTTCGAATCTGTGATCTTGTGAAAAAGAATAAGCAACCTTTAAAGCTAACACATCCAAAAGCACTTGAAGACGATCCAACTTCCTATCCGATGCTATGCTTTTTCCTTGTTCTATATAGCTTAAGCTTGCTGGTAAATCTTTATGTGAAATAGACAGGTTTACAGCTAATTTAAAGACTACGGCGTAAATATCATACCAGCAGTCTCTTTGAAACAACGCCGATATTCCTTTTTTTAACATGGTGTGAGCTAATTCAACATTACCTAGTTGATACTCTATTTCAGCAGTTAAGCAGGTTGCCATTGATTGCAAACCATTATCTAACCCAAGATGTTTTTCTGCTAACTCATTGGCATTATTGAATAATTCATGAGCTTGGCTGAGTGAACCTCTATACGCTAAACTTTGTCCATAGTGTAAAGTAATATAATTCACACCAATCCAGCAATTTGCTAGTCTCATTTCTCTAATACATATTATTGATTTTTTTTCAGCTTCAGCAAAGTTTGAAGTTTGATTTAATACCAGTGCCTCTATAGCTAGAATAATGCCTCGGCCAAGGTGATCATAGTTATCTAAAGTTAACAAAGCATCTGCTAATTTTTGAAAAATACCATTTTCAGTAATGTTATCTAAATATACTTCTACGAGAAGCCCAACAATAAGTAGATCTCGATTAATTTTCTGATTGCTTTGTATTGTCAGGCTTTGCTCTTTATGCATTTGTTGAGTAATTAACAACTGCTCTTTAGCAGCAAGTACTTTTCCCATTTTAAGGAAAAAATAGCATCTTAGTAGGCCAAGAGATTCAAAATTGATAAAATCAGCTTCGTTGAAATGGCTTAAAACAGATTCTACAAAGCCAATACCTTTAGTTAGAATTAACTCCCAACCTCCGCCCTGTTTTATAAGATCAATAGCTGAACTTTTATCATTCGCCCGAACGTATTGGCAAATACTGTCGCTAAGGTATTTTTCCTGGGCAAACCATTGTGCTGCACGATGGCGAAGTTGACGCACTGCTATTTGTCCGTGGATAGAGGTAAAGGTCTGCTGTAAAAAATCAGAAAAAAGTTGCTGATACCTTACCGATAAACCTTCACTATCAAGCGAAAAAATTAGTGACTCATAAGGTGTTAAAGTCGAGATTATTTCGAAACCATTATTAATTTCACAAACAAAATTAGCTAACTCAATACTAAAACTATCTAGGAAAGACGTTTTCAATAAAAAGTTTTGTGTTTCCTCGTCAAATTTCTGAAATACTTGTTCGCGTAAATAATTAGAAAGAGTATCTAGGTTGTTTGAGAGTGTTTTTGTTGGCGTCGTGTTAGGGTTTTGAATATACCATAATCTAGAAAATTGAATCGCGACAGGCCACCCATCAGTTTGCTCGTAAAGTAACTTTATTTGCTCTTTTGAAAGTAACTCTTCAAGCAGGTCATTTGTTTCTGCTAAGGAAAACCTTAACTTTTCAGCATCTAAATAAAAATGCAGCCCCTGCGAGTATAAATAGTTAGTGTCGATGTTCGGTTGTATTCTACTTGAAATGACCAAATGCAGATTTTCAAGATTACATAACAGTAAGCGGTCTAAAAATGATGAAATCGTTTTATTAGAGATAAAATGAAAGTCATCAAAAAATATATAGATTTGCTGTGGGCTATTTTCAATTAACCTCAAGATAGCCTCTGTAAGCTCTCTTTGATCCGCATTTGCCGAACTGTTGTTAGCTCTTGTAATTAGCGTATCGTCAGCAACCCCTATAGTCACTAATGCCTGACAAATTAAACTGAGAAATTGATTAGCTTCATTATCCGCCGAATCTAAGGAAATCCATACCGCTTTATTTTGCTCAGAATTTTGCACTTGATTGAAAAGTAGAGACATTAAAGTGGATTTGCCAAACCCCGCGGGGCTGACAATTGTAATTAGTGGACTTGTAATATTGTCTTTTAACTTTTCTAACAAGTAGGTTCTATTTGTTAGCGTAACCCTTTGTATTGGGTGCCTAAACTTATGTTTGAAAACTATCATATTTTTCAGCATTACAATTAAATAGTCCAATTACTTATTTTATCAAGGTAGCTTAAAATATACATCAAAAGAATAGCATTTACGACTTGTTAACACCTACCTATGTGGGTAGGCATTTATCTCAATAAATATTTTCTACCCGTTAGCTGTATTGTTAGAACCCGCTCTCCTGATTAGCATGAACCGTACATCTCCATACTAAATTCTAAAATGAAAAAAATAGATAGTAGGAGGATGGTTAACCAACAACAGGGGCTTGATATGCCAATCAATATTAAAACTATAAAACACTCTTTGTGTGCATGTGCAGTTGCGTCTGCCATTGTGCCTTCGACATTACTCGCAGCAGAGGCTAAAGGTAATGATTCAGCTACCAGTGAAATGGATGTCATTCAGGTTACTTCTCGTCATAGAACAGAAAGCATTCAAAATGTTCCTATTGCTATTACCGCATTTTCTGAACAAGAAATAGAAGATATGGGGATAGAGCGAGCCAGTGATTTTATTGCCATGACTCCTAATATGAGTATTAGTGAAACACAAAATGCGGGAACTAGCTTTATTACTATTAGGGGGCTTTCTCAAGTTAGAAATGGCGAGTCACCAATCGCTGTTTCTGTTGATGGTGTACTTCAAATTAGTCCAAATCAATTCAACCAAGAGCTATTTGATATTGCTCAAATTGAGATCCTTAAAGGTCCTCAGGGGGCTTTGTATGGTCGAAATGCAATTGGTGGTGCAATAAATATTACCACTAGGATGCCTACAGAAGAAACAATGGGGTACATAGAAACTGATATTGGCAATGGTGGCTTAAAGTCAATAACTGGCGCTATTAGTGGCTCACTGTCTGACGATTTTCTCTATAGATTGACTGCTTCCAAAAAAGACTTTGATGGCTTGATCGATAACGTTTATTTGGATGAAAAAGTTGACTTTCAGGAAGATACAAATCTGCGAGGACGGTTTATTTGGAATATTTCAGATTCTTTTACTGCAGACCTTCGACTAGCACAAGGTAAGACTGAAGGGGGGGCTGTTAACTATGTGTATCAGCCGTTGTTTGGAATTAATGATGCAGATGATACCAGTGTTCAAATTGAATCGAATAACTTAGGTTATAACGAGCGAGATATTCAATCACTTGCTTTAAAGCTAGACTGGCAGCTAGAAGATCTAACCGTGTCTTTTATCACTGCAAGCGATTCACTCGAAGAAATTTTAGGAGGAGAACAATTTCCTTTTAGTCGTGCCAATTCAGCAAATTCACCTTTTGGTGAAAATAATCTTGATGGTACTCAGACACAATATTTAGATGTTAACTCTACTAGTTATGAACTTCGTTTTTCTTCGAATGACGATGAGGATTTACGTTGGATAGCAGGCGTTTATCACCTGCAAACTGAACGCTATTTATCGACAACAACGGGGCTAGATTTAGGTCTTGGGCTACCTGTTATTAAAACGGAGCCTTTAGGCCCAGATTCTATAAGCCCAACATTAACATTCAATGCTGATGATAATGACAATAAAGCTTATGCCGCATTCGTACAATTTAACTATCGCTTTGACGAAGACAATGACTTATCCATTGCTGGTCGCTATGACATGGATAAACGTTCGCAAATTAACCGCTCTCCTGTGGAGTTTGATGCTAACTCTGGACAAATTCGAGATGCTGAATTTAAAAAGTTTCAGCCAAAAATTTCTTATACCTATACAGGAATAGATAACTACTCACTTTACGCCACATATTCACAAGGTTTTAGAAGTGGAGGGTTCAACCAAAATGGTGTGGGTGAACAAGCAAGCTTGATCGGAGTCGATGGTGTAAGTGATTTATATAAAGCGGAAGAAACCACAAACTATGAAGCGGGTTTGAAAGCATTATTTCCAAAACAATCAACAAGATTTAGCGCTTCAATATTCAATACTACCATTGATAATCAGCATTACTTTTTGTTTGTTGGCTCTTTAGGGGCGCAAGTTTTAACTAATGTAGATGAAGTTAAGCTAATTGGCGGTGAGTTTGATTTTAAAACGACCATCGGCGAGAGCTTGGATTTCTATGGTAGCGTTGGCGTTACAGATAGTGAAATAGAGAGCTTTTCTCTAAATCCTTCAGATGTCGGCAATGAAGCCCCTTATGTTCCTGAATACACCATAAACCTCGGCCTTCAATATACTGCTGAATGGATTAGTGGTTGGCAAAATATGGTTACTTTCGATGTTAATAGAATAGGAGAGCAATATTGGGATACCGGTAACTCAAGTGCTCGAGGTAATGTCGATTTAGCCAATTTACGCCTTGGTTTCAATAGTGACGATGGAAAGTGGAACGTCAACTTATGGGCTAAAAACCTTTTTGATACTAAATATAATGCCGAGTGGGTATTAGGCGGTTTTGCGTATCCTGCTGCTAATCGAACGTACGGTATAGAGCTGCGTTGGAATATGGAGTGACTATGACTATTTTTGAAAAAGAGTTACGCGAAGCTTTCCATCTTGGAAACATGCAAGAGCTGTTTGAAGCTTTAGAAGGAGAAATAAAAAGGCATTTTAAGGTCAAGCTCTTAACAATTACCGTGATAGATATGAGTCAACGTAAAGCGAAAAGATTATATAGCTCGAATAGTGAAAGTTATGCAATTGGTGGCTTTAAAGACATAGAGGATAACGCGTGGACAAAGCATGTGATTGAACAAATGAAGCCTTTTATTGCTAATGAACACAGCGAATTAGCAAAGGTTTTTTTCGATCATCAACTCATTGCAGATCTTGGGCTTGGAGCTGTAATTAATTGGCCAGTAGTGTTCAATTCGCAAGTGATCGGCACTGTTAACCTACTAGCAGAAGAAAGAGCTTACTCAGATGTTGAATTACAACATTTAGAATCTATGACAGCTTGGTTGAGCATCCCATTTTTCATTGAATTAGCAAATAAGGAATAGTCATGACAGAACGAATTTTTGTTGCCACAGATGTCGGCGGAACGTTTACAGATTTAGTATGTTTTAGTGAATCAACTGACTCTGGTATTCAGCAATTAAAAACAGCAAAGAGTGATACTACACCCCCAAATTTTGAGGCTGGAGTACTCAACGTTTTAGATAAAGCTCAGGTTAATGTACATGATATTGATGTTATGGCTCATGGTACAACCGTAGTTATAAATGCATTGACCGAGCGCAAAGGGTCGAAAACCGCACTGATCACTTCTAAAGGCTTTAGAGATATTTTAGAAATTGGTCGGGGCAACCGACCTGACTTTTTCAATCTAAATTACCAAAAGCCAGAACCATATGTACCTCGTTATCTACGCTATCAAATAGAAGAGCGTATTTCTTATCTGGGTGAAGTTCAAACCTCTCTAAATTTAGATTGTTTACCTGAAATGCTTAAAAGCATGAAGAGTGAGGGGGTTGAAGCGATTGCAATTTGTTTATTGAACGCCTACATAAACCCTGATCATGAGCGTGCTATCGCTGCTGCTATTGCTAATTATGATGATGAATTTGAAGTGATTTGTTCATATCAGGTATCAAGAGAGTGGCGTGAATATGAGCGCACGAGTACAACAGTGTTATCGGCTTATGTGCAACCAATCGCTTCTCGTTATTTAGAAAATCTAAGCCTTGGACTGAAAGAACGTGATTTTCAAGGGCAACTCTATGTAATGCAATCTAACTGCGGTGTTGACACGTTACAAGCTGCTAAGCAAGTACCTATTACTATGGTTGAATCAGGTCCAGCAAGTGGTTTTTGGGGAGCCGCAGCGCTTGGTAAAATTATTGGCGAGAAAAATATTATTGCATTAGATATTGGCGGTACAACGGCAAAATGTACTTTGATAAATAATGGCGAGGTACCGATTAGTTCGGATTATTACATCGAGCGGAGTCAGACCTCAGCAGGCTACCCAATAATGGTTCCCGTTGTTGACTTAGTTGAAATTGGCAATGGAGGCGGCTCTATTGCCTGGGTAGACGAGTTCTCAAAATTGCACGTTGGCCCTCAAAGTGCTGGTGCATTACCAGGACCCGTTGCTTATGGGAAGGGCGGCTTAAACATAACAACCACAGATGCAAATTTGGCCTTAGGTAGAATAAATGCTGATTATTTCTGTGGTGGTGAAATAAAAGCTGATATGCAAGGCGTTGAGTCTTCATTGCAGCAGCTTGCAGATAAGTTGTCACTAACACCTACTGAAGTTGCGCGTGGCGTCATTCGGATCGCCAATAATAATATGGTCAACGCGTTAAAACTTGTGTCAATCAATAAAGGGCATGATCCACGTGACTTTACTATGGTTGCTTTTGGTGGTGGTGGTGCAATGCATGCTTGTGCTTTAGCCACTGAGCTTGGCATCAAGAAAGTCATTATCCCAGCCACAGCCGCTGTCTTTTCAGCGTGGGGGATGATGATGTCTGATATTCGTCGAGACCGATTAATGACCTACCTTTGCGCATTTGATAACTCAAAAGTTGCTGCAATCAATGAGCAAATTCAGCAGCTTAAAAATGAGTTACACGATTCATTTATCGAAGAGAACATGCCAGAAGAACGCATCTCTTACCAAGTGTTCGGAAAGTTCAGATATCAAAATCAGGAACACTCAATCGAAGTACCCATGCCAATTGAGCTTGTGGCTAATGAAGTTGCAAACGTTACCGAGTTATTTCAGCAAATGTATGAGAAAGAATATACATACCGACTGGATTCAGCAGTAGAGCTTGTTGGCTTACACCTTGTTGGTCAGGCTGAGATTAGCAAGATAAAACTGTCTAAGAAAAAACCATCAGGTCGCTTCTTAAGTGAAGCGATAAAAGGAGAGCGGCTTGTTGATTATGCTCTTGAGGGAGCACATAAAGCTGTTATTTATAATGGCGACTTATTTGAGCCAAATATGTCTTTTTCAGGTCCTGCAATTATTGAGCAGACAGGTACCACCATCGTAGTTCATCCTAATCAAGATGTTAATATTGATGATTATTTAAACATTATTATTACGAAAAGCGAATAGAGGTAATTATGAATAAACATGATCCAATTACATTAGAAATAATTCAAAACTCTCTACGCTCTATCAGCGATGAAATGTTTTCTACAATAGCAAAAACTGCGATGAGCCCTATCATTTATGAAGTGCTAGATATGGCAACGGCTATTGTTACGCCTGAAGCTGAATTAGCCAGTGCTGGCTCAGGTATCCCCTCATTTGTAGGAGCTTTAGATAAATCAGTCGCAAAAGTTATCGAGATTTATGGTGCCGAAAATATCCATGATGGTGATATTTTTGCAACTAACGATCCGTATTATGGTGGAGTGACACATTTAAACGATATGGTGCTGTTGAAACCGGTTTTTTGTGAACACAAAATTATTTCTTGGACCGTAAATATTGCGCATTGGAATGATGTTGGCGGTAAATCTCCTGGGTCAATGTCAATTGATGCGACAGAGATATTCCAAGAGGGTATTCGTGTACCTGCGGTTAGGATCTTCTCACAAGACAAACCTATAGATAGCGTCTTCAATATGATCGTATGTAACTCTCGTATGCCTGACTTTTTAAAAGGAGATATGTGGGCACAAGTATCAGCATTGAGGCTGGGCGCTAAAAGAATAATCGAGTTGGCAGAAAAATATGGAGTAGATACTTACCTATCGGCTGTTGAAGGGTATTTAAACTTTGGAGAGCAGTTAGCGAGAAACCAAATTCGAAAGTTACCAGATGGTATCTACAGTATTCAGGATCTTCAAGATAATGGCAGTATTCTAGATGTTTCAATGGAAGTCAGAGGTGATGAATTACATATAGATTTAACCAATGCGCCAGTACAAAGCTCAGGCCCTGATAACTTATCAAGAGACGGTACGTTACTTGGTTGCCAAATGGCGCTTATGGGGTTAATCGGCGATAGAGAAATGGCCAATGGTGGTTGCTTCCGTCCCATGATAGTAAATACAAAGGAAGGTACCATCTATCACGCAATAGAGCCTGCAGCTTGCGGAATTTATTTTGAAACAATGATCCGTTTAAACGACTTATTATGGCGATGCTTAGCTGAGCAAATCACTGATCAGCTCCCTGCAGGAAACTTCTCGTCAATTTGTGCAACTATCATGGGGGGCACACATCCAGATACAGGTCGTCACTACTCAATAATAGAGCCTGAAATTGGTGGGTGGGGCGCAGGACATGGATTTGATGGAGTCAACGCGATGTTTTCAGCGATGCATGGCGATACATTTAACTGCCCTGCAGAAATAGCAGAAGCACGATATGGGGTAACAGTCGGACAAATGGCATTGAATGATGAAGATGGTGGCGCGGGAGAGTTCCGTGGTGGTAAAGGTATAACCTTAGATTATGTCATAAGAAATGATCAAAGCTTCCTCACCTGTGCATACACAAGATCGAAAGAGCAGCCTTGGGGATTACTAGGAGGCCATTGTGGCACTACCAATAGAATTAATGTCGTGAGAACTTCTGGAGAAGTTGAGCGTCATTCGATGTCAACAGAAGTAACTGTAAATAAAGGCGATATTGTACGTGTTATAACAGCTAATGGTGCAGGTTATGGTGACCCTAAAAACAGAAAACGTTCAGCAATAGAAAGTGACTTAAAAAATGGCTATGTCTCGCAAGATTATGCCAAACAAGTCTATGGCTTTGAGTAATTAACTTAAAATATTGTTGGAAAAATAGCAAATTTTACTATGTAGCTCTTTGGTAATGTCAGAGAGCTCTTGGTTAAAAAATATCAGAAAGGAAATTAGAATGTCAGATAATTCAAAAATAAAACTTCGTTGGCTTAACCCTATTAGCATCCCTTCTTATGATGAACCGATGGGGCAAATGATTAAAGATGTAGCCAACACAGATACGAGCATCGAAGTGGTATCTCTAAACAGCCCTATAAAGATGGATAATTTGGAGTATCGGTATTACGAATCCTTAGTCTGGGGAGAAATATCACGCATAGCATATGACTCTGATAATAATGATATTGATGCAATGGTAATTGGATGTTTCTATGATCCTGCACTGGAAGATTGCCGCGAGATATGTAAAAACACAATTGTTGTTGCTCCCTGCCAAGCTAGTATGCAAGTAGCGGCGAATATTGCGAACAAGTTTTCAGTGATAGTAGGGCAAGAAAAATGGATTGAACAAATGACTGAACGTGCACACCGTTATGGATTTGCTAATTATCTATCTTCAATGCGTTCAATTAATATAGCTGCAAACGCCCTACAGTGTGACCCTGAATACACCATTCAACGGATTATTGAGGAAGGACGTAAGGCTGTTGAAGAGGATAAAGCAGAAGCACTGATCCTTGGATGCACATGTAATTTTGGTTTATACAAGAAAGTTCAAGAAGCTTTAGGCGTGCCTGTGATTGATCCGCTGTTGGCTGCGGTAAAAAGTGCAGAACATCTCGCTGGTATGAAAAATCAATTTGGGTTGAAGCCGAGTAATAAGTGGAGCTCAGAAGCTCCACCTGAAATTGAGATGCAAAAATTTGGGTTGGATATATACCCTGCTCCAATTGGCAATAAAGTGTCTTATTAGTTTACATCTCCCTAAACTTCTAGCGGTATTTTTTATAGAAAAGTAGTTGCCGCTTTTTTACTTAGAGGTATTTAATCATGTCAATTGGAGTTGGTGGGAAAACAGTTAAAGAGGCACTAGCAAGCTTAACTGATATGTCACAAGGTATAGAGGATATAACTGTCTCAGAATACCAACAGCGAATTTTAAAAGCACAGGGTGCTATGAAAGAACAGTGTGTTGCGGCCATGTTCATTTCACCAAGCAGTAACTTAACGTATTTTACAGGAATACAGTGGCGAGCAACGGAAAGACTACTTGGTGCAATAATTCCAGTTGAAGGGCCTGTCATATACATAGTTCCAAATTTTGAATTGAGTAGCTTTAAACAGTGCATAATTGTTGAGGGGGAGCTAGTTACTTGGCAAGAGCACGAGAATCCATATGAGCTTGCCATTAAACTGTTTTTTCTTAAATTGAAACCAGAGTATTATAATTGGGAGTTAGCGTTATGCGGGGCAATGCAACATGGTATGGCAAAAAAATTAGCCGACTTCGAGCCTAACTTTAAATTTAGCTGTGCCGATAAAATCACTGAACCATTACGTCAAATCAAGTCTCAAGCGGAGATTCTGATATTAAAACGAGTAATGGAGATGACACTTGCAGTACAACAAGCAGCTGCAAGTATTTTGTCCCAAGGAATTAGCAGTAAAGATGTCGTTGAGTTTATAGATCTGGCTCACAAAAAAGTAGGAGCAACGGGTTCTTATTTCTGTTTAGTACTCTTTGCTGAAGCGTCAGCAATTCCTCATGGTATTAAAGGTTGGCAAACTCTGAAAAGTGGAGATATGGTACTGATCGATACTGGCTGCAAGTTTAAGGGATACACATCCGATATAACCAGAAGTTACGTATTTGGTATCCCTACGAAACGACAAAAGCAAGTTTGGAATATTGAAAAAGAGCTTCAGGAAGTAGCTTTTAATGCTGCTAGATTACATCACACTTGTGCGTCGGTTGATCAGCAAGTAAGAAACCGATTGCTTGAACTTGGGTATGGTGAAGAGTATTCGCTACCAGGTGTCCCACACAGAACGGGCCATGGAATTGGCTTGGATATTCATGAAGGGCCTTACCTTGTTGGTGGCGATGATACTAAGCTAAGTGTTGGAATGTGCTTTAGTAATGAGCCAACTATTTGTATACCGAAGCAATTTGGTGTGCGCTTGGAAGATCATTTTTATATGACAAAAACTGGGCCGGTTTGGTTCACCGAGCCAAGTAAAAGCCTAGCAGACCCATTTGGATTATCCTGCAATGAATAATCCGCTCTTTGTAAGAGGCCTATAAATAGTAGATACTTTGCTAAAACAGACAAATATTAAGTCAAGAGGCTGTTGAGATTATCGACATAAGTTGCTTTTTTATGAGAAACAAAACGCCTAGCAATTGCTGGGCGTTTTAATTTATAGTTGTTTATTCCTCAGCTCATTCTTCAATAAATGCTTCGCCTTCAGTCATCCACTTAGCGGCTGGTTTGCCTTTTAAGTAATGATCAAAGTACTGCATCATCCGAATTGAAAAATCCACTTGGTTCGGGAATTTCTTTAAGTGATGCGGTTCACCTTCATACTGTAAAAACGTCGCATCTTTACCAGCACGGCGCAGCGCTAAATAATACTGCACACCTTCGTGCCATGGCACAGCGTCATCCTTATCACCAAACATGATTAAAATCGGCGTATTTACTTTATCTGCAAAAAATACCGGTGAATTTTCAATATACAGCTCTGGTGCTTCAAATAAGGTCTTACCGATGCGGCTTTGTCCAGTTTCGTATTGGAACTGACGTGCTAAGCCTGATTTTAAGCGAATACCGCTGTAGGCACTGGTCATATTAGACACTGGTGCACCCGATACGACGGCTTTAAACATATCGGTTTGAGTGATCATAAAGGCACTTTGATAGCCCGCCCAAGAGTGACCTTGCAGACCAATTTTATCAGGATCAGCAATACCTAAATCAATCAGTTTTTGCGTAGCATTGATCATGGTTTGGGTTGATGATTTACCAGGGTGACCGATTTCAAAACGAATGTCAGGTAAGAAAATCGCATAGCCGTTTGAAGTAAACATAGGAAAGTTGGGGCGGTGGTTTAACTCCATCGCTGGGAAGTCATACATGCGCTGACTCATATAACGATAAAAATATACCACGACTGGTACTTTATCGCCTTTTTTATAGCCCGCGGGCTTAATTAATACGCCTTGTAAGTCTTCACCATCAAAACCTTTATAGCTGATTAGCTCAGGTTTTTGTCCCCATGCAAAATCATTCACTTGTGGGTTTAAGTCAGTAACGCGTTTTGCTTTGTTAAAGCTAAAATCGCTTTGATAAAAATCAGGGAATTGCTGATATGTTTGCTCGGTAAATAAATATTTATCGGCGTGTTTCGCTTTTTTCACTACATCAAAGCGTTTTTTACCACTTAATACTTTACTAACAGAGTTATCGGCAAGGTTAAGTTTTGCTATCTCTGTTTGTTTTTGCTGTAAGTTTGTAGCGCTAAGTAATAAAGTTTCATCTTGCTTAAAGCCGACTTGGTCTTTATCAAGTTTGATAACCCGATACTGCGTATTACTTACCTTACCATTAGTTAACCGAGTGGCTTTTAGGGTGTTAACGTCAAATGCCCAAATATCGTATTTGCTATACACCAATACTTGGCTGCTATCGTTAAGCCAACCTGCAACACCATAACCTGGTTGAGCTGATGGGTAATCGTGTTGATCATCGGCGAACGTTGCTTGAATTGCTTTTGTTAGGGTGCTTACTTTATTGCTACCTAAATCTTTAAGTTGCACTTGGCTATTTTCAAAGTAAGTGGCGTATTGACCATTTGGCGACAGGCTAGGTCTAAATGGGTAGTCACTGATAATTGCTTTGCGCTCACCATTTTGAACATTCACAGCATAATAGTCGGCAAAAAAACCACCGTACATTATACGTTTAAGATAAGGTAAGTTTGAAGAACCAAGTAATGCGGTGCGATTGTTAGTGTTCAGCGCTACATCAGGCATGTCAGTGCTACTTAGTTGCGCAACTTGTTTGCCATTCAGATGGTAAACAGCTTGGTAATGGCGATTCTTATTCGTTTCATTCCACTGTTGTTGTTCGCGTGGTTTAATTTCGGCATCGTTGTTATGCCAAACATTAAGGCCTTTTTGATCGCGTATTGTATCGTAATCAAATAACGAGGCTTGATCGGTGTATTTCTTTTCTGTAATTTTTGCTGCTAACTTAGGGTGATTCTCAAAGTACAAGCGTTCACCGTCTTCGGACCAGCTCAATTTTGCTGTTTTGCCGATAGTCCAATTTTTTTCAGGTGAGGTTATATCTGTGAGTTGCTCGTTTTGCCATAGTTTGAGTTGATGATCGCGACGACGCATATCGTCATTCACATAATTACCAAGTGTAAATGCGGCAATGTTTTTTGTTGGGTGCCAAGCTATTTTATTTGCCACCATGCCTGGTTCGTCAATTAATACACTAGATTCAAAAGTACTATTTAATGTAATTAACGCCACCTGGTTATCGCTACCATCTGGGTAGCTTTGGCTAACAAGTAGCTCGTTGCTTGATGCATTAATAGCGTAACTAAACACGCTATTTACAGTGTAAGTTGTTTCATCTTGTAAATTTACAACAATCAAATCAAATGTTTTATCTTTCTTGTCTGGTTTAATTTCACTTGATTTATCTGTATTTTTTGCATCATCGCTATCTGCACTTGCATCGTCTTTATCGGCTTTTTTATCTAAGCGATACGCTAACCAGTTACCATTATCAGCAAGTTGATAGTCTTTTAGGTTTTCAAAAACCTGTTGCTTACCAGTGGCTGTATTAATCAAAACCAAATTGTTTTTTAGGGTGTCTTTGTTTTTACTGGTTTCTTTTTCAAGCAAAGTAGGGACTTGAGTAAAGGCTACCCAGTTGGCTGCTTTATTGATGGTAGGTTTAGTGCCGCGCTCAATTTCGGCAAGCAGTTTATTATTGTTTAAAGTATAAACTTGGCCTGTTGCATCGCCGCGATATGGTGTGGCACTAAAGCTGAGTATTTCGCCATTTTCAGATAATTGTGTTGCTTTAGCGGTTTTAAAGTCGAATACATTTTTAAATTGTAGCGCATCTTTTGCATCGGCAGCAGCGCTACTTAGGCTTGCAACGAGGGCAATGCTTAGTAGGGAAAGTTGGGCTTTCATTATTGATTCTCTTGTTATTTAATCACCTCCATCATAACGGGTTTGTTAAACAATTCGAGTAGAAACGATAAGTGGTCGAAAATCGAGGTTGAACAAATAAAAAACCTTGCGAGGGAATTCGCAAGGTTGATAATTTTAGGTTCTAGGTTCTAGGTTCTAGGTTCTAGGTTCTAGGTTCTAGGTTCTAGGTTCTAGGTTCTAGGTTCTAGGTGCTATAACCAAATCTTCTGCAGCTCTAGCCACTGCTTTTCAAATTGTGCGCTAGGCTTCGCTTTAAAGTCACTGCGTACGAATTGATTCATTTTGCCTTCGATATAGGCAAGTAAAAAGTTGGCTATAGTTAGCTCATCACTTTGAAAGGTTTTGCCTTCGCGCAGCTTTCGTTCACGTAGTACTTGTTTTAGCTGAGTTTCAAGCTTTTCAAACAAACCTTGTACACGCTCACGTAACCGTTCTTGCTCACCTTGCAGTGCGTCACCCGTTAAAATGCGGGTGATACCGGGGTTTTTTTCAGCGAAGGCCAACAGTAACAATAAAATATTATAGACACGGCTTTGCGTCTCTTTTTCATTTTCAAGAATTAAGTTAATACGCGAAAGTAACGTGTCTTCAATAAACTCAATTAAGCCTTCAAACATCCGTGCTTTACTCGGGAAATGACGATATAGCGCTGCTTCAGATACACCTACTTCAGCAGCTAGTTTTGCTGTTGTGATACGTTGACCTGGGCTGGTTTCTAACATCTGTGCGAGTGCTTGTAGTATTTGCTCTTTGCGATTACTTCTTTTTGTCGCAGGCATGAACATTCCTTTCTTTTATAATAATTTACTTAGCTTTTGTGGTTGAATACCACTCACTTTTTGAACAAGCGATTAAGGCTATGTTAATGTTTTATTCAGCTTCTTGCCAGCCTTTTTACAACCGTTTCGCAAGCTCTGTCATTACACTCAGTGCTAATGCGCTTTTGGTATCGATAGTTAATTCTTTTTGCTCATTGTGCCAGAATAATGTTAAAGCATTATGATCTGAATTAAAGCCAAGGCCATTTTGTGATACGTCATTAGCGCAGATCATATCTAAGTTTTTGTTGGTCAGTTTTCCTTTTGCATAACTTGCAACATTTTGCGTTTCAGCAGCAAAACCCACGGTATAAGGGCGGCCATCAGTTAAGTTGGCAACGGCAGCAATCACATCAGGATTTTTCACTAATGTAACAGTCAGTTCGTCTCCTTGTTTTTTCATTTTTTGCTCGGCAACCGCGGCTGCACGATAATCGGCAACCGCCGCACAGCCAATAAATGCGTCTGAGTGAGGGGCAAAAATAAGCGCTTGTTCAAGTAATTGCTCTGCACTTTCTATTTTAATAAGGTTAACGCCTGCAGGGGCAGTGATTGTAACAGGGCCGGAAATTAAATTAACCTGCGCACCTAATAACAAGGCTGCTTGCGCTAACGCGTAGCCCATTTTTCCAGAGCTGTGATTCGATATAAAACGCACCGGGTCGAGTGCTTCGCGGGTTGGACCTGCGGTAATTGTAATGGTTTTGCCAACAAGCAGTTGTGGCTGCGCAGGTTGTGTGCATAAAGCAACCAGTTCATGAGGTTCAAGCATCCGCCCTGCACCTACATCGCCACAGGCTTGCTCGCCTTTTCCTGGGCCCCAAATAGCAATGCCGCGCTGTGCTAAGGTTGCTAAATTAGCCTGCGTAGCCGGGTGTGCATACATTTGTTGATTCATCGCTGGCGCTACGGCTACTTTAGCAGGTGTGGCTAATAGCAAGGTAGTGAGTAGGTCATCGGCAATGCCTGCGGCCATTTTAGCAATGATGTTGCTGGTAGCTGGTGCAACTAAAATTAAATCAGCCCATTTTGCAAATTCAATATGGCCCATTGCGGCTTCAGCTGAGGGGTCAAGCAAAGAGTCTGACACTATTTCACCACTAACTGCTTGCATAGTAAGTGGAGTAATAAAATGTTTGGCTGATTCAGTCATCACCACTTTGACATCACAACCATGCTCTTTTAAACGCCTAACTAGTTCGGCACATTTGTAAGCGGCAATACCACCGCTGATCCCCAGTACAATTTTTTTATTTGCTTGTGCTGTCGGTAAATTGGTCATTAACTTTGTCATACTCTGCTGAAACTCTTTGTCGATATGTGCTAACGATAGCAAATCTTTGTGCTATGGACGAAGGTTTAATAGGGAATTTTATTGGAAGTTAACAGGCGAAATTTTATTTTTGCATTACAGTTAGAAGATAAGATTACTTTTCAGGGACGAAATAATGCAATTGACCTCTTTACCAACTAGCCAGCGGCCACGCGAAAAGTTATTAGCCAAAGGGGCTAAGTCGTTAAGTGATGCTGAGTTATTAGCCATATTTTTGCGCACCGGTTTGCCAGGTATGAATGTTGTTGAGCTTGCGCAGCATTTGATGACACAAAATCGAACCTTACATAATTTATTTAATGCATCCCTTGATGATTTTTGCGCACAAAAAGGCTTAGGGACAGCCAAGTTTGTACAATTACAAGCTGTGCTGGAGTTGAGTCGTCGCTATATGATGGAACAATGTCAGCGGGATGCCGTATTTAATTCCCCCCAATCAGTGTATGACTATTTAACCCTTGAACTGCGTGGGTTACAGCAAGAAGTGTTTATGGTGTTGTACTTAGATAGTCAGAATCGCTTAATAAAAGAGGAAACGCTTTTTTACGGCACAATTAACGCCGCATCAGTTTATCCGCGTGAAGTACTCAAGGCTGCATTGAAAAATAATGCGGCGGCGCTAATTTTGGCACATAATCATCCCTCCGGAATTGCTGAACCTAGTCAAGCTGACAAATTAATTACCACTAAATTGCAGCAAGCTTTACAACTAGTTGATATAAATATTTTAGATCACATCATTGTTGGCGGCGATAATTGCGTTTCGTTCGCAGAACGAGGCTTGATTTAAGTGCATTCAAATCACTAAGCGTGTTAAAAATGAGCGGTTTAGCACTTATTTGCAAATTAGTTTAATTTAAATGCAGTTTTTGCTTTCCCTAAGGGCATTCGATCTTTATAATTAGCCGCTATCAAATTTACACATGAGCTGATTGGATTAGATCAATCACTTGATCTTTGCCTGTATAAGCTGTATAAAGAGCGCCCTTCGATTTATCCCTGGGGCACAAAATACATAGCCTAGGGGAAAATTAAGCTCGAGCGAAGTTATTGGAGATATATAGACATGTCTAAAGTATGTCAAGTTACAGGTAAGCGTCCTGCGGTTGGTAATCACCGTTCACACGCGAGAAACGCGACTAGACGTCGTTTCCTACCTAACCTACAAACACACCGTTTTTGGGTTGAAAGTGAAAAACGTTTTGTAACATTACGCACTACTACTAAAGGTATGCGTATTATCGATAAAAAAGGCATCGACACGGTTCTTACTGAAATCCGTGCTCGCGGCGAAAAAGTTTAAGGACCTGAGTCATGCGTGATAAGATCCGTTTAGTTTCTACAGCTGGTACTGGTTTTTTCTACACTACCGACAAGAACAAGCGTAACATGCCGGAAAAAATGGAAATCAAAAAGTTTGATCCAAAAATCCGTAAACATGTTCTTTTCAAAGAAGCTAAAATCAAGTAATTTTAGTTTTCTATGAATATCAAAAACCCAGCCTAGGCTGGGTTTTTTGTTTTAAATTGGCCGTCAGCCGTCTCGAGCTTCAGATATAAAAAAACCTTGCAGGCAAAACCCACAAGGTTATATTTTCACAGCTTACAGCTAGTTACTTATGATATCCCAAACAAGTCTCTACTTCGTTTTTCGAACCTAAAATCACTGCTACCCGTTGATGAATGGCATCAGGTTGAATATCCATAATGCGCTCAGTACCAGTTGATGCAATACCGCCGGCTTGTTCGATTAGCATCGCCATTGGGTTAGCTTCGTAAAGTAGGCGCAGTTTATTTGGTTTGTTTGGATCTTTAGTGTCGGTAGGGTAGGTAAAAATACCACCGCGACATAATACACGATGCACATCGCCGACCATGGCGGCAATCCAGCGCATGTTGAAGTTACGCGCTCGTGGGCCTGTGTCACCAGCGATTAAGTCATTAATGTAGTTTTGCATCGCCGGTTGCCAGTGGCGTTGATTTGACGCATTGATGGCATATTCGTTGGTATCAACAGGCACTTGGGCAAAATCTTGGGTTAGTAAAAAGGTGCCGTGCGTTTTATCTAGTGTAAAGAAGCGTGTGCCTTTACCTGTGGTTAGCGCAAGTACAGTTGATGGGCCATATAAAACATACCCCGCCGCAACTTGGTTTTTACCCGGCTGCATAAAGATACTTTGATCTGCTGGATCAGAGCCTTCTGGCGCTTCCATGATAGAGAAAATCGTGCCGACCAATGAATTGATGTCTGTGTTTGACGAGCCATCTAATGGGTCAAAAGCCACGATATATTTAGCGTCTGGGTTACCGGCAACAGTGTAATCTTCTTCTTCTGAGGCGATGGCTTTTACGTAGCCTGATTCCAGTAATATATCTTTTAACAGTTGGTTAGTTAGCACGTCGAGTTTCTTTTGTGTCTCGCCTTGGATGTTTTCATCAAGTGTGGAACCGAGTACACCCGATAGGGCACCTTGGCCTACGCGAAAAGAAATTTCCTTACAAGCCGCTAAAACTGTTCGGATCAATGAGATTAGCTCTCTTGGGCAACCGTCTTCAAGTAATACTGGAGGTAGTCTACGCATTCTATTTTCCTGATAACGTTATAAGCCATGATAATCATAAGGGTGAGAGGGATCATCACAGCAAGCGCTGAATTTCGTCTTAAATAACTGTATTTTAGGTGTAATATCCTATACTGGATACACCTTGAAAGTATTTAAAACGCGAATAACAAAGATAAGATTATGCAAAAAATACCATCGATACGTTACATACTCTTTACTGTGTTGCTGACTATGATAACCCAAGCGCACGCAGCAATTAAGTCTATTAATGATTTTACTGAGCAAATGAATCATTTTCCGGGCTATTTTTCTTTTTATTATGATACTGAAAACGGCAAAATTTACTTAAAAGTAAATAAATTCAAACAGCAGTTTCTATTACAGCAAAGCTTACCTTATGGAGTGGGCTCTAATGATATTGGCCTGGATCGTGGTCAATTAGGTAATACACATTTAGTGCAGTTTGAACGCTTTGGCGATAAAGTCATGCTGCGGGCTATTAATACCTACTACCGTGCAAATACCAGTAATAAAGCCGAACAAAAAAGTATTCAAGAAGCGTTTGCATCAAGTATTTTAGCGGGTTTTAAAGTGGTGGCACAAAGTCCACAAGCAGTGCTGATTGATTACACGCCGTATTTATTAAGTGATGTACATGGTGTGAGCCGAACGCTTGCAGCACGCAAGCAAGGCAATTTTAGCCTTGATGAAAGCCGCAGTGCGGTAAACATGGAACGCTCTAAAGCGTTTATGAAAAACACCGAGTTGGAAGCCGTATTGACCTTTAATGGCACTCAACCAGGTGAATATATTCGTCAAGTCAGTGCTGATCCGTATGCCTTAACTGTACATATGCATCATTCTTTAATTGAATTACCCGATGACAATTACACACCGCGTATATTTCATCCGCAATCAGGTTATTGGAGTATTGAACATAAAGATTATGCCGCACCATTAGATGAACCTATGCTGGTGCGTTATATCCCACGCCACCGCCTTAGCAAAAAAGATCCAAACTTACCTATTAGCGAACCGGTTGAGCCGATTATTTATTATTTAGATCCGGGTGTCCCTGAGCCGGTAAAAACAGCGCTTTTAGAGGGCGCAAACTGGTGGGATGAGGCTTTTGCCCAAGCGGGTTATAAAAATGCCTTTATTGTTAAAGTATTACCAGATAACGCTGATCCTATGGATATTCGCTATAACGTGATCCAATGGGTGCACCGCGCAACCCGTGGTTGGTCATACGGCAGCTCGGTAATTGATCCGCGCACCGGTGAGATTTTAAAAGGGCACGTTACCTTAGGCTCATTACGGGTGCGCCAAGATATTTTAATTGCCGAAGCCCTTGCTGCACCTTATTTACAGGGCAATGAAGTCGCTAAAACATTACAAGCCATGGCGCTTAACCGTATTCGTCAATTAAGTGCCCATGAAATTGGCCACACACTCGGTATTGCGCATAACTTTTCAGCATCGGTGGCCGATCGTGCTTCGGTGATGGATTACCCGCACCCATTAGTCGGCTTTAATGACAAAGGTGAGCTGGATGTTAGCCGTGGTTATGCAAATGGTATGGGCCAGTGGGATACTCAGGTTATAAAGTACGGTTACAGTGATTTTCGTAACCTTGATGAAAGTGCCGAGTTGGCAGCAATTTTAGCTGATAACCAAGCTAAAGGGCTGGAGTTTATCTCTGATAGTGACGCACGTGCTCAAGGTGGCGCCCATCCCACTGCTCATTTATGGGATAACGGCAGTTCGCCAAGTGAAGAATTATTAAGAGTACTTAATGTAAGGCAACAAGCATTGGCTAATTTTGGTATTAACAATATCAAGGTCGGCACGTCTCTATCTCAGCTGGAAGAAATGTTGGTTCCACTGTATTTATTTCATCGTTATCAGGTCGAGTCTGCTGTAAAACTGATTGCGGGTGTTGATTATGAGTACGAAGTGCGTGGTGAAGGTGCCGTCAAAGGCGCGCAAGTGGTTGCTAAACAAACTCAGCAACAAGCGTTAGAGGCGCTGTTAACCACCTTGAATGTTGACAATTTAGTATTACCAGAATCCGTGTTAGCGCTAATTCCACCCAAAGCGTATGGCGAATCTAAAAGCCGCGAAAGCATTGTTGGCCGTACTGGCCTAACCTTAGACGCAATGGCGCTCCCCGAAGTTGCAGCACAGCATAGTTTAGCGTTATTGCTAAATAGCCAACGATTAAATCGTTTAGCGCAGCAGCAAGCGCGTAGCGAAGAATTTTTTAGCTTGGATGAACTGCTTGCAAAAGTGTATCAGCAGGTGTTTTTGAGCCAGAGTAAAAAAGGCATGGCGGGTAAGATTAACCAACGCGTGCAATTACTAACAGCAAAGCAATTTGCTGACTTAGTAGCCAGTGATAAAGTGGCTCCAGAAGTGCAAGCTCAGTTGCGTTATTACTTAACAAAACTTGCTAAGGCCTATCAACAAGAATCGCTACTTAGCAGTGCGGATGTTGGCGAAAGCGCTTTTAAGCAATACTTAGCTGATCAAGTTAAACAATTCTTAACAACGGGTAATTGGCCTGCAAACTTTAAGGCATTACCAATTCCACCCGGCTCACCTATTTAGATGTAGGCGCGGGTTTATCCCGCGCACTTGCTCTATTCATGCGCGATGTAAAATCGCGCTTACCATTTTTCTTGCATAAAACTGGTTTTTTGTTAACCTAGCCGCCTTCCATTTTTAGTCTTTTTGAGGTGTTTATGGCGTTTTTATCTCGTTCGATATTGGCGATGTCCATAGCACTATCAAGTCTTAATGTTAGTGCTAAAGCCGTGTGTGAAGTTGAGCTGAGACATGGTTTGATCATCACCGATGATGTCATTCGTATTGTTGATAAAGGCCAAACTCGTGTGCAAATCAACAATGATAATCAATTGTTTATTCGTGGTTATTGGATAGATTTGAGCCCTGAAGAAAGCCAGGTATTAATGCAGTTCAGTGCGGGTATTCGCGATACTGTGCCGGAGCTGGTGGAGCTGGCAACCGATGGTGTCAATCTTGGCTTAAGTGCCATAGAGCAAGTTGTTGAAGGTATGTCAGACAAAGAACCTGAAGTACTGAAAACGCAATTGCAATATGTAGAACGTGCTTTAATGGACAAGTTTAAACGCGGGGATGACTTCTTTTTTATCGCGCCTCAATCGCTTTCAAAAATCGATGATTTTTTTACAGAAGAGATCAGCAAAAAAATTCACTCTGCCGTTCACGGCTCTCTTGGTGCCATTTTAGTTTCGCTTGGCGATGCATTTAAGTCTCGCGAAGGTAATATCGAAGATCGCATCAATGACATGGGGCTGCGCATGGATATTATTTCTAAAGAAATCGATAAGTCACTACAGAAGAAAGCCCAACAATTAGAGCTTAAAGCGTCAGAATACTGCGAATGCTTAAACTCACTGGATGTCACCGAATCGCGATTACAAATGATCGTGCCAAGTATGGCTGACTTTGATCTGGTGCAGATTAAATCTTAGGTTAATTTGTACCGTTGATAAAAAGCTAGATATATAAAAAACCCGCAGGCGATGCGGGTTTTTTGTTGTGTGAATAACCGATTAAGAACTAAATTTGTCTGTTTCAGTCTCTAGGTTGTTGGTTAAGCCTTTAATTAAGTCTCTTGCAGCATGGGCTTGATGTGATACATCTGCGGTTTGTGACGCGGTATCAGAGATGGTCACAATACGTCTTGCGGTATCTTCTCCGGCATCCAGTTGTTCTTTGGCTGCAATCGCTATTTGATGGCTCATTTGAGCAATCGCACTGAGCGATGAAGCAACACGTTGCAGCTCTTCGCTGGCATCTTTAGACTTAGCAACGGTTTGTTCACTGGTAGTAATACTTAAATTTACCGATGTTTTAGCATCTTTGGTCGCAGATTGTAACTTACCTATCATAGTGCGAATTTCTTCAGTGCTGGTTTGCGTACGTTGCGCTAGTTGACGTACTTCATCAGCAACTACCGCGAAGCCTCGCCCTTGCTCCCCAGCACGGGCTGCCTCAATCGCGGCATTGAGTGCCAAGAGATTAGTTTGCTCGGCAATACTTTGAATCACACTTAACACATTTGCGATATTATTTACTTCATCATCAAGGAGTTGGATGTTATTACCAGCGCTGTCAATTTGTTGCTCTAAAAGAGCAATGGTATCTGCTGCCTCAGTTGTCAAATGGTTTGCACTTTGGCCTTGGCGTTCAGCTTCTTGCACTGAGTAAGCGGCTTGCTCGGCATGTTCAACAACGGTTTGTGCGGATGCGGTTAACTCTGTGATAGCTGATGCGACCATGTGGGTTTCTTCATTCAAGCTGCGCGTTAGTTTATCCAGCTCCGTAGAGCGTGATTCGTTATCGAGGCTTTGATTTTTTAAGCTGTCAGTGACATCTTTAATGCCGCCAACTACGCCACGCAAGCCTTGTTGCATATAGTGCATAGCGGCAATAATGCTTTCTGGTTGGGCATCGGTGCGGATCTGTGAATTGAGATTGCCGCGTGAAACTTGCTTAACAATATCAATAACTTCATTTACTTCACCGCCTAATGCGTTACTGAGTGAAATACCAAAACGCGCAATTGCAGCAGTTAAAGCAAGTGCAATAATAAGTGACAAACCTACTAACCACTTAGCGGTATTCCAGTAACGCTCATCCACTTCTTTTTCACTGATCCCGGTGCCCACATACCAGCCAAAGTACGGGGTTTTTTGTACTACAGAAGTTAAATCAACGGTTTCACCGTCGCGCACTGAATCCCAGTGATAGGTAATAATTTTATTGGTTTGGCTGCCAACTAACTGTTCAACCATACGGCCAATACTATTACCACTGGCATCTTTAAAATCATTAAAGCTGGTGTTATGCAGCTGCGGATCGTGTGGGGTGGCAATAAAGTCGAGCTTGTCATTAACGACATAGACATACTCGCTGTCGTGGTATTTATTTTCACGCAACATTTGGGTGGCAAATTCTCGCGCTTGTTGTTCACTTAACTGGCCATTTTTTGCGAGTAATTCAAACTGCTCAACAATATTAGCAGTGCTTTTCATCAGCTGATTGATACGAGCGATATTATCGTTTTCACTGGCGTGACGAAGAGATTGTAAACCCAGTAATGCAATAGCATTAAGTGCTATAAACATCGCTCCAGCAAACAAGATTATTTTAGTTCTTAATGCTAAACCTGACAGCACATTGCGCCCCTTATTATTTTTATTGACCTTAAATTTCTACCATGTTTATCGGCTAGATGTTAGTTTTAATTAATAATAATAAGGGATTTTGACGTGACTTTTACTCAAGTTTCCCTTTTCGATCGCTAAAGCGTGATCTCTGCGGCGCTTAAAAGTCGATATTCGCCACTGCTAAGAGTGCCATCAAGTTCAATATTTGCTATTTTTTCTCTATGCAATTCAACTACTTTATTTCCAACCGCAGCGAGCATACGTTTGACTTGGTGATATTTACCTTCACAAATTGATAACCGCAAGCTGTAAGTGGCCAGTTGCTCTGCGATTGCCGGGCGAGTTAGCTCTTTTTCGTTATGTAATTGCACACCTTGGCGCAGTTGTTCTAGTGCCTCATCAGTGAGTGCTTCTTGTGTTTCAACTAAGTAGGTTTTAAATTTATTGTGTTTAGGTGAGGTGATCTTATGCGACCAATCGCCATCATTAGTGATTAAGACCAGCCCTGTGGTATCCAGATCTAGACGCCCTGCAACATGAAAATCACTCATGTTAGGTTCGTCCAGTAATTCAAATACGGTGGGATGTAAATCATCACTATTGGCGCACACATAGCCAACTGGTTTATTGAGCATGTAATAGCGCTTTCCTAAAAATGCCAAAGAGTTACCTTGGAAAATAATCGCATCAGTGGCTGTGATTTGATGATCATAAGCGGTGATCACTTCGCCATTTACTGTCGCGTCTTTGCGTTTAATGCCCGCTCTGGCTTTAGTACGTGGTATTTCAGCTAGATGGCTAATAAATTTATCTAAGCGGCAAGGAAATTTCATTGGGTTCACATTTTTAGTCAGCTACAATGGTGGCGAGTATAACCAATCAATACAGTCTATGACAGTGCCAAGCGGGCAAATATTACAGCATTATTATGCGCAAATTAATTGTGGCAAACTTCAGCGCGATGATGCCCAACTTAAGGCTGTAAAGGCGCTTGATGAGCTTGCTCAAGCGCTACAACGGCCACATGTATGGTGGCGTAAGTCGGTAAGTCCACAAGGTATCTACTTATATGGTCCAGTAGGGCGGGGTAAGTCGATGTTGATGGATGTGTTTTTTGAGCGTGTTGCGATCGAGCAAAAAACACGGCTACATTTTCATCATTTTATAGCCCAAGTTCACACCCGGTTAGGGCAATTACAAGGGCTGCAAAACCCGCTTGATAAAATAGCCAACGAGTGGTCAAAAACACTGAAACTCATTTGTTTTGATGAGTTTTTTGTTTCTGATATTGGTGATGCGATGATCATGGCAGGGCTGTTTAAGGCACTATTTACCAAAGGTGTGGTATTAGTGGCTACGTCAAATTGTCAGCCAGATCAGCTTTACTATAACGGTTTACAGCGCGCGCGATTTTTACCCACCATCGAATTATTAAAAACTCATTGCCATATTATTAATATTGCTGGCGTTGTTGATCACCGTTTTCGATTTGGCAAGCATGCAACTTATTACTTTAATAGCGCTGTTGAAAACCAGTTACACAGCAATTTTTTAGCTTTTGCAGATCAACTACTCACAGCTAAGCGCGTGACTATTTGTGGCCGTAACATTGCATGTCTACAACGCAGTAATAATGCCATTATGTTCGATTTTATGGCGCTGTGCTCAGGCCCGCGCAGCACCGCAGATTACATTTATTTAGCGCAGCATTACCAACGCATTTATGTGTGTGATATTCCAGTAATGGGGTTGGCTGCCACTGGAAAACAAATAGTGCATGGTATTGAAGACAGTTATCAACGTGAACATCAAGACTTACAAGAGCATACACTTGATGATGAAGCGCGCCGCTTTATTGCGCTGGTAGATGAGTTTTACGATCGTGGCAAGCTGTTGGTGCTAAGTAGCGAGGTAGAAATTGCTGATTTATATCAAGGGAAAAAGTTAGCCTTTGAATATGCGCGAACAGAATCACGATTAATTGAAATGCAAAATTGGCGTTAGCCTTTTTTAAACTAAAAAAGCACGCTCTTGCGAGACGTGCCTTTGACAACAACCTAGTAGGAATAGAGCTAACGAATGAGAATGCTTCGTTAGCAATAAATTTTAGACGCTATCATTTAAAAACTATATTGCGCACCTAAGTACACATAACGACCTGCGCCACCGCCGTATCCACTGTAGTAGTTACCGTTGCCGCTTGGGTAGAATGCCCCTTGATTGTTAAAAATATTATTAACGCCGCCGAATACACGTAAATCACTTTTTGGCGTTAATGCCATTGTGTATGAGGCTGATAGGCTATGTTTTATGTATGACCCGTAGTCTTGATAAGCTAGAGGCTCAGGGTTAGTAATACAATCTGCTTGTGCAGCAGCACAGTTTTCATCGTTGTCTGCCACAGCCAATAGGTAGTCTTTCTCGTCTTGCTGATCTGCTTTAAAAGAGCCCAAGAAGTTCGTGCGCCAACGAATACGTAGATCATCTAAGCTCCACGCAATAGACATTGCAGCTTTATCTTTACTGCGGCCATATCCAGCATATTGAGTTACAACATCGTTACCATCTAAACCTTCATAAGTTTGTGAGTTTTCAATAACGTGGTTGTAATCAAGTTTTAACGCGACGTTACCATAGCTACCTAGCTCAAAGTCATAGGTGGCAACTACGTCATAACCACGGGCTGTTAACTCATCTAAGTTATATTCGCGTTGGAGAATTTTGATGATGTTACCTTCGTTATTACGGGTAATATCATTACAGAACTCATTGTCACTGCCCCACGCTGCTTCTGAGTCGTAACACTCACGCATTATGTTTTCGTTACTGATCTCGTCAATGGCATCCACGATAGCAATGTCGTAGTAATCTACCGCAAGGTTAAAGCCTTGGAAGAACTCTGGAGATAATGTCACCCCAAAGGTGTAGGTATCAGCGGTTTCTTCTTTAAGATTAGGATTACCAGTGCCCGGTGAATAGTTGTTATCTTCACTGTCGAATACGAAATCTGGATTTTCAGCTAGTTGTTTAGCCAAGGTTGGCTCTAAACGGCAATTAGCGTGACCCGGTTTAGTTGAAGTGGCAGTTAAGCCATCACAAATGTCATCATATGAATCGAAGTCTCCACGTGGTGGTGACATTAATTCAGTGATAGTTGGTGCGCGCTGCGCACGAGCATAATTAGCTCGTACCATATAGCCATCAATTGGTTGCCATAGCAAACCCAGTTTATAGCTGGCTACCGTGTTAACGTTCTCCATACTGTAATTTGCTAAACGTAAAGAGGTTTCAGCAGATAAGCTTTTTGCCAATGGCGCATCTTGTAAAAGAGGGATCGCTAGCTCTGCAAAAGCTTCATAAATTTCAACTTCACCATAAAATGAAGGAACCACGTTAAACGTAATGCCACCGACTTTCATATCATCACTCGTGTCTAGACTTTGGGTGTCCTTACGGTATTCAGCACCAAATACAGCAGACACATTACCTGCTGGCAACTCAAATAAATCGCCGGTGATGTAACCCATCACTGTGTATTGCTGAATTTTAGTATCAATAATTGGGTTAGCACGGATCCAATTGGCCATATCAGGTGTGATAGAGCCTTCACCGAATAAATTAATAGGTACACAGCCTGCAGCACGTGCAGCGTCATCAATACATTGAATAGTTCCATCAGCTAACTTTTCAGCTTGTAATGCTTGATTTAGGTTAACTACATTTAACTCGTTACTACGAATTTGGTGTTGCTTGAACTGTCCGTAACCAGCTGATACATCCCAATCCCATTGGTGGTCAAACATAGTACCTTGTAAGCCTGCCCAAGTACGAATGGTAGTACGGTCATTATCAGTGCTGATATTACCCACTTCGCCAAAGCGACGATCCCAATAAATGCGATCTTTGTACGGGTTTGCATCTAAAATTTGTTGCGGTACATAAGGATTATCAATTGGGATGTAACCTGGTGCTATATCTGCAATCGGATCGCCTGTTACAGCGTCATAGCGAGGAACATATGCACCTTCATATTCATCTTCAGGAGATTTATCGTTGAATGAGCCACTTTTACTGTATTGCAGTTGAAAGTAACTCATGATGTCGTCAGTGACATCAAAATCGATTTTTACAGCCGTTGAAAAGTTATCACTGGGTACTTCCAGCATTACATACTGGTTGGAGTTAATCCCGTATATTTCCTCGTTCCCTTTCCAATCATCACGTAGTGTTTGGCCGTCATACCAAAATTGAGTGTCGTTATTGCTATTTTCTAAAAAAACGCCACCTAAAGTACCATCGCTTTTACTCACCCAATCAGCTTGAGTAATATCTCGCATACATTGCGGGCCGCTTGCGGTCACCATTTGGTTGCACATTAAGTCGTTATTATAACTATGTGCCGCTTCTATTTTTGCACGGTCACGATCATAGTAGCTAATGCCAAAATCACGATCCCAGTTTGCACTAAAAAACACATAGCCTTTATTATCAGCAAATGAATCACCGTAATTTAAATCTAAGGTAAACTCTTTACCTCCGCCTTCGGTCGTTTGCCCACCACGTGCTTGAAAATCAAAACCTTCTTTCTTAGATTGGGTGATGATATTAACCACACCTGCTACGGCATCGGCGCCATAAGTTGCTGATGCGCCACCGCTGATGATTTCAACGCGCTCAACCATACCGCTTGGAATAGTATTTAAACTGACATAGTTACCGCCGTAACTATTAGATACCACGCGACGCCCATCAATAAGAGTTAGAGTACGATTGGCACCTAAATCACGTAGCTGCACCGTTGAAAGCCCTGTGCCAGAAATGCTTGATTGACTTGTATTATTACCAATACTTTGACTTAGTGCTGGCATGTTATCGACCAGTACATCAGATAGGTTACCTAGACCCGTATCTTGAATTGCAGAGCGATCCATGGTGACTAGCGGTGTAGCAACGGAAAAACTATCGCGCTTTAGGCGTGAACCAGTTACCACGATTTTTTCAGGCGCTTCTTGCTTAGCTTCGTTTACTGTTGTTTGGTTAGGCGTTAGTTGGCGTTCAATTTGAGCATTGTTTGCTAATGATTGGCCTGAAAAACTTGCTGTGATCGCCAGTGCTAGTGCGCATTTTCTTGTTGATATTTTGCTCACAGATTTCCCTTATATTTTTAATATTATAAAGCTAATGCATTAGCCACGTTTGACGGGCAGTTCAAACGACTTCGACTAATGCATCAGCGGATGGATTTGGGTATATTCATACTCGTTAGCTGTTTTAAGTAATCGTGAAGATAAACACAATGAAAGGTATCTCGTTTATATCCCTATTTTACATCTATTTTACATCTATTTTATATCTATTTCTTTTTAATCAGGTGCTTATGCTGTTCTAATTAATATGCCAGTAAATTATAATTGTGTTGTTTATCGTGTTGTTTTGCTACTAACAATGGGGTAACCTTCTAGACTGCTAAACATTAAGGTATAAAAGCGTTATTTATGAAAACTAATCAGCCATTTCTTGTTGGACAGTGCCTGTTTTGTGCGTTTGAAAATAAGCTTAGTTGCGCTGATCAAGAACGCATTTTACAACCTAAATTTACTGAGTTACTGTGCTTTTTAGTGAAACACTACCCAGAAGCTGTGACCCGTGAAGAGCTAATTGCAGGAGTGTGGGATGGTAATCAATTTGTTGGTGAAAAAGCGCTGACGAATGCAATATGGCATCTACGTAAAACCTTTAAAGAGCTCGACCCAGAGCACACGTATATCGCTACTTTACGTAAGACTGGCTACCGTTTAGCACAAGCGCCAGTATTTGACGAGACACAAGAGTGTGAGTCGGCACTCGATAAGCCACAGTCACCGATTGAAACTCTCCCTCAGCAAGGGCGAGCGAGTGACTTTAAAATAGTCACAGTGTTAGCCTTGGCTTTGGTATGCATTGCGTTTTTTTATTTGCAACGTACGCCAGCGATTTCAGAGTCGCTAGTTGTGGCACCGTTATCCGAGCATATTGAGACCATCACCACCAGCCCTGGACGTGAGTTGTTTCCGGCTATTTCAAACGACAGTCATTTTCTGGCTTATTCATGGCGTCGCCCTGAGCAATATACAAACCTTTATTTACGGGATTTATTTTCTCCTGAGCAGGCCGCAATTGCGCTAACTGACAGCCCTTATGTGGAAGGGCGCGCAGTATTTAGTGATGATCTTAACGATATTTTTTATTTTCGCCTTGATGAACACGCTCGCTGTGAAATAGTAAAACAACAAATCGCGACTGCAAAAATCACCGTATTAGCGTCGTGTGGGCAAGGTGGTAGCTCTGATCTAGATATTAATAAAGCAGGTAACCAGCTGGTATTTATAAGTGAGAATAATAAAGCGAAAGGCCAGACGCAGCTAAATATTGTTGATTTACAAAATGCTGAAAAAGTAATTAAACAAGTGCCATGCCCGAGTGATTGCCAGTTTAATGATGAATCGGTGGTATTTTCCCCTGCAGGTGATGAGCTGCTGGTGTCGCGTAATTTAGCATCAGGCTATGAAGAACTCTTTTTAGTTGATATTGCTAGCGGCCAAGCGAAACAATTAACCTCTGGATTTGTTGATATTCGCGGCGTTGACTGGCACCCAAGCAAAGGGTTATTGGTTTTTTCGGGGGTTGAGCAAGGCAAACGCCATGGCTATTTTTATGAGTTAGCAACAGGGCGGTTAATTGATTCGAAAATCGATGGCTTAAGTTATCCCGAATATGGCCAAGATGGTAGTTTGTATTTTCATCAATGGCATATCGACTCAGCATTGATGCGGGTAGAGACTAACAATGCTGTTGCCAGTTCGCCATTTCCGATTTTATCTACTCACTTTAATACGCGCTTTCCTAATTACAGTAGTATTAAAAAGAAATTGGCATTCGTGTCGAATGAATCAGGAACTACTGAGTTGTGGATAGCCAATAAAGATGGCACGCAGCGAAAAAAACTTAGCCAATTAAATGCCACTATTTACAATCCTGTTTGGTCTTTTGATGGACGTTATATTGCTTTTAATGCTTCGAAAAACGGCGTAAATACTCTCCAGCTTTATAACTTTACTACGCAAATGACCACAGAGCTTAAAACAGACTTTACTTATCACAGTAAGCCTAGTTGGGCCCAAGACAGTAGCAGTATTTTGATCTCAAATGGCACTGAACTATATCGTTTTGACCTCAAGGGGAATAATTTAGGCAAGGTTATAGAACAAGCCACACTGTATGGGTATGAAGACCAACGTGGCGCAATCATTTTTGCAAATCTTGATGCTCAGCAGCTATGGATAAAGCCCCCTGATAGTGACCAAGCAGAGCTGTTAGTTGAGTCTATTAATTTATCGAACCACCTTTCATGGTATTACGATGAGGGGACAACCCAAACGGCTTCGCGAGTGTATTATTTTAATGTGGAACAGGGGGATTATCGCATAAGTTATTATGACTTCACGAGCCACTCACACCATGATGTAATGCGTTTACCTGAGAGGGCATTTAGCCGCAGCTCAGGCTTAACTTATATCAAAGAGATGGGCTGGTTGGTGTATACCTCGTATAAATCACCGCAAATAGATATAAAGCGTATTAAAGCGGAGTATTTACCTTAGCATTTACGATAAATTTCGTGCTGCATATCGTGTACGTTGACACTTAAACTATCAGAGTCCCGACAATAAATTTGCAAGCAATGCAGTAAGCTTTCACTGAGCTGCTGTTTTTGTTCAATACTGCGTCCAGCCATAATATGCACGGCAATGTGGATAAACCCTTCCTTACCGTCACCTAGTTGATAATGGGTGTAAGCTATAGCGCGAGTTTTAATGGTTGGCAGTTCAAACAAGCCAGTCGCAAATGCGGCATTGTGTATTTTTTCAACCAACACTTGCGGTAACACGGGTAAATCTTCTGAGTGTTCAATGATAATATGCGGCATGATCTAGTTACTTCCCTTAGAAACGGTATGTGAAGCCTAAGCTTGTTTGAAATTGATTAAGTACGTCACCATCGAAATGCCATAAACATTGATTGTCTTCATCTATCGGTAAGGTACAAGAAACGTTACTGGCGTTATTAACGATAGTAGCTAACCTGAGATCTGGTTAAGCCAACATTAGATTATTACTCTCTAAAATTTCAAGTTCTTGCGATGTTAAATCTAATGACGGCTTTTCCTCTTTTAGGCAATAGGCAATTAATCCACCAAGTAAATTTAGCATAAAGCCATGCATACTGCGGTGTCTAGAGTGTTCAATGTAAGAAATGTTTTTCAATTGATCATTCACCGTTTCGATTATAAATCGTTTTTTCAATAAAGCCCTGTCCCACAATGAAATAAATTTTTTCTTCATATTCTTTCGAACCGTCGTGATTAACTCGACACCTTTTTCTAGTAACTCACCAGAGAGCGCTTTGCTGATATAACCTTTGTCGCCATAGAGTTTTCCGAAGATAGAGTCCGCCATATCAGAAACAGGCTCTCGATCATCCACATTGCCCGTTGTGAGCTTTAGCGCCACAATCTCACCTAAATGATTAATTATTAAGTGTAGTTTGAATCCATATGACCAACCCATAGTGCCTTTTCCATGATGAGCAACGCCTTCAAACACTTTATTTCTTTTAGCTCTGATGATGTGACACACTTCTATTTTAGTGGAGTCAACAAATTGTATACCTGTGGGCTTGCCAAGTTTTGATGTGAGGTAACTGCACATCGGAACCACCACACTAGGCATAAGCGCGAGAAACCTTGTGTAACTCAGCAACTCTGGAAAATAGGCTTTAAGTTGACGGCAAACATAGTGAAGATAGTAGTTTTTGAAATCTCTGTAATGTGACTGGTGAAAATGGATGATAATAGTCATCACCTCTGACGGAGATAAGCGGCATGCTCTTCGACGTTTAATTTCACCATTTTCGAGCAATATACGCTGCCAGCTTGGGAAAAATAACGTTGAAAAATCATCGACATCACAGTACGTTTCAACTAACTTGTTCATGCTCGTTCCTTTTTGTTCTAATCACTCTTGGTCGAATGATCGGATCATGGAACGAGCATTTAGTTCCTTTAAATTAGTAATTTCTTATCCGAAGCTCAGGTTAATTAATCATAACCAATCTGTACTTAGACCAAAAGGTGAACAATAGTTTTCACACAGCCTGGGCACTCAGCCGAACATCGGCAAAGAGCTATTAGCGGAAGTTCGTTCAAACACGTTTTTGGACAAAAACACGTTAGAGTATTTATTCGGTAACGCTTCAATCAGCCGACGCGTTAGCGGTCGGCTGTATTGACTTGTGTACGCCCGACATGGGCATTGACTTATGAGGTGAAAGTCCTCTGTAGGAAGATCACCGTTTAAATAACATACTGTTATTAAACGATAACTACTAGCGAATGGCAAGGGCTAAATCGCGAGAGATAGTCTGAAGGAAGCCGCTAGCAAATCTGTGAGCTGATGAACAAAAACATCATATGAGGCGTAGGCTGGAGACGAGCTAGCACAAGATAGCGAAGTCATGTGATCTAACGGCCACCGTAAATGATGCAGTTGTGCAGAGAAAGTCGATGCATCTTATTCGGGGAGATCTGATAAACACGCATCCGCGCTAACGCTTGGAGATTACCAGTTAGGGACTGGTTGTTCAACCCTTGGCGCTTTGGTTGCTGCGACCTACAGCGAGCGAAATAGCAGTAAACAAGCGTTAGTTTTAGACGCGCTTTATCGAGTAATCGCTAGAGTGATTTATCAGAAGTCAGCAGACGGCATAGTAGCCAAACGCCCATCGTAATGGAGGGGACACGGTGAAGGCCTGAACATCTTAACCAGAGGAGACACTACAAATGAACTTGAATTCACATAGATCACCGTGTTGTGATAGTGATGAACAGCGTTCGACTGTGAATAATACCTCGAATGAATATAACCAAATAGATCATGACCTTATGGCAAAGGTACTAAGCAACCACAATATTAGCGCAGCATGGCAACATGTTAAGCGCAATAAAGGGGCTGCGGGTATTGATAATATGAGTATTGAGGAATTTAATGACTTCGCTAAGTTACATTGGCTGGGTATTAAACAACAATTACTTAACGGCACTTATCAACCCTTGCCAGTCAAACGCGTGATGATACCCAAACCTGATGGCGGTGAGCGAATGCTTGGGATCCCTGCTGTTATCGACAGAGTGATCCAACAAGCCATTGCTCAAGTGATCAGCCCTTACTTTGAGCCTCAATTTTCACCACATAGTTATGGTTATCGCCCTCATAAAAGAGCCAGTCAAGCAGTGAACCATGTTCAGTCTTGTGTTAAACAAGGTTATAAAACAGCGGTTGATATCGACTTGTCTAAGTTCTTTGATGAAGTAGATCATGACATGCTGATGAATCGTGTTAGCCGTAAAATCAAAGACAAAGCACTCATGCGCCTACTCGGTAAATACTTACGAGCGGGGATCGCAGAGCGCGAAACAGGTCTGTGGTTTGAGTCAACCAAAGGAGTCCCTCAAGGTGGGCCATTATCCCCTTTGCTTTCCAACATCTTACTCGATGAATTAGATAAGAAGCTAACCTACAAACACCTTAAGTTTGCACGTTACGCTGATGACATAATCATTTTAGTAAAAACGAAAAGCGAAGGATTAATAATCCAGCGGGAAATTACTGCGTTCATCACTAAGCGATTAAAGCTCAAAGTGAACGAATCGAAAAGTCGAGTGGGTCCAGTATCAGGCTCAAAATTTCTCGGGTTCACATTCCGTTACGGTCAAGTGCAGATCCACGAACAGGCGCTAAAGAAATTCAAAGCAAATGTCAGGGAACTCACTAACCGCAACTGGGGGATCTCAATGACCCTACAAATTCATAAACTCACGCAGTATTTGCGCGGCTGGGGACACTACTACCTGATAGCCAACGCTTATCAGCTAACGGTGGATTTAGATCATTGGATCCGACGTAGGATAAGAATGTGCTACTGGCGGCAATGGCGTAAACCTCGCACCAAAGTACGCAGTTTAATGAAATTGGGTGTTAGCGAACGACTCGCCATAGCCTGTGGTATCACCAGTAAAGGCCCTTGTAGAAGCTCAAAAACAAAAGGTATTAACATTGCGCTAGGCAATAACTACTTAGCTTCACAAGGTTTAGTGTCATTGAGGGATATTTGGATCAACATTCATTACGGGAGATGAACCGCCCATTGCGGACCCGCATGATGGGTGGTGTGGGGGCTGGAGGTTAGAGACCTCCGGCTACCCGATTAGTTGCTATTTGCTGAAAGAACTGTCTTGAGTTAAATTCAGATTTTGTTACAAAATCTAACAAAGTTAACCACGACGTGTGTGATACGAATGATTTGCTAACCTCTACAAAAGTTGCCGTTGTAGCTGGTTTGCCTTCGTTAACAGCCGAATTGAAAGCCTTCCACAGAAAAAAAACATCGCTATTTCGCTCTTGAAGCTCATTGTTTAAGGCATCAAAGAGCAGCAAGCCGCAACTATAATGAATTTTACTGCTTTTTAAGGCAACGTTTCTATAATTGGTTTCAGTTCCAAAGCTACTCAAGCAATTTTCTTTTGCCTTCTCCATTTTACTCAGAAATATTTTATGATTACCGTGTATTTCTGAATATGAAAGACCGGCAAATAGTTCAGCACTACCTTCATGTAACCACGCGTCGGCTAAAGCTTCTACATTGCCAGCCTTTCCTTGGTATAAATGCGCCACTTCATGAGCAAAAAACCAAAATGTAGCATTTTCATCTAATTTTTCTATGGCTTTTTCTCCATACCAATGCATAAATATTTGCCTTGGCAGAGTCCCGCCTTGATTACCATAACGTCCATCGCTAGTCTGGCTATAGGAAGCATACAAGCTTGGGCGAAAGTTAAGTGCTCCCATGCGGGCGGCGAAATATGAAAGGATTTTTGGCAAGTTTTGAGACATCAACTCTTTCAGCGGTACAGGAAGACCTCTATCGAGCAAACTGACAAAATTTTCATCTTGTATTGGCTCTCCCTTGCCAACGTATACTTTTTGGCCGCTGTCGCTATCCACCCAACTGGCATCTCCAGTATAAACAACTCCGTCAACAATTATATTATCGTCTTTAGATGCCCGAATACGGATATGCCATTCGTTTAATGAGCCATCACAAAGGTCAGGGCACGCAAAGAACCTGCCAGAATGAAACAGCATTCCTCCGTCAGTGAAAGGGGAAAAAGGTGCATAGTCTTTCGGTAATGAGATATATGTAGGTGTAAGTTCAAATTCAACTTGAGTGAAAGGTTTACCATCGACTCGTCTTACAGTTTCGTAGTCATTTACCTTAACAACTTTAAAATCTGCAGATTTAATTCTCCAACGCTTTCCCCTTGAGCTATCCGGACTTCTTTGAAAGGAAATACGTGTAACGGGTGCATCAGACGTATAACTGACACTCCAACTTCCAGCAGGGCTCTTTATGATAACAGTAGAGATTTCGCTAGCTGCTATACCCCGGCTCGAAAACAGTAAAAGAAGTAGTAGTATCCAGTTATAATTACGACACATGAATTTTACTCCATTAGCAACTAACAATTTTATAGTGCGCGTCTAGCCTAAGGGATCCCCAGAAATAATCATTAAGTTTCAATTACATCACTCACATCCATATTTTTCCAATCGAGTTGCACTACCACCTGTACGAAATAGGCTAGTCCTGCCAAATAATCTCGCCGTCGCAGTTTAATGGACTGTTTTTTGAAGTATCGCAGCCCAACAAATGCCCATGACACTACTCGTCTTTTTTTGGTTGAATTAGCTTGAAAAGCGCCTGTCTTTCCTGCTTTGTCTATCACTGCCCCCAGCATCATTGAGAACCAATGAGCCAGTGTGGCAAGCAGCAACAGTATGTCTAATCGATAGAGTTTGTTTGTCCTGTGCAGATCTGAGCCTAAGCCGAACCTAACACTTTTTTGATCTCGAAATCCTGCTTCTATCTGCATTCTCATACCATATAATTTGAGTACTTTTTCGAGAAAGTGGTGCCTCTTTGGAAGAGAAGAAACGAGTAGCCAAGGCTCCTTATAACCACGTTTTTTATCTCTTTTTAATAACTTATGTCCCTTGCCAACCAGCACTGCATGAGTTTGATATTTTGCACTTTTGGTCAACTCGGTCGCGCCAAGATACTGGCTCTTACGTTGATTGCTCTTGAATAGTGACTGGCATGGAACAAACTCATCGCTGCCCTGCGTTTTCAAATGTGCCGTACCTCGAACACGGCTAATATAATGCCAGCCATTGTTTCGCACGGCTTTGAGCCAAGGAACTTTAAAGCCCGCATCCGTCACAATTACGGGCCGGCAGTCACCCGGCAAGATCAGTTTGAGCATCTTTAAGAACCGTTTTTGAACTTTTGGGCAATGATACTGAAAACTGAATGCACTTTCCTGATACAGGGTCAAAGAACGACCTTCACTGGCAATGCTGGCACGCAGAATACAGTATTTGGTTTGTGTATCTGCATGACTCCAATCAACCAAAATGACGGGATGCTTTTCAGTGACCACAAAACGGCTTAAGCGAACATAAACCGATGTCGACTCACGCAAAAGCTCGTGGTTATTGAGTAGTCGATCAATACGTTTAATATCATGTTTTTCAGTTGTTTTTGAATCCAAATTGCGACCAATAGATGTCAAGGTGCATTGCTGACAGTGCAAAAGAGATTTAACGGCAGCGACTAGAGTATTAAATCTGGCTTTATGAATAGAGTTAGGGGTGACAGCGCGGAGCATATTGTGCAAAATAGTAGACGCATTCATGGTGTTTAGTTCTGTTGTTTTTAAGCGATTCATAAGATCACAAAACACCATGAATGTTCCCTCACTACCCATATTTTTTAACACTATTAGTTCATTGATATATAAAGGCTAATTTTGGGGATACTTTAGGCGTCTAGCGCATCTTTCTGCCGATGCCACGCTCATGTATTAATAAATCTATTCTTAACAAATAACTTAAGGCATTGCCAACTCTAATTTTTTATTGACGCTAAAGAGATTTAGAAAAAAGAAAATACGCTAGTCGCTCATTTTCTTGAATATGGGAGCACAACAAGAAAAATGTGTATTCATACAGTTATTTGTATTGGTGATGGCATAAAAGTTAGTGGAATATCAGATTTATGGAGTAGAGCCAATAGCATTAGATGAATAACACTGTAACTGATTACTCAAAGCCGACCTATAAAGTAATCATGTGAACTCATTTTGGGGCAGAAACGAGTTGATCATGAATGACTGCTCATGGCACTTTTACGAAGTTCGGTTTGAGTGAAAACCAAGTATTAGGATAGGCTGAAATTCAGCTCTACAATCGTAAATACTGAAATTCTACCTATACCTTTGTTTACGTTCTGACGATAGCTATTCACCAACGACAGACTAAAGCTGTGAAGTCCATACATATAAATGTTAACCGCTATGTCACTGTATGGTTTTATTTTATGTCATTGTATGGTGTCGGATTGTCTGTAAGTGACTGATATGTCAATCCAGTGCTTGTCACGCTTTGCTTACAGCGACATATGGGGCGAATGATAATTCCCTAATTAGTTGGACTAATTATACTCTTTGCGCCATCTGGCTGATTTATGGTCAAGTCAACCAGATGTGCATAATTGCTTATTATTCTTTTTGATTTGAACTAATAATATGTAAATCTCGTTGAGGGAATGGGATCGTAATGCCTTTACTTTCAACTCTTTCTTTCACTTTACGCTGTGTTTTCCAGTAAATATCCCAATAGTCAGGTGTTGGAACCCACGCGCGCAGCTGCAAGTTTACTGAGCTATCTGCTAGGGTATGGACAAGATATTGTGGCTCTGGGGTTGTTATTATTCGAGATTCTTCTGCAGCTAATTCTCTTAATGCCGCTAAGCCGTCTTCAATTGAATCACCATAAGAAATACCAATCGTAATATCCATTCTTCGTTTTGCATTTCGACTGAAGTTTTTTATTGCACTCGCCCAAACAGTACTATTGGGCAGAGAAATAAATATTCCATCTGCGGTTTTTAGCTCTGTCGTAAATAGGCCTAAATCGGTTACGCTTCCTGAATTTCCTGATACCTCTATAAACTCAGATTTTTTTAGCGGTTTAAGGAACAATAGCATTACACCTGCGGCAACATTGCTTAAAGTGTCTTTTAAAGCTAAGCCAATCGCTAAACCAGCAGCCCCCACGAGTGCAACTAAGCTCGCTGTATTGACACCAAACAGGTCAAGAATAATGACGAGGGCAATCAGATAGATAATATACCCAGAGAGTGTGGTGAGTAGTTTAGTGATTATTTCGTCTTGCTTACTTAAACGATAGACACCTTTACGTACTGCGCGCCTTATTAGTTTTGAGCCGATACTCGCGGCAATTAAAATGAACAAAGTAAGTATTGTATTCTTCGCTATCGCAATAAGTTGCAATTGATGCTCAGAAAAAAAAGTAATGATGCTTTGCATTGCTTTTCCTTAAAATGATGATTTCGAAATCGAATATATTGGAACTGTATTAAGTGCTTACAGACTCCGTACATAGGGTATTTATTATTTTCTAAGGCACTACTAAAGTATTTTATATAATCCCCATAATCAGGTAAGCGTTATAGCCTAAATAAGCACTAAAGAGTACCGTACCTTCTAGACGGCTTATTTTCCCTTGGCGACCAAAACCATAAGCCATGACCAATAACATTAGTGTAAGTATAAGCATGACTCCCCAATCTCTGTTAAAGACCTCTGAGGAAATGTGATTAATTGGCTCTATTACACCCGCTATACCAATAACAGCCAGAATATTGAAAATATTAGAACCAACAACATTACCGATAGCAATGTCGTGCTCACCTTTTTTAGCCGCTAAAATACACGCTGCCAGCTCTGGCAGAGAGGTTCCTAATGCTACAATCGTTAAACCAATAATTAAATCGCTGACCCCCAGAGAAGTTGCTATTTCAACAGCACCCCAAACCAATATGCGTGAACTAATAATTAGCAGTGTTAAGCCTACAAATAGCCAGAAAATTGCTTTTGAAATTGGCATGGAATGGCTTTTTAATTCATCATCAAATTCTTTTTCTAATGTATCTGCCGAACTGTTTCTACCTGAATGCACAGACCAAATAAGAAAAAGCAGCAAGCTACCTAAAAGTAGCAAGGCATCAACGAAAGTTAATGCTCCGTCATACAGTAAATAACCACACAGGAGCACTGTAGAGACCAATATTGGTAGTTCTTTTTTTACTATATTTGATTGAACTACAATGGGGGCAATGAGAGCGGTAACACCCAGTATTAAACTTATATTGACAATATTTGAACCGAGTGCGTTCCCCAAGGCTAGTTCGGGGTTCCCATCACTTGCAGCCATGGCTGAAACAACCATTTCAGGTGCAGATGTACCGAACCCCACAACTACCATGCCAATTAAAATTGATGATAGACCAACATGACGGGCTGTAGCAGCAGCGCCTTCAACAAAGCGATCAGCACTCCATACTAATAGTGCAAAGCCTGTGATAATTGCGAGAGATGCTAATAGCATAGCGCTGCTCCCTCTGACTCAAGAAAGTATCTGGTGTTTGAACTAATGAATAGTCGATTGTGTTTAGTGTAGTTTGTAAAGTTAGATAAGACGTGCAACATTTTGGCTCTCGTAGGGCAGAATTTTACAAAAGGTAAGCAACCACACCTGCCCGATATGATTATTTACCTTAAGTCTTGTCAAAGCTAATTAAGCTTGAAACAGCCACGAGCATTGAGTGCTCGGAGATTGTTGACTGTTTCCCTGCATACGCAAGAGACTACTCCCCTAAGTTCAGTTCAAAGTAATATATAAAACCCTAAAAATCTAGCATAAAGTTGAATTAGTTTCGTAATATTTCTACTCTACTAGCTTGCTTTCGGGGGCGATTTGAAAGCATTTAAATCATAAGTTATTTTGCAATGCATCAATGCGCTTCGCTACTTCGTTAAGTTCTAGGAATTCTCCATGCTCAATCACTTCTAGTGGTGAACGACCTGCAAAAAAGTCATTATGGTTTTTCATTTTCATAAACTTCCTGACATTTTCGGGGTTGCTAAACATGCAACGTAATGCGTGGTGAATATTTAGTAGACAACTAATACGTTCTAATTGCTCGTTGTTGAGCTTCACAGTCTCAGGAGCAGCGTTAAATTTATGATAGGAAGTTTTTGAGAGCTTAAGTATACGTTGAGCTTGCTCAGAACTGCATTCCCACAATGATAAAATGTTGCATGCTGTTTTAAAGCCTGTACTGGTGAATGATGTTGAATCACTATCTGTGTGCATACGCAATCTCCTTTTGTGAGCCGATACGCCAAAATATTTCAATAAAGGATAGTTGTAAGGTTGAAATCTTTCATAACCCTAACCGTGTAGTATGGCTTATAAAGTATAATAATAAGTAACGGCAACAGATGCTTTAAAGCCGAATTTCTTGCATTTGTCATGAGTATGCACTAATTTGGGGTCACATTAATAAAGGAATATATTAAGTAATGACTACATTAAGGGAATACCCAAAACCAGATAGGCCTGCAAATCCAACTCCGCTAGATATGGCAATTTATAACTTTGAACTCAAAGCTAAAAGTTATCACGATGAAAGCATCAAAAAAATCCAAGCGCCGAAAAATTAAAAAAGCTAGCTTTAGATTATGACCATTTACAAATAGAAAAAAAGAGGATTGAATCTGTTTCGATTGCTCAGTCTGCTCTTGAGTCGTATCGCGTTACTAGCAGCCATTCGACACGTAAAGCATTACTTGAAGAAACTCATCATACAACCAATACCACCAATAATTTAGCCCGATTTCTTTTTGCTGTTGGTGAACCAAAACCGACGAAATATCATGAGGCACACCATATTATTCCTGGTACAGGGCGTGATAACAAACAGGCTGTATTACGAGCAAGATTAAATTTGCATATGGTCGGTATTGGTATTAACGACCCTCATAATGGTATTTGGTTAATTAATTTTGTGAGACATAAAGAGCATGACTGGGCCACTAAAGAATCACCTCCACACCGAAAGTTGCATAGGTATAATTACGAAACATGGATTGGTGAAAGCTTAGGTGGAAGCATGACAAAAGACAAAGGGTTGTTTGTTAATAAACTACGCAATGTGAAGACAATGATTAAAACAGGGACGTTACCTAGCAAAATTTTCGAAGAGAAAGATGAACTATGGAAAGGTATATGAATACGTACTTACTGAGAAAACCCACAGAAACATGTGATGTAATTGACCTCGATATTGTCGAGATGACAAATCAAATTATTGATAAGACTGGCCAGTCGTTTGATGAAATACTTGAGGTAGTCATGGATGATATTCCAAGAGGGAAAAAAACCTTACTTGAATTATCTGCGGATGGATTTGAATGCAAGCATGAGCCACGAGCAAAAAAACAAAATTATGATGTAAATCTATATGGCTGCTTTTTAGTACTTAATACACGAGCATATAATTGTCTTAATAAAGCAATTAGTAAAGATGGTGAGTTTGTCCCCTTAAAAACAGATAGTGAAGAGATGTTTTTGTTCAACACACTTAGCTTTGTGGAAGAGGATCTTACGTTGACTGAAAAAGCGTATCTTGATGGCTATGAAGATGGTCTAAAAACGTTAGTATTTGATGTTGAAGCTATACAAGATAAGTTACTTTTTAAGTCGAAATTGCAAGGAGGCCTTTCTGTTTATTGTACTGATGACTTTAAAAAATTAATTACAGATAACTATCTGAGTGGCATTAACTTTAATAAAGACTTATTAAGCTGCTTTTAACTTTAATTGGAGCACGTCATCTTTCTTAAGCAATAAGCTCAGATTATATGAAAATACAAGTGTAAGCTTAATGGAGCCAACGTGTCCTCCTTGTGCATTCGATGAGTACAGTACTGTACTCAGTTCCTAAATTAGGAGAAATGCCTTATAAGTTTCATATTGAAAGCTGGTAAATATGAAGTCACTCTCCATTTCCAAGTACTCCAAGACAGTGAAAAGCTAACTGGGTACATTGAGTGAAAAAATAAAATCAGCTAGGCTAATTTGGATTAGTCTAGATTCAAACTGTCAATATTTAAATCACGATGTAATTAGATCTAATAGATTGATCTAACTCATTTCTGGACAAAAGTGAGTTAGAGCCGAACGTACGAAAATGGCACATATGCGAGTGTCAGATTTGATTGAGTCCTGTTAATCACACCTGTTAATCGAATCTGACAGATCAAGTTAAGACTTATTCACTTTTATCTGGCGCGACTAAGGAATTTAAGACCATCTTCTTTCGAAGCTGAAGCTGTTATTACAAATTGATTAGAGATTTAAATTTACCTTAAATATTAACACTTTCGGTAAATCTCATGTTCCATATCGTGTACGTTGACACTTAAACTATCAGAGTCCCGACAATAAATTTGCAAGCAATGCAGTAAGCTTTCACTGAGCTGTTGTTTTTGTTCAATACTGCGTCCAGCCATAATATGCACGGCAATATGGATAAACCCTTCCTTACCGTCACCTAGTTGATAATGGGTGTAAGCTATAGCGCGAGTTTTAATGGTTGGCAGTTCAAACAAGCCGGTCGCAAATGCAGCATTGTGTATTTTTTCAACTAACACTTGCGGTAACACGGGTAAATCTTCTGAGTGCTCAATAATAATGTGCGGCATGATCTGGTTACTTCCCTTAAAAACGGTATGTGAAGCCCAAGCTGGTTTGAAATTGATTAAGTACGTCACCATCGAAATGCCATAAACATTGATTGTCTTCATCCGTTGGTAAGGTGCAAGAAACGTTACTGGCGTTATTGACTATCGTCGCTAGCCAACGAGTTTCAAATAAAACCCGTGCTTGGTCGTTAAATAAGTATTCAAATCCACCATATAAGCCACTGGCAAAGAAGATATCTGAGCTGGCAAAATTAGGCTTTACATAGTTCGCGCCAATTTGTGCACCAACATAGCCGTTAACACGGTTGCCTAAAGGGACTTCAACGGCACTTTGAAACAAAAAATACTGCATTTCTACATCTAACCCAGGGGATGATTGAAAATCACTTTTCGTATTCGAAAAATAAAACCCATAACGAGCCGAATCGATAGTTCTATCAATACTAAAAGCCAGATGATTACTATCCTCAAGCTCAATCGCTAAGCCTTCTTCGGTCTGTAATGATTGATTAAAGCTTTTACCTGTGTAAACACTGAGTGAGTAACCAGCTGCTGCGCCGTGACTTATTAGCAGTAAACAAAGTAATGTGAATGCTTTTTTCATTGTGTCGGTGCTCGTTGTTGTGATTTATTTGAGTTAGTATTGAAACATAGTTAAATGTAAGCCACAAACCGTTCTACTTATTTGGAGCAAGGAAAATTATGAAAGCGATTATGTTTGGCGTATTGGCAAGTTTACTGATCACGCTATCGGGTTGTTCTGACGATGCCGCATCAGTTAGTTTAGGGTTATTTACCACCAAAGATATTAAAGTGGTATCGCAGCAGGATCCTTTAATCACAGGGGTTACCTGCCATATCAGTCATGTTGAAGCGAATTTAGATTTTTCTGATCCATCCGATATGTCTATTTCATGTCGTCAAACTGGGCCAATTACCGCTGAGCAGCTGCAAGTGATTGATCGGAGTAAATCAGGTGAAGTAGTATTTAAATCATCAAAAAGTATTTTATTTAAATCGCTAAAAGTGCGTCGCATTTATGATGCAGAAACTCGTACTTTACTGTATTTATCATATTCAACTAAAGAATCAACGGGTAGTCATCATCATGCACTATCGACTGTGCCATTGTATAACACCCAAGCGTGGGCGTGGGCACAACAACAGCAAGAATAACTCAATGCCATTGGTATAAGTAAAACGAGCAAACTATGTTAGCGTTATTTAAAAGCAAACCATTATTAGAACAACAAGAGCAGCAATGGCTGATTGATACCTTTGTGTGGGCAGTGGAAAATTTTGACAGTGATTACTTTATTAATCACTGCCAATTAGTGTTGCCAAATCACCAGTGCTTTCCTGATGCGGTGTCAAGTATTGAGGAAATGGCGAGTAAAGTGTTTGAGCGCGTAGTGGGTTATGCAGGGTTACAGGCATGGCCAATTAAGTTGGTGGCGCCGCAACAACTACAACCGCAGGTATTTCCACACTTTGCCTTTAGTAATTATTTACGCGGTGAGCGAAGCCAGTTAATTGTACCGCCTAGTCATAATGTCAATGTGTCATTTAATCCTAATCAAATTAATCAGCCACAAGACTTAGTGGCTAGCTTTGCCGGTACCTTAGCCACTATCATGATCCATCATGTCGGTGTGCTGCCCCCAGGCGGAAAAGAGTTTTTACCGCAAGCGGCAGACGCATTAGCGTGCTTTTTAGGTTTTGGGGTGATGATGAGCAATACTGTTTACCAGTTTAAAGACGGCTGCGGTTCTTGCTATAACCCGTATGCAAACAGGCAAGCAGCACTTAGCGAAGCACAAACGGTATTTATGCATGCACTGGTTTGTCACTTTAAAGGCCATCAAGACTCTAAAAAGTATTTAAAGCCGCATTTACGTAGCCAATTTAAAAAGGCGCAGAAAGAGATCAAAGCCTTAGTCAACGATACAGCTAATCCGCTGTTGTTAGCACTTGATGAGCAAAAAGCAGGGTGATAAGTGGTTTATTTAGATGAATTTTTATTAATTGCACTGGCACATTTTTTTGCTGTAGCAAGCCCCGGCCCTGATTTTGCCATTGTACTTAAACAAAGTATTCAACAAGGAAGGGCGAATGCATTATGGACCAGTTTTGGGGTTGGCTTGGCAATTTTGCTCCATGTTAGTTATTGCTTGTTAGGTGTCGCGGTGCTTTTAACGCAATCACCAAACGTATTTATGGCATTAAAATATTTAGCGGGTGCATATTTGGCGTATATAGGCGTGCAAGCTCTCAGAGCTGCAAAGCCTGCAACAGCACAACAAGAAACCACTTCACAATCCGTTGCCGCTGAATCAAGTTGGATTGCTTTTCGTCGTGGTTTTTTAACCAATGCCCTCAACCCGAAAGCAACGTTATTTTTTATGTCGTTATTTACCTTAGTGATAAGCCAATCAACCCCGCTAATTATTCAAGCTGGCTATGGACTGTATATGGCCGTTGCAACCTGGCTATGGTTTTCGTTTTTATCTTTAGTGCTATCAAAGCCGAGCGTACGCGGTTTCTTTCAAAAAAGTGGTCATTGGTTCGACCGTGGGATTGGCGTTATCCTCATCGCATTAGCAATAAGAATAGTGGTGTAACAAGGGTTAAGCTCTGGATTTTGGTTAATTAAAGTAGGTGGGTATGGCTGTATATAATTTTTCGTTTGGTTCTAATATGTCATCTAGTCGTTTATTGGCACGATTACCAAATGCGCGGCGTATTGGTACGGCAATATTATCAGGCTATGAATTAAGCTTTGATATGGTAAGCAGTGACGGCTCAGGAAAAGGCAATGTACGGCCTTCAAATGATGATAATGCCCACGTGTATGGTGTGGTATACCAACTTAATGACGACGAAAAAACAATTTTAGATGCCATTGAAGGGCCGCGTTATGATTGTGTTGATATTCAGGTTACGCTGCTCGACGGGCAAAAAATAGCGGCACATTGTTATATGGCCAATACGACTGACGCAAACATCCTGCCCTATGATTGGTATATGCAGCACGTTTATCGCGGGGCACTTGAAGCAGGCGTGCCAAATGCGTACAGTGATGCCATAAAATCTCGGCCAACATGCCAAGATAGCGATACAGTACGTGCGGCTATTGAGTTTGCTGTACATAAAAATAAAAACTAAAACTTACCTTCAAGGATTGTTATGAAGTTAACAAAATTAGCGATAGCTGGCGCATTATTAACTGGTTGTGCATTTAACAGTTATGCCGATATTGATACTGCCCAAATAGAGCAAGTAATTGAAAATTCAATGGCGCGTTTTGATGTCCCAGGTATGGCTGTGGCCGTTGTTGAAAACGATAAAGTGATCTTGGCTAAAGGCTTTGGTATTAGTAACTTAGATACTGGCAAAAAAGTTAATAAAGACACTTTATTTGGTATTGCATCAAATACCAAAGCCTTTACCGCAGCGGCATTAGCAAAATTAGTCGATGAAGAAAAAATCAGTTGGGATGATAAAGTCATTGATCATCTTCCTGAGTTTTGCTTATATGACCCTTATGTCACCCGCGAACTGACGATCCGTGATTTATTGAGTCACCGTAGTGGCTTAGGGCTTGGTCAAGGCGACTTAATGATTTGGCCTGACACCGATAAATCGATTGAAGATATTTTAGCAGGCCTAAAATATTTAAAACCAGCGAGTAGTTTTCGCAGTAAATACGCCTATAACAACTTGATGTTTGTCACCGCTGGTGAAGTGGTCGCGCGCGTTTCTGGTATGAGCTGGAATGATTATATTGAGAAGAACATTCTGCAGCCTTTGCATATGGATAATTCTCGCGCTGGTTTTTCACGTATTCCAAAAAGTAATAAAAACTGGGCAACGGGCCATATTCCAATGGATGGCAAGTTACACCCATTTTTTGTTAATTACCTAGAAGACTTTCGTGGTGCTGGTGCCATTGCATCAAGTGTTAGCGATATGAGCCAATGGCTACGCACTCAATTAGCGCATGGCACAATGCCAAATGGGGAGCAGTTGTTTAGTGAAAAGCAACAAGCACAGATGTGGCATCCGCATATCACCTCACTGGCTTCAAAAAGTGCGTATGAGGCTTACCATCAGCAATTTAGAGGTTATGGCTTAGGTTGGAGTATTGAAGACTTTCATGGTATTAAAAAGTTAGGCCATGGTGGTGGTATTTTAGGCATGGTATCGCAAGTGACGTTATTGCCAGAGAAAAACTTAGGAATTGTGATCCTCAGTAATCAGCAAGCGTTTAGTGCTTTATCGGCAGTAACCTATGAAATACTTGAAGATGCACTCGATTTAGAAGATAAGGATTGGGTTGAAACACTCGCTAAAAAGCATTTTGAAGGTAAGCAAAAAGCCTATGCCGATGCTAAACCTGAAGCACCCGCTGACTATCAGCCACAATTACCTAATATTAGTTATACCGGTACTTTACACGATGATTGGTATGGCGATGTGGTGATTGAAGAGTTAGATGGTAAGTTACGTATTGATTTTACGCACACTAAGCGCTTAAAAGGCCGATTAGAGCATTACACAGGCAATACCTTCATTGTTAAGTGGGATGAAAAGCTGCTTGAGGCTGATGCTTACATTACTTTTGATATGAGCACTAAAAATCGCGTTAACAAAGCAAAGATGCGCGCGGTATCAACAGCCGTAACCGATTTTAGCTTTGATTTTAGAAATCTGACTCTTAAAGCCAAAAAATAAGAGTTGGCACATAAACCAAAGTCGCAAAGCCACTGTTTAGTGGCTTTGTTATAGTTATCGCGTAAATTAGTTTTGGAGCTGTTATGCGTACTGCGATTATTTCACATCCCTTTTGTCGGAAACACAAAATGATTGACGATCATCCTGAGTGCCCTGAGCGCTTAGATGCGATTGCCGATCGTTTGTTAGCAAGCGGGTTAGATATAGCCGTACAGCAAAAGCAAGCTCCCAAGGCATCCCGCGACCATTACTTATTAGCTCACGATGAAGCCCTTGTTGCGCTGGTGGAAAATAGCATACCAGAGCAAGGTTTAACGTCACTTGATGGTGATACCTGGTTATGTCCTGATTCACTGATGGCCATTGAGCGTGCGGTAGGAGCTGGGGTTTTAGCTGTTGATGAAATATTAGCGGATAACCTCGATGCCGCATTTTGCTCGGTACGGCCACCGGGTCATCATGCCAACCGTACCACCTCTGCCGGCTTTTGTGTGTTTAATAACTTAGCAATTGCGGTGAAATACGCACAAAGCAAAGGGGTTAAGCGCATTGCGATTGTCGATTTTGATGTTCATCACGGTAATGGTACGCAAGACATTTTTATTGATGATGAAAATGTATTGTTTTGCTCGTTATTTCAATACCCGTTTTACCCTAATACCGCGATTGAAAATAATGCCACGCTAGTTAACTCGCCGTTGCCAATAGCCAGCGATGGCAATGATTTAAAAGCGCTTTATAATCAGCAGTGGTTACCTAAATTGACTGAGTTTAAGCCTGAGTTATTGTTTATTAGTGCAGGCTTTGATGCCCACCTTGAAGATGATATGGCAAGCCTAAAGTTTGTGGAAGATGATTATGCTTGGCTTACAGAACAGCTTGCGCAACTTAGTAACAAACTTGGCTGTAAAGGTATTATCTCTTATTTAGAAGGTGGTTATGCACTTTCAGCCCTTGGCCGTAGTGCTATTGCCCATGTAAAAGCATTAGTCGATAACGACTAAATTAAATGCTTGCTGTGGAGTGAGTTGCTCTATCTTACTTAAACAACAGTGCCCCTCGTTAGCTAAATACTGTTTAACGTAGTGAGTTAATTGTTCACTGCACAGTGCTTGGCAAGGCTCGCCATCAAGAGTGTGGTAACTGCCATTATGATCTAACAAAGTTACTTGTGCTTGCGTGTCTTTATTCATTCCATATAAAAAATCATCTACGTCACTTGGCTGAGTAACGACTTCTAGCTCTTCATTATAAATAATGATTTTTGGGTATGGCATGTTTATTTATTGTCCTAAATCAAATTGTCATTTATTGGCTTAATTATACTTGTTGGTTCGTGTAAAGCTAGGGATGCTGTAATGCCAAAAAGTAGTCGTTACCAGAAAGTTTGTGATGTATTCACTGATAAAGTACTTTCATGTAGTAAATACACGCAACTTATCGATGTCGTAAAGTTAATGCGGGCGCATAATGTCAGCGCTATTTTTGTGCAAGAAGATCAGCAGATATGCGGCATCTGGACTGAAGCTGATTGCATTAAGCTCGATTTTACCGACAGTAATATTAAGCACCTTGAGATCCGTAGTGTGATGTCGAGTCCTGTTTTAAGTATTTCATCTTCGCAATTACTGAGCGATGCTGCGCTTGTTTTTCACCAGCATAACGTACGCCATTTATTGGTTGTTGATGAAAATGAGTTACCGTGCGGTGTGGTTAGTATTACTGATATCGTACGAAATCAGGGGCTTGATCATTATTTGCAATTTAGGCCGATCAAAGATCAATATCATCAAGATGTGTTAGTGGTGCCAAGTCATTGCGCTCTTAATGAAGCCGTTAGTATGATGCGAGAACGTGCAGAGCAAGTGATCTTAGTATATAACCCGCAACTAAACGAGCATGGCATTATTACTCAGTGAGATTTACTGCATCTGATCATTGCACCGAATAACGACATATCATGCTGGCAGTTGGCAAGCCGTCCTTTGTACCAAGTACACTCTAAAAGCAGCTTGTTTGATGCCTATCGGCTAATGTCAGAAAATAACGTTCGCCATTTAGTTGTCAGTGACGAACAAGCAATTAAAGGGGTACTTACCCTTGAGCACCTTATTAATGAAATAGAAAATGCGTATTGCAGTGAGCTTGAAAAAGTACTTGAGCAACGAGATGAAGCGCTGCAGCATTCACAACGTAACCTCTACTTAGCCAATAAGATTATTGATGCATCATTAGATGGCATTATGATCACTCAGCAAGATGGGGTGATCATTCAAGTTAACCCGGCTTTTACAGTGCTGACTGGTTATAAACCAAAAGACGTCATCGGCCAGCACCCGCGCATTTTAAGTTCAGGTAAACACAGTAAAAATTTTTATATTAAAATGTGGCAATCAATTGTAGAAAAAGGGGTATGGCAAGGGGAGATCTGTAATCGCAAAAAAACTGGTGATGTGTATGTTGAATGGCTCACCATTATTAAAATACGTGAGCCTAATAGTGATGAAATTGTTTACGCGGCTATTTTTAGTGATATTACTGAGCGTAAAAATGCAGAAGAGAAAATTGTTCAACTTGCTTATTTTGATGAACTAACGGGGCTGCCAAATCGACGCCTTTTTAATGACCGATTAAGCATGGCATTAGCCGCGGCGCATCGCTGCAATGATATGCTCGCCGTGATGTTTATTGACCTTGATCGCTTTAAAGAAATTAACGACAGCTTAGGCCACAGCGCCGGTGATGTGCTGCTAAAATTAGTTGCTAAACGAATACAAAGTGTTTTGCGCGAAGGCGATACGTTAGCTCGCTTAGGCGGTGATGAATTTGTGGTGCTATGTGAAATCGATGATATTGCAGCGGTAATAAGCATAGCGGATAAAATACTCAGCTACTTAAATACGCCATTTCAACTTGAAGGCTTTGAGGTGGGCGCTACGGCATCGATTGGCGCTGCGGTTTACCCTGATGATGGGCTTGATAGTGAAACGCTGCTCAAACATGCTGATATTGCTATGTATCGTTCAAAAGCAGTGGGTCGTAATTCGTTTCAGCTATTTAAATCATCAATGAATGCCCGTTCATTAGAGCGCTTGGCGATGATGAGTCGGTTTCAGCATGCCCTTGAAAATGACGAGTTTGAATTGTACTTTCAACCTAAGCAATGTTTGAAAACCAATAAAATTAAAGGGGTAGAAGCTCTTTTGCGCTGGCATGATCCAGCTCTTGGGCTGATCTCACCGGCACAGTTTATTCCTCTGGCAGAAGAATTAGGTTTAATTGTCAAGCTCGATCTTTGGGTGCTTAATAATGCCGGTATCCAGTTGGCTTTGTGGCAAAAACTGGGCATAACCGCAGGGCGTTTGGCTATCAATATCTCGGCTTGTCACCTTAGCCAAGGTAAGTTATCGAACAGTGTTGAACAGATGCTACAACGCTATAACTTAGCTGGCCATTGCTTGGAAATAGAGCTCACTGAAAGCAGTTTTATTAGCTCATTGAGTCAGGCTAAAAAAGAGTTGCAGCAACTTAAAAAAATGGGCGTACAGATTGCACTTGATGATTTTGGTACCGGTTATTCTGCTTTGAGTTATCTGACAAAACTATCCATAGATACGTTAAAAATAGACGCTAGCTTTATTGCGAAAGTCCCCGATGAATATGGCAATAGTGAAGTGGTTGCTGCCATCGTTGCGATGGCAAATAGTTTAAATTTACAGGTTATTGCCGAAGGGGTTGAAAAGCTTGCCCAGTATAGTTATTTATTGGCTATAGGCTGCGATGTGATCCAAGGTTATTACTATTGCCGCCCGTTAACACAGCGGCAATGGTTAGAGTTTTATCAGTTAAAAAATCAACCTACAGTGACATCATAAGAGGTAAATTTACGGATGTTGATAACGCCAGTATCAAAAATTAAATACTGGCCTTTGATGCCGTTTAAAATACCACTTACTACGGGCTCTTTATCAAAGTTAAAAGAGCTAATTTTGGTTGGGTAAGCAGTAACCGGGAACTCTAAATCAACAACCTCTTCATCTAGTTGCTCAATAGCTGTGGCACCAAATAGCTCTGCCAGTTCATTGAGCTTGCCTGCGATTTGTGGAATTAACTCAGCCGCGGCGGCTTTTAAGTCAAGCACTTCACTTTGACCTTTGAGCATATTACGCCAGTTGGTTTTATCGGCAATAAACTGCGCAAGTGCCACTTCCACTAAACCAGATTGCAACCGCGTTTGTACTTTAAAAATAGGCAGCGCTTGCGTTGCACCTTGGTCAATCCAACGAGTTGGTATTTGTGTATGGCGAGTAATACCGACTTTAAGCCCCGAGGTGTTAGCTAGGTAGACATAATGTGGGATCATGCAGTTTTCTTCACCCCACTGCGGCTCACGGCAAGTACCTTGGTCATAGTGACAGGTTTCAGGTTTCATAATACACATATCACAACTAGCGAGTTTACGCATACAGACGAAGCAATGTCCTTGCGAGTAGCTTTTTTTAGTTTTTTTACCGCAGCTTGAACATAAAATTGCGCCATTAAAAGTTAAAGTGAGTTGTTTACCGATATACGCATTTAGATCGACTAACTCATCACCCACAGGTAAATGATACTGAATTGGTTGTGTTAGCGATGATTTTAGTTTTTTGAGAGTGCCTTGCATCTTTACGCCCCTAAAGATGTGAAAAAGGGGATTTTATCAGTTTTGTGGCTACTTTGCTTAAATACCTAAACATGATTAGTCGTTGAAGATGATTTTTATAGAATAGTTATTTATCGGCAAGCCACAGTAAGTAATCATCGACAGCAATGGCTTTGGAGTAATAATACCCTTGGCCATAATCTGCGCCCATAGTGCGTAAAAGTTGTTGCGTTGTTGCATCTTCTACGCCTTCAGCCGTCACTTTTAAACCAAGACTATGGGCCATTTCAATCGCAGCCTTAACAATGACTTTGTTGGCGCTATGTGTAGGTAGGTCGATAATAAATGATTTATCTATTTTTAAGGTTGAAAAATTGTAGCTAACAAAACAATTTAGTGACGAATAGCCAGTACCAAAATCATCTAAAATTACTTCAATACCAAGGCGTGTTAATTGTTCAACTAAGTTAATCATTTGCTGTTGGTTTACAATTAAAGCCGACTCAGTCAGTTCAAATTTAAGTTGTTTGGCGGGAACATTATGTTTAAGTAAGGTGTTTTCGATTTTTTCAATTAAGTTATGGATCATCAAATTCTTAGCGCTTAAATTAACACTGACTTTATGCTCGGTATAACCGGCATAATTGAATTTAGCGATATCTTGACAAGCTTTATCCAACACCCATAAGGTGAGCTCGTTGATAAGCCCTGTACGTTCGGCTAATAAAATTAATGACTCAATATTGAGCTGTTCGTAAGGTGCATTAGGCCAGCGCAACAAAGCTTCACTACCAATCGTTTTACCTGAGTGTAAATTTATTTGTGGCTGATGATAAATCGTTAATTGGTCTGCTTTTAAAGCATTTTGAAATGCGGTTGCTAAGCTTATATTCATCATCGTGGGCATGGTTTTTGGCGGGCTAGTTGGGCTAGTTATGTGTGGTGCTTCTGCCAATGAAAGATAGCCATTTTGTAACCAGCTATCAAAGCCGTTTTCGTTGTCTAAGGCACAATAACCTATTGAATAACTTAGCTGTAAATCAAATCCTTGGACAGGATAATGTTTTGGTAACCCCTTCATCACTTTGCTGAGATTTGCATGCAGTGTGTGGGTGCTTTGGGTTTTAACTGAAACAAATGCGAGTACCCCGTTGCCTAAGTCAGCAATCCGCGGGCAGGTGTCTAAATCGTTTTCTAAATGTATGAATTCTCTTTCTTTGCTAAGTTGTAGTTCAAGAGCTTGCGCTACATTGACAATTAACTCAGCGCTTTGGGTTTGATTTAAAATATGACTTAATGAGTGAAAGTGGATGATCCTAATTAGACATAAGTTTGCAGGGCGCTGGTTGAGCTGCAAAGTTGTGTATGCATGCTTTAACATTGCGCTGTTTAAAAGTTTTGTTTGCTCGGTATGAGTGGCGTGATAGAGCGCTTTTTCTCGTTGGTAGCGCACCCGATCAGCCAGTGCCATGGCCATTAATGTTACTTCACATAGAATTGCCACTAAAAATGCATGACGGGTGGCAAAGCTATATTCGATGATCCCTGTCAGCTCTAAGGGCTGAATTGCTGCGCCAATTATCAACGGTATCCACGAAATGACATAAAACTTGGCCCAGCGAAAGCCGCTGCGTAATTTGTTGTAAATTAATGTAATACATACAATATAAAGGAAAACTAAGACAACAAAGAATATTTGCGAAGAAATATATTCAACAATGAAAAAGCTAGCGATCCCTAAACAGAACATAAGGCTCAATAGTGCAAGGCTTAGCTTATAACGCCAGCATTTATCTTTATGGTAGCGCAAAAACATAGCACAGAAGGCTAGTGTAAAAAATGCAATCGCGTAATTACTCACTACAATATAGTGATTAAAAAGCTGCTGTAACGCTACTGGCCATAAGTAAAAACCAAAACCTAATACAGAGCCCATCAAAATCAGTGCAGACAGTATATAGCCAATGTAAATCAGATAAACCCGATCGCGAATACCAAAATACAGTACTAAATTATATAAAGCCGCCATAATTAATACCCCAACAAAAATTCCCCAAATAGCTGTTTGGGCGCGGAGTAAATCTTTAAATTCAGCTTCACCATATAAATTTATTGGGGTTTTGCTGATCCCTGTAGTATCTATTTTTATGATCAACAGGCTATGGCTTTGTGCTGCAATAGCAAAGCTTATATGCGGGACGCTGTATTCAAATAAGCTAAGTTGCTCTTGCCGATCGCCTAAATTAAAGGTGTTAACCAATTGGCCTTGGTTATCTATTTGATAAACAGTTAAATAATCAATCATAGGATTATCAAAGTGAGCGAATAGCTGTTTTGACTCGGCTGATTTATTTTCTAGCTTCATTAAAAGCCAATAATCTTGTGATTTTAAGCCCCATGCAATGGTGTCAAATGGTTCTGAAATACGGGCATCCGGATCGTTTAAAAATTTAGCGAGCGTTAGTGATTTTGATGGATCGATGCGATAGCTTTGCTCTAAATACACTGCAGCGGTTTTATTAATTGTATAGCGGGTAGGAGTAGCTAAATGATTGGCAAAGGTATAGATAATGAACACTAAAATGCTCAAAATAAACAATGCAATAATATGATATTTAAACGGTTGTTGTTCCAAGGTGTTACTTATATGCAAGACGTCACCGCTTTATTGTAGCACTAAAAAAGCGCAGATAAACTGCGCTTATTATTAATAGCTGCTGGTTGGACCTATTTTTCCCGAGCAATGGCACGATATGCAATATCTGTACGATATTCCATGCCTTGCCAACTAATCTCATCAACTAGTTTATAGGCACGTTGCTGTGCTTCGGTTACTGTATTGCCAAGTGCTGTGGCACATAATACTCGGCCACCGGCAGTCACTACGTTGTCGCCGTCTTGCTTAGTACCCGCGTGGAAGACCTTTTCGCCTTCTGGGTAGTTTACTTTCAGGCCACTAATTGCATCACCTTTTGGGTAGTCATCAGGGTAGCCTTTCGCTGCCAGTACCACACCCACTGCCGCACGAGGGTCAAACTCAATGGTGGTTTTATCAAGTTCTTCGCGGTTAGCAGCTTCAATCAACTCAACCAGATCAGATTGCAGACGTAGCATCATAGGTTGTGTTTCTGGGTCGCCAAAACGACAGTTATACTCGATAACTTTAGGTGTACCGTCGTTGTCGATCATCAGGCCTGCATACAAGAACCCAGTGTACGGATGACCTTCGCTTGCCATACCTTCTACTGTTGGGTAGATCACTTCGTTCATAATACGCTGATGAATTTCATCGGTTACTACTGGCGCTGGTGAATATGCCCCCATACCGCCAGTGTTTGGACCTTGATCGCCATTGTAAGCACGTTTGTGATCTTGGCTAGTTGCAAACGGTAATACGTTCTTACCATCTACCATTACGATAAATGAGGCTTCTTCACCTTCTAAGAACTCTTCGATCACCACGCGGCTGCCGGCTTCACCAAAAGCGTTACCCGCCAACATATCGCGGATAGCATCTTCAGCTTCCGCTTCAGTCATGGCAACAATAACGCCTTTACCAGCTGCTAAACCGTCCGCTTTAATAACAATCGGTGCGCCTTTTTCCTTTAAATACGCAAGCGCAGGATCAATTTGCTCGAAGGTTTGATAATCAGCAGTAGGAATTGCGTGGCGTGCTAAGAAATCTTTAGTGAATGACTTAGAGCCTTCTAGTTGCGCAGCACCTGCTGTTGGGCCAAAGATAGCTAAACCGTGTTCACGGAATTTATCTACCACACCAAGTACTAATGGTACTTCAGGGCCAACAATGGTGAGCTCAACATTATTGTTTTGCGCAAAGTTAAGTAGGCCATCGAGGTCTTCAACGTTAATGGCAACATTCTCAAGCTTTGGCTCAAGCGCAGTACCAGCATTACCTGGAGCTACAAATACAGTGTTAACTTTGGTGTTTTGAGCGGCTTTAAACGCAAGTGCGTGTTCGCGGCCGCCGCTGCCAATGACTAATACATTCATGGCGAATATCCTATTTAAAGCGGTTTTTTAAATTTCAGCGTCATGCGGTCGCTTTCACCAATGGCTTTATATTTAGCGGCATCTTGCTCGCCAAGTCTAAGGCTTGGTGGAAGGGTCCATACACCCTTAGGGTGATCGGCTGTATCAAGTGAGTTTGCATTTATGTCACTGCTTGCTGCCAGTTCAAAGCCTGCTTGTTTAGCAAGTTCGATTACTACGCTTTGCTTCATATAACCTGATGACTTTTGCATTTCATCAGCTTGCGCTTCAGGTAGGCGATGCTCAACCACACCTAAAGTGCCACCTGGTTTAAGTGTTTTGTAAAAAGACTTAAAGGCATTAGCTGCGGCGTCTTTATCTTTGCTCATATACCAATTATGTACATTGCGGAAAGTTAACACCATGTCTGCGCTGCCCGCAGGTGCAATGTCTAAATGTGTTGAAGGGGCAAATTCAGTGATTTTTACTTTACTGAATCGCTCATCTTCGGCGACTTTCTGTTTAAAGCCAGCGAGTGAACGTTGATAGTAGCCAACCGATGAATCAGCAGGAAAGTGGGCAGCATAATAGGTGCCTTGCTCTTTCAGTGCTGGCGCTAAAATTTCACTGTACCAGCCGCCGCCTGGCGCAATCTCAACCACTGTCATTGTTGGCTTTAGGCCAAAAAACTCGAGGGTTTCAACAGGGTGGCGATATTGGTCACGTTCAGTGTTTCTCTCACTTGCTTTAACGGCTTGAGCAACGGCTGAACTTTGGCCATGATCATGAGCAAGTACTAGCGTTGAGCTCATAGCAAGGGTAGCAACCAGTAGTGTTTTTAGTGCAAATTTCATCGTCTGTTCCTTCACATTATAATTTTATAGCGGTTATAGAATAAGCAGAATACGTGAATTTGGTGCAAACAAAAAGAGCTAACTTATACAGTTAGCTCTTTGTGTGATTAGTGGCGGAAGTGACGCATGCCAGTAAACACCATTGCCATGCCAGCTTCGTCAGCAGCGGCGATAACTTCTTCATCGCGCATTGAACCACCTGGTTGGATCACAGCAGTAATACCAGCCTCTGCAGCTGCATCAATACCATCACGGAATGGGAAGAATGCATCAGACGCCATTACTGAACCTTTCACTTCAAGGTTTTCATCAGCAGCTTTAATACCAGCAATTTTAGCTGAGTAAACACGGCTCATTTGGCCTGCGCCTACACCAATTGTCATACCATCACGGGCATAAACAATAGCGTTTGATTTAACAAACTTAGCCACTTTCCAGCAGAATAATAAGTCTTTAAGTTCTTGCTCTGTAGGTTGGCGCTTAGAGACAACTTTTAAGTCGCCTTGCGTAACCATACCTAAATCGCGATCTTGAATTAATACACCGCCATTAACACGCTTAATGTCATGGCCTGTGCCTTTAGCAGAGAATTCACCACATTCTAATAAACGCACATTTTGCTTTGCAGATACGATTTGTGCTGCGGCTTCTGATACTTTAGGTGCAATGATCACTTCAACGAATTGACGCGATACGATCGCTTCAGCAGTGTCTGCATCAAGCTCTTGGTTAAAGGCAATAATGCCACCAAATGCTGATGTAGGATCTGTTTTGAATGCACGGTCATAGGCTTCAAGAATGTTTTCACCGATTGACACACCACAAGGGTTTGCATGTTTTACAATAACACAGGCCGGTACATCGAATTCTTTAACGCACTCTAAGGCTGCATCAGTGTCAGCAATGTTGTTAAACGACAATGCTTTACCTTGAAGCTGTACGGCGGTTGCAACAGACGCTTCTTGCACGTCGTTTTCAACATAAAACGCCGCGTCTTGGTGTGAATTTTCACCGTAGCGCATGTCTTGTTTTTTAGTGAACTGCATATTGATAGTGCGTGGGAATTTAGTTTCCTCAGCCGCTTCATCCGTGTAGTCAGCAACCATTTTACCGAAGTAGTTAGCAATCATGCCATCGTACTGCGCCGTGTGCTCGTAAGCGGCAATGGCTAGATCAAAACGTGTTTTGTATGTAGTTGAACCATTGTTGCTTTGCATTTCGCTGATCACGCGCTCGTAATCTTTGGCGTTTACTACAATAGTCACGTCTTTGTGGTTTTTAGCCGCGGCACGCACCATCGTTGGGCCGCCGATATCAATGTTCTCAATGGCATCTTCAAGGCTGCAGTTTTCTTGAGCGACTGTATTCGCAAAGGGGTATAAGTTAACTACAACAATATCGATAGCTGAGATGTTATGAGCGTCCATGACGCCTTCATCTTGACCACGACGCGCTAAAATGCCGCCATGAATTTTTGGATGAAGAGTTTTTACGCGACCATCCATGATCTCAGGGTGACCTGTGTGGTCAGATACTTCAGTGACTTTAATGCCGTTATCAGCAAGTAATTTACAAGTACCGCCAGTTGATAAAAGTTCGACACCTTGTGATTCAAGTGAACGAGCAAATTCAACGATACCGGTTTTATCTGACACACTTAGTAGTGCGCGACGAATTGGACGATGTGTATCCATTGTAGTTTGATTACCTCAGTGTTTGAGCTAGCTTAGAAAGGCGCTATTTTAACTGAATATCGCTTAAAAAACGATGTTTAAAGAGTGAGGATTTTGCAATTAGCCGCTTTTTTGAGGGTTTTTAAAGAGATAAAAAAAGCACCCGAAGGTGCTTTTTCAAACGAATGTTGTGATAAATCACAACATCGTATCAGTTCATGCCGTATTTCTTTAGTTTCTTACGTAAAGTACCGCGGTTGATACCTAGTAAGATTGCCGCACGTGTTTGGTTGCCACGTGTGTAAGTCATTACTTCTTCAAGTAATGGTGCTTCTAGCTCTGAAAGAACAAGGTCGTAAACGTCTTGCACATCTTGACCGTTAAGCTGTTTTAAATAGTGATGAACAGCTTTCTTCACTGCATCGCGTAATGGCTGCGGTTTCTCGTGTGACTGAACATGAGGGTTAGTGATAAATGGAGAAGTCACGTTTTGTTCGAACATTGTTTATATCTCTTTCTTTCTTAGTTAGCTGCTAGTGTTTTAAAGTATTGCTCTAATGTCTCGATTTGTGCCTGTGGATTATCGAGAGCATTAAATACTCGCCTAAACTGACCGTCACTGTCATGGGTTTGCAAATACCAAGATACATGTTTGCGAGCGATGCGCGCTCCCATTGGTTCGCCGTAAAACGCATGAAGGTTCACTAAGTGTTCCATCAAAATACCACGTACTTCCTCAATTGGAGGCACAGGTAAGTGTTCACCGGTTCGCAAATAGTGGTCTATCTCCCTAAAAATCCAAGGGCGACCTTGGGCGGCTCGACCAATCATAATGGCATCTGCACCCGTATAGTCCAAAACCTGTTTTGCTTTTTCAGCAGATGTAATATCGCCATTTGCAACCACAGGTATCGACACTGAACGTTTAATATCCCTAATAGTGGCGTATTCAGCTTCACCTTTGTACATACATGCGCGTGTACGCCCATGTACGGCCAATGAAGCTATGCCATAACGTTCAGCTATTCTCGCAATCTCAACACCGTTACGGTTGTCCTGATCCCATCCAGTACGGATTTTCAGTGTTACAGGTACATCAACAGCGCTAACCACCGCATCTATAATCTCTTCCACTAAACCAGGAAACTGTAACAGGGCGGAGCCTGCGAGTTTCTTGTTCACTTTCTTAGCTGGGCACCCCATATTAATATCTATGATCTGTGCACCATTACTTACATTGAATTGTGCAGCCTGAGCCATAAGCTCAGGATCAGCTCCTGCGATTTGCACCGCACGTATTCCCGATTCACCACTATGATCCATACGGTTCATCGATTTCTCGGTTTTCCATACCAAAGGATTTGACGAGAGCATTTCAGACACGGCAAGCCCCGCACCTAAGCGGCGACAAAGTTGTCTAAATGGTCTATCAGTAATTCCCGCCATTGGCGCTACAATTACATTGTTCTCTAATTGGTATGTTCCGATACGCACTGTATTCAATAGGCCTCTTTTCAAGGGGCGCTAAGTTTACGGTTTTTTTTGCAAAAATCAAAGGCTATAAATTGAACAAAAGTGACTTTTTTTTGACTTTTGCGTATTGACATTTGATAACAGTTTGACGAAAGGCTTTATTTGTCTGAATTTTATACAGAGCTAATTTTCGTCAAGAAAATCATTCTGCATAACAGTGTGTAAATAATAGGTAAAGCCTGTTAATGGCAGGCTTTACCTAACGATTTTGAGTTAATACTCTAAATCACTAAAGTGTGCCGATTATGCGTTTTTAACACCGCTTACGCGAGTCCATTCACCTTCAACAGCTATCTCATCTAAGGCTAAAAATGGCGCATAAACATCGGCAACTGACTGTGCTTGCTCTTCTAAAATACCTGACATGGCAATTTTACCACCAGGTTTTAGCAAGCCTAATATCACACTGTGTAATTCACGTAACGGCGCCGCTAAAATATTGGCAACCACGATATCAGCAGTAAACTCTGGCTGATTTTCTGGCAGGTATACTTCTAGCTTATCGGCAACGCCATTACGCTGTGCGTTATCAAGGCTGGCTTCAAGGGCTTGAGGGTCGATATCTATACCGATCATGCGCTCAGCACCGAGCTTGATAGCTGCAATGCCTAAAATGCCTGAGCCACAACCAAAGTCGACCACAGTTTTACCGGTTAAGTCTTGGCTTTCCAGCCACTTTAAACACAGTGCCGTGGTGGCATGAGTACCAGTACCAAACGCAAGGCCGGGATCGAGCAATACATTGACTGCATCAGGATCAGGAATATCGCGCCAGCTTGGACAAATCCACAGTTTTTCACCAAATTGGATAGGGTGGAAGTTATCCATCCATTCACGTTCCCAGTCTTTATCTTCAAGCTGTTCTATTTTGTACACTAAGGTATCTTTTAGCTCGTCATGGCGCTTTAATAAAGCAACGACTGCATTCATATCGTGGTTAGCTTCGAATAGACCAATCACTGTAGTATCAGCCCAAAACACCACAGTGCCGATTTTTGGTTCGTAAATAGGGGTGTCTTTAGCATCAATAAAGGTAACAGACGCACTGCCTGCCTCCATTAATAAGTCACTTACTGCATCAGCGGTTGCTGCGTTGGCATTGATACGGATTTGGATCCAAGCCATGATTATTTCCTTGAAATAGAAAAAAGGCCGCTACAGCGGCCTTTTAGGTTATTACATGTATTAGTTGCTAATTACTTAGCATCTAAGAAGCTTTTTAGTAAGTCTGAACGTGAAGGGTGGCGTAACTTACGCAGTGCCTTCGCTTCGATTTGACGAATACGCTCACGCGTTACGTCAAACTGCTTACCTACTTCTTCTAGGGTATGGTCGGTATTCATATCGATACCAAAACGCATACGTAATACTTTAGCTTCACGGGCTGTTAAGCCAGCAAGCACATCGTTGGTAGCGCCACGAAGAGATTCCATTGTTGCCGAGTCGATTGGCGAATCAATAGTGGTATCTTCGATAAAGTCACCTAAATGCGAATCTTCATCATCACCGATTGGCGTTTCCATTGAAATTGGCTCTTTAGCAATCTTAAGTACCTTACGGATTTTATCCTCAGGCATCATCATGCGCTCTGCTAATTCTTCTGGATTTGGCTCACGACCCATTTCTTGCAGCATTTGACGCGAAATACGATTAAGTTTGTTAATCGTTTCAATCATATGCACCGGAATACGGATTGTACGCGCTTGGTCGGCGATAGAGCGGGTGATTGCTTGACGGATCCACCACGTAGCATAAGTTGAGAACTTATAACCACGGCGATATTCAAACTTATCAACAGCTTTCATCAAACCAATGTTACCTTCTTGGATCAAGTCCAAGAATTGTAAACCACGGTTGGTATATTTTTTAGCAATTGAGATCACAAGACGTAAGTTAGCTTCAACCATTTCTTTTTTCGCACGGCGCGCTTTTGCTTCACCAATGCTCATACGACGGTTGATGTCTTTAATACGCTCAATGCTTAAACCTGTGCTTTCTTCAATAACACGTAGTTTATTGATACAACGAATGATCTCTGGTTTGATTTCGTCTAATTTTGCTGAGTATTTTTCATTCGCAGCAATTTCATGGTCAATCCATGCGGTATCTGTTTCGTTGTTAGCAAAATGCTTAACAAAGGTTTTCTTTGGTAATTTTGCAATTTGTACAGCTTGCTTCATGACGATACGTTCTTGAACACGAACTCTATCCATCATTTCGCGCATGTTATTAACCATGCGGTCAAACTGTTTTGGCACTAATTTAAAGGTTCTGAACAGTTCACCAATTTCAAAAATCGCTGCTTGCGACTCAGGGTGTGAACGGCCTTTACTTTCAAATGTATCGCGTGCTTTATTATAAAGATCACGAAGATTTTCAAAGTGAACACGCGCCTCTTCAGGATCTGGGCCAGTATCTACTTCTTCTTCATCTTCATCATCGCTATCTGCATCATCGTCGTCTTCATCATCAAGCTCTTTTTCGCTTAATTCAGAGCCAATGTGCGTAGCTGAAATTGGGGCTTCATCTGCATTAGGATCAAAGAAACCAGAGATAATGTCGCTTAAGCGCATCTCTTCTGCTTCAAATTTATCCCATTGCTCTAGCAGGTATGTAATTGCTTCAGGGTATTCAGCAACCGAGATTTGTACTTGGTTGATGCCTTCTTCAATACGCTTAGCGATAACGATTTCGCCTTCACGGGTAAGCAGTTCAACAGTACCCATTTCACGCATATACATACGAACCGGATCAGTAGTACGGCCGATTTCTTTATCTACAGTAGCAAGCGCAGCGGCTGCAGCTTCTGCTGCGTCTTCATCTGTTGTCGTTTCTTGCATCATCAATTCATCGGCATCAGGCGCATTTTCGCTAACCTTGATACCCATATCATTGATCATACTAATGATATCTTCTACTTGATCTGAATCGATAATATCTTGTGGAAGGTGATCATTAACTTCTGCAAAAGTTAAGTAACCTTGCTCTTTACCTTTTTGAATCAGAAGTTTTAATTGTGACTGAGGAGTTGGATCCATAGAGATTGTTTCTTCCACTCTGATAAGTTGATACAACAGGCGCCAGCTTGCTTATCTATTAAGCCAAGCTAAGTATTATTTGACGCAGTGAATAGCACAGTATAACAGCATAAATCGTTTTTGACTAGTTGTTAGTGCCTTTTAAAGCTTGCGTTAATAGGTGACATTCGAGTCGTTCTTCACTATTTAAGCCTTGTGTCTTGTCTTTTATTAATAGGGTCTCGAGTCGATAATTTAAACACTGATCTTCAATAAATTTGAAAGTATTTTTAAATTCGGCTTCTAAACGGTCGTCGCCAATCTCATGTCGCCAAGTAGCCAGCTTGATCAACGCTTCATATTCTGGCGTTTCGCGAAATGACTCAAGCAATTGCGCAGTGGTTATTGGTGATTTTTGTAATGCGTAATGCTGCAAACGAATAAGTAACTCAATCCCAGCAATATTCATTTGTGCTAAATCAGGCAAATAGGGCACGGCATGTGCTAAATTTGGGTGCTGGATCAGTAAGCCTATAGCGCGGCGCATTGGCGTTATTTTAAACTTACGTTCAATAGAGTGCTGTTGCTTAGGGGTTTTTAGGCGGTTATTAAGTTGCTCTTTAGTGCGACCAATTAAGCGTCCTAAATGTTCTAATAGATTTTCTTGGTAAAACTCGCTAGGAATTTTTTCAACTAACGGCAATACCGCACTGAGTAACTTGGCTTTTCCTGCATCAGTGGTTAAATCAATTTCTTGGCTAAGTTTATTGAACAGCACTTTGGTAAAGTCATCGGCGGAAGCTAAGCGTTGTTCAAAGGCCTCTTTGCCTTCTTTTTGCACCAGCGAATCAGGGTCTTCACCATCAGGTAAAAACACAAATTGTAACGCTTTGCCGTCATTTAAGTAAGGTAGGGCATTTTCAAGTGCACGCCATGCGGCATCACGACCAGCACGATCGCCATCGTAACAGCAAATAACGCGGTCTGTGGTTCTAAACAGAGTATGCATATGTTCAGCTGTAGTGGCTGTACCAAGTGCTGCAACCGCGTATTCAATACCTTGCTCGCTTAGTGCCACCACATCCATATAGCCTTCAACGATGAGTACATGGTCGAGCTTTTTGTGTGCTTGTTTAGCCTCATACAGGCCATAAAGTTCAAAGCCTTTATGAAATATACGGGTTTCTGGCGAGTTTAAATATTTAGGCCCTTGATCCGCTTGCATCACGCGGCCACCAAAGGCAATAACACGACCCCGTTTATCACGGATTGGGAACATTAAGCGATCACGGAAAAAGTCAAACTGGCGGCCAGGCGTTTTCTCTGAGGCCAATTTAAGCTCAACAAGCTGCTCTTTTTGTTCTTTATTACGGCCAAGCTGTTGGCATAGGCCTTCCCATTCACTGGGGGCATAGCCGATCATAAACTTTTTAACCGTTTCACCACTTAGGCCACGGCCTTTTACATAGTCGATTACGGTTGCAGAATTAGCATGGTGCTTTAATTGATGTTGGTAAAAACGCGCACTGTGCAGCATTAAATCGTAATCCGAGCGTTTTTGTTCTGCGGTACGCTCGGGACCATTGCTGCTACCTTGCTCTCTAGGTACATCTAAATTGAGAATACTGGCAAGTTCTTCAATGGCATCAACAAACTCTAGTTTATCGTATTCCATAACAAATGAAATTGCATTGCCGTTGGCGCCACAGCCAAAGCAATGGTAAAACTGTTTGTCTTGTGAAACGGTAAATGATGGCGATTTTTCATTGTGAAAAGGGCAGCAGGCTTGGTAATCTTTGCCCGCTTTTTTTAAGCCAACTTTGGAGTCAATTAGCTCAACAATATCGGTTCTGGCAAGTAAGTCATCTATAAAGTTACGTGGGATCTTTCCAGCCATTAGTAAAGTCTAGTCCTGAGATAAATAGAAAAAGGTTTAGTTCTACAAACTTAGATTTGAACACAAATGCTATTTTTATTAAAGCTAAAAACGAAGAAACCGAGCACATGGCTCGGTTTGCTTAAATCATACATCTGTATGTGGGAGTATTAGGCAGTTAATCGTTGCTTAATTAAACCTGAGATTTTACCTAAATCGGCGCGACCTTCAGCTTTGCTTTTGATTATACCCATTACTTTGCCCATGTCTTGCATACCGGCTGCGTTTGTATCAGCAATAGCCGCATCAATGAGAGCTATGATTTCATCTTCACTCAATTGTTGAGGTAAAAATTCTTCAAGAGCTGTAATTTCATTGGCTTCAATTTCGGCTAAATCTTCACGGCCAGCATCAGTATACTGAGTGTAAGAGTCACGGCGTTGTTTAACAAGCTTCACTAATACTGCGGTAATACCGTCATCATCAAGTGTTATTTGCTCGTCAATCTCACGCTGCTTGATTGCAGCAAGTACCATACGAATTGGGTTAAGACGTTGTTTGTCTTTCGCTCGCATCGCATCTTTTTGCGCATCTTTTAGCTTTATTAAAAGGCTCATTTATACAAGACCAATACTGATCAATATAATTTAACGCGACGTGCGTTATCGCGAGAAAGCTTCTTCATGTGACGCTTAACCGCCGCAGCTTTTTTACGCTTACGCTCAGCTGTTGGCTTTTCATAGTGCTCGCGACGACGAACTTCTGAAAGGATACCTGCTTTTTCACATGAACGCTTGAAGCGACGAAGTGCTACGTCAAACGGTTCGTTCTCTCTTACTTTAATTACTGGCATTAAAAATTCACCTACCTAAATAATGAGCGTTGCTCAAGTTGATCAAACAATGATCAAGTGGTTCAAAAATGGTGCAGTATTGTAATCCGAAGCCACACCACATGTAAAGGATAAATATAGTCTGTTCCAACAGGAAACCGAAAATATTTGTATGTTACTAATTTTACTGTAATTCATAGAGGCGGGATAATACTTGTCCAGCCGCTTTCTCTTTTAATAACAGCCAATTGCTAGGCGTTTGTAATGGCTGCAAGTCGCTTTCTACTTCAACATAAATCAAGGCATTTTTATCTAACCAAGCATTTTCTGTGAGTAAATCACAGCATTGTTGTGCTAAACCTTGGCGAAATGGCGGGTCAATAAACACTAAATTATACTGCTGTTGCTGTGGGTTTTTGCTTAAATGCAACAAACTATCAGTACACACAACCTCTGCATTAGTAAGTTTTAAGGCATCTATATTGGCTTTTAATTGTGATGCTGCGAGTTTATCCATCTCTAAAAAACAGGCTGAGTGAGCAAATCGCGACAGCGCTTCAAAACCTAACCCACCTGAGCCTGCAAAACAATCGAGCACTTTAGCATCGCGGGTATCTTGCATTAACCAGTTAAATACCGTTTCTTTTATACGGTCAGTGGTTGGGCGTAGGCCTTGCACATCTTTTACTGGTAATTTACGGCCACGAAATTGCCCGCTGATTATCCTAATAACGCCATCATTGGCTTTATTACTCATTTGTTTTTGTGGTGATTTATTTCTCATTTAGCTCACTAAAAAATGGTATCTAGAATCTAGCTCAGATAATATTGCACTCATATAGCAGCGTGTCATTTTTCAACTGCACTAAAAGTGTTACTATGAGCGTCTTAGACAATATATTGTGATTATGAGCGGCTTGGCTTTAATGTAAAGCAGCGAATTCACAAATTATTACCGTTAGTTTATCAGATTTTTATAAGTGGTTATTAGCAAGTATGGCAAAAAAAAGTAAATTCCTGTCTTGGTTCGGCTTTGGTAAGTCAGATAAAAATCAACAAACAGAGCAAAACACTGAAGCTGAGCGTTTAGAGCAAGAGCGCATTGTGGCAGAAAAGGCCGAAGCTGAGCGTGCAGAACAACAGCGCATTGCCGCAGAAAAGGCAGAAGCTGAGCGTGTAGAGCAACAGCGCATTGCTGCAGAAAAGGCTGAAGCTGAGCGTTTAGAGCAACAGCGTATTGCCGCAGAAAAAGCAGAAGCAGAGCGTGTAGCGATTGCAAATGCTGAATTAGCTGCGGCCGAAAAAGCAGAGCAGCAACGCCGCGATGAAGCCGCTCGTTTAGCTCAGCAACAAGAGGCAATGCAACTAGAACAAGAGCGGCAAGCTGCCGAGCAAGCGCAACGTGAAGCCGAACGTATTGCAGCAGAAAAGGCTGAGGCAGAGCGTGTAGAGCAAGAACGTATTGCTGCAGAGCAGGCGGAAGCTGAAAGTGTCGCAATTGCAGAAGCTGAATTAGCCGCAGCTGAGAAAGCAGAGCAAGAACAACAAGCAGCCGAGCAAGCGCAACGTGAAGCCGAACGTATTGCCGCTGAAAAGGCAGAAGCTGAGCGTACAGAACAAGAGCGTGTTGCCGCAGAGAAAGCAGAAGCCGAACGTGTAGAGCAACAACGACTTGCCGCAGAGAAAGCAGAAGCTGAGCGTATAGAACAACAACGACTTGCCACAGAGCAAGCAGAAGCCGAGCGTGTAGAGCAACAGCGCATTGCCGCAGAGCAGGCAGAAGCCGAACGTGCAGAGCAACAGCGTATTGCTGCAGAAGAGGCGGAAGCTGAACGTGTAGAGCAAGAGCGATTAACAGCAGAGCTGGCTGCTGAGGAAGCTAAAACAGCTGAAAAACCTAAAAAAGAAGGCTTTTTTGCGCGTCTTAAAAAAGGCCTATTAAAAACCAAAGTAAACTTAGGTTCTGGCTTTGCATCGATTTTCACCGGTAAGAAAATTGATGATGAATTATTTGAAGATCTTGAAACCCAGCTATTAACAGCCGACTTAGGTGTTGATACCACCATGAAGCTGATTGATCGTCTTATAGATGCCGCTGACCGTAAGCAATTAAAAGATGGTGACGCGCTGTATGAGCTAATGAAGCAAGAAATGGCTGCGATGCTTAAAACAGCCGAACAACCATTGGAAATTCCAGCAGATAAAAAGCCATTTGTTATATTAATGGTGGGTGTTAACGGCGTTGGGAAAACCACCACCATTGGTAAACTTGCTAAACAATTTCAAGATCAAGGTAAGTCAGTCATGCTAGCGGCGGGTGATACCTTCCGTGCCGCTGCTGTTGAGCAATTACAAGTGTGGGGTGAGCGTAATAAAATCCCAGTAATCGCACAACATACCGGTGCCGACAGCGCCTCAGTGGTATTTGACGCATTTCAAGCTGCAAAAGCACGTAATATAGATGTATTAATTGCTGATACAGCTGGGCGCTTGCAAAATAAAGATAACCTAATGCAAGAGCTTGAAAAAATAGCTCGCGTGATGAAAAAAATCGATGCCGATGCGCCACACGAAGTGATGCTAACTATCGACGCTGGAACCGGGCAAAATGCTATTAGCCAAGTTAACTTATTCAATCAATGTGTTGGCCTTACTGGGATCACTTTGTCTAAGTTAGATGGGACAGCCAAAGGTGGGGTTATCTTCGCTGTGGCCGATAAATTTAATATTCCGATCCGCTATATTGGTGTGGGCGAAGGTATTGAAGATTTACGCGCATTTAATAGTAATGACTTCATTGATGCGCTATTTAGCCAAGATGAGGACGAAGTTTAACTTTCAAAAGGGAGCTTGCTCCCTTTTTAGCTGCGGATGATTGATAACTAAAATGATAAATTTTCAGCAAGTCAGTAAAACATATCCCGGTGGTCATCGAGCGCTGGAAAAAGTTAATTTTCATGTTAAACCAGGTGAACTCGCTTTTTTAACGGGCCACAGTGGCGCAGGTAAAAGTACCTTGCTTAAATTAATAAGCTTAATGGAACGCCCATCTGCGGGACACGTTTTCATTAATGGCGTTGATTTAAATGCAGTTAAATCGCGGCAAATACCGTATGTTCGTCGTGATATTGGGATTATCTTCCAAAACCATCGTTTATTAGAGCGTCACACTATTTTTGATAATGTTGCTTTGCCATTGATTATTGAGGGCACGCATCATAAGCAAATTGAAAAGCGTGTTCACGGTGCGCTGGACAAAGTTGGTTTGCTCGACAAAGTGAAATGCCACCCGTCAACACTCTCTGGTGGTGAACAACAGCGTGTTGGTATCGCCCGTGCAATCGTCAACTCTCCGCCACTATTACTTGCCGATGAGCCAACAGGTAATTTAGATCCTGAGCTTTCAATGGATATCTTACGGTTGTTTGAAGAGTTTAATAATCATGGCACTACAGTGCTTATTGCTACCCATGATTTAGGACTGATCTCACGGATGAAATACCGCAGCTTAACCTTAAAAGATGGCCGCATGAGCCAAGATCCATTGGCAGAGGCAACTCTATGAGCTTGTTATTTAAAGGCCGAAAAAGCCAAAATGAGCGTGCTAAAAAATCACTATTTGCAGCCGGCTATTTTTTTGTGCTGAATATTTTTCGCCAAGGCGTACATAGCCTAGGTGAAATGTGGCGTACACCCATGGCATCAATGATGACCATCGCGGTACTGGGGTTGAGTTTAACCTTGCCAGCAACCTTGTATTTAGTGGTTAAAAACGTGCAGCAAGTAAGTAGCGGCTTTGAAGAAGCGGCAGAAATATCATTATTTGTTAAAGAGTCTATGAGTGAGCAAGAAACACAAACGCTTGTTAAACGATTAGCACTGTATCCCGAAATAGACAATGTCAGCTTTATTTCAAAGCAAAATGCACTCATCGAATTTAAACAAGTATCCGGGTTTGGCCAAGCACTTGAGTATTTAGATAGCAATCCACTGCCAGATGTGGTGATTGTGACACCGACTTCTCGTCATCGTCAGCCTAACGCCGCGCAAGCATTATTAAAAAAGCTTGAAGCAGAGCGCGAAGTTGATTTTGGTAAATTAGATATTGCCTGGCTTGAGCGCTTAAATGCATTACTCAGCTTATTAAAAGAAAGCGTCATTACCATTGCCTTGCTATTACTAACATCGGTTACCTTGATCATCGGTAACACCATCCGCTTATCAATTATGGATAAAAAAGAAGAGATCCAAGTGATGAAATTAGTAGGCGCAACCAATACCTTTATTCATGCGCCATTTTTATGGACCGGGATTTGGTATGGTATTGTCGGTGGTTTGTTTGCATTTATATGCGTTGCTTTAATGATGTGGTGGCTTGGCTCTGCGGTATCAGAAGTGGCAGGCGTGTATCAAACGAGCTTTAACTTAATTGGTTTAAGTATAACTGAGTTTGGTGCTTTGGTATTGCTGGCAACCAGCTTAGGATTTATAGGCTCTTATTTATCGGTTAATCGTTACATTAAAGAAATCGAACCCGATAAAGTGTAACAATAGTTGTTTATAATCATTGATTAAGTTGGTTGTGGTGAAGAGCTTTACCATAACCAACTAACCAACTAAGCGCAAAGCTAGAATTCATCGCTTATTCAGGCGTTTAAAGTAGAATAAAAAAACACTAAAAAACCACTTGCTTCAATCTAAAAAAAGTTTTAAATTGAAGTTAGCACTCTAAGTAAAAGAGTGCTAAGATGGTTTCAAATGTTTATCACCGAGGTGAAAAATGAGTAAAGATTTATACGCAATGGCACTCACAGTTGGACAGCAAAGCGCAAGTATGGACGGCTACCTTCAAGCGGTAAGCACGATACCTATGCTAGGTGCTGAGCAAGAAAAAGAGTTGGCGACTCGCTTACAGGAAGATGGCGATCTTAACGCTGCAAAGCAACTCATCATGTCTCACCTTCGGTTTGTGGCACATATAGCGAAAGGCTATTCAGGCTACGGCTTACCACAAGCTGATTTGATCCAAGAAGGCAATATCGGCCTGATGAAAGCTGTAAAACGTTTCGACCCATCAGTGGGTGTACGTCTGGTTTCATTTGCAGTGCATTGGATAAAAGCTGAAATACACGAATTCGTACTGAAAAACTGGCGTATCGTAAAAGTTGCGACCACTAAAGCGCAACGTAAATTGTTCTTCAATCTTCGTAAGAACAAAAAACGTTTAGGTTGGTTTAACCAAGCTGAAGTTGCCACTGTAGCGAATGAGCTAGGTGTGAGTGAAAAAGAAGTACGTGAAATGGAATCGCGCATGAGCGGCCAAGACATGGGCTTTGATTTAACAGGTGACGACAGCGATGACGCACCAACAAGTACTTACTCACCGGTACAGTATTTAACTGATGGTTCTACAGACTTAGCTGATGACATTGAGCAGCAGCAATGGCAAGAACAGTCACACACGCGTTTATTTAGCGCATTAAAAACCCTAGATGAACGTTCGCAAGACATTGTTAGCGCTCGTTGGTTATCTGATGACAAGGCAACACTGCAAGAACTGGCTGAAAAATACAGCGTATCTGCAGAGCGTGTTCGTCAGCTAGAAAAAACAGCGATGAAAAAGCTACAAACAGCAATGAGCTAATATCAGCTTTGCAAAATTATTAAAGCCCTGCATGAAAATGCGGGGCTTTTTGCTTTAAGGGAAGCGATAAGTTTTAAGTGATAAGTTATAAGCACGATGAAAGTTTTAAGTGGCAAACGTGGCCAGCGTTATTTTCTTGCCCTGTTGCGAAACATTATAGAAAAGAGCTTTAAGTAAATTGGTCTAGAGGCACTGCGCTTTAAAATTATCAACCTAGGTTGGTTTGAGCGCGCAAATCCAACGAAAAATATCCAAACCTATAAACTACAAAGTTTTGACTTATTGACAGTTTTGAATATGCCCAGACTCGGCCGTTCGGCATCATAGTTTTCTGTATGTTAAAAAAGTAAAAAAATCTTGAATATTTGCACTAGATTATGTTGTCAAATTTTGGCGTATTTAATGCTTGCAAGAAATGAACTTCATAAAATGAGGTGGTTTAACTCATAATTTTAAAGGGAACTTATGATAAAAAATGTATTAATAGCGCTACTCTTCGGGTTGCTAGTTACTGGCTGTGGAGGGTCGAGTAGTAAAGGTACGGCGCAAGAAGATACTCCGATTGTTGATGGGGGGGATAATGGCCCCATTGTTGAAAATGTTCAGAATTTTGAAATTGACCTTCCTGTTTCTGAAATAACTTTAGATAAAATTGATGGGGTTTGGGTAAGTGGTCCGCATAGCACATTTACAAAAATTGATAACGAAGTTTTAGTATCTAACTCACTAAATGGTAATTTAATAAAATTAAATGAAGGGTATATTGAGTATAAACGTGAGCACCCTGAAATATCACCGACTTTTACAGCATTATCTTCTGAAAACTATTTGGCATTAGATGACTCTACCGAGGGGATTCAAGTATATACATACCACAATGATGTGTTTGATTTAGTATATGCGTCAGAAATACCTCCGTCTTCAATTTCACATTTACAGGCAAAAGGAAATTGCTTTTTCTGGAAGTCGAAAAGGGATGATGAAAGTACCTCCTCTATTGTTAAAACCTGTTCGAATGGTGGTGAGTTCGCTGACATAAAATTTTATACTACCAAGAATTTAATTAATGGTTTTTTATTACTTAATAATGGAACCGTGCTTGTACATGAAAGTTTAGATTCAGAATACAGTTTTAACCTTCTTGATAGCGCTGGTGTTAGTTTAGATAAGCTACACTACAAATATGATGGGGTTATTTCTTCATTTGATATGCAGGAATTGGATGGTTCAGTTTATTTGAGCGGTAGTGGTGGACTTTATAAAATCACAGCTCTAGAAACTGAACTTAAAGATTTAGGGTTGGTTATGTCGCTCTCAGGTACTACTGGGATGAATAATGAATTTGTTATTGCAGCACATAATAATAACTTGTTGTATTCTGTTGATGACTATATTTATTATATTACCATGGACGGAGGGGAGGTTAATAAAGTAACTAAAGCTAAAGTTAATTACGTGACAGGTACTTTATTTGTTGATGGGGACACTCTTGTTATACATTATGTACCATCTTTTGATGGCTCGGATTCATTGGGAATTGAAACTTTCTCGCTAAATAAATTTTATGAAAAATAAGTAACTGTCTTTTGTAGTTGGTTTGAAAGCCATGAAAATGGAGGCATGGTGTTTAGTTCTGTTGTTTTTAAGCGATTCATAAGATCACAAAACACCATGAATGTTCCCTCGCTTCCCACATTTTTTAATACTATTAATTCATTGATATATAAAAGACTAATTTTGGGGATATTTTAGCCAATTAATAATACTAAATTTAGCCTCTGACTTGGATCGTTCGCTAAGACTAATTAATCATAACCAATCTGTACTTAGACCAAAAGGTGATCAATAGTTTCACACAGCCTGAGCCGAAAGCGGACGTTTAAATAACTCAATCCTGCCTAAAAGGATTGAGTTGATTCATACATCTTCACTTTATAAATCAAAATCACTCTCCATATGATTCATAAAATATGGACTTTTAAATCATAATTCGATATAAAGTGATTTATAACTATCAAAGGTTTAAATCAGATGTATCATTGGCAACAAAAAAATTGGCCTAAATTTGAATATGATGTGACACGCTTTGAGGCAAGTGTCAGCGAGTATTCAAAAAAAGCCTACAGCATTGAAGGGGCATTATCGCAAATACCGTCAAATGACCATAACGATGCATTTGTCCACTTACTGGTGGAAGAAGCATTAAGCACCAGTGCCATTGAAGGTGAAAAACTTAACCGTGAAGAGGTGCGCTCATCGGTTGCTCGTTTCCTGGGGTTAAAAGAGCCAGAGCGTGGTGGTTACTTCCCTAAAGAAAAAGGCATTGCGGCGATGCTTGTTGATGTGCGTAAAAACATTAAAAGCGCTATGTCTAAAACCTTGCTTTGTCATTGGCACACGCAGCTGTTACACGGCAGTGAAGATTATTATGTAAATCCTATTACTAAAGGTGATTATCGAGACTCGCCTATTGATGTAATAAGAGAAGACTTATACGGCGACAGTGAAATCATCTACAAAGCACCCGGTAATAATCGTACAGAGGTTGAACATGAAATGGATGCTTTTATACAGTGGTATAACAACGCCAATTGTTCAGGTCCTATAAAAGCAGCTGTTGCTCATTTATGGTTTGTCGCTATTCATCCGTTTCAAGATGGTAATGGCCGTGTTGGAAGAGCCATAGCTGAGCATGCGTTATTTCAAGATTTTTCGAGACCCCCGCTTTTTAGTATGTCGAGCATGATTAATACTAATCGAATGCAATACTATCAAAAGCTTAGAAATACTAATACTGGCTTACAAATTAATGAGTGGATAGCGTGGTTTGTTGAGCTGGTTAGAGCTTCGCAAGATAAATCGCTTGAGTCCGTTGAATTTGTATTGCAAAAATCAAAATTTTGGGCTGAATATGGAGAGGTCAAACTCAACCAACGCCAAGAGAAGGTGATGAAAAAAATCTTCACAGTAGGCGCTGACGGCTTTGTGCGTGATGGTTTAACTAATGAAAAATATCGAGCTATTACCGGGGCGCCACCAGCAACCGCAACGAGGGATTTAAAATCATTAGTTGATAATGGCTTACTTTACCCGTCAGGTGAAGGTAAACGTGGTTTACGTTACTTTGTGAACTTCCCGCAAGAGAAAAACCTATTTGCTGACAAAGAAGATGTTTCTCTAGTTAATGATGTTAGCCTAATTAAGATCTTGAAGAAAATAGAACGTAATATTGAATATTTTCGTGGTGAAAAAAATTCAGGTTTAACAAAGCTTATTGATGAATATAAGGCTTTATCAATAGATGATAAAGTAGCGGAGCAGAAGTTAGAAAAGCTTTTAGCACGAAACAGGTAAATATAGTTTTAAATCGGCAATTCATTGCCAGATTTGATTCAACTCTAGAAATCAAATCTGCGTTTTACTCTAAGCCGCCACACAATTTTATTATTACATCGTTGGGTTTCGTTGCTCTCAACCACAACCTTCGGTAGTTAATTTAACGACGGACTATTCTGTTTTCCTAGAACCTAGAACCTCGCTCCTTTTCCCTTGTAACTTTAAAGCTTACCTCGCACTCACTCCTTTACTTTCTGCCTGCGCGAGTTGTATATATTTACGCTCTACCAGCTGCGATAGCGGCACCAGTTCAAAGCCTTGTTGTTCAAGCTCTGGTAGCTTGCGCTGTAAAAATTCGATAGTTTCAGGATAAGGGTGGGCAATCGCGATGGCGAAGTTGTAACGCTCGGCTTTATATTTTAGTTCGTTGAGGCGAAATTGCAGTTGCTGTTCGTTAATGATGTTGTCTAAAAATACATGGCGGCCAACATTTTCTACACCATATAAATTAGCGACGTTTTGCGCTTGGCTTAGGCCGGTAGTGCGGCTATCTAAAAAGTACAGGTTGCGCTTTTTTAGCACTTCCATGGTCCATTTCATAGGCTGGCTTTCTTGGGTTAGTGCTGAGCCCATGTGGTTATTCACGCCTTTAACTTGTGGCAGTGTGGCAAGGGCGTTACCGAGTGTATGCTGTAATTGTTCCTTACTCATATCGCTGGTGAGTGCGCCGGGGCCAAGTGCTTTGCTGTTATCCAGTGCTTGCATGGGAATATGTAACAATAATTCTTTATCTGATTGACTGGCCAAGCGAGCAAAAATTTGTGAATAAGGGGTATGAGGCAAAATCGAGAACGATATTTTACCTGGTAAATTTAAGGTTTCGAGGTCGCGTTGATGATTACCAATATCGTCAATCACTATGGCTATTTGTTTACCTGCTGCAACAGCGGGCAAGCTGCAAATAGCCAATAATAGCCAAGCTAGTTTTTTCACGTTTATAATTTTTATTATCTTTTTTTAAGAGCTACAACGTTTATTTCATCGTTAATAGCTGCTGCGCCTTTAATAACAGAGGATCGCTTGCGGCTGAATTTTGCCATAACGGATCGTCGCTTCCTTGTTCATTTTTTATTATAACTACTTTATCTATTTGTGAAAGGGTTGATTGATTAATCGCCACGTCGGGGGTTACGCCAATGCCATCAATTGATTGCCCTGATGGGGTAAAGTATTTTGCAGTGGTTAGCTTTAGGGCTGTATTACCATTACCAAGTGGGATCAGCGACTGTACAGAGCCTTTACCAAATGACTGGCTACCGATTAACGTTGCACGGTGGTTGTCTTTTAATGCGGCAGCTAAAATTTCTGCTGCTGAGGCCGAGTTTTCATTGATCAACACCACAATAGGGGCGCCATTTAAAATATCCCCTTTTTTAGCGCGATAATGTTGGTTCGCATCATAAAAGCGCCCTTTGGTGGTCACTATAGTGCCACTTTGTAAGAACAGATCAGAGACCGCTACCGCACTTTGTAATGTGCCGCCTGGGTTATCGCGTAGATCAATTACTAATCCTGTTAGTGCTGCGCCATAATTACTTTGTAATATGGTTATGTGTCGTGCTACATCATGTAAAGTGTGGTTGCTAAAGCTATTAATCGCTAAATAGCCAATGCCAAAACCAGACAGAGAGCTTGTCACGCTTTCTAGGTTAATTTCAGAACGAGTAATTTCAAAATCAAGTGTCTGTGTTGGGTTAGTGCGTTCGATCGTTAAGGTGACTGCTACGGTGTCGCTGCTTTTTATCATTTGTGCAACTTGGTTGATGTCTTTATTCACTACCGCTTGCTGATTGATGGCGAGCACAATATCATCTTTTTGTATACCGGCCTGAGCGGCTGGGGAGTTTTTAATGGTGTTGATAATAACTATTTTTTTATCTTGCAGTTTTACTTCTATACCAAGCCCAGTATAGCGACCGTTAGTGCTACTAAATAACGCTTCTAGTTCTTGCTCATCAAGGTATTTAGAATAGGGGTCTAGCTGCGCTAGCAAGGCTTCAAATTGTTGGTTGTTTTCGAAACTTTGTTGCAGTGCTAAATCTTCCACATAATAGGCGTGGATATTAAAGAGGATTTCATTTTTTTGCTGGCTTTTTAAATCGCCGACGGTTGTAAGCGCAAAGCTATTAAAACTCAGGCACAAAAAAAGGCTAGCTAACAATAAATAACTGAATAAATAACTGATATAAGCGCGCGTTAAAGCATAATGCTGTAACTGCTGTATTTTTAATTGTGTATGTGGCATCAGCTGCTCCCAGTGGGGTGCAGCTGTTTAATCACTTAAATGCGTCTGCACCATTTTACAGGATTTACTGCGCGTCCTTTGTGGCGTATTTCAAAGTATAGACCAGAATTTGCTTGTCCGCCGCTTTGTCCAACTAAAGCGATTATATCGCCTTGACGCACCATATCGCCCACGTCTTTTAACAGGGTTTGGGTATGACCGTATAAACTCATAAAGCCGTCACCATGATCAAGTACAATCACCCAACCATAGCCTTTTAACCAATCAGCAAAGACCACTTGGCCATTGTGAACACTTTGTACGTTACTGCCTTCTCGTGCGCCGATTAATACGCCTTTCCAGTCAATGCCGCCGTGTTTTCGCTGTCCGAAGCTGTGTTCTATTTTGCCTTTTGTTGGCCAGTCTAACTTTCCTTTACTGCTTGCTAAGCCGAGTAGTTCAACCTTTTGCGTTTTCTCTTTTTCAAGTTCTTGCAGGGTTGTGACTAAGGTTTTTTCATTCTCTTTTAGGTAATCAATAGAGTTTTTAGTTGAGCTAAGTTTGGTTTTTAGCTCACTAATATTTGCTTTACGTTGCTGCTGTGCAGCTATTAGTGCTTGCTGGCGATTGGCTTGCTCTTTATGTAGGGCAACTAAATGAAGCTTGGTTTTTTCAAGTTCAGCTTGCACCGCTTCGATTTCTAGCAGTAATGCTTTTAATTCTTCAATTTGTTCAATACGTGCTTTGTTAAGGTAATTGTAATAGCTTAATGTTCGCTCAACTTGTGCAGTATTTTCTTGATTCAACAGCATTTTTGAATAGTCATGCCCACCGGACATGTAAGCACTTTTTATTTGTGCGGCAAGGGCTTGTTGTTGCTCTTGGCGTTCTTTTTCAAGCTTATCGGCTTGTTGCTGTTGCTGCTGTTGTTGTTTTTCGGTATCGCGAATTGACTGCTCTGCAATATTCAGTGCTTTGGCGTTTTTCGCAATATCAAGTTCATGCTGCTTAAGGCTTTTTTGTGATTTAGCGATGTCTTTACGTTGAGCTGCCAATTCGGCTTGGCTTTGCTTTAACGCACTTTGAATTTCACTGAGGTCTTTTTTAGTACGGTCTTCATTAGCGACAGCCGAAGCTGCCACCAATGAAGACATAATTAACGTACTAACAACTAAATGTTTAACGCATCTACGCATAGTTTATTTCAAAGTCATGATCGGTGTGCCGGTCATTTCGCTTGGTTGTTCCATACCCATTAGGTGTAGCATGGTAGGTGCAACGTCGCTTAAGGCTTTACCTTCACTTGGCGTTGCATCACGACCAACATAAATAAATGGTACAGGTTCGCTGGTGTGAGCCGTATGCGCTTGGCCAGTCGCAGGATTAGCCATTTGCTCGGCATTACCATGATCCGCTGTAATTAATGCTTCACCGCCAAATTCTTGTAAGGCAGCAACAACACGACCAATACAATGATCAACCGCTTCACAGGCTTTTACTGCGGCTTCAAATACGCCTGAGTGGCCAACCATATCGCCATTAGGGTAGTTACAAATAATTGCGTCGTACTTGCCGCTTTTTATAGCTTCAACAAGTTTATCGGTGAGCATTTCTGAGTTCATTTCAGGCTGTAGGTCGTATGTAGCCACTTGTGGTGATGGGATCAACTCGCGCGTTTCACCTTCAAATTCATCTTCACGGCCGCCGCTGAAGAAAAACGTCACGTGTGCGTATTTTTCGGTTTCAGAAATACGTAGTTGTGTTTTATTGTGTTTTTCAAACCATTCGCCTAAAACATTAGTTAAAGGGACGGTGGCGAAAGCGGCTGGAGCGTCGATGTCTGCGGCGTATTCGGTCAACATAACAAAAGCACTTAATGTTGGTGCTTTCTTTTTAGCAAAGCCGTCGAAGTCTTTATCAACAAATGCGCGGGTCATTTCACGGGCACGGTCGGCTCTAAAGTTTAAGAAAATAACGGTGTCGCCATCATTAATTTGTACCGGCTCTTGGTCTGGTGCCGCGATTGTGGTGGCTGCAACGAATTCATCGTTTTCATCACGTTCATAAGCGCCAGCTAATGCATCGACTGCGTTAGTATAATTATGTTGTGCAATACCACTTACCATTAGATCATAGGCTTGTTCAACACGGTTCCAGCGATTATCGCGGTCCATTGCATAGTAACGACCAATGATTGAAGCAAGACGACCACAATTTAATTTACTGAACAGGGCTTCAACACGTTCAATCGACGCCTTTGCACTGCGAGGTGGGGTATCTCGGCCATCTAAGAAGGCATGAAAGTACACTTCTTTTGCGCCGCGAGCTGCTGCTAATTCGATTGCAGCTAGAATATGATCTTCATGGCTGTGTACGCCGCCTGGGCTTAGTAAACCCATTAAGTGAACAGCTTTACCGGCATTAACTGCTTTATCTATGTTTTCAACTAACACTGGGTTATGGTCAAACTCACCATCGTCTATTGCTTTAGTGATACGGGTAAAGTCTTGATAAACCACACGACCTGCGCCTAGATTGACGTGGCCAACTTCTGAGTTACCCATTTGCCCATCAGGAAGGCCAACATCTAAACCCGAGCCAGAAATTAGGGTATGCGGGCGAGTTGCCCAAAGTTCATCTAAAACAGGGGTATTAGCCGCTAAAATTGCATTACTTTGTGCATCTTCACGGTATCCCCAACCATCTAAAATCATTAATACGAGAGGTTTTTTATGTTGTGTCATTTTGGTTCCTGAAAATTAGCTCCTGTTGCAGCTAAGCATACCGTGTTTTGTAGTTATGATCAGCAATCAAAGCTGCATATTAAAATATTTCACTCTCTGGTAATTTCTAATCAAGCACGTATACTTGCGTGGCTAGGGCATTGCCCTTACGTTTAACCCCAGCGCTAAAGGCGCGGGACAATTTTCATAGTGGAAGACGCATGGATCAATATATTGAATTTGTCGGTAATCATCCGATATTAAGTTTAGCGTGGGTTGCTTTGGTTGCACTCATTGTCGGCGGTTGGTTTAAAAGTAAGTTTTCAGCAATTCGTCAAATAAACCCGCAACAACTAACGTTATTAATTAACCGTGAAGACGGTCTTGTTGTAGATATACGTGCCCAAAAAGAATTTAATAATGGCCGTATTGCAGGCGCAGAGCACCTTAGCCCTGAAAAAGCCAAACAATCTGACTTTTCAAGCCTTGAAAAGTCTAAGAGTAAACCCATTATATTGGTATGCACCACAGGCATGACTGCTTCTGGTATCGCAACTGCCATGCATAAAGCTGGTTTTGAATCAGTGTATGTATTGTCTGGCGGAATGGGGGCATGGCAAAGTGCCGGTCTACCAACGACAACAGGTCGCTAATTAACTTAGTTAGGCCGCTAGAGGAATTGTTATGAGTAATGTTGTTCTTTACACCAAAGCGTATTGTCCTTTTTGCCAACGAGCATTGGCATTGCTAACCAGTAAAGGTGTGCAATTTAAGAATATAGATATCGGTGTACAGCCTGAACTTCGCGATGAAATGATCGCCAAAGCAGGTGGCGCGAGCACAGTACCGCAAATCTTTATTAATGATGAGCATATTGGCGGTTGTGACGACATGATGGCGATTGAAGCCCAAGGCAAGCTTGACGCAAAGTTAAACGCTTAAACATTTATTATAAAAACGATTAAAAGTTAGGAATTATCATGAACGAAGAAAATCAGAACGTAGCAGCACAACAAGAAACTGGCGCACAATTTACTATTCAACGTATTTATACAAAAGACGTGTCTTTTGAAACGCCGAATTCACCTGCTATTTTCCAAAAAGAATGGACACCAGAAGTTAAGCTTGACCTTGATACACGTTCAAACAAATTAGACGAAGGTGTGTTTGAAGTTGTTTTAGCATTGACAGTAACAGCGTCAATCGGTGAAGAAACTGCATTCTTATGTGAAATTCAACAAGCGGGTATTTTCACTATCGCTGAAATTGAAGAAGTACAACTTGCACATATGCTAGGCGCATTCTGCCCTAACGTGTTATTCCCATATGCACGTGAAGCGGTATCTAACTTAGTTAACCGTGGTACGTTCCCACAGCTTAACCTTGCACCTGTAAACTTTGACGCGTTATTCGCGCAATACATGCAGCAACGTGCAGCGCAAGCTGAACAGGCAACTGCAGACGCATAATCGATGAATACAGCCAATTCAGCTGTTACAGTATTAGGGGCGGGGTCTTATGGCACCGCCCTTGCTATTTGTTTAGCCCGAAACGGTCACCAAGTGACACTTTGGGGGCGCAATAGCGATGACGTTGCCACGCTTGCAGCTGAGCGGAAAAATCAACGTTACCTACCAGACGTCACTTTCCCTGACACTTTACATCTTGAAGCCGACTTACATACTGCAGTAACTGCAAGCCAGGTTATTTTGGTCGTGGTACCGAGTCATGCATTTGGCGATACATTACAGCAAATTAAGCCTTCATTACTTGATGGTGCGCAAGTGGCGTGGGCGACTAAAGGCTTAGAACCAGATACGGGCAGATTACTGCAAGAAGTTGCCCAGCAAGAACTCGGTGATGACGTGCCATTGGCTGTGGTTTCGGGTCCTACCTTCGCCAAAGAAATGGCAATGGGTTTACCTACGGCTATTTCTGTATCATCAACATCAACCGCTTTTGCAAAACAGCTTGCCGATCTACTGCATTGCGGCCGTTCATTTCGGGTTTATAACAATAATGATTTTATTGGGATACAGCTCGGTGGTGCGGTGAAAAACGTAATCGCGATTGGTGCAGGTATGTCTGATGGCTTTGGTTTTGGTGCTAATGCTAGAACAGCGTTGATCACCCGTGGTTTAGCTGAGTTGTGTCGTTTAGGTTGTGCTCTGGGCGCGAAATCTGAAACCTTTATGGGCATGGCTGGTCTTGGCGACTTGATACTCACCTGTACAGACAATCAGTCTCGTAACCGTCGCTTTGGTTTAGCCCTTGGCAAAGGTGAAGGGGTTGAACGGGCGATTGAATCAATTGGTCAAGTGGTAGAAGGTTACCGCAACACCAAAGAGGTTTATTTACTTGCACAACGCACTGGCATTGAAATGCCGATCACCGAGCAAATCTATCAGGTACTTTATGAAAATAAAGACGTGAAAGAAGCGGCGATGGCGTTATTAGGTCGCGAGCAAAAGTCAGAGTAACCTTTGTACTCAGTATCGTTGTCAGCGTTGTGTCACTCATTACGCTGGCAACAACTAAAGTTTAGTCATTGCCCAAGCTAGATTGTTTTTTCTGGTTATTTTCTTCAATAAAAGTTGCGACTTTATCAGCATGAAGCGGGCGGCTATAATAATAACCTTGCATGGTATTACAACCCATTACATGCAGCATGTAAGCCTGCTCTTTCGTTTCAACGCCTTCTGCAACCACATCTATTTTTAAGTATTTCGCTAAGCGGATAATCGTTGCGGTAATATTTCGGTCCTGCTCACTATCAATGATGTCTTTAATAAAAGAGCGATCTATTTTTAATGTATCGATAGGAAAACGCTTTAAATAACCAAGTGATGAATGGCCTGTGCCAAAGTCATCTAACGCAATGGTAAAACCAAGTGCTTTTAAGCGGCTCATTTGCTGCTGGGCAAATTCGGGGTTATCCATCATAGCACTTTCAGTGATTTCCAGCTCTACACAGCGCGCTGGTACATCATAGTCGGTTAAACATTCGGTGAGCGTTTCTATTAAACTATTTTGCTGAAAGTGCAGGGCAGAAATATTAATTGCCACTTTGCCAAAACTAACCCGTTCATTTCGCCATAATTCGAGCTGTTTAAATAACTGCTTCATTAACAGTAGTGTGAGAGGAATGATGGCGCCATTTTGCTCCGCCAGAGGAATAAATTCAGCGGGTCTAATAATACTGCCATCAGCTTGCGGCCATCGTACTAATGCCTCAAACCCATGAATCTGATTTTTATCTGCGTTATATTTTACTTGGTAAAATAATTCGAAGTCTTGGTTTTCGATAGCCCTAAACAGTGCACTTTCTTTACTGAGTTCATTCGAATCTATGGTGTGCTTAGACTTATCAAAAAACTGGTAGTTGTTATGACCCATTTTCTTTGCGTGGTTAAGTGCACTGTTGGCGCTGCGCATCAATGCTTCGCTGCTGTAGCCGTTTTCTGGGTAAACTGCTATGCCACAACAGGCTGAAATAAAGCTCTCTATGCCATCAAGCATAAACGGTGTTTGAAACTGTTTTAGGATATTGTCGGCAAGCTTTTTAGCGAAAAAGATGGTCATTCCTGAATATAAATAAGGCGGCACCAGCACTGCAAATTCATCGCCGCCTAAGCGGGCGAGTGTATAGCCAGAATCAAGGTTGCGAGACAGCCTACCAGCCACTTCTTTTAGTAATTCATCACCAATAGCATGGCCAAGAGATTCATTGATTTTATTGAAGTTATCTAAATCGATAAAAAGAATCAGTAAGTCAGGGAAGTTGTTATTGCAGCTTTTAATTGCTTTATTAACGGATTCAATAAAAATAGTCCGGTTAGACAGCCCAGTAACAGCATCTCGGGTGGTCAGTTTTAACATGGCACGTTCATTGTTTTTGCGTGCGGTTACGTCTGAAAATAAACCAATATAATGCGCACTACTGTTGCGCAAGTTAGGCGTTTTTACTTTGGTGATCGACAGATCTAATGCATAAGGTTGACCGTCTTTTCGTAAATTCCAAATTTCCCCAGACCAATAGCCATCGGTTTCCAAATCATTATGGATGAGGCTTTCTAGTTTTTTATCGCGACCATTTACAGTTAACGCTTTAGGTTTTTTACCTACAACATCAGCTAAAGTGAATCCACAAATTGTTGTAAATGCTTGGTTTATATTTGTTATTTGAAAATGCTCATTGGCAATCCAAATCGCATCTTTTGATTGCGCCATGAGTGCGTTAGCTAAATTGTGCTTAGCCGCACTTTTTAATTTATAAATAATTAGCAGCAGTAACAGCATAAACACAACGGTTAAAATCAAATAGTTGAACCAGTTGGGAAAGCTAAATGCAGTGTGTTTAATCATTACGACTAACGGCTCGCTACTTACTTGGTTAAGGTTTTTAACTTCGAGGTAAATATTGTTTTTATTACTCGCCAGTGACAACATAGATTGCGAACTTGGTAGCGGCAGCCAAAGCCCATTAGGATCGAGCCGATAAGACAGCCGCATCGGTAAATCACTATTACTGCTGAACCATACAGAGATGCCTTGCAGTGGTTGTTGCGCATTCACGGCATTGGTTGCTAAGTGGTAATAGTGTTGGTCACTTTCTTGGTAATGCAAGGTTAGATGACTGACTGAAAATAAATTATTTTGAGGTATTACTTGCGTGGGGTGTACTTCTAATAGCGTACTGCTGTTATCTGCAAACAGCATTATTTTGTCACGGTAGCTTACGGTAAATTGTGCTTCAGGCAATTGCTCGTGGCGAATTGAATCATCAATATTTGCGGCCATACTGTGGGTGGCATTTTCAACCCATATATTTGCACTTGGCTTGTAGAGTTTGATTGCTTGTGAGTCGATTATCCATAGTGCATTTAGCGGGGCTCTATAAATGGCTGAAGTGTCAAACATACTGACTTTATTAAAATGTATGCTTGTTGTTTGTGCAAACGTTTCAGGTGTTTGCCATAAACCATTAGTAGTCGCAAGCCACAACCTCGATGAATGACGTTGATAATAAATATCTCTGATCTCACCAATAGGCTCAGCTTGCAGTGCTAATACTGTGACTTGTTGCTTGTTAATGTAATACAACTGCTGACCATCACTTGCTAGATACTGCTCATCACTGAGATTTGTAAAAGTGTTAATGTTGCTAATTGACAGTGTGAAATTTTGTTGTTGGGTTGCAAAATCATAATTGATTAATTGTGTTTTGCTCGCTACCCATAAAGTTGTGGGAGCTGTGAAATGCAGTGTGCTTATTGGTTCTTGCAGCAATAAATCAAACGTTTGGTTACGGGCACTGTATAAATACAATCCGCCAGCGGTGGTTACCGCCCACTTATCATCGCGTAAATAATTAATATTGAGTACTTTTTTATCCTCAGTATAACTATTTATTTGCGCCAGCATTTTAAAGTATTGCTGTATTCTGGGGGCAGGGCTATTGGTGATTGGCGTTGCAATAATTTGCATTGCAGGAAGCTTTAACCAACTTTTAGTGGTCGTTTGCAACCATAATTGCTCATTATTTTGTTTCATCGATAAAAAACGAGCTGGGGAATTATAAAATAAAGGCTTACTGTTTTTGGTTGTTAAATCATATTTATAAGCTTGATTATTATATAAGTAATAAAGTTGTTCTTGAAAGAAGTTTAGTTGTTGAATATTAGTGTGGTCGAGCTTTATTGGTGTTAATGAGGGGGTGTTATTGAATAGATAGTGTTGCTTATTACTGGTGGTGATCAGCAGTGCTGTTGATGTTTGGCTTGGGCTTAGTTGGCTAATCTCTGTCGGGGCTGTGATCTGGGATATAATCGTATTACTGGCAATATCAAAGCGACTCGCTAAATCACTGCCTGAATGCAGCCATAGGCTGTTATTAAAACCTAATTTAAGCTCGACGATTTGCTCAGAAAAAGCGAATACAGAATGCAACTTTTCGTCTTTTATTGTGTAAATTTGCCCTAAGTGTAGAAAATAAAAACCGTGAACAGTGCTAAATATTTGTTGCCTTAACGGGGTATCAGTTAGTTTAATTAGCTGATTGTTTATTAAATTTATTAAGCTTAAGCCTTGCTCAGTATTAATTAATAACCACGATTTATAGGTGGCCACCTGTAAAATTTCACGCGTTGCAAATAACGAAAAGGGTGGTGTTTTGCTACTAAAAAGGTGCGCTGAATCGTAGTTAAATAAGCCTTTCTCCGTTGCGAGCCAATACGCGTTACTCGGGCTTTGAGCAAAGTCATTAATCGCGGGTATAGAAAGCTCGTTGGCGTTTAATTCAGCCACACTCGCGTTTACATTAACAATAAATAACAGGCTGATAAGGCAGCATGTTTTAAGCATAAACCGCATTGCAATCCATTGAATAAGTTTAAAAAGAACGTATTTAGAGTAGTGCAGGAATAGATAAAATGCGAATCGGTGAAAGTGAAATTTATTGTATTGCGGGTAACTGAACTTACAGGCTTAAGCGCCTAACGATTTAGGCGCTTTATTTGTGTGCTTTACTGGGCGTTAGGAAAGCCTAATTGCCGCCATGATTCATAAACAAACACTGCCACTGCATTGGATAAGTTCATGCTTCTACTGTTAGCTTGCATTGGAATACGCACGCGTTGTTCATTCGGTAGTGATTGAATTAAATCATCTGGTAGGCCACGAGTTTCAGGGCCAAATACTAAACAATCACCTGCTTCATAACTTGCTTGATGATGGAATTGGCTGCCCTTAGTGGTACACGCGTAGACTTTTTTAGGCTGACACTTTTCCAGGTATGCTGCAAACGAGGCATGGCGTTGCACATGGCTAAATTCATGGTAATCAAGGCCTGCTCTTTTTACGCGCTTATCATCCCACTCAAAGCCCAACGGTTCGATTAGGTGCAAGGCGAAACCTGTATTTGCGCACAAACGAATAATATTGCCTGTGTTAGGAGGAATTTCAGGTTGGTATAAAACGATATCAAGCATAACGAGCCTTATTGGTGATCTACATTTTGACGTTCGAGAGTATACACGAAATAAATAAAAAAAATGATATACTCATTTTAATCAAACAGTTTAAAACATAGGCAACAGCGTGCATCAGCGTAGTTATGAATTTTGGGTGAAAACCGCCAGTATTGTTACCATGGTAATGGTGAGCTTGATGATTGCGGCTAAATGTTGGGCATGGCTTGCGTCTGGCTCTGCATCAATGCTTGGCTCACTCACCGACTCGTTGATGGATATTACCGCCTCAGCAATGAGCTTTATGGTGCTAGGGTATGCACTGCGCCCCGCGGATGACGATCACCGCTTTGGCCATGGTAAAGCTGAAGCGTTAGCGGGGTTAGGGCAAGCTGCCTTTATTGCCGGCTCTGGTTGTTTATTAGCGTTTCATGGCATTGAACGAATATTTAATCCGGTGGTATTAAATCATTCTATGCTGGGTGTATGGGTGAGTATTTTTGCCATTGCTTGTACGCTGGTGGTGGTTTATGTACAAACCAAAGTGATAAAGCATACCGAGTCTATCGCGATTAAAGCTGACTCAGTACATTATAAAGGTGACTTAATTTTAAATGCTGCCGTGTTAGTTGCCATATTACTAGCCCAAAATGGCATGCTTTACGCGGATCCTATTTTTGCAATTGGCGTGGCTGGTTATTTACTTTATAACAGCTGGGACATAGCTAGACAAAGCGCCGATCATCTAATGGACAAAGAGCTTCCAGATGAAGAAAAAGCCAGCATCGTATTAATTGCCAACAGTCATAAGGATGTTTTTGGTGTCCATGATGTGCGTACGCGACAAGGCGGTAAAGTTAAGTTTATTCAAATGCATTTAGAGCTTGAAGACCAACTACCTTTGATCCGTGCTCATTACGTTGCTGATGAAGTTGTAGCAATGATCCAACAAGAGTTTAATTGCGAAATGGATATTTTGATCCACCAAGATCCCATGTCACTGAGTCAAACAAGTGCTCAACTCAGTGAATCACAAAACTGATAAAAACGGCTAAGTACAGCTTGGCGAATGGAGTCTTGTTCAAACAACAGCTCGTGTTTTGCACCAGCAAAAGCCTGTAAAACTGCATTGTTTTGGCGATGTACCAGCTCAACTTGGGCTTGGTTATCAACAACAGTATCGTTTTCAGCACTGGCGATAAAAAGTGGAATAGCCAGCTGTTGGTCTAGCTTATCAATAAATTGAAACACGGTGTGCAACCAACCATAAGTCACACCACCAAGTTGTAACACGCTATCGCTGCGATAAATCTCTCTAAATAGTTTATAGCGGTACTCACTATTGGTGAGACTGTTGATAGAAAATTCCTCAGCCAAATAATTTTTTTGACCAAAAGCGTAGCATTGCTTGCCGCCAAGTTTACAGGCGAGCCAAGCCACAAATCTAGCCAGTGGTTTGGGAATGCCTTTTGTGTGAATATCAAACATAGGGGCAGATAAAAATACGCCACTGTAGTTATGCTCAAACCGAGTTAAAAAATCAAACGCAATTGCACCACCCATTGAATGGCCGAGTATTATTTTTTTACCTTGAAAGTGCTTGCAGACTATTTGCTGATCAAATAAAGCGAAATCGTCAGCATAATCACTAAATTTATTTACATACCCTTTATGGCGGTTGGCTAACGCGCGATAGGAGCGGCCTTGCCCTTGGTGATCAATAATAAAAACCGCATAGTTGTTTTGCTGTAACTCCCAAATGAGTTCTTGGTATTTGTCTAACCCTTCAATCCGCCCTGAACAAATTACCACAGCGGCTTTAGCCTGCTCAGGAACAACATATGCGTAATGTAACTTGCCGTTATCCGTTGTGAGTTGATCTTTGTACACGCTGTGTTTAAAAAACGTTGATATCTCAGGTTGTTGGGCAAGTAAGTTTTGCTCTGTACTGTAAAACATGGTGTCCATTATTATTGTTGACCCAATGGCAGTGCAATACGCACGCACAGCCCGTTGGGTTGACTATTATGCAGTGTTAAACTGCCAGCATGCGCGGCAATAGCATTTTTAGCAATCGCTAAACCAAGCCCGGTACCGCCACTGGTTCTATCTCGTGCATCAGATTGACGAAAAAACGGCTCGCATAGCTTAGTTAAATTTTGTGGTTCAACACCCGGGCCATCATCGCTGATCTCTATATAAATTGCATCGCTTAAACTCAGCGACAAGGTAATTGTATGTGCCGCATATTTTATTGCATTGCGTAATACATTTTCTAGCGCACTGGCAATTAAACTCTCATCACAACGAATATCAATATTAAGCTGACCTTCTACAAGCAATTGCTTATTAGTTTGCTTAGCCTCAAATTGGGCATCATTTAACACATGATCTATGATCACCTGCAAAGACTGCTGATGCAATGATAGGGTTTGGCTGTTTGCTTCCAAGCGAGATACTTGCAGCACATCAGCTATCATTTTATCGAGCTGATTCGCTTCTTTTTCGATTCGTAATAAATAGGTTTGGTTAGCTTCTGGCGTTTGCATTTGCGCAAGGCCAGTAGCCATTTTTAAGCGCGTTAACGGGGAGCGTAATTCATGGGAAATGTCTGCTAGTAAACGTTTTTGTGCACTGATCAATTGCTCTAACTGAGTTGCCATACTATTAAAGTCACGGCCAAGTACGCCCAGTTCATCTTGTCGGTTTGGGTCAATGTCAGCACGCGCGGTTAAATCGCCATTAGCGAGTTTAACAGCCGCTTGTTTTAAGTGATTGATTGGCGCAATTAGGTTACGACTAAATATAAAACTTAATGTTAGCGATGCAAGTAGTGCTATCACTACTTTTAACCAAATCGGCATGAGTCTTAGTCGCACGAAAAATGGCGTTTGGTGATTTTCGTCGACTTCGTATAAGTAAAAGGTACCTTCAGGAAGGTCTATTTTAATTGGCCCGAATGCTTGGTAATACTCAGTAAAAATAATTTGCGGCGTCATATTTTTAGTGAAATTAATTAAACTTAAATCAATTTCATTGGGAGGCGTGCGGCTAGTTATTGAATGCTCAGGCTGATCTGAATTTAAATACAGCAGTTTGCGCTTTGCTAAACGCGGATGCATTAAAATATCTGCAACGGCTTTATTGTGCTTTACTACCGTACGCTCAATACCTTTTGCTGTGTATTGCAAATTTTTTAGCATTGGGCCATGTAAATCTTCATTGCTAACTTGATTAGTGGCAATATTACTTAGAAATACCAAGGCGGTTATCGTGCCTATCACCGTCAGCCAAAACCACACAAAAATTTTAAAAAATAAAAAGTGTTTCGGGTGCTTAAGCCAAGCAAAATGCGTTTTGCTATTCTCCTTGGATAAAGACATAGCCCGTTCCTCGCATGGTTTTAATTCGTTCGGCGCTATTAAATTCGGCAATTTTTTTACGAATATTACTAACATGCATATCAATAGAGCGATCAAAAGAAGCCAAGCGTCTGCCGAGCACCTCTTCACTTATTTGTTCTTTACTGACCACTTCACCCGCATGTTTAACTAATAAGGCCAATACTTCATATTCGGTACCTGTTAGGCTTAATGGGTGTTCATCAACCGATGCCTCGCGAGCGGCTAAATTAATAATGATATTATTAACGCTGAGCTTATTAGAGCTGTTGTTGGTTAAACTGGTAATATGCTCAATACGACGCGTAATGGCTTTAACCCGCGCCAGTAACTCCCGGTGGTTGAAAGGTTTTGGAATGTAGTCATCAGCCCCTAGTTCAAGGCCAAAAATACGGTCAAAGTCTTCACCTTTAGCAGTTAGCATAATCACCGGCGTTAACTTTTTTTGCCTAAGCTGTTTAAGCACTTCAAAGCCATCGAGCTTTGGTAGCATCACATCTAATAATATGAGTGCATAATCATGCTCAAGCGCTTGCTTTAAACCTTGCTCGCCATCGTGTACACATTCAATTTGAAACCCTTGCGCAGTTAAGTACTCAGAAAGTAACTCACATAAACCGGTATCATCATCAATCATTAATAGTTTCATTTACTCACCTTAACTACGCTGGAATAACTTCATTTTACGCCTTAACGGGCCTAAAAGTGAACCTTTACACAACCTTTACATTGCTTTGCGTTGCTTTGCACTTGGTTGGTTATAGTGAACATAACAACTGAACACACAGTAAGTTCGCAACCAACCAAAGGTAATTATTATGACTATTTCAAGTAAAGTTTCTAAACTAGTATTAATTTGTGGATTAGCGACAGCAACTTTAGGCACTGGCGCTGTAATGGCAAAAGAAGGCATGCAGCACAAACCAGCTCATTCTTTTGAACATAAACAAGCACGTTTTTTACTCTCTGAGCGCGGCGTTAAAAAATTAGATTTAACTGAGCAACAGCAAACCCAGTTAAAAAGCATTTTCGCTGAGCAAAAAGCCCAATTTAAAGCGCTTCGTGGTACTGACAAAGACGCGATGAAGCAAGCGCGTGCTGCACATAAAGCACAAATGCAAGCATTATTAGATATGCCAACCTTTGATGAAGCCGCAGCAAAAGAGTTATTAGCGCAGCGCCAAACCAAAGGCGAGCAATTTGGCTTAATTAACCTAAAAACTCAACATCAAGTATGGCAAGTATTAAATGCTGAACAACGTGAAAAGTACCAAGAAATTAAAAAGCACATGCGTAAAAAAGGTCACAAAAAAGGCGACAAAAAACACAGCCGTGACGAGCAAACAGCAGGCTAAGTAATTACCAAAATTACTAAAGCAAAAAAATGAAGCGCGGGAGAGATCCCGCGCTTTTTTGTATTCACTTCTAGCCATCCATGTAGCGAGTTTACCTCGTCGCCGGCTTTCGTCACTTAAAGATTTTTTTGCACAAGGAGAAGTGAATGAGCGTAAATGAGAAGAAAAATGCGCGGGCTTCGAGCGACGAATACAGCCTAGCACCTAGCCACTACCTCGGCCCTATTTTTACAATTACTTCTCTAAAAGCGCAGCGCCTCATAACCTCTTTGTGAAAAAATTTTAATTACGCGGGATAAACCCGCGCCTACGAATTGGTCGCAGGTTTTATATCGCGACATAGTGACGATAGATAGCAAGGTTGCTTGATAAGTGTACGTTAGTTACGTATATTTAAGCACATTCGCAAGGTAAGCTAACCTTACGCACTCATACTGTGAGTGACGCGAGTGATCTCGCCATTTCACCCGATGAAATAATCAATATTCGCGAAGCATTTAATATGTCGCGCGGGGTTTTTGCAAACTTATTACATACATCAGCAAGAACCCTGGAAAACTGGGAACAAGGGCGCAGCGCACCTAATGGTCAAGCTGTTACTTTATTAAAACTGGTACAGCGCCACCCTGAGACTTTGAATCATATAGCTGAGTTGTAGAGTTCGTTTTCCTAGCCCCTATAACCTAGCACCTATGTTAGCTCTTTAATCGCATTACTTATGCCATCCAAACTTAGCGGGTACATGCGGTTATCCATCAACTGCTTTATAAAATCAATTGATTGATAGTAACGCCAGTGTTCAACCGGTTGTGGGTTGAGCCACGCGACTTTATCAAAGTGATTGGTGATGCGATTAAGCCAAGCACTTCCCGGCTCTTCGTTGTAGTGTTCCACTGAGCCGCCGGCATAGGCAATTTCATACGGGCCCATAGTGGCGTCGCCAACAAAGATCACTTTATAGTCACTGGTGAACTTGTTGATCAGCGTCATGGTGTCGATGACGTTTGAGTGGCGGCGTTGGTTGTCTTGCCAAACATGCTCATATAAACAGTTATGAAAGTAGTAAAACTCTAAGTGTTTGAACTCGCTGTGAGCTGCGCTAAATAATTCTTCACAGGTGTGAATGTAATCATCCATTGAGCCGCCAATATCAAACAGCATTAATACTTTTACCGCGTTGTGGCGCTCTGGTGCCATTTTTACATCAAGCATGCCGCCTTGTTTGGCAGTAGCGCGAATGGTCTCGTTTAAGTCGAGGGTGTCACTGGCACCTGTGCGAGCAAACTTGCGCAGTTTTTTAAGGGCGAGTTTAATAGTGCGCGAGCCAATTTCTCGATCAGAGTCTAAGTTTTTATATTCGCGTTTATCCCATACTTTTACCGCTTGGCGATTGCGGTTGCCGTCTTGACCAATCCTTACGCCCTCAGGGTTATAGCCATACGCGCCAAATGGCGATGTACCACCTGTGCCCACCCATTTATTGCCGCCAGCGTGGCGTTTTTGTTGCTCTTCTAGGCGCTGTTTGAGGGTTTTCATTAACTCATCAAGGCCGCCCATAGCTTTAAGTTGGGCTTTTTCTTCATCAGATAGATGCTTTTCAAACTCTTTGCGTAGCCAATCATGAGGTAAGTCATGTTGTTGTTTTAGGCTCTCGAGTAAGTCGAGATCGGCAATGCCACTAAAGTAATCGGCAAAGGCTTTATCAAAACGGTCAAAATGGGTTTCGTCTTTTACCATGATAGTGCGGGCTAAATAGTAAAACCCGTCAACATCAGCAAAAACCGCACCTTGTTTTAGCGCGTTGATCAAATCAAGCAGCTCACGCAAACTGACAGGTAAACGGTATTCACGTAATTTGAAGAAAAACGCAATCAACATCTTAGCGGCGGCTCATAAAGGCAAGTTTTTCAATCAGGCTGATATCTTGCTCATTTTTTAAAAGCGCGCCAAACATTGGCATTAAACCGCCTTTTTGAGTTTTATCGTGCAGCGTTTTTGCATCGATGTCTTCAGCCATTAATAATTTAAGCCAATCGAGTAGTTCGCTGGTGGAAGGCTTTTTCTTAATGCCGTTTACTTCACGTAGGCCAAAAAATACTTCCAGCGCTTGGCGTACTAAATCTTGCTTAACGTGAGGGTGATGCACATCAATAATTTGCTGCATTTCATCGGTAGATGGAAAGTCAATATAATGGAAAAAACAACGGCGTAAGAATGCATCGGGCAATTCTTTTTCGTTATTAGAGGTGATGATCACAATAGGGCGCTGTTTGGCGACAATGCGCTCGCCGGTTTCATAAACATGAAACTCCATTTTATCAAGCTCTAATAGCAAGTCGTTCGGGAATTCGATATCGGCTTTATCAATTTCATCAATCAATAATACTGGGCGCTTATTATGCTCCTCGCCGTAGATAAATGCCTGCCAAAGCTTGCCTTTTACTATGTAGTTGCCAATATCATGCACGCGCTCATCACCCAATTGGCTGTCGCGCAAACGCGATACTGCATCGTATTCGTATAAGCCTTGCTGGGCTTTGGTGGTTGATTTGATATGCCATTGAATAAGCGTAGTATCTAAGCTTTTAGCCAGCTCCTCAGCCAGCATGGTTTTACCCGTACCAGGCTCGCCTTTAATTAATAATGGCTTTTCCAGCAATATCGCCGCATTCACCGCTTGTTTTAACGCTGAACTTGCGATGTAGTTATCTGTAGAATTAAATTGCACGTAAATACCTTATCTGGTCTGAGCAGTAAACAATATGACTATCATGCCATAGTTATTCAACCTCTCCAAGGTATGCAAAGCGAGGAATAATTTGGCCGTCTTTCTCGACGGTTTCGCTAAACATACTCAGTGGTCGTGCCCACATGCCAAACTCACCATATAAGGCTTGGTAAATCACCAATTGTTCTTCGGTTTCACTGTGGGTGGCAACATAAAGCACTTTGTATTTAGGCCCTTTGTAGTGTTGGTATATGCCTGATTTGAGGGTATGTGGTTTTATTGCTGTAGTCATGTTTTGATCTCTTGTATAATTTATCTTTGCACTTTTAATGCTAACTAATTTGCCAATACTATGAACTATATTTCGTTAGATGATTACAAAAAAGCGTGGGTTTTTCGCCATCAAGATGCGCCAGTAACAGACCAAGACCTTACTTTAATTAAACCTATGAGCCATGAGCGTGCCGCAGTTTTATGGAGCACTATGGTGAGCCGAGAGCATGATCACCCTGATTTTTTTGAAAAAACAGATTGGTGTGGCAATGACGACAATTTCTCGCAAACTATTACATGGGAAGCTGCCTGGGAAGAAGGTGCAGAGCAGTTGCCTACAGAGATTTTAGCTCATCTTGATTGGCAAGCTAACACTACGGTGTATTTTTGTATGGCTCGTGACAACATCATCGAAACCAGTTTTGATGTGTTTAAACGCAATTGGCAGAACTTTATGTTTTTAGCCGATGGCAGTTTGTTGCTTGGCAAAAAACGTAATGAAGTAGTGCAATTTTTAGCAACTGGCGATGCAAAATTAGGCACAAAGGCTGACGTTAAGTAACTTGAACGTTATTTAGGTAAATTGCAGAGCTTAAAAAGCAGTCAATACTGTGCTATAAAACAAGCAACTAGATGTTTTTGAGTATAATCGTTGGCTGCAAGCGACCCTTTTCAACAAGTCGATATTTGGCAATCTGATGCGCAGCGTGTGCTGTACACGCAGCTGTGTAATGCCTTTTATGCGCGAGAAATTGCTTTGTTAGTCGCTGAACCTAATGAGCAACGCCTGCGTAAACGATTAAAAAGCCTTCCTTTTTATATTGAACGTGCGGCAGCCGCGGTGGTTAATGGTCAGGTTCCTTTTCAGTTAGATCCCTATAATGGCAGTTGGCTCGATAAGCAAAAGCTACAGCCTCCTAACGAAAAAAGTAATGATGATTTTTATCAAACACATAAAAAGCTGGGTTTAATTGTGCCGCTTTTACTTAATCGCGCAAATCAAACCCGTGTTGCAATAGACAGCATCGACCAAGTAAGCGACAATAAACTTCATTGTAATGAGCATGGTTGGTTTGATGACCAAGGGCAGCCTCTTGAGGGGCAATCGGTGGTGTTATTAAAGCCTACAAAAGCAACAATGGCCGCTGCATGTTGTGGTCATCAATGGTCTTTTGACAAACGTATCACACCGCGAACATTATCACTGAGAGAAATGCTGTTAGCAGGTAATATCAATTGGCGTAATTTAAAGCGCCCCCATGTTCGAGTTAAAAAAATATAATACCAGTTGCCTTAAGCGCATTATAAATTTGTACTGGTAGAGTAAAACCAAGGAGTGTTTAATGCGACTGTTTCAACTCACGCTGCTGTGTTTAGCGTTATTTGTACAATACCGATTATGGTTTGGCCACAATGGAGTACAAGATTATAGTCGTTTAAAAGCCGCTGTTACTTCTCATCAGGATACCAACGCTCAGCTACTTAAACGAAATAAAGTACTTAAAGCCGACATTGAAGATTTAAAGCTTGGCCAAGAAGGGGTAGAAGAGCGTGCCCGTAATGAATTAGGGATGATCAAACCCGGCGAAACATTTATTCGTGTTTTACCTGGGCAACAACTCAATGAAAACTAATTATACACTTGCAGTAATAGTCCCTGCCGCTGGCGTGGGAAGTCGAATGCAACACTCCGCCCCAAAGCAATATATACGTTTGGCAGGCAAAACTATTCTTGAGCATACGCTGGCTAAGTTAGCGCAGTTAAAGCAAGCAACCAGTATTATTGTGGCGGTTAGTGATGATGATCCCTACTTTGATTCTTTAGCGTTTATCGATCAACGCATTGTGCGAGCAAGCGGCGGAAAAGAGCGCGCCGACTCAGTTCTTAATGGCTTATTGGCATTGGCAGATAACCCGCCTGACTGGGTGTTAGTACATGATGCCGCAAGGCCATTAGTCACACTAGCTGATGTTGAGCACTTACTAACTGAATGTATTAGCGCCAATGAAGGTGGCATTTTAGCCTGTAAAGTCAAAGACACCATTAAACGTGGTAGCACACATAGTGAGCAAACCGTGCCACGAGATGACTTATGGCAAGCGTTGACTCCGCAATTATTTAAGTACCATGATTTAACTCAGGCGCTACAAAGTGCGCTCGCTCAACAGGTAACAATTACCGATGAAGCCTCAGCAATTGAATGGGCTAAGAAGCCTGTTAAGCTAGTTGCAGGTCGCAGTGATAATATTAAAATAACCACTCCAGAAGATTTAGATTTAGCCAACTTTTTACTCCAAAAACAACACAGTGAGAATGCATTATGATTCGAATCGGCCATGGCTTCGATGTCCATAAATTTGGTGGCGAAGGCCCGTTAACTATTTGTGGTGAAAAGATTGCTTACCCGCAAGGCTTTTTAGCGCATTCCGACGGTGATGTTGCTATTCACGCGTTATGTGACGCAATTTTAGGTGCCTTGGCGCTGGGAGATATTGGTAAGCACTTTCCTGATACGGCTAGTGAATATGAAAATATAGATAGCCGTATTTTGCTGCGCCACGTAGTTGATTTAGCTAAACAGCAAGGTTATGAGCTGGGCAATGCTGATGTGACGATTGTAGCGCAAGCGCCAAAAATGTTGCCGCACATCCAAGCTATGCGTACTAATCTGGCCGCTGATTTAAATGCTGAACTTAGCCAAGTAAACGTCAAAGCCACCACCACCGAAAAGCTCGGTTTTGAAGGCCGTAAAGAGGGTATTTCAAGTCATGCCGTGGTAATTATGAGTAAACAATCACTATGAGTGAGTTAAACTATTTATACGGTGCGCCATTATCTAAAGCGGATTTTAAAACCAGTGCTGAAGATTTTATGGTGGATGAAGACCTAGGCATAGAATTTACCGGCAGCGGTGAACATGTGTGTTTACAGGTGGTAAAAAAAGGTGAAAACACTCAGTACGTTGCTAAGTTATTAGCCCAAAAAGCGGGGATCTCACTGCGTGATGTAAGTTACGCAGGTATGAAAGACCGCCACGGTGTGTGTAGTCAGTGGTTCAGTGTGCCGGTACCAATAAAAAAAGAAATTGATTTCACTGAGCTCAATAGTGACTCGGTTTTTATCATTGCCCAGCAGCGCCATAACCGTAAATTACGTACTGGCTGCCATAAAGGGAATAAATTTACTATTACGCTGCGCAATGTCACACAGCCGTTAGATATCCTTTGTAGAATTAATGCCGTACGTGCCGGTGTACCTAACTACTTTGGTGAGCAACGCTTTGGTCACGATGGGCATAATCTTGAAATGGCCAAGCGGATGTTTGCCGGTGAGCGCATTCGCGATAAAAAGTTGCGCGGTTTAATTATCTCTGCGGCACGCTCTTATGTGTTTAATCAAATTGTGAACTTACGTGTTGCTGAGCACGGCCTAGCGAAAACGATGCACCGAGAAGTGTTTATGCTCAGTGGCAGTAATGCTTTTTTTGAAGATGCAATTAGCGATGAAAATATCGCTCGCCTTGCCTCTGGCGACATTATGATGTCTGCGCCTTTGGTGGGTAAAAGTGAAAAAGGTCTCACCGAACAAGAAAAATTATGGCTGGCACCTTATCAAGAGTGGTGTGATGGGCTTGGTGAATTAGGGCTTAAAAATGAACGTAGAATGCTGCGCTTGATACCACAAGATTTAACCGTAGCAACGATTGACGAAACCACCATTAAATTAAGTTTTGGCTTACCTAAAGGTACCTTTGCTACGGCATTATTACGTGAGCTGGTGGATTACACTGATGCCAGCCCCCGTGTACATAAAGAAAAGGACGCTGAAGATGAAGATTCTGCTAAGTAATGACGATGGCGTAAATGCAAAAGGGATTGCGGTGTTGTACCAAGCACTGATGCAAATTGCAGAGGTTACCTTAGTGGCACCTGATCGCAATTGCAGCGGCGCAAGCAACTCGTTAACTTTAATGAACCCACTGCGGGCAACCACGCTTGATAATGGCTTTATTTCGGTCAATGGCACCCCAACTGATTGTGTGCATTTGGGCGTTAATGAATTACTGACTGAAAAACCCAATCTGGTGGTTGCCGGTATTAATCACGGCGCTAATTTAGGTGATGATACCTTGTACTCTGGTACAGTTGCCGCTGCAACTGAAGGTCGTCATTTGGGGTTGCCCGCAGTGGCTGTATCGTTATGTTCTAAAGAAGGCAATCACTTTGAAACGGCAGCCGCGGTGACTGTAAGCATAATTAAAGAGCTAGCTTCTCATCCGCTACCAAAAGATCAAATCATCAATATCAATGTGCCAGATATTCCTTTATCTGAGCTTAAAGGCGTACAAGTTACCCGGTTAGGCGCGCGCCATAAAGCCGAAACCATGACAAAACAACAAGATCCATGGGGCCGCGATATATACTGGTACGGTGTGTTGGGGCCTGAAAGTGATGCAGGTGTTGGCACTGACTTTTACGCAATTAATAATGGCTATGCTTCAGTTACCCCGTTAAGTGTTGATATGACGGCGAAAGACAGTTTAGTAGCGGTAGGAGATTGGCTGAAAACAATGGAGATCAACGGTGCTGGCTAATTATACTCGCAGCGCACGTGCGCTGGCTGAATTATTACAGCGTGAGGGTGTTGAAGATAAAGTGGTGCTCAGCGCTATTGCTGATATTCCACGGCATTTTTTTATAGATGATGTGCTTAAACACAAAGCTTATCAAAATACAGCGCTGCCAATCGGCCAAGGGCAAACAATCTCACAGCCTTATATTGTTGCGCGGATGACGGAGCTGCTGCGTTTAGCTGGGGTACGTGAAAAAGTACTCGAAATTGGCACTGGCTCTGGCTACCAAACCGCAATATTGGCTAAAACCTTTACAAAAGTATTTTCGGTGGAACGTATTAAAGCGTTACAATGGCAAGCTAAGCGCCGTTTACATAACCTTGATCTTTATAATGTTTCCATGAAACATGGCGATGGCTGGCAAGGTTGGCAGTCGCAAGCACCATTTGACGGCATTATTGTCACTGCCGCTGCATCGCAGGTACCGCAGGCATTACTTGACCAACTCAGTGATGGGGGGGTGATGATTGCGCCAATTGGTAATGAAGACCAACAACTGGTTATGGTTGTACGCGAAGGCGAAAAATTTACTCAACATGTTATTGCGCCAGTTAGGTTTGTGCCTTTAGTGCCTGGCGATATTGAATAGGAAGTCACTTTGAAATTGTTTACTAAGTTGTATGATATGGCATTAGTGTGGGCAAAACATCGCCACGCAGAGCGTTATTTAGCAGGGATGAGTTTTGCTGAATCAGTTATTTTTCCTATTCCACCGGATGTAATGCTTGCGCCGATGTCGCTGGCACAACCAAGCAAAGCATGGCGTTTTGCTACATTTGCTACGGTTGCTTCAGTGCTTGGCGGTGTGTTGGGTTATTTACTCGGGTTTTGGTTGTTTGAACCTGTAGTAGAGCCTCTAATCGCGCAAATGGGCTGGCAAGAAAAGTTTAATATTGCCTTAAATTGGTTTAAGGAGTATGGCGTGTGGGTGGTATTTTTAGCGGGCTTTTCCCCCATACCCTATAAAGTGTTTACCATAGGTGCAGGGCTTTTACATATGGCGTTTTTACCTTTTTTGTTAGCTTCTGCGGTTGGTCGCGGCGCGCGTTTCTTTTTAGTCTCAGCACTGATGAAATGGGGCGGAGTAAAAATGGAGCAAAAATTACGTCAATACGTTGAAGCACTTGGCTGGGGATTAGTGATTTTAGTGGTGGTTGCATACTTTTTATTGCGTTAAGCATTAAAAACCACAATTATTAATACAAGGAGCAAAACACTATGAATAAGCAGTACATTTTCTATGTTACTTTATTTACAAGTGTTTTGCTCAGTGCTTGCTCTTCTCGCCAAGCGCCAGCGCCAGTCAGTAGTTTAAATACCAGCGTTAAACCCTACACTAGCAAAGTGAATATTAATGGCGATCGCTATATTGTAAAAAAAGGCGATACGCTCTATTCAATAGCCTTCAGCGCCCAGCAAGATTTTCGCACGTTGGCAAAAAATAATGATATTCCAGCCCCTTACATTATTCATCCCGGACAAGTGGTTTCGTTTAAAAAACCAGCAGCAAAAACAAAAAAGCAGAAAAAATATACGAATTCGAGTAAAAAGTCTACAAAAGAACCACAAAAAAATAACAAAAAATTAAAGAAAGAGCTTGATCAGCCAAAACAACGAGAGTATGTTCAAAAACAAGCTAGTAAAAAAGTTAGTAATTCCAACAGTTTGATTCCAGGAAAGGTACATTGGTCTTGGCCGGCTAAAGGGACAGTAACACAGCGGTTTTCAAGCAAAGAAAATGGCTATAAAGGGTTACAAATTACTAATAAAAAAGGTGTGGCTGTAGTTGCTGCTGCACAAGGAACAGTTGTATACGCGGGGAATGCACTTAGAGGGTACGGTAATTTAATCATTTTGAAACATAATGATGATTACCTTAGTGCTTACGCACATAACTCTAAGTTATTAGTGAAAGAAAAACAGGATGTGAAAGCTGGGCAAAAAATCGCAGAGATTGGCAGTTCAGATTCTGACGTAACGGCATTGCGTTTTGAGATCCGTTATCGAGGACAGGCTGTTAATCCCGAGAAGTATTTGCCTTAGCTATCGGGTATTGAACACAGTGATATAAGGTCACTTATTTGCTTGAGGGTACGCTCATGGGTAACACAGCAAAAATCGAGAAGACGAAAAACGCGGTTGATGATAAGTTTGATGATATAGCGGTAGAAGATGCTGCTTCTGAATTGTTAGATGACGTCGATAAAGATGATGACAAAGAAGATGAAATATTTGCCAAAGAGGAAATCACTAAAAATTTAGATGCGACTCAACTGTATCTAGGTGAGATTGGTTTTTCACCGCTGTTGAGCGCCGAAGAAGAAGTGTTTTTTGCCCGCAAAGCGTTAAAAGGCTGCAGTGCCTCCCGCAAACGCATGATTGAAAGTAACCTCCGTTTAGTTGTAAAAATCGCCCGCCGTTATAATAACCGTGGCTTAGCGCTATTAGATTTAATCGAAGAAGGTAACCTAGGTTTGATCCGCGCGGTAGAAAAATTTGACCCTGAACGTGGTTTTCGATTTTCTACTTATGCGACTTGGTGGATCCGCCAAACCATTGAACGTGCCATTATGAATCAAACGCGCACAATCCGTTTACCAATCCATGTGGTAAAAGAGCTTAATGTTTATTTACGTACCGCACGTGAGTTAACCCAAAAGCTTGACCATGAACCGACAGCAGAAGAAATTGCAGCCTCTTTAGATAGACCCGTTGAAGACGTGACTAAAATGCTGCGATTAAATGAAAAAATCACCTCTGTAGATACGCCAATTGGTGGCGAAAATGATAAAGCATTACTCGATATTATCGCCGATGAAAAAGGCTTTGGTCCGGAAGGTGAAGTACAAAACAATGATATTAATAAGCACATTGTTGACTGGTTGGGTGAATTGAACCCGAAACAACGTGAGGTATTAGCGCGTCGTTTTGGTCTATTAGGCTATGAGCCATCAACGCTTGAAGATGTTGGCCGTGAAATTGGTTTAACGCGTGAGCGAGTAAGACAAATTCAAGTTGAAGCACTGCGCCGCTTAAAAGATATTTTACAACATGAAGGGTTAAGTACTGATAGCTTGTTTGATCAGTTCTCATAACACACAAAAATAGACACACATTATAGCCAAATTTGAGTAGCTGAAGAGATAATCTCTTCAGCTATTTTTTTTTGCTCAATCAAATAATTAAAGTAATGCTTTTAATTTATAAAGTAAGTCTTGGGCTTGGCGCGGACTTAAGTCATCAATATCAATTTCAGCGAGTTGTGCTTCTACCTGTGATGGTTCAGATTCGAATAATGAAGGCTGTACTGCATTAATATCGGCAGTGACTGGCTGATGATTTTCGAGCATTTTCAGCTTTTGCTTAGCGTGTTTGATCACCGCTTTAGGCACCCCAGCAAGCGCTGCTACTTGTAAACCAAAGCTTTTGCTTGCAGCGCCATCAAGTACCGTATGCATAAAGGCAATGGTGTCGTTATGCTCTATTGCATCTAAATGAACATTCACCAGTCCAGCTTGTTGCTCGGCAAGTTCGGTTAATTCAAAATAATGGGTGGCAAACAAGGTTTTTGCCGATATTTTTGATGCTAAATGATCCGCTGTTGCATAAGCCAGTGATAGACCATCGTAAGTACTGGTGCCACGGCCAATTTCATCCATTAACACGAGTGATTGTGCAGTGGCATTGTTAAGTATAGTGGCGGTTTCCGTCATCTCGACCATAAAAGTTGAACGCCCTGATGCCAAATCATCACTGGCGCCAATACGTGTAAATATACGGTCGATATTACCAATCTTAGCGCTGTCTGCTGGCACAAAGCTACCAATGTGCGCCATTAACACAATCAGTGCTGTTTGGCGCATATAGGTTGATTTACCACCCATATTTGGCCCTGTGATGATCAGCATTTTACGCTGTGCATTAAGCTCTACCGGGTTGGCTATGAATGGGTCTTTCATGACTTGTTCAACCACTGGATGGCGGCCTTGCTTGATGCTGATATCGTCACTATCACAAAGTTCAGGTTTAGCATAATTAAGCGCAATCGCACGCTCAGCTAAGTTATTTAGCACATCTAAATCTGCCAATGCGGCTGCCATCATTTGTAGCTGCTCAATGTGTGGAGCAATAAACTCAAACAGTTGTTCGTATAGCTGTTTTTCAAGCGCCAGTGCTTTTGACTGGCTACCGAGTACTTTGTCTTCGTGCTCTTTAAGTTCTGGGATTATATAGCGTTCATTATTTTTAAGTGTTTGACGACGAATGTAATCAGCGGGCACTAAATGGGCATTAGCACGGCTCACTTCAATAAAGAAACCATGCACGCGGTTATAGCCAATTTTTAAAGTGCTAATACCGGTGCGCTCGCGCTCGCGCTGCTCGAGTTGTTCTAGTACATCTGTTGCGCCTTGGCTTAATGAGCGCCATTCATCGAGTTCACTGTTGTAACCTGGGGCAATGACGCCACCATCACGAATAAGTACCGGTGGGTTTTCAATCACGGCTTGTTCGAGTAATTGCTGTAACTCAGGTAATTCAGGAGATTGCGCAACGATTTGACTAATACGTGGATCGCTGGCATCGGTTAATAATTGGTGTAATGGTGCAAGGGCTTGCAGTGCACTGCGCAAACGGGTTAAATCGCGCGGGCGGGCAGTCCACAAGGCTAAACGAGCAATAACACGCTCAATATCACCTATTTGTTTTAATGACTCATGTAGCTCACCACACAGCTGTACGTCGATAATGGCACTAATGGCATTAAGGCGAGCGTTAAGCTCAGGTTTAGAACGTATTGGCGTATGAATACGACGCTTTAATAGCCGTGAGCCCATCGCTGTTGCTGTTTTATCAAGTACTTGTGCTAAGGTGTTTTCAAAGCCACCAGAAAGATTGACTGTCAGCTCTAAGTTTTTACGGGTGGCGGCATCTAAGATCACCGCATGCTCGTTATGCTCTAAAGTGATGGCGCGAATATGGGGAAGGGCAATTCGCTGCGTGTCTTTCACATATTGCATAAGGCAACCGGCGGCAACTAATGCAGCAGTTGCTTTATCAACCCCAAAACCGACTAAATCTTTAGTACCAAACTGCTCGCATAACAAATGTTGGGCGGTGTCTAAATCAAACTCCCACTCAGGGCGACGACGAATACCTTTAATATGCTCAATTAAATGAAAGTTGCTAAAGTCTTCGCTATACAGTAACTCTGCCGGTGTTAAGCGCTGTAAGGTTGAGCTAAATGCTTCTTCAGTATTTACTTCAACAATATTAAAACGACCTGAGTTAATATCTAAGTAGGCAACCCCAAATACACCTTTTTTACTTTGCCAAACGCTGGTCAGTAAATTATCTTGGCGCTCTTGTAATAATGCTTCATCAGAAATAGTCCCAGGGGTAACAATGCGCACTACTTTACGCTCAACAGGTCCCTTACTGGTTGCAGGGTCGCCCACTTGTTCACATATCGCAACGGATTCACCCATTTGAACTAAGCGGGCTAGGTAATTTTCTACCGCATGATAAGGGACGCCTGCCATCGGAATAGGATCGCCACCGGCTTTACCACGGTGAGTTTGTGAAATATCAAGCAATTGTGCTGCACGTTTTGCATCATCAAAAAATAGCTCGTAAAAGTCACCCATGCGATAAAAAAGTAAAATATCACGATGCTCAGATTTTATTTTTAGATACTGCTGCATCATCGGCGTTTGTTGACTTATAGTGTGTGGTGCATAAAGATCGAACGACATGTATTTACCCAAAGGCTGAATATGGAATTACATCAAGAGATTAAAACACTTGCTGCGCAATTAGGCGCTATTTTAACGGATAAACGCTTATGGATCACTAGTGCTGAATCATGTACTGGTGGAGGAGTGAGTTATGCACTAACCGATACCCCAGGCAGCTCGGCTTATATTGACCGTGCATTCGTTACTTACAGTAATCAAGCAAAGCAGGATTTACTGGGGGTTGCAGAGCAAACCTTAGCTTTATACGGCGCAGTGAGCGAGCAAACCGTATTGCAAATGGCGGCCGGCGCTTGTAAGGCCGCTGGTGCTGATATTGCAGTTGCGGTATCGGGGATTGCAGGGCCAGGCGGTGGCAGTGCTGAGAAACCAGTAGGTTTAGTATGGTTTTGCATTCAAATTGGCGATAAACAGTATCCGAGCCAACAAATATTTGCAGGCGATAGGGCACAGGTTAGATTGCAAGCTATTGTTTATGCTTTAAAAACTATTATAGGAAAGATAAATTAATAAAATTAGCTTGATACTGTGATTTCATACAGTATACTTGTCTGCATTAGCCGGATTTGGAGAGTAAAATGAACGATAACAAACAAAAAGCGTTGGACGCTGCTTTATCTCAAATTGAGCGTCAATTTGGTAAAGGCTCAATCATGAAATTGGGTGATAACAAAGCGTTAGATATTGACGCTGTATCAACGGGCTCTCTGGGCATTGATATCGCATTAGGCATAGGTGGTTTACCTATGGGACGTATCGTTGAAATATATGGTCCTGAATCATCAGGTAAAACCACGCTAACATTACAAGTTATTGCTGAAGCACAAAAAGAAGGTAAAACCTGCGCATTCGTTGATGCTGAGCACGCACTTGACCCAATTTACGCACAAAAATTAGGCGTAAATATTGATGAGTTATTAGTTTCACAACCAGATACCGGTGAACAAGCACTTGAAATTTGCGACATGTTAGTTCGCTCAAGCGCGGTTGACGTGGTTGTGGTCGACTCGGTTGCTGCACTTACACCAAAAGCTGAGATTGAAGGCGACATGGGCGATTCGCACATGGGTCTACAAGCACGTTTAATGTCACAAGCATTACGTAAGCTAACTGGTAATATCAAACGCTCTAACACTTTATGTATTTTCATTAACCAAATCCGTATGAAAATTGGTGTTATGTTTGGTAACCCTGAAACCACCACCGGCGGTAACGCACTTAAATTCTACGCGTCAGTACGTTTAGATATTCGTCGTATCGGCTCTGTTAAAGAGGGCGATGAAGTGGTGGGTAACGAAACCCGGGTTAAAGTGGTGAAAAACAAAGTTGCTCCACCGTTTAAACAAGCTGAATTTATTATCATGTACGGTGAAGGTATCTCTAAACATGGCGAGCTAATTGACTTAGGTGTTAAACATAAGTTGGTTGAAAAAGCGGGTGCTTGGTACAGCTACAATGGTAATAAAGTTGGTCAAGGTAAGTCTAACTCAATCAAGTTCTTAAAAGAGAACCCTGAGATTTCAAATGAGATTGAAGGTAAGTTACGTGACATGTTGTTATTAAAAGCAACTATCAAGCCTGACGATATTGAAGATGCTTTACTAGCAGATGATGCTGAGCTTTAAAGGTATTGAATAAGCGCGATTTGACCCGAGCTTAATCGTAAAAAAGCCGCTAAATTATTTAGCGGCTTTTTTGTGTTTGTAACAGCCAAGACCTTAATCCAATTGAGTGTAGATTGTTGATCTTTGATAAAATATATCACAGGCAATAAAAAAAAGCGGCCAAAGCCGCTTAAGGAAGTAATATAATTTTATTTTTAACTTAGAATGCGTACTTCACTGAGAACTGTAAGCGTTCCATATCGCCATCTACGCCACTTTCTAGTTCACGCTCTGCATGTTTAAACTCAGCACCAAAGGTTAAGCGTTTAACCGGTGAGTATAGAATGTTTGCGCTATAGCTTTGACTAGACTCGGTCGGATCACCTGAAATTGAAAGTAAGTCTGTGTTGTTATCGGCTGAGAAAAACGAGTATAAAAAGGTCGAACGCCATTTGCTGTTCCATTTATGTTGATAAGCTATAAAACCAGACGTTGAATCAATCGCATCTAAATCATTACCGTTAAGTACCGCACCATGTGCTACATTAACGCCAACATAGCGACCTAAACCTTTACCTTGGGTAAGCATGAATTTAAGGTTGTCTTCACCAAACTTCACCATACCCGATGCACTGATACCAAATGAGGTTTCATCGGCATCAACACCGCCAACTTTATATGTTAATTGGCGAGCAAGTGCAGCAACGACAAAGTTACCCCAATCTGCTTTGTGCGTGTAGCGTGCAGTAAAATCAGGCAATGAGGCATCATCGGTTACAGCCATTGATGGACTTTTAATACCCTGTGGATTTGTAGTAAAATCTGTAGTAATTGTGCTTTCTGGATTTTCTAAAGAGAAAGACCATGCGCCCGTGGTGTATTTAATTTGAGATTGACGCACAAATACAGTGCCTTCTGCTGGGCCTATAAAATCAAGAGCCTCTGGTAATGCGCCTACGTTTTGAAAGTTTGACCATGTTTGACCAAATAGCCAGCCGTCATAGGAAATAAAGGCATGGCGAATACGCGGAGAATATGAATTAGAAACACGTTCGTTACCACCTGGCGCCGAGGCTAAAAAATCGAGCTCTATATGTGTTTTAACGGTTTTACCGTTATCTAATAATGTCGCAGTGCCAAAGTTAAAGCGAGATTCACGTGCGTGCATATCAAATACTGCATCTGAGTTGTCATCGTTACCAACAGGGGTTGTGCTTGGAACATAAAAGTCACGGCCAACGCTTGTACCAGCAGGCGCACCCGCTGAATAATCACTCCACATTGCGTCGAGTTTTACATAACCGCCATAAGTAACATCAGTGCCACCAATGGTTGCGGCCTGAGCTGTGGCTGTCAGTGCGCACAGTACGGCAGTGGCGGTAAGTGTTTTTAATGCTATTGCTTTAGTTGTCATAGTCAAAGTCCTATTCTGGGCTACTTGTTGCATTATTGTAATTATGTTGTGATACCACTTTTGATTAAGTATGCTCTTTACTCAATTACCTATTGGTCTATTAGACTAAGGTGGCAGGTTGCTTTGTAACGCAACCAAATCATTAACACCTTGTATTAATAGTGCAAAAACTTAATATTTGAAAGTATGTTTGGGTACATAGAAATAAATCAAAGATAATACAACTAAGGTCTAATACTTTCGTTCGCTATGCTGAGTGATCCTTAAGATAGGCCTTAGGCAAGTAATTAAAATGGAGACGAGTATGTCACAAAGTATCTATCCAGTTCCTGCACAGATCAAGAATGCAGCCTTAGTTGATAACGATAAATATAATACACTTTACAAGCAATCTATTGATGACCCTGAAGGTTTTTGGGCAGAGCACGGTAAACGTCTCGATTGGTCAACACCTTTCACGAAAGTGAAAAACACCTCTTTTGATAAAGGCCATATCAGTATTAAATGGTATGAAGATGGCGAACTTAATGCTTCCTATAACTGTATTGACCGCCACCTTGCGACTAAAGCAGATAAAACCGCTTTAATTTGGGAAGGTGACGATCCATCGCAAAGTGAACATATTTCTTATCAACAGCTGCATGACGAAGTGGCAAAATTTGCCAACGGTTTGAAAAAACTCGGTGTGAAAAAAGGCGATCGTATCGCGATTTACATGCCCATGTCACCGCAAGCTGTTTATGCAATGCAAGCATGTGCGCGTTTAGGTGCAATTCACTCGGTAGTCTTTGGTGGTTTCTCACCATCAGCAATTGCAGATCGGATTAAAGATTCAGGCGCTAAAATTGTCATTACTTCTGACGAAGGCCGCCGTGCAGGTAATACTGTGCCACTAAAAGCCAATGTTGATGAAGCCGTAGCGCAACAGTCAGTAACCACTATCGAGCACGTGGTTGTTCATCAGTTAACGGGTGGCGACGTTCAGTGGCATGAACATGATGTATGGTGGCATGATTTAGTTGCTGATCAAGCCCCAGATTGTGCACCAGAGCCGATGAATGCAGAAGATCCACTGTTTATCCTTTATACCTCAGGTTCAACAGGTCAACCAAAAGGTGTTGTACATACCACAGGTGGTTATTTAGTGTATGCATCGATGACCCATGAATATGTGTTTGATCTAAAAGAAGACGATATTTTTTGGTGTAGCGCCGATGTGGGTTGGATCACAGGTCACAGCTATATTGCATACGGTCCATTAGTTAATGGCTGTACGCAAGTCTTATTTGAAGGTGTACCAACTTACCCAACCGCAGGGCGTATGGGTGAAGTGGTCGATAAACACAAGGTGACTATTCTATATACCGCACCAACCGCGATTCGTGCCTTAATGGCGAAAGGTGATGAGCCAACAGCAACTTCAAACCGCGATAGCCTACGTATTTTGGGCTCGGTTGGTGAGCCAATTAATCCAGAGGCGTGGACCTGGTATTACGAAAACATCGGTAAGAGTAATTGCCCAATTGTAGATACATGGTGGCAAACCGAAACCGGTGGCATCATGATCACGCCATTACCAGGCGCGACAGATATGAAACCAGGCTCTGCAACCCGACCATTCTTTGGTATTGCGCCGGCATTATTTGATGCAGAAGGTAACACTCTGGAAGGCGCTGTTGATGGTAACTTAGTTATCCTTGATAGCTGGCCTTCTCAGGCACGTACAGTTTATGGTGACCATGAACGTTTTGAACAAACTTACTTCTCAGCTTATCCGGGTGTGTATTTCACGGGTGACGGTTGTCGCCGTGATGAAGATGGTTACTACTGGATCACCGGCCGTGTTGATGACGTGCTAAACGTATCAGGACATCGCTTAGGTACTGCCGAAATTGAAAGTGCACTGGTTGCTCACCCTGCGGTTGCCGAAGCCGCTGTTGTCGGTTACCCGCACGATATTAAAGGCCAAGGTATTTATGTTTACCTTACCCCAAATGAGGGGGTAACGGTTAGTGATGAACTAACTAAAGAAGTACGTAACTGGGTACGTAAAGAATTAAGCCCAATAGCATCGCCTGATATGATCCAATGGTCACCGGGTTTACCGAAAACTCGCTCTGGAAAAATCATGCGTCGTATTTTACGTAAAATCGCTGCAAATGAGCACGAACAACTAGGTGATACCTCAACACTTGCCGATCCAAGTGTGGTTGATGAATTAATCGAGAACCGATTAAATCGTTAAATATGCGTTAAAAACTTGATTAGAAGTTGATTCTAAACGTAGTATATCGGCTGTCAGCTATTCGATAGATGACAGCCGAATTCATTAGGAGTGAACCATGAGTCAGTTTTTAATAGCGGACGACCACCCGTTATTCCGTGAAGCACTAAAAGGGGCATTAACTGCAAAGTTTGACGACTTAGAAGTTTTCGAATCAGAAAATTTTGACACAACATTGCAGGTGCTGAGCGAACAAGAAGATTTAGACATCTTATTACTAGACCTACATATGCCAGGTAGTGGCGATTTATACGGCCTGATCCGCATTCGCGAAGATTACCCAAGTTTACCAATTGCCGTTGTCTCTGGTAGTGAAGACATCAATATTGTTTCAAAAGTAATGAGCTACGGGGCGATGGGATTTATTCCTAAATCGTCATCATCCGATGATATTGCTGGCGCAATTAATCAAATTCTAGAAGGCGATGTATGGCTGCCTAGCGAACTAAAAGACAAAGTAGCGAGCATAACTAATGAAGATAAAGAAATCGCCGCTCAAGTTGCCTCACTCACGCCACAACAATATAAAGTGCTACAGTATCTACATGAAGGTTTGTTGAATAAACAAATTGCCTACGAATTACATATTTCAGAAGCAACAATTAAAGCACACATTACTGCTATATTCCGTAAACTCGGGGTTTATAACCGTACTCAAGCGGTACTCATTGCAGCAAAATTACAACTCGAACCTATCGAGCAAGCACAATAATTACAACGTCGAAGTTATTCAATAATAAAAATAAAGAGGCCTAGGGCCTCTTTATTTCTGCACTGTTTTACCTAACTAAACACCACTGTACGGTTGCCATTAATAAATAGCTTATGCTCAGAGGCTAATTGCAATGCTTTACAAAATACGCTTTTTTCAACGTCTTTACCCATCTTCGCCATCATTTCTGCGGTATTTGCATGATTAACATGAGTTACGTCTTGCATGATAATTGGCCCTTCATCGAGCTCATTATTAACAAAATGCGCCGTTGCACCAATGATCTTTACACCCCGTTCAAATGCCTGGTGATATGGCTTAGCACCGATAAATGCTGGCAAAAAAGAATGATGAATATTGATAATTTTACCGTCAAAGCGGCCAACAAACTCAGGACTTAAAATTCGCATGTATTTAGCCAGGCCAATAATATCTGGTTTGTAACTAGCAATTAAGTCACCCACTTGCAGGTCGTGTTCAGCGCGTGATAGCCCTTCATGGCTGACCACATGAAACGGCACCTCAAAGCCCTTCGCCAATGGTGCTAAGTCAGGGTAATTAGCAATTACAGCCAATACTTCAATATTCAGCGCTTGCTCAAATTGCTTTAGTAATACGCCGCCTAAGCAATGCGCTTCTTTAGTCGCTAATAACACCACTTTAGTTTTCGCGTCAGTGTGCAGTGCTAATTGCGCGCCATCGGGCAGTAAAGCCTGTAATTGATTTAAAAAGTCAGGCGCTGGTACGCCAGTTAATTCAGTGCGCATAAAAAAGCGTTGAGCGTCTTTATCTACAAATTCATTATTGCGGGTAATATTTAAATTATGTTGGTGGCAAAGTCCGGTGATTTTAGCTATTAAGCCTACATCATCGGCACATTGCGTGGTTAGTATCGTGTTCATGTTTCCTCATTCTAATCCCGTGAACAGTGGCACCATTATTTGTTAATTTGTCACAATAGCAAGGGCTTTATTAAGTAATTGATAATTACTCATGAGTCGTAGCAGCGACTTTACGTCGCGTTTATTTTTCGACGCGGTGTAAACCCGCTGCAACCAGAAAAATATTTAAAATTTTTTGAGAAAATTTTAAACAGAATACGTGTGTATAAATTTTATCGCTCGGAAGTTAATTTAATGTTGTTAATTTGTTTTTGTAGTTGTAGTTGTAGTTGCATTTGTTAAACACGGCGTTTTTATTATCACTTTATATGTTTGCGCTGTTAGTCATTAACAAAAATTAATGTAATTACCCATTGAGTCTTCAAGGAACTGACATGAAAAATAGTGCGTTATTTGTATTGTGTGCTTTGCTTACCGCTTGTGGTGGTAGTGACGATAACAAAAAAAAGACTGAACAACCGATACAAAGTTACACTATATCTACTAATGTTCAAGGTGAAGGACAGCTAAACCCTACAAGCCTTGTTTTAAAGCAAGGAGAAAGTGGTACATTTGAGCTACAGTCTGCTCAAGGGTATCAAGTAGCTAACGTTGAAGGCTGTAATGGCAAGTATAGTAATAATAAATACACTATTGAAAGTGCAACACAATCATGCCAAGTAACCGCAATATTTGAAGCCAAAACAATTAACTTAACACTTGAAAGTGATGCTTATATAACGCTCAGTGCAGATAAAACCGACTATGTTTATGGCGACTCAGCTGTCATTAATTATGAACTAAGTTCAGGTTATTTATTAGATGAAATAACAGGCTGTGATGGGGTATTAGATGATGGCGTTTATAAAGTTGATACACTCACTGCTGATTGCAAAGTAAACGCAACAACATTACCAACAAGCCAACAATTTAATGGCGAAGATGCCGCAAAAATTAATGTTACTGTGTTAGATGGTAAAGGCAGTATTTTACCATCAAGTAAAGGCATTATTGACCCCTCTACCCCAGAATTACCAGCCTTAAATAGCGTGCTTGAATTTGAGCGAGATTTACTTGCCGTTGATATTGCAACTGAAGCAGGGCAAACCATCGAGCTGCAAATAACCTATGAAAACCCATTACCTACACAATTTACTTATCAAAAATTGATAGAGCAACAATGGCAAGCGCTGGACCAAGAAAATGTGACAGTGAGTGATGATGGCTTAACACTAACATTAACTTTAACTGATGGTGGAGCGGGTGATAGCGATGGCGTGATTAATGGGGTGATCAAAGATCCTGGCGGCCCAGCTGTTATAAGAATGCACTCGGTGACAGTTAATCAGTCAATTGGCGGGGTTATAACGCCAGAGAGCCTAGCTGTGGCTCATGGTGATACTGCATTATTTACTATTACAAGCGATACAGGTTATAGCATTGAAAGTGTAACAGGGTGTACCGGTACTTTAAATGGAACAAGTTATCAAACAGCAGCCATTACACAAAACTGCGAAATATCAGCAGAGTTCTCACTTAGGTCATTTTTAGTCACTGCTCAAGCGGGTGAGGGCGGGCAAATATCCCCACTTGAGCAGATGGCTACTTATGGAGAAACTTTAACATTCACTGTAACGGCAGATGATGGCCATAATATCGAGTCAGTTGAAGGCTGTAATGGTTCATTAGCAGGTAATATATATACCACAGGTATGATCACTGCTGAATGTGAAGTGCGGGCAACATTTGACCCTCAAACTGTATTAGTAACAGCCCAAGCTGGTGTGGGCGGCAGTATTTCACCAATGAGTCAAGAGATTAATGTTGGGCAAACAACAACTTTAACCGTATCAGCGAATGCAGGCTACAGCATAGCCAATGTCACAGGCTGTAAAGGCACATTGAATGGTAATACCTATACCACAGGTGCAGTAACGTCCAATTGCCAAGTGCAAGCCAGTTTTAGTATTGACAGTTACACCGTAAACGCCAGTGCTGGCGAGGGTGGTACGGTTAACCCTGCAACACAAAATGTAAACCACGGCAGCAGTGCTCAAATTACGATTACACCAAACGAAGGTTACAGCATTGACGCAGTAACAGGCTGTAGCGGCAGCTTAAATGGCAGCACTTATACTACAAGTGCGGTAACCGCCAATTGCCAAGTACAAGCTAGTTTTAGTATTGATAGCTACACAGTAAACGCCAGTGCAGGCGAGGGCGGTACGGTTAACCCTGCCACACAGAGCGTAAACCATGGCAGTAGTGCTCAAATTATCATTACAGCAAACGAAGGTTATAGCATTGACGCGGTAACAGGGTGTAGCGGCAGTTTAAGTGGTAACACTTACACCACAAGTGCAGTAACCGCTAATTGCCAAGTACAAGCCAGTTTTAGTATTGATAGCTACACAGTAAACGCCAGTGCAGGCGAGGGCGGTACGGTTAACCCTGCCACACAAAGCGTAAACCATGGTAGTAGCGCGCAAGTTACGATTACACCAAACGAAGGTTACAGCATTGACGCGGTAACAGGGTGTAGTGGCAGTTTAAGTGGCAACACTTACACCACAATTGCAGTAACTGCAAATTGCCAAGTGCAAGCGAGTTTTAGCATTAATAACTACACAGTAAGCGCCACTGCAAGTGAAAGCGGTACGGTTAACCCTGCCACACAAAGCGCAAACCATGGTAGCAGTGCGCAAATTACGATTACAGCAAACGAAGGTTACAGCATTGACGCGGTAACAGGGTGTAGTGGCAGTTTAATTGGTAATACCTACACTACAGGTGCAGTAACCGCTAATTGCCAAGTGCAAGCGAGTTTTAGTGTTGATAGCTATACCGTAAGTGCCACTGCGGATGAGGGCGGTACGGTTAACCCTGCTACACAAAACGTCAATCAAGGTAGTAATGCACAAATTACGATTACACCGAATGAAGGTTACAGTATTGATGCAGTAACAGGGTGTAACGGCAGCTTAAATGGCAACACTTACACCACAGGGGCGGTAACCGCCAACTGCCAAGTGCAAGCCAGCTTTAGTAGTGATAGTTATAGCGTCGCTGGCAATGTTAGTTTTGCCGGAGCAAAAGTTAAACTTTTAAAGTTACCTGAAATGACATTAATTGCTGAATCTGTAACTTCTTCTAAGCAAGAGAATGTTGGTATGTTTAGTTTTCAAGAGCTAGCTTTACCAGCTGATAACTATTACTTGCTAGAAGTAAGTGGCGGTAAGGAGATAGACTCAAACCTTGATGGCATTATCGTTGATGAAGAGATTGTTGATGTGAAAGGTAAGATAAGAGCCATTGTCTCAGCTACAGACTTAATTGAACAAGAAACTCAAGTAACGGCTTTATCTGATCTATTATATTTACAAGTTGAAGATACTTTAAGCGCTACTTCAATTAGCAATATCTACTCAAAAACATTGCCTAACTTAGCTACACAACTAATACAAGATATTAACCTAGATGGGCAAGTTGATTATAAAGATATCCTCTATTTTAATCCTTATACAAGCAGCAATAAACTAAATATTGATTATAAAGACATACGGGATTTTTATATCCCCACAATTTATCAAAATTTAACCAAAGTTGAACAATTAAGAAGTCTTTTACATATATTTGACTATCAAATTGATCTAAACACACAAAATTATCAAATAATACCATTTTCTTTTTCTGCAAGCTTACCAGATATACCCGATTCAATTAGTGTTCAATGGCAGGTTAATAATAAGGTACACGATTTTGAAGAACCTTATACTGAAACAGATGCAGGCTTAACAAGTGTAACAGCAGAATTAAGTCATCAAGGAGAAGTAATCGGTCAATTATCGCAAGTTATTCATGCAGCAGAAGTTGAATTAGTCGCAAGCGCTCAAACTAGCGAGTCTGATACAGTATTTTTTAATTTGGCTGAAAGCTTTGGCCTCGGAGCTGGCGTAACTGTGCCAGCTGGAGCAAGTTCAAAAAATCTAACAATTGAAGTAAATAAAGTAGTAGACGGCACTGCTGCAATAGATAATTTACAGGTTAGCGATACTATCGTGTTTTATCCAGCTGGCACTGTATTTAAAAAGCCAGTGACCGTAGCGCTACCTTATTACAGCAATACAGCACCAGAAAACCTTAGAGTTGTTCGCTACTCTGATAGTGGCGATAAAGATTACTTAAATGCAAGTCACGTCGACACAGAAAATAAACTTATTTATTTTGAGACTCAACATTTCACAAGCTTTACTGTTGAGAGTATTTGTCTTAGGGATAGTTGTGAAAAGTTAAAGAAAAACTTAGATAAAGTAAAAGAGTTGTTGGCTAATCACTATTCAGGTCCCATTGACTATGAAGGATGGGACGATGATATGTGGGAAGATATTTTGAACTCTTGCATCAATGACGATAGCTGCGAAACGAATGTCTATGACCAGTTCTTAAAATTAAATAATTTACTTACCTTAGTACAAGTCTTAGACGGCACATATACAGATGATGATCACCCAGATGGCATAAAAGAAGATTTTAAATATTTAACCGCTTATAAGTATCTGTATAAAAATGATAGCACTATCGAAGCCTCTATGAATCGTTGGAATGATATAAAAGCAGGTTTAAATGTAATACAGGCATATAGAGGTGGTATTGGTGTTTCAATAGAAACGGATGGTGCTCGACAAATTGCGACTGCCAGCTTACAAGCGATGACAGCTTCGTTAGGAATGTTTGATTTCCCACCATCCTCCACTAATGCATTAAACGTTTTATCAACTATTGATTTTAGTGATGGTGGAATTAATCAGTACGGTATCCCCATTAGTCCCTCAGAGGCTGCTAAGCAAATATTAAGTTGGTTAAATGTGCCAGTTTATAATCCAGTAGAGCTTGGAGGAATGCTTATTAAGGGAGCAAATGATATAGCTTTTAATAACCAGATAAAAACTTACATTTTGAACCGTGAAGGGCTGGGGATATCAGATAGGGCAACGCTTGATGATTTTGAAAAAGATCTTGGGTTTATTAGCGGTAGTGGGAAAAAACGCTGGTTTGCGATAGGAAGCTATAGCTCTATTAGTGATATAAACTCTAAAGCTTTTTTTAATAATGTTGAGGACATGTACCAATTTTATAGCAACTATAAAGAAATGCATGCAGATACATACGGTTTTAAGAACACATGTGGCGATATTTATGAAACTTGCGAAAATAGTAATTTGTTTAAATTAACCCCCGAAGCAAGTTTTGCAGCTTTGATGATGACAACATATAAAAAAATAAAACTTAAAGATGAACAAGAATATAGGGAGAAAAACCCAAGCTTTTCTATCAATACCTATCAAATAGATAGAGGAGCAATACAAGAATTTGATCAATCTAGAGGTTTTATTTTACAAGGAGATAAAGGGCGAGAAGTGACGTTAACTCTTACTTTTGATTTGCAAGGAAGTCAAGAGTACATTGATGAATTCGACCCTACACTTAACATGAAAGCTTTGCCTTGTAAACGATTTGAGCTTTGTGATGACTTAGGTGGGTTAACGTTTAAAACTGTCACATACAGCAATAGTGAAGATAGCAGAGTTGTTGATATCGACTTTAAGTTCCCAGAAGAAGCGAATACATATTTTTATAAAATGGAGTTAAGTTATCAATCACTTTTTGCGGGTTTAGAAGAGGAGTTATCAATAACCGTAAATGAAGAGCATGAGAATAAACCGCCTAGTGTTGAAATACTTACTCCAAGTAACTTAGCTTTTACTTCAGGGGAATCGTTTTATTTAGAAGCTAATGCCGATGATGTTGATGGCACAATAAATGATTACCAATGGATAGCTTATTTAGAGAATGAGTTGTTGCCAATAAAAAGTGGTGCACGAACTAATAAAGCAACTTTTGAGGCGCCAAATGTTGCGTCTACTCAAACAATGTTGGTTTATTTAAATGTTACGGATGATGGTGGGAAGCTTACAACAGCTAAACAACAAATTATTATAAACCCGCAAGATAAAACCGCACCTATTGCCGTTGCGGGTGATGATCAAGTTATAACATCGGGTGAATATTATGAACTTGATGGTAGCCAGAGTACTGATGAGACTGACAAACAATATCAGCTTAGCTATAGCTGGCTGCGAATAGATAGCCACGACGGTATTTTTAATGAATCCTGCCAATTTGTGAGTAAAGGGGTAGCTGGTTGTTACGCTATAGACACCAATAAAAAAATTACTTTTACTTACCAACTAACAGTCACTGATAGTCAAGGTAATAGTGGCACTGATAGTGTAAATATAACAGTGGTTCCAAAAGCAGGAGCTATCATTGTCAATGCTGGCCCAGATCAATTTGCTTGGGCAAATACTAAAGTTACTTTAGATGGAAGTGCAAGTTATGCAACAGATAATAAAGATGGCGCTCTAAAGTTTAATTGGTCGCAAATAGGTATTTATACAACAACGTTAAAAATTTATGATGCTGATACTGCCAAGCCTAGTTTTTATGCACCTAATGTTGCTGTACCTACTGAGTTCACAATAAAGTTAGAGGTTGAAGATGAAAAGCAGCGACGTGATATAGACACAATAAAAGTAACTATTGGGCCTGCAGAGGGTGATTTTAAGCCTGTATTTTTATCTATTAATCCAAAACAAGTGGTAGCAGGCACCTCAGCAGTAACATTTAAAGTGATAGGTAGACATTTCCCTCAAACTTTAGCGATGGCTTTAGAAGATTCAAGCTCTTGCTCAGAAGTACAAGTTTTCAGTGGTCATTATTCAGCGGAGATAACTTGTGCAATACCTAGCACTAATAAAACACAGCTTGCTTTTTATATTAAAGAAGCTGCAGGGGGGGCCATTATTTCTGGGGCCGAAGAGCTTAAGTTAGAAGTAACACAAGCAAATGCTCCTAAAGCTGAATTTTCATCTATTAGTCCTCAGCAAGTGGTGGCAGGTACGTCTGCAGTTACATTTACAGTAACTGGTAAGCACTTCCCTGAAACTTTAGCGATGGCGTTAGAGGACTCAGATTCATGCTCCGCAATGCAGGTGGTAAATAGTGAGTTGGCTAATATTACCTGTGGAATACCCAACACAGCTAAAACACAGCTTGCTTTTTACATCAAAGAAACAACAGGAGGCACTATTATTTCTGGAGCAGAGGCTCTCAAGTTAGATGTAAGGACAGTAAGTGCTCATAGTTTTATTCAACCTTGTAAAGAGTGCGGCTACTCAGGCCCGTATGACAGAGATTGGCATGGCGATAATACATCTCACCTAGCTAAAGATTATCCTGCTTTTGTTGGTGATAATGTAGTTGCCATCGCTCGTGGCCAAGTTATAAAGGTGCTTTCAAGTGCGGCTGGTTTTGGTGGTACTAATCCGTCGCTACCCGGTGGGGCAATTGTGATAATGCACACAAAAGACAATGGAGATAACTTTTATGCATTGTATGGTCATGTAGGTGCCATAAATAGCTTAGTTACTGGCGATATTGTTGGACCTGGAGAGGTCATTGGTAAGGTAGAGAGTTATTATGTTGGTACAGATGATGGAATAGAAGATTGGCCGCATTTACACTTTGGCATTTGGGATGCGGAAAGTGACTTTCCAACAAGTCAATTAGGTTATGGGCCTGATCGCCATTTCGTAGACCCTGTTCCTTTTTTGGTTGATAACTATCCAGAGCGCTTAACTGAGGTAACAGGCTTAACTCCATTAAGTGCAATAAAAGGAGAAAACACCACATTCACGCTAAGTGGCGAACACTTACCCAATTCGATTGCGATGTCTTTAGCCGGTTCAGAATCTTGTAGTAGTGTTTATGAAGTCACCTCAACACAAGTTAAAATAGACTGTATAGCAAATATAACGGGGCTTCAGCGCTTTTACATTAAAAATAAATCTGGTGGAATATTTTTAAGGGGGAGTGAAGATATCTCTGTTGATGTACGCAATACAATTAATGATAACAACGTGCTCGGCATTGAGTTTGCCGACACTCATTTTGCTCAGTGTGTACAAGCACATGTTGATGCCCAACAAGTGACTCGTTTGGCTGATTTAACCACGCTGAATTGCAGTAATAAAGGCATTGCATCGGTCACTGAGCTGAGCCATATGACAGGGCTAACTAGCTTAAACTTAGCTAATAATAACCTTGCAACTATTAACCTTGACGATAATTTAGCATTAAACAGTGCGGATTTACGGGGAAATCAGTTTGACCAAGCAACGCTTGATTATTTGGCTGCCATTACCCGTATTACGGACTTAAAATACTTAAATACCCCGCCGCCAACTACGGCAACAGGCAAACTCAATGACACGGGCATAACGCGGTGTGCTGATGGCAATAACAACAAGCTTGACTGCCCAGTTACCGATTATGAAGGACAAGATGCAGAATACGGCCGTGATGCACAAGCCAAGGCAGGCACACTGGAAAAAGTCGGTGGTGGTAATGCTGGCTTTGACTTTACCAAGCTGGATGCCAACGGCAATGACTTACCAGAATCTGCAACTGCATGGTCGTGCGTGCGCGATAACCACACAGGATTAATATGGGAAGTAAAAACCGATGACGGCGGCCTGCACGATAAAAAGGACCGTTATAACTGGTATAACCCTGATAGCAACAATAATGGCGGGCACCCAGGCTATCAAAATGACGATGGCGATATTTGCTATGGCTATGATGCTAATAACGAAGCCAGTTACTGCAATACCCACGCGTATGTTGAGCGGGTAAACACCCAAAGCTTATGTGGTGCCAGCGATTGGCGATTACCAACACGATTAGAGCTCATGGGCATTGTAGACAATGGCACTTATTATCCAGCGATTGACACGCGGTACTTCCCGCAAATTCAGCCACATTCGTTTTGGTCGTCGTCGCCCGATGCCGACTATAGCGATTACGCATGGTGCGTCAGTTTCAGCAATGGCTATGTTTACGGCGGCCCTAAGAGCAGCGGCAGCCATGTCCGGTTGGTGCGAGCCAGACACTAAAAGAATGATCATTGATTTGATGAATCGCCGAATCAGTGACGTTAATACCTGACAGATACGGAGTGTGTGGATGAACTTTAAAGAGTTGGATGTATGGAAGCGCTCGGCACGTTTAAGTGCCGAAATATATAAAGCAACATTTAACCTTAACGATTTTGGTTTTAGGGATCAATTAACGCGCAGCGGTTTATCTGTGCCCTCTAATATAGCAGAGGGAGTGAGCCGACTATCAGATAAAGAAACGGTGCAATTTTTATCAATCGCCAAAGGCTCATTAGCAGAGTTAGAAACACAGGTTTTGATAGGGATGGATATCGGCTATATCAATAAAGATGTAGGCAAAGCATGGTTGGAAGATATCAATGCAATTCAGGCTATGTTGTTTGGGTTAAGTAAGCGTTACAAAATCATCATTGCGACACAAAATAACCAACAGCTTAAAGGGCAAGCTAATAACACGAGTAAGGAGAAATAATGAATACCACACTTAAACTTTCCATTGGCTTGGTTAGCCTGTTTTTTTTAGGTAATGCTGTAGCAAATGGCAGCTGTACTAACGAAAATACAGCCATTCCCTTTAGTACGCCTAGCAGTGACTTTACCATATATGATAATGGTACGGTCACACACAATACCACTGGCTTAATGTGGATGCGTTGTAGTATTGGGCAAACATGGCAGGGTGAAAGTTGTACAGGTGTTGCAAGTTCGTTTACGTGGCAGCAAGCATTAGCTCAAAACGGCACGGACTATGCGGGCCACAGTGATTGGCGAGTACCGAATAAAAATGAGCTGACCTCTATTGTAGAGCAGCGTTGTTATAACCCGAGTATAAATGGCGCTATTTTTCCTGATACACCGGATAGTTGGTTTTGGTCGTCGTCGCCCTATGCCTACTTTGGCAATTTCGCATGGTACGTCGATTTCTTTAATGGCAATGTTGACAACGACGGTGAGAGCGGCAGCAAGCATGTCCGGTTGGTGCGAGCCAGCCTCTAAAAGAATGATCACCGATTTGATGAATCGTCGAGTCATTTTTACACCACGTTTAAACGTAGCAGCGGGTTTACCCCGCTACGAGAAACAATATTTAGTTTTATATTTAACGTTAAACAATATAAGAAGGATTAAAATGAAAAGGTTTATATTAATTTTGTGCATACTCGTTAATTCAACGCCAGCACAAGCAGGTTTCTTAGGAACATTTTTTGCAAATGTTGCGTCTGACTCCTTACAAAATAAGAATAATGGGCGTTACACTTCAGACCCATTAATCAAGGAAAAGAAAATACAGGCAGCGTTGGCCGTTATGTAATGGTCTAATGAAACTGGACAGGTTTATAGCGTAAAATGAGCTAAACCCAAAAGGTATCACTATGACCAGAAAATCAAAAGTAACACTCAGTGCACAACAAAAACTTGAATATGCCAAATTAATGGTAGAAGAAGGTTATACCAATAAGCAAATTGAAGAGATGTCTGGCGCAGGAAAGTCAGCAGTATCACGTTGGAAGCAACAATATCTATCTGAGCTAGATGGTAAGAGCCCGGGAAATGTACAAGCACTCACACCAGAACAGCAACGTATTCAATTGCTAGAGAAGCAGCTACAGCGAGCTTTAAGGGATAATGATATATTAAAAAAAGCCACCGCTTTCTTCATTCGCGACAATCAAAATTTAAAGTAATTAAAGCGTTGAAGAAAGCGACCCCAAGCTATACGGTATCTGAGTTGTGTCGTGCTTTAGAAGTCAGTACAAGTAGTTATTACTATGCGCCCGTCGCGCCAAATAAGTCAGAGCAGGCACTGCTGGAGTTAATTAAATCTATCGCTGACGATTCTGGTTATACGTATGGTAGACGCAGAGTGAACGTTGAACTGAATGCGTTAAATCATACGATTGGAATATATAAAACAGCGGCACTGATGAAAAAGTTGAATATAAAAGCCATCAGGCCGAAGAAAAAACATTACTACCCTAACTCAGGTGATGAACATAAGTACGCACAGAACCTCTTAAAACGAGAGTTTAACCCTGATTCACATAACACGCATTGGGTCGGTGATATTACCTATATCAGGAACCATCAAGGGTGGAGCTACTTGGCCTGTGTGTTAGACTTATCAACGAGGGAAGTTGTAGGGTATGCCTTATCAACAAGCCCAAATGCTGAATTGGCTATAGCAGCATTGAATAATGCTATTAAGCGTCAACAGCCGGTTCTTAATCAACTGATGTTTCATTCCGATCAGGGGTGTCAGTATTCTGCGGCCTCGTTTAGAGCTCGGTTATCACAACTAACTATAACGCAAAGTATGAGTCGTCGAGGTAATTGTTGGGATAATGCAGTAATGGAGCGATTTTTTAGAAGTTTAAAAACAGAGCGACTGAATCGCCTGTCATTTATAAATCATCATTCAGTTATAAGTGAGGTGGACAATTATATTCAGTTTTACAATTACAAACGTAGGCATTCTACGCTTAATTATATGACGCCACATCAGAAATATAATGAATTAAAAAATGCCGCTTAGAATCTCTACAGAATTTGTTGACCATTACAGTTGTTACTAATTTTGTTCTTAATGGGTTTGCAACGATATAACGGGCTTGGTTTATTAAATCGTTTTCATCACGGATTAAGTGGTCGTAGTAGCCTTTTTGCCAAAGTTTGTGGATGTCATATTTACGACAGGTGGTTGCTGTTTGCCCTTTAAATGTTCGAACTACGCCTGCAAGTGTGGCATGTTCAAGTAATTGGAATTGCCAGTGGAGGTGGTCTGGCATGAGCACAAAGGCGATTGATTTTATAAGCTGTTGCTGCTGGAGTTGTTGCATGTGGTTGATGATTTGCCGGTTGATAGCAAGGCAAGTAAAAAACCGCTGGCGTTGATGGGTAACAATGGTGATGCTGTAAAAATGGTTGGTTAAAGACACTCTGCCTTTTCTGAGCCGATATGCGTTGTTCATCTACCTTCCTTGTAGGTTAAACATTAATCGTAGCAGCGGGTTTACCCCGCGTCGATTTTATATTGCGTAAATGAATTTAGTAGCAGCGGGTTTACCCCGCGTAAATGCACCCCGCGTCATTTATCTTAAAGCGAGAGGTAAACTCTTTAAAAGAACGCGGGGTAAATCCGTAAAAGAACGCGACGTAAAGTCTTAAAAGGACGCGACATAAAGTCGCTGCTACGTTTCGGGGTAAACTCGACTCGACGTAAAGTCTTAAAAGAACGCGACGTAAAGTCTTAAAAGAACGCGACGTAAAGTCTTAAAAGAACGCGACGTAAAGTCGCTGCTACGTTTGGGTAAACTCGACGCGGGATAAACCCGCTGCTACGTATGGAGGTGGTTATGGTTCGTTTAATTTTTTGTGTTTGCATGTTTGGTGCTTTATCGGGGTGTGCGGTGAGTGACTCATCTGTAGAGGGCGATGAAAATCGCTATGTGTATCCTTATAAATGCACGTATAAAGGTGAAGTTGAATATCATTCAATTACAGCTCGTGAGCCTTTAAGTGAGGCGTTTTTAGCTAAAATGCAAAATGGGTTACACGAAGGCTTTGAGCTTGACCCCGGTAGTTGCGTGCCTGTAGATACAATCCCCGAGGCTGAGAATAAGTAATTCGTCTCAATGATTTAGTAACGCCATAAAGACAGATAAAAATATTTTAAATTTATGAGAAAAATTTAACTGCTATTCGTGTCTGTCATTGTTGTGATTTCTTCGTAAAATTTATTTAGCTATAAATAATAACTATCTAAGGAATTACATGAAGTTACAGTTTGAATCACCTAAAGTTAAAACATCAATTTTATTCACGTTCAGTCTTCTTCTATCTGCTTGTGGAGGTGGTAGCGATGACTCACAAACTACAAAATCTGATGCAGATAAACAGCCAGATAAAGTAGAAGCGTCGCGCTTAGTGTGGGAAAAATTATTACCAACAACAAGCTTTGCTTATTACTCGTCACCGGCACTTAGTGCTGATGAGCAAACAATTTATATAGGCACAGCTAAGAATGTACGCAATGACCCCGCAGGCAGTGATTTGATGGTAGCTTATAACCGCGATGGCAGTGAAAAGTGGCGTTACACTTTGCCTAATGGTGAAGAAGTGCGTTCAAGCCCGGTTGTACATAATGAAAATATTTATTTCACTGTTGATAAGCGAGTAGGTGAGTTTGAAAAAGCATATCGCGATTTAGTAGCTCTAAATAGTAGCGGCGAGCAAATGTGGCGTCAACGCGTATCTGATTATGGCTTTCAAACAGGTTCTGGTTTAACCAAGGTTGTGGCTTTTGAAGGCCAAGTTATATATACCGGTTTAGATATCCGCGCTTTTAATGCGCAAACGGGTGAGAGCTTGTTTGAGCGTTTATGTAACTGTGCAGAGCGACAAGACCGATTTGTAAATGGAGCGGTAAATTATAACGGTGAGCTTGTTTTTTATGATGAAGGCCGCGTACTTAAGCTTGATTTAAATAGTTATGAGTTAGTTGGCGAATTCAAAGATATAGACACCTTTGCAGGTGACTTGGTTTACTCTACTCCAGCTATTGATTCTAACAATAATATTTACTTTGGGTCTGAAGCCGGAGTTTTATACAGCTTTGATGATAATTTGGATCTTCGTTGGCAGTTTGAGTTACCAAACCCGCAGGTGTTCGAGGCGCCATACATTCGCTCATCGGTAGCGATAGATGAGTCGCGTAGTGCGATTTATTTTGGTACAAAAAATAATGATGATAGTGAGTTTTACGCACTCGATATCAATGATAAAAGTATAAAATGGCAAGTGGCAATTACCGGTGATGTTTATGTGTCTCCTACCATTGGCGATAATGGTAATGTGTACTTTTCTTCAGAAAGTAATTTACTTTATACATATAAACCAGATGGCACGCTCGCATGGCAATATGATTTAAAAGCAAATGTAACTTGGTCTTCTCCAGCTATCGATAGTCAGGGGGTTTTATACATAGGTACTTTATCTGAAAGTGATGTATCGGCCGCTAGTGCAACAGGTAAGCTTGTGGCTATTCAAACCGACAGCACAGGTTTAATGTCTAATACTTGGTCTAAAATTCACCGGGATAATCAAAATAGTGGCGTGGTTAAGTAAAGTTAAAGTAAAGCAGTCGCACTAGTGTGCGATTGCTTTAACTAAAATTACAACGGGTTTACCACTGAGAACCGTTTATCAGAAACACTCCAGTAACCCAGATCAGAGACGATTAAAATTTTATAATTGTTACCTCGGCCATTAAATAGTGCAGGGTCTAAGTTAAACTCTCCTGTATTTGGCAGTTCTTCAGCGAACTGGTACCAGCGCCTATTATTCACGATATTTAAATCCACTTGTTGCTTATCGCCAATTCCGCGAGAGTCATCATGCAGAACATACATAGCAACGGTTTGTCCGTAGAGTTTATTGGCGTTCCAGGTTATCGTTTTTTGCTGACCTACAGGGTAAATATCAAGGGCTTTAGGTGTGATAATAGTTGTAACCAATTTGTCTTTTAGTAAAAAGTGCTCTAAACCGTTATCAACAGTTTTACCTGAAGCAATACTAAAGAAACCATCAGATAGGCTCCAATAGCCTAAATCGCTGATGAGCATAAGTTTAAAGCGATTTGTGCCATTGGCCATAAAATGATAAGGGTCAATTTGGGCTGTTCCCGTGTTTTTTAAATTAGTTGCCGCTGGGTGCCAATCAATTTTCTTCAAATTATTAAAATCATCAAAGCTGTTAACTTTATAGTTGACGGTATGATTGACTAATACATTTATCGTATTGCCAATTAATCGTTTGCTATCCCATTCAATCGTAAATTCAGAGCCTATTTTTAGTTGGCTTGCATGTTTAGGGGCCGTGATCGAGCTAACTCGCTTTGTTTCACTTATCGCGTTGATATCTCTGGCAGGGCTAAATTGGTTCTTTGTGGAGTGTGATATATGGTTTTGCTTTTCGAGTTGTGCTAACCACTGTGTGTGTGGATTATTGTTTAGCTTATTAATAGTCGCTATTAATTCAAATGCCAAGGGAGAGTTTGATTTAGCATAGACAATGAGCTGCTGCATTTGCTGTGAAGTTAAAGTATTAAACATATTTGTTTTTATCACAAGCTCTAACCATTGAACTTGCTGTTGCTTGCTTAGTTGTGTTAGGTCAATATCAAATAATGCTGTTTTATTCAGTGTATTTTGTTCATATTGCGCCGTGTATTTTGCTAAGGTGATATCGTAATATTGGCTTGATTGTTGTGTACCATTGGCAAGCCATAGCTCTGCATTCTTTAAGGTTTGTGAGTACTTACGCAAACTTAAACCTAGCATGGTACTTTCATAACGCGCCTTCATGCATTTTTGATCACTTGTCGAACAATGTAGTAGCTGTTTATTTAAAAAGTTATTTGCTTGCAAATAATCACGTTCTTTTAAGTAATATTGATATTGCTCATATAGTACAGTACTAAGTTCATGTTCAAAGTTTGGGAGTAGCTGTTGATAGATAAACATGGCTTTATTCAGGGCTTGTTCTTGCGCAAGTTGTGCACCTGCTTGAGCATATAAATTTGCCGCAAAATGGTTTAATTTTGCGAGCTCACAATGTAGTGGGTGGTAGTTGTTCGCAGCATTTTGTAATGTTGAGTCTAGTAACTTAATTGCTTGGTCTATTTGATTATCTTCTATCAGTAGGCTGCTTTTCATTAACGATTGCCATGCTTTTTGCGAGGCAGACGTTGCTGTCGTATTTTCATTCTCGAGAATCAATTGACGGCTGAGCATAGGGTGATTATCACGATGAGTAAAAATATGTATTAATAATTCCAGTTTTAGTTCGGATGCATCGCTATTTTGAAAAGCTATTTTGATCTGCTTTATATCACCAGCTAAATAGCTATCTTTAGTAAGCCAACCAAGCAATTTAATGTTGCTGTTTTGAGGGTTTTGCTGCGATAGTTTTTGCCAAAGAATTCGTGCTTTTTGTTGTTGATTTAATTTAATTAAACTTTTAATTTTTAATATTTGCATGTCAATCGAACTATCGCACAACGCCAATATATCTAAAGCTGCTGTAAAATTTCCATGCAAGTATAAGCTTTGGGCAACGGTTAAGAGTACGCTTTGTTGGTTTTTTGGGCTTAATTGACTCTGCTTTACTTGTTCAACACCAGCAAGTAACAAGGCCGATACCGACAGTTTTGCACCTTGCGGCGCTAGCGGTGTGCTACTAATTAGTAAATCTTGATAAAAGTTGAGGAGTTCATACTGTTGCTTTGCGGCTTGCTTTTGTTCATCTTGATAAAGAAATAAACTAATACAGGCCACACTCAAAAAAGCGATCGTTGAGGTTATTAGAGCAGCAGTAAGAGGGGATCGTCTTATAAACTTACCTAATATATATGTTTTTGAGTGTTTAAACCAAAGTAATGGACGATGCGCCAGATAAGTGGCGATATTTTGTTTCAATGTATCTGCTGAGGCAAAGCGTTGCTGTGGTAGTTGCGCTAGTGATTTATTGATGATTTCTTGAAGCTCTGTACTAATAGGTTGTATAAGTAGTTTTTCTAAAATACGCCCGAGACTATAGATATCTGCTTGGGTTGTTAAGCTTTTACCAGCCAGTTGTTCTGGGCTTGCAAACTCGTGACTAAGCGCTTTTATATATGCGTTATGTAAAGGTATTTCATGATTCATGGAACTGGAACGTGCAACACCAAAATCAACAAGTTTAGGTTCACCATTGTTATCTACTAAGATATTTGAAGGCTTTAAATCTGCATGGATCACCCTATGTTGGTGAGCATACTCAACGGCATCACATACTTTTTGAAATACCTCTAACCTTACTTTTTGCGATAGGGTTTTTGAGTAGTTAATTAATGTATCACCGTCTATATATTGCATGATGATGTAGGTGCCAACACTGCATTTACCGACATCTAATACGCTAGCTATATTAGGATGTGATAATTTGGCAAGATATTGTGCTTCTTGTAAAACATGTTTTTGTCCATGTAATTGTACAATGGATGGATAAAATAACTTAATCGCTACCTTTTGATTTAACTGGCCATCATTTCTAGTCGCCAAGTAAACTGCACCCATTCCTCCATAACCAATTAATTGCTCTAACCTAAAGTGGCTTATTTCGCTGCCTTGCAGTTGTAAAAGCAGATGATCATCAGTAAGTAAATTTAATTGGCCATGTAATAAGTCATTAAACAATGAGCTCTGATCATTACTTTTATGTGCATTGATTAATTGCTTCACTTCAATGATGAGTTGTTCATCAGATAGTTGTAATTGCAGCAATCCTGAGGTTAAGTCGTTAGCATGGTGTGTAAGTAAGTGTTCAAAACACGAAAGCGCGTCTTTAAATTGATTCATGAATTATCTTAATTTGTTTGAATACGCACTTTTAAAAACGCTTTAGCAGCATCTAACTCGCGATAAATAGTCGCTAGGGATACTTCGAAGTGCGTTGCTAATACGGATGTATCTAACCCTAAAAAGTAATGTTGGGAGAATATTTGAGCTTTTTGCGGATGATTTTTTTCTAGATGATTTAAGGCGCTATCTAATGCTAAAAAATCCTCTTGGTGCTTTATCTGATCAACACTTTGTGCCGAATTATTCTCACAAGGAGTGCGTTTGAGAGTTTGAAACTTGCGAATTTCATCGCGTAAAATATTACGGATAAATACACTTAAATAAGTATTAAATTGTGTTTGCTGATTGATGCTTTGTTGTGGCGGAATTAATTCAATAAGTGACTGATGTAATAGCGACCCAGTATGTGGTAAGTGCTGCAATACATAGGTTGAATCGATTTCATTACGGTAACCTTCTAAATGTACGTGACAAACTTGTTTTAGGTGGTAGTAAAGCCGAGCTTTAAGTTCATCAGCGCTTTGCGGGCAACCATTTTGCCAGCCATTGATTAGATCTTCTAATGATGCCTGCACTGCTCTTCCTTATTTCGATATTTCAATTAATAAGGTACATTTGCGGGACTTTAATTACAAGTGTTAATTTAATGTTCGTTGGTCAATTCTCTCAGCTGTGAGGGAGTCGTCCCCGTCCAGCGTTTGAAGGCGCGGCGAAAGTTTGTTAAGTCGTTAAAGTTAAACTCGCCAGCGAGGGTTTCGTTACTTTGCGCTAAGGTGGTGATATTAAATACCGCGGTTTGGCGATTGATACAATCTTGCAAGGCGCTAAAACGAGTATGGTGTTGTTTTAGTTTGCGCTTAAAAGTGGCGGGGCTCATAACGAAATGCTGAGCAACGGTTTCGAGATTTTGTTGTGGGTGAGCACTGACATGATTGCGTACTAATTGCAGCCAAGATGCCGCAGGTAAAGGTTGTTGCTGGATGGCTGCCAATGATTGCTGCAATAAACTTGGGCAACTATCAATTAAATGTTTGTTGTACAGTTCATCACTAATACTGACCATAAATAATTGTTGTGAAAACTTGCAGTTGGCTTGCAGATTGGTTTGATATTGCTCTATGTGTGTGGGCTGCGCATAGGGAAATGAAAAACAGAGATCGCTGTTATTACCTATTCGCCATTTACATGTTGCAGCGATAAAACTGGCAAATAATTCGCAGCAAAATTGTTCTACGATTGCATTTATTGCCCCAAAACTGAGATTAATAATGAAGTAATGGCGGCCTTGGTGGTATTTATGTTCGGCATTAAATAAGTTAAAGCCATGCAAAGGAGTGCGGGTGAGTAGTTTTTGTAGTGTACGTAAACTTTCGGCTTGAGAAAATGCGCTGTATAACGGGTTGTGATTGAGTAGTTTACGCCCGAGTAAAAAACTGAGTTGGTGTTGATTATCAAATTGACGACAGTTTTCTTGTAATCCTAAATTCGGATAATAAGTGCAATTTCTCAGATTAGATGGCCAGCTGTTATAATTCGGCCATTTTCTCGCCAAAGGAAATTGCTTTAATGAAATATAAACAGCTGACACAAGAAGAAAGATACCAGATTTACGCGTTAATAAAAGCAGGAAATAACCAAAAGCAGATAGCTGAAGAACTAACTCGTTCACCGTCATCTATTTCTAGAGAGCTAAAACGCAATAAAGGACTTAAAGGCTATCGGCCTAACCAAGCCAATAACTTTGCTGAACAAAGACGTAAGTCATCTTTCAAAGCAAGTAAGTTAACAGAGGACGTCACTCACTGGATTAATAAATTGTTGCATGACGGACTTTCCCCTGAGCAAGTGGCAGGCCGCTTAGCTTTAGAGAAACAGGTCGTTTTACATCATGAAACAATTTATCAATATATTTACAGAGACAAGGCTCGTGGTGGCAAGCTACATAAGACACTCACTCGTGCATGTAAAAAGTATAAAAAACGCTATGGAAGCTATGATAAACGTGGACAGATAGTTAATCGAGTCAGCATTGATGAACGCCCAAGTATTGTGGATTCAAAGTCTAGGATTGGTGATTGGGAGGGCGATACAGTGATAGGTAAAGGGCGTAAAAATGCGCTTGTCACAATGGTTGAACGTAAAACGTTATATACAGTCGTTCACAGAATTGAAAGCAAGCATGCGAAAATAACAGCCGATGCGCTGATCACGTGTATGACACCATATAAAGGTAAGGTTATTACCGTGACGTTAGATAATGGAAAAGAGTTTGCTCACCATGAGCATGTTGCACAAAAATTAGAAGCTGATGTGTATTTCGCTCATCCCTATTCATCATGGGAGCGGGGCATAAATGAGAATACCAACGGCTTACTTAGACGCTTCTTCCCCAAGGGAACTGACTTTATGGCGCTAAGTGAAGCAGAGATACAGGCGGCAGTTGATAAGCTCAACCATCGGCCAAGAAAAACAAGAGGGTATAAAACCCCTCATGAATTATTTACGGGGCAATCAGAAGTTCTGGTGGCTGCATAATGATTGCACTTAATACTTGAATTCAAGAATCGATAAAATTGCTCAACACTGAGTGAAGCCGTTCCTGCGGCAAAATCTTGGTAAAATAATTTTGTGCCTTTGAGTAATTTATCAGGGTGTACCCCTCTGTGTTTGGCTAAATCAACTAATTGCGCCGCCCATGATTGTAAACCTTGGCAAGGAGAGTCGATGTAGCTGCTGTTGCTAAGTCTTGCACTCACGCAGTATGTCCGTGTAAGTGCTTATTAGTTAATAATCGTTGATGCAATTGACTGAGTAAACCTGAGGTTGAGTCACGGTGCGTTGCTGCCACTAAACTGGTGTGTACTTTTTGTTTGTAGGTTACGGCTTTGTCGCTGCTATTAAACGAAAACGCTTCTAACGCACTGACTAACGACACGCTTAGCTGCTCTGCGATAGCCAGTTCGGTGTTAGGTAACATGACAATAAAACAATCACTGGCATAACGGCAGACTAAATCTTGCTCGCGTATATTCAAGGTGATCACTTGAGCAAACTCTTGTAACAGTTTATCGCCTTCGGCATCACCAAATTGACGATTAAAGCGATCAAACTGGGCAATATCTAACATCAGTAATGAAAACCCATGCAGGCTATGATGGAGCAAATTTAGCTCGCGGCTGATCTGGCTTTTCATATAATCGGCGCTGGCTAGGCCGCTAATAGCATCACTGAGTTGATGCTCTCGATAAAAGCGTTCGCGATTACGTAATTGTTGATTAATGGTCATTTGCTCTTGGTGCCAATGATACAAAGCCATAGTCATTAAAATCATGCCAAATGGTGCGGGAATGGATTCTATGGTACTCAGCCATGCTTGTTCTTCACTATAGCTGACAAACTCATCAATAAAATCGAGCGTCATCGACAAATTCATAATCGCAAGGCCTGAGAATAATAAGTTGGTTACCCGTCCCTTTGGCCTACTTAGCAGAATAAAAAATATCCACACTAGGGTCATGGCAGTAATACCGCCTTCACCAGCTACATCAAACCAATCTATCTGACTATGGCCTTTGTAGTGACCGTAGCTCAGTGTCAGGGTTAATACGCTGGCCAGCATCACCACTAAAATAAGCAGTAATGAGCGATGTAATTTTAAAAACGATAAATTCATGTTGAGCTCAATAGGTCATATTTGATAGGCAGAATAAGCAAACAGCTTAAACACCACTAGGGTCAGATTAGCTCATAGTGATGACATATTTTTTACGGTGCTAAGTTTCCAAACTGATTATTGCTCATGTTCGAATCAAAAAAACCTAAAAATAGGGGGTCAAATTAGCTCATTTTGGCGTATTTAACGGCTGAAAAAAGCCTAACAACAGTGAATTAACAGTGTTGCGGTAAGCGCTGACATATTTCTTTCATGATTGCCCCTTAGGGTGTTGCTGCGAGCCAAGCATGGCCAAGTAAATAATTAAAATCACTAGTAGCAACCAAGAGAACAATTATGAACCCTTTTATTAAATCGAGTATTGCATTAGCGTGTTGTGGCATTTTATATGCGACTCCAGCCTTAGCCGATGGCCGTGTACAAGGCCGTATTACCGATGCCAGCCAAAGCGTGTATTTTGGCGGCGCGAAAGTATCAGTTAAAGAATTAAACTTAAATACCGTTAGTAACCGCGATGGCTCTTTTTCATTTAATAAGTTGCCAGCGGGTGATTACACTTTAGTGGTTGAATACATTGGGGCACCATCGGTAGAACAAAAAATTACGGTGGTGGATTCACAGGTTTTCACCCAACAAATTATTATTGGTGCGCAACAAGATGCCATCGATAACATTATTGTCTATGGCCAAAGTGCTGGTCAGGCAGGCGCAATTAACCGTCAAAAGAACGCAACTAATTTAAAATCAGTGGTTAGTGCAGACTCGATTGGCCAGTTCCCTGATCAAAATGCCGCTGAGGCATTACAACGTTTACCGGGTATTTTTATCGCCCGCGACCAAGGTGAAGGACGGTTTGTTGGTATTCGCGGTATTGATCCTAACTTAAACAACGTCACAGTAAACGGCTTAAATGTACCGTCGCCTGAGGCGGGTGTTCGCTCTGTAGCGATGGACGTATTACCAAGTGAACTAATTCAAAGTTTAGAAGTAAGTAAAACTGTTACCCCAGACATGGATGCCAGTGCCGTTGGTGGCTCAATCGAAGTTAAAAGCCTCAGTGCCTTTGACAGAGCGGGTGAGAGTTATAGCTTTACTGCACAAGGCTCGTATAACGAACTAGAATCTAAAACCAGCCCTAAGCTATCGGGCAGCTACACCAATATTTACCAGTTAGATAACGGCCTAGATTTAGGTGTAGCAACGGCGATTTCGTGGTTTAAACGTGATTTTGGCTCACGCAATATGGAAACCGATGGCGGTTGGAGCAGCTTTGATGTTGAGGATGCCGTAACGGGTGATGACGTTGAAATATTTGGCGCAGAAGAAATTGAGCAACGTCACTATAAAATTACCCGTGAGCGTTTAGGCGCAGCTCTTAATTTAGATTTACACAGTGGGGCAACGGATAAATATTATTTACGCACTCTGTACAGTGATTTTTCTGATGATGAATTTCGTCAACGCAATGAATATAAATTTAGCGACGGAAAATTAGTTGATAGCGATGGCGACAGCGCTAATTTTAGCGGTGCAGAAATGGACCGCGATACCAAAGATCGTTATGAAGAACAAAGCATTTTATCTATGGTACTTGGCGGCGAAAATCAATTAGATAATTGGTTTGTTGAATACAATGTAGGGTATTCAAAATCAGAAGAAAAAGAGCCAAACCGTTTAGACGTTACCTTTGCTGGTGAAGATATTGATATGGGCTACATAGCTCGTGTTGACACGCCGGTACTGAGCCAATCGGCTAATGCCCATGATTTAAGCCTATTTGCGATGGACAAAATTGAAGCGGCCAACAACCTCAGCGAAGATGAAGAGCTTAGCTTTAAACTTGATTTTAGCCGTGACTTTGTGTGGCAGAATAACAACGGTGAATTTAAATTTGGTTTTAAACATCAAAATCGCGAAAAGCGTAATGACGTTAACGTATCGATTTATGATGGTGATTTTTTAGATGCAATGGGCAGTGACTTTGCAGCCCCTGAGCCTGACTTTGATTTAGGCAGCTTTGGACCAGGCCTTAACCGTGGAGCAATTCAGACTTTTTATAATGCCAATAAAGCCGAGTTTGCCTTTAATAGCAACGAGTCACAAATTGAATCTGATGGCCAAAGTTATGTGAGTAATGAAGATATTACCGCCGCTTATGCAATGATCAGCATGGATATCGATAAGTTACATGTGGTTGCCGGTGTACGCTATGAAGGCACACAATTTGATACCAGTGGTAACCAAGTTGAATTAGTGGTTGATGAAATTAACGATACTGAAACGGTTACCACCACCCCTTGGCAAGTAAGTAAAGATTACGACTACTTTTTACCAAGCCTAAATTTACGCTATAGCATTAGCGATAAATTGGTAACACGTTTTGCCTATACCAACACCATAGCGCGACCAACGTTCAGTGATTCGGCGGCGTATCAATTAATTGAAACTGAAACGCTAGAAGAAGATGGCGTGCAGGTAACAGAGCGTAAAGCTGAGGTTGGTAACCCTGACTTAGACCCTTACGAGTCAATGAACCTAGATGCGTCAATCGAATATTACCCAGGCAGCATTGGCGTGTTATCGGCGGGGATTTTCTATAAAGACATCGACAACTTTATTATTCAACAAGAAGTGCAAGATAATGGTGATTGGGATGGTTTTGACGAAGTGGTGCAAATGGTTAATGGCGGTAAAGCCTCATTAACCGGTATTGAACTCAACTGGAACAAAACCTTTAAATCAGGATTTGTGCTTGGCGCAAACGGTACCTTTATTAATGCTGATGACAAGTTACCAAACCAAGCTGATACCGTGGCGAATATCATTGTAGGCTATGAGAATAATGCCATTAGTACACGTTTAAGTGCATCATATAAAAGTGAAAGTTACCAGTTTGATGATGCGGATATGGCCGTTTATGAAGACAGCCACATGCAGTTAGACTTTAGCAGCAAATACTATTTCAACGACACCATGAATGTGTACTTTAATGCTACTAATCTAACTGATGAGCCTATGTACTTGTATCATGGCGATAAGCTTTACAACTATCAGTATGAATCTTACGGACGTACCTTTGAACTAGGCTTTACGTTCTCTTCTTTATAAAGAGTATACCCAAACCACCTCAAGATGCGAGTTTCAGTTGGAATTAAAAGCGATTTAGGCAAGGCATTGATTGCAAGTAATAGTGGTTCTATTGTTAAAATCAATAACGCAGTATAAATCGCTTTTAAACCAACCCGTTGGGCGGTTCACAGGCACTTACTCTCATCGTTGTTACTTCTTAAAAGGGATTGCCATTCTTGCAAAGTAACGCCTTGATATTAAGCCCCTGTGAAACGCTGAATTCTGCATCTTAAGGTGGTTTGGGTATATACCCAAACCACCTTAAGATGCCGATGAGCCTGTCACTTTACGCAGGCTCATAATTGAGAATGTTATGATTAAAAAAACAACTTTATACCTTGCACTTAGTGCTTGCCTTACCACGATTGGCTGTACCTCTAAAACACCTGATACAACGCAAGCAACTACCACGAGTAATATTGAATTTTTAGCGTTTGGTGATGGCGGCTATCACGTTGATTATCCAAAAACTAAACACATAACCAACCCTAAAAATAAACAGCAATTTATTGCTGCAGAGCTTGCTGATTGGTTAGAGGATTATCGTCCTCGTGCAGAATTTGATCATGCGCCAATATATGTTTACCCAGATACCAATATTGCGACCGAGCAAGGTGGTGCGCAGGCAGTCGGTATCGCAATGGCAAAGCTATGTGAAACCAAGCAGTGCCAATTTGCTATTCAGTTGGGTGATAATGTTTATCCTGATGGCGCCGATGCTGATGATGGGAAAGATGATCAAAAGCGCTTATATGATCTTGTTTATGCGCCACTTAAACCATTATTTCAGGTTGATCCGAAGTTAGTGGTGTATTCCGCGTTAGGCAATCACGACTGGAAAAGCTCGCGTAAAGGCGTCGCACTGCAAACCCAGTGGATGGCGCAGCAGGCGAACTTTTTTATGGGCGAAAATGGCTACTACAGTTACAAAATGGGTGAACCGGGCAATGATGTAGAATTTTTTGTGCTTGATACCAATATGCTACTTGCGGGACAAACTTTTTATGATCTGCCGCTAAACCCCGATGGCAGTGAAATGGATGAGCAGCAAGCAATAAAAGAGGGCCGTGCTGAACTAGAAATACACGATCCCCATGAAGGGCCACAAAATGGTGAAGACTTAGCCCAGCTTGCGTGGCTTAAACAAGGCATAGCAAACTCAACGGCGAAATGGAAACTGGTTTATGGCCATCATATTTTATGGTCAATTGGTGGCACTAAATATAGCGAAGGGCATGTACTGCGCAGGTTGCTAATGCCAACGCTGTGTAAATACGCTGATGGTTATATTGCAGGTCACGAGCATGACTTAGAGCTACTAACTGATGATTGCTCAAAATTTGATACTGGTAATAGCGTTGGTAAATTACCGCTGATCATCTCAGGGGCTGCATCAAAAATGCGTGGTAAGCACACCCCGTTTGCACAGTTTCAACAGCGCCAATACCCTGAGTATGAGTTGCTTTGGTCAAAAAGCTTTGTGTGGGGGTTTAGTCATATCAGTCTTGATAACCAAACTAATCAGCTGGATGTGAGCTTTTATACCACACCGCGAGATTTAAGTGGCAAGGTTATCGATGAAGGGCGTTTTAGCTTTTCTAAACGTACTCGCTAGCTCGCTATTGTGCACAAAAAAAACAGTGCTTCGCGCTGATTTGTTATTTTAATGTATAAAAATGTGCGTTTTATTTGCACATTTATACACTTATTTACGAATTCGTAAAGAACTGTAAGTGCAGGTAATGCTTTGTAAATCATGGAATTATTCCTTTTGTTAATGATCATACTCAAACTATTAACAATAAGGAGTTGATTCCATGCACAGCCCTTTATTTAAAACTGCACTAACAACCACTTTACTTGCAACACTTACTGCGTGTTCGGGTGATGATTCGAGCTCCAGCAAAAGTGGTTACATTCAATTGTACAATGGCTCTTACAATAGCCCATATACGCGTTTATTTATTGATGATGCTGAGCGTTCCGGAGCTGACTTTGGTGATGTAACGACTCGCCATAATTACAGTACTAATGACTACGATGTGAACTTTAAGTACCTTGATGCAAACGATAGTTATATTACCATTAGCGAACAAACGGTTTCGGTCAAAGATGATATGACCCAATTATGGGTGATGAATGGTGATTTTACAGAGCCGACATTCAGCGAGCTCAGCGTGCCTACCGGTGGTGATGAGGGGTCAGCTAACTTAGGCTTTTTTAATATTGTTGGCGAAAACTTGAGTTTTGATGTGTATTTAGCAAATGATGATGGTTTGTTTGATACTGCAGAACTGATTGCCTCACCAACTTATTTAAATGAGTTGGCGCTACAAAGTTTTGATGAAGGCTATTACACCTTGTACTTAACGCAAAGTGGCAGTACAGATGTGTTATTTGCATCAGCCTCTGTGTATTTTAATGACGAGGCGAGTTATGTGGTGATGATCCGGCCAAGTTACGCCACCGAAGAAAACGGCATCACCCTTGATGTTGTTACATCAAGCAATAGCGTTACAGCGCTTAAGCATCAGAATGCACAGGGGCAATTGCGCTTTATCAATACCATTGATGATTATTCACAAGTCAGCTTTAGTGCAACGCGTGGCTCGCAAACGAGTGCCACAGATGTAACGACTAATGACATGTACTCTAACTACCTTGAGCTTGATCCAAACAGCTACAGTATTGCAATGCTAGATGAGACGGGTAACAAAATTGTCGATAACTTTTTACTTACCCTTGAGCGTGAACAAAGTAACCTTGGCGTTTTCTACAATGACAAAGATTACGGCCCACGAATGATGACGTTAAAAGAGACCTTAACCCCAAGCAGCTATAGCCATAAAGTGACCGTTGTTAATTTAATTGATAGCTATGCCGGGCAAGATATTAGCGACGTTGATGTGGTGTTTACGCTTAACGGTGAAACGGTTGATGATGCTAAAAATATTATTGATGGCATTGATCAGTACGATCAAGAAGACCAAGTAGTTGATAATGAAATTTATACTACGTATGTACTTTATGAGGATAACGGCCAGCAAATTGTGCTTATGCAACAAGGTGATATGGACTTTAGCCAAGAAGGTAACTACATCTTAATTCTTGAACATGATGAAACAACGAGTACGGGTTACAAAATGACGCTAGAACGTACCGTTACTGACTCGGTAGAATAATCTGGATTTTAATCTCAGCCTTAGCGATGCTAGGCTGAGATTTTTTGGGTATATTTTCAATACACTTTACGCTATAAGGAAGTATTAAAAGTAGTCAAGGATTGAAAAATGGATGATGTCATAGGCCTCATAGTCATTTTATCGTTAGTTGTAGTCGCAGGCTCGATTGCTGGTTTAGTTGCTTTAACTAAAGTGAGTGCATTAAAGCAAGATGTTGCGGCCTTAAAAAAACAACTACACACAGTTATAGCGAATAATGCTAGTCAGCAGCAAGCTCAGCATCACAGTAGAGCGCAAACGATGCAGTCGCAAGTTGCACGTCCAATTGAGCCGATACGAGCACAGCATGTGAAAACTGCTGAGCAGCAAGATGCAGCAATAAAGCAAATAACCCCTACTACAGCAAATAGCCGTGAAAAATCACCTTCGCCCTCCACGATTGATGTTTTTGTTAGTAAATTAAAAACCCAGTTCCAACAAAACTGGATGACTTGGATTGGCGGCGTTGCGCTGGCTTTTGGTGGTATATTTTTAGCAAAATATAGCTTAGATGCGGGTTTATTATCGCCAAGTTTACGGCTCACTTTTGGTGGCTTATTTGGCATTGCACTAATTGCAGGGGCTGAATATCTGCATCGAAAAGGCATTGTTTTTGAAGGGTTTAATAACTATGTGCCCGCAGCACTGGCTGGTGGCGGGTTTATCAGCTGCTTTGCATTAACGCTGCTTGCCTACTCAAGTTATGCCATGTTAAGCGCAACCACGGCGTTTGTGATGCTGGCAGTTATTGCACTGGCGGCAAGCTCCATGGCACTGCGCTTAGGGCCATTGCTCGCTGTGTTAGGTATTGTGGGTGCGTACAGCGTACCAATTTGGGTTAATACTGGCAGCGGTAACTTAGTGGCCTTATTGATGTACATTGGCTTTGTTACTTTGTCTGCGGTGTTAGTAGCACAAAAGGTAAAACGACCATGGTTGTGGTATTTACTTTGGACAGGGCATATTGGCTGGTACTGGGTGGCGCTGAGTGTGATTAAGCCAACTCAATATTGGTTAGTCGGTGGCTTTGCACTGCTATCGATTATTGGTTTAATTGCGATGATGCGCTTAGGTGTAACCCTGCGATTAGTGGAATATCGCCCACATAGTTTACAGCGGTTATTAAAGTTACAGCCGGATCATCCATTATTGTTAGCGATTGTGGTGCCGTTATTGGTAGCGATAGTAATTTCTATGACGAGTGTGCAATGGCAAATTGTGATGGTGTGCTTAATCGTCATGCTACTATTTTTGGTGCTACAAAATAGCCGTTGGGATCTCTGGCAAGGCCTAGCATTGCTTATTGCTGTGCTGCTGATTGTTAGTCAGCAAACGTATAACATTGATAGTAATGACCATCTATTCGTATTCAAAAATATGTATGGTTTTGGTTTGTTATTGGCGATTGGTTTTTGCTGCTATGGGCTGTACTTTGGTGTCAGTTACTATAAACGTTTAAGTTTTCATTTAATTGCGGCATTGAGTGTGTTTACCCTAATTGCTACGCTTTACACTATAACTTCAGAGCAAGACTTAGCTGTGGCGTATCCATTATGGACTGTATTGTTACTGCTTAGCAGTGGTGTGCTGATTAAACGTGCGCAAACAGCTCACACGCAGTGGCAGCAATTTAGTTATTGGCTTGGTGCTAACGCAAATATCACTCTTTGCTTAACCATGTTACTTGCTGATAGTGGTTTAACGCTTGCGTTGGCTACTCAAGTGCTACTGGTTAGTTTCCTCGTTAAACGCCACAAGGTGCCTATGCCACACTGGCCAATCAAAGCGTTAGTGGCGGCGGTCCTTGCACGATTAACCTTTGCACCGTGGCTATACGATACTGATTTAACCTTTTTAACATTACATTGGAGCATAGTGGTTTACCCTATTGCGGTTGGGTTATTTTGGGCTGCTGCAAAGCAATGGCAACAAACAGATATGAAAATCTGGCTCGAAGGAGCTGCACTGCATTGTTTGGCATTATTTATTACCACCGAAACCAGCTACCAATTAGTCGGGCATTATCCTCAGCTTTTTTCTCTAAGCTTTTATGAGCAAGTTTTGCTCAGTTGTAACTGGTTAGCATTAGGCTGTGTGTATTTATACCGCGCGCAAAGTGCGGGGCAATTAGCTAAGCTATACCGCATTGCAGGCCTTATTTTATCTGCGTTAGCTGGCTTATCGTTAAGCAAAACAACACTGGACGATAACCCACTATTTATGCCTATTTATGTAGGGGAAACACCATTATTTAACTGGCTATTATTAACTTGGTTAGTACCAAGTCTGTTGGCTGTGTGGTTAGCGAAATTAGTTAAACCGATAAATGCTAAAGTAAGTCAAATTATACTGGCTGGCGCTGGCTTATTAGCGGCGTTAGCTATCACCACATTGATCCGTCAATATTGGCAAGGTGGGCTCATTTTTCTTGATAAAGCGACCAGTGACGGCGAACTATACAGCTATTCAACCATTTGGTTATTACTCGGCGCACTGGTAGTGATATGCGGGCATTTAAAACACCAGCTGTTACTACAAAAAGTCGGTTTAGGCATTCTTGGTGCAGTGATAGTGAAAGTGTTTTTAATCGATATGGCAAATCTAACTGGTTTACTCAGAGCGGTGTCGTTTATTGGTTTAGGGTTATCTCTGGTTGGCTTGAGCTGGTTGTTCCAAAAGCTCAGGAGTAAGGCTAACCATAGAGATGTGCTTGGGTAAATTGCTAGGCTGTATTAAACTAGTAAAAAAATAATCGAGACTGATATGTTAATTTTAACACCATTTGGTAAAGCACTTTCGTCATTAGAACTGGCGTTGCAGCAACCCAAAAATGAGTTTATTCGAGATAGTGTTATTCAGCGTTTTGAATACAGTTATGAGCTTGCTTGGAAGATGCTCCGCCGTTACTTAGTTGAAGACATGGGCGCTGAAACACTCGCGCCATTAAGTCGTAAAGATTTATTTAGGTTAGCCGCGGATAAACAACTAATAAATGACCCTCTTCCTTGGTTTGAATATCATATTGCGCGAAACACAACTTCCCATACCTATGATGAAGCGGTTGCTGAAAAGGTCTATCAAGCTGCAAAAGCTTTTTTTATTGATGCCAGTCACCTGTTAGCAGAGCTTGAGCGTAGAAATGCAGATTGAACAGCAACACTTAAAAATCATAGAAGATTGTTTACAAAAGCAAAATTTAAGTGATAAAGGAATCGATGTATATATATTTGGCTCTCGAGCTAAAAATACTGCTAGAACTTATTCTGATCTAGATTTGGCCTTAAAAGCTAAAAACAAAGTAATTGAACACACCGTTATTTTTAAACTTAAAAATGCTTTTAGTGAATCAAACTTACCCTACCTAGTTGATGTGATAGATCTAAACGCCATAAAGCCTGATTTTTATAATGCGATTAGTGATGATCTTATTCCTCTTAAGTATTTATAAATACTTAAGAGGCGTTTATACCCAAACCACCTCAATATGCAGAATTCAGCGTTTCACAGGTGCTTAATATCAAGGCGTTACTTTGCAAGAATGGCAGTCCCTTTTAAGAAGGAACAACGATGAGAGTAAGTGCCTGTGAAACGCCCAACGGGTTGGTTTAAAAGCGATTTATACTGCGTTATTGATTTTAACAAGGGAATCACCATTCTTTGCAATCAATGCCTTGCCTAAACCGCTTTTAATTCCAACGACGCTCGCATCTTGAGGTGGCTTGGGTATATATCCCTTTGAAAATTTTCATTCACCTACTGTGATTCAGCAGTGCTTTTAATTTTCCTGGTTTTATTGGTTTGGATAAATAATGAATATCCTCAGCTTTGGTGGCTTGTTTTAGTTCTACGTCGCGCACTGCTGTAATTAAAATAGCGGGCACGTTGGCTTGCCAAATCTCCCGTAGGGCTTTAATTAAGCTGATGCCATCGTGTTCATGACCTAGCTGATAGTCCATTAAGATCACATCCGGGGGGCTGTGTTCATGTGCGTATGCCAACACGTTTTCAACTTGATCAAACAGCTGATAATTAGCTTGCCACTTTTGTAATAAACTGGCCATGGCATTAAGGTTTTCTGGGTCGTCGTCAACGGCGATAATATTCATCGCTGAGCGCTCTTCAAACAAGCTATTAGTCGCGTGCTTTTGTTGTACAAACTGGCTGTCACCATAAGGTATTTCGATACTAAAACAGCTGCCTTTTTGCGGCGTTGAGCGCACATCTAAGCGAATCGATAGTAAATCAACCATGCGCTTTACTACACTTAAACCAAGGCCAACGCCTTTGTTATCAGACGCTTCTATGCGGTAAAAATCGTTGAATATTTTGGCTTGCTCTACTTCGCTAATGCCAGGGCCTGTGTCCCATACTTCAATGCGCAGGTGATGCTTGCGTTTGCGACAAGCCACTAAAACTTTACCAGAATTGGTGTATTTAACCGCATTTGATACTAAGTTTTGTACAATTCGTCGCAGATAGGTGATATCACTGTGGACAATATGTTGCCCGCTGCGTACCGTGAGTTTGAGGCCTTTTTCGCTTGATAAAATGGCGTACTCGTTTCTCAGTGGCGCGAGAATATCGTCAATACTAAAGTGGCGCGGAGTGGGGGTCATTGCACCTTGTTCTAATTTAGCAATTTCTAATAATGCTGACATTAAATGCACGGTTGAATCGAGGCTCGCACCGAGCTTTTCAAAGTTGTTGATATTGTTATCAGCGAGGGACTTTTCATCAATGGCGGCAAGGTATAAACGCGCGGCATTGAGAGGCTGTAAAATATCGTGACTGGCTAAAGCTAAAAAGCGAGTTTTACTGTCATTTGCTTGCTCTGCTTCACGTTTGGCTAAAGTGAGTGCTTGCTCGGTTTGTACGCGACTTTCTATTTGTGCTTCGAGATCTTTATTGATAGTACGGATCTCTTGGGTACGGGCTTCAATGCGGTTCTCCAGATCCATATTCACTTCTTCAAGCGCATTTTGTGTAGCGATGTGGGTAGTAATATCTGAAAAGCTGGTTACAAAACCGCCATCGGGCAGTGGATTACCAATCATTTCGTACACTAAGCCATTACGACGATGACGAATAAAGTGATGCGAACTGCCGTTTTTTAAATGCTGCACACGTTTTTCTACTTGGCGTTCTATTTCGCCTGGGCCACATTCGCCGCGCTCAGCGTTATAACGAATAATATCTTCAATCGGTTGGCCTACTTCTAAAAAACCTGCTGGGTAGTTAAACATTTCTGCGTAGCGCTTATTCCACGCCACTAGGTTAAGTTCTTTATCAACAACTGAAATACCATGACTGAGGTTTTCCAGCGAGGTGTAGAGTAAATTTTGGTTAAATTGCAGGGCTTGAGTGGTTTCATCAAAAAAGTTAACCACTTCTTCAAATGCCATGCGTTTACCTGATGCTACGGTATGGATAAGTGCCTGAGCAGACGATGCCCCTAAGACGCCAGTTAACGCCCGCTCGCAATAAGCTATAAACTCAGGATCTGGGTGTGAATTATTGTCATCAAGTTGATGCGTTAGGGAAAAATGCGCGAGGACTTGTTGGCTACGTTGAACTCCCAAAAAGGTTTGCAGCAGTATCTTAAAATCGTACACAGTGGCTTTGACATTTTTATTTAACCGTCTTGCCAATACTGCTTGTTCTTTAGGGTTAACAAAGGCGGCGGCTTGAATTTTATCTATTAAGCGCTCATCCGCACCTAATGAAAAGCTGATGTAACAGCCTATATTGGCAAATAACGCAATCAAGGTACCGCGGGTGATCAGCGTTTGCTGTAGCTGGACATCAAGGGTATTGCCAGCATCGAGTATCGGCAGCATTAAAAACAGTATCCAGCAGATCAAACCGGCTAATAACCCGGCATAAACACCGTAAGCATGACCTTTACGCCAGTACAAGCCACCGACAATTGCAGGTAATAATTGCGTCACTAATGAAAATGCAACTAAGCCCATACTCGCAAGCGCTTTGCCGTGACCAAACCATTGCTGGTAGAAGTAAGACAAGATCAAAATACCAGCGATAGTAAAGCGTCTCACCAGTAATATTTGCGATTTGTAGCTGCTAGTAATGAGATTACGTTTGAATTTACGACGTAGCATTAACGGTAATACCACATCATTTGAGATCATGGTACTGAGTGTCAAAGTGGCAACTACAATCATCGCAGTCGCCGCAGAGATCCCGCCAATAAACACAAAGGTGGTGAGCAATACATTGTCATTCATTAATGGCAGTGCCAGTACAAAGCTATCTGGTGAGAAGCCATTGCCAATTTCTGGGTGAATCGCCGCGGTAGCAATCGGTAAAATCATTGCTGCTGTTAGTAATAAATACAGTGGGAAAGCCCAGCGAGCGGTGAATAAGTGGCGTTTGTCTTGGTTGTCAACCACAGTAACGTGAAACTGTCGTGGTAAGCAGATGATGGCAGCTGCGGCCATCAGTGATTGACCAATAAAGTTAAAGCTTAAAAAGTTAAAATTGTTCCAGTGTTGCCATAATGACTCTTTAATTTGTAATTCACTAGTACTGGGTAAGTTATACAAGGTGAGCAGAGCTAAACCAGCGACTGCCACTAAGGCGAGCAGTTTGATCATCGATTCAAACGCTACCGCAAGCATTAATCCCGAGCGGTATTCTGTTACATCAACTTTACGAGTACCAAAAAAAATCGCGAACATCGCCATGATCAAAGTGGCAGATAACGCCACCATTGAACCGGAAATTTTGTTGTCGCTTTGCAGCAGTAAAAAGCTGTTACTCAGGGCTTTAAGTTGTAAGGCAATGTAGGGAATTGTCGCTAATAGTGCAATCACAGTCACCATTATTGCTGTGGTTTGGCGCTTGCCGTAGCGGGCGGAAATAAAGTCGGCGATGGTGGTAATATTTTGCTTTTTGCTGACCAGTACTAGTTTGCGTAAAAAACCTTGTCCGAAAAAAAACAATAATGCAGGGCCCAGTAAAATCGGTAAATAGCTCCAACTGCTGGTGGCTGCTGTGCCCACTGAGCCGTAGTAAGTCCACGAGGTGCAATAAATACCCAACGAGAAAGAGTAAACAAAAGGGTGGTGGCTAATTCGTTTGGCCAGTGGAGTGGTTTTATCCCCCCAGTTTGCTAGCCAAAACAAGATGCCAATGTACGCTAAAGCGACAAAAATCAGTGCAGCAGTCATGTATATAGTCAATTTTTATTTTGTTATTGCACACCATACCAGAAGTTTTCCTGATTTTGAGCTGTCAATTTTAGGCTAGAACGCAAGGTTGGTTTTATCTATTTGATATATAGCGTTAATTATGAGTTTTTAAGATCTATTAGACTAATGTCGCAGATCTGCAACATAGCCTAGATGAATAGTTATTATCACCCAGCGAAAATAGTTAACATGATGATAATTAATGTTTTTTACTTATATTTAACAATGTGAGCTTTGCAGTTTACGTAAACGTTAACCTGTTGTTACGACTATGGTCTCAATTCAATATTAAGGCAGCGTTGCTAAATTGATTAGTGCAGATAATAAAAACCACATCACTTTTTACAGATGTTAAAGAGGAAATAAAAAATGGCTTTTAAAGATGAAGAACAAGCAAAAGCTTATTGGGCGGAAAACATTTCACTGCTGTTTAAATTATTAGCAGTTTGGTTTGTCGTGTCATTTGGCTTTGGCATATTACTAGTTGATGTACTTAATGAAGTGCGTTTCTTTGGGTTTAAACTTGGCTTCTGGTTCTCCCAGCAAGGCGCGATTTACACCTTTATTGCTTTGATTTTTGTGTACGTTTTCAAAATGAATACGTTAGATAAAAAATACGGCGTAGACGAATAGGAGCTAAGCAATGGATGTTCAAACACTCACGTTTATAATTGTCGGGTTAAGCTTCGCGCTTTATATCGGCATTGCAATTTGGGCTCGAGCGGGCTCAACAAATGAATTTTATGTAGCAGGCGGCGGTGTGCCACCACTTGCTAATGGTATGGCAACTGCTGCGGATTGGATGAGTGCTGCGTCATTTATCTCTATGGCAGGTATTATCTCTTTCGCCGGTTACGATGGCGGCGTTTACTTAATGGGCTGGACGGGTGGTTATGTACTACTGGCCATGTGTTTAGCACCTTATTTACGTAAGTTCGGCAAGTTTACTGTGCCTGATTTTATCGGCGATCGTTACTATTCACGTACAGCTCGTTTAGTAGCAATTTTGTGTGCTATCTTCATCTGCTTTACTTATATAGCAGGCCAAATGCGCGGTGTAGGCGTGGTATTTTCTCGCTTCTTAGAAGTTGAAATTGAAACGGGCGTTTATATTGGTATGGTTATCGTATTCTTTTATGCAGTATTAGGCGGCATGAAAGGTATTACCTATACGCAAGTAGCACAGTATTGTGTACTGGTATTTGCTTACCTTGTTCCTGCAATCTTTATCTCTATGATGATGACAGGTCACTTCTTCCCACAAACAGGCTTCGGCGCGACATTAATTGGCGGCGAAGGCACTTATGTTCTTGATAAACTTGATGGCTTAAGCGCCGAACTGGGTTTTGCGCAATATACTGAAGGCTCTAAGAGCATGATTGATGTGTTTGCCATTACTGGTGCCTTAATGGTGGGTACTGCGGGTCTTCCGCATGTAATCGTACGCTTCTTCACTGTTCCACGTGTTAAAGATACGCGTATCTCAGCGGCATGGACGTTAGTGTTCATCGCGATTGTTTACACAACAGCGCCAGCGGTTGCAGCATTTGCCCGTGTTAACATGATTGATACCATTAACGGTAAAGATGGAAGCGGAACTGAATACGCAGAAGCACCAGCATGGATCAAAAACTGGGAAAGAACAGGCTTAATTACCTTTAATGATAAAAATGGTGATGGCAAAATGTTTTATACAGCAGGCAAAATTGATGATCCAAACAGCGCTAATGAAGTTAACGTGGACCGCGACATCATGGTACTTGCGAACCCAGAAATTGCTAACTTACCAGCATGGGTTGTGGCGCTAGTGGCAGCCGGTGGTATTGCTGCGGCACTATCAACAACAGCAGGCTTATTATTAGTTATTTCGACATCCGTATCGCACGATTTACTCAAGCGAACCCTCAAACCCGACATTAGCGATAAGCAAGAGTTACTCGCAGCGAGGTTGGCGGCCATGGTTGCGATTGTTATCTCCGCTTACTTTGGTATTAACCCGCCTGGATTTGTGGCGTCGGTGGTGGCATTTGCATTCGGCTTAGCTGCTGCAAGTTTCTTCCCGGCGATCATTATGGGTATCTTCTCTAAGAAAATGAATAAAGAAGGTGCAGTTCTAGGCATGGTAACCGGTATCACCTTTACTGCGGCTTACATCATTTTCTTCAAGTTTGTCAGCCCAGAGCTAAATAATCCTGAGCATTGGTTGTTAGGTATTTCGCCTGAAGGTATTGGTTTAGTGGGTATGCTTATTAACTTTGCCGTTGCTGCAATTGTAGTTAAGTTTACCGCTGAGACACCGCTTGAAATTCAAGAAATGGTTGAAGGTATTCGTAATCCTAAAGGTTCTAGTGAAGCTCACGCTCACTAACAACGCTGATACTCTATTAATTAATATTAATAGATTCAAAAGCCCGACTTAAGTCGGGCTTTTTATTTGCTGCGGATAGCAGTACAGTGACTGTACGATTGTTTTTTTGCGAGTAGACAAATGAATAATGAGCAACAGGAAGTCGCCCAGTTTGTGCTAGCACAAATGCCATTTAGCGACCTTGATAGCAGTGCAATAGATTACTTTGTTAAACACCTCGATGTTATTTATCTTACCCGTGAAAACCAAACACAATGGCTGCAATCAGAATCACCTAAACTGTTTTTAATTCGCTCTGGCTTGTATGACTTAGTGGATGCAAAGGGCGATGTGATCACTCGTTTAGCACAAGGTGATTATTTTGGCTTTCCTTCACTACTGACTGGCGAAGCAATTCAAAACCGTTTAGAAGTACAAAATGAGGGCATTGTTTATATGCTCAACCAAGACGCGTTTGACTATCTGCGTCGTGAATATAAATCGTTTGAACAATACTTTGTGCGTGCCCATGCTAATCGGTTGTTGTCATCGCATTACAAAAGCCAAAATGACAGTTGGTCGGAGCGCAAAATAGCAGAATTGATGTCCCGCAAGGCAGTGACCTTGTCACCGGATGCGAGCATTCGCCAAGCAGCTAAAAAAATGAAAGAACACGGTGTATCGTCGATTATGGTTACCGAGTATGAACGCTTGATAGGGGTGGTGACAGACCGCGATTTACGAAATCGCGTATTAGCTGATGAGGTCGACCCGCAGCAAGCTGTACGTTCGATTATGAGTGCAAAACCGAAGTTTATTTTTGAAAATAACCGGGTGTTTTCGGCGCTGCATTTAATGCTTAAACATAATATTCACCATCTACCGGTATTAGATGAACACCATAAAGCATTAGGGATGATCACCAGCACTGATTTATTACGCCAACAAAAGAGCGACCCCGTACAACTGATTGGCCGTATTTATAAAGCCCATAGTGTGACTGATTTAAAACGCTATGCGGCTGAGATCCCTGAATTACTGCGCAGTTTTTCGCACAATATTGATGATATATCCTTGATCGGTAAACTACTCAGTGGCTTGACCGATGCATTAACCTCACGACTAATTTATTTATTTCAAGAAGAGTGTGGAGCGGCGCCGACCAGTTTTAGCTTTATTTGTTTTGGCTCGCAAGCCCGTGAAGAGCAAACCTTACATTCAGATCAGGATAATGGCTTATTACTGCCTGATGATTTACCTGAGCAGCATCAAGATTATTTCCGTCGCATGGGGGAGTTTGTTTGTGAGCAGTTAGTCGAGTGCGGAATTAGGCGCTGCCCAGGTAACATTATGGCCAGCAGTGAATTGTGCCGAATGAGTCTATCTGATTGGTGTGAAAAGTTTTTTGCTTGGATAAAAAGTCCAACGCCGCAGGCTATGCTTAATTGTAAAATATTTTTTGATTTACGTTTTATTGAAGGCTCAACAGCGCTTTACACCGCATTTTGTGAGAAGCTAACCAGTATTTCTCGCAACGAATTATTTTACGCGGCTATGGCAACCGATATTAAATCTAACTCAGTGCCAATTGGTTTATTTAATCAGTTTAAACTTGAAAAAGATGCGAAACAGCATAAATACATCGATTTGAAAAAGCGCGGTGTAGTGATCATTAATGACATTGTGCGTCTATATGCGTTAAAAGCAGGCATACGCCGAGCGAACACCCAAGAGCGTTTAGATGCATTGTTGAAACATTCATTATTAAGTAATCACGATATATATAACTTAAAAGACTGTTGGCGATTTTTAACTCAGTTACGTTTGCGCACACAAATAAACGAAGAAGGGTTACCCAGCAACTGCATTAACCCAGATAAATTAAATTCTCTTGAGCGTCATCAATTAAAAGAAGCCTTTTATTTACTAAAACTGGCACAGCAGGCTGCAGCATTTAAGTTTGCTCGTGGGAGTTTATAACTATGTGTTTTACTATGAATAAGGTGACAAGCTAAGTGGTTAAACGTTGGTTGAGTCGCTATTTAGCGCGTAAACAATTACTTGCTGAAAATGCATTAACACAGCGCTATATTGTGATTGATTTAGAGTTGACAGGGCTTGACCCTAAACAGCACGAAATTGTCTCAATAGCTTGGGTGCTGGTAGACAATCAATGCATTAAATTAAGTCAGGCGCAACATGCGATTAATAAAGATGTACAGCGCCTTGAGCAAAGCCCGGTATATCACGGTATTGCCCAGCACGATGTCGCAACAGGGCAAAACTTAGTGGCTATTTTAGCGGCCCTTAGCGCACATTTTTCAGATGCTATCTTAGTGTTTCATAATGCCACCTTAGACTGGGGATTTTTAAAGCAAGCATTTCAAACACACAAAATAACGATACAACCAAAATTAATACTCGACACCTTTCATATTGAAAAAAAACGCCTGCACCAACAAGGTTATGAAATAGGCTTAGACGATTTAACTCTCAGTGCCTGCAGGGCGCGTTATGAGTTACCTTATTACAGCACTCACCATGCACTTACCGATGCCATGGCGACCGCAGAATTGTTGCTGGCACAATGTCACCAAATAAGCCGTGGTAAGGAATTAAAATTGGCTGCGCTGGTTTAAAGTGATGCGGGTTTGAGTATTGTCGCAATTTATCATAGCTGAATGGCTGCTATAATTAGCATCTAAATCAAGTCATAAGTATTAATTTTTATTTTCAACAACAGGCTTTTATAGTGCGGTTATTCGGTACGTTGCTTGCTATTATAGGCTGCTGTTACTTTCTCTTTTGGTTTTTTATCTATGAAAAATAATTTACTGCCATCTTTAGCGGGTGTTTTAGTAAGCTTGTTTGTTGTATGGTGGCTACACGGTTTTTTACTGGCTGATCGGTGTTTAGATGCCGGTGGCGCAATTAATTTTGAAACAAACCTGTGTATGAGCAAAAGTGAGCATGTCATCGAACTTGCGACATCGTCAGCTATGTTAGTTATATATTGTGTGGTGATTATGACGTTGTCGTTATTAGTCAGCAGGTTAATAAGTAAGCTATTTAAACGTTAGCGATATAGATCCCCCAGATCCTAGAGGCTAAGACCTATATCTAGGGCAAGGTCGATTACTAAAACTGGGCCATCTAAAAGGGTTAATTTTAAGTTTCTGCTGTTAACCTCTTATATTCAATCCCAAGGTCGATTACCAAAATCGGGCCATCTTAGGTGGGTATGCAAACATTTATTTAACCTTGCCTCTTATATTCAATCTCAAGGTCGATTACCAAAACTGGGCCATCTAAAAGGGTTAATTTTAAGTTTCTGCTGTTAACCTCTTATATTCAATCCCAAGGTCGATTACAATACCGCCATCTCAAAGGCAGGTTGCCTTTATCTGCAAGCAACTAGAGTGGATTTTCTTTCGAATGGCAATCAAACTTGCAATTAATGGTTTTGGTCGAATTGGTCGAAATATTGTCCGCGCGTTATATGAATCGGGACTTAGCGATCATATTAAAATCGTTGCGATTAATGAATTAGCGGATCCCGAAGGGATTGCTCACTTACTAAAATATGACACCTCCCATGGTCGTTTTAAATATCCGGTGACCTTAGGTGAAGATTCACTGAGTGTCGCAGGCGATACGATAGCATTATTTTCTGAGCAAAATCCGATTGAACTGCCATGGCAGTTACTTGATGTTGATGTGGTTTTAGAGTGTACAGGGGTTTATCATTCCCGTGAACACGCGCAATTGCATCTGGATGCGGGTGCTAAAAAAGTTTTATTTTCTCAGCCCGCTGATGCAGATGTTGATGCCACGATCGTGTATGGTATTAATGATGATGAACTGCTTGCTGAGCATACAATTGTTTCTAATGGTTCATGTACGACCAACTGTATCGTGCCGGTGATCAAAGTGCTTGATGATGCGTTTGGTATTGAATCAGGGGCGATTACGACTATTCATGCGTCGATGAACGATCAGCAAGTGATTGATGCCTATCATCATGATTTACGCCGTACCCGCGCTGCAAGTCAGTCTATTATTCCTGTAGATACTAAACTAGCCCGTGGTATTGAACGTATTTTACCTAAGTTTCATGGCCGCTTTGAAGCCATTGCAGTACGCGTACCTACTATCAATGTGACTGCGATGGATTTGAGTGTGACGGTTAACGCCGATGTTGATTTAAACGCGGTGAATAAAGTATTAAAAGCAGCAGCGAGAGACCGTTTAGAAGGTATTTTAAGTTATACCGAAGAGCCATTGGTCTCGGTTGATTTTAATCATGACCCACATTCTTGTATCATAGATGGCACGCAGACACGAGTCAGTCATAAACGGCTGATAAAGTTGTTAGTGTGGTGTGATAATGAATGGGGTTTCGCTAATCGTATGCTCGATACAGCACGAGTAATGATGGCAGCAAATAAAATTTAGAACCTAAAATAAAACCTATATATTTCAAGTCAGTATCGTTAACTAAGGAGAAGTCCATGTCGGTCATAAATATGGCAGATTTAGATTTAAACGGCAAACGCGTGTTAATTCGTGAAGATTTAAATGTACCAGTAAAAGCAGGTAAAGTGACCTCAGACGCACGTATTCGTGCTGCATTACCAAGTATTAAACTTGCTCTTGAAAAAGGCGCTAAAGTAATGGTGATGTCACACCTAGGCCGTCCTACGGAAGGGGAATACAACGAAGAGTTTTCATTAGCGCCTGTTGTTGATTACTTAAATGAAGCACTTGAGCAAAATGTACGTCTTGAAAAAGATTACTTAGATGGCGTTGAAATTGCCGATAATGAAGTGGTGGTTTTTGAAAACGTACGCTTTAATGTTGGCGAAAGCAAAGACGACGAAGTGCTATCTAAAAAACTCGCTGCATTATGTGATGTATACGTAATGGATGCATTTGGTACCGCTCACCGTGCTCAAGCGTCTACCCATGGTGTTGGCTTATTTGCAGATGTGGCTTGTGCAGGCCCGCTTTTAGCGGCTGAATTAGAGGCATTAGGTAAAGCTCTTGATAACCCAGCTCGTCCGCTTGTAGCGATTGTTGGTGGTTCTAAGGTATCAACTAAACTAACCGTACTTGATTCACTATCAACGATTGTTGATCAGCTAGTCACCGGTGGCGGTATTGCTAATACCTTTATTGCAGCAGCGGGTTACCCTGTTGGCAAATCACTCTACGAAGCAGACTTAATTGACGAAGCGAATAAGTTAAGTGCAGCGGCGAAAAGTAATAATGGCGAAATTCCAGTACCAACAGATGTTGTTGTTGCTAATGAGTTCTCAGAATCTGCTGTGGCAACATTAAAAGATGTTAGCGAAGTAACAGACACCGACATGATTTTTGATATTGGCCCAGATACAGCAAGCAAACTTGCAAAAATTATTGCAAACGCAGGTACTGTTGTGTGGAATGGCCCGGTTGGCGTATTTGAATTTGATCAGTTTGGTAATGGCACCCGTGCGATTGCACAAGCGATTGCTAATTCAAATGCATTTTCAATTGCTGGTGGCGGTGATACGTTAGCAGCTATTGATAAATACGGCATTGCCGACAAAATCTCGTATATTTCAACTGGTGGTGGGGCTTTCCTTGAGTTTTTAGAAGGGAAAAAACTACCTGCAGTTGCTATGCTTGAACAACGCGCTAAGTAATTAGCGTTAGCTCAGTGTACTTACTTTAAGTAAGTACGCTGAGTACGATCAGTTATTAAATACCTCTCACCCTTATTTAATACTGGTTTTGTATAACGGTAAATTTGGCGAAAGCCAAGGCTATCGAGGTGCAGTGATTGCACCAAACTCAACTATTCCGTTCGAACTAGGTAGCTTTGCGCGTGCGCAGCTATCGACAATTTGGAGAATACCAAATGGCTTTAATCAGTATGCGACAACTTCTTGACCATGCAGCTGAACATGGTTATGGCGTACCAGCATTTAACGTTAATAACCAAGAGCAGATCCGCGCTATTATGATGGCGGCAGACAAAACTAACAGCCCAGTAATTGTACAAGGTTCAGCTGGCGCTCGTGCCTATGCTGGCGCCCCATTTATTCGTCACATGATTTTAGCTGCTGTTGAAGAGTGGCCACATATCCCTGTGGTAATGCATCAAGATCACGGTACCTCACCTGGCGTATGCCAACGTTCAATTCAATTAGGTTTTTCATCAGTGATGATGGATGGCTCATTAATGACAGACGGTAAAACACCGTCATCATATGATTATAACGTTGATGTAACGCGTAAAACGGTTGAGCTTGCACACTCTTGTGGTGTGTCTGTTGAAGGCGAGCTAGGTGTGCTTGGTTCACTTGAAACTGGTGAAGCTGGCGAAGAAGATGGTGTTGGCGCTGAAGGTAAGTTAACGACAGATCAAATGCTTACTGATCCTGAAGAAGCGGCTGATTTTGTAAGTAAAACCCACGTTGATGCACTGGCAATTGCGTGCGGTACATCACACGGCGCGTATAAATTTACTCGCCCACCTACGGATGATATTTTAGCAATCGATCGTATTAAAGCTATCCACGCACGTATCCCTAACACTCACTTAGTAATGCATGGCTCGTCATCAGTACCGCAAGAGTGGCTTGAGATCATCAACCAATATGGTGGTGAGATCCCACAAACTTACGGTGTGCCAGTTGAGCAGATCATCGAAGGTATTAAGTTTGGTGTACGTAAAGTTAATATCGATACTGACTTACGTTTAGCATCAACGGGTGCCATTCGCCGTCATTTAGCACTTAACCCTGCGAACTTTGATCCACGTAAATACTTAGCCGAAGCAACAAAAGCGATGACTGAGATCTGTGTTGCGCGTTATGAGTCATTTGGTACTGCGGGTCAAGCTAGTAAGATCAAACCAATTTCACTGGATGATATGCACCTTAAATATTTAACCGGTGAATTAGATCCAAAAATTAAATAAATAAATTCATTAAGTTATTTAATGAATAAACAGCCAGTAGTGTCATGCTACTGGCTTTTTTTATATTTGATCAATAGGGATCATTATTTTACCAAGCGCTAAATTTGGGATCACTGATTTACTAACTATGTGACTCTGGGATCAAATTTTTACTAAGGAACGACGCAACTGCGCGTGTTTTTGTTGGATAAATAACCACTTCACAGCGAGCTTGTACAAATGATCAACAACTTATATATTTTGCTAGGTAAAACACTGATCCCAGATCTAACGCTCTTAGTAAAAGCATGATCCCTGACTCAGTACTTGGTAGAATTTTGATCTCTAAAAATGATCAGAACAGCTTTGTTATTGCCACAATTAATTAAAAATCGCTACGGTAATTGTAGTGATTAAAGCGTATTGAAGCGTAAAAAATAGCTAATAAGTACTGCCATTTATAAATAGTATACGGGCAGTGTTGCTCAAAGTTGGTACTAGCTAAAATATTTAAACTAATGAAAAGGTATTAATTAAATCAATTTGGAAAACTTTATTTACCGTTATTTTGTCCCTAATAAGGGTTAATTAGTGTTTTTTTTCCTGCATTTTGATTTACACGTTACACTTTCATAAAAATGTCATACTTAGTCATAATAATGAAAACTAGTTCGATAACGAAAGAGATAAATTGGAATGTCACGTAAAGTACTTGTCGTCGATGACGAAGCACCGATCAGAGAGATGCTGGTTTTTGTATTAGAGCAAAACGGTTTTCAAGCAATTGAAGCAGAAGATTATGATTCTGCCATTGCAGCTATGGTAGAGCCTTACCCTGATATGGTGCTACTGGATTGGATGCTGCCTGGAGGTAGTGGAATTCAAATCGCCAAAAAATTTAAACAAAGTGAATACACTCGGCAAATTCCGATTATCATGCTGACGGCCCGCGGAGAAGAAGAAGATAAAGTTCGTGGCCTTGAAGTCGGTGCTGATGATTATGTTACTAAGCCATTTTCACCAAAAGAGTTGATGGCGCGTATTAAAGCGGTTATTCGTCGCGTTTCACCAACGTCACTAGAAGAAGCGATTGATGTTCATGGCTTACGCCTAGACCCTATTTCACATCGTGTCACCTCACAAGGTAGCGAGCTGGATATGGGGCCAACTGAGTTTCGTTTACTGCATTTCTTTATGACTCATCCCGAACGTGTTTACAGCCGTGAACAACTACTAGATAACGTGTGGGGGACTAATGTCTATGTTGAAGATAGAACGGTAGACGTGCATATTCGTCGCTTACGCAAAGCGATTGCACCACTTGGTCATGATCGCTTAGTACAAACTGTACGTGGCGCAGGTTATCGCTTTTCAAGTAAACTATAAAACATTCTGACCAAGGTCGGTCTTACTCTAAGGTAAAGTGAGTGTATGTATCGAGTTGTCAATAAGCAGGCGTTAGCAAAGCGTCTGCTTATCTATTTCCTGCCTTTATTATTAGTTGGTGTGCTAATTGGTGCGCCATTTCTGCTTTTGTTTTTAGGCTCTTTTTCACTACTTGTTTGGCATTACCATCAATTATACCGGCTCAGTGATTGGTTATTGAATCAGCGCAGTTTTAATCCACCTGAAGGTGAGGGCGCATGGGAGCAAGTGTTTGAAGGGATCTATCACTTACAACACCGCAATCGTAAAAAACGCAATGAATTAGCGGATCTGATCCGTCGTTTTCGTGATGGTGCTGAAGCGGTACCCGATGCTGTGGTGGTATTACAGCGAGATTTAAGTATTGTTTGGTGTAATCAACTCGCGTTAAAAGTACTGGGCTTACAGTGGCCAACCGATCATGGTCAGCGTCTTGATAATCTAGTGCGCGATCCTAAGTTTGCCAAGTATATGCAAATGGAAATGTTTGATGAAGCATTAGAACTTGAAAGTGGTCACAGTGTTGAGCAAGTTTTAGAGTTTCGGGTAATGCCTTACGCCAGTTCACAATTAATGGTGGTCGTCAGGGATGTGACGCGCTTGAAGCAACTAGAGCAAATGCGCAAAGACTTTGTTGCCAATGTTTCTCATGAACTGCGCACGCCACTGACGGTTGTTACAGGTTATTTAGAAATGTTTGATGGCGATATGATGCCACCGCCAGCGATGTGGAATAAAGCCCAAGGTACTATGCTTGAGCAATGTAAACGCATGGACAGCCTAGTTAATCAGTTATTGTCATTATCACGTATCGAAGGCGCTCGACGTCAAGATAACGACAAAGCGGTCAACGTCCCACAATTACTTAGCTATATAAAAACCGAAGCACAGTCTTTGAACCAAGATAAAGGCCATGAGTTAATATTTGATATTGATACAGGGCTTGATATTAAAGGTTCAGAGGAAGAGCTACGTAGCGCGTTTTCTAACTTAGTCTTCAATGCCATTCATTACACTAAGGCTGGCGGTAAAATTACCGTAAGCTGGCAGCTAAAAGATAAGCAAGCGTATTTTGCGGTAGTTGATAATGGCGATGGTATTGCTGCTGAGCATATTAATCGTTTAACGGAGCGGTTTTATCGGGTGGATAAGGCGCGTAGTCGTACCACAGGTGGTTCAGGGCTTGGCTTAGCAATTACCAAGCATGTGTTAACCCGCCATGATAGTAAGTTAAATATCAGTAGTAAATTAGGGCAAGGTTCCACGTTTTCGTTTGCCTTTAATGGTGATAAAACGGTGCTACTAAACAATTTAGCTGAAAACACTCAAAGTCATAAAACTGTCACTTAAGAGTAATCTAACTGTCATCTGTTCTCTTTAGAGTAGACGGCAGTTAAGAAATGGACGAACCAAATCGGAGTAACCCCATGAAATTTAAAAACCTCGTAGCCGCAATGGGTGTGGCAGTAACAACATTTGTATCTGCACAAGCTATGGCTGTCGATGCAGACATTCCTGAGTATCAGAAAACCAGTGGTATTTCAGGTAATTTTTCATCAGTGGGCTCTGATACATTAGCCAACATGATGACCTTTTGGGCAGAAGAATATAAGCGCATCTATCCAAATGTAAATATTCAAATTCAAGCGGCTGGTTCATCAACTGCGCCGCCAGCATTAACTGAAGGTACATCTAATTTCGGCCCTATGAGCCGAAGAATGAAATCAAAAGAAATCGAAGCGTTTGAAAAGCGTTACGGTTATAAGCCAACAGAAGTGCGCGTTGCTATCGATGCCCTTGCTGTGTTTGTACATAAAGATAACCCAATTGAAGGCCTGCGTATTGATCAAATCGATGCGATTTTCTCTTCAACACGTAAATGTGGCGCAACAGCAGATGTAACGCGCTGGAGTGACGTAGGTTTAACAGGTGATTGGGCTGCTAAAGATGTTCAGCTTTACGGACGTAACTCTGTATCGGGCACTTATGGTTACTTTAAAAGCAAAGCACTGTGTAAAGGTGACTTCCGTAATAACGTAAATGAGCAGCCTGGTTCAGCTTCTGTTGTACAATCAATTTCATCATCAGTGAATGCAATTGGTTACTCAGGCATTGGTTATAAAACATCAGGTGTGCGTACAGTACCACTGGCGAAAAAAGGCGATAACTTTGTTGATGCAACACTTGAGAATGTAGCAACTGGTAAGTACCCACTGTCGCGCTTTTTATATGTGTATGTGAATAAGCACCCTAATAAGCCGCTTGCACCAATTGAAGCTGAGTTCTTAAAAATGGTGTTATCGCTAGATGGCCAAAAAATTGTAGAGAAAGATGGCTATGTGCCACTTTCAGCGAAACTTGCAGCCATTGAGTTGAAAAAGTTGGGTTTACTTTAAAAGTAACTTTCTCTAGAAAGAAAAACCGCTCAATGAGCGGTTTTTTTATGCTTAATATTAACAAGGAGCATTGCGTTGTGAAGGGTCTCGCTTAAGATCAGTCACTAATCGATGGGGATCAATAACTGCACGCTGTTGTTTAGTTGCTTCAGCCCACCACCATAGTTGTTTAAGAGTGCGGTCAAGATAACCCTGCCAGTGTGAGGTGTCTTGTATTATTGCAGCAAAGTCGCCATTAGCTTCAAACACCGTTTGTGCTTTGGGGATATGGATCATAGCAGAGACAGGCAAGCAGCCTAATTCGGCCAAAAAGGTTCGCATGTTAACCGCCGCACGTGCGCCACCCCATTGCCCGGCAGAATAAGTAACAATTGCACTGGGTTTATATGAAAATAACGATGCGCCAAAGTGATTAAGCAAGTTTGCCAGTGCAGGGCTCATCGAATGGTTATATTCAGGACTGACCATTACATAGCCATCGGCGTCAGCAATTTTCCGGGCTAGGGTGTCAAGTTGTGTGGGGACTTTATTTTCATGATAAGCAAAATGAGGTTTAAACACGACACCTAGCTGATAGTCCAGCGGATCAATTAACTCAACTGATACATTGGCCAATTGTGTTTCGAGGTGTTTTACACAAGCGCGGGCTACACGTTCGCCTAAACGGGCGGGTGAAGGGGGAGTGCTGTCTCTCACTGTACCTAAAAATACGAGTAATTTCATTACGTTTCCTTTGTTAACTACTGATAAGTTTACCGTTATGATCAAGTATAGGTTGACCATCTTCTTTGTAGTATGGTCCTGGAGGCCAATTATTGAGTAAGCTTAGTACGATTTCGCTCGGACGGCATAACTTAACACCTTTACTGCTACAAACAATGGGTCTATTGACTAAAATTGGGTACGCTAACATAGCTTCTAAAATGGTTTCATCACTGACATCCTCTGCTAGTAATCCTAGCTGCTTTGCTGGTGATTTACTCACTCTTAATGCTGTTTTTGGGGTTAAGTTTGCTGCTGCAAACAGTGCTAATAGTTGTGCTTTAGTCCAACCTTGTTGTTGATAATCAATAATAATAGGTTGATATCCAGCATCGATGATTATATTGAGTACATTGCGTGAAGTGCCGCACGCTGGGTTGTGGTGGATAACAATCATAATAATAGCCCCTTATTGCTCTGAAACTAATACTGAGAGTGGTTGGTCAATCCGACTAAATAATGAAATATTTAATCGACCAGAATACCTTTAAAAAATTAGCCACCTTACTCATATTTATAAATAACGCTCAAACAACCCGATGTTAACATATCCTATCTTAAAACCGTGGAAGCCTGTTTTTAAGTGCACTACATAAATAAAATCATATGTACAATATGACAACAGCCGTGAAGGTGTTTTTATACAATAGATATAAATATAGGAAAAGCAACACAGATATTTTTAAAGGCATAAAAAAACGCACTAATAGTATTTGTTACTAGTGCGCTTTTCGCTGATTAATGGCTATAGCTTTGTTTAATAATCAAGCTTAGCTAATAATTTTTCTTTAATACGTTGCTTTGCTGATCGGGCAAGTTTTCGTTTACTTAAACCCTGGCGTTTAAAGCTTTGGATTGGCATTACGGCTGGTTGTTCTTGAGGCAATGCTGGGATTGTGAAATTAGCCACCTCATCACTTGGTAATGCTATTTCTTGCTCATGGACACGCAAAGCGGCAAGTGTATCGTCATTATCAATTTCACTGGGGCAAATAAATATGCCCATTTTACGTAACCTAACGCCTAAGCCAATACTGCTTGAATAGCGCACAATTGGTGCGGCTAAAATTAAGCCGACTAATATTGGTGACAACCACCAAAAGAAAGTCGGTGTATAGTAATAAGCAACGCCACCCCATGCAATAGACACTAAAGTCGCTATTAACGTATAGCCAATAGCCTCTTTCCAAGGCACCATACGACCTGAACGTGGTTGTGCATCCCACGATACTTTTTTACCTAAAAATACACACACCACAAAGTAGCTGTGAAATACCATCATTAATGGTGCAACAATTATGGCAAAGACCGTTTCTATTAATGATCCGAATATAAGTTTCAGGCTACCGCCAAATTGTTTATTCCTGTGTATTAACGTAACGATAAGTCCCATTAGTTTTGGCAGTAATAGTAATCCTATAGTGATAAACAGCAACGAATCAATAAGCTCTGTTTTCGCTATCTGCCAAGTTGGGAATAATTGGTAAGGTTGATTGAAATAAACGTTACTATTCATAGCACGCGTTACTGCATCAACCGTACTTAACACCAACATAGATAACCAAATTAGCGAAGAAATATACGCGGTCGCACCTAATAAGAAGTGCAACTTGTTCATTAGTTTTATACCTGATGAAGGTAATAAACCTAAATGTTGGATATTACCTTGCACCCAACGTCTGTCGCGTATTGCGTAATCTAAAATATTACTGGGGACTTCTTCGTAGCTGCCTTGAACATCACTTAATAAAATAACATCCCAGCCAGAGCGGTTTAAAAGAGCGGCTTCAACAAAGTCATGGCTTAGGATCTCACCACCAAAAGGGGCTTTACCTTCAAGTACAGGCAGCCCGCAGCAGTTAATAAAGGCTTCAACACGAATAATAGCATTGTGACCCCAATAGTTGGCTTGATTGGTTTGCCAAAAAGCGGAACCAGTTGCTAGCATTGGGCTGTATAACACAGAAGCAAATTGTAAAAAGCGACCGAAGAACGTTTCTTGTCTAACTGGAATAGGGATTGTCTGGATCAACCCGGCATTTGGGTTGTTGATCATGCTTGTTGTAAGCTCAAGCATACATTGACCGGTCATAATGCTATCTGCATCAAGTACAATCATATGTTCATATTGGCTTCCCCAGCGTTCACAAAAATCAGCTAAGTTACCTACTTTACGGTGTTTATTATCAGTACGGTTACGATAGAAAACCTGCTTTGCAGTTTCCCCTAAACGTGCAGTTAGTGCATGCCAAGCTTTTAGCTCATTGCGTGCAATGTCTTTATCTTGGGTATCACTTAATAAATAAAAATCAAAATGCGCAAACTGACCGGTCTTTAAAAGCGAGCGCAAGCTCACTTCAAAACCAGCAATAACGCGTTCAGTATCTTCGTTGTAAATAGGCATCACTATGGCAGTTTTGCTGTTACTTAACGCTTGGGGGTCTATAGTAATCGGCTTTTGACGTTTTAAAGTCAATGGATCGATTCTCAATAATTGCAGAATAAAACCCATACAGCCACTACAAAATGCAGTCACAATCCAAGTGAAAGTGATTGAAAATAGCGCAAGTAAGGCGTATTCAAGTAAGGTCATGGAGTTTGAATTTAAAATATCAAACATGATCCACATGCCATAAGCTGAAATATACAGCACTAACAACGTAAATAGTGCTATGCGTGATTTTCTAAAGGGTATTGCAGCGTTACCTGCTTTACTTTTATTGAACATCGTTTGGATACCAGACATAGCTCCATACCTCACTTACTTCTTTGTCACGTAGTGTTAATGATAAGCGCATATCAACTGGCTTATCTCCCTCAGGCGCGATTTTAAACGCAACACGCCATCCTTGATTATTCGGTAATTGTTGTACTGTTTTATCGCTGACTGCGCCTGAATTAAGCGATAAGTTAGCGAGCAGTTTGATATTGGCCGATAAGTTATTGATCGTGTCACCAGTAAAGTCGACCGTAAATTGACGATGGCTTTTCGGTGGTGGATTTTTTTCACCAGGTAAGGCCGCACTGCCAATGCGAGTACGTAACACATGGGCTTTATCTTGATTTGCCAATACTGCGTTAAAGGTCGACATTTTATAACCAAAGCTGAGTGTTTCACCTGCTTTTAGTGGTTGCTCTGGTACCCAATAACTGACAATGTTGTCATTGGTTTCAGTGTCTGTTGGTATTTCAACTAACTCTACTCGGCCATGCCCCCAAGGCGCTAGTGGCTCAATCCAGAGGCTAGGACGAGCATGGTAATGTGCTTCCGTATCAAGGTAGTTATTAAATTCACGATCGCGTTGTGCAAGACCAAAACCCTTTGGATTATCATAACTAAATGAGGTGACGCTAAGTTGTTTTGGGTTGTTCAGCGCACGCCAAACCCATTTATCATCCTGTGATTGCATTAATAAACCATCAGAGTCATGCACTTCTGGTCGGTAATCATCGAAGAACTTAGTGCTATTTTCGCCGTGATAAAACATACTGGTAAGTGGTGCAATACCGAGCTTTTTAATATCTTTGCGGGCAAATATTTGCATTTGCGTTTTGATTTCAGTGTTAGTTGATGGGCTTATCTCAAAGCGATAGGCACCAGTCACTGATGGGCTGTCTAGTAACGCATAGAGCACAATATTAGTGTCTTCTGCTGTTGGCTTTACCAGCCAAAACTCTTTAAATACAGGGAACTCTTCACCTGAACTGAGCGCGGTATCGACAGCTAGTCCACGGGCTGAAATACCATACACTTGCTGTGGACCAACTAAGCGAAAGTAAGAAGCACCTTGGAATACAGCGACTTCATCTTTGTACTCGTTATTATTAAGCGGGAAATGCAATCGAAAACCAGCGTGACCTAATTGAGTGCTACCTAAAGCCGCGCTAATTTCCTGCTCAAGAGGAGCTGCAGTACTGTCATAGCGGTAATAATCTGTTTTAAATGGTAATTTTTGTACCTTGCCATCATTGCTCACCGTATTGATAGTAATAGGGTTTTTATAAAGGAAACCAGGGTGAAATAGCTGTACTTCATACAAGCTTTGATCTTTCCAAATAGCGTGATCTTGGCGAAATCGAATAGCCCTATAATCTTGGTAGCTAATATTATTTAATGTGTCGATGGCAATTTCAGGGTCGGCTACATAGTCGTTGGCTGCTAGCTGTTTGGCTCTTGCAGTGATCACCTCAAAGAGGCTTTCTGAAGGAATCGTCAGCAGGGTTGGTTTTTTAACAGATGCAGGCGTAACAGTGTCTGGCTTTTTAGCAGGAACTGGTGTGGCTGTTTCTGGTTGTTTAATTGGCTCTTCTGCTGCACTAACATTGCACACAAACAAAGTTAATAGTGCAGCTAAAACACTATTTTTTTTGAATGATGAATACATAGCTGCTCGTGTTTTCGTTTCCATGAGGTTTCCTTTAGCCGTTACCTAGTTAATTTTAAATTTTGTAAAATAAGTAGTGTGTAATAAGTCATTTTTTAATAAGCTACATTCATCTTTGCAAGAAACGAACCTGAAATAAGTGCTTACATTTCAATGCTCTTATTGGTTGTTCGTCGTGTGGATGATGTACTTTCTTTGTATAAGCGGGAAATAATTACATGGAATGTACGACTACTTATTACTAATGTAAGTAGATGTTACTAGGTGCAACCTTGCTCTAAGGTGAATGAAATGGCAATTACACAGATTTTGTTAGCGGGTCAAGAAATTGCGATATATGGGGGGGAGTGAACTTGCCAACAGAGATAATTGGCAAGTTAAAGGTAACTAATTACTGTACATTACCTAATGCTTCAGCATTGGCTTTACATTGGTTGTAAGCTTCAATACATTTTGTGCTACACACTTTATGAACCATACCTTCACCGGTGCTTTGCTGTTCACAATTTACTTCACATTGATAGTTTTGCTGAGCACATTGTTGCATTTCTGGGTTCTCTATTTGGCTTTGACACCCAGCAAGTACACCAATACAAAGCGCAATGCTTGATAATTTTAGTAATGAATTCATATTTATCCCTAATTATTGTTATGTAATATTGACTTGCAGATTATCTATAAGTCTAACCGGACCTAAAAAAGCTGCTGCTAATATCACTAGTTGGCTGTCATTGAGTGTAGCGTTTTTTAGTGTATCGCGCTGCGCTATTTCAAAATAATCGGCTTTGAGTCCCGCCTGTTGTAATCGTTGTTTAGCTTGCTGGCATATTTCAGTAAAATCTCGTCGTCCTGCGTTTAGTTGTTCAGCACTCCAATTTAGCGTTCTAAACAGCTCTGTGGCAGTTTCTTTTTGAATTTCTGATAAGTAGCCATTGCGAGAACTCATTGCCAAACCTGAGACTTCACGGCTGGTTGCAACGCCAATGATTTCAACGGGAATAGATAGGTCATGAGCCATGGTCTTAATAACTTGTAACTGCTGAAAGTCTTTTTCACCAAAGCAGGCATAATCAGGTTGCACTAAGTTAAATAACTTAGTGACGACAGTGGCGACACCACGAAAATGCCCCGGACGTGAACCACCGCAATAACCCATTGAAATACCAGGTACATCAACAAAGCTTTGTGCATCTAAACCGTTTGGATAAATGGTTTCTGTAGTCGGTGTAAACACAATATCAGTGTCAAGCTCAGCAAGTCCTTGCTTATCAGCAACAAGGGTGCGCGGGTAGTTATCCAAATCTTCGTTTACGCCAAACTGCATTGGGTTTACGAAAATGCTCACGACAACTTTATCGGCCATATTTTTAGCTTTTTCAACTAACGAGAAGTGACCTTGATGCAAATTACCCATTGTTGGCACTAAGGCGACGCTCAGACCTGCTTGACGCCATGCTTTAATTTGGCTGCGTAAGGATTTTATTTCAGTGATCGACTGCATTATTTAAACTCATGTTCCGTGCTTGGAAAAGCACCGCTTTTAACGTCGTTACAATACTTTTTCACTGCATCTGGCATGTTGCCAGTTTCGAGTAAAAAGTTTTTAGAAAATTTAGGAATATAGCCTGCTGAGATGCCCACTAAGTCATGCATAACGAGAATTTGACCATCGGTCTGATTACCAGCACCAATACCAATTGTTGGGATTGATACAGCATCAGTGATTAACTTTGCAAGTTCTGTTGGAATACATTCAAGTACAATCATTTGTGCGCCAGCTGCTTCCAGCGCTTTAGCATCACTAATCATTTTCTGAGCTTGTTCAGCACCACGGCCTTGAATTTTAAAGCCGCCAAAAACGTGTACAGACTGCGGTGTTAAACCTAAATGACCACACACTGGAATACCTTGCTGCGTAAGCGCGACAATTGAATCATACAGCCATTCACCGCCTTCAAGTTTGACCATGTTCGCTCCTGCGCGCATCAACTCAGCGGCGTTTTTACAACTTTCGGCCGGGTTTGAATAGGTCATAAACGGCATATCAGCAATAACGAATAATTCACGGCTACCAGCGCGTACACTGCGGGTATGGTAGGCGATATCTTGATTAGTTACAGCCAGTGTATCGTCACCTCCTTGTAATACCATGCCTAATGAGTCGCCAACTAAAATGACATCAACGCCGTTATCGTGAAATAACTTAGCAAAGCTGGCATCGTAAGCTGTTAAAGCAGTAATTTTTTGCTGTTCTGCTTTCATTTTATTGAGCGTAGAAACGGTTATTTTAGACATAGTATCCTCGTAGGCAACGGCCTGAAATTAATTACAGAGGTAATTGTTGTAATTCGTTTAATGCCAAGGTAGCGGTAACACTGTGTAGTGGTGTTCCATTTGGCAGCGAAATATCGGGAGCGATCTCAAGTAGTGGATAGACTACAAACTCGCGCTCGGTTAATCCATAGTGAGGCACAATTAGACGCTCACTATGAATGATCTGATCGCCAAATAATAAAATATCAATATCTAAGGTGCGTGGCCCCCAGCGTTGTGCTTTACGGACTCTACCGTGCTGAAGTTCTATCTTTTGTGTTAAATCAAGTAGTTGTTCTGGCAGTAAATTGGTTTTAATTGCCGCTACAGCATTCACATAGTCAGGTTGATCTTGTGGTCCCATCGGCTTGCTGGCGTAATAGTGTGATACGCAAACAAATTCGCATTCAGCTAAAGCTTGTAAAGCTGCTACGGCGTTATCAAGTTGCTGACGTGGGGCGTTTAAATTCGCCCCTAAACCAAGATAGACAATTGCCATGTTATTCAGCCGTCGGCTTTGGGCTACGACGGCGGGTACGACGACGACCTTTGGCAACCCCTTGGCTACCTAACGCTTTGACCATGTCTTTTTGGCCATTGATATCTTGTTTTAAATAGTCAGTCCACCAATTTGCTAGCTCTTGATGTTGTTTTTCACCCGCTTCTACACGCAATAATAAAAAGTCATAGGCGGCTTTAAAACGTGGCTGCTGGGTAAGGCGATATGCACGTTGCCCTGAGCGTTTATCTAAACGATGCTGAATATGCCAGATATCGCGAGCGCCAAGGGTAAAGCGTTTTGGTACGGCAATATGCTGTGCGTTATCACTGAGTACTTTGTTCATCGCTTGAGCAAACGCATCGTATTCAGATAGTTGCTCCTGCGCTTGCAAGGTTTTAGTGATCTTTAATAATGGGAACCACAGTAATGCGGCAAAAATAAAGGCCGGTGTTACTTTCTTTTCAGCATTTATACGTTCATCGGTGTTGCGGAACATTTGGCGGATCAAAGCAAACTCTAAACCAGCTGGATTACTATCTAAAATAGTATCAAGGGCTGGGAATAATGATTTGAACAAGCCATATTTGCGCAGCATTAAAAAGTTTGCTTCGGCTTTACCATTTAAAAACAGCTTTAGTGTTTCTTCAAATAAACGCGCAGGCGGTATGTTATCTAATAGGCTTGCTAATTCTTTTAATGGTTGTTCGGTTGCTGGTGCAATTGACATGTCTAGTTTGGTGGCAAAACGAACTGCGCGCAGCATACGTACAGGATCTTCACGGTAACGAGTTTGCGGATCACCGATCATTTCGATTTGTCTGGCTTTAATTGCCGCTAAGCCGTTTGCGTAATCATGAATTGAAAAGTCATTAATTGAATAGTATAAAGCGTTGATTGAAAAATCACGACGTTCAGCATCTTCTTCAATGCTACCAAACACGTTGTCGCGAAGTAGCTGGCCTTGATCACTCGATTGGCTGATCTGGTTTTTATCTTCAGGCGCTTCGTGATGCCCGCGCATGGTGGCAACTTCGATGATCTCACGACCAAACACAATATGCGCCAAGCGAAAGCGACGGCCAATTAAACGGCAATTACGAAAGAGCTTTTTAACCTGATCTGGTGTGGCATTGGTGACTACGTCAAAATCTTTTGGTTGTTGACCTAACAAAATATCACGAATACAACCACCAACAAGGTAGGCATCGAAGCCACCGTCTTTGAGGCGATATAACACCTTGATTGCATTTGGGCTAAATTGTTTGCGAGAAATACCGTGCTCATTGCGTCCAACTATTAAAGGTTGCGCAGAGACTTGAGTATGTTCGGCTGTTGCTGAGGCGGTTGGGCCTATAATTTGCCGACAAAATTGAAAAAGCTTGGAAATAATAATCTGTCTCCCACAGAATTTGGTTATTTGATGGACGCCATCAAAAATCTAACCAAGTATAGCTGCACTTTGCTATTAACTGCACATGTATAGTGTTATTGAATAACTTTGTTGTTGCTATAATTGAGCACACCCTTAACGCAATTGATATTAATTAAATAAATTGCACATTTAAGGTTGGCTATCATATACCAGCAAAGCTCAAAAATTAAGTTGAAGGCCTTAAAATTAGCCATTTTTAGTGAATTTTTATTTGTTTAAATGCGTAAATAGGGGTGACTGGCTGTGTGAGTTTTGAGAAATTTGAATTTCAGCCACTTTCGGCACCTTTTCTAAGCTGTAATTATCGATTGCCCAGCTCAGCATTTTATCAATACTTAGCTCAACGAGTGCTGGTTGCGGGGCTAAACCTAAAAATTCAAATGCGCTGAGCAGGGCCGGTTTAGGATTGTCTTTAACAATCGCTGGCGCATAGTTTTGTTTTGATAATTTAAAGCCCGGTTTAGCTACTGCCAATGGTAAATGAGCATACTGGGGAGCTGCGTTATTTAACTGTTTAAATAAACTTAGTTGACGGGCTGTTGGTTCAAGTAAGTCAGCGCCGCGCACAACATGAGTAATACCTTGCTCAATATCATCTGCAACCACCACTAATTGATAAGCAAACAAACCATCGCTGCGTTTTATTAAGTAATCTTCGTGGGCTAAATCACGGGTTACGCTAACTTGACCTTGAATGAGGTCATGGTATTGGTATATTGGATGCTGTTGAATTAAGCGTAATGCGCTGTGTGCTTGCGAGTGGTTTAAATGACGACAATGACCTTGATAAATTCCGCCAAGCGCTTTGATTTGTTTGCGTGAGCAGTGGCAAGCATAAATAAGTTGCTGGTTCTTTAATTTATCGAGGGTATGTGCGTATAAGTCATGGCGCTGGGTTTGATAGACAACCTCTTCATCCCAATGCAATCCATAGGCTTCAAGGGTGGTAAGAATATCGTTTGCTGCGCCCTCAACAACACGAGTGGTGTCGATATCTTCTATTCGGACTAACCAACTACCTTGGTTGCTTTTAGCGTCAAGGTAACTGCCCACAGCCGCCACAAGTGAGCCAAAATGAAGTGGCCCAGAAGGTGACGGTGCAAAACGACCGCGATAGTTGCGCACAGGCGCAGTAACGGCTGTGGTAGACATTGATTAATTACTGATAATTAACCACGTCCAGATTGTTTTTCTTTGATTTCCGCAAGTGTTTTACAGTCTACGCATAAATCTGCAGTAGGACGTGCTTCTAAACGGCGAATACCAATTTCAATCCCGCATGAGTCACAAAATCCAAAATCATCTTCTTTGATTAGAATTATCGTTTTTTCAATTTTTTTGATCAGTTTACGTTCGCGGTCACGAGTACGCAGTTCTAAAGAGAACTCTTCTTCTTGTGCTGCACGGTCAACTGGATCAGGGAAGTTAGCTGCTTCATCTTGCATATGCGATTTAGTACGGTCTACTTCGTTACGTAAATCGTTGCGCCATGCTTCCAAAATAGTTTTAAAATGAGTGCGTTGTGCCTCATTCATATACTCTTCGCCCGGCTTTTCCTGATATGGTTCTAATCCGGCCTGAGCCAATAACCCTAATTTTTTTTGGTCTGGCATAACTTTCTCCTAAATCCTTAATATAATGCCCAGCTTTAGCCGGCGGCTATAAATAACAGAATCCTATGGCCTAGGCAAATTTATTTTTAATTTATTGGCTACGGTTAAATAATTTTCACTGTTTAAAAAGAAATTTGAAAAAAATAATAGCTCTTTAATCAGTCTGCTATTTTCTAACTGGCCTAGTTATATGGGCAAAAAAATGAAAAGCAACTTAATTTTTTATATCTTGTGTAATTACTGTTGTTTAAATGCTTTAAGGGCTAAAAATTTTTTCGGTGGGCAGCCATACCAACGCTTAAAGGCACGTTGAAAGGCGCTTTGTTCGCAAAAACCTAAGCGATTGGTTATTTCAAGCAGGGTAACTTTTTGTTGCAGCATGAGTTTGGCATGGTATTTACGAAGCTCATCTATTAGCTGTGAATAACTACAATTTTGTGAGCGTAAATAGCGTTGTAAGCTGCGTTTTTTAAAACCTAAATGGCAGGCTGCTTGCTCAATGCTAGGGACTTGTGGCAAATGCGCGGTAATAAATGCTTTCAGTTGATTTATTTCGTCTTGTTCGCTCACTAAGGTACTTGCTTGCGCGGCGAGTAAATATTCAATTTCTTTATTGGCACTGTGTAATGGGCTGGTTAATAAGCTGCTTTTAAAGCATAAGCAATTATGGCTTGCGGAAAATTCTATCGGGCAATTAAACACGGTTTTGTAAGCTCGTAAGCTGGTTGGATTTGGCTCAGCGCGGGTCAGTTGAACTTTCTCGAGTGCCAGCTCGGTTGTGTTGTAACAGCAATGTTTGGCAAAAGATAACCAACTACTAAATAACTCATCCACCATATGATGCGCAATTTTAATGCTAGGTTGCCAAGTTAAATAGCTTAGCGAGTTATCGCTTCGCAAGGTAATAGCCCCGATATTACGAACTGTGGTGTTGAGCTTTTGCGCATGCAATAATACTTTTGCTAATGAATCACTGACCAATGCAATGTGTCCTAGCAATCCCCAGCTCTGGGTTTTTAACGACTGTCCAAATTTCAAGCCTATGTGATCACAGTGTAATGACTTTTCGGCATAACGCATTAGCTGTTCATAATCTTCAATAGGAAAGCGGTAACGGCTTTCGTTAAGATAACGGGCACGAGTTGCAAGTAGCGCATCAAGGCTGGCTGGTGCTATACCTTGTGCAATTAAAAACTGTACGAGTGCACGAATTATTTGGCTGCTAACATAGTACATAACGGGCAATTTTACGAAGTGAATTATCAGCTAAGCTGCATTAGTTGGCGCGCAAAGTCAATTTTTTGCGTGAAAGGTCAAGATTTAGTTTGTTGAATAAGGCAAGGTAGTCAATGGATAAAACAATAATGGATAGGAACCCCACAATGAAACTTCACACACTTTCAATTAGTATCGCAGCGGCATTGTTACTCAGTGCTTGTAGTTCTGATGATGATAAAAATGTTATCGAGCCACCACCGCCTGTCGTCGTTGAGCCAACACCAGAGCCTGCGCCAACAATTACAGCTTTTGATGACGATAACAAACTTGATGCCAATATTCGTTGGACTACATTTGGTGTACCGCATATCACCGCTGATAACCTTGAAAGTTTGGCCTTTGGCAGTGGTTATGCGTATGCAAAAGATCACGCGTGTTTGTTACTTGATCAAATAGTTAAAACTCGTGGTGAACGGGCAAAGTTTTATGGTCCCGATAAAGTCCCTGGTAGCGGTGATTCTGCGCACTTAATCTCAGACTTTGGTTATAAAGCATTGGGCGTGAATGAATATGCCAAAGCACATTATAGCGAGCTTAATGACGACAGCCGTGCTCATTATGAAGGCTTTGTACAAGGTTTTAATAAGTACGTAAGTGATACCGGCGTAGATAATCTCGCGCCAGAGTGTGCATCACAGCCTTGGGTGTTTGCATTAACGCCGGAAGATATGCTGGCTTACGCGATGGCAACGGTACAATTAGCCAGCTCGGCAAACTTTTTAGATTTAGCGTTTCTAGCCAATCCAGGTGATGATGGCGAGTATTTACCGACTCCGACAGGCGCTGCTGCCAGCTCGGTCTCGAGTGTTGTAAAGAATATTAATCAACAAGCTAAAAGTTTTAAATTAGAGAAAAAATACCAGCATCTTGGCTCAAATGGTTGGGGGCTAGGTAAAGATAAAATGGCCAATGGCAAAGGCGGCTTATTAGCTAACCCGCACTTTCCTCATGAAGGAAACTTACGTTTTTGGCAATCACATTTGACTATTCCAGGGGCTATGAATGTAATGGGTGGCAGCTTACAGGGTATGCCAGGGCTTATCAATATTGGCTTTAATGAGCACGTTGCCTGGACACATACATTTTCCACAGCACGACACTTTTTAATTTACCAACTAGCGCTGAACGAAAATGATCGTATGAGTTATAGCGTTGAAGGTGATAATCATACTATCACGAGTAAAAAAATAACCGTCGAAGTCGCTGTTGCACCTAGCATGACAATTAATTTAGAGAAGGACTTTTATTACAGCCATCATGGCTTAATGATCGAAACACCTGCCGCAAATGGATTAGGTTGGGATGACAACCAAGCATTTACTATAAAAGATGCCAACGAATTTAATATGGATGTGGTTGCTCAGTGGTCAGCACTTAATCAAGCCCGCAGCTTAGATGATATGAAAGCTTCATTTGCACAGTTTGATGGTGTGGCGTTTAACAATACTATGGCCACAGACAAAGATGGCAATGTTTTTTATGTTGATGACAGTACCGTACTGAATGTAGGTGACCTTGCTAACAAGGCGATCCGCCTTCAGCCAGAGCTAGTTGCACTGCGAGAATCAACGGGATTCGATTTAGTCCCCGGTAATTTAAAAATATTTGAAAGCGACGGTAATGTTCCTTTTGAAAAAGCGCCCCAATTGAGCCGTACTGATTATGTACAAAACTCTAACGACAGCTACTGGGTCACTAATCCGCAGCAACCATTATTGGGTTTTGCTGCACAATATGGTGATGTACAACAGCCGCTGTCATTGCGAACTCGGATGGGATTAAAGTTATTGCAAGACGGTGGTGGTGAAGATGGTTTGTTCACTCTGGAAGAGCTAGAAACTTCGTTAATCGGCAACCGTATTTATTTAGGTGAGCTGGTGTTTGAGCAATTAGTCGCTCAGTGTCAGGTGCAAGGTGATACGCCGGTGATGCTTAATGGCCAAAGCATTGACTTAACGCAAGCCTGTGATGTACTTGCACAGTGGAATGGGGCGATGAATTTAGACACCAAAGGTGCTGCGCTTATTAGAGAGTTTGCACATTTATTTGATCCCAAAGCTCATCTGGCCGATAACTTTGATGTGACCAATCCTGCTAATACGCCAAATACCCTGCGCATTGATGGTTCGGCATTGGTAGCATTAGCACATGCTGTTGCAACGCTGCAAAGTAATGGTATTGCGCTAGATGCAACGCTTGCACAAATGCAATTTGTTGAAAAAACCTTAGCAGGTGGTAACGCCAGCGGTGAAAAGCTACCGTGGAGCGGCCCAATGCATGTTGAAGGTGGCTTTAACGTGTTTCGTTATGATCGCAGTGGTACCACGCGTTCAACCTTGATCCCTTACATTGATCATCAAGCGCTGAATGATGCAATAACTGGCCAGCCGTTGCGCTCAAATCTCACTGCTTCAGGCTACCCAGTTAATTATGGCTCAAGTTGGATGTTTGTAATGAACTTCACTGACGAGGGCCCAGTTGCTAAAGGGATCTTAACGATGTCGCAAAGTTCCGATTCAACCTCGGATCACTTTGATGATCAATCACGTTTTTACTCTGAAAATGCCACACTTAGACCGTTACTTTTCAAAGATGAAGACATTAATCTTAATTTGATTGACGAAATTGATTTGTCACTGACTAAGCAATAAAAGGGATATTTTCGGTCAGAGTAACTTCTCTGGCCGAAATTTTTGCTTTGTAAGCCACTACTTCCACACCCACTGCAATCGCTTGGTTTAGTAATTGCGCGTACTTTTCATCGATATGTTTTGCAGCACTAACGTGGCTGATCCCTTCATGTAATACGGCGAACAATAAAACCGCTCGATGGCCTTGTTCAACCATTTCAATTAATTCGCGAATATGCTTTTGGCCACGTAGAGTCTGTGCATCGGGAAAATAGCCTTGCCCACTAAGTGGCGAATCCTGACTTAATAAGGTGACTGACTTCACTTCCACATAGCAGTTTGGCCGTTTTGAATCACTGAGCAAAAAATCAATGCGGCTGTTTTCTTGGCCGTACTTCACTTCACTTTGCAGTTGCTCATAACCGCTTAATTGAGTTATTAAGTTTGCCTGTAGGGCTTCTTCTACCACTTTATTTGCTAGCGCCGTGTTGACACAAATTAACTGCTGAAATTGATTTTGGGTTAGCTCTAGAGAATGAGGATATTTACGCTTAAGGTTACCACTGGTTGAATAAAATGCGACAAAATCAGGTTCCGCGCAGCCCGTCATTTTTCCTGTATTCGCGCAATGAGCCGTAAATTCAGAACCGTCCGCTAAGCGTAAATCGGCTAAAAACCGCTTGTAGCGCTTAATTAACGTGGCTTGTTGTAATGGTGGTGCAAATTTCATTATTTAGTCTCATTCGGTTGGGAAGTTGTGCCAGCTATAGTAGACTCAGTGCCACTATTTAGCGCAAAGAGTATTCTAACATGTCTGAAAAATTTGTTGTTCAATTAAGCGAGCAGGGTGCTGCATCGCATTGGGGCGAAACCGCCACGTTATCTTTTAATGAGCAAGGTGCAACCGTTCATTTATCTGAACAAGACACATTGGCGAATGTACAAAAAGCCGCGCGCAGTATTGCCAATCAAGGCATTAAATATGTAGTGCTTGCAGGTGAGTGTTGGTGTACTGAAACGCAATGGGCATTTTATCAAGGTTTTGTATCACCTAAGTCATTGCATGGCGTTGAATTTGCTGAAAATGCTAAAACAGATAGCCAAGAATTAGCTTCATTGCTACGCTCAGCTACTTGGGCTCGTGAAATGATCAATGGCACGGCTGATGATATTTTTCCGGAAAGCTTGGCGGGTAAAGCGGCTGAGTTTATTCAATCACTGGCCCCTGAACATGTCAGCTATCAGATCATAAAAGGCGATGCACTACTTGAGCAGCAATGGATTGGTATTCATGCTGTTGGTCGTGGTAGTGAACGCCCACCAGTATTATTAGCGCTTGATTACAACCCAACGGGTGATGAAAATGCACCCGTGGATGCAGCGCTTGTAGGTAAAGGCATTACGTTTGATTCTGGCGGTTATTCAATTAAAGCCAGTGAAGGTATGCTAGGCATGAAATGCGATATGGGCGGTGCAGCAACTGTGACTGCTGGCCTTGCCTTAGCAATTAGCCGCGGAATTAATAAACGTATAAAACTATTTTTATGTTGCGCGGAGAACCTTATTTCGGGTCACGCTTACAAGCTAGGTGATATCCTGACTTATAAAAATGGCACAACCGTTGAGATTGTAAATACTGACGCAGAAGGGCGTTTAGTGCTTGCTGATGGCTTAATGGCTGCTGGGGAAACTGGTGCACCTCTTATTATTGATGCGGCAACACTAACTGGTGCTGCACTGGTTGCTGTGGGTCAAGAATACAATGCATTATTTGGTCTTGATAAAGAGTTTGTCCGCGAAGTCGAAGGTTTTGCAGAGCAAGAAATGGAAGGGGCATGGCCATTACCGCTTGAAAAGTGGCACCAACAAAATTGTCCATCACCTTACGCTGATACAGCAAATAGCCGTGCACAAAAGGGTGGCGGCTATGGCGGCGCATCAAATGCTGCAGGTTTCTTATCGCGCTTTGTGCCAAATGATGGCAAAGGCTGGGTGCATATTGATTTAGCCGCTGCGTTTAATATGGGCAGCACGAGTCAGTGGGCGGCAGGCGCAACCACAGTGGGTATGCGTACCGTCGCAAGGACCCTATTAGAAAAAGCATAAACTTTTTATGCTAAAAAAGCGCCTACTTTGGCGCTTTTTTATTATCTGAAAAACAGTATTACAAACTCAAACAAGCTTTTCTTATTTATTTACTGTAAAATCATGCCCCACTTTGTTGTTCAAGGTTGCTTTACACTACACTTGAATGATCTACTTACACTGGGGTTTCTATTATGTCTGATAAGACTTACATCACAGCGCAGCAACTGCTCGAAGATTCTTTTCGTGTTGCGGCACAAGTTTACCAAGATGGTTTTCGTCCTGATTTTATAATTGGCATTTGGCGTGGTGGTGCTCCAATTGGTATCGCAGTACAAGAGTACTATGATTATAAAGGCATAGAAACAGACCATATTGCAGTGCGTACATCTTCATATTACGGCATTAATAAGCAAGCTAAAGAAATAAAAGTGCATGGTTTGCATTATATTATTGAGAATGCCAATGCCGGTGATTCACTATTGATAGTTGATGATGTGTTTGACTCAGGGCGCAGCATTTTTGCACTTAAAGAAAAACTTTCTGAGTTAATGCGTTTAAATTTACCGCAAGATATTCGCGTTGCGTGTCCGTACTACAAGCCAAAAAATTCAAAAGTAGATATGAAGCCTGATTACTTTATTCATGAATCAGAAGAGTGGTTAGTATTCCCTCATGAGCTCTCGGGTTTAACACCTGATGAGATCATCGCCGGTAAAACAGATTTAGTAAAAATACACGATATTTTATTAGCAAAATAAAATTTGAGAGGAAAAGACCTAATTTAGGTCTTTTTCTTTTATAAGCTGAATGCCATGACGTCATGCTGCAAGGCTAAAATTAGCTGTTAAAGTTGTGAAAAACTATCTACGTAATCACTAAGCCTATCTAAATCTACCGCTTTTAGTCCATCGTTTGAGCGCGCGACTAAACCTTTTTCTACTAATTCGGAGACTACGCGGCGATAAGCGCGTTCGGTGGTTGCAAAACGTTCGGCTTCGGCATTGACGGTCGGATATGCTCGTAGCAGTGTTGGGTTGTTATTTTCTGCACGTAATAAGCAGTCTTTAGCAATATTGTAACCTAATGGTAGTAGCAGCTTGTCTAAGTTGATTTTTTGGTTTTCTTGAAACTTAGCGGCAATCGTTTGTGCCGTGTATAAACTGAGTTCTGGTTTTTCAAGTAACAAGGCGCGCCAGTGTTTCAGCTCTATTAAGTTATAGCTAACATCACTAAAGCAGGTAACTGTATAAATACAAGGATTGTTGTTTAGCGCTTCAATCTCACCAATCAGGGTGTTGTTGCAATCAAGCTGACCCAACAGCAAGCGACGACCATTACCTACATCATAACTAAACGACACAGTGCCACTTCTGACTAATATTAATTTTGTAAGAGGTTGATCTTGGTGGATCAGTACTTCTTTTTTAGATTGTTGATAACGACTGCCAGCAAAGGTTAGTAGCTGGTCGACGAGATAACTAGAAAAATGATATTGAAACATCAACAATGCCCTTCGGACAATTGTCCTATTTATTACATCTTAATGACGTTAGCATTAAGATTCTAAGAATTTACGCTAACTTACTAGTTTAATTAACGAGATTAATTAAGCTTAATACCTGATATCCCGTGTAATGATTATTAAAGTCTGCTTTTAGCTGCTTTGGGTTTTTAGTAAGTTAGCCTTTTTATACTGTTGCTATATTGTGGAATATCTTTGTGTAAACTACCACATTTGCAATGCTAACCTAAACTATCGGAGAGAACAAATGAGTTGGGAATATTTGGGCTATTTTGCCTCTGCTTTACTCATTGCCTCTCTAACCATGAGTGATGTAAGCAAACTTCGCTGGTTTAACCTTGCCGGGTGTATTGCTTTCACTGCATACGGTATCGCGATTGCCGCATGGCCTGTGGCCATTACCAACGGCTTACTAACGTTTGTTAATATTTACCACTTAATAAAACTTAATCGCCAACAACATCCGCAACACCCAGTCGATTAAGCTGTTATTCCTGCGATACTTCTTGCTCTTTTTGGTAGCGTAACTCGCCGCCAATCCATGTTTGATTGACCTTAATTGTAAAAATCTCCTGTACTGGAACTTTAAAATAATCTTTATCAATTAAAATAAAATCAGCCCATTTACCTTGTTCTAAACTGCCTAATTTAAACTCTTGATGTGCCGCATAGGCCGCACCTAACGTGAACGCTCTAAGCGCATCCTCTCTGCTGAGCGCTTCGCTGACACGCCAACCATCAGCAGGTAATTGATTATGATCTTGGCGAGTAATTGCTGAATACAAACCATCAAATGGGTTGGCCAGCTCAACAGGATAGTCAGAACCTGCAGCCACTACAGAGCCTTGATTTAAAAAAGTCTGCCACGCATAAGCGCCTTGCAACTGGGTGTCAGCAAGGCGTTGCTCTGCCATATGCATATCAGAAGTTGCATGCACAGGTTGCATTGATGGAATTATTTTTAGTGTTTTGAAACGAGGTATATCTGCTGGGGCAACTATTTGTGCATGCTCTATGCGATTACGTAATAAAATACCGCCGGTTTTTTTAAACACATTTTGATAGGCATCCAAGACAATATGATTTGCCTTATCACCTATGGCATGGGTATTTGCGCTAAAACCATGACTAAAGCTTAGCGTGAAAAGTTGCTCTAATTTTTGCTGTGTTTCTAACATTAAGCCTTGGTGATTTTTTCTATCGGCGTAATCATCAAGTAATGCAGCGCCGCGACTACCTAAGGCGCCATCAGCATATATTTTTACACTGCGGATAGACATAAAGTCATTTAGATCTTTATAACGACCAGCTCTGAGCATGCTTTCAAGCGCAGGATCGGTTGCACTGAGCATTGCCACAATACGCAGTGGTAGTGTGCCTTGCTCTGCTCTTTGTTTATAAATTTGCCATGTTTGTTTATCAATACCGGCATCGTGGGTTGAGGTTATCCCTAGGCTCACTAAGTGTTGGCCAGCCTGAGTTAATGCGTTACTTACGTCTTGATCTGATGGGGCCGGAATATGTGCCGTGATCAAGCTTTCAGCTTTATCGATAAAAATACCGCTTAGTTTACCCGCGGGTGTGCGAATAATTTCTCCCCCCTCAGGGGCTTGTGTTGCAGCCGTTAGGTTAGCAAGCTCCATGGCTTTACTATTGACCCAAATAGCGTGACTATCGACTCGAGAAAGCACCACAGGAATATCTTTAACAATTTTATCTAAATCAGTAGCGGTGGGGAACTGTTTATCAGGCCATAATTCTTGGTTCCAGCCGCGGCCAATTATCCAGCCATCTTTATCTTTGGCGAATACCTCAAGCTGCTGTTGGATTTGTGCAATCGATGTACTGCCGCGCAAATCCAGCTGTGTTAGGTTATTACCCAATCCAATAACATGACCATGGGCGTCTATTAACCCAGGTAACAGAGTTTGTTGCTCGGCATCGAATGCTTGAGCATCTGGAAAGCTTGCTGCAAGTTTTTCGTCACCTAGCTTAACTACTTTGCCATCTTTAATTACTAATGTGGAAAATCGTTGCAACTGTCCGCTGTAGGTAGGCGTGTAGCCGTTGGCATTATAGATCACTGTGGTATTAGCGATAGCTGGTAAAGAAAAAGCGATGATAAAGGCAAGGAAGCATTTCATTATTAATATTCTTTTAATTGCTTTTGTTAGCTAAACAGTAACAGAGAATAGAGAGTCTGCAAATTAAATCTGATAATTTATTTATTGTTTGGTGTTTTAAGCTATGCTTATGAATTAGTTATTATTATTTTATTATAATCGGAGCGTAAATGAAGCTTAATCAACTCGCTATGCGTAGCAAATTCATACTCTTATCTGCTTTAATATGCATCATTTTTATTGTTGCTATGGCATTTATAAAAGTTGCAAATAACCAAACTGCGACAGGCTTCGAGCGCTTCTATCAACATAACTTTATGGTGACTAAACTCAGTGCCGACCTCAAGCAAGCGCAAGACGGCATATTATCCGGAGTCAGGGGGCTGCAAGTAGTTTATTTATTAGGTTTACAAGAGCAAGCGCCAGAGTTACTCAAGAGTATTGATGAGAATGTTGCGCTTACTGCGCCGCTAATACAGCGTATTAGCCAAATATACAAAGGCGAGGCTAATTTACTTACGGCCCTAAAAAATAACTCGCAGCGTTATGAGCAAGCCGCTATTGAGTTTAAACAGGCGATGGAAACAGCTGCCGATAATAAAGCCGATTATGCTATTTATCGTGAATTTGTTGATTCACATAGTGCCTTAACGACTTTTTTTGAGCAGTTTGAACAAGCAAACATAGCGCAAGTTGCTAAAGCGCAAGCGACTGCGCAGCAATCCATCAATTTTGCAAATACAGTGTTTTACTTATCAATTTTAATAGCGCTTGGCTTGGCTTTATTATTTAGCCATATGCTGTCGAAAAAAGTAGTAATGGGACTAATGGTTGTTAGCGAAAGTGCCCATGCATTACAACGCGGCGAATTAGATCAATACTCTCAAGTTGAAGGCGATGATGAAGTCGCTGACTTAAGCCGTACCTTAGACGCTACAATTAGCCACTTAAATACCACTCTTGCCACTATTTATAACTCTGTAGCACAGGTTAATAATCATAGTAATGAGTTACTCAGCTCAAATACTCAAATTCAAACAGCGACATCAGAGGTGTCCGATCATACAACGCAAGCCGTAACTGCAATTGAGGAGTTATCGGTCACGAGTAAGAGTATTGCGGTAAATACCGCTGAGTCGGCAACAGCCTCTGATAGCATGATGACACTTGCCAATAGTGGCTTAGATGCTTCTGAGCAAACAAAAGAAGCAGTAAGTCACTTATTAGGCACATTAAATGAAACCTCAGACGTTGTTGACCAACTGCAAAGTGAATCCAGCAAAATTGAAACTATTCTCGATGTGATCCGTAATATTTCCGAACAAACTAATTTATTAGCACTTAATGCCGCGATTGAGGCTGCTAGAGCGGGCGAACAAGGGCGTGGCTTTGCCGTGGTGGCTGATGAAGTGCGTACTTTGGCTCAACGTTCTCATAGTTCAGTAAATGAGATTGAGACAATGCTTGGGCAGCTACGCTCAGCAAGTCAAAATGCAGTGACTATGATGGCTGATAGCACCAGAGTTGCAGCGCAAGCGGAAGATAAAATGGATGAAAGTAATCGCTTATTAAAAGAGATTATGCAAATGATCAATCAAGTTAATGACCAAACCCAGCAAATAGCAACAGCCGCTGAAGAGCAGTCAGCCGTTGCCGCTGATATTAGTCAAAATATGCATACCATCCATACCTTGACCGATACCACTGCTGATATTTCGCAGCAAACTGCAAATACCAGCAATAGTATGGCTGAACAAAGTCAGTTGGTATTAAAGCAAGTTGCATTTTTTAAATTAAAATAATGTGCGATATAATTATTTACTTGCGTACAGGCTAAACTCTGCCAGCGATAACCTGTTATCTTTATCGCTGTCATAGCTTTTAAAGCGCGACCATAAAGCGGGATCTTTTGCTGACTCTGAGCGAGTAAGTAAGCCATCTTGATTACGGTCTAACTTTTTGAATTGCTCAGCGAAGTTATCAGTTGTTGCAAAACTGCCACAACTAACGGCAAGGAGTGAAATTAATCCCAATTGTGTGGTGTATTTCATAGGGGGGAAACTCATTAATGCAGGTTAATAGTTAAAAAATTCTTAAACTCGACGAGTGAAACTCTATTATCTTGGTCAGTGTCCCAGCGCTGAAACTGTTTTAGTAGCTGCGGTTGAGCGTCCAACTCATTTTTGGTTAAGTAGCCATCTTTATTACTGTCTAAATGGTCAAACCGTTGTTTTACATCCAGTGCCATTGCACTAAAGCTAGTCACTAGCAGCACAGTAAATATTACTAATATGCTTTTCATTGCTAAGGTCCTTTTAGTTAACCTAAACTTCGCTTAGTTCAAGATAAAGTATTTGCCATAATTTAAGTCCCAACATTAAATCCATTTACACATTCCCTCCGGGATTATGGCAAATACTTTAGAGCCTTTTAAATCTTAAACTTGGAAAACTCTTGCTCTGATAAAAGCTCGTCATTATTTTCATCAAGATCAGTAAACTGCTTCAGTAGGGCGTCGTTTTGCTTGGCTTCAAGCAATGATATTTGTCCGTCTTTATTGGTATCTAATTGTGCAAACTTAACGTTAGATTGTGATGCTAAAACCGTAGCGCTAATGATTAAAAACATTAATGAAAAGGCGGCGATAAGTTGTTTCATAGCTGTATTTCCTTATAGGCAAGTTTATTGTAAAAACTGCTTGAATTCAGTTAGGGATATTTGACCATTTTGGTCTTTATCAATTTGCTCAAAACTTTCGTGCAGCACTGCATCTTCAGAAGCTTCGGCTTCACTTAATGTGCCATTGCTGTCTTTATCAAGCTCAGCGAAGGTAGCCTCAACATCGATAGCAAGGCTATTAAAACTAAACAGTGCACTGCAGCATAAACACAGTGGGGCTAATACTTTCATATAATTACCTTAAAAACAGTTGTTGTCTCAGCTGTTACAAGAATAATGCCAAAAAAATTAAACCTTAAATATCAATGTTTTAGTGTGTTGCAGTGAAGGGGAGTGTGAAATAATGACTCGGTAGTGTGTCTTTTTTGCAACAAATTTTTATGTTAATCAATAAAGTTATTTAAAAACAGTTGATTAAGTTGTTTCAATTTAGCGTCATCTACTTTAAATAGCGTTACAGAATTCACCTTATTCATTATTCTTATTGATTCAGCTAGTGTATAAGTAACACCTTCCATAATCAGACATTTAAACTAAAGGAGTAGCGATAGTGGCCTCACTCGCTAAGAAGTACAGTGCATTACTTAGTTGGCGACCCAATTTAATAGGCCAGTTTTTGTTTAGTACCTTGTTATCTTTGCTGCCATTATCACTGGTCGTGATTGTATTTTTAAATGCATTGAATAAACAGCTTGCCGTTACTCAGCAAATCGTCAGTGATAACTATCAAATAACCAAATCATTTAATAATCTTAAACAAGACCTTAATAGTTTAGAGCGAGCGACTCGGCAAAATTGGGTACTAAAAAGTGAATCACTTGACGAATTGATTGTTGATAAGTGGCAATCATCGTTACAGAGTATAGATGAACTCACTTTTATTAGCCCCGCCGGGGATTATATTAGTCAGTGGCAGCAACTTGCCAAAGAATTGCAGTTAGCGCATTCAAAGCTGGTCGGCGAAGGGCTACAGGATGCGCAATTATTTATTCCGGTGAGCGAATTAATTGCTCGTCAAACGTTATGGTTAAGAGATCAAAATGAACTGCAAATAACTAAAAATCAGCAACAGTTAAAAGCCTTACAAGATTCTTTTATAAATTGGTTAGTGGCGCTTATCCCATTAACATTATTGGTTGGCGGTGGTTTTTTGTGGCGTATTAGCGGCCGATTAAAAGGCTTAACCTCGGTTATTGATAAACTTGGGCAAGGTCATTGGCAGCAAAAAATATCAGTACAGGGCTCTGCCGAACTGGTTGAGCTGGGCAATAAATTACAATGGGTGCAGGAGCAATTACATCAATTAGAACAACAAAAAGATACCTTCTTACGCCATGTGACCCATGAACTGAAAACCCCATTAGCATCAATGGTAGAAGGCACCGATTTATTAACCGATGAAATCGTAGGGCCTATTAATAAAGAACAGCAAGCTGTACTGGAGCTAATCACGCAAAGTATGGTGCGCCTGCGGGCAATGATAGACAGTTTACTAAGCTACAATGCAATTCGCAGTAGTAAAGAGGACTTAAGTGAGTTGGTTTTTTCGCAATTAATAACCAAGATCAACAGTCATTTTGAACACCGTTTAGTCGCGCGTAAGCAAAGTTTATGTTGGCATTGTGATGTACCCGAGCAGCCGCTAGAAATTGCTGCGGAATTAGTTGAAATGATTTTAATACAGTTAATTTCTAATGGCTTGAAATTTTCATCGCAAGGGCAAGCGGTTGATATCCATTTATCATTAGCAGGTCGTAGTTTAAAAATGATCGTCAGTGATCAGGGCACAGGTATTCAGGAGCAAGAAAAATCACATATTTTCAGTGCTTTTTATCAAGGTAAAAATGCCAAAGATGTGACCGCTCAAGGGAGCGGCTTAGGACTGACAATTGTAAAAGAGTCTGTTGAGCAATTAATGGGGACTTTGCAGCTTGAGCAAAATGAGCCACAAGGGTGTCGTTTTGTTATTCAAATACCCACCATTAATCCAACCAATAAAAACCAAGGAGTTAATTAGCATGGGCGTGCGTTTAAATGCCATTTTTGTGGTTTGTGTCACCACTTTAGGGCTCGCTGGGTGTGAGTTAACTGAGCAACCAGTAAAAGATAATAATACCGAAGCAAAGCAGGCTACTAAAGTAGTTGAACCACACAGTGATGGTTTGCCAAACCCTAAGCCACGGCCAAAAACAGATCCTATGTATCCTCCGGCAGAAATCGTCATTGGTTGGCATGCGAAGGCCTGTGGGGGCTTTAAGGTAGCGGCGAGTAAAATTGCTTATATTGGCACTAAAGAGATCCAGAATTATTTTGATTTTAGTTGTAAAAATAATGTGTTAGCACCGGAAAAAGTATTAGAACAGCTACTAAGACTCGATCAGGCGTATTATTGGCCAGATGATATAAAACAGTATTTATGGTTGCAAAAACAACAAATAAATCAGCAGATAGACGCTAAAAAACAGCAGCAAGCACTGAATAATAAAATGCAAGAGACGTTGTCATCGCTGGCAACTATCGAACAGCAATTATTATTACGCGAAGAAACCAAGGAGCAGTGATCATGTCAATAGAGCAAAACCAAGGCGCACGAATATTACTGGTTGATGATGATGCAAGTTTATTAAAACTGCTGGCTATTCGTATAGAATCTAAAGGCTATCAGGTAACGACCTGTGAAAGTGGTATTGCAGCTCTGCAGCTATTAAAAAATCATGTCTATGATGCCGTGGTTACTGACTTGCGGATGGATGAAATGGATGGCATGGCCCTGCATCGTCAGCTGCAAAAACGCTACCCAGCACTGCCTGTGATCATGATGACGGCTCATGGTTCAATTCCTGATGCGGTTGAGGCCACCAAGCAGGGCATTTTCGCTTTTATTACTAAACCTGTAGATAAAGATGAGCTATTTGATAGTTTAGCCAAAGCAATTGAAATCCATGGTCTGAGCGCTGATGAAAATACAGCAAGCAGCAATATAGTAACCCGCAGTGGCGCAATGTTGCACTTGCTTGAACAAGTTAAGTTGCTAGGACCTACTCAGGTCAATGTGTTGATTTCAGGTGCCAGTGGTACAGGTAAGGAGCTATTGGCGAATGCGATACACCAACATAGTCATGTCAGTGAAGGCCCATTTGTAGCTATTAACTGCGGTGCGGTGCCAGGCGAGCTACTTGAATCTGAATTATTCGGCCATAAAAAAGGCGCATTTACAGGCGCAATTAAAGATCATCAAGGGTTATTTCAACAAGCGCAAGGTGGCACCTTATTTTTAGATGAAATTGGTGATATGCCACTTAATTTACAAGTCAAATTACTGCGTGTTCTACAGGAAAAAACCATTCGCCCAGTGGGCTTTCAAGAAGAGATCCCGATAGATGTACGGATTGTTTCAGCAACCCATAAAAATTTACCAGATGCGATTGCTAATCAACAATTTCGCGAAGACTTATATTACCGCTTAAATGTTGTGAACCTTAAATTACCGCCACTGTGCGAGCGCAGAGAAGATGTGAGTTTATTAGCTCAATATTTCAGCGCATCGATTGCTAAACGTATGGGGCAAAAAGAAAAGCGCTTCGCCAGCGACGCAATGCATGCATTAGTACGGCATGATTGGCCGGGTAATATTCGCCAATTACAAAATGTCGTTGAGCAGGTTGTTGCACTTACCCCAGGTGAGGTAATATCGGTACAGTTGGTGGAAAGTGCACTTAATAGCAATACCAATAATGTTGAGCCGCTTTCACTAAATGATGCTAAAAAAGAGTTTGAGCGCGATTATGTTATTAACACCCTAAAAATGGCGGGTGGTAATGTGGCTGAAGGGGCAAAATTGGCTAAACGTAATCGTTCAGATTTTTATAAGCTAATAAAGAAACACAACATCGACGTTGATAGCATTTGCTAGGAGAAAACATGCAATTATTTATGGTGTATTTAGGTGGGCGAATTCAGGGCTGCCATATTGAAATGCATGATGTTCGTTTTGTGGTCGGGGAGTCAATAGAGCAAACTTACACAAAGTTAAAAACGCAGTGGGTTGGTGATAAAAACAGTGTGCATATAGATAGCTTCATGGCGGTCAATCATATCGATGGTTTTGCTGTTAGTGTTGTTGATCAGCCAGTTGCACAAGAGCAGCAGTTATACTTTGTAAATTTAGGGGCGTACCGCGCAGACAGTTTAGCTGAGCAACATGACTTTGCTTTGTATGTAGCACGCAGTAGTGACGAAGCTAAACAAAGAGCAAAAGAGCATTTGCTAGCCGGTCTAAGTCATATTCATAAAGATGACTTATACGACGTAGATGATTGCTTCGCAGTTGATTTACTGGATAGTCAACTTCACATTAAGCTCACCCCAAGTGGGCAGTCTCAGGCGATTAAACCAGACTGGTTTGGTTATCATATTTTATAGATATGTTGTTTGTTAAGCGGCTAATCGTGGTCGCTTTGTTCTGTTCGCTCTTTGTTTTCGCTATTACTGGCAATTTTAAAGGCAATTATTACTAAGCCAAACATAGCAAAAGGGAGGGCTGCAAGTAAGTATTCTGTAAGGTGGCTGTCAGCAAAGCTGGCTTGTAATAAAAAGTGCCCTGCGACGCAAAGTAGTATCACGATAAGGAGAATAGGTAGTAAAATTAGTTCTTTTTTAGCTGAGTGAGTTTTCATTATTAGGCGGTGCTTTTACAAGGTGCACCATTGTAATGAGCAAAACGCTTTTAGGTCAAATAACTTGTTTTATAAATAGCGCCGGATTGCGCTGTATCAAGATTTTCAGTTTCTTCATCGTTTGCGGTGTTTTCATCACATTCTACAGGATGATACAGGTCGAATATAAAATCGATTTCTTCGCGCTTTAATACAGTTTGCATATTAACCTCCTAATAATCAGTCTACAACTTGCTGATAGTAAGAATATGCCTGTGAGCCTGAATTATAGGTGAACACTTATTGATCAAAGTGTGTAGAAATGTAACCCTTAACTATTTTGGGTTACATCTTTATATTTGGGTATAGATAATGGCATCCTGACAATAAATTCAACACCGTCGCCTTGTTGATTATTGACCGCTATGACACTGCCTTTATGATAATCACACACTAAACGAACGACATATAAACCTAATCCTAAATGAGGCTGCTGCTGGAGTTGTTGACTGCGCACAGAAACCATAGAGTCGAAAATATGTTCCGCTAATCCCTCTGGTAATAATGGCCCGTTATTTTTAACCGTTAAAACGGCCTCGTTGTCGTTTTTAACTAAGCTGACACTAATGGCGCTATCTAAAAGATTAAATTCCAAAGCATTATTAATGAGCTTATCGAGTAGCTGTGCGATAAATTCTGGCGCTCCCATCACAGGCAGCGGCGTGTCGCAAATATCGATTATAAAAGCCTGTTGTGGGTAGGTGAGTTGATACCCTTGCATACAGCCCGTTATCACTTTGCGTAAATCAAATGGTTCAGCTTCAGCACTTTGAATGCTTTGTTCAAGACGTGTTGCTTCGCTCATAGTGGTAATAATTTTACCTAATCGCTCAACTCCTTCACTGGCACGATCGAGGTATTTTTGGCTCAGCTCACTTTGTGGCTGCATTTGTAAGTTCTCAAGCGAGCTTCGCACTACTGCAACTGGGGTTCTCAGCTCATGGGATAACCGCGACGACATGGTTTCTAAATAATTGGTATACCCCCCTAAGCGGCCCACAATATTTGCAAAGCTACGTGATAAGTCGCCTATTTCATCGTTTGCATCACTATAGTCAATGCTACCCGTTACTCGACCTTGAGCGTCAATGGCTTGCTCTGCGGTATCGCGAAGGCGGCGGATACGACTTGATATTCTCGAAGCAAAAAAGAACAGTGTAACTGTGCCTATTAGCATGACCGCTAAAATGACATTAAACAGCTTTTCCAATGATTTATTTCGTAACGTGCGCACACCGTTGGTGGTCTCTTCGGCGACCACGGCGCCAATTACTTTATCCTGGATCCAAATAGGATAAGCGGCAGATAAAATAACCGCTTTGTTATCAGGGGTCAGTCGCCACGATGAGGCCGGTGTTCCCGTAAGTGCTTTACCTATATGTGTACCTTGCATTGCAGCTACATCGTGCAAGGTATCTAAAAACTCGTTTTCGGGGCGGGTAAGTACTTTGTAATAAAGTGGGTGCAAATAGTTTTGTTCAAACCGTTGCCACCAAGTTTTTGCTGGTTGATCGGCAATGCCATCTGCCCATACGCCGTCGGCATGGTGAATTGAACCTGATTGCGCCAGTACCCGGTGATGATTATCAACCACCCAAATACGGCTGCCGCTGTGACCCATGCCTTTTAAAATGCGGTTTATTTCAGGTGAGGGCACCAACACTGAGCCAATATCATTAGGGTTTTGTAAATTTGAAGTCGACATAGTTTGTGGCTCAGGCCTGCCTTGATCCCAATCTTCAATAGCAAAGCCAAGCTTATTGCCAAGCATACTTAAAGGAAAGCGCAGTTCAATATTGTAGCCGCTATCTGTGCTGATAAAGTAACCTTGGATTTTAGTAACTGGCTGCTTAGTTTCGGCGTCAAACGCATTAACCCAGCCATCTTGGCGAGCGGCAACAATATAGTGTTTAAATTGCCTTTGTGGGGTTTTTAACATTATTTGTAAATGGTCGTTACGGGTTAAGCTCAAACTATTTTTAGCACGATAAACTAACGAGTCATCGGTTACTTTAAAGACCGCATATAAAAACGATTCATACTTGCCAACCATATGATCAAAGGATAGATCCGAACTTTGATGTGTTGTTTTATCACCTTGTAAATATCGCTCATCATAGTGCCACATTAAGCTTTGGTAAGGTTGCCAGTCAGATAATTTACCGTCTAGCTGGATCGGGTTACTGAGATTGTACGCATAAAGATCACGGCCTTTGACGACTTGATCTAAAAAGTTGGTTTGCGAATCAAATAGCGCAGGGCGTTCATGCAATGCGGTGGCGAGTGCGCGGGTGGTGCCGACCAGGGTTTTTTCTTGCCCTTGGCGTAAAAACTTTTCCATTTCCCACACATATTCATAACCCAACCAAGGCAATAAAAACAAAAAGCATGACAGCAAAATAAACTTGCTGCGCAAACCAAACCGCAGCATTACAGTTGCTCCCAGCGGTAACCCATGCCGTACACGGTGTCGATACAATCAAATTGTGCATCTAAGGCAATAAACTTTTTACGGATCCGTTTAACGTGCGAAGTGATTGTACTGTCATCGACATAAATTTTTGCATCGCTCATTAATTCATGGCGGCTTTTAACATGCCCTGGGCGTTGGGCTAGTGAATGCACCATCCAAAACTCTGTGACGGTTAAATCGACTAACTGCTGCAACCAAAACACTTGCATACGTTTTGTATCCAGTGTGAGCGGACCGCGGTTGAGTAAGGCATTTTGATCAGCGGGTTGCTCAAGGGCTTCCATGCGTCTAAACAGTGCACCAATACGCGCGGCTAAATGCGCCATGCTGATGTCTTTAGTTAGGTAGTCATCTGCGCCCATCCGTAGGCCGCAAACGGTATCAATTTCGCTATCGCGAGCCGTTAAAAAAATAATTGGCAAGGTTTTAGAAAGTGAACGCAAGGTTTGGCACAGCAAAAAGCCGCCATCAATTTCATGCCCTAAACCAATATCGACAATTGCTAAATCTGGCAAGGTGTCATTGAAAGCATGCTCTGCACTTTGACGGTCGCTATAGCCGCTGACTTGATACCCTTGTGCGCTGAGCATTTCCATGTAGTTTTCGCGGATTGCAGTTTCATCTTCAATGATGGCTATTTTCTTCATTTAGTTAATTACTCATTTTGACTTAGACGCACTATAGCGAAGTTTTAGTATTAAGTAAGGTCAAAAAGGCAATTGCCATTTTTTTGCCACAATTGCTCAGCAGTTTGCCTTTATTGCTCCCCTTTGTTGCCACTTGAGCTTGCTTTAATAGCGTTATACCAACCAAATCGGGCAGCTACCAACCCATGAGTTGCCAATCATTAAGTTATTCAGCAAAAAAGGATTACATCATGAAAAAAATTATTATCGCTTGCACTATCGCTACTATTTTTACAGCACCTAACTTAGCGCACGCTGACACAAGATCAGTCACTGGCAATGAAACCCACAAAGAAACAGTTATTGGCCTGAGCACAGGTGCAATTTTAGGTGGTATTGTGGGCGGCCCAATTGGCGCGTTTGTTGGTGCCTTTGCTGGTGGCTTAATTGGCGATAAAGAAGTGGCAGAAGATAAAATTGCCGAGCAACAACGTGCGTTAGTTGTGCTGCAAGATAAAACTGATGATTACCAACATGTACTTGCTCAAAATGCGCAAATGAGTGAACAGCTCGATCAACTTGAAGCCAATAACGAACGCCTTGCTCTAGCACAAATGCACAACCTAATGGCAATGACTATTCAATTTAAAACTGGCTCAAGTGAAGTTGCTCCGCACTTTGCCAGCCAACTTGACCAACTCGTTAATTTATTACAAAGCCAACCTGACTTGCAGTTGGATTTAAACGGCTTTGCTGATCAACGTGGTGATGAGCTCGCTAATCTAATGCTTTCTAAACAGCGAGTGGAAGCTGTGCAACGTTATTTGATCCAGCAAGGGATCGCGCCAACTCGTTTAACAGCCACTGCATTTGGTGAACAACAAACAGTGGCTGATAACGATAACTATGAAGAAAACATGTTTGATCGCCGTGTAACGTTAACAACGCGTCCAAGCTCTAAGCCATATAGCCAAACGGCGAGTAACTAATTCGCCATTTTGCCAAGTTGCCGCCAAGGGAGTGATTTTTATGTTGAGTAAACCAAGCAAAGTGCTGACCCGTAGCTGTTCATGGTTACGGGGAAGCCTTTTTACCTTTATCGCGTTTGTTAGCTGTGCAAGTAATGCCAGTACATCGCCAGAGCTAACTATGTATGACAGTAATGGTGCTAAGGCTGCACCTGGGGTTATTGTAAAAAGTGCTGCCACAATGACAGTCACCGGATTGATAAACCATGTTGTGGTCACTCAACATTATCGTAATGAAAATCCGTTTGCTGTTAATGCGCGCTATGTATTTCCGCTGGCCGATGAAAGTGCGGTGCATGCTATGACTATGCACATTGGTGAGCGGGTGATCAAAGGTGAAATTGATAAAAAAGCCCAAGCTGAGCTGCGCTTTCAACAGGCGCAACAAGCGGGAAAACAAGCCGCTTTAGTTCATCAGCAGCGCTCAAACATGTTTGTCACTAACGTGGCAAACATCGGCCCAGGCGAAGACGTGCAAATAGAGCTGAAATACCAAGAAGTGATTGATTATCGCAGTGGTACATTTGCACTGCGATTTCCAACCACTATCACGCCGCGTTACCATCCAATTACTGCAGTGCTACAAGAGCAAGGCGAGCGTCCAAATGTTGAAAAACAGCCAGCTAGTTTATTTGCGCCATCAGGATGGATCACGCCTATTTACTCACCCTCTAGTCATAGTGATACAGCGCAAAGTGAATTTAGTTTAATAATTAATATAGATGTTGGTTTAGAGCTGGTCGATATTCAATCTAAGTATCATCAGATTGCAATCGAAAACCCAGCCTTTGGTCAATATCAAGTAGCCTTAAATGAGTCTAATGCAGTGGACCGTGATTTTTTACTGGAGTTTAAACCGCTGCAAAAAGAGCAAGCGCAAGCCGCGTTTTTTACCGAGCAACTTAATAATGGTGAGCGCTTTGGTTTGCTAATGTTGTTGCCGCCAGACGACCATTTTACGCAAACCCAGCGATTAGCAAGAGAAATGATTTTTGTCGTTGACACTTCAGGCTCCATGCATGGTCAGTCAATGGAGCAAGCTAAAAGTGCGCTGCACTATGCCTTATCGTTACTTGATAGCAATGATAGTTTTAACATTATTGGCTTTGACGACCAAATAATGCCGATGAGTAATAATCCTGTGCCAGCTAACGATTTTAATTTACGCCGCGCAGAGCGCTTTGTTTATAACTTACAAGCAGATGGCGGTACTGAAATTAAAGGCGCTTTAGATGCAGTGCTAGATGGCCATGAGCACTTAGGTTATGTACGCCAAGTGGTATTTTTAACAGATGGCAGTGTTAGTAACGAAGATAGTTTGTTTAAACATATTAGTGCGCAGTTAGGTGATAGCCGATTGTTTACCATTGGTATTGGCAGCGCGCCAAACAGTTACTTTATGCGCCGCGCTGCGGATGTTGGTCGGGGGACTTTTACTTATATTGGTAACAGCGGTGAAGTTAAACCCAAAATGCAGCAGCTGTTTGATAAGTTAGCACACCCGGCAATTTCGCAGCTTGCGCTTAGTAGTGAGTTGGCAAATCAAGCGCTTGAATATTGGCCATCGCCGTTACCAGACTTGTATTTTTCTGAGCCGGTAATGGTGGCAGTTAAACTTGATAACCAAGCTGCAATCACATTAACAGGGCAAACAGCGCAAGGACCACTGGCAATAAAATTAAACACTCAACAAGGGCAATCAGCGCAGGGGATTGCAAGGCTATGGGCACGACAAAAAATTAAATCGCTGTTGCTTTATAACGAGCAACAGCAAGTAAAAGCGCAGGTTGAAAGCCTAGCCCTTGAGCATCAGTTACTTAGTCCATTTACCGCTTTTATCGCAATTGAAAAAACGCAGTCGAACACGGTTGCTGAGCAAAACGTACAAGCTGCTAATCAGCTTCCAGAGGGATTATCCATGCGTTTGCCGCAAACTGATGGGCAAAGCCGACAATACATTATGTTGGGAATGTTGCTATTAACGGGGTTTGCTGCGCTTAGGTTTAAAAAATGAAAGCAGTGATTGGAGCTATATTGTTGATTGTTGGCTTGGCACTGCTTGGTCATGGTAGTTATATGCAAGGCAAAGCATGGCTGGCACAGTACCTGATAGAGCAGGCATGGCAACAGGCACTGACAACACCAGATCTGCAAGTAAAGCCATGGTTTTATGCCGACAGTCATGTAACGGCGCAACTAAATTGGCCAAGCCAAAAGCAAACATTAACACTATTAGCGGGTGCTAGTGGTCGTAATTTAGCGTTTGCGCCCAGTCACTTTTTACCAAGTGGTGAGCTTGGCTCAGATCGTGGTGTTTTGATTGCAGGGCATAACGATACCCATTTTGCTTTTTTACAAAAAGTGAAGGTAGGCGAGCAGTTTAGTTTGCAAACTCAAGATGGCTTGATAGAGCAATATCAAGTGCGTGGGATTGATGTTATTCATCAATCCCAGCATGACTTTTTAGCAACGACGGGGCTGTACTTACTGACCTGTTATCCTTTTAATTCACTGGCGTCAGGTACAGAGTTACGCTTACTTGTTTCAGCAAGTAAGCTATCATCAGCTAAGGGGACATCCGATAAAACCTCGTCACTTACATCGATAACCAGTTCCTGATGGCGTTGGCTTATCATCACGCCAATAAATACCACGAATATACTTAGCCATTGCCCTAACGTAAGGATTTCGCCCAAAATAATTGCCGACAAAATAAGCGTGAAAATTGGAATTAAGTTCGAATAGGCTGCGGCTGTAAGCACTGACACTTTACTAATAGCATAGTTATACATGCCATAGCCGCCGAGTGTTACACACGAACCTAAATATAGAATGCTTAATAAGGCGGTTAAATCGTGCTGATTTTCGCTAGGTAAATCAATAAATAGTAAAAATGGCGCAAAAAATAGGCTGCCACTAAAACCTTGTAGCGCAATGAGTGTAAGTGGTGAATAACGGGCGGCTAAGTGCTTCACTGAAACGGTATAAAATGCCGCACACACCATTGCCATTAACTCTAAAAAATTACCAAGTAATGGATTAGGGGCTTGCTCTGACGTTGGCGATAGTAAAGTAAGTAAAATACTGCCGCCAATACAAAAGGTGAAACCAAGGACAATCGCTTTACTGATGTACTCTTTGAGCATAAAAAAAGCCAAAAATGCCACTATTATTGGCAAGCACGAAACAATCACACCCGCCTGTGAGGCCGAGGTATATTCCATTGCATGGCCTTCAAATAAAAAGTACAAGCAAGGTTCTGCGAGGGACATGCCAACTAAGTATTTCCAATCTCCTTTGTGATAGTCAAAGCGGATCACATAGCGCCATAAGCACAGCGCTAATACTAAGGTGGTGAGCATGCGTAAGAAAATGACTAATGCTGGGTCATAGATAGCAATGGCATATTTTAAAGCGATAAATGAACTACCCCATAAAAAGGTAGCAATGATCAAACAAAGGCTAGCTGGCATAAACGTCGTATGATTATAGTAAAAGGCGATCCTAGCATGAATATTTTTTACTTGTTCAAAAATCGATAAATGGTATAAATAAATCCTTCATTTTTGAACCGTAGTAAAAAGCATGCAAAGGGCACAGGTAATAGTGGTTAAGCTGGGAACGAGTGTACTCACCGGCGGCACTGATAAACTCGACAAAGCGCACATGGTCGAATTAGTTCGCCAATGTTGTGAACTAAAAAAGCAAGGTCATCAAGTCGTACTCGTATCAAGCGGTGCGGTGGCTGCGGGTCGTGAACAGCTATTAAAACCCTGTGGTCGTTCATTAATTGATAAACAAATGCTTGCTGCAATTGGCCAAGGCCAACTTATCCATACATGGCAAAGCTTATTTGCTTTATATGGCGTGAATGTAGGGCAAATGCTGCTAACCCGTGCAGATGTTGATGATAGAGAGCGCTACCTCAATGCTCGCGATACTTTAACTGCATTATTAAGTTATGATGTGGTGCCGATCATTAATGAAAATGACGCCGTTGCGACTGCTGAAATTAAAGTCGGTGATAACGATAACCTTTCGGCGCTGGTGGCAATATTAGCGAATGCGGACAAGCTATTGCTATTGACCGATCAAGAAGGTTTATTCACCAGCGATCCGCGTACTGACATCAATGCTCAACTTATTGATGAAGTGAATCATATCGATGATGAGTTACGCCAGCTTGCAGGTGGCAGTGGTACAAATTTAGGTACTGGTGGTATGGCTACCAAATTACAAGCTGCAGATATCGCTCGTCGTGCCGGGGTTGAGGTGATCATTGCCAAAGGTGCGGGTGAAAATGTTATCCTCAATTGCATGAGTGATCAGTTACCAGGCACCCGTTTTCTAAAACTAACAGCGCCAAGAGATGGTCGTAAAAAATGGTTATTAGCAGGGCCTAAAAGTAGTGGTCAAATAGTTATTGATGCTGGCGCGGTTAATGCTTTAAAACAACAAGGAGCTAGTTTATTAGCCAAAGGTGTGTGTGGTGTACATGGTCAATTTGAACGTGGCGATTTAATTGATCTAGTCACCAGCGAACGGCAATTAGTGGCTCGTGGTTTAGTGCGTTTTAGTAAAGTGGAAACCGATATAATTAAAGGTTGCCACTCAAGTGAAATTGCAACGTTACTAGATTTTGATTGTGGCAGTGAAGTACTCCATCGTGATGATTTGGTATTGTTCTAAACTAATAATTTAGTAAAACTGCAAAGCTAACCTAAACTAAATGTTATGTATTTGTTTAGGTTGGTTTAGATGATAGCAAACCCTTGCGGGCACGAATGGATTGTATTCTTAACACAACAAACCGAAGAGCAGTCACTAGATGCTGCGCTTATCACCGCTATTTCTGGACTGGCAGACATGCAAGTGTTTGCGTTATATATTAATAAACACTTCAATCCACAAACTCCTCCTACGTTATTAAATGTCGATAGCCAAATAGAGCAGTTTGTAGCTGATGAGCTGATGCACCTATTGGATAACGTTAGCAAAAATAAAGTCCGTGTGAGCAGTGCCTTCGGTTGTATTACAACGTATGTGCCTGTGTATTATCTAGGCACGGTAATTGGTTTATTAATGGTTGAGTCAAAAGATGAACTGCCTGAAGGCACTACTGTATTAGCACTGCATATCTTAAATGTTTATGCTAATCAGTTAGCGTTGATCCATAAGTCACGGTTAGATCCCTTAACAGAATTACTTAATCGGCAAACGTTTGAGAAAAAAGTAATTGAAATACTTTCAGGAGACGATTTTTCAACCAAAAATATAGCACTTAAAGAAAGTAAAAACTGGTATTTAGCGATTATTGATATTGATCACTTTAAACGGGTCAATGATAACTTTGGTCACGTTATCGGTGACGAAGTTATTTTATTGGTATCCAGACTATTGAAAAATAATTTCCGCTTAGAGGATTATGTATTTCGCTACGGCGAAGAGTTTGCAGTATTGTTTCAAAGCGATGATAAAGCAGCTGCTCGAGGTGTATTAAACCGATTACGGACTAATGTTGCCGAATACCCTTTTCCTCAAGTCGGTAATTTAACTGTCAGTGCGGGTTTTTTAGAGCTCAGCCATATTGATATGGTTGCAACCTTAGTTCATAAAGCAGATTTAGCCTTGTATGAATCGAAAAATAACGGCCGTAATCTAGTCACTGCATACAGTGATCTCAATGTCGTGGACGATATCGTTAATGATGATGGTATTGAGCTTTTTTGAATCTTTTGCAGTTGCTTTAACTGTGCTAAAATCCACGCCCTTAAATTGTTGGAAACAGGGCTCAGTTGATGAAATTAGTTCGTTGGTTATTAGGTAGTTTAATCCTCTTTTTTGATTTTGTATTTACTCCTCGCAGTAAAAAACGCCCTGCGGATGAGCAACAACAGTTAGATCAATTGACTGCTCAATTCAAATTGTATCAATTCAAAGCGTGTCCTTTTTGTGTAAAGGTACGCCGTGCGATTAAGCGTGAAGGCTTAAAAGTTGAAACTCGCGATGCTAAGAATAACCAGCAATATCGTCACGAGCTGCTTGAGCAAGGTGGTAAAATAAAAGTGCCTTGTTTGCGTATTGAACAAGATAATCAAGTCACTTGGTTATATGAATCAAACGATATTATCGCTTACTTAAATAAAGTCGCTGTATAAAGCGGCCAATAACTTCGAAAATTGCCCATGCTATGCTAGCATTTGGGCAACTTTTATAGTCCTTTTTAAAGAGAACAAAACCATGACAATTCGTACTCGTGTTGCGCCTTCACCTACCGGTGACCCGCACCTTGGCACCGCTTACATCGCCTTATTCAACTATTGTTTTGCTAAGCAACAAGGTGGTGAATTTGTACTTCGTATTGAAGATACTGACCAAGTGCGAAGCACAGCAGAATCAGAGCAAGCGATCATGGATAGCTTACGATGGTTAGGACTTGAGTGGGATCATGGTCCCGATGTAGGTGGTGAGTTTGGCCCATACCGTCAATCAGAGCGTAGCGATTTATATAAAAAGTATGCTCACCAACTTGTCGACGACGGTAAAGCGTTTTACTGTTTCGCGACCAGTGAAGAGTTGGATCAAATGCGCGAAGAGCAGATGGCGGAAGGCCTTCGTCCTAAGTACGATGGCCGCGGTTTAAAGCTTACTGATGACGAAATTAAAGCAAACTTAGCTGCTGGTAAGCCTTATGTTATTCGTATGAATATCCCATCAGAGGGCACATTTAAATTTAACGATTACTTACGTGGCGAAATTGAGATCCCATGGGAAAACGTAGACATGCAAGTGCTACTTAAAGCCGATGGTTTCCCAACTTACTTCCTTGCTAACGTGGTTGATGATCACCACATGGAAATTAGCCATATTTTCCGTGGTGAAGAGTGGATCAACTCTGCGCCGAAACTATTAAAGTTATATGAAGATTTTGGTTGGCAAGCGCCTGTATTAGGGCATTTACCTTTACTACGTAACCCAGATAAATCAAAGCTTTCTAAGCGTAAAAACCCAACCTCTATTAATTACTATAAAGAAATGGGTTATTTACCAGAGGCGGTACTTAACTATCTTGGCCGTATGGGCTGGTCAATGCCGGATGAACGCGAAAAGTTCACCCTAGCAGAGATGATTGAACACTTTGATATGAAACGTGTGTCATTGGGTGGCCCGGTATTTGACGTGGATAAATTAAGCTGGTTAAACGGTATGTGGATCCGCGAAAACTTTTCTGACCAAGAGCTTATTCAGCGCTTTGTAGATTGGAAGTTTAACGGTGCAATGCTGGCTAAAGTGTTACCTGAAGCAAAAACACGTATTAATACTTTATCAGATATGGTTGATTTAGCCGGTCATTTTGTGGGGGGTATACCAAGCTATGATCCCACTTTATTAACAGCTGGCAAAGCCGATGAAGATGTAATTCGTCAAGCTTTACAGTTCTTTATCTGGCAGCTTGAAGGTTTACGCAGCTGGCAAAAACCAGAAATTTTTGCAGTCGCAAAAGCTGTATCAACTTTCCATGAATTGAAGATCAAAGACTTCTTAGAACCGATTTTTGTGGCTATCACTGGTAAAACATCTTCAACGTCAGTGCTTGATGCCATGGAGATTTTAGGCTCAGATCTATCAAGAGCTCGATTAAGAGTCGCTTTAGCCCACTTAGGTGTTTCTAAGAAACAGGCTAAAAATATTGAGCGTGCTTATCGAGAGTATCCTCAAGACTAATTTATTTCGCGATATAATGATAAGCCGCATTACTTACAATGCGGCTTTTTTGTTTTTATACGCTTTAATATTGAGGCTGTGCTTTTACACTGTTGCACTTAAAGCGTACAAAATGATACATACTTGTAAGTGATAATGCATTTTGCACGTGTTGTAGTTAATGGTAGTTAACTTGGATGTTAAATTTAAGTTTATGGATATTTATAAAAACTACTATTAGGTATTACTATGAAATTAACGACTGTTTCCGCTGCTGTTGCCGTTGCAATATGTAGCGCCAGTGCATTGCATGCTGCAAATATTCCGCAGCCTAATGAGCATACACCGCAAGCTGTAAATATTAACCAAGAACAAGCAAAACAAGTAGCTGATAAATTTCATCAGGTATATTCATCTTCTATGTTGCAAAATGATGGCTTGAATGTTCAGCTTAATTCTCATGGCAATAAATTCCAAGAAGAAGGCCTTGATGGTGAGCATGTTTACATTGTTAAGTTAAAAAATAACTCAGTTGCATTGGAGGCACAAAATTTTGACTCACCACTAGCAAAAACATTACGTACACAAGGCGTGAGTAAAATTTTTGAAAAAGGTCGAGCGACTTCTGCAGCGGTGACAACATACCAAAATAAGCTTATTTCTAAGCAGCAAACAGTCATGCAAAATGTAACAGCTGTAACGGGGCGCACTAAAGTGCGACGCCATTTTACAAAAGCGCTTAATGGTTTCTCAGTTAAAATGACTGAAACCGAGGCTGCACGCGTAGCAAGTTTAGGCGGTGTTGATGCTGTGATGCGAGCAAAAAAATATGACCTATTGTCAGATGAAGGTCCAAAGCATATTGGCGCAGATAAAATCTGGGACGGTACGAGCGTACCAAGCGGCATTCAAGGTAAAGGTGAAGGCCAAATCGTGGGTATTATTGATACCGGCATTAACTCTGATCACCCATCATTTTCTGCAATAGGGGGGGGATGGCTATGAGCATACAAACCCATTTGGTGCTGGTGTTTATGTCGGTGACTGTGTTGAAGAACCTGATGAAGTGCAGTGTAACAATAAACTGATTGGTGTGCGTTCTTACGATGTAATTACCGATGCATATGAAGCAATGATCCCAGGTTGGCCTGCCATTGGTGAGGACTACCAAGGCCACGGATCACATACAGCCTCTACAGCTGCAGGTAATATACTTTATGACGTACCTTATATGATTGCAGGTTTAGGTGAAGAATCTGATGGTGTGATACTCAAAGATGCCTTATTTCCACAAATTTCAGGCGTGGCACCCCATGCAAATATTATTTCTTACCAAGTATGTTACCCAACTAGCGACGAGTACACAGGTTGTCCAGGCGAAGCCTTGATCGCAGGTATTGAAGATGCAATATCTGATGGCGTAGATGTTATTAACTTTTCAATTGGTGGAGCAGACTCTAATGTTTGGGCTGATCCTGTTCAGTTGGCTTTTTTAGCAGCTCGAGAGGCTGGTATTAGTGTTGCCGCAGCCGCAGGTAATAGTGGTCAAGCATGTGGTGCGGAATGTTTTGGTGCACTTGATATTCATCACCTTGGCTTGCACAAGTCGCTGCAACAACACATGCACGTAGTATCGCTGTGGAAACAGCTATTGATTTTGCCGGTTTTATTGATCCTGAGCTAGGCAGTGAAGTACCTACGTGGTCTGAAACTGGTTTAGTGGGTGGTTCAATCAATACAGATGAAATCACCGGTGTTGTGGTTTGGGCCAAAGATTATGAAGATATCAACGGCGAAGTGGATAGTATGGGGTACTGTACTGCCGATTACCCTGCGGGTACTTTTGATTTCTTTAAAGACGGCACTGAAATTCCAGGTGCAGCGGATGGCAGTACCAATGTACTTGTGGTGTGTCAGCGTCATGATCCTGAAGATCCGAACGCAAATGCTCGAACAGCCAAAGTTGAGCATATTAAAGCCGGTGGTGCAGATGGTTTCATTATGTACAACCAAAATCGAGATCAAGGCACTGTGGCAGAAAGTTATTCACTACCGAGTGCGCATTTTACCTATGAACAGTGGAATGGTGTTCACCCTGAGCAAGGCTTAGAAGACTGGCTTGATAGTACCTCAGAGCTAGGTCATCAAATTACCATTAATCCAACAGTAATTGAACGTCGTATAAATGAAGACAATGCTGATTGGCTTGCAGCTTTCTCATCTCGTGATCCATCTTATGCGAATGAAGAAATTTTAGCGCCTGCTATTTCTGCGCCTGGGGTTAATATTTATGCTGCCTACTCTGATGAGCATCCGTTTACAACACCCCATGGGCAAGATTATATTGCGATTAGTGGTACATCAATGGCATCACCGCATGTAGCTGGTACGATGGCGTTACTTCGCCAGGTACACCCAGAGTGGACCCCAGCTGAGATCCAATCGGCACTATTAATGACGGCAGATAATGTTGTGCAATATCGTCGTTTAAATCGTGCCAATGGTGATATTGATAAAGCCGAAACATATCGAGCAGGTACAGGGCGAGTGAATGTAGCAAATGCGCTAAAGCCGGTTTTGTGATGGATGAGACGGCTGATAATTTCTTAGCGGCTGATCCATATAATGGGGGGACGCCACATAAATTGAATGTCCCAAGCCTAGTTAATTTTTCTTGTGCCCCGCAATGTCAATGGATCCGTACTATCACGGCAACGGAAGATGGTACATGGTCTGTTACGCAAGATGATGTAGTTAACTGGAACCCAGATAGCCGTTCTCAAACAGCACAAAATGGCGTTAATATCGAAGTTATCCCAAGTACTTTTAGCCTGAAAAAAGGTGAAAGCCAAACAATTATCGTTAAATCATCGATTATGGATACGCAGGACTGGTTCAGTAACTCTGAAGTTGAGTTACACAGTGCGCTGACTTTTAAGGCTGAGCACGCGGATACCCCTGATGCTCGTTGGCCAATCGTATTTAAATATGACCGAGGTGAATTACCCTCATCATTACAAACGACTGCGCACTCAGAGCAAGGAACTTATGTAGCAAAAAATATAGCTTTACCTAAAGTTGACGCGCCTATAGGACAAGTATACAAACCCGTTAAGGCCGATGTTGAAACGGTTTCTATCCCTAAAGATGATGAAAGGATTTTCCCTTGGGCTTTAAACCGCACTGATGAAGTGGATGAGAACGATATTTTAGATGAAGCGACTTTTACTAAGTTTATTACTGTTCCTGCAAACAGCAAGCGTTTAAATGTTGAAATAACGGGGGTTGCATCACCTTTAGATGGTACGTTAGGTAAAGGGAATGCGATCGTTTACATTGGTAAAGATTATAATGGTGATGGGGTAGTTCAGCCACAAGATGAGATCTTGTGTGTATCAAACCATATTATGTATAACAACTTTTGTAATATTAATAATCCAGAAGAAGGTGAGTATTGGGCAGTTATTTATAACCCTAATGACAGTGGCCATATTGGTGTTGAAGAATCGTTTGATGTAGCCATTGCCATCGTTAAGGATGAAATAGCGGATAATTTTGATGTTAGTGTGCCAGCCAGCGATGGTAGTCAACCTGTTGACATGACCGTTAATTGGGATATGGAGATGGAAAAAGACAGCGTGTACTACTCGCTGATAGATGTGGGCACATCTGCCGTTAATCCAGGTAATATAGGCTCAATTCCATTTAAAATCACTCGTGGTAAGAATGTTGTTGAGTTCGGCTCCCCACAAACGGGTGCGAAAGTTGGTGATAAAGTGCCACTGACCTTTGCTGTGTTGGCAAACAACACAGGTATAGATCAGGGCAAGAGCATGAAAAATCACTTGCTATTCAATACCTTTTCTAGATAGCACTCGTTTCGAGCTGCTTTTAGCTGTTTAGCCCGCACACCCTTCTTAAAGGATATCTCTTTCTTTAATAAATTCAATGCAATATGTCTTACACCAGCTAGCACTTCTGCCGCGCCGTCGCGGCGTATACGGCAACCATCTTCATTCATTGCCACATCCAAACACCAATGAAGACTGTTTTCAATATGCCAATGCGCTCGTGTAGCTTCAGCTAGCCTTTGCGCACTCATGTTTGCAGAGCTGATGTAATACCTATATGTTAATTCACCTTGCTGTTGGTTATCCGCTTTACGGTAAGACACTATCACGCCTACACTTTGTAAATTGGGCCAACTAGCACTTGCAGGAATTTGAGCCATATCATGGCAGACAACAGCCGCCCTGAATTCTTCTCGACCTCGCTGATAATCTACTTCAGTTAATAAGCTATCAGTCGCTATCTGGCGTGATATTTCTGGTTGTAAGAGCTGTTTTACTTGTTCAAATAAGTTGCCCTGATTGGCTTTGAGAGCCAGCAAATAATCCGCTTCCTTTTCTATAATTTGCTTCGCAATCTCCTTTTGACAACCCATCGCATCAATCGTCACTAAGCAACCTTTTAGCTCTAGTAACTGAAGCAACTCTGGGATTGCGGTGATTTCATTGGACTTCGAGTCGGTCTTACATTGACCTAACGTCACACCATTTTCACAGGCAAACGCACTGACAATGTGGATAGCATCTTTTCTATCTGGTTGTTTAAATGAACCTTTTAGTCTTTTTCCATCAATGGCAACCACACTGCCGTCTGTGAGTTCACTACAGCTTTGCATCCATTGAGAGAAACAGGCTTGAAACTGGGTCATATCAATGCGGCTTATGACCCGTGCAATCGTGTCATGCCGAGGCACACCGTTCGATAGTGCGATAAATTTCCGTAACCAAGATAGTTTGTCATGGGCAAAATCTTCTATTTCTTCCCAGCCTTGGCAACCTGCGATTACGGCACTGATAGTTAGAAACAGAATATCGAATAACGGATGTTGCACTTTGCCTTGCTGGCGTGGGTCATCAATGGAAGAAAAATGTTCGAATAATGTATTGGCTGACATAATTGGGCTGCTTAATCTGAAAAGCAGTATAAGATCATAAATTTATGTCAAGGTAAAGTTCATGATCTTGCCCTGAGTAATACACACAGTTGGTGAGACTTTAAAAAAAGGCTTTTCAGTTGAATTTGCAAAGCTATCTATACTGCTAGTTACAGAATAAATACATACTATGTAGATTAATATTTTGTGTAGATTTTTCACATCAATTTTAAAAATCCTTGGGATATTACACAACTGAATACCTATTTATAATAGCGGGTTTGAGTAATGTTTAAAGCTTTTAGCTTTGTGTTGGGTCAGTGTTAAATCGCAATTTACTTTTTACCTGTAAAGGTTTGAACGGAGTTTATATAACTTAAGCAATTATGATTAATTATTAAACGTAACATTAACTATCACGAACATGTTGTCAGTTTGTTAGCACAAAATAATACACTTCATTAATGGGGGAGTAAATCCCAGTCAAAAATTAATTTGCCGCTATTTACTTATGCTGTTTTAAATAGCGATTTGGTAATCTCAAAGTTGTGGTTTTATTACTTAAATAATTATTAACTACTTGAATAATTAGCAGAAATTTTTTATTAATAAAAAGCCGCGCTAGAAAACCTAGCACGGCTTTTTAGTCAGTGAGTTATTCGTTTAAACTTTAAACTCATCCACTGATAAACGTAATTCTTCAGCGAGCTTAGCCACTTCAGAGCTGGAGATATTGGTTTGATTTGCACCTTCAGCTGTTTGTTCAGCAATCGCTACAATTGACTCAAGACGTTCGCTGATCTCCTGTGATACTTGCTGCTGCTCTTGCGCAGCAGTTGAGATCTCTTCACTGACATCATGGGCTAGCGCAACGGCCGCGGTGATAGAATCCAGCGCCGTGTTGGCTAAATCTGATTGCTCAACACACGAATCCGCTTGTTGTTTACCTTTAGACATTGCCGTTACAGCGGCTTCAGCGCCCGTTTGTAATGACTCAATCATGGCTTGAATTTCTTGCGTCGAGGCTTGGGTTTTACTTGCCAGCGATCGTACTTCATCAGCAACAACAGCAAAACCACGACCTTGTTCACCGGCACGGGCCGCTTCTATGGCAGCGTTAAGTGCAAGTAGATTGGTTTGATCTGCAATACCACGAATAACATCAAGGATACTGCCGATAGAAGCGCTGTCTTGATGCAGCTTATTAATGACTTTTGATGCAGACTCTACTTCTCGAGCGAGTTGCTCAATGGTTGCTTTGTTATGGTTAGAAATCCCTTTAACACGCTCAGCTTCTTTATCCGCATTTTTGATTTCTTTAAGTGCCTGCTGAGCGCTGTTACTCACAGTTTGTGATGTGCTGCTCATTTCTGTGGTTGCAGTGGCGGCTTGCTCTACTTGCGCTTGTTGATTGCGAATAGCTTGGCTTGACTCACCAGTAATTGCTGAGGTTTCTTCTGATGCGGCAGCAAGCTGTGTAGAGCGCGATATAATGCCTTGGATCAAACTGCGTAAACTTGTTATTAATGTATTACAGCTGCGCGATAGCTCACCAAATTCATCTTTTGCGCTATCATCAAGGCGCTGTGTCATGTCACCACTGGCAACGATATCGAGAATACGATTAACTTCAGCTAATGGTTTGATGATGCGATTGACCGTAATATAAGCCACAATGATAGCTAACAGAGTGGCGCTGATCATACCAATCCAAGTCCACAGGTTTGCTGCAGCAACATCACTGCTGACCTCTTTTTGTAACTCAAACGCGACATTACTGGCTTGGCTAACTAATTCATTGAGTTGTTTTAATGCAGTTGTTGTCGCTTGCTCTGCTTGAGCGAGCTCTGCTTCGGTGGTCGCAATGACATCAATTAAACGTTTTTTGTTGGCCGAAATACTATTATTGCCGAGAATGTTATCGCGAATAGAAGTAAAATAATTATTTAGGTCATTGTATAAACCGGGCTCTACAGCTTCCACCGCTGGTCTCAGTAGGTTTAAGCTACGTTCAATTTCTTCTAAGTAATAAAGTTGCTCATTTTTAACGATATCTAAGGTATTCTGAGTTTTCACTGTCAGCATATCAGTGCTATTTGTTACTAACGATAAAAAGTTATTTTCTAATTTATTAGCAGCTTGATACGCTCTACTATCATTAGCTTCTAAGCCATCTATATCGATGATATCTAACACTACTGAGTTAGCGTCCTCCGCCGCAAGCTCAATGGCTTCTAATTGCGCACGCAGTGATTTATTGAGCTTTAGTTGATTACTTTTATCTTGTAATAAATTTTCTACCGATTTAATAAAGCGTTTGTAAGTTTGCTCAACGTTTTGGCTACTTTTATTAAGTTCTGGGTTGTCGTGAACAACTTGCTGTAATTGTAAGTAAGATTTATCAAAGCGTTGTTTTTGTTCTAATACAGATTGTTGAATTGGCGCAAGTTCGGCGACTGATTCGGTGTAAAAACTTGCTTGCGCAGCTTTACTCATTAAAATAAATTCAACTTGCAGATCTGAGCTTTGCTCTAAAGCAGGCAGCGATAATTGATTGACTTGCTGTGCTGAATTATTAATATTTGCGATTCTGAACAGTGAATTACCCCCAATTAAAAGAAGCAATAAGGTGATACAAATAAATCCACCCCAAATACGCTGGCTGACAGTTAAGTTCATATAAAATTCCATAAAGAGAGTAGCAATTAGACTTTATCGGCTTTATTGCGGATAAGTTAAGTAATTAAATTTAATTACTTTTAACATTCATAACAACAAATCTAGCAGAAGATGAATTATTTTTCAGGTTATTTAGATAGAATTAACTGAATTAATACTGAATCGTTGTTTGTTTTTTAATTCCAACAAGGTCATTGCTCCACCCCACACGCAGCCTGTATCCAAAGCGTGGATATTTGCATGATTAGTTACCCCTTCAAGTGCTGCCCAATGACCAAAAACAATATGTTTCTTAAAACTGTCAAATCGTGGATGTTTAAACCAAGGGATCATTACATTAGAGTCAGTAATGCCACCTTTAAAAGTCAGCTCTAATTGTTCATCAAGGGTTAAAAAACGCATTCGTGTAAAGTAATTTACTATATAGCGAAACTGTTCAAATTCAGTAAGTTGCTCATTCCAAACCGGTGGATGCTGATCATACATATGCTTAAAGTAGTCACGTGCATCTGCACCTTGATAACAGTGTTGTGCAAATTGTGCATACTGTAGAGCTTGCTTAATAGACCAAGCCGGATTGAGGCCCGCATGGCTAATAAATACTTGTTCTTGCTTAAGCCATAGCGCGAGTGGTTGCTGCTGCAACATGGCGATATAAGCAGGTAGCTTTTCTGAGCTCAGTAGGGCGGCGAGTTTATCTTTGGGGTTAGCTGGTTTGTTTAGCATGTAGTTGGCAATAAGGTGCAGATCATGATTCCCTAAGGTCACAGTGATACTATCTTGGTGTGTATATAAGTAATCTAAACAGGCGAGTGAGTCGGGGCCACGGGCGACAATGTCGCCCACTAAATAGAGGTGATCTTTACTTGGGTTGAAGTCAACTTGCAGCAATAAAGCCTGAAATTCTTGATAACAGCCTTGTAGATCACCAATTGCATAGTTTGCCATTATTTAATGCAAAATATTAGGCTGTGCTAAACGAAAAACGTTAATGGGTGCATCAAATTCAGTGCCGAATTCATTTTTCAAAGTGTAATAACCTTGCATGGTGCCTACTGGCGTATCCAATACAGCGCCGCTGGTGTATTTGTAGCTTTCGCCAGGACCAATCGTTGGTTTTTCACCGACCACACCTTCACCTTGTACTTCGACTTCTTTACCATTTGCATCAGTGATCAGCCAATAGCGGCTAATTAGCTTAGCACTGCATAAGCTGTGATTTTTAATGGTAACTGAATAGGCAAATACATACTTATCAAGCTCAGGTTGTGACTGGCCTTCAACATAAAATGTTTCTACTGAGACTTTAATGGGTGAACCCAAATTACTGCTTGTTGTCATAAATCCAATTAGCTATATCAATAAATTGTTGTAACGAAAGGCTTTCCGCGCGTAAGGTGATATCGATCCCGATACTTGTTAATTCATCCGCAGTGACTAAATTAGCTAAGCTGTTACGCAGTGTTTTACGACGTTGGTTAAAAGCCTCTAAGCACACAGTGTTAAGAATTTTAGTGCTTTTTGCTGTGCGTTGCTCAGGTTTCTTCGGAATTAAGCGAATAACGGCGGAATCAACTTTAGGTGCAGGTTTAAAGCACTCCGGGGGTACTTCAATAACAGGCATGGCATTGCAGTAATACTGCGTCATCACACTTAAGCGGCCGAAAGTTTTGCTACCGGGGCCTGCTACCATGCGTTTTACCACTTCTTTTTGCAGCATAAAGTGCATGTGCTCTATGTTGTCAGCAAACTCAAATAAGTGGAATAGCAATGGTGTTGAAATATTGTACGGTAGATTACCAAACACTTTTAATTTACGCTCATCTTTCATCAAGCTTGAAAAATCAAACTTCATGGCGTCGCCTTGATGCACGCTAAGCTTTGGCCCTAAAAATGGGTGTTCAGTTAAGCGTTGGGCTAAATCTTTATCGAGTTCAACAACCGTTAAATGACCGCTTAATTCGCTCACAGGCTCAGTGATAGCCCCAAGGCCTGGACCGATTTCAACTAAGTTATCTTGCGGTTTAGGATCAATTGCACTGACGATTTTATCGATGATCATTTCATCGCATAAAAAGTTTTGCCCAAAACGTTTACGGGCGCGGTGTCCTAAATGTATTTTATCTGTCATTGATTTTGTGCTTTTTCATGGGCGAGCTTAATTGCTTCGCGGATCGCTAATTCAAAACTACCAACATCAGCATCACCACTGCCGGCTAAATCAAGCGCGGTACCGTGATCGACTGAGGTGCGTATAAACGGTAAACCAAGAGTAATATTCACTGATTTACCAAAACCTTTGTATTTTAGCACAGGTAAACCTTGATCGTGATACATTGCTAACACTGCATCTGCTTGCGATAGATATTTGTCTTGAAACAAGGTGTCAGCCGGTAAAGGCCCAATTAAGTTCATTCCTTCGCTGTTCAGTTTTTCTAGCGTAGGGGTAATAGTGTCAATTTCTTCACGGCCTAAATGGCCATCTTCACCCGCGTGAGGGTTAAGGCCACACACTAAAATACGTGGTTTATCGATACCAAATTTAGTTTGCAAATCGTGATGTAAAATACCAGCCACTTTACTCAGACGTTCACTGGTAATTGCACGCGATACATAAGCCAATGGAATATGCGTTGTCACAAGGGCAACACGTAACCCTTCAGTGGCTAATAGCATAACTACATCAGGCGTATTTGACTGCTGTGCAAAATATTCGGTGTGACCGCTAAATGAAATACCGGCTTTATTAATAATACCTTTATGGACCGGGCCTGTTACAACTGCTGCAAATGTCCCATTCATATTCATTTCACAGGCGATGCGCAAAGTATCAAGCACATATTGACCATTGGCATCATTTAATACGCCCATTTCAACGTCGGCACCTAGATCAACTTGATGCAGGTAAACACTGCCAGCAGGAGCAAGTGCTGCTGGGGCATTCTCATCAAACGGGATCAAGTTGATTGTTAAACCAAGTTGTTTGGCTCGCTGCTGTAATAATTGTTTATCAGCAATCACTACCAGCTGTGCTGGCCAGTCATGTTGAGCAAGTTTTAACAGTAGGTCAGGGCCAATCCCGGCAGGTTCGCCGGGAGTAATTGCAATACGTAGAGTCATTGGTTATTCATCAATTGGGAAAATTTCAACATGGGCTTGTTCACGCATTTCTTGCTGCCAGTTAAAGCTTTCTTCTTTAAATTTACGATTAAATAGCATGCCGTGGGCGCGGTTGCGTTTCGCTATTTCGGTTTTATCAGCTACGCGTTTATCTAATAATTGCACTATATGCCAACCAAATGTGGTTCTAAATGGTTCACTTATCTCGTTTTTATCAAGCGATAACAGGGCATCTCTAAACTGCGGTACATAGGTTGTAGGATCTGTCCAATCGTACTCGCCGCCTTTAAGTGCAGAACCTGGATCTTCTGAATATTCTTTCGCAAGCTCGCCAAAGTCAGCAGTGCCAGCACGTAACTCTTTAGCAAAGCCATTAAGCATTGTGCGGGCTTTTTCTTCGCTTAAGATAATTGATGGCTTGATCAAAATATGACGAGAGCGTACTTCAGTTGTTTCAACAACTTGGCGGCCGCGAATATCTTGTACTTTAATGATATGAAAGCCAGCGCCAGAGCGAAGAGGGCCGATAATAGCATCTTTTTTGGTGCCTTTTACCGCTTCAGCAAATAGTGATGGCATTTCATTAATGCTCATCCAGCCTAATTGACCACCTTCAAGTGCCTTTGAACCACTTGATGAAGAAATCGCGATACGCTTAAATTCTTTGCCTTCTTGTAAAAACTCGATAACTTTATCTGCACGGGTTTTTGCGCTTGCAATTTCGTCTGCGGTAGCGTTGTTAGGAATATCAATTAAAATATGACCAATATCGTACTCTTCAGTATTTTGACCTTGGCTTTCCATTATTTTTAATAGGTTATCGACTTCTTGCGGGCTGATGTAAATACGACGGTCAACGTTTGCACGCATTACTTGTTGGGTGGTAATTTCTTTACGAATTTCTTCACGGTAAGATTGAAAACTCTCACCTGCGGCCTCGATTGTACGACGTAAATCTGCGATCGAACCACCTTGCTCTTTGGCCATGCTAACTAAAGTTTGATCAAGTTGGCTATCCGAAATTTCTAAGCCCATGCGATCTGCCATTTGCATCATCAGTGTTTGATTTACTAATCGTTCCATTGCTTGGATACGCAAAGTTTCATCGGATGGCAATTCTTGACCTTGTTCTTTGGCTTGCGCTTTTACACGGTTAACAATAGTGTCAACTTCACTTTGTAAAATAACCCCTTGGTTTACAATACCCACCACCTTGTCTATTTCAACAGGGGCTGCGAAGACGCTTTGACATAAGCCAAGCGTTAATAATGCGGATGCTAATAGTTTTTTTAAATTCATACTTTTTCTAATACTCTTGCTAATAGTACGATAATACTAGTTATTAAGAAAATACGGTCTACGATAGCCAAAAATACCTTGTTGTAATAATTTTTGTGCATCATAACGGCTTTTACTACCTAACCCTTTTAAGACAATATTAAATCCAATACTTGAATCAAAAGTGGCTTGTTCTTGGCCTATCGCTTGATTTAAATCAGTTTCAATTTGACGACGGGCAGTAACTTGAAAGGCCCAACAGCAAGATTCATATTGCAATCCACTGAATACCTCGATGCTACGCCCGCTTTCTAAATCGCGGTGATAGCTACTTACAAATTGCCATTGCTCACTTAGCGGGAAGCTAGTAAATAAGCCAACTTGCTCGATTGTATTGCCTGAGACATCATTTGCATAGCGATGGTTCAATTGTACCAGCTGATTATCGTCACCTTTATAATCTAAGGTCACATTCGACTGGATGATTTGCTTACCATCAGTGTCATATTGGATCCCGCCAGATAAATACCAACGACGGTGCCAATGTAACATGGTTTGCGCGGCAAACAAGGCATTATAGTTAGTATCTGAATCTAAGTTTTGTGCGGTTGGCTTGGCTGAATCGCTTAAGTAGAAGATTTGCCCGGCACTAAAGTTAAACAGTTCTTCGCTATTATCGTTAAATAATCGCGTAGTGGCGCCAAGTGTAAATTGATTTGCAGCAGCTATACGGTCGACACTTGAGAAACGGCTATCACGAAACAAACCAAAAAAGTCATCTTGTAATTTAGTGGTGTCATAGAGGCCGATATCGGATTGATCTTTGTCTGGTGTGTAAAGGTACTGTACTTGCGGCTCTAACGTTTGAATACCATTGTCGATCATGCTGGTATCACGTTCAAAATTTAGTTGGCTATATAAACGTACTTTAGGCAGGGTACGCGATACTGTTTCAGCATAGTCAGTATTCGATAAATCGCCTTCTTGATTATAATTAGTGTGCAATACACTAAACTCAGACAGAAACGACCAAGCATGCTCTTGATAGCCATAGCTGGCTTTAGGTTCGATATGTACCCGAGTTGCTTTTTCTATTATTGCCGTATCATTGGTAAAATGGCTTAATTCACCATTGAATGTTAATTCAATATCGCTAAAGCGAAACGGTGTGGTTTGCGAAAAGCTAATTTGCGGTAACGCAGCATAAGATTCGGTATGATCGCCCAAAACTTCAAAGTTTTGGACTTTAATATCCGTGCGCCATGTTTCACCTAAGTAAGACAGTGAACCAGTACGATAAAGTTGCGTATCTGTACGTGTTGCGTAATTCGAGCCTAAATCAGTGAGATAGTTATCATCACTGACATTGGTTATATCTATAGCTGCACGCCAGTTTTCATTAAAATAGCTTTGTTGTTGCCAGTGAAATAGAAAACGTTCTTCGAGTTCTGGCTCAGAGTCATCTTTATCTAAATACTCTAGTGCAACCAATCCTTCGTTACTATCGCTTAAATATCTAAATTCGCCTTGTAATTGCAGGCCTTTTTTTGACATATAGCGTGGTGTTATGGTGGCATCGTAATTGGGCGCTATATTCCAATAGTAAGGTGTGATGCTTTCAATACCATAACGGTCGGAACTGGAAATATTAGGCGTTAATAGGCCTGACTTTCTTCGCTCATCAATTGGAAAAGTAAAATACGGTAGGTACAGCACTGGCGTATCCATAATGCGCAACACCATATCATGGGTTTCACCCCAGCCTTCTTCACGAGAAAGTAAAATTTCTTCAGCTTGAATTGCCCATAATGGCGTTTCATTTGGGCAGGTAGTAAAGCTTGCGTTCAGTAGCTCTAGGCCAGACTGGTTTACTGTGAGCTTCTCTGCACCGCCGTGGCCTTGTTGTTCGGTTAATTTATAATCGGCACCGAGCAAACTGATTTCAGAACTATTTAAATCAGCATTGAGACCAGAGCTATTTACTTCACTGATAGTATCACGGTAAGTAATAGGGCCTGTTGCATTAAGTAACCCACGCTGTTTGTCAATTAGCGCACTTTGTGCGGACAAACTCATAGTAAGGGTGTTAATATCAACATTACCGGTAAATTCTGCGCTTTGGGTACCAAGCAATTCAATATCATCTGATTGGATATCGACCATGCCTAAATCAAGGCCAGCAAGCGGTTGCCAAGCTCTGGTTTGCATTGAATTGCCACAAAAGTTGTGTGTCAGTTCAGTTTCGGCAAGCGATGGTGCGCTGATCACACTTAGCATCATTATGCCCCAGGTTTTGCTCATTTATTAACCTTAATACGCTGTCGTTGAATATAAGAGTGACATAATAAAGGAAAACAATGGCAAATACAGTAATTGACTTAGTGAAAAATAGATATCTTACGAAATGAACCGTTATAAAAGTTTACAGCAGTTTTTAAATCCGCACTTCGAAGATGAAGTATATCAGCTTGCTGCGATCACTGGAGATGCGAGTTTTCGCCGCTATTTCCGTTTAAATCGTGGCCAAGATAGCTATATCGTGATGGACTCAGATCCCACTAAGCTGGATAACACTCCTTATATAGAACTCAATAAAGTTTTTTCTGAGCATGGCTTCAAATTACCAAAAATATTACATGCCGATGAAAAGCAAGGGTTCTTCTTATTAAGTGATTTAGGCAATGTACATCTTGCTGATATGCTCAATGATAAAGAACGCATTAACCATTATAAACATTTAATAAAACTCAGCGCACAGTGGGCAAAAATGCCTGCAGTTGAACACATGAAAGATTTTGATCGTGCGTTTTTAGAATTAGAACTGAGTATTTTTTTACAGTGGCTAGTTGAAGCGTTTCTACAACTGCAAATCAGCCCTGCGGAGCGCAAATTATGGCAAACTAGCTGTGAATTACTGATTGCTAACGTGCTTGCCCAGCCAAGAGTGACAGTGCATCGCGATTTTCATAGCCGTAATATAATGCGTAGTGAGCAGCAATGGGCGATTATTGATTATCAAGACGCAGTGCAAGGCCCTGTTTGCTATGATCTGGTTTCGCTACTGCGAGATTGTTACTATAAGTTACCTCACGACGAGCTTGAATGCCTGCTTGAGCATGCATTTAGCGAATTTGAGCAACAAGGACTGATCAGTAATATTAGCTTTGCAACCTTTAAACAGTGGTTTGATTTAACCGGTATTCAGCGTCATTTAAAAGCCGCGGGTATTTTTTGCCGGTTGAATTTACGTGATGGTAAATCCGGTTATATGGACAACGTACTGCCAACTCTAAATTATATTAGTGATGTTGCCCAAGATCACCCGTCCTTAGTGGAGTTGGGTCAGTGGATCAACAACACCATTATCCCAGCCACGATAGTGGCACTTGATAAAGCATCAGATAAATAATGAAAGCGATGATTTTAGCCGCGGGTCGCGGTCAGCGCATGATGCCATTAACCGCAGAATTGCCTAAACCGATGTTAAAGGTGCAAGGTAAACCATTAATTGAACATCATATTGAACGCTTAAAAAGAGCTGGGATCACTGATTTTGTTATCAACCTTGCGTGGCAAGGCGATAAAATTCGTGATTACTTTGGCGATGGTTGTCAATTTGGTGTGCATATTGAATATAGCCAAGAACCCGAGCAGGGGCTGGAAACCGCAGGCGGTATTATCCAAGCTCTGCCTTTACTCGGCGAGCAATTTATTGTTATTAATGGCGATATATTTACCGACTATGATGTGAGCTCATTGCTACATATTCACTTAGATGATGGGGAAGGGCACATAGTGTTAGTTGAAAATCCGCCTCATAACCCAGATGGTGACTTTACGTTGCGCCATTTAGATGGCAATAGCCCGAAATATACATTCTCAGGTATTAGTCGTTTTCATCAGCAATTTTTTGCCGGAATTGCTCCAGGTTCTCATCGCTTAGGGGCACTGTTAAGAGAAAAGTTGGCTGAGCAGCTTGTTTCAACTGAGCTGTATATTGGTCGCTGGGATGATATTGGTACGCCTGAACGACTCGCGCAATTGAATAATTCGTTAGCAGCGCAACAAAATGAGTCTTTCAGTCATTCACAGATTAAAGGAGCACCTTATGTGGGGTAAAATTTTAGGTGCCTGTTTTGGCTTTATGTTTGGGCGCATTATAGGTTTATTTATAGGCTTATATTTGGGCCATATGTTTGACAAAAGTTTAAAACAAAATTTTGATAAAGCCGGTGGTTTTTCAAGTTTATTTAAAGGTGACGATGATATTCATCAGCGCCAAGCATTATTTTTCACCAGTTGTTTTGGGGTAATGGGGCACATTGCTAAATCAAATGGACGGGTAAGTGAAGTCCATATTCGTGCGGCCAGTTTGTTTATGGATGAAATGGGCCTCAAAGGCGATGATCGTAAAGAAGCACAAGATGCTTTTAAAGCGGGAAAAGACAGCGACTTTTCGCTCAAAGAAACTGTCTTTGATTTTAAAGAACGTTTTGCTCGTCGCCATGATTTATTGCAGTTATTTCTAGAAATTCAGATCCAAATGGCGTTTTCTGACGGAGTGCTTGCTGCACAAGAAAAGGAATTGCTGCAAGAAGTCAGCAAATTATTGGGGATATCTAAAACTCATTTTGCGTTTGTACTTAAGCGTTACCAAGCAGAATTTTCATTTCGTCAGCAACAGCAACGCTATCAACAACAGCAGCAACGCCAACAAGGGCAAAGTAGTAGTTACCGAGAGGGCTCAGGGCATCATGTGCCGCCAAATAGTGGCATGAATCGTACTCAAGCTTTGGCACTGTTGGGGTTAAATAATGAAGCAACTGAGCGCGAAATAAAAGTAGCGTATCGTAAGTTAATGGCTCAGCATCATCCAGATAAGCTGGTTTCACAAGGGTTACCTAAGCACATGATGGAATTAGCGGTAAAGAAAAGCCAAGACATTCAAGCTGCTTACGAGTTTTTAAAAAAGGCGGCGTAAAAAACCGTCTACTTCTTTGGTGAGGCGTTCATGTTGCTGCGGCTCTGAGCGCAAACCAAATAACTCACGTTGGCGGTAATCATATTTACTGTGACGTTTTACCCAGCGTTTTCTATCTTCCACACTGAGTAATAAACCCGGGTTATCAACACTATAGTAAACATCCAATAATGGTGGACTAATTGTCGATACAATGGCGTTAAGTTGTTGATTACGTTTGCTGTTTGGTAAATAACTACTAATGCTGATAAATGCATCTATATTGGTATTTGGATATTCACCATAGTGCTCAAGTAACACTGCGGCACTCGCGCCTTGGGCAATGACCACTATTTTACCATCTTCATTCAATGCACTTTGATACAAGGCATTAAAGCGTGCAATTAAGCTCTGTTTGTAATTATCGATTATCGCATTGCTTATTTGAGCAATCGCATCAACATGTACAGGGGCTTTGAGGGGAGCTTCAGAAGCGGCCGATTCGCTGTTGTCTGCTTGGTTATTCTCAGCTGGCTCACTTTGGGAGTTTTCCGGATCAGCAGGCACAGCTTGCCAGTCAATATCAGGTACCGTCATCGCCAATGTGGCATAGCCTAAATCATTAAGCTGGGTACGTAAAAAGTTAATGCCGTCATTATTGGTAGGTAAATGCTGCCAGTCAGGAATGATCAATACCACACCTCGCTGCTGGGCACTCATATGTTCACGATACAAACTCAAAAATTCAGTGTCACCCGCAAGCAGCGGCTTTAGTTCATCTTGCGGCATTAAACGTGATAAATCACTACTGACAACAGTCGACCAGGGCGTTGGTGCTATAAAGTCGGCAGCTTGAATAGGCATCGTCAGTGCAATACCTATAGCCAAGCTCATTAATTGCGGTATTTTAAATTGTTTACCAGTAAACATATCAGCCACCAAGATGAATCAATAAGTCGTTATCGGCTTAAATGGCTAAAAGTTTAGGCTGATTTTAGAGTTTAAAAGTCAGGCTCAGCCGTAAATGTCATGACTTGACCTGTTACCGGGTGCGCTAGTTGCAACATTTGAGCATGTAATTGTAGCCGTTGTGCAGCAGCTAATGCATCGTCATGAGCATAGAGCCTATCGGCTAGAATTGGGTGCCCTAGTGATAGCATATGTACACGTAACTGATGAGAGCGTCCGGTGATTGGGGTGAGTTCGACCCGTGTTGCTTGCGCTTCATATTCAATAACGCTGTAGTGGGTTAAAGATGGCTTACCATTTTCATGATCAACCATTTGTTTTGGCCGATTAGGCCAATCGCAGATCAGCGGTAAATCGATGGAACCAGTTAAAGGTTCAAGTTTTCCATAAACCCGCGCTATATAACGTTTAGCCGTTTGACGCTCTTGAAACTGCATACTTAAATTACGATGCGCGGCTTTATTCATCGCTAAACAAATGATGCCAGAGGTTGCCATATCTAAGCGGTGTACTATTTTAGCGGTAGGAAATACGCGATTAACGCGCGCAATCAAGCAGTCTGCGTGCTTAGGATCTTTTCCTGGTACGGTTAGCAGTTCACTGGGCTTATTCACAATCAGCAAATCATCATCTTGAAATATAATGCTTAAATACGGATCTAATGGGGGATTGTAGTTGATTAACACGGCCGACCTCAGTGATTTATAAGCGCGCTATTTTAGAGAAATCGTCGCTTATATACAATGAGTTGTTTTTCAGACAAAAGAAAAGCGCGAACTATCTCTAGTCGCGCTTGCGGAATCTTCTAATTTTGCATCCTGCAATTGAACTTAATCAACTCCTAAACTTTACAAATCCATGTGATCACGCTGTTACTTGTTCGTTCTGCGTGATGAAGGCGCTCCGAGCCTATCTCCTGTGTGCATCCTTGTCATCCCTATTGGTAACCGTCTATTACCGATCCTTTACGCATCATCCTGATGCTATCCTTTAATTAACAGTTCCATTGCGTTACCCTTTAGGGCCTGTCCATTTGTCCACTTCTATAACATCCTGTCTAACAACCCTCTTGCGAGCCATGTTGTTCGTCCTTTTCGCATCATCTTGACGCTGTCCATTTACTTACTATCCTTAGTGCTACTCATCCTGAGCCTGTCCGTGAGTCCATTTTTTCCTAACGTAACCTAAAATTCGAGGTTTATGAGTAATCAATCCTTGTCCGTTTACTCATTTAAGCGTCACTGCTTAACCGATGAAATAAGTATAGAGGGAATTTACAAACAAAATAGGCTGAAAATAGTAACGAAAATAAAGTCATTTTTTTGTAATTTAATGAAAGCTCTATTATTTCATGTGGTTAGTGTATTTTAAGAATGTTTTTGTAGTGCGTTATACTCAATAGCTGTCATAACCGTGAGATATATCGCACAACTGATTTCCATAATGGGCGTGGTCATCTTTGATTACCATTTAATGAGTGCGTAGATCTGAGGGACACGTTATCATTGCATGATAATAGTTATTATTAATATGGAAGCGATTTATGAAAAAGACATTAGCAATTTTAGTTGGCTTAGTGGTTACTGCCCCAGTATTGGCAGAGGAGGCCGTTAATATTTATTCTTTTCGTCAACCGTTTTTGATTCAGCCAATATTAGATGACTTCACAGCGCAAACAGGCATTAAAACTAATGTGGTATTTGCTAAAAAAGGTTTGATTGAGCGACTCAAGCGTGAAGGAAAACATAGTCAAGCTGATTTAGTGCTCACGTCAAATTTTAGTGATTTAATTCAATTAGAGGATCTCGCGTTAACCCAGACAATTAACAGTGAGGCTGTGAATGCCAATGTGCCTGTTAGCTTTCGAGATGCTGATGGTCAGTGGATTGCGTTAACTAAACGGGTACGAAATGTTTATTCATCAAAAGAGCGCGTGGGTGCATTACCGCATTTAAGCTATGAAGAACTGGCCTTGCCTAAATACAAAGGTAAAATTTGTACTCGCTCAGGTAAGCACCCTTATAACTTAGGGCTAGTGGCATCAATGATTGCCCATCATGGTGAAGCTCAAACCAAAAGCTGGCTTGAAGGGGTGAAAGCAAATTTAGTGCGTAAACCACAAGGCAATGACCGTGCACAAGTAAAAGCAGTAAAAGAAGGCCTATGTGATTTGGCGCTGGGCAATAGTTATTACTTTGGCAAAATGATTGAAGATCCAGAGCAAAAACCATGGGCTGATGCTGTGCACATTAACTTTCCTAATCAAGATAACAGAGGTTCACATATTAATGTCTCTGGTGTAGTTATGACCAAGTACGCTAAAAACCCAGAAAATGCCTTGAAACTTATCGAATATATGACCGACAATAAGGCACAAAACATGTACGCTTCGGTCAATATGGAATATCCGGTAAAACCGGGCGTTGAATTATCAAGCTTAGTAGCATCGTGGGGCAGCTTCAAGGAAGACAGTTTACCACTTGATGAAATTAGCAAATATCGTCCTTTAGCACTTAAGCTAATTGATGAGGTGAAGTTCGATCTTTAATGCGTTTTAAATTCTCGCTGTCACGATGGCAGTTTTTTGCGTGGGTTATTGGCATAGTGCTAATAACCCCGTTATGTTTTTTGCTGTTTGAATCTCTGCAAGGTGATTCCGAGGTGTTTAGTCATCTCTGGGATACAGTGCTGTGGGATTATACTCGCAATACACTATTACTTATTTTAGGAGTTGGCGCTGTCAGCTGTCTAATCGCTTTGCCATTGGGTTGGTTAACAGCTTATTGTGATTTCCCTGGCCGCAGACAGTTTGAATGGGCGTTAATGCTGCCCTTAGCAATGCCCACGTATATTATCGCCTATGTGTATACTGACTTGTTTGATTATGCTGGACCGGTGCAAATAACACTGCGAAACTGGTTTGATTGGCAATCCCCCTCCGATTACTGGTTCTTTGATATCCGTACCTTACCGGGTGCAATTATGATGATTGCTTTAGTGCTGTATCCATATCTGTATTTGATTTTTAAAACGGCACTACGCGAGCAATCATTTAAGTTAGTACAGGCGAGTCAGTTAATGGGCTTATCGCCAAGGCAAAGTTTTTATAAGGTCAGTTTACCGCTGGCGCGAGGTGCTATTGTGGCGGGCCTTGCGCTGATCAGTATGGAGGCAATGGCCGATTTTGCCACGGTAAATTACTTTGCAGTCAGCACGTTAACAACGGCGGTATACGATACGTGGTTAGGCTATTACTCATTAACAGCAGCCGCAAAAATATCAGCAATTATGCTGCTTATTTTATTCTTAGCACTGGCGATGGAGCGCTACAGTCGTCGCAACCAAGCGGTATTTGAACGCCAATCTGGCGTTAATAGTGAAACGCTTTATAACTTAACAGGTAAAAGTGCTTGGCTCGCAACGGGGTTTTGTTGTGCTGTGCTGTTTTTTGCCTTTGCATTACCGGTTGCAGTGTTGATTGGTTATGCAGTTTCTTACGCTGAGCAAGCATGGAATAGCGCCTTTTTCCTTTATGCGTGGCAAAGTTTTAAGATCGCGATGATTGTTAGTGCAATCACAATCGTACTGAGTTTATTTGTGGTGTTTTATCAACGTATCGCTAAGCAAGCCTATCCGCTTATTCCAGGGCGTTTAGCCAGCACCGGTTACGCGCTGCCCGGTACCGTATTGGCCATAGCAGTGTTGTTACCTTTAAGCTTATTCGATGATAAATTAAACATTTGGTTAGAGCCGATGGGCTTTTCACCGGGCTTATTATTGAGCGGTACTTTATTTGCTATTATTTTTGCTTATGTAGTGCGTTTTTATGCCATTGCCCACGGCGCCGTTGAGGCAAGCTTTATGCGTATAAGCCCCTCTTTGGATATGGCAAGTCAATCAATGGGTAAAAGCCAAGGGCAAACATTACGTAAGGTGCATATTCCGTTATTACGGCGCGGCATTCTAACCGCCGCACTGTTGGTTTTCATTGAGTGCATGAAAGAGTTACCAGCCGCTTTGTTACTAAGACCGTTTAATTTTGAAACGCTAGCCACCCATGTTTTTCAGTATGTTAGTGATGAGCAATTAGAGCTAGCCTCAATTTCAGCGTTAGCAATCGTGGTGGTGGGGCTTGTGCCTTTGTATTTTGTTAATCGCTCAATGGAGCAACGTAGCTAAATGAGAAGTTAAATGAGCAGTTTAGTGTTAGAAAATTTATCGTATCAGTATAACGGCACTGCAGTCATTGAGGGCTTGGATTTAACCGTCGCAAAAGATGAAATTGTCTGCTTACTTGGTGCCAGTGGGTGTGGCAAAACGACGACCTTAAAAGCGATTGCAGGGCTCATTACAGCACAGCAGGGTAAAGTCTTTATTGATGCTAAGTTGATCAGCGATGAACAGCGGTTTTTAGCACCTGAACATCGTAATATTGGTATGATGTTTCAAGACTATGCGCTATTCCCACATTTAACGGTGGCTGACAATATTGCCTTTGGCTTAACAAAAATGAGCAAAGCACAAAAACAACAACGTGTTAATGAAATGCTTGAGCTGGTGCATTTAGTTGGTTGTGCTGAACGTTTTCCTCATCAACTATCCGGTGGTCAGCAGCAACGTGTTGCCATTGCCAGAGCGCTTGCTTATAACCCGAGTTTACTGTTATTAGATGAACCGTTTTCAAATATTGATACCCAAGTGCGCTTTGAGCTTATTGCTGATATTCGGCGCATTATCAAAAATCAGCAAGTATCCGCAGTGTTTGTCACCCATTCCAAAGAAGAGGCGTTTGCATTTGCAGATACATTGGCAATTATGGATTGCGGTAAAATTGTTCAACAAGGCACGCCGGAGCAGCTTTTTAACACGCCAAACTCAAAGGTAGTTGCAGAATTTCTTGGTCAGGGCATATACTTAGACGCAGAAGCATTAACAGCAACTGAATATACTACTGCTTTTGGGCGAGTTGAATCATTGCTTGCACAAAGCCATGCAAAGCATGTTGGGCAACTCTATGTTCGCCCACATCATCTTGAACTAATGCCTTTGCAACCACAAAGCAGTCCTGCAAACACGGTGACTATATTAAACCGCCGATTTGTTGGCTCACACTTTGTGTATAAGGTTATCATTGCTGGGCAAGAAATTGATGTTGCTGCTCAGTTGGGTCAATCATTTTTAGTAAATGACGATGTAACTATAAGAATAACACCGCACACGGTTAACTTTTTCGCTGAATAACTACATTCACGTTCTACCGTGTAGGACTTTTGAGTTAAGGAAATACCATGGCGCAAGCGCAGTCAGGGATTTGTGCTGAAGCAAACTTGCACGGTTTACATTTATTTTTTAATGTACTTGATGGCCACGATGAGTCATTACGCAAAAAATTAAAATATGTGAGTGCTATTCAAGATGAGTTTTCAGATCAGTTCTCTGAATCTATGCTCTCTAGTGTGGTGGCTGTAGGGGCGCAGTATTGGCCGCATATTTTGCCTGAGTTTCTGCCGAGTCAATTACAGAGTTTTCCTAATATTACCCATAGCGATCATGTTATGGGTGCACAGCCGTTTGATTTGTTTGTGCAAATTCGCTCCGACCGAGAAGATGTCAATCATCTGTTTGCATTACAAATACTGAAATTATTCTCCCCTGATGTTGAACTCGTTGAACAGGTAAGAAACTTTCGTTTTCTTGATGGCCGTGATTTTAATGGTTTTATCCTCGGTGGTGACACACCACATGGCCGCCAAAAACGCCTCACTGCGTTAATTAATAAACCGGATCACTTTGAAGACCAAGGCAGTTATGTGCATATCCAACGTTATAAACATGACTTGAGTGTATGGCAAAATCTACCATTGAGTGAACAAGAACAAATAATGGGCCGTACGCGCTTAGATAATAACTTAATTTTCCCCGCAGTGGAAAATAGCCATGCAGTACGCACTGAGCTTAAAGATGAGCAAGGTCAACCACTGCAGTTGAATCAAAACATGCCTTATGGCGATGTGTATGAGCAGGGAATATTGGCGATCAGTTATGCGGCGCAGGGTAATGCGTTTGAGCAAATGTTATTGAGTCGATTGGGGCAGGGCGATTGCTATGACCACTGGCTCGATTTTACGCAAGCTGATATGGGTTCAGCATTTTTCGCCCCATCAATTAGCTTTTTAAAGCAGCTATAACTGTTTAAACCGTATCAAATAAAACGCGCACCCGCTCGAGTGTTACATCAATCTCGGAAATTTTTGCTGGGGCGATAAAAATCGTATCGTCACCGGCGATAGTGCCAAGTACACCATCTGCTTTACCTAATGAGTCTAACAATCGAGCGATCAGCTGTGCAGCACCTGGGCTGGTACGAATGATGATCATCATTTCGTTATGCATAATATCAATCACTAACTGGCGTAACGGGCTTTTTGCCGTTGGAACACCCATTTCCGCAGGCAAACAATAAACCATTTCTTGTTTGGCATTACGTGTGCGAACTGCGCCGAACTTGCTTAACATGCGGGAGACTTTACTTTGGCTGATATTATCAAAGCCCTGTTCTTTTAAAGCATCGACTATTTCGCCTTGAGAACCAAAATTTTCTTCTTTTAAAAGTGCTTTAAAGGCTTTAACTAACGCTTCTTGTTTATCTTGTGGTTGCATGTTGTTGTTCTGCTCTGTTATTTGATGACCTAAATTCTACACAAAAATGCATATTTATGCAGTAGTTGTTTAGCTTTGCTTACTCTTTGGCCTTTGTAAATAAAAAAAATTTACAACTATGGTCGAAATTATATGCAAAATAAGCAGGATAAATTTGTCTTTAGGCGCTAATTTCTTTATCTTAGTGCCACAAATATTTTCTACCTTAAATTACGGAGAATTCCAATGAAAGTTGCTGTATTAGGTGCTGCTGGCGGTATCGGTCAAGCGTTGTCTTTATTATTAAAAACAGGCTTACCAGCTGGTTCTGAATTATCACTTTATGATGTTGCTCCAGTTGTTCCTGGTGTTGCTGTTGATCTTTCTCACATCCCAACTGACGTTAAAGTTGCAGGTTTTGGTGCTGATGCACTAGATCAAGCATTAACGGGTTGTGATATCGTGCTTATCCCTGCTGGCATGCCACGTAAGCCAGGTATGGACCGCGCTGATTTATTCAACGTAAATGCTGGTATCATTAAAACATTAGCTGAAGGTATTGTTGCTAACTGCCCTAAAGCATTAGTAGGTATCATCACTAACCCAGTAAATGGCACTGTGCCAATTGTTGCTGAAGTATTCAAAAAAGCGGGTACTTACGATGCGAAACGTGTTTTCGGTATCACTACTTTAGATGTGATCCGTTCTGAAGCGTTTATCGCTGAGCTTAAAGGTGTTGATGTTGCAACTGTGAAAGTACCAGTAATTGGTGGTCACTCAGGTACAACAATTCTACCGCTTCTTTCTCAAGTTGAAGGTGTTACTTTCACAGATGAAGAAGTTGCTGCATTGACTCCTCGTATCCAAAATGCCGGTACTGAAGTAGTTAACGCTAAAGCGGGCGGGGGTTCTGCTACATTATCAATGGGCGCTGCTGCTGCTCGTTTTTGTATGTCGCTAGTTAAAGGCTTACAAGGTGAAGACGTAGTCGATTACGCATACGTTGCTGTTGAAAATGGCGATGCTGCATACTTTGCTCACCCAGTACGTTTAGGTAAAAATGGCGTAGAAGAAATTCTTTCATACGGCGAGCTAAGCGCATTTGAACAGCAAGCTAAAAATGATATGCTTGATACGCTTAAAAAAGATATCCAAGAAGGTGTTGATTTCATCAACGCATAATCTTGATTTACCTCGGCAGTTCGTTGAGGTAAAGATTAAAAAAGCCTGCATTTGCAGGCTTTTTTGTGCTCGAAGGGTTGTTGTTCGCTAATAATTACGATCAACAGCAATACGTGCCAAGCTGATCAAGGCTTCTTTATATGGCGATTCATCTAATACCGCTAAACAGGCAATCGCCTTGTCAGCTTCTTCGTTGGCTTTATCCATTGTGAATTCAAGCGCTTTAGTTTCGTTTAGGGCTGTTAAAATTGCCTCTAAATGATCCATACCGTTATTGTGTTCAATGGCATCGCGAATTAATTGTACTTGCTCTGCACTCCCGTGACGCATCGCATAAAGTAGTGGTAGGGTTGGCTTACCTTCAGCTAAATCGTCACCAATATTTTTACCTAACTGCTCTGCATCTGCATTGTAATCAAGTACATCATCGACTAACTGAAAAGCGGTGCCTAAGTGCATACCATATAAGTTAAGTGCTTTTAAAGTTGCTTCGTCTTGCTCGGTAATGATTGCAGCAAGACCGGTTGCAGCTTCAAAGAGCTTTGCTGTTTTCGAGTAAATAACCTGCATATAACTGTCTTCAGTGGTATCAGGATCATTACAATTCATTAGTTGTAACACTTCACCTTCGGCAATTACATTGGTGGCATCGGCAAGTATTTGCATCACTTGCATTTTACCGAGGCCCACCATCAGCTGAAATGAGCGAGTGTAAATAAAGTCACCAACCAGTACGCTTGCAGCGTTACCAAACTCAGCATTTGCTGTAGGTGTACCGCGGCGTAAATTTGATTCATCGACGACATCATCATGCAATAATGTGGCAGTGTGAATAAATTCAACAATAGTTGCTAAAGTGACATGATCTTTGCCTTCATAGCCAAGCGCCTTAGCCGCTAAAATAGCCAACATAGGGCGAACACGCTTGCCGCCGCTGTTAACTATATATAAGCCGAGCTGATTGACAAGTGCTACATCAGAGCGCATTTGTGCGTAAATTAGTTGATTGACGTCATTCATATCGTTTTCGATTAACGCCTGGATAGCTTTTATATCCATTGATCTCCGAGCCAATTTTAATGGGTATACGGGGCTGATTGTACAACAAAAAACAGCTTTGCTCGACAGTTTGTGACGATTCGCTGAAAAAACACGGTTAAGCTGCTTAATTTAACCTTAATTTGCCAAGATAACTTTTTAATTTAAGAAATTAACGTCAATTCAACATGATTGTTTTTTATTCTCAGAGTGCGTTTATCTGTGGTGTAATTTATTTGTCATCAAACGCTAAAAAGGCTTGGCATAATGCCAATTTAATATAAAATAGAGGAAAATATTGAATCGCTCTCAATGCAGCTATTTTTTATTCATTTAATTAATAAAACAGGCTTGCTAGTTTTTGCACATTAGCGTAAACTTCGCGCCCTATTGAATAATATTTTAGTTGCGTCGATTTGAGGGCGCACAGACGGAGTTAATTATGTACGCGGTTTTCCAAAGTGGTGGTAAACAGCACCGTGTGACTGAAGGTCAAACAATTCGTCTTGAGAAATTAGACGTTGAGACTGGTGCAGCAGTTGAATTTGATTCAGTACTTTTAGTTGCTGATGGTGAGAAAATCGAGATCGGTGTACCGTTCGTAAACGGTGGTAAGATAACAGCTGAGGTTGTTTCACATGGTCGCGGTGAGAAAATTAAGGTTGTTAAATTTAGACGCCGTAAGCATTCTCGTAAGCAAATGGGCCATCGTCAATGGTTCACAGAAGTTAAAATCACTGGCATTAGCGCTTAATTAGAGGTACTTAGAAATGGCACATAAAAAAGCAGCTGGTAGTACTCGTAACGGTCGCGATTCAGAAAGCAAACGCCTTGGTGTTAAGCGTTTTGGTGGCGAATCAGTTCTAGCGGGTAGCATCATTGTTCGTCAACGTGGAACTAAATTCCATGCTGGCACAAACGTAGGTATCGGTAAAGACCACACTATCTTCGCAAAAGCAGATGGTAAAGTTCAGTTTGAACAAAAAGGTCCTTTAAACCGTAAATACGTAAGCATCGTATCTGAGTAATCAGAATCGGTTCTTAAAAAACCCCGCCTTTGCGGGGTTTTTTGTTTTAAGCAAAAATATATACCTAAGCCAAGCCTGCAATCAGCTTGGCTTAGGTATATAATAGTGAAATTAACAAGCCAATCCCTAAAGTGAGTAATCATGAAGTTTGTAGATGAAGTAGAAATTCGCGCAGAAGCTGGAGACGGTGGTAGCGGCATCGTATCTTTCCGTCGTGAAAAATATGTCCCAGATGGTGGACCTGACGGCGGTGACGGTGGAGATGGTGGTAGTGTTTATCTACAAGCTGATGAAAACTTAAATACCCTTATCGATTATCAGTTTGAGCGTTTTCATAGAGCTGAACGTGGTACTAACGGCCGCAGCCGTAACTGTACAGGTAAAAAGGCTGATGACCTCTATGTAATGGTGCCTGTTGGTACTCGTATCACTGATGTGGATACGCAAGAAGGCTTGGGTGATTTAACTCAACATGGTCAAAGGATTTTGGTTGCAAAAGGCGGTTTCCACGGCTTGGGGAATGCGCGTTTTAAATCAAGTACTAACCGAGCACCTCGTCAAAAAACGTTGGGCACACCAGGTGAAGTACGTAACCTTAAACTAGAGCTATTATTATTAGCTGATGTAGGTTTATTAGGTTTGCCTAATGCTGGTAAATCGACCTTTATTCGCAGCGTGTCTGCTGCACGTCCTAAAGTGGCTGATTACCCGTTTACTACGCTTATTCCAAATTTAGGTGTGGTACGCCCTGAAGCAAATAAATCATTTGTTATTGCTGATATTCCAGGCTTGATCGAAGGGGCTTCTGATGGTGCTGGTTTAGGCATTCGCTTCTTAAAACATTTAGAGCGTTGTCGTGTATTACTGCATATCATTGATGTGATGCCAGTTGATGGTTCAAATCCGGTAGATAATGCCTTTGCTATCATCAATGAGCTGCATCAATATAGCCCTAAGCTGGCTGAAAAGCCGCGCTGGTTAGTGTTTAATAAAATTGACTTGTTACCAGAAGAAGAAGCTCAGGCGCTGTGTGAGAAAATCGCAGAAGAGCTAGGTGAGACTGAAAATATCTATCATATTTCAGCTATCAATAAATTAAACACGCAGCCGTTGATCCATAATATTATGACTCTGCTTGAAAGCATGCCGAAAGAAAAGTTTGTACCAATTGAAGATGAAGAAGTTGAATTCAAATGGGACACTTATCATAAAGATGCAACTAAGAAGAATGACGACGATGACGACTGGGATAGTTGGGATGATGACGACTATGACGTTGAAGTTATCTATGAGCGTTAATAATAAATAGAATATTATAAAAGGAGCGGGTGCTCCTTTTTTCTTGTTTAATGAAAAAGTATTAGGTGTTAATGTGAAAATTTCAATGATTGCAGCTATGGCTAACAACCGTGTGATTGGTCAAGATAATAATATGCCATGGCATTTACCGGCTGATCTACAACACTTTAAAGCAGTCACTATGAGTAAGCCGGTGATCATGGGGCGCAAAACGTTTGAGTCAATTGGTCGTCCATTACCTGGTAGACGCAATATAGTTATAAGCGGTAATGCCGATTACGAAGCTGCTGGGGTTGATGTGGTTTCATCGCCAGAGGCCGCTATTTCATTGGTTTGTGAGCTTGATGAAGTGATGGTTATTGGTGGTGGTAACGTATACCAGCAATTCTTAGAACGTGCAGATACCCTCTATTTAACGTTTATAGATCTTGATGTTAAAGGGGACACTCAGTTCCCTGATTATGAGAAAGTAGCCAACTGGCAAGTTGTAGAAGAGCAACATAATCAACCTAATGAAAAGAATTTACATGCATATACCTTCGTTACATTGGATAAAATTAAGTAACATTATTGCGAATAGGCTGATAGGTTGGTACAATATTAGCCAACTAAGGTAGTTATAAAGTATTACACAAGGGTATATAATGATTAAATTGTCAACATTCCTAATCGCTTCGGCTGTTTTTTCTGGCTCTGTTTTTTTCAGTGCACCTGCTAAAGCAGACGATCAGTTAGCGGTTTCAATCTGTGAATACATAGCTGCAGATGATAAAAATCGCCTACGTGATAAATTAAAAAGTTCACGTGTAAAAATTCGTAATATTTACGATGCAGTACAATGTAATGGCCTTAATTTACTTCGCCATGCAATTGCTAGTAATGCAGCAGATGCGGGTGAGTACGTTGTGAAAAATTTATCTAAAAGCTCTTTAGAAGATGGTGCTGATATCGCATGGGCTGAATCAAATGGCCATGCAGGATCTGCATTGATACCTGTAATTAAAGATCGTGCAGGTTTATAAAAGCAAATTTTGTTGAAAAGCCGCGTTTATCGCGGCTTTTTTGTATTTGAAACAAAAGTTTAACAGATTCGACCTCTATTGTATTTTTATCTGGTAGAATAGGCAGGTTATAAGCAGTTTAAGCAGTGAACAACTATGTTAAGTCCTTTTTATCAGCAACATGCTGATCATATCTCTATATCGCGTGAGCAAGGCTGTCGTTTCGCAAAATGTGTTGCCGATGATTACAACCCACTACACGATAAAGATGCAAAGAAATTTTGTGTCCCTGGAGATTTACTATTTTCATTGGTATTGAGCCGTTATGGTATCAGTGAAAAAATGGAATTTACCTTCGCAGGCATGGTTGATGAGAATACTAAACTCACCTTCCCTGAGGGCGCCGATGAGTTTGATATTACCAGCGGCGAAAAAGTCATGCTAAAGGTAAAGCGTGAAGGTAACACCAGTCAGTGTCAAACACTCACCGACAGTCTAATAAAAAATTACGTTGAGTTTTCCGGCACAACTTTCCCGCATGTGATTATTCCACTTATGGGCAAGCAAGATGTGATGATCAACCCAGCTCGTCCTATGGTTATCTATGAGTCAATGTTAATTAACCTTGATACTTTAGATATTCATGCGCCTACTTTAGAGTTTGCTGAGCCGAGTTTTGAATATACGGGTAAACGTGGCAAAATTACCTTACGCTTCAACTTACTTGAAGACGGTAAAAAAGTAGGCAGTGGTGAAAAGCACATGTTAGTTTCTGGTATTCGTGACTATTGCCAAGATACTGTTGATGATCTTATTTCGTTTTATAATCAACGTAAAGAAACGCTCAAGCCAGCTTAAACATTTAGCAAGCTTAAAAAGGCGCCGCAAAGCGCCTTTTTTGTTGCTCATTTTGTGCGTACAATAGCGCCATTATTAGTTATTTCAAGTCTATGCCATGTCTGCTGCAACCTTTAGTGATCTCCACCTTAACCCTTTACTGCTTAAAGCGCTTGAGCTAAATGAATATCAAACGCCTACGGCTATTCAACTACAAACAATTCCATTAATTTTAGCCGGTCACGATGTGATGGGCAGTGCGCAAACGGGCACAGGTAAAACAGCGGCATTTGTGCTTCCTTTACTGCATAAACTGTTAACCAGTAACAAAAAAGATGAGCAAGGTACTGCACGGGTATTAATTTTAACGCCAACCCGAGAGCTTGCTCAGCAAGTATTTTCCAGTTTTGAGAAATACGCACAAGGGTCTGATATTAAAGGCGCATTGGCATATGGCGGCGCAAGTATTGGACCTCAAGTAAAAGCAATGAAAGGCGCGCAAGTTGTCGTAGCAACGCCAGGGCGATTACTTGATCACATCATTAAAGGCAGTATTAAACTATCAAGTGTTGATTCACTGGTATTTGATGAAGCTGACCGCATGTTAGATATGGGCTTTATTGATGAAATTAAGCGTATTTTACGCCATGTGCCAAGCGATCGGCAGACCTTATTATTTTCAGCAACGTTTGATGACAGTGTGTTTGAACTCAGTAAAAAATTACTGAAAGACCCTAAGTTAGTTGAAGTTGATAAGCGTAACTCAGCTGCTGTTGAAGTTGAGCAAATCATTTACGCAGTTGATGAAGACCGTAAACGTGAACTTGTTTCGCATATGATTGGCATGAAAAACTGGCGCCAAGTACTGATTTTTACCCGTACCAAGCAAATGGCCGACAAGCTTGCTAAAGAAATGTGTAAAGACGGGCTTAAAACAGAGTCAATCCACGGTGATAAATCACAAGGTGCCCGAGACAGAGCGCTACAAAACTTTAAAGAGGGAACCACCCGCGTATTAGTGGCAACCGATGTTGCTGCCCGTGGTTTAGATATTGTCTCACTAAAATATGTGATTAACTTTGAGTTGCCGTATATAGCAGAAGACTACGTTCACCGAATAGGTCGTACAGGCCGAGCTGGCGAGCAGGGGCTAGCTATGTCACTCGTGAGTTTAGATGAGCAATGGCTACTTGAAGAAATTGAAGTGCTGCTTGATACCCGTTTAACGCCGCAGTGGTTAGCGGGCTATGAGCCCGATCCAAATAAAAAGCCAAAAGATAATCGTAAAAATAACAATAAATCGCGAAAAGAGCGGGATAAAAAACGTATTACAGGACAAAGAGCACCCAATAGACGACGTAAATAAAAGCTTTCAGTTTTTAGCTATCAGCTGTCAGTAAAGCTCTAGCACGGCGCTAAAACGAGCGCCGTAGCTTTATTGTTTTATATGCTAAATTCAGTAGTCAAAAGTATTAATAATAAAGCGCGATATAACTTTACTAAGCTAGAGTGCCCTCTAAAAAGATAAATTTTTAAATTAAAATCGCAGCTAAAGGTTCTTACTTCAATTTAGTGTAGTTATTTCATATGGTTTATCTGCGGATTCTTTCGTAACCATAATAAGCTTAAACCCTTTACCAAATGCATCAATTACCTGCCAGTCAATACGAATTAATGCGTCTTGAACTTTATCAGCATTGAAATCGCCTGTGGCAACAACGTAGTAAAACATCTGATCTGTTTCTGTCTCAACCTTTATTGCTCCACTAATGTCCAATGATGTATTAAACTTTTTATGGTATTCACTTAGTGTTTTACCTCTCCTTTGGCTTTTATCATGTTTATTAACATAAGGGTAAGCTGTAGCAGGAAGATTGCTAATATCCTTTTTATCAAGAATTTCCTGTAAATAACTGACGTTTGAACTTTTAGCTTGGGAGTACTGTTTTAATGCGGCACAGTTCGCTTTCAACATCTGTAACAAATGAAATTCGCTCACTGCTATATCATCAGAAGCGGTTTCTTCTACTTGTTTACAGGTAGAAAAGTGTACATTCTTCTCTGAACGTAAAGTTAAATCATAATTTAATTTAATGCTCTGGTAATCCATCACAATTTCAGATTCTAAACCTGTAAAATAATTAGTAAATAATTTAGGTTTTATTTCATTAGCAGATAATTTTGAGCAGCTAACACAGATAAATATCGATAATACTAATGATAAGTTTTTCACGGTGTCGTTACCTTTATGCTGTTAGCCGCAGATAGCTTTGCTCTTACGTAGTTATTTCTTTCTGCGCTGAGTTGAGGACGATAGCTTTCTTTAGCTGCTTTAATCCAATCTCCAGTTTTGATTGCTTTATCAAACTCAGTAAACTTCGTGACAATTTTTACTGCACCTAAGTTAAAAATCATATCAAATAATGCGACTTGTATATTTTTGTCTAATTTATCAAAATCATCATAATAACCATTAGACTTTTTATATAGAGTAGAAAGCTCTCTGTAAAAAGAATCCATATGTTTGTCTAGTTGGCGTGTAATTTCTACATCTTTAATTATGAGTGTAGTAAATTGCTTATACCATTCAGCTTTATAATTTCTTTTTTGTTTAGCTATCGTTTCAAATTCTTTTTGCTTTTCTAGAGGAGTTGCAGGAGGACCCGGTTGATTGTTAACTACTTTATTCATTGGGAGCAGGGTTGCAGCTTGTTTGTTTTTTATCATATGACCTACGCCTGTGGTTACATAGCCCTGAGAGTCTAGATAAAAGTGATTAATTTTCTTCTCATATTTTATAATGTTTTTAATTACTTCTGCTTTTACCTGTGGATTTAACGGCATTTAAAATTCCTTTTAATAGTATTACCTAATTAGCATACAAGAATACTTGGAATTACCTAAAAAAACAACAATCATGAACACTAGTTCACTTAAAAATGATGGACAGGCTCAAGTTTAACTCTATTAAGCAATCTGCTTTTCAGCTAGATTCAATTCCATTGTCGCTTTTAATAAACGATAAAGGTTTATTGACGCATCAATTTCTTCTTTACGGTTAGTTAAGCTTTCAATGTTTAACCCCAGTGGAACATCTAAATGGGCGCAACTTTTTAGAATAGAGTCTAAATTTTCGCGGCAAATACGCACTGATTCACTAAGTGGATTTTGTGAATCTAACATACGCCATTTGGTTGCCTCAGGTACTGAAATACCAAGCCACTGCATAAACTCAAGTGTTTTTTCACTGCCGCATGGTGTAAACGTTAAGATGATACGGTTTGGTTTAATCCCCTGTGCTTTACAGCTGCGTGCGTAACTGGTGATCAAATCAATGGTCGCTTGGGCGTTGTAAACTGCTTGTGAGATGAAAAATTGACACCCTTGTGCGGTTTTTTTAAGTAGGCGTTCATGCTCGTTACGTTTACTCGCATGGCGCTCGGCAATGGTGACTCCACCTAAAAAGAAGTCATCCGCTTGCTCTGCCAGTACTTTATAAGCATTGGGCAGGCTTAATTTTATATCACCGGCTGATGATGGGCTGCCAACTAGCACTAAGTTCTTTAAGTCATAGTCGTTTTTAGTCTCATCAAGCCACTGTTTAAACTCCGCTTCGCCACGCTGTGCAACACTTTTATACGTGATCACATCAAGGTGCGATAAGCTACGTAACAAGTGGCTGTATTCACGTGGATCAACCGTTTTTTTAAACGGAAAAGGGCGTGGCTTATCAGTGCGGCTGCTTTCATCTTGAATGTCGTAAATAATTACGCCATCGTATTCAATTTCATGTAAACGGTCCAACAGCTTTTGAGCGATTGTTTCAAGCTGCGCTTTATCAGTACCAATACGTGGCGGGGTAGTACCAATTAAGTACACACCTTGATTGGTATCTTCAATTTTCTGTTGTAGTGATAAAGCCATAATCCTCATTCCAGCTAATTAGTTTCTATAGCAAACAATATAACAGCCATTTAGACGTCTAGATAGATTTTTCTGGTGAGTTTTTTTCAATAAACATGAATTTTATTCATATTGAACTGGTGTTGCTAGTGCGTTTATACACAACTGTTTACATATTTTATTGTGCTAGGGGTCTTATATTACCTTGCTTTGTTGCATAATCAGGTGACTAAAAACAAGAAATATATTCAACTAACAAGGGATAACAATGAAATTTAAATTATTAGCAACCAGCCTTGCGGTAACGCTTGCGCTGGGCGGCTGTGCGAGTAACAGCGGCTCTAACATGGTCAAAGAAGTTGAGATTGAACAGTCAACGGTTGCCAGCAGCAATGATCGGGTGTTCTCACAGAATTATTTATTAGAAGAGCTTGATAACGGTTTACGCGTTATGGTGGTTAAAACTGATTACCCTGATGTGGTATCACTACAAATTCCGGTGTCAGTCGGTTCTCGTAATGAAGTGGAAGCGGGCAAAACTGGCTTTGCACACTTTTTTGAACACATGATGTTTAAAGGCTCTGAAAAATTCCCGCAAGATGTATATTCAGACATTCTAAAAAATTCAGGTGTCGATAACCGCGCTTACACCACTAATGATTACACTAATTATCACTTAAACTTTTCAAAGCAGCACCTTGATAAGGTACTTGAAATTGAAGCCGATATTTTTCAAAACCTCACTTACTCAGAAGAGCAGTTCCGCACTGAAGCGCTTACTGTAAAAGGCGAATACCTTAAAAACAATGCCAGCCCAGTGCGTAAGTTGCTCTCTGCTGTGCGTAATGAAGCATTTGAAAAACATACCTATAAACACACCACCATGGGCTTTTTTGAAGATATTGAAGCCATGCCTGAGCAAATGGCGTACGGTAAAGAGTTTTTTGAAAAGTTCTATAAGCCTGAATATGTATCGCTGGTGATTGTCGGTGATGTCGATCCGCAAGCAACCATAGCAATGGTTAAAAAGTATTGGGGTAAGTGGCAAAAAGGTGACTATGTTGCCGATATTCCAACTGAGCCGAAGCAACAAGCAGCCAAGTATGTCCATGAGCAAAACGAAGGCCTACCAGGACATTGGTTATTGGTTTCATACAAAGGAACTGCGTGGCAACCAGAGCAAAAAGACCGTGCAGCACTTGATTTATTGTCACAACTTTATTTCTCAAGCAACTCTGACTTATATCAAGAGCTAGTAGTTGATAAACAAATCGCTAGCCAAATGTTTAGCTACAACCCAGATACAAAAGATCCGGGCTTACTACACGTATTTGTAAAAGTTGAAAATGAAGCTGATTTAGCTAAAGCGCGTGATGCCATCAATAACACTTATGCAAAAGCACGCACTGAGCTGGTTGATAGCCAAAAATTAGCCGATTTAAAGTCAAACTTAAAATACAGCTTTATTAATGGCTTAGATTCTTCTCAAGCAATAGCTTCAACCCTTGCAAGCTACATGCATTTTGAGCGTGATCCAGAAGTGGTCAATCAATTATATGCAACGGCCGACAGCATCAGTGCGCAAGATATTCAAGATATTGCTAATAAGTACTTTGTCGATAGTAGCCGAACAACTGTAACTATGTCAGCGCTTGATAAAATTGCTGGTTTTGAGCAAGAAGTTGATTTAAACAGCCTAGTTGCTAGTAAGCAGACAGTGCAAGAGCATCACTTTAAAGTGCTTGATAAAACCAACAGCTCACCGTTGATTGATATTAATTGGCTATTCCATACAGGTGCGGCGGCGGATCCTAAAGGTCAAAAAGGCGTGGCTGCGCTAACTGCTGCAATGCTTGCTCAAGGTGGCTCAGAATCTAAGAGCTATAACGATATCAAAAAAGCACTGTATCCACTGGCTGGCAGCTTTGGTTATCAAATTGATAAAGAAATGATTTCTTTACAAGGGCGAGTACATAAAGACAATGCGCCGCAGTGGTACGCATTAGTTAGTGAGCAGTTACTTAACCCTGGTTTTAGAGAAGACGACTTTAAGCGTTTGAAGAAAGAGCTGATTGACGGTATTAAATCGGGCCTTAAAGCATCTAACGATGAAGAGTTAGGTAAAGAAGTGCTTTATCATAAGCTCTATCAAGGTCACCCGTATGAAAGCTACAATTATGGTGATTTGTCAGATCTAGAAGCCCTGACATTGGATGATGTGAAAGCGTTTTACGCAAAAGAGTTTACTCAAGCTAAATTAACTGTCGGTTTAATTGGCGCAGTGCCTGAATCACTAAAAGCTACCATGTTTGCAGATTTAAGCGAATTACCTAAAGGTCAGCAAAGTCGTTTATCAATCCCTGATGCGCCAGCGCTAAAAGGTCATCATGCAACGATTGTTGAAAAGTCAGCACAGTCAACCGCGGTATCGTTTGGCTTCCCGATTGATACCATTCGTAGCAGTGAAGACTGGACGGCATTGTGGTTAGTGCGTTCATACTTTGGCGAACATCGCAGTTCAAATGCATACCTGTATGAGCGTATTCGTCAAACGCGTGGTATGAACTACGGCGATTACGCTTATATCGAATACTTCCCACGTGGTATGTTCCAAACCAAGCCGGATGCTAACCTTGGTCGTTCTGAGCAGATATTCCAAGTTTGGTTACGCCCGCTGCGTTCAAACAACGATGCACATTTTGCAACTCGTACCGCTTTATTTGAACTTGATAAACTGATCAAAAATGGCATGACAGAAAAAGATTTTAACGCAACGCGTAATTTCTTAATTAACTTTGTGCCACAAATGGTCGCCAGTCAAAACCGTCAACTAGGTTACGCACTTGATAGCGAGTTTTATAACACGGATTCGTTTGTGAAGTATGTTACGACTAAGCTTGAAAAGCTGACCTTGGCTGATGTCAATCGTGTGATTAAAGCTAATTTACAAACTGATGATATCCAGTATGTGTTTATTACCGGTGATGGCAAAGACATGCAAAAACGCTTAGCGTCTGAGCAAACATCGCCTATGGTGTATAACGCAGAAAAGCCAGCTGAGCTGGTGGCAGAAGATAAAGTGATTGCTGATTACAAACTAGCAATTCCTGCGAAAAACATTGAAGTACTTGCAGTAGATGAAGTGTTTCAATAAGTGTAATTAAAAGCTGAATTGAAGTGCCTCAATTATTGAGGCACTTTTTTAGTGATAGTCACTTTTTATTTAGCCATTTCTCCATTGCTTGATCGTAAGCCTCTGTGACTTTTGTATTGGGACAATCAATCGCTTGTATATAGCTATCAGGTAAATCACTTTTTGGTATAACACCAGCCCCCATAGATACTTTCTTAAAGCATCTATCACCGTAGCGATAGATAGAAAGCTGCATACTTTGTTTTTCAATTTTTAATGGATCTATGCTGTTTGCTTTGTGTGCCTTTGGCACCGAAATGCGCTGTGGTTGAGTGGACGTATTCGATTGAGATTGCGTTGCCGGTAATGTAGTTTGTTGTTCTTTAAGTATATGTTCCAAGCCTAGTTTTAGATCTATCTTTTTGTAGTTGTTAGTTTGTTCATCAGTTGTAGTGGGCGGCGATTTCTTTTGCTGTTTAATTTTAACGCTGGGGCTTATGCTCGTAGCTGATGTTTTCGGTTGCGTTTTTGGGGAGGTCGCTTCGATTTGTTGTTTTGGCTTGCTAGGGATAGGCTGCTGCGGCTTTTTAGCCACAGGTAAAGATTTAATGTTAGAGGGGACAGTGATCATATATGCTTTAATTGGAGCTGTTTTTTGTTGTTGTAGTTTTGGTATTTTAATGGTTGTAAAGATTAAAAGAATTATCCCGTGGAGCAGTAATGAAATAATCAGAGGCCAGCGCCACGTTGTCACATTACATTCCTTATTTGTGCTAGCTATACGATAACTATATGACCTTTTAAGGAACAGAAAGTTTCTAACCAAGGGTTAAATTTATTTAATAAAGTTGTGGATCAAGCAGGAAAGTTATATCTAATAACCAGAACAAATAATTACAGTGTTAACACATACGTGATGAAATCCGTTAAACTGAAACAAAGTACACCCAGTATTAATTTAAGGCCGTCCTATGCGTCATGAAATTTGGCAACAGCTTCGCACAGAAGCAAAAGAAGTCGTTACCCGTGAACCTCTGTTAGCAAGTCATGTGTATTCATGCATTCTAAATCATGAGTGTTTAGGATCTGCGTTGAGTTTTATCGTTGCCAATAAGTTATCTGATGCTGTGGTATCTGCATTTACTATACGTGAATTGTTTGATCAGGCTTTTGTTGAGTGTGATCGCATGTTGACTCATGTGGCTCATGATATAAAAGCGGTTAAAGATCGTGACCCTGCTGCCGATACTTATTTAACTGTGATCTTAAATTTAAAAGGTTTCCATGCAATTCAAGCACATCGACTCGCCCATTGCCTTTGGTTACAAAACCGTAAAGAGCTCGCTCGTTTTATTCAAAGCCGTACCTCAGAAGTATTTGGCGTTGATATCCATCCCGCTTGTAAAGTCGGCCATGGTATTATGTTTGACCATGCAACTGGTATAGTCATTGGTGAAACTGCGGTAATAGAAGATAACGTGTCAATTTTACAATCAGTAACGCTTGGTGGTACTGGTAATGAAAAAGGCGATCGTCACCCGAAAATTCGCGCAGGTGTCCTAATTGGTGCTGGGGCTAAAGTGCTCGGCAATATCGAAGTCGGCGAGGGTGCACGAATTGGTGCTGGCTCTGTTGTATTAAGCGCGGTACCGCCACACACCACAGTTGTTGGTGTACCAGCTAAAATTGTTGGCAAGCCAAATTGTCCCTGTCCAGCGCAAAGTATGAATCAGAACTTTTTAGAAGTTGATGAGCCACAAAACGAATCACACACCAGTGCCATGCTCTAAGTAAAAAAACTTAAAAGGAATTAAGCATGAGTAAACATAATCCATTTTCGCTAGCTCTGGCATTTATTACAGGTGTTGTTTTAACGTGGGGCTACTTTACGTGGAGCTCTGACGAAGCAGCTCCTGTAACTACCACAAAAACACAGGTACTTGAACAAGAAGTCAAAATAATGCCTGCCAGTACCGCAGCTGCAGAGCTAGATACAGTATCCCAGTCTCAGCAAGTGGCGGATATTACCTCGACTGCCCAAGATGCATCAGCGCAAACAAAGGATGAACAACCGCTTGAGAAGCAACTGCAGCAACTTAAGCATGAATTAGCGCAGCAACGAGCGCTGGTTAAACGTTACCAAACACAAGCTCAAGCCCCCTCTGATTTTGAGCAAGCTTTATTAGATAAGTTTGAGCAGCAAAGCCGTAATGAAGAATGGGCATATCGCACAGAAACAGCCATGAAAGATTTTTTGCAAACCGCAGATCTAAGCATCAGCCCTGAGCTGGTGAGTGCGCAGTGTAAAAGCTCGGTGTGTAAATTTGAACTTGCAGCACCAAAAGATAATGATGACTTTACTCACACCCAATGGCGCGAGCTTAATGATCAGTTGGTCAAACAGGATTTTTGGCAACAATTTACCGTTAGCACCTCTAAATCCAGCGATCGCGACTTTTCTTTATTGCTTGCTACCGAATCGGATTAACTAACAATAGATTGAATTACTCCATCGGCTAATTCTGTGGTTAGCGCATCGCCTTGGTTCACTTGCGACGTTGACTTTATAACCTTTCCTTGCTCATTTTTGGTAATGCTGTAACCACGAGCTAGCACGTTCAGTGGGCTTACTGATCCAAGACGACTCGCTTGCAGTGCCAGCGTATTTTGGCTGCTACGTAATTGCTGTTGCATACTTTGTTGTAAACGCGCTTGTAATTGTTGTAATTGATGACCCGCTTGAGTGAGTTTTCGATCAGGTGAGCGCTGCATTAAACGCGGCACTAAATTATTTAAGTGGCGTTCATACTGGTAAATACGCAGCTGCATTGCTTGCTGTAGTGCTAAAGACAGCTCATCTAAACGCTGTGCTTGTTGATTTAATTGATTGCGCGGATGGCACAATGTTAAACGGTGCTCAAGAGCGGTGGCTGTGCTTTGCTTGGCTGATAACTGATGTTTAAACGCATTTGCTAAACGCTGTAATTGTTGTTGAATTTGGTTGTAGAGTTCACTGCTATTAGGGCTGACCAGCTCTGCCGCCGCAGATGGAGTAGCAGCGCGGACATCTGCCACATAGTCACTGATAGTGGTATCAATTTCATGCCCGACGGCACTAATTATAGGTAGCTTACTGGCGTAAATAGCACGTGCTAGCAGTTCATGGTTAAAGCACCATAAGTCTTCTAATGAACCACCACCGCGACCTAAAATAAGCACATCCACTTCATTACGGGCGTTGGCCAAATTAATTTTATCAATCAATTGTAAGTGGGCGTCTTTACCTTGCACCATAGCGGGGTAGATAACCACTTCAAGCTGTGGTGCGCGGCGTTTAAGTACCGTTAAAATATCTTTAATTGCGGCGCCGGTTGCTGATGTAATTACCCCCACGCGATGTACAACACTTGGTAGTGGCTGCTTGTATGCAGAGCTAAATAGACCCTCAGCCGCGAGACGCATTTTTAATTCATCAAACTGTTGCTTTAATTGGCCTTCACCTGCCGCTTCCATGTGTTCAACAATCAGCTGGTAATCACCACGCGGTTCATATAAAGATACCCGAGCGCGCACTGTTACTTGTGCGCCGTTTTCTGGACGATAACGTTGGCCGCGATTATTGCCACGCCACATGGCGGCTTTAACTTGGGCACGATCATCTTTAAGCGTAAAATACCAATGCCCAGACGCAGGCGTAATGAAATTTGAGATCTCACCGGTTAAAATTAACGATGCGAAACCTTGTTCAAGCACGGTTCTAATTTCTCTGTTTAGCCTAGAAACGGTATAAATCGTTTGCTGCTGGGATGTTATGGCCATAAAGCGACTCTTAAAAACGACGATGGCGGTATTTTATCATAAATAATTGTGAAATCTTATTTACTCGTGTCCATAACGCTGATAAAATTTGGCCGCAATTCCTTATACAAGATCCACATGTGAGAAGTTGCCAAAATGCTTAGAATTGCTAAAGAAGCTCTTACCTTTGATGACGTACTTTTAGTACCAGGTCATTCTACTGTTTTGCCACACACGGCAAACATTTCAACTCGCTTAACGCGTGGTATCAAACTTAACTTGCCGCTAGTTTCAGCATCTATGGATACTGTTACAGAAGCACGCTTAGCGATCGCGCTAGCGCAAGAGGGCGGTTTAGGTTTTATCCACAAAAACATGACAATTGAAGAACAAGCTAAAAACGTACGTAAAGTTAAAACGTACGAAGCCGGTATTGTTTCTTTTCCTGTTACTGTGACAGCGGATTTAACGATTGCAGATGCGATTGCACTTGCTGAAGAAAAAGGCTTTTCAGGTTTTCCGGTAACGGATGCTGAAAACGGCCTTGTTGGTATTGTGACCAGCCGCGATATGCGTTTCGAAACTAAGCTTGAGCAACCTGTTTCAACAGTAATGACTAAAAAAGAAAAGTTAGTGACTGTTAAAGAGGGCGCAGCTCGCGAAGAGATCTTAGGTTTAATGCACGAACACCGCATCGAAAAGATTCTTGTTGTTGATGATGCCTTTAAATTAAAAGGCATGATCACCGTAAAAGATTATCAAAAAGCTCAAGATAAACCACATGCATGTAAAGACGAGCAAGGCCGTCTTCGTGTCGGTGCTGCTGTCGGTGTAGGCCCAGGCACTGATGAGCGTATTGCTGCATTAGTTGAAGCGGGTGTTGATGTATTATTAATAGATACTTCTCATGGTCATTCACAAGGTGTTATCGACCGTGTTGCAGAAACTCGTCAAACATACCCTGATTTACAAATTGTAGCGGGTAACGTTGCTACTGCTGAAGGTGCGATTGCCCTTGCAGATGCTGGTGTTGATGCAGTTAAAGTGGGTATCGGCCCAGGTTCAATCTGTACTACACGTATTGTTACCGGTTGTGGTGTACCACAAATTACCGCTATTTCTGATGCAGTTGAAGGCTTAAAAGGCCGCGACATTCCAGTGATTGCTGATGGTGGTATTCGTTTCTCTGGTGATATCGTAAAAGCACTTGTTGCTGGTGCATCATGCGTCATGGTTGGCTCAATGCTAGCGGGTACTGAAGAAGCGCCAGGTGAAGTTGAACTTTACCAAGGTCGCTACTACAAATCATACCGTGGTATGGGCTCACTTGGCGCGATGAACCAAAAAGAAGGTTCATCAGATCGTTACTTCCAAAAATCAAATCAAGCAGACAAGCTTGTTCCTGAAGGTATTGAGGGTCGTGTGGCTTATAAAGGCCCAATCGCGACAATCATCCACCAACAAGTTGGTGGCCTGCGCAGTGCAATGGGTTTAACCGGTTGTGCAACGATTGAAGAGTTAAACACTAAACCTCAATTTGTACGCGTTACTTCAGCTGGTATGGGTGAGTCACATGTTCATGATGTGCAAATCACCAAAGAAGCACCTAACTACCGCTTAGGTTAATCAATATACTTTATTGAAATTACTGGGCTAGCTTTTGCTGGCCCTTATTTATTTTTAGTCATTCAGGTTACCTGAGTGCTAGTTCTTGACTAACGAGACCCTCAATGAGCAAAGACATTCACGATTCACGAATTCTTATTTTAGACTTTGGTTCGCAATACACGCAATTGATCGCCCGCCGTGTGCGTGAAATTGGTGTTTACTGTGAGCTGTGGGCATGGGACGTAACGGAAGAGCAGATCCGTGAGTTCAATCCACAAGGTATTATTTTATCTGGTGGCCCTGAGTCAACAACCCTTGAGAATAGCCCACGTGCTCCTGAGTATGTGTTTAATGCTGGCGTACCAGTACTTGGTATTTGCTACGGCATGCAAACAATGGCTACTCAGCTAGGCGGCAGCGTTCACAGCTCTGATAAAAAAGAGTTTGGTTATGCGCAAGTTGAAAAAGTAGGTGATTGTGCATTATTTGATGCGATTGAAGATCACATTACAGACGGTGGTAATGGCGTACTAGACGTATGGATGAGCCATGGCGATAAAGTAATGGAAATTCCAGATACCTTTAAAACCACAGCTAAAACATCTACTTGTCCGCATGCGGCAATGTCTAACGAAGAAAAGCGTTTTTATGGCGTACAATTCCACCCAGAAGTAACTCACACTCATCAAGGACAACGTCTACTTGAACGTTTTGCAATTGATATTTGTGGTTGTGAAAAGTTATGGACTCCTGCCAAAATCATTGATGACGCAATTGAGCGTATTAAAGAAACGGTAGGCGATGACGAAGTGATCTTAGGTTTATCTGGTGGTGTTGATTCATCAGTGGTCGCTATGCTTATCCACCGCGCGATTGGCGAGCGTTTAACCTGTGTATTTGTTGATAACGGTTTACTGCGTTTAAACGAAGGCCAACAAGTAATGGATATGTTTGGCAACAAGTTTGGCCTAAACATCATCAAAGTAGATGCTGAAGAGTTATTCTTAGCAGACCTTGCTGGTAAATCAGATCCAGAAGACAAGCGTAAAGCGATTGGTCATACATTTATTAAAGTTTTTGATGAGCAATCTAAAAAGCTTAAAAATGCAAAATGGTTAGGTCAAGGTACTATCTACCCAGATGTTATCGAGTCAGCAGCGTCTGCAACAGGTAAAGCACATGTGATCAAATCTCACCACAATGTGGGCGGTTTACCAGATGATATGGAAATGGGCCTAGTAGAGCCACTGCGTGAATTATTTAAAGATGAAGTACGTAAAATTGGTTTAGAGCTAGGTTTACCGTATGACATGCTTTACCGTCACCCGTTCCCTGGGCCTGGTCTAGGTGTGCGTGTACTTGGCGAAATCAAAAAAGAATACTGTGATTTATTACGCCGTGCCGATGCTATCTTCATTGAAGAGCTACACAAAGCTGAGCTTTACCACAAAGTAAGCCAAGCATTTACTGTGTTCTTACCGGTGAAGTCTGTTGGTGTAATGGGCGATGCGCGTAAATATGACTGGGTTGTAAGCCTTCGTTGTGTTGAAACTATCGACTTTATGACTGCTCGTTGGTCACATTTACCGTATGAGTTCTTAGGCCTGGTTTCAAACCGTATCATTAATGAAATCGACGGTATCTCGCGTGTTGTTTACGATATTTCAGGTAAACCACCGGCCACGATTGAGTGGGAATAACCGTTAGATAGTTTTTCTAACTGATTATAAAAACGGCGAATTAGTTAACTAATTCGCCGTTTTGTTTATTTAAAAAGCAATCAAACTAAAAAAGTAATTTTTTTCTTTACCTTTAGCGAAAGGTCTCTATAATTCGTCGTCATTGCAGGGGCGTAGTTCCAATTGGTAGAACAGCGGTCTCCAAAACCGATGGTTGGGAGTTCGAGTCTCTCCGCCCCTGCCATTTCTTCTTTACATCGTTTTTATTACTTCTTATATTGTTCTAGTGTTTAAATCTACTGAGTTGTTATGCATCCACGATACGCAGCTATTTTTGGTATAGAAAACCTTGAACTAAATCAGCATTTTCGATCTGATCCAATAGTCGAGCAAGTGGGCGATCAGGCAGTCACAGCACAGCCAGTAACTATTGAGCTCAATACACAATTATTCGCAGACTTACAGCGTGCTGTTGCGCCATTACAGATAAAGCAGATTGTGCAAAGCGATAATCTTGCTTGGCATAATGGGTTGCTTAGCATTCCGAGCTCACAGCTTACTGCCGATAATAAACGCGCACTCTGGGCGCTGATGAGTACACACCTTGATAACCTTTAAACCTGTTACTGAAGCATCGATAGATGCGCTAATGGCCATTGAGAACGTATGCCATAGTCATCCTTGGGGACTCAATACCATGCAATCATGTTTAGCTGGGCGCTACTTTAATTTAGCCGCATTTAAGGCTGAACAAATGGTTGGTTTTTATATTGGTGAAAAAGCAGGGCCTGATTTTACCTTAATGGATATTTGCGTTGCGCCACAGTTTCAGGGGCAGGGCATTGCTAAACAATTGCTTAATGCGTTTATTAGTTATGGTGAACAGCACAGTGCTGAAAACTTATTTTTAGAAGTGCGTGAAACCAACACCCGTGCCATTGCTTTGTATGAGCAGGCTGGCTTTACTGAAATGTCGGTGCGTAAAAACTACTACCCCAGTGATGATCCGGCAAAAAATGGCTATGAAGATGCTATCTTAATGGGCATGACTCTGCTATTTGGCTGAGCTCAGATGAACTTCATCCACATATTATAATTCAGTTAGCGGCTCTTGCTGCAACGTGTACTTAATCGACTCTATTAAACTCAGCGCTAAATAATCACGTCGGCTCTGATCGCGACCCCGTAAGTTATCCTCAAGTGCCGCAGCAGCATGGTGAATATTGTTAAACCCAAAACATCCTGCACTGCCTTTTAAGCTGTGTGCAAGCACCCTTAGTTGTTCCCACTCATTGGCACTGTGCAGTTGTGTTACCTGAGTTAAATAATCGGGTAATTTGGAACGGTAGTCGTTGTTGATTTGTTGAAACCTTTCGCTATTGAGTAGGTTGTCCCATTTATTTTGGGTGTCTTTTTCAATATTTAAATAGCTAACCAGCACACTTTCTAAAGCATCTTTGTCGATTGGTTTAGCGAGTGCCTCATCGCAACCCGCTTGCAGATAAGTATTTACGTCATGTTTCATCACGTTCGCAGTGAGGGCGATGATGGGACCGTCATAGGCTGCGTGGCGTAACATCTGAGTGGCTTCTAAACCACCCATTACAGGCATTTGCATATCCATAATGATCAGTTGATAGTCGTTTACTAGTGCCATTTCAACCGCTTCTGCGCCGTTGTTAGCAATGTCCGGTTCAAGCCCCCATGTTTGCAACAGTAGTTTGATCAATACTTGATTATCGGGGTTATCTTCTGCGACTAAAATATTGGCATCAAAACTGTTTTGTGCAAATGAAAGTTGTAGATCTTTTTCCGGAGCGAGTTGGCTTTGCTCTGTTAGCATCACAGGAGGAAAATCACTGTTAGTCGCTAAGTTACAGGCAATTTGCACGCTAAAACAACTACCTTTACCGAGCGTACTTTGTACATATACATCACCACCGAGTAGTTGCGCTAAATTTTTAGAAATACATAAGCCTAATCCTGTACCACCAAAGCGTCGTGTGGTGGTGGCATCAGCTTGTTCAAACGGTTTAAATACTCGCTCAACTTCATGTTCGGACATGCCAATACCGCTATCTTGAATTGCAAACTCAATCAGCTGTGAATCGCTGTCATAAGTAATATCTAAAGAGATCAAGCCTTGCTCGGTAAATTTCACTGCATTACTGGCAATATTGATAAGAATTTGTTTTAAACGGGTGCCATCACTATTAATGATGCGCGGCAGTGGTAAGTGAAAGTTGATATTACAGTTGAGCTTTTTCTCTTGTGATAACGGCCGAATAATTGAATCTATATCATGGACTAATTGCACGATATCCAGTGGCTCTTTTTCCACTGCTAGCTTTTCGGCTTCGATTTTGGATAAGTCTAAAATATTATTAATTAGCTCAAGCAGGTGCTTTGAATTACGTAATATAGTACTGAGATGTAAAGCATCACCGCTGGTTTTATTGCTATGTAACAGCTGCTCGGTAAAGCCCATAATTGCGGTTAGTGGCGTGCGAATTTCATGGCTCATATTAGCTAAAAAGCGGCTTTTTAATTGGTTGGCTTGCTCAGCTTGGGCAATGGCAACCTCTAGCTGACTGTTCATGGTTTCAAGTGCTTTGGTACGGCTTTCAACTTTATCTTCAAGGTGATGTTTGTATTCTTCAAGTTCGTCTTGATAATGGCGAATTTGATTCACCATGTGGTTAAAGTCGTTAAATAGCACGCCCATTTCATCGTTATTGTGCGCGGGTAAATACACTGATAAATCGCCATCACCCACCCGATGGCTGGCAGCACCGAGCAACTCGATTGGGTTAAGCAGTAAATTACGTACCACAATAAATATCAGCATCGGTAGGGTGATCACTGAAATGATCACAATTAACGCAGTAATTAAGCTGATTGCTTTACCCGATTGGTACAGCAAAGCTTTCGGAATAGTAGAGACATAATAATAACCACCGCTCATTTGGATGGCGTAAATCATCCGCTCGACTTTGTCGATACTTGATAATTCTATGGTTGAAAGCTTACCCAGATCAGCGAGTTTATGGATCTGTTCAAGTTCATATTCACTAATATATTGACCGCGTTTATCGTAGTCTGAACTAAATAATATTTTGCCGTTATTGGTTAGTAGTAAATTGAGCGTGTTGTTATAGGGAGCTTCTAAAATACTGGTATTTAAAATCGATGGCTCGACGTGTACAACAATAAAACCAAGCTGTTGTGGGCGTTTTAAGTAGTAATCGGCACTGTAAATACGTTGAATAAAATACAAGCTGGTGGTGCCATCTGGTTTTTGCACCATAAACTGTTGTTGGCGTAGGTTACTTTGTAATACTTGCGAAAAAAACGGGTAACTGGTTGGGGCGGTATTTAAATTACTGGAGTAATAGGCATCACTTTGGCCGTTTGGTGAAATCAAATTAACACTAATAATGTCAGGGTAAGCCTCTGAGTAACTAGCAAATACGTCCATTAGCGCGCCTAACCTGCGAGTGTAATTACCGTTGTCGCGCAAGTCATCGGCTAAAAAGTCACTGAGTACCGGAGAGGTTGAAAGCAATTTCGTGGTTGAGTGGAAAGAATCAATGTAGTTAAACATTTTTTGCTGTTGTTGTTCAACAAAGCGACTGACTATAAGCTCAGCTTGCTTTTGCGTAGAGCTGGTTACGTTGGTGAGAGTAAAACCACCTAAAAACAGTAACGGCAAAATCACCAACGGCGTGATATACCATAATAATCTTATACTTAGCTTACTGGTTTTCATACCCAAACAAAATATCCTCCATGCAATCTTCCAATAGTATGCGTTAGCGTAAAATTACACAAGTTTAGTACGTTGACTACTGCAAAGAGCCTGGCTTTATTTGAAACTAAATTATCGGCTAATTACTTACAATCGTTGCTTTTTTGGCTAAGACAAACAAGGTATAATGCTGGCAATTCTATTTTCAAATTACAGTGCGCAGCAAAGCCCTTTGCTTAGGGTTGTGTTAGTGGCGCCTTGTTATGACTTAAAGCGGCTTACATGTCTAATTTATTAAACGAAATCAATACGCGACGCACGTTCGCTATCATCTCTCACCCGGATGCTGGTAAAACCACTATCACTGAAAAAGTACTGTTGTTTGGACAAGCTATTCAAAAAGCGGGGACTGTTAAAGGCCGTGGTTCTAACCAGCATGCGAAATCAGACTGGATGGAAATGGAAAAAGAGCGTGGTATCTCGGTAACGACCTCTGTAATGCAGTTTCCATATAACAAAGCGCTCGTTAATTTACTCGATACTCCAGGACACGAAGACTTCTCTGAAGATACCTATCGTACACTTACCGCTGTAGATTCATGTTTAATGGTTATCGATGCGGCAAAAGGTGTAGAAGATCGTACCCGTAAATTGATGGAAGTAACGCGCTTACGTACCACGCCAATCGTTACGTTTATGAATAAATGTGACCGTGATATACGCGACCCAATGGAGCTGTTGGACGAAGTTGAAACTGAATTAAACATCGCGTGTGCACCAATTACTTGGCCTATCGGTTGTGGTAAAGAGTTTAAAGGTGTTTACCACATTCATAACCAAGAAACGATTTTATATAAAACCGGACAAGGTCATACAATTCAAGAAGTACGTAGCATCAAAGGTCTTGATAACCCAGAGCTTGATGAAGCGATTGGTGAAGAACTTGCAGAGCAATTACGTGAAGAGTTAGAGTTGGTTATTGGCGCTTCGCACGAATTTGATTTAGCGCTATTTTTAGCCGGTGAGTTATCGCCTGTGTATTTTGGTACGGCATTGGGTAACTTTGGTGTTGACCATGTACTCGATGGTTTGACTGAATGGGCGCCAACGCCATTACCACGGGAAACAGAAGACCGCACAGTGCATGCCACTGAAGAAAATTTCACGGGTTTCGTATTTAAAATTCAAGCCAACATGGATCCAAAACACCGTGACCGTATTGCGTTTATGCGTATCGTATCAGGCAAGTACAGCCAAGGTATGAAAATGAATCATGTGCGTATTGGTAAGCAAGTAAGCATTTCTGATGCGGTGACCTTTATGGCCGGCGACCGTGAACGCGCAGGAGACGCTTTCGCAGGCGATATTATTGGTTTACACAATCACGGTACGATTCAAATTGGCGATACTTTCACGCAAGGCGAAAAGCTTAAATTTAGTGGTATTCCAAACTTTGCGCCGGAGTTGTTCCGTCGTATTCGCTTACGCGATCCATTAAAACAAAAGCAACTGCTTAAAGGCTTAGTACAGCTTTCTGAAGAAGGAGCAGTACAAGTATTTAGACCGCTTATCAATAACGATTTAATCGTAGGTGCGGTAGGTGTACTACAGTTTGATGTGGTAGTGGCACGCTTAAAAGCAGAATATAACGTAGATGCGCTGTACGAAAGCGTGAATGTAAATACAGCTCGCTGGGTAAGTTCGACAGACGTGAAAAAATTTGAAGACTTTAAACGTAAGTGTGAGAGCAACTTAGCACTTGATGGCGGCGATAACTTAACTTACATAGCGCCAAGCCGTGTAAATCTTAATTTATCAATAGAGCGTTACCCTGAAGTGACGTTTAACCACACGCGTGAAAACTAAACTCAAAATTTAATTAAAGCCCGCAATGGCGGGCTGACAAAGGTAACAAATTACATGAATATTCGTACGCTTTTAATCGATAAAGCCATTGCTGCAATGACCGCAGCAGGCCTACCAGCAGATACTAACCCTGCGGTTACACAAAGTACTCGTCCACAATTTGGTGATTACCAAATTAACGGGGCTATGGGCGCGGCTAAAAAAATGAAAAGCAACCCACGTGAGCTTGCACAAAAAATTATTGATAACTTAGATGTTAGCGACATCGCCGAAAAAACTGAAATCGCAGGCCCTGGTTTTATTAATATTCACCTCAAGCCTGAATTTTTAGCAAGCAGCGTACAAGCTGCAAATCAAGATGCAAAACTTGCTGTTGCAGAGCACGCACAGCCGCAAACCGTTGTAGTTGATTACTCATCACCAAATCTTGCTAAAGAAATGCACGTAGGTCACTTACGTTCAACCATTATTGGTGATGCCGTTGTGCGCGCACTTGAATTTCGTGGTGACAAAGTTATTCGTCAAAATCACATGGGTGATTGGGGCACGCAGTTTGGTATGTTGATCGCTCACTTAGAAGATCAAATAAACCAAGGTGTTGACTTAGACTCAGTGGCACTGGCTGATTTAGAGACGTTCTACCGCGATGCTAAAAAACGTTTTGATGATGAACAAGGTTTTGCCGATAAAGCACGTGACTACGTTGTAAAACTGCAAGGTGGCGACGCGCACTGTGAAAAACTGTGGAAGCTATTTATTGCCACTTCAGTAAAACATTCAGAGGAAGTCTATAAGCGTTTGAATGTAACCCTAACTGCTGATGACATCATGGCTGAAAGTGCTTATAACAGTGAACTGAATAACATTATCACATTATTAAAAGATAAGAATATTGCGGTTGAATCGCAAGGTGCGCAAGTGGTGTTTTTAGACGAACTTGCTAACAAAGACGGTGAACCTTCGGTGTTTATCGTACAAAAATCGGGTGGCGGTTTCTTATACGCGACAACTGATTTAGCTGCCTGTGATTACCGTTCAAACAAGTTAGGCGCAGCGCGTATTTTAATCTTTGTTGATGCGCGTCAAAGCTTGCACTTCAATCAAGTAGAGCTTACAGCCCGTAAAGCGGGTTTACTACGAGATGAAACCAGCTATGAATTTTGCCCATTCGGCACCATGATGGGTGAAGACGGCAAACCATTTAAAACCCGTACTGGCGGCACTGTTAAACTTGCTGACTTACTCGAAGAGTCAATAGTTCGCGCTACAGCTAAACTTGCAGAGCGTGAATCTGATTTAACCGATGCAGAGCGCACTGAAATCGCACGTAAAGTAGGTATTGGCGCGGTTAAATACGCTGATTTATCGAAAAACCGCACCAGCGATTACATCTTCAACTGGGATACCATGCTTAGTTTTGAAGGCGCAACGGCTCCTTACTTACAATACGCTTATACTCGCGTACGTAGTATTTTCCGTAAATCGGGCGTAGACGCTGCAAGCTTAAACGCGGATGTTGCTATTATCGAGCCGCAAGAAAAAGCACTCGCACTTAAATTGCTACAATTGGAAGAAGTGCTAGATCAAATGATCAGTGAAGCAACCCCGCACGTATTGTGTAGTTACTTATACGAGCTTGCCAGCCTTTACATGACATTCTACGAAGCTTGCCCAGTGCTTAAAGATGGCGTAGAGTCAAGTGTACGTGACAGCCGTTTAGTGTTGTGTAACTTAGTGGCGGATACGCTGAAAACAGGCTTAGATCTACTCGGTATCGAAGTCATGGAGCAAATGTAATCTGTTGCGTGTAGCTCGCTTTGACGGCGTTGTCGTGCTTTTTTAGCCTAAGTCACATACAAACACGTATGCTCCTTGGCATAAAAAAGCACTCCGTCTTGTCAGCACTCCTACACTTGCAGATATATAGTTTGGCACTGAGTTACTGACCCTAATCACATACAAGATCGTATGCTCATAGGGATAAGTCGAGTGTCCGCCTTGTCTTAGGCTAAACTACTTAGGTGGACTCTTGCAGCGTGTAGCTCGTTTTGACGGCGTTGTCGTGCTTTTTTAGCCTAAGTCACATACGAAGCGTATGCTCCTTGGCATAAAAAACACTGGGCCTTGTCAGCACTCCTACACTTGCAGATAATTTTAGGTGCTAGGTGCTAGGTGCTAGGTGCTAGGTGCTAGGTGCTAGGTTTAGTTTGACGCGCAGCTGCAATCGTTTAATTTTGTAGCTGATAGCTGATAGCTTTTTAGAGGGAATTTTATGAAACTCGAAGATATTCGTCGTGAATACCTGCAAGATGCGTTGAGCGAAGAGACTTTGCTTGATGATCCATTTAAACAGTTTGAAACTTGGCTTGAGCATGCGGTAGCAAGTCAGCTGCCCGATCCAACAGCCATGGTGGTGGCAACGGTTGATGAAACTGGCCAGCCCTCACAGCGTATTGTGTTATTAAAACATCTAGATGAAAACGGCTTTGTATTTTTTACCAATACCGGCTCACGTAAAGCACAAGAGCTCAAAGGGAATAACAAAATCTGTTTGCATTTCCCGTGGCACCATATGGAACGCCAAGTGATTGTTTATGGCGAAGCACAACCATTACCTACTGCGGCGGTGGCGAAGTACTTTTTATCACGCCCTAAAGAAAGCCAATTAGCGGCATGGGCGTCAGCGCAAAGTCGACCGGTATCATCGCGTAAAGTGCTGATGGAAACTTTTGCCAATATGAAAAACAAATTTGCTAAGGGTGAAATCCCACTGCCTGATTTTTGGGGCGGCTATTGTGTAGTACCGACTAAAATTGAGTTTTGGCAAGGTGGCGCGCATCGCTTGCATGACCGTTTTATGTATCATCGTCAAGCTGATAACAGTTGGCAAATTACCCGTTTAAACCCATAAGCTGTTATGGCGTTTATTGATTCACACTGCCATTTAGACTTTACTGAATTTGATGCTGAGCGCGCACAACTAATTAAGCAATGTCAGCAGCAGGGGATCGAAAAGCTAATTGTGCCGGGGGTTACCTTGGCGCAATCTCAGGCTTTAATTGCGTTTGCTGCTCAGCATACAAACGTTGGTATTGCAGCCGGTTTACACCCTTACTTTTTAGCGCAGTATCAGCATAATCATCTGATGACATTAACTGAATTTGCAGAGCAACATCGCTCACAGCTTATCGCTATTGGTGAGTGCGGAATTGACCGCAGTATTGATGACTTAGCCTTACAAACACAGATATTTGAGCATCATATCGTGCTTGCTAATCAGCTTGAGTTGTCCTTGATTGTGCACCACCGACAAAGTCATGACTTAATAGCCCAAGCATTCAAGCGTTGCAAACCTAAGTTCGGTGGGGTTATTCATGCTTTTTCAGGTTCAATGCAACAAGCACAGTATTACATTAAGCACGGCTTTAAGCTGGGCGTGGGTGGGGTGATCACTTATCCGCGAGCGCAAAAAACCCGTAGTGTTGTTGCTGCATTGGCGGCTGAGCATTTAGTGCTGGAGACAGATTCACCCTCAATGCCACTGGCGGGGTTTCAAGGGCAAGTTAATACGCCATTGCAGCTGCCTTTAATATTTGCACAACTGTGCGAGTTAAAGCAGCTTAAAGAGCAAGAGAAAGGTATTTTTGAACAACAACTTTATGAATCGTGTTCAGCACTTTTTCGAATATAACGATTAACCTGCCAGCGTTTTAATCCACGCCCAAGTTGCCAGGTAAAAATACAGGTGATCACTAACATCAATAGAACTTGGCGGCCTAAGTCATGAAAACTGCTATGGCTAGTTGCCACTGCTGAACGCGTTAAATAGGTGATTGTAACAAAACCCAGCGGGCGATTATCATCACTAATAATCGGCTCAACAAACGGCGTTTTTAGCTTGCTAATACCCGGGGTTGAATTCGGTAGCTTGCCTAGTAAATGGTGCTTTTGCCAATTATCGCTACTGGCAATAAGGACACCTTGCTGATCGTAAATCGTTGCCGCTAATACAAACTCATCTTTGCTAATACTATTACATAAGGCGGTGAGCTCAGGTTTGTTTTTTTCAAGCATCGGTGTTTTTGCATTAAGTGCCATAAAGCGGGTTAAGCTTTTTGCTGTGCTGTCGGCATTATCATAAAGTAATTGATGGCTTTGAAAACTACTATTAACCGCTACCCAAGTCAGTAACAAAAAGCATGCCGCAGCAATGCTTAATCGCACTAGGCGTTGCCTAAGGGATGCTGAAATAGGGTTTTTAAGATGGTTATTTTTCATAGTCACCGTTTGCGCTGCTGACAGCTTTTACTTTTGATGTTACAACTAGGCCTAACTATAACCTTAAATCCCCCTCAATGGCGAGTTAACTGTTATTTTACAGGGGAGACATTAGTATCATTTTTGGAGTCATCATGACATTGGAGCGCATTGCGAGCCTTTCATCAGAGCAATTGTCAATGCAGTTGTCGTTAGGTAAATGGTATCACTATCAAGATGCCTTAGCAGAGCAAGTGAGCTTACCGAGCGATCCGCAAGGGGTGTTTAGTATTGCATTTGCTGGCGATTTTAACGGTCAGCAATTAGCGAGTATTGTGCAGTTTTTGGCGCAACAGCAATTTATAGTCACCGCAATATGCCGTTATCAACCCGATCAAAATCTAACGCCGGCATTGTGTTTTTACTCTGATACCGCAAAAACGAGCATTAACCCTCTAGTAATGAATGAATTTGCGCATCCACACGGTTTTCAGCTTGTACAGGTCAGTAAGCCACCAAGTTTAACTAATCCAGGCCTACTGGTAATGGATATGGACTCAACCGCTATTACCATTGAATGTATTGATGAAATAGCTCGTCTAGCTGATGTGTATGACGAAGTGGCTGCAGTAACCGCACAAGCGATGGCTGGTAAGTTAGATTTTAGTGAGAGCTTACATCAACGTGTTGCCAAGCTTGAAGGGATTGAACAAAGCTTAATTGATCAGCTTAAAAATAACTTACCACTAATGCCTGGCGTTAAAGAGTTATGCCGAGTGTTAAAGCAACATAATTGGTACTTAGCGATTGCTTCGGGTGGTTTTGTGCCTTTTGCCGAGCAAGTGCAGCAGCTGATTAATTTAGATGAAGTTCATGCCAATATTCTAGAGTTTAAAGATGCAAAACTCACAGGTAAAGTACTTGGTACTATTGTCGATGCCCAGCAAAAGGCAGTGGTGCTGCGCAACTTACAGCAGCAGCTAAGTTTGCCACTACAACAAACTGTGGCAATTGGCGATGGCGCTAATGATTTAACCATGATGGCGGCAGCCGGGCTCGGAGTCGCAGTTCACGGTAAACCTAAAGTGGTTGAGCAAGCCCAAGCGGCTATTTGCCAAGGCTCACTATTACAGCTGCTGTATTTATTAACTATTCCTCAGGCTGAGTAATTAACTGAGCCGTTTTAACCAAATCTGTTTACGCTTATTCATTTGTTCTATCAGTTCAGTTGATAAATCTAAATGACTAAGCGTTTCGTCGGTTATATCAACCATGTCACCAACGCCTGCGACCGACCACAGCGCTTCTTCAAGATCTTTGGCTTTATGTAATGCATATTGGCTTACATATTTTAGCTCGTTAGCTAAGTAATCGGTATCAGGGCGGCCAGTACGCGAAATATAAACACGCATAATAAATAGCAATTCAGATTTTAGCCCTTTCTTTAAAAAGAGCAACTGAGGGGCAAAGTCGTCAGTCGCAGTGCATTTACTTTTTACAGCATCTTCGATGCTCGATTTTTTCGGATCAAAACGAATAAATAATGTGAAAGGCAGTGGCGGATCTTGGCGGCTACGATCTTTGATTGCAGGGGTGATCACCTCTGTGATTTGCTCTGGTGGTAAAAACGCATCAATGCTGGTGGTTTCATTAAGCAAACCATAATTTTGTAAAATAATATGCAGTGGGCTCGGGTATAAGCCTTGACCGATTGCGCCGGTTTTAAAATGCGCCGCCTCTTTATGTAAATAAAACGGAAATTGGCAGACACTTTTCGTCACCATATTCCTAAGCGCAGTTGAAAGCCCCGGTACTTTGGGAGCTTCTTCGGATACCTTTAATTTATCTTTGTTATTTTCAATTAACTGAGTGAAAAATTTCACCCCTTCATGAGGGTTATCAGCAATTCGTGAGGCTTTTAAATTGATGGTAGTTAATGATTTACTGACAGCCATCACTTCGTATTTTAATTTGCTAAGAGTGTGCTTTTTAGTGATCTTTTGTAGTTCAGGTAAGCTTAATTCAACAATATCACCTTTTTGCAATGTAACCGGTTTATCGCATTCAATTTGCAATCCCATGGCCGAAAAATCACGACTATGGGCGGTTTGTATTTGCTCATCTTTAGTGGTTAATAGCGCATCTGTTTTATACAAGTAACGCTTGTGTGAGCGCAGGTTCACGTATTCTAAATCTACAGTTTCAAGTTTGGGAGGAGTTTTATGTTTACCGTGACCAAAACGTTTGAGTTGATTAACGATACTTTTATCATAACTAAAACTCTGATAATGAGCCTGTTCGGCTGCGGTACCAATGGCGGTTAAGATCAGCAAATATTTTACGTCTTTGATCATCCCTTGTACGCGCGGCGAAGGTGGTTTATTCAACTTCTCAATATCTTTGCCAGCGGTATTTGGTAAACTCAATGGTATAAATGAGTCCTCAGGATGGCTTGGCATTAACTGCACTTTAAAGCATTGCCAACTATCTTTTTGGCTACCAAAACCAAAAAATAACGCGCTGAACTGCGGCTCTGCTGCCAACTCGCTGCGTGTTGCCGAGTAGTAATATATTTTTCCTGCCACCACATGGGTAAAGGTGTATAAATATTCTTCTTTTACTTGCGCTGGGGTGCTTAACAGCTCGGCTAAACGTTGTTGATTTAAAATAGTGTACAAACACGATAGCTTACGTTCATCACAAAAATAGCGCTGAATGAAAATATTGTTTTCAGTAGTTAGCACTAAACTCGGGTAGAGCTTGTCATTTTGCTGGCTAAAAAAGGTGAACAAGGATGTAACACGCGGAATATAATACTGTTCGTAACCTTTTGACACGACGGCGTCTAAGGTGTTATCTAAATTCACTTTATAGCGGCGTTTGTTGCCATGAATAAAGCTTGCTAAAAACTCATCGAATTTTGCATTATTTTCGATAAAAGTACGTTTTAAGCGAATATGATTATACTCTGCAGATATTTTTTCAACCGCCACAATTTCGTATTGAATACCGTTTTTTAAACCCAGCTCAAAATCTTGTTCAAGGCCCACTAAGCGCAGACCAAGCAATTGGCCTTTTTTGACTTGATAGCGTGGCGACAGTTTGATTTTGGCGCCACTTAAAGAAATATCAGAGGTCGTGGCTGCAATAGTGTCGTCTTTGCTCAGCTCCACCGTGATCTTGATTGAATAGTTCATCCGCTCTTCGCGGCGGCTTTCATAAGAGGCAAATTTAATTACCTGACAATCTAATTGTTGTTTGTTTTGTAGTTCAGGTTGTTTTGCTTGTTCAGCCGCTTTTTTTTGCATTACGCGGTGGTTGTTATCGGTATTCATAACGGCTTCATACACAGCAAGGGTATAACCACCGTGGCGTTTTATGGCTTTTTCGAATACTGCAATGGCAGTTTCATCCATAAAGTGCTGTTTGCCGTCATACTCATAAGACTTAACTTGACCTGTTACTTGACCACGTAAATCGATAAAACGAGCAATGGGTTGCGAGAGGCGTGACATTTCCATCTTGATCAAGAACTGCTCAGGCTTGGTCAGGCCCGCTGTTTTTGATTTAAAGATCGTGTCAAATTTGGCATTACCTAAATACGATTTAAGTTCGTCAACCAAACTTTCGTACTTCAGTAGAATGTCTTCAGTCATTTATAAAACCATCACCGTCTATTCTAAAAAGTTGGTATACTACGTGAGTATTTATACACTCTCTTGGACGCTGGTTTGCAGCATAGTGAATGTAATAACTACCCTTTTTAGTTTTTATTATTTGAATTCAAGTATGAAATTGCCAAATTAATGGCTCATTACTTTAATTTTAGGATCAAAAAGTCCAAGCAAAAAAGATTAAGCAAAAAGTATGCCCTAAACATAAAAGTAAATAACATTGCTTTTATATAACTCGATTGTGGCGTTGATTTGCCTAGTTGGCAAGGTCAATATTCGACAATACAGTACAGCATGGCAAACTAGTATTAACATAAATTAATTCAAAATGATGAATATAGGCAAAGTTAATGGCAAAAGCGGCAAAAATAGAGTTTGTTTGTACCGAATGTGGTATGAACTATCAGCGCTGGCAAGGGCAGTGTCGCTGTGGCGCATGGAACACCTTAGCTGAATTTAAACCCTCTGCGGGGCAAAGTAAAAAAGCAGCAGCGCGCAGTGTTGTTGGTGGTTATGCCGGTGGTGTGGGCGGTGGCTCTAAAAAAATTAACGACATCACAACCACTGAAGCAGAAAAACAACTCACTGGTATTGGTGAGCTTGATCGGGTGCTATCTGGTGGCGTGACTACCGGCTCTGTAAATATTATTTCCGGTGACCCTGGAGCGGGCAAAACCACGTTATTGTCGGATTTAGTGGCACGCATGTCACAACGTATGCCATCACTTTATTGCACCGCGGAAGAGTCGTTATCACAATTTAAAAACCGAGTTAATCGTCTAAAGCTCGATTACAACCCTGACGAACTGTATTTATTATCAGAAACCAGTGTTGAAACCATTATCGAAGAGCTTGAAAAAAATAAAATCAAGTTTGCGGTGATCGACTCCATTCAAGCGGTTGTTACGGATACCGCCAACGGCAGCCCAGGCTCACCATCGCAAGTTAAAAGTGCTGCGCAAGCGCTGACACAGTACTGCAAGCAAAACGATGTCACTATGTTTATCATCGCCCATGTAAATAAGAATAATGAAATCGCAGGGCCGCAAACTTTAGTGCACATTGTTGATGCGCTATTACACATAGACACCAACGACGGGCAAATTCGTACTTTACGCGCCAATAAAAACCGTTTTGGTGATATCGACACTGTGGGTATTTTTAGAATGTGTGAGCGCGGTATGCTCAGCGTAGATAACCCAAGTGAAATCTTTTTATCGGGCTCGAGCACGGATTCACCTGGTTCTACAATTACCTGTATTCGTAAAGGTAACCGTAATTTGTTACTCGAAATTCAATGTTTAACCACTGAAACCGAAGCTGAATTTCCACAGCGTGTGTGTGTAGGTTTAAATATGAACCGCATAAAAATGTTGACCGGTATTTTGCGTAAACACACTAAAACCAAAATCTTCCACGATACGTTTTTTAATATTGTAGGCGGGCTGAGGATTGATGAAACTGAAACCTGTATCGATTTAGCGCTAGTAACTGCTTTGCTCAGCAGCTTAAATGAATTTGTGGTGCCACGTACAACCTGCATAATGGGCGAGCTGAGCTTAAATGGCGATGTACGGCCAATCGATAGTGGTGTGCCGCGCGTTAAAGAAGCCGCCCAGCACGGTTTTACCGAAATATTTATTCCATTTCGCAACTACCATAAATCAATGGAAGGACTGGGCGCTAAAATTACGCCAGTTAAAACAGTGCATGAGCTACTGAGTTTAATTAATTAGCGGCCCCAATAAACGCAAGCCCTTACCAAAGCGATTATTGAATGATACGCTTAGGAAAATTTTTAGTATAAAGCATGGCCATAATCAGCTTGGCTATAAATAGAATAGTAATAAGGAAATAGAATGAAAAAACTCGCAATTGTTGCCGTTGTTGTTGCCGCAGCTATCGGTGGTGTTAGCTACGCAAATCACGCACTGACACAGGAAGTGAAAGTAGAAGTTGATCGTCAGCTAGCACTGATGAATCAACAAATGGGTATGACAGCCAGCTATGAAGATATCTCAGCGAGCGTATTTGGGCAAAGCGTAGAAATCTCTAATATGGTGATCACAGGCTTTGATCAGCAAGCTGTCGCTAATATTGCGAGCATTGAAGTATCAGGATACGAAACCGATAAAATCGCGCCACGTACCGAGCTGACGATTAAAAACTTTACCTTTAGCGAGCACTTCTTAGCACAGCTACCGCCGGATGCTAATAATAACCTTGCCTCAGCCAGTTATGACTTACACACCTTGATGAATTACGATGAAAAATCAGGGGATAGCGATATTGCCTTCGACCTTAATGCCAATAAAATTGTCGCGCTTAAGTTTAACTTAGGTTTAGCTAAATCAACCGCACTAATGAATGCGTCGTTAGCGCTTAGTAAAATGCAGCAAGAGTTAGGCGCACAACAGCCAACTTTAGAGCAGCAGCTACAGCAACAAACCATTATGATGGAAGCACTTTCAGAGCTTGAACCGCGCAGCATTGAAATAGCCTTAAACAATGAAGGCGAATTTAAAGCGTTAGTAGAGCAAGCCCTTGAAAAGCAAGGCATGACGCTAGAGCAAATGCAGCAAATGGTCGACATGCAGTTACAACAAGCACCAGTCAGCGAAGAGCTAGGTGAAGCGATTAAAAACTTCACGCAAGGCTTAGGTTCATTAACCGTCTCAGCAAGCTTGCCAGAAGGGCAAACCATGACCGAAATTAACCAACAGATCTTCACCCTCATGGGACAACCAGAAGAGCTAGCAGAGTTTATTAATCTTAAAGCCAAGGGCGAATAATAGCTGTCAGCTATCAGCTATCAGTAAGCGGTAAGTTTAAGGCCGCGATAGTTTTGAGTTATTTGAAAGCGCGAGTTAATCTCGCGCTTTTTTTTGTTTGAGGGACTAGGTTTTAGGCGCTAGGCATCAGGAAAAACCAGAGTAGATCGGTGTTAAATTTAACGCTGTAGGTTGTGATTGAGAGTGACGAAAGTAAATAGTGAAAGAGTAAAACTGAGTGATGGTTTCAAGGTGGAAGCCGACATTGATATAGGTTTAGGATAATGACTTATTGAATAATCAAGCTGTTGTTTGTTCCCATATTCAGAAAAATGAGCGACGCGCGCATCTTTATCTGCTTTATTTTCCTGTATTCATTAACAGTTTTGAGTTTTTTAACAACTCGCGGGTTTATTTCTTGTAATTTACAATAACAAAAAAACAACAAAGATAAATCCCTTGATTTACATTTAGATACAGAGTTAGACTGAAAGTATTAAAAAAATCAAAGGATTTTCTGTCTGCAACTTGTGGGTTTAGATCCTTTGAATAAGCTGTTAGGCAATAAACTAATGGAAGCTTGATGCTCAATAGTAGGTTTTTCGATACAGATAGAAGCGTTCAAGAGCGGTGGTTTCGAATGAAATTCCACAGAAGTTTTGGGCGGCAGATAAAAGCTTTTTTCTTGTGGCGACTTTACCGTAAGTTGGAAAAAGAATTTAAAGCAAAAGATAAAGTTATAAACGGAGCTATCGAAACCACAGTAAAAGAATGCAAGAAGGTCAACGAGGATCTGTTTCCTGCGACAAAGCAGTTTTTAAATATTGGCCTGTATTTCTTGCTTGCTGAGAGAGATATCCAAGCTTTAAAAGCTGATGCTTTCGCTCATCCTAATGAGACAAAAAGGAATATTGCGTTACGTGCACTGCTTTTAACCATTTATGAGTGGGATATGGGAAAAGTTACTGGACGGCGAATGCAGTTTATATACGAATCGACAGGATTGTCTGATTCTTCAAAGAGTATGGTTGTCGATGCCCTTAAAAAATTAAAGAAAGCAAGAAAAGCAATTGAAAATGAAATCTCTGAGGCAAGGCACAACACTATTGCCCATAGAGAGGCCGACGCTCTACATCAGTATGAAATTATCTCAGAGCTGAAGGTCATGGATTTTTCCATAGCTTTGACTGGTTTGTACGAAGCGTCAGATGTGCTGTTGAAGTCTTTGGTAAAAGCAATGCTTGAAATTGGTACGATGGAAAGCCTGTTTAATCAGGTGACTTATCGAAAAAAGTAACCTAACAAGGCGCTGCTGCCGACAAGCGGCAGAGCGCAGCGTTAGAGCTACAAGGAAATTATGAGTATATCTAAACTATTTTTTATTCTTTTAACTTTGGGACTTACGGGATGTGTTAATCCTCATGTTAAGCCTAAATTATCAGCTACCGAATTAACTAATGGCGGCATCGTTTATTTTTCAACAGCTTCAATTGAAGAATGTACAGTACATAGTGTTTATTTGGCTCTTAAAAAAGAATCGGATGAAAAAATATTAAATTTAGCTAAATCACAGTTTTTTGTAACTAATCGATATGTAGAAAAAGATTACCCAGAATCAAGAGGCTTATTTCAAATAGTATCATTGCCTGCTGGTTCATATGATTTTTGGTTCGAGCAAAGGCATCCAATGTTAGATGTAGATTATGAAGAGGTTTTATCTCCATTTAAAATTGAAAAAGGTGAAGTTAAATATCTCGGTGAAATACGAGTGGATGGCTGCCTCGATATAGCAGTAAATATAGGTGATGAATATGACAGAGATACAAATAAATTAAAGTTGCTTTATCCTGATATAGGTCAATTAAAACAATCAAAAGAGCTTATCAAACTCAAGCAGTAATGTAGCTCTAACACATATGAGCCTTAACTCTGTCATTAGGCACTAGTATTTTTTTTGACCGTCAATTCTAATTCAATAAGTAAATTCGTTTACTTCGTCTGTCGGTGCGGCTGTTAAGTAAGTAGCTTACGGCAAATAGATAAAGGATCGCTGCGCAATAATCCTTACGCTATTAGCACAGCATTTACTTATTGCCCTCTAAAGTGCAGCGCCTCTTAACCTCTTTGTGAATAATTCAATTAAAGATCTTTTGCACAAAGAGAAGGGAATGAGAAGTAAATGAGGATGAACTTGAAGGCTAATATCAGCATGCGTTAAACACATTATATTAATAAGATAGCCTATAACTCCTCAAAAAAGCCAATCAAAAACCTGTAAAACGCCAATTAAAACGCCAATTAAAACAACAGCAAATCCTCTTTTTATATTTTACGTGAAAGTCAGTTGTCGATTGAATCAAAATAGGGCCCGGCTATGGTTAATGCATCAATAAAAATAAATTAAAAACGAGTAATTCTACATGCTCGTTAGCTGTGTTTCCTAAATTGCTTACTCAGTGCTACTATAGTGATACATTTTTGTGGAGGTTATTATGAGAGTCGAGTTAGTAACAACATTGAAACGCCAAGCGACGAAAATATTATCTGAGCTGCATTTAACCAAAGAGCCCGTATTAATCACCGAACATGGGCAACCGTCAGCGTATCTTGTTGATGTTGATGACTTCGAATTTATGCAAAAACGTATGCAAATCCTTGAGGCGCTAGCTAAAGGTGAGCAGGCAATAAGTAGAGGAGAAACTATGTCTAATATTGCAGCTAAAGAGAAAATGAATAAATGGCTGAAATAATCTGGACAAATCCTGCTCTGGAAGATCTAAACGATATCGCTGAATATATTGCATTGAGCAACTTGCTGTCTGCTAAAAAGTTGGTGTCGAAAATCTTTGATAAAGTTGAACGCCTTGAAGAGTTCCCTGAGTCAGGGAAGACACCGATTGAGTTATCTAATCTGAATTACCGTGAAGTGATAGTTAACCCTTGTCGTATATTTTACAAAATAGCCAGTGATAAGGTTTTTATTTTACACATCATGAGACAAGAGCGTGATTTACGTAAGTTCTTGTTGCAAATGTAGCTTACACTAATCGGGTAGCCTGAGTTCTCTCCACATCATCGATCATGCGCTTTTTATTAACAGGAAGTGCAATGGGCGGTTCATCTCCCGTAATAAATATAGATCCAAATATCTCTAAATGACACTAAACTTTGTGAAGCTAAGTAGTCATTGCCTAGCGCAATCTAAATTCTTTTTGCTAAATAGTGGGAGCGCGTATTGTATTTTGTCACTCAAAATAAAAGCCGTGCTTGACTTAACAAGCACGGCTTTTATTATTTCTGACCGCTGACCGCTGACCGCTGACCGCTGACCGCTGACCGCTATTAGTGAAGAATACGCGCTCTAATAGTGCCTTCTACGGCACTTAACTCTTTTAGTGCGACTTCTGAGTGATCAGTATCTACGTCGATAACTACATAACCAATCGCTTCGTCGGTTTGTAAGTACTGTGCGGCGATGTTGATGCCATGCTGAGCAAACGCTTGGTTAATTTGAGTTAACACGCCTGGGCGGTTGTGGTGTACGTGCAATAAACGGCTACGGTTAGCAAGCTCTGGTAGTGATACTTCAGGGAAGTTAACAGCAGTAATCGTTGAGCCGTTGTCTGAGTATTTAGCTAGTTTACCCGCTACTTCAATACCAATGTTTTCTTGCGCTTCTTGGGTTGAACCACCGATGTGCGGCGTTAAAATGACGTTGTCGAATTCGCGCAGTGGTGAGATAAATTCTTCGTCGTTTGATTTTGGTTCAACGGGGAATACGTCGATGGCAGCGCCGCTGATTTTTTTATCACGTAGTGCTTCTGCTAGGGCGTCAATATCAACCACAGTGCCGCGTGAGGCGTTGATCAAAATTGCACCTTGCTTCATCACTGAAATTTCCGCGCTACCAATGAGGTTTTTAGTTTGCGGTGTTTCAGGCACATGTAAGCTGATAACATCAGCGCGTTGCAGTAGCTGCGTTAGGTTATGCACTTGGGTGGCATTACCTAGAGTTAGCTTGTCTTCAATATCGTAAAACTCAACGTTCATACCGATGTTTTCAGCCATGATACCTAGCTGCGTACCAATGTGGCCGTAACCAATAATACCTAGCGTTTTACCACGGGCTTCAAACGAGCCATTGGCTGTTTTTAACCAACCGCCGCGGTGAGCAATAGCGTTACGCTCTGGAATACCACGGAACAATAGTAAAATCTCACCCAGTACTAGCTCAGCAACAGAGCGGGTGTTAGAAAATGGTGCGTTGAAAACCGCAATGCCGCGTTCACGAGCTGCGTTTAAATCAACTTGATTAGTGCCGATACAAAAGCAGCCAACAGCGACCAGTTTTTCAGCGGCATCTAATACCGCTTCGGTAATATGAGTGCGAGAACGCAGGCCTACAAAGTGCACATCTTTGATGCGCTCAAGTAGTTCGTCCTCAGGTAATGAGGTTTTTACATAATCAATATTGCTGTAGCCGTTGCGTTTTAGCGTTTCAACAGCACTTTGATGCACACCTTCAAGCAAAAGGATTTTAATTTTGTCTTTTGCTAACGATACCTTACTCATATCCTCATCCTATTTATCTAATTTGCGGCCCATTTTTGGTACCGATAATCACTTTATCTGCGCCACGCTGGGCAAATAAGCCATTGGTTACTACGCCAACAATTTGGTTAATTGTCAGCTCTAAATCTTTTGCTTGGCTGATAGACAAGTTATGCACGTCTAAAATAACGTTGCCGTTGTCTGTCACTACACCTTGACGATAAACCGGATCGCCGCCTAGTTTTAGTAATTCACGGGCAACATAACTGCGTGCCATAGGAATAACTTCTACCGGCAGTGGAAATTCACCTAAGGTGTCCACTATTTTTGTTTCATCAACAATACAAACAAATTGTTTAGCCACTGCTGAGACGATTTTTTCACGGGTCAATGCAGCGCCGCCGCCTTTGATCATTTCGTTCAGTGCGTTGATCTCATCGGCGCCATCAATGTATACATCTAGGCTATCAACATCGTTTAATTCATATACTTCAATGCCAAGGGCTTTGAGTTTCTCGGTTGAAGCATCAGAGCTTGAAACTGCACCGGCAATGGTGTCTTTTACCGTGCCTAAGGCATCAATAAAGTGGTTTACCGTCGAACCGGTACCCACGCCTACTATGGTGCCTTCTTTTACAAATTCGAGTGCAGCCCAAGCTGCTGCTTTTTTTAATTCATCTTGTGTCATTGTTATATGCTCAATAGGTGAAAGAGATTGCCATTAGTATATAAATAAATTGCTTACCAATGGTAGATTTTCTGTGGTGTGATTATGTAATTTAATGGTACGTCCCACGATTCAACCGGTAAACTTTTAACATGCTGGCATTGATGTGCAAGGCCAATTAGTTGTGGTTTTTGCCAGTTTTCTTTTTCGTAGCGCGCCAGTGTTTTATCATAAAAACCACCCCCCATCCCTAATCGGTTGCCGTTATCATCAAATGCCACTAATGGCATCAGCAGATAATCAAGCTCCGCAAGTGGGCATATCTGACTACAATTTAACTTGGGCTCCAAGATACCATAGCGGTTTGGCTTCATGGGTGAATTTTCTTCATAGCGCTGAAAGTACAAAGTAGTGCCATTAAAGGGGTGGATAACCGGTAGGTAAAGATGGTGTTTTTTACTCCAAAGGTCTTTTATTAACAATGAGGTATCAAGTTCTGCGTCATTGCTAAAATAAATGCCTATATGGGCGTTTTGGGTCTTTTTTTGTTGTTTTAAGTGTTGAATAAAATTCACTTTAAGTGATTTTGCCGCAATTTCTTGCTCAGATTTTGACAGTAAATTACGTGCTTTTCGGATTTGTTGGCGGATCTGTGCTCTTTTTTCACTCATTATTATTTTTATGTACCTGTTATTTTTTACTAAACGCTGAGTAAATCAGGAAATGCAAACGATAATCCCAATACAACGAGCAAGATAACGACCATAGCAATAAGAGAAAATAACAATATGTTACTGCGTTTTTTAATTGGTGTGGTTAATTCTTCGTCTAGTAGTATATCATCAGTTTGCCAATCTTCGTCTTCGTCAGCCGTTGCTTGTTGTTGATTTGCGGGGAAGCGCTGTTCTAGGTCATCGAGTTTTTCTTCGATGCGAATTAAGCTGCTAGTAATGTAATCAAGGGCATTAAAAATTCGTTCATCGCGTTGGCTTGATGTTTCACTGTTGCTGGTGCCTGTACTGCTCTCTACAGCTGCCAGGTTACTTTTGATGCCGACACTGGCAAGTATTTTGGCTTGTTTTAGCGCTTTTTCTTTCTCACAAGGGGCAAATAATGGCTTGTTCTCAAAAAAAGCGGCGACTTTTGCGGTTGGGGCTTTGAGTCTAGTTGCCAATTGGCTGATCGCGTGTGCTTGGTCTGTATCTTTGGCTAGACCTGCAAACATGACACGGAAGTTTTCTGCCATTTTTGTTTTCCAAAACGTAAAATCAATGGTTTGAGTATATACCTAAACGTTTACATGTTGCCAAAAAAGCCCGTAATAAAACGGGCTTTTTTAATAAAATGAGTCTGCGCAATGCTTAATACTTTGCCGCTTCACCTTCTTTAGGTAATGATTTTAAAATAAAATCTCGTAAATCATTGTTCGAGCTTTCTAAGTCAGCATGGCGTAAATACATCATGTGACCACTGCGGTAGCCTTTAAAACTCAAACGATCACGCATTTTGCTACTTGGATCAAGTTGCCACATAGTGTACTTGGCATCAAAGTAATTGGTTGCGCCATCAAAATAACCCGATTGGATCATTACATTGAGGTAAGGGTTTTGCGCCATAGCTAAACGTAAATTTTCACCGGTGTTATTATTGCTGCGGTCCCACGGGTGAACATTACCAAACAAGTTATATTTAACATCTGTTTTATAGTTTAATTCATCGCGTAAATAGTGATTAATCGCTGGTGTAAATGAATGCAGCCAAGAGGTAAGCTCAGCCCAATAATCAGGAGACTCACCGGCATCACGTTTATCAATACCTAAGTAGCGAGAATCTAAACGACCCACTGTTTGACCGCGTTCACGTAGTAACTCTTTCCAGAAAAAGTTAGTTGGAATGTCTAAGTTATTTTGCGCAACAAACTTCTCAGATACGCCAGCATATAAAGCCATTTGTTTGATGATGGCTTGTTTTTCGTCAGCGTCAAGAAAGCCACCTTTGGCAATCGCAGGCAATAGTTTATTAACTGTAAACGCTTCTACTTCAGGCAGTAACTCGTCTAAGTCTTTTGCTTGTAGGGCTGGGCTAAGTGCTTTGTGATACCAAGCTGTTGCTGCAAAGTAAGGAAGACGGTTTGCAGCCTCTACAGGTCCTTCGCGCTTAATGCCTATCTCAGTCGGAGACACTAATACCACACCATTAATGTACATCCATTGGCGGTTTTGCAGCTCGTGGGCAAGGCCAGATACACGAGTTGTGCCATAGCTTTCGCCAATTAAAAACTTAGGTGAACGCCAGCGCTCGTTACGTGACACAAAAGTATTTAACCATTCCGCTAAATATTTTATATCGGCATTTACACCAAAAAACATCTTTTGTTGCGCTTCTTTACTTGGCAGTTCGCCTTTGTCGTTTTCAAGTACGCGAGAGTAACCAGTATTGACTGGGTTAACGTAAACGATGTCGGCAACATCAAGCACTGAATAAGGGTTGTCTTTTATACCATAAGGTTGAATAGGGTAGCCTTCGTCATCAATTTTTAACACCCGTGGGCCAGTATAGGCAATGTGCATCCAAACTGAAGCAGAGCCTGGGCCGCCATTAAATGAGATCAGCAATGGGCGCTTCGTTCTATCGTCCACTTTATCGCGGGTGTAGTAGGTGTATTGCAAGGTTGCAATCGCATCGCCTTTGTCATCCCACACCGGCTGCGTGCCTGTGGTTGCAGTGTATGAAAAGCGCTCGCCATTAATACGTGCTTTATGCTCCGTGACAACACTGCTTTCGACATCAATGCGACGTTGGTTTTCTGCATAACTGGTGGTACTAACACTCAAAGTAAGTACAGCCAGTGAGAAACTAATGATACTGATAAGCTTCATGGTGGATCCTTTAAACAATTGTTAACCCATTAAAGATAATTTTTATCTAAATAACAAAGGGAATGAGACTAGATACCAATATTAATCGGTAGGAGGTAGACAATAATATTATCAGCCGGGAATACACTGTGCTTTTATGCTTATTTTTACAGCAAGATATTTTGCTCAAGACAAAAATAGGGTATATTTCATACTTAGTTCTTACTTTATTCGTAAATAATTTATTTCAGCAATCTCCCGCTGTCGTGTTGAGAAGATATATGCAAAGAGTATTAGTGGTTGAAGATAGTAAAGTTGTCCAGCAAGTATTGCGGCACTTATCGGCTCATTATCTTGATGTTGCAATTGATTTTGCTTGGTCACTGGCACAGGGCAAAGAGTTTATTGCAAAACATCAATACACACTGGCTTTGGTCGATTTAACATTGCCTGATGCCATGAATGGCGAAGTTGTTAAATACACCTTAGAACACGAAATTCCCACTGTCGTGCTGACATCGACTATTGATGAATATAAACGCCAGCAAATATTAGAACTGGGTGTGGTTGATTATGTCATAAAAGATAATCGCGACTCTTATCACTATGCTATCAAATTAGTGGCGCAGTTATTACGTAACCAAGGTTGTAAAGCATTAATCGCAGATGATTCTTTACTGAGTCGCTCATTAATGAGGCAAATGCTCGAAAAACAGCTGTTTGATGTGCAAGATGCCCATGATGGTGAGCAAGCGCTAAAAATACTAAAAAATGATCCCGAGATTAAATTACTACTCACCGATTACGCAATGCCGACTATGGATGGCTTTGAACTTGTCAAAGCGGTGCGTAATATTCGCGGCCGTGATGATTTAGCCATTATTGGTTTGTCTGGGGCTGGTAAACATGGCTTATCTGCTCGGTTTATCAAATTTGGTGCAAATGACTTTTTAACAAAACCCTTTATGAATGAAGAGTTTCATTGTCGTGTATTGCAAACGATGGAGCAGCTTTCTCTTATCGCAGATATTAAAGAGAGTGCTTTTCGTGATGATTTAACTAACCTTTATAATCGCCGCTATTTTTACCAATTTGCCGAAAAACTGTTAAAAGAAACATCGCGCAATAATAGCTTAGCGCTACTTGATATTGATTTCTTTAAAACGATTAATGATAAATTTGGTCATGAAGCGGGGGATCAGGCACTAAAGCAAGTAGCGTCGTTACTACGCAGTTCGTTTAAAGGTTATACGGTTGCCCGGGTTGGCGGTGAAGAGTTTGCGGTTGTGTTAGCTGATGTAGGATTAGATCAAGCTTATTCGTTGCTAGATGCTTTTCGAGTTCGGTTATCAGAGTATGAGTTTGTAATAGATGGCCAAGCATTTGCAATTACAGTGAGCATTGGTTTAACCCAATTCCAAAATGTGACGTTAACCAGCGCCATGCGTTTAGCAGATAAAGCCTTATATCAGGCAAAAGAGCAAAACCGCGACTGTGTGGTACGGCAAAATTAGGCTGCTGCACCAGCACAGTTAAGATGTTAAAAAAATGCACCTACATGGTGCATTTTTTATGTCGATAATTTATTTTTATTATGTAACTACTTGTTTTTTAGTTATTTAAAATAGTGGCACAAAGGTTGGATTATCTTAGCAAACAGGATAACAATAAGCGTCCGAAGGGGGCCACTATGAAAATGATTAGTGCAATAATAAAGCCATTCAAATTAGATGATGTGCGCGAAGCGCTGGCTGATTTAGGCATTGAGGGGATGACAGTTGTTGACGTCAAAGGTTTTGGTCGTCAACGCGGTCATACAGAGCTGTACCGTGGAGCTGAATATCAAGTTGATTTTATTCCAAAAATCAAACTTGAAATTGCTACTCGTACCGAAAATTGTCAAAGGGTCGTTGAGACCATTACCAAAATTGCTTCAACAGGCAAGATTGGCGACGGCAAAATTTTCGTTTACGACTTAGATCAAATTGTCCGTATTCGTACGGGTGAATTAGATGAAGAAGCAATTTAAGGGGGCTTTATGGAAAACACGATAGTAGAACTCAAGTTTTCATTAGATACATTTTACTTTTTAATATCGGGTATTTTAGTGATGTGGATGGCGGCTGGTTTCGCCATGTTAGAAGCGGGCTTAGTTCGTTCAAAAAATACCACTGAAATTTTAACCAAGAACGTGGCGCTTTATGCTATCGCATGTACCATGTTCTTATTGGTTGGCTACAACATTATGTATGTGGACAACGCTGAAGGTGGCTTAGTGCCTTCGCTTGGTGCGCTAATTGGCACTCAAGCAGCTGATGCGGATCATTCATTAGAATCTGATTTCTTCTTCCAAGTGGTATTCGTGGCAACGGCTATGTCGATTGTTTCGGGTGCGGTTGCGGAACGTATGAAGTTATGGGCTTTCCTTGCTTTTGCCGTGGTATTAACTGGCTTTATTTACCCAGTTGAAGGCTACTGGACGTGGGGCGGTGGCTTCTTATCTGAAATGGGTTTTGTTGACTTTGCAGGCTCTGCTATTGTTCACGGCACAGGCGCTGCTGCTGCACTGGCTGGTGTACTAATGCTAGGTGCTCGTAAAGGTAAATATGGTAAAAATGGTGAGATCTACCCAATTCCAGGTTCTAACTTACCACTGGCTACACTCGGTACATTTATTCTGTGGATGGGTTGGTTCGGCTTTAACGGCGGCTCACAGTTACTCATCTCTGATGCTGAAAATGCCACTGCGGTTGGTCAAATTCTACTTAACACCAACGCTGCTGCAGCAACGGGTGCAATTGCAGCACTATTCGTCTGTAAAGTGTTATGGGGTAAAGCTGATTTAACTATGGTACTTAATGGTGCACTTGCAGGCTTGGTCGTTATCACTGCAGACCCATTATCACCATCACCTTTATTAGCTTGTTTACTCGGTATTTTAGGTGGCTCATTAGTGGTATTTAGCATTGTTGCGCTAGACAAAATTAAAATTGATGACCCAGTTGGTGCAATCTCAGTGCATGGTGTATGTGGTATTTTAGGTATTATTTTAGTACCAGTATCAAATGCTGAAGCAACGCTAGTTAACCAGTTAATCGGCTTAGTATGTATCTTAGGATTTGTATTTATTACTTCACTTATCGTGTGGGGAATACTGAAGAAAACCATGGGTATCCGGGTAACAGAAGAAGAAGAACTAAACGGCATGGATCAACACGATTGTGGTATTGATGCTTACCCTGAGTTTGTTTCGGTACGCAGTAACTAAGTAAAAATTTTTAAAATCATTGTGTGTTCAAAACAAAGTCCTAATTTCGATTAGGACTTTTTTTGGTTTCTAATAAACGTAAAACTTATTGATAAAATTCAGAATATTCAGGTAGGAAAATAATGATTTAGTGTCTATTCTTTAAATGACACTAATTACAATTGAAGGGCAAACTATGGATAACAAATTACTCTTGATCATTCTGTCGATTTTTTTACCTCCTGTGGCGGTATTCTTAAAAGCAGGAGTAGGTAAAGACCTGATCATCAATATTATCTTATGCTTTATCTTCTTTATTCCTGCGATGATCCACGCGCTGTGGTTATGCACACGCTAGTCACATAATTGGCGGCGTTTCAGTTACTGTTAACTTTACAGGTGTTAGTGTATCCTAACACCTGTAAATTAACCTCTGGATAGTAATAGCAACGTCAATGGCTGATAAAAAAGATCCCCGCTCTAGTAAAACTCCATCGAAACGCTCGGCCAACAAAGCCTCAACGACTGCGTCTAAGTCGGCGAAAAAAGCAGCGACTAGAAAGGCGCCGGCAAAAAATGTAAAAAAACGTGGCATTGGTCGTAAGATTTGGTCTATTTTTTGGAAACTTAGCTTAGCTGGCATTATTGCCATGGCGTTATATTTAATTTATTTAGATGCAAAAATAACCCGTCAATTTGAAGGCAATAAATGGCAGCTACCTGCACAAGTCTATGCTAGAGCAATGGGTTTTTACCCAGGACAGTTTTTATCTAGCCAAGAAGTGGTGTGGGAACTTGATAGGCTAAATTATTCATCGGTAAATAAGCTTAGCCGCACCGGACAATATGTAAAAGCGGGTGATAGTATTAAAATCTTCCGTCGTGAATTTGAATTTTACGATGGCTTAGAGCAAGCACAAGTTATTGAGCTGCGTTTTGCGGGTCAGAAACTTGCCAGTATTAAAGATAAATTTGGCAGGCGCTTAAATAGCGCTCGATTAGAGCCAGTACAAATTGCCCGTATTGGTAATGATTCCAAACAAGACCGTGAGTTTGTGCCGCTGGATAAGTTCCCGCCAATGCTAACAGATACATTATTAGTGGTTGAAGATCAGAATTTTTACCAGCACCATGGTGTATCGGTGTTTTCGATTATGCGTGCTCTATACAGCAATATTAAAGCAGGGCGCACTGTTCAAGGTGGCAGTACGTTAACGCAGCAACTAGCAAAAAATATTTATTTAACCCGTGACCGCACGCTGATCCGTAAATTCAATGAAGCATTGATCGCCTTGATTTTAGATTACCGCTATTCAAAAGATCAAATATTAGAAGCCTATCTAAACGAAGTATATCTTGGTCAATCGTATAACCAAGGTGTGCATGGCATGGGGTTGGCCTCTGAGTTTTACTTTTCTAAGCCAGTAGATGAGCTTGAGTATGATCAAATAGCGTTACTCGTTGCTATGGTCAAAGGCCCTTCATATTATAACCCACGCCGTTACCCTGAGCGTACTATGGAGCGTCGTGATTTAGTGCTGCGCTTAATGGTTGATAATAAGTTAATTGATACTCGCGAATACCGTGCTGCACTAAAACGCCCAATTGACATTGCACCAATGAAAGACAGCTTACCTAAATCGTACCCTGGTTATTTAGAGCTGGTGGATCGTGAGCTGAGAAAATTACTGCCAGACCAAGAAGTACTAGATGCTGGTGTGCGAGTATTTACTTATTTTGATCTACAAAAACAAGCCGCAATGGAAGAGGCAATTGAAAAAAGCCTACCGTATCTTGAAAAGCGCAGCACGACAGAGCAGCTTGAAGCAGCGATGATCTCAGTTAATGTAGAAAAGGGTGGGGTATCTGCACTGGTTGCAGGGCGCGATCCACGTTTCTTAGGATTTAACCGCGTTCTTGATACAAAACGCAATATTGGCTCATTAGTAAAACCAGCGGTGTATTTAACTGCATTGGGTTTACCACACTATAATTTAGCGACGCTGCTAGATGACTCACCAGTGCAAGTGACTAATGAGCAAGGCAAAGTGTGGCAACCAGAAAATTTTGACCATCAATATCGCGGTATGATGCCACTTTATAAAGCCTTTAGTAACAGTATCAATATTCCAGCGGTGAACTTGGGGCTAGATGTTGGGGTGGATAAAGTCGCTGATACACTCAATAAACTCGGCGCTAAAGAGCAAATATCACAGTATCCATCATTACTGCTCGGTGCCGTTGAAATGTCGAGCTTTGAAGTTGCTCAGCTTTATACCACGTTGGCGGCTGATGGCGAATATCGCCAATTAACATCTATTTCGGCGCTAACCGACTCAGTAGGGCGTGTGCTTTATCAGCATAATATCAGCTCAGCGCCGCGCTTTGATAAAGCCGCGGTGTATATGACTAAATATGCCATGAAACGGGTGACTAAAGACGGCACTGCAAAACGCTTAAATGCCCATTTTCCGTCGATTCAACTTGCAGGTAAAACCGGCACCAGTAATGACTTACGTGATAGTTGGTATGCAGGCTTTGATCAAAATACAGTAACGGTTGCATGGCTTGGTCGTGATGATAATAAAAGCACAGGCTTAACGGGCAGTGTTGGCGCATTGGAAACCTATATCCGTTACCTTAAACCGCTCAACCCTGAGGCAATCGCTGATACCCGGCCACCTTCTATTCGTTGGGCATTTATCGACGAACTAACCGGTAAACAAGCGCCTCCGGGCTGTGGCAAGGTCATTCAGCTACCACTGAGGGCCAGTGAATTTGAGCCAAGGCCAAGTTGCCAACGCTAGTGTATTGTAAATGTTAAATGAAAAACAGTCGCTTAAAGAAGTGTCTACCTTAACTGGAGCGTGTTGATATTTATCGATGGTTTCAATAACCAAACGTTTTGCCAGCATTGCTCTATCCCATAATGTTATACTGTAGCCTTCATATTTTTGCAAAGCGTGACCTCCAGAGGTCGCGTATGGCTGAGTAATACCAATGCTATTTAATTTGTCCATGCTCTAAAGCACATATGCTTAACATTAGTAATATTTGAACGAAACACATTTCACGCTCTACTTACTTGCTCCACAATGTCGTCATAATCTGAAAAAGTACGATTAGATAACTCTCTGTCTCGCATCCATGCCCATACTTGCTCAACCGGATTAAGTTCTGGTGAATAAGGAGGCAACGGTATCACCGACACATTTTTAATCCCTTCATTAACATTACCCATATGCCAGCTTGCGCGATCAACAATAACCACTGCGTGCCGTCCACATGGCGTAGCATCTGAAATGAGTTGTAAGTGTTGCTTCATTATATCCTTACTCAAATAAGGGGCTATAATCGCCTCTGTTTGCCCTGTTGCGGGGCATACTGCACCAAAAATATGAGTGGATAGAAATTGCTGTTGCTTCACAACACGTGGCCTAGTGCCTTTTTTAGCCCAAATTTTTGAGGTGGTATTTTGTTGCCCAAATCGCGCTTCATCTTGAAACCACACATCCACTCTATCAAGGGCCACGTGGCCTGGAATTGTGATGATCGTATTATAATGGAAATTTTTTAAAGTCTTCTTGTGCCTCAATTGACTGTTTAGGATGTTTAGAGCGAGACGTTATCCATGAAAGATTAAGCTCGCACATCAAACGGTAGACATTATTGAGTTTGTATTGGACACCAAATGTATCGTAAATGTATTTGCGTATATCTTCACCTATCAGCCTCCCACCTTCCTCTTTCACTGCGTGCGCACAGATGTAATCTTTAAGCTGGCACTTTTGTTTTAATGTTAAGCCACAAGGGCGACCTGATTGTTTTTTAATATCAAGCGCTTTAATTCCATCGGATAAGTATGCAGTAACCCACTCATTGACCAGTCGACGGCTAACGCGGGTAGTTTTAGCGACAACAGTACGATTTTTTACTTCGAGAAAGAGGCGAATAACCTCATAACGCGTTTTTAATCGGGCATCTCTAGTATACGGGAAGTTAGGAATAGTAGACAAGCTGGACTCAATGATAATGACAAATTTATGAGTATTAGAAAAAAGGAGATAATTAAAATAGCTCATGAATTAGATGTGTTTTGTATAAAGAGGAAACCCTCACGAGTAATGCGGCTAAGATAGTCATTCTTAAAATCGCGCTGTTTCGGTATATGAAAAGCAATAATGATAGTCATAATTTTGCTTTTACTTATCCTTCCTACCCGTGTGCCGTCAGTTAGCAATTGTTTTTTCACTGCGAGATGGAAATACGAAAAATCATTGTCATCGAAAAATAATTCGACTACTTCTTTATGCTTGTCTCTTGTTGCTCTAATTTTTATTGGTCGAAAATCGGATCTTAGAACAAGGAATTAGTTCAATTTTTATCTCTAGCTTAGCTAGATTATCGTAGCTATTATTAGTAATAACGGTTTTCTTAAGTTAATGATAAACAGGGGTTTTCATGATTCACATTATGAGCCTACCTCCCTGATAGCTTAAGATGTACTATTAATTATTAAGTGTATTTTACTTGGATTGCTGCCAAGGCTTTTAGTTCTATAACGATTTCTAGTTAATATTAGTCTTGGCATTTAGGAAGGTTGCTTTATTTCTGTGAAATCATTATAGCGGGTCCAGTTGCTGCTTACTTTTTATATCTTAAAGATCAGTCTAAACTACCCTTTCTATTACAATAAGTAGGCGTTTATTTACTGCTGTTTATTTTAATATTTATACTAAGCTAAATCAGTTTTAGCTATTAAGTATATCCGATGTTAATTTTTTGTTTTTTTTTGTGGGTTTTGAATGTATAGTTTTGTTTTATGCAATTTAAATAATCCCAATTTTTTGACAGTGTATAGTTACCTATATTAATTAAGTGTAATTTAGGTGTTTTTTGTTTACATTTAAGTTCCCTTTTATTAATGTGTAAGTACCTTTTATAAGGTTAAATAATTATAATTTAAACAGGGATACAATAAGAATGAAATCAATATTCAAGAAAAGCATAACAGCAATAGCTGTATCTGCTTCTTTAGGTTTGGCATTTCCTGCTGCTGCATCAGATGTTGTTGGTACAATCAATAACATTACTAACACAGCAGGGTACACAGTCAAAGTTAAAAATTCAGCAACGGGTCTGACTCGTACTCTTAATGTCTCAGCAGATGGAAGCTTTCGTTTTGCTTCTTTGCCTTCAGGTAATTATGAAATTCAAGTACTTAAAGGAGCAGCTGTTGTTGCTGAGGATCGAGTTCGTGTTTCGTTGGGTAGCAATTCAAAAGCGAACTTTGATCTAACAGAAGCCTCTGGGCCTGAGGTTATTCAAGTTGTTGGTGCTCGAATTTCTTCAATAGATCTTTCAACAGCTGACTCAGGCTTAATTATTACAGATGCTGAAATCGATAGAATGCCAATTAATCGTGATCTAACGTCTGTTGCGTTATTAGCACCAGGTGCAGTGAAAGGTGATAGTGCATTTGGTAACACAGCTTCATTTGGCGGTTCATCAGTAGCTGAGAATGCTTGTTATATTAATGGACTAGAGGTGACTAATACACGTCAAGGTTTAGGTTGTGGCGAGGTTCCTTTTGAATTTTATGATCAATTCCAAGTAAAAACAGGTGGTTACTCAGCAAAGTTTGGTCGTGCAACAGGTGGTACAATAAATACAACTACTAAAAGCGGTACTAATGAATGGGAATTCTCAGCTGTAGTGCAATATCAACCTGATTCACTGCAAGAAGAAGGATCTTTTTCTCGTGGTAAACAAGGGGCAGGGCAAGTTTTCAGAGATGAAAGGTTAGATTCAGATAATAAAGCAGATATAACACTTGCGGTTGGTGGTCCACTTATTGAAGATACACTTTTCTTTTATGGCTTAGTCAATCCTCGTGACACTGAGTCAACTTATACTTGGGGAGGAGATCAGTTCTCTCCAAATGATCAATACCGTGAAGAATCAGCTTCTGGTGGAGATAATTTATTCTGGGGTGGTAAGCTTGATTGGGATATTACTGAGAATCATCGATTAAGTTATTTTGCATACTCAAACCGTCGCGATATTGAACGTTCTGTCTATGAGTATAACAATGGCGTAGTTGGTGATCGTAAAGATGGTGCTTTACTTAAACGTGGCGGTGAAGCTCAAAGTATAAGCTACACAGGTGTTCTAACAGAAGATCTAGTAATTACAGCAATGGCTGGTAGCATTAAAACTGAGTATGAAACACAAGCTGAAAACTTAGTATGCCCAAGCATTACCGACTCTCGAGGTACATCAAACCCAATTACAGGATGTGGCGCAGGCGGTAGTTTTGGCGCTAATAATGATGAGAATACTCAATACCGTCTAGATATAGAATATGTTTGGGAAGATCATTCGTTTAGTTTTGGTATCGATTACCAAGAGCGTGAATCTGAACGTATTAGTCGCCCTATCGGTGGGCATAGTTACGATTATCGCACCCTAGCAGATAATGGTAGCTTTCAAGCAGATAATGGTGCTTTAACAAACAATACTGGCTCAACAATAGATTATGTTGAAGACCGTGTTTTTGATGGTGGTGGGAGTTTTGAATCAGAGTTAACGGCTTACTATTTGGAAGATCATTGGCAAGTTACAGATGATTTTGCAGTAACAGTAGGTCTGCGAATTGATGAATTTGATAGTTGGGGTACAACTGGAAAATTATTAACAAGCTTTAAAACAGATATTGCTCCGCGTTTAGGTTTTACATGGGATCCTACCAGTACTGGTGATACAAAAGTGTATGGTACATATGGTCGTTATTATCTTCCTGTTGCAAACAATACTATTTTCCGTGCCGCATCAGGTGTGAGTGATATAACAACTGCTTATACATATACAGGTGTGGATTCGACAACTGGGGCTCCAACTGGCCTTGCTCCTTTGGCTGATACTATCGGCAGTGGCGGGTTAGAAAATTCACAGCAGATAAGTGGTGTACCAACTATCCCTGAAAAAGACATTTTCCAAGCTCAAGAAGCGGATCCATTTTCTAAAGATGAATACATTATTGGAGTTCAACAAGCATTAAACGATGAGTATACTGTTGGTGTTAAAGGTATTTATAGAGAAGTAGCAACAGCTCTTGATGATTATTGTGGCCGTTATGCTTATCCTTTTTGTGTAATGATAAATCCAGGTTCTACATCAAGCTGGTATAAAGATGGTGTATATTGGAATGGTACTAGTAATGATCCAACAGATGAGATCACTGATGGTATACCTGACGCAGGTTCTTTAACTACTCATTCCGCAGAAACGATTGGTTTACCTAAAGCAAATAATGAGTACACTGCAGTTGAATTTAGCTTAGATTATCAAGCAGATACAATTCGCTATCAATTTGGTTATACTTGGGCTCGTAGTGTCGGTAATTTTGAAGGTGCGGTTAAATCTGATATCGGCCAAGCCGATGCTGGAATTACACAAGACTTTGATTTCCCTGCTGTAATGGATGGTTCACAAGGTTATCAACCAAATGATCGCCGTCATACATTCAAATTCTTCGGCAGTTGGGAACCAACGGAAGACTTAACTGTTGGTTGGAACGCCAGTTTACAAAGTGGCCGCCCGCAAAGTTTATTTGGTCAAGGTTACCCGTCAAAAGATCCTAACCTAAATGGTGGTTGGGGTGACACTTTCTATATTTATACCAATGAGTGCCCTGATACGAACGGTAATGGTGAATGTGATCAAGAAGAAAAAATTTATGATAAACATACTCGTGGTACCGCAGGCCGTACTCCTTGGACATTTAATCTAGATTTATCTGCAGCTTATGACTTTACTATTTCGGATATTGACATGCGTGCTTCGATTAATGTATTTAATGTTCTTAATAGCCAGTCAATCTCTTCTGCAAATGAGCATTATGAGCAAAATGAAGGTGAGCTTAACTCATACTATGGTGCTGCTTATACTTGGCAAACACCGCGTTACGTTCGCTTAGGTTTCGAAGCTCGCTTCTAAATCTAAAATCAACAATATTGATTTTCTAATAAAAAGCCCTTACGGGCTTTTTTATTTTCATCTGATAATGAAACTACGGTAAGCGTCTTGCAAAGGCACATGCCAATAACTCGTCAAAACTATTAGTTATTCCAATCTATGAACTCTACGCACTGCTATATATTAACTTTTTAGCTAGACTCAGCTTTATATAACAGCACATTAAAAATCACTTTAAATCACCGAATTTAATTGACGATTTTTCACTTTATCACCGACTGTTAAAGCAGACGTTGTTGCATGCACAAAAAGTAATAAATATTGGTGACACAAAAGAGGCACAACTAGACTTTTTGTTTTGGGTCTCAGAGCACAACCTTTTAAAAGTTCATCTTGCATTTAATGAATTTCAAACAACAGCGCAACAACCTCCATTAATTAAAAAAATTAATAAAGGCCTGCTCAGATCCAAATACAGGTAGGCACATTAATAGTTCAGAGTTTTTAAACATATAAATATTGACCCGCATGATCACACCGCAGAGCACTTTACTGGGCAGGCAACACTGGTTTAAATAGGCAACGAATAACAGCAAGCCTAGGCAACTTCACTGGTGTCACCATATAGTGGCGCTGCATCACTTTGCCTACTTCGCTGGTAACACCTGCCAACGACAACCAAAATAAGCAGCCTAGTCTGCTACTAATATTGCCCATAATAACTATAGCCCTGCGTTTAAGTTAACAATTAACTACGGATGTCATATTTTCTACTCTAGTTTGCTGCTTAAAGATAGTTGACAGGCAAAAGGAAAGACGCGACCCCATTCTTTCCTTTTAATCAAAATTTATTTCGAATGTTATATCTTTTACATAACTACTGTTAGCTAGCCCTTCAGCATAATCTGGGAGAGCAAGAACACCAGTAGAAAAACTGACAAAAAACTCTTCGACTTCATGCCTAGGTATCTGATAACAATCAACTCGTATTACAATATTTTTATTTGAAGTGTCTGGAAATTTATTAGCCAGTTGGCCATCTATGATAGCATCAAGACAGTTGTATAGCCGATCTTGAAAATCGTAAAGAAATCCATCTAAATCAAATTCAGCGTTAGCTTCTTCTACTAATACAACTAACCATTGGTCTTCAATTTTACCTTTAGCTACAAAATCTATAACTACTTTATTTAATTTCGTTTGTTCAGTCATCAACAATGCCTATCAACTTTACAGTTTTTCATTATAGTTGGTTCATTCTTAGGAAGCCCTGCTTTTTCAGCATTTTTTCCTCTTGGTATAACAGGCTCGCCATTATCGATAGCCTCTTTAACCTTTTCTTGACCTTTCGAAAGCTTTGCATCACCAGTTTTAGTCTCAACGACACCTTTGTCTTTTTTTACAAAATCTACCCTTGCTCTATCACCACGTTTAGTTTCGAGAGTTACTTGTTCACCAGCTATATCATCACCTAAACTATCACGAGTTTTTTGTTCGCCTTCCTTGCCTCTTTGCCTATTCTCTTGAAGTTGCTTAGCTCTTTTATTTGCTCTTTCGATAGTTTTAACCATCTGTTTGACAATGTGTCTTCGATGTTTACCATCGGGATCATTGTATTTATATGGGTTGTTGTCAACATAGGAATACCTATTAAAACTTGCTACTTCACCAGTAAAACCAACCGGATCATTACTCATAAACCGCCCAATAACTGGATCATAGTATCGTGCCTGCATATAACTCAAGCCTAAGTCGGTATCAAACTTATGGCCGGTGTAACCTATGTCGTCTTTAGGTGGCTCAATGCTTTCACCAAAGGGTTGGTAATGCATTCTTGAAGTGACCGTGCCGCTTGTATTCGATTCGGCGGCAGTGCTGCCTAAATAGTCACTGTGCAGGTAAGTTACGGTACTACCTTTTTTATTGGCTACCAGTTTGCCACCCAGGTAGTAATACTCGATATGTTGGTTATTGGCTTGGCGGTACATCAGCTTGCCGTTACTGGCATAAAAGGAGTAGCTGGTGCCGTTGGAGCCTTGTTCTTTTACCCGCTTGTTATTGCCATCATAGGTATACAGGTAACCGTCACTTTGCACCATTTGATTGGCGGCATTGTAAATAAACCCTCTGATGCCATTGTCGGTGACATTCCCTTTGTCATCGTAATTAAAATCGTAAATTTTACTGCCGGTGGTGTAGTCCAGTTGTTTAGTGCTGGTGTAAACATAGTTAATGGTTTTATTACCCAGCTTGTAATCGGTGATATTGCCCATGGCATCATAGTTCACATCCCCTGCGCCTAAATAACTGTCGGTGATTACGTCCAGGCGGTCTAGGCCATCGTAGCTCAGGCTCAGGTCATAGGCATTGTTGATTTTGTCATCCAGTACCGTCAGGTTATTGTTGGCATCGTAGCTAAAACCATGATTGATGGCGTAAGTGGTGCTGCGTTTATCGTAAAAGGTGCTGGGCAAACCGCTGTTGTTCTGACTCGAGGTATGGGCAAAGCCGTTACCGTAATTGTGCGATTTGACCATGCCATTGGCGTGATACGTGGCACTGGTGGCATAGGTGCCCGCCTTGGTGGCTTGACCCAGGGCATTGGGAGAATAGGTAATATGTACTCCACTGGGGTAAAGGGTATTAGCCAGGTTGCCGTTACTGCTATACCCATAATCTAAAACGAAACTTTGTCCATCAACAGATAGGGTTTCCAGCTCAATCAGGTTGGCAGAATTATATTCATAAGCCGTGACCACCGAGCCTGCGTTGAGGGTGGTTAAACGGCTATTGGCATCATACACATAGCTTTGGTCGGGGCTGCTGTCGCCAAACAGAATAGATTTAACATTGCCTAAATTGTCATAAGCGAAGATGGCTTTGTCGGTAGCACTGACTGTGGTGTCACAGGTCGTGGTACTGCTGTCAATAGAGCTGCCTCGCGCTTGCCAGCTCACCTGACCCAGCGCATCTTTAACAAAGGCGGTATTGCCTATATCCGGTCTTACCGTTTTACACAATTGCTGATAACTGTCGTATACCCGCGATTCAGTGATTCCGCCCTGACTCACCGAGCTCATATTGCCATAGATATTATAAGCCAGGCTGGTGTTCACACTGTGAGGCGAGATAATCAGGGTGGCCATATTTTGCTCTGGCGCACCATAAGCTAGGTAAGTGGTGGTGGTGACATTGCCTTTGTTGTCATTCACCTGCACTCGATTGTTTGATAAATAACGATAACTGATATTCCCTGATGTGGTGTTGTTATCAATTAACGTGGGGCGTCCTAAACCATCATATTGGTGAGTAACACCATAAGGCGTGTTACTACTAGAATTAGGTAGACTTTGATAAAGCGGGCGATTAAACGCGTCAAACTGTTGGCGAGAATAACGGGCAGTAGATGAAAATGTTTTATCCCACTCTTTAATCATCACCGGGCGCAGTAAACTGTCGTGATAGGTGATTTTTTGATAGTTGCCCCTAGTGACGGTTTTTTTTAGCATGTCAGCTTCAACATAACTTAGGCTGTCACTGCCCGCTGTTGTGGCATAAGTAATATTGGTGCTTGACCAGCGGCTATCACAAGGGTCAACTAAGATCATTCGGCCCAAGCTATCGTAACCATAGTTGATGCACTGCCCCATAAAATCTGTTTGCTGTGTTACCCAACCATTGTTGTCCACCACCTTGTAGGCGTATTGCGGCGTTGCACTTAAACTTTGCGGCGTTTTAATGGTTTGCGCAATACCGCGTTTGTAGTTGGAAAACTCTACCCAACGGTTTGTTCCGTTATAATTCACTGTGTAAGGCAACCCCGCATTCACGCCTGAAGTATGGTAACGGGTATTGCGTTTATACCAGCGCCCGAATGAACGATGCTCATAGGGGAGTGATTTGTAGTTACCGGTTGCGCTGTGATAAGTAGTTTCAGATGCAGGCGTCACAGGAAAGGTGGGGGTCGAACTGATAAGCGTTTGTTTAGGCAAGCCAATTAGCCAATTTGTTGTGTCGTTATAATAAAGTTGTTTTGTATAGCGTTTTTTACCATTGAAATTATTAGACTCACTGGTAATTTGCGGATTACCGTAGATATCAAAGCTATTGTAACTGGTGGTAAAGGTTTGTGTACCTTGGTCATAGACAGTGATTTTTTCTTGTGAGGTGTTAATTCGATAATGCTGCGGCTGAGTATTATCACCGGTAATACCACTTAATCCAATACGTTGACCTTTTAACTGAGTAATTTCTTTACGTCGCAATAAGGTGGTGCCGTTAGTATCAAAATTATCAATAGCTTCTAATTGCCCTTCTTTGTGGCTGGTATAGTCACGATTATAAAAATAAACGGTTTTACTGCCATCAGGTGCAACGACAGATGTGGTTTTACTGTTGAGGACGTGTGCCGTTGCAGGTATTCCTCTGCTGGTATTGGTATTATCCTTCGGCGAATAATACAAGTTACTCATGGTATTGCTGGCATTATCCCAATCTCCATGATTTTGAGAATAAGAGTATTGCCACGTTACGGGAGCAGTATTATCACTCGACAATGTTTTACTTTTAAGGGCTAAGGTCTGGTAACAAATAGACATATCTTTTGGCGCGAGCAAGGCTTGAACCTGACGAGGAACATTGCTACGACCATGTAGTGTATTTTTGATTGTAAAACTCGCTGTCATCCCATCTGGGTGCGTCATTGATATGGGATAAGATTGTGAATAAGACGTGCAACTTGTGTTGGAGGCAGGTTGTTGGTCTCCCAGCGAAGAAACAAGCAAGTCCCAATATTTACCATCCGGCCGATAGACTTTGCGTAATGATGAAGTGGCATATGTATACTGCCATGTTCGTCCGTTAGCTGTGACTGAAGTAATACGACTTGGATGGACACTGTCTGCATAAGAGAAATCAATACGTCGGCCATCGTTCGACGAGATATACGCCAAGTTAGCACCATTGTAGTGATAATTAACGGTGTTGTTGAAGCGATCTTTTACTTGTGTTACCAACATATAGGTATTGTAGCGCATTAAACCACCATTTAAGGGGCGGGCTTCAACGCGCTTTAACTTACCAAAGGTATAGGTTAATCCGTCAGGCGAACTAACAATAAAGGTTTCCCCAACCGGTTGACCATTCTCAGTCCTAGAGCCACAACTGACGCGCCAGTTTGACATGGTTACCTTACCATATGACCCTGGCGCAATAACGCCGTCATTAATGAGCAGTTTTTCATCCACTTTACTGGGTACATGCAAAGTGTCACCCGTCCAATACTGCTGAGCATCGTAGGTTGTGCCTAGATAACTGACTAATCTAGGCTCCAAATACCCAGAACACTCTTTCCCTTTTGCCCATGAGCCAGAGTAGCCTGAGGAAGATAGTGATTGAATAGTGTGAATATAAGGGATGTCGAGTTGCCAGTCTGCAAACTCAAGCTCATCCGCCCACGTGAACTTGGTTCCTCGAAAGGTGCGTCTTACCGCAACTTCGATGTTGTTGTTATCCGGCAAGCTTACGTCAACATGACTAAAGCTGATTGAGCCGGTATTTAAATCAATTCGTTCACCAAATAACTCCGTCGTATGAGGAGTTATGGAGTCGGTGGTTTTGAGTTTATTAAGCTCTTCTGTGCCAAGCTCACTCGAAAAACTGCTTGGCGTATCACCGCCGCCGTCACCAGGTGCAGCTATTGCTACAGGTTTTATCTCGCCAACATTTTGTGTTGTATCAGAGACTGGCGTTTCAAACGCAAGGTCATTTGATGTAGTTTGCGCAAATGCGGAAGGATTAAACAAACATAAAGCCGTTAGCAAAGTAGTAATACGAAACATACAATTTCCTTTTGTAAATTAAGTTAAGGGTATCCTAGCTGATAAATTACACATAAAAAATTAAAAGGCAACCACTCTGTTTCTGGTAAGGGGTGCTAATTGGTTCGCAATATACCTGAGCTCAATGAAATGGTTGGTTTTAGGCATAGGGATATCATAATAAGTGGATATCAAAAAGATTAGCATTTGATTGGATTGACAGAGCTTTAAAAGCGGCTTTTAATCGGTTGAAAATTTAGTTAGTGTGCATATCAGTTTTGTTTTTGGTTGGATGGAATTTAGTTTAATGTTCAACTCATGAGCCGCATATTCGAGGATTAAACCAACTACCTGCTCTTAGCACCAGTCAGGCATCCAATGGCAACAGAACATATACTCAACGGCAATACTAATAGTTTAATATTTAGCCAAGCAATAAAAGGGCCACTTTCCTTAGAAGGTCGCCCTTTTATTGGCTTTATGTAATCTACAACTTAAAGTTTTGCAAACGCGCGTTCGGCAGCGGCGATGGTGTCGGCGATTTCTTGCTCTGAGTGATCAGAGCAAACGAAGCCTGCTTCAAATGCTGATGGTGCTAAATAAACACCTTCTTCAAGCATTAAGTGGAAGAACTTTTTAAAGCGCTCTAAATCACATTGCGTTGCTTGTTGGTAAGTGGTTACTTTTTCTTGATCAGTAAAGAAGAAGCCATACATACCACCGGCGTAGTTAGTGGTCAGTGGAATACCGGCTTTTTTCGCGGCAGCTTCGAAGCCTTCACAGATAGCTTTACTTTTCGCTTCAAGCTCAGTGTGTAGGCCATCAACACACAAAAGCTCGAGTGCTTTTAAGCCTGCCGCCATGGCGATTGGGTTGCCTGATAATGTGCCTGCTTGATAAACAGGACCTACTGGCGCAATGTAATCCATGATCTCAGTTTTACCACCAAATGCGCCTACTGGCATACCGCCGCCAATCACTTTACCTAAACAGGTTAAGTCTGGAATGATGTTGTAATAGGCTTGTGCACCGCCAAGAGCAACGCGAAAGCCGGTCATGACTTCGTCAAAAATAAGTACTGCTTTGTATTCATCACATACCGCACGCAAACCTTCTAAAAAGCCCGGTACGGGTGGAATACAGTTCATGTTACCAGCAACGGGTTCTACGATAATGCAGGCGATTTCGTCGGCGTACTTGGCGAAAATAGCTTTTACTTCGTCAAGGTTATTAAACGATACCGTTAAGGTGTGCTTAGCAAAGTCTTCCGGAATACCGGGTGAGTTTGGTACACCCATTGTCAGTGCGCCTGAACCTGCTTTTACTAATAATGAATCTGCGTGACCGTGGTAACAGCCTTCAAATTTTAGTATTTTGTCACGGCCAGTAAAACCACGCGCTAGGCGAATTGCGCTCATGGTCGCTTCAGTACCTGAGCTTACCATGCGTACTTTTTCAATTGATGGCACTAGCTGTTTTACTTTTTCAGCCATGAAGATCTCGGCTTCAGTAGGGGCGCCATAGCTTAGGCCGTTTTCTACCGCATCAAGTACCGCTTGTTTGATGGCTGGGTGGTTGTGGCCCATGATCATTGGTCCCCACGAACCAACGTAGTCGATGTAACGGTTGCCATCGGCATCAAAGGTAAATGGGCCTTGCGCTTTAGTAATAAACAGGGGCGTGCCGCCAACGCCATTAAAGGCACGTACCGGTGAGTTTACGCCGCCTGGGATAGACGCTTGGGCGCGGGCAAATAAATCTTGGCTAATTGTCATGAAAAATCCTATTAATTGTACTGGTAGATTAACTATCGCGTTTACGGCTAAACCATGGCACAGCGACTTCATATTGCTCAACTTTGTCGGCAACATCTAAGGTCAATGCAAATAGTGCCATACGAATTAGCACGCCATTTTGTACTTGGCGGAAGATAGCTAAGTTATCGTTACTATTTAAATCGTTATCGAGTTCATTGGCTTCCATGCGGCTGTCGCGAGGCAATGGATGCATTAATACTGAGTTTGGTTTGCAGTGTGTATTGTAAATTGATTGGCTGATCCGAAAACCACCACGGTATTTATTGGCTTCTTCTTGCGAAGGAAAACGCTCTTCTTGAATGCGAGTTTGATAGACGATATCGGCGGCTAAATTGCCTTCCATTTTATCGACGATTTCAATTTTATGACCGGCATTATCAACAGCATCCAAAATATAGCTCGGCATTTGTAAACCATCTGGTGCCACCATCGAGAATTTTATATCTTTGTAATGACAGAGTAATTTTGATAATGAATGCACAGTGCGGCCATATTTTAAATCACCAACAAGGGCGATGTGCATGCCATCAATCCCTTGCTCAAAACGGTTTAACTCACGCTCTATGGTTAATAAATCAAGCAATGCTTGAGTTGGGTGCTCATTCGGGCCGTCGCCGCCGTTGATCACCGGTACCGAGCAGCCAGTAGCGAATTCAGCCACTGAGCCTGCATCAGGGTGGCGCATAGCAACAGCATCCGCGTACGCAGAAATAACGCGCGCGGTATCGTATAACGATTCGCCTTTGGCAAGTGCAGAGCTTTGCATGCCGGTAGTTTCACGAACTAGGCCGCCTAATAAATTAAAGGCGGTGCCAAAACTTACACGAGTACGAGTACTTGGCTCAAAGAATAGGTTTGCTAAGATCGCGCCTTCTAACACATTGGTGCGCTTTTGCTTTTTAGCATATGGCTCCATTTTTTTGGCTACTGCAAAAATACGTTCAATACAGTCGCGGTCGAGCTGATTGACAGAAAGAATATTTTCACCTTGGAAACTTAACATTGGGGTTATTCCTATCACATTGAAAAGGGGCGCGATCAACCATCAACGATGGGCACGCAATCGCGCGATACTATAGCAAATTTTTTATAAACTAGGTTTAGTTACCGCTAAAAATATGATGACTAACAGTAGTAACACAGGTAACTCGTTAAAAATGCGATAAAAACGATGGCTACGGGTATTACGGTCGTGTTTAAAATCAGCCAGCAACTTAAAACAAAAGCCGTGGTACAGATATAAAATAATCACTAATACCAGTTTGTAGTGCAGCCACATGCTGTGTTTGAACCACTCACGGCCGTATTCCATAATGGTTAATACACCAAATACCGCGGTTAATATGGCAAACGGAGTAACAAAATATAATAAGCGGCGTTCCATGACTTTAAGCATTGAATTGCATGATTTCTCTTCGCTCATGGCATGATAAACAAACAGTCTTGGCAGGTAAAAAATGCCAGCAAACCAGGCAATCATAAAAAAGATATGTAGGGCTTTGTAGACTAGTAGCGCGCTCATAATGTTCTCTATTGGGTTAGTTAAAGTAAGCTATTACGTATGGTGAGGATATGGCGGATCTGATCCCAGCGCATAATTCCCATAATTTGTTGATTATCGAGTAAGTTATAGATATACACAGCGCCACTGCGTTTATCTTTTAATATATCAAACGCATCAGCAAGTGTGGCTTGGCTGCTGATCCCTTGCAGGCTGATATAGTTAATAGCAATGTTTTGATCCGACATTAAACTTAAATCATATTCCGCAAGCCGGTAGCCATTTTCAGCATCATAAACAATCAGCGGTGTTTGGCTATCTACCGCATTTAAGGTACTTTCGATTTGTTGTTTATCATCTGAATACAGTAGTTTAAAGTTTTCATCCATTTCGTCCATTACTCCCACCTTTTGCAAAGCTTCGGTCGCTGGCGATACTTGGTAACTTAAGCCTTGAAAGTCCAGTTGCTGTAAAAATATTGAGCGATTACCAAATATTTGTAACGCAGTAACATAGGCGGTTGTAATAACCAGCATAGCTGGGACGATGATCTCTTGGCTTGAGGTAAGCTCCATTACCGTCGTTAACGCAGCAAGCGGAGCATGTAAGGTGGCAGCAAGTAACCCCGCCATTCCTAATACGCTGTAGGTGCCCGCTATATCAACTCCAGGGCTAATAAATTGTGCAAAAAATGCCATTAAGGTGCCCATTAGTACCCCGAGCCCGATCACAGGACCAATAATGCCACCGGGAATACCTAAACCAATAGCAAATAGGGTGGCGAGTAATTTAGCGATTAAAATAGTGGTAAGCAGTTGAACATCTTCAGGTGTTTCTACGGCGAGTGTTATTGCACTCATCCCCGACCCCATCGCTTGGGGTACTAAATAAGCGATGCCGCCGGCAATGAGACCTGCTAATAACAGTCGTGGGAACATACTTAAGGGTTTAAAAGTTCGAATGATCAACATTAAATTTTGGTTAAATGCATAGGCTACAGCGCCAAGTGCGATACCAAATAGGATTAAAAATGGATAGTGCCAACCGCTAAGGGTGGTGATGGTAATAAGCTCTAATTCAGAGGCATTACCAAATACGAATTGAGTAGCCAAAGCACCGGTAACAGCAGCAAGCATAATAGGCACAAAGATATGCACTTTGTACTCACGCATCACGACTTCCATTACAAAAATTACCGCCGCTAATGGGGTGTTAAATGAGGCTGCAATGCCCGCTGCAACCCCACAACCACTGAGGGTTCGCATAGCGTTGTAAGGTAAATGCAGTTTATCGGCTAAGATACTTGCGCCGGTTGCACCCATATGCACGGATGGTCCTTCACGGCCGACAGAAAAACCACTGATCAATGCTAATGCACCACCAACAAATTGATTAACTGTGTTATACAACGGCATTTGTCCATAATGGCTTTTAATTCGATGAATAACGAATGGAATACCTAATCGATAATGTTTAAAACCAGTGAAAGCCGCAAACAGAGCAATTAAAAAGGCTGCAATAATAGGCATTAACACCCGTTCAAGAGGCGGTAAAGTGGTGAAGTCGTCAGGGTTATCAAGGAACAAGCCTTGAAAAAATAGAATGGTTAAACGAAATAGAATGATCAAAAACGCCGCAATTAATCCAGCACTTACGCCAAGTAAGCACAATTGCACCGATGTTTTTGGCTTTGCCAAGCGACGCCTAAGCGTTTCAAGCCACATGCTTTATTCCTCGCCACCTATTCCAGCGGGCAGTTTATCAAAAGTGTCACAGTAAGTCCTTTTGATTTTCATTTAGAGTTTAATTTAAATCAAATCGATACCAGTTAGTTAGGTTGCTGTACGCAATACCGATGGCAATGTATTAAAAAGCACTAACGAATGCTATTGCCAAAATCAACTGGGCTTTTTTAGTGGCTGAGGGTCATTGGTTGATGGTGGCTTTTTGATTGATTGCCTTCGTGCGCTTATGGTCGAACATTCTAGCATCAGCCTTATTGAGTAATTCATCTAAGCTGGTGGCTTCGTCTGGGTAAATTGCGTAACCGATACTAGCACTTACTGAGAAATTCCCTTGCGTAGATACTATGGGTAACTCAATGGCGTCTATAAATCGTGTCAGGGCTTTTTTAACTTGGTTGCTTGTTTCAATATGGGTAATGATAATTACAAACTCATCTCCGCCAATACGGGCTACACAGTCTGTTTTTCTAGCTGTGTCGAGTAAGCGCTTGGCTATTTCAACCAATACAAAATCACCGACTAAGTGACCATGAGTGTCATTAATTGGTTTAAATTTATCTAAGTCAAAATATAAGCAAGCGACTTTAGTGCCAGTGCGTTCTGTGCAGTCAAATTCATGCTCCGCAAACTTGCACAGTGCATTACGATTAGCGAGGCCAGTGAGGTGATCTGTTTGTGCTAACTGGAGAAGTTTATTTTCAGCAATCACACGCTTTGAGATATCAAAATTGATCCCTACCATGCTATTGCCGTAAATTCGGCCATCAGCATTTAGGTAGCGGGTTTCTCCGCTAGGTAAAATAATCTGAAATTCGGCATGAAACTCATCTTGATTGGCTACTGCACTTTTTAAGTTTTTGATGACTTCATCGTAGTCATCGGGATGTATGCTGTTCTCCCATACTGAGTAGTTACCATTAAAGGTTTCCCTATCAACACCATAGAGTTCGAACATCCAGTCATCCCAAATCAACTCATTGGTCTGAAAGTTCCATTCCCATATGCCAATATGTGCCGCGTTAGCTGCCATTGACATCCGATGATGCAATTTTTCAAGTTCTAGCTTGGCGACCCGCAGTTCGGTAATATCTTCGGATACAGCCAGTAAAAATTTTGCCTTACCACGGTTATCTTTAATGGTAATTTTACGAGTGCGTAAATAACGGGTGTGGCCATCAATGGTGATCGGCTCTTCATCGATTGTCATGCCTTGGCCTGAACTTAAAACTGAGCGGTCAGCTGCCGAAAAAACGCAGCTTCTTGTACTGGAAATAAATCAGCATCACTGAGTCCAATCAGCTCATCGCGTGTTTTACCAAGTAGCTGCTCGCCAGCTTTATTTACATGGCTAAATGACAGTTGCTCAGCTTCTTTGACGACTAACATAATTGGCAAAGTGTCGAAGATAGTTTGCGTAAACGCTTCTTGGTTTTGTATATTGGTTAAATCTTTAATGGTGGCGACGAATGACGGGTTGGCATGCTTTCTGATTGGGCTAATAGATACCGTAATTGGAAAGTCAACGCCATTGCTATTGCGCCCTTGTAACAATTGACTTTTACCCGCTTGATCGGCGTAGTTGTAGTGTGCTGTGTTGGTGGCATATTTTTGCGGCATCAACAGCGCAATGTTTTTACCAATTAATGCGTGTTGTTCAAAACCAAAAATAGTGGCAGTTGCAGGGTTTGCAAACTCAATATTGCCTAGTTTATCAAAACAAATAACCCCATCTTGCACAGTATTGAGCACCGCTTTTAATTTTGCGGATAATAAACTTCTCGCGCGTAATTCCATACTGCCAACCAGCAGCAAGCTTAATGTTAATAAAACAAACATGATAACTTGAGCAAGTTCAGAGCTGTTTTCATTAGTGAGATAGGTTGTATGATGTGCTGCAAAGACATACATAGACATCATGCTTATATAGTGCATTCCTGAAATTGCCGTACCCATTACCAAGGCTGCCAGCAGATTGACCCAGCTCAGCTTTATATGTGTTGTTAGACGTAATTCATTTATTTTTAAAGCAAGCCCAGATAGCACCACCGCGACGAGTACTGAAAACGAGAATAACCACGGTTCATAAGCCATGTGAGCAGGCATCAGCATCGCCATCATGCCTACATAATGCATACTACCAATACCTAAGCCCATCAATATGCTTCTGAGCCATAAATTGTTAAAACGCCCTAACGTAGGTGACATAACAATGTAGCTAGCAAATACACTTGGTAAAATAGACACCAGTGTTAATGTAATATCGTACTCTACGGGAATAGGGAGCTTATAGGCCAGCATGCCAACAAAGTGCATAGCCCAAATTCCGCCACCTAAAAAGCATGATGAAACGACCGTCCACAGTAGCGCTTCTTCTTTTAGTTGTGAGTCTTTAATTCGCGCGGATAATAAAAAGAAATATAGGAAGCGAACACCGCTGTTAAAATTGAGGCGATAACTAGATAGCTATCATATTGCGCAGTAATAACGGGTGCATTTAGCATTTCTGGGGTAACAAAATGAAGCTTTAAGTGGCTGTCCAAGATGGTCCCTCATCTTAATTAAAAAAATAAAGTGGGTGTATCTGAGTATGAACAACAAATATAGCCTAGAAATAGTGGCTTGACCATTTGATACAACTAACTATCTTAGATCTACATTAACTATTATAAGCAAACTCATCCCTATACTTGATTAAAACACTCGGGTATTAGATAATCGCAGCAATGTAGGTATAGAGGGTTATATTATGTCAGATGAATTACCCATTAAGTTCAGCGATGCAGCAGCTGTTCGTGTTAAACAGTTAATCGACGAAGAAGAAAACCCAGATTTAAAACTGCGTGTTTATGTAACAGGCGGTGGATGCTCTGGTTTCCAGTATGGGTTTACTTTTGATGAAAAGGCAAACCCGGGCGATTTAGAGATTGTCAAAAATGGCGTGACCTTAGTGGTTGACCCAATGAGTATTCAATATTTAGTTGATGGCGAGGTGGATTACACCGAGGGACTTGAAGGCGCACGCTTTTTTGTTGCTAACCCCAATGCAACGACCACCTGTGGGTGCGGCGCTAGTTTCAGCGTTTAAAGTATTGATTAAAGCCGCAGATTGCGGCTTTTTTATTGGCTAAAATTTAATACCCTCTAATTCTATTGCCTTAGAACGACTACCTACTCTATTATTCATACAACCATCTTACGCATTTACCATTGATAGCTAAAAGGAAATTTTGTGTTGAAAAAGCTTGCACAGCAATTAGAAGAAAAACCCTATATTCTCGCCATAGTCATTGTTGTTGCTATTTGTATCTGGATGGGCTCAGGCTCAAGTCATGCCAGTGATAAGCAGCCCCAAACGAATAGTGAGAAAGTAGCGAAAGTGCAAGTGGTGAAATTAGTTGCGCAAGAGATCAAAAAAACCTTGTCGTTTTATGGTAAATCAGAGCCTGATAAATTAGCGCGAGTGAGTGCTCGCCAAGCCGGAGAAGTAGACAAAATTTATGTCGAAGAAGGGCAGTTTGTTGAGCAAGGAACATTGATTCTAGAATTAGATAAATCAGATTTAGTCGCTCAGTTGGGATCTGCCACGGCATTGTTAAAGCAGTATACGGCTGAGTATGAAGGGGCACTTTCTCTTAGGAATCAAGGCCTGCAAGACCGTGTGCAAACCATGCGTAGCGAAGCAGTACTTGCGCAAGGTAAAGCACGTTTAGCTGGGCTGGAATTACAATTAGAGCGTACCGAAATTCGCGCGCCTTTTAGTGGCATTATTAATAAGCGCTTAGTTCAGTTAGGTGATTATGTTGCTATTGGTGATGCTATTTTAGAGTTAGTCGATCTTGATCCTTTAATAGTTCGTGCCGATGCAACGCAAAAAGAAATTACCGGTTTGCAAGTTGGTCAAGCTGTGCATGCCCATGTTTTAAATGACAAAACATATCCAGGTAAAATGCGTTATATTGCCTCGGTAGCAGATGACAGTACCAATACATTTCGTATTGAAGCCGCCTTTGCTAACCCTGATATGGAATACAAAGCAGGCTATTCAACGCAGCTTGATATCTCACTCGATTCTGCGCCTGCAATGTTATTAAGTCCCGCTTATATGGCACTTGATAGTGAAGGTAATATTGGTGTGAAGGTGATTAACGCTGAAAATCGCGTAGAATTTAAAAATGTCAGCCTTGCCAAATCAACTGCAGAGGGAGTATGGCTGTGGGGGTTGGGTGAAACAGCAAATGTGATCACGTTAGGGCAAGGGTTTGTCAGAGCCGGTGATATTGTTGAGCCCGTGTTTGTCGAAGCTGATACGACTGCGGGCGAGTAAGGCATGAAAAACTTAATAGAAGCGTCGCTTAATCACACGCGAACTGTACTGCTGATTTTTATTTTATTATTGATCTCTGGTTGGGTGACGTACCAAAATATTCCTAAAGAAGCGAACCCCGATGTCACCATCCCGTTTATTTATGTATCAATCATTCATGATGGTATTTCACCTGAAGATGCTGAGCGGCTACTGGTACGGCCGATGGAGATTGAACTACGCTCTATCGAAGGGGTAAAAGAAATGACGGCGGTGGCCAGTGAAGGCCACGCATCAGTAACACTTGAATTTATGGCGGGCATGGATCCAAAAGAAGCGCTCGCTGATGTACGTGATAGGGTCAGCCTTGCTAAAGCAAAATTACCGTCAGAATCAGAAGAGCCTGAAGTACATGAAATTCTCATGGAAGATCAGCAACCCACCATTACTTTAACACTCTCTGGTGACGCACCTGAACGAGGTTTATTAACCCTTGCCCGCAATTTAAAAGACGAGCTTGAGAGTATCTCTAGCGTATTGGAAGTTGATGTGGGTGGTGACCGTGAAGACATGGTTGAAATTGAAGTCGATCCGCTCGCGATGATTTCATATGGACTTGAGCCAAGCGATATTATTCAATTACTTTCTAATAACAATCGTTTAGTCGCAGCAGGCACCTTAGATACTGGCAAAGGGCGGTTTGCTGTAAAAATTCCTTCGGTATTTGAAACCATCCAAGATGTGATGGAGCAACCCGTAAAAGTGGTAGGTGATAGAGTCGTACGCTTTATGGACGTTGCTAAAATACGTCGTGCTTATAAAGATCCCAGCTCAATAGCGCGTATCAACGGCCGCCAAGCTGTATCGCTTGAAGTGAAAAAGCGTGCTGGTGAAAATATTATAGACACCGTAGCACAAGTGAAAGAGGTGGTGGCTCAAGCACAAAAAATGTGGCCTGAACATATTCGAGTTGATTACACCGGTGATATGTCGAAAGACGTGGAAATGATGCTGTCAGATCTACAAAACAACGTGTTATCAGCAGTATTGTTAGTTGTCATTGTCATTGTTGCGGTGTTGGGAGCACGTACCGCATTTTTAGTAGGAGTGGCGATCCCCGGTTCATTTTTGACCGGTATTTTGGTGATTTCCTTGTTCGGTTTAACCGTTAATATCGTGGTGTTATTTGCGCTGATCATGGCGGTCGGCATGCTGGTGGATGGCGCAATCGTGGTCACGGAATTCGCCGATAGAGCAATGAGCGAAGGCAAGACACGTAAGCAAGCTTATAAAATAGCTGCCGAGCGCATGGCCTGGCCAATTATTGCATCAACAGCAACGACACTTGCCGCATTTGCGCCGTTAATTTTTTGGCCGGGAATGATGGGCGAGTTTATGAAATATTTGCCTATTACTTTAATTGCGACATTATCGGCATCATTACTGATGGCATTGGTTTTTGTACCCACCATCGGCGGCTTGATTGGCAAAATTAGGCCATTAACACCACAACAAAAGCAAGACTTGGTGATTGCTGAATCTGGTGATTTAACTCAACTGCAAGGTTTTGCTGGGCGCTATGTGCGACTGTTAAATCGCGCCCTTGATAAGCCATGGTGGACCTTGCTCGCGGCTGTGGTGTTCTCAATTTTAGTATTTGTGGGGTTTGCGGTATCAAAGTTAGGGGTTGAGTTTTTCCCAGATGTTGAGCCAAACGGGGTGAACATTAAAGTACGTTCGTATAGTGATCTGTCTATTTATGAAAAAGACGTGGTCATGAAAGAAATTGAAACCCGTATTTTAGCCGTCGAAGGTATTAAAACCTTATATGCGCGCACCGGCGGGCAAGATCAAATCGGCTCATTTCGATTAAATTTAAAAGATTGGCATGAACGTCCGCCTGCTGAAGATATCATCACCAAAGTGAATGAGATCACCGCAAGCTTTGCCGGCGTTGAGATTGAAATGCGTAAGGATGAAAACGGTCCCGGGGGTGGTAAAGCACTGAGTATTGAGTTGAGCTCAAAATTTCCTGAGGTATTAAATCAACAAGCTAAAGTGATCCGCCAAGCTATCGAAAATGATGGCGCCTTTCGAAATGTAGACGATACAGCGTCAAAGCCTGGGATTGAATGGCAGTTAAAACTCAACCGAGCAGATGCTGCCCGATATGGCGCAGATGCAGCTATGCTTGGTGCAAATGTGCAGTTAATTACTAATGGCTTAAAGTTAGGCGAATATCGTCCTGATGATGTTGACGACGAAATTGATATTCGAGTGCGGTTTCCGCACGATAAACGTGATTTAAGTCGTCTTGAAACGTTACGGGTAAAAACCATACATGGCCAAGTCCCCATTAGCTATTTTGTTGAACGCCACGCCGCCCCAAAAGTAGACACTATTCGCCGTGTTGATGCCCATCGAGTAGTGACTATCAACGCCGATATGAAGGTCGGTGAGCAACTGGCTAAAGCTTTACCACGCTTGCAAGCACAACTAAAAGAGCAAGGGTTAGATCCTAGAGTTAAAATCAAAGTCCGTGGTGAAACCGAAGATCAAGATGAATCCGAGGCGTTCTTGAAAAATGCCTTTTTAGTTGCGCTGTTTGTGATGGGCATTATTTTAGTAACGCAGTTTAATAGTTTCTATCAGGCCTTTTTGATCCTAAGCGCGGTGGTATTTTCGACTGTTGGCGTGTTCTTAGGCTTATTAGTGTTACAACAACCCTTTGGTATTGTCATGTCTGGCATTGGAGTTATTTCACTGGCCGGCATTGTGGTGAATAATAACATTGTGCTAATAGATACTTACAACGTGTTAAGAGCGCAAGGGCTTGCTGCAAAAGATGCCATTTTAAGAACCGGCGCACAGCGATTACGCCCAGTATTGTTAACTACGGTGACAACTATTTTAGGGTTAATGCCAATGGTGCTACAGATCAATATTGATTTATTTAATCGTACAATTGATTTTGGTGCACCGTCAACGCAATGGTGGGTGCAATTAGCGACCGCTGTTGCGGGTGGTTTAACCTTTGCTACTATACTAACCTTAGTGCTAACACCTTGCTTACTGATGCTTCGCGAACGTCGCAGAGCCTAATGTTGGCTTATTTTTAGTCACTCACACACTGTGAGTGACTTGCATCATTAGAATAAAAAAGCCTAACACGAGTGTAGAAAGATTAAAATGTATATAAAGCCTTTCTTACCTTGCTTAATTGGTATCTTATTTTGTCTAAGAAAAAAGTACCAAATTAAGCAGAGGGCAACTGGCATAAGGAATAGTAATCGGAACATAAATGACTCTCTTTGGTGATGATTATACAGTTTATTAGCATAACTATTTAATTTTAAAGTTAAAAATAATTTATTGTAAAAAGGGTTCATTTCAATAAATTATTTGTTACATTAACGAGGAACTAATACTAGACTATTAACTTTAATGTTTGTTTTACAATAAAGTTAATAGCCTATAATAGCAATTACCCGCAATTGGTACTCGCCTAAAATTAGTTATTTCACATGAGTGTGAATAGTATATAATGTATCCAAGAGTGAGACGGGCAAAATTTCACTCTTAAATTAATTAAACTTTAAATCATCTAGTAGGAGATGTTTTTTATGATGGGTAAAACAGTTTCTTCTGAAGAAAACTCAAAACTAACTAAATGGCTTAAAACTAAGCGTCACGAGAAAGGTCATACAATGCGTAGCCTTGCTCAAGTACTTGGTACACCGCATTCATTCATTGGTAAAATTGAAAACCAAGAGCGCCGTTTAGACGTGATTGAATTTTTACGTTATTGTGATGCATTAGAAGTCGACCCGTACGAAGGTTTAGGCTTATTAAAAGAAGACTAATAGTTAGTTTTTTTAGTCAGTGCAGGGAAGCGCTTTCACCAGTAATTTATTCCCTACCACTTGCAAACTTCCCCCTCCAAAAACACTTTATGTATTCCCGTGATAGCTATTTTCTAACGCATACAAACGATGCCGAATTAGGTATAAAAAGATCAGTGATGGCAACACCATCAAGGCTGTTAAAATAAAGAACAATGACCAATTGCCACCTAGCCAATCATCAATTACTACGCCGCTATAACTCGATAGCAATGTTCGCCCTAAATTCCCCAATGATGCAAGCAACGCATAATGAGTAGCACTAAAGGCTCTGTCGCAGAGCATTGATATAAACGCTACCATAGCCACTAACGACCATGCCTGAGTAAACCCATCCACCACAATTGCCATCGCATACAAATGCTCTTGAGGGCCAGCTAGTGCAATCCAAGAAAACATTAAGTTGGATGCTGCCATGGCTACACCACTTATAAATAAGCCTTTAACGATGCCATATTTATGATTAAAAATACTGCCTAAAAATGCAAAAACGATGGTGATTAAGCCTGTTCCCAGCTTTGAGTAGTTGGCAATTTGTGTATTGCTAAAGCCGACTTCTTTATAAAACACAATCGACATACGGGCTAAAAATGCTTCACCAATTTTGAATAAAAATATAAAAGCCAGCAGCGCGAGTGCTGTTTTTACGCCATTTCGCGCGAAGAAGGTTTTAAATGGGTCGAGTACCGTCACCGCCAGCCATGCCGTCACTTTCGTTAATTGCGTCTGCTTACCCAGAGCGAGCTTTTGTTGGTAAATGCGTTCTAACTCAGCATGTACCGCCTCACGATTTGATTCAGGCTCTTTCGCCCAAAACACACAACTCATAAGTAGTAACATTACAATAGCTAAAAAGTAATACACTTGCGGCCAGTCAATGCTTGGCATATCCGCCATATAAAAGGGAATTGCGCCAAGTAGCGCATAACCGCTCCACCAACCAGAGGTTGCCATGGCCGCCGCTGCGGTGGCTTTATGACTCTCATTTTCATCTAAGGTCTCGATACGAAATGCATCAATAGCGATATCTTGAGTGGCAGAGGCGACAGCGATGAGGAGGCATAAAGCTGCAGCGACACCTAAGTGGGCGGTAATATCGAGCCCGGCTAATAAAATAACACCGAGTAAAATAAAGCTCTGGCAAAGCAGTATCCAGCTGCGGCGCTGGCCAAGCCAGCGATAAAGAATGGGTAGTTTGATTCGGTCAACCAAAGGAGACCATAAAAAGTTGATGCTGTACGCGCCAAAAACAATGCCAAATAAACCAATCATACTGCGGCTAAGACCTTCGTCTTTGAGCCAGGCTGACATTACTGAGCCAATCAGTACCCAAGGAAAGCCACTGCTCATGCCAAAAATAAACACATTTATAAGTCGTTTATCTTTAAAGTAAGAAAAATATTCTGCTATCGACAAGTTTTTAGTCATAATGCCTTCAATGGCAAAGAGAGTTAGGCACTCTCTTTATTATAGTTATAATGGAGTCGGCTCTAATACGGTCATATTTAAAATAATAACAGGGGTTTTTGGCACAAAATCATAACCAATCTTTTCGTTAAAACCGGTTTCAACTTGCATGATTTTATCAAGCGTTTCATAGCCCTCCATTACCATGCCGAACACGGCAAAACCCCAATCTTTACCTGGGTTTAAGTGGTCGTTATCATCCATGTTAAAGAAAAATTGACGCGTTCCTGAGTGTGGTTGGCGGTCTTGATAGGCCATAGCAATGCTGTACATATCATTTTTTGAACCATTGCCACTTTCATTAAAGATAGGATCGCCTTCATAAACGCCATCGTAATTTCTATCGTAACCACCGCCTTGAATAACAAAATCACGCTCGTTTTCTACATCACGTTCCACACGATGAAAAACAGTGCCTTTGTAACTGCCATCCATTACGTAAGTTAAAAAGTTATTGACGGTGATAGGGGCTTTTGAGCGATCCATCTCTATCACTATTTTGCCCATCGTGGTGGTGATCTCTACTCGAGGGAACATATTGTTTTTCTGAACAAAACGTCCTTCAGTTGCCGCTATAAGTGGTTGGCTCAGCAATAATAAAGCAGCCAATAAAAATACACGTTTCATGATTAACCTTCTAAAAATGCGAGTAATTCAGGGTCTGATACCATGCGGGTTATTAGCTGCTCAGTCAACTTATTGAGTTGACCTTCAATTTTGGCTCGGTCATGACCAAGCGGCCCTTCAAGGCTCGCATTGCCACGGTAAATTTTACTAAAATTACTGCTGCTACGAATAACCCGTACACCGAGTTCAATTTTTGCGTCGCTAGTATGAGATACCATCTTTTCAGTCACCACTGCTTGTAAAGTATGAATATCCACTTCAAAGCGAGTCGTTGCTAAATTTGAAATGCTAGCGCCGTTGCGGCTCAGCGCGCTATCAAGCGCACTTTTGATTGCCTCTGTGAGTCCTTGACTGGCAATGGTTTGAGTTTTATCTGAAGTGATCAATTTTAATGTTGCAGGGTCACCACGTAAATCAATCACACTGGTGCTTAAACTTTGATTAATAGCGCTTAACTTGCCACTTTTATAAACCGGATTTAAGATCAGTTGATTAGGCTGGCTACTACAAGCCGATACTGATAATAAAGCACAGCAAGGTAAAATGTATTTCATCATGGTTATAGCATTCCATTATTTTTAGTCGCACTTAATACTACAAATTTTTTATTTGAACCAAGCAACTCACAATTACCAAACATACGTTTTAGTTTGTCATGGTAGTCGAGATGACGATTACCGATAATACGCAATTCACCACCATTTTTTAAGGTGTCTTTGGCTTGCTTAAACATTTGCCATGCAATGTGATCGGTAACTGCTTGCGCTTGATGAAAAGGCGGGTTACATAACACCATATCAACACTTTCACGCTCAAAACCAGTTAAACAATCGTTTTCAATAAATGTACATTGCTCAAACTTGTCTTCCATATTAAGTTCAACAGTCAGCCGTGCAGATTCTACTGCCATGTACGATTCATCAACAAATGTCACTTGCGCATTAGGGCAGCGTGACAGTGTCATTAGCCCAACTACGCCATTACCACAGCCTAAATCAATAATGCTTTTTGCTTTATTGGTTTGTGGCAAATAGTCAAAAAAGAACCGCGCACCAATATCCAGTGAATCACGTGAGAATACATTGGCATGATTACTAATGGTAAAGTTAGTGCCTTCAAGCGGCCAGCTTACTGGGAAATCAGCGGCTTTATAACCACCTGCTGCATGGCCAATAATAAGGCGCGATTTTTTCACCGCTAAACTGGTTTTTGTTTCGCCAATAAATTGCTCAAACGCTTTAATAGTCGAGTTGTGCACATCTTTGGTTTTTGCTGCACCAATAACAGGCGTGCCGGGTGCCAGTACTTCGCTCAGTTCAGACAATTGATATTGTAAAAAAGCCAATGTACGTGGCACTTTTAAAATAACTAAATCAACCTGCTCAGGTAAAGCCGATAAACTATCAAGCTGACTAAAAGCGATTGTGGCAATTTTATTCTCTGCTAAGTTATAGGCAGCAGCTTGATGACTAATATAAGAATCATTGACTGAACAAACCGTTAACTGGCGTTTGCTAAAATAACAAGACAGTGCGCCAAAGCTATCATTTAAGATCAGCAAAGAGCGACAATCAGGATAATGTTCAGTAACATAGTCGATTAAGTATTCGTCTGCTGAATCCCAAGCTTGTAAGCTACGGTTTTTTTGATCTAACGGAAAACGTTCAAGTGTAAAAGTTGTATCGCCGAGCTGTGCTTGCGTGGTCATAATAGTTTAGTGATCAGTAATCAATTGATAGGTAAATTCTAACATGCAACGGCAAAAGGCCAACCCCCATATGTTACCAAATGGCTTTTCTTATCAAAGAAGGGCGCTGAGCGCACAAAAAAGCCTCGATTTATTTTATCATCTGCAGCAAAACTTAAACTGGCAGCAACCCAACACCACCGTTTACGGGCGAACAGGCCCAATCCCACGCTTGCAATGTTTTATCAGTGATAATGACATTGAATATGGCTACTCTCACAGTAAATTAGTGGTTGAGCCTTGGCCTGCTATTTTATTGGCTTTACGCAAACGCTTAGAGGCGCATTTACAACAGCCTTTTAATTCTTTGCTGGTAAATTATTACCGTGATGGTAATGATACTATGGGGTGGCACAGTGATGATGAAATAGAACTCGGTTTTCAGCCAACTATTGTGTGCATCTCTTTAGGTGCAGAGCGGGTGTTAAAACTCAAACATAAGGCCAGTAATAAAGTAACCGATTTACTACTACACAGTGGCAGTTGTTTGGTAATGAATGGCGACAGCCAACGAGATTACCAACACGCGATTGCCAAGCAAACCACGTTAGCTCACCCACGTATCAGTCTGACGTTTAGGTATATTTTACCAAAGCGCAGCTAGCCAATTTACAGACTTAGTTGTTATAGTAGAGCAATAAATCAGTTTTAAAGTGAGCCTTTATGTCAATGCAACAACAAATAGAAAGCAAATTAGCCGATGGGCTAGCGTGTAAGCATCTTAATGTGGTGAACGAAAGCCACATGCATAGTCGTGGCGAAGACTCGCACTTTAAGGTGATTGTCGTCAGTGAAGAGTTCAGCGGAAAGCGCTTATTACAACGCCATCGGCAAATTAATGAAATTTTAAAAGATGAGTTAGCTAATCATATTCATGCCTTAGCAATTCATACCTTTACTCCTGAAGAATTTAGTGAGCAAAGCGGTCAAGTTGCAGACTCACCAAGCTGTTTAGGCGGCTCTAAATTAGATTAACGGCCAGGTCTGAGAGCTCACCAGACTCATCAGACCTGTATTTTTACAATTAGCCTTTAAACTAGCGCTAATTTTTATTGAGATAGATATAGGATGATCAATGGTCATTAAGCCTAAAATTCGCGGTTTCATTTGTACTAATGCCCACCCAGTAGGCTGCGCAGCGCACGTACAAGAACAAATTAACTACGTAAAACAGCAAGGCGCATTAAAAAATGCCCCTAAAAATGTACTCGTTATCGGTGCTTCAACAGGCTATGGCCTTGCATCGCGTATTACTGCTGCATTTGGCGGTGGCGCTAAAACTTTAGGTATCTTCTTTGAAAAAGAAGGCACAGAGCGTAAAACGGGTTCTGCGGGTTGGTATAATACTGCGGCATTTCAAGCTGCAGCAGACGCTGAAGGTTTATGGTCTAAAAATATCAATGGCGATGCGTTTTCTAACGAAATCAAGCAAAAAGCCATTGATACTATTAAAGCTGATTTAGGTAAAGTTGATTTAGTTATTTACAGCTTAGCATCGCCGCGTCGTACTGATCCAAATACTGGTGAAGTGTACTCTTCTACCCTTAAGCCAATTGGTAATGCAGTTACAACTAAGAACTTAAATACATCAAAGCGTGAAATTGACGAAGTTACCGTGGAAGCGGCAAGCCAAGAAGACATCGACAACACCATTAAAGTAATGGGCGGTGAAGATTGGGAAATGTGGATTGATGCGCTTAAAGAAGCCGATGTCCTTGCTGATAACTTTAAAACCACTGCTTATACCTATATTGGTAAAGAGTTAACCTGGCCAATTTATGGTCACGCGACAATCGGTAAAGCAAAAGAAGATTTAGACCGTGCAACCGTGGCTATTAAAGAATCGACGAGTGCATTAAATGGTGAAGCCTATGTGTCATCACTAAATGCGGTAGTAACGCAAGCAAGTTCTGCAATTCCTATCATGCCACTTTATATTTCTGCGTTATTCAAAGTAATGAAAGCCGATGGCACGTATGAAGGCACCATTGAGCAAATTCATGCTTTATTTACTGAAAACCTATACGGTGATTCACCGCGTTTTGACGATGGCGGCCATTTATTCCAAAACTACAAAGAGTTGGAAGATGACGTACAAGCACGTATTCAAACTGTGTGGGATTCAGTTACCACTGCAACAATTGACGAACTAACGGACTACGTGGGCTACCACAATGAGTTTTTACGTTTATTTGGTTTTGGTATCGACACTGTTGATTACGAGCAAGACGTCGATGCAATTGCACCGATTGCAAATATGATTGATTAATTCAGCCATGTTTATTTAAAAAAAGTCGCTGCGGCGACTTTTTTTATGACCAAGCGTTTTTCTCTACTATTTTTGTTTAATTTCCATCCTTGCTCGCGAGCAATAGCACTTTGGTCTATATTGAATTTTATTCAAATGCGGCGATTGAGCTAAATAACCACTCTTGTCGTATAAATTTCATATTTACACTCGCATAGTAGTCACGATTAATGTTAAAATTCGCGCAATATATGTGAGGAGTTTAACTGCGTTGCTTGTTTTGAGATTAAAACAGGTAGTTCTTTGATATCTTGAATTTAGCTTAGATCATCGAAATAGCGACGTGGTTGGTACGATTTTTCAGTTTCTTTCCGTTAATGTAGTGCAAGTGCGTATGATCAACATAAAAAAAGGTCTGGACTTACCCATAGAGGGCGCGCCTCAGCAAGTTATTCATGATGGTTCTACCGTCAAACGTGTAGCTGTGCTAGGTGAAGAGTTTATTGGTATGCGTCCAACCATGCATGTTCGTGTGGATGACCAAGTCAAGAAAGGCCAGGTACTTTTTGAAGATAAAAAGAACCCAGGCGTATTATTTACTGCCCCAGCTGCTGGTACAGTAAAAGAAATTAATCGTGGTGCAAAACGTGTGCTGCAATCTGTTGTTATTGAAGTAAACGGCAGTGAGCAAATCACCTTTGACTCTTTCTCAGCTGAGCAGCTTTCGAGCCTCGATCGTGAAAAAGCCAAAGAAGTACTTATCCAGTCTGGTCAATGGACGGCACTTCGTGCTCGCCCATTCAGTAAAGTAGCAGCTGTGGATGCAAATCCTAGCTCTATCTTTGTGACGGCTATCGACACTAATCCTCTTGCTGCAGATCCTGCGGTGATTATTGCTGAAAATGTGCAAGCATTTGAAGCGGGCTTAGCTGTGGTATCTCGTTTGACAGATGGTAAAGTATTTGTTTGTAAACAAGCTGGTAGCCAAGTACCTAGCTCATCAATCCCTCAAGTAGAAGTACATGAGTTTGGTGGCGTACATCCGGCTGGCCTTGTTGGCACACATATCCATCACTTAGACCCTGTGTCTGCAAGCAAACAAGTTTGGCATATTGGTTACCAAGACGTTATCGCCTTTGGTCACTTATTCCTAACGGGTGAAATCTCGACTGATCGAGTCATTTCTCTTGCTGGCCCTCGTGTTAAGAATCCTCGTTTAGTGAAAACTCAACTGGGTGCTGCTTTAGATGATTTAGTTGCTGGTGAATTAGAAGATGGTGATAACCGCGTTATCTCTGGCTCTGTTTTAGCAGGTGCTACGTCACAAGGTCCACAAGCCTTCTTAGGTCGTTACCATGTTCAAGTATCTGTATTACTTGAAGGGCGCGAAAAAGAATTGTTTGGCTGGATCCGTCCAGGTAGCGACAAGTTTTCTGTAACACGTACTTTCTTATCTCACCTTGCGCCAAGCCGTTTATTTAAAATGACAACGTCAACAGGTGGTTCAAAACGTGCCATGGTGCCAATTGGCAACTATGAACGTGTTATGCCTTTAGATATTTTACCAACACTATTATTACGTGACTTAATTTCACGTGACTTAGATGGTGCAATCTCATTAGGCGCACTTGAACTTGATGAAGAAGATTTAGCGTTATGTACCTTCGTTTGTCCAGGTAAATACGAGTATGGTTCAATCCTACGCGATTGCTTGACTACGATCGAGAAGGAAGGCTAGAGAGATGGGTTTAAAGAAATTTCTAGAAGATATCGAGCCGCATTTTGAAGCCGGTGGTAAACATGAAAAATTTTATGCGCTGTATGAAGCAGCAGCAACTATTTTTTATACCCCTGGTTATGTAAATAAAGGCGCGACACACGTACGCGATAACATCGACCTAAAACGTATGATGATTTTAGTGTGGATGGCGACGTTCCCTGCCATGTTTTTTGGTATGTTCAATATCGGTCATCAGGCCGCGGGTGCTTTAGCACAAGGTTTTGAACTGGCAAATTCTTGGCAAGTTGGCCTGTTCCAGATGTTTGGTGGTACATTAACCGCTGAATCCGGCTGGGGCGCTAAAATGTTCTACGGGGCATGCTTCTTCTTACCTATTTATGCAGTAACATTTGCTGTAGGTGGTTTTTGGGAAGTATTATTTGCCTCAGTGCGTAAGCATGAAGTTAACGAAGGCTTCTTCGTAACATCGGTGTTATTCGCACTTATCCTGCCAGCGACTATTCCATTATGGCAAGTTGCGCTAGGTATCACGTTTGGTGTAGTAATCGCTAAAGAAATCTTTGGTGGTACTGGCCGTAACTTCTTAAACCCTGCTCTTGCTGGTCGTGCGCTTTTATTCTTTGCATACCCTGCACAAATTTCAGGTGACACAGTATGGACTGCAGTAGATTCATTCTCTGGTGCAACTATGCTAGGTCAAGCGTTCGTAGGTACACTTGATTACAGCAATATGGCGCTTTGGTGGGATGCATTCTACGGTTTCATTCAAGGTTCAGTAGGTGAGACATCTACACTTGCGCTATTAGTGGGTGGCTTATTCCTAATCTACGTGCGTATCGCTTCTTGGCGTATCGTGCTAGGTGTATTCTTGGGTATGGTTGCTACAGCATTTTTATTAAATGCAGTTGGCTCTGATACTAACCCAGCATTTGCAATGCCTTGGCATTGGCACTTAGTATTGGGTGGATTTGCTTTTGGTATGTTCTTTATGGCGACAGATCCAGTGTCTGCGGCATTTACAGATAAAGCAAAGTTCGCATACGGCGCGCTAATTGGTGTAATGGTTGTAATGATCCGTGTAATTAACCCTGCATTCCCTGAGGGTATGATGCTAGCAATCTTATTTGCTAACTTATTTGCACCATTATTCGATCACTTCGTAGTGCAAGCTAATATCAAGCGGAGGTTGGCACGTAATGTCTAGTAATAACGAATCAATCGGCAAAACGCTCACCGTTGTTGTGGCACTATGTTTAGTGTGTGCAATCATCGTATCGTTTGCTTCAGTTCAGCTTCGCCCTTTACAGCAAGCTAACAAAACGCAAGATATTCAAAAGAATATCTTAGCTGCAGCGGGTATTGATGCTGTTGAAAACATCTCTGATACGTTCAACGCAAAAATCGAAGCGCGCGTTGTAAACATGGAAACCGGTGAGTTTGTTGAAACTGACCCTAATACATTTGACTTTGAGAAAAGTAAATTTGACCAAAAAATTAGTTTTGCACTAAAAGCAAACGGTATCAAAGATATCGCAGGCATTCAGCGTATGACTAAAGAGTCACCAGTTTACATCTCGAAAAAAGCTGACGGTTCAACGGATGCTATCATTCTACCAATCCAAGGTTACGGCCTTTGGGGTGTGATGTATGGTTTCTTAGCGCTTGAAAGCGATGGCGAAACAGTTAAAGATATTAACTTCTATAAGCACAATGAAACACCAGGTCTTGGTGGGGAAATTCAAAACCCACAATGGACTGCAACATGGGAAGGTAAAGAGTTACCAGTCGATGTTGTAAAAAGCGGTGCTAAAAATGATCATCAAATTGATGGTTTATCAGGTGCAACTTTAACTTCAAACGGTGTTGATCACGCAGTTGACTTTTGGACTGGCGATAACGGCTTTGGTCCTTTCCTTGCGAGAGTACGTGAAGGAGCGTTGAAATAATGGCTGATACTAAAGAAATGAAGTCGGTCCTATTTGGTCCGGTACTGGCAAATAACCCAATCGCACTACAAGTACTGGGTATTTGTTCTGCGCTTGCGGTAACGTCGAGCTTAAAAAATGCCTTAATCATGTCAATCGCATTGACTTTGGTAACGGCTTTCTCAAGCTTCTTTATCTCAATTATTCGTAACCAGATCCCATCATCTGTACGTATTATCGTGCAAATGACTATCATTGCGTCACTAGTAATCGTTGTTGACCAAGTACTACAAGCCTTCTCTTATGCTACGGCAAAAGAGTTGTCGGTATTCGTTGGTCTAATCATTACTAACTGTATCGTAATGGGTCGTGCTGAAGCATACGCGATGAAGTCGCCGCCAGTTATGTCGTTCCTTGATGGTATCGGTAATGGTTTAGGTTACTCAGTAGTGTTACTTACAGTTGGCTTTATTCGTGAACTATTTGGTAAAGGCACATTATTTGGTGCTGAAATCATCCCTCTTGTACAAGATGGTGGTTGGTATCAGCCTATGGGTCTATTGATTTTACCACCTAGTGCATTCTTCATCATTGGTTTATTCATTTGGGTACTTCGTACTTATAAGAAAGACCAAGTAGAAGCGAAAGGATAAGGGGCAGACAGTGGAACATTATATTAGTTTATTCGTAAAAGCAGTTTTCATTGAAAACTTAGCTTTAGCCTTCTTCCTAGGTATGTGTACTTTCCTTGCAGTATCAAAGAAAGTAACAACGTCTATCGGCCTAGGTGTGGCAGTTATCGTGGTATTGGGCATTTCAGTACCAGTTAACAACTTGGTTTATCATGCGGTTCTTGCACCTGGTGCACTTGAGTGGCTTGGTTACCCTGAAGCGGATCTTAGCTTCTTACGTTTCTTGACCTTTATCGGTGTTATTGCAGCACTAGTACAAATTCTTGAAATGGCATTAGATAAGTTCTTCCCAGCACTTTATAACGCGTTAGGTATCTTCTTACCATTGATCACAGTTAACTGTGCAATCTTCGGTGCAGTATCTTTCATGGTTGAACGTAACTATAACTTCAGTGAATCTGTGGTTTATGGTATCGGTTCTGGTGTGGGTTGGGCGCTAGCAATTACTTTACTTGCTGGTATCCGTGAGAAAATGAAATATTCAGACGTGCCAGATGGCCTACGTGGTTTAGGTATTACCTTTATCACGGTTGGTTTAATGGGTCTTGGCTTTATGTCATTCTCTGGTATTTCACTTTAATAGGTAGCGAGGATAAATCATGAGTTATGAGATTTTCTTAGGCGTTGGTGTTTTCATCGCTATCGTTGTACTGCTAGTTTTAGTCATCATTGGTGCTAAATCTAAGTTAGTTGCAAGCGGTGACATCATCATCGGCGTAAATGGCGATCCAGACAAAGCCATTACAACATCAGCAGGTACCAAGCTTTTAGGCGCGTTATCTGAATCAGGTATTTTCGTATCATCTGCATGTGGTGGCGGTGGCTCTTGTGGTCAATGTCGTGTACACATTCACTCAGGTGGCGGCGATATCTTACCAACTGAACTTGACCACATCTCTAAAGGTGAAGCCCGTGAAGGCTGTCGTTTAGCGTGTCAGGTAAATGTTAAAAACGACATGGAAATTGAACTTGAAGAGTCAATTTTCGGTGTTAAAAAATGGGATTGTGAAGTTATCTCTAACGATAACAAAGCAACCTTCATTAAAGAGCTTAAGCTGCAAATTCCAGATGGCGAGTCAGTGCCGTTTCGTGCCGGTGGTTATATTCAAATTGAAGCGCCACCGCACCACGTTAAATACGCTGATTTCGATGTACCTGAAGAGTACCGTGGCGATTGGAACCATTTTGGTTTCTTCAAGCTGGAGTCTAAAGTAGACGAAGAAACAATTCGTGCTTACTCAATGGCGAACTACCCAGAAGAAGAAGGCATCATTATGCTTAACGTGCGCATCGCTGCGCCGCCACCAAGAGACTTAAGCCTTCCATGTGGTAAAATGTCATCGTACATTTGGTCACTTAAAGAAGGTGATAAAGTAACTATCTCTGGTCCATTTGGTGAGTTCTTCGCAAAAGACACTGACGCTGAAATGGTATTCGTAGGTGGTGGTGCTGGTATGGCGCCAATGCGTTCACATATCTTTGACCAACTTAAGCGCTTAAACTCTAAGCGTAAGATGAGTTTCTGGTATGGTGCACGTTCTAAACGTGAAATGTTCTACGTTGAAGATTTTGACGGCCTAGCGGCTGAAAATGACAACTTTGTATGGCATACCGCGCTTTCAGATCCACAACCAGAAGATAACTGGGAAGGTTACACTGGCTTTATCCATAACGTGTTATTTGAGAACTACCTTAAAGATCACGAAGCGCCAGAAGATTGTGAGTTCTACATGTGTGGTCCGCCAATGATGAACGCTGCGGTTATCACTATGTTGAAAGACTTAGGTGTTGAAGACGAAAATATCTTACTAGATGATTTCGGTGGTTAATACCAAAACTAATTAAAATTAGTTAAAATACTAGCCTCGTAACAATCACTGTTACGAGGCTTTTTTATATTCTTAACTTAACTGAGTAGGCTGCAATGAATAGAGTTTTTCACCCACAAGGCATTATTGCCTTATTCTTTTTAACCCTCACTTTACTCATTAGTGGCTGCGGCCAAAGCGATGAACCGCAAGAGCTTTACCTTGAAGGTAAAACGATGGGCACTACCTATCATATAAAGGTGTTTGCTAATCAAGAAAAGTTGGATTCACTGAATTTACTTCCAGAGGTTACGCAGCTGCTTAAAGACATTAATCAATCTATGTCGACTTATATAGCTGATTCTGAGATCAATACCTTTAATCGTTTGCCAGCAGGGCAAGTTATGCCAATTAGCAGTGACTTTAGAGCGGTTGTTAGTGAGTCTATTCGCTTAGGGGAGTCAACCAAGACGCTTGATGTAACCATGGGCCCATTAATTGACTTATGGGGGTTTGGTCCTGATAAAAAACCAACAAAACGTCCAACCGACGCAGAGTTAACCGCGATGGTTGCACAAATTGGCGTTGATAAATTAATACTAACTGAGCAAGGTTTAGCAAAAACCATCGATGGTTTGGAGTTGTCGTTTTCAGCTACTGCAAAAGGCTATGGCATAGATAAAGTGGCTGAGTTATTAGAAAGTCACGATTTAGCTAATTATATGGTTGAAATTGGTGGTGAGCTTAGAGTTGCTGGTAAAAAACCAAATGATCAAGATTGGCGTATCGCTATTGAGCAGCCGGACGCAGAGCCTGGAGTACGCAAAGTACATAGAGTATTAGCGCCGGGTAACAACGGCATTGCCACATCGGGTGATTATCGTATTTTTTATGAAATGGATGGCATAACCTACAGCCATTTGATTGATCCAGCAACCGGTATGCCGAGCCGTCATGATTTAGTCTCGGTTACTGTGTTACACCCATCAGCCATGACTGCAGACGGCCTTGCAACAGCACTCACGGTAATGGGCATGGAGAAAGCTAAGGCCTATGCTGAAAAAAATGACCTACCAGTTTACTTAATTGGTAAATCAACAGATGGTTTAGTGGCTTATTCGAGCCCTGCATTCAAACCCTATTTGTAGCCGAGCACAAAGCCGTTTATAATACACACAGCTTGGTGATTATCACCAAGCATTATTTTATTGCTGATCAATAGGGGCTAAGCAATGTCACTTTTTCTTCTTACATTTGGTTTATTGCTTTTAATAGTCGCAGCGATGGCTGTGGGCATGATGGTACAAAAGAAATCTATGGCCAGCAGTTGTGGTGGTTTAGGCTCTGTAGGCATTGATAAGGCCTGTGATTGTGATGATCCATGCGACAAGCGTAAAAAGCGCATGGAAAAAGAGCAAGTTTGGAAAGAAAACCAAATTTTATAGTCTCATTAAGCTATATTCAGGTTAATAAAAAAGCGCCATACTAGGCGCTTTTTTATGGCTGTTACAATTTGATTAATTGCTCCCCCAAAACGGCATATTTTGCAGTGCCTTGCTCTCGTAAGATAAATGCGGCTGCACCATGGCGTTCAGGGATTGCAGAGTGCGTATTGCCACATTGATAGCTTACCCAATCGGTTTGATTATTAAGCAGTGTGATATCTCCTGAAAAACAGCTGTAGCCTTGGCTTAATAGTTGACGATACTTCACGCTGGTAAGATCTAATGGCTTAGTTAATGGGTAAACTTTGCCGCTATCAAAGTTGAGCGTTTGCGCATCTAGTTGAGTAAATCCTTGGCGAATGCTACTTATATCACCCAACTCATTTATTTTTGGATAACGGCCTTTGGCATTAATAGCAATGTCTGTGATATAGCTGCCTTGTGCACTGGTGACTGTTACATCATCAATGAGTAAATCCACCCATGCATCTTTAGCATTAAACGGGATCGCTTGATATGTAGCGATTTTTTGCTGCTGCCATTTACCCGATACTAATTCATCTATCATTTGGACATATAGCATTCGGTTAACTTTGCGAGCTACTTGGCGGTGTGGATCATTCGGATATGCTCCAGACTCGATGAGTATGGTGCTGATCCCCATTTCTGAAAACGTATCTCCAAAGCTACGATAAGAGTAACTATCGTTATATTTAGCTAGATGGCCCGGAATTTGTTGGTTTATAAGTTGGCTTAATTGCGCAATCAATTTCATGGCATTACCACGACTTTCATTGATCTCACGCTGTGTATTATAGGCCGGAGCTAATACTGAAATAGTCGCAGGTAGGCCTTTTTCTCCCGCGCCATAATAGGCGTTTTGATCGTGTAGGTTAAATGCAAAATCGGGCTTAAATGCTTTAGCTGCAGCCATTAATAACTGGCCTTCAGGTGTACGCTGTGCTTTAGCATCACGATTTAAGTCGACTCCTTGTGCATTAAAACGGGTTTGTAGCTGTGCACCATCAGGGTTGACCATGGGAATGATCATCAGTGATAGCTTAGTTTGCCAATGCTTACGCCATTGCTCATTTTCAGCAGCGAGGGTATAGCTTAAAAAGTCCATTAATGCGACGCTTGCCGTATTTTCATCGCCATGCATTTGGCTCCACAGCATGACTTTAATGGGGCCTGAGCCAATATAAAATGCATCAATGGATTTACCCAAGAATGATTTTCCTAGGTTTTTTCGCTCCAGAGCGCGGTGCTTCGCCAGTGAATCAAGTATAGGTGCAAGATCAGCCTGTTTAATCGCTGTTTTGTCTAAGCCATCAATAGAGTGTGTGGCGATGGGGGCCGCAGTTAAAGTGAATGAGCAACTAATTAAGCCAAGTAGAATGGTTTTACGGAACATAGTGATATCCTGTTATTCTTATTTTTCAATGTAATAAGAATATAATATTTAACTGGATCGGTCTAAATTTATTTTCATTTAAAACAAGTACAGCTTTTCGAAATGTGATGTTTCATCGGGTATATTTTTAATTACTTGTTTATCATCAATAATAATTAATTTGTAGACGGTTTTGTGTACAATTTGGCTGATTTTTATGGCTGAAATTTAGACTAAAGTCTATGGGTTAATTTTTTTCATCTATCAGATTTATTTTTATCAGTTGTCAGCTTTGAGCTATTACACTAAATTTAGTTTCAAGGAAGCGAAATGAACAAGCCGCTTACAAAGAATCTTTATAATTGTGTGTGAAGATGTTGTCAAAGGCGGTTCAAGTTTAGTGGCTACTAAGCTTGGACTGTTTTTATTTTACTGCCACATGATTAGATGAACAGATTGTTCGTCAACAAATTTACAATGTGTACTGAACTACACTAAAACTGAATCTTTATAATTGTGTGTGAAGATGTTGTCAAAAAGACAGTTCAAGTTTAGTTAAACTGAGCTTGAACTGCTTTTATTTTACTGCCACGCGATTAGATGAACTTATTGTTCATCAGCGAATCTACAATATGTATTAAACAATACTAGAACCGAATCTTTATAATTGTGTGTGAAGATGTTGTCAAAGGCGGTTCAAGTTTAGTGGCTACTAAGCTTGAACTGTTTTTATTTTACTGCCACGCGATTAGATGAACTTATTGTTCATCAATGAATTTACAATATGTATTAAACAATACTAGAACTGAATCTTTATAATTGTGTGTGAAGATGTTGTCAAAGGCGGTTCAAGTTTAGTGGTTACTAAGCTTGGGCTGTTTTTATTTTCTTTAATCTACAATTATCACAATGTTTTTTATAAAGCGCCTTAAGGCGCTTTTTTTATGGCTAAAAGCCTCGCTTAGCTAAAAATTTAGCCGACTTGGCAGTTTTTCACTTGTAGCTTGTGTTGACTTTGTTATAATCCTCTCGAAATTTCAGTAATTACTGAAACTTTATTGATGCAAATCATATCAACAAAGTGAATAATAGCGTAGCGCTGTTATTTGCGTGTTACTAAATCTGTAAGGTCAGTACGTTTGAACTCAAAAAAGTGTCCACAAGCAACTCAGCAAACAACGTTTACACGTTGCCAGCTGCGTGCGCGTGCATTTTTTGCCGGACGTGAATTGTTCTCTGCATTAGTAATTTTATTAATTAACTCCGCCATGTTAGTAAATGGTAGTGTTGAAGATGCAACAGAGTTAAAGGGGTTATTAACTGAAGGGGCTGTAGAGTCATCTTTAATTAATGTATTGAGCTTTTTAGCGTATCCCGTTGTTTCATGCCAGTTGCTAATTGGTTTATGTTGGTTGATTTTTCACTTTTTTCCAGCGCGTCGTGCTGGAGTTATTTTACGTAAAGCTGCCTTTGCTTTTCGTGCTCCTAAAACATCACTTGTTGTACACAGCGCTCATGGCTGTCGTGCTCCACCCCTTGTATTTGGTTGAACGCTACGCGTTATTAATGACCAAATTGGGTTAGTCGCTTACTAATTTCATTGCTTCACTAATAATGCTCAGCCGCAGTGTGTCTGCGATTCGGCCACCCCTATTAAATTTCCTTAATGTTTAAATTTGTAGCTACACGTTTAAAGCACGTTAGGAATAGTTTAAATCGTTGTTCTGACCTATTGGTATTCTTGGGTAAGGCAGCACACGTCTAATTTTAGGTTGTAGGATAGTCCTTTGTTAATTCGAAACCTCTGTAATATTGCTCTGGGCACCACTGTGCTCGCACTAACTGGCTGTAAAGGCGGGGTGCTTGATCCCAAAGGGCAAATTGGGATAGATGAAAAAAATCTGATCATTATAGCCACAGTGCTGATGCTCATTGTGGTTATTCCCGTCATCGTGATGACCTTGTATTTCGCATGGAAGTATCGCGATGGCCAAGATCAGCAAATTTATGCGCCAAAATGGGCTCACTCAGGAAAAATTGAAGCCGCAGTCTGGGCCATTCCTATTGTGATAGTAATTGTCTTAGGTGTTATTACTTGGCAATCAACGCAACAGCTTGACCCTTATAAACCGCTTGAAGGTAAAGGTAAGCACCTAACTGTTGAAGTCGTGTCGCTGAATTGGAAATGGCTGTTTATTTATCCTGAGCAAGGTATTGCGACGGTGAACGAATTAGTTTTCCCAGCCAATGTACCGGTGGAATATAAAATCACCTCAGAAAGCACCATGAATTCATTTTTCATCCCACAACTAGGTAGTCAAATCTACTCGATGGCGGGCATGGAAACTAAGTTGCATTTAATTGCCAATGAGCCCGGTACGTTTAAAGGTTTTTCAGCTAACTACAGCGGCGCAGGCTTTACCGGTATGAAATTTAATGCCATCGCTATGCCAACGCAAGCTGACTTTGATAGCTGGGTAAGCAAGGTGAAAAGCGAGTCAAACACGCTTTCTAAAGCGGATTATGATGCACTGGCGCAACCGAGTGAAAACAACCCTGTGACTTATTTTGGTGATGTAGAAGAGGGCTTGTTTCACACTATCGTTATGAAATATATGCAGGCTCATGGTGATATGAACAAGATGCACAAAGCAATGCCTGAGCATAGCGGCCATGCAAATCACACAATGCACAGCGAGGGTGAGAAATAATTATGTCGTTACTTGGAAAATTAACATTAGATGCTATTCCGTTCCATGAACCTATTTTGATGGTGACAATGGCGGTAGTTGTGATTGCTGCAGCACTGATTGCGGCTTTAGTCACAAAATATAAAAAATGGGGTGTGCTTTGGCACGACTGGATCACCTCAATCGATCATAAACGCTTAGGTGTGATGTACATCATTCTTGCCTTGATCATGCTGTTTCGTGGTTTCTCCGATGCCATTATGATGCGAGCACAATTGGCGTTAGCCACAGGTGGCGCAACAGGCTATTTACCGCCGGAGCATTATGACCAAATTTTCACCGCGCATGGGGTGATCATGATCATCTTTATGGCAATGCCATTTATGATTGGTTTAATGAACATTGTCTTACCACTGCAAATTGGTGCGCGTGATGTGGCATTTCCATTTTTAAATAACTTAAGTTTTTGGTTAACTGCCGGTGGTGCAATATTAATTAATATTTCATTGTTCTGCGGTGAGTTTGCGAAAACAGGTTGGGTGGCCTATCCGCCGCTATCGGAGATGTCTTTCAGCCCTGGGGTCGGGGTCGATTATTATATTTGGGCGCTGCAGATATCCGGTATTGGTACACTGTTAACGGCGGTAAACTTTTTAGTGACTGTGTTTAAAATGCGTGCCCCTGGTATGCGTTTAATGCAAATGCCTATTTTTACGTGGACATGTACGTGGGCAAATATCTTAATTGCGGCATCATTCCCAATCTTAACGGCAGTGTTGACTATGTTAACGCTGGACCGTTATTTAGATTTCCATTTCTTTACTAATGAAGCGGGCGGTAACGCCATGATGTACATCAACCTGTTTTGGGCTTGGGGTCATCCTGAAGTGTATATCTTGATTTTACCTGCGTTTGGTATTTTCTCTGAAGTTATCTCGACCTTTACCGGTAAACGTTTATTTGGTTATAAATCTATGGTTTATGCCAGCGGTGCAATTTCTATCTTAGGTTTTATTGTTTGGTTACACCATTTCTTCACTATGGGATCCAGTGCCAACGTTAACGCCTTCTTTGGCGTAATGACCATGGTCATTGCGGTGCCCACCGGCGTAAAACTGTTTAACTGGTTATTTACTATTTACCGTGGCCGTTTACGCATCACAGTTCCTGTGCTTTGGACGCTTGGTTTTATGGTGACCTTTACCATAGGCGGAATGACCGGGGTACTACTGGCAATTCCAGGTGCTGATTATGTATTACACAACAGCCTATTCCTGATTGCGCATTTCCATAACACCATCATAGGTGGTGCGGTATTTGGATACCTGGCTGGTTTTGCATTTTGGTTCCCCAAAGCAATGGGCTTTAAACTGCACGAAGGGTGGGGTAAGGCGTCTTTCTGGTGTTGGTTAATTGGTTTCTTTGTTGCATTTATGCCGCTATACGTTCTTGGTTTCTTAGGTATGACGCGTCGCTTAAACCACACAAATAATCCAGATTGGAATATTTGGTTGTACATTGCTTTTGTTGGTGCAGTGATCATTATGTTCGGTATCTTATTCCAAGTTGTGCAGCTTATTGTCAGCTTTAAAAACCGTGAAGCACTAAAAGATACAACTGGCGATCCGTGGAATGGTCACACGCTTGAGTGGTCAACATCGTCACCATCACAGTATTACAACTTTGCTACTATCCCACATGCGCATGACATTGATACTTGGACTGATATGAAAGAAAAAGGCCAAGCGTATCAACAACAAGCAAGCTATGCGCCTATTCATATGCCAAAAAATACTTCGGCAGGGGTGATGATGAGTGCCTGTTTTACCACATTCTGTTTTGCCATGATTTGGCATATTTGGTGGTTGGCAATTGTCGGTGTTATTGCTGGCATCACGGTATTCTTTAAGCGCTGTTACACCAGTGATGTTGATTACTACGTGCAACCAGAAGAAATTCTTGAAATTGAAAGTGCACATAATAAAAGTGCAACAACATTTAACCAAGGTAAGGAGTTCAGCGCATGAGTTCGATCCCTGCTGATATAAATATCATCAATCATGATGTTCATGCGCATGAACATCATGATACGGGTGGCGATACGGTATTTGGTTTTTGGCTTTACCTAATGACTGATTGCTTGTTATTTGCCTCATTTTTTGCAACCTACGCTGTGCTTTATATGAACACTGCCGGCGGCGTATCTGGCAAAGATATTTTTGAACTGGATTTTGTAGCGGTTGAAACTGCTGCGTTACTACTGAGTAGTATTACCTTTGGTTTTGCGATGATTTCAGCGCATGCGCAAAAAAAAGCCGCTACCTTAACTTGGTTGGCTGTAACTTTTGCCTTTGGCGTGGTGTTTATCTCCATGGAAGTCTATGAATTTCATCATTTAATTGCTCATGGTAATGGCCCGCAGCGCAGCGCATTTTTAACTTCTTTCTTCTCGTTAGTGGGTTTGCATGGCCTGCACGTAACTGCTGGCCTAATTTGGATGGCGACGATGATGATTGAAGTATCACGTCGTGGTTTAAAGCCTGCTACTGTCACCCGTTTAAGCTGTTTAAGTTTGTTCTGGCACTTTTTAGATGTGGTGTGGATCTGTGTATTTACCGTTGTTTACTTAATGGGGGGGATGTAATGAGTCATAGTGAATCACATGTATTAGATGAGCTACATGTACAAAGCCATAGTGATGCTTCACATGGCAGTGTTAAAGACTATTTAATTGGTTTTGTTTTATCAATTGTACTGACCGCGATCCCATTTTGGGCGGTAATGAGCGGCACTTTATCAAAGCCAACAACCTTTGCCTGTGTTGTGGTGATGGCCATTGTGCAAATTTGGGTGCACTTAAAATACTTTTTACACCTGAACTTTAAAACCGAAGATGGTAAAGCCAGTTCGCTATCGTTCATCTTCAGTGCGCTGATCATCGTGATGGTGGTGGGGCTGTCGGTGTGGATCATCTACGAATCGAACGCCATGATGATGTACTAGCCCCAGCTAGTACATTGTTAATAGCAAAGAATAGGGGACAGCAGATGTTTCGTCGTTATTTAAAGGTCACTAAACCCGGTATTATTATGGGTAATGTGATCTCAGTTGCGGGTGGGTTTTTACTTGCTTCGCGTGGTGATATTGATGGCTGGCTAATGCTTGCTACATTAGTTGGTTTATCGCTGGTAGTAGCCTCTGGCTGCGTAATCAACAATGTGATTGACCGTGATATTGATATTCGCATGGCGCGCACGCGAACACGGGTAACTGTAACGGGCGAAATGTCTGCCAAGACTGCTTTGCTACATGGTACAGCACTTGGCGTATTAGGTTTTGCTCTACTAGTGATTTTTACTAACTGGATTGCAGTGTTTTTTGCTGTGTTTGGTTATGTTATTTACGTGGGTGTTTATAGCTTATATATGAAGCGTCGCTCAGTATATGGAACATTTGTAGGCAGCTTATCTGGTGCTGTACCGCCAGTCGTTGGTTATTGCGCCGTGACGGCACAGTTTGATATTGGTGCATTGATTTTATTAGTAATGTTTAGTTTATGGCAAATGCCACACTCATACGCGATTGCTATTTTTCGCTATAAAGACTACCAAGCCGCACGTATTCCAGTGCTGCCAGTAGCGCACGGTATTGATAAAGCAAAGCACCATATTGTTTTGTATATTGCCATATATGCGTTAGTAGTGATGTTATTAACCATTGGCGGTTATACCGGTATGGCTTTTTTAGCCGTTGCTTGCACCACTAGTTTTTGGTGGCTGTTAATGGCGCTAAGAGGTTATCGACGTAACATTGATATTAGTGGTTGGGCGCGGCAAGTGTTTGCGTTTTCAATCCTGAATATTACTGCATTGAGCATTGCTATGGCTGTTGATTATCAAAATATTGCACCGCACCTGCTTGCATTTAACTAATTACTAAACCGAGTTAATTCCAAAGTTAACCAAAGGCTCTAAGATCTCCGAGGAGCCTTTTTTCTTTTTTGTAGCATTGCTAATTGATTAACTCAGCAATACTGAGTTTCCCCGCTAACATTAAACTTTGCTTTATGGCAGCACGTATTTCATTAGGCTTGTTTTGACTAAGTTTAAAATTGCCACGCCATTGACTAGGAATAAATTTAATAAAGCTCAATTGTTGATACATTGCTTGGCGATGCTGTACGGGTACTTCATTAAGTTGCCATATATCAGTCGCATGTTCGCTAAAGTGTTGCTCAAAATGATCGGTTAATCGTTGCATTATCTGTGCTTTTTCATCTTCATTTGTGATCAGCTGCACCTCAGCCGTCACATAAACACTCGAATAAAGCCAGCTAGGCAAGGTTTTGTTATGCGCATAAGAGGGCGATAAATAGCAATCATCACCACTAAATAATAAGTTTACCGATTGACCATCAATTGATGATAGCGGATTGTACTTGGCCACATGGCCGATAAAAATCTCGCGAGTTGAGTCAAATAATAATGGCACAAGGCATACATCATTGAGTTGGCTTTGTGGATTTGGCATTAAAATGGTTGCCAGTGGATAGCTACTTACTAACTGTTGTAATTGCTTACTATCATGTTGTTGAAAATGCCTCGCTGGGTACATTATAGCTTTCCTTCTAACTGTGATTTTATGGTCGGCCATTGTTCATCAATAATGCTGAACTGAGCGGTGTTTCGATATGAGCCATCAGCAAGTAATCTGTCTTTATAACTAATACCTTCAAAGCGGGCGCCAAGGCGTGCTATAGCATTACGCGATTTTTGGTTTTGTTCATGGGTATTAAAAGTAATACGGACTAGGCCTAATTCTTCGAACGCATATTGCAGTAGCAAGTATTTCGCGTGAGTGTTTACAAAACTACGTTGCCACTGTTTAGCAATAAATGTGTGGCCAATCTCGGCGCTGCGATTTTGTTTATCTAGCCTAAATAAGCGTGTAGTGCCAAGCACCTGGCTACTTGCTTTATCAACGATGGCGTAAACGACTTGTTGTTCGGCATTAAACTGTGCTGTATTAATAAACCAATCATCGAGCGTTGCACGGGTTTGAGTGTAATTCATTAACACCCAACGCCATATTTGTGGATCTTGGCCTGCTTGATGCAGCTGCTCTAGGTGGTTTTGTGTCAGCGGCTCTAAAGCCAGTTTATTGGTTTGATGAATGTGTTTTGTAAACATGATAAGCCCCATACTTTGCTATTTATGATTAACAAAGGTACGCTACCTTGGTTAGTAATAAACAACCAGTTTTATCTTTTTAACTAGACCAGTTTAGAGTGTTTTGGAGTCGAAATGCAGCCGTTAGTTATTGAATTTGATGAGTCAGAGCTTGCCAAATATTTGCAACTGGCCAGCGCGATACGCAGTGCCATAATGCAAGGCAAGCTCGCGCCAGGAGTAAAACTCAGCTCGGCGCGTGTCATGGCAAACACTTATCAGCTCAATCGCCATACCGTGATGAATGCATTGCAATTATTAGTAGCGGAAGGCTGGCTTGAATCACAAGAGCGCGTAGGCTACAAGGTCACCAAGTCATTGCCCATTCAAAGTAGCGTCAGTACCTCAACGACCCCAATACTGAAAGTAAAACCCTATCAATTTGCGAAAACATTGGCTGTGCCTGCTGCTGGAATGGATTTAACTGCGTACAAATATAATTTTGCTGGTGGTTTACCGGATCTTGCCAGTTTTCCACAAAAAGAATTTAAACGCTCCGTCAGTCATGTCTGTAATCACTTAGATATCAATCAACTGCATTATGGGCAGGTCAGTGGTAACGAGCAATTAAAAGCGCATATTTGTGATTACTTATACAAAGCGCGTAATTTAAACGTAAGCGACGTATTGATCTGCAATGGCTCGCAAGAAGCACTGTTTTTAATCGCAAAAGCGTTTATAAAACAAGATGATTTTGTCGCAGTAGAAACGTTAGGTTACCCGCCTGCAAGGCAAGCATTTGCAGCGAGTGGTGCGCAGCTTATCGATATTAAGCAGGATGACGAAGGCTTATGCGTTGATGATTTAAAAGCTCAACTAGAATGTTATCCAATTAAAATGCTGTACTTAACGCCGCTGCACCAATACCCAACTACCGTGACCTTATCGCCAACCCGGCGCTTGCAAATTTATCAACTGTGTTATGCCTATAACGTGATGATCATTGAAGATGACTACGACCATGAATTTCATTATCGCTGTCAGCCATTACAACCTATGGCCGCCGATGACCCCGCGGGCATTGTTATTTATCTATCGACGTTTTCTAAGATTATGTTTTCAGCCGCACGTATCGGTTATATCTGCGCAGCGCCTGAAGTATTAGCGCAATTAACCGCGTGGAAGCAGTTAATGAACCATAAGAACGATGTGCTCATGCAATTAGCTGTGGCGCACTGGATGAAAGAAGGTGGCTTTGAACGGCATTTAAAGCGTATGACCAAACTGTATAAACAGCGCTATGAAGCGATGGATTCTTACTTAGCAGCGTTACAAGCTGATGGCTACCCAATTGAATATAAAAAGCCCGACGGCGGCATGGCAATGTGGGTAAACTTAAATAAAGACACTCAGCATTTAAAAGCACAGTTAGCAAAGCAAAGTGTTTACTTACAAACCGAAGCCGAGTTTTACTTTACCAACTCAGTACGTAGCTTAAAACCCATAAACTATAGCTATGCTCGGCTTGGTTTTGCAGGACAATCGAGTGAGAAGATGCAGCAAGGTTTACAGCTTGTAATGCAGGAGTTGTATGCCAGTGTACGAAAATAATATAGTAGAAAGTTAATCATAGATAACTTTATTGCTATTACTTTTGTTATGGCTTTAGTTATTAATTTTTCATAATCTGGATCTATATATAACTTTAAATATTTTATTAATCAGTCGGTTAATCATATAAGAATATGATTGAAAACTGAGCTAACATGTAGTGGGAGTAGGGGCTATGGACAACAAGTAAGACAGCTTACAGTTGAGTTGCATAAATTGAATTGGGGGGGGCTTAAATTTACAATGAGATTTAGTGTTCAAATTGAGTACTTGCTTGATGCTATTTTAAGGAACCAGTTCATCTTAGCAACATCAATTACTTCAGTGGATTTAAACCAACTCGAATAAACTAATGAATAAACCTGCTTTATCGGGAATAAAAAATTAAGGGGGATGATTATAATAGCTTTAACGTGGTTTTTTCTTATAATCCAATTAGTGGTTTTATTGATGACGCTAAAGAGTCATTTTTATATTTATCTTCTACTTTTCATTATAAATACACTTTTTTTATTTTTTTATAGAAAACGTAAGTATGAAGATGACGTATTTTTGCCACTTAGAATTGCTTTTTATTTAGGTTTATCACTTTTAGTATTTGCAATTGCATTTAGAATTTTAATTTTTTTAGAAATTGTTGATTAGAAAAAAAATAAATCGTGTCAGGTCTTTCTTTTTGCCTGTCAACTTATTTGAACTTGAATTAGAGTAAATACCTGTACGTAGCGTTAGTTGGCGCACCTTTAGCTAAAACTTCCGTGGAAACATGACGTGAGGTGACGGCTTCACCAGCGCGAGCTATAACGCTATGGGTAAACCCACGTAAATATTAAAAGATGTGCAAACCCTCAACTTTACTTGTGGCCCGCAACATCAGCGTTTTATGTAAGTGAACGCCAATGACACCACGTATTACAGCGACAAACTTTACGAAGAAGAAATTGACTGCACAAAAACCACGAACAAATAGGGTTCAGCTCACTTGCTTCATAATAGCTTGTCATAATTCCTCAGTGACGGTTTTTCGATGCTGGCATATAAGTAGTGTTATGAAGCAATAAACCTGAATCTGTAATTCTTAAGGCTAATATTTTTGCTTCAATAATACAAATAGCGCTATAAAGACTATTATTGCCAAAATAACCAAACAACCTGTGTAATTTGTTTCTAATTGCTTTCTTCTGGCTTCACTTTCTTGATCATAAGTGGCTTTAAACTTTACGACAGCTTGTTCTAATTGTGACTTCAATGAGTCTTTACTTGTAGCTTCTTGCTCTTTAGTGTCACAAGGTATTTTTTCTGTGACTAAAGCAAAATCACCTTTAAATGCATGTACGGTATAATTGTAATTCCCGTCTGCAAATGTATTTTTTTCAAAGCCTAAGTTTAATATTGCATTGTAACCAGCTTCTTTTGCTAGCTTTGTTATATGCTCACGGCCTTTGTTAGGATCTTTAAAAAAGCGAGTATTTATAGTGTTACGCAGTTCAACTTTACCATGCTTTGGTTGATTGTTTTTGCTTGTGAAAAAACTGACAAGTTGATCTTTAAAAAAGACCTCTGGAACTTTAACTTTTTTAGCAGCTAATCCTTTAGGGCTTGGAGTTGGATCAAATTCAATCACAACACCTTTAATTAACTTATTTTCATCTGCTTTATTGAGTAAGGTAGAAAAATGGAGGAAATAACGTTCTCCATCATCCCCATTAACAAAGCCAAATTTTTTATTTCGTACGTAAGATACCACTTTTCCTTTCACTACTGATTCCTATATATATGGTTAAGCGTAACAATTTTCACTTAGTGCCATTGTTAAAATTAAATAAATCATGTTCTTATACTATAATAAACTCATTCAAAAGTTATATTTCATTATGAATCGCCCCGAGTTCATCGGAGACCAGTTTGTTTAAGTCAGGCCACTTTACCTGACTCGTTTAAATTATCATAGTAGTCTGTTTCATATTGAGCTGGTGAAATATACCCAATTGAAGATAATAAGCGTTGATTATTAAACCAATTGACCCACTCTAATGTTGCGTATTCAACAGCATCAACATTCTTCCACGGGCCATTTCTGCGAATAATCTCTGTTTTAAATAATCCATTTATTGTTTCAGCCAATGCATTGTCATAAGAGTCACCCACACTGCCTACAGACGCTTGAATTCCAGCTTCAGCAAGTCGCTCAGTGTATCGTATAGACAAATATTGGCTGCCTCTGTCGCTGTGGTGAATTAACCCTTCGGGGTTGCCACGATGCCAAATAGCTTGCTCTAACGCATCAAGAATAAGCTCTGTGTGCATTGTCGTTGATACACGCCAACCTACAATGTATCGTGAAAAAACATCTATCACGAAAGCGACATAAACAAACCCACTCCATGTGGCAACATAGGTGATGTCAGCTACCCAAAGTTGATTTGGCTGCTCAGCAGTAAATTGACGATTAACTAAATCAAGTGGCTTATCTTGTTGCTCGTCAGGTATCGTTGTCTTATGTGCTTTACCCCGACGAACACCTTGAATTCCCATAACTCGCATCAATCGTTCGACTGTACAGCGGGCGACTTGATGGTCGTCAAGCTGTAGCTGCTTCCATATTTTTCTTGCACCATAAACTGACATATTATCCTCCCACACTTCGCGAATGAGTATTATCAGCTCAGCATCACGCTTTTTGCGGTTAGACAGTCGCTCAGGCTCTCTTTGTATCTGTTTATGAGAATAATACGTTGATGGTGCAATCGGCAATTCCTTGCAAATTGACTCGACACCGTAATGCTCTCTGCAAGCATCAATAAAATCCACTATTACTTCTGTTTGCGGTCGAGCTCCGCTTGGGCGAAAAAAGCGGCAGCTTGCCTCAGGATATCATTCGTTCGCTTGAGCTCTTTATTCTCGCGCTCTAAGACGGCAAGGCGTTCTTCAGTTGATTGCGTATTAGAAGAGGGTTTAGACGGTTGAGCTTGAGATTTCTTGACCCATGCTCTAAGTGTTTCTGGGGTACATCCCAGTTTATCTGAAATCGATACTAGCGCAGCCCAAAGAGAAGGGTATTCATGCTGTTGTGTGGTAACAAGCCTAATTGCACGTTCACGAAATTCTGATGTATAGCGATTTGATTTTTTCATAGTTCCAGTTTCTCAAGTTATTGAGTCTCTGGCAAACACGGGGCGATTCATTCACTCAATTCATCTAAATTTACTAAGCAATTTTTCTCAAAGTTATCCATAAATATTTGGACTTCTGGCATTTCTTTTTTATAGGTATCAAGTATTGCTAACAAGCGTTTTTCTATCGTTGAATGAATAGGGGTCAGATCACTTGCTTCATAATACTTTGTTATAATTGCTCTGTGTGGGAGAGTAGGGTCAGGTCTTTCTTTTTGACTTTTATAGTAAAAGGCATGATGCAAGACCCTGCTGATTCCTTTATATTGCGTAGTCATGTTTCTCGATTTAAGGCAGGTCTTGTATTGGATGGATTACAATCATGATACAAATTCAAACAATCGGCAAAGAGGATTTTCTTTGTTATAGCCTTGACCAGCTTTCACTAGCAATTAACAAAGTAGCTGGTTGCCATGCTTCAGTTAAGTATCGCCAGAGAAGTGGGCTTAGTAGAGTTCTGTATATAACAGTAACCGCTGGTGGCGTAATTAAAGATACCTATACTGAAAAAGTATTTGAAATAGATGAGCTATGGCGATTACATCTCATATAATCTCTAATATTGATTTCAATCGGTAGCCTATTTCTACAAATATGTTTTAATACATGCAATTAAACATTTGGATTAAAAAAATGAACTTCATAAAAAAATCAATCTTAGCACTATCAACGCTTTCACTGGCAGCTTGTATGTCTACTCAGCCACCTGTTATAACAATGGAATCAAATGAAGTTTATCAATTTGACGATGATGCTAGCTTTGCGTTGAATGTGGCTCAAATGACACGCAAAACGGCAGGTTTATCAGATGTAGCGTTACCAGAAGAAGCGCAATTCAAAGCTAATGGAGCATTAGTTGGGGCAGAGTACGCTATGTCTTTTCTAACTGGTGGCTTAATCGATTTAGCTGGGAGCATGGGTGCTCAATCAGAAGCAGACCGAGCCTTTAATTGGAAACCTATGCTTGTTTTTTTAGGTGATTTAGATAACCCAAATGTTGATGCTGATGCAGTAAAAATTGTAGAAGCTGAGCTTACTAAAACATTTGATAATATTGAGGACGCTAATTATTTAGGCTTGATGAGAGCAAGTACTGATGTTCGTGATGATAACTTTCTAATTTCTTTCGAAGGTCCTCTTTGTGACCAAGCTAAGCAAGCAAAAATCAATTACTCTAAAGTAATAAAAGCGGGTCTGTATACTGATGTAAAAGCTGAATATGATCAATCATGTGGAGCTGTCGTTTATATTGAATCACCGGGGAAAGTAAATTACAAAGGTGAAGTTTCAAGTGTAATTACTATAACGTTTATTGGAGGATACGAAACACTTTCAGATATTGTAGTTGGTACATCAGGCTTTGCTGTAGTTCCTAAAGTATATGGTCGTTGGGGAAGTGGCGTTCAATACACAGTTCCAGCCCCTTACGTAATCCATAACAATACTATGCATCTATTCACTAAAGACAATTCATCTTTTAAATTGAAATAGGTAACTTGCTTATTTGCCAGCCTATTAAGGCTGGCATTTAAACACATAAACCTATATCACCCGCCTTCTTCACTACCAAGTGTAAAGCCGAACTCACAAATTTGTGGACGAGGATACTTTGAGCAATCCAGCGGTTCATTCATTTTTTTCTTGATAGCTTTTGCCCCTTCTGCGGCATTGCTTGTTCTTTGCAAGGTCCTCTCAGTAGGCGTTTCTCTGTACTCAGAATTTTCATACCGCCCACTAGCACTCAAATCGTCTTCGTTTGATTCTGGTATTAAATTCGACTCAACCATTACACCAATCCATTCACTTAAATCGATTTGATTAAAATCTAACGCTTGTAATTCCTCATGCGTTAACCCTGAGCACTCAGTCATGCCCTGGGGTCAGGTCTTTCTTTTTGCCTTTTTATTTTATTATGATTAAAGCTTTGTAGTAAAATTTAAAATAACGTTGTTGGGAGTTTAATATGTTTAAAATTAGTGTTTCCTTGTTATGTGTTTTTTTTCAGTGCTGCTAGTTTAGTAGCAATGAAATGAACTGATGATCATTGGCGTGGTAAAGGTGTTGAAGTAGAAAATGTATACCTTCAGTGGGATAACCATTGGATACAATTTCATGGCAGTGATGGACGCTTTTATGTTTACTACTGGGGAGAGCAATTTTCACTTAGTGCCATTGTTAAAATTAAATAAATCATGTTCTTATACTATAATAAACTCATTCAAAAGTTATATTTCATTCACTCAATTCATCTAAATTTACTAAGCAATTTTTCTCAAAGTTATCCATAAATATTTGGACTTCTGGCATTTCTTTTTTATAGGTATCAAGTATTGCTAACAAGCGTTTTTCTATCGTTGAATGAATAGGGGTCAGATCACTTGCTTCATAATACTTTGTTATAATTGCTCTGTGTGGGAGAGTAGGGTCAGGTCTTTCTTTTTGACTTTTATAGTAAAAGGCATGATGCAAGACCCTGCTGATTCCTTTATATTGCGTAGTCATGTTTCTCGATTTAAGGCAGGTCTTGTATTGGATGGATTACAATCATGATACAAATTCAAACAATCGGCAAAGAGGATTTTCTTTGTTATAGCCTTGACCAGCTTTCACTAGCAATTAACAAAGTAGCTGGTTGCCATGCTTCAGTTAAGTATCGCCAGAGAAGTGGGCTTAGTAGAGTTCTGTATATAACAGTAACCGCTGGTGGCGTAATTAAAGATACCTATACTGAAAAAGTATTTGAAATAGATGAGCTATGGCGATTACATCTCATATAATCTCTAATATTGATTTCAATCGGTAGCCTATTTCTACAAATATGTTTTAATACATGCAATTAAACATTTGGATTAAAAAAATGAACTTCATAAAAAAATCAATCTTAGCACTATCAACGCTTTCATTGGCAGCTTGTATGTCTACTCAGCCACCAGTGATAACAATGGAATCAAATGAAGTTTATCAGTTTGACGATGATGCTAGCTTTGCATTAAATGTGGCTAAAATGACGCGAAAAACCGCAGGTTTGTCTGATGTAGCGTTACCAGAAGAAGCGCAATTCAAAGCTAATGGAGCATTAGTTGGGGCAGAGTACGCTATGTCTTTTCTAACTGGTGGCTTAATCGATTTAGCTGGGAGCATGGGTGCTCAATCAGAAGCAGACCGAGCCTTTAATTGGAAACCTATGCTTGTTTTTTTAGGTGATTTAAGTAGTCAAAACATCGATGCTGATGCAGTAAAAGTTGTCGAAAGAGAGCTTACTAATACTTTCAATAATATTGAGGGTACTAAATTTAACGCATTGCTACGAATAAAAAGCGATCACTTTGATAATAATTTTATGTTCTTTTATAAAGGCGGTGTTATATGCGATCCAAGTAAGAATACAACTTTCAATTTCACTGGTGAAATTGAAAACTCTAACCTTCTAAATTTTGATCGTAAGCTCAACGGTTCATGTGCCGCAGGCATAAAAATCGAAGTTGTTGGTAAAGTCGAATACAAAAATCAAATTAAAGATGTTATTACATTGACTTTTATTAATGGCTACGAAAGTTTTACTGATATGGCTGTTGCCACTTCTGGCTTTGCCGTTGTGCCAAAGTCTTATGGTGTATGGGGAAGTGGTATTAAATACACCGTTCCCGCCCCTTACGTAATTCATAACAATACTATGCATTTATTTACAAAAGAAAATTCATCTTTTAAATTGAAATAGGTAACTTGCTTATTTGCCAGCCTATTAAGGCTGGCATTTAAACACATAAACCTATATCACCCGCCTTCTTCACTACCAAGTGTAAAGCCGAACTCACAAATTTGTGGACGAGGATACTTTGAGCAATCCAGCGGTTCATTCATTTTTTTCTTGATAGCTTTTGCCCCTTCTGCGGCATTGCTTGTTCTTTGCAAGGTCCTCTCAGTAGGCGTTTCTCTGTACTCAGAATTTTCATACCGCCCACTAGCACTCAAATCGTCTTCGTTTGATTCTGGTATTAAATTCGACTCAACCATTACACCAATCCATTCACTTAAATCGATTTGATTAAAATCTAACGCTTGTAATTCCTCATGCGTTAACCCTGAGCACTCAGTCATGCCCTGGGGTCAGGTCTTTCTTTTTGCCTTTTTATTTTATTGTGATTAAAGCTTTGTAGTAAAATTTAAAATAACGTTGTTGGGAGTTTAATATGTTTAAAATTAGTGTTTCCTTGTTATGTGTTTTTTTTCAGTGCTGCTAGTTTAGTAGCAATGAAATGAACTGATGATCATTGGCGTGGTAAAGGTGTTGAAGTAGAAAATGTATACCTTCAGTGGGATAACCATTGGATACAATTTCATGGCAGTGATGGACGCTTTTATGTTTACTACTGGGGAGAGCAAGAGGGAGAGTAGAGTCAGGTCTTTCTTTTTGACTTTTATAGTAAAAGGCAAGATGCAAGACCTGACCCTGCTGATTCCTTAGTCACCGCCAGTATGAAAGGGTTTATGAATCCAAAAACCGGCACTTATGCTGATGCAGTGAGAAGAACAGCAATTGCAGGGGCTGTAGGTGGCACTGTGTCTAAACTGACGGGAGGCAAGTTTGCCAATGGCGCCATCACCTCAGCAATGCAATGGTGGTATAATGCAGAAGGGAATCCATCAATGGAAAGTAGGAGAACTTTGGGTATTACTAAAGAAGAGCGTGAATTTGCAAGACTAGGAAATCGAAATGAATCGCCCCGAGTTCATCGGAGACCAGTTTGTTTAAGTCAGGCCACTTTACCTGACTCGTTTAAATTATCATAGTAGTCTGTTTCATATTGAGCTGGTGAAATATACCCAATTGAAGATAATAAGCGTTGATTATTAAACCAATTGACCCACTCTAACGTTGCGTATTCAACAGCATCAACATTCTTCCACGGGCCATTTCTGCGAATAATCTCTGTTTTAAATAATCCATTTATTGTTTCAGCCAATGCATTGTCATAAGAGTCACCCACACTGCCTACAGACGCTTGAATTCCAGCTTCAGCAAGTCGCTCAGTGTATCGTATAGACAAATATTGGCTGCCTCTGTCGCTGTGGTGAATTAACCCTTCGGGGTTGCCACGATGCCAAATAGCTTGCTCTAACGCATCAAGAATAAGCTCTGTGTGCATTGTCGTTGATACACGCCAACCTACAATGTATCGTGAAAAAACATCTATCACGAAAGCGACATAAACAAACCCACTCCATGTGGCAAGTAGAGTAAGAGGCAGAGCGTAGTCGAACTATTTCTCTGCTTCTCCTCTCCGAACCGTACGTGCACCTTTCAGCGCATACGGCTCTCCGCTTAATTGTGGCTAACAGCCATTGCAACATCGTTATAGCGAGACGTGACGGTGTTTCTAATTTCATCTCTAAGATATGGGTTTGATTCGGGTAATCGCCATCGAAATTGTAATTTAGGACTACTCACTAACCTAAATAGTGATGCACCACATAAATTACCGCGATTACTTTCACCAAACAACACCCATGTCGTTGCCTGATTTGGCGTTGGCCGTTTGATCCATTTCATCATTAATGACTTAATAGAGCAGCGATATTTCCTCGCCAACCACTTAGCAAGTTTCCAGAAAATAATACGATCAATTTTACTGTAAACTTTAGCGGTATAATCAGTGTGTCGATAAAATTGTGACCAGCCCTTAAGTTTACGATTGAGCTGTTCAACTTTGTCTATCTTGCTACAACTATGATCTCCTGATAAAGCTTGGCTCAATGAATGAGAAAATGCTTTAGCTTTACCATGTGGAATACCAGACACCACACGCATATTACCTTTTGGTCCACGCTTTCGAATAATCCTATGTCCAAGGAAGATAAACCCATCATTTACATGGGTAATATGGGTTTTCTCCATATTAAGCGTAAGTTTTAGCTTACCTTCAAGGAAGTTTCGACACTGATCACGAATTGCTTCTGCTTGTTGTTTATTACCTTTGACAATCACGAGAAAATCATCGGCATAACGACAATAAGCAACCGCAGGGTTCCATTGTCTATTTTCCTTTAGTGCAATACTGCGCTTATCTTGAATAGTACGATTCCAGTACCAACGATTTTTACGTGCTTTCTTGCCTAAGTAACATTTATCCAAATACTGATCAAACTCGTTGAGCATGATATTTGATAGCAGTGGAGAAATAACACCACCTTGTGGTACACCTTCGCTTGTAGCACAGAATAAATTACGTTCAATGTGACCTGCCTTTATAAATCGCCAAAGTAATTTATTGAATCTCTGGCAACTAATACGCTTTCGCACACATTTCATTAATAATTGATGGTGAACTGTATCAAAGTAACTTGATAGATCTCCTTCAATTACCCAACGTCCCCTCGACTCATTTGCATCAGTTAGCTGTAGCTTAACTGTACGAATGGCATGATGAACGCTTCGCTCAGGTCTAAAACCATAAGATAATGAATGAAAGTCATTTTCCCATATTGGTTCCATCGCCATGAGCATGGCACGTTGCACTATCCTGTCTCTTAAGGTTGGTATACCTAAAGGGCGTTGCTTCCCATTGGCTTTAGGAATATAAATTCTTCTGGCAGGCATAGGTTGATAATTACCTGAGAGTAAATCATCTCTGATTTCATCTAGGTAGTCATTCAGATTAGCCTGTAAATGAATTTTCGTTATCCCATCAATGCCAGGTGTTTTGGCCCCCTTTGAAGAAAGCGTTACCTCGGCCGCTTGGCAAAGCCATTGCGGGTGACTGATAAGGCGCAGTAATCGATTAACGCGATGCGTTTTATCGGTTGCTGTCCATGTTGCTAATTTACGTTGCATTTCACTGATTATCAAAGGTCTTCACCCCATTAAGGTCAGATAATTTGCTCACGCAAATCAATTAAACTGCGCCCCTTCGCCATGTAATGGGCTTTCCCCATCTCGGACTACTACGAACGCTCCGCCAACTTGCGTGTCATCGGGGTCTTGCTCCCTTAACATTCACTGCAAGCCTTCCTCGGTTCACCTATTTGAACTCAAACATATTGGGGGGGATGCCGATCGCAGTCTTTAACCTTATCGTGCTGTAAGGTGATGATACTCAAACGCTTAAATTGTGACGTAAACTTTTGTCCATTAATAGATGCATATTTGTCATCTACTAAATCGAATAGAATGCACCTACCTATAACACTCTATTAGTATCATACTGCCTATTAATTCGTGTAGGCAGTGGCGACATTTCAGCCCACAGATGCGGGTTAATCGGTTCATGTTCTTCATCCGTCCAATACTCAGTCTAGAGAAGCATCTTGGCTTAACGAATTCGCCTCACTTCCCGTTGTCAGCAGGTTACGTCACCTCATTAGCATACAATGAGTCACCGCTGCCCAGACTCAACTACTTGCACAACCAAGTAGCGACGCAAATTAGCTAGCTTCTGCTATTTAATTTACGCATTTCAAATAGACTTGTAGTTCATTAAAGCAATCCTTGCTAGTGCTGAACTCCGAGCACACCATAGGTGATGTCAGCTACCCAAAGTTGATTTGGCTGCTCAGCAGTAAATTGACGATTAACTAAATCAAGTGGCTTATCTTGTTGCTCGTCAGGTATCGTTGTCTTATGTGCTTTACCCCGACGAACACCTTGAATTCCCATAACTCGCATCAATCGTTCGACTGTACAGCGGGCGACTTGATGGTCGTCAAGCTGTAGCTGCTTCCATATTTTTCTTGCACCATAAACTGACATATTATCCTCCCACACTTCGCGAATGAGTATTATCAGCTCAGCATCACGCTTTTTGCGGTTAGACAGTCGCTCAGGCTCTCTTTGTATCTGTTTATGAGAATAATACGTTGATGGTGCAATCGGCAATTCCTTGCAAATTGACTCGACACCGTAATGCTCTCTGCAAGCATCAATAAAATCCACTATTACTTCTGTTTGCGGTCGAGCTCCGCTTGGGCGAAAAAAGCGGCAGCTTGCCTCAGGATATCATTCGTTCGCTTGAGCTCTTTATTCTCGCGCTCTAAGACGGCAAGGCGTTCTTCAGTTGATTGCGTATTAGAAGAGGGTTTAGACGGTTGAGCTTGAGATTTCTTGACCCATGCTCTAAGTGTTTCTGGGGTACATCCCAGTTTATCTGAAATCGATACTAGCGCAGCCCAAAGAGAAGGGTATTCATGCTGTTGTGTGGTAACAAGCCTAATTGCACGTTCACGAAATTCTGATGTATAGCGATTTGATTTTTTCATAGTTCCAGTTTCTCAAGTTATTGAGTCTCTGGCAAACACGGGGCGATTCAGGTTTGGTGCCAAGTTCTCAAAATGCAGCTGGTGTAGTTTTAGAACCTGTGGGGAAGGGGTATCAATATATACAAACCATTGGGACAGACATTTGATAATATTGGACTGTTCAATGGTGTTCATGGCACTGTGATCGTACAGGGGATGACAAATTATGTCGAAAAAGAAAGCGGAAATTAAAGGGCAAGTTATGATTTATGCAATTTCCATGGCTTGTATATTATTTTTGCCGTTAGTTGCAGCAACAAAAGCTGCTGTTGAAACATATTTATTTTTACTAGCTGGAATTATTGCGTTAATTTTTTGGAAAAATTTAAGATTATTAGTTTTAAAAAATAAGTTGTTGAAGGGAGTTGTATTAATTAATTACCTTATATCATTAATAATTTGCTCTTTTAGTTTTTTTTATGAGTATCATATTCCAATGTTAATGGCTGTAGCTGTATATATGTTTTCTTTCAAAGCTAAAATAATCAAATATAGCGAGGAGATGATTCACCAAGAGAGAAATAAATAGAGGCAGATATTTCATTTTTCTTTTATTGCGATTAAAGCTTTATATTAAAATTAGTGTTTCCTTGTTATGTGTTTTTTTTCAGTGCTGCTAGTTCAGTAGCAATGAACTGATGATTATTGGCGTGGTGAAGGTGTTGAGATAGATAATGCAATACCTTCAATGGGATAACCATTGGATACAATTTCATGGCAGTGATGGACGCTCTTATGTTTACTACAGGGGAGAGCAAGTGATGCCTGATGAACAAGCAAACATGTTTTTCAATGTTATTAACAACATTTCACATACCTCGTTGAGTTTTCAGTCACTTTGACTGCAAATCTTCAGCATCAAAATAGAGCGGCTTTAAGGTGCCACAGTTGGCAAATTTATAGGTTAATTCGCTAGCATTTGGGACGCGTTTTGATGTGCGAAATTTTTGCAGACAGGCATTAGTTAAATCTGCAAAAATAAGGTGATTAAAACTCGGTGCTTGGGTTATTTTATGGATATAAATTCGCTCATTATTTTTGAGGGTGATCATGTCGTATTCTTGCCACTGCGATGATTCGTTCAAATCAGTTAATTCCCGCGCATAAAGTAATTTACTCATTACAATAGCTCTATGTTGATAAACCAAACTGCCATCGCGCTGGTAGTGTCCGGCATACACATCTGCCGTAATTGTTAGTTCTTCGCCACGCATTAGCCGTTGAATATTAAACGGTTGTGGTTTGATAGTAATAAGCTCTGCATCACGTACCAGGCTTAAAAAAGCGATATCTGGGTTTTCAATTTGATAAACAACTTGTACATCGTGAGGTAATTTATATGTCGGTAGGTTAACTGCAAAAATACGCGAGCCTTGATTAACGAGTACCATAGCATGTTCTGCATTATAAGCTGGGTTAATCGGCGGAAGTTCTTCTTTTATTGCTTCCTCTTCGGCAGTGGCAATACTCGACATAAATGCAAGTAATAAAATAAACAACAGTCGCATAATAATCTCAATAACGGTATGAATTTAAAGTGTAGTCAAAAATACTGTTTTAGCAGTTTTATAGTTTGCTTAAAAACGGGCAGCTTGCTCTACAACGATGGCGTGGCGTTTTGCAAGGCGCAGATGATCTTTGTCATAGCCACCGCCAATCACTGTCGCTACTGGAGTATTACTTTCAAGGCAGCGTTTAAGAACCAAGTGATCTCGTTTTTCAATGCCTTGCCAGCTAATATCAAGTTTGCCTAGGCCATCTTGTTGCCAAATATCGACACCGGCATCATAAAGGACTAAATCAGGGTTGAGTTCTTTGAGTAGAAAACTCAAGGTATCATCAACAATACCTAAGTATTCATCGTCTTGCATATTGTTGGCTAAACCAATGTCGAGATCGCTGGCTGACTTACGAAATGGGAAGTTTTTTTCACAATGAATTGAACAGGTATAGGCATAAGGTTGGTGTTGTAACATGGCGGCGGTGCCATCGCCTTGGTGAACATCTAAGTCAAAAATCAATACATTAGTAACTTCACCCGATTGGATCAGCGTTTGCGCAGTAAAGGCTAAATCGTTGACCATACAATAGCCAGAGCCAAAATCGCTGTGGGCGTGGTGTGTACCGCCTGCTAAATGGCATGCAATGCCGTGTTCAAGGGTTAAGCGTGCAGTTTGCAACGTGCCAATTGGCGCGGTAAAAGTACGTGCCATTAATTGTTCAGACCACGGTAGTCCAATGCGACGCATAGCTTTATCACCTAAGCGGTTATGCCATAAATCTTGAATGTAATTATCACAATGTACCAATTCAAGCGCCTCAGGGCTGCCAAGTTGAGGTGTTATAAGATTGCTATTAATTAATCCCAGCGCTTTGACTTGCTGGTATAAATTAGCAAACTTACTCATAACAAAGCGATGATTAGGATCAAAGTTAAACGAATAGTTGGGATGGTAAACCAGTGGTAGATGTGGATTTAGTGCCATAGTCAGATTGTGTTGCGAATTTTCTCTAGGGTAACCTACTGGATAACTGCAATCCAGTTACTTGCTTTACGCTCCATGGATCAAACTCTCAAGTTCACGATGCAATAAATCATCGTCGGCGAGATTCAACTCAATTAAGCGTTTTAAATGGGTGATACTATCAATATCAATATGGGTGCATTTTAAGCCGATATGTTGCTGCTCGATATGACAAATAGTGACCGTCATCGCGATGATGATATCGCTTTGTGGCAGTTTAAAGGCCAAAATAGCACTACTGTTTTTTGCAAAATTAAACTCACTATTGCGACTAACTAACGCACCATTTAATGAGATATCAAGCAACTGGCACGGATAACTGTGGGTATTATTGGTTAAATGCGCAGGGGTTGAAAATAAAATGCGCGTGTAATGTCGGCGATTTTTCATTGTTACTCCTTTTAGTTGCATTAAGTTAAGTATAGCGTGTTTTTTACTCGCTTGTAGCAAGCGTTTTTTGTTTCAGAAATAAAAAGCCCCACATAAATGCGGGGCTTAAAATATGTTTAGAACCTAGAACCTAGAACCTAGAACCTAGAACCTAGAACTTAGACCTAACCTATCTTCTTGTACTTAATACGCTTAGGTTGCGTAGCCGCAGTGCCTAAGGTCTTTTTAAGCCATTCTTCATATTCAGTGTAGTTACCATCGAAGAAGTTAATTTGGCCTTCGTCACGGTAATCTAAAATATGTGTTGCAATACGGTCTAAGAACCAACGGTCATGCGAGATACACATAACGCAACCTGGGAATTCTAAAATTGCATTCTCAAGGGCACGTAATGTTTCCACGTCCAAATCATTGGTTGGCTCATCCAGCAGGATAACGTTGCCACCGGCTTTTAATAACTTAGCTAAGTGTAAGCGGTTGCGTTCACCACCTGACAAGTCCTTAACAAATTTTTGCTGATCGTTACCTTTGAAGTTAAAGCGACTAACATAGGCACGGCTTTGGAATTCAAAGTTACCAATTTTTAGTACGTCTTGGCCGTTTGAAATTTCTTGGAAAACAGTATTGCTGTCATCCATATTGCCACGGAACTGATCAACGGTTGCCAGTTCAACCGTTTCACCTAGGTTAATTTCGCCGCTGTCTTGTTTGTCTTCACCGCTGAGCATTTTAAACAGCGTTGATTTACCCGCACCATTGGCACCGATAATGCCAACAATTGCGCCTTTAGGCACAGTAAAGCTTAGATCATCAATCAATACACGATCGCCAAAGCTCTTCTTCAAGTTTTTAACTTCAATAACTTGATCCCCTAAACGTGGTCCAGGTGGAATAAATAGCTCATTGGTTTCATTACGTTTTTGGTAATCAGACTGCTGCATTTCAGTAAATTGCGCCATACGCGCTTTTGACTTAGCTTGACGACCTTTTTGGTTTGAACGTACCCACTCAAGTTCTTGTGCAATTGATTTTTGACGGGCTTTTTCAGACTTTTGCTCTTGCTGCAGGCGCGCATCTTTTTGCTCAAGCCAAGAAGAATAATTACCTTCCCATGGAATACCTTCACCACGGTCAAGCTCTAAGATCCAGCCAGCTACATTATCGAGGAAGTAACGGTCATGGGTTACCGCCACAACAGTGCCTTCGTAATCATGCAAGAAGCGCTCAAGCCATGCTACAGATTCTGCATCTAAGTGGTTAGTCGGCTCATCGAGGATAAGCATATCTGGTTTTTCAAGCAGTAAACGACAGATAGCGACACGGCGACGCTCACCACCTGACAAAAATTCTATTTTAGCATCCCACTCAGGTAAGCGCAGGGCATCTGCGGCGCGCTCTAATACGTTGTCGATGTTATGACCATCGTGGGCTTGAATAATTGCTTCAAGCTCACCTTGCTCTTTGGCTAGTGCGTCAAAGTCAGCATCTTCCATCGCGTATTCGTTATATACTTCATCAAGACGGTTAAGCGCGTTTTTCACTTCGCTGACTGCTTCTTCCACAGTTTCACGAACCGTTTTGCTTTCATCTAGAATAGGCTCTTGCGGTAAGTAACCAATTTTAGTGCCCGGTTGAGGGTATGCCTCACCTTCAAACTCTTGATCAAGGCCGGCCATAATACGTAGCAACGTTGATTTACCAGAACCGTTTAAACCAAGGACACCAATTTTTGCGCCCGGGAAAAAATGCAAAGAAATATCTTTTAAGATAGTGCGTTTAGGTGGCACAACCTTAGATACTCGACTCATCGAGAATATAAACTTATCAGGTAAAACCATGAAAGGAGCCTTCAAATAATAATAAAAATTTCAATGTTGTATTGTAGTGGCTGACAGGTGAAACAGTCAACGAATCAACCAAATAACAATGTGCTAATTCGCGAGCAATACTCCTACACCGATTAAAGCAAGCAAGCCGCCTATTAACATTTTATTGGTAACGGGCTCGCGCTTTATAAACCAATGCTCATTACAATTAATGGCGCGGTTGCGAAAATCGTTTGTGCAATGGCTGGATCGGTATATTTAACTGCGCCAAGTTGAAGCCATAAACCAAGGAAAGTGCCTAAAAACACAGCCGCAAAAAACCATTGTTTGCCGCTAATTCCCCTCAGAGTTAGTGCTTGTTTAAATTCACAGCTTTTAAACACTGCAACAACTAAGGCCACAGTCATCGTACCTGCTGCTAATCTAATTAATGCCGCCCATAAGCTACTCATTTGTTCATTATTGAGTGCGCCTTCAGACATCACCATACCGAGCGCTTGGCAGATGGCAGCTACAAGGGCACATAAAACACCTTTGTGATAATGTTGCTGATCAACCTATGGCGATGTTTTTTCAGGCTTGATTGCTATTACTACGCCAATGGTGGTGAGTACAATACCGCACCATGAAAATGGCGATAAATAATGATTTAATAGCAGGATATTAAAAACCCCCACAAGGGCTGGAGCAAGGGACTCAATAATTAACGTGCGAGCAGGGCCAATATTTCGCAGCGCAGTAAAATAGGCGCTATCGCCAATTGCAATCACCCCACCAGCAATTAGCCAAAGCCAGCTTGTCAGATGATGTGGTAGTGCAGCGTCTTGAGTAATCGCAATGGTCGTTAACATCATGGCACTTGCTAACACGCTTTTACTGATGTTTAGCTGCATAGGCGTTAAGTGATGGCTAAAACCTTTATATAAAATGTTCGAAAGCGCCCAAACAATAGCTGCTAATATAGCAAAAAGTTCTCCTAAGCCTAGCCAATCAATCACGTTTACTATCTTAAAATAAAATCAACAGGCGCATTATGGCGAGCGGTTTTTAGAATGCAAAAGAATGGCTAAAATAAATTCATTTGGACATCTAAACATCTAGAGGTTGAAATTTCCAGCTATCCGTTCATAATTAGCCATTGGTTAAATATGCCTTGGAGATGAGTATGCCTATTACCGTTAAAGATGAATTGCCCGCAATTGCGAAGTTACGCCAAGAAAACGTATTCGTAATGCCAAAAAGCCGCGCTAAAACGCAAGAGATCCGTCCAATGCGGTTGGCGATTTTAAACTTAATGCCTAATAAGGTTGAAACCGAGGTGCAGTTTATTCGTTTGCTTGCTAATTCCCCCTTACAGGTAAATGTCGAGTTATTACGTTTAGACACTCATCGCAGCAGTAGTAACTCAGAGCAGCATTTAGACACTTTCTACCGTTATTTCTCTGAGGTGAAAGACAACAACTACGATGCATTACTCATTACCGGCGCACCATTGGCACATTTAGAATATGACGATGTAGCCTACTGGGATGAACTAAAGGTAATTTTAGATTGGGCAGAGCAGCATGTAACCTCAACATTATTTTCGTGTTGGGCGGCCCACGCGGGTTTATTCCACCACCATAATTTAAAGCGTGAATTAAAAGAAAATAAACTCTGCGGCGTATTTACCCACAAGTGTTATTTTGAACATGGCGCATTAACCCGTGGTTTTGACGACACCTTTGTAGTACCGCACTCGCGTTATGGCCATATTGATATTGAAAAAATTAACGCCTGTGATGACCTAGTAGTACTGGCAGGCTCAGAGCAAGTAGGTGCTTACTTAATAAAAAATAAATCCGGCAGCCAAGTGTATATTACCGGTCACCCCGAGTATGATGCAGACACCTTAAAAGGCGAGTATCAGCGCGATTTAGAAAAAGGCCCCGATGCGCCATTGCCTGAAAACTACTTTCCAGATAATAACCCAGATAACGAACCGTCGAAAACTTGGCAAAGTCATGCCTTTTTGCTTTTTTCGAACTGGTTAAATTATTATGTGTATCAAACCACACCGTATGATATTAATTTAGTTAGCCAAGCCGTAAGGACTAACAACTATGCCGAATAATTTAGAAAACAAACGTGTTGAGATAATTGACGCACTCAAACAGCGTATTTTAATCTTGGATGGCGCCATGGGTACTATGATCCAAGAGCATAAATTAGAAGAACAAGATTATCGTGGTGAGCGCTTTAAAGATTGGCATGTACTGATCAAAGGCAACAATGACTTACTAAGCTTAACGCAACCACAAATTATTGCCGATATTCATCGCGGCTTTTTAAATGCCGGTGCCGACATTATTGAAACCAATACCTTTAACTCGACCACCATTTCGATGGAAGATTATGACATGGCCAACATCAGTCGTGAGATTAACCTCGAGTCAGCTAAATTAGCACGCAGTATTTGTGATGAGTTCACGGCTAAAAACCCAGCAAAACCGCGTTATGTAGCGGGTGTATTAGGGCCTACTTCAAAAACCTGTTCGATTTCTCCGGATGTAAACGATCCTGGTTATCGTAATATTACTTTTGACAAGCTAGTTACCGCTTACGTTGAATCAACCCTTGCGTTAATGGAAGGTGGTGTTGATTTAATTTTGATTGAAACCATTTTTGATACCTTAAATGCTAAAGCTGCGTCATTCGCGGTTGAAGAAGCGTTTGAGCAAGCCGGTCGCAAGTTACCTGTGATGATTTCTGGCACCATTACCGATGCATCTGGGCGAACATTGTCAGGGCAAACCACCGAGGCGTTTTATAATTCGATTCGTCATATTAAGCCGATTTCAATTGGTTTAAATTGCGCGCTTGGTCCAGATCTACTGCGCCAATATGTTGAAGAGCTATCACGGGTTTGTGAAACCTTTGTATCAGTTCATCCCAATGCTGGTTTACCGAACGAGTTTGGTGAATATGACTTAGAAGCCCCTGAAATGGCAAAAGAAATTATCGATTGGGGTAAGTCAGGTTTTATCAATATTGTTGGCGGCTGTTGTGGTACTACGCCCGCGCACATCAGGGCATTTGCGAAAGGACTTGAAGGTGTTAAACCTCGTCCACTACCTGAGCTTGAAGTGCGTATGCGCTTATCGGGTCTTGAAGCGTGTAACTTAAATTAAGGTAGCCGAGATGACACAACAAATTGCAGTATTTACCAACGTCGGCGAACGTACCAATGTTACCGGCTCAGCCATGTTCAAGCGTTTGATCATGGAAGAAGATTACGAGACCGCCCTTAGCGTTGCTCGCGAACAAGTAGAAAACGGCGCGCAAGTGATTGATATCAACATGGATGAAGCCATGTTGGACTCAAAAGCCGCGATGGTTAAATTTTTAAATTTGATTGCTTCAGAACCTGATATTTCTAAAGTACCAATCATGGTCGATTCCTCTAAGTGGGAAGTTATCGAAGCGGGCTTAAAGTGCATTCAAGGCAAGGCAATTGTAAACTCAATCTCGCTAAAAGAAGGCGAAGAGCCATTTATTCGCCAAGCTAAAATTATTAAACGTTTTGGCGCCGCTGCAGTGGTTATGGCGTTTGATACCGACGGCCAAGCAGATACAGCCGATCGCAAGTTTGAAATTTGTGAGCGCAGTTACCGCATTTTGGTTGATGAAATAGGCTTTGCGCCAGAAGACATTATTTTTGATCCGAACATTTTCGCAGTTGCCACTGGCATAGAAGAGCACGATAACTACGCCGTTGAATTTATTGAAGGTACACGCCGTATTAAGCAAAACTTGCCACACTGTAAAGTGTCGGGCGGGGTGTCGAATGTATCGTTCTCGTTCCGTGGTAATAACCCTGTGCGAGAGGCCATTCACTCAGTATTTTTATATCATGCCATTCAAGCGGGCATGGATATGGGTATTGTTAATGCCGGGCAACTCGCTGTGTATGACGATATACCAGCAGAGCTTAGAAAAGCGGTTGAAGACGTTATTTTAAATACCGACCCAGGTGCAGGTGAACGCTTAGTTGAGTTGGCACCAAAATACTCTGGCATGGCACAAGCTGAGCGAGTTGAGGATTTAGAATGGCGTACTTGGCCAGTTGAAAAACGCTTAGAGCACGCGTTGGTTAAAGGCATTACCACCTTTATCGATGAAGACACCGAAGAGTGCCGCGCTGCTGCCGATAAACCTATTCATGTGATTGAAGGGCCGTTAATGGACGGCATGAATGTGGTAGGGGATTTATTTGGCGCGGGTAAAATGTTTTTACCGCAAGTGGTTAAATCAGCGCGAGTGATGAAGCGCGCAGTGGCCTACCTAGACCCTTACATTGAAGCTGAAAAAGAAGAAGGCGCCACCAACGGTAAGGTGGTAATGGCTACGGTTAAAGGCGACGTGCACGACATTGGTAAAAACATCGTGGGTGTTGTACTGCAATGTAATAACTATGAAGTTATCGACTTAGGCGTAATGGTGCCTGCCGATAAAATATTGCAAACCGCCATTGATGAAAAAGCCGATATTATTGGCTTATCAGGCCTTATTACGCCATCGCTTGATGAAATGGTGCATGTTGCCAAAGAAATGAAACGCCGTGGTTTTGAGTTGCCATTATTGATTGGTGGTGCGACAACCTCAAAAGCCCATACTGCTGTAAAAATTGAGCCGCAATATGACAAAGGCGTGGTGTATGTAAATAACGCCAGTCGCGCCGTGGGTGTGGTTTCTAACTTATTGTCGAAAGAGCATAAAACTGAATTTTTAGCAAAAACCAGCGCTGAATATGTGAAAGTACGCGAGCAGCAAGCACGCAAAAAGCCACGTTCAAAACCGGTTACTATTCAACGTGCCCGCGATAACGCCGCCAAGCTTGATTGGGATAATTACACCCCACCGGTGCCGAAAAAGCTGGGCGTGACAGAGTTTAAAAATGTCTCGATCAAGACGCTTCGTAAATACATAGACTGGACGCCATACTTTATGACTTGGTCAATCGCGGGTAAATACCCACGTATCATGACCGATGAAGTGGTTGGCGAGCAGGCGCAAAGCTTATTTAAAGACGCCAACGACATGTTAGACGATCTTGAAAAGTCAGGCAGTTTGCAACCGCTTGGCGTCATTGGTTTATTCCCTGCTAACCGCGTGGGTGACGATATTGAAATATATACAGACGAAACTCGCGCTGAACTATTAACCACGTCGTGTCACTTACGTCAGCAAACGGAAAAAACCGACTTTGCTAATTACTGCTTAGCTGATTACATCGCCCCGAAAGGTACACCTGATTACTTTGGTGCATTTGCGGTAACTGGTGGTCTTGAGGAAGATGACCTAGCCGATGCGTTCGATGCACAGCAAGATGACTATAATAAAATTATGGTTAAGGCCGTAGCTGATCGCTTAGCCGAAGCCTTTGCAGAGTACTTACACGAACAAGTGCGTAAAGAATATTGGGGTTATGCCCCCGATGAAAACCTCGCGAATGAAGATCTTATACGTGAAAACTACCAAGGTATTCGCCCAGCTCCAGGTTACCCAGCGTGTCCTGAGCACACTGAGAAAAAGAAAATCTGGCAGCTGCTTGATACAGAAAAACGTATAGGTATGCAGCTCACCAGCTCATATGCCATGTGGCCAGGCGCTGCGGTATCAGGCTGGTACTTCTCACACCCTGAAGCTAAATACTACGCCGTAGCTGCTATACAAAAGGATCAGGTAGAAGACTACGCTAAGCGTACCAACATGACACTAGCAGAAGCCGAAAGATGGTTATCGCCCAACTTGGGGTATGATCCGGAGTAAAAGATCAGCGGTCAGTTTTTAGCAGTCTGATCTGGCCCCGGTAAAGTAGACTCGGAGTTTCAATTCTGCGTACTATGGATGCTTACTAAGCTTTAGTGTTTTTTATTGTACCTATATTGAAATATATTGATATTCAGTATAATATTTGAACTTAATATCTAAAATTAAGGAAAGTTAGTGGAAAATCTCATGGAAATTAGATTAAGTATTAGTGGCTTTGGTATTGGCTTAGCTAATACCGGGTTTGGTGTCAATGCCGTTTCTGGTTGTTACGTTGAAATTCGTGAAAATTGAGGCGCTTCAACCAGAGTATATGGTGTTACAGATCATTTATCTCTAGGGTCAGATTCAAGTACTATATTAGTAGGGCATGTCTCTACCGAATGGATGAAAATAAAAGAAGGCAAGCCAAGAGAATTATTAAAACATACAAACCTAGTAGGCAAACTTTCAGATATAACAGTTTCAGGAACTACTATTGGCTCTAGTAACGCTGATGTTACTGTTAAGGTCGTGGATGATACGGGAACGCCGGTCACTGTAATTGATAAAATGGGGATTAAGGCTTCTGGTTTTCAGATATCCTCGACTAAAATAAGAGGAAAGCTTAAATCGCTCATAACAAAGCAACAATTAGAAGCAGTCAAAGGGAAATAAAATGAACCCTTTACCTTCTATAAAAAATGAAAGGGTCAGCTTGTGGAAACGGGTTCTGAATTCTGGGCTGTTATTTTTCCTTATAGTTTTGTTATTAGGGGTTTCAGTTATAGCATTCGACCGCGAGAGGTTTAGAGCTATTAGCGATGCAACATACGGTAATAGTGCTATTTTAATGCAATCTAACTTAATAGATATATTCGTTTCCCCTTGGTTTGCATATTTGTGCTTAGCTTTAATTCCAGTGGCTTTAATGAAAGAGCGATTATTGAAGAGTTATAACCCTAGGATTTACATAAATGCATTGGCTTCTCTTCTATTCGGAGCAATAACTTTTATATTTATAATTAATCTTTATAGATTGTAAAAAAGCATAAAATTTATGAGCTAATAATATTATGAATTTACTAATATAGTCATAAGCGAGCCTAATTTGGCTCGCTTTTTTGTGGTCAGGTTAGTAAAACAATTTTTAGTTTTTTATTCTCAGCTTATTTGATGTATTGATTTATCATGTTAAGTAAGATTTTGTTATCGTTAAATAATATAGAATGAGTTGTTATTGTTGCACAAGGAGGTTTTTTTATGAAAAAGTGGATAATTCCAATCTTGAATTCAAGTATTAAGTGCAATCATTATGCAGCCACCAGAACTTCTGATTGCCCCGTAAATAATTCATGAGGGGTTTTATACCCTCTTGTTTTTCTTGGCCGATGGTTGAGCTTATCAACTGCCGCCTGTATCTCTGCTTCACTTAGCGCCATAAAGTCAGTTCCCTTGGGGAAGAAGCGTCTAAGTAAGCCGTTGGTATTCTCATTTATGCCCCGCTCCCATGATGAATAGGGATGAGCGAAATACACATCAGCTTCTAATTTTTGTGCAACATGCTCATGGTGAGCAAACTCTTTTCCATTATCTAACGTCACGGTAATAACCTTACCTTTATATGGTGTCATACACGTGATCAGCGCATCGGCTGTTATTTTCGCATGCTTGCTTTCAATTCTGTGAACGACTGTATATAACGTTTTACGTTCAACCATTGTGACAAGCGCATTTTTACGCCCTTTACCTATCACTGTATCGCCCTCCCAATCACCAATCCTAGACTTTGAATCCACAATACTTGGGCGTTCATCAATGCTGACTCGATTAACTATCTGTCCACGTTTATCATAGCTTCCATAGCGTTTTTTATACTTTTTACATGCACGAGTGAGTGTCTTATGTAGCTTGCCACCACGAGCCTTGTCTCTGTAAATATATTGATAAATTGTTTCATGATGTAAAACGACCTGTTTCTCTAAAGCTAAGCGGCCTGCCACTTGCTCAGGGGAAAGTCCGTCATGCAACAATTTATTAATCCAGTGAGTGACGTCCTCTGTTAACTTACTTGCTTTGAAAGATGACTTACGTCTTTGTTCAGCAAAGTTATTGGCTTGGTTAGGCCGATAGCCTTTAAGTCCTTTATTGCGTTTTAGCTCTCTAGAAATAGATGACGGTGAACGAGTTAGTTCTTCAGCTATCTGCTTTTGGTTATTTCCTGCTTTTATTAACGCGTAAATCTGGTATCTTTCTTCTTGTGTCAGCTGTTTATATTTCATTAAAGCAATTTCCTTTGGCGAGAAAATGGCCGAATTATAACAGCTGGCCATCTAATCTGAGAAATTGCACTTATTATCCGAATTTAGGAATGATATTATTGGGCAGGGCAAGAGCATGAAAAATCACTTGCTATTCAATACCTTTTCTAGATAGCACTCGTTTCGAGCTGCTTTTAGCTGTTTAGCCCGCACACCCTTCTTAAAGGATGTCTCTTTCTTTAATAAATTCAATGCAATATGTCTTACACCAGCTAGCACTTCTGCCGCGCCGTCGCGGCGTATACGGCAACCATCTTCATTCATTGCCACATCCAAACACCAATGAAGACTGTTTTCAATATGCCAATGCGCTCGTGTAGCTTCAGCTAGCCTTTGCGCACTCATGTTTGCAGAGCTGATGTAATACCTATATGTTAATTCACCTTGCTGTTGGTTATCCGCTTTACGGTAAGACACTATCACGCCTACACTTTGTAAATTGGGCCAACTAGCACTTGCAGGAATTTGAGCCATATCATGGCAGACAACAGCCGCCCTGAATTCTTCTCGACCTCGCTGATAATCTACTTCAGTTAATAAGCTATCAGTCGCTATCTGGCGTGATATTTCTGGTTGTAAGAGCTGTTTTACTTGTTCAAATAAGTTGCCCTGATTGGCTTTGAGAGCCAGCAAATAATCCGCTTCCTTTTCTATAATTTGCTTCGCAATCTCCTTTTGACAACCCATCGCATCAATCGTCACTAAGCAACCTTTTAGCTCTAGTAACTGAAGCAACTCTGGGATTGCGGTGATTTCATTGGACTTCGAGTCGGTCTTACATTGACCTAACGTCACACCATTTTCACAGGCAAACGCACTGACAATGTGGATAGCATCTTTTCTATCTGGTTGTTTAAATGAACCTTTTAGTCTTTTTCCATCAATGGCAACCACACTGCCGTCTGTGAGTTCACTACAGCTTTGCATCCATTGAGAGAAACAGGCTTGAAACTGGGTCATATCAATGCGGCTTATGACCCGTGCAATCGTGTCATGCCGAGGCACACCGTTCGATAGTGCGATAAATTTCCGTAACCAAGATAGTTTGTCATGGGCAAAATCTTCTATTTCTTCCCAGCCTTGGCAACCTGCGATTACGGCACTGATAGTTAGAAACAGAATATCGAATAACGGATGTTGCACTTTGCCTTGCTGGCGTGGGTCATCAATGGAAGAAAAATGTTCGAATAATGTATTGGCTGACATAATTGGGCTGCTTAATCTGAAAAGCAGTATAAGATCATAAATTTATGTCAAGGTAAAGTTCATGATCTTGCCCTGGCTTTTAATTCCAACTGAAACTCGTATCTTGAGATGGTTTGGGTATAATCAGCAAAATGGTTATTAATGGTAAAACGTGTGTTACCCGTTGAAGATATTTATACAGAACTTGTTACCCAACTAAAAACTCAGCCTATAGCTTTATTACAAGCGCCACCAGGGGCGGGTAAATCAACGTGGTTGCCGCTGCAATTAATGCGTGATGGACATTTTCAGCGAATTGTTATGCTTGAACCGCGTCGTCTTGCAGCACGTAACATCGCCAACTATTTAGCCAGTTGTCAAAATGAGCCTGTCGGGCAAAGTGTTGGTTTACGGATCAAGCAAGAAACCAAAGTTAGTGTTAATACCCGCCTTGAGATTGTCACCGAAGGCATGCTTACCCGTATGCTACAAAACGATCCTGAATTGACTGGTATCGACTTAGTTATTTTTGATGAGTTTCACGAACGTTCACTCGCCGCTGATACAGCGTTAGCCTTTGCGCTGGAATCACAAGCTGCACTGCGTGATGATTTAACTATTTTACTGATGTCGGCAACCCTTGATGGGCAGCGTTATCAGCAGTTTTTTGACTGTCCCATTATTGAATCAAATGGACGTAGTTTCCCTATTGATGAAGTGTACATTCCAGTAAAAGACGAAAGCCGCTGGCTCGAGCAAATACCTACAATAATCACTCAAGCCATCGAAGAACAAGCGGGTAGTGCGTTGGTATTTTTACCAGGCCAACGAGAAATCAATCGAATCCAACAAGCACTTAAAGAGTTACCTGCTGATTGTCAGGTTTTTACACTTTTTGGTGAGCAAGATAAGGCAACTCAGCAAGCAGCCATTGCACCCGCTAAAAACGGAATGCGCAAGATTGTATTGACGACCAATGTTGCTGAAACCAGCTTAACCATTGAAGGTATTCGAATTGTTGTGGACAGTGGCAAGCGTCGTGCCGCCAGTTTTAACTTAAAAACCGGTGTTACTGAGCTGACAACACAAAGTATTTCTCGTTCTTCAGCCGTGCAAAGAGCTGGTCGAGCCGGGCGAATAGAGCCCGGTGTAGTATATCGGCTTGGCTCAAAGCAAACCTTTGAGCGACGTAACAGTCATGATGCGCCGGAAATGGTGAGCACCGATATAAGCCAATTATTATTAGAGGCAAAATGTTGGGGCGCTGAGTTAAGTGACTTGAGCTTGTTAGATCCACCTACGCAACAACAAGTTCAGCAAGCAACTAAACTACTCCAAATGTTAGAAGCACTCGACGGCAAAGAAAAGCTCACTGCTCTTGGTACACAGATGCTAGGTTTTGGTACTGACATTCGCTTAGCGCACATGCTTATTAAAGCGCAGCAATTAGAGTCGAATATGCCCGGCATTTATGGTTTAGCTGCATATTTAGTAGCGTTATTAGAAAGCCGTGTTAGTCATGCTGCCGATTTAAACTTAGCATTACACAGTCAACATGCGCGGCCACATCCGCTATTTAAGCAACAACTAAATTATTGGTTAAAGCGCTTAAAACTCAGCCCAATTAATGAGTTAAAGACGGGGTATTTAGCGTTATTGGTCGCGTTTGCATTCCCTGATAGGCTCGCTAAAAAACGAGGTAACGGCTATTTACTTGCCAATGGTGCTGGCGCCGAGCTTAGTGAAGAGTTTTGGCATAACGATGATTATCTTGCCATCGCCAGTATGGGCGGACATAAAGGCGGACGCGTGTTTGCTGGTGTTGCTTTTACACCAGCTGAAATTGAAAGCGAACTTGGGCATTTATTTTATCAGCAAACCCGCTGCGAATTTGACGAAAAAACCGGGCGTTTTATTCACCAAGATGAAGTGAAGCTTGGGGCTATTACCCTCAGTAGTCAACCAAGTAAACATGCTCTTGATAAAAGTGAGCGAGCTAAAGCATGGCTTAACATGTTTAAAAAGCATGGCTTTAGCATTTTCAATGAACAGGCTGACAGTGAGCAGTTACTTATACGTATGTGCTTAGCCAGTAAATTATTACCAGAACAGTTTCCAGCCATGACTGAGCAGTCACTCATTGACAATGCCGATAGCTGGCTTGGTGCATACCTAGAAGATATAAAAACGCTAGAACAACTTAAAAAGTTTAATTACTGTGAGGCACTACAAAATGTCTTTGACTGGCAGCAACAATCAGCTTTAAAAGCGTTATTACCACTTAGATTAACAGTGCCGAGTGGCTCAAATATTAAAATAAACTACCAGCTTGACGGTCCGGCAAAACTCAGTGTACGGATGCAAGAAGTATACGGCATGACCAGTACGCCATTACTCGCACAAGGCAAGCTTGCCCTATTAATGGAGTTGCTTTCACCTGCAAGGCGGCCATTGCAGCTCACGCAAGATCTTGCAGGGTTTTGGCAGACTAGTTATCGTGATGTGCAAAAAGAAATGAAGGGTCGATATCCCAAACATTTTTGGCCAGACAGCCCTGCAACCAGTGTCGCGACCAGTAAAGTAAAAAGTAAAATGTGACGGCGCTTGCAAAGGTAAAGTGATTATAAAAGAGTGTTTTATAGTTTAATAAGAGCTAGGCTAAAAGGCTTAGTCATACGCATAAACAAGGAGTTATTTAATGCCACATTTTATTGTCGATTGTTCGCAGAGTATCTTGGCTTACCATGATGAAGATACTATTAATGAACAAATTCATCATACTGCAAACGCATCTGGATTGTTTGCTGAGCACGAAATTAAAGTTAGGGTAAACCCTTATAAAAACTATTTAGTGGGTAACAAACGAGATGAGTTTATCCACGTATTTACTCATATAATGCAAGGACGAACGACTGAGCAAAAAGCTGAATTATCAAAGGCGATAGTAACTCAGCTTACTCAGATGTTCCCACATATTGATAATATTGCGATGAATGTGAGTGACTTTGAAAAAGCCACTTATTGTAATAAAAACCAACTCTAGTAGGGTGAATAACATGTTACGGTTGAGGAGGTTTAAAACTGACGACGCGTTATTGCTCATCAATTACCTTAATAACCCAGAGGTAATGCAGTTTTTATCGCCAAAAATTCCAAATCCTTACACTATTGATGATGCACGCTGGTGGATTGAAACTGGTTCAAAAGCAGGGCATACCTTTGCAATTGAACAGAACGGGCATTTTATTGGTTGTATTGGCGCTGTTGCGGGTGAGTTTGAATACAGTAAATCAGCGGAAGTGGGTTATTGGTTGGCGAAAGAGTATTGGGGACAGAGAATTACCTCTCAAGCATTAGTATTACTTATTGAGAAAATACAACAAAGCAACGATATAGTAAGGTTGCATGCAGTTGTTTTTGAAGGTAATACACGCTCAGCTAAAGTACTTGAAAAGGTTGGCTTTGCTCAAGAAGGATGTTTACATAAAGCAATTTATAAGCAGGGAGATTTTCATAATGCGCTGGTTTATGGCAAAGTTATAGCGTAATCGTCGGCAAAAATAGTAGGACTTAAAATGAAGAATATAATTGCTGTTTTATGTTTATTTATAAGCACATTCACTGGAGCGCAAACATTAAAGGTTGTTGATGTTGCAACAGAAATCGCCCCAGCGACTAGCTGGTTAGAAGTGATTGATAGTGGTAAATATGCCAATAGTTGGCAACAGGCTGGGGCGTTTTTTCAGGAAAATGTGCCTCAGACACTTTGGGTATCTAAGTTGCAGCAAGTTCGTACTCCGCTTGGTGCTGTTCAATCTCGCCAAGGTGTTAGCCGTCAAGTGTTAAGCTCGATTCCACAATTACCTGACGGTGAGTATGTGATTTTAGAGTTTCAAACTGATTTTGCAAATAAAGCGGGCTCTATTGAAACGGTTACCTTAAAAAAATCAGCTCAGCAGTGGCAAGTAATAGGCTACTTCATTCAATAAGGCCATAAAATGAGCGCGGCTGTTTCTAAGTCGTAATACGTTAAAAATCATTATAAATTGTATCTGGGTAACCACTATTGCTAATTGACGCATAGCAACCTCTGGACTCCATTTGCTTTAATCAATACCTTAGCGTATTTTTAGTTATTAGCTCTGTTAGCTTTAATAGGAATTAAAATGAATAAAATAATTGGTATTGCGCTGATCTGTATTGGTGTTGCATTAGCTTTTTGGGGTTATGACGTCTATGACTCAGCAAGTTCGCAAATTACCCGCACTTTAAATGGCGAAACTCCGCTTGAAGCGTGGGCGGCCATGGTTGGTGGGGCTGTGTGTATTGTATTTGGTGCATTTAAAGTAAAAGGGTAACTTTTTTGTTGGGCTACTCGCTTTTATTCATCATTAAACTGCAGTTTTAGCCATTGTTTGAGCTGCAGTATATTCGCATTTTCAGCCTTTCCTTTTGCGCTCACGAAGTGAAATTGTTGGTATGGATTCAAAATAGGCTCACCTATTTGCACTAGCATGCCATGTTTAATATCATCTTTTACAAACTGTTTATGGGTAACCACTATACCTAATTGGCGCATAGCCGCTTGTGTTGCTTGCACCGATATACTAAAAGTTAAGTTTTTATGCTGTTGTGGCATGGCTAACTTTTGGGCGTCGCACCAGACTTGCCAATCGGTATAGCGACGTGGGTTTTCGACAAAAATTGCAGGGTATTTACTCAGCATTGTTTGTAGATTTTGCGTTGGATCGAGTAGTTGTGGGCTACACACTAAAATTAGCTCGTCATCACCTAACTTTTCACACGCGTAGTTAGTCCAATCTTTGGCATTGCCATGAATTAATGCAACATCAACTCCTTGCTGCTCTAAATTAAACTCACCAACCAAATTTGATAAACGTACATCGAGCTCTGGCGCGTAAGCTTGTAACTCAGCGACGCGGGGGATCCACCAATGCAGCGCCATAGAATTAACCATATTTAAGGTTAAATAGTTATCTGTTTGCGTTTGCGATGCTTCGTCACTGGCGGCAATAATCTCATTAAGCGCGGGCTGTACTCGTTGATAATAGCGTTTGCCCGTGCTGTTTAACTCAACTCGGCGACCCACTCGGTTAAACAGAGTTGTATTGAGCTGCGATTCAAGCGACTTAATCGCTTGGCTTACCGCTGAGTGACTTATATGTAGCTGCTCTGCAGCAAGTACCATGCTGCCTGTTTGCGCTACTGCCACAAAACTATGCAGTGATTTTAATGGGATTGAATGAGCCATATCGTCTCTTTATTAAGTTTTACTTACAGGTTTGTGCACTATTACTCGCTTTTTAATTCTACGCTTTCACGCTACTTTAGCGGCCAAACTTATCTTAAGCTTATTATTCTCAATATAAAACGTATTTAGTTATTGAGGAAGGGGTTGTTATGGCGACTATATTACGGCCCAGTATATTTATGCTGTTGTCCACATTTACTTTAGCGTTGAATGGCTTGTTATCAAAATTTTTAACGATTCATTTTAGTGACGCTATTTTAGTTATGCTGCGTTTACTCATTCCCGCCTTGGTGATGCTGTTGTTGGCGATGGCTAGCCATTGGGTTATGCCAAACCAAGCTGCTTGGCGTGCATTTACCCTACGGGCAATTTTTATTGCCAGCTGTCAAAGCTGTTTTATGTTGGCGCTGAGCTACTTAAGCTTAATCGAAGCGGTGGTGTTATTTAGTACCGGGCCATTATTTATCCCGCTGCTGGAGCGGTTTTTCTATAAAACCAAGATTAGTAGGCTAGTAATGCCGACTTTAATAGTGATGATAATTGGTGTGGTAATGCAAAACTTAACTACACAAGGGATCATTTGGCGATGGGAGCTTTTAATTGGCTTAGCGGCAGGGGTTTTTAATGGCTGCTCGCAAGTTGCCTTATTCAGAGCCAGTAAAATTAATTTACCAGTGCTGGTGATCAACGGCTGGTGTTTTGCGATTGCCGCATTATTGGTATTGCCGATAATGCTGATGTTTACAGAGCAATATGAATACCAGCAGAGTGTGCAATTACTCACAAATATTGAACAAGGGATCCCGTTGTTATTACTATTTTTGGGGTTGTCGACGGCGTCCACGCAATTTTTTCGCTCTAAAGCATATCGATTAGTAGATTCAAACTCAGAGCTTGCACCGCTTATCTATACTAATTTAATTTTTGCGATGATGTTTCAATTAATATTTTTTGATACATCAATGAGTTTAATGCAAATATTAGGAACTGGATTGATAGTGCTTGCGACATTATTAAACACATTTGCGCCGTATTATTTTAAACGGATTCAAGTACAAAAAGGAATAATCTGAAAGGAGTTGAAGGTGTTCCCCAAGTATGCGGCACTCGGTGTCAGTCCTGAAACCATAAGGTCTCAGGGCGGGGATCTGCGGTTTGCCGTAGGCTTCTCGGTACATGCCGAGCTTGCACAATAGCAGACGAACAGAAACCCTAACATAAAATTTATCGGCTCAGGGACTTAACCAAGCTCCAACACCCTAGGGAACGACTTAAGTATATAAGACATAATCCAATCCTTACACCCCAAATTGAAAAAACTTATACTGCTTGCTTGCTTTTTCAACGCTGGTAACGGCACATTTACTTTTTGGATTGCTTTTTGACCTCAATCATACTTTTCATTGGAGTTGCCATTTATCGAGTGGTAGCATTAACTTAATTAGCCAAGTGAAAGATGCCAGCATGAACGAATTACCAGATTACCAACAAGCTCAATTATTACTTGAGAAGAACGAAATTTTTGTTACTCCAGCAGAGGCCCACGGTGTGATCAGTGGGTTACTCGCCTGTGGTTTGAACATTGAAGCCAAAGAATACTTAGGCTTATTAAGCGATGTGTTTAACGATGGCCAGTCATTTAGTCATGACTTAAAAGAATTTTTTGCTGTGATTTATAAGCAAGTAGTTGCCAGCTTTAACGACGAAGAGTTTCAATTTGATTTATTTTTACCAAGTGATGATGAAACCTTAGTTGATCAAGCCAATGGTTTAGTATCGTGGGTAGCCGGATTTATGCTGGGTTTTGGTTTAAAGCAAAAAGATTACGGCACACTGTCGGCTGACGTCAAAGAAGTGATCAGCGATTTTAGCGAAATAACTCGCCTCGATACCATGTTTGATGAAACCGAAGAAGATAGCCAAGCACTGCATGAAGTCATTGAGTATGTGCGTGTATCGGCATTACTTTGTTTTGCAGAGCTTGGCAAAGAGCAAGCACCAGCAAGCACTAAAAAAACACTTCACTAAGTTAAAATTAACAGTATAAACAGGGTTTATGATGCCAACAGTGAGTATTGAAAAAGCTGAATTTAAAGCACGCCGCGAACGTTTATTAGCGATGATGGAGCCAAATAGCGTGGCTATCATCCCTGCTGCGAATGAAGTAACTCGCAGCCGTGATACCGAATATGCATTTCGTCAAGATAGCGATTTCTATTACCTAACTGGCTTCAATGAACCTGACGCTATTTTAGTGCTCTGCCCAAGCAGTGAGACACCCAGTACACTGTTTTGTTTAAATAAAGACAAATTAGCTGAAATTTGGCATGGTCGTCGTATTGGTTTTGAAAAAGCAAAAACAGAGTATTTATTCGACCAAACCTGTGCGCTGACTGAACTAGATGAGCAATTATTGAATTTGGTGAACGGCCAGCAGATTTTATTTTATGCGCAGGGGACTTATCCGCAGTTTGATGACAAAGTGTGGGGGCTGTTAAATACTCTACGCGGCGCGCCTAAAAAAGGCTACAAAGCACCGCATACAATTAAAGATATTCGTGGCTTAGTTCATGAAATGCGCTTGTTTAAATCACCTGCAGAAGTGGCAATTATGCGCAGAGCATGTGAGATCAGTGCGCAAGGTCATATTCGTGCTATGCAGTTTGCAACACCCAGCGCCACAGAATACCAATTAGAAGCGGAACTACACCACCATTATGCTATGCATGGAGCTCGTCATCCGGCATATGGCACTATTGTAGGCGGTGGTGATAACGCGAATATTTTACACTACACCGCAAACAGCGACACACTTAATGACGGTGATCTAGTATTGATTGACTCAGGTGCTGAGCTGCAAGGCTATGCGGCAGATATTACGCGCACCTTTCCTATCAATGGCAGATTTAGTGAACCTCAAGCACAGTTGTATAATATTGTACTTGCGGCACAAGAAGCGGCATTTACAGAAGTTAAACCCGGCGGCAGCTTATCTAAGGCTAACCAATTAGCGATGACGGTCCTAACTCAAGGCTTACTGGATTTGGGTATTTTGCAAGGTGAATTACAAGAGTTACTTGATAATCAAGCCTGTAAAGCATTTTATATGCATGGCTTGGGTCACTGGCTTGGCCTTGATGTGCACGATGTTGGTGACTACAAGCAAGATGAAAAAGAGCGCCCATTCGTACCGGGTATGGTGCTTACAATTGAGCCTGGCTTGTATATTGCGCTAGATGCCAAAGCGCCTGAGCAATATAAAGGCATTGGTATTCGTATTGAAGATAACCTCTTAGTGACCGAGCAAGGTCATGAAAATTTAACCGCTAGCGTGCCAAAAAGCATTAGTGAAATAGAGGCCGTGATAAACATGGGCAAATGCTAGGAGCAACCGTGGCAAAGCAGTTTGATGTAGTCATTATTGGTGGCGGCTTAGCCGGCGCTAGCTGTGCCTTGAGTTTAGCCAAATCAGCACCTGAGCTGAATATTGCTGTTATTGAAGCGCACCAACCTAGTGGCGACCACCACCCCAGCTTTGATGATCGCAGCATTGCACTGGCGCAGCAATCAGTGCAATTTTTACGACAGCTTAATTTATTTGACCCCACAGCAAATTTTTCCGCAGCGATAAAAAAAGTGACGGTTTCAGATCGTGGCCACTTTGGTAAAACCCATATTGATTGCCAAGAATTTAACCAGCCGGCATTAGGCTACGTGGTTGAGGTTAATCCATTTGGCCGCTCTTTACACCAGTTGTTAACGCACTCCAAGGTTGAGCTTTTTTGCCCCGACAGTGTGGCAAGTTTAAGTTACCAGCAAGACTACGCCGCGATAACTCTGAACTCTGGGCAGAAAATTCAAGCTGCTTTAGTGGTTATTGCTGACGGCGCGCAGTCACCGACACGACAATTAGCCAACCTTAATTTTGCCACTGAGCCTTATTCACAAGGGGCAATAATTGCCAATATTGAAGTTGTAAGTGGTCATCATAATCATGCTTTTGAACGCTTTACGGAGCAGGGCCCAATGGCACTTTTGCCGATGAGTAATAACCGTTATTCATTGGTTTGGTGCATGGAGCCACAGCAAGTGAGTGAGCATATGTCACTCACTGACGACGCGTTTTTAACAGCACTACACACTGCATTTGGTTATCGAGCTGGGCAATTCACTAAAGTCGGTATGCGAGCAAGCTACCCACTGGTATATGGCCGCGCGGAGTCGTTAACTGCGCATCGCACTGTTCTCATCGGTAATGCAGGACATGCAATTCATCCTATTGCTGGGCAAGGGTTTAACTTAGGCCTGCGCGATGTACAAGTATTGTGTGATCTTGTTAAAAGCAAACAGCCGTTGGGGAGTTATGCGTTTACCCGCGATTACGCCAAACAACGCAGCCAAGATATCAATACTGTGATGACTTTAACCGATGGCTTAGTACGATTGTTTTCAAATAGCTCGCGATTACTCGCTTTGGGCCGCAGTTGTGGCTTATTCTCGATGGATTTATGTTCTTCATTAAAAACCCCACTGGCAAAGCAATTAATGGGGCAAGTTAAACAAGGTAAACGACTATGAAACAGGCGCAAGTATGTGTTGTAGGTGGCGGCTGCGTTGGCTTAACGCTTGCACTAGGGCTGGCAAAAGCAAATATTAGCGTAGTGGTTATTGATGCAGCAGCAAAGCAAGTGTTACCTGGTGCAGATTACGCACTGCGCGTAAGTGCATTAAGCTTAGCCAGCCAAGCATTATTTGAATCACTCAATGTGTGGCCAGAGATCATCGCCCAGCGAGCGCGCGCCTACACCCATATGGATGTTCGTGATCAAGACAGTTTTGGGAAAATTGCCTTCAATAGCGCTGAGTTAGATTTACCACAATTAGGCCATATTGTTGAAAATGATATTATTCGGTATGCGTTGATCAAAGAGCTCGAAAAGCACAGCCAAGCAACATTGATGCTTGATACTCGCTATCAGCAAATTCACCAAAGCGATAACGATGTATTTATTACGCTTGATTCTGGCGAGCCCGTTATAGCGAAATTGCTGGTGGCGGCCGATGGTGCTAATTCAGCAATTCGTAAACAGTTTAATTTGCCGATCACTTTTAAAGATTATGACCACAATGCCATTGTTGCCACGGTAAAAACCGCTGAAGTGCATAACAATACCGCACGACAAATATTCTTGCCTAGCGGGCCATTGGCATTTTTACCATTGCCAGATGAACATAGCCACTCAATCGTTTGGTCAACAACACCAGAGCATTGCCAGCAATTACTGGCAATGGATAATACGCAGTTTAATAAAGCGGTGATGGCAGCCCTTGATGGTCAATGTGGTTTATGTGATGTGCAAAGTGAGCGTGTCGCGTTTCCACTTAAAATGCGTTATGCGCAGAAGTGGCTCAGTGGCAAAGTGATATTAATGGGCGATGCAGCACATACTATTCACCCATTAGCTGGGCTTGGCATGAACTTAGGTTTAAAAGATGCAGCCTATCTAACCCAGTTATTAAGCTCGCAACAGGGCGAGTTTGCCAATGAGCGATTACTTCGCGATTACGAGCGTACTCGCAAACTTGATGCCCAAAAACACATTGCCATGATGCAAGGCTTGAAAGAGTTATTTGCCGGTACTAACCCCATTAAAAAGCTTGTTCGCGGTGTGGGCTTAACTATGGTTGATAACTTAGGCCCAATTAAACAGTTGTTTGCTAAACAAGCGATAGGCAAATAATAAAGCGAGTTTTATACCAGAGATTTTTGTCGTAAGCGCTTTCTAAACTGAGATGGAGTAGAACCCTTTAGTGCAAGAAAGCGCCGATTAAAGTTAGAAATATTCTTAAATCCACACTGATCACTAATGGCAGTAATAGCACGATTCGTGTTGATCAATTCTTTGCAGGCCTTGCCGATCCTCAATTGGTTAATAAACTCAGTTAATGTGCGCTCCATACGCTTTTTAAAAAAGCGATGAAAATGGTTGGTGCTCATATGCGCCATTGTAGCTAGCTGCTCTGCGCTGAGTGATTCTGTATAGTGTTGATAAATATATTCAACCACCTTGTCAAACTTATCTCGCGCTGGATCATTCTGCTCTAAATAATTAAACGTTGAACTTGATAGTGTGCGTGCTTCCCTGTCTTTACTCAATAGGTGCAGCAGCTTAAATAACCCCAAATACTGAGCAAATGGATCCGCTTGCTCAATTTCTTCAAAAATAGCTTTGGCTTTGATTGCAGTGGCTAAGGAAAATTTTGATCCTCTATGTGCAGAAATAAGCATAGGCTCTAGGACTGCAAATTCAGGGTTGCTGGCAACTTGTTGCTGAAGCCATTTTTTTGGAATTTGTGCTACATGTACAACCTGCAAGCTGTCATCGTCATTAACGGATGACTGCCAAGTATGGGGGAGGTCTGGACCTAATATGACTAAATCTAATTCTGCATAAGGTGCGATATAATCACCAATATGACAAACACCGCTGCTGTTAAGCGTTAAGTAAATTTCAAACTCGGGATGGTAATGCCAATTAAATGGAATAAAATCAAGAGTGTACTTAAAGTATCGCCATGATGAATTGGAGTTTGGAATAACTTTTTCACACATAGCACGCATTATTTTTCCCTCGCTATAATTATTATTTATTATGATAAAAACAACTTTTAGTTGGGCAGTCAATATTTATATATAGGTTTTTAGTATTAGCTTAGCGACTTACCTAATTACGGAATGATAGTTGAAAAGTATCACAATCTCATAGCTTAGTGCAGCATAATAATTATTCAAGGTGCAGACTAGAAACTCAATTTAGAGTGGTGATCACACCCTTTGAGTCATTTTGTTTGTATGCCCACGAACTAATTGAGATCACCGCTCTGCTTATAATTTTAGGTAGAACAACAATGAAGTCACATTACTTTATCGTAGCACTAGTGCTGTGCACTTTTTGTTATTTCGTTTATAACTAACTTAACTGCATATGCTGAAACGTGACGCCGGTAAAACACTGCTGACGTCCGTAAAATCATGCACACAAAACCATATATTGGTATGTAAGGGCACTTGTGGTCAGTGGTTTATTTATGTAAAGGGCGGTCATTACTTCTTTAAGCAATAACCATTTTCAACTTTTCTCAATAGAATAGTGCAACAGTGGTGACTATTTTTTGTTTTTTAAAAATGATAGCGCTGTCATTTTTGTTGGTGTATGATTAATTAAATGTAATAAAAATGGTTTTAGTGTTGCTCAGCCTCGGTTTTAAAGCTTTAACGGTGTAATACTAAAATAAAAAATTAAAATAAATTGTTGGGATATTTTTATGGAAGCAACCGTCGAGTGTGAAGCAAATAGCAAACATAGTATTTGGCTACCAATGACATTGGCAGGCTCAATGTTCTTTATTCTAGGCTGCATAACCTGGTTAAATGGTGCAATTACGCCATTTTTACAACAAATGCTGGTGCTATCGCCACTGCAAGCTTCGTTCATTATTTCCTCATTTTATATTGCCGTAACAGTCGCTGGCATCCCATCTGCAATGCTTATTAAGCGTGTAGGTTACAAAAATGGTATGGCAATTGGCTGTGCGGTTATGGCTGCGTCTGCTTTGATGTATATTCCTGCCGCTAAAATGCAGATGATTGAAATATTTTTATTTGCACAGTTAATGATTGGTGTTGGGCAGACTATTTTACAAACAGCAGTAAACCCCTATGTAGTAAAAATTGGCCCTGAGAAATCAGCGGCAGTTCGCGTATGTATCGTAGGTTTATTAAATAAATTTGCTGGGGTTATCGTGCCAATTATGTTTGCTGCCGTAGTTGTTACAGGTGTGGTTGATGGCAGCGGTCAACTTTCACAACAGCAAAAAGACATTATGGCAGATAGCTTAGTAATGCCTTACGTACTGATTGCTGGTTTGATTTTCTTATTTGCAGCCTTTGCTAAATTAGTACCATTGCCAGATTTAGTGTTTGAAGAGTCTGAAGGTAATGGTAAGGGTGAAGTAAAAGAAGCATTACAACACCCACACTTAGTGCTTGGTGTAGTGGCTATTGCATTATATGTGGCAGTTGAAGTGATTTCAGCGGATACCATCGGTTCTTATGCATTGCAGATTGGTATTGCAGATTATTCGGTGATGACCTCGTATACGATGGCCTGTATGTTAGTTGGTTATGCCATAGGTATTGCACTGATCCCCCGTTTTATGTCGCAGCAAAGTGCACTTACAATGTCAGGCATCGCAGGTATAGTTACGGTGTTCGCAGTGGTTATGGGCAGTAATGATTCGTTTATTATTACTAACTTCTTATTAGTACCGTTTGGTGGCCCAGAGCTTCCTGATCCATTGTTATGCATTGCATTACTTGGTTTTGCCAATGCCATGATGTGGCCTGCAATTTGGCCCTTAGCGCTAGCAGGGTTAGGTCGACTAACTGGCACGGCTTCTGGCTTATTGATCATGGGTATTGCTGGTGGCGCGTTAGGTCCATTGCTGATTGGCTTAGGTAATGTAGCAGGCCTAGGCGCACAAGGTGCTTATGTGGTAATGCTGCCAAGTTATATCTTCATTTTATTCTATGCGCTTAAAGGCCATAAAATGAGAAGTTGGAAGTAGATTAAAGTTGGCGAGTTAGCGAGAGTAAAGTTAGCTAGTTAAGAGAGTTTGTAAGTGACCAAGAGCGCGGTTTATACCGCGCTTTTTCTTTTCAAATTAGTGATTTATTTGATTTCATACTGAGCTAACAACATATCGACTTCATCTAATTTAAGCTTCAAGTCGCCATATACTTCGGGGTAGTCATTGTAAAAACTGAGGTTTTCTCTAAAGTGCTGATTAACAAGTACAGCTTTATCAAAAATCTCTTTGTTACTTACTATTCCTTGCTGCAGCTTATCCGCTAAAAGACCCATATAACAACTAGATATACAGTTTGCATCCATAGAGTCATGCTTGCATTTTAAAACATAATTTTGAAAGTGTGGAAAATAAATATTAAAAAGTGGTGGAGTGATTTCCCTTAGCTCACTGGTGCTCTCAATAACATTTATACCAAATTCCACGAATATTTGTTGTTCTGTACGATTAAAAAAGTTTTGTTTGGCATATTTTACGTCAGGGGATGCGTCGGGTATGGCAAAGCATTCATCCCATAAAGCCTCAAGGTCTAATTCAGTTTCCATCAAGTCTACTCCTAGAAAATGAGCTGCAATATGCAGCTCATGAAAATATAGTTATTTTATTCTACAGACGATGCCTGTTATTACTCTTGCGATTCCTCTACCAGAACCTTTACATTATGACTTTTCTTTTTCTCTTTAGATTTGATATTTATCAAAAAAGCCGTGCTTGACTGAACAAACACGGCTTTTATAATTTTAGCCTTTAGCCTTTAGCCTTTAGCCTTTAGCCTTTAGCCTTTAGCCTTTAGCCTTTAGCCTTTAGCCTTTAGCCTCTAGCCTCTAGCCTAGAAAGCGTAGCTATAACCTAGTTGTAACGTGCGAGGTTTACCTGGTTGAATACCACCATTTGCGCGGTTGGCAATGTAGGTTTTATCAAATAGGTTATCAACTGTTAGGTATACTTTTTGATTGTCATCAATTAAGTATTTAGCGGCTAAGTCCCACACTACGCGACTGTCGATTGCATTTAACCCTGTAGGGCTTAAGTTTGCATGTGAGTCAGACACATAACGCATTTGCGTATCAAATACTAAGCTTGAAAACTCAGCACCAAATGATAATGCAACTTGGTTTTCAGGCACGTAAGGCATTGCATCGCCTTTATTTACTTGACCCCATAGGCCTGATTCAAAATCGTTTTCAAATGTTGAGTCGGTATACGTGTAGGTTAAACGAACAGGGAATGCTGCACTATCAGTTGCAAATGTGCGGCCTGCACTTAATTCAAAGCCTTCAACAGACACTTCACCGTAGTTGTACTGATCGCCAATGTTATCATCGCTACAACCAATAGCAGCTGTACAGTTGCCGTGCATGTTGTCGTAATCAGAATTAAAGTAAATCACTTCACCATTGAAACCTGCGTAATCATAACGACCACCCAGCTCAATGTTTAAGCTTTCTTCTTCTTGTTGATCTGCATTACCAGGAGCGGCAGGTGCATAGCCTTGTTGAATACCGGCAAGTAGTGTCAAGTTGTCGTTAACTGTGTAAGTTGCACCCAATGATGGCACTAAAATTTCGGTGTCATTACTGATGTCTTTTGTTAAACCATTTTCACGCTTAGGATCAGACTTTGACCATTCTTCGCGAGAAATCGTAATGTCTTCATAACGAAGGCCGGCACTAATCACTAACGCATCAAGTGTCCATTGATCTTGTACAAATAAGGTTGTTGCTTTTGCGCTATCAAAGCGGTTGCTGTCTGAGCCTGGAGCACCTTGACTGGTTAGCGTCATTGATAAGTCTTGATTTAGTGTGTATTCGTCTTGCCATTGGAAGCGGTCCATTTCATCTTCATGGTAACGCACACCAACAGTAATGTAGTGGTCGCCTGCTGGGATATGTAACTCTGACTGGATCCCTTTTGCTTGGTAATTACGGTTATTGGCTTTTACACCAATACCTTCAATACCTTCACTGGTTGGGTTTGCTTCAAAGTCGCTGTATTTTTCTAAGTCGCTAACGCCAACTTTACTGGCTTTATACCAGTTACGGTGAAAGTCATTTAAATAAGCAGTTGCTAAAAACTCATAACCATCACCAAAGCGATAGGCATAGTTAAGTTGATACGCATTGTGCTGAGTGTTCATTTCATCTTCTTGAGATGCAGCATAACGACGATACGGTGACGCTTTATAATCAGCATCTGTTAAACCCATATAGGTTTCATCAGAGCGCTCATCTGAGTACTTTATTTTCATTTCAAGGTTATGCGCTTCGTTTTCGCCAAAATCAAAACCAAACTTTAGTAACACGTCATTTTTTTCAAAGCCGGTGTTATCGCTGCCTACCGGTAACTCTTTAAAGCCATCTGCGCCGTAACTAAATACTTCAATTAAACCAGCTGCATTGTTTTTCTTTTTGCCAAAATAAGCATGGCCTTTGTAAAATCCGTCACTTCCCAGCTCAGCATTAACTAAACCGGTTGAGCCTTCAGTTGGTAAACTACGTGAAACTAAGTTTAATACGCCACCTGTGGTACGTGGGCCATATTTAACAGAAGCTGCTCCTTTTAATACTTCGATTGCTTGCATACGGCCAGTTGTAGGGAAGTAGTAAGCAGCAGGAGCAGAATAAGGAGCCGGAGCAACTAGCACGCCATCCTCCATCACTGAAATTTTATCGTTACGGCCAGTACCAGTTCCGCGCATACCAATATTTGGGCGTAGGCCATAGCCGTCTTCTTCTTGAACATACACCCCAGGCACAGAACTTAAGACGCGTGAAATATCGGTGTATTCAAATTTTTGTAACTCTGCTTCACTAATAAAAGTAGCAGAGCCTGGAATATCATTGATTGCTGCTTGTGAGCCAATAACGGTAATTTGTTCAAATGCTTGCTCTTTGTCAGTTGCATCTTTAGCAATAGCACTGGTGCTAAGTGATAAAGTAATGGCTGCAGCTAGAGTAGAAACAATAAACTGAGATTTCATCGAAAGTCCTGTATTTTTTATTGAAATAAAATAAATTACCCAATTTAAACACGGTAAAAAATACGAATCAATGTCATTTCAATTTTACGAACTCATTTTTATATAAAATAAGCTGTTGGTATGGGTTTAATGCCATGAGCTAGGTAAAATAGACTGTTAAGCTAAACGTAAACTAATAAATTCAGCCAGTTTAGCTACGGCATGCTCTGGTCGCTCCGCGCGATTTATTAAACTAATACCAATGCGACCAAGCTCTGGTAAGTGCTTAGTATGTAACTGGTAGTTTAATTCATGTGGCACGGTGCTTTTGGCGAGTACCGTAATCCCCAAGCCTTCTTTTAAAGCGGCGGTAAGGCCTGTTAAATCAGCGTTACTATAACTTATGCGGTATTTAATACCCGCTAGCTGTAGCGCCTCGATAGCACGACGACGATATATACAGCCCTCTGGCGCAGTGACTAAGGTGACAACTTCATTCTGTGCTAACGATAAATCGCCCACCCAAACGAGTTGGTCTTGCATAAACACGGGGAATTTTTCAGAGTTTAAATCTTCATTTAATGCCAATACTAAATCGAATTGATCTTCACGGGAGACAGATAGCAAATGTTTACTAAGCCGTGACTTCACTTCTAACGATACATCAGGGTAGAGCGCTACAAAATCACCAATAATTGAGGGCAGGATCCGCGCGGCAAATTCGCTGGGGATCCCTAAGCGGACTTTACCGGTCACATTCTCTTTGGTAAACAGTTGTAAAATACTATCGTTTTGCAGCAGCATTTGTTTTGCCATTGGTAATAACAGCTCGCCATATTGATTAAGCACTTGGCGTTGGCCCTGCTTTTTAAAGAGCTTGTGGCCAAGCACGTCTTCTAGGCGCTTTATTTGTAAGCTTACCGCTGGTTGCGATAAACCTAATAGTTCACCTGCTTTGGCAAAACCACCGACTTCTACTACGGTTATTAGGGTGCGTAAGCCATCTGTCGAAATATTCTTCATATAAAAAAATTCAATTTATAGAGTTAAACACATAAGTATTATTTATCAATTGATAAAAAATTACAATTTGTTGTTATACCCCTTGCACAATATACTTTTGCCACTAAAGATTGATAGGTGTCAATGATGACTTTTACTCCAATAATGTTTGCTCGTCACAGTCAAATAGACGCGCCGCAAAGCAATACTTTGCAGGCCGATAATAATAGCGTAGCAATCGATTTTAGTGGCACTGAAGCAATCCCATTTTTAACCACTATTTTAGGGTTAGATTTAAATAAATTAACTGCCAGTGGTTTAGGTTTAAAAGGCACCTTAGACGGTGACTTAAATAGCACATATAGCTATGCACTTTATTACTTTAGCGCAACGGCGTTTAGATTTGTGTTACATAGCGATGGCGCAGCACAGTTACAAGCGCTGATCAGCGAGCAACAACTGCGTTATGACATTGAGTTTGTAATGCGCACAGATTTAGCGACGCTAACTTTATCCGGTGAGCAGGCCTTTGATGCCTTAGTTGACGCATTTAAACTCACTCCAGGGTTGCGTTTATCTGATGCAACGAGTTGTTATGGGGCACAAAGTGGTGAAGTATTCATTACAGCTATAGATAAACAATCTACGCAGTATTTTCAGCTGGTGGCTAAACTCCCTGAGCTGGAAAAATGGCAAACTTATCTAAAGCAACGTGGCTTTGCTATGTCACTTGCTGAGGTTGCTTAACAGATTTTATAAGCTGGCTGGTGTAATGAACACTTGCCAGTTTTTTTGTCGTTTATTTAAAACAACAAATCGCAATTTGGGTGTCAGTGCAGTACAACTTATGTATAATCGCCGCCCATGTTATTCCCCCTCATTAAATTGAGGCCACGCCCAAAATTGGGTTAATTATAAAGTGAAGGAATATTATGACTTCTAAAACAGTTTTACATGCAAAGCACCTAGAATCAAAGGCTAAAATGGTTGATTTTCATGGCTGGGAAATGCCAATTAACTATGGTTCGCAAATCGAAGAGCACAACGCTGTGCGTACCGATGCCGGCATGTTTGACGTTTCACACATGACGATTGTTGATGTCAAAGGCGAGCAAGCACAAGCATTCTTACGTAAATTAGTGGCTAACGATGTTGCTAAATTAACTGTCCCAGGTAAAGCGCTTTATACTGGCATGCTTAATGAGCAAGGCGGCGTAATTGACGACCTTATTATTTACTTCTTCTCAAACACTGATTACCGTTTAGTAGTTAACTCTGCAACGCGTGAAAAAGATTTAGCGCACATGGCTAAAGTTTCAGCTGATTTTGCCGTTGAAGTGACTGAGCGCCCAGAGTTTGCCATGATTGCAGTGCAAGGCCCTAATGCTAAAGCTAAAACCGCGACTATCTTAACAGCTGAACAACAAGCTGCTGTTGAAGGTATGAAGCCATTTTTTGGTGTGCAAGCGGGTGATTTATTTATTGCAACAACGGGCTATACTGGCGAAGACGGTTACGAAATTGTAGTACCGAATGAGCAAGCGGCTGATCTATGGCAACAACTGCTAGATGCAGGTGTAAAGCCTGCAGGTTTAGGTGCACGTGATACACTTCGTTTAGAAGCAGGTATGAACCTTTACGGCCTAGATATGGACGAAAGCGTTTCACCACTTGCTGCTAACATGGCGTGGACCATTGCATGGGAACCTGAAGATCGTGACTTTATTGGTCGTGACGTATTAATGCAGCAACGCGCTGATAAAAGCACTGATAAACTCGTTGGTTTAGTGCTTGAAGAAAAAGGCGTATTGCGTAGTGGTTCAAAAGTAATCGTTGAAGGTGGTGAAGGGGTTATTACCTCAGGTACTTTCTCACCTACACTTGGTTTTAGTGTTGCCCTTGCGCGTGTACCACGTTCAACAGGCGAGACAGCCCAAGTAGAAATGCGTAAAAAATTAGTTAACGTAAAAGTAGTTAAACCAAGCTTTGTACGTAACGGTAAGTCAGTACTTTAAAGTATTAATTATAAATTTGGTGTTATCACCCAATATAAACCAAAGGATGAATAAAATGAGCAATATCCCTAGCGAGTTAAAGTATGCCTCTTCACACGAGTGGGTTCGCGACGAAGGTGATGGTACTTTCACTGTAGGTATTTCTGAGCACGCACAAGAGCTGCTTGGTGACATGGTATTTGTTGAATTACCAGAAGTTGGCGACGAAGTAGACGCTGGCGAAGATTGTGCAGTTGCTGAGTCAGTAAAAGCAGCATCAGATATCTACGCGCCAATCAGCGGTGAAATCGTTGCAATTAACGAAGACCTTGAAGATGCACCAGAAACAGTAAACAACGACGCTTACGGCGACGGTTGGTTATTCCGCATTAAAGCATCTGACGAGTCTGAGCTTGAAAACTTGCTTGACGCTGAAGGTTATGCACATACGATCGACGAAGACTAATCATTAGTTTTACTCGATATTAAAAGCCCCACAAACTTGGGGCTTTTATGATTTTACTACTTACTTTTCCATACGTTGTAAGTTATTAAATCAAAAAGCTTTTAAGTTATTGCTGGTCACCCATTAGTAATAACCATTTATTTTTTGGATCATAGGAATCTGGACAAATGTCAAACGCCAAATCTCTTGAACAATTAGAGCAAACGCAAGATTTTATTCGCCGCCATATTGGGCCAAGCCCGGCACAAGTAAGCGATATGCTAAGTGCTCTTGGAGTATCGAGTGTTGAAGAGCTGATCGGTCAAACTGTACCTGCAAGCATCCGCTTAGAGCAAGGCCTAACAGTAGGCGAAAGCCGCACTGAAGTTGAAACACTAAGCTACTTAAAATCAGTAGCAAGCAAAAATAAAGTGTTCAAATCTTATATTGGCCAAGGCTACCACCCAACTCACGTACCACACGTAATTTTACGTAACGTACTTGAGAACCCAGGCTGGTACACAGCGTACACTCCATACCAACCAGAGATTGCGCAAGGACGTTTAGAGTCATTACTTAACTTCCAAACTATGACCTTAGACCTAACTGGTCTTGATTTAGCAAGTGCATCATTACTTGATGAATCTACCGCTGCAGCCGAGGCAATGGGTCTTGCAAAGCGTGTATCTAAAGCTAAAAAAGCCAATATCTTCTTTATCGCAGACGACGTACACACACAAACTATCGACGTAGTAGCAACGCGTGCCGATCAGTTTGGTTTTGAAGTTGTGGTAGGGCCTGCTGCTGATGCTGTAAATCACGAGATTTTTGGCGCGCTATTCCAATACCCGTCAACATCAGGTGAAGTAGTTGATATTACAGACTTAATCGCTGGCGTACAAAGCAAAAAAGCGATTGCCTGTGTTGCAGCCGACATCATGAGCTTATTACTATTAAAAGCACCAGGTAAACTTGGCGCAGACGTAGTACTTGGTTCAGCACAGCGTTTTGGTGTACCTATGGGTTACGGCGGTCCTCACGCTGCATTTTTCGCAACACGTGATGCATACAAACGTTCATTGCCAGGTCGTATCATCGGTGTATCAAAAGACCGTTTAGGTAACGACGCACTGCGTATGGCAATGCAAACGCGTGAGCAACACATTCGCCGCGACAAAGCCAACTCAAATATTTGTACAGCGCAAGTATTACTTGCCAATATGGCAGCGTTTTACGCGGTGTACCACGGCCCACAAGGCTTAAAAACAATCGCACAGCGCATTCATCGCTTTGCTGATATTTTAGCCGCAGGCCTACAAGCGAAAGGCGTGAACCTTAAGCACAATACATGGTTTGATACATTAACGGTTGTTAGTGATAACAAAGACGACGTAGTCGCACGTGCAATTGCAAACGGCGTTAACTTTGCAACTAACCATGCAGGCGAGTACTCAATCTCAGTATCTGAGACTACAACGCGCGCAGACGTAGCTGAGCTTTTCGACATCATCCTAGGCGAAGGCCATGGCTTAAGCGTTGACGCACTTGCCGCAGATATCGAAGCAAACGGCAGTGATTCAATCCCAGCAAGCTTAGAGCGTGATGACGAAGTGTTAACACACCCTAACTTCAATTCGTACCACAGCGAAACTGAAATGCTGCGTTATATCAAGCGTCTTGAAAACAAAGATTTAGCGCTTAATCATTCTATGATCTCGTTAGGTTCATGTACTATGAAACTAAACGCGACTGCTGAGATGATCCCAATCACGTGGCCTGAATTTGCAAACCTTCACCCATTCTGCCCGCTAGACCAAGCAGAAGGTTACCAAATAATGATTAACGAGCTACACGATTGGCTAGTTAACATTACCGGTTACGATGCGGTTTCATTGCAACCAAATTCAGGTGCACAAGGTGAATACGCAGGCCTTATCGCAATTCGTAAATACCACGAGTCACGAGGGGACGCGCACCGTAACGTATGTTTAATCCCAAGTTCTGCACACGGTACTAACCCAGCATCGGCACAAATGGCCAGCATGAAAATTGTGGTTGTTGATTGCGATAAAAACGGTAACGTTGATATGGCTGACCTTAAAGCGAAAGCAGAAGAAGTGTCAGAAAATCTATCGTGCATCATGATCACATACCCGTCTACGCACGGTGTATACGAAGAAACAATTCGTGAAATTTGTGACATTATTCATCAACACGGCGGCCAAGTTTACATGGACGGCGCGAACATGAATGCCCAAGTAGGTGTTACCAGCCCAGGCTCTATCGGTTCTGACGTATCGCACCTTAACTTACACAAAACCTTCTGTATCCCACACGGTGGCGGTGGCCCAGGTGTTGGCCCAATCGGAGTTAAATCACACCTTGCGCCATTTATGCCTAACCACAGCGTAATTAACGTGCCAGGTACTAACGAAGGTAATGGTGCGGTATCAGCAGCGCCATACGGCTCAGCAGCTATTTTACCTATCTCATGGGCTTACATCACCATGATGGGTAGCGAAGGCCTTAAACAAGCCACTGAAATGGCGATTGTGAATGCTAACTACTTAACTCACGAGTTAAGCCAGCACTACCCAATTTTATACCGTGGCCGCAACAACCGTGTTGCTCACGAATGTATTGTTGACTTACGCCCACTTAAAGAGCTTTCAGGCATCACTGAAATGGACGTAGCTAAGCGCTTACAAGATTACGGCTTCCATTCACCAACTATGTCGTTCCCAGTGGCTGGCACGTTGATGATTGAGCCAACTGAGTCTGAGTCTAAAGTTGAGATCGACCGTTTCATCGAAGCGATGGTGTCAATTAAAGGCGAAATCGACAAAGTGATCTCCGGCGAATGGTCTATCGAAAACAACCCGCTTGTGTTTGCACCGCACACACAAGGCGACGTACTTGGTAATGAGTGGGATCGTGCATACGACCGCTTCTACGCTGCGTTCCCAGTACCAGCTGTTGCAAAAAACAAATTCTGGCCTACAGTAACGCGTATCGATGACGTATACGGCGACCGTAATCTAGTGTGTTCATGCCCAGCGGTAGAGACTTATCGTGATTAATTTTGAAAATGATCAAAGTTGTTATAGTTTGGGAATGATAATTATAGATTGGGAAAGTTATTAAAGATTGGGAATTCTTTTCCCAAACTATAACTCTTGAAAAGGTGAGCGAATTAGCTCACCTTTTTTGTTTTCAGCTGTAGTTGTTATGTTGAAACAACTTTTGTGTTAATCTCAATTGAAGAATAATAACTAAATTTAAATTACGGAATAGTAGTTCCTGATGGAGTAACGGTTTAAATGTTAAGGGTTTTATGTTTTGTTCTTTTTTCTGCCAATTTAGCAGCCAGTGAAGTAAAAAGTGAAATAGATAAGGTTCTTTATGGTTATACAACTAGAGCTGAATCGAGGGCTATTTTAGAAAAATTAGAACAAGGAATACCATATAAAAATGTGCTTGATGATGCCCGAGTAATGACATTTAAGTGTTGGTTCTCTGATGTAGCTACACCGAACGGACTTATCACCTATAAACACTTTTTAAAACAAGCGAGCTCGATCATTCAAAAGTCGAGCGTTCAAGTTCTAAAACACGAGTTCATAGCATGTAAAGCCGCCCAAGAATACATTCAAGGCCATTACCAAGCAGCGACAACTCTTTTAAAGCCTATAACCAAAAACTCTGAACACGCTAAAAGCCCAAAAGAGCTAAACGTCATTGCTACAGCTAACATTATATTAAATCGCATTTACTTAGCTCAAGGAAGATATGAGGATGCATTCCATGCAGCGCAAAAAGCCTATCAGCTATTTGAAAAATCTGGAAATAGCTACGAACAAGCCCTTGCACTAAAAGAAATAGCAGATATTCATATAGCCCTTTTTAACTTTGATCTTGCAATTGAACAACTGCAACGCGCCGCAACTGAATTAACACAATTTAATGAACAAGAACATTATAAAGTAATCGATCAACTCGCTTTTGCCTATGAAAAAAGCGGAAATCGCCCTAAAGCTATAGAGTTGTATCAGTCAATTAAGAACGATGTAAGGTCTTACGAAAGCGATGACGGTTATGCTTACGTATTGATAAAGTTAGCTGAGCTGTACACCGAACAAAATCAACTCAATGCTGCAAAATCATATTTAACAGCTGTTGATAAACTAAAAATAGATAGTAGCTGGATCACAGTATTGCTAACCATGACACAAGCCCAGTGGCACTTAAAAAGTAATAACCTAAACGCAGCCCTCACTTTATTTAACAAGTTACAAACTGAGCAAAATTCATGGTCAGTCAGTTTTAAAGAAAGATACTTTAACTTTGCCTCATTACTAGCTGAAGTCACAAATGATTCCTCGTTACACATCGATGCTCAACAACAATTGATAACGATAATAAAACAAAAGCAAAAAGACATTGCTAATAATGCGCTTATATCAGCAAGACTAAACTTTGACCTAGAACAACAAAAACGAGAAATAACTCGGCTTGAACAAGCATCAGCTCTGCAAAAAGAGTTACTAACCGTAGCTGAAGGTAAGGCTTTTTGGCAGCGCTTAACACTCATTATTGCCAGCGTATGTTTAATCCTATTTGCCATTTACAGCTTTAAGCAAGCCCGTCAAAAAAAGCACTTTGAAGTACTCGCTTTAAAAGACGAACTTACAGGCATTGCTAATCGCAGGGCTATCATTAATTTGAAACGAAGTGTCATGCAAAAGAATTTACACAATAAGCGAGTAAGTTCATTGATTTCCATTGATATTGACCACTTTAAAGCTGTAAACGATCAATACGGCCATGATATTGGTGACGAGCTAATCATTTCTATCGTAAATTCGATCGTGAGTACAGTTCGCTGTTCAGATATGGTGGGACGAGTTGGTGGTGAAGAGTTTTTGATAGTCCTTGAAAACCAAACCCTTGAAAATGCAAAAGAGATAGCAGGGCGTATCAGGCATTCAATAGCAGAAAAACAACATACTTCCTTAGGCATTAATTCGACTGTAAGCATTGGTGTTATTGAAATAACACCACATGAGAATGCTGAGCAGGCAGCAAAGCGTGTTGATTTGAACTTATACAAAGCCAAGCAAAATGGCCGGAATAGTGTGGTGTTTTAGTTACTACAAAGCCTTTGAAGATTTTCAGAGGCTTGTGTCAGGCGAAAATGAAAAGCATAGGCAAAGGGTTTATGATAAAGCTTAAATATTCCCAAATTTTAATTATGACTAACAATAGGGACTTCACTTTTAACAAATAGATTCCCAATCTATAATTTAAAATTGGGTAAAGTAAAATGAGCATTTTGAGGTTACATTTTCCCAAACTTAAATAACTCTGATCACGTGATTAATTTTGAAAATTTCCAATTAACGATTGGGAATTATAAAATTTAAAAAGCCGTTGCAGCAATGTAGCGGCTTTTTTGTGCGTGGTGGTAAGCATAGAATAAACCCACCCACTGTATAGACAGATATGTATTTATAACTAATAGGTGGAACTAATTCCCGCTAGAGGGGAGCGTTAATTACTCTTTTGATAGGGATATATTAAATGTAGTTTCTGATTTGTTGACTAAGTTTTTTTTTTAGGTAAACTATTTTTACTTGAATATTCTTTCATGGAGGGATTAAATATGAATATTTTAAATAGAGATACTTTTAAGCAAAAACAGTTAAAAAATAAACTTGATTTATACTTGGACAAAGATAGTTTATTCAAAGCTATAGACAAGGATATTCAGTTATCTGGGGCTGGTATTGTGTATATAGATGAAAATTTCACTGTTGTTACTATACGAGAATTTCAGCCTATATGTCGTTTGACGCCCGTTAAAATTATATTAAGAGAACCTCCAAAACGTAGTTCTGCAAAAGAGTTTACTAATGAGCTTAAGCATAGCTCTGTAAATCCAAGAGAAAGTAGATTTGTATCCGAGGTTTCAGGTACCTTGCTTGCATGTGCTGGCGCTGTAATTTCTTGGGTTGCTTTTGTTGCGTCTGGCGTAGCTACCCCCATCTCATTTGGAACTAGTGCTGCTATTTCTGTTATTTCTTTCAGTGCGGCATCTGCAACGACATTACAATGCGGTAATGGCCTAATGAGGAGTGGCGCAGAAAAGTTTGCTCCAGAACTTAATGATTGGCTAGATTCTGAAGAATGGTACGTTAATACAACCCAAGCTTTGGATTATATATCTTTAGCTGGAGCAACAGCTGCAAGTGCTATTGCAGTTCGAACTTTAAAATTAGCACGCGCAAATGGTATAAGTTTCAAGCAGTTGTTATCAAATAAAAGTCGACAAGAGAGAGCCCGAATTACTCGTGAAATAATTCGTTTAAAAGTACCTGGTATTTCTAATAAAATGTTAAAGCAAATGGTTAGAAATAATAGTTTTCCTAAGAGGTTTAAAAATATACAAATAAATAATGAGTTACGAACACGTTTACGTGATTCTGTTGCTGCTGCTTTAGCATTTACTGGAAGCGCATATAATGGAGAAATCAAAGGTATAGCTATTGGCGTTTTTGAGAGCCTAGATAGTGAAGGTTGAAGATTTATCTGTAAGTGATTCAATTCCGAAACTGAAGTACAGTTTAGCTTGTGCTGTAGCGGTTGTATCAAGTGTTATCAGCTATTCATCATTAGCATTTACAATATTAATCATGCTTTGGCCATACAATACTGTGAATGAATTAGGGCCTAGAGTTATCGTTTTTTTTATTGGCATATGTATATTTATTGCTCTTGGCGCGCTTATATCAGCAGGTAGGTATTGGGTGATTAAAGTTTATAATTTAGTGGCCGGATGCGCTATATTTGTGTCCCTAATTTATGTTTTAGGTTTTATCTTTAAACGTGAAGGTGAGCTTTCATTTAATGGTGTAGGGCTTTCTGTCGTATTTATCGTGCTTAACTCTGTGTTGATGCTCTTTTTTAAAAGTAAGCATTTAAAGGTGAGTGTTAATGTAATTAAAAGGCTCAAAAGGCGTCAGAAAAAGCAAATGGAATACCTAAAAAGTCAGCTCTAAACTTTAGTACATAAATAAATGAAAGTAACAATAATAAGTACTTGTAACGTAGGCGGCGAACGCGGCTTAGTTTGTTCATGCTCAGCGGTAGATACATATCGCGATTAATAATTTTATCAATTTCTAATTAAAGATTGGGAATTGATAAAATTATTAAAGCCGTTGCAGCAATGCAGCGGCTTTTTTGTGCGTGGTGATTAACCGTAAATTATTTGAACGTAGGCTGGGTTGAGTGAAACCAAACCCAACGATTCTCCAACATCATTACCATCTCCCAAGCACGTAAATATGTATTGTTTGTAGGAGATGGCTTCAGCCACGAATGATTTAACACCAGTGGTAAGTTAACCACCGTAGGCGCTGAGCTTGCTGGCGCGTGTGGTTTGTAGGTTGGGCTTTAGCCTAAAGTATCCCCAAAATTAGCCTTTATATATCAATGAACTAATAGTGTTAAAAAATATGGGTAGTGAGGGAACATTCATGGTGTTTTGTGATCTTATGAATCGCTTAAAAACAACAGAACTAAACACCATGAATGCGTCTACTATTTTGCACAATATGCTCCGCGCTGTCACCCCTAACTCTATTCATAAAGCCAGATTTAATACTCTAGTCGCTGCCGTTAAATCTCTTTTGCACTGTCAGCAATGCACCTTGACATCTATTGGTCGCAATTTGGATTCAAAAACAACTGAAAAACATGATATTAAGCGTATTGATCGACTACTCAATAACCACGAGCTTTTGCGTGAATCGACATCGGTTTATGTTCGCTTAAGCCGTTTTGTGGTCACTGAAAAGCATCCCGTCATATTGGTTGATTGGAGTCATGCAGATACACAAACCAAATACTGTATTCTGCGTGCTAGCATTGTCAGTGAAGGTCGCTCTTTGACCTTATACCAGGAAAGTGCATTCAGCTTTCAATATCATTGCCCAAAAGTACAAAAACGGTTCTTAAAGATGCTCAAACTGATCTTGCCGAGTGATTGCCGCCCCGTCATTGTGACGGATGCGGGCTTTAAAGTTCCCTGGCTCAAAGCCGTGCGGAACAATAGCTGGCATTATATCAGCCGGGTTCGAGGTACGGCACACTTGAAAACGCAGGACAGCGATGAGTTTATTCCATGCCAGTCACTATTCAAGAACAATCAACGTAAGAGCCGGTATCTTGGCGCGACCGAGCTGACCAAAAGTGCAAAATATCAAACGCATGCAGTGTTGGTTGGCAAGGGACATAAGTTATTAAAAAGAGATAAAGAACGCGGTTATAAAGAGCCTTGGCTACTCGTTTCTTCACTTCCAAAAAGGCACCATTTTCTCGAAAAAGTGCTCAAGCTATATGGTATGAGAATGCAGATAGAGGCAGGGTTTCGAGATCAAAAAAGTGTTAGATTCGGCTTAGGCTCAGATCTGCACAGAACGAACAAACTCAATCGATTAGACATACTTTTACTGCTCGCAACTCTGGTTCATTGGTTCTCAATGATGCTGGGTGCAGTGATAGACAAAACAGGAAAGACAGGCGCTTTTCAAGCTAATTCAACCAAAAAAAGACGAGTAGTGTCATGGGCATTTGTTGGGCTGCGATACTTCAAAAAACAGTCCATAAAACTGCGACGGCGAGATTATTTGGCAGGGCTAGCCTATTTCGTACAGGTGGTAGTGAAACTCGATTGGAAAAATATGGATGTGAGTGATGTAATTGAAACTTAATGATTATTTCTGGGGATCCCTTAGGGCTTTAGCCCAAAAAGTTGTATCACCTTGGCTGATGGTTTTTACTGCTAACTCTTGTCGGGATAAATCCGCGACCTACATTAGAAACCTTGTTCAAGGTTTTATCGCGCTGGCGACAGCAGCCAAAGAGGGGCTGCCGCTGACCCCTCTCTGGACTCTCCCAGCGCCACCCGAGCATCACGCGTAATCCTTCAAATAATTAATTGATGTGAACGTAAACGCCATGAAAGCACATCCATGTGCAAGCATGGCTTTCATTTCATCCATGAAATGCATTACTCATCAATTGCTTATTTTCAGGGCGTGATGACGGGGGAAGGTGTTAAACGTGAGATTGGTGTTTGGTCTTGGCAAGATGCAAGACCTGACCCTCTGTATTTTTTTGACCCTCTGTATTTTTTAGCTGTGAGAGTTCTAGGTATACATTTGAAAAATGCAATTGACTAAGATTAAATGAAAAAGTTAATATGGGTACAATGAAATGGAATGATGTGAATCTTTATTTTTCAAGTCTTAAGGTTTTAGTTTAAAATTTGTACTTTCACATAAAAGCTCAAGTATATTAATGGCTTATCTACGATTAAAATTAATATGCAACTGATATTTATAAAGGATTATTATGATTAACTTATCCCTCAGTAGTTCTGTTGGAGAAAAAGGGTATAACTCTTCTAACGATGTCTATTTAGTCAAAGCATTGCTAAATTCATATGCCCGAAAAGCAAATATAGGCGTACTTTCAATGAGTAGTAAGGTTGATCCTGCTACATTATCATTAATTGAAGTTTTCCAGAGGCAAGTTGTCCGCATGGGAAAGCCTGATCGACTAGTGTCTTCAGGTGGGGGGACATTTAAGAAGCTCGTAGAGCATTTGACGCTAGGTTTCATAAAAAAATCAATAACTGCTCCTTCAAAGGGCCTATTGACATGGGAAGCTGAAGGACAAGAAGGTGGAATTTATCATAGTAGAGTATTACATGTTCCAAGTTCTAGCTCAGGTTTAACGCTTGGGCGAGGGTATGACATGCGAGATAAATCATCTAGCTTTATATCTGCGCAACTTGTAAAAGCTGGACTGAATTTGGTTGATGCTAACCGTTTAGCTGCTGGAGCAAGGCTGAAAGGAAGAGCAGCAGAAAGTTTCATGATACAGAATGATCTTCTCGACTTTGAAATTAATCCTCAAGTCCAGCTTGCTCTATTTCGGGTTGCATATGCAGAGAAAGAGCAAGTAGTTCTCCGTATATGTAAAAAAGCAGACACTGTTGCAGCCTATGGAGCTGTTGATTGGAGCGTATTACCTAGCTCGTTGTTAGAGCTTTTTATCGATCTAACTTATAGAGGTGATTACTCAGGGTCAACGCGAAAATTCTTGCAAAGGCCTCTAGCACAAGGAAACGTCCAAGCATTGAAAGTTTTATTTAGTGACCGTTCTAAATGGAGTTCCGTACCTTACCAGAGATTTGCATTAAGAAGCAAATACGCAAATACCATACCTGTAAACAAGCCAAAAGCGGGAGTTTCCCCATGAAGTTATTGATTAATTACAAAGCAATTATAACGGTATTAGCTATGTTTAGTTGCTCTGCTTGTTCTCAACAACCATTGCAAGAGACTACAAAAAGCATACAGCCTATTGAGGAAGTTCAAGGGACTATCGGCAGTGAGCCAGTGACTTATTTGCGTTATAACACTGAGATAGAACCCTGCATTACCATAAAGTTGAATGATCTTGGAGAATTAAAGCAGCTTTGCAGTTTTACTGATCAACAAGGTAACATAACCGATGTGAGAACAGATGTTGCTGGGGTAGATTACTTATTGCCAGTTTTTACAGAGCATGGCCTTACTGTGACTCTGGACTTATTTAGTTATTACTTAGATTGCCAGATTACACTAAGTAATAAGATCATAGAAGATCCTGTATGTCAGTTTCGAGATATGGAGGACTAGGCTTTTATTACCGTCTCCAGGGCTTTGTGTAGTAGATAACTTTAGCCACGAATGGTTTAACACAAGTGACAGAGTTAACCACCGTAGGCGCTGAGCTTGCTGGCGCGTGTGATTTGTAGGTTGGGCTTTAGCCCAAAAAGTTGTATCACCTTGGCTGATGGTTTTTACTGCTAACTTGTATCGGGATAAATCCGCGACCTACATTAGAAACCTTATTCAAGGTTTAGCTTGCTGGCGGCAACCAAGGGGCGATCGGTTTTCAAATTGATTCTGCTGCAAGCAATTCATCCCTGACGCTGGGTTCCTGTCAGCATCCTAAGGGATCCCCAGAAATAATCATTAAGTTTCAATTACATCACTCACATCCATATTTTTCCAATCGAGTTGCACTACCACCTGTACGAAATAGGCTAGTCCTGCCAAATAATCTCGCCGTCGCAGTTTAATGGACTGTTTTTTGAAGTATCGCAGCCCAACAAATGCCCATGACACTACTCGTCTTTTTTTGGTTGAATTAGCTTGAAAAGCGCCTGTCTTTCCTGCTTTGTCTATCACTGCCCCCAGCATCATTGAGAACCAATGAGCCAGTGTGGCAAGCAGCAACAGTATGTCTAATCGATAGAGTTTGTTTGTCCTGTGCAGATCTGAGCCTAAGCCGAACCTAACACTTTTTTGATCTCGAAATCCTGCTTCTATCTGCATTCTCATACCATATAATTTGAGTACTTTTTCGAGAAAGTGGTGCCTCTTTGGAAGAGAAGAAACGAGTAGCCAAGGCTCCTTATAACCACGTTTTTTATCTCTTTTTAATAACTTATGTCCCTTGCCAACCAGCACTGCATGAGTTTGATATTTTGCACTTTTGGTCAACTCGGTCGCGCCAAGATACTGGCTCTTACGTTGATTGCTCTTGAATAGTGACTGGCATGGAACAAACTCATCGCTGCCCTGCGTTTTCAAATGTGCCGTACCTCGAACACGGCTAATATAATGCCAGCCATTGTTTCGCACGGCTTTGAGCCAAGGAACTTTAAAGCCCGCATCCGTCACAATTACGGGCCGGCAGTCACCCGGCAAAATCAGTTTGAGCATCTTTAAGAACCGTTTTTGAACTTTTGGGCAATGATACTGAAAACTGAATGCACTTTCCTGATACAGGGTCAAAGAACGACCTTCACTGGCAATGCTGGCACGCAGAATACAGTATTTGGTTTGTGTATCTGCATGACTCCAATCAACCAAAATGACGGGATGCTTTTCAGTGACCACAAAACGGCTTAAGCGAACATAAACCGATGTCGACTCACGCAAAAGCTCGTGGTTACTGAGTAGTCGATCAATACGTTTAATATCATGTTTTTCAGTTGTTTTTGAATTCAAGTTGCGGCCGATAGAAGTCAAGGTACATTGCTGACAGTGCAATAGAGATTTAACGGCAGCGACTAAAGTATTAAATCTGGCTTTATGAATAGAGTTAGGGGTGACAGCGCGGAGCATATTGTGCAAAATAGTAGACGCATTCATGGTGTTTAGTTCTGTTGTTTTTAAGCGATTCATAAGATCACAAAACACCATGAATGTTCCCTCACTACCCATATTTTTTAACACTATTAGTTCATTGATATATAAAGGCTAATTTTGGGGATACTTTAGGGCAGTGTGGGTGACTCTTATGACAATGCATTGGCTGAAACAATAAATGGATTATTTAAAACAGAGATTATTCGCAGAAATGGCCCGTGGAAGAATGTTGATGCTGTTGAATACGCAACGTTAGAGTGGGTCAATTGGTTTAATAATCAACGCTTATTATCTTCAATTGGGTATATTTCACCAGCTCAATATGAAACAGACTACTATGATAATTTAAACGAGTCAGGTAAAGTGGCCTGACTTAAACAAACTGGTCTCCGATGAACTCGGGGCGATTCACTGTATTAAAAATGCCTGGGCACATATAAATCGCAGAAAAACAAGGAAAGAAAATAATGAAAAAATTAAAAAGTGCATTAGTGTTAGCATTAACCTTAACACTTACAGCGTGTGGTGGCGGGGGTTCTGATGGCAATAATAGCGCCCCCACATTGACAATCGTAGACACGACAGAGTTGGATGAACTTACTACAAAAAACTTATCATTTTCTACAGAAGATAAAGACGGTGATACCGTATCCGTTTCCGTCTCATCCACAAGTGAATATTTATCCGCACGTATTAGTGATTCACAATTGGTTTTAAACGCGAACAACGTTCCTAAAGAAGAAATTGCTATTTTAGAATTCGTGGCGACTGATGGAAAATTATCGACTACAAAAACTATCTCAGTAAAAATTGTTGATGTACTTGTTTTAGACGTTTCTAAAACAGTCTCATTGAATGAGTATCAAAGTGTGGAATTGGATGTAACATTAACTGAGGGCCTTACACCTAAAGTTACATCATCAAATACAGAAATATTATTAGCAAAATATGAAAATAACAAAATTATATTAAACGCTTTTGATGTTACAGAAGATATTGAAGTAAGTGTTTTGGTAGAACTGGAAGATTCTAGTAACCGACATGAATCAGAAACAATCAATGTGACCGTTTTAAATAACCCTGATATTACAGATGTTGATTTAAGTATCAATATTGAAAAAGAGAAAGATGAAGATGATCGCGTAATTATATATAGCGGAGTTGATGAATACTTAAATATTGAGTTGTTTTCAACTGACGAAGAAGATAAATTAACATGGTCTTTAGAATCTTATAGTGCTAACAATGAGCTTGATAAAGATTATTTAGAAACTGTTGAAAAAGAAGGTGATTTACTTAAAATTTCAGTTAAGTATTTTGACTACACTAAAAGCAGACTTGATTTTAATATTACTTTACGCGTTTCAAGCGGCAGGCAGTTCTCAGAAGAAACATTTAATGTAAGAGTATTAGATATTAATAATAAGGTAGCTAAAATTTCATTTAATGAAAGTCAGACATATAATAATTTTGGTATTGTAGAAGAAGGTAAAATCACTACTTTTGATCTAAATATTCTTGATGACTTTCCTGAAAATGTTAAATTGATACCTGAAACAGTTTATGTATACCAGAATAATGCTGATATAACACATAAAATTGATGTAGAAAATAACACAATTACTATTAATCCAAATTCAGCTGTTGTTGGTGATCAATATGGCATTCTTATTTTTTATAATGATATTGGTTATAGATCTTCATTTAATTTAAACTTTATGGTATCTCACGTTATTGATGAAGAAAGAAAAGACATCTTAGATTTATCAGAACATTTTTATAAAAAAATTGCATCACTAAGAGAATATCAATATCTAGCAGAATTTTATGCTGAACTTTTAGAAAATGAAAATTTACTACCTAATTATTTTGTTGAAAAAGTTATTATTGGCTCTAAAACAGATGATAGTGGTTATTATTTTTCAGCAATTGATATTGCTGATTATATGAGCAGATGTGCATTGTTTGGTGAGAAAAATTATTCAGATCCTGATAATTGTATTGTTTATATTGATAGTTATGTAGAATCTATAGAAAGCTATATAGAATCTGCTGCTAGAACATATACTTTAAAAGCTTATGATTATGTTAATTCATTATCGACATTACCAAGTAATACTTTGCCAAAATTTGAATTTGAAGATTCTTTATATTTATATGATACAGAAAACAATCTTTATAGTAGATTTAATGGAAATCAAAAATATGGTGAATTTATTGATGGTGAGTTTGTTTTTTCAGAAGAGTATGAATTTTTAAAAGCTATTGTTGAAAAGTCAGCTAAACAAGCTTTTAATGTTTATGACTACAATTATAATAAAAACAAGTAAATATATTAAAACATAGTAGGTAATGACTAATACGGCCTATTCTTGATAATTATTTTAGGATAATAAACTCAATGAAAACATTAAAAATAACAATGACTTTAATAGCGTTGACATTATCAACACACGCCATTGCATCATTAGATGAAAATACATATAAATTTGATGTTATGGAAAAAGAGCCAGTAAGATTGATTGTAAAGTTTAAAGATCAGTCAATTCATAATGCTTTTCTTTTAAATCCACAAAAAGAATTAATGCTGAAAAAAGAAGCAGAAATTAAAAACACCAGTGTTTCAAATTTGAAAGAGCGTTATAATTTAAGTAATTCAGGAAATTACTCTCAAGGCTTTGAAAAACTAGAAGTTTTAAGTAATAAAAACAACTTAAAATTTTCACATCTTAATTCATTGGCTTTAAATAGTGATGTTGTTACTGTAGAAGGTTCTGATGTAGATGCTGAGACATTGGCAAAACAACTAATGAAAACAGGTGATTTTCAATATGTTTATGTTGACCATATTGTAAAAAAACAATTCAATGATCCTTTATATCCAAAACAAGTGCATTTTTTAAAGAATAAAGAATATAACTTGTCAGGCCAAGATTATAAAGGTATGCGTGAAATGACTGTTAATAATTTAGGCAGAAAAATTCGTGTTGGCGTTGTTGATTCAGGTTATGCAGCACATGAGGATATTGATCCTTTAAATGAAGGTTATGATTTTTTGGTAGATGAAAATTCAAGCTATTTAAATCCTGAAACAATGGATGATGATCCAACAGATGAAACTGAGTTGGTTGATGGTTCTTTTTGTCATGATGGTCATGGATTAAGTGTTGCAGGTTTAATTGGAGCAAAATCTAATAATGGTTTAGGTGTTGCTGGCGTTGTTAACTCAGAAGATTTAGAACTTGTTTATGCAAGAGTCTTGAATTGTAAAGGCTCTGGTAGATCATCAGGAACATTAAATGCTGTAGCTTGGCTATCAGGTTATGATGTACCTAATGTTCCAAGCATTTCTGAACCAGTTGATATTATTAATTTATCATTAGGTGGTAAATCAATTGCTGGTTGTAACGATTATGAACAAGGTATTTACACAAATGCAATGAATAACGGTGTTGTTGTTGTTGTTTCTGCTGGTAATGACAAAACCGATGCTGCAATGTATGCACCAGCGTCTTGTGATGATGTTATTACAGTAGGTGCAACGGATAATCAAGGTGACTTATCACAATACTCTAATTATGGTGAACATGTTGATGTTTTAGCTGAAGGTACAAATGTTGATATGTTATCAACAACAAAATATGGGAATGAATCACTTTATTTTGTAGGTTCAGGCACATCTATGTCATCACCAAATATTGCAGGTGGTGTTGCTAACTTAATTCTTACTTATGGTAAGCAAAAGCCTTATAAAATTAAAGGAATTCTTAAATCTAATGGTTATGATTATTATAAAAATTATTTATGTTCAACTTTAGGTTGTGGTGCTGGTCTTGTTAATATGCTTGATGTTATGAAATCATTGTCAACGTTGCCAAACATTGAAAAATATACGAAAAAGCATCGTTATGAAGGTTATGAAAGTGCTGAACAGTTAACTTGGTTAGCCTCTATGGATAAATACACTGATGTTTGTAATTCAGTAAAATATACATGGGGCGGCTTAGGCGCAAATCATGAAGGTATTACTTATAAGCTTTATAAAGAAGATCAAGAAGGTTCTATGATTTATGAAGAAACTTTAGAGTTTCCTCAAAAAATATATACGCTTGATGAAAGTGCAGTTGTAGGCGTTCAAGCTTGTGATTCTTATGGTTGTGGTAATATCAAGCGCATGATCGGCAAGATTAAAAAACCAAGCTATTGCGAAGTTTAAATAGTTAATACTTTAAAGAAAGCCAACATCTAGATGTTAGCTTTCTTTGTTTTAAAGGTAATGACATCGCTTCGCTCTGATCACGGGGTTTTCTCGACAACTTTAGATAAAAGCTTTCATTAATTATTTCATTGCGTTATAAAATGGAGTGCATAAGGAAAATAACCAGTACTTAATTAAAAATGGAATGCCGTAATGTCTTATGAAAAATTTGTAAGTGAATTCTTCCAAGGTAAAAAAGTAACTTACCGAGAGCAGCACTTACCTTATGATCAATTATGTAGTGAAGACAGACTCATTCCAATCATTCTAACGTTGCTCAGTTGGTCGTTTAAAGGCACTATACTCGAAAATAAAATAGTGACCTTTGATCTTATAAAAAAAGAGGATTCATTACTTGGGCTTACGGTTGAAAATGTTATTTTTCATAATATGCCTTGCATCAACTATCTATTTACCCACTTTTCTTTTTATGAAGCCATTACGACCGCGCTAACAGATGAGAGTGTGTGTATCACTCAATTTACTCATACCCATCGGTTTGAGAACACACAGATACAAGAAGGCGACAAAGTAGACATAAAAACGGCTATCCATCATATTTTTGATGCAAGTTATACAACGAATATTCCCCTAGAGATTATTTATAAAACCGTAAGCGTCTAGCAAAGTGCACCTGTCAGTAACTAGTTAAAATGATTAAGCTATTTCTGAATTTCAATTAGGAGATAGTCATGAGAAAAATGCGTAGCCTTGAACAGTGGCGCAGTATTATCGAAGAACAACAAGCCAGTGATTTAACTATTACTGAGTTTTGCCTGCAACATGCCTTATCAAAAACAAGCTTTTATGCGGCACGAAGTAAGCTTACTGCTGCATCTGGTAGTTTTGTTCGCGCAAAAGTCACTAAACACGTTGACCCCACTGAACAGCAACAGCCGATCATTCTTGCTATCGGTAACGTGAAAGTCAGCTTGCCATCCACAATGATTGATGCCGGCTTTAGCGCTGGCGGCGGGCTTGAGTCAAGGCGCTTTTGCTGCGCAAGGAGTCGCTTTTGTACACGGTACTGGCGAGCAAAGTGATGCATATAATGATTATTGGACGGGCAGTTTTGTCGATACTGTGCGCCAGGGATTACCTAATACCAATAACTACACGGTTATTAATTGTGATTTTGAGCAATACATGTGGGCTGACGGCGCTGTTGGTTGCTTAGCTGATCAACTCACTACATTTATCAACAATAAAAATATTACTGAGTTAACACTGATCACGCCTTCTAACGGCGGCAATGTTGTGCGTTGGATTTTGTCTAACCCAACATGGGATGGCCGTTTTCCTAATATTATTAATAAAGTGACGCGCACAATTGCACTGGCTCCTTCTAGTGGTGGTACGCCGCTTGCTGATGCGGTGGTTGCTGGGAATTCCTTTGAGCAAAGCTTGGGCTGGTTACTTGGCTATGGTAGTGATGCGGTGAAACAGCAGCAGGTGTCTTGGATGGCATCGTATAATGCGCAGTGGCTCAACGGCACACCGAATCGGCCAAGTTTACCCTCTCTTTTTGAAACCGTTGTAGGTAGTGACGTTGAATCAGCCGTTTGGGACAACGATAGCTACTGCGGCGGATATCAAAATCAAGTGGCACTTGAAGTCACGCAAAATTGGTTAAACAGCTGTTCAGATGGCTTTTTAAATTGCAGCTCTCAATCGTTAGCAGGTGTGGTGTGGTTTACAGATAAATCACGAACTGAAGGTAGTGAACCTTTAAGCCACCAGCAAAGTCGCCGTAACTGCTTTGGTCTGCCAGACATGCTTAAAAATCGAATTTAGGAGCCAAACAATGATTAAAAAATTAACCCAAATAGCTGCTGCGATGATGCTTGTAAGCACAGCGGCGAATGCGAATGAGCAAACGGTGTATCAATTTCCCGAGGTGCAGTCTGCGTCAGTTTCGCAGCTGCAAACACTTGAAAAAGACAGTGTAGAATATTGGCAACATGTTTCAGGAAAAGAGTTAAAACGCGGCGTGCCAGTATTTGTTAATCAAGCTGATAACTTTATTCGTATCGCGCCGAAAGCGCGCTTTGACAGCGGTGAAGTGTTTAAGCCTCATGGTTTACAATTAGATAAGTTATCGGTGCGCGATACGAATTTTAAACAGCTGCCAATGCAGGCCATAGCGGCGCGTGAGCAAATGCAAAATGCGGGATTTAGTGATGGTAGTGTTGGGCTTAAGTTAGGCCAAATTAACGGTAGGGCGATTTTAAAAACAAGCCAGGCTCTTAATGACAATGACACCTATTTAGTGCACGTCATTGAAAAAGGCTCGCGTAATGCCTTGCATGCTAAAAGCCAGTTTAAATTAAAACAGCACCAACAACGCTTGGCCATGCAGCTCAGCATGGGGCAAAAGCGCTTTAAAGATAACGATGTTCAACTAACGTTATTGGCACCTGATGGCGAGCAACTCGATGTAGGCTATGAAAACGGTGAGGCGGTATTTACTTACCCGCTCGAAACCATAGGTGCAGCGAAAGGGTATTATGAACTTGAGGCAAATGTTAAAACGAAAATAAATGGGCAGATTGTAAAGCGCTCTATAAAAATGCCTTTTGTGCATAGTTCGCAAACCATCACTATGGATAATGCCAAAATTGCGTATTTAGGAAACAACCAATACCAAGCACAGGTACCGGTACAAGTGACTGACTATGGCCGCTACGCTATTCGCGCAACACTGACTGGAAAGGGCACTAAAGGACAGCGGGTAAAATTGGCTACGGTAGAAGTTGCCAAGCAGATAGATAATCAAGACCAATTTATGATGCCATTTTCTGTAACAAAAGCAGCCAAAGCGCCATTTGAGCTGATGGATATAGAGCTCACAGACCAAACGCGAATGTTAAAGTTTGCCCAAGGGCAATAATATTCTGTGGCGATAATTTATGGGGTCAGTGTTGCACTTTGTCTGACCCTAAAAACTAATTTTCTTGCGCCTCAGTCCCGAGTAGGGCATCAATATAAGCGAGCTCTTCGCTAAAAACACCACTAAAAAATGCATGTTGTTCAATCATTAAAGCGTCATTAGGTTGGGCTTGGTAATCTTGTTGGCACCTGACAAGTTCGCTTGATATCCATTGGCATACGTCGGTTGCTGTGCTGATTGCTGTTTTTAAAAAAGATGACCATTTTATTTTTTGTAAATTAAAGCGGTAAAGCGTGACGGCGATATGGCTATATGCTTGTTGCTCAGATGAGGGCGTGTTATCACTATTTATTGTGTAACTATTTAGCAGCTTACTGCTGATAAGCGCTTGTTGCAGTGCGACTTGTTGTGATTTACTTAGAAAAGTCGTTGTCATAACGTGATTGTGGCCTCTATCCGCTGGATTAAACGTGGCATTTAAATTGAAAGCTAGGCTAGGCAAGGCGTTGGATGACTCATGCAATAGCGAAGAAATGCAGCAACAGTGATAGCAAATCAGGCCTGACTCTTTACTGAATTAGTAAAATACAATTGTAATTGGGTAGGTAAACTTAGCTTGATGTTGAGTTGCTAATTTGTTCTAAACTAAACACTCATAGCGATCGACTGTTACATTGAGGCCGTACTATCTAGCTAGTACTTACATAGTTTCAAAGGGGTTTTCATTGGATTCACTCACACAGGTTGTGCTTGGTAGTGCCGTTGCTTATTCAATATTAGGCAATAAGCTTGGCCGAAAATCGCTATTGGTTGGCGCGGCGTTTGGTACGTTACCTGACTTAGATGTGCTGATTAATTTTGGTGGCAATGTTGAGAACTTTGTTCAGCACCGTAGCTTTAGCCATTCTATTCTTGTGCAACTATTAATTAGCCCTTTGTTTGCATGGCTTTTACTTAAAATGAATTGGGCTAAAGGGGTGTCGTTAACGCGCTGGTGTATTGCTATATTTTTGATTTTGAGTACCCACGCCTTACTTGATAGTTTTACTGTTTATGGCACACAGTTACTGTGGCCGCTTTCGACATACCCGTTCGGTATTTCGAGTATATTTATAATTGACCCCACGTACACTCTGCCACTTATAGTCTCGTGTATTGGGCTTTGTTTTGTGCGTGCTAAGAGTCAAGCCCAACGCATAAATACCTGCGCGTTAATTATCAGTTCGCTTTATTTAACGTGGGGCTTGGCGGCAAAATGGCATATCAGCGAGAAGATTCATCAGGCGCTAAATAACCAGAACATTACATTTAAACACTTTGAAAGTATGCCGACCCCTTTTAACACCATGCTTTGGCGAGCGGTAGCCGTGACCGATCAAGGGCATTATGAGATTTATGCCTCTGTGTTTGATGACGTTACAAACGTTGATATGCAATTTTACCCCAGCGAAAACGCGCTGCTAGAGAAGCTTGGTGGTGCAAAGCAGATAACTTTACTGCAAAACTTCACTAAGGGGCTTTATGGCGTGTATCAACAAGACGAAAAAGTGATTATGAGTGATTTACGAATGGGTCAAGAGGGCTATTACGTATTCTCGTTTGTGGTCGCAGAGTTTAAAAATAAACAGCTGATAGCAGGGCAGTATCAACAACTTAGCAATCGATTTCCGCGCGATAAACTCGGGCTTATTTTTGCCCGCATCACTGATCCAAATATCGATTTATCAAATACTGTGGCAGCATCCCCATCTCGCTAAAATAGGTTTCGAGGTTATGCCTTATATTTGCTTAAACGTTACATAGGCATCAGGAAAAAATTAAACTCAAGATTAGTGTCGGTATTCGAGGATTATTTTCTAAGTATTTCGCCTAAAGTTGCGTTATGATTTTATTTGCATTAACCGCAGCAAGGAATACTTTGAATTATTTAGCTCATCTTTATTTAGCAAAACCCACTGCCGACTCACATTTTGGGAATTTACTGGGAGATTTTGGTGGCCAACGGCAGTTAACACAGATCCCCGCAACCGTTAAAAATGCGCTAGATAATCATTACTTAGTCGACAAGTTTACGGATTCACACTTACTCGTAAAAGAGGCTAAACAGTATTTTTCATCACAGCGGAAGCGTTTTGCTGGGGTGGCGGTTGATGTGCTATTTGATCACTTCTTAATTAAGCATTGGCACACCTTTAATCATCAACCACTCACTGATTTTAAGCAAACCAGTTATGGGCTTTTGGGTAAACGTATACCTGTTATGCCAGCGCGAATGCAGCGTGTAGTTACCAGCATGACAGAAAACGATTGGTTTAAAGAGTACGAAACTGTTGAAGGGGTAGGATTGGCGCTTGATAATATTGCTGCGCGGATTCGTTTTACTAACACCTTTACTGGCGCTGCGGAAGATATTACTCGTCATTACACTGAATTAGATGCTATTTTTTTAGCATTCTTCCCTGAGTTAATTAAGCATGTGAATCAACAAGGTCTTGAAGGCATTTAACTGGCTGTGCTTTGTACAGGTTTAAAGTCTTGATTTATTATTCTTAGTTTATTTTAATGAACTTTGCTGGGGTTAAGTTTTAATTTGCGTACTTTAACATTGGTAAAGTATGTTTAGTTTTGTTTAGTGTACTTTCCTGTTTTTTAAGTTTACTTTGTTGTACTTTTTTGTTGATAATTGCTTTTTTGTTCACTATAGTAAACTTAATTTTGTTTAAGTTCTTTTTTATGAACTATTAATTTAAGGTTAGAAGATAGTGAGTAATTTATACGCTCTAAAGCAACAGCTTTTAATGCTTTTGCAAGAAGTTGAACGATTAGAGTCTTCATATGCCAACTTAGATGAAGCTTTTCCTTTGTCTGAAATTAAAGCGCGCGTTAATCAATATTGTAAAGATAATAGCATCACGGTAGATATCTTTTGCGAACTTGCCGCAATCAGCAAAGCGACTCTCTATAAAGCATATAGCAGTCCTGGTTCAGCTAAGCGCTCAACTATTGAGTCTATCCTTAGTGTGTTAGGGGATTACCAATTACTGGTAGGACGATGTAATGGAAATTAACCGCAGAGCAACGGTATTTATAAATAATATCAGAGCGGGTGATCTGATTGAATATAGGGATGAAAGTCTGTCCGGTAAAGAAGAGTACACTTTTATTTATGACGAAAATTATTTAACAAAAGGTGCGCCAATTGGGCATCACTTTCCACTAAGAAGTGAGCCGTTTTACTTTGATATTCTTCCTCCATTTTTTACTAATTTGTTATCTGAGGGATGGCTGCGTCAACATCAAGCAGATAAATCTAGGCTAGATAAAAATGATGAATTTGGTTTGCTGTGCGCTAATGGCAAGGAGTTAATTGGTGCTGTTGCTATTGTTGCAGGTAAAGTATCAAACTTAACGGATCGTCAGTCGATAGACGTTCCCATTCCTGATTCTAAAACGCTTAATCAGCGGGAAGTAACTATTGTTGGCTCACCCGCTAATTTTAATGACTATGCAGTTGATCATGCTAATGGGCAGTCGATATCAGGTGTACAGCGTAAGTTACTTATGAAATTAGAAGGTAATAAGCTTATACCTACAGTATCAGGTGGACAATACATTGTTAAACCAGCACCTGAAGCTGCGCCTTTTTTACCAGAAAACGAATTTTTTATTATGCAATTGGCTAAAAAAATAGGCTTTGATGTAGCTGACTGCGGACTCATTCCATTTGAGTCTGGGGAGCTTGCTTATATAACTAAACGCTTTGATGTAATCGACAAGCAGCAGCGCTACTTAATTGAAGATGGGGCATCGTTGTGCCAAGTTCATCCAAAGCACAAAGATAGCGATGCGTTGAGTTACGAGAACGTGCTAATTAAGTTGACTCGTTGCGCAGGTAATAGCAAAGCCGTTACGCTAAAACTGTTTTTACACGTTGTATTTAGCCATATAGTCGGTAACAACGATTTGCATTTAAAGAACTTTTCAATGCAAAGAAAGCCAAATAAAAACAATAACATTATGGACTTAGTTACGCCCATGTATGATATGTTGAGTTTGGCACCTTATCCAGTATTCGATAGAGCGTGTTTTATGTCTTTTGGCGTTCTTGCTATTGAAGAAGGGGAAGAAGGCGATTTTAGCGACGCGTATAATATCTTTGGCTTTTATACTAAAGAGGATTTCGTTCAACTTGGTGTTAATATTGGTCTGCCTAAATCTATGGTAGAAAAACAGTTACAAGCGCTGAAAGTTAAAGTGCTTAAGGTTATTGATGGTGGCTTTCGCACACAGCTCCCTGATCACATATACGATGTTATTATCAAACGCATTCGCGAGCGTTGTCGTACATTAGAGCTTACTCTCCCATAACTGTTTATTTGTTACATTTTAATCATCGGGCCCTTTGAGGGTAAATACCAAATGTTTGCGCATGTCTTTTAAAATCACGCCTTTTTTAAGCATTGCACCACTTAAACGTTTTTGCCATTTTAGTAGCTCAGGTTCTGCTGCCGCTAACGCTTGTTCATCCTCAAACTGAAAGCACATGAGCAGTGAGCCCGGAAATAAGTGGTATTCCACATCAAACCAACATTGCAGCATGCCGGGTATTTCTGCGCGGCCTTGTTCTTCTATTTTATCAGCAACATTAAGGACTAATGCCTGTTGTTTTATTTGCACGGCAGAGAGTTTTTTCATCGTAGTGATCCAAGTTAGAGGCTAAAAAGGTAGCTTTAAAGGTGGATTATAACTGAGCTTTTAAACTGACAACAGTATGATCAGGCTTGCGTAGTAAATGATGTTCAGGTGTGGCAATAAGTTGTTATTAGTGACAGCTATTATCGCTTTTTATGCAAAAATCGCGTTGATGATAGCTGTTTATACCCTATGCTTTAAATAATAAAAGCATGGGGGCGTTATGGATAAAGAGCACAATAGATATATAGTCGCAATGATCTTGCTGGGTGCAGCTACTGCACCTTTATCAGTGATGAGTAAAGAGCCTAGCCAATTAGTGGAGCAGCTTTGTTCTAGCTGCCATAGCCTAAACAATATAGAGCACAGAGCTGGTTACAGTAAAGCGCACTGGCAGACGTTAATGAGCTATATGATTGATACCAGCGCTAATAGTCAATTAACTGAGGAGTTAAGCGCGTATTTGGCAAATAATTATTCGGTAAACGCTAAGCGTGAGTCAAAGGTTGTATCTGGTGATATAAAGCTGCAGTTTAAATACTGGCAAGTGCCCACACTTGGGCAACGTGCGCGGGATCCCGTACAGGGTGAAAACGGTATTATCTGGTGGGTTGGCCAATGGGGGAATATCCTCGGTAGGTTAAACCCAAAAACGGGTGATATGAAAGAGTACACATTGCCCAGCGGTACGTATGCACACAGTGTCTCACTTGATAAAAACCAGACCCCTTGGTTTTTAGGCAATAAAAATGGCACCGTTGGCTACTTAGATTTAGCAACGGAGCAGTTTAAAGTTTATAAAATGCCAGATAACAAAGCCCGCGACCCACATACCGGTGTGTTTGATGATGCTGGGACGTTTTGGTTTACCCTACAACACAGTAATATGATTGGTAAACTCAATCCTCACAGCGATGATATTAAATTAGTTACTTTGCCAACCGCGGGCTCGCGGCCTTACGGTATCAAGCTTGATTCAAACGGTACTCCTTGGGTGTCGTGCAATGGCAGTAATTGTTTGATTAAGGTCGATAAAAGCTCTATGAAACTGACCGAAATTAAACTACCTGGCGCGAATACTCATACCCGCCGACTTGCCATAACGCCGGATGATATGGTTTTTTATGTTAATTCAGGCCTGGGTAAACTAGGTCGCTATAACCCAAAAACGGCTAAAATAACTCAGTGGGATAATCCCAGTGGCGAAGATAGTCACCCGTATGCTATTGAGTATGCAGATAATGCAATTTGGTTTAACGAGTCAGCCAAGCGCCCTGAAACCTTAGTCAGGTTCGACCTTGCAACTGAAACCATGCAAAGTTGGCAAATACCCAGTAAAGAGGGCGTTTATTCAGGCTTAATAAGGCATATGCGAATGGGGAATAATGGGCTTATTATTCATCAAACAGCAACCAATCAGTTAGCTGAGATTACCTGGAGCAAATAATTTACGATATAGCTGCCAACCTACATGTAGACTCCTTTTGCTGTTCAGCTTTTGGGGCTAACTCTGTTTAATAATTAACAGTATTCGCTTGCTTGCTAGTCACTTACCCTCAAAATTAGTTTAATTTCACGAAGTTTAGTTATGTGTTGCTCAAAGCTTTTTAGCTAAACAACTACATTACTTATTAAACAACCCCCGCATGTAAATGCGGGGGGATTTTTGTTGTTAATTTAATCTTGTGGCTAAGCGTTTTTTTTAAAAACGCGCCCTTACGCCAAGGCTAACTGAGCGGCCTGGAAGGGGGGCTTCGTCTTTTAAATATGATGAATGCACACGTGCTTCTTGGTCTGTTAGGTTATCGGCTTTTAAATATACTGTCATATCAACCTTCCCTAAATCAATATAGTAGTTGGCAGCAGCTGATACCATTTCATTGATATTCAATGATTAATTTATCTATATTTGGTACGAAACCGGAGGTGATTAAAAAATTATTTTGTGAACAAATGTTAATTATAATTTGGTGCCTAGCATAGCTGAAAGAGTATACTGCCTGATCGCAAATGATTTAATTTGATGGTTTTTTGTTGTATCTGCTGATAGCAACGCTTAGTGATCTTAGTTTGTAGTTAAACCCAAAGAGTTTGCTTTTTTCTCACTTGTCAGTTGATGTTGTAGTTATAATTGCATTCACAGTTTGTTAAAAATAGTGTTATATTTGTGTTTTACACTAAAAGTAATAAAATAATACAAATTAAAATTAACAATCAGGTTGAGTGATGACAATACAAACAAATAGTCCGCTAGTAGAGCAGCGTGCCGACCCATTTGTGCATAAGCACAACGATGGCTTTTATTATTTTACAGGTTCAGTGCCTACGTATGATCGTATCGAGCTGAGAAAATCAAAAACATTAGCTGGTTTAAAAGACGCAGAAACGGTTGATATTTGGTTTAAGCACGAAAGCGGTCCTATGAGTCGTCATATTTGGGCACCGGAAATTCATTACTTAGACGGCAAATGGTATATCTATTTTGCTGCTAGTGAAGAAGGTGATATTTGGGCTCTGCGTCCGTATGTACTTGAGTGCAAAGGTCAAGATCCGCTCAATGATGAGTGGGTTGAGCTTGGTATGATGCAAGCGGCTGAAGGTGATGATAAGTCATTCACTGATTTTTCACTAGATGCGACTATCTTTGAAAATAACGGCAAGCGTTATTTTTGTTGGGCTGAAAAAACCGGTGGGCAATTTGCAGCATCCAACTTGTATTTAGCTGAGATGGAATCACCAATCAAGTTAAAAACAGTGCAGTTTATGCTTACAACCCCTGACTATGATTGGGAACGTGTCGATTTTTGGGTGAACGAAGGCCCGGCGGTATTAAAACACAACGGCAAAATCTTTATTGCATTTTCAGCCAGTGCCACAGGCGCATGTTATTGTATGGGTTATATGGAAGCAGATGAAAACGATGATTTACTTGATCGTAATTCATGGACTAAAACACGTATGCCGGTGCTTGAAACTGATGTTGATAAGAAGATTTTTGGCCCAGGGCATAACTGTTTTACTGTTGCAGAAGACGATGTAACGCCGCTATGTATTTATCATGCACGTGATTATGAAGATGCTATTGGCGAACCAAGTGTAGTGCCAAAAACAGACACTCGTCCGCTTGCAGAAATAATTAAAGATCCCCTTTACGATCCAAATCGTCATGCGCGGGTATTTGCAGTGAAATACGATGAAAACGGCAAACCTGTATTTGAACTCTACTAAAAAATATAAAAAGCCACCGAGTAGGTGGCTTACTAGCGGCTATTAGTTTACTAATAGCCGTTTTTTAATCTCGGTTTTATAGTGCGACTAAACTTTGCTCTAACATAGCTTGGATTTGTTTAACTATTTTTGCTTCTGTTTCTGGCTCAAATTGCGCGATGCGTGGAGTGTGAATATGTCCTGTTGGGATATCTGAATTAAGCTCATCACGCAGACGAATACTGCGATAAGAGATTTCGTTAGACAAATAACCACCGCCACCGCCTTTAACCGCAATCGCACCCTCTAGTTCAGCGAGTGATTTTGGCTCTAATGCTTTTTCTAGCGTGATCACTTTATGGTTATCATTTATTTTAAATGGCCCTTTGGCCTGCTGCATTTGCTTTACTGGTAAGCTAAACTCAACAAATTCATTGCCAGGTAGGGGATGGTCATTTAAACGCGATATTTTAGGGTCTGTGGCCGTTCCACCATAAACAATATTGGCGTTATCTGGCGCTGTAACACTACGACGTTTACCTGGAAAACGCTCCAAATCGAACTCTTTACCACCCATGCTTACGGTGACAATCATGTCGACATTATTTAGTGCGTAATAGGGCGCGAGTAATTGTTCAATAATACCTTGGTCAAAGTCTTCATAACGCACAGGCACCATCACTGTATTTACTTCGGCAGTTATTCCTTTGTAGCTAATAACTTGGCCATCAAGTAATAATGCCGCAACACCTGATGGATTGCTCTGATTGATATTTCTATCAAGTAAAAATGGGTCAAAGCCAGTGAGTAAGATTTTTTTGTCGGTATTTTTTGTATAAGCAAGATCAGTTCTGCCGCGGCTGCCATTTTCTAACATAGTTAAAAGAGCCGTTAGCTCAGCATCTGTGATAGCAAAATCAGGTTTATGGGAGCGAATAACTTTACTTGATTGCAAGCGTGCCCAGTACAGTTCACGGTCGTCGAAATTATTGGTTTTGCTGATGCGTTGTTTAGCATCGAGCCAAAGTAGCTTTGAGTAGTCATGGATCAAGTCCGTTGCATTTTTATAGCTTTTTAGGCTTTTCCAGTTCTGTTCAAATTGGTTGATATCATCTGAAAATGCACTCAAGACTTGAGGGATAGCCGTGTTTGCTTTTTTTATACGCAGCTCTTCTACTGTTAAAGAGGCACTAATTGTTGAAAAAGACATTAAAAGTAAACTTGAGCTTAAAACTAATTTGATCATGTGAGTCCTAAAATTATCTGCTAATGAGTCGACCTATGCTTACTATCCTACTGATCTAATATAAGTGCAAATTAAAACGATAGTTAGCGAACCTCTAGAGGCGATGCTAGCAAACTGTTATTCTACCCACATTAGAATAGTAATAGAGTAAGTAGCATGATTAATGATAATGATGTAATAAATACCCTTGAAGAACTTGAAGCATTTTTAATTTTAGTCGAAGGCGGTGGTCTTGGTCTTAAAAATGTAGCTGGTTTAGCACTAGCGACGAATAACAGTAATGGCCGACCATTTGTGGCGGTGCTTGATGATAACCATAAATTATTAATGGGTCGTTGGGTAACCCAAGAGGTGTTTGAAAATGGTAAAGAATTGGTTCGCAATGGAATAAAAAAGCATTAATTACTAACCTTGAATCAAATATTAAAAGAGCAATGTAACCTTTAAAGGGCCGCTGCTCTTTTATGATAAAGTGGCTACACAGTTTCGCCCTTGATTTTTTGCGTTATAAAGCGCCTGATCTGCTAATGCGATTGCTTCTAAAATATTATCATCTTCACAAAAAAGTGGATGAACCCCAAGGCTTACAGTAAAACGAATCTCTTCATTTTTTTGAGTTTTTAAAATCGTTTTTTCTGCTTCACTACGAATACGTTGAGCAATATTTTTTGCCGCCTCTAGGTTACAGTTCACGAGCAGTAAAAACTCTTCACCGCCGTACCTACAAGCAATATCATTTGGTCTTTGTTGCTTGGTAATAATTTTTGCAAATTCAATTATGACTTGGTCACCAATGTGATGGCCATAGGTATCATTTATGGCTTTGAAATAATCTAGATCAGCAATTATTACAGATAATTCAGCATTGGCAATTTGGCTCTTGGTGATTAACTGTGAGCTGGCTTTTTCAAAGTAACGCCTGTTGTACAGCTTCGTAAGCGGGTCGGTATCGGCGAGCTTTTTTAATTCTACTTGTGCAGATTTTATGCTTTCTAATGCTTTTATTCGGTAAGATAAAATAAATGCCATCATTAATGCTTCAAGTAAAATACCTATTCCGACACCATGGCTATTTATTTGATTTGATTCAGTTAAACCTTTGTAATACAGCACAGCTAGCATATTGAAAAGGATAAACATCGAGTGACCTAAAAAGAAGTATTTTGCCAAAGGATCGCGTTTTCGCCACAAAGATATTAATACTCCTAAAGTGATAGTCATCATTAATGCAGCTAAACTGCTAGCAGGTTTTAGCGCACTGACTAAGTCAAATAAACTATAAATAAACTCTGCGGCTAATATCGTTAGGATTATTGATAAAGCGATATGCTCTTTTGGATGACGCTTTTTTGTTTCGAAGATGAGCATCATAAAGATGATTAAAAAGCTGGGCATACTATACAAAGTAGAGTTGAATTGAAGTATTTCAGCACTAAAGATACCAAAAAAGTTTGCAGCTAAGCCATAAGAAAGTGCTACCCAAATTGTGCCTGAAATTAGATATAGGGCGTAGACGATATTTTCAACTTTTCTAGCTGATAAATATAAGAAAAAGTTATAAATCATCAATGCGAGCATCATCCCCACAAGTAATGCAGTATAGTTACTGCTACTGACTAAGGCCCGCTTAGAATGTTCTTCATCGTATAATTCCAATGAGTACCATTGATGAGAAAAAGTGACACTTTTAGAGTAGATTGTTTTCTTTTCACCAGCCGCGAGCATGAATGAGAAGATAGCGCTGCCGCCAAATATATCCGCTTTATGGCCTGACTTATCAAGCTCAATATTGGTTTGGTTTAATAGTTTACCTTGTTTTGTTTCATAAAAATCAATACGTTGTAGGTGGTATGCATCTGAATTGTGTAAAAATAAACGCAATGTTTGTGTAGAATCATTTGTAATTATGATTTTTGACCAAGCTGTTTTAGCATTTGGCCCTAAAGTTATTTCATTTTTACTAGGGATAAATGGTTGTTTTTGAATTTGCTCAAAAGTCATTTCTTGGCTTGTATCAATGAAATAACTCATTTGAAACTGGGTTAAGTTAACTGGTGGGGCTTTTATATTTACGCTTGTATGAGAATCAGGCTGCGCTTGCAGATTTATCGCTAGTGATAATAAAAAAAATATAAGTACAAATGGAACTCGATTTTTCATGTATAAAATCCCTATTACGATTAAGGGTATTTTAACTTAAATAGCTTATTTGTCGAGTAACAATCGCTCATCTAATAAATTATTTTACCTTTTAGGTAATTAGACAAACTAATAACTAACAATTACTATAACTGCACCTTTATTAACTTAAGCTAAAGTATGTCTTTACCCATCTGCCCCAGATGCCAATCTGAATTTGTATATAAAGATTTAAATCTTTTAATTTGCCCTGAATGCTCGCATGAATGGGACCCTTCTGCTGATCTTGATGAAGATACTGTTGTAGTGAAAGATGCTAATGGCACCTTATTGGCCGAAGGCGATAAAATCACTGTTATCAAAGATTTAAAAATTAAAGGCAGTTCGCAAGTTATAAAAATCGGCACCAAAGCCGTGATCCGCTGGATCAAAGACACAAAAGACCACCAACTTGATTGTAAAGTTGATGGTGTCGGCGAAATGATGGTAACGGCAAAGTTTGTGAAAAAGGCCTAACTTTTAAAGCCCTTGGCACAACTTAACGATAGCGCATAAATCGAAATGGAATTTAAATGTGAGTAAGCAAAACGTACTTAGTTATTACCGCGATTGCTACAAAGAAGATAGTGCTGACTTAAACCTATGGGATTTGAGTAAATTAAAAAAACAAGACTGCCACGTACTTGAAGGAAGGGATGACTTAGGCTCGGACTTTTTACCCCGATTACCAATATCACAACAATTTGCAGAGCCAATGATGAAGCGCGTTGAGGTTTATCAACGAGAGCGTGTTTTATTATATGTACGGTTTATTTTGGTCGGTAAACTTGAGATAAAAGGCGAGATTAAACAAGTTGTTTCACCGATTTTATTTAATGAAGCAGTAATAGAAAAAGACAATGACGATGACTATTATTTTTCGGTTATCGATTCTCAACCTGAAATTAATGAATCGCTCACTCAACTGTTAATGCCAGAAGGTGAATTGCTTGATGACACCGCAGATATTCAGTCCCCCTATTTTTGGACCTCAATACTAAAACAAAGCCCCATTGAATTAAATTTATTAACGCTTTTAAACTACCCAGAACTCGCCAATTTTGAGGAAATTAAAACCGCCTTAAAAAGTAGCACTGTAACCTTGTTACCGGCATCAATATTGGTGTTTGTAGAGCGCTCAGCTAGTAGTCGGGGTGTACTGCACGAGCTTGAAGAGATCACCGACTCAGCGACGCTTTCACCACCAATTAACGCGTTAGTTGCAGGTTATGAGATGTCCATAAGTACTAAAGAGTTAAAGTATGACTACTTACCAGGCTTATTATCAGCCCCGCAAAAGAAAGTTATTTCGATAGCTGCTAATGCACATTTAGGCTGTGTATCAGGGCCGCCGGGGACAGGGAAAAGCTACACCATTGCCGCAGTTGCTGCTGAGCACATGGCCCGTGGTGAGTCGGTACTGATTGTCGCAAATAATGATCCGGCACTTGATGTGATTGCAGATAAATTGAATGAAAACTTTGCGTTAAGTGATGTATCCATTCGGGCTGGGCAAAAAGCGTTCTTAAAAAAATTAAAAGACTACATTGCTGATTTATTGTCTGGGTATTTAGCGGACGAGCAGGAAAAAGCCCCAGCTATTTTTGAATCAGAACTAAAAGAACACAATGCGCTACTCGATGACTTAGAGCAACGTTTTAATAAGTTTTGTCGCAAAGCAATAATACGAGGTCAACGGCTTAAAAAGCTTGAAGATAAAGATATGCGATGGTTAAGCAATTTATACATCAAGTGGGCGCAGCGCAGTATTAAACAGCTCGCAAGACAGTGGTCTGCTTTAGATAAAATTAACGATCAACAAACAAGCAGAGAATTGTTGGCGAGTCGCTATTTAACCGCGTTAAAGAATAATAATTTGCGGACATTAGTTAACACTCAACGTAAATCGTTACAGGCATTTAATCAGGCTATTCGTAGTCGTACCTCTAAAAGGCAGTTTGAGTTATTTGATAATATAGAATACTCATCATTGCTAGCGGCATTTCCGGTGTGGTTAGTGAGTTTAAATTCGTTATATCGAGTATTGCCCTTAAAGCCGCAAATGTTTGATTTAGTTATTATCGATGAAGCAACGCAGTGCAATATTAGCAGTTGTTTACCAGCCCTTTATCGTGCCAAACGAGCGTTGGTGGTTGGAGATACTAAACAACTACGGCATTACTCCTTTTTAGCCAAATCTAAAGAGACTCAGCTTCGTGCTAAAAATCACTTATCGCTCTCAAGTGAAGGGGTCGTTAGTTATCGTGATAACTCAATTTTAGATTTGACATTAAATGCGCTCAACAGCGATCAGCAATTAGCCTTTTTAGATGAACATTTTAGAAGTAAACCTGAGTTAATCCATTTTAGTAACGCGCATTTTTATCAAGCAAAGTTAAAAGTAATGCAACATCGCCCGTGTACAAGCAGTGGTCATTTATTTATCCACCGCGTTAATGGTGAAAGGGATAAAAATGGTGTTAATCAGCTTGAAGCAAGTGCCATAATAGCGTGTATTAAGCAGCAAATGAGTGATGATCGAGATAGCGGGATGTATCACAGTATTGGTGTTGTTTCGCCATTTCGAAGCCAAGCAGACTTTATCGCTAAGCAAATAGGCGCTAACTTTAGTGAAGCTGAAATAATTAGGCACAAACTGAGAGCCGCCACCCCTTTTGGGTTTCAGGGGGAGGAACGCGATATAATGTTGATCTCTTTTGCGGTGGATAACGATGCTAAACGTGCGGCAGTCTATTTAAATAAAGCAGATGTTTTTAATGTGACTATAACGCGGGCAAGACAAGCACAGCATTTATTTTTATCTATTGATGAAACACAGTTACCTGAACAGTATTTATTAAGACGTTATTTAGGCTCGATAACTGAGTTTTCAGCCGTTCATACGCGTTTATCTGATATTGATGATTTTCAACGTGATGTAATCCAAGAGCTGACGAAGCTAAAGATTGAGACATGGTCTGGTTATGCTGTTGCGGGCACTGAGGTTGATATTTTATGTCGATATAATGGTCAGTATTTAGCTATAGATTTGATTGGTTACCCTGGACCTTGGGCTGACTTTTTTGAACTCGATACTTATAAACTATTTAGTCGTGCAAAAATTGAAATGTTACCCATAAGCTATGGCTTATGGGTTGTTGATAAAGATACCTGCATTCAAGCAATTGTTAGTCGGTTGCAGAAAAGGGCTAACACGGCTTAATATTTATTTAGGCTTGGTGTGTGCTGGTATCCTTAACTTCGTCAGTTTCGAATATGCTTACTTCTGCACTTGACTGGTTGACGCTGTTTTTCTGTAAAGCAATATACAGATCTGAATGGATATAAATACCTTCTCTGCCGGATGTCATACCGGCAACTTCAAACCATGACAGCAGTTGTCGTTTTCTGCCTGCTATTTCTAATCTAATGTTACGCTTTTTGAAGATCACGTCTAAATCGGCGAGCATCGCCATCACGCTTAAATCTAAATGAGTGAAGCAGGGCACAGCATCAATAATAACGCATTGGGTATCGTCTTTTTGCCGTGCATATTGTTCTAGTAATCGCCGCTTAAAGTAACCGGCATTAAAGTAAGTTAACGGGGAATTAAAACGATAGATAAACACTCCTTGCACTGCTTTTGCTTTATCAGTGGCATCAAGGCTTCTTACGACCCCGTTAATATCAACACCTAATATATTGTCTGTTGGGCGCATTACAGTGCGAATAAATTGAAATAAACCCAATAATACCGCGAGCGTAATGCCTGGTATTACGCCAATAAATAACACGGCAAACAAGGTTGCTAATGCAAGATAAAAGGCGTGTTTATCTTTACGTTTTAATTGCCATACGGCTTTTAAGTCTAATAAGTGAACTGACGCAATTATTAGCACAACCCCTAATGCGGCACTGGGGATAAACTCAAGCGGCGCTGTTAAAAACAAAGCAATGATAGCGATGATCCCCGCCGCAATGATTGATACTAATTGTGTTTTACCACCGGCAGCATCGTTAACTGCTGTGCGCGAATCAGCGCCGCTGACGGCAAAACCTTGCGATAAAGCAGAGGCAAAGTTTGCAATGCCTAAGGCTCTGAATTCTTTATCAGCATCGATATCATAACCATTTTTAGCGGCAAAGCTGCGTGCTGTAAGCATCATACTGACAAAACTTACGATTGCTAAGTTAAGTGCCGGTACGACAAGCTCACGAATAACACCAATATCATAAATAGGCGTATTAAACACTGGGAGGCCACCGGTTACAGTGCCAATAGTGTTGATATCAAACTGCTTTAAATTAAAAAGCCACACAAGTACGGCGCCAAATGCGATAGCAAACATGGATGCCGGCCAAGTCGGTTTAAGCCGTTTCATGGCAAAGTAAACAGCAACTGTAAACAACGCCATCAATAAGGTTGGGATATGGGTTTGTGCTAAATAGGTGGGTACGCCACCTAATCGTTCGAGCAAATATTTATCATCGAAGGTAAAGCCAAATACTTTAGAAAACTGACCGACAATAATAGTAATGGCAACCCCGTTCAATAGGCCCATTAAGATTGGTTTAGATAAGAAGTCGGCCAGTACCCCTAATTTAAATTTGCTGGCAATTAAGCACCAAAAGCCAGTCATGGCGGTCATAGTGACAACCAATTGCCAATGCTTAACAGTGTCGCCAGCGGCAAGAGGCGTGACTACAGCGGCAATAACGGCGCAGGTTGCTGCATCAGGCCCAACAATGAGTTGTTTCGAGCTACCAAACAGGGCATAAAGTATCATTGGTAATATGCATGAATACAAGCCAACGGCGGCATTTACGCCGGTCAGTTGTGCGTAGGCGATCGCAACTGGCAAAGCAACAGCGGCAACAGATAGCGCGGCTCTTACATCATCCGCAAACCACTTTCGTTCGTAGTGAAATAACGTGTTCAGACCCGGCATAAAATCATACAAACGCGACAGCACACTCGTTTCCTTGTTAATAGTAAGCACATCTGGATAGTAAATTTAATATACTAACAAGTATAGCTCCCAGGCTGAGGATTTTTTAATAAATAGCAGATACTTAGGCTTATAACTGCTTTTGGTTCAGTGTTAAGTATGATGAAAAAGTTTAAAGGTGAGCGATATTAGATGGTTGCTGTTACCACAAGCCAATTTCATACTAGATGGTGATTAAGGTAAAACCCGTTCAATATTCATTTATAGTTGTTGTTTGTATGATTATTGTGCGATTCTGTTTTTGTTGGCTGCCAATTTTTGCGTTTACTATGCTAGCGCAAACTTATTATGGCAACTTAGCAACTACTATACGTTTGTCTTATACCCAGAATCTATTTATGTGTGAATATGGCTTTTGATTTCAAATAAATACTTAATTGTAATTGGCAGTATAATTACAGTTTTTTACATTGTTACATGCGAGGAAAAATGGGTAATTTAAGTCTGAAAAACAAGCTGTTGCTATTAGCTATTTTGCCGCTCACGCTGCTGTTAATTAGTTTAATGGCCAGCTCATATTATTTAGAGTATCAAAATCAACAGCAAAATTTTGTATCGTTTAAAACAAAATTAATTGCTGACAAAGAAAGTTTATTAGCAACTGAGGTTGAGATAGGCCGCCAAATAATTAATTACGAACTAGCCAAAGGGACGAAACAAGATGCAAAAAATGCCTTGCGTGATCTCACTTTCGGTCAAGATGGTTACTTTTTTATCTATGATACAAAAGGCGTTAGTATTTTCCATGCACTGTTGGGGGATGCAATTGAAGGGCAAAATAAAATAGCCATGACTGATCCCAATGGGAAAAAAATAGTCGTTGGGTTACTTGAGCAAGCAAGGCAAGGTGGTGGTGCTTTTTATTATGATTTTCAAAAGCCTAATACAACGGGTTTAGTTGAGAAAATGGGTTATGCCGCGATGGTTCCGGGTACAGATTGGATGCTCGGAACGGGTGCTTACATGGATGATATTGAAGCTGAGCTAACCAAGTATCAAGCAACAATCCAAGCACACATGAATGAAAAAGTAACGACCCTGTTATTAATTGCATTATTTTGGGTGGTGTTGACGGTGTTTTTTGCCTTAATTGCAGCAAACAATATGGTAAAACCAATTCAAAATATGGTGCAAAACTTGGATGATATTGCAAAAGGTGAAGGTGATTTGACTAAGCGCTTAGAGGTGCATAGTAACGATGAAATTGGTCAATTGGGTAATTCATTTAATGTGTTTGTTAGTAAACTACATAGCATTATCGCCAATGTGGCAGATGTAACCCGTGATGTAAAAGATTCATCAAATGATATCAATACACAAACACAGTTAATTGAAAATCAGTTAGTAAACCATAATCATGAAACTGAGCTGGTAGCAACGGCGATCACCGAAATGTCAGCAACATCTCAGGAGGTCGCGCAAAATACCACGCAAGTAGCGGTATCCACCCAGTCAGCCACGCAAGATGTTGCCAATGCTCAACAATGTGTAGATGTTTCTTTAGAAGAAGTTTCAAATTTAATGAGTGAGATCAATCAAGCTGCTGAACAGGTTAACTCATTAAGTGAACAATCTAAAAAAATTAACAGTGTATTAAGTGTGATCGGTGGCATTGCTGAGCAAACTAACTTACTGGCCCTTAATGCCGCTATTGAAGCTGCAAGGGCAGGCGAGCAAGGTCGTGGCTTCGCGGTGGTTGCAGATGAAGTGAGAAGTTTAGCCAGTCGTACACAAGAGAGTACGTTAGAGATTAATGAAATGCTTAATGAGTTACATACGCTAGTCACGGCTGCGGTAAAGGCAATGTTAGCAAGCCAGCAAAGCTGTAATCGCTCAGTTGAGTCATCTCGGGCTATTTCAGAAAGTTTAGGAGCGGTTACCAGCTCGGTTACCACTATTAACGATATGAGCACGCAAATAGCCACAGCTGCCACAGAGCAAAGTAGTGTAACTGAGGAAATTAATCGTAACGTTTTTGCGATTCAAGAAATAGTTAATGAGCTTACTCGTTCCATTAAAACAACCTCATCAGTTAGTCATCACTTAGCCGGTCGAGGGGAGAGCTTAGGCGCTTTGGTAGGTCAGTTTAAGATCTAATATAAACCAAAAGTGGCGGTATTGTTGTTGATCAGTCATAAATAAAGATCAGGCTTTAAATAGCCTGATCTTTGACTTTAAATATAAATCAGTCAGCTTAAACTGCACAGAAAATCGCGAGATTAACTGCTGAGTTTACCCGTTGACGATTCTAAGTGTGCACGCACAAACCATTGAAACTGTTCTAAATCGGCAAGTTGGCTAATGAGCATATCCTCAGACACCGGATCGAGCTCTGATAGCTTGCCAATCGCACTTCGGTGATCGCCATTAATCCCATTGTATACTTTATCAAGCGCAACTAAGTGATCTTTTACCAAGCCCTTACCAAGTGAGTAATCGTGCCACGAACGACGATCAACTATCGATTTTGGAGTACCAACGGGAACTCCGCCCAACGTAGCGATTCGCTCAGCGATGGTGTCGGTCATTGCTCTGATCACCTCAACCTGAGGGTCGAGCATTTCATGCACGCCAATAAAATTAGCGCCAACCACATTCCAATGAATATGTTTTAGAGTCAATTGTAAATCGAGCAGTGCGACCATGCGGTTATCAAGTGTGGCAATGGTATTTTTTGCAGATTCTTCATTCATACCAGGGGCAGTAAATTCGGCGATTTTATTTGCTTCGTTATTGTTACTCATTATTCCTCCTGCTTTTATAAGGAATGTTCACAGCGTCTAATAAAGTCTATGAACATGCGTTAGTTTATATAAAGCAATGGCTGTGCCGATAAAAATTATTTTTTAAGTTGCTGATATTTAAATGTTTATGTGTTTTTTTAAAGTGGGTGATGAACGCTTGCTTTGAAATGCCCTGAAAAATATGCACTTTTTTGTAAAATCTGCAAAACAAAAGCTGCTGTTACGTGTTAACTAATTGCTTACTCTTGATAATAACTGTGATGCAGGAGTGTATTGTCATTGTTGATTAATCATCAGTTACATATACTCAACTCATCTTGTTATTAAAGGAGCAGTGCATGTTGAGATTTTTTTCTATCGAGCAGGGTGTGATCAAAGAGTTAGAGCCTTCATCCGATACCTCCCTTGAAGCATCAATCAGAAATGCACACTGGATTGACACAATCAATCCAACGGAAGATGAGCGAAACACGCTTGCAAAAACGCTCAATATAACTTTTCCTGAGTCAGGGGATGTGCAAGAGATTGAAGCTTCATCGCGATGCTTTATTGACAATGAAGGCTTGCATGTACATGCATTATTTATGTCGCCAAATGAAGGGCGGTTTAATACCGTCACTGTGGCTTGTTTACTTAAAGATAATTGTTTACTGACTATTCGTGATGATGAGCTCGCTGACTTTCGATTATTACGTTTAAGAGCCCGAAAAGGTCAGGTCATGTGTGATACGGCAAAACAATTACTGGTAACATTATTTGATCAAAAAGTCGAAAACCATGCGGACATGTTAGAAGATATGCATCATCAGTTAGAGAAACTCAGTGCTTATGTTCTTGAAGAAGATGGCTCTGATTTAGAGGAAGCCATCAGTCGTATCGCACGATTAGAAGATGCCAATGGTAAAGTGCGTTTATGCTTAATGGATACTCGGCGCAATATTTCATTCTTGATACGTCAGTTAGGTGTACAAGGTGAGGATCGCGAATCTTTAAGAGAGATTGTACTTGATATAGATACTCTAATGTCACACTGTACCTTTTTATTTGATAAGGTTAATTTCCTCATGGATTCCACTCAAGGTTTTATTAATATTGAGCAAAACCAAATAATTAAAACTTTCTCGATTGCCTCCGTGGTATTTTTACCGCTAACTGTGGTGGCCAGTGTTTACGGTATGAATTTTAATCACATGCCTGAACTTGAGTGGGCGTGGGGGTATCCGTTTGCGATTGGGGTGATGTTGCTCTCTGGTTTTGCACCTTATTTATTTTTTAAACACAAGGGGTGGTTGTAGTATTTAGCTTATGTGGCTTTTGTTTTGTTTGTGATTACTCACTCGCTTAAAATGGTACTAAAAGCTTTACTGCTTTATTTATTTTTGGCTACAAAAATTAAAAGCCCAAACAACTAAGTTATTTGGGCTTTTGCTGATCTGGTTACGATTTATTAACTTTGTAATTCACCAGTTGATGATTCAATGTGAGCACGTACAAACCACTGGAATTGCTCAAGATCAGCAAGTTGCGCGATGATCATATCTTCTGAGACAGGGTCAAGCTCTGATAGTTTTTCAAGAGCTTTACGGTGATCGCCATTTACGCCATTGTATACTTTATCAAGAGCAACGAGGTGATCTTTCACTAACCCTTTACCAATAGAATAATCTTCCCAAGAGCGGCGATCAACAATCGACTTAGGTGTGCCTACAGGAACACCACCTAATGTGGCAATACGCTCAGCGATAGTGTCGGTCATTTCTTGTACTGCGGCCACTTGCGGGTCGAGCATTTCGTGTACACCAATAAAGCTAGGGCCGACTACATTCCAGTGAATGTGTTTTAAGGTAAGTTGTAAATCAATTAGCGCTACCATGCGGTTATCGAGTTGGGCAATTGTCTGCTCAGCAGATTCACTATTCATGCCTGGGGCGGTAAATTCAGCGACTTTACTATTACTCATACTTCCTCCTAAATTAAAAACTAAGTGCTTAGAGATAAATATCGCTAAGCGAGCATACCTTTATAGAGCCTTGAATTCAAGTATTAAGTGCAATCATTATGCAGCCACCAGAACTTCTGATTGCCCCGTAAATAATTCATGAGGGGTTTTATACCCTCTTGTTTTTCTTGGCCGATGGTTGAGCTTATCAACTGCCGCCTGTATCTCTGCTTCACTTAGCGCCATAAAGTCAGTTCCCTTGGGGAAGAAGCGTCTAAGTAAGCCGTTGGTATTCTCATTTATGCCCCGCTCCCATGATGAATAGGGATGAGCGAAATACACATCAGCTTCTAATTTTTGTGCAACATGCTCATGGTGAGCAAACTCTTTTCCATTATCTAACGTCACGGTAATAACCTTACCTTTATATGGTGTCATACACGTGATCAGCGCATCGGCTGTTATTTTCGCATGCTTGCTTTCAATTCTGTGAACGACTGTATATAACGTTTTACGTTCAACCATTGTGACAAGCGCATTTTTACGCCCTTTACCTATCACTGTATCGCCCTCCCAATCACCAATCCTAGACTTTGAATCCACAATACTTGGGCGTTCATCAATGCTGACTCGATTAACTATCTGTCCACGTTTATCATAGCTTCCATAGCGTTTTTTATACTTTTTACATGCACGAGTGAGTGTCTTATGTAGCTTGCCACCACGAGCCTTGTCTCTGTAAATATATTGATAAATTGTTTCATGATGTAAAACGACCTGTTTCTCTAAAGCTAAGCGGCCTGCCACTTGCTCAGGGGAAAGTCCGTCATGCAACAATTTATTAATCCAGTGAGTGACGTCCTCTGTTAACTTACTTGCTTTGAAAGATGACTTACGTCTTTGTTCAGCAAAGTTATTGGCTTGGTTAGGCCGATAGCCTTTAAGTCCTTTATTGCGTTTTAGCTCTCTAGAAATAGATGACGGTGAACGAGTTAGTTCTTCAGCTATCTGCTTTTGGTTATTTCCTGCTTTTATTAACGCGTAAATCTGGTATCTTTCTTCTTGTGTCAGCTGTTTATATTTCATTAAAGCAATTTCCTTTGGCGAGAAAATGGCCGAATTATAACAGCTGGCCATCTAATCTGAGAAATTGCACTTATTATCCGAATTTAGGAGCAATGGCCATGCCGTAATTCGATTGTTTAAATACCTATTTAAATCAGTCTGTTATTTTTTACTGGTGGTTGCTAGCTGGTTGTTAATATGAAAAAGCTGCATGGCTTTGTAAATAATTCACGCTCTAGATTATGACATTTCTATGAATTTGTATGTTGGCCCCATTTTTGTTGCTGATTTTAATTTATGATGTTGGCAAATTTTATCAGTACTTATACATAGAGCAAACATGATTAACAGAAGGCAGTTTTTATTTAGTGCAGGCACACTTGCGTTTGTAGGGTTATCTCGTAGTGCATTTGGTAAAGTCCCCGTCACTGATTTAGGCAGTAATTTACCTGCATATGGGCCGTTGATTGCAGATAGTAATAAGCTTTTAGATTTACCTGCTGGGTTTAGTTACAAGGTGATCTCTGAGCTTGGTGAGAAAATGGATGACGGTCAATTTGTACCCAATAACGCTGATGGCATGGGATGTTTTAAGCTAGATGATGATAGGGTTGCCTTGGTTAGAAATCATGAGCTAAAACCGACTGATTTAGCTAAAGCAGATGCTGCTGCGCAAACGCATAAAACATCGCTGGCTTATGATTCGAATGAACAAGGCGTCGCTTTACCGGGTGGCACAAGCCATATTATTTATAATCTTAAAACGAGTAAAAAAGAGCAAGAGTACTTATCTCTCATTGGCACTATTCGAAATTGTTCTGGTGGTATTACGCCATGGGGTACTTGGCTTACATGCGAAGAAACAACATTAACTAAAGCCGATGGTTTTGGCCAAGATCACGGTTATATTTTTGAAATCCCTGCAAATGCTAAAGGCTTAGTGAAACCTGAACCATTAAAAGCGATGGGACGCTTTAACCATGAAGCTGCCGCGATAGATCCCAAAACAGGTATTGTTTACCTGACTGAAGATAAAGGCGACAGCTTATTTTATCGCTTCATTCCTAATGAGTACGGTAAATTACACAAAGGCGGCCAACTACAGGCAATGGTGATAAAAACTACGCCACAATTTGATACCCGAAATTGGGCTGGCGCTAATATGGCATTGCACCAGAACATGGATGTTGAGTGGATTGATTTAGATAATCCTGAAAGTCCGAAAGATGATTTACGTATACGTGGATACCAGCAAGGAGCGGCATTATTTGCCCGCGGTGAGGGCATTCATTGGGGCGATAATGAACTGTATTTTTGTTGTACCAATGGCGGTAAAAAGCAACTTGGCCAAGTCATGAAGTATGTGCCATCGCAATTTGAAGGAACGAGTAAAGAACAAACAGCTCCAGGGCAAATTCAACTGTTTGTACAAAGCACCGATGGTTCACTTTATAACTTTGGAGATAACTTAACAGTGGCGCCAAACGGTCATTTAATCATCTGTGAAGATCAATACACTGATGTGGTCGATAATCATTTACGTGGCGTTACGCCTAAAGGTGAAGTGTATAACTTTGCAAAATTACAAGCGCAAACAGAATTAGCAGGAGCGTGTTTTTCGCCGGATGGTAACACTTTGTTTGTCAATGTATTTACGCCAACAAAAACACTCGCAATTACCGGCCCATGGGATAGCTTTAAACTTTAATGGTTGTAAAGTGAAGGTTATACCTTCACTTTATTTTGCTGCTTTTACATAAAGATATAAACTGCGGGTAGGGCAATACCACTGATCACCCACAGTGATTTTATCCCCCAAGGGCTGTGTTTACCTTTAATCATAAACAGACCACTCAAAGCCAAAAAAATCAGTAAAGCCGCAAAGGCATCTGAAAATATAACCCAAGATGCCTTTGTCTCGTTCAAGTGCAGACGGTTGAATGCTTGAAATACATGACGAGGAGCTATTTTTTCATAAATTAATTGTTGATCTTTTAGGTTTAATAACAGGTTATTGCCATTTTTAAAAAACAGCTTAAATTGCGTTGGTGATGCCCAGTAAGATGTTTTAACTTTTTCATCAATTTTGCTTATTGCAAGTACTTGATTAGCAAGTTCTGTATCGTTATCAAGTGACCAGTTTTGCGCGGATATAGATGTTATAACTTGCTCAACACGGTAATTAGGATTCCAGTCATCTTTGTGATTAACCGCAATCCCCGATATCGCAAAAATGATCACTAAACCCATACAAAAATAGCCGATATCACGATGCAAACTTCGGTTTAATTTATACCAGTTTATTTTTCTGCTTGTTTTACTCAAGGATTTCTACACCTGTAGGCACAAGTTGATAAATTGCCATTGGCTTTGTTACTGAGTTTTCATCAAACTCATTACCCGCTTGCTGTGCTCTATGTGCTAACAACGCTTTAGTACGGCTCAAGTTGAGCTGGATTTTATTTAGTTTTCCGCTAGCAATGGCTTTACTACCTTTAGCAGTCATAGGAAATACCATATCCCCATCATTAACCTTTATTTGCAGGTTTTCAAAACGTTTGTCAGAGGCAATGGTCATCCAGCAGCCACGTTTAGCGCATACGCCTACAACTGTACCTGCAATAGTGATTGGTTGATCTAAATAGTTATCTGGTGCGGTCATTATAGTCGAAATTTTTAGCAGATTAGTATTATCGACGGGTTCGCCAAATTGTGCTGCTTTGGCAGTTGATAGCCCGACTGTTGTAATAATTAAAATTAAGAGTTTGCAAAAATTCATCATAGATCCCTTTATATTCAGTGAAATTTAGTCAATTTTATAAGGCGTTACGGATTAATAATCCTTTTTTTAATATAACCATAAGTAATTAGTTATTGCAATTTCAATGGGTGGGTTCTAAAATCGCCACGCAAAACTAAATGACAATGATTTTTATTAAGGAGTGATAATATGAAATTTACATATGTTTTTCTATGTGTTGGAGCGGCACTTGCTAACTTTTCTACGCTTGCTACAACAGCTGATACTTATGATGATGAACAAGCCATAGAGCAAATAGAGGTGTTAGGCCACAAAATCACCGCGCTTAATCAAGATGTTGCAAGCTCTGTATCGGTACTCTCTACCGAGCAAATAGATAGGCAACAAGCAGCTGATTTAAATCAAATTCTTAAAACGCTTCCCGGTGTTGAGTTATCAGGAAGTGTTACCCCTTTATCTGGGCAGCCTGCTATTCGCGGTTTATATGGCGAGCGTATTTACATCTCAGTTGATGATGTAAAACGAAAAATTGATTCTGATGGCAGCCAAAATATAGCGCAAATTAACTCATTAGGTATAAACCCTGATCAATTAAAACAAATCCAAGTGCTACGAGGTGCTGATTCACTTACCGTTGGCTCTGGCGCCATCGGTGGCAGCATTCGTTTAGTAACTAAAGACGCAAGCGATTACTTAGGGGGTGAACAAGGCCTTGGTTCGCGATTTTCAGTAACACATCAATCCGTTTCAGACGCGAATGACTTTAATGCTGATCTGTTTTATTTAAATGATGTGAGCGATACTGTTTTATCACTCGGGCAAGTTGAGTATGATGATATTGATGTTGTTGCTAAGGAAGGCGCTACTGAAGACGAACAAATTCAAAAAGTTAGTAAAATCCTAAATAAATCAAAACGACAAAATGCCACCCTAAAAAATACCTGGTACTTTAACCCGCATCATAGCCTTAAAACTAAGCTGGATTACAGTAAAACGGAATCGGTTGATCAACCTTATGGTCAACGACTTGATTTAGCCATTGCATACCCCACATTGGCTGAAGATTACAAAAATGATTATCTCGAAGCTATGCTTAAATATATCTATCAAGGAGAAAGCGATTACGTTGATTTAGATGTACAAGCTTTCTATTCTAAAAAAACTTACGATAAGATCACCAAAGGCTATATTGAGCAAGGCACCAATAAAATAAATTACGATAGTAACAGTGAAGGGCAAAGTACCCGTAAAGGTATTCGATTTGCCAACTTATCGACCTTTGATGGAGTTATCAAACATAAGCTCGCCGTAGAACTGCAATATGATGTGGAAAGTTTCAATCAAACTCAGTGGCAAGATCAGCAACAATCTACTTACTACGGCAATAGCGATGCACAAAACTGGTCATTATCTTTGATTGATCAAAGTCATTTTTTTGATGAGCGCTTGTTAATTACCGCGGGTGTAAGGTTTGATGCGTATGAACGTGAAAGTGACCACTTTAAACAGTTTAATAGCAATGATGATAATGAATTATCGAGCGAACTAGGCCTTACTTTTAAAGTAACTGACTATCTTAATTTATATCTAAAAAGCGCTGAAGCATTCAGAGCGCCCTCGCTGCAAGAGCTTTATAAGCAAGATGAGTGGCGCTGTCATATTGGTGGCAAGATTTGTTACAGCGAACCACAGCCTGACCTTAAACCAGAAGACTCAGATAACCTTGAAATGGGCTTTGGTTTGAGTTGGCAAAACCTGTCTTTTGCAGATAATTTAAGCTTTAAAGCAATTTACTTTGATAACGAAATCAATAATTACATCGATAACGTGCCATTTATGTATTATCTTGATGCCGATGGCGAAAAACAACTTGGTTCGCCTGGGCCACAACCCGCCAATGGTATACCTGTTGCGACTCACCGTGATTATAGCGCTAAAAATATTGGTAAATTATTAAGTCATGGTATTGAAGTTGAAGCGCAATATACCTTCCAATCACTCGATATGTATTTAGGGTATGCAACGATTAATATGGATGTTGAAGGCATGCCTAACTTCTTCTTAGGAACCATCGACTACACACAACAGCCCTATGCAGAAGCGCCTGCTGATAAAATAACTTGGAATACGAACTACCAGTTTACAGAGCAGTTTAATTTAGGCTTACAAATGCTGCATTACCGTGAGCAAAAACGTTTAAGTGATACCTACTTAGAATACGGTTACGGCACCGATACATACACGGTTTATAATCTTAATGCCAAATATCAAGCTACTGGCAGTTTAGACGGTTTCATTGTGAGGTTAGGAGTCGACAACTTAACGGATAAACGCTATCTAAGAGCGCCAGCAACTGAAGCAACTGACCCTGCAGAACTTGGCCGCAACTATAAAGTATCGTTAAGTTATCAATTTTAAATTTTATTATGATTGAATAAATATAACAGGCCCAAATTATGGGCCTGTTTTGATTAAAGAATCATGAGCCGCTTGATAAAAAATCACCATGTCCCCATATAAGGTTTATATGAGACTTGTAAAGGGAAATTATGCGCCATTATCCATTGTATAAAATCGACGACGTGTGTTTACACCGCCTAGGTGCGGGGGTTATTAACACGTATAACCTCACAGATATAACCAATCTAGATACTGAAAAAGCTATCAACAAAGAGTGTCAGGATTTACTCGCATTAAATGACGATTGCACGAGTGATGATTTTATTGAATTACGCCAGCGACGTAATATCAGCGACAACGTGCCTGACGACGACTTATTTGCCTAAAGTATCCCCAAAATTAGCCTTTATATATCAATGAACTAATAGTGTTAAAAAATATGGGTAGTGAGGGAACATTCATGGTGTTTTGTGATCTTATGAATCGCTTAAAAACAACAGAACTAAACACCATGAATGCGTCTACTATTTTGCACAATATGCTCCGCGCTGTCACCCCTAACTCTATTCATAAAGCCAGATTTAATACTCTAGTCGCTGCCGTTAAATCTCTTTTGCACTGTCAGCAATGCACCTTGACATCTATTGGTCGCAATTTGGATTCAAAAACAACTGAAAAACATGATATTAAACGTATTGATCGACTACTCAATAACCACGAGCTTTTGCGTGAGTCGACATCGGTTTATGTTCGCTTAAGCCGTTTTGTGGTCACTGAAAAGCATCCCGTCATTTTGGTTGATTGGAGTCATGCAGATACACAAACCAAATACTGTATTCTGCGTGCCAGCATTGCCAGTGAAGGTCGTTCTTTGACCCTGTATCAGGAAAGTGCATTCAGTTTTCAGTATCATTGCCCAAAAGTTCAAAAACGGTTCTTAAAGATGCTCAAACTGATTTTGCCGGGTGACTGCCGGCCCGTAATTGTGACGGATGCGGGCTTTAAAGTTCCTTGGCTCAAAGCCGTGCGAAACAATGGCTGGCATTATATTAGCCGTGTTCGAGGTACGGCACATTTGAAAACGCAGGGCAGCGATGAGTTTGTTCCATGCCAGTCACTATTCAAGAGCAATCAACGTAAGAGCCAGTATCTTGGCGCGACCGAGTTGACCAAAAGTGCAAAATATCAAACTCATGCAGTGCTGGTTGGCAAGGGACATAAGTTATTAAAAAGAGATAAAAAACGTGGTTATAAGGAGCCTTGGCTACTCGTTTCTTCTCTTCCAAAGAGGCACCACTTTCTCGAAAAAGTACTCAAATTATATGGTATGAGAATGCAGATAGAAGCAGGATTTCGAGATCAAAAAAGTGTTAGGTTCGGCTTAGGCTCAGATCTGCACAGGACAAACAAACTCTATCGATTAGACATACTGTTGCTGCTTGCCACACTGGCTCATTGGTTCTCAATGATGCTGGGTGCAGTGATAGACAAAGCAGGAAAGACAGGCGCTTTTCAAGCTAATTCAACCAAAAAAAGACGAGTAGTGTCATGGGCATTTGTTGGGCTGCGATACTTCAAAAAACAGTCCATTAAACTGCGACGGCGAGATTATTTGGCAGGACTAGCCTATTTCGTACAGGTGGTAGTGCAACTCGATTGGAAAAATATGGATGTGAGTGATGTAATTGAAACTTAATGATTATTTCTGGGGATCCCTTAGCTTATTTGCCCAAGTAGTTGAAGGTAATAATGGTAATTTATTTAGCGTCAGTGTTTGTCGTAATGATGATGACGAAACCATGCTTGAAATATTTAGTGAACATTCAATAACTGAATCGGTTTTAAAAGAACTTGTCAGTTATATTCGCAAGGTATTTTGCTGGTGCAGGCCGAAATACATTTGTGTGTGGCCAGCACCTGCGTCACCACAAGCACAGCAATTATTGTTATTGCCAGGGGCTCGCGCTGTTGACTCCTTATTAGGTAGCCAAGCACCATTGCTTGATGTGAGTAATACCTTAAAAGCGGATATCTCTGTACAGCCCTTTGAGTTTGAAAAAGATTGGCCTTGGTATGAGCAAGAATACAACCAGTTTCTAACTGAAAACCCAGCAATGGCAAGCATAGTGCCAATCAGTGATAAAGAAGAATTGAGCGAGTCTATTGAAGCAGGCTTATGCAGCATGGCATTTTATAAAGGCCAGCCTTTGGGAATGGTTATGGGGGAGGCAAGTGAAGAATTGGGCTTTGATGGTTTATTGGTGAGTGATATTTTTATTGCTAAACAGTTTAGAGGCCAAGGTTTAGCTTCACCGATGCAGCGTTTATATTACCAGCTACATGAAGCAAATTTTGAGTTCTTTTTTGGTTATATCAATGCAGCTAACAAACCATCTTTTAACAATGCGCTTAAACAAGGACGTAGTTTACTTCGCCAAGAGCTAAACCTGCCAGCTCAATTATTTATTTGATTATTGGCTGTCATAAGCCAAAAACGAGCTCTTTTTAATTTATTGAAATAGTTTCTACCTTTAGTCGGTCTTTGCTGGGGAGTGTTGATAATAAATGATGAGATAGAAGGGCTGGTTTTAATATGACAAAAGATAAACACGGTAGCGATGGCGGCTCCTTAATCGTACGCAAATTTTTATTGGTTGCTTCGATCGCAAGTTTTGCAACTGCAACCTTGTATTTTGCCGGCGCATTTAATGGCGATACAGTGACTGCGCAAAGATTTGTTGATTTACAGCAAGGTGATAAGCCTCATTTAGGCTTTCGCCGAGCGCATGCAAAAGGAATGTGTGTTTCAGGCCATTTTGAGTCGACAGGTGAATTAGCGAGTTATTCCACTGCAGCAATATTTGCTCAGGGCCACACGGAATTTCTAGGGCGCTTTTCAATTGCAGGTAATAACCCTACGGCGCCTGATTTAAAAGCACCGGTGCGCAGTTTCGCTTTTGTGGTTAACCCTGCAACGTCGCAGGAATGGCGAGTAGCGATGAATACTCCACCGGTGATGGCTGTTGCAACACCTGATGCATTTTTTCAGCAATTACAGGCATTATCGCCTGATCCAATAACTAAACAACGTGATCCTGAAAAAATTAAAGCTTTTTTAAAGCACACGCAGAAAGCAAAGCATTTAACGAGTGGAAAGCCGGTTACGTGCCGACAAATAGTTTTGCTACAGAGCGCTACCACAGCATAAATGCATTTTATTTACACAACGCGCACGGCGAAAAGCAAGCCGTGCGCTTTGAAGCAGTTCCTGATGATGATTACAAAGAGTTAGTTGAGCTTGATCAGACTCCTGCTGACGCCTTACAACAACAGCTTGCGGAGCAGCTAAAAAACCAACCGGTAAAATTTGATTTGCTGTTTACCTTGGCAAATAGCAGCGATGATGAAAATAATCCGACAATACCATGGCCCGCAACTCGTAAAACAGTTAATGCTGGCACATTAGTGATCACTAATTGGCGCCCCCAAAATGAAGGGAAGTGTGACGCTCAAAACTTTGATCCACTCGTTTTACCTGAAGGAATGAGTGCGACAGCGGATCCTATTTTGCGTGCCAGAGGTGCGGCGTATGCGCAGTCTTATCGTCGTAGAGCCACTGAAACACTGCTTGATGCTAAATCAGAAAATCAACAAGGAGCACGTAATGGCAGTAAATAAAGGTTACTCAGCAACCAGTCGAACTTTGCATTGGACTATGGCGTTACTTTTGATTTCGATGCTCTTTTTAGGGTTATCAATGGTGCAAAGCTTGGCTGTTTGGCAAGTTGAAGCTGTCGCACTGCATAAGTCATTTGGCTTTTTGGCATTGTTGCTGGTGGTTGTAAGGCTGATAAATAAAGCGTTTAGTGTCACACCTGAATTACCTAATGAGTTACCAGCAATCCAGCGGTTAGCGGCATCGATAACGCATTTGGGCCTTTATATCGCGATGATCCTCATGCCGTTATCAGGTTGGTTGATGCAAAATGCCGATGGGCGAGTAATTCAAGTATTTGGGCTTTTTACTTTACCTAACTTAGTTGATGCGGATATTAAATACTTTGCGTTTTTTCGAGAATTACATGGGATAACTGCGTGGTTATTTTTAGCAATGATCTTTATGCACATCAGCGCGGCGTTATATCACGGCTTAATAAAGCAAGATGGCGTAATGAGCGCAATGTTAACAGGTAAAAAATAATCACCAAAGAAAAGCTAACCATAGTTAGCTTTTCATATACTGAAGATTACTCATAACCTCTAGCTTTTTTGGTTTTTATCACAGCAATGTAGCCGTGCCAACTGGCGTAGCTTAGCAGCGGCATAATCACAATAAACCCGGTAGCACCGGTGACAAAACCTAAGGCAACTAACACAAAAATACAGATAGACCACACTAACATGGCTGCAAAGTTAACTCGCACAGCATGCATAGATGAGACGACCGCAGTCATGATATCAACCCGTCTTTCCATCATAATTTGCGGTGTAAAGGCTGAAATCGCAAATACGGTAACCAATAATACACCACCAATAATTGAACCGACGGTTAGAAATGCGGATAACTCTTCAAAGGTAGGATTTGCGTAACTTGGGTATAGGGCATGAACCAGTGCCGCAAGGCGCATCCATACAATCATAACAACCATAAGCAGTACGGCAAAGCCCCATTCACCCACTGGGTTTCTGAACATGGATTTGAGTGAGTGACTAAGCGTTGGCTTATAGCCTTTTTCAAGCTCCCATGCAACATCGTAAAGTCCTACGGCAAACACGGGGCCAATCAACGCAAATGCAACTGTGGCGGGTAACACCACTAAGTGGCTGCCAGTAAATACAGCAGAATATATAATAGCCAGCGGGATCAGTGTGAAAACCAGTCCATAAATTAAGCTCAAAACAGGGGCTTTCATCATGTCTTTAAAGGCTAATGATAGCCAATGAAACGCTGCAAATGTACTAACCTTATTACATTCAATGCATGCAGCGAAGGGGGTTTGTTTATCAAATGTCTGCGGCGTTGGCATGTTATGCTCCTAATCAAAGCGCTTCTTTAAGGTTTAGAACAAAGTGTGATTATTTACAAATAATCAATATAGGAAGGAGGTTATTTTTTATTTGTTCTTATCAGCAGATTGACTTGTGATCAAGGATACGAATTTATTACCCGATTTTAATTAGACCTTTCGCTTAACAAGGATTTTTATACCAATCTGAATAAAGATTAAGTCAATTTTATCCAGTCTCTAGAGCATATGCTTTTAACCGTATCAGGAACTGAGAAGAATTTATTCCACGCTTGCTCTATTGGGTTTAACTCTGGGGAATAAGGTGGAAGCTTTATCAACGTTATATTATTATCCCTTCATCAACATGCCCCTATGCCAGCTTGCGCGATCAATAATGGCCACTGCGTGCCGTTTTTAATGTAATGGCTTTTAGTGATAAAGCAAGATAAGTTAGCTAATATGTTAATAATGACGCGGCTGAGTTGTTAGAGTAAGTTTAATGTTTATGAGGTGTTTAGTAAGTGGTGATAGTGATGCCTGTTTTATTGAAAATACCATAGAAATAACGGTAAATAAAAGGATATAGTTTTGACTGAGTTAATTGCGCAATCTGCTTTTATTGAGATAACGGTATTGCTGGTATTAGCGGCAATTGTTGGATTTATTGGCATTCTTTTAAGGCAACCACTGATTATTGCATTTATTGCGGTAGGGTTACTTTCTGGCCCATCTGTATTTGATCTTGTTCATTCTGAAGACAAAATTGAATTATTATCAGACTTAGGGATTGCCGTGTTGCTGTTTTTAGTTGGCATAAAGCTTGACGTTAAGTTAATAAAATCAATTGGTGGTGTTTCTATCTTAACGGGTTTAGGGCAAGTTGCATTCACATCTGTATTTGGCTACTTTATTGGTATTTTAATCGGTTTGGATCATATTACTAGTGTATATATTGCTGTTGCGCTGACATTTTCGTCGACCATAATTATAGTTAAGTTATTATCAGATAAGCGAGAAATTGATTCTTTACATGGTCAAGTTGCATTAGGCTTTTTGATTGTACAAGATCTTGTGGTTGTTTTCGCTATGATTGCACTTGCAACCATTGGTATGGGGTCTGATGATAGTGGTGATGATTCCTCGATACTTAGTGTCGCTTTGTCGGGAATTGGTTTATTATTATTTGTTATTGCTTTTGTTAGATATTTAGCAACTCCGCTTACAGAGCGACTGGCAAAAACGCCAGAGTTATTGGTTATTTACGCAATAGCACAAGCTGCTTTATTTGCCGCAATTGGTGAGCTGATTGGTTTAGGTATGGAGGTGGGGGGATTGTTAGCAGGAGTTGCTTTAGCATCAACACCTTACCGAGAAAGTATTGCAGCTAGGCTTGGGCCTTTACGTGATTTTTTATTGCTATTTTTCTTCATTGCTCTGGGCTCTGCGTTAGATTTATCACAACTTGGTGCACACACAAGTGGCGCTATTATTTTTTCATTATTTGTCTTGATCGGAAACCCTATTATAGTGTTAGCAATAATGGGAGCAATGGGATACCGAAAAAGAACAGGCTTTTTAGCTGGTTTAACTGTGGCTCAAATTAGTGAATTTTCATTAATTTTTATTGCTATGGGGGTGAGTTTAGGGCATTTAAAAGCGGATATTTTAGGTTTAGTCACATTGGTTGGTATTATTACCATCGCTATTTCTACTTATATGATCACATACTCTCATCAACTGTACGCATTTTTTGAACCTTTTATTTCTGTGTTTGAGCGAAAAAACACCCTTCGAGAGCAAACCTCTGCCCATGAAGGTGAACACTACTCGGTGATTATTTTTGGTTTAGGGCGCTTAGGTACAGCTATTGCACTACAATTAAAAAGCAAAGGAGTAACAGTGCTTGGGGTCGACTTTAATCCCTCAGCTATTAAAGAGTGGCAAGCGTTGGGTCTAGATGCAACATATGGTGATGTGACCGATGCGGAGTTTGTTAGTGATTTACCCCTAAGTTATGCTAAATGGATTCTTTCTTCAATACCAAAGCACCACACAGGGCTGACGCTCGAAGATACAAAAAAAACAATAATACAATTAACACGTTCAGCTGGATTTATTGGCAAGCTTGCAACGGTATCACAAAGCAAAAAAGAGACTGCTGAATTTGAAAAGTTAGGGGTGGATCTGGTGTTAGAGCCATTTCAGGATGCCTCTGAAAGAGCCGTTGAATTACTACTTGAAGGTTTATAGATAGGCTTTGGTAGTAAAAAGAGCTGGTAGCATTTATTGCTTTTATAAGGATCAACCATGAAAAGATTTAAAAATATAGTGTATGTTGTGAATAACAACAGCCACAGTTCGAGTTCATTGTTACGCGTAGTGTCGTTGGCCAAAAATAATCAAGCTGATTTAACATTATTAAGTGTTATACCTAAGTTGTCGCTATCATCATACCCTGAGATAATTGGGGCAAGTAAAAGTGAGGTTGAACAGACACTATTAGAGCGTAATAAAGTAGCGCTTGAGCAAGTGGTTGCTTCACTTGAGTTACCAAGCAAGGTAACGGCAATGGTAGCAATGGGTAAAGTTTACTTAGAAACTATGCGTGCAGTGCAAGACAAAAATTTTGATCTAGTGATTAAAGAGGCTGGCTCTGCTAGTTGGCTGGATCGACTATTAGGCAGTGATGATTTAAACCTGTTACGCATGTGTCCAACCCCAGTTTGGTTAATGAAAGAAAATGAGCAAGCCGATTATAAAAATATTCTTGCGGCTGTTAGTTTTGATGATGATGAAGGTATTAATACTGAGTTGAATAGCACACTCGTGGAGTTAGCCAGTTCACTGGCTTTGTCTGATTTTGCCTCATTACATATTGCGAATGTATTTGACACAGGGAATGCGGGGTTTATTGGCTTGTGGGCTGAGGACCCAGTACAAGTTGAAAAACAGTTTTATGAAGCGGAACTTTTGCAGAGTAGCCGTAAAATTAATGTACTTTTAAATAGTTTACAACGTAGTGTTGGCGAACATTCTTACCAATACTTAGCAACTAAAGTTCATATCAAGCAAGGTGAGCCAGCTGAAGAATTAGTTAAGCTAGCATCGCATATAACTGCTGACTTAGTTGTAATAGGCACTAATTCTAGAGGCGGGATTGCGGCAGCGGTTTTGGGTAATACCGTTGAAACGGTATTATCGCAATTAAATTGTTCCGTCTTGGCTGTTAAACCTAGCGGTTTTGTGGCTCCTGCAATATAGGAAATGTATAGTTATTGTGCAGTTTGTTTTCAGTTTCAGCGAGTTGTATGTATTTACGTTGTACCAGTTGTGATAATGGTACAAGTTCGAGGTCTTGTTGTAATGTTGGAATGGCGTGCTTTAGAAAAGCAATGGTTTCAGGATGCTCGATAGCAATAGCGAAGCTGTATAGTTCAGCTTTGTGTTTTAGCTCACTGATGCGCATTGAAAGTTGTTGTTTGGTTACTATATTGTCTAAAAAAACGTGAAGGCTGACATTTTCAACACCGTATAGATTAGCAATTTGTTTTGCTGAGCATAGTAATTAAATGCTTTGTTATTAGTTGCTTTTTACTCGGCTCCCATTGCTCTGTTCGATACTTCCCAGTCCTTAGTGATGGCACTTAAGCGTAGCTCTTTTAATAATATGGGTAAGCTTTGAATATTAGTCACGGATGAACGTGCGACTTGGTTAGTTGAGTAGCGTATCAGTAAAAAGCAATCTGGATATCCCTTCTACCATTCCACTGCCTGTAGATTTCACGCTCACGGGGCGTGCCTTTAAAACCAAAACTTTAATTACCTGTCATCAATTATCCGCCAGTACAGAACAAGATTGTCGAATGTTACATGAAGGCGGTTTAACAACCTGTATGGATGCGCCAATTGTTTTTAATGATCACTGCTATGGCACATTAAATGTTGCGCGAACGCAAGGACGTTTTAGCGAGCAAGAGGCTATTCAATTATTTTGTATCGCGAGTATATTAGGGTTAAGCTTTAGTGTTTGTGATAGTCGCTCAACATAGCTGATAAATGCTAATCATCTAACGTATGGTTGTAAGCATATGTGGAGTTAATAAAAGCAGGTGAGCTAACTCAGCTGCTTTATGATTAATACCAATCGACTTAAATATTTAGCCATTCTAGCGTGCTAAATAAAGTCCTAACTGCGTTATAAATTTCTTATGTAGAGCAACTACATGTCAAAATTTATGCCTTGTTATCACTCTATTTATCTGTCGCTATAAATGACCAATAACTTAACACGACTGGTATAGATTAACGGGTTAATCTAGCAAGTAAGCACGTAATACCGATTGATCTGTGTTGTTGTTATTCTCATCAGTGATAATAATGCGCAAATGCACAAAATCACCCGAAATAGCGTTATTTGGAATAGTTGCGTACCAATCGCCATTGACTTTTTTAACGTCAGCCACAGTAGATATATCTTCCGGCAGAACTTTATTTGTATTAAAAGGGTAGCTTTGGTTTTCGTCAACTCGACATGAACTGTAACGGTACATAAGACACTCACGGCCATAACGGTACATTACTTTCACATCAGCTAAATTGACTTGGCCAATACCCTCAATCATCCCATTGATTTTAATACGGACCGGTGTGTTTGCAGACGCGGTATTTTCAAGATCAAGTGGAATATCGATTTGCGGCATTAAAATAGGCTGCACACCTTGAGAATCAGCACTTGAAGTAAATGTGTGGGTTACATACATTTCAGGGGCTAATAACTCTTTTGCTTGATGAACATTACCGACACCACGTTTATAAGTATTAATTGTGTATTCTATTTCGGCGTTTTCATCTGGCATTTCTATATAGCCATTAGTAGGGTGGGCCTGCTCACCGTTAAGCTTAAAGCTTACAGATGAACTTAAACTATAACCTGAACCGCCATCATGGCCATTTGCATCGCCATAAGGTGCATTCTTTATATAAAGCAGGTTTGTATCACGGTAGCCTCTTGGTGAACCATTCGTTAAAGGGGTCGCACTCATAGGTGCTTTATCCCAGTTAGTTACTTGTTGCGCATTTTTAGTGTATTCACGTGGGCCATCAAATAAACCACCATCGGTATTATAATTTACTGATGGCATAACAAGGCTCGTCCAAGTTATACGCGGCAATTGTGTCTTGGCTTTATCAACATTACTCGCTGTAAAGTACTCAGTTCTAACTTGCGGTGTTGCAATCATTTGTGGGCTACCAGTACTGTAAAATTCCCCTGTACTTGGTAATGATGTGTAAGTGTCACTGTACTTTATACGCGCGTTTCCTTGCGTATAATAAGTTGCTTCAACTTGCGCTAAATCTTTATTTTTAATTTTTATTTGGCCTGTTTCGATGCTGCCGTCAGTCCAGTGTGCAATACTATAAACATAAGGAGAGTGCTCATGCGCAGTACCTGACCAGCTGATAGTTAAGTTTTCGTTATTCTCAAGCTCAGCATAGATTGCAGCCATTTCCTCTTGAGTAATTGAAACAACAGGAATATCTAAGCGACCTGGAATATTTGGTTTGTAACGACCACTTCTATTAATGACAGAACCGATAACGCCAACAGCGCCATGCTCTAGCGCTTTTGCTACTTGATTAGATGTTACATAGTAATCGGCATCTACGAGAGCAATTTTTCCAGCAACATCAAAGTTGTTCCAATCTGTGTTATAGCCGCCATCGCCGACAGCAACCACTTCTGCACTGCCAGTGCCATTAAACGATAATGCAGCACCTGCTAAAACGTACTCTAGTTGATGGCCACCTTGGGTGGTTAATATAGGTTTTGGTGCATAAGCGCGGGTAGTGACAAAACTACGGAAATGTTCATCAGTGCCTTCTGAAAGCGCATAAAAGCCCGTAACATAGTCAGGTGCAAGTTCCATTGCGGCTAATTTTAATACCTCAGCATCACTTAACGCATAAGTAAAACCAAATGAGAAACCCTGCATTTGTGAAGGTTTATCGGTTTTAAATGTCACCGGTTTTGCTTGATTAGCATCAAAATTAATTGCTATATCCGTATCCAAGTTAACATTAAGTTTTGCCATCATTGCTGCAGACTCAACTAATCCCCCAAATTGCGTTGGATTATCGTAAGTCATTATGTTGCTTATAATACTATAATGGCCTTTGGGCACTTCAATTGTGCTGCTACCGTTTATGAATTGGCCTGATTGACCCCAGCTATCTTCGCCACTCATGATGTAAAATTTAGATGGGCTTGCTGCTGGTAAGCCTAAACGGTCAGTTGCATTGATTGTTAAATTAACTGTAGGTGGTTCAATCCAGAATGATACCGGCACAGTGACTTTCTGTAGCTCAGAGAACTTACCATTTTGGTAATGGCCTTGTTTTTTGCCATTGTGGCTTCTTACTTCTTTACCAACTAAACGGCCAGTGATAGTACCGTATGCGGCATTATCAAGGGCAACCGTTGGGTCGATCCAAACTGGCACTTCTGCATTGCTATTAGCGGGTACTGTTATCTCATGTGTACCTATCCCTGCCAATTTATAAGCATTGAGTGGCTTGTCATCTTCGCCCACAAATGTAATATCTAAATCAAAAGTAACATCATCATCACTTAAGTTTGTTAAGGTAACCGTTGTTTCATGTACTTGAGACTCACTTTGTGAATCAAAAAAGCCAAGCTCAAGATTTGGCGCGCCGATCACCGATTGGATCATCGCTTGGTTCACATCCATAGGACCAGCACCTTGATCAAGAACATGGGCGCGGGTTGAGGCAACTGATGATGTTAACACTGCTTTGAGTTGTGCTGGGGTTAAATTTGGGCGAGCTTGTAGCACTAATGCCGCGCCACCGGATACATGTGGAGCAGACATTGAAGTGCCTGAATTTGCACGATACGCATATTCACCCTTACCGGCAGATGCTGCCGCAATAACACTTACGCCTTGTGAGGTAATATCAGGTTTCGCTGAATGGCCATCAGGTGAAGGACCACGGCTTGAGAATTCAGCCGTATTACCTGTGCGGTCAATTGCACCCACAGTTAATGCACTCGGTGAACAACCCGGTGAGCCAATAGTTTCGCGGACAAAGCTATTACCAGCTGAGATAACAAACAAGGCGTCGTCGCTTAAAGCTTCACCATATCAACCATTGGGCCGTCACACGATGTAACAGTGCCACCTAGTGACATACTGACAATGTCTGCGCCATTATCAACAGCCCATTGCATACCGGCTAGAATGCCAGATGTAGTGCCTGAGCCAGTATCGCTTAATACTTTACCAATAAGTAGCTGCGCACCTGGCGCCATACCAACATATTTACCGTTTGACTCGACACCTGAGCCTGCCACAGTCGATGCGGTATGGGTGCCGTGGCCGCTAAAATCATCAATACCTGTGGAGCCATAGCTGTTAAAATCTTGGTATAAAACTACATTATTTGATAGATCAGGGTGATCGGTATCGTAGCCGGTATCAAGTACAGCTACTTTAACCCCTGCGCCATTGTAGCCAATCGCATAAGGGCCATAAGCGCCAGTCAGTGGCACTGTCGGCGAGATTTCGTCTTCTTCTAACAGCTTTTTCCACCATTTATTGCGGTCTTTGGATCCTGGTTTATGCTTACCTTCAGAGCGTTTATAAGCTTGAACCATGCCATCAAGCCATACACCTTCAACTGCCGTATTGCTTGAGAGGCCACTTAGTACATCACTCAGTTGATCTTTTTCAACAGTCATTACCACACTGTCAATAACTTCAAAGGTGGCTTTTACTTTCGCGCCAGGCATTGCCATTGAAAACGGCTTTTTAGCTAACGTGTTTGCACGGTATTCAACAATTACTTGTAATGAATCTGAGTTTGCATCGTCATAACCTGCTTGATAAAGCTTATCAATATTGAACAGCTCCATATCTAAGGCGCCAGAGTCAACTTTTGCTTGTGCAGTAGCAGGAATAACGTAGCTTTCCCCACCACGTTTAAATAAGCTGGTAAACACTTCTTCGCCTTCTTGACCAAGTAGACGGATACCGCCAATTGTACCGTCGGTGTTTAAACGTGCTGCAACTTTATCACCCGTGATTAAGGTAAAGCTTAGGTTTCTTTCTGAGCTCTCAAGTGGTGCATCTGCAAAGGCATGGCTGCTGATGGTCGATAATAATCCAACATAAAGCGTTTTTCGCAATGTTTTCGTTAAAGTGGAAAGTTTTGGTTTTCTTTTCATTATTTATCCTTAGGTTGATGATTTATTTTGTTTTTCTATTATTAATGTTGATAGTTGGTAATTATTAGTGGTGGGGGATTTGCTTATCTAATGTGATTGATTTAATTACTCGGTTAGTGCTGAGCTGTTGCCAGGTTTGCGCTAATTTAGTTTTATCTAAACGAATAAACTGTGTATTTATTGCTGGATAAAACTGACTGTCTACTCCTGCCTCTAAGCGTTGATCTGCAACTGAGAATTTCACTAAAACAGGGAGGTACTGACTGTTGCGATCATCAAGGTTTAGCGACACTAATTTTGATACATTGAACAGTTCAGTATCGACAATCCCTTGTGCGATAAGTGCTTGGGCATGGCTGGGAATTAAATAGACTTGTGTGTTTTTTACGTAAGAAATAAAAGTACTTGAAGGGTCACTTAATCGGGCGTGGACAATCGATTGCGTTTGGCTGATATCGAAAATAGCAACATCACCCGTGATCAGGGTTATTGGCTGCTGCGCTATTTTATTAGCTGAAACTACAGGGCGCACCAGCGCTGCTACATGAGTACTGGCAATACCTGCCACAATAACTAATACAACCAGTAAGAGTCTATTACTCAAATTTTTAATCCAATTCTTTATTGTTATTAAATCAAATTTTACTAATGATTTATTGTTAGCGTATGGTTAATTATTTTGTATGGAAAACCAAGTCCACATATGTAGCATTTTGTAGCATGTTTTTTACTTCAGCTTTGGCACTACAAAAAGTAAAATTAAACAGCAATGTTTGCAGATCTCCTCCTAAGCTTGCCATTAGTTTCCTCTCTAGCCATTTTTTTGAATCTTTTTTCTAAGCCAATTTATAAAAGCCAATACAGTTACTTAGAGGCACTTTGTTGATGTCACTTTAGCTTGTTCACAGTTTGTCAACCTTGAATTATCAGTTCTCTTACTCTAACCTTGTTTTTTATTGAACGTTCAATTAATAAAAATTATGCCTAAAGTTGGAATGGAACCTGTTCGTCGTCAGCAGTTAATTGACGCCACAATAGAGTCGGTTGCTGAGCTTGGTTTACAAGGCACAACGATTAACAGCATTAGTAAAAAAGCGGGTTTGTCGTCAGGTATTATTAGTCATTACTTTGGTGGTAAGCAGGGCTTGATTGAAGCAACGGTGCGTTATTTATTAACCAACTTGAAGCGTGAGTTGATTGAACGTGTCACAGTAACCACGACGCCAGAGCAACGGCTGATGTTTATCATTGAAGCAAACTTTGCACGCTTACAGTTGCAAAGCGATACCACTAAAACCTGGTTAAGTTTTTGGGCGCAGTCAATGCATGACGTGCAATTGCATCGTTTGCAAAACGTTAATAGTCGCCGCCTTTTTAGTAACTTAACCAGCTCATTCAAAGCATTGATGAATGATGCCGATGCCAAGCTCGCTGCTGAGCTTTGTGCAGCCATGATTGATGGGCTTTGGTTAAGAGCGGTGCTAAGTAAGTCAAACGAAAATCAATTTGAACATTGCGAACGCTTAGCCAAAGGCTATGTAAATTCACTTATCAAACAGTATGGAGCTTAATGTGACAACGCCTGTTTATCAAAATTTTATCAATGGTCACTTTTTAAAGAATCAAAGTGGCGAAACTTTCGCAGTTAAAAATCCTGCTACAGATGAAGTAATTTACCATGTAGAAGTCGCTGATGCGTTTGTACAAAACGCGGCTATTGAAAGTGCTAAGCAAGGTTTTGCTACGTGGTCTGCAATGGCACCCATTGAGCGTAGTCGTATTTTATTAAAAGCCGTTGAATTACTTCGCGCTCGTAATGACGAGTTGGCAAAAGTAGAAGTACTCGACACGGGTAAACCATGGCAAGAAGCTGAATGTGTTGATGTGCAAACTGGCGCTGACGTAATTGAATATTTTGCAGGGCTGGCACCGGCTCAAGTAGGCCAACAACAAATGGTTGGCGAAGACTTTTATTACACCCGTAAAGAGCCGCTAGGTATTTGCGCAGGTATTGGCGCATGGAATTACCCATTGCAAATAGCCTGTTGGAAATCAGGCCCTGCACTTGCAGCAGGGAATGCATTTATTTTTAAGCCTTCAGAAGAGACGCCGCTTGGCGCAATTAAACTGGCAGAAATATTTATTGAAGCGGGTGTACCTGCTGGCGTGTTCAATGTTGTTCAAGGCGCGGCTGAAGTTGGCCAATGGTTAACGCAAAGCGCTGATATCGAGAAAGTATCGTTTACCGGTGAAGTAGGCACAGGCAAAAAAGTAGTGGCCAGTGCCGCAGGTTCACTTAAAGACGTGACCATGGAACTTGGTGGCAAATCGCCGTTATTAGTGTTTGATGATGCCGATATATCACAAGCGGTGAGTGCGGCAATGCTGGGTAACTTTTATACGCAAGGCGAAATTTGCACTAACTGCACACGTATTTATGTACATAAAAATGTCTATCAGCAATTTATTGATGAGCTTAAAGCGCGCACTGAACAAAATATTATTGCTGGCGACCCAATGGATCCTGAGGTGAACTTTGGTGCGCTTATTTCAAAAAATCATCACGATTTAGTGATGGGTTACATCGACAAAGGCATTAGTGAAGGCGCCACCTTACTTACAGGCGGTAAAGCGCTTAGTCCTGAATCTGCACCAAATGGCTACTTTGTTGCGCCTACGGTCTTTACTGATTGCAGCGATGATATGACTATCGTCAAAGAGGAGATTTTTGGCCCGGTGATGAGCGTGCTGGTATTTGAGGATGAAGATGACGCAATTCGCCGCGCTAATGATACTCACCTAGGCTTAGCCGCTGGTGTATTTACTAAAGACATTAAGCGCGCACACCGTGTTATTCATCAGTTACAAGCTGGTATCTGTTGGATCAACAGCTATGGTAACTCACCAGCCGAAATGCCTGTAGGCGGTTATAAGCAGTCAGGTATCGGTCGTGAAAACGGTATCGAAACCTTAGATCATTACACCCAAACTAAATCAATTTATGTTGGTATGACTGATATAGAGAGCCCATTTTAATGACTGCACAAACATATGATTACATCATAGTCGGTGCAGGCTCAGCTGGGTGTGTATTGGCTAATCGTCTATCTGAAGACAGCAACAATCGTGTTTTATTGTTAGAAACGGGCGGCAGTGATAAAAGCATTTTTATTAAAATGCCCACGGCGCTGTCTATTCCAATGAATACTGATAAATACGCATGGCAGTTTCATACCCAAGCAGAACCGTTTTTAGATAACCGTAAAATGCATTGCCCACGCGGTAAGGTATTAGGTGGTTCATCATCTATCAATGGCATGGTTTATGTACGTGGCCATGCTAAAGATTTTGACGAATGGCAACAACACGGTGCAAACGGTTGGGATTATCAGTCGTGCTTGCCGTATTTTCAAAAAGCAGAATCATTCTATTTAGGTAAAAACGACTATCGTGGTGATAGCGGCCCTTTAGGTGTGAACAACGGTAACGAAATGGCGAACCCGCTTTATAAAGCCTTTATCAAAGCGGGCCAGCAAGCCGGATATGCAGCGACTGACGATTACAATGCAGGGCAGCAAGAAGGTTTTGGCCCGATGCATATGACCGTAAAAAACGGTGTGCGCAGCTCGGCTAGTCGTGAATATTTAGACCCTGTTAAGTCACGCAGTAACTTAACGGTTGTGACCGGTGCGCTTGCTGAAAAAGTATTACTTGAAGGCAAAAAAGCCGTTGCTGTGCAGTACAAAGTGAATGGCAAGATTGTTAAAGCGAAGGCCAGTAAAGACGTTATTTTAAGTGCCGGTCCAATTGGCTCGCCGCATTTACTGCAACTTTCGGGTATTGGCGACAGCGAAATACTTAAAGCCGCGGGTATTGAGGTTAAGCACCACTTACCTGGGGTTGGGCAAAACCTGCAAGATCACTTGGAGTTTTATTTCCAGTATAAGTGTAAGCAGCCAATTACCTTAAACGGCAAGCTTGGGTTAATTTCGAAAGGTCTTATTGGCGCACGTTGGTTATTAAACCGCAGTGGCTTAGGGGCGACCAATCACTTTGAGTCATGTGCGTTTATTCGCTCAAAACCAGGTGTTGAATGGCCAGATATTCAGTACCACTTTTTACCGGCTGCTATTCGTTATGATGGTAAAAGTGCCTTTGCTGGCCATGGTTTCCAAGTACATGTGGGTCATAACAAGCCGAAAAGCCGTGGTGCGGTGACGATTACGTCTGCCGATCCTACGGTTGCACCAAATATTCAATTTAATTATTTGCAGCATCAAGATGATATTGAAGGGTTTAGAGCGTGTGTGCGCTTAACTCGTGAAATCATTGAGCAAAATGCGTTTGATGACTACCGCGATGATGAAATTCAACCGGGTAAGGCGATTCAAACTGATGAGCAAATTGATGCTTTTGTTCGCCAAGCGGTTGAGAGTGCTTATCATCCATCTTGTTCATGCAAAATGGGTGAAGATGAGCTCGCTGTAGTAAACTCAAACACTCAAGTACATGGTATTGAAGGGCTACGGGTGGTGGATTCATCAATTTTCCCCACTGTACCAAACGGTAATTTAAATGCGCCAACCATTATGGTGGCAGAAAAAGCGGCTGATCTGATTTTAGGTAAGCCACCACTTAGTAAATCGCATGCAGCGGTTGCCATCGATTCACAATGGCAAACTGTGCAGCGTAGCTCGGAGATCTAATAAAGTCACCTGAGACATATGTTGTGTCTCGGGGCTTGCAGTGGCGCGCATCATGAGTTGTTTGTGGTGCGTTAATGCGAGGTTAAAAACACGGAGAAAGAATGACGTATTATCATTTATTTTGGGGAGCAAATTATGACCATATGGCTTAGTGCTGGCATTATTTTTACCCTACTGGCAATTATCGCAATTTTAGTAAAATGGGGCAATGTAAGGTGTGTAGGAGTCACACCAGTTAGAACATTTACCTTTATCGCAATCTTATTTACATCAGGCTTAGACGTTGGCTTGATCATGTTTCCATTGACTGAGTTTGCAGGTTATGCAGACATAAAAGCAAGCCCAGAGTATGCATTTGCCAATCCATTGGCCATTGAGTTTGGTTATTGGGGCTTTCTGATCTGGGGATTTTATTTCCTCACGTGCTTTTATTTCTGTGTAATAGAACCTAAAGTGAAATTTTTTGAAATTCCTTGGGTTAAATTAATCAATAACGTTGTTATTATTGGTACTTGTGCATTTACTGCTTTTTTATTGCTGTCTAACTTACCTTGGTACTTGCCGAGTCTCGGCGATGGCGAATCGCTCATTCCTTCGTTTTATTTAATCGTCTTTGCAGCGATTTGCTTTGCTGTGTATTCCAGCACGGATATTAAATATGTACGCTTTTTAAGTATCGCAACGACTTGGCTATTCATTGCCTTAATTGGCTTTATGTGGGTTGGTGCGTTTATGGGGGAAAGCGGGCAAGTGTCTGACTTTACTAATAACCTTGCATCTATTGGTAATTACTTTGGCAACATTAATGAGTTTGTTTTACCGCTTAATGATTACCATGAGTTTTACTTATTTTGGTGGTTTGCGTGGAGCATTATGATTGGTCAGTTTACCTCTCGTTTTGTGGGTGGCTTAAAAACTTATCAGGTATTGGGCGCGATGCTTATTTTCCCGTCAATCCCAATTGCGATTTGGTTTAGCGTGCTTTATCAATATCACGAAGCGGGTTTACCAACGCAAGGTATTAAAAATATCGCCATGGTATTTGTTGGGGTGGTGTTTGTGATCAATTCACTTGATTCGCTGATCCGTTTATACACTGACAATATGAATATCACCGTTAAGCGATTAGGTAAATTTAACTATATTGCACTAAATATAGTGGCTCTTTCATTGTTAACTTTGTTATTTAAACTAAACTTTTTACAAATACAATGGGTTGGGGCACTGGTAATTGGCTTGTTTTTTGGTTGCGCAGCATATATTGCATACAGCAAGTTTAAAACAGTGAGCAACATTGATAGCTCGCCAAAAGATAACAAAATTGACTATGCAAAAATTGAATCAGTAAGCTAAGGAATTAACATGACAACACAAAAAACATTACTTGCAGTTGCACTGCCAATGGCACTTTTTTCGGCATCTGCACTAGCTGACTGGTCAACGACCATCACGGGGGTATCTGACTATACCTTTAACGGTGTGAGTCAAACCAACAATGATCCTGCAATTCAAGGTAGCCTTGATTATTCATTTGGTGAGTCGGGTATGTACGCCGGCACGTGGGCATCAAATGTGGATTTTGGTGATGATACTAATATTGAATGGGATGCTTATTTTGGCCGTTACGCGCAGTTAAACGATGCATTTAGCGTTGATTATGGTTTAGCGTATTACAGCTATCATGGGCAAAGTAATTCAAGCGATGGTAATTATTTTGAAGCCTACACAAAATTTGGTTATGTCAGTGAATTGGGCCAAACCGAGCTTAACTTTTGGTACAGCTGGGATTACTTTGGTACAGGTGCAGGCCATGTGATCTCTATGGTTGCACATACGATTGAACTTGCGCCAAATCATGCACTGCGCGCTAGTTTTGATATTTCTAATTCACTCGATGGCGACAAATTTGCATGGGATACCGATGGTAAGTCATACAATCATTATCGTTTAGCATATCAGACTAGCTTTGAAGGCTTTGATATTGAGGTTGCTGCAGAAAATACCAGCTTAGATATAGATACTGCCGATGAGCGTATTGTACTGTCTATAGGCCGTACTTTCTCACTATAGTTCTTAATAGTTTGTTTAAGCACCAAAACGGCCAATTAGGCCGTTTTTTTATTTATATTACTGCATGCTAGGTTTGCTAAGCCGGTAATCGCCTTGTTCTAAGCCTTTGAAGTACGCTTGGTAACGACCATCTTGTCTAAACTGCTTTAAGTGCAAATTAAATATTTGCAGCAGCTCTTCACTTTGCTCAGCATTATTGGGGAATAATAAAAAACTGTTATTGAGCAGTATGGGGTGTGGGTGGTGGGTAATCGTATCAGCAAGTTCAGGGTGTTGATTGTAAAGGGTGTGGTAACCAATATTTATTTCTTCAGCAAACGCATCAATACGACCTGCTGATAAGCGACGAAAGTTTTGCTCTGTACTACTTACTTGCGAGAGATCGAATATGCCCTCTGCCACGGCTTTATCGAATTTTGGCCCATAACTGTAACTCAATCCTCCACCTATTATCAGGCCACGTAGATCATTAAAGTTGTGCCATTCAAAATGGTTATCTTTTTTATAAAAAAACACAAACTTTTCACTGAGCAGCGCATCGCTATAGTTGTAGTTGTTTACCCTTTCTTTGCTATGCATCCAAACCGCAGTTGCCGCATATTTGCCGTTGTACGTGTCATGATAAGCACGACCCCATGGTAAAAAGGTGAAGTGAACTTGGATCCCCGCCTCGTTAAAAATATCCTTGATAAGGTGGGCCGCAACACCTTGATAGGGTAGAGATTCACTTAAAAATGGCGGCCATTCACCCGCACTTATTGCTATGCTTTTTGTATCGAGGGTTGACTTCATTGGCACTGCCAATACGTTGCTCGTGCTGCAGAGTAACAACCAAGTAAAGCATAGTGACAATGTTACTCTAGCATTAAACATTTCGTGCTCCTCTTCAGGGGGTAGTTTCAATTGTTAACTAATTGTTGTTTGATATTACCGTAGCAAATATATAAAAGCGAATTCTCATGTTGCAGCGTATAAATGAAGTTTTACGGTGGAGTGTGAAAGCCCTATTTAGATAATAGGGCTATTCGTTATAAGTATCTAACGGTTAAACGGTTTATCGCAGCCATTACGAATGTATAGATACCCATCATGGTGAGTTTGCTTAAGCTGTCGCCATGATCAAACATATAAGTTGCCAAGCCCATATTTAGGCCAAAAGACAAACATAACAATACACTGAGTAAGTTTATATTTTTGCATATATTGCCAATAGCAAAACTCAGTAGTAAACCAGCAGCACAGGCTAATGAGTAACTTAAAGCATTCACTAGTAACAACTCTTTATTAGCAACAGTAAGCGCTGCGGCTGTGCTAAAACACAGTAAAGCTACGAGCGCTGCTAATTTTAACACACTGTGACTAAGTGCGATTTTTGCGCTGTAGCTAGTGTTGTAAATTGGTAGCGTAAATAACAATTCCCATGAATTTTGCTTTTGTACTTTGCTCCACAAACTTAATGTCACAATCGCGAAGATACAGAGTGTCAAAACAAAAATGACCTGCTCAGTGATGTTATAAGATACGTTCACCACTACACTGATAATACATAACAGTGTAAACAAAATAAGGTATTGAGAGAGTCCAGAGCCAACAAAGTAGCTAAGAGGAAATAACCCTTTATTAATCGAGCTGCCGTAATTTGATAAAAAGCCACTAGGAATTGGCGACCAACCAGATTGCAGACCATTACGATAATTGCTCAGCGAGTCGGGGCGCCATACATAGGCAGATGAAAAGTGATTATGCAATAACGCGATAGCAATATAAGCAATGATATTAACAGGTATTAACCAAACGGGAAGTTGCTCTATTAGCACACACACTAACGTAGCGATAAAGAAGCTGAAATAGCAAACAGAGGTAAATAAATGACTGAATGAGCGATTTAAAAACCAGATAATAAGACCAATCAGATTGGCCAGCGTGAGCGTTGCTAATAGATTGATATTGCCAGCAATTATGATACTCAAGATAGAAATTAAGTTACTAAATACAATGAATACCTTACCTTGAAACATTACATGCTCGCGGTAACCAACAACTAAACTCTGCCATTCAGTGGCTTGCAAGCGAATACTTTGCCACGCTATCGCACTGTACATACAGATAGTTGCAAACATGATCATTAACGTAATAAGTTCTTCAATACCAGTAGCAATAAGGCACAGAAAAGAGGTGATAGTTGCAGCGATAAAATAGCTGGCAGAGCCTACATCTTTTAACCAAAAACTGACAGCTCCCTGATACCAAGGACGTTTACTGACTTGCATCATCCATGTAACTCCACAAACAGCTGCTCAAGTGACAGTGTATTGATTGCTAGAGCATCCACTATAGCTTCACCGGTATAGCCATAAATGATGGCGCAATTTTGCTGTCGGTTCAGTACCTTGTATGCGCTGAGATCGATAGTCGGTTCTTTAAAGGTGACTTTTCTAACTGTGTCGCGAATGACGTCTAATTCGTCGAGTAACAGTAATTCGCCTTGTTTTATTAGTGCAATATGACTGGCGACACGTTCTATGTCGGAGGTGATATGCGATGAAAATAAAATTCCAGAGCCCGAATCTAATGCTAAGTCGAAAAGATCGCTCATAAATTCGCGCCGAGCGATTGGGTCTAAACTAGCAGCTGGCTCGTCTAAAATTAGCAATTGTGGTCTATAAGCCATGGCCATAATAAGGGCCAGAGTTTGGCGCTGGCCGATTGATAGATCATTAATTGCATCACTAGGGTTTAACTCAAAGCGCGCGAGCCATTTTGTTTCTAATTGCATATCCCAGTCGGGGTAAAAGCTGCGGTGTAATGCCAATGCATCGGCAATTTTAAAACCTTCATAACCAAATGTTTGCTGAGCCACATAGCCAATTTTTTGTTTACTGCTGGCACTGAGTTGATTACTTAATTCACCTAGCACCTGAATCTCACCCTGATCTGGAGTTATTAACCCAAGGGCGCTGCGTAATAAGGTTGTTTTACCTGCACCATTTTTACCTAATAAGCCAATCACCATACCAGGCTCAACATTAAGATTAATGTTGTTCAACACACAGCGTTGATTGTATTTTTTAGAGATATTTTTATAGCTAAGAAGTGGTTGTGTCATTGTTATAATTCCCACCGTTTTTTTATTAGTTCGGCTAACGATGCTTGCGGTACATCGAGTTGTTTGGCTTGTTGAATAAGTTGATCAATAGCTTTAAAAAGTAACGTTTCTTGCTGATCAGTGTGTTGTGCTGTTTTTTGTGCCACTCTGGTTGCTTGGCCACGACGACGCTCAAGCCAGCCTTGATCGACTAATTGACCAATAGCTCTAGAAACGGTCATAGGGTTCACTGCGAAGTGATCCGCTATTTTTCTCACAGATGGTAGCTCTTCACCCGCAGCTATTTGCCCACCTACAATTAAACGCACAATTTGCTCATGCAGTTGCTTGTAAATGGGATCGCCACTATTGGGGTTGACATTAATAAACTCTAGCATTACTCTTTCTCTACTGTATTAATACATTAATACACCGATACACTAAGTAATAAGTTATCACATTAAGTGTAAAATGCAAACAAGGGAAAAGTGATGAATAGCATATCAAATTGTTCTAATAGACTGATAAATATAGTGATGATGCCAATTTTAATAATTGCATCAACTGCGTTATACGCAGAAAGCAATCAAAATAGCCAACCAAAACTGACGCCATGTTATATGGAAGGACTGGCTGATAGACTAATGTGTGGCAGCATTGCTCAACCTTTATCGGATGATCCTAATGATGGCCAGATTGATATTCATTTTGCTGTTATTCCAGCAATCAAGCCTAGTCATCCTGATCAAGCGGTGCTTGGTTTTGCCGGTGGCCCAGGGCAAGGCGCAATAGATTTAGCCGCAGTGTTTAATCATAACTTACGGTTTGCCCGCGAAACCCGAGACATCGTACTGGTTGATCAGCGTGGCACAGGTTATTCACATCAATTGCAATGTGAAAGTGATGATTTAAAAACTCAGTTTGCTTTTAATGATGTGATCGCTGACCTTCAAGCCATGGGGGCAGAAGATACGCAAAAGTGTAAAGCAAAGCTCAATATTGATTTGAGCAATTTTACTACGCCTGTTGCGGCAAAGGATTTTGAAGCGGTACGTAAAGCATTAGGTTATAAAGGTTTTCATTTATACGGGGTGTCGTATGGCACACGTATTGCGCAGGAATATATGCGTCAATTTCCTAATGCTGTGTTAACGAGTACCTTAGATGGTGTTGTGCCAATGCAGCAAAGTTTGGCTGCCATAGGTGGAGCAGTTGATGGTTCACTGGCTGCATTATTCAAGCGTTGTGCAGCTGATACTTTGTGCGCAGCGCAATACCCTAACTTAGAAAATAACTTTAATTCATTGCTTACGCAGCTTGAACAACAGCCTGTACAAACACAGGTTAGACACCCACGTACCAATGACCTTATTGATTTTACTATCACTAAAATGAAGTTTTACAGCGCGATACGCTTTGCACTCTATAGTCATGCACAACGCGCGATTGTGCCAATGGTTATTGAAAAAGCACAAAGGGGTGACTATTCACCACTGGCTGGCATGATGGCGAATGTTGATTTAACACAATCTTTAGCAATGGGCATGCATAATGCCATTGTTTGTGGTGAAGATTGGCCACGTTTAACAACGCAAACCCGCGTTCAATATAGTAAAGCTGATATGGGCAAAGCAATGATTGCAGGGTTTGATATAGCCTGCCCAATTCTAAATGTAAAAGCCGTTGACGAGGCATTTTATCAGCCGCTAAAAACCAGCACGCCAACGTTACTTCTCTCTGGTGGACGAGACCCTGCAACACCTGCAAGTTGGGCTGAGCTTGCGATGGTTGAGATGACCAATGCCACTCACTTAGTCGCACCAACAGCCACCCATGGCGTTGGCTCGCAAACCTGTGCGCCGAAAATCATTGCTAAATTTATCGATCAGCAAAGTATGCAAGACATTGATACAAGCTGTATTAACGAGTCAAATGATAAACCGTTTTTTATGAATATTAACGGCGTAGCCGTTGCCAATAGCCACTCAACTGATGCAGCTAGCAAGGAGTAAGTGATGATTAAAGTAACCAACCTAAGTAAGAAAATTGGCGACGTTAATGCGCTAAATGGTTTAAGTTTTACTGCACAGAACGGCAAGATCACCGGCCTTCTAGGGCCTAATGGCGCAGGTAAAACCACCTGTTTGCGCACCGTGTTTGGACTGTTAAAGGCAGATAGCGGGTATGCTGAAATTGATGGCATTGATGTTGCCAAAGAACCGATGGCAGCAAAACAAAAGCTTGGCTTGTTCCCGGATCCGTGTGGTTTATATGAACGATTAACACCAAGGGAATACATTAGTTTTTTTGCCCAGTTAAGTGGCCTGAGCGCAAGAGAGGCTAAGCAAGCAACAATAGATGTAATAAATAAATTAGCTATGAATGATATTGCTGATCGCCGCTGCCAAGGTTTTTCGCAAGGGCAACGAATGAAAACCGCCTTAGCGCAAGCCGTGGTTCATAACCCATCAAACATTATTTTAGATGAACCAACTCGTGGCCTTGATGTAATGAGTACCCGTATATTAAGAGAGCTGTTGCTGTTACTGAAAGCGCAAGGACACTGCGTGTTATTTTCATCGCATGTTATGCAAGAAGTTGCAGCACTGTGTGACCAAGTGGTGATCATGGCTAATGGTCAAGTGATTGCTCAAGGGTCAGTGGATGAGCTATGTAAACAAGCAGGTAAAGAGACATTAGAAGAAGCATTTGTCGCTTTAATTGGCAGCGATGAGGGGATTGCAGCATGATTAATTTATTAACAGTGTTATTTAAAAAGGAACTGATGGATGCCAGCCGTGATAAACGTTCGGTAATGGCGGGGCTGTACTATGCGATAGGTACGCCAATCGCTATCTGCTTATTAATGAGTGTGTTATTACAACAATTAGCATCGCCTGAAACACTAAAAATTAATATCGAAAATGCTAATCGAGCACCAGGGCTTATTGCTCACCTTAGTAGCCGTGATATTGTTGCCAGCACTGACGCTGACGAACGTAAAGCCATTACCTTATCAATCAGTGAAGACTATCAACAAAAGATGAGCGAAGGTCGCCCAGCAACGGTAACGCTTATTGCCGATAAGTCAGATGATAAGTTGCGCAAACATATCAACCAAGTTGAAAAGGCAATGGCGTTGTATAGCTCTGAAATAGCCAGTCTGCGATTAGTTTCTCGTGGTGTGGATCCAAACTTGATGCGTGCACTCGCTATCGAAGTGCATGATCAAGCAACCCCTGATTCTAAAGGTGGCATGATTTTAGGCTTTGTGGCATTTACGCTTATTTTAGCGTTATTTTATGCGGCGATGAATTTAGCAATTGATACCAGTGCCGGCGAGCGAGAGCGTAATTCGCTATCGTTATTGTTAAGTCATCCATTACATAGTTTGCATATTGTGCTTGCTAAAGTTGGCGCTATCACGACGTTTTCGATGTTAGGACTGGTAGTAATTTTAGTGGTCTCTAAGTTTTCGTATGCAATGGTACCTTGGCAGCAAATGGGCTTTAGTATCACTATTACCCCTGCATTTATGTTATTTAGCATTGCAATATGTCTACCGATTGCATTGATGTCGGCAAGTTTGCAAGTGTTTGTATCGTTTATGGCTAAGTCATTTAAAGAAGCGCAATCTTACGTCACTATGGTGCTATTTATCCCGATGGCGTTAAGCATGATAACGACTTATGATATTGCCACAGACAAGGTGCAGTGGTTGCCGATAGCAGCGCAGCAATTTGCTCTGATGGAATTTATAAAAGGTAATCCTATTCCAGTTCCGCAGTTATTGTTATCAACACTAATCACATTGGTATTATGTGCAGTATTTAGCTTGTTAAGTGCGCGAATGCTGAAAAGTGAAAAAATAGTGTTTGGTTTATGATATTGAATTAACGATTAAAGCGACCACTCGGTCGCTTTTTACTGCGAATTAACTTAGCGAGTAGACTTCATCAAGTTGTATATGCTCTATCACAGGGTCATTTAGTAATATTTTAAACACGTTAGCTGCTTGGGATTTTTCAATATTGGCGCTACTAAAGGAGATGATTTTGAACTGTCGTTTGATTGTTAAGCCATCAATTGCTTGTAGTGGCTTTTGGTGTTTGATGAGTACCGGAAGCACCGTTTTACTATCATCGTATTTTGCTAAAGCAAGTTTTGATACGTTAAATAAATCTTTAGCGAGTTTACCTGCATTAATAAATGGCACGACCGTATCAGGTATAAAGAATATATGCCCAAGTCGGTCACAGCTTTGGCTCCCTACACAGTTCAGGGGCGTTACTATGTTATTACTGAACTCGATGACATCGCCATTGATCAAAGTAAATTGTGCCATTCGTTGCCTTATAGTTACAGCGAGGTTTATAGCGTCTCGCTGTACTCGGTCATGATTTGTTCAACCCAGTTGGCTATTCGCTCATCACTGTGTTCGTATTGGCTGTCTTCATCAAGCGCTAAACCAACAAAGTGTTTGCCGTCTTCGGTGAGTGCTTTAGAGGCTTCAAATTCATACGTGCTGTCGTTCGGCCACAATCCTAATAAAGTAAATTGTTGGTCGCTTATTTCGTCATGCAACATGCCAAGTGCATCCTGAAACCACTGGCCGTAACCTTGTTGGTCACCCATGCCAAATAAAGCGATGGTTTTGCCATTGAGGTCAACATCTTTAATGTCATCCCAAATAGATTCCCAATCTTCCTGTAACTCACCAAAATCCCATGTCGAGATACCAAAGATGATAAAGTCGTAATTCTCTGCGTTTTTTAATGGTTCATCTTTGATGTTATGCAGGCTGACAATGTCTTGACCGATAATATCGCGGATTTTTTCTGCCGCTATTTCTGTATAGCATGTGGTAGAACCATAAAATAAACCAATTTGCATCGTATTTATCACTGTGTATTTGCCTGATATGATAGGCTGAAGTTTACCGTAAGGTATTATTAATTGATACCTTGATAACTATGAGAATAACTGTGACCACGTTACCTGATCATGAGTCATTAGACTCAGCCAATACAGATCACGACGAATTACTCAGTAATAGTGATTACCTTGAGTCTTTTTTAGATAACCTCTATTTAGAACAACACGTAAGCGATAATACGCTATCAGCCTATCGTAGTGATTTAGATAAATTTTGCCAATTTTTAGAAGGCCAAGATCTATTGACGGTCTGCGCTCAAGATATCGAAAGTTACTTAGCTCATCGTGTTGATTTAGGTTTAAAGCCACGCAGCACCGCGCGTAGTATTAGCGCATTAAAGCGTTTTTATCAGTACTTTGTGCGCGAAAAACACATTACCGATTCGCCAATGGTGAATATTGCTCAACCTAAAGCGGGGCAATCGCTGCCGAAAACCTTGTCTGAAAATGAAGTGGAAGCATTACTTGCAGCCCCGAATGTTGAAGAGCCTATGGGGCTACGTGATAAAGCCATGCTCGAATTATTATACGCCACAGGATTGCGGGTGAGTGAATTAGTAGGGCTGCGGATGGAGCAAATTAATTTGCGTCAATCGGTGGTGTTTGTAAAAGGTAAAGGCAACAAAGAGCGTTTAGTGCCGCTTGGCGAAGAAGCCATGTATTGGCTGGAGCAATTTTTAAAGGTGGGCCGTGCGCAAATGATCAAACATGCCACCGATTTTGTGTTTCCGTCAAAGCGTGGAGTAGGCATGACACGACAAACTTTTTGGCATCGTATTAAACACTATGCTATTTTGGCAGCAGTTGAATCACCTTTATCGCCCCATACGTTGCGTCATGCGTTTGCAACACACTTATTAAATCATGGTGCGGATCTCCGGGTTGTGCAGATGATGTTAGGGCATAGTGATTTATCAACCACACAAATTTATACTCATGTTGCTAATGAAAGGTTAAAATCGGTACATCAGCAACATCATCCGCGCGCTTAGTGAGAATTTTTTCGTACTTCGGCGGTCTGAATAGTTAAGAATTATCAGGATATAAGAGAACAATTATGAAAAAGTTAGTATTAGCCGGTGCAATGTTAGGCACCAGTTTAAGTGCGTTTGCCAATGGCGTAGTAGCCATTCCTGATGCCAATGATCCCATTGTCACTAAATTTGCGGAGCTTGGCGTTACCGTTAAGCAAATTAACCCAAGCCCAGTGGCAGGTTTAAAAGAATTGATCACCGATAAAGGGGTGCTTTATGCAAGCGCAGATGGTCAATACTTAATGCAAGGCACCTTGATTGATCTGAATAATCGTAATAATTTGACTGAGCAAGCGCTAAACGGCGTGCGTAAAGAAGGTTTAGCGAAATACGAAGATTCAATGATTGTCTACAAAGCTAAAAATGAAAAACATAGCATCACCGTGTTTACCGACATTAGTTGTGGTTATTGCCGTAAATTACATCGTGAAATTGATGACTTACTTGAAGCGGGTATTACAGTTAAGTATTTAGCGTTTCCACGTGGTGGCTTACAGGGCTCGGGCTATGCAGATTTAATTAATGTATGGTGTGCTAAAGATCAGCAAGAAGCGATGACTGCAGCTAAATCAGGAGCAGATACTAAAGTAATGTCTGGCTGCCATGCACCTGTGGCAGAGCATTATCAGCTTGGACAAAGTTTTGGTATTAGTGGCACACCAGCGATTATTTTAGAAGATGGCACGCTGATCCCAGGTTATCAACCAGCAGCAGCATTAGCCGCTGCATTAGAAGCGAATAAATCATCATAACGATGTGTTTTTTATAAAAAGGCCGTTAAGGCCTTTTTTTGTCTTTATTCTTTAATTAAAAGTACCGCGTCTGCATGAAGAAATTAATTGTTGCCCGTGATCATTGTGATGACTCACACCTACCAAATCATTTACACCCAGTTATTAAACAAATTTATGCTAGCCGCCGAGTAAACCATGCTGATGAGCTGGACAATAGCGCAGCGACGTTACACGACTTCAAATTATTTAAAGACATAGATAAAGCCACCGCTTTACTACAAGAGGCATTACACACGCAAAGCAACGTACTGATTGTTGGCGATTTTGATGCCGATGGCGCAACCAGCACGGCCACCTTAATGCAAGGTTTAGCGATGTTTGGCTTTGCTCATTTAGATTATTTAGTGCCAGATCGATTTAGCCTTGGCTATGGTTTAAGCCCTGCGCTTGCCGAACAAATAGTGACGATGGCGCCAGATCTCGTGATCACCGTAGATAATGGCATTTCTTGTATCGCTGGCATCGCGATAGTAAAAGCCGCAGGCATTAAAGTGTTGGTCACTGACCACCACTTGCAAGGTGAACAACTTCCCAATGCTGATGCCATTGTCAACCCAAACCGCCATGATTGTGACTTCCCTTCAAAATCAATTGCAGGTGTTGGTGTCGCGTTTTATTTGTTGATAGCTTTAAGAAGTGCATTGCGAGATGCGGGTTACTTTAATTCGCAGCCAATGCCAAACTTAGCTGAATTACTCGATATTGTGGCCCTTGGCACGGTTGCTGATGTAGTGGCATTAGATGCTAATAACCGCACTTTAGTGCATCAAGGCTTAGCACGTATTCGCAGTGGCAAAACTCGCCCTGGTATTACCGCGTTAATCGAAGTGGCTAATCGTAATGCCGCTCGTTTAAGTGCCAGCGACTTTGGTTTTTCATTGGCACCGCGGCTAAATGCCGCAGGGCGATTAGACGATATGAGTTTAGGTATAGCCTGCTTACTCGCCACAGATATTAACCAAGCAAGGCGCATTGCCAGTGAACTAGATAGTTTAAATGTTGAGCGCCGTGAAATAGAGCAGGGCATGCAAGTAGAAGCGCAAGCGGTATTAGACAAGCTTGCCTTTAGCGATGAGCAAACGCCTGATGCTATCTGTTTATATCAAGATGATTGGCACCAAGGGGTGATAGGTATTTTAGCGGGGCGCTTAAAAGAAAAGTACCACCGACCTACCGTAATTTTTGCTGGTGGTGATAATGGCGAAATTAAAGGCTCTTGTCGCTCGATTGAAGGCTTGCACATGCGGGATTTACTCGAGCGTTTAAATACCTTGCACCCGCATTTGATCAGCAAATTTGGCGGACATGCTATGGCAGCGGGACTGAGCATTAATGAGCAGCACTTTAACGAGTTTAAACGTGAGTTTGAACAAGCCGTTAGTTCGCAGCTAAGCGAAGAACATAAGCGCTGTATTATTTTAACTGATGGGGAGCTTGCTGATGATTGCTTCAGTATGGAGTTTGCAAATGTACTCAAACAAGCAGGTCCATGGGGGCAGCAATTTCCTGAACCTGTCTTTGAACACACCTTTGAACTAGTACAACAACGCATTGTCGGGGAGAAACATCTTAAATTAGTGCTTAAGCATCGCTCAGGGCGCTTAGTCGATGCCATTGCTTTTGGTGTGGATGTGCGTGCGTGGCCAGATACTGAGGCGCGTTTTGTCAAGCTAGCTTACCAACTCGATATCAATGAGTTTCGAGGCAAGTTTTCGTTGCAGCTGATTGCCAGAGAGCTGCAAAAAGTGTCATAAAAAATATTTATTATCAGTGCATAAAATACTAATAAAACGCACGGTTTTTTGTTAAAATCGGGCGTTTTTACTATTTAAAGAATTTTATGGGCGATTTGACGCTCGTAATCAGCCATTTTGGAGTAAGGTACATGTTTGAAGTGAATCCTGTGATTAATCAAATCAAGGAAATTCGCGAACGTACTGAATTGCTTCGGGGGTACCTTTGACTACGCTCTTAAACAAGAACGTTTAGAAGAAGTTAACGCCGAACTTGAAGATTCAGCCGTATGGAATGAGCCAGAGCGTGCGCAAGCGCTTGGTCGTGAAAAGTCAGCATTAGAAGCGGTTGTTGAAACGATTGACAACCTAGTCACGGGTACTGATGATGTTGAAGGGTTAGTTGAACTAGCCGTAGAAGCTGAAGATGAAGACACCTTTATCGAAGCGCAAAGTGAACTTGAAGATCTCAATGGCCAACTTGAAGGTTTAGAGTTTCGCCGGATGTTTTCAGGCCCACATGACGCAAATGATGCGTACCTTGATTTACAGTCAGGTTCTGGCGGCACTGAAGCGCAAGACTGGTGTAACATGTTATTACGCATGTATTTACGCTGGGGTGAAGCCAAAGGCTTTAAAGTTGAGTTGGTAGAAGCGACAGACGGTGATGTTGCCGGCATTAAAGGTGCAACCGTGCGCTTTGTTGGCGAATACGCCTATGGCTGGTTACGCACAGAAACAGGCGTACATCGCTTAGTACGCAAAAGCCCGTTTGACTCAAGTGGTCGTCGCCATACATCATTTGCTTCAGCATTTGTTTACCCGGAGATTGACGATAATATCGAAATCGATATTAATCCGGCTGATTTACGTATTGATGTATACCGTGCATCAGGTGCCGGTGGTCAGCACGTTAACACCACCGAATCAGCGGTGCGTATTACTCACGTACCAACCAATACCGTAGTGCAATGCCAGAACGAACGTTCACAGCATAAAAATAAAGCACAAGCGATGAAACAGTTAAAAGCGAAGTTATTTGAACTTGAGTTACAACAGCAAAATGCTGAAAAACAAACTCAAGAAGACGCTAAATCTGATATTGGTTGGGGGAGTCAAATTCGTTCATACGTACTTGATGATTCACGTATTAAAGATTTACGAACCGGTGTTGAAAACCGTAATACGCAATCGGTACTAGACGGTAACTTAGATAAATTTATTGAAGCCAGCTTAAAATCTGGCCTATAACCACCAAGCTAAAAAAGAGCTAAAAAATGACTGATCAAATCCAAGACGAAAATAAGTTAATCGCTGAGCGTCGTGGCAAACTAGACGCTATTCGCGCTAATTGCCCAGCCAACGGTCATCCAAATCAATTCCGTCGTGAGCATTACACGGCAGACTTACAGGCCGAGTTTGGTGATAAGAGTAAAGAAGAATTAGTAGAGCTTAACCATGTTGTGTCTATCGCGGGTCGTATCCTTGCTAAACGCGGACCATTCTTTGTAGTGCAGGACATGAAAGGCCGTGTACAAGCGTATGCGTCTAAAGATGCGCAAAAAGACTTGAAAGAAAAATACGGTCAATTAGACATTGGCGATATCATTGGTGTGAAAGGTGCGCTTAATAAATCAGGAAAAGGCGATTTATACGTAGAAATGACTGAGTATCAATTACTGACTAAGTCACTACGTCCGTTACCTGAAAAATTCCATGGTCTGTCGGATCAAGAAACTAAATATCGTCAACGTTATGTTGATTTGATCACTAACGAAGCAACCCGTGAAACGTTCCGTATTCGCTCGCAAGTGGTTGAAGGTATTCGTCGTTTCTTAGCTGATCGTGACTTTATGGAAGTTGAAACGCCAATGCTACAGGTAATTCCTGGTGGTGCATCTGCGCGTCCATTCGTGACTCATCACAATGCACTTGATATTGATATGTACTTACGTATTGCACCAGAGCTTTACTTAAAACGTTTAGTGGTAGGTGGCTTCGATCGCGTCTTTGAAATTAACCGTAACTTCCGTAACGAAGGGTTATCAACGCGTCACAACCCAGAATTCACTATGATTGAGTTCTACCAAGCATACGCTGATTACATTGACTTGATGAATATCACCGAAGACATGCTACGTACAGTTGCTACTAACGTACTGGGCAGCCCAATTGTGGTTAACACCACTAAAGATGAAAACGGTGAAGTGGTTGACTCAGTAGAGTATGACTTTGGTCAACCGTTCACGCGTTTGAGCATGGCAGATGCGATCTTAAAATATAACCCAGAGTTTGATGCGGCTGTATTCAACGACCCAGAAAACCATTTTGAAGAATTAAAAGCGTACGCTAAACAAGTGCATGTTAAAATTCCTGAAAACTGTGTATGGGGCCCAGGTAAGTTTTTATGTGAAATCTTTGAAGAAACCGCAGAACACATGCTAATTCAACCGACTTTCATTACTGGTTACCCGTGGGAAGTGTCACCACTTGCTCGTCGTAACGACGAAAACCCATTTGTTACTGACCGTTTTGAGTTTTTTGTTGGTGGTCGTGAACTTGCAAATGGTTTCTCTGAGCTTAATGATGCACAAGATCAAGCTGAGCGCTTTACTCGTCAAGTTGAAGAGAAAGATGCAGGGGATGATGAAGCAATGCATTACGACGAAGATTACATTCGCGCCTTAGAATATGGCTTACCGCCAACAGCGGGTGAGGGTATCGGTATCGATCGTCTGGTTATGTTGTTTACTGATTCATCAACGATTAAAGATGTTATCTTGTTCCCGCATATGCGTCCACAAGCTGACTAAGTCTATCGCTACAAAATTGTTTTTAAAACGCCGCTCTTTTTTAGCGGCGTTTTTGTATCTGCAATAAACAATGTCAACATTACGGATTATCGTTATCCGGAAGTTTTAATTTAAGGTATTGAATTACCTAGTAATAAATAATTAATTCTAAAAAAGTAAAAAATCAACAAGCATTATTTTTAAGTTTAGCTAAACTAGGGGAGTTAAAAAGTAGAATAAAGCATTGTTTTTTCATAAAATGCCAATCTAAAGGACTTATATAAACGGATTTTATATGAAAGATAAAAAACCTGAGTTACCTAATAACACATTTAGCACAGAGCAACAAAGAGAAGCCTATTATCGAGCATGCATTGCCGAGTTTCAGCAATTAGGTTATCAAGATCAATACCTCGAACAATTAAGCGATGAATTGGTACCTGTATTAGGTGTTTCTACTGATGTTAAAATTCCATAATATGATTAATTATCAAGCAAGACTGATTCTTTTTTAGCGCTTATGGGCGTTCTCTAACCATACAGTCACTTTAAACAAGAAAAGTGTTTGACATATTTTCTGAAATCTTTATTATACGCCCCACAAGACGGAGAGGTGGCCGAGTGGCCGAAGGCGCTCCCCTGCTAAGGGAGTATAGGGTTTGTAGCTCTATCGAGGGTTCGAATCCCTCCTTCTCCGCCATTTATTTTATAAATGGTTATCTTGTAACGTAAAGAATGGGCGCATAGCTCAGCTGGATAGAGTACTCGGCTACGAACCGAGCGGTCGGAGGTTCGAATCCTCCTGCGCCCACCATCTTTACACACTCTGTTTAGAGTATAAATAAACAAGTAAAATTGGTTGGTATTAAAAGCCATGCGGTCGGAGGTTCACTCTTTGAAGATACGTCCTGCGCCCACCATCTTTACACACTCTGTTTAGAGTATAAATAAACAAGTAAAATTGGTTGGTATTAAAAGCCATGCGGTCGGAGGTTCACTCTTTGAAGATACGTCCTGCGCCCACCATATTTACAAACTCTGCTTAGAGTTTAAATAAGTAAATCAAAAGTGGGCGCATAGCTCAGCTGGATAGAGTACTCGGCTACGAACCGAGCGGTCGGAGGTTCGAATCCTCCTGCGCCCACCACTTTAGACACTTACTTAGGGTATGAATAAGCAGTAAAAATTAGTTATTGCACACTAATATGTCAGATAAGACATTAAAATCGAAATAGAATGTGGGCGCATAGCTCAGCTGGATAGAGTACTCGGCTACGAACCGAGCGGTCGGAGGTTCGAATCCTCCTGCGCCCACCACTTTCTATTAGCGTTAATTTATAAAGAGCCCGACACATGGTCGGTTTTTTTATCTTTAAAATCCGTAATAAGCTTTGTTATTAATTAGCTTAATACGTCAGTCAAAGTAAGACTTTAAAATCAAAATAGAATGTGGGCGCATAGCTCAGCTGGATAGAGTACTCGGCTACGAACCGAGCGGTCGGAGGTTCGAATCCTCCTGCGCCCACCACTTTCTATTACTATTTAAGTTATACCAATACTATTTATTAAGTGATCAAATTTGTCCATGCTCTAAAGCACATATGCTTAACGTTAGTAATATTTGAACGAAACACATTCCACGCTCTACTTACTTGCTCCACAATGTCGTCATAATCTGAAAAAGTACGATTAGATAACTCTCTGTTTCGCATCCATGCCCATACTTGCTCAACCGGATTAAGTTCTGGTGAATAAGGAGGCAACGGTATCACCGACACATTTTTAATCCCTTCACCAACATTACCCATATGCCAGCTTGCGCGATCAACAATAACCACTGCGTGCCGTCCACATGGCGTAGCATCTGAAATGAGTTGTAAGTGTTGTTTCATTATATCCTTACTCAAATAAGGGGCTATAATCGCCTCTGTTTGCCCTGTTGCGGGGCATACTGCACCAAAAATATGAGTGGATAGAAATTGCTGTTGCTTCACAACACGTGGCCTAGTGCCTTTTTTAGCCCAAATTTTTGAGGTGGTATTTTGTTGCCCAAATCGCGCTTCATCTTGAAACCACACATCCACTCTATCAAGCGCCACGTGGCCTGGAATTGTGATGATCGTATTATAATGGAAATTTTTTAAAGTCTTTTTGTGCCTCAATTGACTGTTTAGGATGTTTAGAACGAGACGTTATCCATGAAAGATTAAGCTCACACATCAAACGGTAGACATTATTGAGTTTGTATTGGACACCAAATGTATCGTAAATGTATTTGCGTATATCTTCACCTATCAACCTCCCACCTTCTTCTTTCACTGCGTGCGCACAGATATAATCTTTAAGCTGGCACTTTTGTTTTAATGTTAAGCCACAAGGGCGACCTGATTGTTTTTTAATATCAAGCGCTTTAAGTCCATCGGATAAGTATGCAGTAACCCACTCATTGACCAGTCTACGGCTAACGCGTGTGGTTTTGGCGACAACAGTACGATTTTTTACTTCGAGAAAGAGGCGAATAACTTCATAACGCGTTTTTAATCGGGCATCTCTGGTATACGGGAAGTTAGGAATAGTAGACAAGCTAAACTCAATGATAATGACAAATGTATGGGTATTAGATCATAAAAAGAAGGTAATTAAAATAGATCATAAATTAAATGTGTTTGGTATTAATAGAAGAAGTAACCGACGAGAGTCGGTTTTTTTATGCCTGAAATTTACCGTAGGCTCGGGTTTATCCCGCGCTTTTAACTATAAAATTACCAATCGAACGGTGCTAATACCAATACTATTTATTAAGTGATTAAATTTGTCCATGCTCTAAAGCACATATGCTTAACGTTAGTAATATTTGAACGAAACACATTCCACGCTCTACTTACTTGCTCCACAATGTCGTCATAATCTGAAAAAGTACGATTAGATAACTCTCTGTTTCGCATCCATGCCCATACTTGCTCAACCGGATTAAGTTCTGGTGAATAAGGAGGCAACGGTATCACCGACACATTTTTAATCCCTTCACCAACATTACCCATATGCCAGCTTGCGCGATCAACAATAACCACTGCGTGCCGTCCACATGGCGTAGCATCTGAAATGAGTTGTAAGTGTTGTTTCATTATATCCTTACTCAAATAAGGGGCTATAATCGCCTCTGTTTGCCCTGTTGCGGGGCATACTGCACCAAAAATATGAGTGGATAGAAATTGCTGTTGCTTCACAACACGTGGCCTAGTGCCTTTTTTAGCCCAAATTTTTGAGGTGGTATTTTGTTGCCCAAATCGCGCTTCATCTTGAAACCACACATCCACTCTATCAAGCGCCACGTGGCCTGGAATTGTGATGATCGTATTATAATGGAAATTTTTTAAAGTCTTTTTGTGCCTCAATTGACTGTTTAGGATGTTTAGAACGAGACGTTATCCATGAAAGATTAAGCTCACACATCAAACGGTAGACATTATTGAGTTTGTATTGGACACCAAATGTATCGTAAATGTATTTGCGTATATCTTCACCTATCAACCTCCCACCTTCTTCTTTCACTGCGTGCGCACAGATATAATCTTTAAGCTGGCACTTTTGTTTTAATGTTAAGCCACAAGGGCGACCTGATTGTTTTTTAATATCAAGCGCTTTAAGTCCATCGGATAAGTATGCAGTAACCCACTCATTGACCAGTCTACGGCTAACGCGTGTGGTTTTGGCGACAACAGTACGATTTTTTACTTCGAGAAAGAGGCGAATAACTTCATAACGCGTTTTTAATCGGGCATCTCTGGTATACGGGAAGTTAGGAATAGTAGACAAGCTAAACTCAATGATAATGACAAATGTATGGGTATTAGATCATAAAAAGAAGGTAATTAAAATAGATCATAAATTAAATATGTTTGGTATAAGAACTTACTGAACAATTTAAATCATTAGGTTTGTCGCTCAACTATTAATTTACCTATGTTAGCGAAAACGATACACTTTACTTATTGTTATTTATAAAAAAGCTGATAATGCCAGAGCTAAATATTTAGCGTACTCGGCGCAGTCGCTGGCATTTTATAGTCAAGGGTGGCGTGATTTAGCAAAGCAGCGGGCTGATATTATTAAACATGATCCTATGTTCAGCGTAGTGAAGAGCAGCTACCCAAAAGATCAATTAATTGCTTATTTGATTTTAGGTAGCAGCGCAGTGCATAACGGCGATCTAACTACAGCGAATGAGATGTTTACTATTATTGGTGAGTACATTGATAAACCGTGGTTACCGTCGGTGGCCAAAGCCGTAACATTTGCCTTTAACGGCTCATTTTTTAATGCTGTTGATATGTTGCAAGTGTTACTCAGTGACCCAAGTTTAACGCAGTATGAGCGTGTAAAATTGGCTGAGCTTAAAGTCATCGCACAAAGCAGTTTATCAACAACACAAAAACAACACGCAATGGCGAATCTTGCTGATAACTTTGTGTTTGAAAAAATAAAAAGTAGCAGTAGTGGCTTATATCAGCAATATTTAACTGATTTGCAAAGTTACGCTAAAGGTATTATTTAGCTACTTGTCGCTGGCGCTGTTGATGCAGTGCCATCAGTTTCAATGCGAGCATAATACCGCCAATCATACCTAAACAGGCGAGTACGCCGCCGCTTGAAAGCGCTGGCATGGCAAATAGCACTTGTGCATCGTTACCTCCTAACGCCAGTGATGCGCCAATTCCCATTAATATTCCTGCGCTGCAATGATAGATAAATTGCTTTGTAGTGATGGCAATAAAAGAATGTTTATTACCAAAGCTCATACCAGTTAATAACAAGACAATGATTAAGTGCTCACTGAGTGTAGGCCATGAGCTAAGTTTAGGGTTACTGATAGTGTATGTAAGTGCTTGCAAGTAGTGGCTAGGTGACCACTCGGGACTCATTTGAGTCAGCAGGGTGCTGATCGCACCAAATAATAAAATAGTCAGAAAAATTCGTCGCTGCGGGTGAATAACAAACGTAATAAAAGTAATGACGCAAAGTGTGAATATCAACGGAGAAATTGCACATGGTGAGTAGTTGGTAACTCGATAACTAATCGATAAATCCAACGATACATTGGAAAAGATTAACCAGCCTACAGCCCAACCGAATACAGTAGCTAGCATGCGAATGTCACGTTGCGCAAGGCGGGTAAGGGTTGATACACTGCAACCTTGATTAAAACCCGCGCCTAAACCAAACAGTAACCCGCCAATAAAAAACAATAAGCTAGCGCCATACTGGGGCAGTGCAAACGTGTTGCGCGGGTTAATTGAAAATGGTATTAAAAACCAAAATGTTAAGCCGCAAACTAAAATTGCACTGAGCAAAGCTGGGCGTCCAGCCATAAGGGCTGATACACCTTTTACCATACATAAACCAGAGCGCTTAGCTAACGCACCAATCATAAATGCCATAGCAAGTGGCAGTAAAAATTCAAAATACGTAATTAGGAAAACCCCAGATCCGGTTTGCTTATTAAAGTATAAACCGGATCAGAGACGTTTTTAGTTCAATACTTGTTAAACTTCAGCAAATTAAAATAACAGGCTGAAGTTTAGGCGCATGGTACGCGGCTCAATCGGGTGAAAGTGATTATCTTCAACCCCTTCTGCAGGCTCACCAGCTAAGCGTGATGCATAGAAGTAGTCAATATCGTGATCAGTACTATCAAATATATTTAGTACCTCAAGTCCGACTTTCCAATGCGTTTGTTGATAACTTACTAAACCATTTACCACTGTAAGTGGCTCTGAGCGTTTATCACCATCGCTACTAAGTATGCGCTTACCAATATGACGGACACGTACTGAAGACTGCCATTGCTGCGTTATATGCCAATTAATGCCAGTGCTAGCGACGACAGGCACCGCGCCTTCAATTCTATCGTCACTTGAATCGATATCTAAACGAGAGTGAGTGAATGAGGCTTCAGCGTCTAAGCTCAAGGCATCATTAAGCCAATAATAAGCACTGAGTTCTAAGCCGTAACGTTTTGATGCATCACTGGCCTCGGTATTACCTGCATCACCCACAAACAGTAATTCAGAATCTAAGCTTAGCCACCACAAGGCGGCAGATAAATTAAACTGTTGCTGATCAAAGTAGCGCAGACCCAGCTCAGCCCCATTACTTTGAACCAGTAAGTCTACTTTTTCTGCGGCATCTAAGGTAACAGGATCTTGAACAATCGTGGCTCCGCGAGCATCATTTGAATGATACGATTGCCCCCAATTGGCATAACCGGCGAGGTTGTCATTAAACAGATAATTTAAGCTGGCTTTAAAGCTGACCAAGTCATCATCGGCACTGCCTGAATTAACACTGTTATTACTATCAACATCAGCGTCAAAGTAATCATAACGCACCCCAAACGAGGCTACGTAACATTGGTCGGTTTTCTATTTCACCTTGGCCAATCACGCCACTTGATGCACTTATAGCCTCACCAATAAGTCCTGTACGATGTCCGTATATAGTAATTTCTTCAATGTTGGCAAGTACATTGGTAGAGCAGAGCAAGCTAGTAGATAGAATTAACAAATTGCGCATGATCATTTCCTTATAAATAGGCCGAAGTGTTTATATTTAATACTAATACGTTTAGTGATGTTAATTGGATGCAAATATTTGCTTGTGGCGGAAAATATGTTATTTTTAATAAAATATTCCAAGAATAATAATTAAAAGGAATTTAAGTTGATTCTAGCTAAACTAAAAAAAGTAGCACTGAAACTAACCTGTGTGAGTTTAGTCGCTATGCTTGTTGCATGCCAAAGCCAAACACAACAAAAGGCACCTATAACGCCAGCAGAGCAACATCAGCAGTTTTATCAGCAGGTGATGTTAGCTGCGCCCATTTTACCGGCTGATCTTACAAATATCGCAATGGGAGAGCACTCGGTTGCAAACCATGCTGCGCAATTTCGATATAAAACGGCGAGTGACGTTGATTACAGCAAAGCAGGTTGGCAACAACGAGTTGCTGCTGATTGGCAATATTTTGATATTCCCGCAGCAAAAGGAAAGTTATTAGTAATTGATTACCAACAGCAAGGTAGTCAGTTGGCCTATCGTTATTTAGCAAATGGCAGCCAAGATGATTTATATGAACCGTGGAGTTCATCTAAAGTCCAAGCATTTAGTGGCGCAATCGCAAAAGTAAGAGCAACTAACGCAAAGCTGGGGGCACGTGCCATAATCGGTAAGAGTAATGTCGCTGATTTGATCACTAGCATTAACAGTTATGCACCTTTTGGCAGTGCTGACGGCAACTCAAATGCTATTGCCAGCTATTTCATTAACGTTGCTGGGCGTGAATATTTAACTAAGTTATTTGCAGATAGTTGGCTAAAGCTCAATGATTCTCGGATTATGTTTAAAGGTGCGTATGCGACAGACGTTTTTACCCCTAGCACGACTCGTTGGCAAAGTATTGACAGTGACACTATTAGTAGTGATATCGCTTATTTTACTGCTAATGGTGATGATCCTGCTTATTTAGGTTATCGCTGTGATGGCTGTGGTTTAACCGGAAATAAAGCAATGACAACGTTAGCGCAAGCAGAATGGTTAAAGCGCTTAGCGAGCCATACGAGAGAGCCACTAACGCAACAGCCATTTTTGCACGCACAAGATGTTGATGTACTTTTTAATGGTACGGGGCATACAGATAAAACCGTGGAAGTGGGTGGTATGATGCAAGGTATCAGTCAAATGATCTCTGAGTCATTAGCACACGCTTTAGCTCCTAATGATACTCGGCCTGCAAAACAAGTACTGGATGAATTAACACAGGGACAATGGCGAGTATGGCAAAAAATAGGTTGGGGGCCGAGTGAAACTCGCGCAACCACAGAAACGGTAATGTTAGCGCATGTTTATTTACCGTTTATCCAAGGTGGACGAGAGTTCACTTTAGCAGCACAAAATAGTGTGCCAGGTGCAAGTGAAGAAAACTTAGCCGCGACAGGGTTACAAATGCAGGCTAATTTTACTCAGGCATTTAAACAATTACTGATACCGAATAGCCAATAAAGGCAGTATCACACAATTTATAAAGCAAATTGAAAATAGAGGACTACCCGAATGCGACAAACACTTATCGCCCTAAGTATTTCATTAGCCAGTTTCGTAATTATGGCACCCGCAGTGGCAGAGGCTAATACGTGGCAGTCTGACGTTATTGGGGTTACTCAATCACAATTAACACCACAGCACTGGTTAAGCCAAGTGACTGATAAAACGCTGATGAGTGCAGCGCAAATTACGGCGTTTAATAAACACTTAATTGCAGAAAATGAACATATAGTTGATCCACTTGAGTTTGCCTCACAGCTAACTCGTGAGCAGTTAAAAACGCATATTTTAAGTATTAGTGCGGTCCCAAAAAGTCCGCGCTTTTATCCTAATGGTAGCCCGTTAACTGCTAAGCACTTTGCAAAATATCAAGCTAACTTGAACCTAGATGCGCTGGCAGATAACAATCAAGTTAGTTACGCCATGGTAGTAAAACGTACTGCTCTGCGTACATTTCCAACTTGGGATCGAGTGTTAAATAGTGGTTTAGATAAAGACCTAGATCGTTTCCAAGAAAGCGGCTTGTTCCCAGGTGATACCGTTGCTGTATTGCATGAAAGCGCAGATAAAAAATGGTTACTTGTGCGTGCATATAATTATTTAGCTTGGGCACCAAAAGCGGATATTGCGACTTCAAATAAAGCAAAGTTACGTGAATTCAAAAATAACGATGATTTTTTATTGGTCACTGGTGCTAAAGTTAACACTGCTTATGTGCCAGATGATAGCAGTACATCACAAGTACAATTAGATATGGGAGTGCGTCTGCCTTTAGTGCCTGCGGAGCAGGTACCAAATTTACTGCATGGGCAAAATACTTACGCAAGCTATGTTGTACAACTGCCAACCCGTGATCAGCAAGGTCAGTTAGTGTTAAAACCGGCACTGATTAGTCGCAGTAGTGATGTCAACCTTGGCTATTTACCTTACAACCAACAAAATTTGGTCAAACAAGGATTTAAGTTTTTAGGCGAGCGTTATGGTTGGGGGCATGATTACAATGGCCGTGATTGCACCGGTTTTGTAGGGGAAATATATAAAACCTTCGGTTTATTAATGCCACGAAACTCGGGCCAGCAAGGTAAGGGTGAGTACGGTATAAATTATCGTTTTGATAATACCAACTCAGAGCAACAGAAGCTTGCCATAGTAAATAAAATGCAGGTCGGTGATCTAATTTATATACCAGGCCACGTAATGATGTATTTAGGTGATCAAGACGGCCAGCCTTACATCATACATGATGTAAAAGGCCTAGGTTACAATAAGCCTGATGGCAGTTTTTATTCAAGCTCGCTCAATGGTGTATCAGTAACGCCATTATTGCCACTGCGTTTATCGCAAACAAAAAGCTATTTAGATCGCACCTATAACATTAAACGTATTCGCTAGGAGTAAACCATGAAAATTACCGCAATACGTTTCGCCAAACTAAAAGTGCCCTTAGTCACACCCTTTAAGACCGCACTGCGTGAAGTGAGCTTTATTGAAGACTTAGTGGTGATCATTGAAACCGATAAAGGTGAAATTGGCTACGGTGCTGCAGCATCAACCCCAGTTATTACGGGGGACACACACCAAAGTATACTCAGTGTGATCAAGCAATTTATAGCACCCAAATTGCTAGGTATGGAAATTGAAAACCTCAACCAAATATGCCAGCTGATCCAATCAAGTGTGGTGGCAAACTACAGTGCAAAAGCTGCGCTTGAGTTGGCAGTTTATGATTTATGGGGGAAATTATACCAAGCACCGCTGTATAAATTACTCGGCGGCGGCAGTAAAACCTTACGTACCGACATCACCATCAGTGTTGATAATATAGATAAAATGCTCAGTGACTGTGCTTTGGCTGTGTCGCAAGGCTTTGATATTTTGAAAGTGAAAATAGGCAATGATCTACAGCAAGACATCGAGCGAGTGAAAGCGATTTATCAGGGCTTTGGTCAGCAAACGAAAATTCGCTTGGATGTCAATCAAGGTTGGGATGCAAAACAAACGGTGTTTGCATTACAGAAACTAGAAAGCCACAATGTCGAACTAGAGCTTGTTGAACAACCGGTAAAAAGTGATGACTTTAAAGGCTTAAAATATATTACTGAACGGGTCAACACACCCATTATGGCGGATGAAAGCGCGTTTTCGCCAAAGCAGGTCATTCAATTATTAGAACAAAATGCTGTTGATATTATAAATATTAAAGTGATGAAAACCGGTGGCTTAAGTCGTGCCATCGAAATTGCCAATATTACCGCCCAATATCAAGCTCAGTGCATGATTGGTTGCATGCTAGAAGGCAGTATTGCCGTTGCTGGGGCGGCGCATTTAGCGTCGGCAAAAGCACAGCAGATCAGTAAAATAGATTTAGATGGTCCAGCACTGGGCCAATATGATCCGGTGCAAGGCGGTGTTGAGTTTAATGGTCCCGCAATCACCTTAAGTGATGGCCCAGGTCTGGGCATTAAAAGTATCGATACATTACAACCGATCAACGATGGAGTTTGGCCTTTATGAAGAAAATAATAATAACTTTACTTGCCACAACTGCGCTCAGTGGCTGCGCTAATAGTGCAAGTACGGTGGTTACAAGCGAGACTCTGATCCCAGCGCAAAGTCAACAGCTAGTAGTCGTGGTTGCCGATGACTGGCAAGCAATTGATGCGCAGTTATATCGATTTGAGCGAGTTGCAGGGCAGTGGCAGCAGCAAGGGCAAAAGCACAGTGTGGTATTGGGACGCACCGGTTTAGCGTGGGGAATTGGCTTACACCCAGAACAAGCTGGTGTACAAAAACAAGAAGGTGATGGTAAAGCACCTGCCGGAATTTTTGAGCTAGGCACCGCATTTGGCTATTTAGATTCATTAACCACCAATATGACTTATCAGGGCATGACTGCTGATGATTATTGTATTGATGTCAAAGGTTCACCATTTTATAACCAAATGGTTGATAAATCGGTCGTTGGTGAGGCCGCGGTTAAAGGTTCATCGGAGTGGATGCGCCGTGATATTTATAGCCAAGATAACCTGTATAAAAAAGGCCTAGTCGTTAAGCACAATAGTCAAAACATTGATGGTGCAGGCAGTTGTATTTTTATGCACCTATGGCGTGCAGAAAATAAACCAACAGCAGGCTGCACGGCAATGACAGAGCAAAACATGGATACTTTGTTAGCCTGGTTAGATGAGCAGAAAAAACCCTTGCTTGTGAGTTTACCTGCCTCACAATATCAACAAAAACAATTGCTTTGGAAGTTGCCTACCATTAAATAATAACCATAAAGCCTGTTTGTTATCTGGCTTTATAAAAAATAATAAAACTGTTTTCTTTTCACTGAATTAATGGAATAATATATTCCATTAATTGGTTTTAGATTGGGATAATAAATGAGTGCACAATACACTTTGCTAGACTGGCTCGTGTTTGCAAGCTACGGAGCAATTTTATTACTCAGTGGTTGGTGGTTTAATCGCAAGCGCGCTAATTCAAGTAAAGACTTCTTTTTAGGCGGCAATAGCATGCCGACCTGGATGGTGGCTATTTCAGTGTTAGCGACATCACAATCTGCGGCTACTTTTATTGGTGGGCCCGACCAAGGTTATCAAGGCGACTTATCGTATTTAGCGACTAATATTGGCGCATTTATTGCGGCGTTTATAGTGTCTATTTTTCTGATCCCTAAGTTTTATCAGCAAAAAGTGTACACGGTTTATGAATTGCTCGAAAAGCGCATTGGCCCTAAAGCAAAATGCCGTAGTGGCCTTATGTACTTATTTGGCCGGGTGTTCGCCAGTGGCGCTCGTTTGTACATGGCAGCCATTGCTGTCGCGATGATTTTATATGGCAATATCAATGCAGATAGCGTCATTGTTGCTACTTTATTACTGGCACTAGCTGGCCTGCTGTACACTGTATTTGGTGGTATTCGCAGTGTTATTTATTCTGATGTACTGCAAAGTGTCGTGTATGTTAGTGCTGCCATCGCTGTAATTTGGTGCTTATTAACCCTTATTCCTGCCGATTTTTCGACTATTCTAGCAACCTTAAATGAGCCAACTCCAGGTGCTGATTCTAAATTGGCTATTTTTAAGTTTGATTTAGACTTTGGCCCAAGTGGTGTATTTAACATGGCATCGGTATTAACCGGTTTTGTACTGCTTAATATTGCGGCTTTTGGCCTTGATCAGGATATGACACAACGCTTACTCACCTGTAAAAGTGACAAAGAAGGCAGTAAGGCATTGCTGCTTTCTATTGTTATGGTTATTCCCGTGATGTTGGTGTTTATCTTTATCGGCTTATTACTGTACATCGTGTACCAACAGCCGACATTAATGAACAGTGATGGCGCGCAAGTGGTGCAAGAGTTCAATGGTGAAAAAATCACTATCTTTATGTATTACGTATTGAATGAAGCGCCAGCTGGCGTTAAAGGTTTAGTGAGCGTGGGCATTATAGCTGCGGCTATTTCAACCTTAAATTCAGGATTAAGCTCTATGTCATCGGTTATTGTGCAGGATTTATATCGTCCTTATTTAGCGGCTAAAAATAAACACGTTGCTGATAATCATTTTGTTAAAGCAGGGCGCGTTGGCATGGCTGTGGTCAGTTTCGCATTAGCAATGATGGCGATTATTTGTTACTTCTGGCAGCAATACAGTGATATGCCGCTGCTTAAATTTGCGCTCAGTGTGATGGTATTTTCATACAGTGGTTTATTAGGTGTGTACTTCACAACATTATTCACAAACCGGGGTAGTGAGGGCTCAGTATTGGCGGCGTTAATTGTTGGTTTTATGGTAACGCTATTAATGCAGCCTTACATGATTGACTGGTTATTACCTGAATCATCACGTTTTTACTTAGGCTTTACTTGGCAGTTGTGTATTGGTACTGCATTATCGACCTTAGTATGCTGTTTGGGTAAAGCCCAGCTAGCCCAACGTGGCCAAACGGCGGTTGGAGCAGAGCAAGTATGAACCTAGATTATATTCTCGCAATAGATGGTGGCGGCACCAAAACAGTCGCCAAGTTAATTCATTTGCACAGTGCTCAAGAATATATCGCTCACGCAGGTGAGGCGTCGATTTACAATGATTTTAATACGGCAATAAGCAGTTTGCAGCAGGTGATCAACAGTGTATGTGAGCAAAGTGGTGCACAACATAGTCAGATATTAGCGGTCATGGGGTTAGCCGGTGGTTCATCAAAAGCCTTAGTTGAGCGAGTTACAGCTACTTTACAGCTTGGCTGCGATATTGAGTTTGCACAGCTGATGATTGTCAGTGATGCCATAACCTCATTATACGGCGCTAACCTTGGTCAGCCGGTCGCAATGCTTGCTTTAGGCACTGGTGCTGTAGGGGCAAGATTAACAGTACAAGGCGACACTAAATTAATCGGAGGCTGGGGGTTTTCAGTCGATGATTTTGGCGGTGGAGCGCGTTTAGGGTTAAGCGCAGTACAACGCTTGTTAGATGAAATAGATCGCTTTGACCAGCCGCAAAACCCGTTAACAAAACAGTTAAGTGAACAAATTGGTGGTGATCGTGAACATATTTCCGCTTGGCTACTAAATGCCAAAGCGGTGGACTATGCCCGTTTTAGCCCGCTTATTTTTAGTTTAAAAAATCAATGCCACCTCGCAGATGCGGTACTGGGCGAACATGCACGCCAAGTAGAGCGATTGATTGAAAAATGTCGTGGTCAGAGCCAGTTACCAGTCATAATTATTGGCGGTTTAGCGGACGTAACTATTGCATTATTAAATGAAAACACACAACTGAATTTATCTCCCCGTCTAGGGGATTCGTTAGTTGGGGCGGTGATTTTAGCCACCGACCAAGTTAAAAAATTGACCACAAAAGGATTACGCGATGAGCCCTGAGTATGTTTTTAACCAGCAGCGCGCGCTTTTAGAAGAACTGAATGGGATTGTCTCAGAAGGACAAAATCTAGATACCCTAGATATTGATTTACTTGATAGTACTGAGATATTAACGAAAATTAATAATGAAGATCAAAAGGTTGCAGAAGCTGTAAAACTCGTGATCCCGGAAATAGCCAAAGCGGTTGATCATATAGTGACCGCGTTTAAGCAAGGCGGCCGACTCATTTATATTGGTGCAGGTACCAGTGGCCGACTTGGGATCTTAGATGCGGTTGAATGCGCACCGACCTATAGTGTAAGCGATCAACAAGTGATGGGCATTATTGCCGGTGGTGAAACAGCGTTTAAAAAAGCGGTAGAAGGCGCCGAAGATAGCTTAACACTCGGTGTAGAAGATCTTAAGGCAATAAACCTACAAGCAAAAGATGTTGTAGTTGGCATTGCCGCCAGTGGCCGTACGCCCTATGTACGCGCCGCTATTGATTACGCTAAATCAGTAGGTTGTACCACTGTAGGGGTGACTTGCAACCCAGACTCAGCGGTGATGAAACAGCCTGATATTGGTATTTGCCCGGTAGTAGGTGCAGAAGCGGTAACGGGTTCAACGCGCATGAAATCAGGCACAGCGCAAAAGCTGGTACTTAATATGTTGAGTACTGCAAGCATGATCCGTACAGGTAAAGTGTATAAAAACTTGATGGTTGATGTGAATGCCAGTAATGAAAAACTGCATGCTCGTGCTATTCGTATTGTGATGCAAGCAACCGATTGCACCCATCAACAGGGCGTTGAAGCTCTTGCCCAAGCCAAGCAAAGTGCCAAATTAGCTATTTTAATTATCTTAACAGGTAAAGATGCAGCGCAAGCTGAGCAAATGTTAAACCAAGCCGATGGCTTTTTACGCAAAGCGGTGGAGCTGTAAATGTTGATCAGAATATTGGTTATTTTACAGTGTTTGATGTTGAGCGCCTGTGCTCAGCAGAGCGCTGAAAAGAGTGCTTCAGTAGAGGCGACAATGACTGTTGGTGCAGTACAGTACCAGCAGTACTTGCCTCAACTTGAGGGTAAGCGAGTTGGCTTAGTGGTTAATCAAACTTCACAAGTTGATGGCATTCACATTGTTGATTTATTGCGTGATAAAGGCGTAAATGTAACTAAAATATTTGCTCCTGAACATGGCTTTCGTGGCGATCATGATGCAGGCGCTCATGTAAAAAGTACCGTGGATGCAAAAACGGGTATCGATGTGGTGTCTATTTACGGCAGTAATAAAAAGCCGGATGCGGCAGTATTAAGTGAATTAGACGTGATCATTTTTGATATCCAAGATGTTGGCGTGCGCTTTTACACTTATATCAGCTCAATGCATTACATGATGGAAGCCGCGGCGCAGAACAACCTTGAATTTATCGTACTGGATAGACCAAACCCAAATATTGCCTATGTTGACGGCCCAGTTTTAGATTTAAAATTCCAGTCGTTTGTGGGCATGCATGAAATTCCCGTACTACATGGTATGACTGTGGGCGAGCTGGCTAAAATGATTAAGGGCGAAGGCTGGATAGATCAAGCTCAAGCACTTAGCTTAACGGTTGTGCCAGTAGCTAATTATAGCCGCGATATGACATACAGCTTACCAGTTAAACCAAGCCCAAATTTACCTAATGATCAGTCAATTGCGCTTTATCCGTCATTATGCTTTTTTGAAGCAACGCCAATAACCATTGGTCGTGGTACAGACTTTCCATTTCAAGTAGTCGGCTATTCACCAACGCCGCTAGGGGAATTTAGTTTCACCCCCCGTGCGATTAAAGGTGCATCTATGAACCCAAAATTTAAAGGGATTGCGGTGCAAGGCTTAGATTTACGTGACAGCGCAATAAAGGGGCTCGATTTAAGCTTATTTATTAGCGCCTACAACACCTTAACAGAGCATCAGCAAACGTTTTTTGAACGCGCAGACTTTTTGGATAAACTGGCGGGCACAGACAAGCTGCGTTTAGCCATTGAAGCAGGGCAGTCTGAGCAGCAAATTAAACAAAGCTGGCAGCAAGATTTAGCACGCTTTAAACAGCAACGCGCGCCGTATCTGTTATATCAATAAGTATTGTTTATTTATCAACTTAAAAACGCAGCTTAGGCTGCGTTTTTAGTTTTAAATCAATGTTGTGTGGTGGAATATTTGTAGCGAGTTCACCTCACAACAATGACGTTAAACCTTTGCTTTATATGTCTGGATAAATCCGCGACCTACAGTTTAACTTTGCTACGAGCAGAGATAAAAGCAAACAAGGTGTTTGTTGTGTATTGGGATGAGTTGAGTTATTAGTCATTAAAAAGGGCATTAAAAAAGGCCACAATTGTGGCCTTACCATGGATGGGGAAATAAGCGCCCATTGAGCACTTACTTTAATCCATTAGATTAAAACTTAAAGTTAACTGATAACTGTAAGCTACGTGGATTGTAGTAGCTACGCGATTCGCCAAACTTCTCATCAAGTACATACGGGTTTTTGTTATAACCGGTTTGACGATTAAATACGTTGAAGAGATCAGCACGAAATTGTAGTTCCATATCACCAGAGAACGTAAAGTCTTGCGTATAGTTTAAGTCAAGTTGCCAATGGCTAGCAGTGCGACGACTACCAGCAGACTCTGCATAGCGGCTAATATGGCTTGTAGGGTAGCCGTATGTTGTGCCATCCCATGCTTCCCATGCTTTACCTGATTGGAATACGAAGTACGCCCCTAAGTTAGCTTGCCAAGGAAGAGTATAGTAACCGTATACTTTTAACAGGTGAGGTTTATCACCTGAGAGTGTGCCATAGCGATTATCCCAAGAGTAACGACCACGACCATCGCCATAGTAAGATGAACCAATAAAGTTATTCGCATCATTGCTTGTTGTGGTGTTATCTTGGTCAAAGTTACCGTAGTAATGACTCCATACATATGAGGCATTAACATAGCTGTTTTCGCCCATGTATTCAGCTTCTAGGCTGGCTTCCCAGTATTTGGTTTCGCCGCCATCAACCTCGGCAATAACATAAGATGAACCACCAATTTCGTCACGAATATCAGCTAAGTTAGCTACATATAAGCCTTTATCTGCAATGTGTTGCGGTACACCTTCAGCATCAACAGTTGAGTAATCAGTTAGGCGCGCATTGTTTGGCATATCCTCCCAAAAGTGCATGCCTTTACGATGACGAACATGGGCACGTAATACTAAGTCAGAACCAACATACTTAGTGGTTCCGATAGTAAATTCGTTAATACGACGTGGTTTCATATCATCTTGGAATACTTTACCAGACGAACCATTTCTAGGTGAAGATGATAGAATATTACCGGCTTCATCTAGTAATAACTCAATTTCGGCACGGGTATTGCGATCCCATGATGCTGCGCGAGATAATGAACTTGCTTCAGGATTATAAATCGCAAAGTTTGCAAATACGGAATCCTCGTCAGAATAAGTCCATGTTGCACCTAAACGAGGTTGTAGCATATCTTTCCAGTCTGTTTGGTACATTTGGTACTTGTGACCTGGGGCAACTTCATAACCAGAAATAGTACCCGATTTAGCTTTTAAGCCTTGACCATACCACGTGTCTTGGCTGACCAATAATCCTAAGTTATAAGTCCAATCACCCACTTCAATGGTATCGTTAATTTCAAAGTTTAGGCTGCGTGTTTCAGAGTTAATGCCCGTAACAGGCGCGCCATCAGCCGTTGCTAAACTCATTTGTTGGACTCGAGCTCGATAGATAGCATTTGCAGGATCAAAACCATCAGTGTTTGCATCAGCATCAACTAAGCCACCAATGTATGCAATTGAACCCCAACCGTTAGAGAGTCTGGTTAGTTGCTCTTCGCCTTCTTCCCATTTCGCGCCAAAATGAAGTGTGTGATATGCATCGCCCCAGCTAAGTTCATGCTCTAAACTAACTTCAAATGAATCACGATAAAAGTTTTGATTGTCATAAGTAGCGAATGCACCAACACCACCACTGCCTTTCATCACACCGTCTTCAAGATAGCCATAGGTATTAATTAATGCCGTTGCGCCAGCATTATAGGCGGCAATTTGTGCTTCGCTAAATCCTTCATCTGGATCATAATCCCTTAAGCTTGGCACTGAAAAATAACCCATTTGCGCTAAGTTATTAATATCAAGCTGACTCGATAAAGAGGGGACGACACTTAATGGCGTATCAGGCTGTGAGCCAGTTTCTAATTCAAACTTACTATATTGGAACGAAAGTGTGGTTGCAGATCCTAAGATCCATGAACCATCTAAAGTAAAGATATCTTGATCAGCTTTACTACCGACCGATACAGTGTCCATCTCGTAAGCCGCAATCGAATCGCCTTTCACTTCTTTATCTGAGGTACGTTGCGAGATATTTATCAAAATATCATCAGTTGGTGCCCAGGTTAATTTAGCAAAGTATTCGTCGCGGATACTCTCATAATCTTTTACTTCGCCATAGGCTGTGTTTTTGTTTGCTTTGGTCTCTTCAGGACGGTAATAAGAGGTGTAAAAATATAATGTATCTTCAATAAGTGGACCGCTTAAACTGGCGGTTAACCAATTTTTATCAAGCTCAAAGCTCTCTTCACCGACTGGCGTTGCAACAAAGGTTTTTGGTTGTATTTTGTATTCTATATTACCGTGGAATTCATCCGTACCAGATTTTGATACTGTGTCAATTGAAAAGCCACCAGAACGGTTAAAGCCGACCGCTTTTGCACCGCCACGATCCATAGTAACAAAGGCAACATCGTGTGTTGATGGCTCTGAAGCTAAGTTTCCATACATCGGCAATGACACATTAACACCATCAAAGCCATACGAGTTATCAACACCTGAGCCACCCGCTGATGGGCCCAACGTTGAATTTGCTGAAAGTTCTATACCAGGGACAAGCTTCAAAAGGTCTCGGTAATCTTGACCTACAGGGACATTATTAATTCCCTCTTCACCTAATGAGTTTGTGAGTGCTGATTTACCTTGTCGAAACAGTTTACTACCTGTCACTGTAATTACTTCAACATTATCTTTTTTACCGCCAAGTACAACATTAGCACTTGAGGTTTGCTCTAGTAGCACATCAACAGTTATTGTTTGTGTAACGCCGCTGCTGTCTTCAAAGGTCAGCTCGTAAGTGCCAGGCTTTAGCTGTGGTAAATCGTATGAGCCGTCTTCTTTAGTTGTTACGGTACGTGCTTTTGGCATGACGTTACTACGAGCTGTGACAGTAATACCCGCTAGTGATTGGTTTGCTTGCTCGGTTTTTACCTTGCCTTTAATGCTACCGTTTAAATTCGCGAATGCAGGAGCACTTGCCAGCGAGGCAGCTATTATAGCGGTGGTTATTGCAGTTTTAGGAACCCTCAGAGCGCGGTGTGTGGCCTGCGCTAACGAGCTTATAGTGAAGGTTGGTACATGTTTTTTCATTGTTTTCCCCGTCCTTTTATTATAATTTGTCTATCGCTCCGGACTAATTATCCACTCTAGAGTCATAAACTTGTTGCCAATATATTAAACAGCTGTTGCAGAGAATGGTCAAGAATATTTTTTTCTAATAATTGGTAGTTATAGAAATAAAATATATAAAAACAGTTGAGGTGATGTTCTTTTAGCTCACTATTATTTTCAATACATCACGTTTTAGTGCAATAGAATTAATTTAAGTTGTTGTTTTAAATTTGTAATTTATCTTTTGATGGTTTTTGGAATATATAAGTACAGTATTTTTAATAGTTTGAATTTAAATCAAAGTAGGTGTTTTTATAGGGACTAATAAATTACATTGAAATCTTTATTGTTAAAATAATTTATATTTTTGGCGTGACTGGTTTGTATAATAAGGAAAGCGGGGAATATTTACAGAGAAAAACCAAACAGGGATGAGTTATACCTGTTTGGTTGTTTACGTTTAGTGGTTTCTGAACTCTCCAACCACATCATTTGAATGTTCTAATAACTTACGACCTTGGCGGCTTGACTGCGTTAGGGCGATAAATAGAATGTCAATTACAAAATCTTGCGCGGTACGGGCAAGAATTGATGATAACCTTACTGACTCTTTTTCTGCCACAGAATACAGCCTTACATTGGCTTGATCAGCAACAGGGCTACTACCAAATTTAGTAACAGAGATCACATAACTGTCGTTCTTTTTAGCTTGTTTTACTACTTCAGCAATTTCTCTGGTGACACCCGATTCACTGATCGCAATTACTAAATCGCCTTTAGCGAAGGTCGATACATAAGCTAGTTGTGCATGACCATCGGGTTCAGCAATGGCTGGCATACCTAACTTTTGCAACTTATAAGAGAAATCTTTAGCCACTAGAGCTGAGCCGCCTAAACCACAAATCAAAATTCGTTTGGCGGACTTTAATAAACTGACTGCTTGCTCAATTGCGGCAGCTTCATTGAGATTTTTTGTTTCAGTCAGCACGGCCAGCTTACTGCTGAGTAGCTTTTCAGCAATTTGTTCTAAAGAATCGTTTAACGTAATTTTTCCGTGTAGCTTGGGTTCTGACGTTTCATCATTGAGCGCATCAATAACTGCCAGTTTAAAAGCAGGAAAACCTTTATAACCCAGCTTTTGCGAAAATTTCACAACACTCGACTGGCTTACACCCACCACTTTGGCCAGCTCTACGGATGAGAGGTTGCGAATAGCATTAGCGGAGTTCAAGGTGAAGTCTGCTAGTTTGGCTTCGCTGCTCGACAGAGACTGACGTAAGGCTTTAATTTTTACAAATGTAGACATACTACTCGCTTATTTTTATATTTGGCGTATTTATAGCATTAATCGAAATAAGTTTGTACTCAATGTGGGTTCGAATGTAACCGTCTTTGTTTTACTCTTGTGCCTATGCGTACAAAGCAAATAAATTATTCGTAATGAACGATATTATGTTTTGGAATATTCTTCAAGAATAATTGGAATAATATAATTTTAATTAGCTAAATTTACAACAACCAATACCACTAAGTAATCGATTTTTAAGGAGAGTGAACTCGCTACGTCTTAATTGGGGATAAAATATCTCTTACCTGTAAATGATAATAAATAAATTATTTACAAGCTGCTTCACTATGATAATGTTTAGGCTACATTTTGTTGTGCATACTAAAATGACAACACTACGACTATATTTATTTGCTTATGAAATGCACTTATCACTGTTAGTGATCCTCTTGTTGGTGTTTACGCTAAGCAATCAGTAATGAGAAAGTTATGACGTTTTTATCTTGGTTTAAAAAACTTAGTTTAACTGCTGCAACTGTGCTGTTAGTTAGTTGCGCTTCAACTACGTATGAATTTACACAATCAGCTAATTATAGTCACCGTGTTAAGTTTTTGGTGATGCATTACACCGCTATTGATTATGAAAAATCAATGCGTGTGCTGGTGGAAGAGGGCGGGTTGAGTGCTCATTACTTATTACCAGAGTCGAATGATGCCAGCTATCCAGAAGAGCAGTTAAAAGTAATTCAACTGGTTGATGAACATGATAGAGCGTGGCATGCAGGGCGAAGCTATTGGCAAGGTCGTGAAGAGTTAAACGATCAATCAATTGGTATTGAAATAGTAAATGTACCAAGCTGTCACTACCCTGAAGGAAAAGCTGATGTGCAGATGGAAAATGACGCTGCAAAATTGTGTATTTTCCCGGATTATGACGCTAAACAAATGGCGTTATTGATTGAACTCAGTAAAGGTATTTTGGCGCGCAATCCTGACATTGGCCCTACTCAGGTTGTAGGCCACTCAGATATAGCGCCGACGCGTAAAAACGATCCGGGTCCGCGTTTTCCATGGTATCAACTATATCAGGCTGGTATTGGTGCATGGTATGACAGTGATACTGTTGATAAGTATTGGCAGCAATTTAGCTTAGTAAAACCATCTGTTGGTTTAATGCAAACAGCGTTACGTGGTTATGGCTATGATGTACAAGCGACTAATCAACTTGACCCACAAACTCTTGATACGTTAAGTGCCTTTCAAATGCACTTTTTACCTTGGCATGTAAGTGGTAATGCAGATGCACGCAGTGCTGCGGTATTGTTTGCTTTAATGGAAAAATATTTTCCGAAAAAAGCCGCAAAGTTAATGCAGCAATATCAACAACAGCAAACTGCACCTGAGCAAGTTGTTGAACCACTGGCTAATGCACAAGTAGTACTGCACATACCAAATCCTAATCCTAGCTCTCGCAGCTTGGTTAACGATCGCGGTACGTTTAAAGCGTATAAAGGCCGAGGCCAAATCATTATTGAAAATAACACTGCAAGCAGCGCTGATATTTTTATTAATGGTGAAAAAATAAATATTGCTCAACCATTTACTGCTAATAAAGTGTACGAATATAGCTTATCTAAACGTACTCATAATGGCAGCAATACCTTTAAAGTTGAGAATGTGCAACCTGAAGGGGCAAGCTTAACATTACGCTTTCCTTATCCAACACTTGCAACTAAGCCTTTAAAATCAAATGTGTTTAGTCACGTTGATGAGCTGATCAACGAAGAGGTGGCGGCGGGATTTCCTGGTGCCGTATTGGCAGTGATCAAAGATGGTCAACTAGTAAAATTAAGCCACTATGGCGATGCAAAAAAATACCAAGCCGATGGCTCATTATTAGCGCAGCCGCAGCAGATGAAAAGCGATACGTTATTTGATATCGCCTCTAATTCAAAAATGTTTGCCACTAACTTAGCGTTAATGAAATTAGCCAGTGAAGGTAAAGTTGATGTAGAAAAACCATTGTTTTATTACTTACCAGAATTTAGAGGAGCAGGACGCGAGCAGCGCTTAGTTAAAGATTTATTGACCCACAGCGCAGGCTACCCAGCGGTGGTGGATTTTCATCGTAAAGATAATAAATTTGGCGAGCGGTTTTTTTCACAAAATAGTTTACGCACTAAAAACTTATTACTAACCGGCGTGCCATTTGTAGCTGGTCGTAACGTTAAACATTTATATTCAGACGTAGATTACATGTTACTCGGCGTGTTAGTTGAGCGACTCTGCGGCCAGTCGCTTGATAACTACGTAGAAGGACAAATTTATCAGCCGCTTGGTTTAACCCGTACAATGTATAATCCATTGCAAAAAGGCATTACTAAAAATCAAATTGCCGCCACAGAACTGCAAGGTAACACCCGAGGTGGACGAATTAATTTTGATAACGTACGCACTGATGTTTTACAAGGGCAAGTACACGACGAAAAAGCGTTTTATGCCTTAGGTGGCGTAGCCGGTCACGCAGGGTTATTTAGTACTGGGCAAGATTTAAGTGTGCTTGCGCAACTGTTATTAAATCGCGGTGGCTATGGCGATAAACAAATGTTTACCCCGCAAGTACTTGAGCAATTTATTGCACCACAAGCAAGTGATGAAAGCTATGGTTTAGGCTGGCGTCGTGCCGGTAATGGTGCGTTACAATGGCATTTTGGCCCATACGCAAGCTCGCAAGCGTATGGCCATACCGGTTGGACTGGCACCGTAACAGTGATAGATCCTGCGTATGATTTAGCCATTGTTTTGCTAACCAATACACGCCACACACCAATAGAAGGCAGTGAAAAACACTATGAGTTTGTGGGTAAAAAGTTCGAGACCGGAAAATATGGCTCAATTATTTCACTGATTTATGAAGCAATACTAAATAAGCCTTGATCTGAAAAGGCAGTGCTCAGCTTGTCGCTGATCGATTTAAGTTGTGTTTATAACTGAACTGATTAAGCTAATGGGTTTGTTCTAACCTTCGTACTGAAGGTAAAATAATTATAACAGCGGCACAGTCGCTACTAAAAAGGTCATTGTATGTCTTGGTATTCAATTTTACCGCCGTTGATAGCGATATTGATCGTATTTTGGCGTAAAGAAGTAATAATGGCGCTACTTGTCGCAGTTGCTTCTTCTGAGTTTTTGTTAGCACTGCAAGGTGATGGCAACACGCTGTTTAATACGTTCATAAATACCATTGAACGCGTAGTGAGTGTCGCAAGCTCACCGGGAAATAGTCGTATCCTCATTTTTAGTATCTTGATTGGTGCGTTGCTTGCCTACATTCGTGAATCGGGTGGTGTTGCAGCGACTGTTAATATGTTGATGAACAAAGGCGTAGCAAAAAGTAAACGCCAAGTGGGCTATTTAACCATGTTCTCGGGTATTGCGGTATTTATTGAATCTAACTTAAGTGTATTGACTGCGGGGATTTTATCCCGTGGTTTATTCGATAAGTTTAAAATGAGCCGCGCGCGGCTAGCCTACATTATCGATAGTACCAGTGCGCCAGTATGTATCTTAATTTTACTTAACGGTTGGGGTGCGTACGTACTTGGCTTATTAGGTAACTATGAAATGTCTGAATCGGCAGTCTCAGTGTTATGGGGCAGCATCGGTTATAACTTCTACGCAATCATTACCTTGTTGATTGTGTTTTATACCATCTCATTTGATAAAGTGCACGGCCCGCTTAAAAAGGCTGAGGAACAACTAGAGCATCAAAAAACGGAGCTGCAAGAAGAAGTAAAAGGCACCAAAGCGCGTTATATGTTAGTGCCGCTTACTACTTTAATTGGCAGCATGGTTGGCTTTATGTATTGGTCGGGCGATGGTGATATTGCCAGCGGCAGCGGCTCTAAGTCAGTATTGTACGCCACTATTTTAGCTTGTGTTGTCGCTTACTTATTAATGGTAAGCTCTCGTCAATTTACGCACCATAAATTGGTTGATATCGGTTTTAAAGGCATGGGTGAGCTTTTACCATTAGTGGCGATTGTATTACTTTCATTAACCCTTGGTGCTAGCTTAAAAGACTTAGGCACAGGTGTATTTGTAGCAGGATTAGTGGGTGATTACTTACCTATTTACTTAGTGGTGCCAGTGTTGTTTGTAACCGGTGCAGTGATCTCTTTTACCACAGGGACATCGTGGGGCACATTTGCTATTTTAATCCCGATTGGCGTGCCATTAATTCAAGCGCTGGGTTTACCACCATCTTTAGTGATTGCAGCTATTTTAGGTGGCGGCGTATTTGGCGATCATTGCTCGCCAATATCAGATACCAGTGCAGTATCAGCCATTGCCTCGGGCTGTGACTTACTTACTCACGTTAAAACGCAAATGCCCTATGCATTATTCGCTGGTGGCTTAACCTTTGTAGCTTACCTAGTTACGAGCATTATTGTGCTGTAAAGAGTTAGCGAGAGTAAAGTTAGCGAGAGTAAAGTTAGCGAGAGTAAAGTTAGCGAGAGTAAAGTTAGCGAGAGTAAAGTTAACGAGAGTAAAGTTAACGAGAGTAAAGTTAACGAGAGTAAAGTTAACGAGAAAGCCTGCAAATTTAGCAGGCTTTTTTATTGCTGAATTAACTTTTTATATTTGGCTGGGGTTATTTGCAAAATGGCGTTGAACTCATTGTTTAGGTGAGATTGATCGGCAAACCCGCACTCAAGGGCGAGTTGTGCCAAGCTTAGCTGTGGGTGGTCTTTTATAAGTTGTTTCGCCTGCCTAACTCTGTAAATGCGCGCTAAGTGCTTGGCGGTGATGTCACAGGTGTTTTTAACGTAACGCTCTAACTGCCTCTTGCCTTTTGGGCTATGGTCGTAGGCTGTATTGAGTGGGGTAAGATTGATTATTTTATGGATCAGCTTTTGTGTGTGCTCAATAGCCTGATGGTGTATTTTTGGTGCATTGAGATGCGCCGACAACAAATCAATAAATGAATCTAAATTAGCGTGTTGAGCAAGCGCCTGTGCAATACCCGTTAAGGTTGCAGGCGCAACAAGTGAATGATTAACCTTTTGTAAGTGAGCAAGCCCCGCTGGTTTAAACCTGATCCCACAAAAAACGGTACCTGCAGTAAACGTTACTTTTTCTGACTGGGTTGATATGGTTTGCATAAAGTAGGGAGGCTGTAATGCTCTGCCAGCTAAATTAAGCTGTCCAGAAATTAAAAATATAACGCCTTTCGCGCCATCGCAGGGAAGCCAACTCTCTCCTGAAAATTGAGCATTAGCAAACCAAATTGCTTGCACATAATCGGCTATACCGCCCGTAGGGGTGTATACCCAAACCACCTCAAGATACGAGTTTCAGTTGGAGTTAAAAGCGATTTAGGCAAGGCATTGATTGCAAGTAATAGTAGTTCTATTGTTAAAATCAATAACGCAGTATAAATTGTTTTTAAACCAACCCCTTGGGCGTTTCACAGGCACTTACTCTCATCGTTGTTACTTCTTAAAAGGGACTGCCATTCTTGCAAAGTAACGCCTTGATATTAAGCGCCTGTGAAACGCTGAATTCTGCATCTTGAGGTAGTTTGGGTATCAAGCTCAAGTAATAATTTATCGTTCATTAAACTCGACTGTAGGTTTAAACATTTTGACTATACGATTCCAACTATTTATAGCATTAATAGCCACGGTTAGGGTAACTAAACTTCGTTGATCAAATAACTCGGCAAGCGCAAGATAAAAGTCATCATCAATGCTCTGCGACAATGTCAACTTCTCGCAAAGCGCTAATGCGGCACGCTCTTTGTCGTTATAAAGCGGCGTATCTTGCCATGCACTGAGGGCAATGATGCGATTAATGTTCTCCCCATAATCTAACGCTTGTGCGCTATGCATTGCCAAACAATAAGCACATTGATTTAATTGTGACGCTTTTAATTTTACCAGCTCCCAAATTGTCACCCCAAAGCTTGCCTCGACTTTTTGTTTGATCAGTGCTTCTTGATCAATCAAGTAGGTCATTAACTCGGGTTCGATATTAAAGTAATTTGCTCTTTTCATGATCGTTCCTAGTAGATAAAAAACTAATACTTAGTTTGCCTATTGATAAAGCAAAATAATTGGAAAAAAGCGACTTTTTGTCATGCTTATTAATCGTTGGAGTACTGCACTATGGCTCAGCCATGTCGTTAAAATAGTATATAAAAACATAAGTGGTTGATATATAAATGTTTACCTTTACGGCTTGCGAATATTTAAATGAGTCAGTCTCTTCGTTTAATCATAATTAAAGCGATTACAAAATATTTTTACCTTAATTTAACATTTGTCTTTATTTGTAATACAAATGATCTTAGTATGAGGGACGCAAACGATAATTTTTTAATTTATGGTACTTAAGTACTGGCTTTGCGTTAACACAACACCATTCAAGGAATGGCATAAATTGGAGCAACAGAATGAGCGTTATGACAACACTGATACAATGGCAAAAGAGTTTATTTTTACTTCTGCTATCTGCCTGTAGCTTTGCTACATTGGCAGAAAGCTGTACAACTATGCCCACATCTGGCGGGGTTTACTCTGTTATCAACCGTGGTTCTAACTTGGCATTAGACGTTAACACCTCTGATAGCAGTGGTGCACCGGATGTAATTAGCTATCAATATTGGGGTGGTGCAAACCAGCAGTTTGCCTTAACCAAGGTGAGTGACGGTTATTGGACTATTCGTGCACAGCATAATAACCAAGTACTTGATGTACTCAACTCGTCGCAGTCTAACGGCGCAAATATTGTGGTGTATGACGATTGGCAAGGTGACAATCAACGCTGGCAACTAAAAGCGTCTTCATCGGGTGGCTTTAACATCGTGAATAAACTTACGCAAAAGTCATTAACTGTGGCTGGTTCGCAAAACGGCGCGAATGTTTATCAAAATGATGATGCGGGTGGCAGTTCGCAGCGTTGGTATATCAACCCAGTTTCAGGTAGTTGCGGTAGCAGCAGCGGTGGTGGCCAAACTTCAAGCGAGTTAATTGGTTTTGCAGCGCAACCAGGCAGCGATGGCCTTGCAACCACCACGGGCGGCGGTAATGTATCGCCAACAATAGTTACTAGCTGTAGTGCGCTTACAGCCGCATTAAACTCAAATTCGACTGCGGTTATTCAAGTTCCTAACAATACAACCATTAACTGCCACACGGCAAATCGTACTGTTGCAGCGTGTCCGCTTGATTGCGCTACATGGGGCGATAACGGAAAAACCTGGTATCGCGTACCAGTTGGCAGTCAAAGTTGCAGCGAATTAGGTAGCAGCTCAAACAACACGGTTAATGTCACACGCAATGACTCTCGTTTAATTGTACGCTCAAATAAAACCCTTGAGGGATTAGGAGCAAACTCAAAAATCATCGGCGCGAGTTTAGTGATCAGCAATCAACGTAATATTATAATTCGTAATATTTTACTTGAAGACATTAACCCCGCGTTAGTTGAAGCTGGAGATGCTATTTCTGTTGACGACAGTAGCCACATCTGGATTGACCATATGGCATTTAATAAAATCAGTGATGGCTATATTGATATTGGCAATAGCCAAAATGTCACCTTAAGCTGGAACCGTTTTTATGGTTATAATCCACAAGTGTGCGCTAACCAACATTGGTATACGCATTTATTCCAAAACTCACAAGTTACAGCACATCACAATTTTTGGGACACTGCAGCAGGTCGTAACCCTAAAATAGATGGTTATAATTCACGCGTGCATATGTTTAATAACTATTGGAAAAACATTACTTACTTCGCAATTAGTGCAGGTAATGGTGCTGAAGTACTGGTAGAAAATAACTACTTTGAAAACAGTGCAAAACCACATTGGAACCAAGGCTCAGGTTACTTTAGTGCCTCAGGTAATGTGTATACAGGTGTGTCAGCAACCGATCAGTATCGCGATAGCGGTGCAAATATCTTTAATGATATCCAGTTATACCCATACAGTTTAGACAATGCCAGTAGCTTAGGCAGTCAAGTTGATGGCGGTACAGGGCCGCAGTAATACGCCCAAACCACCTTAAAATGCAAAAAGCCCTCAATTAGAGGGCTTCATCACATTGCGTGTATTAATCGTTAGATTTTACTATTGGGTACGATGCGGTAAATTCCCATACCATCAATACCAAGGTATATATCACCGTTAGGGTGAGTGGCAATACTGCGCACGCGGCCAGCACCTTCAAATAGCTTGCTGTGACCCGTTACTTTATTACCATCAAGTTCAACCAATACTAAGTGTGCAAACTTCATTGCGCCAACAAGCACATGACCTTGCCACTGCGGGTATTTGCTGCTTGTAACAAACTCCATCCCAGAAGGGGCGATAGACGGCACCCACACCCAATCGGGTTGTTGCATACCTTCACGGCTTGTTTCATCAGTAATTTTGGTACCAATGTAATTGATGCCATGGGTTACTTCTGGCCAGCCGTAGTTTGCACCCGCTTTAATAATATTGATTTCATCACCACCGCGAGGACCGTGTTCATGACTCCAAATGATGCCCGTTTCTGGGTGCATCGCCATGCCTTGCGGGTTTCTATGGCCGTAAGAGTAAATGCTCTTACGTGCATTTAGCTGGTTTACAAATGGGTTTGACTCAGGGATTGAGCCATCGCTATTAATACGATGAATCTTACCAGCGTCATATTCTAAGCTTTGTGGGTGTACATCACGCTCGCCACGGTCGCCAATCGAAAAATATAAATAGCCGTCTTTATCAAACTCAATCCGTGAGCCGTAATGTTTGGTGGTTGTAGTGTTTGGCGCACCATCAAACAACAACTGTGTATCGGTTAGCGTCATGTCTTTTAACTTAGCACGCATGATTGAGGTATTATAACCCTCTTCATCACCTTCATAGCCTGAGTAAGAAAAGTAGATCCAGCCATTGTCTTTAAAATTAGGATCAAGCTCGATATCTAATAAGCCGCCTTGACCCTCAGCATGTACTTTAGGCACACCGTTAATAGTTTGCTCTAGCAGTTTGCCATCACGAATAAGCCTAAGTTCACCAGCGCGGTCTGTTACCAATAAATCTTGCTCGTTAAGCCACGCCATTCCCCAAGGAATGTTTATTCCTTTAGCAACTAATTCAAGCTGATACTTATCAGCACTTTTAGCGACAGGGATTTCTTGTTCCGGCTGCTGCGCACATGCTTGTAAGCTGGTTAAGCTTATAAGGCTGATGATTAAGCTGCTACAAAAAGACTTTTTCATGGTAACTCCAATTTTTTAAACACGATGTAAATAGAGTAGCGTGTTCAAGGTTAAATTGTTATTAACTTTCACTAAAGTGCGACTACCTACGTGAAATATAAGGTAAATGACAGGAAAACTTCGCGCTGGAGTGTAGGCGCTGAGCTCGCTGGCGTGCGAGGCTTCGTGCGGCGGGCGACGAGCTACGGAACAATCCTAGCACCTAGTCACTTCCTAGAACCTAGCCACTTTATATTGTAGGTCGCCCTTTAGGGTGAAAAAGTGAATTACACCACGGAGGGCAAAGAGGCGCTTCGCTACACAGAGGTTAAATATTGGAAGTAGGAGCTGGCTCTAGCCACGAATGATTTAACACCAATGTTAGGGTTAACCACCGTAGGCGCTGAGCTACGGAACAATCCTAGTACCTAGTCACTTCCTAGAACCTAGCCACTTTATATTGTAGGTTGGGCTTTAGCCCAAAATTGATATTAGCATGGTTGCTAGTATTGTTTTTAAACTCGCTAACACTGTATTCAATTTTTGTCGGGATAAATCCGCGACCTACATTAGAAACCTAAGGGATCCCCAAAAATAATTATTAAATTTCAATTACATCACTCACATCCATATTTTTCCAATCGAGTTGCACTACCACCTGTACGAAATAGGCTAGTCCTGCCAAATAATCTCGCCGTCGCAGTTTAATGGACTGTTTTTTGAAGTATCGCAGCCCAACAAATGCCCATGACACTACTCGTCTTTTTTTGGTTGAATTAGCTTGAAAAGCGCCTGTCTTTCCTGCTTTGTCTATCACTGCCCCCAGCATCATTGAGAACCAATGAACCAGAGTTGCGAGCAGTAAAAGTATGTCTAATCGATTGAGTTTGTTCGTTCTGTGCAGATCTGAGCCTAAGCCGAATCTAACACTTTTTTGATCTCGAAACCCTGCCTCTATCTGCATTCTCATACCATATAGCTTGAGCACTTTTTCGAGAAAATGGTGCCTTTTTGGAAGTGAAGAAACGAGTAGCCAAGGCTCTTTATAACCGCGTTCTTTATCTCTTTTTAATAACTTATGTCCCTTGCCAACCAACACTGCATGCGTTTGATATTTTGCACTTTTGGTCAGCTCGGTCGCGCCAAGATACCGGCTCTTACGTTGATTGTTCTTGAATAGTGACTGGCATGGAATAAACTCATCGCTGTCCTGCGTTTTCAAGTGTGCCGTACCTCGAACCCGGCTGATATAATGCCAGCTATTGTTCCGCACGGCTTTGAGCCAGGGAACTTTAAAGCCCGCATCCGTCACAATGACGGGGCGGCAATCACTCGGCAAGATCAGTTTGAGCATCTTTAAGAACCGTTTTTGTACTTTTGGGCAATGATATTGAAAGCTGAATGCACTTTCCTGGTATAAGGTCAAAGAGCGACCTTCACTGACAATGCTAGCACGCAGAATACAGTATTTGGTTTGTGTATCTGCATGACTCCAATCAACCAATATGACGGGATGCTTTTCAGTGACCACAAAACGGCTTAAGCGAACATAAACCGATGTCGATTCACGCAAAAGCTCGTGGTTATTGAGTAGTCGATCAATACGCTTAATATCATGTTTTTCAGTTGTTTTTGAATCCAAATTGCGACCAATAGATGTCAAGGTGCATTGCTGACAGTGCAAAAGAGATTTAACGGCAGCGACTAGAGTATTAAATCTGGCTTTATGAATAGAGTTAGGGGTGACAGCGCGGAGCATATTGTGCAAAATAGTAGACGCATTCATGGTGTTTAGTTCTGTTGTTTTTAAGCGATTCATAAGATCACAAAACACCATGAATGTTCCCTCACTACCCATATTTTTTAACACTATTAGTTCATTGATATATAAAGGCTAATTTTGGGGATACTTTAGCTTTTCACCCATGGCCTAGTTTCGCCTTGTCGCGCATTGCCTACATGGATGTAGGTACTTAGGATTTGTCGGGAACAAAATCCTGCCATGCGCGATATTACTCATCAATTAGTTATTTTCAGGCCGTGATGACGGGGAAGGGTGTTAAACGTGAGATTGGAGTTTGGAGTTTGGGTTTAGCTAGATGCAGGACCTTTTCCTCAAATTGTGTTATCTATATTGTTGATGTAGTGAATTTTTTCCACTATGATAAATCAGCTCTTGGTGGGATTGAGGTCAAAATAATTGCTTCAATTTGTTTTATTTTAAAACAAGGTTCACATGTTATCCGTGTGGGCAAATCTAATCTCTACACTAACGTGTTTGGTTTATCCAAAATGTCATGTTTATTGACGTGTTATCTAAAAGTATCTACACCCATCTTGAGCTTTTATTCATGGAGTTATGTCAAATATGGAAAGTACAGAATTAACTAAAAGCATAGGTGCTTTGAGAAATCAGATATGGTTTACTCGAAAGTGTAGAATTAGAGCCTCAGAGAGGCTTTTGTCTAATTATTTCCATTCAAGTTTAATTTTAGTTTGGTACTCATTTCTTACCTTTTCTTTTTCTATATATCTTATTAAAGAGCCTCATTTTTTTAGTGAAAGTACAGATATAGTTATGGTTCTAACAACAGGTTCGGTCTTTACTCTTTCACTGTTTATTCCCCAATTAAATTTAAAGACAAGATATGAGGAGCTAAAGAAAAACTATATTACAATGCAAGGTTTATCAACTGAACTTAGCTTGTGCGAATCAAAAAATAACTTTTTAGAGATTCAAGATTATTACCTAGAACTTCTCGATTCAGTAGAGAATCATATATCTTTTGATTTGTTTTATTTTATCTATTTTGATGCAGATAAAAACTGCAGTAGGAAACTATCTATAACTGAAGTTTTTAGGCTTTATTTTTATCTTTGCATTCGGACTTCACTAATAGTATTAGCTTATGCTTTGCCTATTCTTTTTGTGGTGATGCTATGAGCGATTATGATTTATTTAAATCAAGGTTTAATGAACAAAGCCTAAAAGATATTTACCTGAGTTACATTCATTTCACTCCGTCAACTGGTGTTGATGGTATTAGTGCAAATGATAGATATGACTTTATGGCTGAAATTAATTTAATACTTAAAAAAGTATACGCTGGAGGGTATAAGTTCAGTAGGTATAAGGAAAAACTAATTTCAAAAGGGGTTGAAAAATATCCAAGGGTGATTTCTATACCGACAGTAAGAGATCGATTGGTTTTAAAAGCATTGCATTTATTTCTGCAAGATATTTTCCCTGAAAACTCCAGTTCCCTCATTCCCCAGATAATGTTAGATAAGATAAAAAATGACGTTAAGAATCCTAACTTTAAATCATTCATAAAAATAGATATAAAAAATTTCTATCCTAGTATTAGGCATGAATTACTCTTAAATAAAGCTTTCAATAAAATAAAAAGCAAGGAAGCCCGTGACTTAATTAACAAAGCTCTGGTAAACCCTACAGGAAAAAAAGTAAATGTGTGTGGCGTACCTCAAGGGCTCTCAATATCAAATATATTGGCTGAAATGTATGTCAGTGAGATTGATAATACCTATATAAAACTAGCAAAAACTTCTTACAATCGCTATGTTGATGATATTTTAATCTTTTCTGAAGGTGAGATGCCTCTACAGCTTTTAAATAGTGTTATAAGTGATTTCGATACACTGGAATTAGAGTGTCACCCTTACGATGAAATTGGTAGCAAAACTATAATTGATAATTTAGATAAAAGTTTCGATTTCTTAGGTTATTGGATTGAAAAACGAAAACTGACAGTTAAAAAAGAATCTATTTGGAGAATTGAAAATTCACTAGCTAAAATTATTAATGCTCATAAATATGTAAAAAATGCCAAATCATACATAACTGAAAATAAGTTAAATTTAAGAATTACGGGTTGTATCTACGAGGGTAAGCGTAGGGGGTGGCTATTTTATTACTCTCAAATGGAAGATGAGACAATCCTTTACAAACTAGATGCGACTGTAAAGACTTTGCTTAAACAGACCAAATTAAACGCAATTATTATTCCAAAGAAGTTTTCTAAAGCTTATAAAGAGTGCTCCAGAGATGTTATTAAAAATCATAAGTATATTATTAACTTTGATGGATATTCGTTATCTGAAAAGAAGGAGTTATTATCAAACTATATGGATGTAGAGGTTATTAAAACACTTAGTAATGATATTGTTCATTCACTATTCACCAAAAGAGTTCGGCACTTGATAAAAGATTTAGAAGAAGATATTAGAAACAATAGTTGACTAATACATTTCTTTTAATTAAACCTAGGCGGTTGCTTTTAAGAGAAATTTTTGTGTGGTTGGTTTTGCTCTTTTTTTCATTAAATCTCCTTAATACCTACCCCCTACACACCTTTACCCCATCTCCCGCATGCTTAAGCGCGATAATCTGGCCTTGGCTGTTGTGGGCCATGGCGAGCATGTCGCCTTTCATAATGTTGCTCTCTACGGCGTGTTTGGTTTTTAAGCTATTCAATAATGAGTCTTTTATTTGAATGAGTACTTCGCTGTGACAGCTGGCGATGAACCAGTCGTTATCAACGTTAACTAATTGCCCGTATTCAATATAGCGCTGTTGATGTAGGCGCAGGTCGGCGGCGAGTTTGTCGTCGAGTTGTTGTTTTTGGCGGGTTACCTCACTTGTATAACTGCCCGCATTATCTACTTGGTGAACCTCAATAAAGTGGTAATTTTTTTGCTGTGCGGCAAAGGTGTTGTTCAGTGAGTCGTGCTGCTCTGTGGTGATATCTGTTGTGGTAAACACGGTAAAGCCCAGTACCGCTAAAGCGCAGGCGAGGCCGGTCATTTGTAGAGGGAGTAAAAAGCGGGTTGGCTTTTTATTTGGCTCTGTACGTTGTGCTTGCGTTAGCTCTGCGCGTTGCTCTGCACTGAGTGTGTGGCGTTTTTTGCGTTCGCTAAAGTGCTGGTTAAGTTGCTGCTCAAACTGTTCGTTATGCTTGTTCATGGTAGCCTCCTAATAGTGTTTTTAAGTTTTGTTTTGCATAACGTAGCCGCGTTTTTACGGTTTCATGATTGCTTTGGGTGATCTGCTGTATGTCTTCAAGCGAAAAGCCTTCTTGCTGCAAGCTGAGGGCTTCGCGTTGTACAAAGCTGAGCTGCATTAAAGCGCGGTTAAAGGCGTCGTAATCAAAGCTTTGCTGCGTGTTAGTTGCTGCAATTGCGGTATCGTCTTCTAATTCTACAAAACGCTGTTGTTTGCGAAACTCATCGATTAACGCATTACGAGCTAGGCGAAACAGCCAGGCTTTTGGGTTGTTTTGTGCTTGGTAATACTGGCGTTTTTCAATCACTTTTAACCAAGTTTGCTGGCTGATATCAAAGGCGAGTTGTTCATTACTTTGCGTAACTAAGTAATGATACAGATCGTTACCAAACAAGGTGACGAGTTTAGTTAAGTGGCTGTTGTCGCCACTTTTTGCGTAGTCAGCCAAGTAATCTTCACTTGGCTGACTAATAAACCATGACTTTAAGCTTGTAAGCATAGGCGCCCTTATTTGTATGTATTCGCGCTACTGAGTTTGGTCTAACTTAAAATCAAGTTGTACACTTTGCCCCGTTTGCATTTGTGCTACGCCATCAATCACTTTGGGGCGGTATTTCCAGCGCTTTATTGCCCGCAGTGCTTCACGGTCGAATATGCGTTTTGGCTCTGCGTTAGTAACTTGGGCATCAATTACTTCACCAGTTTGAGATACATTAAAGCTCAATTGCACCCAGCCTTCAATACCATCTCGTGCGGCAATCGGCGGATATTTAGGGTTTATGCGAACGATAGGGGTCGCATCCCCCGTTGGGCGCTGTAAATTAGCTTGTATATCGCCACCTATTTTATCAATGCTTATGTCAGGCGTTATTGCGGTTGTTACTATATTGGTATCAGTACTTGGTGGCGTACGCGGCGGTACTTTAGGTGGCGTTTGCATTTTCGGTGGCGGCGGCAGGGTTTGCTTTTGTTGTACTTTACTATCTTCAGGTGCTTGAAATATTTCTACAACGATGTTGTCACCGTTAAAGCTTGGCGCGCGTTGCTCACCGTTTATCAAATACTGCATAAATGCAAATGCAGCAAAGGTCATGGCGGCACCACCAACAATGGCCGTTGATGTTTTTAAAGCATGATTAGTGGGTGGTAAATCTATTGTTTGCATAAGCAAATCCTCTGTCATTTATGATGTATTTATCACTAAAACGTGCGGTAAATTAAAAAGGGGTGAAATATTTTTAAAAAGTTTCGTGTTTGCTTATGGGCTGTGGTTACAATGGCGGTTGTGAATTTTGGTTTTTATTTTCTTAGGCAGTTATGCAACTTATTCAAATTGATAAAGCTCGTTATCGTAAGCATTTAAACCGCGTTATTATCGGCTGTGGTTTAGCATTAGCGGTTGGCAGTTTAGCTATTTCGCAAACCTTAATTGCGTTGTTCCCTGATGAAAGTGGCAGTCATTTTCATTGGAATTTACTGGGTGTAATCGTCACCAGTATCAGCATTGGCTGGGCGCTGAATAAATACCGCGGTCACGATTATATGACCGAAGTGGTGTATGTATGGGAATTAAAACAAGCGCTTAATAAAATCACCCGGAAAATGGCTAAACTAAAAGCCGCCGGGCGTGAGGGCGATCCGCAAGCATTACTGGCGATCCATTACAGTTATGCCGGTTCGCGACTGTTGTGGCAGCTAGACGATAACACCATCACCATGGATGAACTGGCTGTTAAACAAGCGGAGCTGGATAGTGTGGCGGCGCAATTTAATGTCACGCTTAATACTGATGATTACGATGACTCAATTTTAAAGCAATTTTAGTTGTTTTTTTGTTTCTAATATGTGTAAATTAACATTTGCTTGATAAACATTAAATGGAAATTACATGAAATTAAAAGGTTTTCTCTTAAGTAGTATAGCAGCATTATCTGCGTTTTCTTTTAACGCAAACGCAAACGATGTTAGTTTTTCAATTGGGGGAGGCTATCCCTATTTTGTTTTACCTGAAGTGTCTTTATCCACTAACGAAGGTACTCAACGATGGTATGCTAATTATAAGCTCGGTTTAGATGATGGCTTTTCTGTGGGTTTTGAACATGCATTGACCGCTGATAAAAAGCATGCATTAGGCTTGGTAGTAGGTGCTTTAGGTGTTCAAGATGATGAAGCTGATTGTGGAGATACCGAAGATTCTCTAGGTACTATCATCGGCTGTGGCTTTGTTGAAATGTTTGATGATGAAACCACTAATGGTGTTGGCCTAAGTTATAGTTATTTATTCAGTGGCTTGAATGAATCTGGTTGGCGAGTACGGTTTGAGCTTGGCTATGGTGAAGGCAGCGATAGTAAGGAAAAACGCGCTGATGGTGGGGTGAGCGTTAGCTACGAATTTTAATAATTGCATTAGTTCACATAGGCTTTAGTGATAAATTAAAGCCTACTTTTACTTTGTAATACATATTTAGTCAGCTTACGTAATAGGTTATTTAATTCCTCGTTATAGCACCGCAAATTTAAATCCTGCTTGGTAAATACTACCTGAAAATAGACAACCTGCGTGATGATCGAGTCAGATTCATACCTCTATGCAGCAGTGATTAGTTAGCTGTAAAATCACATTTTATTCAGTTAAATGTAAACGCAGTGGGTGGTGTTTACGTATCACGATTATGAATACGTAATGATGTCAGATAGGAATTGTATGAATAAAATAACCCCAAAAAAACTCCTGCATAGCAAATGGACGGCCGTTTCACCCGTCAATAAAGAAAAGCATTTTATGATTACCGATATGGAGTTTGATGAAGAGGGCGTTGTTATCAGCTGTATTATTGAAGCGGTGATGTCAAAGCGCTCGATGACAATAAATTGGCAGGATTTAAAAGATCAGCAACGTTGGTTGCAAGGCTGGCAATAATGAGCGTTTTCAGTAAAGCTAGTGCCATGAGGCGAACTAGGACTTAACAATGAAAAAAATATTGGTGGTGTGTTTAGGTAATATTTGTCGTTCACCAACGGCTGAAGCTGTGCTTCGTGCTAAAGCATTACAACAAGGCGTTATCCTTGCAGTTGACTCTGCTGGGACCGCGGCTTATCACTGTGGCAATCCACCGGATAAACGCTCGCAAGCTGCGGCTTTAAAACGTAGTTACAGTTTTAAAGGGATCCATGCTCGCCAAGTGCAGCAATATGATTTTGAATATTTTGACTTGATTTTAGCGGCTGATAAGCAAAATTTGGCAGACTTAATGGCGCAATGTCCTGCGCATTTGCAGTACAAACTAGCGCTGTTTTTAAGTTATGGTTCATCTACAATTGATGAAATTCCCGATCCTTATTATGGTGGTGAGCAAGGTTTTGAGCAGGTACTCGATTTAATTGAAGATGCGTGTGATGAAATAATAAAAAACCTGAACTTAGATTAAGCTCGGTTTTTAGGTGTGTTTAAAACCTGTTGTATTGCAGTGAATGAGCAACGCTAGTTTTGACATACAATGGTAAACTTCGGCTGTTTTAATTTGGATGAAAAATGACTAGGTTGGCGTAATTGTTAATTACGTCATTATTTTCGATTTGACTAATCAGGTAGGGTTTTTGTTATCAGTAATCACGCACCACACCAGCAATCACAACTAACCGCAAATACCACTACAGCGATTGAGCCTGTAGCAATCGCAAATAGCCAATTAAAAATAGCCACTTTTAACCTGTTTAATTACCTTGAACCGCCTAATGCGTTTTATGAGTTTGAGCGTATTTATAGCGCAGAGCAATGGGCTAAAAAGCAGCGCTGGATTGTTGATTACCTCACTGAATATCAACCGGATGTGATTGGTTTTCAAGAAGTATTCAGCGTTGAATCACTAAAAACGCTGTTACATAAAGCGGGTTATCACTACTTTGCTGTGGTTGATGAGCCGCAAGTGATTGACGAGTTTATTTATAAACGTCCTGTGGTGGCGATTGCTGCTCGCTTTGCAATCAATGAGATTGCGGCAGTCGAGCACGATAATGACGTTGCGCAAACAATTGGCCTCAGTGCTGACTTTACTTTTAGCCGTAAAGTACTCAGAGCCACTATCGCGATGCCGCACATTGGCGATGTAGATTGTTATGTGGTGCATTTTAAATCTAAGCGGCCGATGCTCGAAGTTGAACAAACCAGCCAGTTAGCGCCAGAGCAGAATATTATTGCGCACTTAAAAACAGATATTGCGGGTGGCTGGGGATCGACTATTCAGCGTGGCAGTGAAGCAACGCTATTGATGCTGGAAATGATTAAGCGCCGTGAAACGTCACAAAACCCTATGCTGCTAATGGGGGATTTTAATAACAACCTAACTGATGGTGTACTGAGCCATTTACTCACCGACTCACTGCGCTTTGCCCCTGCGTTTGATAGTAAAACTTACCTTGCAAAGTATTGTTTAAATGATGCGTGGCAGCTGTTTGTAAAATTACAAACTAGTATGCAAGAACCAACAGCACAAAATTTAATCCCTACGCCTACCCATTATTTTGGTGCTAGCAGCTCTGTCCTTGATTATATTTTGTTATCTTGTGAGTTTGATACAGAATACGACGACAGCTTTTATGAGGTCAGTGACTATCACACGTATGATCGTCACTTGATCAACCCTGAATTTGAGCGTGACGACCAAAGTACCGACCATGGCGTGGTGATGATCACTTTAACGCTGCGCTGTTGAATCATCACATTTTCTTATCTTTTTTCGCTAAATAATAGCCAATAACAATGCCTGCTAGCGCACCAAAAAAGTGGCTTTCAAACGATACATGGGGGCGCTGAGGTAGTACACCCCAAATCAAACCGCTATATAAAAACAACACCACCACACTAATTGCAATGGCTTTAAATGAGCGATGCATAATGCCATAGCAAATTAAAAAGCCCCACAATCCATAGAGCACGCCACTTAAACCAACATGAATATTGCCGCGGCCAAATAGCCAAACTAGCAAGCCGCCAACCAGAGCGGTGAAAATAAATACGACCCAAAAGCGCTTTACACTATATTGGCAGACTAGCCAGGCGAGTATTGCAAATGGTATTAAATTACTGATCAAATGTGCCCAGCCGCCATGTAAAAAAGGTGCGAAGAAAATACCGCTTAAGCCACTTAAGCTGCGCGGATAAATACCTAAGCCATTTAAGTTTATGCCCGGTAAGCTATTAATTACTTGTAGTAAGGTACACAGTAAAATAATGCCAATTATTGTAAAGCGTTTACTGGCCAGAGGAGGAATGCTTAAAGAACTTTTTTGGTTTGCCATACATAAGCTTAAATTGAAAATGGGTTTGCCAGAGTATACCCATCTTGCTGCTAAAATGAAAAGCCTTACCCAGAAGGCAAGGCTTTGCAAAATGTAACGTTATCCTAACTTAGTCAATAATTTTTTAGCTGCAAGCTCTGAACTGGCAGGGTTTTGGCCGGTGATCAGTAAGCCGTCTTCCAAAGCTAATACGCCCCAATCATCGGTTTTTTGATAATCGCCACCTTTTTTAATGAGTTCGTCTTCAACTAATAATGGCACTATGTCAGTCAGTTGCACAGCGTCTTCTTCACTATTGCTAAAACCGGTTACTTTTTTACCAGCAACAAGTGCCGTGCCATCTGAGTTTTTCACATTTAAAAATACTGCGCTTGCATGGCATACAGCCGCTACAGGCTTTTCTGTATTAATAAACTCTTCAATCAGTGCAATTGAATCAGTATTGTCCACTAAATCCCATAAAGGGCCGTGACCGCCTGGGTAAAATACGCCGTCAAAATCGCTGGCATTTACCTCACTAAGTACTTTGGTGTTGGCCATCAGGGTTTGTGCTGCGCTGTCGTTATCAAAACGTTTAGTAGCATCGGTTGCTGCATCAGGTGCCGCGCTGTTTGGATCAATCGGTGGTTGCCCGCCTTTTACTGATGCGAGTGTAACTTCGGCACCGGCATCAATAAATGCATAATATGGGGCGGCAAATTCTTCTACCCAAAAGCCCGTTTTATGACCTGTATCGCCAAGCTCTGCATGCGAGGTAAGAACCATAAGTATTTTTTTAGCCATAACCGTATTCCTTCTGATGAATTAAATTTTTAAGCGGGTCTGTAATTACTATATGCATTAAGCTAACTTTATACAACGATGATAAATTTAACTTTATTGATTTAAAAATTGATACAATTGCGCAGTTGAATTAAGGAGGTGGCATGAAGGTATCGTTTGAACAGCTAAAAAGCATGGTGGTTTTTGCACAAATTGTTGAGCAAGGCAGCTTAACGGCGGCAGCAAAACAGCTTGGCTTGACCCGTGCTGTGGCAAGCTATCATTTAAAAAAGCTCGAAACCCAGCTTGAAGTAACCTTATTAAGCCGCTCTACCCGTACTATGGCGTTAACAGAGGCGGGAATTGCCTACTATGAACGTTGTCGCGTGATCACTGAGCAAGCAAATGCTGCAAATCAACACATTGAGAACATTAAGAATGAGCCGCAAGGTTTGTTGAAAATTAGCTGCCCAGTGAATGTCGGTATGCAATTGATAGTGCCTGCAATCAATGATTTTAAACGTCAGTATCCCAAAATCGATATTGATTTACAGCTCAGTGATGAAGTGATTGATATTATTAAAAATGGTTTTGACTTTGCGATCCGTGGTGTGGCGCTTAGTGATTCAAATTTACAAGCCACTAAACTCACTACCATGAGCACCTGTATTTGTGGCTCGCCTGATTACTTTGCACATTTTGGCAAACCTAAAACACCTGAGCAGTTAAGTGAACATAAGTGGGTGGTGTATCAATTAGGCAGTAAAACACTAACCCTACAAAAAGACGGTAAAAAGCACAGTTTAACTATGCAGGGTGGGTTAAGTACTAATAACGCCGCGGCACGCACAGCCTTTGTTGAAGCCGGGCATGGAATTGGGCGCATTCCACTTTATGATGCTTGGCCAAAAGTGCAAGCCGGGTTGTTAGCAACGGTATTAGATGATTACAAAAGTAAAGACATCGAACTGTATGGGGTGTTTCCACCAGGCGGTGCGGGATCTAAAAAGCTGCGTTTATTTATTGATTACTTAAAAGATTATTTTATAAAAAAGCATACCGCTTTGGGTATGCTTAAAAGTAACTAACTTAGTCGTGCGAGCTTAAAACTCGCTTACAAACTACGGCTAAATAACGCTACTGCTTGCTGATACATGGCAATAGCAAGGGCGGGATCGTAACGCTCCCCTTCATCGCGCATAAACGCATGTTGCGCGTTTACTTCTTGCCATTGGTAGTTAATGCCTGTGGCCACAACTTGCTGATAAATTTTCGCACGGCCTTCTTGTGGTACATGAGGGTCTTGCTTGCCCCAAATAAAGTGAATTTCACCTTGAATATCAGCCATGCGTTCAAACGAGTTATTACCGGCTTGTGCAGGCAGTGTATCGCTATGAATATCGGTCGCGTATAAACAAAATGCGGCTTTAATCGCTGGGTTTAACGCGGCGCGATAAGCTAAGTGACCACCAATACACACCCCCATAGAACCCACAGAGCCAGTGCAATAGGCTTGCGTTTGGGCAAAGTCGATTAAGGCTTGCGTGTCGCTGTCGTGGGACTCAAGCGGTTTTGCCCATTTATCAGCGTTGCCTTTGTCTTTACCCGCGTCATCGTAGGCCAGCACAGTACCGATAGGATTTAGCTCATGAAACACCTCAGGTACCAGTACCACAAAGCCATGGCCGGCTAAAAGTGCCGCACTGCGTGCTATTGGCGCGGTTTGTTGGAAAATTTCAGAGTAAAAAATAATCGCCGGAAATTGCCCGTCGGCTTGTGGGCGGTAAACAGTGGTGCGCATAGTGCCTGTTGGGGTAGGCAAGTCAGCGTTATGGTGTTGGATGATCATAAAAGCGCTCAATTAAATAGTATATAAAATATATGGTAACTGAGCGCGATAAAATAAACACGTCCTAAAGTTTAAATACTTGCAGGCATTTTATTACAGCTAGCATAGTAACTTACGGTTGCTGGCCAATCGGAAAATATGCCCATTACACCAACCTCTTGTGCTAAAACATCAACCACAGTGAACATATCGCCATCATTATCTATAACATCACTAATAGACTGATAATAATAACCGCCACCTTTATTTAGAGGGCCAGAGCGCTCAAGGCTCCATGCAATAATATTAAGCCCTGCTGCTTTTGCATCTATGGCGTACTGTGAGGGCACTATATTGTTGTCGTTATCTATAGTCAGTAGCACCCAAATAGGGGGCGCTATAATTTTAACGCCATCAGTTGCGAGCTCTGCCATGCTTGGCTGCCATGTTGCTGCGTTATTAGGATCAAACCCTGCATTGCTGTCGCGACCATCTAAATAAACACTTTGTGTTGCAAATTCAGGATTAGTGTTAATCCAATATTCTACGTCGGCTAAATTAAATGATTGTGGATAAACATGGTTTGCGGGCACCTCCATTTGTGTGTATTCATCCAGCATTTTTTGCGCATATTGTGTTTGGGTCATGCCATTAAAAGGCATGCTCACTTGAGGAGATTTAAGCTCAGGGGTCATTTTTACACCCAATTCTTTAAATAGTGCAATACTTTGTTTGTGAGTCATGAGTGTACCTGAGGTAGCGTATAAATCAGTGCGCCAACTCGGTGTACCCTTCATATAATCGCTAACATTCGTTGCATTGGTGTTCGCGCCATCCATTTTACCCTCAAGGGTTAAAAATTCAGCCAGGCTAATATCGCTAGTGCAACATTTAGCTGTAGCAGGTGTACCACTGTTAGGATCCGCTGGCGTAAATGGCACGCTGCATTTAGCGGCAAGTTCTGGGATCGCTAAAATATTAGTGGTGGTATGTAAATCACATTGTGAATGGCGACATACCAGCTCTTTATCATTTGTAAACGTCACATCGCACTCAACAATGCCCGCGCCCATTCGAGCTGCTGCAATGTAAGATTCTTGAGTATGCTCAGGGTATTGCATCGGTGCACCGCGATGACCAATTGAAAAATCAGTACGATAAAAAGGGCCGTCTTTGCATGATTCTAATTTTGTTTTTAGAGCGCTGGTAGTCATATCGTCAATTAAGTAGTCAGGACGAGCACCGAGTTGAATATTTGTACCTTGCGCTACTTCAACAATAACAGGGGTAGGAACTTTAACAATTTCAACTTCAGTGTTGCTGACAACCACTTCTTTTTCGACTATTTCTGTATCGTCAGCGCAGCCAGTGAGTGTAATTAATAATAAACAACTAGCTAGTATAGGTGTGTGTTTCATTGTTTGTCCCTAAAAATCAAAGTGGACGCTACCTTACTAATTATTAGTGACAGTTTCACTACAGAGTAATTAATTTACTCTTTTCGCCATTATTTGGTTTACCACTAATGCAAAAAGTATCACTCCCGCGCCAATACTTAATCTAAGTAGGTCTGCGTCTCTATTCCAAATAAGCACATTAACAACAATGCCTGCAGGAATAAGCAAGTTGTTCATCACCGCCAGTGCGCCCACATTGACAATAGTTGCGCCTTTATTCCACATAAAATAGCCAATACCGGATGCCACAATTCCTAAATAAATCAGTATGCCCCATTGTGTTGACGTGCTAGGCAATTTGTTTGCATCACCAAATAAGACATAGCAGCTACTTGCAACAATGAGTGCGCCAATAAAAAACCAGCCAAACACGCTTTGCTGAGGGATATTTCTGTTTGCCATTAAACGTTTATAGGTCACTTGGCCTGTGGCAAAACACAGGTTGGCAGCTTGCACCAGTAGTAGCCCTGTCAAAAAGTTTTCATCAATACCTTGGTAGCGAATAGCAACAGCACCAACAATGGCCAATATTGCTACAAATAAAAACTGTGGATTAAAGCGTCGTTCAATCACATCGTTTAATAGTGCAATATAAAGTGGGGTCATCACAGTAAATAACAGTACTTCAGGTACGCTAAGGTATAAGAATGAGTGGTAATAAAAGCCATACATGGCACCAAGTTGCAGCGCACCAATTAGCATAAGTTTGGCAATGAGTTTAGGCTCTATGCCACGGTATTTTATAAAAGGTAAAAATACTAGGGTTGCTAAAGCGACACGCATCAAGACGCTAAACCAAGCATCTACTTGGCCTGCTAAGTAAACGCCAATTAAACTAAATGAAAAAGCCCATAGTAGGGTGGTTGCAAACAGGTAGGTCATGGTTGAGTTGTCTTTGCAAAAAACACGATTCTATACCAGTGAGCGATAAAATAATAATCGCATCATAAAAAAGCTCCCGTAAAGCGACGGGAGCCATTGTTTTAAGTCTTTATTGCTGCGCTACAAATTGCTTTGCGTCCGCTTTTAGCTGCTCAAGCGCGGCCTTGTTATAATAACGACTATGCGAAATAACCCCGCTGAGTTTTTGGGTGTTACGCACATCAAGCAATGGGTTAGCAGTTAGCAAAATAATATCGGCGGTTTTACCTTCAGTCAGCTCTCCAAACTGTTCGCTTTTACCTAAAAACTCTGGCCCTGCAAGGGTTGCTGATTGCAGTGTTTGCAGTGGCGTTAGTCCGTAGTCACTAAAGATAGCCAATTCTTGATGCAGTGATAAACCAGGATAAATATATGAATTTAAAAAGCCAGCATCGGTTCCGGCAATAATGGGTACGCCGGCTTGTTGCGCCAGTGGCAGTAACTGTGCGGTTTTTATAAAACGTTCTTTGCGTTGCTTTATTTGCTCTGGTGTATCTTTATTAGCTCTATCTACACGCCATTGATAAGTGGCTTTCAGGCCCTTGCCAAGGTAATTTAAAAACTCATCAGTTTGATGGTTATCTTCATCAATATAGGCGGTAATTCGGCCACCAATTAAAGTAGGTACGACTGCGGTGTTATTTTTAGCTAATACGGCGTATTTATTTAATGCTGTTTGGGTGTCAATATTGGCGGTGATAATTGGCAATGCACTGCGGTAACTTAGCTCACCTGAAGCGACTTTTGCTGATATTTCAGGCTCGTTGCTTGCGGCGGCTTTTAATAAGTAAGTCATGTGCTCGATGGCGTCTAACCCTGCATTTGATACATCTGTAACTGATAGCGAAAACGGAATATGACCAGATATTTGGTAGCCACGTTTTTTCACTTCTTTAACTGCTTTTAAATAAAGTTCAGGTGTTAATGCACTGTCGGTGATTTTGATAAAGTCCACATTCATAGCATCTAGGCTATCTATCGCTGCGTTCATTTCTGCAACGGTTTCTACTTCTAAATCGCCAGGCCAAATTGAGCCTTTACCTTCAAGTTTTGGTCCTGAGGTATAAATTGTTGGGCCAACTAATTGATTACTATTTACTTGCGCTCGCCAATTTAAAACTGACTCACTTAGATCCGCAGCTGCATCACGCACAGTGGTAATACCGTATGCTAAATATAACGGTAGCAGTTGCTTGTTTTCTTCTATCAGTTCTTCGCCGCCACCAAAATGGACATGCATATCCCAAAGCCCTGGCATTAGAAATTGATCATTAGCATCAATGTAATTATCGGTAATGAAGTTATTTTTTAGCGACTGGTTGCTGCGTTTAATGATCACACCATCACGGATGGCAAGAGATTGATCGGCACTAAGTTGCCCTGTTTTTACATCAATAACCGTGGCATTAGCGATCACGATATCGGCGCGCTCTGTTGGTTGAGTCGAACATGCAGCTAGTACTAAGCAGGTTGAAAATATAAGTGTATGTTTCATAGAGTAGTCCTGAATTTTTTATTCAGACTAGCACAGAGAAAACGAGAGGGAGCTAATTTGAGTTAGAAAGCCAAAAACACAGGCTGATTGCGATGAAAAGTGAGAGCCCATTGCGGGCTCCCAGTAATATTAGTTTACTTTATTCAACTAAACCACGGCGCTTCAGCAGCGCATCGGTGGTTGGCTTTTGACCACGGAACTCAATGTAGCTTTGCATTAAGTCGCGACTGTTGCCTTTTGATAGAATTTCTTTACGGAAGCTATCACCGTTTTCACGAGTAAGGCCGCCTTGCTCGGTCATGTGCGCAAACGCGTCGGCTGCAAATACTTCAGTCCAAAGGTATGCGTAGTAACCTGCTGAGTAACCACCGGCAAAAGTATGGCTAAAGTAACAAGACTTATAACGCGGTGGTACTGGGTAATAAGCTATACCGTGTTTTTCAAGTGCTTCGTGCTCGAATTTTTGTACGTCAGTGATATCTTCATCAGAACCAAATGAATGCCATTCCATATCAAGCAATGCGGCTGCTAAGTATTCAGTGGTGCCAAAACCTTGATTGAAGTTTTGTGACTCAAGTACTTTTGCTAGTAGCTCTTTTGGAATAGGCTCACCGGTTTTATAGTGCTTAGCGTAGTTAGCAAGTACTGTTGGTTCGATGTTCCAATCTTCGTTTGCTTGTGAAGGGAACTCAACAAAGTCGCGCGCTGTTGCAGTACCTGCAAGGCTTGGGTATTTAACGTCTGAGAATAAACCGTGCGCCGCATGACCAAATTCATGGAACATAGTCGTTACTTCAGAGAAGGTCATTAATGTAGGCTGGCCATCTGCAGGCTTTGGAATATTCTGTGCGTTGTAAATTACCGGTTTTGTGCCTTTTAAACCACTTTGACCCACGTATGAGCTCATCCAAGCACCGCCACGTTTACCTTCACGCGCATACGGGTCCATGTAGAATAAACCAATGGCGCTGCCATCTGCGTTAAATACTTCAAATACCATGACGTCTTCGTGATAAACCGGTAAATCTTTACGCTCTTTAAAGGTAATACCGTACAGTTTTTTCATCGCGAAGAATAATCCGTCATGGATCACTGATTGCATTTCAAAATAAGGCTTAACAAGCGCTGGGTCTAGGTCATACTTAGCTTGACGTACTTTTTCAGTATAAAATGCCCAATCCCAAGGCTGTAGTGCAAAAGTTTCACCCGATGCATCAATCACTTTTTGGATTTCAGCCGCTTCAGCTTTGGCTTTGTTCACTGCTTTTGGTGCAAGGTCATCTAAAATGCCGTATACATTGTCAGTGGTTTTAGCCATACGCGTAGTCATTACATACGATGCCCAATCTTTATAACCAAGTAACTCTGCTTTTTGCGCACGTAGGTTGGTTTCTTTGATAATGATAGGGCCGTTAGTGTTTTGTGCACGCGTTGCGGATGCTTTAAAAATACGCTCACGTAATTTACGGTTTTCAAGGCTGCTTAAAATTGGCTGTTGCGTGGTGTTCACTAGCGTGATCATGTAGCCTTCTTTGCCTGCTTTTTTAGCAGCTGCGGCTAAGCTGTCAATTTCGCCATCAGACAGACCCGCTAACTCACTTTTATCTGTCACTAAGATCACATCTTCTTTAAATGACTTTAGGATATTTTGCGAAAATTCAGTTGATAACTTAGCAAGCTCTGCGTTGATCTCACGCATTTTGGTTTTTTGTGCTTCGTTAAGTTTTGCACCAGCATTGACAAATTTAGTGTAGTAAAACTCAACTAGACGTTGGTCTTCAGCGTTTAGGTTTGCTTTGTTGTTATAAATGCTTTCAACGCGAGAGAATAATGCTTTATTCAAGTAAATGTCATCAGAGTGGGCCGATAGTACCGGTGCCATTTTAGCGGCAATACGCTGGTATTCACTGTCTGAAATTAAACCAGATAAGTTATAAAACGCTGTTGATACTCGGTCAAGTAACTCGCCTGATAACTCAAGCTCTACCAATGTGTTTTTAAATGTTGCAGGAGCAGGGTTGTTAGCAATTGCTGCGATCTGTGCTTTTTGCTCGGCAATACCGGCGTCAAAGACTGGCTCGTAATCTTTAGTGCCAAACTTATCAAATTCTGGTGCCATGTATTGCAGTGGGCTTGGCTTCATTAATACATTATCAATATTAACTGTTTGTACTTGAGATGCTTGTGCTGATGAGTCTTCTGCTTGTTGTGAACTACAAGCGGATAATAGTAAAACACTAGCAATAGTGCTAGCGATGAGAGATTTGCGCATAAGAGCTCCAATAAAAAAATAAGCCTTTTAAGACAGGTAAGGCATTAAGCATCTTAACTTAGCAAATTTTAGATTATATACAATAAAGTTTATCGGTTTAATGGGGGGATTGAGCGCAAAATACGAGCTTTACGGATAAAATATCGGAAAACTTGAAAATAGTAGCTAAAATATAATTACTAATATAAAAGCTACTGTTAGGTTGTTGTCATATTACTTAATGGGTAATTTACTAAATAGTTAATCATGCACAGCAAAATTAGTTGTAACCTAATACAAACTTCTTTTCACTACCAAAGCTGGCTGGCTGCTGGTGACCGAACTCTTTGTTAATTAAGTTTAAAGTTTGCTCTTGCTCTGCAAGAACAGACAAAATTTTATTTCGGTAATCTAAGCTAGACTCAAATAGTTCTAGATCAACCAAAGGCTGCAAAGTGGCTAACTTTTGATTTAAGGTTAGTTGTGACATCGATCTCTCCTCACGCTTTATTTACCTTACAATATATTTATAGCATCAGTTGTAAGGAATTGTTAATAATTTATTCATAAAAAACATATTGAACTTTAACTTCTCCGTAAATGCCATTATGGCGTGCTAAACTTACTTAACCCTGAATAGGTGTCTTGTTTTATTTATTTTGGAAAAAGTATGACGTTAGAGTTAGTCTTTCAGTATTTATCGTATGTAATTTTTAGTTATAACAACATTGAAATTACCGTCGCTAAAGTTATTCAAGTCCCTTTGATACTTTTTGCGATGTGGTTTGTGGTCACTCGCATTGGCCGTTTAATTCGTAAAACCCTGCTGGCGCGCAAAATGAACCCTGATGCGGTGCTGTTATTTACCCGTATCTATTTAGTATTAAGTATTGCGATATTAGTTTTTACGTCTTTAGAAGTGCTAAATATTCCCCTTACAGCATTTGCTTTTGTCTCTGGTGCTATTGCAATTGGGGTGGGGTTTGGCGCGCAAAATATTATTAATAACTTCATCAGTGGCTGGATCTTAATGTGGGAGCGACCAATTCGTATTGGTGACTTTTTAGAAGTGGGGACTGCAAAAGGCGTAGTCGAGACCATTAATACCCGATCAACTCGTATTCGTCGCAATGATGGTGTGCATATGTTGATCCCAAACAGTCAATTACTTGAAAACACAGTGACTAACTGGACCTTGATAGATCGCAATGCACGTTCATCTGTGAGTGTTGGCGTTGCCTATGGCTCGGATGTACTGCTAGTTGAAAAGCTAATTAAACAAGTATTAAGTGAACACCCTGCAATATTACCGACTCCAGCATCTTCAGTATTATTTGATGACTTTGCTGACAGCTCATTAGTGTTCAATGCTATATTTTGGGTCTGTGCGGAGTCTGAAACTATGCTACGGCAAGTGCGCAGTGATATTCGCTTTAGTATTTATAAAGTGTTTGCAGAACATAACGTCACGATTTCCTTCCCGCAGCGCGATATTCATATTGATGGTGAAATTGCTTTAACGAGACGCACGTTGAAATAACTACATCTATTACTGTGTATAAAAGTCGTTTATTGCCAAGTGCACTAAACGACTTTTTAGTTTGAGTTATTGCTGTTGTGCTAGTTTTTTGAGCTTTAACGAGAACAGTACGATTAAAGCACCAAAAAGCACTGCGTAAGTGGCGACTAACCAAAGTAGAGTATGGATCCCAGCACTGGGGTTAAAAATTAAATACAAGCCAAATAGTACTGACAGGGCGCCGGTAATAATTAATAGCCATTCACCTGAAATTTCAGCTCGTAATTTAAGTGCGACAAAAATTTCAACAGCACCAATGGCAATGGCCCACGCAGCGACATAATAAAGTAATAGTATTGCGGTAACGTTCGGCGCAAATAGGGTAACAAGCCCTGCGATGATTGATAACACCCCACCAGCCAATAACCAGCGCCAATAAGGGTTGTGTTGCTTAGAATTCCAAGCGATCCATGTTCTTAGCATGCCATCAAATAAAAAATAGCCGGCAAAAAATAACAGCATAATACTCAGTGAGGCGCTCGGTGCAAACCAAGTGATCACACCAAAAATGATTGCAATTAAGCCGCGTATAAAGAGTACCGACCAATTTTTTGAAAGTGTTGAGGTGAGATCCATCTTATTCCTTAATGATTAGCTCTGTTATGTTTATATACATTAGCACAAGGTGTGATTTATCAATAAAATATATCTATTAACTTTGCAGAAGTATTGTATAGCAGAATTAAATTTGGCTATGCTAGGTTTACCCATTGAGCATTATAGCTAATTAGCGCCCCCTACTTATTGATGCTCAATACATTTACAGTAATGTGATTGACAGGACAAATGTCCGCATGAAATAAATATATTTGCATAAAATCGTCAAAGTTCGCTTATCATGTCGTTATTTGTTGTAAAAAGTTTGTTTTATTGTACATATTTATGCAGCAAAACTGTCACACAGTGCTATAATCTTCATCGTTCGTTCAGCCTCTTTACTTCGTTTTGCACTCTCGACAAAGAGGTCCGCGCAGCTTACTGCAAGGCGCGAAAAATTGGCCGAGCCCGCCGAGTGAATTTGGCGCAACACACCAACCGTTGAACAAGAGTGCACTAAAAAGGTTAAAACCCGACATGAAAGCAATGAAAAAGATCTACGTTAGCAACCCTAATTAATGCAACGTTGTTCTCTGCCGTAGCAGGTACTTCATTTTCTACTCTTGCAGCTGATGAACAAGCTCCAAGTGCAAAAAGCAAGCTATTAGAAGTTATTCAAATCACTGCACGTAAGCGTGTAGAAAATGCACAGGAAGTACCTGTGGCGGTTTCTGCTCTACAAGGTGATAACTTAGATGCATACAGCTCTGCTGGTATGGATATTCGTTTTATGAATGCGAAAATCCCAAGCTTATCTATTGAATCTTCATTTGGTCGCTCTTTCCCACGCTTTTATGTTCGTGGCCTAGGTAATACCGATTTCGATTTAAATGCTTCACAGCCAGTATCATTGGTAGTTGATGAAGTTGTCCAAGAAAATGCTATTTTAAAAGGCTTCCCTGTATTTGATGTGGCACGCGTAGAAGTTTTACGTGGTCCCCAAGGTACTTTGTTTGGTCGTAACACGCCTGCGGGCCTAGTCAAATTTGATACAGTTAAACCAAGCCAAGACTTTGATGGTTATGGTTCAGTATCATATGGTAGCCGTGGTGCAGTTGATTTTGAAGGCGCGGTAGGTGGTGCATTAACAGACCGTTTATCAACACGTGTTTCTGTATTGTGGCAAGATAAAGACGATTATATTGATAATCGTGCGCCTGGCTTTGAGCAAAAAGATGCTTTAGGTGGTTATACAGATCAAGCTGCTCGTATTCAATTTTTGTACGAAGGTGACGATTTCACTGGCTTATTTAACTACCATATCCGTGATATGGATGGTTCTCCAATTGCGTTCCGTGCCAATGTTATCAAGCAAGGCAGTAATGACTTAGTGGATGGCTATGAGCATGATGTGGTTTTTCATGATGCAGCATCACGTGCAACTCAACAAGTTGACTCTCAAGGTGCAAGTTTAAAGCTTGAGTGGGATTTAGCGAACCATACAATTACCTCTATCTCAGCATGGGAAAGCGCTGAAATTTATTCTCGCGCAGATATCGACGGCGGTTACGGCGGTTATTCAATCAATGACGTACCTGTTGCTATGGGTCCTGGTTTTATTCCATTCTCTTCAGAAAGTGCAGATGGTATTCCAGAACATGATCAGTATACGCAAGAACTTCGCTTATCAAGCAATTTTGCTGGCGATTTAAATTATCAAGTGGGTCTATTTTACTTTGATGAAGCGCTAACTATTGAGAATTATAGCTATGACACGGCAGCTAATGGAGCACTAAACGGCTACGTAATACAGCAGCAAGACACTAAAGCATGGGCTGTATTCGGCTCAGTTGATTACACTTTCACTGATGATTTTAAAGTAACTGCTGGCCTTCGTTATTCTGATGATGAAAAAGAGTTTTCAGCAAATCGTACATTAAGCCCTGCAGGCGGTGGAGCATTGTTTTTAACTGAAAACCCAAGCGATGATCATATCAGCTGGGATATTTCATCAAACTATAAAATCAACGACGATGTTAACTGGTATGCGCGTATTGCTAATAGCTTCCGAGCACCAAGTATTCAAGGTCGTATTTTATTTGGTGATGAAGTCACTGTTGCTAAATCAGAGACTGTTACATCATACGAAACAGGCATTAAATCAGACGTATTAGATGGTCGTGGCCGTGTAAATGCGACTGTTTTTTACTATCAAATGGATGATCAACAGTTAACGGCTGTTGGTGGTGGCGCCAACTTTAACCGTTTAGTGAATGCTGATAAAACGACCGGTTATGGTTTTGAGTTAGATACTGAATGGGTATTAACTGATGAGTTAAATGCCACATTTAACTTAAGCTACAACAAAACTGAGCTGAAAGATAATGATCTCGCTGTTGCAGTATGTGCGCAGTGCACTGTGAAAGATCCAACATTCCAAGTTCCTGGGGCATTTGGCCCTGAAGATCGCGCTATTTTAGATGGTAATAGCCTTCCACATGCGCCAGAGTGGATCTCTAACTTAACGCTTCGTTATACTAAAGAGCTGGCTGGTGGCGACTTCTTCGCTTATACCGATATTTCATACCGCAGCGAAATTGACTTCTTCTTATATGAGTCAGTTGAGTTTGAAGGTAAATCACTATTAGAAACAGGTCTGCGAGCAGGTTATGCATGGGCAGAAGGTGATTATGAATACGAAGTATCTGCTTTTGTTCGTAACATGTTTGACGAGCAACAAGTTATTGGTGCTATCGACTTCAATAATAACACTGGTATGGTTAACGAAGAGCGTTATATTGGTGCTGAATTTAAAGTTAAGTTTTACTAAACTAAACTTTAACTAAATAGGTTAAAGCCCGCATTATTTGCGGGCTTTTTGTTTTCGCTTAGTGAAAAGCCCTATTAGAGCTGCTAAAGTAGCGCTAATTATATTTTAAAGAGAATAGTCATGGCTGGATTTTGGAACTACCGAGTGATTTTTTGTGAAGCAACCAAAGATGAAGCGGCGCAATATCAAATTCATGAAGTTGAATATAACCTAAATGGTAAAGTAACGAATTGGTCAGAAACCGGTGCCGCGCCTTTTGGTAACACCGTTGAAGAATTACAGGCCGATGCAGATCGTTTAAAAACAGCGTTTGAAAAACCAGTTTTAAAAGTGGTTAGAAAAGAGCGCGGTTATGAACTGGTTGACGTTGCAACGGGCGAAGAGGCTTTTGCCGAGCCGCCTGCGGGATTAACTGAGTAATTGATATAGTATAAAGGTGCCTTGTGCGCCTTTTTTGATTGTTAAATAAAGGAATGAGGATGACTTTAAAAGCAGTACTATTTGATATGGATGGCACCTTGGTCGATTCCGAAAGTGTCCATTTTACCTGCTGGAATGATATTTTAGCGCCGTTTGGTGTAAGTTATGATGAAGATGAGTTTTGCCAACGCTTTTCAGGTCGACCCACGTTAGAAGCCGCAATTGAAGTGGTTGAGCAATACAACTTATCAGTAACGCCGCAGTGGTTAGTACAAGCTAAATATGATGCCTTTGAAGAATTTGTACTAACACAACTGCCAGCCCTGATGCCTTTTGCTAAAGAGATTTTACACAAGGTTAAACAAAGTGGTTTAAAGATGGCACTGGTGACAGGCAGTGCTCGCCTTGAAGCGTTGCCGATTTTAAAAGGGTATGGCTTCTATGAGTTGTTTGATTGCGTTGTTACTAAAGATGATGTGCAAAACCCAAAGCCCGCAGGTGACCCTTATTTACTGGCACTTTCTACCTTAGGTATTTCAGCCGAGCAAGCGATTGCGGTAGAAGATACCCATACTGGTGTAACCGCTGCCACGAATGCAAAAGTCGCTGTGGTGGCAATACCGAATAAACATACTTTAGAGCATGATTTAAGTTTGGCATTTTCGCGCATGGATAATTTACAGCAACTATGGCAATGGGTACAAACTAAGCTATAGTTTTAGTCTGCTTGGATAAAAACAAGGGACTGACATGCGAAACGGACTAATCACAATATGGTTGTTGCTCACAGCGTTTAGTTGTTGGGCAACCGAACCACAACTAACTGCAAATGCACAACTTGCTAAGGTGTATCAGCAAGACAAAGCCCCCGCCATAAGTAATTATTTAGTAAGTGAAAAATTTGACGGAGTGCGGGCTATTTGGACTGGCACTGAGTTTATAACCCGTAACGATAATGTGATCCATGCTCCTGCATGGTTTGTAGCTGACTTACCTAACTTGCGATTAGATGGGGAGCTGTGGACTAAACGCGGCGATTTTGCAGCACTTAGCGGTATTGTGCGTACTCTACAACCGTTAGACAGTGACTGGCAAACAGTAACCTATCAGGTTTTTGATATGCCAGATCAAACAAGCCCATTTCAAGAACGCTATCAAAATTACCTTAACTTAGTAAATCGGATAAACCGTTCACATATTCGGGCGGTACAGCAACATCATTTCACCACAGAGCAAGCGCTATCCACTTTTTTTGAGCAGGTAATTGAACAAGGTGGTGAAGGCGTGATGCTACATTTAGCCACGGCAATACACAAAAGTGGCCGTAGCGATGCATTGTTAAAGCTAAAACCTTATATGGATAATGAAGCGGTCGTGATCGAGCATTTACCTGGTAAAGGCAAATACCAAAATATGTTAGGAGCACTGCGGGTAGTAACCGCTGAAGGTTTACAATTTACTATTGGCACAGGCTTTACTGATCAACAACGGCAAACCCCACCGGCCATTGGGGCTACGATCACTTATCGCTATCATGGCTTTACCAAAAATGGCCTGCCACGCTTTGCCAGTTTTATCCGCGAGCGTAAAGCTGAATAACGTTTAAAAAAGCCGGTAAGTATGCTAAATTGCGCGGCCTTTTGAGTAAGTAGTGGTGGCGGGATGTTTGTTGGTTTTGATTATGGTAGTTCTAATTGTGCAATGGGTGTAATGAATGCACAAAACGTTGTCGAGCTAGTACCGTTAGAACAAGGAAAGCACTACTTACCCTCTACTTTGTACACCCATCATAGTGCGTTAGTCGTTGATTTTGTTGCCCAACATTTAACTGGCAGCGCATATGAAAGTGATTTTAAAAGCCAGCGTCAGGCATTACTTAATACCATGGTGCGGATCAAGTCGGATTTAGACCTTGCTCCCGGTGAAGAAAATCTCTTTATTGGCCGCGAAGCCATTAATGAATATGTGCAGTTTCCTGAAGAAGGCTACTTTGTTAAATCCCCGAAATCATTTTTTGGGGCAATAGGCTTAAAGCAAGGACAAATCAACTTCTTTGAAGATATTGCCACCGCGATGATTTTAAAAATCAAACAGCGTGCTGAAACATCACTACAAAAAGAGTTAACACAAACGGTCATTGGCCGCCCGGTAAATTTTCAAGCCGTGGGTGGAGAGCAATCAAACCAACAAGCATTAGGAATTTTAGAGCGTGCAGCAAAACGCGCAGGCTTTAAAGAGGTCGCGTTCTTGTATGAACCGCTCGCAGCGGGAATTGATTATGAAAGTGACTTACAGCACGATCAAAAAGTGTTAGTTATCGATATTGGTGGTGGTACGAGTGATTGCTCGTTTGTACAAATGGGCCCCAGCTTTCGTAACAGCAGTGAGCGTGATCATGACTTTTTGGCTCATACAGGTAAACGTATTGGCGGTAATGATCTTGATATTGCCCTGAGCTACCATGCGCTTATGCCTTTGCTCGGGTTAGGCAGTAAGTTTAAATCGGGTTTGCCTTTACCTAATCAGCCATTTTGGCAAGCCTGTAAAATCAATGATGTGAATTTACAAAGCCAGTTTTATAGTCAGCAGCATACTCGCGAGTTACTTACTCAACTACGAGAAGTTCAAGCGCCCGAGTTATTTCAACGACTGATCGATTTGCAACAAAATAAGCAGGGCCATCAGCTAGTTCAGCAAGGGGAGGCGGCAAAAATTGCTTTATCGTCAGCCACTGAGTTTAATTGTGAGCTCGAATTTTTAGCGCCACAATTACACAAAGCGTTATCACGCGATGATTTAGCATTGGCGGTTGATGATTCTATTATGCAAATAGTGAGCTTAGCAAAACAAGCGATTAAAGATGCTGGCGCCGTACCTGATGTTATTTATCTTACTGGTGGTAGCGCCCAATCACCGCTGATCAAAGCGGCATTAGTTGAGCATTTAGGAGACATAAAAATGGTGAACGGTGATCACTTCGGTAGTGTCACCGCTGGGCTCACTAAATGGGCAAGCATGCTTTATCGTTAATCTGTGGCTGCGTTTATAGCGTAACTTGTCGGGTTGCCAGATACTTTTCGTAATCTGGCAAGCTGCGCTCAAGCTCTACATGCATTAATGATGAACTTAACAACATATCAGCACTCACTTCATTACACGCCACGGGAATATTCCACACTGCTGCTAAACGCAATAACGCTTTAACATCAGGATCATGAGGCTGAGAGGCGAGCGGATCCCAAAAGAAAATCAACATATGGATTTCGTGTTCGGCTATTTTAGCGCCTAATTGCTGATCGCCACCCATTGGGCCGCTAAGTAGTTTGATTACATCTAACCCGGTATTTTTTTCTATTAGGTGACCTGTGGTGCCTGTGCCATACAAGGTATGCTGACTCAAATCATCACGATGTTTATTACACCACGCCTGTAATGCGGCTTTTTTCCCGTCGTGAGCGACTAGCGCGATGTTTTTTTTAGCGGGTAATGTTTGCTGTTTTTGTTCCATGCTGACTCTTATTATTTTTTACACTAAAAGGTTGATAGCAAGTGCTATAAACACAATACCTGTAATTCGGTCTATCCACAATTGCGTATTTGGGTTGTCCCTGAAATAACTTGCAATTTTATCGCCAAAATAAATATAAGTGCAATCAATAGGGAATGCGAAAATAGGGTAGAGCAAGCCAAAAAAAGCCAGCTGAAATGTGGTAGAGCTGGATAAACTCGGATCCACAAACTGTGGAATAAAGGCAATAAAAAACAGTGCGACTTTAGGGTTGAGCACTTCCGTCATCATTGCTTGAAACATTACATTTTGCTTTTTACTGGTGCTGACATGGGGCTTGTCATCACAGTCGTCATTTATTGTTACAAAGGTGCTTTTTAGCATCATTATGCCTAAGTAACATAAATAAGCGGCACCGGCATATTGCACTGTCGCGTAAGCAACCGCAGATGCTTTTAAAATTGCAGTTAAGCCAACCACAGCAAAAAAAGTATGCACTACACCACCAAGGGCAAAGCCAAACGCACTTTGTAAGCCAGCAGTGCGGCCATTAGCAAAGGTTTGCGCCATTAAAAAAGCGTTTGATGGCCCCGGCGCCACAGCGATTAAAAAGCTGGCCGCTAAAAAGGACAGTAAAAATTCTGGATTGATCATCAGCGCAATTTATTAGTAATAGATGGCTGATCTTAACAAGCTTACAGGCAAAGAAAAAGCGGGCATTTGCCCGCTTAATTTGGTTGGATTAAACAACTTGAAAAAGCATCACCATTCTTTTTTATGATATACGATGATTGATAAATGCAAAGTAAGTAAAAGGGACTAGCAAAAGAAAATGCAGGCCAATTAACAAAGGCGTGGTTAAATTGAGAAATTGGGTAATAAAAACCAGTAAGCTAGCACCACTCATTTGCATAACGCCAATGAGTGCTGACGCTGTTCCTGCTTGTCGTGGAAATAAGCTCAATGCTCTGCCTGCGGCTGAGCCTAAGGTTAATGCAAAACCAAAGGCAGCAATAAACATGGGCGCCATTAAAGCCAGTGGCGTTTTATATTGGCTAAGGCTAAGCATCAGCACACCAGATAATACAAGCAGTAATAATCCTACCTTAAGGGCACGCTTTGGTTGACGCTTAATATAAAGCGGCGTGATAAAACTTGCGACAATGCTCAGTACGGCATTGAGAGTAAACCAAAAGGTGAAACTACCTACAGAGCCGCCGAGTTTAGTGATAAGCCAACCAGGAGCGAGTGTTACAAACACTAATATTGCCGACATAGCCACCATGCAAATTAAGCTATTAAAAAGAAATAGTGGGGTGCTAATGATGGGAATAAAGCGCCTTAAATCGAGAATATGGCCATGATATACGCTGTCGGCAGGGCGTGTTTCTTTGAACATCAATAAAGTAACCAATAAACCCAATAACGCAAAGCCAGCTAAAAACAGAAAATTCATTCGCCAACCAAACTGCAGCGTAAGCCATGCACCTAAAATGGGCGCTAAGGCAGGAATGAAACAAACAATACCGTTTAAGTAGGTGATCATTTGTGCGCTGCGCTCACTACCAAAACGATCCCGTACGATGGCAAAAGCAACCACAAATGTTGCACATGCGCCCAGACCTTGCACTGCACGTGCTAGCAACATAGCGTTAAAATGTGGTGCGTAATAAGCGCCAAGCGAAGCAACGGCATAAAGTATGATACCGCTAAGTGCAACAGGTTTGCGGCCAAACTTATCAGCTAGAGGGCCAGCAATTAATTGCCCCAAGCCAACCGTGAGCATAAAAATCGCAACGGTTTGTTGCACTTGTTTTTCGCCGACTTGAAATTGTTCCGCGATGGTTGGAAACGCGGGTAGGTAAATGTCAATTGCTAATGGGCAAAATATAACCAGTAAGGCAAGAATTAAAATAACACTAAGATGACTGCGGTGATCAGTTGTTGGCATGAAGGCTCCTTTTGCCGCGTATTTTAAGTCTGCAAAAATAAAAAAGAAAGGCCATATGGCCGACCTGACTGAAAATTATCAAGACAAGAAATAAATACACTTCAGCTATCTGGTCTGATGTGTTAATTTTAATCTCTATGCCTTTTAATTAAGAAAGTTATGAGTGACAAATCAGTGGTTTTAAAAACATGGTTAAAATTAAAAAATTTACCGCTAGGCAATTGGTTATTTAGCAAAGTAGTGTGCTTTAAAGCGCCTTATTTTGGCTCGATGAAACCTACTATTTTGGACGTAAAAGAGGGGTATTGCAGTGCTGTAGTGAAAAACCGCCGCAGTGTGCATAATCATATTGGTACTATTCATGCCATTGCTCAATGTAATTTAGCTGAGTTGTGTGCTGGCGTAATGGTTGATGCAACAGTGCCGTATAAAACCCATCGTTGGATACCCAAAGGTATGACAGTGCAGTATTTAGCGAAAGTGGACACCGATGTGACCGCGGTAGCTGAGATTGCTATGCCAAGACAATGGCAAGATAAAGAAGATTTAGTTGTACCGGTTAAACTTTATAATACCCGCAGTGAACTGGTATTCACTGCCGATATTACGATGTACATCACTAAGAAAAAATAGTTTACTCTTTTTCTGCGGCTTGTTTATTGAAGAACGACAAGTCGTTATCGCCTTCACTCAATACTGAGCTAAGCTCGGCTTTTGATTCGGTATTATTAGTAATTAACTCAACGGTTTCTGCTTCATGACGTTGTTTTAAGTTACCTTCAATAATGGCGCCAGCATCAATACTGAGTGTATCTTGGTAAACATCACCATGCACTTGCGCCGAGCGCTCAATAACCACTTTGCTGGCATTGAGTGAGCCAATGATCTTGCCTTTTACAATCACGCTTTCAGCAACCACTGAGCCCTCTACACAGCCAGTGTTACCAATAACTAAGTGGTTGACGCGCACATCACCATCAATACGACCATCAAGTTGTACTTCGCCTTGGCTAACCAAACTGCCGGTTAAGCGAACATCTTCAGAAATGATCGATGGCGTGTGGTTGGTTCTTTTTAATTGCGAATCAGAAGAGTTACTTACAGTTGATTTTTTTTTACCGAACACGAGAAAGCGCCTTTGTTATTTTGACAGGATTGACATGTTTGTCGTTAAGTAATACTTCATAGTGTAGGTGAGTACCGGTACTTCTGCCAGTGCTGCCCATTAAGCCAATAACATCATTTTTAGTTACCGTTTGGCCTTTTTTTACGTTGATTTTATTTAAGTGACCAAACCGCGTTACAAAGCCATTTTTATGTTGTAATTCAATAAAGTTACCATAGCCACCGTTACGCCCTGCACGTAGTACAGTCCCATCAGCAGGGGCAAAGATTTCGGTTTTATGCCAACCCGCTAAATCGACCCCTTTGTGATAAGCATGGCGCTTATTTACAGGGTCTTTACGCAGGCCAAAACTACTCGAAATATAGTAATTAGCTGCTGGCAGAGTTTGCGGTAACTCACTGAGTAAATTTTCAAGCTTATTCAACGCCAGCAGTTTATCGGCGATGACTAAAAACTCAGCAGGGATCTTAGATTCATCAAATAAATCCAATGGACCACCTTGTGCGGTTTCTGTCATGTCTCCATTGAGATTACGCGCTAAGGCGCTATCAAGCCCTGCACCTTTGAGCATGGTTAAAATATCTTGGTGACGTAACTCTACTTGTTGCTCAATTTGTAAAAAGCTTTTTAAGTAGTGAGCGTCGAGTTGAGCAAAGCGTTGCTCAACTGAAAGTAAATTGGCTTGTGCATTTTGTGGGTTTTTTTCATCAACGAGTGGCTCATGAAAATCGTCTTGTTGCTCGTTGGGAGCGACATTTTCGATTGTTGCGGCATCTTCTGTTGGATTGCTCATCGACTCAGGTAAAGAATCAATCATGCTCTGCAATAAAGCATGTTTTTGTTCCAATTCGGCAAGCTGTGCTAATTGTTTTTCGTATTGCTGTTGTTGTTGTTGTTTTTGCAGTTGCCACTGTTGTTGTTTTGATAGTTGGTTTTGCTCAATATCGGAGATTTTGTTGGTTTGCGAATAAATTTGTAGGGTAGATACCGCCAACCAAGCCAAAGCAATTAAAACAACCACTACAGCTGAAACTTGTAACCAAGGTGCTAATATCACATGCTTAACCTCACCATTTTGGCGGATCAACAGCTGTCTAGCTGGGAATAATTTGTGATAAAAAGACTTAATAAATGCTGACATGGCTTATAAATACTGGCTATTAACCGAATCAAGATAGCAATCTGAGCTGAAAAAGCCAGTAAAAAATTGTAATTAATCTTAAAAAAGGAGGCGTTGGTCGCCTCCTTATAATAAATGTATTTAATAAATGTTTACAATTTAGCTACTTAGCAGGAAGAACTGTTCCTTCAACGCTGCCGAAACCGATACGAGCAAAGCCTGCTTTTTCACACCAACCACGCATAATAACGTTGTCGCCATCTTCTAAAAAGCTACGTTGCTCACCATTATTAAGAGTGATTTTCTCTTTACCACCACGAGAAAGTTCGAGTAATGAACCCGCTTCTTCGTGAGTAGGGCCTGATTGTGTACCTGAACCTAGCATATCACCAGGCATAAAGTTACAGCCATTTACAGTATGGTGAGTAACCATTTGCGCAACTGTCCAGTACGAGTGTTTAAAACTTGATTTTGATACTAATGAAGGAGCTACACCTTGCTCACGCATTTTTGCGGTTTCAATTTGCACGTCCATTTTTATATCAAAGGCGCCCAGCTCACGGTTTTGGCTTGATTCTAGATAATCTAATGGCTGAGGGTCATTTTCATCACGAGTCCATGATGTTCTAAATGGTGCAAGCGCCTCAGTTGTTACAATCCACGGCGAAACCGTTGAAGCAAAGTTTTTCGCAAGGAATGGACCTAATGGTTGGTATTCCCATGCTTGTAAATCACGTGCTGACCAATCATTGAATACACAAAAACCAAATACATGGTTTTCAGCGTTTTCAATAGCAATCGCATCGCCTAACTCGTTACCTTTACCTAAGTAAATACCAAGCTCTAATTCATAATCTAAGCGTTTACATGGACCAAGTGATGGTACTTCTGCATCTGGCGCTTTAGTTTGACCATTTGGGCGGTGGAATGTTTGTCCTGATACATCGATTGATGAAGAGCGACCATGGTAACCAATTGGTACCCATTTGTAGTTAGGCAGTAATGGGTTGTCTGGGCGAAATAGGCTACCCACTGCAGTTGCATGATAGATAGATGTATAAAAGTCAGTATAATCGCCAATACGACATGGCAATGCAAACTCAATGTCTGCTTGGGCAATTAGTGCTTCACTTAGCTTTGCTTGCTCTGTTGCGCCTTCACGCAATGCTTTAGATAGTGCTAAACGTAGCGCTGACCAGTATTGCTGACCAAGGCCCATATATTCATTCAGTGTTGCTTGGCTTGCTGCTGCTACGGCAGTTTGGGCATCGCCTGAGAAAATTGCTAGTTCGTTTACTTTGGCAAGGTCGATAACTTGATCACCAATGGCAACGGCACCGCGAAAAGCTTCGTCAGAATTCTTACGGCGTACTTCTGCAAATGGTAGATTCTGGATCGGGAAGTCACAATTTGCAACATTCGCTGAGGCAACCCAGCTAGTTAAATTTATATCATGGGTTTCGTTAATTAAACTCATTACATTTCCTTTGGTTTAGTCAGTCGCGCTTTACAGTGGATATGGTGATGAATGGCGCGATTTAAACGGTGAAATTTATAAAATTGATGAAACGACAAAAAGCAGCGAAATACGCTGCTTTTTAAATCTATACGCGAGTGTTTATAAAACGCCGCGACGCTCTTGGTCACGTTCGATTGATTCAAACAGTGCTTGGAAGTTACCTTCACCAAAACCACCGTCATCAACGCGTTGGATCATCTCGATAAAGATTGGGCCAAATAAGTTTTTCGAGAAAATTTGTAATAAGTAGCAATTTTCACTTTGGCTATCTACTAAGATCTGATGTTCACGGATCTTTTCTTTATCTTCTTTTACCCAAGGTACACGGTCAAAAATGGTGTCGTAGTACTCAGGGATAATATCAAGCGTTGCAATAGTTGATTTGTCTAGCTTATCAAGTGAGCTAACTAAGTCATCCGTTAAGAATGCTAAATGCTGTACGCCTGGACCATTGTATTCACCAAGATATTCGTCGATTTGGTTGTTATCGTTGCCTTTACCTTCATTGATCGGAATCGAGAAGGTGCCACACGGTGATTTAAGTGCGTAAGAAAGCAGGGCTGTTTTTTGCCCTTTGATATCAAAGTAACGAACCTCCGTAAAACCAAATACGTCTTTGTAGAAGTTAGCCCATGTTTCCATAGTGCCTTTGTAAACGTTATTTGTTAAATGGTCGATACGGATAAAGCCTTTATCTGCAACGATATTTTGCTCACTTAAGTCTTCAAAATCTTGCTCATAAATAGAGCCCTTATCGCCAAATTGCTCGATAAAGTAAATTAAGCTGTCACCGATACCGTAAATAGCTGGGTAAGGTAAGTCTTTGTGGGTTGAATCTGTGGCAGGTTTTGCACCACGTGCTACTGCAGTATCAAATGCCAGTTGTGCATTTTCAACACGCCAGCCCATAGAGCAAATTGCAGGACCATGGCTTTTTGCAAATTCTGCTGAAAAACCATCACGTTCATTATTTAGTAAAAAGTGAATATCGTTTTGGTTGTAGTAAACAATGTCTTTACCTTTAAATGTTTTTAGCTTTGAAAAACCAAAATCGGTAAACACTTTATCCATATAATCTGCATCAGGTGTAGCGTATTCAGTAAACTCGATACCTACCAAACCTAAAGGGTTAGTTACTTCACTCATTATAATTCTCCCGCAATAAACACTGCGTCTTGTTGTGTCTGATGCGCAGATAATTAACCATAACGAGTAAAAGGGGAAGAGCCCGCATCTATTTAGCTAAGCGGCTATTTGTAAATTAAATGGGACGATCATTTGAAAATGATGATGGTAGAGGAGGAGCTTTAGCTGTTAGTCTTCGATAATCAAATTTTAACGGTGTAGGTTGTTGCTTAGTTGATTGATATTAATGGTTAATTTGTTTTTATTGCGGATGTAAATTAAGCAAATTAAGGGAGTTTCCTCCCTCAATTAAATGGACGCATTGTAATTAATTGTTTACGCTAGCGCCGCGTTTGTTAAAAAACTTGCTGCGCTGCTCTAACCATAGGTTCGCTTTTATAGCCGGAGCATTTTGGTAATGACGCTCAACAGCCTGATTTAGTGAGCGTGTGCTTGGCACAAAGTTAAGAGTTTGCTGCGCGCCGGCCATACTTTTTATTTCATCGCGCGTCATTGCACGCCCTGCATATAGCAGTGCGTTTAAATAGCCGGGTTCAGTTTCATAGTTATTATCAGTTAGCAGCAGTACGGCTTGATCTAATGCCCAGCGACGATTAATTTCACCTTCTCTTTTTACCCCTGCTAACTCACCGTCAATATAAACTTCAAACACGCCATTATCAGGGGCGGTATAAAACACAAAGGCGATGCGATGCCAAGTATCTGATTGGGTATGGCCAAAATAACCACTTTTACTGGTTGATTTACCTAAACCACCTTCAGGGTTAATATAGATATCAGCATCATCTGTTAAGTAATTTACAGTATCTGTTTGCACCAGCGCGCGGTAAATGTCTTTTGCTGCCAGAGGCCAGTAAATGTCCATCACTAGGGTGTAATCGGATACCAGTCCTTCATTTTCAAAATCACCATTAGGCGGCGTGTTAAGCGTGATCTTTAATCCTTCTGTTGGAGAGTGGTCGGTAAAGGCCATCACCCCTGAAGCACCGTCGTTTAGATCTGCAATCTGTAATTGTGTGGTGGTTTTGTATATTGTGTCTTGGGCGCCCCAGCCACTATTTTCAGGATCAAAATAGCTTAATGTTGATGGGCCATAGTCAGCTTTGAATGGATCGCTTGGATCGTTGAAATTCCAAATAGTAATGTTCGCTTGATTTTGACATGCATTGAGCTGAGTGTCGGTGTCTATATGCAAACATTGGCTGGTACGCTGGCGGGCATATTGATCGAGTAATTGCCATGTTTCTGCAATTAATTGTGGCTCAGCAAACGCAACCCCATTAAAAAATAATTCACTATTAAAAGCAGGCCCTTTTTGTAGTGCCAAGGTATAGTTTTGACTGTCATTTATACTTTCAGGGGCCAATAGTAGCCAATCAGGTTGATTCGCTGCCATGGTTTTTAAATCAAGGCCGCTGACTGTGACTTGATAAATTGCACTGAAGCCGGGAGTGTTCGAAGGCTGTCTTTCAACTTTAAATGCATTGTGAAAATCTTCTTGGGTGAGCGTACCCGGTGTCCATCGTTGTTGTACTAGGTTTGTATCAAATAAGGCTGCATCAACTTGGTGTAGCTGTTTTGCTGCAAGCGCAGTAATATTCATTATCTGTGCGGTAGTCGGGTAATTCTCTGAAATAGCGATTTCAGTATTGGCATCGGGGGCATATTTACCCATCAAAAAGTCAATTTGTGTTTGCAGTGCTTCATCAAAGGTGTTGATCTGCGTCGTTGCTAACGTAGAATAATTGATATCAGCAACAGTTTTTGTAGTTAGATCAAAGGTTAATTCTAAATCAGTTAGGCCTTGAGCAAAAAAGTTTGGTTGGATCACTAAACTGCCATTATCGAGTTGCTGAAAACTCTCCCCGCCATGGGTGTGGCCGCCAAGCACTAGATCAATACCAGCAATGTTTTGTGCAATTTGCGTATCTGCACCTTCACCTAAATGACTCAACATCACCATGTAGTCGACATCTTGGCTATATTGCTCGACAATATTTTTGGCAATATCTTGCCATTGCCAATTCATTTTAAAGTTAGCGATAAAGTCGGGGATTGGTGCGGTCTCTACGGGTTGATCAAGTTCATTCCACGGTACAGATGTCATCCCGAAAAAACCGACCTTGAGGCAACCGACTTGTACAATAGAGAAATCAACTGCGTTAAAACTTTGCGTATTATCGCCTGTATAACGCGTGTTACTGGCTAACACGATGGCGTTATCATCATTGGCGTAGTCAAGTAATTGTGCTGGCCCCCATGCATAGTCATGATTACCAACAACACGGACATCAAACGCCATAGCTTTTATTGCCTCAACCGTTGCCATGCCTTTAGAGATTTGTTCTGCAACGGTGCCTTTTTCATAGTCATCACCACCATTGGTAAATAAAGTATAGGGTTGCTCGGCTAGTGCATGGTTGTAGTAGCCTTTAATTTTGCTGAAGTATTGTTCTTTAAAACCAAACCGCGCATGTAAATCAGCGACATGAATAAAACGCATAGATTGTTCGGATTGGTTTGCTTTACATTCAGAGCCAATAGTTTTGCTGACTTGGGGTAATGTACGAGCGCGTATTGCAAATGTACCAAAGCTGTTTATTTGTGCGCTAACAGTATTTGCAGAAGAGCTTGAGCTTACTAATGGTTGCCACTGTCCATCGATTAGCTTCACGATAGACAACTGTTGCTCAGGGTCTGCTGAATTAGCTAATGATATTGTGAGGCTTAAAGGCGTATCGAATGTTAAATCTTGAGGGCTAAAGGTATATAACGCAGAAACAATATTAAGAACCTTATTCTCATCATCAAGCTTTTTTTTGCTAAAAATAAAACTAGTATCGGTTGCTACAGCACTGGCTGGGGCCGTGAGTAAAACAAGCGCACCATCAAAGCTTTTTGATAAGCCATCATTGGCGCTAATAATTAATTTTGATTCGTCTACAACGAAGTTCGTATCTTTCTCAGTGCTATCGCCGCAAGCGTTTAACAAAGTAAACACTGCAACGAGCATTGAAAACCTGATACCGTAATAGAAAGTCATAATAGCCATACTGTCACTTATATAATGTGATTATCATATCAGTATTTAGGATGGGGTTACAGGTGGTCAATATAGAAAAACATACAAATAATAGGCAGCTGCTAATTAGTTGTTTACACGATTAACGTCTTTACTTCGAGTCATTAGGATAATGTATTATATAAAGCAGAGAGGGAGTTTTGTTAACTCGAGTCAATTTTACACAAATAAAAAGGCAAGATATTGCTATCTTGCCTGATTGGAATAAAACTGAGCTGATGCTTTTATCAAGCTCAGTTTAAAAACGGCTATTACTGGGCGCTACTCTCAGTCAAACCTTGTTTTTCCCATACTTTAGCTTTAAAACTCATTAATACTAAAATGATACCTACACCGATACTAAATAATGCAATTTGTAGGTAAAGGTTAGGAATTTCTTCAACATTGTTAGGATCAAAGTTACCAGCAAGTAATCCAGAAATTACGTTACCAATTGAGTAAGTGAGTACGAATACCCCCATCATTTGACCTGTATAGCGACGAGGCGATAACTTACTTACGGCACTTAATGCAACAGGGCTTAAACAAAGCTCGCCCACGGTATGTAAGAAGTACGTAGTAACAAGCCAATAAGGCGCTACTTTTAAGCCTTCAGCTGCGTAATGTGCCGCCATAAACATAACTAAAAATCCTGAAGCCATAATAACTAGACCCAAGGCACATTTTACGCTGTAAGTGGGCGATACCATTTTCTTTGATAGATTAATCCAAAGCGCGGCAAAAAACGGCGATAGGGCAATAATGAACAGCGAATTTAAAGATTGGAACCAAGTTGTTGGGATTTCAAATGTGCCAACAAGGCGATCTGTGTAATCGCGAGCAAATAGGTTTAATGAAGAACCTGCTTGTTCAAAGCCAGACCAAAAACAGGCAGAGGCAATACATACTAAAAATAGTGCCCACATTCTTTGCTTTTCAGCATCGGTTAGTTTGCCATTGAAGTAAACAAGACCAAAGTAAATGAAAAAGATAATAGTAAATACAACAGCAGTATACCCTGCTACAACGGTAGGGTTAATTACAATAGCACCCGTCATCGCAGCAACGGTTACACTGGTCGCAACAATTACAAATGTTGCAATACCAATCCATGCCCGTGATACACCTTTAGGGCTTAATGGGTTAGCTGGTAATGCACTATGCTCTGGTAAGTTATTAAGTGTACGTTTGTATTGTATTAAACCGATACCCATACCTACAGCAGCTGCACCAAATGCCCAGTGCCAACCTACGTTTTCCATAAAGTAACCACAAACGTAGTAACCAATTAAAGAACCTAAGTTAATACCCATGTAGTAAATAGCATAACCACCATCACGGCGTTCATCTTCGTCAGTGTAAAGCTGACCAACCATTGCACTGATATTAGGTTTAAGTAAACCTGTACCTGTTGCAACAAAGATTAAACCGATAAAAAATGAATAATCATGTGGAACGGCTAAAATAATATGGCCACACATGATAATGATACCGCCGTACCATACTGCTTTTTGACCACCAAATAATCTATCTGCTAGCCAGCCACCAGGCAAGCCTAAAAAGTATACTGAACCTGTGTATAAACCATAAATTGCAGCAGCAGAAGCAACGGTAAATCCTAAGCCTTCTTGTTGTAAACTCGCTGTCATAAATAATACGAGCATTGCTCGCATACCGTAGTAACTCATTCGTTCCCACATTTCTGTGAAAAACAGGGTTGAAAGTCCTTTAGGGTGACCAAACCAGCCACTGTCAGAATTTGAACTCATATTTACTTCCTAACTCAACGTTAATTATTGTGGCCTTATATTTTTTGCTTTGGTCGTTCATGTGATAACAACACAAATAGAACGGGTGGCCATGAATATTATTTTTAATGCAGCTAAGGTAATGGTTTGCTCACTAAGTTTTTGCTTAGTGGGTAAGAGTCACACCCTTATCCTAGCTACAATTGCGGCTAAGTATACATACACGGGCTGTGCAGGGGAAGTGCTTGCGATAGTTAGCTGTGCCATGGTTTTAAAACCTAATAGTCAGCGTAAGGGACTACGGGGCTACCAGGGAAAATCATTTCGCTATAAACAGGTTTAAAGTAATAGCGGAAATAAAGCTGGGCATAGTTAGGTTCATAAAAATCAGCGCGATCTAAGTTGAAGAAGCCACCAAAAAACCAATGCGGTGTATAGCGATATTCAAAGCTACCGGCTAAGTTATATGATATGCCAGACGTTGTACTGCCTGCAAAAACTGGATCAACACCGGTGATTGAAGTTCTTTGTTGTGCCTGCGCTTGTAGCTGCGGATCATTAGGAAAAAAATCACTGTCGTCATTTGTGGTGGTTGACCATGAGATACCGGCTCGTACACGGTAAATAAAATCGTTATTAACGCGGCGGTCATAAGTAACCGGCATTGAAACGCCGAGGTAGTTTTGTGGACTATAATAGCCGCCATGGCCAAAGGTTTCTTCACTTAAATTATATTGATAAGACCAGTGCAATAGACTTGCACCGAATGTTAATTCGGTATTCTTTTCACGGATGTAACGGTGATAAGCGCCGCCCATAAGACTGTAACGTTGATTGTCTTTGACATTCTTGCCTTGTAATAACTGCAAATCAGCTGAGCCCCAAAAACCCCAATCAAGGCCTAGATCATGTGATAGATTAAATCGTAATGTGGTTGCTCTAACGCCCCCCCAAACTTCATTTGTGAATACATCTTCAAGGCCCGCATACGATAATACTGAGCTGGTTACGGGGCGTTTATTAAGTGTAATTCCATAACCAAAATTCCCTATGTCGCCATTGTAGTCAACACCCCAGACAATATCTTCCACCAAAAAACCCAGTGGTGTAGTGCCTATGTCAAAACGCCATGTATCGTTTAACCATGCAAAGCCAATATCAATGCCTTCTTGTTGTGGTTCAATACTATTTAACGGGCAATCGAAAATACACAATGCCCCATGGCCATAGCGACTGCCCGAAAAGCTCTCATCAAAGCGGGTTACTTGACTGGCAATGGTCATCGGATCAAGTTTAATAATCCCGGTGCCATGCCAAAGTGGCAAGCCGACCTCAATAGGCATAGAGCCTGCACCTAGGCTGGCATCGTTTTGAGTGCTGGTTTGACTGCTAAAGTTAATGCCGGCCGTTATATAGGCTTGCTCGCGCTGTTGAATTCGAGCAAGCTCTCTTTTCGCATTATTTACATACCAAGGTGCCTCGTCATTTAAGGCATATAATTCGTAGTTAAGAGTGGCATCGTTTTGTGCTTTTATACTGCTATTTGGTTCAATTGCCTCTTTATACCAGGTTTCTGCGTAAGCATTTTTATTATGAGTTTCTGCAACTTGCGCAGCTTGATAATACATTTCTTGGCTATAGCCTGATTTAACGAGTAACTCATTGGTTAAGCGAATAAGATTATCTTCATCTTTAAAATCAACAAGGGCGGTCATTAATAACTGTTGCTGATATGTTTGATCTTTATCTACGTCATTTATTAATGTAGTAACAATGCGATCTGCCAGAGCATGGTGATTTAGCTCGCGGCTAACCCTTGCTACGGCAAGTTCGGTCTCGGGTGCTAATTTTTGGCCTTGTTGAACTTGCAGCTGGTATAGAACAATAGCAGCTTGGGGTCTATTTAACTCAATATTAGCAGTGATAAGCGCATTATATACTACTGGGTTGTTAGGGTTTTGTTGAGCAAGTAACGCTAATTTTTCAAGGCGCTGCTCACCCTGGTTAAACTTATTGATGTAATCAGTTTGCAGAGATAGCCAACGTATTTGTTGTTCTTCAGTGGTCACTTTTGGTAGTTGATAGTGTGCAAACCATTGCTGTGTTTGTTGTTCCTTATCACTGTTTAAAAGCCATTGACCGTATGTCATATGCCAATAAGGACTTAAGCTGTTATCCCGTTCTAAGGCTGTGCGTAATTGCCTTAGTGCGTAATTGTATTCATTAATTTGCTGCCATTGTGCTGCCAGTTCTGCCTGCATTAAAGGCGTTAAAGGTTGGGCTTCGAGCTCTGTTAGATTATAAATAATCGTACTTTTATTATCTTCGCCGTTATTAGCAAGTTTGCTCATCTTGGCATTGATTGAAAGTTGCTGGGCGAGTTGAGCAACGTCTGCGGTACGGGCATTATTAGGCACGTAGCTAAGGGTATCAAGAGCGCCTTGGTAGTCGTTCAAAGATCGTAAAAACAGTGCGTGGCTGTATCGCAACTCAGCATCGAGGGGAAATTGCCATAAGGTCTTATTATATAAAGCTTTAGCGTGGTTTAGTAAGCCTTGTTGTTGATATAAGTTAGCCAGATCATAATAAAGCCAACTTTCTCTAGGCGTTTGTTTTATCGCTAAGAGAAGCAAATTAACGGCCTGATCTAATTTTCCTGCAGCGGTGAGCTCATCGGCACGCGCGCGTAATTGGCGACTTTGAATTCGAGTATACTGTTCAGTTATTAAAGCCTGTTGTTTTGCTGTTAACTGGTTATAAAATTGATGACTTCGGGAAAAGTTATCATCGCTACTTGTTAGGGTTAACATTGCCCCTAAGGTACGGGCTTGTAGCGGCTCTTGAGCCAAAATTTGCTGATAATAAACCATAGCTTGCTGAGCTTGACCTGCTTTTTCTGCCAGTTGAGCGCGGTAAAATAACACGGTCAGTGGGTCTTCATCGAGCGTGTGTGCTAAATCAAGTTGCAATTTAGCGCGACTTAGATTGTTGTCATCTATCGCTAATTCTGCCAAGTTTATGTATTGCCAAAACTTGGCAGTGGTTGCTAAACCTTTAAGGACCGCAATCCGATTAACATTGTCACTTAGCTGCTCGGCTTTTTTGAAATAACGGTAGGCTGCGGCATTATCTCCTTGGCGTAGCTTTAATAGCCCTAAGCTACTGAGTACTTCAGGATCTTTAGGTCGACCAGCCAGAGCTGTTGTAAAGTATCGATTGGCTTGATTGTATTTTTCATTTTCAAGCGCAATAACCCCTTTTTGCCACGCTTGATATGCAGGATCGGCTTGTTTAATGAGCTCTTCTTCTAATTGTTTTGCAAAGTCATTATATTGCAGCTTGCCCTTATTACTTTTTGGATAAGCTAAAAAATAGCTTTGGTAAGCATTGTCTGTTTGTTTACTAATAGGCATTTCTTCAAGCGCGGACAACCATGCAGATTCAGCCTCAACAGCAAGAAATTTACTATGTGCATAGTGATTTAATATACGCAATGCATCATTGTTTTGTGGATTTTGCTCTAGTAAGTGTTTTGCGTAGGTAAGTTCAATACGACTAGATTCAGGGTAACGTTTAAGTAATGAGCGATAGCCTCGTAATGCTTGCTGCCAGTTATCGTCACTTTGCGCTAACCAGTTTATATACTCAAACTCATACTCGATACTAGGGTAGGTCGATTTGAATAAATTATCATAAAGTGCGATTGCAGCACTGTACTGTCCAGCTCGCGCTAACAATTTGGCTTCTTGAACTGATGCCCTGTCTTGGTCGTTAACCCGAGCTAATAAGCTTATTTGCTTAATACAAGGATGGTGTTCACCCTTTAATTTACTAAGTAGATTAGTTGCTTTACTGTTTTGAGCGAGTGCAAAATACACATGCGCTTGGGCGCATTGCACCTCAATATTGTTAGGTGCAATACTTAATAGCTTATCTAAGCTATCAGTCATTAACTGTAGATCTTGTTCGATCTCACCAAGCTGAACTTGGCTTATGAGCCAATGAACTGATTCTGTATCTAAGTCTTGCTGTTTAGACAGCGATACAAATGAGCTAAATAACAGTACAGCAAGCGGCCACTTTATCGGCATTCATTGCTCCAATTTGGAAGTAGCGCACCTTGCTTATCAATAGTAAAACGTTTATTTGTGGTACTCGTTCCAAACAAATATAACACGCTGTCGTAATAGCGATTTGTAATAAAGCGAGTGTCTATCATCAATTTTTGTTGTAGAGCTGCTAACGTTTGGGTTTGGCCTTTATCAGCAAGCAATGGTAGTAATGCAGCGATAAAGCCAGCAGGGCCAGAACCTGACGCTTTACCTGTATCGACTCGGCTTTCAAGTGGCGCTCTATTATTGTTTACTAGGTACTGCAGCATAGGATCGAACTGTGCTATTAGCTCTTTTTTGTATGCTGCTTCATCAGCCATCATACTTGCCCACAGGTAGACGCGAATTGCATTATAGCTACCAATAGCGGGGGCTTTATCTGTGTGGTAAAAACCTTTTTCGGGGTTATACATAACCCAATCAGGGCTGAAGCCATTTTTGCTGGTTTCAAGTATTAACTTGGCTGAACTGTCATGAAGTGCTTGCCATGCAGAGTGTGGATAACGCTGTGCAAACTGCTGCAAAATAAACAGTGGGGCATAACTTGGATTTAATTTCCAGGTTTGTTCACTCGGCTCAAAACCATTGGGTGCAGGAAGTAATGTTAACCCTAAGTTAGGTAAATAAGCGGTTTCTTCACGTATAATACGCTCTGCCATAACACTACTTAGCACAGCGTAACGCCGTTCTTGCCAAAGAATTGCTGCTTGCGAAAGTGTATAAGCTATCCATAAGTCTGAGTCGGATGCAGGGTTTGAGTCGAGAATTTTACCTTTTCCATTACCATCAATCCCCCATTGCCAAGCTGGCAGGCGAGTGCTTAAGTCGCCTTCAGCGAGATGGGTTTGCGTCCACTGTAAAATTTGCTCAAAGCTTGCTTGATCGTTTGCAAGTAGAGCAAAAAATAGCGCATAGGATTGACCTTCAGAGGTCGTAATACTTTGTTTACTACCAAGATCAATGACCCGACCTTGATCGGAAATAAAATGCTTTTTAAAGGTATCCCACTGAGACCAATCAGCGCAGCTTTGGGCTACAGCGTTTAATGGCCAAATAAGTAGCATGCTGACGAATAACACAATGTTTTTCATTATTTATTTTCTCCTTCAGATAATCGTTTTTGCGTCAGTAACATTAATAATCGCCATAACAAAAATGATATCAGCAACAGAGTAATAATCGACAGCACGGCGAGCAAAACTGGACGGTCTGAAAAGTGGAACCAAATTAAAGTATGAATAGGAACATGACCAACAAAATATTGTTCGTCAGTTTTTATCGTTTTTATACCTTGGCTATTGATAATTGCCGAGCTGCCGGTGATTTTTGCTGTTTGTTCATTTATCAGCAAAGCTTCATTCAACAATGGGTAGGCTGCATTGTTCGTTGCGATTAAAGACACAACTGAGCGCTCAGAATCAAACGGAGATTGAAAGCCAGAGATGATGCCAAGTTTGCCCATACTTCGGATATTAACTTGAACTCTTTCAGGATCGCTTGTATTAAACGCACCATTATAAATAGCCTGGTTAACCACTCTATTGTTATCATTTATCAAAACACTGAGCGCACTGTCTTTGCTCATGTCATGATGAAGAGAGTCAGGTTTACCGATAATAATAATATCTTTGTCGTCAAAGTTAATATCTTGTGCTGGGAATTTAATAGCCAGTCGATGTGATGGGTAACCTGTTATTGCCCCTAAATGGCCTGTAAAGTTAAGCAATAGACGAATGCCCTCTACTGAACTGTTTGGTTCCATAATTAACACTGTCTGATGTAAATCGGCAAATTTAGTAAATGGAAAGCCACTGTTTGCAAAAGCATGTAGATTCGGTAATGCCATATAATGATTAAACGCACTCACATCAATTGAAGAACTGCCATCGATAGCGCCAAACTCACCGCCCGCAGGTATGGCGTTACATGCACCAGATTTAGCCACCGCAAAGTTAAAATCATAAGTAAGTTGGTTTTTCATGGTCAAATCTAAACCAGTTAACTCAAAGTCCTGACGCGTCTGATTTGGATTAATATCAGACAGTAAAGGTAAGAAAGTATTGGTTGTGATGGTTTTTCCACCGTCATCATCAAGTACAAAGCCATCAATGAATTTACCGTTGATCAGCATGTTCAAGCGAGAAATTAAGTTTTTTTCTGCCGGTGTATTACGGTAATTAAGGGTGATAGGGATACCATTTTCACGCCACGTAAATAAATCCGGTGCAAAACGTAAATCAAGATTCACAGGTTGACCTCGAAACCCTTGTGACTGTAATTGAGTTGGGTACTCGATGAATTCATCAAATGTTACAGCACGGTCTGAGCGAAGCCAAAAAGGCGCATCATAGGCTTTACGAAGTGGTAACTTACTAATTTCATCAATCACTGCAGTGCGACCAGTCATTACTTTATGACCAAATAATAAACCAATCACAGCATCTTTTAGCTGCTTTGTATCTTTACCTAAAACAAGCAGTACTTTGGCATAGCGATGTGTTGGGCTACTGATTATTTCTATAGTCGGCTTTTCTACATCTGGGTAATTTAACAAAAAGTCTGGTTTGTCATTATTGGTAGCAAACACCACACTATGAGTGGTCGGTATTTTGTTTATTGCTACTGGGAAATCTGCTTTACGCCATTTTGCTTGCCCACCAAAGAAACTAGCAAGTGAGGACGCTGCTTCAAGCGTGGTTTCATCTGGTTGAGAAGCAAAAATGAATGGCAAAGTTAACTGGTTATTATCCCGCTCATCGTAAAAAGGAGCAGGGAAATACTCTAATAGGCTTTCTAAAGCCAAGCTTTGCTGTTCAATTTCTATCGCGCTCTCTTTATCTATTTCAGCCCAAATAGTTTTACTAAAATCATCCTGACAGACTAAATCATAAAAACCAATCAGTTCAAAACGAACTTGGTTAAAGTCTTTCATCAGCTTAGCGTTGAGTTCAATATTGTGCTGTGACTTTGAACCAGTAACAGCAAGCTTATTGTCTATAGGCAATACGGTTACCAAATGTTCGTTAAAAAACACTTTAATATGAGAAACACGTTCAATTAACGCAGGCGAGTTTGTGAAGGAAAAATTGAGCATTAACTTTGTGCCGAGTTTATCAAGGCGATTGGTAAAATCAACACGCGTATTATTGCTGACACCATCGAGCCGAAACTTGTTAATGCCTAAACGTTCAAAGCGCAAAGTTAACTGCTCTTGAGGAGGTGCTTCTGGGTAGCCATTATCAAAGATAGACTTATCTGAAAGTGGCTCTGCCGCTGTAGCCAAGCAATTAATGCTGAGCGTGCTTATAGCGAATAACACGGTGAATAATGATCTTATCATAATGTTTCAAATACTTTTTTAGGTTTTGTGGGTAAAAGTGTCGTAATAAACGTAATTGACCGCGATAACAGTTCGATCAAGGGTTTTAATTTAGTTGGAGCATGAAAAATTAAATTTTTAAAGCCTCTTAGACTAACTCGTAAGACATTGGAAAAGCTGTAAGAAGGCTTATCATGCTTAAAGTTTTCTTGCCAATCAAGCCATGCATCCGCTCGCGAAAATGTACATTGGATAAACGCTTTTTGTTTTTCAATATCAAGATCTCTTAAAGTAAGACCTATTTGTTTATCACGTGTATTACAAATATAAGTAGCAAAGGAAAATTGTTTTAAACCGCGACTCATTAATAGCTCAACCTTATCGTTAACTCGGCAGGTTGCAATATGTTGTGTTTCTATCCCCACACCGCTGTCAGAGTAATCGGTTATTTTCACTTTAATGGTATGGCCATTGGCGAGTCTAATTGCCGCGGGAAAATTTACGTTAACACGGTGTGAACTTCTCACTTGTTTAGCTTCTGCGGCAACCGCAACCGCAGCACCTAATATAATAATATTGTAGCTTGCCCAGAGCATGCTGATCAGCAGTACACCTATTTGTGATGTATCACCAAAAAATAGTCGTAAAATACCGTAACCCATGCCAACAACATTAATGAGCAATAAAACGATATATGGTTTAGAAATGATCCAGTCATACCGTTCAATATTGTTTAGTCCACCTTTCTCGGTTACATTAAATTTGCCCTTATTAGGATTTATGAGGGCAACAGTCGTCGGTTTTAAAATATACCAAGCAAGCACTGACTCATAGACTTCGCCCCAAAACGAATAACGATACTTGCCCTGAATACGTGAGTTGGTAATTTTTACTTGTAGTAAAGTGGGCACTATATACAAGAAAATAGCGAGAAAAGGGGCATAAATAATCGCCGCATTAAAATAGATAAGTGCTAGTGGAGCAGTTAAAAATACGATGCGGGGTATGCCTGATAAAAAGTGTAGCATAGCATTGAGGTAACACATGCGCTGTGCCAGATTTAATCCTTTACCAAGTAATGGGTTATCAAGACGGAATATTTGTGCCATGCCCCTAGCCCAGCGGATCCGTTGGCCTACGTGAGCAGAAAGACTGTCAGTGGCAAGGCCTGCTGCTTGAGGAATATTTATATAAGTTGTCTTATAGCCAGCTCGTTGCATACGCAGTGCTGTATGAGCATCTTCGGTAACGGTCTCTACTGCAAAACCACCAATTTCGTCAAGCGCTGCGCGTTTTAAAACAGCACAAGAACCACAAAAGAAAGTCGCATCCCACATATCATTACCGTCTTGGATCAGGCCATAGAACAGCATGTTTTCATTTGGTATTTTGCCTTGGTTATTTAAGTTTCGCTCAAAGGGATCGGCTGAAAAAAAATGGTGAGGCGTTTGCACCAAACATACTTTTTCATCTTTGATAAATTGCCCCATGGTCATTTGTAAAAATGAGCGGGCAGGGATATGGTCACAGTCAAAAATCGCAATATACTCACCATCAGTATATCGCATGGCATGATTCATATTTCCTGCTTTAGCATGGTTATTATCAGGACGTGCTATATAGCCAACCCCGATTTGTTTTGCAAACTCGGCAAATTCTGGCCGTTTGCCATCATCTAAAATATATATATTGAGTTTGTCAGCGGGCCAATCGATACTTTGCGCAGCAATAGTTGTCGGTTTTACCACGCTTAAAGGTTCGTTGTAAGTAGGAATATAAATATCAACTGTAGGCCACGATGTTGATTCTTCAGGCAATTGTACAGGTTTACGATTGAGTGGGTTGATAGTTTGAAAAAAACTTAATATAAGCACCAGCCATGCGTAAGTTTCAGCGAGTAACAGGCCAATACCTAACGCTAACGCTAAAGGGTCAGCCCAGTTTAGTGTTTCGGTATAACGCCACCATAAATAACGAGTCGAGGTTGTCACCGATAAGGTAATCATAGTGATCGTGGCAATCTGACCTTCAACACGACGCAAAGTGTAAGCAACTATTAGAATTAAGCTAATAAATACAGCTTGTGCTTCGACGCTAAAAGGCACCGTTACAAACACCACAACTGCAAAAAATAACAACATAATAAACGCAACTTTTAATATTTGGTTTTGCCAAATATTGGCTTCGCTGATGCGTTTGTAATTAGCTTGTTGTGACCTTTTCTTGCTAATAAACCAAGCATGTTTAAAGGCTTTAACGAGTTTTATATCAACAAGACGGAGAATACGAACTGAGCGTTTAATATCTTGCCACGTTTTCGTTTTTTCAGTATTGAAGTAAGCAAGGCTGGCTTTATTTGTTTTAAAAAAAGCTAAGTATACTGTTTGTAAAATAATCCGAACGCAATTACTGATTGTACATACAGGTAAAGTAACATGCGGATAGAAATAGCTAAGTCTTGATTTTATTTTGCGTTTTTTATTGTTATCTAATTTAACGAACAGCGATAAAAATAATAATAAAAAAGGCAAACAAAATGCGGCTATCACACTCATTTTGTGCTGGTTGAAATAACGATGGAATTTTAAAAAAATAAACCGTACGAGTAGCTTGCTAAAAAACAAGCTAAGTAAAAGCCGAAACGCTTTTTCAGTAAAAGACATACGTGAATTAGCTTTCATCTTGATTAACTCTACTAACTAACCACCCGGCTAAAGTCTCAAAATCGTCATTTGCTACACTATACGGCGCACAGTTAATCGCAACATTTCTAAAGGCTGTTGCTTCTTTAATAACTTCATCTTTATTTATGTATAAAGAAGCTAAAAGGGGAATGTCTGATTGCCAAAGTTGTAGTAAATCGAATTCTAGCTCAGATGCACTGTTATAACGGTTAGCTAAAAAATAATGCTGCCACTGTCCCTGTGCTTTAGAGAGAGTTTGTAATCTTTTGTAGATTAAACTATGGCATATGGGGTCACAATTAACGACTTCCAAAAATACATCATTTTTATTTAATGAGTACTGAGTTACGTCAATGTGGGCTGGGCAATCAAATAATACCCATGCATTATCGCTATTGTCGATTTGATTACAGCCTTCAATGATATGAGCTGACGAAAACTGCGCTTGGCTATTTGAGCCAAACGGTAAAAACACGACACCATCACTGTCTTGATGGAATTGACTGCTCGCCTCGTTAAAAGTTGGGTAGTTGCTCCACCCCTGCTCATGTGCCCATGCTAGCCCTAAGTGTAGACCAACATCAGATTTTGGATCTAAATCTATTACATAGACTTGTTCTTTTGACTTTTTCAATGTGCACGCTAAATTTGCCACCACTGACGTTGCGCCGGTTCCTCCTTTAATTCCTTTTATGAAGATTTTTTTCATTATTTAGTCTGTGCTTTTGTTAATTTTATGATCTTGCTCTGTTTCTGTAATAGATATAGATATATCTTTAAGCAATGGGTATTTTTCAATTGTCGATTTATTTTTCGCCACATTGACTATTTCAATGTAATTTTGGTTGGCGCTGCCAAACTTCCGATATAGGTTATCAATATCATAATCCGTTAGAATATTTGATTTTTTTACTGCAAAGTGGCTCATTTAAAGCACCCTAAATGATAAAAGTCGTTTAAATTTGTGATTTGTTTGTGTACATAAGCTGTATTATATATAGAATACAGCTTAAAACTAGTACTAAAGTATCCTTTTGAGGGGTTAAGTTGCTTAAATTAAATATTTCAGGATTAAATACAACATTTTCTGAACTAAAGTGTAGTGCGAATTATGCACTGATTGCGCCTTTAGACAATCAGTTAATAGAATTAACTCAAAGCATGCTTTCTAATACTAGTGAACATATATTTTTGCTGTCAAAGCAAGTCGATATTTTTTTTGAAAGTGACCATTCAGACCACTTACACACCCTGTATGACGAAGGTAAGCTGCATCCATTTAATTTAAGTAACGATATCAGCTTTGCAAAAAAGCGATGGTTTTCTAAAGGGATCCTCAATGAACTCAAAGAATACACAGTAATAAAAAATAGTTGTGTGATGGTTCATTTGAGCTCTGATATGTTTGTTGACTATAAAACCGAAGAGCTTAAAGGTCAGCTCACACTTTACAAAAATTTTTCAATTGCAGAAAATGCGACCGTGGTGTTTTTAATTTCAGGAGCAAATAATAGTGACTTGCGTCGCCAGCTCTTAATGTTTAATGATGTGATTGATGGTGTGGTAAATATGACTCAAGAAGCATCAGTTTACAGCTTAGAATATGATTTCTGGCATCATAGTGAAGGCGTTATTGCGGCAGAGACCATTAATTATCAACGTAAAAATAACCAACTCATAGTGTTAACTGCTGAAAAAGATACCTCACAAGCTTACGGGAGCAGTGCAACTAACCAAGACTTTGATGAAGATGACGTTTGGCTTGTGAAAAGTGCTGTACCAGCGGGGACAAAACTACCTGCGTATTACAAAGTTATTGAAGATAATGATGCTCTGTATGAACATGCATTTAAAATGAAGGCTGCCACGCTGGTTTTTGCTGTAACGCGCTATACCGACTTGTCTTTACTGGCTAGAGAATGTTTTTCCTTGCGTAAACAGTGCGGCAGAAAGTTAAAACTAGTAATTCAGAACGTTGATGGCGTTATTCGACATCAAGATGAGTGTTTATTTTTAACCTTAGGCGTTAACCTTATCTTATATAGTTTTTCTGAGCCTTCACGTTTATTGTCGCAGATCCAGTCGATTCAAGGTTTCCAATTTTCTAGGCCGTTGCCAAGCTCAATCGACGATGTGTTAAAATACAGCGATAGCGTACTTCACAAAGGTTATTTGCCACTCAGCGATTTTGCTAAGCAGGTCACTAAGCACAGTGATTCAGCTGCTAATTTAGGCGTTAGTGGTGTGTTAGTGGTATTGGAATTATTACCACGTATTGATGCAATTCACCCGTTACATTTACTTCATGTAAAGCGAGAGGGCGATATTTTTAGCTATGTTGACGGCCAGGTATATCTCTATCTACATGCCTGTAGAGAACATGATGTGGACAGTGCTATTAAACATTTATTTAAGTTAGATATTGCTGACTTTTTCATTTCGAAAAATGTGATTGCTGATCATTTTTACATTCAGCAAGAGTGTCGCCGTTTAGCTCGGGAGTATCAAGCAACACAAGTGCCTGATTACACAGAGCAGTTACAGGAAAATATAAGTTATATTTTTGATGGACAAACACCGGATGTTGCTACTTTGAGTGCTGAAACGGCTGAATTTAGAAAAGTCGTGAGACCAGTTTCTATGCCCATTAAAGTTATTCTCAAAGGGGAGTCAACATGAGCTTAAATCAGTTTTTTATAACCTTTGTAATTGCTTTATTGCTGGGGATTATCCTTGGTAATATAGGTAAGGCGGTGCTAAGTAAACTTATAAAAGTGTATCGAAAACTAACATTTCGCCATGTTTTATTAATCCCATATACTCCCAAAAAACAGAAAAAGGACGGCAAGTGAAGCTTTCAGGATTAGGTGTTTGGAATTTATACTTTTTAGCAAAATTTGCTTTGTATCTGCGAGGTGATATTTCATTTGATTGGTTATCTAATGCTGCTTTTTTTGCGTTTCTTTTGTTATCAAGCGACTCTCGCATAGTTATGCGCATTAAAAATGGACTTTCTGTCGTTTTAGCAATAGCGCTTTTATATCATGATTCTTGGTTACCCCCTATTTCTAGGTTATTAAAGCAAGCTACAAACTTACAAGAGTTTAGTTTTGATTATTTTTTAGAGATTGTAGCACGCATGGTGAGTATTGATTTGTTGCTAGGCGTGTTTGTATTAAGTTTAATTTATTGGTACAGCGTAAAATGGTTACGTTATACCAGTATCACAGTCCTTGGCTTTGCGTATGTTTACTGGTTTTCAACGACACCGGTAGCAGCTGTAGATGCTAGTTTACCTACAGTGGCAAGTAATAAAGTAACATCGCAAGTGGTGCCAGTTAATATCACTCAGTCTGAACTTGCTGGTACCCCAGACCAACAATTAAAAATGTTTTATCAACAGCAAGCAAGATTAAAAACACAATTCGCTGATACGTTTCAAGGTGAACAGTTTGATGTGGTTGTGTTGAATATATGTTCATTAGCTAATGCAGATCTAAACGCAATTGGTGTTAAAGCAAATGAGCTGTTTAAAAACTTTGACATTTTGTTTAGTGATTTTAATTCGGCCACCTCCTACAGTGGTCCTGCTGCAATTCGTTTGCTCAGAGCAAGTTGCGGGCAAACAGATCAAGACTCATTATTTAAACCAGTCGATGAACAATGTCACCTGTTTAATAACTTAACTAAGTTAGGTTATAGCAACAGTGTAGCAATGAATCATGATGGCCATTTTGATGATTTTATTGGCTTGCTTAACCAACACGGTGGTGTGTCAGCTCCTAAGTTTGATTTTTCTGGGTTATCACCGATGCAATATGGGTTTGACGGCAAGCCAATTTATTCTGATTCAGAAGTATTGCTGGATTGGCTTAATAAACAACCAAATAACTCTCAGCCTAGGGCCTTGTATTACAATTCAATCAGTTTACACGATGGTAATCAGTTAGCAGGACGTGGTCGAATGAATAGCTTACAAAGCTACCCAACCCGACAGCAACAATTATTCAATGATATTAATCGCTTTATTGATGAGCTTGAAAACCAAGGACGCAATGTATTGTTAGTGGTTGTGCCTGAACATGGCGCGGCATTAGCGGGCGACAAGTTACAATTTGCAGGCCTAAGAGAAATTCCAAGCCCGTCAATTGTATCAGTACCAACCGCTGTTAAGTTTATTGGGCCTAATGTGAAAAACCGTGAACTTATAGAAGTAACGGACACTGTGAGTTATTTTTCATTATCTGAGCTAATAAATAACGCAGTGAAAAGTGATGTTTTCTCTGGAACAACAGCAGTTGATAGATTACTTGGTAATACTCGCAGCATCACCAAAGTCGCTGAAAACCAGGACACCGTTATGATGTACATTAAAGGTGAACCTTATATTCAACTTGATGGCGGAGAATGGACCCGATACCCTAGTAATTAGACGCTATTGTCCAAAAATCTTTACAATAGACTACCCAGCGATGGGTAGTTAGCGTATTATTCTTGGCATATAGGTTTTCTCTTTTGAGGGTGTAATGCGTTTAGATATCCATTGTGCAGATCGTATTGGTATTGCACAAGAAATACTCAATATCTTGGTGAACTATCAAGTTGATTTAAAAGGTATTGAAGTAGATTCTGTAAACTGTCGTATGTATGTGAGTTTTCCACCGATTGAATTTGAGCAATTTCAAAAAATCATGCCTTCAATTCGGTTAATAGACGGTGTGCAGGATGTACGTACCACCGCTTTTTTACCTTCTGAACGTGAGCATAATGAGCTCAATACATTATTGCGTGCGCTACCAGATGGGGTGATCTCAATTGATGCCAAAGGCTGGGTGAGATTATGTAATGATGCTGCGTGTAAAGACTTGCAGTTGAGCGAAAAAGAAGTAATTGGCGCAAACATTAATAATCTACTCAAAGGCTTTAATTTTACGCGTTGGTTAGAGAGTAAAGAAGTATTAGGGCAAACAACCCGAGTAGAAGTTGCGGGTGAAGATTTTATTGCTGACATATTGCCAATTGCAGTGCCACAAGGAAATGAAGGTGATGTACTCGCTGGTGCGGTGATCAATATCAAATCACAAAGCCGTTTAGGTCAGCAAGTCAGTGCGTTTCGCCGTTACGGACAAGAAAGCTTTGCAACCATTCATAACTTCAGTACTGCGATGCGTCGTGTGGTACGTGAAGCGCGAAAAATGGCACAACTTGAAGCGCCCATTTTAATAACTGGTGAAACCGGCACTGGTAAAGAGTTATTAGCGCGTGCGTGTCATTATGCGTCTAACCGTTCGGTAAAACCGTTCATTGCGTTATCGTGTGCGTCATTACCTGATGATGTCGCTGAATCTGAGTTATTTGGTTACGCCGGTTACGAAGAAAATGCCGCGCCAAAACGCGGTGTGCTTGAGCAAGCAGATGGTGGCACGGTATTTTTAGATGAAGTAGGCGAGATGTCTACCCAGCTACAAACTAAGTTACTACGCTTTTTGCAAGACGGTACATTTCGTAAAGTTGGCGATGAAAACGAAGTAAAAGTGAATGTGCGGATCATTGCTGCAACACAAAAAGACTTGCCGGCAATGGTACAAGAGGGCGTTTTTAGAGAAGATTTATACTACCGTATTAATGTACTCACCCTTGAAATTGCACCGCTGCGCGACCGTAAAGCGGACGTTGGTCCGTTAGCTGAGCACTTCATTCAAAAATATGCGCAGCAAAATGGTCATGCTATTCCGGAACTATCAGCTGAGTGTTTGTCTTTTCTGCAAGAATATCCGTGGCCTGGTAATGTTCGTCAGTTAGAAAATGCAATTTATCGTGCTGTATCATTATTAGATGATAATGAGCTGCGCGTTGAGCATTTACAATTACCTACCTTTACTCATGATTTAGGTTATTTAGAATCTGATTTTGAAGGGTCGTTAGATCAAGCGGTAAAGCGCTTTGAAGCGACGTTATTACGAAAGCTCTATCCTGCGTACCCAAGCTCTCGGCAGTTAGCTAAGCGGTTAGGCTTAAGCCATACTGCAGTGGCGAATAAACTACGCGACTATGGCATTAATCGCAAAACGGTAAAGGTTTAATTTACCGATTAAAAACCAATACATGGGCTACTGTTTGGTGCCCATGTCTTTAGTGACCCCATCAATGGCAATATTATCAATACCATTACCGTCAGGGTTAAACTTAATGATAATGCTGATGTTATTGCGGGCAAAAAAGTAGTCTTTATTATCAAGGCTAATAACATAATTTCCTTTCACGGGTTCTTTAAATTGGCGCTTTTCTAGTTTGATGGTGTGTTCACCAATTTGCCAAATAAAGCCCTCAAAAAAGCCATTATTAAACTCTTGCACCCACACTTGTTGGTCATCTTTGGCAAGCGTTATCGCGATGGAATACGATTCTGGTAACGCCATTGAGTATGTTTTGCTACCAATGGTAAATTGTTCATCAGCTTGTTGCCAATTAAAGCCAAACTTAAATGGTTTCTCAGCCCCTGTTGGGTAGCTTATGGTGCCTGTTCCTGGGTAGTTAAAGTCAGCCCACGCACTGTTGCAGCATAGCAGTAGTAAAAATCCAACAGAGAAAATCACTTTATTCATTATTGTTGCTACTTTTTATGATTATGAACCGTGAGATTAGAGCAGAATATTCTCCAATGCAATACGCTATGCTACACTTGGTCAATTGTTAACTGGTAAGACCTTTATTGTGAACTTATATTTTCGCCTTTTATTATTGTTTTTTAAAATCAAACGTAACCGTGATTACCAATCATTGTTAGAGACAGTAGACATAGAATACAAAGCACTGCCTAGTGATTGTGATATTAATTTGCACCTGACCAATTCACGTTACTTAGCGATGATGGATTTAGCGCGTACATGGATGACTGAGCGCGTTGGGCTGCTTAATACCATCATGAAAAAGCGTTGGTTTCCTATTGTGAATGCCACTGCCATTACCTATATCCGAGATATTAAGCCCATGCAGCGTTACACTATCAGCACTCGCTTAGTTGGTTGGGATCATAAGTATTTTTATATTGAGCAAAAATTTCACTCTGCGCGTGGTTTACATGCGATTGCGTATGTAAGAGGCGTATTTAAACGTAAGCGTGGTGTGGTCAGTGTCGAAGAAATGTTAGAGGCGGTTAACTTTGATGGTGTTGCGCCGATTTTACCAGCAGAGATAATGCACTGGAAAGAAATGTTAGAGCAGAAAAAAATAACAAACCTTCCCAGCTAATAATATAAAAAGGCCGTTAGGCCTTTTTTAGTGGCTAATTAAAAAGCGTATTTTACCCCTAACATTGCAACAACAGGGTCAATTTTCACTGTTGACGTTAAAGCTTGTGCGCCATCTGCGTAAACAGTTGCATCAGTTTCGATATCGATAACTGATACCATGGCATGTAAGCCCCAGTTTTCATTCATCATATAGTTAAAGCCCGCTTGTGCTGCAAAGCCAAAAGAATTGTCTAATTTAACTTCTACGTTATCAGTGCCTAATGTTGCTTTGAGTGCATCCGTTGGTTGCTCATCAAAAAACACCGTGTAGTTAATGCCTACACCAACAAACGGGCGAAACGCATAGCTGTTATCAAAGAAGTGATACTGGGCAAACAATGTCGGTGGTAATTGTTTAATATCTGCAATTTTATTGCCTGCTAAACCGCCGGTACCATTTACGTTGTGGTCAAAAGGTGTGGCTGTAACTAGCTCAAGTACCCACTTGTCATTAAAAGCATAGTCGATGGTGACACCTAGTTGGGTATCCGCACCGCCTTTTAAGCCAAGAGTAGGCGCTTCATTTATTGCTGAGCTACTGTTGTCTGGGTCAACACTAATAGCACCTACATTAACGCTAAAGTTTGCACTAGCAAAAGGAGAGGCTATTAAAAGTGAAGTGAGTAACGCTGCGCTAAGTTGTTTTTTCATGCTGTTCTCCGAGAACTCTATTTTTTGAATTGACGCTATTATCAATTAATCGAAAAATAAAAAGCTGTTCTAGATCAAGCTTTATCACCCTGCATTTAGTGCTGTTGCGTTTATTTGATGTAGATTAAGCTTTGCTTGTTTGAGCACTGAAACTTATTGACATGGGACTCTTTTTTTTGCGCAATTCATCAAGAGGTCATAGAAATAAGGTATACTTGTGGTTCAATACAAGGGCATAAAATGAACGATACTAACCACCTTTTTTTATCTGGGTCTATCAGCAAAGCACTGTTAAAACTTGCCGTTCCTATTATTCTCATCAATATCTTGCAATCAGCTTATCAATTAACCGATGCTTTTTGGGTTGGCCGCTTAGGCGCAGCGCAAGTGGCGGCTGTGTCTGTCAGTATGCCGGTGACTTTTTTAGTGATCGCAATAGGCTCTGGACTTGCGATGGCTGGCGCTATTTTATCCGCGCAATATATGGGCGCAGGCCAGCAAGATAAAGTGAATCATGTTGCCGCGCAAACCGTACTGATGGTGACGGTGACAGCGATTATATTAGGGGTAATTGGCTATTTATTATCACCTTACTTTTTGCACTTGCTCGGTGTTGAGGATGCGGTTTATAGCGATGCTTTAAAATTCATGCATGTGTCGTTTGCAGGTGTGGTGTTTGTATTTATTTATGCCATGTTTCAGGCCTTAATGCGCGGGATTGGGCAAACAAAAGTGCCCTTGATCATAGTGACAGTGACCGTGCTGTTGAATTTTGTACTCGATCCGCTATTTATTTTTGGCTATGGCAGTTTTGAAGGCTTAGGCGTAATGGGAGCGGCATTAGCCACCTTAGTGACACAAAGCTTAGCGGCCATTGCTGGGATTATTATATTTTTACGTGGTCGTCATGGTATTAAGCTTAAGCTATCAAGTTTCGTCCCTGATTACAGTTATATAAAACAGGCATTTTATTTAGGCGCGCCAGGCTCTGTTGAGCTCTCTGCGCGTGCATTTGGGCTTATTATTATGTCGTTCTTGGTGGCCAGTTTTGGCACTCAGACCATTGCCTCCTATGGTGTTGGCTCTAATATTTTGCAGATGGTGATGATCCCCGCAATGGGGTTGTCTATGGCAGTATCTACCTTAGTTGGGCAAAACATGGGGGCTGGCAATCCACACAGAGCTGAACAAATTACTAAACTGGCAGTGCTGTGGGGCTTATGTGGCCTATCTTTTATTGGTGTACTTGCTTATCTATTTGCGCCTCACTTAGTGGCATTTTTTATTCCTGATGATCAAGCTGTGATCAGTAAAGGAGCCGAGTTTATTCGGGTTATGTGCTTAACTTGGGGTGGTATTGGGGTGCAGTTATGTGTCGTTGCTGCATTTAGAGCATCGGGGAATATGCTTAATGCAATGTTATTGGCATTGTTTTCTCAATGTGTGGTGCAATTCCCTGCGGCGTATATTTTGTCAAAACACACGGCACTTGGCGATCAAGGGATTTGGTACTCGTTTGCAGTAACCAATGTGCTCGTTGCTGTGGTGTCATACTTGTGGTTTGTGCGTGGCCGTTGGCAGCAAACAAAGCTCACTAAAGACGATAAAGACATCGCTCAAGTCACCCAAGAAGCATTTATCGAAGAAGGTGCACACTAATCCGCGTTTTCATAAAGCGGTCATAATCTCAGGTTGTAATGAGTACACTTTATTTTAATTGGTGTGTTTATTATGACCTTTGCAGCCCAACCTCACATTCTCCAGCGAGCAACCCAAAGTAATGCTGTGGTTGACGATTTACAAACGCTGATCAAGTTCAAATCTGTGACGCCTCAGCAAGCAGGCGCAATCGATTGGCTTAGTGCGCAGTTAAATGCACTAGGTTTTGATTGTGAGCAATTTACCTTTAATAAAGTGACTAATCTCATTGCCAAAATTAGCTTTGGTGATGGGCCTAACTATGCTTTTTCAGGTCATATAGATGTTGTGCCAGCCTCTGGTGGGCCGTGGCGAGTAGAGCCATTCTCTGGGGAGATCATTGACGGTGCTATATATGGTCGCGGTAGCGCTGATATGAAAGGAGGCGTTGCAGCTATGTTATCAGCAAGTCGCGCTTTAGTAAGCCATACGGCGAATAAGCAAGGTACTTTTTATTGGTTGATCACCTCAGATGAGGAAGGTGAAGCCGAATATGGTTCACTGCTTATTGCTGAGCGTTTAGCACAACAAGGTGTGCAATTAGCGGGTTGTATTGTGGGTGAACCAACCAGTCACTTGCAGGTGGGTGATACGATCAAAAATGGCCGTCGTGGGGCGCTTTCAGCGCAGTTAACAATTAAAGGTAAGGCTGGTCATGTTGCATACCCTGAAAACACCTTAAATGCAGCTCACCTAAGTGCCGATGTAGTAAAGCGCTTAACTACGATTAACTGGCTACGTGATGAGCCCGGCTCTAAAACCAGTGTGCAAGTCACTGGAATTAATGTTGCAAATGTGGTTGATAATATGGTGCCAGCATGGTGTGAAATGACATTTAACATCCGGTATAGCCATGGTTACAAAAGCAGTGATATAAAAAATGAAATTCAACTTTCGCTCGCTGATTTACAGCACAATATAGATATTCAGTGGCAGCGTCCTTGTGAATCCTATTATACCAGTCATCAAACACATAATTGTTTATTAGCAAAAGTAGAGCAAGCGGTTTTTGATATAACCGGGAGTTACCCGTTATTAAGTACCAGTGGCGGAACTTCTGATGGGCGTTTTTTTGCTAACCAATACACGCAAGTCATTGAATGCGGTGTGAGAAACCATACTATTCATCAAGTAAATGAACATGTAGCAATTAATGATTTACTTAAAATAGAGCAGATCTATACGCGCTTATTAGAGCAAATATTCATTTTAGTTGAGAGGTGAATTAATGTGGTTTGCTTCTTATTCAGGTAACCATATTTTTTGCTAGAAAAATAGTTTCTCAGTGGTATTTTTATGCATTAAAGTATATTTTAGGTACTCCATTTCGTGATTAGTTTGGTCTATTTAAGGAATAATAAATTAATGATAAGAATGGCTAAGAAAGATGATTTAACGGCAGTTTTAAAATTATATAAAGAGCTGCGCCCAGCAGATCCAGAGTTAGACAGTAATCTTGCCAAACAAGCATGGCAGGCGATGATCGAAGACCCTCAAACCTTTTTGATCGTTGCAGATATAGCGGGCGAGCTTGCTTCAACATGTACTTTGACTATCAATAAAAGCATCGCCAATAGCGCAAGACCATTTGCAATGATAGAGCATGTAATTACGGCAAAAAAATTTCGTAGACAAGGTTTGAGTCGCCAAGTATTAGAATTTGCAATTAGTACAGCATGGCAACAAAATTGCTGCAAGGTTATGCTGTTATCAGGCGAAAAACTAACAGCAGCACACGCTTTATACGAGTCAGTCGGGTTTCAAGCCGGTATTGAAAAAGGCTTTGTAATTAAACCAACCTTATAGCTTAGAAAGGTTGGATGTAAAAATGACAATAAAATTGATCAATGATCAAACTTGGTCTGCAGTGTTAAAAATTCAAGCACAGGCATACTTAAGTGTTGAGCCTGAAAGTTTAGCTGTGCTGAAAAGTAAATGGTATAACTCGCCCGAAAGCTGTTTTGTTTACCAGCAAGACGAAAGCATTGTTGGCTATTTGTTAGCACATGCTTGGCATAGTGACGCGCCGCCAAAATTATTTCAGCCATTACCAAGAGAGACGACAGGTAGTACTTTATTTCTTCATGATCTAGCTGTATCTAAAAGTGCATTAGGTCGTGGAGTAGCGACATTGATGTACCAACATTTGCATCAGCATGCTTTATTATCGGCATACCAGCAGATCAGACTTGTGGCTTTACAAAACTCGGTGGGATTTTGGCAGCGACAAGGCTTTGAGTATGTAGAGCAAAGTATCAGTAGCAGCTATGGTACGGATGCCTATTTGATGCAGGCAAAACTTTATTAACCTAGGGGTTAAGCGTACTGCTATGAAGCTAAATTGATTCTTTGCCTAAGTATCTTTTTGCTTTGCCTTCTTTTACTTTTTCAAGATCAACAAGTACTAAGCCATCAATGCAGTTGTTGAAATCTGGATCAACACTAAAACTTAAAAACTGTACGCCGCCAGACTCACATAGTTCGGTGTATTGTTTAAATAGAGTAGGCACTTGTGCGCCCATATTGGCAAGAATATGCTTCAACTCAACAAAGTCTTCTTTAACATCATCACCACAAAATAGGTTTTGGCATTGTTTAAACTGCTGCTCAGTCAGTTTAAACTCATTGTTAGGGGTGGCGAGTTTTTGCGCAGTACCATAATAATGTTGATAGTAATGTACTAGCAGCGCTTTAGCTTGCTCTGGCAGGGCGTTTGAAACACTCACCGCACCGTATAAATAGCGATATTGTGGATAGTTTTGAATAAATGCGCCGATGCCATACCATAAATATTCAAGGCTTTTACGCCCCCAATATTTAGGTTGCACAAAGCTGCGGCCAAGCTCGATACCCGCCTTGAAATAGGGGGTCATTTCATCACTGTAGGCAAATAAGCTGTCAGTATATAGACCTTTGCGGCCGTGTTTATCAATAATAGCTTGCGCGCAGGCTAGTCTGTACGCGCCAACCAGCTCAAGTTGTGAGCCATCCCATAAAACCAAGTGCTGATAATCCATATCGTACTTATCAATATCACGACGCTTACCACTGCCTTCACCAACGGTACGAAACGAAATCTCTCGCAATCGGCCAAGCTCTCTAAAAATCGGTGAGCTGCCTTGATATTGATAAAGGTATATTTGCATGCCATCTTGGGTACTCCCTAAACGTTCGCATTGCTCTATGGCTTTTTTAAGTTCTTTGCGACATTCAGGCGTGGCAATAGGGGTTTGAGTTTTCAGTGGTAAGGTTTTTTTTGAAGTAAGCATATACAGCTGCTTACGGATAAGGTTTACCACCTCTTTGTCTTTTAGGTTTTCTATTAAATAAGATTCTGGCGGAATAGACGCGCCAATTTCAAACTCTAATGACTTTTGTCGTTGCTTAAACATTTCTTTAACCAGTAATAAACTCGCTAACGGCTTGTAAATCATCGAGGTACCATAAAATAGTGGGCTATTTTTGGCTTTAATAAAAATCGGCAGAATAGGGCAATTCGCTTTTTTGGCGATCCGTAAGAAGCCACTGTTCCATTTACAGTCTTTAATACCTGTTGGGCTTAGTCGTGATACTTCCCCCGCAGGGAAAATTAAAAGTGCTCCTTCATCCCTTAGGTGTTGATGAATATTGGTCAACTCCTGCTTCTTGCTCGTACCAGATAAATTATCCACGGGTAATAATAATGAATGCATTGGTGTGACTGACATCAGCATGCGATTTGCGACGACTTTTAAATCTTTACGTACACTTGATAATACTTTAATTAATGCCAGTGCATCTAAAGAGCCAATAGGGTGGTTAGCAACAATAACTAACTTACCTTCACTTGGAATATGCTCGATTTGTTTTGGTTTATAACGTGTATCAAAATCGAGTTCATCAAGTACTTGCTCAACAAATTCTATTCCTTGTAAATGTGGGTATGCATCACCAAAGGCAACAAATTCTTGCTCATGAAGTAAATAACCTAAGCCCTTTTTCACTAACCCTTTTACTTTAGGGGAATTTTCTAACTGTGGTAGGTTTGCTGCGATTACTTTATCAACACTGATCATAATTACCTCATCGTCATCTAGCGTTCAATCTGTGTTCAGCATAAAAGCTTGCTATGACAGTTAGGTTGCAGTTGTGTGACTGTTTAAATAGTCGCGGCAACACATTGTTTTCTAGTTAGATAAACAGTATTGATTAAGGTTATACTGTTCAAAATTAACAACGATGAAAGTATCAACATGCATGTTCTTGTGGCTATAAGTGGGCGAGATTGCAGTAAAATTATTGCAGCACTCGCAGCTAAATTACCGGATATAACTATTTCACAATGGCCTGATTGTGAAAACTTAACCGATGTTGAGTTTGTGATTGCTTGGCTTGCGCCAGCACAGATGTGGCCGCAGCTGCCAAACCTAAAAGCTGTCTCTTCTTTTGGCGCAGGCGTTGATAGCATCGATATGAATTTAATCCCTGATAGCGTTGCTGTAACACGGATAGTGGATGATAACTTAGCTGAAGATATGGCCGAATATGTACTTACTCATACTTTAGCGCACAAACTCAGGCTTAAAGAGTACTTTATTAAACAGCAAAACCAGTTGTGGCAGCCTAAGCGCGCTTTTAAACATCAACATGTGGCTATGCTTGGTTTTGGTGAGTTGGGGCAACGTTGCGTTCAACGCTTAGTTGCTAATAATTTTAGCGTCACTGCCTTTTCGCAAAGCCCTAAAGATATTGCTGGGGTAAATAGTATTCATCAACGCAGTGACTTGGCGAAAGCGCTACCGCGAGCTGATTATTTAGTGTGTTTATTGCCACTTACAGCACAAACCAAAGGATTTATTAATCGTGATTTATTAGCACAATTACCGCCACACGCGGTGGTAATAAATGTAGCCCGTGGGCAGCATGTCGTCGAAGAGGACTTACTGTGGGCATTAGACAATCAGGTTATTCGTGCAGCAACGTTGGATGTCTTCGAGGATGAGCCTTTAGCAGCCGAACACCCATTTTGGCACCACCCAGCAATTACTATCACCCCGCATTGCGCAGCACTCTCTGATGTTGACAGTGTGACGCAGCAAATTGCTGAAAATGTACAGCGCTTGCAAACAGGCAATAAACTAATTAATAAGGTTGATAGAACAAAAGGTTATTAATAATTGATGAATACATGTTGTTAACATATGTTATTTTGGTTAACCTAGGTAGGTATCTTTATAATAAAAATAACAATAAGGTTTATTATGAAACAGCAACAGGGTGGTGTAAAACTCAGTATTATTGTGATCTCTATTATTTTAATGGGCGTGTCCGCATGGTTTAACCAAGCTGGTGCGAATGAGCAAGCCGAGGTTATACAAGAGTAAACACAATAATAAGCTTTACTCAGCGCTCATTATTTACACCGGGTCAGCGTTTACTGTGACGCTCCCGGTTTTCACTCTTTTTCTCATCACTTTTCTTTATCAATACATACGTTGCGCCACTTCCTCCATGGTGTCTCATTGCGCTATGAAAAGCTAACACGCAATCAATTTCCTGTAGCCATTTGTTGGTATAACTTAGTTCATTTTTGCCCAAGTTCTTCCTGCGCAAAAAAATACCCTACTGAGTAAAACTCAGTAGGGTATATAAAATTATCTTGGGAGAGATATTAATTCTGCGGCACATTTAACTGGCCAAAAGTATAAACTTTGAACAGGTAAAAGGTGTTGATCAACACTAAACTCATGTTTGAAATAACACTCGATGACATTAAATCCAAGCTAAATGATAAAAACAGTAGTACGCAGGCGCTGATCGCCGCTACACGCAATATTGTTAATTGATTGATAAAAAACGCCCCTAATCCTAGGGCTAACAGTATAAAATTTAAAAGCCAATCTAGCTCGTTTAGCATGGTTGTATCAGTGTTCATGTGTTGAAAAAAGGAGCGCCATTATGGTGATAAATTGCGCACCTTTCAAGCAAGTAATTTTATATTTTCAGATTAGTTTTTTTAATCCAAAATTAATTTATTTAAAGCTGAAAAAAAGCCAGCTTGTTCAGTTACTCGATATTTGTGACAGGTCTCAGGTTGTTTATTGTTTTGGCATAAATACAGGCTATTACGTGCTAAATCGGCATTTGGTTGTAAATTTGAATCAAATAGCATTGCACCGTAACCAAATACTCCGGGCCAATACACACTTTGTGTAACTAGGCCTAGTTTTTCATAGGTTAATAATTGCGGTTTAGGAATAATTAAAATAGTGCAAACAACGACAATGGCAGCGATAAGCCCGGTACGGCTTTTTTTGGTTACCGGTAACTCAGGACTAACAGCACTCGACGTTGGCTGGGGAGCTGCGCGAGTTTGGCTGGTGGCTTTGCGCTTGTTAGTTGATGCCACTGGTTTTTTTCGTTGTGGGGTTTTTCCTAACAAGGATTGTTTTTTTATTTTGTTCGACATAAAGCAAATCTGGCCTTTTAAGCAGAGCTCTCTATAATGAGATTATTAAATTATATACATAATAACTTAAACCTAGTTCATAACCTACGGGGATTAACTATGAATACGCAGCTTTCAATTTTAATAGTGGATGATGTGGGAACAGTGCGTAGCTTTCTTAATCAAACACTCATGCACTTAGGCATTGAAAAAGTTAATGAAGCATCAACAGCTGCACAATGCATCAGTGCATGTCAGGCGGCTGATTATAATATTATTTTTTTAGATATAGAATTGCCTGACGGCGACGGTAAAGAGATTATTGCCCAGATCAATGAGATAAACCCTGAAACCAACGTGGTGATGGTATCGGCTCATTCAACGGTTGAAAACGTTAAAGATGCAATTGAAAAAGGTGCTAAAGGGTTTATTGTAAAGCCGTTCACCCCTAAAAAAATTGCCGCTATGTTGAAAAAGTTTTACCCAGATTTAGAAGTCGTGTGATGAGGTAAATAGCAGATATAAAAAAACCGGCCTAGGCCGGTTTTTTATATTCTAGCAAAAACAAATTATAGCGCTTTGATCTTAGCTGCTAAACGGCTCTTATGACGAGCTGCTTTGTTTTTGTGAATTAGACCTTTAGTTGCATAACGGTCTAAAATAGGTGTAGCAACTGCGAAAGCTTGCTGTGCAGCTTCCTTGTCGCCCGCTTCAATAGCAACAACTACTTTTTTGAAGTATGTACGCATCATTGAACGACGGCTTGCGTTATGCTGACGGTTTTTTTCGCTAGTGATAGCGCGTTTTTTTGCAGACTTGATGTTAGCCAAGGTTTGCTCCTAACAATCTTAAAATAAGCTTAATTTAAAGGCCGTGGAATATGCCTTTTTTAATCATGAATGTCAATAAAAATTTGACATAACAAGAAAAACTGCTCCTTTATAACGAACATCAATTTGCCGCTTTAGCAGTTAATGACGCTATTGTAACAAAGGCGGTGAGTTCAGCCTAGTGCTTTAGAGCGATTTATAAAAAAGACTGTGGCATAATCGGCTTTATTGTTGGTTTTAAAGCAGGTTTAAAGTGGCTAAAGGATTATTTCGTTCCGGTATGATTGTAAGTTGTATGACAATGATATCGCGTATTTTAGGTTTAGTACGAGATGCTGTGGTTGCGAACTTACTCGGCGCAGGTGCTGCCGCAGATGTTTTTTTATTCGCTAATCGGATCCCCAATTTTTTACGTCGCTTATTTGCCGAAGGTGCATTTGCACAGGCCTTTGTCCCTGTGTTGTCGGAAATTAAAGAACAGCAAGGCGACGATAAAGTCAGGTTATTTGTGGCTCAAGCAGCAGGCACTTTAGGGACTATCTTACTGGTTGTTACCCTCTTTGGTGTTATTGCATCGCCGGTTATTGCTGCGTTGTTTGGAACCGGTTGGTTTATTGAGTGGTGGCAAGGGGGCGCAGAGGGGGAAAAATTTGTTTTAGCCAGTAGTTTACTTAAGCTCACTTTTCCTTATTTATTTTTTGTAAGCCTCGTTGCGCTCAGTGGTGCGGTAATGAATGTTTATAATCGTTTTGCTGTAGCTGCATTTACACCTGTTTTACTCAATATTTCGATTATAACCTGTGCCATTTTCTTACATGATAAATTTTCAGTGGGTGCCTATGCACTCGCTATCGGTGTCTTTGTCGGCGGTATAGTGCAGTTATTATTTCAATTGCCGTTTTTGTATCGTGCAAAAATGCTGAGCCGTCCGCGCTGGGCGTGGCAGGACGACAATGTCAAAAAAGTGCGTAAGTTAATGTTGCCTGCGTTATTTGGGGTCTCAATTAGTCAAATTAATCTACTATTAGATACTGTGATTGCGTCGTTGTTGATGACCGGCTCAATTGCTTGGTTATATTATTCTGATCGACTCATTGAGTTCCCGCTGGGTCTATTTGGTATCGGTATTGCGACCGTAATTTTGCCTGCCTTATCAAAATTACACAGTAGCAAAAAGAATAGTGACTTTCAGCACACCTTAGATTGGGGGGTGCGGTTTGTGATCTTTTTAGGCTTACCTGCAATGGTTGGTTTAATGATCATCAGCCCACTAATTATCTCAGTATTATTTGATCATGGCGCATTTAAAGACGGTGAGATTGACCATGTACAGGCTGTTAGTTTGGGGGTTATGGCCTATTCGGTAGGGTTAGTCAGCTTTATGCTGATCAAAGTGTTAGCGCCTGGCTTTTATGCTCGCCAAGATACCAAAACGCCAGTGCGTATTGGTATTATTACCTTAGTGCTCAATATGGTGTTTAACATTATGTTGGCGCCGTTTATTGGCTATTTAGGCCTAGCTCTTGCAACGTCGATGTCAGCCAGTTGTAATGCGTACCTACTTTATCGTCAATTAAGTAAAGAGCAGGTTTATCAATTTTCGCATTTTAGTTTACTGTTTACTTGCAAATGTGCTGCCGCTGCTTTAATCATGGGAGGTGTTGTTTGGTATGCTGCAACGCAGTTTTTATGGCGTCAATGGCATTTTAGTGAGCAAGTTGTATTGCTTTCAGGCTTACTTGCGTTGGCAGGCGTTGTGTACTTTTTTGTATTGTTTTTACTCGGTGTGCGACTAAATACCATAAAAAACGTTATTACTGCATAATTGGACTAAAAAAATTAACTGAAACTCGCATCTTGAGGTGGTTTGGGTATAATCGGTGGTTCTGTAACCCAAGTGAAATTTTACTCGGTACATAACGCGCATTAAGGCATTAGGTGGCATGGAGTTAATTAGAGGTATTCACAATATTCGTGCGCAGCACTATGGCTGTGTGTTGACCATTGGTAATTTTGATGGTGTGCATCTAGGTCATACGGCAGTGCTCAATGGGTTACTCAATGACGCTAAGAAATATAACTTACCCAGCACGGTAATGTTATTTGAGCCGCAGCCGCAGGAGTTTTTTGCTAAAGACAATGCACCAGCTCGACTAACGCGATTACGTGACAAGCTACTTTTATTAGCTAAATTGGGCATAGACCGCGTTATTTGCATTAGTTTTAATCAACAATTCGCCAATATGCAAGCAGAGCAGTTTGTAACAGAAATACTGGTTAATAAACTTGGTGTGAAAGCGTTAACAGTAGGTGATGATTTTCGCTTTGGTAAAAGGCGCCAAGGGGATTTTAATCTCCTCACTAAAATGGGCCAAGCGGCGCAGATGGATGTAAAAAGCACCGCGAGTTTTCGACAATTAAATGCTAGAGTAAGTAGCACATTGATACGTCAAGCACTTGCTGATGGTCAACTCGTGCACGCCAAAGCGATGCTCGGTCATGATTATGCAATATCAGGGCGAGTGATCCATGGCTGGAAGCGCGGCCGAGAACTTGGTTTTCGCACTGCGAATATCGCATTAAAACGGCAAGTATGCCCAGTAAATGGGGTGTTTGCTGTGCAAGTAACGTTAAACGATAAAACAGTGTATGGGGTTGCAAATATTGGCAACAAACCCACATTTAATGGAACACGCGCATTATTAGAAGTTCATTTGTTCGACTTTGCGCAAGATATTTATGGACAGTTTATGCACGTGGAGTTAATTAAAAAACTTCGCGATGAGAAAAAATTCGAGACATTAACACAATTGACGGCACAAATAGCAACTGATGTTGCTGCCGCTAAACAGTGTTTTGGTTTAAATTAGGTAGCCGATACGGAAACTAGGATTAATGAGCGACTACAAGCATACTTTGAATTTACCGGAAACAGAATTTCCAATGCGCGGCAATTTGGCACAACGTGAGCCAAAAATGCTTAAAACATGGTATGAAGATGACCTATATGGTCAAATTCGCAACGCTAAAAAAGGTAAAAAGACCTTTATTTTGCATGACGGCCCTCCGTATGCAAATGGCGATATCCATTTAGGCCATTCAGTAAATAAAATTCTAAAAGACATTATCGTAAAATCAAAAACTTTATCTGATTTTGATGCACCGTACGTACCGGGCTGGGATTGTCATGGTCTACCAATTGAATTAATGGTAGAGAAAAAAGTAGGTAAGCCGGGTGTAAAAGTTACGGCGGCAGAGTTTCGTGAAAAATGCCGTGCCTATGCGAAAAAACAAGTTGAAGGTCAAAAAGTTGATTTTAAACGTTTAGGTGTTTTTGCTGATTGGGATAAGCCTTATCTAACCATGAACTTTGATTTTGAAGCCAATGCAATTCGTGTACTAGGCCGTATTATCAAAAATGGCCACTTACACAAAGGCGCAAAACCTGTGCATTGGTGTACAGATTGTGGCTCAGCATTAGCAGAAGCTGAAGTTGAATATCAAGATAAACAGTCGCCAGCAATTGATGTACGTTTTCAGTTTGTTGATCAAGCTGCGGTGGTAAGCGCATTTGATTTAAAAGCGGATCATCAAGGCACAGGCACCGTTAGCACTGTGATCTGGACTACGACACCTTGGACCCTGCCTGCTAACCGCGCAGTTGCTGTACATGCTGATTTAGAATACGCACTAGTGCAAGTGGATGATGAAGGCGCACAACAACGTTTAATCTTAGGTTCAGAGCTGGTTAAAGATGCCATGGATCGTTATGGTTTTAATCATTACCACGTATTAGGGTATGTAACCGGTTCAGCACTTGAGAATTTACAAGTAGCGCATCCGTTTTATGACTTTAATGTGCCAGTGATTGTTGCTGATCACGTTACCACTGACTCAGGTACAGGTATCGTGCATACTGCACCAGGACACGGTCAAGAAGATTTCGTGGCGGGTCTACAATATGGCTTAGAAGTGGCTAACCCTGTTGGCGCAAATGGTGTGTATTTACCCGACACTGAGCTTTTTGCAGGTCAACACGTATTTAAAGCAAATGCTAGCGTAGTTGAAGTGCTTATCGAGCGTAATGCTCTAATGCATCACCATGCCCTTACGCACAGCTACCCGCATTGCTGGCGTCACAAAACGCCAATTATCTTCCGTGCTACGCCGCAGTGGTTTGTGAGTATGGATCAAGCTAATTTGCGTCAAGATTCATTAAAAGAAATTAAAAACACACAGTGGTTACCAGAGTGGGGCGAAAGCCGCATTGCGAACATGGTTGAAGGTCGCCCTGATTGGTGTATTTCGCGTCAACGTACTTGGGGTGTGCCAATTGCTTTATTTGTTGATAAAGACACTGGTGCTCTTCACCCAGATACACAAGCATTGATTGAAAAAGCGGCGCAGCTGGTCGAAAAATCAGGTATTCAAGCATGGTACGACTTAGAGCCTGCGACTTTACTTGGTGAAGCTGACGCTCAACAATACATGAAAGTACAAGATACGTTAGATGTATGGTTTGACTCAGGTGTAACACACGCGTGTGTGGTTGATGCCCGTGAAGATTTAGTTGGCCCAGCTGATTTATACCTGGAAGGTTCAGATCAACACCGTGGTTGGTTTATGTCATCAATGATGACTTCAGTGGCAATTAATGGCCATGCGCCTTATCGTCAAGTGCTAACGCATGGTTTCACTGTGGATGAAAACGGCCGTAAGATGTCAAAATCGTTAGGTAACGTTATTTCGCCACAAAATGTGATGAATAAATTAGGCGCAGATATCTTGCGTTTATGGGTTGCTTCAACTGATTACACAGCAGAAATGACTGTATCAGATGAAATTTTCAACCGTTCAGCGGATCGCTACCGTCGTATTCGTAACACTAGCCGTTATTTATTAGCTAACTTAAGTGGTTTTGATCCAAAAACTGACCAAGTTGCTATCGACGATATGGTTGAACTGGATCGTTGGATTGTTGGCCGTGCAGCACAGTTACAAGATGAAATTTTAGCAGCTTACGAAAGCTATCAAATGCTGCAAGTAACGCAAAAGCTAATGAATTTCTGTACTGGTGAGTTAGGTTCATTTTACCTAGACGTGATCAAAGACCGTCAATACACAGCTAAAAGTGATAGTCATGCCCGTCGTTCGTGTCAAACTGCGCTGTATCATATTGCAGAAGCGATGACGCGTTGGATGGCGCCAATCATGAGCTTTACAGCACAAGAAATTTGGCAAGCACTACCAGGTGAACGTGACCAGTATGTATTCACATCAGTTTGGTATGATGGCTTAAAAGCTGTTAGCGAAGGTCAGTTTAGTAACGATGATTGGTTAACTATTCTTACTGTGCGTGATGAAGTAAACCGCGTCCTTGAAGGTGCACGTAAAGAAGACGTGATAGGCGCAACATTGCAAGCCAATGTCGCTCTTTATGCTAATGCTGAGCTAGCTGCAAAATTGGCAGCGCTAGGTGATGAATTACGCTTTGTGTTCTTAACTTCTAAAGTCACTGTAACAGCGGTTGATGCACAGCCTGAAGGCACTCAAGCGACTGAGATTGAAGGTCTGTATATTGCCGTATCAGCAACTGATGCACAAAAGTGTGAACGTTGTTGGCATTACTGTGATGATGTAGGTTCAAACCCTGCTCATGAAGAAATTTGTGGCCGTTGTGTGAGCAATGTTGACGGCGAAGGCGAGACGCGTCAGTTCGCATAGGAGTATTAAGTGAGCAAACTAGCCCAAAAAAGTGGTTTAGTGTGGCTATGGTTAAGTCTACTACTTTTAGTAGTAGACTTTGCTACGAAAACACTGGTTGTTAAAACCATGAACTTACGTGATTCAATTGATATTTTACCGTTTTTTAATCTTACTTACGTACACAACTACGGAGCCGCTTTTAGTTTTTTAAGTGAAGCGGGTGGTTGGCAACGTTGGTTTTTAAGCATTATTGCAATATCAATTAGTGTGCTGTTGATCTGGTGGTTAAAACGTTTACCTGCGACCAACAAGGTGCTTTGTGGGGCTTATTCGTTAGTACTTGCGGGAGCGCTGGGTAATTTATACGACCGTATGACTTATGGTTATGTGGTTGACTTTTTGCACTTCTACTACGAAAACTGGAACTTCCCTGCATTTAATATTGCTGACAGTGCCATTTGTATTGGTGCTGCATTATTATTATTTGATGCCTTTACTGGCGAAAGTCCTAAGGAGCAAAAAGCATGAGCCAAGTTGTAATCGGTGAAAAGTCAGAAGTTATTTTTCATTTTTCAATTAAACTATCGGATGGCTCTGCTGCTGACTCAACCAAAGTACATAATAAGCCTGCTAAATTAACAATGGGCGATGGCAGCTTGACGGCAAACTTTGAAAAGTGTTTGTTTGGTTTAGCGCCAGGCGACAGTAAGTCATTTGAGCTTGAGCCAGAAGACGCGTTTGGGCAACCCAACCCAGATAACATATATTATGTTGACCGCAGTAAATTTGGCCCTGAAACACCGGCTACCGTTGGTTCTATCATTGCCTTTACACAACCGGATGGTACTGAGTTACCGGGTGTTGTACGTGAAGTGCAAGGGGAGTCTGTAACGATTGATTTTAATCATCCGCTGGCAGGCCAACGTTTAACCTTTGAAGTTGATATTTTAGAGGTGAATGGCTAATGGATATTTTACTTGCAAACCCACGTGGATTTTGTGCTGGCGTTGACCGTGCTATCAGCATTGTTGAGCGTGCTTTAGATATCTTTGAAAAGCCAATTTATGTGCGCCATGAAGTAGTACATAACCGTTATGTTGTAGATGGTTTAAAAAATCGTGGTGCGGTATTTGTTGAAGAGCTGGATCAAGTGCCAGACGACAGCATTGTTATTTTTAGTGCCCATGGCGTGTCACAAGCTGTACGCAGTGAAGCTAAGCGTCGAGATTTAAAAGTATTTGATGCTACGTGCCCGTTAGTGACTAAAGTGCATATGGAAGTGACCCGTGCTAGCCGTAAGGGAACTGAGTGTATTTTAATTGGTCACCATGGTCATCCTGAAGTTGAAGGTACTATGGGTCAGTATGATAACGATGCCGGCGGTATCTACTTAGTAGAAACACCTGAAGATGTTATGAAACTGAGTGTTAAAAACCCTAATAATTTATTTTATTGCAGCCAAACTACTTTATCGGTTGATGACACCGCAGATGTAATTGATGCACTGAGAGTAAAGTTTCCATCAATCGATGGGCCACGTAAAGATGATATTTGCTACGCGACCCAAAATCGTCAAGATGCAGTGCGTGATTTAGCCGATAAAGTTGATGTGTTATTGGTAGTCGGGGCAAAGAATAGCTCTAACTCTAATCGTTTACGTGAACTGGCAGATAAAATGGGCACTGTGGCTTATTTAATTGATGATGCCAGCAATGTAGAAGATAACTGGTTTACCAATGCCAAAGCGGTTGGTGTTACGGCGGGTGCATCGGCACCAGAAGTGTTAGTACAACAAGTGATCAATCGTCTTAAGGAACTTGGCGGTAAGCAGGTAATTGAAAATCCAGGCGAAGAAGAAAACATAGTATTTGCCGTACCCGTTGAGCTACGCTAACCTTAGCGTACTAACAGGACATTTTTAAGGAGCGCGCAATGAGCAAGTCGGTGCAAACCAATACTTTGCTTTTTGCGGCGCTGTTTAAAGAACGCGGCGTACTTGCTACGTTAGTGGTGGCGCAAGTTATCGCCACTATACTTGCGTTCGCTCCTGCAACTGCGGATGATATTTGGATCCGCCTCGGTGGGATCAGCTTGTTTGTACATCTCACATTTTTGTCTAGTCTAACTTGGCTTTACTTACTGCGAACACAACTCCAGCAGCTAAGACAAGCACTGCAATTGACTGCCTTAATGCTCTCATTACTACTTACAACAGCTGTTTTTAGTGGTTTGTTAATTGAGTTTGCTGGTGATTATTTTGTGCAACAAAATAGCTATGAGTTTATCTTAAGAAACCTGCTAGTGGTGTTTTTAGTCACCGCATTATTCATTCAATTCTTAACCATCCATTTTGAAAAAGAACAACAAACCAACGCACTAGCTCGCGCTGAATTAGATGCCTTACAGGCACGTATTCGGCCGCACTTTTTGTACAACAGCCTCAATACCGCCGCTGAACTCACTCATTATGATCCACAAGCCGCAGAGCAAGCAATTTTAGCGCTTGCTGCATTATCACAAGCCGCTATGCGGGTTGGCAAAGAAACCGCATTAGCCGATGAAATCACACTCACTCAGCAATATATAAAGTTAGAAAGCTGGCGCTTTGCAGAGCGCTTGCAAGTTAATTGGCAACTACCTGAACAGTTACCAGCTATCACTATTCCATGTTTAACACTGCAACCATTACTAGAAAATGCAGTGTGTCATGGCGTTGAGCCTGCGCTGACTGGTGCGACAATTTACGTTGAGTTGCATATTAGTAAACGTTCATTAGTTATTTTAGTGGAAAATCCAATCTCGACGCAGCAACAAAAACGCCCTGGAAATGGTATGGCACTGGATAATATTCGTCAGCGGTTAGACCTTTACTATCAAGGTCGTGCAAAGCTGACGGTAACAACCCGTGGTGATGTATTTCGAGTTAAATTAGTGCTGCCTTTGAGTATTGATGATGTGCAGGTGCAAGCATGAAGGTGCTGATCGTCGATGATGAGCCATTAGCGCGCGCGCGTCTTCAGCGGTTACTTGCTCACTACCCTGAATATCAGCATGTAGCTCAAGCAAGTAGTGGTAATGAGGCTTTGCAACAAGTTAAGTTGCAGGCCCCAGATATTGTATTTCTGGATGTTGATATGCCAGCGATGAGCGGTTTAGAAGTTGCGACACAATTGAATAAGCTGCCGGTACCACCTGCGATTATTTTTGTCACCGCTCATCCTGAGCATGCTTTAGATGCATTACAGCTCAGTGCTGCGGGTTATTTAGTAAAACCGGTGACAGAGCAAAATCTGGCAAACACCATAGAGCAGCTAGGGCGTTTAACGAGAGCGCATGTGCACAAGCAACGACCTGCAATGATCAGTTATCAACTTGCAGGCGTGACCAGAAGTGTGGCGTTAGCAGAGGTATGTTATGTGATAGCGGAAGATAAATACACGCGTTTGATATTCACTCACGGCGAAGCACTGCTTGATCAAAGCTTAAAGCAACTTGAGCAAGAATATCCCACCCAGTTATTACGCATCCATCGTAAAATATTAATTAATAAATCGCGCTTAGTTGCGTTAAAAAAAGCGGGTGATGGCAGCCATGTGGTTGCACTAAGCGACTGTAGCTGCTTATTACCGGTAAGCCGACGAGCTTATAAAACCGTTAAAGATCATCTCTAAAGCTAGTTAACCATTCATCAACAAATATAACCGTTCATCCTTAGCATTGTTGTATATACACAGTGTTCGCATATGCTTATAGTCAGATTGTTTTATATTAGGTGTGTTATGAGAGTCACCAATTCGTCATCACAACGAGGCTTTACCTTAGTTGAGGTATTAATCGCGTTTGTGATCCTAAGCTTTGGCCTACTCGGTGCGGTCGCACTACAAGCAAAAGCAAAACAAGCCAGCTTCGACTCTATGCAACGAGCAGCAGCAGTTGCTTTAGGTAATGACATTATTCAACGGATACGAGCAAATGATACACCTCAGTTAGCAACACTTTATAAACAAAATTTTAGCAGTGAAACTAAAGCCAGTTCATCGACAACTTGTTTTAATTCCTCATGTAGTGCCGCACAAATTGCCTTACTCGATATAGAGCAATGGAAACGAGCAATACGCGCACGAGAAAATACCGGCTCTTTAGACAGTGCTACAGTATGTATTAATCCTGAGGCAGTCGCTGGCACTGGAGGAAAAGGGTTTAATTTAGAAGTTATAGTAACGTGGCAAGGGCGCCAAGAGTTTTCCGCAAATAAAGATACCGAGAGTGTTGCGTGTGGTACAGCTGATAAAAGGCGTCGCTTAGTGGTAATTACCAGTTATATTTATGTGAGGAGTTAACATGAAGCAAACAGGTTTTACACTTATAGAGGTGATGATTTCCTTGTTCATTGGTGGGCTTATACTTGGTGGTGTTATGTTTACTTATATTGGTATGAAAGTAACGACTAAAGACACTATGGCTATAGGAGAGATGCAAGAGTCGGGCCGATTAGCGATAAATATAATGCAACGAGATATTGAGCAAGTCGGGTTTTGGGGTACTTATTACGATGATTCATTCACTACAGCTAATACTGTTGTTAATTCAGCTATCACAGAGACCCCAGATTGTGGTGAGGGATTAAATAATGGTAGTTTCCCTGATTTAACGAGCAGCAGTAACTTTCGCTCCATTTACGCAAAAACAGCCAAAAGCAACAATGAGCTAAATTGCATCAGTGATGCAGTTAAAGATACAGATATTCTACAACTGAAATTTTTACAGGGTGATCCCCAGTATAATGCTGCCAATAACATTAATAAAACTATAGATGAGGTTAATTATTTTGTTGCAGAGCAGGAGAATGCCATGTTTGTAACTGGTAATTACACCCCTACAAATGGTAATGCAACAATATGGCCTTATAGCCATCATGTCTATTATATTGCAGAGCAAACATATGAAGTAAATAATAAAAAAATAACAGTTCCTGTATTAAAACGTAAGCGATTAGTTAATAACGGTATGACGTCAGAAACTATCATGGAAGGTATTGAAAATATGCGCTTTATGTTTGGTCTCGATACTACTAACGATAGTCGAGTCGATACCTATAAAAGTATCGCAGATATGACACCGACTGATTGGGAAAATCGTAAAGGAATTTTGACCTTACAACTATTTTTATTGGTAAGAACACTGCAACCCGACCCTGGAATTAAAATTAATAATCAAAAATATATACTTGGAGAAGGTTCAGGTAAGCGAGAATTAACATTTAATGATAACTACAGACGCACCGTATTCACCACTACTATTCGTTTAAGTAACGTTGGGGGAAACCTATGGAAAATTTAAATATGTTACAAAATAGGCAGCAAGGTGTAGTGCTTATTACAGCATTAATTATGGTCATAGCAGTGATAGGAATTGCGGTTACTTTAATGAGCAGTAGTAGTATTGATATTAAAATTACCAACGCAGCCCAAGAGCGCGAGGTTGCAGAAAATCAACTAATTGGTGAAGTGCAGCGAATAATTGCTGACGAAGTCAGTAAAGGAGCTACTAATCAGTTCTTTTTGACCCCTGAAGAAGTTTCAGACAAGGGTATTGTTATGGCCGAACGTGATGATATGAAAAGCAATATGATTAATTTAAACAATGGTGTACTCGATTTAGAATGCCCTCGTCGTTTTAGTTTTACTGCTGGTATCTCATGCAACATGGTACAAGTTTCAACAACCATAGAATATGGCTCTAAAAGTAAGCACCAGCTTACAATTGTCACCGGCGTAGCCCAAGAGATGGCTAGCATAAGTAAGGGGATTTAAAATGAAGCTTACGTTAAAGAGAGTGCTCATTTCTATATTTTGTGTATTAATTAGTTTATCAGCGAATGGTGAAGACATAGAGCTCTATGTTAACCACAATGTGGAAACTAATGAAAAGCCACGTGTTATTATGATTTTTGATACCTCGGGAAGTATGGCCTGGGATGTGGTTGATGGAGAAAAGTGTTACAAAAGAAATAGGAATGGCTTTTACGAAAGTGAATGCTTCAAAAGTAAAGATAGCTATAGTGCATACCAGCAGTGTTATAAATCTGTAAATGGTTATGCGCAAGCTATCTGTGAAGACAGTCGTTTACGAGTTGCACAAAATGCTATTACACAACTAGTGAACGATAATGATGATATTGAATTTGGTTTAATGCGCTTTAATGGCAGTAATGGTGGATATGTACTAGCCAGAGTTGGTGCTGAAAAGTCAACGTTATTAAATAAAGTTGATGAGCTACCTGCCAGTGGGGCAACCCCATTAGCAGAAACATTATGGGAGGCGTACTTATATATTACGGGTCAAGACGTATACTATGGCGGTAATACTAATGAACGAGATTTTACCGCAGAGTCATCAGGAGTTTATAAATCACCCTTTGCCCCAGTAGCGGGTGAACCATTACGTTGTGATAATAGTATCAACATTATTTTAATGACTGATGGAGATCCAAGTAATGATTCCAACAGAAATAATGATATTTACTATCTTCATCGCGACTATTTTTCTGAAAACCCACCTATTGTTAGTAATAGTTATTTAGCAGCCCTAGCTAAAATAATTCATGGTACTGATGATGTGGAAGTCGATTTATATAAAAACACTAAGAATGTACTTGATATTGGACGTGTATTTCCTATTGGTTTTGGTACGGGTATGAGCAACTCAGGAAAGAACCTACTTACTGAGACAGCAGACTACGGCGGTGGACAGTATTTACATGCAAATACTGCAGCACAATTATCAGACGCACTCAAAAATACGATTTCTCGTATTCGTGAAGTAAACGATAGTTTTTCATCGCCATCAGTGGCCAGTAATAACGTAGATCAAACTCGAAGCCGTGATGCTATTTATTTTGCAATGTTTTATCCAGAAACAGGTGCGCGCTGGCGTGGCAACCTCAAAAAGTTAAAAGTTTCAGGTAGTCAGATTGTTGATGCGACAAACAAGCCTGCTCTTAATAGCGACGGTTTAATTTCAAAAGATGCAAAAACATTTTGGCTACCTGCAGGCCAACCCGCTGATGGTAACGCGGTTGCGCAGGGGGGGGTAAACCATTATTTAAGCACCATAGATCCACTTACTCGTAATTTATTTACGGAGAATCAAGGCTCGATTGTTAGTTTTGATACTGCGGCTGTTAGTGACATTCTCAGTGGCATTGTTAATAACCCGCTGACCTTATCCACTCAAGATGTTAATTGGGCAAGAGGAGTAGATGTTGATGATGAGGACAAAGATGGCTCATCACAAGACCAACGCACTGATATATTTGGTGATCCTTTGCATTCAAAACCAATTGCAATTGATTATGGTAATGATGATATTCGCATCCTCATAGGGACAAATGCTGGCTTCTTACATATGTTTAAAGATGCCGGTGAGACTGTAAGTGAAAGTTGGGCATTTATACCTTCAGCACTGTTTGACATTATTAAACCACTTAGAAATAAACAAGCAGATAGTAAAGTATATGGTATGGATGGCCCTATCAGTGTCTACTTTAGTAATAAAAGCTTAAATAGTGAAGGTTTGAATGACGGTATTATAGATGCTAGCAAAGGAGACGAGGTATGGGCTTTTGCTGGAATGCGCCGTGGTGGTAAAAACTACTATGGTTTAGATATTACAAATCCTAATCAGCCAAAACGTCTTTGGAGCAAACCAATTGAAGGGGGTAAAGGCGACTTTAAAGAATTGGCACAAAGCTGGTCGAAACCAACAGTATCGTATATCAATTTAAAAAATTATAAAAATAGGCCGGTACTGGTTTTTGGTGCTGGCTACGATACTAATAAAGATAACGTTACGCGATCAGATGATACAAAAGGACGCGGTATTTATGTAGTCGATGCACAAACAGGTGTAAAAGTATGGTCTCTCACGCCAGCTAATGGGTTTAATGGTAAGCATAGTATTGCCGCAGATATTGCCTTGCTTGATTCTAATTATGATGGTTTTATTGACCGTATGTATGCCACCGATACTGGGGGGGATGTTTGGCGAGTTGATATGCCAACGGAAAACCCAACTGATGGTCAGCAGCCGTGGACACATTTTAAATTAGCTGAGTTGGGAGGGAGTACTGCAACCCAAGATCGTCGCTTTTTTTATAAACCGATGGTAGCGCGTACTATGTTTAGTAAAGTAACAGAGACAACGATAAATGGTAAAACGGTAATTACACGTCAAGATACACCCTATGACGCGGTATTGATTGGCAGTGGTAATCGTTCTAAACCAACTGCAACAACGGTACAAGATCAACTTTATATGATCAGAGATATAAATACAGTTAGCCGATCTTTTATTAGTAATAATACCCCAGCAGCTATTACGACCAATAAATTGATGAATATGAATGCAGATCCGTTTGGAAATGCATTGGATGATGTTGATAAATTTACCCAGCTAGAAGTTGAGCTTGGTAAGTTTAATGGTTGGTACTATAGTCTCCCTGCAAGTGGTGAAAAATCACTTGCCGCAGCTACAGTTGTGGGTGGAGTGGCTTATTTTACCTCGTTTACTCCGGCTTCAGATACAGCAACAGTAAATCAGTGTTCACTTAGTGGTGGTGGAGGCTCACTGTATGCGTTTCATTTACATTACGGCACTAAGGTATACGACGAGCTGAAATTTTCGACCAGTTATGACGTACCCGATACCCCGCAACTGTACTTTGGTGAAGGACCGTCGTGTGCTGATGGCAATGGTGATGGTAAATGTGACGATAACCCGACCGTTGATGTAAAACAGGAAAGCCAATTTTATTTAATTGGACCGGGCATAAAAGGTGATAATGCTAAAAACCCACTGCAACCACTGGAAATTACTGGGCCCGGCTTGAATGTTGTAAACAACAAAATACAATTAATAAATGATAAGGCGTTAGGTTTTGGCTTTAAAACTCGGCAAACATATATTTATAAACGCGAAGAAAATGATGAAGTTAGTAATTAAGGAGATTTAAGTGATTAAAAAGCAATACGGTTTTACCTTAATTGAATTAATGATTGCTGTTGCAATTGTCGGGATTCTAGCTGCAGTCGCTTTACCTAATTATAGTGAATACGTAAAGCGTGCTTCGCGCGCAGAGGCTGTAGCAGCATTATTAGACGCTGCAAATAAAGAAGAGCAGTATTTTGTAGATAATAGAGAGTATACAGAATTACTGAGTGATGTAGGGGTTCAAAGTAAGACAGAAAATAAACATTTTGAATTAACTATTAAAGTGGTTGATAAAAACACCTTCACAATCACAGCTAAACCTATAGCGGGGCCGGTAAAAGGAGACGGTGATTGCACTGAGCTTTTTATAACTGATACAGGTCTTAAAGGTGCTAAAGGTGCTAAAACAAACGACGGGAAAGATATTGACTACTGCTGGGGAAGGTAATTAAGGTTATTCTTCTTGGCATTTGTCAGTTGATTTAATGCGAACTCTGCCCGTTTGACTTACAGATAAAGCTAATCCTTCAAGATTGGCTTTATCACTGTTAGGGCAATATATAAAAGTACCATTTTGAAAACCATTTAACGAACCATCCGGTCGAAACGTAAGTGCACTACGAGGATACTCTAAGCTATCTGCCTCATTTACTTTTTCAAATATACTTAATAACAGTTCGTCATCATCTAATGTAGTTGACTTATCTTTATCGATAAATAGAGACACTTCCCCTTGCCACTCGTCTTTAATGCATTTGCTCTTTTTAAGAGCGCAAAGAGTGACGTAAGTGTTGTTTTCAATTGCATATAAACGGCCATAATTAATATTTCGGTAGAGTAAGTTTATATGGTTATTCAAGCGGTTCTTTGCTAAAAAATCAGGATAAAACCACATAGAAAGTTGACTGACTATACTAACAACAGCCACAGTAACCATAAGTGTTATTAGTGTTACGCCTTTATTTTTTAATAATAACTTCATCCTTGAAGTTCCGAATTGATAAGCTATTTACTCAGTCTAGTTAATGATACAAATATGACAAGATTGTTCTGTGTGTTTTTCAGGTGCAGGTGTTAGTGGTATTACCAACATAAAAAGCAGTTCCAGATTGGCTTACTGTTAACGCTTTATTGTTTACGTTATCACTGCTTGGGCAGTAAATAAAATCTCCTGGCTTTGTTGTAATACGTCCACTGGTGTTAAAGCGAAGGGTACTATCATTACCAGAATATTTTATTTTGTCATTAGAGGGGGTTTTTGACATTATGCGTAATAGACTATCATTTTTGCTATCATAGCTCCCGTCATTATTTTTATCTATAAATAAGATAACAGTATTAGTCGAGCCCCATTCACTTTTACATTCGAGATTTGAGGCACTATCTATAACTGTATTGAGGACTGGGCAGATTATAACTATTTCATCTGTACTAGCGGCTTGTGCACGGGCAAAGCTAATATTACGCTTGAGATCGAGTAAAAAATTTTCGGCCCTGTTTTCTTCAAGCATGTCACTGCTATCCCATAGAGCAATTGCAGCCACAATGCCGACTATGGCAATGGTGACCATCAACTCAAGTAGTGTAAAGCCATGTTGCGGTTTTTTCATGTTCACCTCTAATACTGGATGGCACTGAGTAAACAGTGCACTTTGAGCAACTTACCCTGAGTGTAGTTGCTCCTATTGGAGCAATCATACCATTGCTGGCGATTAAATCACCGTAATTCAATTGCTTTGTTTGCTATGAAGTGCAGGATTGTCTAAAATCGACCCAATTGGCAATATAAGAGCAGCGACTAATAATGAAAAAAATTGAAGCAATAATTAAACCATTTAAACTTGATGATGTCCGTGAAGCATTGTCTGATGTAGGTATCACCGGGATGACCGTTAGTGAAGTGAAAGGTTTTGGCCGTCAAAAAGGCCATACCGAGCTTTATCGTGGTGCTGAATACATGGTTGATTTCTTACCGAAAGTGAAACTTGATATCGTGCTTGGTGATGATGATGTTGAACGTGCTATTGAAGTGATTGTTAAAACAGCACAAACCGGTAAAATTGGTGATGGTAAGATTTTTGTCACTGACGTTGAGCGTGTTGTACGCATTCGTACCGCAGAAGAGGACGAAGACGCGATTTAATTTAAAAGTCAGACATTAAAAAAGCGCTACTTATAAATCATAAGTAGCGCTTTTTTTTGTATTTGGAATTTACTTGCGTTTATTTTGCTCGCGAGTCAGCTTAGCGTGTTCACTTAATTCAGGTAAACCAAGCTTGTTGTAGCTTTTTTCCATCATTTCGAGTGCTTGATCTAAATAACTACTTTGCGAATAATGTTCAACAACGTATTTACCGCGATTTGCAGCTGCTAAATAAGCTTCACGCTCATAGTAATAATCAGCCACTTTTAATTCGTAACGGGCCATTTTATTGAGCAACCAAACTAACCGTCTTTTTGCTTCAGGGGCATAGCCACTGTCAGGGAAGCGATTAACTAAGGTTGATAAATCAGTAAAGGCAACACGGGTACGATTAGCATCGCGATCGGCGCGGTCAACGCCAAAGTATTCCTGAAAGGCGTTTTTATCGGCTTTAATATTTACCAAACCACGCATGTAGTACATATAGTCTAAATCTTTGTGATTTGGGTTTAAACGGATAAAGCGATCAATGGTTGCCAGTGCTTGCTCAGTATTACCTGCTTGGTAATGGGCATAAACTAAGTCCATTTGCACTTGTTTTGACATAGGGCCAAATGGATAGCGCGAATCAATCGCACTCAACAGCTCTATTGCTCGCGCATATAAGCCTGAATCAAGCGTTTGTTTAGCATCTTCATACAATGCCTGCGCTGACTTATTAGGAACGCGTTGGATATCTTCTTCATCAGGTGCTGACGAACATGCACCTAAACCAAGTAATGAAACTGTAAAAACAATGGCAAATGCACGTTTCCCTATTCTATTTATCATTTTATTTGTTACCTTCGATGTCTTCGGCTAGGCCAAGTGGGTAAAACCGAGTAAACTATGCTTATTATATAATGCTTTTATTAAAAGCGATTCTAACCCAGTCGAGCACAGCTTGCACTGGTAAATTGGGTAAAGTTACTAATGACAGAGCAAATTTCTCTTCAAGCCGATGTGCCAACTGAGTTAGGCGGTAAACGTCTAGACCAAGTATTAGCACAATTGTTCCCGGATTATTCGCGTTCACGTATAAAAACGTGGATTTTAGATGATAAAATCACCGTAGATGGTGAAATTTTCAACACGCCAAGAGAAAAACTCTTTGGTGGTGAGGTTGTAAATGTTGAAACAAGTATTGAAGCACCACGTGAATACTTAGCACAAGATATCAAATTAAACATCGTTTATGAAGATGATGATATTTTGGTTATTAACAAACCTATGGGGTTAGTTGTACACCCAGGTGCAGGTAATCCTGATGGCACAGTGCTCAATGCATTGTTGCATCATTATCCAGATATCATTAATGTACCGCGCGCAGGGATTGTGCATCGTCTAGATAAAGATACTACCGGTTTAATGGTGGTAGCTAAAACGATTCAGGCACAAACACATTTAGTTAAAGCCTTGCAAAAACGCGAAAACTTCACCCGTGAATACGAAGCAATTTGTAATGGCACCATGACTGCCGGTGGTATGGTTGAAAAGCCAATTGGTCGTCATCCTACACAGCGTACGCATATGGCAGTGCATGAGCAGGGGAAACCCGCGATTACGCATTACCGTGTTGCTGAAAAATTCCGTGCTCATACGCGATTACGCCTGCGTTTAGAAACAGGTCGTACGCACCAAATTCGTGTGCATATGGCATTTATCAATCATCCATTAATTGGTGATAAAGCATATGGCGGTCGTCCACGTCCACCAAAAGGTGCAACACCTGAATTATTCCAGATGTTACGTGAGTTTAATCGTCAAGCATTACACGCTGTTAAGTTAAGTATTGCGCATCCTATCACCGGTGAAATGATGACCTGGCAAGCGCCTATTCCAGATGATATGGTCGCCATGACTCACGTACTGCGTGAAGATACTAAAGCTAACCCAAATATCGATTTTTAAGCTGCCTTAATGCTTTATCCTAATTGGACAGCGCCACCCAATGTAGGGGCTCTCAGTACAACTCGTCAGGGCGGTGTATCTGATGCGCCTTTTGCGAGTTTAAACTTAGGCCTACATGTGGGCGATGATCAGCACGCGGTATTAACGAATCGCGCGCTTTTAGCTGCTCAGCTTCCTCAAGCACCGGTGTGGCTTAACCAAGTCCATAGCAGTGAAGTTGTTGTTGTGGATGAGTATTTTGACCCACATGCTAATTATGATGCGGATGCACTCTATACCCGATTAAAAAATCAACCGCTGGCAATTATGACAGCAGATTGCCTGCCGATTTTGCTTACCAGTGAAAGTGGTGAAGAGGTGGCTGCTATTCATGGTGGCTGGCGCGGTTTGCATGCGGGTATTATCGCCAATACTTTGCGTCACTTTAGCTGCCCTCCAGCACAGATCAGAGCGTGGTTAGGTCCTGCCATAGGTGCTGCAAAGTTTGAGGTCGGCAGTGAAGTAAAAGCACTTTTCTGTGAGCAATCAGCAACTCATCACACTGCATTTGTGGCACAAGCGGATGGTAAATATTTAGCAGATATTTATCTGCTTGCAACCACAGAGCTTATTAACCTAGGAATAAGAAATATTAGTGGTGGTGAGTACTGTACAGTTAGCAATAGTGAACAATTCTTTTCATATCGTCGCGATGGTCAAACAGGGCGTATGGCTTCTTTGATCTGGCGCAAGTAATAGTCTATTCAGTGAGTATATTTTCTCCTAAGCCTTGATCAAAGTGCCGAGCATACCCATTAATTAAGTAATTAGTTTTTTTAATAGGTAACCCCTTATGCGTTTAGATCGATTTACCAGTAAATTTCAATCTGCGCTCTCTGACGCTCAGTCATTAGCGCTTGGTCGTGATCATCAATTTATTGAACCGGTACATTTAATGTATTCACTCTTGCAGCAAAGTGGCTCAAGTGTGCGTGCGTTATTGGCTCAAGCCAGTGTAAGTGCCGATGAACTCAATACCAAGTTATCGCAAGAGATAGAAAAGCTATTTAAAGTGGAAGGTGTTGGTGGCGACGTGCAGTTGTCAAACAATATGGTTTCACTGATCAACTTATGCGATAAATACGCACAAAAACGTAAAGATAAATATATCTCCAGCGAACTGTTTGTATTAGCTGCCTGTGAAGATAAAGGCCCGCTAGGTGATATTTTCCGTGCGCTAAATATGACCAGCACAAAGATAGAAGCCGCTATCAAAGCCATTCGTGGTGGTCAAAAGGTTGATGACCCAAATGCGGAGGATACTCGTCAAGCGCTTAAAAAATTCACCATCGATTTAACGGAACGTGCAGAGCAAGGCAAACTTGATCCAGTTATCGGTCGGGATGACGAAATTCGCCGTACAATTCAAGTTCTGCAGCGACGCACCAAAAATAACCCAGTATTAATTGGCGAACCTGGTGTGGGTAAAACCGCGATTGCGGAAGGGCTCGCGCAGCGTATTATTAATGGTGAAGTGCCAGAAGGCTTGAAAAACAAACGTGTGTTATCGCTTGATTTAGGTGCCTTGGTAGCCGGTGCTAAATACCGTGGTGAGTTTGAAGAGCGGTTAAAATCGGTGCTCAATGAGCTGGCCAAAGAAGAAGGCCAAGTGATTTTATTTATTGATGAAATTCATACTATGGTTGGCGCTGGTAAGAGCGATGGTGCGATGGATGCGGGCAATATGCTCAAACCCGCATTAGCACGTGGTGAGCTGCATTGTGTCGGCGCAACCACCTTAGATGAGTACCGTAAATACATCGAAAAAGATGCCGCTTTAGAGCGTCGTTTCCAAAAAGTGCTGGTGGAAGAGCCGTCGGTTGAAGACACCATTGCTATTTTACGTGGCTTAAAAGAGCGTTATGAGCTACATCACAGTGTTGAAATTACCGATCCGGCAATAGTAGCAGCTGCGCACTTGTCACACCGTTATATTAGCGACCGGCAGCTGCCAGATAAAGCTATTGATTTAATTGATGAAGCGGGGTCGTCTATTCGCCTGCAAATTGATTCAAAGCCAGAGTCGCTAGATAAATTAGAGCGCCGTATTATTCAGCTAAAACTTGAAGATAATGCGCTAGCTAAAGAAAAAGACGACGCCAGTCAAAAGCGCCGCAGCGAAATGCAAGAGCTGATCACTGAACTTGAAGCACAATATCGTGAGCTTGATGAAGTATGGACTTCTGAAAAAGCATCTTTACAAGGCACGCAAGTGATCAAAGCGGAGCTTGAGCAAGCGCGCTTAGATTTAGATGTTGCCCGTCGCGCCACTGACTTACAGCGTATGTCAGAATTGCAATATGGTCGTATTCCTGATTTGGAGCGTAAACTTGATTTGGCCTCACAAGCCGAAATGCAAGAAATGAGTTTATTGAAAAACCAAGTCGGTGAAGACGAAATCGCCGAGATACTTTCTCGTTGGACCGGTATTCCGGTATCGCGGATGCTCCAAGGTGAGCGTGAGAAACTGCTGCAAATGGAAGAACAACTACATCATAAAGTCATTGGTCAAGACGAAGCTGTAGTGGCAGTTGCCAATGCGATCCGTCGCTCGCGCGCAGGACTTGCAGATCCTAACCGTCCAATTGGCTCGTTTTTATTCTTAGGCCCAACTGGGGTGGGTAAAACTGAGCTGACGAAAGCGCTCGCGGGCTATATGTTTGACACTGAAAGCGCGATGGTGCGCATTGATATGTCTGAGTTTATGGAGAAACACTCAGTTGCGCGCTTAGTCGGCGCACCGCCGGGCTATGTTGGCTACGAAGAAGGTGGCTATTTAACCGAAGCCGTACGTCGTCGTCCTTATTCAGTCATTTTACTTGATGAAATTGAAAAAGCGCACCCTGATGTGTTTAATATTCTACTGCAAGTATTGGATGATGGCCGCTTAACCGATGGCCAAGGTCGCACCGTTGATTTTAAAAATACGGTGATCATTATGACCTCAAATTTAGGCTCGGATATTATTCAAGAGCAAACAGGTAATAACGATTACGCAGCGTTGAAAGAAAAAGTGATGGGCGTTTTGGTTAATGAGTTTAGACCTGAATTTATTAACCGGATTGATGAAACCGTGGTATTTCATCCGCTTGCTAACGAACACATTAAAGAAATTGCTGATATTCAACTCAGCAAGCTACGTGAGCGTTTAACAGCAATGGGGTACTTACTGCAAATAAGTGATGCAGCACTTGAGCGTATTGCTGCCAGCGGTTTTGATCCCGTTTATGGCGCGCGGCCACTCAAGCGTGCAATTCAGCACACGATTGAAAATCCGCTATCTCAGAAATTACTCGCTGGTGAATATCAAAGTGGTGACATGATAGTCATCGATGCTGATGAAAGTGGCTTAATATTTAGCTGTCGCTAATCAATTTATGCCTATAAAAAAACCGCTAGTGTTCATAACTTAGCGGTTTTTTTTATGGACTAAAGTCGTTACACTTTAAAAGTAAGCAGGATATCGTTTACTTTTCGAGAGCCTTCAACTAGTTGTGCAGCGCCACTAGCGACATTAAAACTCAATGTTAAGTTCTCGTCACTGTAACTTTTTATTTGCGTAATGTTATCGCTAATATCAAGGCTGACCGCTTGCTGTTGCTCTGCAGCCGAAGATATTTGTGTGGCAAGTTGCGATATTTCACTGATCTGCGCGAAAATACTATCCAGTTCAGTTTGCGTATGACCTGTGGTATTTACACACTCGTCGGCTTGCGCTTTAGTGTTTTTCATCACCGTAGACCAGCTAAACAGGGTATCTTGAATTTCTTTAATAGAACTATGGATTTGTGCAGTAGCACGCTGTGTCCGAGATGATAATGCACGTACTTCATCAGCAACCACGGCAAAACCACGACCGTGTTCTCCTGCTCGCGCGGCTTCAATCGCGGCATTTAAAGCCAGCAAATTGGTTTGTTCAGCTATACCTTCAATTTCAGTCATTACTTGGTCAATTTTATCAGCCTCGGTGGCAAGTGAGTTAGCTGTACTTGCAGCTTGCTCAACTTGCAGCGCAAGATCAGAGACCATCGCGCTATTATCAGCAATGTGAAGTTTTATATCGGTACAACTTTGATAAGTAAGGTTCACTTTCCCAGCGGTATCGTGAGTATTGCCCGATATCTCACCGATAGTTGCGCTCATTTGTGACATGGCAGTGGCTATTTGGCTAAGACGCTGTCCTTGTGATGCAATCCCTTGTTCGGTTAGGGTGGATTGTTCATCTAAATCAGCCGCTATACCCGTAAAAGTGCTCGTGGTGTCTTTTACTCGGCCCAATACTGTCCGTAATTTAGCGTTCAGCATCTGTATATTATATTCACTGATGCTAAACGGATGATGGCCAACATAGACATAGCGAGACACTGAATCATGGAGTAACTTTTGCTGTTTTAAGGCACTTGGCGTTACGATTAATTCGTCATAATTTAAGGCAACAACAGCTAAGCAAAATAACGCCGCGATCAGTGCAGCAGTAACAGATACAAACGCGGCCAATAACGCAAGACCAATTAAGCCCAGTAGCACAGCAGCAGTTTGGCGTATCGTCACCCATTCACGCCAAGATGACAGGGATTTTCCTGCATTTATTTTAGCGTATAGCTGTTGTGCTTGGCGTTTTTGTTGTTCGCTGGGTTTTGTCCGTACGGACTGATAGCCAACCAGTTGACCATGTTCAAAAATAGGCGTAACAAATGCATCAACCCAATAGTAACGGCCATCTTTACAACGGTTTTTAACCATGCCGCGCCACGAGTGCCCTTGTTTAAGTTTTTCCCACAATTCTTTAAATGCCGCTTTAGGCATATCAGGGTGACGGACAATATTATGATTTTTGCCAACCAGCTCTTCTAAACTGTAGCCTGCGATGGTACAAAATTCCTTATTTGCATAAGTGATAACACCGCGTAAGTCCGTGGTAGAGACAAGTTCTTGTTGCTGTGAAAAAGTAACTTCTTCGTTTAGTAGTTGCTGACCCCGACGCATAGGTAGTCCTTAAACATGCTTTATTATTAGTGATAATTATAAAGTTCATACCAATGTAAAGATAGCAGCTTCAGTGCTATCGGCTATAAAACGATTGTTAATTTACTTTTTTATGATCTAAAACAAAGAAATATAAAAATGCTGATGAACAATCTTTTAATAACTGAATATATAAATTGCTATCATCGGTCTAGTGCTATGAATTGATTATTGTTGGCTGCAGGCGAATCCTATTAAATTGCATCACTGTAGTGCAATTAAAGCAATTGTATATTAGCGCTCACAATGGCAAGATTAGTAAACATATGGGTATGGACTAAGCTGCCCGCAGCGAGTGTGCTTAATAAATACACGGTGACCTTCATGGTAAATAGTGGAAATTTCAGTTATGCCATTATTAAACCTTGAGTATTATCAATTTGCCCCCATTGACTTAGGATTAAGCCACGTGGCTCGAGGAAGCATTTTTGACAACACATGATTTAACTAAAGCGTTAACAGCGCTCGCCCCAGAACAGCATAAATTCGCAATTAAAGGCATTCAACGTGGTATTGAAAGGGAAGCGTTAAGGATCCAACCCAATGGTACGATTTCACAACAGCCGCATCCAAAAGGGGTTGGTTGTGCATTAACGAATGGGCATATCACCACTGATTTTTCAGAGTCATTATTAGAGTTTATTACGCCTGTTAGCGGCTCAGCTGAAGAAACGTTAAATCAGCTACATGATTTGCAAAAGTTCACCCTTTCGCAAATGGGTGATGAATTATTATGGCCTATTAGTATGCCGTGTTTTATCGAGCATCAAGATGACATCGCATTAGCTCAGTTTGGCGACTCTAATATTGGTCGTATGAAAACACTGTACCGTGAAGGCCTTAAAAACCGTTATGGTAGTATGATGCAAGCAATCGCTGGCGTGCATTTTAATATTTCATTTCCAACTACTTTTTGGCAAAGCCTACAAACGATTAAAGGCGATACAGGGCCATTACAAGATTTTATTTCGTCAGGCTATTTAGGTTTGATCCGTAACTTTAAGCGTGAACTGTGGCTGATCAGCTATTTATTTGGCGCTTCACCGGCATTATGTAATTCTTTTTTACAAGGCCGCAGTACCGACCTTCCTTTTAAGAAACTTGGTAAAGGCACACTGTATCTTGAAACTGGCACCGCGTTACGCTTAGGTAATTTAGGCTACACTAATAGCGCCCAGTCTTCATTAAAAGTAATGTATAACTCATTAGAAGAGTACATTGCGGGGCTAAAAGCGGCAATCAATTCACCGTCTGATATTTATGGTCAGCTTGCGGATTATAGAGATGCCCAGCCAAAGCAACTGAATAAGAATGTGTTACAGATTGAAAATGAATTTTACTCGCCAATTCGCCCGAAACGTAATGCGAACAGTGGCGAAACGCCAACAGATGCATTACTACGTGGGGGCATTGAGTACATCGAAATTCGTGCTTTGGATGTAAACCCATTTACAGCGACAGGAATCGATATTGAGCAAATTCACTTTTTAGATGTGTTTTTAACTTATTGCTTATTAAAAGACTCACCAACGATGGATTGGGATTCGCAACAACGCAGCACTGAGAATTTAGATACCGTAGTCAGTGATGGCCGTGCCGTGCAGGTGATGTTAAATCGTTCTGGAGAAGCATGTAGCTTAGCTACGTGGGGCTCAGATATTTTTAGCCAGTTAAACCATGTTGCAGCATATATGGATGAAGCGTATGGGGTGAGTTACTACAGTGAAACCATCACGCGATTAAGCCAATGGGTTGCAGATCCTGAGTTAACGTATTCTGGGCGGTATGTTAAGCAACTTAAAGAGTCGGGTCTTGATAATGGTCATTTTGCATTAGCACTTGCAAGAAACTATCAGCAAAGTCACGTGGATACACCTTATCATGTGTACTCAGATAGTTACTTAAAGCAGCAGGCCGAGCAATCCTTTGTTGCTGAGCAAACCTTGAAAGCAGCTGATAATGTGACATTTAATGCGTTTTTAGATGCGTATTTTAACGCAAACTAAACAGGCAAAAAAAACGCAGCCCAAGTTGGCTGCGTAAAGATTCTTCAGGGATAAACAATGCTAAACTGCGCATTCATAAAGTAGGACTTACGCTTTTATAAAAAGTTCAGCGAGAATCAAAAAAAATGAAAAAAAATTTAATTATTTTATCGCTGGGGGCTGCGTTAACAGGCTGCGCAACTGCTCCTCCAAAGCAACCTAATGATATATGTAAGATTTTTGAAGAAAAAAATGATTGGTATTATGACGCAAGAGATGCTCAAGAAAAGTGGGGATCGCCTAAACATGTACTAATGAGCATGATGTACCAAGAAAGTTCTTTTAGACATGATGCTGCGCCACCTATGGAATATTTTTTATGGATCATTCCCACTGGCAGAGCAAGTTCAGCCTATGGTTACTCACAAGCGAAAACTCCCACTTGGGCTGATTACATTCGTGAGACGGGTAACAGCGGTGCAGATCGAGATGATTTTGATGATGCGATCGACTTTATGGGGTGGTTTGTCTATAAAACCCATAAAGTAAATGGTGTGTCGAAGTGGGATGCTTATGCGCAATACCTTAATTATCATGAGGGTTGGGGCGGCTACAAACGTGGCACCTATAAAAAGAAACAATGGCTAATGGCGGTGGCAAATAAAGTTAAATACCGCGCCAGTCGCTATGGTGCACAACTTAAAAAGTGCGAAGCAGATCTAGATAAAAGTTGGCTAGAAAGGTTATTTAGTTAACCTGAACTCTGATTATTTGAACAGCCCGCATTGCGGGCTTTTTAGTATTCGGTTTATTTTCCAGGAAATTGATGTATATGCATATCGCGTTGTGGAAATGGGGTGGTGATATTTTCTTTTATAGGGGCGACTGAGTTCAGTAATAAAACTTTTCTTATAAACTATAAAGTTAGTAGGGTATATAATAACTTAATATTTAAGATTAAATGAGTAATAGCAGCAGACAATTGCAGAAAGTAAATGATGAGGGGTAGTAGTAGAGTAGTGAAGTACTACTCTACTTAAAGATTTATATTCTACGTTTATTGGCTTGGATACGAACTAGTTTGATCATGTTTTCTTTCACTTCAACTACTTCTATAGGGTAACCTGCAATACGTAAACTTAAATTCGCATCTGGAATATCTTCTAAGTATTCGACAATCAAACCGCTTAATGTTTTTGGCCCATCAAGTGGGAATTCCCAATCCATTTCTTTATTCAGATCACGTACGTTCGCGCCGCCATCAACTAAAAATGAACCATCATCTTGTGGAACGACTTCTTCGCTTGGCGTACGAGTTTGTGTGGTAGTAAAATCACCGACCACTTCCTCTAGGATATCTTCTAAGGTTACAAGCCCTTGAATATCACCATATTCATCAACTACTAGACCAATACGTTCTTTCGATTGTTGAAATTTTAATAGCTGGGTATTTAATGACGTGCCTTCAGGGATAAAATAAATCTCACGCACTGCGCGAAGTAGTGATGGCTTATCAAACTGCTCTTTCGTTAATAACCGCAGCGCATCACGCGAATGAATAAAACCAACCGCATCATCAATTTGATCACGGTAAAGTAATACACGTGTATGTTGTGCGTGAGTTAACTGCTTACTGATCAGCTTCCAGTCATCGTTAATATCAATCGCCACTATTTCATTACGTGGGATCATAATATCTTCAACGGTGACTTGTTCTAAATCTAAAATAGAGGTCAACATACTTTGGTGGCGAGCGGGGATCAGTGCACCAGATTCATTCAGCACGGTTTTTAATTCTTCTTTACTCATGCTGTGCTCTTCAATTTGTGCAGCACTAATACCAAATAACCGTAATATCCCGTTGGTCATCCAGTTTACAATGACGACAAATGGAAACAGAATTTTGAGTAATCCTTTAAGTACTATCGAACTTGGAAAGGCAACTCGCTCAGGGTAAAGGGCGGCTAACGTTTTTGGCGTTACTTCAGCAAAAATTAATACTACTAGGGTCAATGCACCGGTAGCAATAGCGATACCTAAATCACCGTATAAGCGAATACCTATGATGGTTGCAACCTGTGCGGCAGCAATGTTTACCAAGTTATTACCGATTAGGATAAGGCCTATCAGTCTATCAGGGCGGCTCAACAGTTTGTTGACACGCTTTGCTGCGCGATGGTTTTCTTTAGCAAGGTGACGTAAGCGGATTCTGTTAATTGACATAATGCCTGTTTCAGAACCAGAAAAATATGCAGAACAAAGTATAAGTATTCCAAGTATTATAAACAAAACACTTGTAGAGATGCTGTCCAAAGAAGGATCCTTTTTTATTTAACCAATGTGTATTAAGCGGGAGTGAGCTGCCTGAGTCAAGTTAAAACTTATTCAGGATCACCTCTTGCACAAAACGGCTACCAAAATAAGCCAACGTTAAAACAAAAGCAGCAGCCATGATAGCCAGTACAACGGGTTTACCACGCCAGCCTTGCGTTAAGTGACCTACAGTTACAGTTGCGAACATGGCCCAAGCAATCAATGATAAAACGGTTTTATGAATAAACTCTGTTGCAAACATGCCATCTAGGAACACAAACCCAGATAACAGCGCCATCGTCAATAACACGGTGCCTAACGTTAATAAGTGATAAAGCTGACGCTCAACGACCATTAAAGGTGGCAGGTGGCTGTGTACTATGGCTAAATCTTTGCGCTTTAAACGTTTGTCGATAAAGTAAAATTGCACGCTATATAAAGTAGCAATAATTAATACGCAGTAGGCAAGTAATGAAAGTGAAATATGAGTGACTAAACCGATTTCGACATTAATACTTTGCAATAAAATATGATGTGGAATGAATAAACTGGCAATAGTAAGTAATGCCGCAAAGCCATACACTACCGGCAGGAGTAAGGTTGCAGGAAACTTTAATGACACAGTAGTGACCGACACTACAATTACCCAGCAGGTTAGTAGTGCCACATTAACAATACTTAAATCTTGGCCATCGGTGCGAAATACTGAATTCACCAATAATAACATGTGCGCTAAGATCGCCACTGTACTGAGAATAATCGTCAGCTTTTGGCTCGGCCCTTGTTGGTGAAATAACCGAGACAACACGTGAGACGTTGCTAAGATATAAAATAAACTGGCAATAATAGTTAAACTAATAATCAGCATAGTGCTTGGGCCACTCAATTTGAGTCAAATATTCCTTGTTAGAGTAAGGACATTGTATTTTATAGCAAGGCAATTGCATAGAGTTTGTAAAAAGAAACTCAAACAGCGCACTTGAACACTGTATTGTGCGCCACCATTTACGGTATACTGTTTTTAATTAAAATTTTAATAATACTGATTCTAGAAATCGCGCTATTTACGCCAAGTGGTAAACTTGCAGTAATAACCTTGATGGGAAAATTGGTATATCACGTTTGATCGGAACCTTTACATGTTTGAGAACCTCCAAGAACGATTAGGTAAAACCTTAAAAAATATTAGCGGCCGTGGGCGCCTTACAGAAGACAATATAAAAGACACGCTACGCGAAGTGCGTATGGCCTTTTTAGAAGCCGACGTTGCTTTGCCTGTTGTTCGCGAGTTTGTTAAACAAGTTAAAGAGCGCGCAGTAGGTATTGAAGTCACTAAAAGCCTAAGCCCAGGGCAAGTATTCATAAAAATTGTTCGCGAAGAACTTGAAAAGGCTATGGGCGAAGCAAATGAAGAGCTGAGCTTAAATGCACAACCGCCAGCCGTTGTAATGATGGCGGGCCTGCAAGGCGCGGGTAAAACGACCAGTGTAGCTAAGCTTGCTAAGTTTTTAAAAGAGCGCAAAAAGAAATCAGTACTAGTTGTTAGTGCCGACGTTTATCGCCCTGCAGCGATCAAACAGTTAGAAACACTGGCCGATGAAGTTGGCGTTGAGTTTTTCCCAAGTGATATTTCACAACAGCCTGTTGATATTGCAACAGCGGCTATTTCTCATGCCAAAAAGAAATTTATCGACGTTGTATTAGTTGATACCGCAGGTCGTTTACATGTTGATAGTGACATGATGGACGAAATAAAAAATCTGCATCATGCAATCAACCCAATCGAAACCTTATTTGTCGTTGATGCAATGACAGGTCAAGATGCGGCGAATACAGCCAAAGCATTCGATGAAGCATTACCGCTCACAGGTGTGATCCTCACCAAGACAGATGGTGATGCCCGTGGTGGTGCTGCCTTATCTATTCGCCATATTACCGGCAAGCCAATTAAGTTTATGGGTGTGGGTGAGCGCACTGATGCGTTAGAACCATTCCACCCCGATCGTATCGCGTCGCGCATACTTGGCATGGGTGATGTACTTTCATTGATCGAAGAAGTCGAAATGAAAGTCGATAAAGAGCAAGCTGCAAAAGTTGCTGAAAAAGTATTTAAAGGTGATGGCTTTACCCTAGATGATTTTGCCGAGCAGCTAAAGCAAATGAAAAACATGGGTGGCATGATGTCAATGCTTGATAAACTTCCAGGTATGGCCAACTTGCCTGATGCAGTAAAAGGGCAAATGGGTGATAAAACCTTTATTCAAATGGAAGCGATCATCAGTTCAATGACCAAAAAAGAACGTGCGCGTCCAGAGATCATTAAAGGCTCGCGTAAAAAACGTATTGCAGCAGGCTCTGGTACGCAAGTACAAGAGATCAATAAATTGCTAAAACAGTTTACGCAAATGCAAAAGATGATGAAAAAAATGAAAGGCAAAGGCGGTATGCAAAAAATGATGCGTGGCATGAAAGGCATGTTACCGCCAGGAATGATGGGTGGCGGTGGCCCTAAATTCTAAGTTTTTGGCTAACATTCGATGAAAGCGTCATTTAGTTAATGAAAAAAGAGGTAAATAGCCTCTTTTTTTGTGGATAAATTATGCAGTGAAAGCGCGATATAGTCTGAATTAACGCGTAGATCATAGTTTAATCAACTTAACACTCATTTCGAGTCACTTCTTACTTGCATTGTTGCTAAAAACTCGTACAATTCCCCAGCTCCCCATACTGGGGAGTAAATCTTATTAATGAAAACAGTCAATCTATTTAGAGGACGGTATGGTAACTATTCGTTTGCAACGTGGTGGCGCTAAAAAACGCCCTTTCTATCAAATTGTGGTTGCGGATAGCCGTTTCTCGCGTGACGGTCGCTTCATCGAGAAAGTAGGCTTTTTTAACCCAATTGCTAGTGGTCAAGAAGAAAAAGTACGTTTAGATTTATCTCGTGTAGAACACTGGGTAGGTCAGGGCGCATCTCTTTCAGATCGCGTAAGTAAGTTAGTAAAAGACGCTCGTAAAGCGGCTTAATAGGCGTAAGTGTAACCATGAGTCAAGAGAACACCTCATCAATAATTGTCGTAGGAAAGCTCGGTGCCCCGTATGGTATAAAGGGCTGGCTTAAGGTACATTCATTTACTGATGATCCCCAAGGGATCTTCGATTTCAGCCCGTGGTTGATAGGGCAACAAGGTAAATGGCAGACCTTAGAAGTGGTCGACTGGCGTCGCCACAACAAAGGCTTTATCGCTAAAATTGCGCAAGTAAACGACCGAGACGAAGCAATGGCTTATACCCATGCAGAAATTTCTGTGGATGCAGCGCAATTACCAGAACTGCCGCAAGGCGAGTTCTATTGGCGAGATCTCATTGGTATGTCGGTTGTAACTGATAAAGGTTATAACTTAGGCATAGTTGATGACCTGATGGAGACAGGCTCAAATGACGTATTAGTTGTGAAAGCAAATAATAAAGATGCATTTGGCCAAGCAGAGCGTTTAATACCATTTTTAACTGATTCAGTTATCAAAGAAGTTAAACACGATGCGAGAGAAATTACCGTAGACTGGGATCCTGGCTTTTAATGAGTCAAACGAGTTCGTTGTGGGTAGGGGTGATTAGCCTTTTCCCGGACATGTTTGATGCAATTACAACGCAAGGTGTAACTGGTCGCGCAGTAAAAAATGGTTTAATCGATTTTAACTGCTGGAACCCACGTGACTATGCTACTGATAAGCATAGAACCGTTGATGATCGTCCTTACGGGGGCGGTCCAGGTATGTTAATGATGGTTGAACCATTGAAACAAGCCATTCTTGACGCCAAACAGGCGGCAGGTGATGGTGCAAAAGTAATTTATATGTCCCCGCAAGGGCGCAAATTAGATCAGCAAGGGGCGAGCGAACTCGCAAACTCCGAAAAACTGATTTTAATTGCCGGTCGCTATGAAGGTATAGACGAGAGAATAATAGAGTCATACGTTGACGAAGAATGGTCAATTGGTGATTTTATTTTGAGTGGTGGTGAACTACCAGCCATGACACTAATTGACGCAGTAGCGCGATTAGTGCCAGGTGTATTAGGACACAACCAATCAGCAGAGCAAGACTCATTTTCGGATGGCTTGCTAGATTGTCCTCACTATACACGGCCAGAAACATTGGACGACAAACAGGTTCCTGCTGTATTACTCAGCGGTAACCACCAAGAGATAGCAAAATGGCGGCTAATGCAGTCATTAGGCAGAACTTGGTTACGACGTCCTGACTTGTTGCATAACCTAGCTCTGACTGAGGAGCAAGCGGTATTACTCGCGAAATTTCAGCAAGAGTACCAAAAAGCTTGTGGCTAGAAGACAGTTACACCTAGGAAAGTGAGAAACATAATGGCAAAAGTAAACCAAAATATTATTAAAGCGCTTGAAGATGAGCAGCTTAAAACAGACGTACCTGCATTTGGCCCTGGTGATACAGTGGTTGTACAGGTAAAAGTAAAAGAAGGTGCTAAAGAGCGTCTACAGGCCTTTGAAGGTGTTGTAATCGCTAAGCGTAATCGTGGTCTTCACTCAGCATTCACAGTTCGTAAAATTTCGAACGGTGAAGGTGTTGAGCGTGTATTCCAAACGCACAGCCCTCTTATCGATAGCGTAGCAGTTAAGCGTCGCGGTGCAGTTCGCCGTGCGAAACTTTACTATCTACGTGAGCGTTCTGGTAAATCTGCACGTATTAGAGAAAAGCTTAACTAATACGCGCTGTTTAGCAACGCAAAAAAAACGGGTTGCAGCCTTCGGGTTGCAACCCGTTTTGGTTTTTATGAGAAGAGAAGTTAGCGAGGTGAAAGAGTAAAGTTAAAAGATCGAGCTCTAGTGATCACCATAGCTTGATTAGAGCTCAGCGAAGCCCACAAGCAATATTCTAAAAAGTACTACACATATATCGAATTTAACTTCAGTCATCCTTAAAGGATATGGCTCAGTACTTAAAACTCAAACCCTCATTCTTTTACTTATTTAGCCTTTTAACAGCTACCTGATCCTGTTAGTATTTATCGTATTGATTAGTTTACTTTTATGTAAATTTAAATGTACGAAATTGCAGTTTTCAAGGTGGTAGTCGCGTGGCGGATATAAAAGAGTTAGATAAGTTAAGAGAGGGCATTGATGAATGCGATGCCCAGTTGGTTGCTCTGTTGGCTAGACGTAATAGTATTACTGAGCAGATCGGCGCAATTAAACAGCAAACTGGGGCGCCACTGCATGCACCTGATCGTGAAGCTACGTTATTAGCTGCTCGTCGCCAAGAAGCAATCAACCAAGGTGTTAACCCTGAATTAGTCGAAGATATCCTACGTCGTATGATGCGTGAAGCATACCAAAACCAACAAGCGAAACTTGCATGTAGTGCACCGCAATTATCACCTATTGTTATTGTGGGTGGTCAAGGCGCGATGGGGCAGTTATTTGCTCAGCAATTTATTCGCTCAGGGTATGAAGTTAGAATACTCGACAAAGAACAGCAAAGTAACGCGCAAGAAATATTAGCAGGTGCGAAACTGGTGATGATCAGTGTGCCTATTAATGCCTTAGAAACAGTGGTCACTTCCTTACCTAAGCTCGATGATGAGTGCTTATTAGTTGATATTACATCGGTTAAGCAAGCGCCGTTAAAAGTATTAAAAGCGGTGCATAAGGGGCCCGTAGTTGGCTTGCATCCGATGTTTGGTCCAGATATCTCTCATTGGGTAAAACAAACTGTGGTGGTCTGTGAAGGCCGTAACCATGAGGTAGCACAAGGCTTGTTATCCCAGTTGCAAGTGTGGGGCTGTCAGCTTGTTGAACTCGATGCGAAAAAGCACGACGAAGCGATGCAAATTATTCAGGTGATGCGCCATTTAACCACGTTTGTATATGGCCAGTTTTTAGCAAAGCAAAGCCACACTCTTGAAGAGCTACGCAGTTGCTCATCACCTATATATCAGTTAGAGTTGATGATGGTTGGCCGTTTATTCGCACAATCACCAGAGCTTTATTCAGACATCATGCTGGCACAATTTGATAATGTCGAAGAGCTACTAGCGCAGTATCAAGATACGTTTGCAAGTACTTTAGCAAAACTTAAGGCTGGAGATAAAGCTGCTTTGATTGATTCGTTTGCAGATGCGAAAGCGTACTTCTCTGATTCTACCGCGCACTTTTTAACGCAAAGCCGCAGTTTATTAAATAAAGCCAATGACGCCAAAGTGCTAGATTAAAAAATAACTGTATCAATAAAAAAGGGCTAATTTTAGCCCTTTTTTATATTTTATTTAGTGTTTAACTTTCTACACTCACGGCCTGCAGAGATTCGCTTTGGTAACAACCTAGCACGCGCACATATTGAGTGTGCTCTTTAAGCTCTTCCAATGCTTGCTTAACATGGTTATCAACCAGGTTCGCTTCTAAATCAACATAAAACACTTCTTCCCATGGATTGCCAGGAACAGGACGTGATTCTAGTTTTACTAAGTTAATATTATGCTCTTTGAAAATCATCAATGCATCAGCTAAAGAACCAGCTTGCTGCTTAGTCGCCATGATTAAACTCGTTTTAGTTGGGATTTGTTTTGATACATGTAATGGCTTACGTGCGACAACAATAAAACGGCTGTGGTTTTCGCGCTGATTGGCAAGCCCTGATTTAATCACTTCTAACCCGACATTTTTACCCGCTTGTGCTGAGCCAATTGCCGCGCTGTTAGGGGTATCAAGCGCTGATTGCAGTGCACTTGATGTTGAGTCACAGGTTTCGTGTTGAATATCGCCTAAGCCTTGTAAAAAGCGGCTACATTGTGCAAATGGTTGTGGGTGAGCAAAAATTTTGCTGATCTGACTCAGCTCAGTATCCGGTGTAGCGAGTAAGCAGTGTTCTACACTGTGGGTTACTTCACCGACAATAGATACTTGCGCGTGTTGTAATAAATCAAATACTTCGTTAATACTACCGGAACTGGTGTTTTCAATCGGTAATAAACCAAAGTCAGCTTGGCCATTCTCAACTTTACCGGTGATCTGCTCAAAACTGGAGCAACCCATTTCAACAAGTTTACCAGGGCGACGACTAAAATATTTATGGCAAGCAAGTTGGCTATAAGAACCTTGACCACCTAAATACGCCACGCGATGCGTTTCACTCATTGCATCAGGGTTCAAGTTCTTTTGTAGCATAGCTTGTTGGTTTAGTACTGAATCTTCTAAAATTGTTTGAAAAACATTATTCACATAATAGGCATCTAGGCCGAGTGATTTACCGTAGCCAATTAACTTCTCTAATAAAGCGAGCTCACGGGCTTCGTCTCGTATTGGTTTATTATTAGCGATTTTATACTCTACTACGCCATGGCTAATTCGCCGACGCTTAGCCAATAAAACCAATAAGTCAGAGTCGATTTCATTGATATCGTGTCTGAGTGAATTTAGTACATCATTTGTCATTTTTGGGTTCCTCATTCCAAAAAATTACCTTTTGGGTAATAAAAACAAAAAAGCCTCCCAGTTGGGAGGCTTTGCTATTCGGTTGATTTAATCTCGCAAACAGGTAAGCCTCTCCTATCTAAAGAAGCTAAAAAATGAAAAGTGTAACTGCGAGAATTTTATATTCATAGCCTTAATGTATGGAGAGTGGGCTATAAAGTCAACACTCTAGCGGGTTTTATGACCATGAAAAGATGGTTTATTTTCGATATTGGTTTTTTTCAAGCAATATTAACGAAAAATTTATAAATCTAAATAGGGATCTGGTATATTTCTGTAGGTGAATTTAAATAAAAATAATTATTAAAAAATAAGGTTGTCCTGTGGTGTATAGACGCCCACCATCACGTTTTGGTGTAAATTCGTTAAGTATGAAACTCTCATTGCTGATTTCAGCTATCTGTTTAATTGCTGGGATTTGCGCTGCGGTGTTGATGCTCAAATCAGAAGAAAAACAGCTGGTATTTGAAGAGCATGAAATGCTCAAACATTCCAGTGAGCGTTTGATCCGGCAATTTAATAATTTAGTGAAAACTAAAATTAATATTGCCGAGCAAGCCAATAATGTAGTTTCTGGTCAGTTATTCCATAATTCATCGCAATTGGTGAGCAATCACAGTGCGCAACTGAGTTTTGAGCCTGATGGCAGTATCCGTAGCGCTTCTGAAGACGGTTTATCAGCGGCTTTTATGCAACAAGACAAGTATTCACCTTTTTATAAAAAACTGATTAATGATTCCGAATCGCTTTGGAAAATAGTCGCGCCTACTTTGATCCAAGATTTCTTTAACTTCTATTTAATTACCAAAGATAACTTTATCCGTATTGCGCCTCCTAATTGGGCCTTGAATGTTGCGGGTTCACATACATTTATCGATAACCAAAGTTTTAATTATGCGCAAGAAGCGCTTAACCCCACCCGCTCAGCAGTCTGGTCTAAAGTTTATTACGATAAAATTTGGCATAAGTGGCTGGTTAGCGTGCTGGTGCCAATTTATATTGAAAATGAATTTTTAGGGGTGACAGGCAGTGATTTAGCGCTAGATTCATTGATCTCACAATTGCCAATTGGCGATAACGAACAGCACTTGTTTGTGTTTGATAGCCAAGGGCAATTACTTGCTCATCCAAATTTGACTAAAAACCTGTATGAAGTCTACGGCCAAGCAAATAAGCCACTGCGCAGCCATGATTTTGTTAATGGCGATCTGCAAGAATTGATCAAGCAAACCATAAAAATGAACTTGCCGGAATACGCAGACTCTTTTGTGCAAGATGGTGAAACCCACATTATAAATATTCGTAAAGTTCAACATTTAGATTGGTATATTGGCATTTATAAAAAACGCTCATCAGCACTTTCTGCCCTTGAAGAGCTAAAAGTAAAGTTTTTTGGGCTGTTTATTTTATACGCTATTTTGGTGGCGCTATTGTTACATCAAGCATTGTATCAATTGGTGCTTCGTCGTATTCATTCACTTGTGCATGCGGTAACTAGCTTTGGTAAAGGCCACTTGCAAATCGAGTTTCCAAAAGAAAATAAAGATGAAATTGGTACTTTAAATGGCTCTTTTCGCGATATGGCGATTGAAATACGTAAGCTTATTGATGGTTTAAACCAACGTATTACCGAAAAAGAAATTGCTGAAAAAGCCGCTAATCGATTATCAAAAGCGGTGGCTTTCTCAGGTACTGGGGTGGTGATCACCGATCAACACTTTGTTATTGAATACGTCAATCCAAAAATGCTTGAAATGACTGGCTTTGATGAAAATCACTTTATGCAGTCGCCATTATTAAGCATTATTGCCAGCGAAATGGCTATTTTAGTTGATGACATTGATATTGATTTACGTAGTCGAAATTATTGGCGCGGCGATACCTTGATCCAAGGTTTAGATAAAAAACCAATCTGGGTGTCGTTGAGTATTTCACCTATTCGTGAAGAAGGTGGCAGCATCACCAGTTATGTTGCTTCTGCGCAAGATATTTCGTTTGTAAAAGAAAGCCAACGTAAAATGGAGCAATTAGCCTATTTTGATACCTTAACTGGGCTTGCTAATCGTACCTTCTTTAGAATGCAGTTACGCAAATCCATGGCGCTTGCGGAGCGCGGCCATTATGCGTTTGCCTTATTCTATTTTGACTTAGACGAGTTTAAACGTATTAACGATACACTTGGTCATGATGCGGGTGATCAGTTATTGATTGAAGTTGCGGATCGCTTAAAGAAACGACTTCGCGCTGAAGACACAATTGCCCGTTTAGGTGGTGATGAGTTTGCCGTGCTACTAAGCGGAATTGAACGCCAAGAACACGCCATGGATGTAGCGAATACCATCCAACAAACCTTAAATGCCCCCATTATGCTTGGTAATAACGAGGTTATTATTAGTGCCAGCATTGGTATTACTATGGCACCGTACGATAGTAAAGAAGAAGATCAGCTACTAAAACATGCTGATCTAGCAATGTATGAGGCAAAAGCAAAAGGACGTAATACTTACCACTTTTATAGCCAAGAGCTTAACGCTGCAGCTAATGAACGCTTGTTTATTGAGAATGAGCTACGTTTAGCCATTAAGGCGCAGCAGTTTGCTCTTTACTACCAACCGCAAGTTGATAGTCGCACTCAGCATGTAGTGGGCTATGAAGCCTTGATCCGTTGGTTCCACCCAACAGAGGGGATGATCCCTCCAACCAAGTTTATTCCTATCGCTGAGGCGACGGGTTTAATTGTTGAGTTAGGTGCGTGGGTACTCCAAGAAGCCTGCGAGTTTGCGGCTCGATTAGCGCTGCAAGGGCGAGAGAATAATATTTCTATTAACCTGTCAGCACGACAATTTAAAGATGCCAAACTTGTGCCGCTATTAGCATCGATCATTAAGAAAACCAGAGTGCCAGCTAAATGCCTGCACCTTGAATTGACTGAAAGTATGCTAATGGGCAATGTAGAGGCGGCAATAGCGCAGTTGCACCAGCTCAAAGCACTTGGCGTATCAATTTCAATTGATGACTTTGGGACCGGTTATTCGTCATTGAGTTACTTAAAGCGTTTCCCTGTCGATATTTTAAAAGTTGATCGCTCGTTTGTTAAAGATATTCCTGATGATCCTAATGACATGGAGATCACAGCTGCAATTATAGCGATGGCACAAAAGCTAAAATTAAATGTTGTTGCAGAAGGTGTTGAGACCATAGAGCAAGTGGAGTTTTTACAAAACAATAATTGCTATATCGTGCAAGGCTATTATTACAGTGCGCCGATTGCCGAGAGTGAGTTATCAAGCTTGTTTGAAAAGCTCAATGATCGGGTTGAACTCTCCCCATAATATTACGTTCATTGAGCAATAAAAAAGGCACCTGGGTGCCTTTTTTTGTTCTACAGGAAAAATTTATAACGCAGTTAGCGCTTTATTTAGCTCGCTAGAATGGTTAAATATTTAAGTCGGTTGGTATTAACCAATAGCAGGGATAAAGCCGGCCATTTGTAGGCCCTGAGCGCCGATAATAAGCACACCACAAAGCGCAGCAACTGCTAAGCCAATATTGCCACCTCGCACTGTATAGCCGCTTTTATCGCTGTTACGTTGCTTATAAACCATCGCAACGGGTAAAAATACAGCCAGTATCACCAAGGCGATAGCTGCGTACCCTAAAGCCATTATAAAGCCTTGTGGATAAAAGAGTGCAAACCCTAATGGTGGAATAAAAGTGATCAGCGCTGTTTTGATCCTATCTTTATTGCCATTACCTTTTTTAAAGGCATCTGCAAAAAAATCAAATAACCCTAAGCTTACCCCTAAAAAAGAAGTGGCTAGTGCTAGATCAGCAAACAAGTTAACCGCAGTGGCGACCGCTGAGTTGTTGGCAATATTGGCAATGCTTGCTACAAAACCCGGTAGGCCAGTACTTGTTAGTAATTCGGCTTGGCTCATCATACCTTGGCTAATTAATTGCCAAAAAATATAAATTACTAAGGGCAGGGCAGCACCAGTGATCATCACACGACGCAATGTTTTAATATCAAGGCCCACATACTTAACAATCGATGGAATAGAGCCATGAAAACCAAATGAGGTAAATACCACAGGAATAGCGGATAGAATAAGCCCTTGTTCAATCGGCATTTCGAGTAAGTGTTGACCGTGAACATAAGGCGTTAACATATAAAATAAGCTCGCCAATACTACAATTTTAATGCTAAATAGCACCCGATTTAGCTTATCGACTTTACTGGTGCCTAATGTCACAACGGTGCCAATTACAATAGCTAAAATGACAGAGCCGACTTGTGGAGCGATATCGAGGTGAAAACCAGTGTTTATTTTTTCTTGTAGCTGCGCACCACCGCCTGCAATATAAGCCGCACAAAGCGCATAGAATAAAAACATCACTGAAAAGTTAGCCAAATATTGGCCACGCTTACCAAGCCATGATTTTGCTAATGTATTTAGCGTGGCATCGCGATCAGCATGTTGATGTAGTTCAAGCATTAATAACGCGGTATAAGTCATTAACGCCCATGTTGAAATAATTAACGCTAATGCGGTTGTAAAACCCAGCCCAGCAGATGCGATTGGTAGTGCTAGCATCCCTGCGCCGATAGTGGTACCTGCAACAATTAACATGCTGCCGATTGTTTTATTTTTAAGCACTTTTTGCCCCTAAAACTTCGTGAGAGGCAGGCAAGATATAACTAGTTGGCACAAACTTAAATAGTTTTGTTATAAATCAAAGAAAATAAATGTAACTTATGATTTACAAGCTAGGCTAGTGAAGGCTGTTTTTACTATAAAAATCATTCAATGTGTTGACTTATTGTGCAGGTCTGCTATTTCTATAACTTCACTTTATTATTAAAAATTCTATTTATATGCAACACATAAACCGAGCCCTAACAATGCGCCCATGGCTGAATCTATCAGTTGTGCGTCCATTGCTGCGCTGCGGTTAAGTTGTTTTTACTAACCGCGATTTCAAAGCGGTTAGTGTTGTACTCCTTCCTCTTTGTTATCGCCGCCTTGCTAAAGGAATAAGCGTGTGAGCGTGAAAGCATCGTATTTTTTAATGGTTTTAATTTGGTCAACCACCCCATTGGGCATTGTCTGGAGTAGTGAGTCGGTCTCGCCAACACTCGCAGTGTTATTACGTATGTCGATAGGTTTAGTACTGGCTGCCTTGATTGTAGCAATTGCTAATATCCGCGTTCCTTGGCATCGTCGCGCGTGCTTTTTGTATGGCTACTCGAGCATCGGCATTTATGGTGGCATGTTATTGAGTTATATGGCTGCTAAAACGGTCCCTTCAGGGCTTATTTCTTTGATGTTTGGCTTAGCGCCTATTTTATCTGGTCTATTAGCACAGCGACTACTCAACGAGCCAAAATTTAGCGTTGTTAAACTAATTGCGTTAGCGTTTGCATTATTGGGGTTATTCTTGGTAAGTGAAAAACACATGCAAGGCTCATTAATGCAGATACAAGGCTTAGCCTACGTATTTATGGCCGTGTGCTTTTTTAGTTTAAGTGGCGTCATGATCAAGCGAGTAAAAATTGCCATTCATCCAATGGCAACCACATTCGGTGCATTGGTATTTGTAACGCCGTTATTTTTCATTACTTGGTGGCTGGTCGATGGCGAGCTTAACAGCAGTGCGTGGAGTGCAAAATCGTTATGGTCAATTGGCTATTTAGGGGTATTTGGTTCACTCGTGGGTGCATTGGCTTATTTTCATGTGTTACAAAAATTACCGGCAAGTACGGTCGCTTTGACGACCTTGATCACCCCAAGTTTTGCGCTAGGTTTAGGTGCATGGCTAAATAATGAAGCCGTAGATCAGCAATTGTTTATAGGGGCTGGTATTATCTTACTGAGTTTAGCGGTATTTCAGTTTGGTGATGGTTGGTTAAAGAAAAAGGCTAAGTTTACTAAACTTAACCCTTAATATTGGTAAAATGTAGCTAGCAAGTACTGGCTACATTTTTTCTATCTGGATCACTAAGCGGCGGTTTTTATCGCGGCCTAATATATTGTCGTTAGTTGCTATATGGCGTTTCTCACCAAACCCTTCGGTTTCAACTTTGCTTTCATCAATGCCTAAGCTCACCATATATTCTTTAATTGCTAATGCACGTTTTTTAGAGAGCTCTAAGTTATTCCAACGTCCGCCGTAGCTGTCTGTATACGATGCAATGGAAATCGCGGCAATACTGGTATCGTATTTTAAATATTCGGCAATTTCATCTAAGCGTTGTTGCGATGACTTGGTTAGCTTACTGGTGTTCGGCTGGTAGTTCATTACTGTGAACGAGATATCTTCAAAACTGTATGGTAATAATGCATCGCGGCACTGTAAAAATGCCCAATAGGCTTGTTTAAAGTTAATGCTAGATAATCCGACGGCAATTTTATCGGCACTATTTTGCCAGTCTTGGTAATAAAACGTAGGTTGATAGCCTTTTTCAAGCTCGGTTAACATTTCCCATGCGGTGTTATTGCCGAGTTCACCGTCAAACTTGCGGAGTAACTTCATATTGGCAATATCGCGTGCAGGCAAACCCGCCCGCCAAGGTGGTGGTACGGCTTTTAAGCCTGCAATACTGTAATTATCGGGGCGTACAACCATATCTAAGTTAAATAGCACGTTTTTGTTTTTACTGGCAGTGGCACTAAAAATAGCTTCGCCATAGTAGGGAACTTCATGATTTAACTGACATTGTAAACGAGTCGTTGTGACCATTTGCCATTGTGAGTTATCCGCTGTTGCAGTGTACTGACGCATGGCGGCATTGGCATTATAAGTTAATAGACCAATTGCTGTGAGGCTTATAGATAACAATGACAACTTCACCACGGAACTCTCCAACAGGGTTTACTTTAATCAAACTAAGCAGAGCCAATTAATTGGCGAGCTAAACATCAAACACGTCTAGCAACTGCAATTGTGACGCTAATTTAAATTAAAGCAATTTATATGCCTACAATTTATGAAATAATTAGTCCTGAAAGCCCCTAGCCGAGAGGGCATCAATTTTGTCATAATAACCAGCTAATACTGGCAAACCTAGAATACTATGGCAAATACTGAACAAACTCTTTTCGCAAAACGCTTTCGTGGCTTTTTCCCGGTGGTTATTGACGTTGAAACGGCGGGCTTTAATAAAGCAACCGACGCGCTGTTAGAAATTGCGGTGTCAGTATTAAAAATGGATGACGAAGGCTTACTCAGTATTGATCATACTGTGCACTTTCATGTTGAGCCATTTGAGGGTGCAAACATTGAACAAGCTGCAATCGATTTTAATGGTATCGATCCTTTCTCACCATTACGTGGTGCAGTTTCAGAAGAAGAAGCGATCAAAGAAATTTGCAAAGTAGTGCGTAAGGCACAAAAAGCAGCGGGGTGTCAGCGTTCTGTGGTTGTTGCTCATAATGCCGCGTTTGATCACGGGTTTTTAAATGCTGCTATCGAACGTAATAATATTAAGCGCACGCCATTTCATCCTTTTGTAAGCTTTGATACCACCTCTTTGGCGGGCTTAGCGCTTGGCCAAACGGTACTGGCAAAGGCATGCCGTGCAGCGGGAATTGAATTTGACAACAAACAAGCGCATTCAGCTTTGTATGATACAGAGCGCACCGCAGAGCTATATTGCTTAATCGTTAATCGCTGGCAGCAACTAGGTGGCTGGCCGCTGGCTGAAGAAGTGCCTGAAGAAATAGACCAAAATGATGACAGCGAAGACTCAGCCGCTAAAACGACTGAGTAATTTTACCTTCGCTCATTTTCACTGAGTGGGGCGGATAAATACGTGAAAAATGTTTTGAATCTTTTGCGATTTTAAGCTCCACACCAGGATGCATTAGCTCATTAATTTTTAAGCGACTTGTCGCTAAAAGCTGCGCGATCCTTTGTTTAACTAAATACTTTTTACGTTTAGTGTTAGCGATACGTATATCAATTTGCTGCTCACTTGCCCCTATCTTATCTAAAAACAACTGCCGCTTTGCTGGTACTGGAATTTTTACCGCTTTTTTACGAGCTTGCTTTAATGCCGCTGATTTAGTGGCTAAAAGTTTTTCAAAGTCAGCAATTTGTAATTGTTTTTGGCGCAAATCATGCCAATTTTGTGCGATGGAAACGCGTGTTTTAGTGCCAGACGGCGCACCTAGCTCACCGGTTTCAATTCGCATTGCATCTAAAATATTGCCACCGATAATTTTACCGCGCGGATCATTGGCTTTGCCGACGCGAATTAACCGACGTGCACTTAAATTACAATGCAGCGCTTGGCGTTCAATAAATAAGTCTTGCTCACTTTGGATATGGCAATATTGGGCGTAGCCGATAGAAATAGTACGGGCAGCTTTGATTGTACAAGTGAACGCCTCATCATTTTCACGTTTTCGACCAATCGCACCAAGCATGACTGTAACGGCACTGGCGCTGTTTATTTCGCCGGATTCAACAAAACCTAACACAGTAACATCACCGCTGGCATGCACGCGCATGCCATCTTTGATATCACCGCTGATGATCACACTACCATCAAAATTAACATGGCCGGTGCCAATATCAACATTATCAAAGCACAATACATCGTCAACACGCATGCCTCGGGGCAGGGCAACGGGCACACCTTTACTATCAGCAATCAATAAATTAGGGTTTGCAGGATCGAGTTTAGTGCCTTCAAACGGTTGTAAGGGTAAATCTTTTCCCGGTATTGCAGGCAGTACTTCACCAAACACTGTGTAGCCATCTTCGCCAGCGGTAGCCGCAATGCGCTGCATTAAAGGAGTCCCAGGTTTGACTGTGATGATGGCACCTAAGTCTCGCATATCGACCTTACCGCCTTCTTTTGCTTGCGGGCTTAGAACACGATCTTGTGCGGTGGAACATAAACGAACAAATTTCGCATCACTGCCTTCTTTTGGCCTGCGGCCATGAGCAACAATGGCTTTATAAGCAATACCAGCGGGTGTTTCAAATTGTTGGCCTAAAAAATTATCCAATGCACGGCAACTAATCCCTAGCCAAACACCTGCATCAACCAATACTTCACGGGCTTTTTCGATCGACATCAGCGCTCCACCTTTTGCAGTGGTTAAGGTGGCTTCTACGACCATATTCTTTTCATCAACGTGAATGAGTATAGACGCATCAAGCGCGCGGGCAATGATCAAAGAATCGGCGTGATAGTTTTTGTTGGGTGAAAATAGTTTGCCAATATTAGCACTGACTATTTCAAATTCTGCGAATTGTGACTGTTCAATTAATTCAATGAGCTGTGAACTAGTCACAGGGTAACCACTATTTTTAGGGTGCTCAAATAGTGATACAAAACCCGTTTTAGAGTCATGTATAAACAACGACATTTATAGACTTCCTATGTAATATGCCTGTTCTTATTATTTTCTTATTGGTTGTTGTTTAGCTAATACTAAATTCGGTATTTTCAAAACAGCAGCTATTTGAACATAACTTTCAGCGTATGTTAAGTAAATGCTTCTACCTGTGTTGTTTTTAATTAACATTTGTTTGATTGATAATTGTACGGTTAAACAGAAAAACAAAATAAACTAACGAAGACCCTTGAGTATCAGCGTGTTACTCAGTTATACTGCTTGCACGCTCTGAATGAGTTTACTAATTCAGGGGCTGATTAGGATTCGACGGAATTCATGAAGCCCAAGGTGCATGTCGAGGTGCGGTTTGCCTCGTTAAAAAGCCGCAATTTAAAGTAATCGCAAACGACGATAACTACTCTCTAGCAGCTTAGGCTAGCTAGCGCTCCTTCCATGTATTCTTGTGGACTGGATTTTGGAGTGTCACCCTAACACCTGATCGCGACGGAAACCCTGGCCGGGGTTGAAGCGTTAAAACTAAGCGGCCTCGCCTTTATTTACCGTGTTCGTCCGGGACTTAAAGGTTAATTAAATGACGATACTAAACATGTAGTACCGACGGTCGAGGCTTTTCGGACGGGGGTTCAAATCCCCCCAGCTCCACCAATATAGGTTTTTAAATTCGTTTGTTTAAAAACCCTAAAAAACCCGCAACTTGAGCAATCAAGTCGCGGGTTTTTTTATGCTTATAGCGAGGTGTTTTATTGTTTGAATAGCTGGTGGCCTGTTGCTCTTTGTTGTAATAAGCGTTTCATTTTACTGCTGCTTTGGCTACTCGCTTGTTGTTTTTAATCATGCTAACGTCATTATTCTGTTTTACTTGCCAAGTGGTCTTAGATGGAATTTTTAGCTGGTGATTTATTAACGCCGCTCAGCGTGATTGGGCTTATTATTTTGTCGGCTGTTACGTCGATGATTTCTGCGGCTTTTGGTGCTGGTGGCGGGTTGATGTTGTTGGTGGTGATGGCGTCGTTATTACCTATGAGTATTGTTATTCCGGTGCATGGGTTAGTGCAGTTGGGTTCAAATGCCAACAGGTTTATGCTGACTTTTAAGCACCTTGATAAAAGTATGTTTGTATACTTTTCACTTGGTGGGATTATTGGTGCGTTTGCTGCGTCGGCTATTGTGACACGTATTCCACTTGAATTGATGAAAATTGTCGTGGCGGGGTTTGTACTTTATTTATTGTGGGGCGTGACGCCAAAGTTGCGTGAAACCTCAGCTTTATGGCGCAGTGCTGCTGGTGCTGTGACAACCTATCAACAGTGTTAATGACATACCGACTATAACAGGTGTGCCTAGTGGCGCAGTCAATGAAAATTCGCAGTATAGCTTTATTCCAACGGCCACTGATAACGATGGCGACAATCTTAGTTTTAGTATTGAAAATCAACCGCAGTGGTTAGCATTTGATACAACAACTGGGCAGCTTTTAGGTGTGCCTAGTAATGCAGATGTTGGTAGTTACACTGATATTACCTTATCAGTGAGTGATGGAGTTGCAACGCAAAGTTTAACGCCATTCACACTCACCGTGGTAAATGTTAATGATGCACCGATGATCAGTGGTACACCAACGCTTACAGTTGCTCAAGATGTGAGCTACAGCTTTATGCCAACGGTGTCAGATATTGATAATTCAAACCTCATGTTTACCATTGTTAATAAACCAAATTGGGCCACGTTTAATAGCGCAACGGGTTTACTAACCGGGGTGCCAAGTCGCACTGATGTTGGTATCCACAGTAATATTTTGATCACCGTAACAGACGGAGATCTCAGTAATACACTTAGCCCATTTAGTATTGATGTTACTTATGTCAATGCCCCCCCTGTTGCTAATGATATGCAGCTTACTATTGATGAAGACACGAATATCAGTATTAGCGCAGATGTTAGTGATAGCGACAATGATAATTTAGTGATTGAAGTGGTAACGCAACCACAATTTGGTAGTTTAATGCTACAGGGCCAAGTGTTTAGCTATCAGCCGCAAGCTGATTATCATGGCAATGATAGTTTTAGTTATTTAGTTACGGATGGTGAAGCAAGGTCAGCTATCGCCACCGCAGCAATTACTATTCGCTCAATCAATGATACCCCTGTTGCGGAGCCTGATAGCTTTAGCCTGCCTTATCAGCAAAGTGGTCGGTATATGCTTGATGTGTTAGCAAATGATAGTGATGTTGATGGTCATGCTATTACGATTGTTGGCGCTAAGGCATCGGTCGGAACGCTAAGTATTGTTGAGCAACAGTTACAGTATGAGCTGTCGGCCAGCATTCAAGGTAGTGTAACAATTGAGTATATAATCACAGATCCTGAGCAAGCACTAAGTACTGGCACTGCAATTGTAACAATCACTGATGGGGCCGAAAATGCACCTAGTATTACAGCCCCTGCAGATATTTTAGTTAATGCAACCGGCTTATTTACCCGAGTTGATCTAGGCACTGCGATGGCCATTGATAGCCAAGGTAATCCACTTGCGGTATCTGTGCTCGATAATAAGGTCATCTTCGCACCTGGTATCCATCAAGTATATTGGCAAGCGGTTGATAGTAATGGTCGAGTAGCGATTGCGAGTCAGCAGGTTAGGGTTAACCCGCAAGTGTCTTTAGCTAAAAATAGAATTGTGGCGGAGCAACAAAACTATACAACCCATGTTTACTTAAATGGGCCGGCATTGGATTATCCAATGGTGGTGCCTTATACCATTTCTGGCAGTGCTGATGCAGACGACCATGACTTAGTTAGCGGTGAAGTTGTCATTGAATCGGGTGTGATGGCAGACATTAATTTCACCGTGTTTGCTGATAACGTCGTTGAGGCAGATGAAACCCTTATAATTACATTAGATGAAAGCCTTAATTTAGGAGGTCAATCTTCTAATACCATCACCATATCTGAGGCGAATATAGCGCCTAATGTTAGTGTCATGATCAGTCAAGGTAGTGAGCAAAGGCCCTTTGTACTCGCTAATGATGACTTGGTTACAATTACAGCTATGGTATCCGATAACAATCCTGACGATAGCACATCAATCAGCTGGCTTGCTGATGATGAGCGAATTATCAAACAAGCAAGTTCTGAGCATGAGTTTACTTTCTCAGCGAAAGATCTCGATATTGGCGTCTACACAGTGCAAGTGACAGCAACCGATGATGCTTCGCAAAGTCTGGCAACTACAGTTACGGTCTACTTTGAAGTTGTGGCTGGATTGCCTGAGTTGACTAACACAGATACAGACAATGACTTATTGCCTGATAATTTTGAAGGCTATCAAGATTATTGATAATAATGGCTTAGTTGATCATTTAGACGCAATTAGCGCATGTAATGTGATGCCTGAGCAAATAGCTGAAACATCGCAATTCCTTGTGGAAGGTGAAACTGGAGCATGTTTAAGAAAAACCTTTACCCAGACCGAAAATATTACTGCAGCAATGCAAATATTTGCCGATCAGCTTCCTGAAGATCTCGCAATGATAAATACAGGTGGGTATTTCAGTTTTGTTGTATCTGAGCTTGAACGTATAGGAGATAGCTATCGAATCGTATTCCCACAACGGATGCCAATCCCTGCAATGGCTGTATATCGTAAGTTTATTAATGGTGAATGGATAAACTTTAATACTGACAATGGCGATCAGGTCTATTCTGCCCATGGCGAACGTGGTTACTGCCCTGCACCGGGAAGTACACAGTGGCAAGTTGGCTTAAAAGAAGGAGACTGGTGTGTGCAATTACTAATCACCGATGGTGGCGATAATGATGCAGACGGAATTCAAAATGGGCAAATTCTTGATCCTGGCGGTGTTGCAGTATTAATGGGCGAAAATACACAGCCAATCACTCAGCCTGACTCAATCACCATCGCGGTTGGTGAGCAAATGATGTTTGATGTACTTAGTAATGACACTGATGCGGATGGTGATACACTCATATTAACGGGTGCCATAGCGGACTTTGGCCAGATAAGTATTGTTGATAACCAAATACGTTACCGCGCACCTGCTGACTTTATTGGTACAGATACGCTCACTTACAGTATCTCCGATGGCCAAGGCGGCACCGCATTTGATAATGCGAAGGTGAGCATTATTGTCAACAGTGCACCCACAACGGCAGCTGATACAGCGGCAACCAATGATCGCACACAAATAGTTATTGATGTTTTAAGTAACGATAGTGATATAGATGGCGACCTATTAACTGTTACAAATGCAACGGCTGTACAAGGTTCGGTGACTATCAACGCCGATAGTACATTGAGCTATCAGCCAAAAGCAGGTTTTGAAGGTATTGACCTCGTTGAATATACAGTTTCAGATAGTAAAGGGGCAACCGCTAAAGGTGAGGTGAAAGTGACTGTTAAAGCTTATCAAGCCACTATAATTGAAAATAGCTCTTCTGGGAGTTTAGGTGGGGGGATTGTGTTGCTTATAATTGGCGCCGTGCTCCTTCGTCGTCAGCCAAAACTTGCGCCTTGGGCATTACTTGCAACGGTTAGTATCATTAACCCGCCTGTATATGCAAGTAACTGGTCTGTTGATGGCACACTTGGGAAAGCCGCCGTTGCGGGCGCTATCAGCTATAAGGAGCAAGATGAATTAGTGCGCAGTGAGTATGACGATAGTGATGTTAGCTGGTCTATTGGCGCATATTATACTTTGCCAACGAATTGGCAGTTTGGAGTGCGTTATATCAATTTAGGTGAGGCTCAGAATACGTTTATTGGTGAAACGCTTGACCCTGCAACTGCACAAGCAGACTTGGCAACTACCGCACCTATCTTGTCACAAGGACCAGCAGTACAACTGGGATATGTGCTGCCGCTATTTACTCAGTTGAAAAGCAAAGTATATGTGGGCGCATTTAGGTACCATTATACAATCAACAGTCAACTAAATTCGCAGCCAATATCTGAGCACTATGAGAGCAATACTCGGCCATATTTTGGCGCGCAATTAGCTTACTCACTCATCGAAAGTACAGCCATTACACTAAATTACACTCATTACCAATTGAGTGAGAATGACGTAAACGAATGGACTCTTGGTTTACAGTATCAATTTTAGTGATCTTTAAAGTTAACTATCGGCAATAACAATGTCGATAGTTAACGTGCCAGTGTTATTAAGTGCTCGAACTAACAAGTGATATCAGTTTCATTTTAAATGCCATTATGAAATTTAGTATTTAAATAACCCCAGTTTTGCGACAATCCCTTGTTCAAGATCATTGAGTTGCTTTATCGTATCGTCGAGGTGCTCAGCTTCTTGGGCAAGCGATTTTGCGCCATGATTGATTTTTTCCATAGTGACTAATATTCCTTGTGTAACAAACGTTTGCTCTTCTGAGCTTGCCGCAATGCGTTCATTCATCAGATTAATTTCATCAACTTGCTGCGCAATGTTATGAAAAATGCGCTGGCTTTGTTGGTTTGCAGTCGTCACTTGATTACTTACATGTTTACTTTTTTGTGTAGCAGCAACACATTCACTGGCGTTGGTTTGCAGTGCAGTAATAATGTTTTCGATTTCAGATGTGGAATGATAGGTTTTGCTTGCAAGTGCGCGAACTTCATCAGCCACCACAGCAAAGCCACGACCAGACTCTCCCGCCCGAGCGGCTTCAATGGCAGCGTTAAGCGCCAGTAAGTTAGTTTGTTCGGCTATACTTTTAATTACATCAAGTACTTGGCTTATCTCGCTGCTGCGACTATCAAGTTGCTCTACCACTGTTGAAGTATGATCTAATTGATTTTCAAGATCGCTTATCAAGCTGCTGTTATTACCCATCGATAGCTCACCGTCTTGGCAGAGTCCTTGTACTTGTACTGTTTGCTCTGCTGTTTGCGTCGCGCCAAGTGCAATCTCCTTGGTGGCAGATGTTAATTGGCTGAGTGACAAGGTAGCGGCATCGGTTAATTGGTATTCTTGCTCGGCTTCATGTTTAGATCGCACTGTTGCTTCGTTGACTGCTGCGGCAATCACTTCAAGCTCAGTGGCTGTTTGGCCAAGACTGGCGATGATCTGTTGAACCTCATTAATAAAGCGATTAAACCCTGCGACTAAATGTCCTATTTCGTCACTTGATTGATAGTTGATACGTTGAGTTAAATCGCCAGAGCCACGGGCAAGTTCATCCACCAATTGATTAACGCTGACAATCGGTTTAATGATCAGTATGCGGCATACGCTAAGAATAATAATGCCTAACAAAGCAAATGAAATGGCAAGAGTGATAACCATGGTACTTAATGCTTTGTTGATGCTGTTATTTAATTGATCTTGGCTAAAGCTAATATGAATCGTGCCAATTTGTTGCTCTGAAAATGTCAGTGCGATGTGTTGTTTGAGCAATTGCTCCGTTGCAGTACTGGGTTTATCGAGTCGTCCGAGTTCAATACCTCGATGATCAATAACAGTGAGCTGTTGAATATCTGAGTTTTTGGCAAAAGCGTGCAATATTTGTGCTATCAGGGGTTTATCATAGGAAAATACCGGCTCAGCTAAAATAACCGTTAATTGCTGTTTTATCGCATCAATATTGTTGTGCCATTGCTGTGTTTCATCATTCTTTAGCAACATGTAATTAGCCCCAATTACAAAACTAAAAGTAACAAGTAAACATATACTCAGCGCGGTGATTATTTTTCTTTGTAATGATTTCATGGTGTGTTGCTGCTTTCGTTAAGTGGATCAAACCACAGAGAAGGCTGTGATAGCGGCGTGTCTGATGACAAACTAGGATTTTCTAATGGGATCACTGTGCGCGCTGCTAAGTTTGCTTTAGCTAGTACCATTTGCACTTGGCTGTCGTCAAAAAACATACTGGAAAAAGTACCATCGGCAATCATCGCTTGTAATGCGTTACTAAGCTGGTTAGCGAGAGTGTGGTTATCTTTCGCAACAAAAAAATATAGCGGTGCGGTGTACTTTAATAAAATATAGGGGTCAACGGTCAGATTTAATTCTTGATGAGTGGCTATTTCATCCCATGGTTCGTTGACACCACGAGGAAAGTAGTCAAAACGATTACCTTCAAGCATAGGGAAAAGGTTAGGGTATTTAAGCGTGGTAAGTACCTCTAAACCATTGGCTTTTAAAATTTGTGTATCGGGCCAAGTTTTCCCTTGTCCGGCAGAAAATTCTTTAAGTTCAGAAAGTTGGGTTACATGTTTAAATATATCGCGATTTTGCTGGGTGACAATGGCGACCCGCATGCCAAGCAAGCCTCTAAATAGCGGAATATAAATAGCTTGATAGTCTTGCTCAAGTTGTTGGGAGGTCATACTCCACATCACATCTAACTGACCATTTTTTACATCATTTAAAATACGCGCATTTGAAATGTCTTTATCACTTTCATAAGGATGGATATAGGTAAGGTTTTGCCTTGCTAATGCGGTTAGTAATAGCTTGTGCGGTAACGAAGTATCACCAGAATAACTTTGTAATTTGATTGCGGCGGCGTTGCAATAGTGACTGCCGAAGAATATCAATATATAGAGTAAATAGCGCATAAAGGCCGTGTTGTTATTATTGTGTTAATAATAAACTACGACGCTTTTGTTATAAGCTCAACAGTTTGTTTTATGCATACGTATTCAAGCCACTTCGTCGTCAAGCTGTTATTATTTTTTGAGTTCCGACACGCTATGTTTGTTAAGTTAAATTTTATTACGGATTAAATCGCGAACAATAAAACGAGCAGGGTGGATTGCTTGGCTTACTCGCTCACTTAATGGCAGTGGTTCATCGTTAAGTGCAGCAATTAAATGTTCCGCACACAAAGGCGCGCTGCATAAGCCGCGAGCACCAAACCCGGTTAAAAGGTGCAAACCTTGCTGCGGTTTTTGTAAGGCTTGATATTGGTAACGTTTACCCAAACGTAAATTGGCAAATGCTTGTATATAATCACTTTGCTGCGCCCATTCCCCCGCCATTGGCAGATGATCAATAAAACTGCACCGTACCGCGGCTTTGGCTGCAGTGACTTTTCCTAAGCTAGTTGCAAACTCGGTTTGCCCATAAAAGTTCAGTAGTTGCTCTCGGTTAGTTTGGTTGTCTTGCTCGGTGACCGCTCTGCTTTTTGAATTTTTCTCGAACGTTGCGCCCATGCAATGGTGGTCTAAGTATGCGGGAGTAAAATAACCTTTATGGCATAACACTGTTTTTAGCTGGCGTGATGCTGCGCTTGCTTGCACATGAGACACTTGACCACGCACGCCAACAATCGGCAAAGACTGAGTTTGTGCAAAGCGATCGCTGTGCTCACCCGCGCAAATAATAACATCACTAAATGGGCCAAATAGTTGTCCGTGACTTTTTAGTAACCAACCTTGTGAGGTTTTCTCTAGTGCTTCGATGTCACAATTAAAATGGCTCTGAATAGCAGTAAGCGCTTGAGCTTGTTGAAACAGCGCATTCACTAATTGAGGGGGATTTACCCAACCACCCAGTGGAAAGTACACACCAGAATAGCCTGTGCATACACCGGCAATTTCATCACCTTGCTCTGGCGTTACGCTGTGCATGAGCTCAGTTGGCCACAGCTGTTTGTTTTCAATATTTTGATGACGTTCGGCCAGGGGTTGTTTTACTGCATGCTGCAGGACCCCACACCATTGGTGATCATAGTGAAAGCCATTCTCAGTAAGTTGCTGATAAAGTCGCTTTGCATATAAAAAGCTATGTGCAAATAGTTCACTGTGCGGTGAATTCTTGGCTTGTAAGTGTGGGTAAACTGCGCCCTGCACATTATGTGATGCGCCCATTGCAAGTTGCGAGTCTTGGCAAAATAACTGAGCGCCGATACCGCGCTTGGCTAAGCTATATATAACCGCGCTACTGGCAATTCCCCCGCCAATAACCGCGACATTGCTTAATGCACTTGGCTGATGAGCAAAGTAAGCTGGCGTAGAGTGTGCATCATTAGCTTGTGTTAAATAACCAGTTAGCATTTCTCTTTTATTACCGTGGCCTTTTACTTTTTGTACTGTAAATCCGGCCTCTGCAAGCCCTCTGCGGACAAAACCTGCTGCTGTGAAGGTGGCAAAGGTTGCACTAGTGCGAGAAAGATTCACCATTGCGTTAAATAGTGATTGTTGCCACATTTCGGGGTTTTTACTCGGTGCAAAACCATCAAGATACCACGCATCGATAAGCCCCTGCGCAGGGCTACTCATTGTTGCAATCGATTCTTGTACATCACCAAAATGTAAATCGAGAATAATCTGGCCATTATCAAATTCAAGACGATGGCAGCCAGCGAGGTTTATCGGATATTTTTTTAATAACTGGTCAGTTAAAGGGGCTAAAGTTGGCCACACTTGCAAGGCTTTTTTTAGCTCTGTCGCTTTAATCGGGTACTTTTCAAAGGAAATAAAATGTAAGCGTTTCACGTTTTGTTGTTCTAAATTGTGAACTTCTCGATTAGGATGCTGCCTATTGGTTAAATGATTTTTAAATTGCTGCCAGGTATTTAAAAAATTAAGTCCAGTACCAAAACCTGTTTCTGCAATAACAAAATGAGTTTGGTCATGATTTTGTAACCGATACGGCATATTATTTTGTTGATAAAAGACATAATCGGACTCAGACAGGCCATCATCGTTTGAAAAATAGACATCGTTAAAATTGTCTGCGACGGGTGTACCTAAGTTATTAAAGTGGATTTCAGCGTTTTTGATCATGGCATGCAATAAATGAGTACTTTTTTTCATTATTTTACGTGTTTTCTTTGAAATAGTCTGGCGTTATTTATAAGCTAGAGGTTCAGAGTACAAGTGTACGCTAGAAAGCTGACCACTTTGTCGTAAGTTTCAGCGTAAAATAGAATACAATTTAGTATCAAGCTAAGGTAATTACCCATGAGAAGAGCCGTTATTACGGGCATCGGTGTTGTATCAAGCATCGGTAACAACAAAGAAGAAGTATTAGAATCGTTAAAAACTGGTAAGAGTGGTATCGCTTTTAACCCAGAATTTGCTGAATATAAGTTACGTAGTAACGTATCGGGCAAAATTGATATTGACGTTAAAGAGTTTGTTGATCGTAAAGCAATGCGCTTTATGGGCGATGCCGCAGCTTATTCATATATCTCTATGGCTGAAGCTATCGCAGATTCAGGGTTGTCTGATGAGCAAGTATCAAATGAGCGTACGGGGATCATTGTGGGTTCCGGTGGTGGTTCATCTAAATGGCAAGTAGAAGCCGCTGACATTTTACGTGAAAAAGGCGTAAAACGTGTTGGTCCTTATATGGTGCCACGTACTATGGCCAGCACAACGTCTGCGTGTTTAGCAACACCGTTTAAAATTAAAGGCGTTAACTATTCAATCAGTTCAGCCTGTGCAACCTCTGCACACTGTATTGGCAACGCAGTAGAACAAATCCAATTAGGTAAACAAGACGTTGTTTTTGCCGGTGGTGGTGAAGAGCTACATTGGACTTTAGCAATGGAATTTGACGCCATGGGTGCACTTTCTACTAAGTACAATGAAACGCCAGAAAAAGCATCTCGTACTTACGATGCTAACCGCGATGGTTTTGTTATCTCAGGCGGTGGCGGTATTGTAGTGGTTGAAGAACTTGAGCATGCCCTTGCACGTGGTGCGCACATTTATGCTGAAATAGTTGGCTACGGCGCGACTTCTGATGGTTATGACATGGTTGCTCCTTCTGGCGAAGGTGCTGCACGTTGTATGCGTCAAGCAATGCAAGGCATTGACAGCATTGATTACTTAAATACTCATGGCACATCTACACCGGTTGGTGATGTTAAAGAGCTTGGCGCGATTCAAGAAGTATTTGGTGGTAAGTCACCAATGATCAGCGCAACAAAAGCAATGACAGGCCATGCACTTGGTGCGGCTGGTGTTCATGAAGCTATTTTCTCGTTACTTATGTTAGAGCACAACTTTGTTGCGCCTTCAATTAATATTGATGAGTTAGATGAGCAAGCTGCAGGCTTAAACATCATCACTGAGCGTAAAGACGTTGAGCTAAATACTGTTATGTCTAACAGCTTTGGTTTTGGTGGCACTAACGCCACATTAGTAATGAGTAAATATAAAGGCTAATTTGGTTCAAGCTAATTAGTTTAGAAGCCGAGCAACTTGCTCGGCTTTTTCGTTTTCAAAACTGGCCTATGTTCGTTACAATAGCGGCTCTTCGTGCCAACTGGACTTGTTAATGAAAATTCTTGCGGATCAAAACATGCCACTCGTTGAGCAATACTTTGCTGATTTTGGTGAAGTAACGCGTTTTGACGGTCGTACATTGCAAAGTGAACAGCTAATAGATGTTGATGTATTATTAACGCGTTCAGTCACGCAAGTGAGCGAGGCACTGTTAAGCCACGCAAATAAATTACAGTTCGTCGGTACGGCGACCATTGGCATCGACCACATTGACACGGATTTACTTAATCAACGCGGTATCACTTTCTCCAGTGCTCCAGGTTGTAATGCTGTTGCGGTTGCTGAGTACGTGATCAGTAGCTTGTTTGCACTGAGCCAAGAAAATGCCATTAGTGTGCAGGGTAAAACCATCGGGATTGTCGGTGTTGGTAGTATAGGCAGTTGTTTACGAGAAAAACTCGCAGCACTTGACGTAACCGTGCTGCTGTGTGACCCACCCAAGCATGAAGCTGGGCAACTAGCAGAGCATATTGATATAGATGAGTTACTCGCTAAAGCAGATATAGTTACTTTTCATGTGCCACTGGTCACTACTGGCAAGCACAAAACGTTACATTTAATGGATAAAGCTCGTCTAGCTGCACTTAAGTCAGGCACTATCGTGATCAATGCCAGTCGTGGCGATGTCATTGATAATCAGGGGTTGTTAGAAGTGATGCAGAACGGCGCTCAATTAGATTTAGTGCTAGATGTATGGGAAAACGAGCCGAACATCCTGACTGAACTACTCGATTATGTGCGTTTTGCCAGTGTGCATATTGCTGGGCATACCCTTGAGGGTAAAGCTCGCGGCACGCAAATGCTCTATCAAAAACTGTGTGAGCTTAAAGACGTACAAGCAGATAAAACGTTAGCTGATTTTTTACCAGTACCTGCCATTACCCACGTCACTTTACAAGAAACCTTCAGTGTTGCTGACTTGGGGCAATTGCTCCATCTTGTTTATGATGTGCGTCGTGATGATGGTATTTTACGCCGTAATTTAGCAACAGACGGCTTTGATAGTTTACGCAAAAACTACCCGATCCGTCGTGAATTTAGCACTGTAAACATCACTGGCGCGAAACATAATAAAGCACTGCTATCAGGGCTTGGTTTCGTAACCGAATAATCTAATTTTAAACAGCGGCCATAAGGGCGGTTGTTAAACGAGGAATACACATGTCACAAAAATATAATGTTGTCGTACTTGGCGCAACAGGCCTTGTTGGCCGCCAAATTATTGAAACGTTAGAAGATCGTAAATTTCCAGTTGATCAATTATTTTTATTGGCAAGTAGCCGAAGTGCGGGTGAAGATATTAAATTTCGTGGTGAAACCATCGAAGTACAAGACGTTGCAGGATTTGATTTTAGCCAAGCCCATATTGGCTTGTTTTCAGCCGGTGGCAGTGTATCAGAGCAATACGCGCCTATTGCAGCTGATGCGGGTTGTATCGTAATTGATAACACCTCACATTTTCGAAACGATTTTGAAGTGCCATTAGTGGTGCCTGAGGTTAACGCTGCAAGCCTTGCTGATTTTAGAAACCGCAATATTATTGCCAATCCAAATTGCTCAACCATTCAAATGATGGTGGCGTTAAAACCAATTTATGATGCGTATGGGATTGATCGTATCAATGTGTCAACGTATCAAGCAGTCTCTGGTGCGGGCAAGCAAGCCGTTGATGAGCTAGCTAAACAAACGGCTAACTTAATGAATGCTCGTCCAATCGATAGCGAACTATTTCCAAAGCAAATGGCGTTTAATGTTATTCCGCAAATAGATGCTTTTGAAGATAATGGCTACACTCGCGAAGAAATGAAAATGGTTAACGAAACTCATAAAATTTTAGGTGACACAACAATCGCTGTTAATCCTACATGTGTTCGTGTGCCGGTCTTTTTTGGTCACTCTGAAGCGATTAATATCGAAACCAGAATGCCGTATGACTTTGAACACGTTAAGCAATTACTTAACGATGCACCTGGCCTTGAATTAATTGATGATGAAGGCGATTACCCTACACCGGTTTCTGATGCCAGTGGTAACGATACTGTGTATGTGGGTCGTTTACGCCAAGATATTTCTCATCCCCATGGCTTAAATATGTGGGTTGTGAGCGATAACACCCGCAAAGGTGCTGCAACCAATAGTGTGCAAATAGCTGAAGAGCTAATAGCTAACTACCTTTAATTTATAAGTAAAAAAGCGGCTTTTTGCCGCTTTTTTCTTTTTTAGCTGCCAAATAATTGCCGCATAGCCGCTAAAAGCGTATAAACTTAATCTTAACGAAAACAAACTCTTTCAGCTGATAAAGTTTAAGCTATTACGTATCAAAGTGTTGCGATGGATATTAGGACGCAACTGGTTTATAGTCAGCAACTGGAATAGAGCTTGCAAGAAAAACTCAATTAACTATTTATGTAAGTTATTTCTGTAAGAAATAATCAATGTTTAAGCGCCTAATTACAAGGTGCTGCGTTAACATTTAAACATTAAAGGATCAGCATGCGCGGTTTAGCTTCACTCTTCTTATTAGCGTCTGCATTGGTGGTAACACCGATATACTCCCAAGACGGAGCTCAATTAAAAGGGCCTAAGGGTGTCGATTATGGCGTTCAAGGGCGTTCAATTGGGCCAATAAAGCCAACTGATACATTATGGCGTATTGCAGCAAAAATACGACCAGATAACTCGGTCAGTATTTATCAAGTTATGCAGGCTTTGTATGAAAAAAATCCTCAATCTTTTTTAGATCAAAACCTTAATCATATGCGCGATGGCGCGTATCTAAAAATCCCAACCTTAACTGAAATTCAAGGTGTAAGCCCTGAACTTGCTAAGCAGCGCTCTGAGCAAGATGATGAATTGTGGGAAAAAAAGAAAAACGGCACGTTAACGAAAAGTGAGATCAACGCATCACAAAAGAAAGTCACCCAAGCGCGTAAAGTGGGTGTTGATGAGGCAAAGCAAGAATTAAAACAAGAAATCAACAGCATAAAAACGCAGCAAGGCACGCAACTGGTTGAGCTACAAAAACAGTTCAAATCATCTGTGAATAATGTTGAAGAAATATTAGTTGAAAATAACAAATTAAAGCAACAGCTTACAGGTGTTTCTAAAGAACTTGAAAACATTCGTGAACAGCTTGGTCAAGACAGCGAAATTCAACGACAACTGAAAGAATTAATAACCAAACAAAACGAAATTATAGAGCAACAAAATGCAAAAAAGCTCGAAGAGACTAGCGAATTTGATTTTGCTGGACTATTAGCCAATCCGCTAGTTCTCATTCTGTTAATGACCATACCGGCATTGTTGGTCATCTTTGCAATCGTGATGTTTTTGCGTAAGCGTAATAACAAACAAGATGAAGATGTTGATGATGATGAGTTTTTACCACAAAGCCCAAGTTATACCGCCGATGAAGATATCGACTTAGGCCCTTCACTTGATCCAATTATTCCAGATCCAGTTCCTGGTGATATTGATGACTTAAGTGTGCAGTTGGACGATGATGACAAGGATATTTTACCGGACGACGATGACATTATTTTTGATGATAATATCGATGATGAATTTGAAGATGGCGACAGTTTATTAAATCAAGATGAACTAAATGGTCTACTGAGTGATGACATCGTCTTCGATGATGAACATAAAGAGCAAGATGATGAGCTCGATATTTTCATGCAGCAAGATTTTGACAAAGCAGATGATGATAGTTTAGGCGATGATATCGACTTAGATATGAAAGCTGATGCTGACGACGGTGATATCTTAAGTGCTGCTGATCTAGACGACTTATTTGCCAATGACGTTGAACAGCCTGCAACGGCTGAAGCCGATGACTCGCTTGATTCAGATGATGATTTAGCAGCATTGAGTGAAGAATTGGCCGATGATGATTTTGATATTGATGCATTGATTGATGAGCAAAGCAGTAATAAACCCGCAGAGCCTGAACTTGCCTCAGAAGACGATGAATTTGATTTAGACGACATTGATGGTCTGATTGATGAAGCAGCGAGTGACACTAGCAAAGCTGAGCCTGAATTAGTTGAAGAAGACGATGAATTTGATTTAGATGATATCGATAGTCTGATTGATGAGACTGCTGCTGAAGACGTTAAGCCAGAGCCAGTTGAAGAAGACGATGAATTTGATTTAGATGATATCGATAGTCTGATTGATGAGACTGCTGCTGAAGACGTTAAGCCAGAGCCAGTTGAAGAAGACGATGAATTTGATTTAGATGATATCGACAGTCTACTTGATGAAACTGCTGCTGAAGACGTTAAGCCAGAGCCAGTTGAAGAAGACGATGAATTTGATTTAGACGATATCGATAGTCTGATTGATGAGACTGCTGCTGAAGACGTTAAGCCAGAGCCAGCTGTAGAAGATGATGAACTTGATATAGATGATATCGACAGTCTGCTTGATGAAACTGCTGCTGAAGACGTTAAGCCAGAGCCAGCTGTAGAAGATGATGAACTGGATGTAGATGATATCGACAGTCTGCTTGATGAAACTGCTGCTGAAGACGTTAAGCCAGAGCCAGCTGTAGAAGATGATGAACTGGATATAGATGATATCGACAGTCTACTTGATGAAACTGCTGCTGAAGTCGTTAAGCCAGAGCCAGTTGTAGAAGATGACGAACTGGATGTAGATGATATCGACAGTCTGCTTGATGAAACTGCTGCTGAAGACGTTAAGACAGAGCCAGCTGTAGAAGATGATGAACTTGATATAGATGATATCGACAGTCTGCTTGATGAAACTGCTGCTGAAGTCGTTAAGCCAGAGGCAGTTGTAGAAGATGACGAACTGGATGTAGATGATATCGACAGTCTGCTTGATGAAACTGCTGCTGAAGACGTTAAGACAGAGCCAGCTGTAGAAGATGATGAACTGGATATAGATGATATCGACAGTCTGCTTGATGAAACTGCTGCTGAAGACGTTAAGCCAGAGCCAGCTGAAGAAGATGATGAATTTGATTTTGGTGATATTGATAGTTTATTAGATCAGCCGACAGATGCTAAATCTGAGCCTGAACTCGGCATAGATCCTACCGAAACAGAGGATGAGTTAGGTGATATTGAAAGTTTAACGGATGAAGCGCATAACACGCAGCTTGATGAAGCACTTTCTGACTCGATGGAAGAATTATCGAATGTAGAAGATGAACTTGATATTGAAGAAGCTGAATCGATAGCTTCAAGTCTAGTTGATGAATCAGACGCTGGATCAGAACCTACAAGTACAGATGATGATTTATTCTCACAAACAAGTGAAGAATCAAGTGACGATTTGCTCGACGAAGACGATCTATTAGATGAGTATGACGATCCTTCACTCAAAAGTGTTGATGATTTACTTAATGAATTACAGCAAGAAGATGATTACGTTGAACCACCACAATGGTCTGATGTTGATGAACTTGACGATGAAATTGAGGAAGTTGAAATTGACTTGGGGGATGACCCCCTTGCAGATGAAGAACTTGATGATGAATTTGATCTAGCATTAGAAGATGAGCCGCTGAGCGCAGATGCTGTGACGCCGAGTGTAGAGCTTGATGACTATCCAGAACTTGAACTTGATGATGAAGAAGCTGAGGATAACGAGGCACGCGATGATGAAGCTAATGCCGATTCGCCTGAGCTGCAACTTAGTCAAGCAGAGCAAGATTTGGCTGATGCAATGGCGACAGGGCAAGACTTAGATAGTTTAGAACAAGATTTTGACGATGAGTTATTAATCGAAGATGAGTTACTTGCTGAAGATGAACCATTAAGTGAAGAGCCGCAGCTTAACGATACTCTCACGACTAATGACGATGTTAAAGAAGCTGAGACGGACGCTGCAGATGAGACACTGTTAGATAATGAAAATCACAGTGCTGAGCAAGTAACAGATGATGAAGATGATTTGGCCGTCGAACTTGACGAGCCGTTTGAGCAACCGCCAGCGCTTGATAGTAACTTAGATGCACAACAAAATGATCTATCAGACGACCAGCTTGATGATGACTTTATGGCTGATCTTACGCAAACAGATTTTGATGCGTTATTAAGTGAGTTGGCTGAACCAGAGCCGTTAGATATTGATGAGAGCAGTGATTTCGACGTTGATTTTAATGCACTGCTTAGTGAAGATCTTGCGGAACTTGAAGCATTCTCTGCAACTGATGATATGGGCTTGGCGGAGCAAGTAGATGAAGAAATAACTGCACCTAACAACAGTGACGAGCTCAAAGATGATTTTGTAGATATTGATTCATTGCTTGAACAAAGTGACGATGCAAGTTTAGATCATGAACCTTACGATGATGTAAATATGGATGTTGGTTTGAGTGAGTTTGACGCTTTATTAGCGGGCGATAACCCAACAGATGTTGATTTAGAAAGTGGTGGTTTTTCAGCTAAACTCGACTTAGCCCGTGCTTACATTGAAATAGGTGATATGGACTCAGCGCTAGATGCTATTGAAGAGGTTATTGCCAATGGTCCTGAAGAGGTGCAAGAAGAAGCGCTGGGTTTAAAAGCTAAAATAGTTTAATACTATTTTAATTTTAAGAAAGGGATATAAACGTAAGTTTATATCCCTTTCTTATTTAGTCTTACCAGTATAAATAAGTCTCGAGGTGCTTATTTGTAGTGAGTTACTTTTATTAGATTGGCATATAGCATAAAATGCCCGTCCTTTAGCACAGTAGGTAAAGCAGTCATTATGCGAGTAGCACTTGGAGTTGAATACAACGGCGCCCGATACAGTGGTTGGCAGCGTCAATCACACGTTAATAGTGTACAACAAGAAGTAGAAACCGCGCTTTCGCGTATTTGTAATCACCCGGTTGAAATTGTTTGTGCGGGGCGTACAGATGCGGGTGTCCATGGTACTGGCCAAGTTGTGCATTTTGATACGCACGCTGAGCGCGATATGGTGGCATTTACTATGGGTATGAACACTTTGCTACCGAAAGATATTGCTATTCGCTACGCAAAACCGGTGGATGAAAATTTTCATGCTCGCTTTAGTGCTACAGCAAGGCGTTATCGCTACGTTATTTATAATAACTCCTTTCGAGGGGCGATATTGAGTGAGGGAGTGACACATTTTCATCACCCCCTTGATGAAACTAAAATGCAACAAGCATGTCAGTATTTAATTGGAGAACATGACTTTACGTCGTTTCGCGCATTACATTGCCAAGCGAATACAGCGACACGTACCATTCATCATTTATCGGTTGAGCGCCAAGGTAACTATGTGGTCATCGATATAAAAGCAAATGCATTTTTACACCATATGGTACGTAATATCACCGGTTGCTTAATGGATATCGGTTTACATAAGCAGCAACCAGTGTGGCTTAAAGAATTACTTGATTTAAAAGAGCGCGCTAAAGCCAGCGCTACAGCGAAGGCGGCAGGTTTATACTTAGTGGATGTAGATTATCCAGAGCAGTTTGAAATTCCATCAACACCACTAGGCCCTTTATTTTTAGCTGATACTGGAGTTTAATTGGCGATAATTTAAACGTATTTACACAGGCATTTCACTACTAAGACCAGTTTTTTATACCGTGAGTGTGTAATTCATGTTTTAATTGAAAAAATTTGTCTGCTAATTATTTTTTGGCAGGAACGCAGCAAAGCACAGAATAGTATTAAGAGAGTTGCAAATGAGTTGGTTAGAAAAAATCCTACCTAAAACAACAAAGTCTTCGGCTCGTAAAGAGATACCTGAAGGTGTTTGGGCGAAATGTACAGATTGTGATTCGATTTTATATAAAGCGGAATTAGAAAAATCACTTAACGTATGCCCTAAATGCAATCACCACATGCGTGTGAGTGGCCGTAAACGTCTTGAACATTTTTTGGATGATAATGATCGCCAAGAGCTTGGTGTACAACACGAACCAAAAGATATTTTAAAGTTTAAAGACTCAAAAAAATACTCAGACCGTATTGCCGCTGCACAAAAATCAAGTGGTGAAAAAGACGCATTAGTCGCGATGAAAGGGCGCTTAAAAGGTATCCCTGTTGCTGCTGTTGCCTTTGAATTCTCATTTATGGGGGGGTCAATGGCATCGGTTGTTGGCGCGCGCTTTGTTGATGCGGTTGATCAGTGTTTAGAGCATAATATGCCGCTGATTTGTTTTTCAGCATCTGGTGGTGCACGTATGCAAGAAGCGCTTATGTCACTGATGCAAATGGCTAAAACCAGTGCTGCACTTGCGAAAATGAGCGAAAAAGGTTTACCGTTTATTTCAGTAATGACTGACCCAACCATGGGCGGTGTATCTGCATCATTAGCAATGCTAGGCGATATTAACGTTGCCGAGCCAAAAGCCTTAATTGGCTTTGCGGGTCCGCGTGTTATTGAACAAACAGTGCGTGAAACCTTACCTGAAGGCTTCCAGCGCAGTGAGTTCCTACTAGAGCACGGTGCTATCGATATGATCATCGACCGTCGTGAAATGCGTGATACGCTTGCACGTATACTGGCTAAATTTATGAACTTGCCTTCTACGGAACAAGAGCATAGAGTAGCGTAAATTTCAGCTTTACTGATTACACGCTATGACCAAAAACATTCCTAGCCAATCATCAAGCCTTGATGATTGGCTTTGTTATTTAGAAAGTGTTCACCCTGCAAACATTGCTATGGGGCTAGAGCGCGTTGCCCATGTCGCAAATGCGATTGGCTTACTCGACACACCTAGCAAAATAATCCTCGTCGGTGGCACCAATGGCAAAGGTACTACAGCTCGTTGTTTAGAAATGCTGCTACTTGCCCAAGGTTATTCTGTAGGTACCTATGCATCACCTCATCTTATTCATTACAACGAACGCGTACGCGTAAATGGCGCAGAGCTTGATGACCAATTTCATGTTGATGCCTTTGATTTACTCGAGCAGGGCCGTGGTGACACGCCACTGACTTATTTTGAATATGGCACTTTAGGTGCATTGGCGATTTTTAAACGCCACAGTGTTGATTATGTGTTGTTAGAAGTGGGGCTTGGCGGGCGTTATGATGCAACCAACATCGTTACCCCATTTGCCAGTGTGATCACCACCATCGATTTAGATCATAAAGAATACCTTGGTGATACGCGGGAGCTTGTGGGTTATGATAAAGCTGGCATCTTTCGCACCGGTACCCCTGCTATTGTTGGCGATTTAAACATACCGCACACAGTGACTGATTACGGGCATGAGATTAATGCCGATATGTATTTATCAGGCCAGCAGTTTATTTTTGCAGAATATGAAGATACGTTTAGTTGGCAATATCAAGGGCATCAGCTTGAATTAGCTAAACCAGCTATTCCGTGTCAAAACGTGGCGACAGCGTTGACCACATTAGCGGTGTTAAACTTATTACCGGATGAGGCTGTGATCCGCGATTGTTTAACTAATTTAGTGGTTGAAGGGCGTTTTCAGCAACTAAGCAGTGAACCTATGGTCTATACTGACGTGGCGCACAACCCTGAATCTGCACGTTATTTAGCTAAAAAGTTAGCTCACCTGCAAGAACAAGGCTTTAAAGTTCATGCGTTAGTCGCTATGCTGGCTGATAAAGACAAAGTTGCGGTATTAAATGAAGTAAACTCAGTAGTCGATACCTGGTATTTAGCTGGGCTAAATTGTTTTCGTGGCGATAAAGTAGAGAACTTAGCTAAATCGATGGGTAGTGTGCAAACATCAGCGCCGATTGAGCAATATCAAAGTGTTGATGATGCGCTAGATACGGTATTGCCACAATTAGATGATAAATCGATACTGATTGTATTTGGCTCCTTTTTTACTGTTGCAGCTGCCATTAATTATTGGAAAAAATAGAGAGGAATCTGGTGAACTCAGGCTTTATAAATCGTTTAGTCGGCACAAGTATTGTGGTGATTGCAGCTATCGTGTTTATTCCTAATATTCTCGATGGCGAAAAAGTACATTACAAAGAGGGCTTTAAAGCCATTCCTGAACGTCCTGAGTTCAAAACTATCGACCTCCAAGATGCGATAGATGACCAAGTGGCCAACGCACAGCAGCCAAAAGAAGACGTTGAGGAAGATATTGCAGCAGATGATGAACAGCTCACAAGTGCTGCAGAGGTCGTTGTAGAATCAACGCCTGCTGAGCAGAAAGTTGTTGAAGCATCAACTAGTCAAGTTGCAGCCAAAGAGAAACCACAAGCCGTTGAGAAGCAACCAGAGCCAGCACGTAAGCCAGAAGAAAATTTATCTAAAATGGCCTATGTAATTCAGCTGGGAAGTTTTTCTCATGCAGCTAATGTTAAATCGTTACAGGCGAAACTCAGCGATAAAGGCTTTAAAACCTTTACTCGCCCAGTTAAAACACCCAATGGCACTTTAACCAAAGTTTTTGTGGGTCCGTCGCTTAATAAGGCAGAGCTTGAGAGCAAACTCCCTGAATTAAAAGCGCTTACTAAACTCAATGGTAAGGTTACCCAATTTGAAGTAACAAAATGATCTGGTATTTAGCGCCGACCTCTTATAGAATGCGCCCCAAATTAACGACTAGTTGGTTCATATGATCTGGGTTGATTACGCCATACTTGGCATTATTGCACTGTCTACTATTATCGGTTTAATTCGTGGCTTTATAAAAGAAGCAATGTCTTTGGCCGTGTGGGCTGGGGCATTTATCATCTCTAGTTTATTTTACCAATATTTAGCTTCCTTCCTAACCAGTATTTCGGAACCCCTTTTAAGAAATGCAGCGGCCATTGCCATATTATTCTTTGCGACGCTATTGTTAGGCGGATTGTTAAACTACCTACTAGGTGAGCTGGTACATCGTACTGGTCTATCTGGTACAGACCGTGTCTTTGGCATTGTCTTTGGTGCACTTCGTGGCGTGTTGGTCGTGAGCGCGTTACTCTTCTTTCTTGATGCTTTTACTGGTGCGCCTAATACGCACTGGTGGGGTAACTCTATTTTGATCCCAGAATTTGGCTTTGTTGTTGAGTGGTTTTTTTCATACCTCGAAAACAATTCAAGCTTTTTAAATTCGGTCAACCGTTAATCGGCGAGGAAAAATTTCATGTGTGGTATCGTTGGAATAGTCGGAACATCTCCTGTAAACCAGGCGATTTATGATGGCTTAACTGTTTTGCAACACCGTGGCCAAGATGCTGCGGGCATCATTACCATTGAAAACAACACCTTTAGTTTACGTAAAGCGAATGGCTTAGTGAAAGATGTATTTCACACCCGTCATATGAAGCGCTTACAAGGTACTATTGGTATCGGTCATGTACGCTACCCGACAGCAGGTTCATCTAGCTCGTCAGAAGCACAGCCGTTTTATGTTAACTCACCGTTCGGTATTGCTTTAGCACACAATGGTAACTTAACTAATGCAGAGCAGCTTAAAGAGCAATTGTTCTGTGAAGCGCGTCGCCACGTTAACACAACGTCAGATTCTGAAATTTTACTTAACATCATGGCGCATGAATTAAGTAAACCAAATAAATTAAAGCTTGACCCTGAAGATATTTTTAACGGCATTACTGAAGTTATCAATAAAGTTCAAGGTGGTTACGCAACTATTGCGATGGTTATTGGTCACGGTATTGTTGCGTTTCGTGATCCAAATGGCATTCGTCCATTAGTGTTTGGTAAGCGTGACACTGCGCATGGTACTGAGTACATGTTTGCCTCTGAAAGTGTGGCACTTAAAACCGACGGCTTTGAGTTTGTTCGCGATGTAGCCCCTGGTGAAGCAATTTATGTAACTGAAGCAGGTGAGTTTTATTCACAAGCCTGTGCAGATAAAGCGTCTTACTCACCGTGTATTTTCGAGTTTGTGTATTTTGCACGTCCGGATTCAAACATTGACCGTATGTCTGTGTATGCGACTCGCGTTAATATGGGTACCAAACTAGGTGAAAAAATTGCACGTGAATGGGCTGATAAAGACATTGATGTGGTTATTCCAATTCCTGAAACATCATGCGATGTCGCATTGGAAATTGCCCGCGTACTTGATTTACCATATCGTCAAGGCTTTGTTAAAAACCGTTACATTGGTCGCACGTTTATCATGCCTGGCCAAGAAATGCGTAAAAAGTCAGTGCGTCAAAAGCTTAATGCGATTGACCGCGAGTTCAAAGGTAAAAACGTATTATTAGTGGATGACTCAATTGTACGCGGTACTACCTCTGCTCAAATCGTTGAAATGGCCCGTGAGTCTGGCGCTAAAAATGTTTATTTTGCTTCAGCTGCACCAGAAATTCGCTTCCCGAATGTTTATGGTATAGATATGCCATCAGCTGCGGAGTTGATTGCTCATGGTCGCGAAGTTGAAGACATTAATGCAAGCATTGGTGCTGATGGTTTGATCTTTCAATCATTGCCTGATTTGATTGCTGCGGTATCGCAAGAAAACCCAGAGATCACACGCTTTGAAACGTCAGTATTTGACGGCCAGTATATTACCGGCGGCATTGACCAAGATTATTTAAATCGCATTGAACAACTACGCAATGACTCAGCAAAAAGTAGCCGTGAAAGTGCAATGTCTTCTGGTTTAGAGTTACATAACCAAGAAGAAAATGGTTCGGATTAACGCATTCGTTAAACTCTAAACATAAAAAAAGGAGCTAAATTAAGCTCCTTTTTTGTGAAGGAAAGAAAATAATAACACTACTTTTTACTACATTTTACAGCTACTAACATGAAACTAGGAATTATACCAATCGTGTTAAGTTACTGACCATTTATAGCGACAGATAAATGGAGTGATAACAAGGCATAAATTTCGACATGTAGTTGTTCTACTTGAGAAATTTATAACACAGTTAGCGCTTTATTTAGCTCGCTAGAATGGTTAAATATTTAAGCCGATTGGTATTATGTAAAGCTAGGACTTACAATACCATTGGTCCACAATATGGCGGTGACCGCTAAAATAATCACCAACAAAATCAATCCACAGGTTACCACCGAACTTGCATAAATGAAGCCGCGCTCCTGTGGTATATGCATTAAAATTGGCACTCCCGTATACAATAAGTAAACTGAATAAGCTAAGGCAACCATACCTACGCAAACTACAAACCATAACTCTGGCCAAAATGCCGCCAGTGCTGACATAAATACCGGCGTTGAGGTGTAAGCAGCAAGCTCTAACGTTTGGGTAAAGGTAGGTTTAGCACCAAATGTCACCGCCATCCAATGCGCTAAATAAGCCAGTGCAAATACACCGACAATTAAAGCCGCATACATCGCTGCAGCAATTAATATTGCACTATCATGAGTTAAAAATACTGGATTACCAGCCCCGATGCTCCAGCCTAAATAAACGGACGAATAATAGCCCATTGCTGAAGGGAATAACGCGATAAGTAAAATATGTGAAAGGCTATAAGTTAAGCTTTCGTGACGGTTATCAATTGTTTGCCACTCTTCGAGTGGGTGAGCATAGATGCCCCATAAATGGTTTAGTATCATAGTGTGTGCCCCATAAAAGGAAGTAGACGCTGTTTTATTTTTATACAGCTTGTATTAAGTTATGGTTCAGTAATAGGGGCTTGTCAAGCAACAGTAATCTGAAAAGTACATAGGCATAATAATATTAAAAAATTTAGCTTGGTTTTATTCTCTCGATGGTTTCGTGGTAAAATAATCGCTCTATGAATTTAATTTTAATGAGCAGCCTAACTCGTGCCATACAGCCAACTTTTACAACCAATTAATGAGTTTCTTATTTGCGAAACGCCTCAAGCATGGATTGAGGAAGCCGTTAAAAAGGAAAACCTCGCGGTTATTTTAATTGATCATCTGATTTGTGAGCTTAAGGCCGCGCAGTCGGCAATGTTTTTGATTCGTAAATATGCCGTTGATAAAGACAGTAGTGATGCTTTGCTTGAGTGGCTTAAGCCATTTGAAACACTTATTTATAAGCGGGAAGGGAATTGGCGCGATCTTGCGGCGAAAAATAGACTGACTAAAGCCGTGATCCCCAAGTCTGATTCCGCTTATGGGCAAGATTTGGTTGATAAGATGGTGATGCTGATCAAAGAAGAGTTGCACCATTTTTATCAAGTATTAGAGATCATGGACGAATATGGGATTGAGTATCAAAGTATTACCCCATGTCGTTACGCTAAAGGCATGTTACGCCACGTAAAAACCTATGAGCCTGATGCACTAGTAGATAAGCTCATAGTGGGTGCTTACATCGAGGCGCGTTCGTGTGAACGTTTTGCAAAGCTTGCTCCCCATGTAGATAAACGTTTGGGGGATTTTTATATCTCATTATTACGCTCAGAGGCGCGCCATTTCCAAGACTATCTAACGCTTGCTCAAGAAATTGCTGGTTTTGATATTAGTGAGCGAGTGACGTTTTTTGGCGATATTGAAGCTGAATTGATTGCTACACCAGACACCGATTTTAAGTTCCACTCAGGTGCACCTTGCAGCAATGCACAATATAAATAATGCTCAACGCTTTAAAAACTCTAGGTATTGCTCAGTTTTCGCCTCTGAAAAACCGTGACGGAGTAAAACACTAGCAGCTTCGCCATTATTAATAATAGCCGTTAGGCCTGATTCAAGTTGCGAAAGGCGTTGTTCACTGTTTGCTGAAGATCTAGAAAAAACAATGTAAAGATGATGATAAGCTAAGTGTGGCTCTATGTACTCAATTTCAGCGGCTGTATCGGATTGCAAAATAGAATGATTTTTTAGCCAGTACTCGCCGACTTCCTTGGTACCGGCCACCAAATCTACACGGCCAAGCTGAAGCACCCTGAGACTACTAACTAAATCTTTACTTTCTGTGGTAGTTAAATTGCGTTGCTTACTAAACTCATCACCAACAATATAGTCACTGCCTTTACTAATATTGTAATCTTCTAATGAGGCTAAGCTACCATCGTAGCTTATATGAGTGTTTTTCCGCTTAAATAAACCAGTAAACGAATGCGCTAATGGTCGAGAGTAGAGAAATATTTGCTCTCGTTCAGTGCTAAAGTAAGCACCTAAAACTGCAGTGCGTTTATTTTTTTCAACTAGCTTTATAGCTCGGGCCCAGGTCGTAAACTCAATGCTTGCGGTAATATTTTGACTGGCTAATGCGGTAACGGTGAGATCAGCTAACAAACCCTGCTGTGGCAGTTGTTCAGCAAAGTAAGGTGGAAAGGGCTCAGTGACAAAAAGCCACTCTTCTTGGCTGTAAGTATGGTGTGTGAAACAGAGCCAGAATAGTAAAAAACAACGTTTAATCATAGCGGCCAACATTAAAAGCTATTAATACCTAGAGGGTAGTCAAAATTTTAAGCTTGTGCGAATGGCTCGTTTATTAAATTTTGTGCTTGAGCTGTTACCACTAAGTATGAGCCTTGCGTATACCAATCACCAAGCACTGTGCGAGTGAGTGTTTGATCATTAATTTGATAATGATGAACATCGGGTCTGTGGGTATGTCCGTGGATCATATTAGTTACTTGATGTTTGGCAAAAACATCAAGCACCGCCTGCTCGGTGACATCTAAAATCTCTAACGCTTTGCCAGCTTGGTTCATCTTTGATTTTTCTCGGGCGTTTTGCGCTACTTTACGACGATACCACAGCGGCATAGCCAGCATGAGGCGAGGCCACCACCAACCGCGAGCTTTCTTGCGAAACTTTTGATACTCAATATCTTGAGTACACATTTCATCGCCATGTAAAATAACGGTTGGCGTGCCGTATAAATCAATCACCACCTGCTCTGGTAATAAAGTCATGCCTGCTTGTTTGGCGTATTTATCGCGCATAATGAAATCACGGTTACCGTGAACAAAATAAATCGGTGTGCCATTGTCTCGCACTGCTTTTAAATGTTTTGCAACCTCAGTTGAAAGCTCAGTCACGTAGTCATCGCCTACCCACACTTCAAAGAAGTCACCTAAGATATAAAGCGCATCGACATCTTGATCAATAATGTGGGCATCTAAAAATTGAAAAAATGCCGCGGTAATATCAGGGCGGTTTTCACTTAAATGAAGATCGGCAATAAAGTATGTTTGGCGAGTCATAGGTAAGTCTTTTAAAAATAAATAAAGCGGGCATATACGCATAGCATAAATACCCGCTAAAACGCCACGTTACGTGGGTAAGCCTAACTTAGTTTACAGTGACGCTTTTGATGATAACGTCATCAAGTGGTACATCTTGATGAAAGCCTGTGCTGCCAGTAGCAACGGCTTTAATTTTCTCAACTACGTCCATACCTTCAACAACTTCGGCAAATACGCAGTAACCCCAGCCTTGTGAAGTTTCACTGCTGAAGTTTAAGAAGTCGTTGTCATTCACGTTAATGAAAAACTGTGCAGTTGCTGAATGTGGATCTGGCGTACGTGCCATTGCCAGTGTGCCTTTTTTGTTTGCAAGACCATTGTTTGCTTCATTTTCAATAGGATCATGCACTTCTTTTTGCGTCATACCAGGCTCAAAACCGCCGCCTTGTACCATGAAGCCGTCAATTACGCGGTGGAAAATAGTGCCGTCATAAAAACCTGCATTTGCATACTGTAAAAAGTTTTTAACTGTGTTTGGCGCTTCGGTTTTGTGCATGTTAATGGTGATGTCACCAAAATTTGTGTGTAGAACAACCATGAGGTTTCCTATTAGCTGAATTAATTGCCGCTATTTTATCTTAGTTAGCTAAGATTAACAAAGTGCTTATTCAATTGATAAAGCGCTAGAGCAGGGGCTTTTCAAGTGTTAACATAGTGATTCAAGCAAACAGTCAAGGACTTATAGTAAATGGTAAATATATACAACACACTCACGCGTCAAAAAGAGCAATTTAAACCTATGGTCGACGGTAAAATCGACATGTATGTGTGTGGTATCACCATTTATGATTATTGCCACATTGGTCATGCACGTACATTTGTAAGTTTTGACGTGATTGTACGTTACCTTCGTCATATTGGTTATGATCTAAAGTATGTACGTAATATCACCGATGTAGACGATAAAATCATCAAACGAGCTAATGAAAATGGCGAGGCGATCAACGATTTAACCGTACGTATGACTAAAGCAATGCATGAAGATTTTGATAATCTCAATATGCTTCGTCCTGATGTTGAACCGACAGTGACAGGCCACATGGATGAAATTATCGAAATGGTTGAACGCCTTGTTACTAAAGGCCATGCCTATGTAGCCGCTGATGGCGATGTGTTGTTTGACGTATCTACATTTGAGCAATACGGTGCGCTTTCTCAACAAGACCTAACTATGCTGCAAGCGGGCTCGCGTGTTGAAGTGGCTCAAGACAAAGATGATCCGCTTGATTTTGTATTGTGGAAAAAAGCCAAAGCGGGTGAGCCATCGTGGTCTTCTCCTTGGGGCGAAGGTCGCCCTGGTTGGCATATCGAATGTTCGGCAATGAGTTCAAAGCATCTTGGAGAGCATTTTGATATTCACGGTGGTGGTTCAGACTTACAGTTTCCACACCATGAAAATGAAATTGCGCAATCATGCTGTGCAAATAACGGTAAGTATGTAAATACCTGGATCCACACAGGTATGGTGCAGGTAAATAAAGAAAAAATGTCTAAATCATTAGATAACTTTTTTACCGTGCGCGATGTGCTTAAAGAGTATGATGCTGAATCAGTACGCTACTTTTTGATCTCAGGTCATTACCGTAGCCAATTAAACTATTCGCAAGAGAATTTAGATCAGGCCCGTTCTTCACTTGAACGTATTTATACTGCACTGCGTGGTGTTGAACCTGTCGCGTGTGAGCTTGACGGCAACGACTACGTGGCTAAGTTTAGAAAAGCCATGAACGATGATTTTAATACGCCTGAAGCATTACCTGTGTTGTTTGAATTAGCCAAAGAGCTGAACCGTGTAAAAGACACTGATGCAGAGCATGCAAGTAAATTAGCATTTATACTGCGCAGCCTTGGTGAAGTACTAGGGGTTGCACAACAAGCACCAGAGGCCTTCTTACAAGGCGGCCAAGCAGATGACGAAGTGGCAGAAATTGAAGCATTAATCGTTAAGCGTAATGAAGCGCGAACAAGTAAAGACTGGGCTGCCGCCGACGAAGCACGTGACGCACTTAATGCATTAGGTGTAGTGCTTGAAGACTCTGCCGGTAAAACAACCTGGCGTAAAGCGTAAGTCTATTCGTTAAAAAAGTTAAAAAAGGTTGCCAGATTGGCGACCTTTTTATTTTTTGTATATTGACCTCAACTTAGCTTGAGGTTTTATATTTGCATTTCTTAATTTATTAAAGGAATGAAATGAATATTCTTCTTGCTATGATCCCCGCATTTCTATGGGGTACCACCTATGCGGTAACAAAATATGCAACACCAGATTGGCCGCCCGTTTTACTCGGTGCAATACGGGCATTACCCGCTGGTTTACTATTATTACTTATCAAGCCAACTTGGCCAAAATGTAACCAATGGCGAGGTTTGATATTATTAGCTTTAGTCAATATCGCTTTATTTTTTAGTTTTATTTTTGTGATGGCGATTAATTTACCTGCTGCAATTGCTGGGGTGGGTATGGTATCAGTGCCTGTTGTTGCTTTATTGTATGCATGGTTGTTTAAAGGACAACGGCCTGCGCTATTACAATCCATGTGTGCGTTAACATTAGTTTATTTGGCGTGGCGGCTATTCGACCCACAGCACGTTGCAGTCAATATGTTAGGTATTGCTGCGTTGATAGGGGCATTATTAACAATAGTGATTGGCAGTACTTTGGTACAAAAGATCACCACACACATTCATTGGTGGACAGTACTAACTTGGCAACTCATTCTAGGTGGTGGAGTGTTGCTAATTGCCGCAGCAATGCAAGCGCTCTATATTGAGCCACAAGCTTACCAAGTTCTTGCTAAAGCGTTTACACCAAGCCAATGGTTTGTACTTTTTTGGTTGGTAGTGCCCAATACGGCGATAGCCTATACACTTTATGTTTGGCTGCTTGGGCGAATGACGGTGGTTGAATTTACATTCGGTACAATCGCCAACCCAATTGCAGGGATCATGTGCGCTGTGGTGCTACTGGGCGAGCAATATCAACCGTGGCAGTACATGCTTATGGCATTAATGATTTTCTTCTCTGTACTACCGCAATTGTTAAAACTAACACGGCGCCAGCGCTCAGCTAAAATAGCCTAACAATGCTGTTTTTCTTAACAACAAAGGGTTGCTGATCAGCAACCCTTTTAATATTAATAGAAGCAAAAATTAATGGCTTTTAGCTATGATACTTTTCACAGGCTTCAAGGGTATTTTCAATTAAGCTGGCAACAGTCATTGGGCCTACACCACCTGGCACAGGGGTTATAAAGTGTGCTTTTTGTTCTGCGATACCATATTCAACGTCACCCACCAATTTACCGGTATCTAAGCGGTTGATACCTACATCTATTACAATTGCGCCTTCTTTAACCCAATCACCAGGGATAAACTCAGGCTTACCTACCGCAACAACAAGTAAATCCGCACGACGAACATGGGTTTCTAAATCTTGGGTAAACTTATGACACACCGTGGTAGTACAACCTGCAAGCAATAACTCAAGGGCCATAGGGCGACCAACAATATTTGATGCACCAACCACAACAGCATGCATACCTTTGTATTTTACGCCGGTTGAATCCAGTAATGTAATGATCCCTTTTGGTGTGCAAGGGCGAAGGGCTGGCATACGCTGCGCGAGGCGACCAATATTATATGGGTGAAAACCGTCAACGTCTTTGAGTGGAGTAATACGCTCAAGAATTTTCTCAGCATCAAGGCCTGCAGGTAAAGGCAGTTGAACTAAAATCCCATCAACTTGTTGGTCAACGTTTAGCTCATCGATTAAATCTAATAATGTCTGTTCACTTGTATCTATAGGTAAATCAAATGATTTTGATACAAAACCAACTTCTTCACAGGCTTTACGTTTAGAACCTACGTATACTTGGCTTGCAGGATCTTGCCCTACAAGTACTACTGCAAGTCCTGGCGCGCGTAGACCATTTGCAACACGTTCAGTTACTCGTTGTGCTACTGCACTGCGTACTTGTTTAGCTATTGCCTTACCATCGATGATGTTTGCCGTCATGGGTGACCTTTAATTGGGGTTAGTTAACTTAATACCGATACTTTAAAAAAACGAATGCATACAAAAATAGGGGTAATCATGCTAATAAAGACCGTGTTCTTTATTACTCGTTTTTAAACTGCCCACTATTTTCGCAGAAAAGCGTTAAAGCGCCAAGTTGCTTTTCTGATATAGCCGCTAATTCTATAAAAGAGTTGAAATTTTAGCTTGTTTTTACATTATTTAGCCATTATGAACTAAAAATGACCGATTGATTTATTTTCTTAAAAAAAGGTTTGACCTGACTCGGTCAAATCACTATTATGCACCCCGTTGTCAACGAGGTCACTCGCAGGCAATAGTAAGCATCGGCGATTAGCGCAGTTTGGTAGCGCACTTGGTTTGGGTCCAAGGGGTCGCAGGTTCAAATCCTGCATCGCCGACCACTTTCTTAATTATTAATAATAGTGATAGTTGGTTTGGGTATATCTCATGCAGTCTCAGGTTTAAATCTGAAACGCTAGCCACTTTTTTAATTAAAAAGAGAAGCTTATTGGTTCGCTATGAAGTTTTCGATGCGCCCATAGCTCAGCTGGATAGAGCAACGCCCTTCTAAGGCGTCGGTCGAAGGTTCGAATCCTTCTGGGTGCGCCATTTTGAAAACATGTAAATATAGTGGTGGTTGTAGCTCAGTTGGTAGAGCCCCGGATTGTGATTCCGGTTGTCGTGGGTTCGAGCCCCATCAGTCACCCCATTTACAAAAAAAGAATATCGGCGATTAGCGCAGTTTGGTAGCGCACTTGGTTTGGGTCCAAGGGGTCGCAGGTTCAAATCCTGCATCGCCGACCACTTTCTCAAAAGTGGTCTTAAAATCAAAATTTAAGTATTCAATAGAAATATGAAGTTTAGTCTTCAATATCGGCGATTAGCGCAGTTTGGTAGCGCACTTGGTTTGGGTCCAAGGGGTCGCAGGTTCAAATCCTGCATCGCCGACCACTTTCTCAGCATCTAATAAGTAACATCTAACATCTAATATCTATAAAGATTGTTTATTAACTCAAAGTTTCATTATTCTTTTCCTGATAGCTGATAGCTGATAGCTGATAGCTGATAGCTGATAGCTGATAGCTGATAGCTGATAGCTGATAGCTGATAGCTGATAGCTGATAGCTGATAGCTGATAGCTGATAGCTGATAGCTGATAGCTGATAGCTGATAGCTGATAGCGCCTACTTTTCACCCAGTCAACTGCTATAATCCGTGATCTGACCAAATAATTGCCCCCTACACTCGACTATCATAAATATTAGGTTATAATGCCGCGTCTATTGTTTAACATAGTGCCCGAAGGGCAGAGCAGCATTGGTATCTTATAGTGAATATGGCGTAGAAAAGTTGTTTAAATGACTTCAAACGTACCAAACCGCATAGTGATCACCGTGTTTGTAAGGAAGGCGAACAGTCGCCAAAATTGAAGATTGAGGTATATCATGCAAGTTTCTGTTGAGACGACTCAAGGCCTTGAGCGCCGTCTGACCATCACCGTTCCTGCAGAGAACGTTGAGACCGAAGTAAAAAAACGCTTACAACAACTGTCTAAAACCCAGCGTATTGATGGTTTCCGTCCTGGTAAAGTACCAACGTCTGTAATCAACAAGCGTTACGGTGGCGCAGTGCGTCAAGAAGTTGCAGGTGAATTAATGCAACGTAACTTCTACGAAGCAATCGTAGCTGAGAAAATTAACCCAGCTGGTGCACCTACATTCGCTCCTAAAGCGCTTGAAGCAGGTAAAGATTTAGAATTCGCTGCAACATTTGAAGTGTACCCTGAAGTTGAAGTTCAAGGTTTAGATAAGATCGCTGTTGAAAAACCAGCGGTATCAGTGACTGACGAAGATTTAGCAAACATGCTAGAAACACTTCGTAAGCAACATGCATCATGGGCTGAAGTTGACACAGCTGCTGGCGAGAAAGACCGTGTAACGGTTGATTTCGTAGGTACTATCGACGGTGAAGTATTCGAAGGCGGAAAAGCTGAAGATTTCCCATTAGAACTTGGCCAAGGTCGTATGATCCCAGGTTTTGAAGATAACATCGTAGGTAAAAAAGCAGGCGAAGAAGTTGTTTCTGACGTAACTTTCCCTGAAGATTACCACGCTGAAAACCTTAAAGGCAAAGCAGCTCAATTCACAATCACTGTGAAGAAAGTTGAAGCGCAAGAGCTACCTGAATTAAGCGAAGAGTTCGCAACTAAATTTGGCGTAACTGAAGGCGGCGTTGACGCACTTAAAGAAGAAGTTAAAAAGAACATGACACGTGAACTTGACCAAGCGGTTAAAGCGAACGTGAAAGACCAAGCAATCAAAGGTCTTTTAGCTAACAACGAAATCGACGTGCCTAAAGCGCTAGTAGATCAAGAAATTGATGCACTACGTCAGCAAGCTGCACAACGTTTTGGTGGCGACGCTAAAAACATGCCTGAGCTTCCAGCTGAATTGTTCCATGAGCAAGCGGTTACTCGCGTTAAAACTGGCCTTTTATTAGGTGAAGTAATTAAAGCGAACGAGCTTAAAGTTGACGAGTCAAAAGTTGAAGCGTTAATCGCAACAGTAGCTTCTGCATACGAAGATCCAACTGAAGTAGTAGAATACTACAAAGCAAATGATCAACTTATGCAGCAGATGCGTAATGTAGCAATGGAAGAGCAAGCTGTTGAAGCTATTTTAGCTAAAGCGAATGTAACTGACGTTGAAAAAGCATTTGATGACATCATGAATCCGCAGCAAGGTGCTTAATAAGTCATTGACTTAAGTCCTCGCTAACGATTAAATGGCTCGTGTTACTCTGTATTATGCAGTGTGCCCGAGCCATTTTAGTTTGTGGCCTTCAATTTTGCTAAAAAGATAACTATGCTTCCTTATAAATAAGGATAAGTATAAGCGCATAAGGAATAAAATAAATATGAACACTGGTATTACAGATCCTCTCAATGCATTAGTACCTATGGTTGTTGAACAAACAGCGAAAGGCGAGCGCTCGTATGATATTTATTCGAGACTATTAAAAGAGCGAATCATATTCTTAACGGGTCAAGTTGAAGACAACATGGCCAATCTAATTCTAGCGCAAATGCTATTTTTAGAATCAGAAAACCCAGAGAAAGATATTTTCTTGTATATCAATTCACCAGGTGGTTCTGTTACTGCAGGTATGGCAATTTACGACACCATGAATTTCATTAAACCAGACGTAAGCACCATTTGTGTTGGCCAAGCGGCTAGCATGGGCGCATTTTTGCTATCTGGTGGTGCTAAAGGTAAACGTTATTGCTTACCTAATTCACGAGTAATGATCCACCAACCATTAGGTGGATTCCAAGGTCAAGCGTCTGACTTTGAAATACATGCCAAAGAAATCCTGTCTATTAAAGACAAGTTAAATCGTTTAATGGCTGAACACACAGGCCAACCGCTGGATGTGATCTCTCACGATACAGATCGCGATAACTTTATGACAGCAAGTCAAGCAGTTGACTACGGCCTAGTGGATGAGGTATTTACCAGCAGAGCAGGTAAATAATCCCCTTAAGCTGGTGACTATGTCGCCAGCTAAGCCTTTACTATGCGAAAAGCATTTTTTTTTGGTATAGTTAAGCGTATTGAAATAGCTGCTGAGTAGTTTGGCAGCCAACGTATAAGATGAGGTAGCTGAATGTCTGACACTCCTACAGACGGCGACAAAAGTAATAAATTGTTATACTGCTCTTTTTGTGGCAAAAGCCAGCATGAAGTTCGTAAATTAATTGCAGGTCCTTCAGTATACATTTGTGATGAATGTGTTGAGCTGTGTAACGACATTATCAGGGAAGAAATCAAAGACATTGCGCCTAAGCACAATACCTCTGATAAACTACCTGCACCAAAAGAAATTCGTAATCATTTAGATGATTATGTTATTGGTCAAGATCACGCTAAAAAAGTACTTTCTGTAGCGGTTTACAATCATTATAAACGCTTACGTAACCAAACTGGTAAAACAGATATCGAGTTAGGTAAAAGTAATATCCTCCTAATTGGCCCAACGGGCAGTGGTAAAACACTTTTAGCAGAGACATTAGCGCGCTTACTAGATGTGCCATTTACTATGGCTGATGCAACTACATTAACTGAAGCAGGTTATGTAGGTGAAGATGTTGAAAACATCATCCAAAAGCTATTGCAAAAATGTGACTACGACGTAGAGAAAGCACAGCGTGGTATTGTTTACATCGATGAGATTGATAAGATTTCACGTAAATCAGATAACCCATCAATCACCCGTGACGTTTCAGGTGAAGGTGTGCAACAAGCACTTCTTAAATTGATTGAAGGGACTGTGGCATCAGTGCCACCACAAGGCGGACGTAAGCACCCACAACAAGAATTTTTACAGGTAGATACCTCTAAAATCTTATTTATCTGTGGCGGTGCATTCTCAGGTCTTGATAAAGTAATTGAACAACGTAGCCACAAAAATACCGGTATTGGTTTTGGTGTGAACGTAAAAGAGTCTGCGGCGAGCCGTTCTTTAAGTGAAACGTTTAAAGATGTAGAGCCAGAAGATTTAGTAAAATATGGTTTGATCCCTGAGTTTATTGGTCGTCTACCAGTAGTGGCTACCTTAACTGAATTAGATGAAGCAGCTTTAGTGCAAATTTTAAATGAGCCTAAAAACGCCCTGACAAAACAGTACGGTGCATTATTTGGTATGGAAGACGTTGAGCTTGAATTCCGTGATGACGCACTGCGTGCTATCGCTCATAAAGCGATGGAGCGTAAAACAGGTGCTCGTGGTCTTCGTTCAATCGTTGAAGCGGTCCTACTCGATACTATGTACGAACTACCTTCAATGGAAAGCGTCAGTAAAGTCGTGATTGATGAAACCGTGATCAAAGGCGAATCAGATCCAATTTTGATTTATCAAAGTGCCAGCCAAGATAAAGCGGCATCTGAGTAAAATTTACTCATTTTGATAATAAAAAGGAGCCTAGTGCTCCTTTTTTTATAATTTATTTAATCCAGTTACGTTAAATTGTTGAACTTTACTTAGGTTATCCCCATATACTTGAGTAATCTTTAAAATAAATGAAGAGCGAAGAGAAAAATAATGACGCTTGAGAGAACAGATCGAGTCGAAATCCCGGTGCTGGCACTGCGCGATGTCGTGGTATATCCGCATATGGTGATCCCGCTTTTTGTAGGCCGTGAAAAATCAATTAAATGCCTTGAAGCGGCAATGGATAAAGACAAACAAATTTTCCTTGTTGCGCAAAAAGACGCGACCGTGGATGAGCCTGAGCAAGATGATATTTATCGTGTGGGCACCATAGCCACCGTTTTACAATTGCTTAAATTACCTGACGGCACAGTTAAAGTATTGGTTGAAGGCACGCAACGCGCAAAACTAGAAAGCTTTATCGATAATGAAGACTTTTTTGTTGCTAATGCCCAGTTTATTGGTTCGGAAGAAATCGATGAGCAAGAGCAAGATGTGTTTATTCGCAGTGCTATTAGCCAGTTTGAAGGTTATGTAAAGCTTAACAAAAAGATTCCACCTGAGGTATTAACCTCGGTTAGTGGCATTGATGAAGCGCCGCGTCTTGCTGATACTATGGCAGCGCACATGCCATTGAAAGTGCCTGAAAAACAAAAAGTACTCGAAATCACCAATGTTACAGAGCGCCTAGAATACTTAATGGCGTTGATGGAAGGTGAAATCGATTTACTGCAAGTTGAGAAAAAAATTCGTACCCGCGTTAAAAAGCAAATGGAAAAATCGCAGCGCGAGTATTACCTCAATGAGCAAATGAAAGCGATTCAAAAAGAACTTGGCGAACTTGACGATGTACCTGACGAATTCGAAGCACTGAAAAAGCGTATCGAAGAATCGGGCATGAGCAGTGATGCACAAGAGAAAGCTAATTCCGAGCTTGCAAAGCTTAAAATGATGTCGCCGATGTCGGCAGAAGCCACCGTAGTGCGTTCATACATTGACACATTAATTAATGTGCCATGGAAAAAACGCTCGAAAGTGAAAAAAGACTTAGCGGGCGCACAAAAGATTTTAGATAGCGACCATCACGGTCTTGATAAAGTCAAAGAACGCATTATTGAATACCTCGCCGTGCAACAGCGTACCAATAAACTTAAAGGGCCTATTTTATGCCTTGTTGGTCCGCCTGGGGTAGGTAAAACATCACTAGGTCAATCGATTGCTCGCTCAACAGGGCGTAAGTATATTCGTATGGCCCTAGGTGGTGTGCGTGATGAAGCGGAGATTCGTGGTCACCGTCGTACTTACATTGGCTCAATGCCAGGTAAGCTGATTCAAAATATGAGTAAAGTGGGCGTTAAAAACCCTTTATTCTTGTTAGATGAAATCGACAAAATGTCATCTGATATGCGTGGCGATCCTGCATCGGCATTACTTGAAGTACTTGATCCAGAGCAAAATAGTCATTTTGCGGACCACTACTTAGAAGTTGATTATGACTTATCTGATGTTATGTTTGTGGCAACCTCAAACAGCTTTAATATTCCAGGTCCGTTATTGGATCGTATGGAAGTCATCCGCCTATCGGGTTATACCGAAGATGAGAAGCTTAATATTGCTAAAGAACATTTAATTGTTAAACAAGTTAAACGCAATGGCTTAAAAGACGGCGAACTGATCCTTGAAGACAGCGCAATTATCGGCATTATTCGCTATTACACCCGTGAAGCGGGCGTGCGTAATTTAGAGCGTGAAATTTCTAAATTATGCCGTAAAGCGGTGAAAAATATCTTGCTTGAAAAAGGCACACAAACCGTCACTATCAATGCTGATAACCTTGAAGAGTTTTTAGGTGTACAACGCTATGATTACGGTAAAGCTGAAGATGGCGACCGTATTGGCCAAGTAACTGGCCTTGCATGGACAGAAGTGGGCGGTGACTTACTGACCATCGAATGTGCTGCAGTACCAGGTAAAGGCAAGCTAAGTTACACCGGTTCACTGGGTGATGTGATGCAAGAGTCGATTCAAGCAGCTATGACAGTTGTGCGAAATCGTGCTGATGCATTTCGTATCAACAGTGATTTTTACGAAAAACGTGATATCCACGTACACGTACCAGAGGGTGCAACGCCAAAAGATGGCCCAAGTGCCGGTGCGGCGATGGTTACAGGTTTAGTGTCAAGCTTAACCGGTAATCCTGTACGAGCTGATGTGGCGATGACGGGTGAAATCACATTACGTGGTGAAGTTTTACCAATTGGTGGCTTAAAAGAAAAGTTACTAGCTGCTCACCGTGGTGGTATTAAAACGGTTATTATTCCAAAAATTAACGAACGTGACTTAAAAGAGATCCCTGACAATGTATTGGCAGGACTTGATATTCATCCAGTTACGTGGATTGATGAGGTTTTAAAACTGGCTTTAGTACACCCAGTTGAGAGTTTTTCGGTCGAAACACCTAAAAACCAGTAAAAAAGCGAAAAAAAGTGCTTTAAAGGGCTTTTCAAATCGAGATGATATGATAAGTTAAGCACTGGTTTTCAAGCCTAGGCCTTATGTGGCCTAGGCTTAAGAAAAATTACAATCATATGAGCATGAAAAAGTTTGCTCTAAAATTTTCAAAATAGTGATGTTAGTTTAAAAAACAATCGCTCTTGATAATAACAATGAAAGAGGATGATATTGTGAATAAATCTCAATTAATCGATCAAATCGCAGCTGATGCTGACATTTCTAAAGCGGCTGCGGGTCGTGCACTTGATTCATTCATCGAGGCTGTTTCTGGCGCTCTTAAAGATGGCGATTCAGTAGCACTTGTTGGTTTTGGTACTTTCTCAGTACGTGAGCGTGCTGCACGTTCTGGCCGTAACCCACAAACTGGCGAGACAATTCAAATCGCTGCAGCGACTATCCCAGCTTTTAAAGCGGGCAAAGCGCTTAAAGACGCATGTAATAGCTAATCACTGCTCTTTAGTGAGTTAGTTTTGGCAGTGTAAGAAGTTAATCGCTTTTACAGCTTAATTAACTATCTTTCTCGCCAACTGCTTCAAGTGAAAAAGCGTATCTGGTAAGATACGCTTTTTTTACATAAGCAAGGCGATTTCTGCCTCGAATAGAATAGAGATAAATAAATGCTTGAGAAAATCAGAGAAGGTTCGCAAGGACCGGTAGCTAAAGTTATTTTAGGCGCGGTGATTTTATCTTTTGCCTTAGCAGGGATCGGTGGTTATTTAGGTCAAACCACAGAGCAGCCCGTAGCTGAAGTAAATGGAGTTAAAATTAGCCAAACCGAATTTAGCCGTGCGTTCCAAAACGAACGTGCACGTTTAGAGCAACAATTTGGCGAATACTTTGCACAAATTGCAGCTGATCCAAATTACATGGCACAAATTCGTCAAGGCGTTGTTGACCGTCTAGTACAACAAGAATTGCAAACACAACTAGCGGCAGAACTTGGTTTACGTGTTAGTGACGACAGTGTTAAAAAAGCGATTTTAGGATTGCCATACTTCCAAATTGGCGGCCAGTTCAACAACGATCGTTACTTACAAGTCATTCGCCAAATGAACTTCCAGCCAGATGCATTTCGTGAATATTTACGCGAAGAAATGACCCGTAGTCAGCTAATTTCAGCCGTTGCAGGTACTGACTTTGCCTTAAATAGTGAACTGGCCAGTGCTGTAGCACTACAACAACAAACACGTAGTATTGATTATGTTGTGATCAGTAAAGAATCGTTACAAGAAAATGTCGCTGTAAGCGAGCAAGAAATTGCCGATTACTATGACTTGAATACATCACAATTTTTAGCGCCAGAGCAAGTATCAGTAAGCTACATTGATTTAAATGCAGCTAACCTAACACTTGATAGCAATGTAAGCGAAGCAGACGTTAAAGCGTATTACGAGCAAAATAGCGCGCAATACATTGAACCAGAAAAACGCCGTGTAGCGCATATCTTAGTTGATAACAGCGAAGACGATGATGCCGCCAAAGCAAAAGCAGAAGACTTATTAGCACAACTACAGCAAGGTGCTGACTTTGCTGCATTAGCTGAATCATCATCTGATGATATCGTTAGTGCTGAAATGGGCGGTGATTTAGATTGGATCGAACGCGACATGATGGACCCTGCGTTTGAAGATGCGGCATTCGCATTAGCAAACAAAGGCGATTATTCAGATGTAGTACAATCTGAGTTTGGTTACCACATCATTCAGTTAACTGATATTCAAAGTGAACAGGTTAAAGCTTATGACGCTGTTAAAGCTGATTTACGAACTGAACTTGAGCGCACTGCAAAAGTAAATGCATTCTATGAAAAGCAAACAGAAATGGGCGCTATTGCATTTGAAATTTCAGATACCTTAGTTGATGCTGCAGAAGTTGCCGGTGTTGAAGTACAAACGACAGAACTTGTAGACCGTAATGCTTTACCAGCACCGCTTAATACACCAGCGGTAATCGCTGCTATCTTCTCGCCAGATGTGCTTGAAGATAAAATGAACTCAGAAGTTATCGAAGTGGGCGATGAGCATGTGGTATTAGTGCGTGTTAAAGAGCACAAACCAGCTGCAACCAAAGCACTTGCTGATGTATCTGAGCAAATTAAAGCACGCTTAGTAAGCCAAAAAGCATCAGAACTTGCTAAAGAAAAAGCAACAACACTGTATGCAGAAGTTGAAGCAGGCAAGAGCTTAAATGACCTAGTAACTGAGCAAGGCTTAGAACTACGTCAAGAAGCAGCACTGACTCGCCAAGCTTACACAGTATCGCCTGCTATCGTGCAACACGCCTTTAAAATGGCTCATCCAACTGATACAGCAGTGGTTGAAAAAGTTGAATTAAACAACGGTGATGCAGCAATTGTAGCCTTAAAAGCCGTGACTAACGCCACTGTTGAAGGTGAAATTGAAGCGCAACTTAAGCAAAATATTACCATGGCCCAAGTTAACAAAAACTACATGGTATTCATTGAAGCTTTAAAAGCAAACGCAGAATTAAACTTACCTAAGGCGCCAACCGCCACTGAGTAATAGTTAATTAAGCAAACCTAAAAAAGCGCCGAATGGCGCTTTTTTTTGTGGGTGCATTAAAAGGGGCTAGGCGCTAGGGGATTGGCTTGTAGGCGCGAGTTTACCTCGCGCAATGATTGTAATTTTTTTAAGTACTGTAGTGATATCTTAATTGCGCGATTAAAAGTGTATCGTCTTGGTACTTGTATACGATTCTATGCTCATCATTTATGCGGCGAGACCAATACCCAGATAAACCATGTTTTAATGGCTCAGGCTTACCTAACCCTTCATGTGGGCTGCGTTGAATATCTTTAATTAATAAATTTATACGTTTCAGTACTTTTTTATCATGGCCTTGCCAATAAAGGTATTCTTGCCACGCATGAGTAGAAAAGGTTAATTTCACTCAATTAACTCTCTTTGCGTGCCTTCACCTTGCTCAAGCTCGGCAATTGACTCCAAAAGCTTGCGGGCATTTGCAGGGGATCTAAGTAAATAAGTGGTTTCTTGCATGGCGTTATAATCTTCTAACGACATCATCACCACCGGACTTTCACTCTTGCGGGTAATAATAATCGGCGCATGATCATCGCACACCTGCGCCATGGTACTCGCTAAATTAGCGCGAGCAGCAGTATAACTAATAGCATCCATAACAACTCCAAAATGTTCATGTACATTAATTTGTACAGTATAGCCTATGCACAAATAATAAGTCACTTTAAATTAAGACACAGGAGTTAGGTTAAAGGTTAAAGGTTGAAGGCGCTAGGTAACTAGGGGCTAGGGGAGTGTGGCTTGTAGGCTCGAATTTACTTCGCGCTGCTACGCGCAGGTTGGGTAGAGTGAAACGAAACCCAAGGAAAAAACACCCTGTCAGTCTGGATCTAGGTACTGCATTATCGAGTGTTTTTATTTTCTGAATTTTGGCAAAGCCAATTAAGTGATTTATTCACAAAGAGGTTAAGAGACGCTGCGCTTATGAGAGAATATTAAAAACATCAATAATTGAGGTGGAAATTAAACCGAATAGTGTTATGAGACGACTATCAGCGTAACTCGTTTCTGCCCCATTGCGAGTTAACGACAAAGCTCTATGGGAGGCTTTGAGTGAAGCTGACGTTCATCCTTATTTATATTTCCATAATCCTTAAATTTCTTCCACAGTCAGGAAAACGAGCCAATAGGTCATGTTCGTCGTGACCACATTTAGAGCAATATGCTGGTAATTACTTCCTAACTTTGCTATCAATAGCCATAGGACAAACGAGACAGATTACGGTAGAAAAACTACCTAATCGCTCGATATTAAATTGTTAGCATGCAAATCGAGTTCAATCATAACTTAGAGCAAAGGAAATAATGTGTTAAGCACACTTGCCAAAATTTTACTTACTAGCACAGCAATAGCTCCTGTAGGCTTTACTTATGCGTGGGTAGCTTGGTTTAATGACGAAAAAACATTTGCTAGCTTGGCTATTGCTGCTTCATTATTCCTAGTACTGGTTTGCATCTGGATGCTTCGCTATGCCAAAAAGAACCTAGAGCGGTTCAATTTTTCTGTAGCGACTGTTGAAGCTGCTGATCGCGAAAATATGGGCTTTCTTCTTTTATATTTACTACCGCTTTTTACCGCAAGTTTCACGGCATTAAACTGGACAGTCTGGGTTCCAACATTATTAATATTTGCCGTGATAACCAGTACTGGGTATAGCTATCACTTCAACCCTCTTCTAGGCATCATGAAATGGCACTTTTATAAAGTAGGTACACCAGAGGGTGTAACTTACGTACTCATAACAAAAAAAGAACTTAGGCATGCTAGCCAACCCTTAACAGTGGCTCAGCTAACAGAATATATAGTTATCGATGTAGAGGAATAAAATGACAGCACAGCAGAATTTTTTTGCGTTTATTAAGGACGATAGCGGCAGCTGTCAAGTTAAACGAATTAGGGTAAATAATCCACTTCAGTCAGAGCTAATTCAAATATTTGAAGATCAGCGAGTCTCCTTTGAGCAAGGAGTAGATACTGAAGTGGATTTTAATGGTGACTGGAAGCCAGACGCGAATGAAGTCCTCACTATTGATGATATTAGTGAATCAACGTTAATGGCGAATGCAATCAATGCAAATGCATCATCTTTTACGGACGTGAATATTTCCAACTTCTCAAATGAGCCGATAAAGGCAATATTTACAGGCATTACTACAAATGGTCAAACTAAAGTGTTTGTTCAAAAGTTTTCATCAAGACAGGCTCTTTCGCTAAATCAGCTCCCTATAATAAAGATGCAAACTGGCAATACGTTTATAAAAACTACTGATGATATCTTTACGATTGATAATAAGTTAGTAGCAATTATTGAAGGCAATAAAACAAAGTTCAAAAGTTTCCACAATGCTCGAATGGTTTTCGATCTGTCAGAGTTTTATCGAGAGGCAACAGACGAAGACTTAACTCAGATGTCGCAACATACTTCATTGGAAATTACTGATCTTGCAATTTTTATCTCAGAAGCTGATACGCAAGTAAGAAAGATGGCGCACTCCATTAAGAGTTCGGGGGTGTTAGATAACTATACTGTTATCCAAATATCCACTGCTGCGGCCAATTTTCCTGACATTCCAGTCGTTGTAAATAATGGCAAAATAGCATTGCCAAGTGGCAAAAAAGAACTCAAAGAAGTACTGCACTTTTTATTAGAAGATATATATAAAGGGCCGTTGTCTGGTAGCGATTACTTAACTAACTCTAAACGTGTTCGGTAGCATGCTAACAAGTCACTGCACTTGGAAATTTTACTCGCTTCGCCCCAAAATTCCGGTTAGTGAAGCGTTACCGAATAAATACTCAAAGTTGTTTTTGTCCATAGACGGGTTATGTATATAAATCGCCTTTGCCCCAAAATGAGTTCACATGATTACTTTATAGGTCGGCTTTGAGTAATCAGTTACAGTGTTATTCATCTAATGCTATTGGCTCTACTCCATAAATCTGATATTCCACTAACTTTTATGCCATCACCAATACAAATAACTGTATGAATACACATTTTTCTTGTTGTGCTCCCATATTCAAGAAAATGAGCGACTAGCGTATTTTCTTTTTTCTAAATCTCTTTAGCGTCAATAAAAAATTAGAGTTGGCAATGCCTTAAGTTATTTGTTAAGAATAGATTTATTAATACATGAGCGTGGCATCGGCAGAAAGATGCGCTAGACGCGCACTATAAAATTGTTAGTTGCTAATGGAGTAAAATTCATGTGTCGTAATTATAACTGGATACTACTACTTCTTTTACTGTTTTCGAGCCGGGGTATAGCAGCTAGCGAAATCTCTACTGTTATCATAAAGAGCCCTGCTGGAAGTTGGAGTGTCAGTTATACGTCTGATGCACCCGTTACACGTATTTCCTTTCAAAGAAGTCCGGATAGCTCAAGGGGAAAGCGTTGGAGAATTAAATCTGCAGATTTTAAAGTTGTTAAGGTAAATGACTACGAAACTGTAAGACGAGTCGATGGTAAACCTTTCACTCAAGTTGAATTTGAACTTACACCTACATATATCTCATTACCGAAAGACTATGCACCTTTTTCCCCTTTCACTGACGGAGGAATGCTGTTTCATTCTGGCAGGTTCTTTGCGTGCCCTGACCTTTGTGATGGCTCATTAAACGAATGGCATATCCGTATTCGGGCATCTAAAGACGATAATATAATTGTTGACGGAGTTGTTTATACTGGAGATGCCAGTTGGGTGGATAGCGACAGCGGCCAAAAAGTATACGTTGGCAAGGGAGAGCCAATACAAGATGAAAATTTTGTCAGTTTGCTCGATAGAGGTCTTCCTGTACCGCTGAAAGAGTTGATGTCTCAAAACTTGCCAAAAATCCTTTCATATTTCGCCGCCCGCATGGGAGCACTTAACTTTCGCCCAAGCTTGTATGCTTCCTATAGCCAGACTAGCGATGGACGTTATGGTAATCAAGGCGGGACTCTGCCAAGGCAAATATTTATGCATTGGTATGGAGAAAAAGCCATAGAAAAATTAGATGAAAATGCTACATTTTGGTTTTTTGCTCATGAAGTGGCGCATTTATACCAAGGAAAGGCTGGCAATGTAGAAGCTTTAGCCGACGCGTGGTTACATGAAGGTAGTGCTGAACTATTTGCCGGTCTTTCATATTCAGAAATACACGGTAATCATAAAATATTTCTGAGTAAAATGGAGAAGGCAAAAGAAAATTGCTTGAGTAGCTTTGGAACTGAAACCAATTATAGAAACGTTGCCTTAAAAAGCAGTAAAATTCATTATAGTTGCGGCTTGCTGCTCTTTGATGCCTTAAACAATGAGCTTCAAGAGCGAAATAGCGATGTTTTTTTTCTGTGGAAGGCTTTCAATTCGGCTGTTAACGAAGGCAAACCAGCTACAACGGCAACTTTTGTAGAGGTTAGCAAATCATTCGTATCACACACGTCGTGGTTAACTTTGTTAGATTTTGTAACAAAATCTGAATTTAACTCAAGACAGTTCTTTCAGCAAATAGCAACTAACAAGTCAATACAGCCGACCGCTAACGCGTCGGCTGATTGAAGCGTTACCGAATAAATACTCTAACGTGTTTTTGTCCAAAAATGAGTTTGCCCGACCGTCAACTTCTCACTCTAATCCGTCTATCAGCTCTCACATTTATTGTTGGGTTTCGTCGCTCTCAACCACAACCTACGGTGATAAATTTAACGCCGGGCTGCTCTGGCTTTTCCTAGAACCTTTCACCTAGAACCTTTTTCTTCAACAACTCAACAATTTCTGGGTGACTTTTGATTTTGGATTTTGAAATACATCTCTAGTTTTACCGTATTCAACGATTTCACCGTGATCAAGTACCACCAGTTGGTCGCTAATATGACGTACTAGGCTTAAGTGATGGGTGATGAGAATATAGCTAAGTCCGGTGTCTTGTTGCAGCTTAAGTAATAAGTTTACAGTTTGTGCGCGCACTGATGGGTCTAGTGATGATAGGGCTTCGTCGAGCACCACCACTTTAGGGTCGAGGATTAACGCGCGGGCGAGGGCGACGCGTTGTAACTGACCGCCGCTGAACATGTGAGGGTAATAATGTTGATGGTCATTCAGCAAGCCAACCTTATTCAAGGTGGCTCTAATTTTTTCAGCGCGACTTGGTTTGTCTAAGTTGGTGTTATATTGCAGGCAGTCGTTGAGCATTTCGCCAATGGTGAGGCCTGGGTTTAATGAGGCTTCCGAGTCTTGGAAAATCATCCGAATATGGCGACATTGTTGATCCCTTATGCCTTTGTCTTCAATGATAGTGCCATCAAGCAAGATTTGCCCTGTGTCGGCGCTGTCGGCACCGGCTAATAACTTGGCTAAGGTACTTTTACCTGAGCCTGTTTCGCCAATAATCGCCAGAGTTTCACCTTGCTCTAAGCAAAATGAAATATTTTTTAATACTTCAAATCGTTTGCGTGAAAATAGCCCCGCTCTAAGGTTAAAGCTTTTTGATAAGGCTTGCACTTTTAACAGAGGCTGCATTATTTCATCGCCTTAATTAACGGAAAATGACACGCATAGCTGTGACCATGCTGTTTAGTTAAAGGCGGTGTGACTACGCAAGCCTTTTGTGCTTGTGGGCAGCGAGGTCCAAGTCGGCAGCCGATTGGTAAATGCTGCAAAGTGGGAATGGTGCCTTTAAGTGCATAAAACGGTTCTTTGTGCGCAAGCCCTTGTTCATAATCAGGTAAGCTTTTTAATAATGCTTGCGTATATGGATGGCGTGGCTGGCTAAAAATACGTTGAGTTGGACCTGCCTCGACCATTTGCCCACAGTACAGTACATGCATACCATGGGACCAGTTGACGATTTCTTCCAGTTCATGGGAGATCATTAAAATCGACATATTCTTAAGCTGGTTTAAACTTTTTAATAACCTAAATACTTGCGCGCGGGTGGTACTTTCCAGCGCGGTGGTTGGTTCATCGGCAATCAGTAGCTTAGGTGTGCGGGCAATCGCCATGGCTATCATTACTTTTTGACACACGCCTTCTGAGAGCTCATGTGGATAGCTTGACAATACTTTTTCGTGATCTTTAATCCCCACTTTGTGGATCAAGGCCTTAACACGGTCTTTGCGTTCCCGATTACGTTTTAAGAAAAAACCAGACCCTGCTATTTCAGGCAAGGTTTCGGCAATTTGCTCAAATATTTTCGCAGTAGGATCAAGGCAGCGGCTGGGATCTTGATAAATCATAGCGATATCGCTGCCAACAATTTTACGTCGTTGTTCGCTTGATAAGCGCATTAAGTCAACCCCGCGCCAGTGCATGCGGTCTGCGGTTATGTGCCAGCGCTTATTTAAAACGCCAACAATGGCTTTGGCGATTAAGCTTTTCCCTGAGCCGGATTCGCCGACTAATGCATGAACTTCGCCTTCTTTAAGGCTCAAGTTTACTCTATCAACGGCGCGGAACACGGTATCTGAGGTACGCAGCTCTATGGTTAAGTTTCGTATATCAAGTAATTGCATTTAGTCAGCCTTACGTGCTTTGAGCACTTGGCGTAGTCCGTCACCCACTAAATTGGTCGACAGCACCGCTAAAAAGAGTAATACCCCAGGCAAACCAACGGTCCAAGGAGCCAAATAAATTAAACCTAGGTTTTCAGCTAAAATTGCCCCCCATTCTGTGGTGGGCGGTTGTGCACCAAGTTTTAAAAAGCCCAATGCTGAAATATCTAGAATAGCGGTAGACAGTGCCATAGTAAAAATAACCACAATGTGCTCATAAATATTGGGGAAAATCCCCCGCGAGAGGATATGCCAATTAGAGGCGCCATCGAGTTTAAAGGCGGTGATGTAGTCTTTACTTAGCTCCGTCACAATCAAGTTACGTACTGAATGAATAAACTGCGGCAGCAGCGCTAAAATAATCGCCCAAACGGTATTCATCAGACCGGGGCCTAATATCGCAATAATAATAATCGCCAATAATAAAGACGGTATCGATAAAGTTATATCGAGCAGGTGATTTAAAAAGCTTGAACGAAGACCACGGCTAATACCGGCAAAGGTGCCAACTAAAACCCCAATAATAGTGGTGATAAGTGCAGCAATCACTGATAAGCCAAAGGTATAGGTTGCACCATTCATTAACCGTGATAATACGTCGCGACCTAAGTCATCTGTGCCGAGTATAAACCGTACGTCGCCCATTTCATGCCATGAAGGGGGGATCAATAAGGCATCACTGTGTTGCTGGTTTACGCCATAGGGTGCAATCAGTGGTGCGGCGGCAGCCAAAATTGCGAAGGCGATAAAAATCCATAACCCAACTAAGGCGGGGTGATTGGATTTAAACTTGCGCCAAAATCGCGCCAGTGGCGATTTGTTTGACTCTTCTGAAAATAAATTAAACTTTGCCATGCGCTTGATTCCGTGACAGCGGGTCGAACAAGGTATAGGTTAATTCTGCAATAATCGTAGCCAGAATTACAAACATCGATACCGCTAATAAACCACCTTGAATTGCAGGGTAATCGCGCTGGTAAATGCTATCAATCAACCAACGGCCAATGCCTGGCCACGAGAAAATCACTTCTGTGATCATGGCTAGGGTGATCAAGGTACTAAATTGCAAACCAATTTGTTTTATTACTGGTAACAGCGCATTACGCAGGGCGTGATGAATAATTAATTGGGCACGGTTTAAGCCTTTGGCTCGCGCGGTTTTAATATAGCTTTGATCTAGTACGTTTAACATTGAGTCGCGGGTAAAACGCACTAATACCGTGGTTGGGTACATTGCCAGTACGATGGTGGGTAAAGTTAAGTGATGCAAGGCATCCACTATTGCCATACCTGAGTAGGGGAAATCGGCCAATATAATATCTAATAAAATAAAACCGGTTTCAAAAGGTATCTCGTAGAGCAGCCCCATACGCCCAGACATGGGAAACCAACCTAGTTGCAATGAAAACACCATAATTAATAATAATGCCAACCAAAACACAGGCATTGAGTAACCCACTAAGGTGGTGGAGTTTACCAGTTTATCTGGCCAGCGGCGGTGGTATGCAGCGGCAAATATCCCTGCGGGTACGCCAACCACTACTGAGATAATTAATGCGTAAATACTCAGCTCTAAAGTTGCAGGGAACAGGTCGATAATATGGCTAAAAACGCTATCACCAGAGGCAAATGATACGCCCCAATCGCCTTGTACAATACGCGCTAGAAAAGCAAAGTATTGGATCAAATAATTATCATCAAAATGATACTTATCTTGTAGCACGCTGGTTTGTGAAAAGCTGGTATTACTGATGCCACTTAAATTACTGAGCGGATCACCAGGAAACAAATAACTCAGTGAGAAAGTAAATAAGCTTAAGGTAAACATCATAAATAACAGTAAGCCTAAGCGACGTAAAATATAATGTAAAACCATTATTTTTTCCTCGCGTTGGCTAAGGAAATGGCGCCAAATGGGCCAAGTGGAATGCCTTCAACATCGGCACTGCTGGCTTGAAAACGCATACCATGGGCAAGGGGCAGTAGTGGCAGTTCACGTATAAGCATAGCTTGTACTTGCTGATAATAGATTTTACGTTTGGCTAAATCGGTGGTGTCGAGTGCCTGTGTGAGCAGTAAATCAAACTCAGGGTTGCACCAATTTGCAGGGTTTTTACCACTAAAAGCTGCTGTGCAACTTAGCAGTGGGCTGAAAAAGTTATCAGGATCCGGAGTATCTGCAGCCCAACCTAATAACACGCTATCGTGGCGATGCTCACCAATACGCTGAATAAAGGTATTCCATTCATATTCAACAATACTGACATTTACACCAATTTTTCGTAAATCGCTTTGCATGAGCTCAGCCATTTTACGTGCATTAGGATTATAAATACGACTCACCGGCATTGCCCAAATGGTCATATTAAAGCCATTCGGAAACCCGGCTTCAATTAATAACTTTTTAGCCAGATCCGGATTAAAGCCTGGTAACTTAGGTTGTGCTTGATACGCCCATGATGTGGGCGGTAATAAAGATTGTGCACGGATACCATTGCCGTAATAAACAGCCTGCATGATTTTTTCAATATCGATGGCATGGGCCAATGCTTGGCGCACACGTAAGTCATCAAAAGGCGGGCGCTGGGTATTAAACGCCCAATAACCTACGTTTAAGTTGGTTTCTTTTTGCACCTTGATGTCGTCACGTTGCGCTAAAATACTCAGCTGCGCGCTGCTTGGATGCGCAGTAACATCGCACTCTTTTGTCAGCATTTTTGCAATTCGCGTTGTGCCATTCGGCGTGATGTCGTAAACCAACTGCTCAAGTACCACTGGGTGTTTCCAATAATCTGGGTTGCGGTAATAACGCACTAAGTGATCGCGACGATACTCTTTATAAATATAAGGGCCAGTACCAACAGGGTACTGATCAAACAAATTAACTTGCTCGCGCTGTTTTAATTGCATCGCGTATTCGCGCGATAACACCACGGCAAAGTCTGTCGCCATATTGGCTAAAAAGCTACTCTCTGCATTAAAAAGCTCAAAACGCACTTGGTGGTCAGAGACTCTAACGATTTGTCGTATTAATTGGTCAATACCCACACTTTGAAAATAAGGGTAGTCGGCATTACCAACAAAGTGATAGGGGTTATAGACATCAAATAATCGGCTAAAGGTGAAGATCACATCATCAGCATTAAACTCTCTGCTGGGTGTAAAGTAGGCGGTGGTATGAAATTTTACCCCTTTACGTAAGGTAAAGGTGACCGATTTACCGTCTTTACTTATTTTCCAGTCAGTGGCCAGCTCGCTTTTAAATTCAGCCGTGATAGGATCAATACTGATCAAACGGTCATATAATTGATTAGCAATAATATCAATGGTAGAGCCTGTGGTCGTCACTTGGGGATTAAACGACACAGGGTTGGCCTCAGCGCAATAAACTAAGCCCTGATTCTTTTCTTCTAACGTTTTTTCTTTGGTGTCTAAGCAACCTGTTAGGCATACCGTTAAGATACCAAGTAATAATTTATACACTCGTTTAGCCTCTGACTATTATTGTTGATCTAACAAGTTGTATTTTTTCAAATAGCCTCGTAGTTGATGATACGTCAAACCAAGTACTTCTGCAGTTTTCTTTTGATTAAATAGACTAAATTCCAGCGCTTTTTTTATTAAATCTATTTCAAACTCATTGGACAGGTCTTTTAAACTACATGGAAACTGAAATTGTGGGCTATTTGTTGCAATAATAGGTTCGCTGGGTGCTACTGCAACAGGCGCGGCTTCTACGGCCTTAGTGGGTAGCTTTTTAATTCGTTGCTTAGGTCTAAAGCGGCTTTCAAATGGGTCTAAAATAATCTGATGAACGGGAATATGTTCGCTACCATGACGATACAAGCTACGCTCAACCACATTTTTAAGCTCACGAATATTACCTGGCCAGTCATAGCCTTGCAGTATTTCCACGGCGCTGCGGGTAAAACCACTGAATAGTTGCCAGTCTAAATCTCGAGCCATATTCATCGCAAATTGCTCGGCCAGTAACATGATGTCTTCCTGACGCTCGCGCAGCGGCGGTAAGGTAATAACATCAAACGCGAGCCTGTCGAGTAAGTCGCTTCTAAATTCGCCTTGCTCGGCTAGATAAGGGAGATCTTCATTGGTTGCGCAGACTAAGCGGGTATCAACCTTGACGGTTTGCTTGCCACCTACGCGTTCAAACTCTCCGTACTCAATAACCCGTAGCAATTTTTCTTGCACCATGGCGGAGGTATTTGCTAATTCATCCAAGAACAGGGTGCCGGCATTAGCGCGCTCAAATCGCCCTTCGTGGCGTTTACTTGCGCCAGTGAATGCACCGCTTTCATGACCAAATAATTCACTTTCGAGTAGGTTTTCATTCAGTGCGGCGCAGTTGAGCTTAATGTAATTTTGCTCCCATCGCTTTGATAAAAAGTGCAATCGCGCGGCAATTAGCTCTTTACCAGTACCGCGTTCACCAATAATCAGCACTGGTTTATCTAAACTTGCCAGTTGTGAAACCTGATCAAGCACCGCTAAAAAGCTGTCTGATTGGCCGAGTAAATTATCTTGTTGGCGAAATTGGCTCATATTCCCTAACTCTTGGTCATTTTTACTAACAGTTAGTGTATTTCATAATCAAGGAGAACTAAAGGAATTTGTATTTTTAGTTTAACATTATGAAATTATTACTGTATTTTATGTTTTATAAAGTTGGCAAGCATATTGTAATAGTAACTGCAGACCAATTAAGTTAAACACTACAGAGGTAAATGTTATGGGAATTTTTTCGCGTTTTGCAGATATTGTTAATTCTAATATCAATGCCATTTTAGATAAAGCAGAAGATCCTGAAAAAATGGTACGTCTTATCATCCAAGAGATGGAAGATACGTTAGTTGAAGTACGTTCAACCTCTGCAAAAACATTAGCAGAGAAAAAAGAACTCGTACGTCGCGTTGATACACTTAAAGAGCAAGTTGCACAGTGGCAAGATAAAGCGGAGCTGGCGCTGAGCAAAGATCGTGACGATTTAGCCCGTGCTGCACTGCTTGAAAAGCAAAAATCAGCGCAAGCGGTAACCGCGGTTGAAGAAGAGCTTAACCACGTAGAGTCGCACATTGATAAGCTGCAACAAGAAGTAAGTACGTTACAAGACAAGCTTGCCGACGCTAAAGCACGTCAAAAGGCGATTATTCTGCGTCAACGCTCAGCTGAGTCGCGCCTAGAAGTGAAAAAAGCACTCGACAGCTCTAAAGTTGAAGATGCATTAAATCGCTTTGAACGTTACGAAACTAAGATTGATGGACTAGAATCACAGGTAGAATCGTACGACTTAGGCAAAAAGTCATTAGCTGATGAAATTGCTGATTTACAGCAAAATGAAAAGATTGATGACGAACTAGCAGCGCTTAAAAAGAAGCTTGCTGATAAATAATAATAAATGGGGGCATAGCCCCCAGTGCTTAAACATATAACGGATTGATAGGAGAATATCATGTTCGATGCAGAAGTTTTAATGCCACCAATCATAATTTTTATGGTTATTGTCGCTCCGCTTTGGCTTATTCTACATTACCGTAGTAAAAAGCAAGTTAGTCAAGGTTTGAGCGAGCATGAACATCGCCAACTTGTTGAGCTTGCACACAAAGCCGAAAAAATGGCGGAACGAGTTGAAACATTAGAAGCCTTACTTGATCAAGAGGCCCCACAGTGGAGGCGTAAAGTATGAGTACTAAACGTGAACTGTTAAGAGACCCAGTACGTGGCAAAATAGCTGGTGTATGTGCCGGACTCAGTGATTATTTTAATATGGAATTGTGGTTAGTACGTATTATCGTAGTAACGGCAGTGTTATTAGCGGGTGGCCCGCTGTTTGTAGTTGCTTATATCGCCGCTTGGTTTATTTTAGATAAAAAGCCAGCTAATACTCATGGTAAGACTGATACACAGCAACACGAAGATCCACTTGAAGTAAAATTTAAAGTATGGCAAAAAGGTGAGCCACCACGTCGTGCTTTACAAGATTTAAAAGACCGTTTAGGACGTGTTGATACGCGTTTACAAGAAATGGAACGTTATGTTACTTCAACAGAGTTTACGGTTAGCCGTGAAATCAATAAGCTATAAAGGATTTAATAGCACTTTAGACTAAGTAATTATGTAGCTGAAGTGCTAGCTCATTATGATAAACACTTCATCTGCAAAAAACGCCTTTAATAAGCTTAAAGGGAAGGCTGAAAAAGCCGTACACCGTAGCTTAGATCAACACGTGAAATTAGCGGTTACTGGCCTCAGTGGCAGTGGTAAAACCGCTTTTATTACCGCCTTAGTGAAGCATTTGACTAGCCAAGCGACTGATAAAAACTTACCGTTTTTTGATGTGATGCAGCAACAGCGTCATATCGCTACAAAAATTGTACCGCAGCAAGCGCTAACCATTCCGACCTTTGATTATACAAAGGCTTTGAGTGCATTATTACCGCTAGAAGGCCAGCCACACTGGCCTGCCTCAACTGAACGCATAAACACCTTGCGCCTTGCCATTAAATACCGCAGTGATTCTGGTTTACGAGGTCATTTTGCACCGCAATCAACCTTGTACTTAGACATTATTGATTACCCTGGTGAGTGGTTGCTTGATTTACCTATGCTAGAGCAAAGCTATCAACAGTGGAGTGAGCAGCAATATGCATTGTTACAGCGCGCTCCACGAGTTGAAAAGGCACAGGCATTTTTAACTGCGCTTAGTGAACTTGATCTAAATGCCCCCGTTGATGAAAACGCGTTAAGCGAGATTGCAGCGCATTATCAAACGCTGTTAATCGGTCTTAAAAAAGACACTAAGCTTGCCATGTTGCAACCAGGGCGGATGTTGATGCCTGGTGAATTACAAGGCGCGCCACTGTTGTTGTTTTTTCCTGTTGCCAAGTTTACTGATGAAATTATTGCGGGCTCGAACTTAGCGCATTTAAAGAAACGCTTTGATGCGTATGTCAAAGAGGTGGTTAAACCGTTTTATAGTCAACATTTTCGCAATTTTGATCGGCAAATCGTGTTGGTTGATGTGCTTAGTGCGCTCAATGAAGGGCCAGAGACATTACAAGAGCAAGGTGATGTGATCAAACAATTACTTGCCCATTTTAACTATGGCGAAACGGGCTTTTTAAAACGTTTATTCAAACCAAATATCGATAAGCTGTTATTTGCCGCTAATAAATCGGATCACATCAGTAGCGCGCACCATAAAGACTTAGCCTTGCTGCTTGATTCGTTAGTGCATGAGCAAAGTAACCATTTAAAATTTGATGGTGTTAAAATTGAAACCATGGCGATGTCATCAATTGCTGCAACGATGCCAAAGCAAGTGGTTGAACAAGGCAAAACCCTTAATTGTATTTATGGTAAGCCGTTATTAGAGTCGCAATGGTTGACTTATTTACCGCCGCAGCCACCACTGCGAATTCTGGGTAAAGACGAGTGGCCAAGTCATGGCTTTGAATTTTTATCCTTTGCGCCAATGCCAAGCCCAGATAAGCAGTTAAAACACATTCGTTTGGATCATGTCATGCAGTACCTGTTAGGAGACAAATTAACATGAGCGAGACCACATCAGGCTTTCAAGCTGGTAGACGTATTGATACCAGTGAACAGCCTTTAGAGAATGAACTCACCTTGACCCCAGCAAAAGTAATTGATCAAGGTGACTATGAAGATCAACACGTAAATGACGCGCCGCTGGACGAGGAAATTGATTTAGCGCCAGTTTATAAAAAATCAAAATGGCAAACGCTTAAAGCTGTCTTTGTTATTAGCTTTATAACTTTAGTGTTAGCTGAATTTATATTTTCTATGGTTGTGACATTTCAGCAATCTATCATCTTAGGCAGCGTATATTTAATTGCAGTGCTGAGCGGGGTGTTGTTATTAGGCAAGCTATTATGGCGTGAGTATAGAATGTTGCGTAGTTTAAAGCGCAATCAATTGCATCGCCATGAGGCAGATAGACTACTGAATAGCGAACAAGTGGGAGGCGCATTACCTTGGCTTGAAAAGCTCAATAAACATCAGCAATTAACCGGCTTTGACGAGTTTAAAGCCAGTATTGATAGCCATCATAGCGATAAAGAGATCATGACCTTGTACGCCGATAGCTTGTTAGTGAAACAAGATACCCAAGCGAAAAAGCTGATCAACCGTTTTGCTACTGAGTCTGGTTTATTAGTGGCGCTTAGTCCTTTGGCACTGGTGGATATGATGGCGGTGCTGTGGCGGGGCACTAAACTGATTGAGCAAATCGGTAAGATATACGGTATCGGATTTGGTTATGCTAGCCGGATCAAGCTTTATAAAATGCTGATCAAACAAGTGATGTTTGTTGGCAGTGCTGAGTTAGTATCTGATTTAGCGGCAACAGCGCTCAGTGCGGAATTATTAGGTAAACTATCAGGGCGCGCAGCACAGGGCTTGAGTGCAGGGATATTTACTGCACGTATTGGCTATAAAGCCATGGAATTAAGCCGTCCATTACCGCGACTTGAACATAAGCGTAGTTTACTCAAAGGCACCGCGCAGTTGATTGCGAGTAAAATTGTATCTCGTAAAAAAGCGACAACAGAGAGTTCAGCAAGCACAAACTGACAAGATATCTGTACAGTGACTTTGGGTCACTGTACAGAAGATAGCCATCTGAGCATCCGGCATGCTTGTGATCTAGAAGCTGATACGCTTTGATTATGATATTAATAATAATCAAAAAGATCAGACAATGAACACACTCCACATCGACAGTCAATGTATCCACGGACCAGAAAAAGCCAACGATCCACATGGCGCGCTAACCGCACCCTTATACCAAACATCAACGTTTCACTTTAGCAGTGCCGCGCAAGGGGCTGCGCGTTTTGCCGGTGAAGAGCCCGGCTATATTTATACCCGTTTAGGTAACCCAACCACCACAGAGCTTGAACAAAAGGTTGCCCAACTGGAAAGCTGCGAAGCCGCAGCCGCCACCGCAACGGGAATGGGCGCTGTATCAGCATCGGTATTGAGCTTCCTTTCACAAGGCGATCATCTAGTCGCATCAAGCGCTTTATACGGTTGTACGTTTGCGTTCTTCGCGCATATGTTACCGCGTTGGGGGATTGAGGTGACCTTTGTGGATATGACCGATGAACAACAATTACGTGATGCAATTAAGCCAAACTCAAAAATGATTTTTGCAGAAACACCAGTCAACCCAACCATGGCAGTGATTGATTTAGCGTTAATAGGGCAAGTGGCAAAACAGCATAACTTGATTAGCGTAATAGATAACACCTTTCTTACCCCGTTACTGCAAAAGCCAATGGATTACGGCATTGATTTAATTGTTCACAGCGCCACTAAATATTTAAATGGCCATGGCGATGTGGTCGCAGGGTTAGTGTGTGGCTCAGATGAACATATTAACTTAATTAAAATGACGGTACTTAAAGACATTGGTGCAACCATTAGTCCCCATGATGCCTGGCTAATAAACCGTGGTTTAAAAACATTAGCCATACGAATGCAGCGCCATTGTGAGAGTGCGCAAGTGATTGCTGAGTTTTTAGAGCAACACCCACAAGTGAATACCGTTTACTATCCGGGGCTTGCCTCTCACCCTGGGTTTAAGTTTATTGGTAAGCAAATGAAAGCGGCCGGTGGCGTGATTGCTTTTGAGCTAAAAGGCAACTTAAAAGATGGCGAACAGTTCATTAATAATACTCAGCTGTGTACGCTTGCTGTGAGTTTAGGTGATGCTGAAACACTGATCCAACACCCTGCATCGATGACCCATTCTCCGTATTCACCAGAAGAAAGAGCCGCAGCAGGTATCAGCGATGGCTTGATCCGGTTATCCGTTGGTCTTGAAGATGTTAACGACATAATTAACGATCTTAACCATGCCTTTACTTGCATTGGTTGATTTGTAATTTTAAGTTTACACTTTAGTCGCTTTTAAGGCCTTTAAAATAAAGGCTGTAAACTTTTCGATCTTTAACTGTAATTAAATCTATACAAAAGTTGGGGCGGTGCCAATTGTTGATATTAGCCCAGCTATTAAACTTTGTCTTACATTTGCTTAGTATCCCCTTAACACGTTGACACCGATACCGGTTTAACAGCAAGAAGGTTATTATGGCTAAAGCAAGTAAATACACCTCTAGGACACCAGATGAAAATGGCGTGATCCATTGGAGCGAAGAAGAAAATAAAATATGGTCAGAATTAGTCGCACGCCAATTAAAATGCATTGCAGGCAAAGCGTGTAATGAGTATATGGAAGGCCTTAAAAAAATAAACCTGCCTGAGGATCGTATTCCGCAGTTAAGTGAACTTAACGAGGTATTATTAGCGACAACGGGTTGGCAAGTAGCACCTGTGCCGGCGTTAATTGATTTTGATGAATTTTTTCGTCTGTTAGCGAACAAGAAGTTTCCCGTTGCTACGTTTATTAGAAGCCGAGAAGAGTTTGATTACTTACAAGAGCCGGATATTTTCCATGAAATATTTGGTCACTGCGCTATGCTTACCAACCCTGATTTTGCTGAGTTTACTCATAAGTATGGTCAGTTAGGGTATGCGGCTGAGAAAAAAGATCGTGTTTATTTAGCGCGTATGTATTGGTTTACTGTTGAGTTTGGCTTAATGCAAACAGATGAAGGTTTGCGCATTTATGGCGGCGGCATATTATCAAGCCCTGGGGAGACACAATATGTGTATTCAGATAAGCCTGAGATCAAGCCAATGAACGTACTAGATGTACTCCGTACGCCGTATCGAATTGATATTATGCAGCCTTTGTACTACACCATTAATTCTATCCATGATTTATTTGATATTTCACAGTTGGATATTATGGCGTTAGTTGCGCAAGCAAAAGAATTAGGGTTACATGACCCAAAGTTTCCTCCTAAAGAAAAATTAGCAAGTTAAGGATTTAAGATGTCATCACTAAGCGCACAAAAATGCGAAGCCTGTCACGTAGACGCTCCAAAAGTATCAGATGCTGAGTTAGCTGAACTAATTAAGATGATCCCTGATTGGGTGCCTGAAGTACGCGACGGTATTATGCAATTAGAGCGTGTTTATAAATTTAAAAACTTTAAACAAGCTATCGCATTTACTAACAAAGTAGGTGATATGGCTGAAGATGAAGGTCATCATCCCGGCTTATTAACAGAATGGGGCAAAGTAACTGTAACCTGGTGGAGCCACTCGATTAAAGGCTTACACAAAAATGATTTTATTTGCGCTGCTAAAACGGATGACGTTTTCGCTGCTCTATAAATAAAACACAGCATATTGTTCTGCCCAAAGAACATAAAAGGCGCTTAATTAGCGTCTTTTTTATTATTTAAACTAGTGACCAGAGTGCGTAAATAGGCAGTAAGCCAGCCCAAACACTGAGTATTATGACTAGTAACGCACTCTGCCAAAGTGGTAGTTTTTCCGGCTTAGGTTGTTGCCAGTTTTTATCAACTAATATGATCGATTTAAAATCAGCTTGAAAATTTTCTTCCACGCTGTAAATACGATTATCAAGCGTGTAATCAATGGCATCTCTTAAAGTGGTTAAACCGGCTTTATTGCCTAAAATGCAATCGGAGTCGACTTCATTATAAATTTTGATCCAAGGTTTATCTGACATTTATAGTCCTTTCCAGTGCCACGAAATTATTTAATAGTTTTAATAGTATTACATTATCAGAAAATCCCTACAGTCTGCAGCTTGAACATTTATATTATTTTATATCGCAGCAACGTTAACCCTCGCGGCGAAGTTTGCTACAATCGTGCGTCTTTATTCAAATTTTAGAAGGTAGTCGCGGGTGGTTAACCTAGGTCAATTGTTTGGTGAGCTAAAAACGTGTTTAAGAAAAGATCAATTCATCTTTAAAAAACGCCTTCACGGCATAAAAAAAATAACCGATGCAACAAAACAAGCCGCTGTGGTTGAAAAAATCACTGCCGATATTGCTCGTAGCCAACAATTGCGTGAGGTGCGCTTAGCCCAGTTACCTAAAGTTACTTACCCAGAGCAACTCCCTGTCAGTCAGAAAAAAGACGATATTAAAGAGGCTATCGCCAATAACCAAGTGGTGATCATCGCCGGTGAAACTGGCTCAGGTAAAACCACGCAAATTCCAAAAATGTGTTTAGAACTTGGTCGTGGCGTTGATGGCTATATAGGTCATACTCAGCCAAGACGACTTGCAGCGCGCAGCGTAGCGGATCGGATTGCCCATGAAATGCAGTGTGAGCTTGGCCAGCAAGTCGGTTTTAAAATTCGTTTTAGTGACCAAGTATCTAATAACAGCTACATAAAGTTAATGACTGACGGTATTTTACTGGCGGAAATTCAACAAGACCGGTTTTTAAACCAGTACGACACCATCATTATTGATGAAGCCCATGAGCGCAGTTTAAACATTGACTTTATTTTAGGTTACTTAAAAAACCTATTGCCAAAGCGTCCCGATTTAAAAGTGATTATTACCTCGGCGACCATCGATCCAGAGCGATTTTCAAAGCACTTTAATGATGCGCCAATTATTGAAGTATCAGGGCGAACATTCCCCGTTGATGTACGTTACAGGCCACTTGTTGAAATTGATAAAAATGACATGGAAGCCGAGGGCGATCAGCTGCAAGGCATATTTGATGCTGTTGATGAACTTTGCCAAGAAGGTCCAGGCGATATACTGATCTTTTTAAATGGCGAACGTGAAATTCGTGATACTGCCGATGCATTAAGCAAACGTAATTTAAAAGGGGCTGATGTATTACCGCTTTATTCGCGATTATCAAATGCAGAACAAAATCGAATTTTTGCCCCGCACAGTCGCCGGCATATTATTTTATCGACCAACGTTGCTGAAACCTCACTGACCGTGCCAGGAATTCGTTACGTCATAGACCCAGGTACCGCGCGAATTAGTCGTTACAGTTATCGTACCAAAGTGCAGCGTTTACCGATTGAGCCAATATCACAAGCCAGTGCCAATCAGCGAAAAGGCCGCTGTGGTCGTGTTGAAGCGGGTATTTGTATTCGCTTATACGCTGAGGATGATTTTAATTCACGCCCAGAATTTACCGATCCAGAAATACTGCGCACTAACTTAGCGTCGGTTATTTTAAAAATGTTGGGTTTAGGCTTAGGCGATATGGCGCAATTTCCATTCGTACAAGCCCCAGATAGCCGTAATATTAACGATGGTTTAACTTTGCTGGAAGAGCTTGAAGCGGTTAAACCAAGTCGCAACAATAGCAATACGCAACTTACTAAATCGGGTATTGAATTGAGCCGTTTACCAGTTGACCCGCGTTTAGCTAAAATGGTGCTGACAGCGCAAAAGCTGGGAGCGCTGCGTGAGGTTATTATTATTGTTGCAGCGTTGTCGATTCAAGACCCTCGCGAGCGTCCGCAGGAAAAGCGCGCTGCAGCCAATGAAAAACATGGCCGTTTTGACGACCCTGATTCAGATTTTATCGCCTTTTTAAATTTGTGGAACTACCTAGAAGAGCAGCAAAGCGAGTTGAGCAATAGCCAATTCAGAAAGCTGTGCCAAAAAGATATGCTCGCTTATATGCGTATTCGAGAATGGCAAGATATCGTTTATCAGCTCAGTACTGTGTGTAATGAAATGGGCATGAAAGCCACCACCAATGTTGCCGATGGCGATAAAATCCATCAAGCGCTACTGAGCGGCATGTTAAGTCACATTGGCTTTAAAGATGATAAGCAAGTTTATAAAGGTGCGCGTAATAGCCAGTTTCATATTTTTCCAGGCTCTGGGTTATTCAAGAAAAGCCCTAAATGGCTGATGTCGGCAGAGCTGGTTGAAACCAGTAAACTATATGCGCGTATTAATGCGAAAATTAATATTGATTGGGTTGAACCACTCGCGCAGCACTTAGTAAAACGCAGTTACAGTGAACCCCATTGGGAGAAAAAGCCCGGTGCGGTCATTGCGTTCGAGCAACAAGTGCTGTACGGGCTGATTATTGTTTCTAAGCGCCGCTGTGTGTATAGCAATATCGACCCAAAAGTGAGTCGCCAGTTGTTTATCCGCAGTGCTTTAGTTGAGCAAGACTTAGGTCAAAATGAAGGTTTTTTACAATTTAATCGCGAATTAATTGAAGATATTCAAACTTTAGAAAATAAGAGCCGTCGTCGTGATATTTTAGTTGATGAGCAAACCTTATATGAGTTTTATGATAGGAAAATTCCAGCTCAGATCAACAGCCGTGCGGCATTTAACAAATGGTACAAAACACAAAAGCAGCAGGATAAACAGTATTTGCACATGACCCGTGATGAGCTAATGCAACACGGCGCCAATAGCGTTACTGAATTTGATTACCCAGATGTATGGCAGCAAGGTAATCTAATGCTGCCGCTGAGCTATCACTTTGATCCCGGCCAGGCGGTGGATGGTGTGGCGGTGCAAATTCCGGTGGCTTTATTAAATCAAGTGGAAGAAACAGGCTTTGATTGGCATATCCCGGCATTTCGACATGAGTTGATCACTGGTTTAATTAAGTCGTTACCAAAATCGTTACGTCGTAACTTTGTGCCAGCCCCAAATTATGCGGATGCCGTACTGGCTGCCATTGAGCCAATGCAAGGTAGTTTTATTGAGGCGTTAAGTACGCGATTATTACGTATGACGGGGGTGAAAGTGGAGCCGGAGGCATGGGATCTCACTACATTGGCAACACATTTACGCTTACAGTTTGAAGTGCGAGATGATAAAGATACTGTACTTGCACGAGGTATGGATTTAGCGAAACTCAAAACGCAATTACAAGGTAAAGTAACGCAAACCTTGTCTAAAGTTGCGGATAAAGGCATTGAGAAAAGTGACCTGCTGCAATGGGACTTTGGTAAGTTACCGGTATCCTATGTGAAAAAACAAGGTCAGTATGAAATCAAAGCATACCCTGCGCTGGTGGATAAAAAGTCGTCTGCGGCGGTTGAATTATTTGATAATGAGGTTAAAGCCCAAGCCGCACACCAACAAGGTTTGCGCCGTTTAGTGTTACTAAATGTACCGTCGCCGATCAAATATTTACAACAAAACTTACCCAATAAAGCAAAATTAGGTCTATATTTTAACCCGTTTGGTAAAATTGCTGATTTAATTGATGACTGTATTGCCGCAGGCGTTGATAGTCTATTGGTAAAATTAGGTGATGTTCGTACCGAGCAGGCGTTTGAGCAAGTAAAAGAGCAAATTCGCGGCGAGCTGGGTGATGTGGTTGTGGGCATTGCAACTCAAGTTGAACAAGTACTCAGCATTGCCCATGCACTGCATAAAAAGATGAAAGGCCGTGTTGATTTAACCATGATCACTGCGCATGGTGATATAAAAAGCCAACTTGAATCGTTAATTTTTAAAGGTTTTGTTTCAAGCCATGGGGCGGATAAACTCAGTGACCTAATTCGTTACTTAAAAGCGATAGAAAAGCGTCTAGAAAAGTTGCCTGTTGATCCAAATCGTGACAGATTATGTGTACTTGAATTAGATAAAGTTGCGCAAGAGTATCAAAAACTGCTGAAAAAAGTGCCAACTGGGATGCCTGTACCACAACAATTACAGGATATATTTTGGATGCAACAAGAGCTAAGAGTATCTCTTTTTGCACAAACGTTAGGCACACCGTATCCGATTTCAGCAAAACGTGTGCTAAATGCTTTGCAAGAAATTGATTGAGTTAGATATCACTGAGTTTATCTAAAAGGAAACATTCGTAAGATGAGAAGGAACTGTATTAATTATGCGCTCATCCGCTAACAAACCTCCGCGTTTACTGGTTGTAGACGACGAGTACTTTAATTTTGAGATGCTCAAAGTTGCTTTATCAACAAACTTTGAGCTCAGTTATGCTGAATCAGGTAAAAGCTGTTTATCGTCAGCAATTGCTAATCCTCCGGACGCTATATTACTGGATGTATGTATGCCCGGGTTGGATGGCTATGATACTTGTAGAATGCTGAAAAACACCCCTGAAACGCGGGATATTCCAATTGTGATGGTGTCAGGCTTAGAATCTGCACAAGAACAACAAGCTGGCTTTGAGGCCGGTTGTGATGCGTATGTGGTTAAACCTTTTTCTGTAGTGGGGTTGTTGGAAAAAATAAATACTGTGGTGTAGGAGGTCAAATGCTCAATGAAGATAAACGTAACTTTAGACGTATGCAGTTAAATGCCCGTGCCAAACTAACGACTCTTGAGCCTATTGCTGATCAACAATTTGATGTCGTCTGCGTTGATTTAAGTGCAACTGGCTTATCAATACAGTTAGATGAATTACTTGAACTGGGCACCATAGTAAAGGTTAATATTGACTCTACTAGCCCCGCTATTGCACCACTTGATGCCACTGCTAGAGTAATTCGTGCCAGCAAAGAAAGTGATGGCACGGTGACCGCAGGGCTTGAAATAATGCAGTTTAACTAGCTAGACTAGTACACTTTACAGATCAAGCCTTTTAAGTAAAAACCTTCCGGGTAGCTACCTGCAATTGGGTGATCCGCTGCTTGATTTAAGCGTTCCATGATCAATAAATCTTTGCCAGCATCGAGCGCCGCATCGGCAACCACTTTTTGAAACAAGTTTTGATCCATTAAGCCCGAGCATGAGAAGGTTAACAAGGTGCCACCAGGTTTTAAAATTTGCATGGCAATCATATTGATGTCTTTATAGCCACGACATGCACCAGTTAGCTGCGCTTTATTATCAGCAAATTTTGGTGGGTCCATCACAATTGTGTCAAATAGCACGCCGTCTTCACGATATTGACGGAGTAACTTAAAAACATCTTGTTTAACAAAATCAACACGGTTTAAATCTAACTCGTTGTGTTCAACATTACGTTTTGCGGTATCCAGCGCTGGTTGTGATACATCGACGTTGGTTACATGTTCACAGCCGCCGCGCAGTGCATATAATGAAAATGTGCCGGTGTAACTAAAGCAGTTAAGTACTTTTTTATCTTTTACAAAACGCTCCAATGCAGCACGGCTATCACGTTGATCAAGATAGAAACCGGTTTTATGGCCTTCAAGAATATCGACTTCAATTTTAAAGCCGTTTTCCTCAATTAATACGGGTTGCTCGGGTTTATTACCCCATAACACGCCCATGGTTGGCTCTAAACCTTCTTTGCTGCGCACATCGACATCAGAGCGTTCATAGACATTACAGCCTGGGAAAATATCAATTAAAGCACCCACTATTTCACCTTTATGGCGCTCTGCACCGGCACTTAATAACTGACACACTAAAAAGTTGTCAAATTTATCAATGGTCACGCCTGGTAAAAAGTCAGACTCGGCGGCACATAAACGAAACCCGGTTAAGCCACCCTCAGCAATTACTTGCTCGCGTGCAGCTAATGCGCGACGTAAACGACGCTCAAAAAAAGCTTGGTCGATGACTTCTGTTTCATCAAAGCTCCAAACACGGGCACGAATTTGTGAGTGTGGGCTGTAAGCCGCCGTGGCTAAATATTTACCATTGTTATCGTGAATGGTTACTGTGTCACCTAAACTCGGTTTACCTTTTATTTTTTTGATGGCTTTTGAAAACAACCAAGGGTGTTTTCTTTTTAGTGATTTTTCACGACCAGCTTCTAGGTATACGACAGATGACATTAGGCTTCTCATTACGGATAAATTAAGAGCGTATTTTAGTGAAGCAGGCTCGAACATACAATGAATGTTTTGCACAACCCCCTATAACCGCGGTAAAGTAATGGTAATTCAATGCATTAATTTGAAATTACAGAATTTATGGAACAACGTTTGCCCGTTTTAGCATTATCTGAGCCGTTACAACAGCTAGAAAATCATTGTCGTGCCTTCATTATGTCGTTAGTAAGTGCTGATGTCGCCCACGATATAACTCATATTGAGCGCGTGGTAAGAGTCGCTAAGCAATTATGTGTTGCTGAGCAAGCGGATATGAACATTGTTTTACCTGCTGCATGGTTACATGATTGTGTTGCTGTGGCTAAAAATCATCCCGATCGTGCCAGAGCATCGACAATGGCTGCTGATAAAGCGATCACCTTCTTAACGACGATTGACTATGATCCGCAATTTTTTAAAGCCATTCATCATGCTATTGCTGCTCACAGTTTTAGTGCCAATATCGCGATTGAAAGTGTTGAAGCGCAAATTGTCCAAGATGCCGACCGAATGGATGCATTAGGGGCGATTGGCGTTAGCCGTTGTATGAAAGTAGGGGGCTCAATCGGGCGCAATTTGTATCATCCAGAAGATCCATTTTGCCAGCATCGAACAGCTGATGATACTTTGTATACATTGGATCACTTCTTCATCAAGCTATTACATATTGCAAAAAGTATGAATACTCCCTCAGCAAAAGCAGAAGCCGCGCGTCGTACTGAGTATATGCAGGTGTTTATTGAACAACTTAAATCGGAGATAGGCTAATGGCACTCCCTTCTTTATCTGGTGTCGATCATTGCCATTTAAATGTGGCAAACCTTGAGCAAGCTGTGAGCTGGTACAAAACGGTATTAGGCTTTGATATTGTGCCAGAGCTGGCTTTTTGGGATGAAGGTAAAGGGCCTTTAACTTTAGAAGATGCACAGGCGACCATCCGTTTAGCGCTGTTTGAGGCCGAAGGCAAAAGTAAAGGTATTGCCTTTGCCGCATCGGGTGAGCAGTTTATTGCCTGGTTAAAGCACTTACATGCGCTCAATATTAAAACCGTAATTGCAGATCATCAGGTGACCTATTCGGTTTATTTTCAAGATTTAAGTGGCAATAGTCATGAAATTACCTCTCATGACCATGTTTACATCGCTGCGAATATATAACCGCTCTACACCGCTAATTTTGATAGAGAGAATACACTTCTAAAATTGCATCTAGTTGGCCCTCAAATAAAGCTACCAGTTGCGGATCAAAGTGTTTGCCGGCTTGCTCGCGCATATGTGCAAATGCTTCCTCAACGCTCCAAGCTTGCTTATAAGGGCGTTTAGATGTGAGCGCATCAAATACATCCGCAATCGCGACAATTCGCCCTTCAATCGAAATCTCTTCGCCTTTAAGTGCTTTCGGATAACCCGAGCCATCCCATTTTTCATGGTGCTCCATAGCAAGCACATGAGCCAGTTGTAATAATGGTGAAGATGAATTTGCTAAAATTTTTGCGCCAATTTGTGCATGCTCCTTCATATGCTCAAACTCTTCACTGGTTAATTTACCTGGTTTGAGTAGGATTGCATCGGGTATACCAATTTTACCTACGTCATGCATTGGTGCGGCTTGTCTGAGTAGCTCAGCGTGTTGTTCATCCATACCGTAAGCCAGGGCTAAAATTTTACTGTATTTACTCATCCGCGCAATATGTTCGCCGGTATCGGTATCTTTGTATTCAGCGGCGCAGCCTAAGCGATGAACCAAGTCAACATGGGCTTGCTTTAATTGTTCTGCTTGTACTAAGGATAAGTGAGTTTTCACCCGGGCGCGCACGATTGCTGGGCTGATAGGCTTGGTAATGTAATCTACCGCGCCAATTTCAAAGCCTTTAAATTCATCACTCTCATCGGCAAGGGCGGTGACAAAAATGATCGGAATATGTTGTGTTTGCGGGTTTTCTTTTAAACGCTGGCATACTTCAAAGCCGCTCATGTTCGGCATCATAATATCGAGTAGAATGAGTTTGGGTAGCTCTTTTGCAACGAGTGCAAGCGCGGCATCCCCCGACTTTGCAAAAGACAGGCGATATTGATCCCCTAAAACTTCGCGCATTACTTTAAGGTTTGCGGGCTCATCATCAACAACTAAAATACGTGCACGTTCAGTGTTAAAATCCATCAGTTAGCCTCCATCTTTTGCAGTTTGGATAAGGAGCGAAATTAACGACTCTAAGTTGGCTTGAGCAGCATAAAAATCAAACTGGTCAAAAAGCTCAATGATATCGTCAATATCGCTTTGATAATTGAGCGGAGCGTGCGTTTTAATTGTTGTTAATAGCTCATCATTCAATTCTGCATTTTCAGCATGTTGATGTAATTGCTCGCATAGCGTTTTAAATTCAGTTATTGAAATCAGCTGCGTTTTTTGTTCGTTATCTTCAAGTGTAGCTGGTTTACAGGCTAAGGTGTTTTCGCGCAGTAATACGTTTACGCTGCTCAGCTCTGTCTGCAGTTGTGCAATAATTTCAGCTTGTTGTTGCGCTGATGGTGCTTTTTCTAGCGCAGAGAATAATTTCATCATGGTGGGCAGACCTAAATTACCTGTTAGCCCTTTTAACGTATGCAGGCTACTTTGTGGATCACTCAATGCATTAACTCCGCCGCTAAAAAGGGTATCACAGAGTATTTTCTGCTCATCAACAAAGCGTTGTATTTGCGTTAACTGCTTACATTTACTCCCCCAAAGTTGGCTGCCTTTTTTGAAATCAATGTGTTTTGCTTTGGGATCACTTTGTTCAATTAGTACTGCTTTTTTTAGCCCGAGGCCAAGCACTTGCGATATTTCTTGATTGAGTTGATTAATATCAACAGGCTTATTTGCAAAGCCATTCATCCTATCACCATATCCTAAGGTTGTGAACGTAACCACGCTAAAATAAAAGCTATTTAGTAGCGCTGATAAATTATCGCTCAATGATGCCGCAGTATTTAGTTGCATTAGCTGCCCTGCATCCATCACCCAAAAATAAAATAGCACAGGGCACAACAGATGATTAATGACAGGCTAAAGCGGATCACGTTTTCAGGTTTTTCGCCGTAGCCACATAACATATCAAAGCAAAAGCCTGAGCCCATGTCTGTTTCTTGGCAATTGTGGCCATCAGGAGAGGTATAGCTACAACAAGGCTTATCAGGCATCTTTGACGTCGCTTTATTTAATTCTACTTAGTTATAGATTAGCAGTTATTTTGCAGGGTAATATAGCCACCTATTAATTTGTTTAATAACTGCTGGCCAGTTGCAAGAGTTAGGTTTGTTTGAATATACATTAAAACGTAGTCGTCGCCGCAAAACTGTGGCTATCAAAGTGCAACAACAAAGTGTCACTGTTTATGCGCCAGTAGGGGTCGCTAAACAGGAACTTGAAGGTTGGTTATTGAGTAAAAGTGACTGGATAACAGCACAAATTCAGAAGCAAAGTCAGTTACTCGATACTCGTCAATATCCTTTAAAAGATAATAGTATTCTCGTTTTTGCACAGCCAATGGCGCTACTCTATGGAACTAACTCACGCTGTGAATGGCGTCAAGTTAAAAATCAGCCACAGCCAACGCTGCAGTTAAACTTGTCTGGGCGGGTTAAACATAAGCAAGCTATGTATCAAAGCTTACTTGAAGAGTTTCTACATGAGCAACTTGAAAGTTATATCGAAATGCGAGTGAACGAGTATTGTATAAAAATGGCTGAGGCGTTACCGAGCAGTATTCGTATCCATATTTATAAACGTCGTTGGGGCAGTTGTAATCGACGCCGAGAGCTGACTTTTAATTTATTACTTGCCAGCGCACCACCGACTATTATCGATTATGTCATTGTGCATGAACTTGCCCACTTAAAGTATTTAAATCATAGTACGGCGTTTTGGCAGCGAGTCAGTGAGTTTTATCCTGAGTATAAGCAAGCAACAAAATGGCTAAAGGAGCAGGGTGCAAGTTTGTCTTGGGTGGTTGAGTAAAGTTAGCAAGGGTAAAGTTAGCGAGAGTAAAGCTAGAAGGAAAAGTGGTGGAGGGAGCTGGATTCGAACCAGCGAAGGCTGAGCCGTCAGATTTACAGTCTGATCCCTTTGGCCGCTCGGGAACCCCTCCACACTAATTTTGTTACATTTGGCCCCACTTAACTGAGCGATAGAAAAGTGGTGGAGGGAGCTGGATTCGAACCAGCGAAGGCTGAGCCGTCAGATTTACAGTCTGATCCCTTTGGCCGCTCGGGAACCCCTCCAATGCAACGGCGCTGATAATAGCAAAGTGAGTATTTAAGTAAAGAAAAAAGCTAAAGAAATATCAAATAAAGCCGATAAATATCCATTACCTACTTTAATCGGCTAAAGTCTATGCAAATCGATGATTTGTTAATCACAGAGAGTCAACTAAACAATCGTCTTGCTAAAAGTGTGAGTGAATCACGCCGTGGTGAGTTTGCATTGTTATTAGCCATGCTTTCTCATGATGCGCTCGATTTTAGTCAGTTTCATTTACCGAAAACGCCATTTGATACTCATGGGGCGAGCCAAAATGAAACGCAATTACGTGAACAGTTAGGCGCAGGTCCTGAACAAGCACTCGCGCCTGCGCAGTTTGATATATTGATTGGGCAATATAATGCACAACGTTTACAGCAAGGGGGTATGGCAGATATACGTTTACGTTCATGCCTCAAACCTGAGCCATTAGTGATCCGTAATGATGACAAGCATATCCGACTTATTGTGATCGATAATTGTGAACCGGTCGTGCGTAAGCGCCATTTAAATAAAGAAACTCAATTAGATCACCCGCAAATGGATGCCGCTGCATTCTACGATAGTTTGAATAATGCTGACCTTCATCAACCCTTGCACCTAGCACAAGCATGATGTTAGGCTGCTGAAGTTATCGGCAAGACGACTTTATTTGCTTTACTGTAAAAAAAGCATCCAAAAACTAAATGCAATTGCTATAATGGCTGCAAATGGTGTTGCCAATTTATTTGGTATTTATGCCATCATCATTAAATCAAGGTAATTAGGAACGTAATGAAGAAAACATTCACGCTGAATCATGAGAAAATCAAATACCCTCGCATGGTAGATGCTGCAAAGCATGAAGTAAAAAAGTATTTGAAAAGAGAGCGTAACAAAACATTGCCAATAGATGCTGATTACTGGGCATTTGATTGTAAATTTGGTAACACAGCTGAAGATGCGCAAGTTGTGCATGTAGCTGAAATCACTAATTCAATTAGCGAGATTGAAAAGCAAGGCTTAGAGTCTTTCTATGTTGAAATCATTGCTCGACCTGCACAACGTCAAGTGCAAGACTTTGATGATGAAGTGTAAAAGTAATTGATTTGATGAAAAAACGGGCTGCTTAGCCCGTTTTTTTGTGCCTGCAGTTATTGTTTGAAATCTTATCCAAAGTAGCCAATTAACGCACTGTCTCGGTGCGAGAGCAACAATTATCTTCTGTAAATAACTTTAATTTATTGATTTTTAATTAAAAATAAACTTGGTTCTGTAATTGCTTTGGATCCTAACAACGTAGTTAGGAGATTCAATTATGGCCAGAATGAGTTACATCAGTAGCGTTGAGCGTTACCAAGAATATCAACCCGTGATCCATGAATTACTTGATTCAATTTTAGCAAGCCTTGCTGATGGTATTAAAAAGCAACAAGACAACCGGCATTTAGTAAATCAATATCCATTTTTGGAACTGCAATACTGTTTAGATAGAAACGGTGTGCAGCTGGGTAATAATGTCTGTTTTAAACGCCAATATATGAAAACCTTAAATAATCGTGGTGATGCACAAGATTTAAGTGAACGGCCTTATTTTCAAGATATTCAAAAGCAATCTCAGACTCGTTTTACTGCGCCATATATTTCGATTGCCACTAATCATTTATGTATATCGGCTGTCAAAGCACTCAATGATTCCCATGGTGAGCAAGCTTACTTAGTGATTGATGTATGCTTGACCCAATTAATTGAGTTTATCATGGGCGATTGCACTCGCGCGACTATGACGCCATTTTTCAAAGTAGGCTATGGCATTATTGTTAGCTGCTTATTTTGCTTGGTGTTATTTTTACTTTATCGGGTGTTTGGCGACATTTACAGTTTGTTATTTAAAACCTCGTTAGCCGAAGATCCACTCGAGCCTTTTAGTATCATTATTTTTATTACTTTAGCGCTGGCTATTTTCGACTTGGGTAAGACCATTCTTGAAGAAGAAATTTTGATGCATAAAGACATCTTTAGGCACAGCTCAACACGTAGAACTATAACGCGGTTTATTTCGACAATTTTGATTGCAGTATCTATAGAAGCTTTACTGACTATGTTTAAAGCAGCGCTTGGTCAATCTCAGTATTTATTACCGGCTATTTATATGATGCTGGCAGTAGTCGGATTATTAATTGCGTTGGCGATTTATGTGTATTTAGGCGCCAAAGCGGAGACTTTGTTGCTGAGTAGTCAGCGGCATAGGAAAAATACCTAAGTAATTTAATAATGGCTTGAACCTTCAAGCCATTATTGTATGAGGTGTTTATGGGCGTTCTTGTTGGCGTTTCTTCTTAAAGTCTGAATCAGTTTGCCATGCCGGCCAATCACCGTTATTCGCCAGTTTTGTGGCTATATCAACAATTAGCTCAATATCTTGTTTAACCCCGCCAAGGGACCACTGTGGGGAATAGTCATCCGCTTCTTTATGGTATTTGTGGGCGATATAGTCAGGATCAGTATCGCCTAAGCTCATAAACAATAAACTTGGCACACCTTGTTTTGCTAATGAGAAGTGGTCTGAGCGAAAAAATAGGCCATTCTGCGGACGTGGATCCATTTTAACATGGCGCCCTTGTGCTTTGGCCGCATCAGCAAGGTAGTTTTCCATTTCTGACATGCCTTTACCGTACTGCAGAATGTAATCAACACCATCTAGTACGTTCATCCCATCGATGTTGAGTAATGCGACCATTTGTTTGGTTGGCACTATGTCACCAGTGGCAAATTGCTGTGAACCTATCAAGCCGGTTTCTTCTGCGGTGAAGTTGGCAAAAATGATTGAGCGTTTAAATGGGGTTTGCTGATGTATTTTACTAAGAATTCGCGCAATCTCTACGGTGGCAGCACTGCCAGAGGCGTTATCAACTGCACCGTTATATATCTTTACACCGTCATCCGTTTGCTTAGTGCCAAAATGATCCCAGTGCGCGCCAATCACAATATATTCGTCAGGCTGCTCGCTACCAGTTAGCTGCGCGACCACATTATGAGATTGCGCTTGTGATATCTCAGAGTTAAGTGTCAGGTTGGCTTTAGCGTTTAATGGTGTTGCTTTAAAATCTGGGCTCAGCGCTTTGGCCTTTTCTGTTTGATAATCAAGCCCTGCTTGGGCAAAAATGTCATTTGCCGCTTGCTCATCGATCCAGCCCATCACTGGAATATCAGAGGCATTTTTTTCATCATCTATAAGCGTATATTTACTGCCAGTATTCGAGCTTTCAACCACGCCCCAGGGGTAAGCGGCAGGCGCTGTTTCATGGACTATTAATACGGCTTTTGCACCTTGGCGCGCGCCTTCTTCGTATTTATAAGTCCAGCGGCCATAGTAGGTCATGGCATTACCGGTAAATAGGCTTTCGTCTTGGGTCGCAAAACCAGGATCATTGACAAGCACGACGATAGTTTTACCTGTTACATCGATATCTGCAAAATCATTCCACTGGTATTCAGGGGCGTTAATCCCATAACCGACAAATACCACCTCTGAGTCGCTGACATTAATTGTTTCATTAATTTGCTGAGTGCGGGCGGTAAAATCTGTTCCTGCATTAAAGCTTAAATCGCCAATTTTTAATGTCATGTTTTGATCAGGAGTCAACTTTGCCATAGTTACTGGCTGTAAAAATTCACTTTTGTAAGCGCCGGTTAACCCTAGTTTTTTGTATTCATCTGCAAGGTAATTAATGGTTAACGTTTCACCTTCAGTTAAAGGGCCGCGGCCTAAAAACTGATCAGACGCTAAAGTTTCAATTAGTTGATGGACGTTTTTAAGATCAACCGCGGGTTGGCTATCAGTTTGTTGGCCGTTATTTTCTGGCGCAGGCTCAGAGCAGCCAAACAAGGTGAGTAATACCGTTGCAGTTATTACCTTGGAGAGTGTTGTTGTCATTTGGAATCTTTTAGTTATTTGCTATCAGACTGATACCCTACCACTTATTAAAAACCAAGAGTAGAGCTGAATAATACCAATCGGCTTAAATATTTAACTATTCTAGCGTGCTAAATAAAGCGCTAACTGCGTTATAAATTTCTCAAGTGGAAAACTACATGTCGAAATTTATGCCTTGTTATCACTCTATTTATCTGTCGCTATAAATGGCTAATAACTTAACATGATTGGTATAGATACAAAAAAACCAGCTTAAAATGCTGGTTTTTACATGAGTGTACCGCACGATTAAGCGTCTGCTAATTTTACGCGTATCTTACTTTTATCAACACTGGTTTGATTTAATGCGGTGATTGCAGTTTTTGCTTCCGCCTCATCTGGCATTTCAACAAACGCAAAGCCTTTTGATTGGCCCGTTTCTTTGTCTAATACTAAATTACAATTAGTAACTTTACCGTGAGCGCTAAATAATGTGCGAATATCGTGTTCGCTGGTGGTTCGTGCTAAATTTCTGACTAATAGTTTCATTATGAACTCTATTTAAAAATGACGAGGGTGATTGTCTCAAGTAATCTTGCTATGACCTAATGATTAATTACAAACCAGTGAAATAAAGCGTAATAAAGATGGATATGAGCACCGCACTTATTTTTTAAGTGCGGCCAGTAATCAATTAAGCGCGAGTGTAAAAAACTGGTGTGGGCAGATAAATAGCTGTTATCATTTTAAATGATGACAAAATTAAAATTTTTAATACGTTATGGATAAGCACATGCAAATAGACACAGATAAAATAGACGATGCTGCATTAGCACTGATGTATTTAACCTTGCACGACAATTGCCGTGCTTGGAAACAGATTGATTGGGATATTACCAATCGATTACATGACAAAGGCTTAATCGACAACCCCATCGGCAAAGCTAAGTCAGTTGGACTGACGGAAGAAGGCCTAAAACAAGCCGAGCTATTGTTTGAGAAGTTGTTTACGAAATAGTTGCTGTTAATCTGGGTAACACACTTTAGAGTCTAATATATACAGGCTGTCGCGATGTAAAATCGCTGCTACAAGTGGTGGATCAGCGTAGGCTCGGGTTTACTCCGCGCATTTAATAGTAAGGGTATACCTATGAAAAGTTCGCATGCAAATTTTTCAGCGACAATTGCAGATTTAAAACAAGATCCAGCTGGACTGATAAAAAATGCGAATGATTTAGCTATTGCTATTTTAAACGACAATCAGCTTGTCGCTTATTTAGTCTCAGCATCAGCGTATGAAAGGTTGGTTGATGAAATTGATGATTACGAATTAGCAAAGATTGTTGCAAGGCGGAGAGAAAAGGTTTCAACCGCAGTTGAAGTAAATATTGATGACTTATAAGCTCAAATTTTTACCTGCATCACAAAAAGAAACTCATAGAATGACTAGAAAATCCTCATGTACCGGCATCGAAACTAAGAGGTTTTGATAGCCTATATAAAATAAAATTGCGCACAGCAGGCCACAGGCTTGCCTATGAAGTGATTGATGATGAAGTTGTAGTATATGTACTCGCTATCGGCAAACGAGATAAAGATGCAGTGAATAAAAAGTTGATGAAACGCAGTTAATAAATACCGTAAGGGTGATTATGAAAAGTGTATTCATATTTTACCTTTGCAAATAACGCGATGCGCTTGGCTAAATAGGTATTGCAAATTATTAGTGGGTACAGGACTTTCAGTTAAGCTCAAAGCCCATCTAAGTGAAAAATCAACAGTTAACCTGCGTTATTTTGCAGATGAAACCCATGACACTGTTGCTGCATTAAGTTGGTATTATGGACTTAAGAGTTACTAAAAAATAAGTTGTTGGGCTTTGTTACACTCAACCCAAGCTACGAATAAACTCGCTTACCGCTTACCGCTTACCGCTTACGACTTATAGCAATCCCCACAACCCCCATTAACACCACTACAATCCAAACAGGCAAATTCCCATATTGACTATAGATGCTGTCGCCTTGAATGAGTTTGACGTTGACTTTCAAGGTATCGGCTGCAAATTGTGGCATGCTAACTTGAATTTGGCTGATTGGGTCGTATACGCCACTAATGCCGTTGTTGGTCACACGAATAAGCGGGCGTTGCAATTCAAGGGCGCGCATTCGGGCTATTTGCATATGCTGGTGAGGGCCGTGGGAAGCACCAAACCAGGCATCGTTACTGACGGTAAATAAAATATCTGAATTATGGCGATAATTACCACGTACTAAATCAGCAAACGCAATTTCGTAGCAAATGGCCGGTAAGATATTTAAGCCATTAGCACGTAAGTTATTTTGAACTTGGTCGCCTCGAGAAAACGATGACATAGGTAAATCAAATAACGGAGCGATAGGGCGCAATATATCTTCAAACGGCACAAATTCACCAATCGGCAGTAATTGGTGCTTTTGGTAACGATTTTTACCTAGGTATTGATAATGGCCATGTTCGTCGTCGCGCTCTTTATTACCAAGTACAATCAAGGTGTTGAAAATTGCTTTAGTGTCGCGTTGATAGTCAACAATACCAGTAATGAGGGCGGTGTTGTTAAATGAGGCGGCGCTATCTAAGCCTGCTAAATAACTATCTGCAAGGGCTTCTATTTCAGGAACTGCGGCTTCTGGCCAAACGATTAAGTCTGCATCCCAATGCGGGCGAGTCATGTCTTGGTACTTACTCATTGTGGTCCAAAATTCACTCGGGTCAAAACGCAGATGCTGTTTGATATTGCCTTGTACCAGTAAGGTGCTAATGGTTTTATCACTGTAGCTGTTATTACGCGTATAGTGTGTAATAGCCAATAGTAAAGCGATGCTCAGCATCGTGGCTACTGTGGCTTTAAAGTTCCTTGTAAACAGCAGGCGGTAGAGCGCAAAGCCAATAGCGATACAAATAAGGGTTAAGCCAAATTCACCAATCACGGGGGCGAGTAGGTTAAGCGGGCTATCGGTTTGAGTATAACCAAAGCTTAGCCAAGGGAAGCCTGTCATTACCACGCCACGTAAATACTCAGTAACAGCAAAGCCACAAAGTAATAATAAACCATAGCTATTAGGGCCACTGGCAAAGCGTGTGGCAAACATAAAGGCTAAAGTAGGGTAAATGGCTAGATAAGCGCATAACAACACCATCAGTAGTACTGAAGCGATTAACGGCATGCCGCCGAAGGTGGCAATGGATACATGCACCCAGCTGATCCCAGCGCCAAACCAGCCAAGGCCAAAAATGAAGCCGTATTTAGCGGCGCGCTTACTCGCTTTTTTACCGTACTGTAATTCAGGTTCAGTCGTGTGAGTTGTGTAGATTGCCAGCGCTAAGCAGGCAAAAGTGAGGGGCCAAACCTCAAAAGGAGCATAGCTTAAAGTTAAAAGAAGGCCCGCAACCAGTGCGAGCCATGCTTTTTTATCTTTAGCTAAATGCAGGCAGTTAGTCAGTATTGTCTTCACTGTCGTTATCATCAGCCTTTGGCACGGTAACTTGTAATTGCAATAATCGACGATTATCAGCATTGGTTACCTTAAATTGAAAGCCATCAATCTCAATAAGCTCACCACGACCTGGCATGTGCCCAAAGGCATGAAGCACGGTACCGCCGATGGTATCAGCGTCTTGCGTGCTGTAGCCGGTTTTAAAATATTCGTTAAAATCATCAACCGGTGTCAGTGCTTGTACAATAAACACGTGTTTTGCAAGTTGACGAATATCTAGTTGATCTTCTTCGTCGTGTTCATCTTCAATTTCACCAACGATGAGCTCAAGAATATCTTCTATTGTTACTAAACCAGATACGCCACCGTATTCGTCAATAACTAGCGCCATATGATAGCGTTGTTGGCGAAACTCATTAAGCAGCGTATCCACACGCTTACTTTCTGGTACAACAACCGCTGGACGTAAGTAATCACGTAATGATGGCAGTAGCTCATCTTTGTTCAGAATCAGTGGTAGTAGATCTTTTGCTAGTAGAATGCCTTCTATGTGGTCTTTATCTTCACATACCACTGGAAACCGTGAATGCGTAGAATCGACCATCATTGGAATGACTTCTTCCAACGGTGCGTCAACTTCGAGTGTGATCATTTGTGAGCGCGGGATCATAATATCTCGCACTTTTAATTCTGACACACCGAGCACACCTTCGATCATCTCTTTGGTTTCAGGATCTATAACATCCCGAACTTGCGCATCGGCAATTACTTCAGCCAGCTCTTCTCTATTCTGGGGTTCCCCTTGCAACATTTGGGTAATTCTACCCAACCAGGTCTTGCCAGAAGAACCCTGGCTAGTCTGCGAGTTATCGTCGCTCATTGCGTCTATTTGCTCCGTAAATTTAAATATCGTCCCGATATGGGTCTGCTATGCCTAATTCGGCAAGCAATTGCTTTTCAATGCTTTCCATCTCTTTCGCATCTTCATCCTTTATATGGTCAAATCCAAGTAAATGCAAGCATCCGTGGATCACCATATGGGCAAAGTGGTCATGAAATGACTTTTCTTGCTCTATTGACTCAGCTAATACAATGGCCGGGCATATCACTAAATCGCCAACCAAAGGCAGCTCTATTCCTGCTGGCGCTTCAAATTCAAACGACAACACATTCGTTGGTTTATTTTTACCACGGTAGTCATTATTAAGTTGTTGGCTTTGCTCTTCGTCAGCAATCACGATACTCAACTCTGATTCATCACGATATTGACTCAGCGCTTTGTTAGCCCACAACGCAAATTGTTCTAGGCTAGGTAAGTTGTCAAACTCACAGGCTATTTGTAAATCTAATTCAGTGTTCACGGTATTACTCTTTAGTAGCAGGTTGTGCTTGCTCTTGATTTGCGAGCAAGTCTTTAGCGCGCTGTTTTTCGGCGCGTTTTTGTCGCTCAGCTTCGTCGTTGCGCTCATACGCTTCAACAATACGAGCTACCACAGGGTGGCGTACCACGTCTTGTGATTGGAAAAAGTTAAAGCTTATTTCGTCTACCTCACTAAGCACTTCAATAGCGTGACGAAGCCCTGAGCGCGCACCACGAGGTAAATCAACTTGCGTTATATCACCGGTGATCACTGCTTTTGAATTAAAGCCAATCCGGGTTAAGAACATTTTCATTTGTTCAACTGTGGTATTTTGGCTTTCATCTAAAATAATAAAGGCGTCGTTAAGTGTACGACCACGCATAAAGGCCAGTGGCGCAACTTCAATAACATTTTGCTCCATTAATTTTTCCACTTTTTCAAAGCCGAGCATTTCAAACAATGCATCGTATAATGGGCGCAAATATGGGTCGATTTTTTGACTTAAATCGCCGGGTAAAAAACCAAGCTTTTCGCCGGCTTCAACCGCAGGTCGGGTCAATAGAATACGACGGATTTCTTGGCGTTCTAAAGCGTCAACAGCGGCGGCAACAGCTAGATAAGTTTTACCTGTGCCAGCAGGACCAATTCCAAAGGTGATGTCGTGGCGAAAGATATTCGAGACATAATGACCTTGGTTATCGTTGCGTGGCTTGATAACCCCACGACGGGTTTTGATCATCACTTCTTTGCCATACTCGTTCAGTTCATCTTGTTCTAATGCTGATGATTCACTGATTGCTAAATGAACGGTATTTGCTTCAATTTCGGTAATAACACCACGGACCGGCTGCGTTTCGACATATAAGTCTTTGAGAATTTCCATCGCGGCAAATGCGCTGGTGGTTTTTCCGGTGATTTTAAAGTAGTTATCGCGATGAGTAATTTCAACACCTAAACGGCGTTCAATGTGTTTGATATTTTCGTCAAACGGACCACATAAAGAGGAAAGACGTTTGTTGTCGGAGGGTTCTAAATAAATCTCTAATTTCTTTAATTGATTACTCAAAATTGCTTCCTGTTTTGATGTGCCAGCCAAGGCTGGCACAGTAAATTTCGCCTACGGAACGAAAGTCGTAACACCTAATTCATTTGGTGTTGCTTGCGGCTCTGGCTTTGCTGCTTTACTTAAAATATCAGCAGGAGCAACTTCGCGGCGTAAGTTCATTTCTGATTCTGTACGAATTAAGTCACCACGTAAAGAGTTTGGCAGTGCTTCAGTGATACGTACATCAACAAACTGACCGATCACAGTGTGCGGGCCAATAAAATTAACTACGCGGTTGTTTTCAGTACGACCGCGTAATTCCATCGGATTCTTCTTCGATGGCCCTTCAACTAAAATACGTTGCTCTGTATCAAACATTTGGCGACTGATCTGTTGCGCCATTTGGGTAATACGATTTTGTAACAGGTATAAACGCTCTTTCTTTTCTTGCTCGCTCACATCATCAGGCAAATCAGCTGCGGGTGTACCAGGGCGTGCGCTGTAGATAAAGCTAAAGCTCATATCAAAACCAATATCATTGATAAGGTTCATGGTGGCTTCAAAGTCAGCGGTACTTTCACCAGGGAAGCCGATGATAAAGTCTGATGACATACTTAAATTAGGACGAATTTTACGTAACTTACGAATTGTTGACTTGTACTCAATCGCAGTATGGCCACGTTTCATTAAGTTAAGAATACGGTCCGAACCACTTTGTACTGGTAAATGTAAATGATCGACAAGTTCAGGCACATCAGCGTATGCGTCAATGATGTCTGGTGTAAATTCTACCGGGTGCGAGGTGGTATAACGTATACGGTCGATACCATCAATAGCCGCTACATAACGAATTAAGTCTGAGAAGTAACAAATTTCACCATCATGGGTTTCGCCACGATAAGCATTTACGTTTTGACCTAATAAGTTTACTTCGCGGACACCTTGCTCAGCTAACTGGGCAATCTCTAATAATACATCATCAAGCGGGCGGCTTACTTCTTCACCTCGGGTATAAGGGACTACGCAGAATGTACAGTACTTAGAGCAGCCTTCCATGATTGAAACGAATGCAGACGGGCCATCGGCTTTTGGCTCTGGTAAACGGTCAAACTTTTCAATCTCAGGGAAAGAAATATCAACCACAGAGCTGCCTTTGTTACCTTGCACTTGTTTGATCATCTCAGGTAAGCGGTGCAGAGTTTGCGGGCCAAAAATTACGTCTACAAAAGGTGCGCGTTGGCGAATTGAATCACCTTCTTGTGAGGCTACACAACCACCAACACCAATGATTAGATCGGGTTTATCATCTTTAAGTAGCTTCCAACGACCTAGTTGGTGGAAAACTTTTTCCTGCGCTTTTTCGCGAATTGAACAGGTATTGAGTAGGATTACATCTGCATCCCCAGCTTCATCAGTTAACTGGTAGCCGTTGGTTGCATCGAGAAGATCAGCCATTTTCTGAGAGTCGTATTCATTCATCTGACAACCCCAGGTTTTAATATGCAGCTTTTTACTCATTGAAATATAGCCTCGTTTTCAATTCGGTAGTGGCACGATTGTGCGCTAAACAGGATAAGTGGCACGTTCGCTTACTTAAAGGACGCGTATTTTAGCTGGATACCCGCTTAGATCCAAGTATAGTTTTTATGTTTGTGAATTGAAGTCAAACAAAGCGTCTTTTCTAGCGGATTAAGATGAAACTCACTCGCACTAATAAACAGAAGTACGATACAATCAAACGCACTGAAAATAGCCAGATTAGTGACGTAAAAATGATGAAAAATAAGGTTATTGTTGTCGGCGGTGGAATGGTCGGTGCAGCTACCGCAGTGAAGCTTGCAAAACAAGGATGCCAAGTAAGGGTGATTGAACAGCGTGTAATTAACGCCGCTGATGTTCTTGCTAATGACAAGGTTGATATTCGCGTATCGGCAATTAATCGCTTTTCAGAAAATTTATTAGACGAACTCGGTGCCATGGCTACTTTGCGCGCACATCGTCATGCGCCTTACCAGCAGCTCGAAGCATTCGAACGCGCAGGCGACAATCTACTATTTGATTGCCATGATATAAACACCACTCATTTAGGTCATTTAATCGAGAATAACTTAATTCAAGCAAGTCTCTGGCAGCAGTTTGCAGCGTATGATATTGAGGTGGTTGAGATCAGCCAACCGTTATCCGCAATAAAACAAGATGATCAACAAGTAACATTACATTACGCAGAACAACAGTTTTGTGCTGACTTAGTCGTTGCAGCTGATGGTGGACAATCAATGTTACGCCAAAAAGCCGGTATTGGTGTTACCGGTTGGCAGTATGGTCAGCATTGTATGGGCGTGCTTATTAAACTCGATGCTCCACAACAAGTAAAAACGTGGCAACAATTTAAGCCCACCGGCCCCGTTGCATTTTTACCTATGCAGGCACCATACGCTAATTTAATTTGGTATGACGATGGCAGCAAATTACAAAGCTTAAAAAAGTTAACCCCTCTAGAGTTAAAACAGCAAGTATTGGATAACTTCCCGCCACTAGCGGGGGATTTTGAGGTTATAGAGCACGCCGTTTTCCCTTTGGCACGCCAGCATGCAAACCGTTACTCACAAGGGCGAATAGTGCTTGTAGGCGATGCCGCGCATACTATTAACCCGCTCGCAGGGCAGGGCGTTAATCTAGGTTTTCAAGATGTTGTAGCTCTTGCTGATAAGCTCAGTAATGTTGACGATATCGGTGCTGCACAGCACCTTAAGCAATATGAAAACACTCGCCGTAAAGCTAACCTATTAATGATGAGTATGATGGATACGTGTTATTTTGGCTTTTCTAATCATGTAACACCATTACAGTGGGCGCGCAGTCGTTTTTTAAAGATGGCGAATACGTCCGGACCGGTAAAAAACTGGGTTTTAAAGTACGCGATTAGTGGTGAACTTGGTTAGTTATACAAATAACTGGAGTGGGTGAAAGCTCACTCAAATACTATTTGATTAAAGATTAAAGATTAAAGATTAAAGATTTCTGGAAGTTGGCTGGGATACCAGGATTTGAACCTGGGAATGCCAGGATCAAAACCTGGTGCCTTACCGCTTGGCGATATCCCAACTCTAAATTTGGATGAGTTTTAGTTCTAATTAAGAACATGGTGCGGAAGGAGAGACTTGAACTCTCACAACCGAAGTTACTGGAACCTAAATCCAGCGCGTCTACCAATTCCGCCACTCCCGCAGTTCTTAGAATGCAGTTAATCGTTTTGGAACCTAAATCCAGCGTCTAATTCAAGACAACTGCCAATTCCACCACTCCCGCAGTTCTTAATTCTTAGCAACATTCTTTGGTAGAAGAAGTTGGCTGGGATACCAGGATTTGAACCTGGGAATGCCAGGATCAAAACCTGGTGCCTTACCGCTTGGCGATATCCCAACAAAGAATCAGTTGATAGTTTGAGTTCTTATCAAGAACATGGTGCGGAAGGAGAGACTTGAACTCTCACAACCGAAGTTACTGGAACCTAAATCCAGCGCGTCTACCAATTCCGCCACTCCCGCATATAATTTTTATATTTTTACTCTTAACAGAGCTATTCTTTAGCAACATTCTTTGCTAGAAGAAGTTGGCTGGGATACCAGGATTTGAACCTGGGAATGCCAGGATCAAAACCTGGTGCCTTACCGCTTGGCGATATCCCAACAAAGAATCAGTTGATAATTTTAGTTCTTATCAGAACATGGTGCGGAAGGAGAGACTTGAACTCTCACATCCTAAGATACTGGAACCTAAATCCAGCGCGTCTACCAATTCCGCCACTCCCGCATCGAGCATATACAGGTATTAATGTTTTGGAACCTAAATCCAGCGCCTAATTCAAGACAACTGTCAATTCCGCCACTCCCGCATACTTTGTGTAATTAAACACTAGGTAGTTATTTTAAACTCTTCATTGAGTGCAGTTTAAACTCCTACAGAGCCACTTCAAAAGAAGTGGTGGCTAAGACGGGATTTGAACCTGTGACCCCATCATTATGAGTGATGTGCTCTAACCAGCTGAGCTACTTAGCCATTGTTGGCTGGGATACCAGGATTTGAACCTGGGAATGCCAGGATCAAAACCTGGTGCCTTACCGCTTGGCGATATCCCAACAATAAACAATTGATAATTTTAGTTCTTATCGAGAACATGGTGCGGAAGGAGAGACTTGAACTCTCACAACCGAAGTTACTGGAACCTAAATCCAGCGCGTCTACCAATTCCGCCACTCCCGCATCGAGCATGCAGGTATTAATGTTTTGGAACCTAAATCCAGCGTCTAACTCAAGACAACTGCCAATTCCGCCACTCCCGCATCGAGCATACAGGTATTAATGTTTTGGAACCTAAATCCAGCGTCAAATTCAAGACAACTGTCAATTCCGCCACTCCCGCATTTCAAATTTTGATAAATCAAAACTGAGGTAGTTATTTTAAACTCTTCATTGAGCAACAAAAAATAAATGGTGGCTAAGACGGGATTTGAACCTGTGACCCCATCATTATGAGTGATGTGCTCTAACCAGCTGAGCTACTTAGCCATCTTTTTTGTTAGCACTTCATCGCTGAGTGCGGGGCGTATTATGCTGATATGACCCAAATCCGTCAACACCTTTTTTGCAAAAAAACACGTATCGTGGTTTGTTTGCGGGAAAAATAGGCTAACAGGCTAAATTTTAATAAAAATGGTGTTTTTTTAACAGCTTTGTAGTGACTTATTTCTTTAATAGTAGTGCAAAAATAAAAAAGGCTCGTAAAAACGAGCCTTTAAAAATCACTAAATGTGATAAGTCATAGTGGCATGTTGTTAAACGTTGAACAAGAAGTTCATTACATCGCCATCTTTAACTATGTATTCTTTACCTTCTTGACGCATCTTACCTGCTTCTTTTGCGCCACTTTCGCCTTTAAAAGCGATGTAGTCATCAAAAGCGATAGTTTGCGCACGAATAAAGCCACGTTCAAAGTCAGTATGAATTTTACCAGCAGCTTGTGGCGCTGTTGCACCGACAGGAATTGTCCATGCACGTACTTCTTTTACGCCCGCAGTAAAGTAGGTTTGTAAATGCAGTAATTCATAACCACCACGGATCACAAGGTTCAAACCTGGTTCTTCTAGGCCAAGATCGGCCATAAACTCAAGTTTGTCTTCTTCATCCAGTTCAGAAAGCTCTGACTCTATCGCAGCACATACTGGCACAACAACCGCATCTTCAGCAGCGGCAATTGCACGTACGCGATCCAGATGTGGGTTATTCTCAAATCCATCTTCAGCAACGTTAGCAATATACATTGTTGGTTTGATGGTTAAGAAGTTGATAGGCGCAATCGCTGCCTTCTCTTCTTTTGTCAGTGCTAAAGAGCGTAAAGTTAAACCTTCATCAAGGTGTACTTTTACTTTTTCAAGAACAGCGTTTTGTTCTTTGGCGTCTTTATCGCCACCTTTGGCTTTTTTCGCGTTACGGAAAATTGCTTTGTCGGCGCTGTCCATATCCGCAAGTACTAATTCAGTGTTGATCACGTCGATATCATCAGCTGGGTCAATTGTGCCCGCTACGTGAATTACGTTTTCATCTTCAAAACAGCGAACTACGTGACCAATTGCATCTGTTTCACGGATGTTAGCTAAGAATTGATTACCTAGACCTTCACCTTTTGATGCACCTTTTACTAGACCTGCAATATCTACAAATTCCATACTAGTCGTTAGGATGCGTTGTGGATTAACAATTTTTGCAAGCTCGTCTAGACGAGGATCTGGCACCGGTACCACACCCGTATTTGGTTCAATGGTACAAAAAGGAAAGTTAGCGGCTTCGATACCCGCTTTGGTTAATGCATTGAAAAGTGTTGATTTACCAACATTAGGCAAACCGACGATGCCACATTTGAAACCCATAGTTAAGATACCTTGTTTAATTCCGCTTAACCGATTATGGCTTAAACGAATGTAGTCTGTTTTGTGCTTTTAACACACCGTCTTTTGCAAGTATTTCCATACAACGAACTGCTTCATCTACTGCGGCATCCATTTTTTCTTGGTCTTCCTTGGCTGCTTTTCCAAGCACCCATCCGGTGACCATTTCACGATGTCCTGGATGACCTATTCCAATACGTAAGCGCATGAAATCTTTTTGATTTGCCATTTTTACGATAATGTCTTTTAAACCATTATGGCCACCGTGTCCGCCACCTTTTTTTAATTTGGCAACACCGGGTTCTAAATCCATTTCGTCATGGGCAACTAAAATGCTCTCAACAGGGATTTTGAAAAAGTTGGCTAAACTACCGACCGCTTTACCACTTAAATTCATATAAGTTGTCGGGATCAGTAATTTGAATTCTTGACCTTGGATGATCACTTTACCAGTAAGGCCATGATACTTAGGATCGTGTTTTAGCGTACAGTTGTAGCGTGCAGCGAGTTGCTCGATGAACCAAGCACCTGCATTGTGGCGTGTGTTTGCGTATTCGGGGCCTGGATTAGCCAGGCCCACAAGCATTTGAATAGAATTCAAGGTGCAAACCTTAAAAATTATTCTGCAGCTTCGTCTTCAACTGGCGCAGCTTTGTTAGCTTTGATAGTTACGATAGACTGGTCGTGATCAGCACCTTTCGCTAAATCAACAGAAGAAACACCTGCAGGAAGTTTAACGTCAGAGATGTGGATTGAATCACCAGCAACTAGGCCAGATACGTTAACTTCAACGAATTCAGGAAGTGACTTAGGAAGACACGTGATTTCGATTTCTGTTAATTGGTGAACAACAGTGTTACCAGCTTTAGTTACTACGTCTTCACCGATGAAGTGAACTGGCACTTTAGTGTGAAGTTTGTGAGCAGCATCTACACGTTGGAAATCAAGGTGAGTGATTTTAGGCTTGAACGGGTGACGTTGGATATCTTTAAGGATAGCTTCAACTTTTTCACCAGCGATATTAAGAGTAAGAATGTGAGTGTAAAAACCTTCACTTTCTTGTGCTTTGATCATATCTTTGTGTTCAAAAGTAAGTGATGCAGCTTCTTTGTCAGCACCGTAAAGGATCGCAGGGATTTTATCTTCACGACGTAGGCGGCGGCTCGCACCTGTACCTGTTGCTGTGCGTAATTCTGCATTGAATGTATAAGTTTCGTTAGACATGATGTCTCCAATAAATAAATAGTGTAGGGCCTTTGCGACCAAGGTCCCTAGCCAAAAGGCGCGCTATCATACCACTCCCACTGTACAAAAGAAACACGACATATAAAAAAAGCGCCACAGAGGCGCTTTAATTCAATCAGGGGGTTTGTAACTAAATAGTTTTAGTGTTCAAACATCGCTGAAATAGATTCTTCGTTGCTAATACGGCGAATTGTTTCCGCTAGCATGTCTGCAAGTGTTAACACTTTAATTTTATCAATTGCTTTTAATTCAGCAGACAGTGGAATTGAGTCAGTGACAATCACTTCATCAATTACTGAGTTACGAATGTTTTCTACCGCTTTACCAGAAAGTACAGGGTGAGTTGCGTATGCAAATACACGCTTAGCGCCATGTTCTTTAAGTGCTTCAGCTGCTTTACATAAAGTACCGCCAGTGTCGATCATATCATCAACGATGATACAGTCACGGCCTTCAACATCACCAATAATATGCATTACTTGAGAAACATTCGCTTGTGGGCGACGTTTATCAATGATGGCAAGATCGGTATCGTTTAATAATTTAGCAATAGCACGGGCACGTACTACACCGCCGATATCTGGTGATACAACAACAACATCATCAAACTGACGCTCTTTCATATCTTCAAGTAGCACAGGGCTACCGAATACGTTATCAACTGGTACATCAAAGAAGCCTTGGATTTGCTCAGCGTGTAAATCAACCGTAAGAACACGGTCAACACCAACACTTGAGAGGAAATCTGCAACGACTTTAGCTGTGATTGGTACACGGGCAGAACGCACTCGGCGGTCTTGACGTGCATAACCAAAGTAAGGAATGACGGCTGTTATACGACCTGCAGATGCACGACGTAAGGCATCAACCATAACGATTAGCTCCATTAAGTTATCGTTAGTAGGGGCACAGGTTGATTGCACAATAAAAACGTCCGAGCCACGAACATTTTCATTAATTTGAACACTGATCTCACCGTCGCTAAAACGGCCAACAACAGCATCGCCAACTTCAATATATAAACGTTTTGCAACTTTTTGAGCTAACTCAGGTGTTGCGTTACCAGCGAAGAGCTTCATGTCAGGCACGGTAGGGTTCCTCAGGCACTGAATTTCTGGACTAATAAGCGATACATAAAGTATAGCTTATTAACTTAAACTTTATTTACTTGTACGTTACTTCATTGCTTAAATGAATAGCGTTCAACTGCGTATGGGCAGGAGAGATATTAACGCTGCTGGCAATAAAACCGTCCCAGCTATCGGGGAGATTTTCAAGAACATGTTGCGCTTCTTTTTGCGTGGCAAATTCAACAAAACAACATGAACCTGTGCCAGTCATCTTAGACGGAGCGTATTTTAGCAACCACTGGAGGGTCTTTTCAACCTCAGGGCAGAGCTTTTTAACTAAAGGCTCACAATCGTTGCCTAATGTGTGCTGTTGCCAGTTGCCATTTAGCTTCGGTGTATCGCGTTTTAAATCGGGGTGAGTAAAAATTTTTGCAGTGCTGACATGTTCACTTGGATGCACGACACAATACCACTTTTGCGGCAGCTCAACATCGACCAACTTCTCGCCAATGCCTTGCGCTAGGGCGCTTTTGCCGTTAATGAATACAGGCACATCAGCACCAAGTTGCACACCAAGTTGTGCTAATTCTTGTAAGGATAATTGACAGCGCCATAATTTATTCAGTGCTAAAAGTGTACTTGCGGCATCGGAAGAGCCACCGCCAACACCGCCTCCCATGGGCAATATTTTAGTTAAATTTATTTTTGCACCAAAAACTGAATTACAGTGCTTTTGTAATAAAACAGCCGCTTTATAGATCAAATTATCTTTAAGTGGAATAGCAAAGGTGTCGCCAGTGACTTCAATCGCAGTCGTTTCAGTTAAAGTAAAAGTGAGTTGATCGCCGTAATTTAAAAATGTAAATAAGGTTTCGAGTTCATGATAGCCATCTTCACGACGACCATTTATATGTAAAAATAAATTTAGTTTTGCTGGAGCTAATAACGAAAAAGAAGTCATAGTGTGATTAGTCATGTTAGTCAAAGTGCCACTCATAGAGTTGAATTTTTATTTTAATATCGCGGTGTTTTAATGTCAGTTTTTTAGGCAGCCAAAACCCTGCATATTGCTGGTAGTCAGCGTAGTTTATTTGCCATTTAGCTCCATCTGCGGCTTGCCATATTACACTTTTAGCTCGACCTAGTTCATCGACTTGCAGACTTGCATCGTCGACCGTGCCTTTTAACCAGTCATCGGCACTGTCCATGGGGATAGTAAAACCAGTGAGTCGGGCAAGTAAACGTGATGCATTTATATCATGATAAACGTCATCATCGTATTCAAGTTCTGCACCGTGACTATTTTGCGTTAATGCCAAAACTCGGGTACCGATAAAACTAGTTAGAATGAGTTGGTTTAATTCATCCTTTTGTTGCCAGTTTAAATTAGCTGATTGGCGTTCGTCAGGACTAATAAAAGCTAATTTGCCTTCTACTTGCCAGACACTTTGTTGTGATAATTGCGACTTCCAGTCATCATAAAGGGCAGTTTGTGGCCTAATTTGCTGCGCGCAGCCACTTAAAAATAAAAAAAATATGAGTAAAATCAAATATAGTCGAATCAAATGTCGTTCCTTACTTTCCATATTCCGCTGATTTTTGGTAAAATTATCGTCTTTCGAGCACGGCTTAGCAATATTTGGCACATATGACCATAGTAGCACTTGGTATTAATCATAAAACCGCATCTGTAGAATTACGCGAAAAGGTTGCCTTTTCGCCTGAGCAATTATCAGAAGCATTACAGCAACTGAGTGATCATGATCAGTTTAATGAAGCGGTTATTGTGTCAACCTGTAACCGTACAGAAATCTATTGTAGCCTTGCCCAGCAAAATTCCCAAATACTGTTGCAATGGTTAGCTAGTTTCCATGGTTTGGATGAATATGAACTGAGCAGTAATGTTTATTGCCACCAAGATAACGACGCGATAAATCATTTAATGCGCGTTTCTTGTGGACTCGACTCATTAGTGCTCGGTGAGCCGCAAATACTGGGTCAAATTAAGCAGGCATACAATAGTGCTAAAAATCACAACTCAGTCAGTGTGGTGTTTGACCGCTTATTTCAAAAAACCTTTTCGGTCGCCAAACAAGTTCGCACTGAAACAGATATCGGTGCCAGTGCCGTGTCTGTTGCCTATGCTGCGGTTAATTTAGCCAAGCATATCTATGGCAAGCTAGATAAAACCAAAGTGCTTTTAATCGGTGCTGGTGAAACCATTGAACTGGTAGCTAAACATTTATATCAAAATGATCCTCAGCAAATTACCGTGGCGAATCGCACCATCGAGCGGGCGCGCTTATTAGCGGAAGATGTTAATGCTGATGTTATTGCCTTGGCACAATTACCAGAGCGGTTACATCAAGCAGATATAGTGATTAGTTCAACTGCCAGCACCTTGCCGATTATTGGTAAAGGGGTGGTTGAGCAAGCGTTAAAACAGCGCCGAAATAAGCCAATGTTATTTATTGATATTGCTGTACCACGTGACATCGAAAGCCAAGTGGGTGAATTAGATGCTGCCTATTTGTATTCGGTAGATGACTTACAGGCAATAGTAAGCGAAAATATCGCCTCAAGGGAGCAAGCAGCCGATGAAGCGCAAGTGATCATTACTCAGCGCTGTGCGGAATTTGCTATGTGGATGCGTTCACTCGACTCTGTCGATTTAATTCGCAGTTACCGCCAAGATGTACATGATATAAAATCAGAACTGGTTGATAAGGCTATAAGCCAATTAAATACCGGTAAAGATGCAGAACAAATTATTTTAGAGCTGGCCAACAAATTAACCAACCGCCTGATGCACGCACCTACCCGTGCAATTCAAGACGCGGCAAAAAAAGGTGAAGTTGCCCAGTTAAGCCAATTAAAGAAAATGTTAGGTATTGATCAGGAATAGCAGTTACATGAAAGAGTCTGTATATCGTAAGTTAGAAACTTTAGTAGAGCGCTACGAAGAAGTGCAAGCGCTGCTAAGTGATCCGTCAGTTATCAGTGACCAGAATCGCTTTCGTACGCTTTCAAAAGAGTACTCAGAGCTGGAAGAGATCGTTAAAGCGTTTTTAGCGTATCAGCAAACACAAGATGATGTTGCAACCGCTGAGGAAATGCTCAAGGATTCAGACCCAGACATGCGTGAAATGGCGCAAGAAGAATACAAAGAAGCAAAAGCGCAAATTCAGGTAATTGAAGAGCAAATTCAAGTTTTAATGCTCCCTAAAGATCCACGTGATAATAACAATGTATTTTTAGAAGTACGTGCTGGTACAGGTGGCGATGAAGCGGCCATTTTTGCTGGTGACTTGTTCCGTATGTATAGCCGTTACGCAGAAACTAAGAAGTGGAAAGTTGAAGTAGTTAGTACTAATGAAGGTGAGCACGGCGGTTACAAAGAAGTGATTGCTAACATTAGTGGTGAAGGTGTTTACGGACAGTTAAAATTTGAATCAGGCGCTCACCGCGTTCAGCGCGTACCAGAAACTGAATCACAAGGGCGTGTTCATACATCAGCCTGTACTGTGGCGGTAATGGCAGAAGTCCCTGAGGCGGAAGCTATTCAAATTAATACTGCAGACATTAAGGTTGACACTTTTCGTGCATCAGGCGCCGGTGGTCAGCACGTTAATAAAACCGATTCAGCAATTCGTATTACTCACTTACCAACCGGTGTGGTTGTTGAGTGTCAAGATGAGCGTTCACAACATAAAAACCGCGCTAAAGCGATGTCAGTTCTTGCCGCCCGCCTACAACAAGCTGAAGATGAAAAACGCCATGCAGCCGAAGCTTCGGAGCGTCGAAATCTAGTGGGCAGTGGTGACCGTTCTGAGCGTATTCGTACTTATAACTACCCGCAAGGGCGTATTACCGATCACCGTATTAACCTAACACTTTATCGTTTAAACGAAGTGGTTGCGGGTGATTTAGGCTGTGTAATTGAACCACTAATGCAAGAACATCAAGCTGACTTGTTAGCTGCGATGGGCGATGAATAAGCGTGACAGACACGGTTGAATCAGCAATAAAACGGGCTACTTTGCTATTGCAAAGTAGCACCGACAGTGCCAAATTGGACGCGCAAGTTTTATTACTTGATGTCTTACAAAAACCACGTAGCTATTTATTCAGTTGGCCTGAAAAACTGCTTAGTGCAGCACAGCAGCAGCAATTTGATCAACATTGTCAGCGCCGTTTCAATGGTGAGCCAGTTGCTCATATTACGGGTTTAAGAGAGTTTTGGAGCTTACCTTTACAAGTCAACTCAAGCACTTTAATACCGCGTCCTGATACTGAAACACTGGTAGAGCATGCCCTGACACTTGCGTTACCTGCAAATGCTAAAGTACTTGATTTAGGCACTGGTACAGGCGCGATAGCACTGGCCCTTGCTAGTGAAATGCCTGATTGGCAAATAACTGGTGTTGACACAGTGACAGAGGCCGTTTCTTTAGCGAATACAAATAAGCGGCGATTAGGTTTTACCAATGTGAACTTTGTACAAAGTGATTGGTTTAGCCAAGTTACAGCACAACAGTTTGATCTAATTGTTAGTAATCCTCCGTATATTGAACACGATGATATTCATTTAAGCCAAGGTGACGTCCGTTTTGAACCGCTATCGGCATTAGTGGCCGATGATGACGGTATGGCAGATATAAAGTATATTATTAGCCAAGCGCGCGACTTTTTAACCCCAAATGGCACGCTTTTAATTGAGCATGGTTTTCAACAAAGTATTAAAGTGCATAGTTTTTTTGCAGAAATGGCGTATACAAATATACTTACAGTTAAAGATTTAGCGAATAATGATCGTGTAACGCTCGCACAGTGGCCTGGATAACCATAACAATGACAGTGCGAGAGCAGCATAACCGCCTTTGAGGACTTAGTATGATGGATGATTTTTTGTTTTCGGACGAACCGCAAGAAGAGATTTGTGAAGTAATAAAGGGCACGTGGAAAGTTATTATTGTTGATGATGAGCCAGAAGTCCATGCTGTTACTAAACTTGCATTAAGTGATTTTGAATTTCAAGATAAACGCTTAGAATTTATTAGCGCATACTCAGGTGCTGAGGCAAAAGAGCAAATAGATAAAAATCCGGATGCTGCCATTGTATTGCTCGATGTGGTGATGGAAACTGACGATGCAGGTTTAAAAGTCGCGCAGTATATTCGTGAAGTTGCTAAAAATAATCATATTCGTATTATCCTTCGTACAGGCCAACCAGGCCAAGCTCCAGAGCGTCAAGTTATCGTTAATTACGATATTAATGACTATAAATCTAAAACAGAGCTGACCGCGCAAAAACTATTTACCGTGGTGATGTCGAGCCTGCGCTCTTATCGTGATATTTTATCAATTGAACAGTCTCGCCAAGGCCTTGAGAAAATAATTAAAGCCTCGCGTGATATTTTCTCAGCTCACTCCCTCGATCATTTTATTGAAGGGGTAATGCAGCAATTGACTTCGTTGTTGGGCACGGTTGATCAAGCTATGTATGCAACGAGTTTAGTGGCGGGAAATCCACAAGATAATCAGCATAAATTGGTGGTATTTTCTGGGCGAGGCGATTTTGAACGCAGTGAAGGCAAAGCAATTGAAGAAGTACTGAATACCGAGCAGCTATTAGCGTGTCAACAAGCACTCCAAGATAAAACCATAGTCTATAAAGATAATTACCTGTTTGCATACTGTTGCAGTGAGCATAATCATAATTCAATGCTGTTTATTTCTGGCATTCCAAAGTATTTAACTGACACGCAGCGCCATTTAATTGAGATATTTTCGCAAAATGTACAACTAGCGTATGAAAATGTGCAATTACAATCGGAAATTGAAGCAACTCAACAAGAGCTTGTGTTTCGTTTAAGTGAAGCACTGGAGCAGCGTTCAACTGAAACCGGGAATCATGTGAAACGGGTGTCGCATATATGCCATACTTTAGCGCTGGCATATGGTTTATCAAAGCGTGAAGCCGAGCTCGTACGGTTAGCATCATCATTGCATGATGTGGGTAAGGTAGGTATTCCAGACGCTATTTTGAATAAACCAGCAAAATTGAACGCCGAAGAATGGGAAGTAATGAAAACCCACACCCAAAAAGGTTTTATGATATTAAAAGGCTCTCGGCGAGAAATTGTTAATGCGGGTGCTGAGATTGCACGTGACCATCATGAAAAGTGGGATGGCACGGGTTATCCTCAAGGGCTTCAAGGGCTGGATATTCATGTGTTTGGTCGTATCGTTGCGCTTGCGGATGTTTATGATGCGCTACGCCATAAACGTTGTTATAAAGAAGCGTGGACAATTGATGACGTTGTTAATGAAATAAACCAGCAAAAAGGTATGCACTTTGAGCCTAAGCTCGTTGATATATTTAATGATAATCTTGAAGAGCTTGAACAAATACTGGCGCGTTATCCAGATTAAAAATTAACACCGGATTTAAAATTAACATTAAAGAGTAGTTAGGGGCATATGGATTATTTAGCAGTAAAACACACACACATGGCAATTGCAGTTTTAAGCATTGTTTTATTTTATGTTCGTTCATTTTCACGTTTAGGCAGTGGCACTATCGCAAAAAATAAAGTCGTTTTTATTGGTAGCCATGCAACCGATACCTTGTTACTTATTTCAGCCATAGTGCTAATGGCGATTGCAAAGATCAATCCACTAGAGCAAATGTGGTTACTTGAAAAAATTATTCTCGTGGTGGCTTATATTGCATTGGGTATTATTGCCAGTAAACAACAAAAAACCAGTATTAAAGTGCTGTTTTTAGTTGTTACAACCGCGGTCATAGCGCTAATTGGTAAATTGGCTGTCACTAAAACTGCTTTATTTCTTTAAAGTAGTGACTGTGCAAGGGGGAATTTTTACCTTTGCACAGTAAACTTAGCTACGGCGTTGGTATCTGCTCTAAAAACTAGGTAAACTAGTCGTTCATTTTCTATTTAAGATGTTGCCGTATAAATGACCACCCCTTGGTTTGAAGATCAAAATGAACCCTATCAAGATGAGGCTTTTGACACATTCGTTCCCCAAGCGTTGTATCGTTGTATCAGCGCAGAAGCGAAGTGGGATCCACACGCCGATTTAAGTGATAGCTTTGCCACCTTAAACGACTTTGAAACGCAAGTCACCGCACTGTGTCAACAACACGAAGATATTCATGAGCGCTTTGATGCGTTAGTTGATATGTTCTTTACGCAGTGGCTATTTAGCGTATCTAGCCTGAAAGTACCCGAATATACCCTCAACAGCTTTAGCTATATGTTAAGCATGCGCAGCGGTTCAGAAACCACGCTGGCTATTTTACTCTGCCACTTACTTAACCACGCTGACTTTGACGCCAATGTGACGATTAATAATGGCGAAATAAATGTTCATGTTGCCATCAGCGATGAAGAGGGCTATTTGCTTGAGCCAAGTTCTGGTCAGCAAAGTTGGTATATCATTCCTGAAAACGCCAGTGAAGAAAATGGCGATGAACAAGAGCCACTAGAGCTTATTTTTGACGAGGAAGTGTATAAGCTTTACTTAGCGCAACAAAAGTGGGCGTTCATTACCAGCAACAAGTTTGGTCATGCTTTAAGCTGTGTTGAGATGTTGATGGAGTTAATAGGCGATGACCCGTACGAAAGACGCGACAGAGGCTATTTACTTAACCAACTAGATTGTCCGAAAATGGCTCGTGATGATTTACAATTTTTTATCGATGAGTGCCCAGATGATCCTGCGATTGAAATTATCCAGCATCAACTTGAAGAACTCGAAGATAATCATAAAACTCACCATTAACTTTTAAGGAATATACATGGCTGACGCCCATACGGCTCTGATCACCAATGACGCAGTTGTCTTTGGTTTATTAGCAGTAATATTAGGCTTTATTTTTAAAACATCGAGCAGCCAAAATAGTGCGCTGAAAAAGTTTTACAAATATGTCCCAGCATTATTACTGTGCTATTTTTTACCTTCACTACTGAACACCTTTGGCATTGTTGATGGTCACTCATCCAATGTGTATTTTGTTGCATCACGGTATTTGCTTCCAGCATGTTTAATCTTACTGACCATTAGTATTGATTTAAAAGCTATTATTAATCTTGGCCCCAAAGCCCTTATTATGTTTCTAACTGGTACTGTGGGTATTGTTATTGGTGGCCCATTGGCTATTTTGATCATGAGTGCAGTGTATCCTGAAGCTGTTGGCGGTCATGGTCCAGATGCAGTATGGCGTGGTATGACAACCATCGCAGGTAGTTGGATTGGCGGTGGTGCAAACCAAGCGTCGATGAAAGAAATGTTTGAAGTGGGTGGCGATATATTCTCAGCGATGGTGACGGTAGATGTGATCGTCGCGAATTTATGGATGGCGGTATTGTTATTAATGGCTGCCAACCATAAAGCTATTGATGCAAAAACCGGCGCTGATACCAGCGCGATTGAAGAGCTGAAAAACCGTGTTGAGAAGTATCAGGCCGAGCATGCACGCATGCCTACAATGAATGATTATATTATGATCATTGCTATTGCATTTGGTATTACCGGGCTTGCACACTTTTGTGCTGATTTCTTAGGGCCTTATTTTGGGGCTAATTTCCCATGGGCACAAGAATACAGCTTAAACAGTAAATTCTTTTGGCTGATCGTTATCTCGACGACGATTGGTATTGCATTATCGTTTACTAAAGTTCGCCATATTGAAGCATTTGGTGCATCAAAAGTCGCTTCTTGCTTTTTATATATTTTGGTAGCCTCAATTGGTCTGCATATGAATATCACTGCGATAGTCGAATCGCCAATGTATTTTGTTATCGGCTTAATTTGGATGCTAACCCATGCCAGCTTAATGCTGATTGTTGCTAAAATTATTAAAGCGCCGTTATTTTATATGGCTGTCGGTTCGCAAGCGAATGTCGGCGGCGCTGCATCGGCACCTGTGGTGGCGTCAGCATTTCACCCGTCGCTTGCACCGGTTGGCGTGTTACTAGCCGTACTCGGTTATGGCGTGGGCACTTACATGGCCTATATTTGTGGATTAATGATGCAAGCAGTTGCACCTTAAGGAATGAAAAATGAATAACCAACTGATTAAGATTAATGACATTGAATTAGCAAACGAAAAACCGTTTGTATTGTTCGGTGGCATGAATGTTTTAGAATCGCGCGATTTAGCAATGCGTATTGCTGAGCATTATGTTGAAGTGACCACTAAGCTTAATATTCCTTATGTATTTAAAGCCTCGTTTGATAAAGCAAACCGCTCATCAATCAACTCATACCGTGGACCGGGTATGGAAGAAGGATTAAGAATTTTTGAAGAAATTAAAAAAACCTTCAATGTGCCTTTGATCACCGATGTTCATGAACCACACCAAGCCGCACCTGTTGCTGAAGTTGTTGATGTAATTCAATTACCCGCTTTTTTAGCGCGTCAAACTGACCTAGTTGTTGCGATGGCGAAAACGGGCGCAATTATAAATGTTAAAAAACCACAGTTTTTAGCGCCGCACGAAATGCGTCACATCATTACTAAATTTAATGAAGCAGGAAATGACAATATTATCCTGTGTGAGCGCGGCTCAAGCTTTGGTTATAACAACTTAGTGGTTGATATGCTTGGCATGGATGACATGAAACCAATGGCGCCGGTTATATTCGATGCAACCCATGCATTGCAACGCCCAGGTGGTCGTGCTGATTCTGCCGATGGCCGTCGTGCACAGGCCGCTGAGCTTGCTCGTAGCGGCATGGCATTAGGTATTGCAGGTTTATTTATTGAAGCACATCCAAACCCTAATGAAGCTAAATGTGATGGTCCATGTGCACTGGCACTGAGTAAGCTAGAAGGCTATTTAAGCCAAATGAAAGCCGTGGATGATTTGATCAAGAGTTTTAGCCCACTGGATACCAGCGCCAGCGATTTATAATTTTAAATAATACCTAAAAAGCGACTAAGGTCGCTTTTTTTATGTCTTGAATATACACCTAGCTAGTTGGCGTATATAATCCATCCATAAGAAAAACTAATTCTAAGTTTGGTTGCTATGTCTCGACGTGTTCCTCCCTTAAACGCCTTAAAAGCATTTGAAGCTGCTGCTCGCCATTTGAGCTTTACCAAAGCGGCGGAAGAATTGTATGTCACGCAGGCAGCGGTGAGCCATCAAATTAAAACCTTAGAAGAGCACCTCGGTTTAAAGCTATTCTTACGTAAAAATCGTTCATTATTACTGACCGAAGAAGGCCAAGGTTATTTTTTAGATATTAAAGAAATATTTACCCAGCTCATTGATGCGACAGAAAAACTGTTAGCACGTGGTGCAAAGGGCTCGTTAACTGTAAGCCTAACGCCAAGCTTTGCTATTCAATGGTTAGTACCGCGCTTAAGCTTATTCAACGAGCTGCACCCTGAAATTGATGTGCGGATAAAAGCCCAAGATCAAGACGAAAATTCACTTACTGATGATGTTGATGTCGCTATTTATTACGGTCGTGGTCATTGGAGTGGGGTGCAAACCCATAAGCTGCATACCGAATATTTAGTACCTTTATGTAGCCCAATGTTATTAACTGGGCCAAAACCACTTAATCAGCCCAGTGATTTGGCAAATCATACTTTACTGCACGATACCACTCGAAAAAACTGGAAAACCTGGATGAAAACAGCGGGCGTACGTAATGTACAAGTAAACCAAGGGCCTATTTTTAGCCACTCATCCATGGTGCTTCAAGCCGCTGTGCATGGCCAAGGGGTTGCCATTGGTAACAGCGTGCTTGCTAAACCAGACATCGATGCAGGGCGTTTAGTTATTCCTTTTAACCACAGTTTAGAAAGTAAAAATGCCTATTATTTAGTGAGTCGTGAAACGCAATCTGAATTGGGTAAAATAGTGTCGTTTAAGCAGTGGATGCTCAGCCTCGTTGAGCAAGAACAAGAGTATTAATATGATTGAATGGATCAGAAGTAAGTCGCCTGCTAAAGCTCAGTTTATTTTTGCCCATGGTGCCGGTGCAGGTAGTGATTCTGAGTTTATGCAGCAGATGGCGCAATTAATAGCTGCGCATGAAATTGATGTAGGTTTGTTTGATTTTCAATATATGCAAACTGCCAAGCAAACCAATAAGCGCAGGCCACCCGATCGGGCACCTAAACTGCTGGATTATTTTGAACAGGTATTAACCGTTACACAACCTACGCTTCCACTATTTATTGGTGGTAAGTCGATGGGCGGGCGCATGGCATCAATGCTTGTCAGTGAAGCGCGAGCAACAACTCCCGAAATTTCAGGGGTGGTTGCATTTGGCTACCCATTTCATCCACCAGGTAAGCCTGACAAATTACGCATCGATCATTTTGGCAAAATAGCATGCCCGTTTATGGTGCTTCAAGGGGAGCGCGACACGTTTGGTACTCGCGATGAATTAACTCAGATGCAGCTCGATAAGCGCCCTGATTTTGTCTGGTTACCTGATGGCGATCATTCATTAAAGCCACGTAAACGCAGTGGTTTTACAGAAAGTGAAAATATCCAAAGCGCAGCTGAGCACGCCGTAGGGTTTATCAAGCAGCATATTTAAAGGCAATTTCGCAGGAAAAATCATGATTAAACTATTTTTAATGACAGGCAGTTTATTTTGTATGCTGTCAGTGGTGTTGGGCGCATTTGCAGCCCATGGCTTAAAAAGCCGAGTGTCTGAATACGCAATCGGCGTATTTAAAACCGCAGCAGAATATCAAATGGTGCATGGCCTTGCGCTAATTGCGATTGCCATTTTAATTAAATGGGGAATTAACTTAAGCTGGGCTGGTTGGTTTATTATTGCTGGTATTGTGCTGTTTAGCGGTAGTTTATATTTATTAGCAATCACAGGTTATAAGTGGTTAGGGCCAATTACGCCACTTGGTGGAGTCTGCTTTATAATCGGCTGGGTTATTTTATTAGTGCAAGTGGCGCGCTTCAAATTTTAATAGAGAATATCGCGCGAGTGCGTAATTAAAGGGTTTTTATGTCAAGTGTAGTGATTTACTGTCGTAGTGGGTTTGAAAATGATGCCGCTGCAGAAATAACATTTCATGCAGCAGAGCAGGGCTTTGCAGGCTATGTAAAAGCAAAACCTAATACCGGTTATGTGATCTATGAATGTTTTGAAGCGCACCATAGTGACGAAATTATTAAAAAAGTCGATTTCAAAAATATGGTGTTTGCCCGTCAATGGTTTGCTGGGACTTTGCTGGAAAATATGCCTGTTGAAGATAGAGTTGGCGAAATCGTAACAGCAGCAGTTGATTTTCCACTTTGCTCAGAGCTACGGGTAGAAACGCCTGATACAAATGAAGGCAAAGAGCTATTAACGTTTTGCAAAAAAATCTCTACTCCGCTTAAAAAAGCGTTAGAGAAACAAAACACTGTGCTACGTGAACCGAAAGCTAATCGTCCTGTTATGCACATCATGTTTTTAACCAACAACACCGCCTATGTTGGCCATTCATATAGCTATAATAACTCGCCATTTTTTATGGGCATATTACGACTAAGAATGCCAAGTGATGCACCGAGTCGCTCGACATTAAAATTGGATGAAGCGTTTAACGTATTTATTCCTGAAAAAGATCAAGAAAGCCGCGTACAAGCCGGTATGCGCAGTGTTGACTTAGGTGCTTGCCCCGGTGGCTGGACATATCAATTAGTGCGCCGTGGCATGTTTGTCAGCGCTATTGATAATGGCCCAATGAACGATGATTTAATGGAAACAGGTCAAGTTAAACATTTTCGTGTTGATGGCTTTAAATACCGCCCAGAAAAAAGAAATATTACTTGGTTGGTGTGCGACATGGTGGAAAAACCAACCAAAGTAACCAGTCTTATGATTGATTGGGCAGTCAATGCCTACGCCAAAGAGCTCATATTTAACTTGAAACTCCCTATGAAAAAGCGTTTTGATAGTGTGTATGAATGCTTAACCATGATCAAAGAAGAGCTTAATAAATACGGCATAAGCTATGAGCTACAAGCTAAGCATTTATATCATGATAGGGAAGAAGTCACTGTGCATTTGAACGTGACGAAAGTGCCGCAAAGCCTATATAGCTAATTAATTTTAGTGTGGCATGAATACCGGCTAAATAAAGGTAAAAATTGATGTATAAGAACCAAGAAGTTATTTTGCGCTTGCGCGCTAATATACCACAGTTTGAATGTGTTGAAGGTTGCCATGATTGCTGTGGGCCCGTAACAACTTCATCTGAAGAAATGTCTCGATTACCAGTAAAAACGGATGCCGAGCATGAAGCCGCACTAAATGAATTTAATTGTGTACATCTGGGCCCTAAAGGCTGCACTGTATATGACGAGCGGCCGTTGATTTGCCGCTTGTTTGGTACTACGCCTCGAATGCCTTGTTCGAATGATCGCAAGCCTGAAAAGCCTGTCGATGCTAAAATAGAGCGCGAAGTACATCATTTTATTGCCAATACACGGCAAGTTTTAGTGTAAATAGAGGGGGCAGTTTGGGGACTTTAACGGTTTGCTAGCAGTCCCCTTTGAATATTGCTATTAGCGGTAATTAGGGCGGTATTGGTCTACCCATAAGCGCGTTGCACCGCACACTGCAACGGGCATAACAATTAAATTTACGATAGGGATTGCAGTAAGTAGCAGAACCGCTATACCAAACCCGTAAGATAATGTTTGCTTTTGTTTTAGGTCTTGCTTCATCTCGTTAAAATTGATTTTATGGTTATCAAATGGATAATCTTTATATTGCACCGCATACATCCAGCAAGTAAACATTACCCACAACACTTGGCCAATCACAGGTAATACCCATAACAAAATAAAGAAACCGATGGCGCGTGGTAAATAGTAACAAAGTTTTGTCCATTCACGGCCAAGCATCCGCGGCACGTCTTTAACAATCTCCGCTAAGCCATCATCATTAATTTTTTGCCCCGTTAAGTGCAGCTCAACTTTTTCGCTGAGTAAGCCATTAAAGGGTGCAGCAATAAAGTTAGTGATCACCGTAAACAGCATACTGTAGCTAAATAAAATAACTAATACGGCAATCGGCCACATTAACCACTCGAGCCAACTTAACCAACTTGGTAATAGATCATTTAAATAAGCAAACCCATCGGTAAGCCAGCCATATAAAAAGAATAACGAGCTACCAAAGAGCACAATATTGATTAACAAAGGAATAAGCACAAAGCGCTTTAAACCTTTCTGGGTGATTAATTTAAAGCCCGAAAAAAAATATTCCATACCCTGCGTAAATTGCACGTTAAAACCTCAGATCATATCAACATTGCTCACAGTATAAGTTGCTCAGCTTTTTTGAACAGTATTTTTGCGTAACAAAGTGTTTAAAATCCAGCGTGTAACAGCGAGGCCTGAATACATTATGGATTGCCATTGAGGCGCAAATAGAAAGTGCAGTAAATAATTGTATCAATATTAACGCTGGGCTATGGTTTGTAGATTAATTGATACGAGAGCAGCAATCAGCTTGTCAGGATGCCCCAAATGACTATGAGTAAACGCTATTTTTTGTCGTTGTTATTGGTTCCACTTTTAAGTTACGCCAATACTGATCCTTTACAAAATAAAATGCGCGGTTTAGATGCCGCATTGTTTGATGCTTTTAATCATTGTGATAATCCAGCGCAATTGGCGAAGCATGCTAGTTATTTTGCCAAAGATGTCGAGTTTTACCATGATAATGGTGGGGTGACTTGGGATCGTGATTCCATGATAGCCAATACCAAGAATTTTGCATGTGGTAACTATACGCGGGAGTTGCTCAGCGGCACGTTTGAAGTGTTTACCATTAAAGATTTTGGTGTAATGACCAAAGGAACCCACATATTTTGTCAAGATGGCGGCAATAAATGTGACGGTAAAGCTGATTTTGTGATGCTTTGGCATGACTTAGGCGACAAATTAGAAATTACCCGAGTATTGAGTTATGGGCACCGTAGCAATATGAATAATAAATAAGGGAGCTTGCGGTTAAACTTCGGCTTAGCTTTGTTGCTCTGTGGGTGATGCTGCCATTTAGGTATATACTAACCAGCCTTTTTATATGAGCGTCTGTGATGTCTAAGATTTTTATTATCGGCCTACCAAGAACGGGCACTACTAGTATTAGTGTTGCGTTGTTAGACATGGGCTTGTTGGTTGCGCATACTGCCTTTACTAAAAAAGCATTTGAGGTAGCTGACGCTGTATCAGACGCGCCATGTTTTAGTGATTTCAAGCAATTAGATTTATTATTTCCCCACAGCAAGTTTATTTATTTAAATCGAGAGCTTAGCGCGTGGTTGCCATCCATCACTATGTTGCTTGAAAAAATGGCGCCGCATTTGTGCCTTAAAACAGGCCATTTTAATCCAGTATTAAAACGCAGCTTTCAACAAACTTTTCCTAATATTCACCCTCTGAATGAGCGCGAGTTGGCTGCTTGTTATACACAACATCAACAGGCAGTATTAGAGTATTTTAAAGATCGTGATGATTTTTTATCGCTTGATGTAAGCGTGCAGGGCAGCCTGCTAAAGCTAAAACAATTTTTGGGAATGCCGACAGATGGCGATACTGACTTTGCGAAATTAAATGTTGGCCGAAATGTCGCCAACTGGCGTGAATATAAACACCCTAATAAAGTGAATGCCAACTTGGCAGGCCTAGAGCACCGTAAGTTCTTTGATTACGGTTGATTTTCAGCTGATTGAGGCGCTTCACTATCTACTGAACTGCGAACGTTGCCACTGCTGAAAAAGGTAAGATCACCGATTAAATCAGGTATTAGTCGCTCACTATTATAGTCATAAATTTTATTCATTTGAGCTACGTGAAATGCGCCTTCAATACGCGAAATATTTTTTAGTGCCCAAGCTTCAACTGAGTCTGAGCGGGTAAACTGCTCAGGCAGTTTTTCTTTATCATCAAGTAGTGTTTGCCATAATTCGTTTTGAATTTGCGCTGGCGTGCCGGTGAACTGCTCTAGCGCATCGTTTATCCAGCCCATGCCAATGTCGTTATAGGCGTTTAAGATATTGTTATAAAGCTCACGTCTATTAGAGTCAGAGCTAATATTATCTTGCTGTGCAACAAATTTACCGTTGTCCATTTGGTAATACTGTTTATTCGCTTGGTAATTGGTTTGCTGCGAAAGGTAGCTAAACAAGTTAGGCTCGCCGTCTTTATCAACTTCATTGAGCATCGCTAATACATCATCGTTTTGATGGGTTTTCAATAGACTCATCATGTCGATAATACCGCTGCTTTGCTCAAGTGTACTTTCAGACAGGTGGTCATTTAATTGGATAAGCTGGCCTTCGCTAAAGGTTTTTTCAATTAATAAATCGGCATAGTTATTTGCTAACTCATACTTTGCTGTGTTGGCGCTGTAGTTTGATTTAAACCAATTTATGTTTTCAGGCATGCTGATCATTTCTAACGTTTCATTACCATTTTTATTCTCTCCGATTGGCGACACTGGTTTTTTATAATCATTCCCTTGCTGTAATAGCTCACCCATGGTTGCAATTGTGCTGCTTAAGGCATCATCAGAGAGTTTGCTCAACGATGAAATTAATTGCTCACTAATATTCTTGTTTTCTATGCCAAATAAGTGACTAGAGGTTTTGACAGCAAACTGAGTGAATGCAGCAAGTTCTTCATCACTCATTTTTTGTACGAGCTCAAGCAACTCAGCGGTTGGCTTGAGATGTTGAAACATGTTTTTCAACTCCCCATCTAGACGATCCACCTGATCTAAAAAAGCATTTATGTCATCGTGATCTGTAAAATCACCATAGCGGTAGCTCGGCTGTGTGATTGGTTCTCCCATGTTAATGGTATTACTAGAAACGATACTGTGATGTTTCATACCCAAATAGGAAGAGGGGGTATAGTCTAAGTTAAACCTACGGCCTTTAAAGGGGTCATGCAAGGGCGTACTTGCTGCGCTTTCCAGCTTTGATAAGTTACCTTGTGGTTCGATAAGAGTCGTTGCAGTTTTAAATTCAGCGGCCCGATTAGCAGACACTTTCTGTAACGCTATCTGCTGTATTTGATTAAAATTAGTTAGTTTCATTGTTATTCCTTTAACGATACCTTATATAACTTATCGGCGCTGCACGATAGAACTTGATGTTATAGCTTGTTATTTTATAAAACTTTAATAAATACAGTAGCTAACAGAGTATTAAAATACAGACGCAAGACAAAAGTAGTAACAAATAAATGCATAAATAAACGATAAATCCATTATTCTGGGTTGTTCATTCGCTGCAATTCGGTATAGTTTGTTATCAAATTATAATTATAAATTAGAGCTTTTATGCAGTTAGTCGACTTAACCCCTGATGATCCGGATGTGATTAATGTTTTTTCGGATATCGATAGGCTTATAAATTCTCTGTATCCAGTCGCTACGGCTCAGTCGTTATCACTCAATGAACTTGGCCAGCCTAATATATTTGCGATAGGCTTAAAAAATGACGATGGTATTGTCGCGTGTGGAGCGATTGTAAAACAGCTTGATACCGTTCCTTATGGTGAAATACGCCGCTTGTATGTAAAACCGAGTTATCGTGGCAAAGGGTTATCTCGACGTATTATGCAAATCTTATTGCATCATGCCGGAGAGGAACAAATTCCATTGATCCGATTGGAAACGGGGCCAAAACAAAAAAAATCAATAAGTTTATATGAAAACTTAGGCTTTCAACCTTGCGGCCCGTTTGGTAACTACACAGAGAATCCGCAAAGTTTATTTATGGAATTAGGCTTAAATCAATAATTTTTCAATTCAGATCTAAATAATTTGGGGCTTGGCGTAGGCTGGGCACCCAAATTGTACCCTGCAAGCCCTTTCACACTATCAACAGCAAACCTCACTCGTTACGAGCAAAAATACTTGTTGGACTTGATAAGCTATTTTTCTTTTAATGCGCGCAACAGCCGCAAGGCATTCATTAAATAAAAGAGAAAGATAAATGAAAGAGACAACATCACTAGAACAAGCTCGTACGAGTTACAATGTTCGTCATTGGAGCCAAGGTTTTTTTGGTATTAATGATCAAGGTGATGTGTATGTTGCGCCAAAGGCTGATGCCCCAGAGCAAACCATTGCACTTATTGATATCGCGAAACAACTTGAAGATAAAGGTTTAAGTCTGCCTGCTTTGGTACGTTTTCCACAAATCTTGCATCACCGTGTACACAGTTTATGTGCGGCATTTAATACCGCAATTGAAAGCTATGGTTACCCTAAAGATTACTTACTTGTTTATCCAATTAAAGTGAATCAACAACGTGAAGTGGTTGAAGAAATCGTGGCAAGCCAAGCCAATGTTGAAAAGAAACAACTAGGTTTAGAGGCGGGCAGTAAGCCTGAGCTATTAACCGTTTTAGCGTTAGCTGAAAAAACCAGTGCAGTGATTGTATGTAATGGCTACAAAGATCAGGAATATGTGCGTTTAGCGCTAATTGGTGAAAAGTTAGGCCACAAAGTGTATATCGTGCTTGAGAAATTATCTGAGCTGGATATGGTACTTAGCCAAGCGAAAGAACTTAATGTAAAGCCACGCATTGGCATTCGCGTACGTTTAGCGTCGCAAGGTAAAGGCAAATGGCAAGCCAGTGGCGGTGAAAAATCAAAATTTGGTTTATCGGCTTCACAAGTATTACATGTTGTGAACCGCTTAAAAGAAACTGATCAGCTTGATTTAGTACAGTTAGTGCATTTTCATTTAGGGTCGCAAATGGCCAACATTCGCGATGTACGTTTAGGTGTCAGCGAAGCGGCACGTTTTTATTGTGAGTTACGTAAATTAGGCGCACAAATTGATTGCCTAGATGTAGGTGGTGGTTTAGCCGTTGATTATGATGGTACGCGAAGCCAGTCTCATAACTCAATGAACTACAGCTTAGCAGAGTACGCAAATAATATTGTTTACACCATAGGTGATATTTGTAAGCAGTATGAGCAACCGTTCCCGACCATTATCTCTGAGTCAGGACGTGCGTTAACTGCGCATCACGCGGTTCTTATCTCTAATGTGATTGGCACTGAAAGCTATGAGCCTGAAGAAATTCAAGCACCAGCAGCAGATGCCCCATTATTACTAAATAATATGTGGTTATCTTGGCAGCAATTGCATGTGTTGACTGATGACCGTGCACTGATTGAGATTTATCATGATAGCCAAGGTGACTTAGCTGAAGCGCATAACCAGTTTGCGATGGGCTTATTAGATTTAACTCAACGGGCATGGGCAGAGCAAATTAACTTACGTGTATGTTATGAGCTTAACAAACACATGGATAATAAAAACCGTTTTCATCGCCCAATTATCGATGAACTCAATGCGCGGTTAGCAGATAAGTTTTTTGTTAACTTCTCACTGTTTCAGTCATTGCCTGATGCGTGGGGAATTGATCAAGTGTTTCCAGTATTACCATTAAGTGGTCTGACTGAAGCGCCACAACGTCGTGCGGTATTATTAGATATTACGTGTGACTCAGACGGTGCACTAGATCATTACGTTGATGGACAAGGCATTGAGAGCACTTTACCAGTGCCGGCATTTAGTGCAGAAAAACCGTATTTGATGGGCTTTTTCTTAGTGGGCGCGTATCAAGAGATTTTAGGTGATATGCATAACCTGTTCGGTGATACCCACAGTGCGATGATCAGCATGGATGAGCAAGGCCAGGCGAGTATCGTAGAAATTAATCAAGGTGACACAGTGGCAGATATGATGCGTTATGTGCACTTAGATGTTGAAGGTTTTCAATCTTCATATGCACAGCTGGTGGCTGCAAAATTACCACAAGCTGAGCAACAAAGCGTGCTTGATGAATTACAAGCGGGTTTAGACGGTTATACTTATTTAGAAGAGCTTTAATATGACCACTTTGTTTGATCACCCTGATCACTCATTGTATTCCAATGGCATGACGTTTTTACGTCAGCCAATGGTACAAAATATTGCTGACATCAATGCTGATGTTGTGGTGTTAGGGTTGCCATTTGATATGGCAACCTCAGGACGCCCAGGTGCACGGTTAGGCCCTGATGCGATTCGTCGTGCATCAGTGCATTTAGCATGGGAAGAAACAAAATACCCATGGACGTTTAAATTGTTTGAGCGTTTAAAAGTGGCCGATGCAGGGGATTTTACTTACCCAGTTGGCGATGCTGAGTACTTTACCGCTAAGCTTGAACACGCAGCCACAGGTATTTTAAGCCAAGGCAAAACGATTTTAGGTTTAGGAGGCGATCACTTTGTAACTCTGCCATTACTGCGCGCGCACGCAAAGCGCTTTGGTAAAATGGCCTTGGTGCATTTTGATGCCCACACAGACACTTACAGTAATGGCTCACGCTACGACCATGGCACCATGTTTTATCATGCGCCGAAGGAAGGGCTGATTGACGTTGATCACAGCATCCAAATTGGTATTCGTACTGATTTTGATCAAAGCAAACACGAGTTTGCAGTGATTGATGCGATGGCTGCCAATGATTTATCGGCGCAAACCATTGCTGAGCAAATTAAAGCGAGAGTGGGTGATTTGCCGGTGTACATCACCTTTGATATAGATTGCTTAGATCCGGCGTTTGCTCCAGGTACTGGTACACCAGTATGCGGCGGCTTAAGCAGCGACAAAGTGCTGAAAATATTACGTGCTCTTAAAGGCATTAATATGATTGGTATGGACGTAGTTGAAGTATCACCTTCGTATGATCAAAGTGAATTAACTGCGATTGCCGCAGCAACCATTGCCAGTGAGCTATTGCATTTATGGGCACTAAAGCATAAGTATTAATATGTTTTAATGCAGATTAAAAAGCGCCAATTTGGCGCTTTTTTTAATCCAGCAAATTATGGAAATTTCATATTATGCTTTTTTGCATAGAGCAAACAAACAGGTATCTCGATAATTAAGTAAGTTAGCAAGGTAAACCAAAACCAATTCAACTTAAATCCTAGTCAGTTAAATTCAATGTTGGAGTTGTAATATAAGCTCGCAGCGATAAACAAAGTTACGGCCGTTGCAAACACATCTTGCATCGATACTCTTTTAAAGTCATTACCTGCAAAGCGTGGGTAAATAAAACCATATCCTAGCGCAATCATGATAGCGGCTAAAACGATTAACGTTAACTCAGGTGTCATTTGGGCTTATATTGCCTCGCATAATCAATTCGCTCTTGCGAGCTTGGGTGTGTTGATAAGTATTCTAACCAGCTATCATCAAGCTTAGCCTGTTCATCGAAGCGTGTTTGCAGGGCTTCAATTGCATCCGCAAAATCATGATTAGAGTAACCTAATGCAATTAATTTTTCGATGGCATACTGATCAGCTTCGCGTTCCATATCTCTTGAAAATGCTTGCTGTAAAAAAGACGATCCAGAGCCCAAAACCACCTCTGTAATACCTTCTAAGTCACCAAAAATAACCGCGAGAACAATACTACTGGCAGCCGCTTGGGCGGTCAGGCGAATACCATGATGGTACTCAACATGACCAATTTCATGTAATAAAATTGCGCGGAGTGCGTCCGGCTTATCATTCAATAGCGTTACTAGCTCATCGGTAACAACAACGCGGCCATGGGGCAGTGCAAACGCATTAGCAGACAAGTAGTCTGATTTATAAAATGAGAGTCTAAATTTAGCGGTATCTAAATTCAACTGCTTGAGCATGGTTTGCCATTGTAACTGTAATGCTGATTGCTGGTCTTCACTGAGGTTTGTTGGCTCTAAAGCAACTTTCTCAATCACAGTGAGAGCTTGCTCTCCCATGTTTTCAACGGTGTTAGGGGAGGCCAAGCTTACGCTATATACCGCGATGGCTGGGATGCCTCGGTATAAAATAAACCACAATAGCAGTGGCGTTAAGATAATTGACAGTAAAATAAGCGTTTTATTTTTTTCTAAGCGTTCAGTAAGTCCCTGTTTATCCGGAGCAAACGGCCAGCGAAAATGTATATCCTGGGGCACAAAGCGGCCCCCTTCAGAAAAGCTGATTGCGGATGCAATACCCGGCAAAGGGCTTTCTAACTGGCAATTTACGAGTGATGAAGACACTAAAAGCTGTTGTTGAGCGTCGACAAGTTGCAGGTTGTCGTCAGTGACAATAGCGCTGCATTGTTGATGCTGGCTACTATTAGGGTAGTAATAGCAGCCAGTGATAGGAAAATCACTCATTTAAGTAAGCGAAATATCAATATCAAACACATTTGCCGCTTCTTCGGCAAATGATGATTGCTCTTGTTGTGCGGTATCAATAATTGCAAGGGCACCGCTGTAGATGGTGACCTCTGTTGCTTTAGCGAGTAGGCGAGCTCTGCGTATTTTTGCCCATGGGTAAGCCATGCCTAAGCTAAAAATAATTGCCAGTGCATTAGTAAATAGTAGTATGGCGTAGTCAGCTGCCTTTAAATCAGATTTAAAACTAGCAACATCGTCAAATTCACTGCTGTTAAATATATGGTTACGAATAATTGATTGATAAACTGCACTGAGCAATGTCAAAAATGCAATATAGAGTGCCATGATTAACACGGGAAATAATATTGTCGAGACATTTAAGTTACCTGGGTCAACATTACCTACACTCATCGCAACACCGCTAATACCTACAAATATACCAAAAATGACCAAACCTGCGATTGCAACTCCAATTGTAATGAGTGCAGCCATATAATAGGTTTCACCTTTGAGGTTCACATTGATAGCTTTATTACCGTAACTGATATTTTCATGTAAATATTGATCCATACGCTTTAACGCGTAAGGCAGTAATAAATACAAGGTGAATACACTGGCGATAGGCAATAGTACAAAGTTAACGAATGCGTCGCCGTAGTTGCCAGAAAATGCAAAACGTACGTTACGATGGCGGGTCATACGCATATTAAAACGTAGGCCTTGGTTGATGATCCAAGGCATAGCCAATAAAAAGCCGAGTGCGAATAATAGTCCAATTAATGGCAATAACTGTACAACAAGGCTGTAAATTACAAACACCACCACCGCTAAAATACGCCCTTTGAGAATTTGTATTGGGGTGGCTAGGTAGTCAAAACTATGGCCATCGATTTGGGTGTTACCATAAAAATAACGATAGGTGCGTACTTTAGCCCATGCCGAATAAATACCGAGGGTTAAAATACTAAGCAAAATATTGACTATCCAGATGCCAAAGAATTCGCCAGCTTGACCGCTAAATTGTACTCGGCCTTGAAAGATAGTTGGATTAGTTGCGATTGGTGATTCAGCTGAATGTGTGGTGGGTTCCATTTTTATTTCCAGTTCCTTTTATTAAGCAGCAAAAGTTACTAAAAAAATGCTTTTTAATCAATCATAATCAACAGTAGTAGCTGATTAAACGGTAGAAAGACTGAGTTTTCAATTTTAGAACTTCTAGTTATATCTGTTATACTCACGGCGTCATTTTATGAGGCTGTTATGATTTCAAAAAACCAACTCAAGTTAATTCGTGCATTAGGTCAAAAAAAATACCGAAAGCAACATAATCAATACCTTGTGCAAGGTGAAAAAAACGTACTTGAGTTATTGGCAAGTGGCTTGGCGATAGTTGATGTATTTGCTACAGCTGCCTTTATAGCGCAGTTCCAAGCACAATTTCCTCATGTCACTATGATAGAAGCGGATGAAGACAGCCTAACTAAAGCCAGTACCTTAGTGTCAAACAATGCGGCAATTGCGGTTGTTGCTATGCCAACCGTTGCTTTACCAAGCCCAGAAGGATTAATGTTAGCTTTGGATGGCGTATCTGACCCTGGTAACTTAGGGACGATTATTCGCGTTGCGGATTGGTATGGGATCAACCATATTGTAGCGAGCTTAGACAGTGCCGATCCATATAACCCAAAAACTATTAGTGCCACTATGGGATCGTTTGTCCGCGTTGCCGTAAGCCAAGTAGATTTACCTGCTTATTTAAATGATCTTGATTTACCTATTTATGGTGCCTTTTTAGAGGGTGAAAACTTACATCAAGCAACACTCGCGCAAACAGGTGTATTACTAATGGGCAGTGAATCGCATGGTATTCGCGGCGCCTGTGCCGCACTGGTTACAAATAAAATTACTATTCCGGCGTTTGGCGCTGCTGAATCACTCAATGTTGCTATGGCAACGGGAATTATTTTAGATAATTTTAAACGCCAAGCTTAACCTTTTGACTCAAAATGGGTTAAATTAACATTAAGCAGATAACAATAATAATCGGTAAACCAATTAGATGCGTTTGAGCACCATAAAATTAGCGGGCTTTAAATCTTTTGTAGAGCCCACTAAAATACCATTCCCTGATCAAATGACCTGTGTTGTTGGTCCAAATGGCTGCGGCAAGTCTAATGTCATTGATGCGGTGCGCTGGGTGCTGGGTGAAAGCTCTGCTAAAAATTTGCGTGGCGATGCCATGACTGATGTTATTTTTAATGGTTCAACAAACCGTAAACCCATATCTCAAGCTTCAGTTGAACTTATTTTTGATAACACACAAGGGCATTTACCCAATACCTTTGCCGATCGTAATCAAGTGGCTATTAAGCGTTTAGTAACGCGTGACGGTCAATCGCTATATTTTCTCAATGGCAGTAAGTGTCGAAAGCGCGATATTACCGATATATTTTTAGGAACAGGCCTTGGCCCGCGTAGTTATGCGATTATCGAGCAAGGCATGATCTCACGCTTGATTGAAAGCAAACCTGCCGATTTACGGGTGTTTTTAGAAGAAGCCGCAGGCGTTTCAAAGTACAAAGAGCGTCGCCGTGAAACACAAACTCGAATTAAAAGCACCCGCGAAAACCTTGAGCGTTTGCTGGATGTACGTAAAGAATTACAAGCACAAGTTGATAAACTGGCAGTACAGTCTGTTGAAGCAAAAAAATACCGGGAGCTAAAAGCGCAAGAGCGCACCCTTAAAGGTCAACTAGCGGTATTGAAATGGCAAAAGTTACATCAGCAGCAAGTGATTAAAGCCGACAAAATGGCCCAGTTAAATGAGCAAATAAGTTTTTTTAAAACCGCTCATTCAGGTCATGACGATGTACTAGCAAGCCTTGAAAACCAAGTACAACACCAGCTTGAAAAACTCAATGATGCGCAGCAAGCACAACATAAAACGCACACCGAACTTACCCGTGCAGAGCAACAACAAATTAGTTTAAAGCAGCAACAGCAAGCGTTTAATCATAATTTGCTGAAACAACAGCAGTTGCAACTGCAAAATCAGCAGCTACAACGCCAGCAGAAAGATCACACCGATGAACAGCAAAGTGCCTTACAAGCGGCGATAGAACATACCTTGATATGCACAGAGCAAGTGGCAGAAATGGCTGAAACTGTTGCTCAGTTACAGACCGAGAAAGAGCAAAAAGTTACTGATTGGCAAGCGATTAATGAGCAGTTTAAAACTATTAATGCGCAATATAGCCAGCAACAGAATATCGCTCAGCAGTACACGCAAAATGCCCAGTATATCGAAAATCAGCAAACTGCATTGGTCAGCGAATTAGCAGAACTTGCTGAAAACCCAATTGCGCAGCAAGTTACGCAGCAGCAACAATTGATGCAGTCGTTGACCCAAGAGCTCGCGGCAAAACAAAGCGCATTGAACAAGGTTCAGGCCAATGTACAACAAGCCCAAACGGCCTTACGCAGCAGTCAAAATACTCAGCAAACTCTCACTCAGCAACTCAACGAGAATAAAGCCAAAATAGCGGGCTTAACTTCAATGCTGGGGGATGCTAAAGAGCAAGGCGAGGGTAATTTGCTCGCACAATTAGTTGTGCGTAACGGCTTTGAACATTTAGTTGAGCAGGCGCTACAAGGGCTTGAACAATTAACTGTCACTGCCGCAGTAACACCTAACGGAATATGGCCTGTACTTGATACTGCCCCTGAAGGGTCATTGGCGACATTTATTGAGCAAGGGGTTTATCCGGATTTATTACATCGCATTGCCTATAAAGATAGCTTCAGTAAAGACGATTTAGCAGATCAATACTGGCTAGCTGTGATAGATCGCGAGGGCAATATCCATGGTCGAAATTGGCAGCAGCAAGCAGATAAAAATGCAGATAATTCTTTGCTTGTTAAACATAAGCAGTTACAAGAGGCGACGCAGCTAACAGCAGAGCTTAGTAGCGAGCTGGCCACACAAAATACTTCAGTAGCCGCGCAGCAGCAAGTTTGCGAACAGTTGCATACGCAAAGCGAAGCATTAAAAGCTGCCGTTCATCAGCTAGCGCAACAAGTGGCATCGGGCAGCACTCGTCGCGACATGCTCAAAGATCAATTACAGCAATTTCAAAATCAGCAGCACAAGTTACAAACTAAGCTCGCGCAATTAGATGTTGAACACAGCAGCCTTGAAAATAAGCTAACAGCTCAACAGCAACATATCGAACAGCTCGGCGCGCAGCGGGATGAAATAACGGACACGCTTACTGCTGCTCAATTGGCGCAACAGCAAAGTGATGAGCAGTATAAACAAGCACATGCGCAGTTAGAGCAATACAAAACACAAGCTCACCAAGCCACTCTAAGTGAGCAAAAGGCGCGTAGTGAATGCCAACTCAGCGATACTAAGTTACAGCATGCAATTACGGCCAGTGAGTCAGCTCGTGAAGCTGTAATGGAATTAACAGCCCAAATTGAAGAGCTGGTTATGCCATTAGAAGAGGTGGCAGAGCAAATCTTGCGCCTATTGGAGCAAAACCAGCAAAGTGACATTGAGCTTAAAAATTTGCAAACTGCATTAAGTGAAGCTAAAACAGCACTTACGGATAAACAAACAACGCTTAAAGCTTCGCAAGCAGAAATGACACAACTGCAAGAGCAATTACAGCAACATGCTCTTGAAGAACAAAGTTTATTAGTAAAAGCACAAGCGGCGCTAGAGCCACTTGATGAATTGCAGCAAAACTTAAAACAAGTGTTGGCGCAGCTCCCTGAAAATGCCAACATAAATACGCATCAAGGACAGCTCAACAAAGTTGCGCAAAGTCTCGGTGAGTTGGGCGCTGTGAATTTAGCCGCGATTGATGAATTTGAACAAGCACAACAGCGTAGCCAGTACTTAGACGCTCAAGTGGAAGATTTAACTAAAGCGTTAACAACGCTTGAAGGTGCAATTGGTAAAATTGATCGCGAAACAAAAACTCGCTTTAAAGCAACATTTGATCAAGTTAATCGTGATTTTGCTCAGTTGTTCCCCAAAGTATTTGGCGGCGGCAGCGCATATCTTGAATTAACCAGTGATGACTTATTGGAAAGTGGTGTTAGTATAATGGCACGCCCGCCGGGCAAGAAAAATTCAACAATTCACCTGTTAAGTGGTGGAGAAAAAGCGCTGACCGCATTATCATTAGTGTTTTCAATATTCAGGCTCAATCCAGCTCCTTTCTGTATGCTGGACGAGGTAGATGCACCACTTGATGATGCGAATGTTGGACGGTTTTGTCGATTAGTTGAAGAAATGTCACAATCGGTGCAATTTATTTATATCAGTCATAATAAAATTGCCATGGAAATGGCTGGCAGATTGACCGGTGTAACAATGGCTGAACCAGGCGTTTCGCGTGTGGTCGCTGTCGATATTGAACAAGCGGTGCAAATGGCACACGCATAAATATTAATATTTGAGTAAATAGATAATAAAAGGTGAGGGGATGGCCGAACAATTAAGATGGGTTTTAATCATTATCAGTGTAGTAGTCATTGGTGGATTATTAATACATGGCCTATGGTCTGTGCGTAAAAAAGATGCGCCCGCTGCGACACATGACGAACGGGTTGAACCTGCAGCTCATCAAGCACCTGTTGAGCGTCAAAGTACACCTGAGCCAGTTTCTCACAATGAGCGTGATGAACCGCAGTTTGGCGATTTAAGTTTTAGCGCTGATGAAAAACAGCACTCTCACGCTGATTCATTTGCTGAGCCAGAGCAAGAAACCACCTCTGAGGTTGATGATGTTGCAACAGCAGCAGACTCAAACGATGCAGTGGTAACTGAGCAAGAGCCTGAGCAACCCGTGGCCAGTGATTTTATTATTGTTCATATTCAAATGCCTGAAGGTTTAAATATGGAAGGTAGTAAATTATTACCAGCGGTTAATACACTTGGTTTTAAATACTCAGAAGAAGGCTTTTTTAATCGTCATTTAGATCCTGCCGGCCATGGTCCAGTGCTATTTCGCTTAGTTAATATGTACAACCCAGGCACGTTCGATATTGATAATATGGAACAGTTTAGTACTGCCGGGGTCAGTTTATTTATGACTCTACCGTGTGATGGTGATGGCCTTGCGGCCTTTAACATGTTGCACAGTGCCGCTAAAAAGTTAGCCGATGAATTTGGCGCAACTATTTTAGATTCACAACGTGAAGAAATGACTGTTGATAGTGTACGTGAGTATGTTGAAAAAGTGAGACGCTTTTCAGTTTGATTACCAGCTATGTATAAAGTTAATTAGTTAAGAGTTTTATAAGCCACTTAATGATGACTCGTTAAAGTGGCTTTTTTTATGTTTTTTTGAGGTCAGTATGTCCACTTTAGTGTTAGCGCAAATCACGCAACTTCGTCAGCAATTAGAAGATCACAATCATAACTATTACGTGCTTGATAACCCCAGTATTCCTGATGCTGAGTATGATAGATTATTACGTGAATTGAGTGCGCTTGAGACGGATAATCCAGAGTATATGAGCGCCGATTCACCGACTCAAAAAGTGGGCGGTGCTGCACTTGCTAAATTTGAGCAAGTAACACATCAAGTGCCTATGTTGTCGTTAGATAACGCCTTTAGTGAAGAAGAGTTCAGCGCTTTTAACCGTCGTATTAAAGAACGGTTGATGGACAATAAAGAACTTACTTTTTGTTGTGAGCCAAAACTTGACGGCCTTGCTGTATCGATTTTATACCGCAACGGCATACTCGTGCAGGCAGCAACCCGCGGCGACGGTCACACCGGTGAGAATATTACCACTAACGTGAAAACAATTCGTAACGTGCCACTAAAGTTACGCGGTGATGATTTCCCTGAGGAAATTGAAATTCGCGGTGAAGTATTTATGGACAGCGCGGGTTTTGACAAACTCAATACTGAGGCTGAAAAGCGTGGTGACAAAGTGTTTGTTAATCCTCGTAATGCTGCGGCGGGCAGTTTGCGTCAGCTGGATTCAAAAATTACTGCCAAGCGACCATTGATGTTTTACGCCTACAGTATTGGAGTTGTTAAAAATGGTGAGCTACCGAGCGATCATTATCAACAGCTAGCAAAATTAACTGACTGGGGTTTGCCACTGTGTCCAGAAACAAAACTAGTTGAAGGTCAGCAAGCAGCGCTTGATTACTATCACGATATTCTTGAGCGTCGCAGCAGCCTTAAATACGAAATTGATGGTGTAGTGATCAAAATAAACAACAAAGCCATGCAAGAGCGTTTAGGTTTTGTAGCGCGTGCTCCGCGCTGGGCAATTGCGTATAAGTTTCCTGCGCAAGAAGAGATCACTCAACTACTAGATGTTGAATTTCAGGTCGGCCGTACAGGGGCTATTACCCCTGTTGCCCGCTTAGAACCTGTGTTTGTCGGTGGTGTTACGGTATCGAATGCAACCTTGCATAACCGTGATGAAATAGACCGTTTAGGAGTTAAGATTGGCGATACAGTGATCATTCGCCGGGCTGGCGATGTGATCCCACAAATTACTCAAGTGGTATTAGAGCGTCGCCCTACAGGTGCGAAGGAAATCGAGTTTCCGGCGACATGTCCAATTTGTGACTCCCATGTTGAACGCATAGAAGGTGAAGCCGTAGCGCGCTGTACAGGCGGTTTGGTATGCCAAGCACAGCGCAAAGAAGCCATTAAACACTTTGCTTCACGAAAAGCGCTCGATATCGATGGCCTTGGCGATAAAATTGTTGAACAGCTGGTGGATAGAGAACTTATTAAAACGCCTGCGGATTTATTTATTCTTAAGCAAGGGCATTTTGAGTCACTTGAACGCATGGGTCCTAAATCAGCTAAAAACCTGGTTGCAGCACTTGAAGATGCGAAACAAACCACTTTGGCCAAATTTTTATATTCTTTAGGTATTAGAGAAGTGGGTGAAGCTACGGCGCAAAATTTAGCAAACCACTTTTTAACACTTGATAAAGTAACTAGCGCAACCACTGAAGCGTTAGTTGAAGTAAGTGATGTTGGCGAAATTGTAGCTAAGCATGTACAGGGCTTTTTTGCTGAGCAACACAACTTAGACGTTGTGAATGCTTTAATAGAGCAGGGGATCCATTGGCCTGAATTAACTGCGCCAAGTGAAGATTCACAGCCGCTAGCGGGCTTAACCTATGTGTTAACAGGGACTTTAAACGAGCTAAATCGTAATGATGCCAAAGCACGGCTGCAGCAATTAGGCGCAAAAGTGTCTGGTAGTGTATCAGCGAAAACAGATGCTTTGATTGCTGGTGAAAAAGCCGGCTCTAAGCTAACTAAAGCGCAAGAGCTAGGGGTTGATGTACTCAGCGAAGATGACTTAATTGCATTACTGGCGCAACATAATGGATAGTGTTATTACGCTTTGTCAGGATTTAGCGCTGACTTTCGGACAATGGTTAAAGCCGTACTTGTATAATATCGCTTTATTACTGGTGGTTTGTATAGTGTCTTTATATGCCAATGAAATCATTAAAACCACGAAACGATTTGTAGCAAGACGTAACTTTATTATCAGAGTGTGCGCGTTTGTCCTGGTAACTGGGTTCGGTTTTGGTTTATTAGTGGTGTTTGTGACGCCGTTAATTAGCCAGTTATTGATGTTTTTTGGCACGCGTTGGTTAGCAGTGATGGTTGTTTCAGCATTTATCCTACTTGGCATCTTAGCTGATAGGAAAAACCAGCTATGAAACGTTATGGGCCTGAGTATTGGGATAAATACGGCACATATCGGACCCCAATCGCATTTCATTTGAGTTTATTGGTCTTGCTGCGAGCGTATTTTATCTGGATCATTGCGGCGCTAAGCCGCCGGCCTGAGCTTGATTTGATGTCATTGGCATTTCGCTCAAAAAGTGATTTTTTCAGTGCTTTGGCCATTGGTGCTATTGCAATTATCCCTGCGGTGGTTTTTTGTTTGCGCAGGCCACAAAAAAGCCCCGATCATGCAGCACGTTTTGCCCGAATATGGCGTTTTATGCGCTGGCCATTATTGGTGTGTGCAGCAGTAGATTTAAGTTGGTTGGTTATTCAAGCTGCACATAGCTATTATCAGTTCTCGATGTTTTTAGCCTTACAAATGGTAACGGTGTTGTGGGTACTACTGTATTTAGCTAAAAGCCGTTATTTAACGGTGTTTTTTAATGACTGGCCCGATCCAGAAACGGATAAAAAGAGCCATTAACTAAAGCAGTATAAAATAGGAGCTGCAATGCGAAAAATTAATCAACGATTGGCGTTGATCGTCGCCTGTTTTGGCATCGTACTGTTATTGTTGAGCGTATTTACTGGGCTATTTCAACAGGCTTGGTTTGTATTTTTAATTGCCTTATGGCTGTTTGTATTTAGCTCATGCTGTTACCGGTTAACGCCACTATTTATAGCGCGTAACCCGTTAGATAAATTTATTAAACGTGAGCAGCAACACCTTTTACTATTTACCTTGTCGGGATTTTTCGACAGGACTCATGGCCCGCAGTGGCTGGTCATTGATAGTATTGAGAAAATACAGTGTAATGATGACCAATGCACTATTTTTTGCAGTGAGCAGCACCAATACACTATAGGCTTACCGGCCTCTAAAACTGAACTTATGTATTATTTTAATGGTCTTTTTACTGAGCATGAAAAGCAGATAATTATCATTTGCTGAAATTAAATTCTGCTTTACACGGTATAAGTTAGTTCAGTGAGCTGTGATTAATAAAACAATAGGAGGTATAGCATGCTACAGCAAGTTGGCCTCGGAGGCAGCTGTCATTGGTGTACAGAAGCTATTTTTAGTTCACTGATAGGCGTTGAAAGTGTTGACCAAGGTTGGTTTAAAAGTGCAGAGCAAGATAGTCAGTTCAGCGAAGCGATAAGACTACGTTTTTATCCTAAAAGGATCAGCCTCACAGACTTAATTGCTATTCATATCGATACCCACAGTGCCACCAGTAAACACAGTATGCGAGAAAAGTATCGCTCGGCTATTTATGTCTATAGCAACGAACAACGTGACGCTGCATTACGGGCTTTAAATTTAAAGCAGACTGATTATGCTGATCCTTTAATAACAAAAGTGGTCACCGCGGGTGAATTTAAACACTCACCAAGTCAGTATCAAAATTACTATTTTTCAAACCCAAACAAACCATTTTGCGAAGTGCGGATAAATCCCAAGCTCGCAAGGTTATTAGCGCGATACCATGATAATGTGGATAGCAGTAAATTAACCCATCTTACTCAATGAGGTCAGTATGTTGAATTGGAATGATATTTTAAACTTTGCCAATAAAGGTAATCCAGAGCCGAGCCGTAAAGTAGTTAAAACCGAGCAGCAATGGCGTGAACAACTAAGCGAAGCCGCGTTTTATGTTACTCGCAACAAAGGCACAGAGCGCCCACACAGCTCTGATAGCTGCACTTTGTTTGAACCAGGTAAATACGCCTGTGTGTGCTGTGATAACTTACTGTTTGATGGTGATGAAAAGTTTGACAGCGGCACTGGCTGGCCATCATTTACTCAGCCCGCTGAAATCAACTCAATTGCTTACAATAGTGATAAAACCCATGGTATGCAAAGAATCGAAACAGTATGCAACGTATGTGACGCGCATTTAGGCCATGTATTCCCTGATGGTCCTATGCCAAGTGGCCTGCGTTATTGTATTAATGCAGTATCATTACAAAAGTTATAATAGCTAATCTGACTTATCAACGTTTTACTGGATTTAATTTACTAATCCAGTAAAACTCACAGTGGTTAGCTAAATTGTTAGTTATGAATTGATGGTTTTTCATGCTGCCTAAACAACAGCTATTTAAATAGTTTATTTAGTTTTGCCAGGCTCTTCTAAATTCGCAAGTGTTATCCCCATCGCTGTCGCTTGTAGAACTATTTTATTAAAGCGTTGTTGTTGCTCATTATCCAGCGCCGTTGTATTTAGTAACGCATAACATTTCTTTGCCATCATTGTATTTAATGATTGACCATTTTGTTTAGTATTATCAAATAAACACTGCAACAAATTTAAAGCAATGCTGGAGTTGCGAGGCATGATCCTAAATGCTTGAGTGAAAGCTTCTAAAGCGGTATTTAATTGCCCACGATTAAACTGAGTCACAGCATGGTTGTTGAGCTCTTTCGGGCCCATTTTTATATCGCGGCGCTCGCTTTGCTGCTGCTGAATATATCGTAAATAAACCGGATCACTCACTGTAGGATGACGCTCACAATGGCTGATAATTTGGTTGAACAGTGATTGTGCTTTATGGTGAAAGCCCAACTCATGAAATGCTTTTGCTTTATCAAGCGCGCCATCCACCGAGCGAATATGATTATCGTCATCATCAAGTTGCTCTATCAACATTTTTGCTTTTTGGTGCTCGTCTTTTAGATAATGCAGGCGGGCATTGAGCACATCAATTTGCGCTTGATTATGACTATTGGGGAACTGGCTTTTTAAATCAGTTAAATATTTATTGGTTTGTCTTGAAATACGTTGAATTTGGTCGCTTTGATCTGTTGTTAAGGCAAAGTCAATTCCCGCCCGTGCTGCATTTAAATAAACATCAGGGTGATCGTGAATTGAGTGCTTGGCAAAATTAGCGATGTCTTTTTGGGTTAGGTAGTTTTTTTCATAATCGTGATTGATCAGTGAAACATGACTCAGTGATTTTTGACGTTCGATATTACGTGGTGCAATATCAACTGCTTGGCTTAAAAAGTCTTGTGCTAGCTCGAACTGGTTTAATTTTATTTCTAACTTACCAAGTAAATCCAGTGCAACTAATCGTGTTTCATGGCGCTGCAACATTGTTTTAAGCATTCTTTGTGCAAGAATATGCTCATTGTTTGCAATTAATGCTTCTACTAATCCTACCTTGGCCCAAGCGAATTTTTGAATGTCTAACACGGATTTAAAAAAGGCTTTTGCTACATCTGCACGTTTTAAGCGAAGTAGGGCATCGCCTTTCAAACGTAAGAGTATCGCACTGTAAGCATTGCCTTTTTGATCAAGTGCCGTGTTTATCTCCTTTAATGCTTTAGAATCATTACCATCGTCAATGTAGTTGTATATTGTTTGTAAGTTATTTTTACGCAGTAAAATTCGTTCTATACGCGTTTTAAGATCATAGATGGTAAAAGGCTTTACTAAAAAATCATCAGGTTGCAGCTCTAAAACACTGTGCACAAGGGAGCCGCTAGTTTCAGCAGAAATAAAAATGAAGCCTGTGGAGTTTTTTATTAAACGTTTAACCCGCAACTCTTCATACAGCTGATAGCCATCTTGATTTTTACTCAGATTAAAAGAGCACACAATGAGATCAAATTGCTCAGTGGTGCACTGCTCTTTAGCTGAATTTGCATGCTCAGCGAAGCGTAACTGCCGAAAGCCTAATTTTTCGAGCGATTGTTTCATATAGCTTTGAGCAAGTGGTTGCTCTTCAACTATTAATATTTTGGCATTAGAAAAAATCTTTGCTGGCATTAGACTTGTGACCACGTGAACGTATCAGTGACTATAATAAACAGTCTAGTCGCTGACAAGGGAATTTAAAATTTAATACTGCAGACTGCGTTTATTTAATCAGTTATAAATTTTCAAGCAGCCTAATTATGCTTGAGGATTTTTATAGGGATAGGAGCCCCTAGGTTGATGCTTTTCAAACTTAAATAGATCATCTATTTGTGAAGGGTGGCGATGCTCTTTCTTTATCAGCTGAGCTAATTATTGATTAAAGAATATAACGTGAGGTTTTATATGTGGTGGGTGATACTGGACTTGAACCAGTGACCCTCGCCTTGTAAGGGCGATGCTCTCCCAACTGAGCTAATCACCCACATATAATTTTGATTAAATGGTGGGTCGTACTGGACTTGAACCAGTGACCCTCGCCTTGTAAGGGCGATGCTCTCCCAACTGAGCTAACGACCCCAAATAATCAATTACTAAACTTTACGATAACCATTTTATAAATGGTGGGTCGTACTGGACTTGAACCAGTGACCCTCGCCTTGTAAGGGCGATGCTCTCCCAACTGAGCTAACGACCCGTAAAGTTTTATATCTAAATGGTGGGTGATACTGGACTTGAACCAGTGACCCTCGCCTTGTAAGGGCGATGCTCTCCCAACTGAGCTAATCACCCATTTAGATACTTTGTAATATGCACCATTCTAGGAATGGTGGGTCGTACTGGACTTGAACCAGTGACCCTCGCCTTGTAAGGGCGATGCTCTCCCAACTGAGCTAACGACCCATATTACAATATTAAGCTGCTACTATTAAAATAAATAGTACTGGACTTTAACCAGTGAACTTCGCCGTTACTTGTAAATAGCGGTGATGCTCTCTTTTCTTGTAACTGAGCTTGTGACCCATATTACAAATTTAAAACGTGACTATTAATATAATAACAGGTTTTATATGTGGTGGGTGATACTGGACTTGAACCAGTGACCCTCGCCTTGTAAGGGCGATGCTCTCCCAACTGAGCTAATCACCCACATATAAATTAAAACTCGACTATTAAAATATAAATAGTACTGGACTTTAACCAGTGAACCTCGCCGTTACTTGTAAGTAGCGGGGATACTCTCTTTTTCTAAATGAGCTAACGACCCATATAGAATATCAGATGTGAAGCACTTTAAAATAAAGTGGTGGGTGATACTGGACTTGAACCAGTGACCCTCGCCTTGTAAGGGCGATGCTCTCCCAACTGAGCTAATCACCCACATCTGAACAACATCACATTGCTGCGTTGTTGTGGGGCGCTATTATAGATAGAGTTGTAAATGTGTCAACACTTGAATGAGTAAAAATGTTTTAGATGCAGCTTTTATAATCAATGAACCTTTATTGAGATTGTTTTATAGCCAATTCGCTGTCTTTACTACATAAGTGAAATCACTTTGGTACTTATTTAAGTTTATCCGTGTAATAGTTTACGGCTAACTACCAATACTATTGATTAGTAAGTTTGCATACCTACTTGCTTTGGGATTTTACTTTATTTTGGCTTAATCTGGATCTACCTATACTTTTAGAGGCATAAAGTGACGAATAGCAACCGAACACAATTTGGCAGTTTTGCTTAGCCAATCATGTAGAAAGAGAAAATATTTTAATAGTAAGTAAAAATTACTCAGGGTAGGGAAGCTCACTATAGATTGACTCTGGTTTTCATACTTATGAATAATTGGCTGACACTGATGGCCAAAAAAGAACAAAAACACAGTGACTTTATTTTGCATATAAATGTATAACATATTACTTTGCTAATTAGCGCACCCTAAACAATCAAGGTAACTTTGTTTGTTGGTGTTTAAGTTTCAAATTTTGTTTCGAAACAGTAGCTTTGCGTGCATTTTGAACAGTGCAGTTTATTCGTTATTCAGTTTGCTGAAAATTAAACCATTTGAATAAAGTTACTGAAAAAAATGTTGACATTATTTTGGTGGCTGCATAGAATGCGCCCCGCACTCAGCGATACACAGCACGGTTTAACTGCGCAGTGTTTAGCAAAATAAATTGGGGCTATAGCTCAGCTGGGAGAGCGCTTCGCTGGCAGTGAAGAGGTCTGCGGTTCGATCCCGCATAGCTCCACCAATTTATAAAGTGTTTGTCCTAGGGTAACAGTTTTCTGTGTCCCCATCGTCTAGAGGCCTAGGACACCGCCCTTTCACGGCGGTAACAGGGGTTCGAATCCCCTTGGGGACGCCACTTAACTTTTATTAGTTAAAGGCGGGTTAACCGAGAAAATAGCGAACAAATTAAGCTCGAGTCTTAATTTGTATATATCGCAATTACCTTATACAGCTCAGGATGTGAGTTTAACTAATCAATTGTCCTAGTGACACAGAAAATGTTTCTGAGAAGATAATGCCATTCGCCTCGCAGGCTCGGCTCATCTTACGCAGAAATAGCAAATCAGTGATTTGCAAAGCAATTTCTGCGTCCCCATCGTCTAGAGGCCTAGGACACCGCCCTTTCACGGCGGTAACAGGGGTTCGAATCCCCTTGGGGACGCCACTAATTATTTTAAGTAATGTATAAAGCAGTGTGACACCGCACTCTCTATGCACGACGTTAACAAGAGTACTAATCTCTTGGGGACGCCACTTACTTATTTTTATAGGCAAGTGCAGTGTTATTAAGAAGCTCGTCTGAATCGAGTTTAACTATTCAGTTGTCCTAGTGACACATTTCTGTGTCCCCATCGTCTAGAGGCCTAGGACACCGCCCTTTCACGGCGGTAACAGGGGTTCGAATCCCCTTGGGGACGCCACTTACTTATTTTAATAGGGAAGTGCAGTGTTATTAAAAAGCTCGTCTGAAACGAGTCTAACCATTCAGTTGTCCTAGTGACACATTTATGTGTCCCCATCGTCTAGAGGCCTAGGACACCGCCCTTTCACGGCGGTAACAGGGGTTCGAATCCCCTTGGGGACGCCACTTACTTATTTTAAGTAATGTATAAAGCAGTGTGACACCGCACTCTCTATGCACGACGTTAACAAGAGTACTAATCTCTTGGGGACGCCACTTACTATTTTCATAGTTAGTGAAGTGTTATTAAAAAGCTCGTCTGAATCGAGTTTAACTATTCAGTTGTCCTAGTGACACAGAAAATGCAAGTCAGTGATTTGCAAAGCAATTTCTGCGTCCCCATCGTCTAGAGGCCTAGGACACCGCCCTTTCACGGCGGTAACAGGGGTTCGAATCCCCTTGGGGACGCCACTAATTATTTTAAGTAATGTATAAAGCAGTGTGACACCGCACTCTCTATGCACGACGTTAACAAGAGTACTAATCTCTTGGGGACGCCACTTACTTATTTTTATAGGCAAGTGCAGTGTTATTAAGAAGCTCGTCTGAAACGAGTCTAACCATTCAGTCGTCCTAGTGACACATTTCTGTGTCCCCATCGTCTAGAGGCCTAGGACACCGCCCTTTCACGGCGGTAACAGGGGTTCGAATCCCCTTGGGGACGCCACTTACATTATTTTAAGTAATGTATAAAGCAGTGTGACACCGCACTCTCTATGCACGACGTTAACAAGAGTACTAATCTCTTGGTAACGAAACATATTTATTTTAAGTAACGCATAAAGCGGTGTAATGCCGGACTTTCTATTCACATGTTATCAGGAGTGCCAACTCTTAAAAATTAACAGTGATAAATAACATTTCATAGTTATCTTCATTATTTATAAAATAACCTCATCAAAATATTTACTGTAGGCCAAATTAAGTTATATTTTTCTGACCGCTGACCGCTGACCGCTGACCGCTGACCGCTGACCGCTGACCGCTGACCGCTGACCGCTGACCGCTCATTCACACTTAGTTACAAATTGCTGCAATTGTTTGTTTAGCTGCGCTTGTTCCACTTTTAATAAAACCATAAACTCGCTGGGTTATTAAAAAATGGATGATAAAATGAAATTAACAAAAATTGCCGTTGCGGTACTACTGACAACGGGTTTGGCTGGCTGTAGTAATAGCTCAGTAAATAATACCAACGAAGCAGCGAGCGCAGTCCAATCTGCCTACCCGGGCATTACCTTAATTGAATCAGTTGCGGCGAATGCTGCTGAGATCAGTATCCCCTATAAAAAATATCAATTAGAGAACGGCCTTACTGTTATTGTGCACGAAGATCATTCAGATCCGTTAGTACATGTAGACGTGACATATCACGTAGGCTCTGCGCGAGAAGAGTTAGGTAAATCAGGTTTTGCCCACTTTTTTGAACATATGATGTTTCAGGGTTCTGAAAACGTTGCGGATGAAGAGCACTTTAAAATTATTACTGAGGCGGGCGGTACACTCAACGGTACCACTAATTCAGACCGTACTAACTACTTCGAAACTGTGCCTGTAAACCAACTAGAAAAAATGTTGTGGTTAGAAGCTGATCGTATGGGCTTTTTATTAGACGCAGTAACCCAAGAGAAGTTTGAAGTACAACGCGAAACAGTTAAAAATGAACGAGGCCAGCGTGTTGACAACCGTCCTTATGGTCGTGTAAATGAACGAGTTTCACAAGCATTATACCCAGATGGTCACCCATATTCTTGGCCTGTAATTGGTTTTATGGACGACTTAAATCGAGTTAACGTAAATGATTTAAAAGCATTCTTTTTACGTTGGTACGGTCCAAATAATGCAACGATCACCATTGGTGGTGATGTCAGCGCGGATGAGGTGTTACCGTTAGTAAGTAAATATTTTGCCCCAATTCCGCGTGGGCCTGAAGTTACTAACGCCGAAAAAGTTGCTGTGACTCTTGATGCCGATCGTTATATTTCAATGGAAGATAAAGTTCATTTACCATTGTTAAGTATGAATTTCCCTACCACTTATGCTCGTGCCGCAGATGAAGCACCACTTGATATTCTTGCTGAGATCATTGGCGGTGGCAATAACTCATTACTTTATAAAAACTTGGTTAAAACACAGCTTGCAGTTCAAGCGGGTGTTAGCCATCCGTGTCGTGAGCTGGCGTGTTCATTAAGTATTTATGCCTTACCAAATCCTGCCTCAGGTAAAACTTTGGCTGATATTGAAAAAATTGTTCGAGATTCATTTACTGAGTTTGTGCAACGTGGCGTAACTCAAGATGATTTAGATAAAGTGAAAGCTAAAATCGAATCCGGCGCTATTTTTGGCTTACAAAGTGTCGCAGGTAAAGTATCTCAGTTAGCTGCATTTGAAACCTTCACTGGTAACCCAAATTTTATTCAGGATGATCTTGCACGCTATAACGCAGTGACTAAAGCTGATGTAATGCGTGTATTTAATCAATATGTAAAAGGTAAAGCGGCAGTGATCATGAGTGTTGTGCCTGAGGGACAACGTCAACTTATTGCGGCAGAAGATAACTTCACACCTATTTCACATGACTTTGGTGGCCCTTCAACAACCAGTGCCGATGATTTAGTTGCCCGTAAAGCAGTTGATACCTTTGACCGTAGTAAACAGCCTACAGCTGGTGTTAACCCTGCTGTAGAGGTACCAAAATTATGGCACGCAACAACAGCAAATGGTATTGCAGTGTTAGGCACTCAAAGTACAGAGACACCAACTACCTCATTATTAATTAAAGTACCCGGTGGACAATACAGTGAGCAAGCTGAAAAAGTAGGGTTGGCAACAGTAACAGCAGCACTATTGAGTGAGTCAACACAAAACTACACCACTGAACAAATGAGTGGGGCACTTGAGAAGTTAGGAAGCACTATTCGTATATCGGCAAACAGCACTCATACTAATATATTTGTTTCAAGCTTAACTAAAAACCTTGATGCGACACTTGCGTTGCTTAAAGAAAAACTCTTTAACCCAGCTTTCAGCGAAGAAGATTTTAATCGTAATAAGCAGCAAAGTATGCAAAACATTCAGCACGCGCTTAAAGATGCGGGTTATTTGGCGAGCAATGCTTACAGTAAGTTATTGTATGGCGATAGCATTGCCGCATTGCCTAATGGCGGCACACTCGAGAGTATCGAAGCGATTAGCCTAGATGATGTGAAAGGTTTTTATAACGCTAACTTTAAACCGCAAGGCAGTGAAGTGATTGTGGTTTCTGATTTAGCTCAGCAAGCACTGCAAACAAAAGTAACCGCTACACTTGATAATTGGCAAGGTAAAGCGCCAGCTCCTACAGCGACTTTTGCTGAGCCAAATATTGCGGGTAATGTTATTTACCTTGTCGATAAGCCAGGTGCACCACAATCAGAAATCCGCATTGGTAAGCGCGATATGATTGAAGATATTACCGGAGAGTTCTTTAAGTCAAACCTAATGAATTTTGCATTAGGCGGTAATTTCAACAGTCGCATCAACTTAAACCTTCGCGAAGATAAAGGCTATACTTACGGCGCACGCACTAATTTTTGGGGTGATTCAACTTCTGGTGGGTTTACCGCATCAGCGGCTGTACGGGCAGATTCAACTGCCGCGTCTATTGTTGAATTTACCAATGAGTTAAATAATTATGCGCAAAATGGTATCAGTGATGAAGAGCTTCACTTTATGCGCCAAGCTATCAACCAAAAAGATGCCTTGAAGTATGAAACACCCAATGCCAAATTAGGCTTTTTAGCACAAATACTCGAGCATGATTTACAGCCTAGTTTTGTCAAAGATCGTAATAAAATCGTCAGTACAATTAGTAAATCAGAAATAAATGCTTTGGCCGCAAAACATCTCAATACTAAAGAAATGGTGTATGTTGTAGTCGGTGATGCTAAATCACTTAAACCTGAGCTTGAAAAGCTTGGTATGAAAGTACTTGATTATAAGCTTTAATAAGTACTGATGTTGCGGTCTTCTTCGTGGCCGTATTTCAGTTACTGTAATCACGAAATAATCAAAAAAGGTGCACCAAGCACCTTTTTTATTTCTTAATCTGATTTTACCACTTAAAATTGGTGATTGTCTTTTTTCTGTATTAACTCAATAGCATAGCCATCAGGGTCTTTTACAAACGCGATTTCTGTGGTGCCGCCTTTTACAGGGCCTGGCTCACGGCTAACATTACCGCCAGCTGCTTTGATATCAGCGCATGCTTTATAAATATCATCAAATTCAATCGCAATATGACCATAAGCATTGCCTAAATCGTAGCTGTCAGTGTCCCAGTTATAAGTCAGCTCTAATACAGTGCTGTCTTTTTCATCACCGTAGCCTACAAAGGCGAGTGTGTAACGGTATTCTTCGTTGTCCGCGCGACGTAACTCTTTCATGCCGAGTATTTGAGTGTAGAACGCAATAGATTTTTCTAAATCAGCAACCCGTAACATGGTGTGTAGTAAACGCATTTAAATCCCCTTGTAAATTCACATAAATTTTTAACAGCAGTGCATGTAACTATTGCTGTGCTGTTAAAATATCAATGATCCGATTATAAATTATTTCGTTGAGCATCACAGTATCATTGCCATTAGTATTTATAAGACAGTATTAAAGGATATATTTACTTGTTTACCTTACCCTTAAGAACATAGATCTCACCATCGAAACTTCCTTGAATCGTCAAGCCTTGTCCCGCCAATTCTTTCAGATATTCAATATGTTCTTCAGTGATATGCTGGCCCGGCACTAACAGTGGAATGCCCGGTGGATAGGGCGTGACTAAACCGGCACAAATGCGGTTGTTGCTTTTGCCGATAGGCACAGATTCGCGCTCGCCATAAAAAGCGTCGCTTGGAATACACGCTAAGTCTATGGCAGGCAAGTTTTCCGGCAAGCGAGATCGCCGCGTCGATTTTGATAGCTTTACCTTACCGCTGTCGAGTTTTTTGAGCGCATTGTACAGACGAATTATTTTTGAGCGCGTACCGCCAAGGGTTAGTAAAACCAAGATGGTGCTGTGAGTGTACTTCTCTATTTCTAAGCCAATTTCATCCAGTAGGAATTTATGAATATCCTTTAATGAATACGGTAACTCGCTAATATCGATAAGGATCTTCAGTGGATCGTGGCCCATGTTATCGCCACTAAAATGCGGAAATATTTCCATAAAGTCTTGCTTACCAAGCACTTTGATATGCTTGAGTGAGGCCATCTGTTGTTTAAATTCATCCACATGGTTTAGCAAGGCATTGAGTAATTTATAGCCTTCCATCTCTAATTGCTTTTGGCACACGTCAAGTGACGCAATAAGCTGATACTTTGGTGATGTGCTGGCGTAAATACTGTAAATCTCGCGAAAGAAATCGGCATCGAAATCGGGATCGTTCACATGAATATAAGACGCCTGAGAAAACGCTGATACCACTTTATGCGCTGAATGGGTAACATAGTCAGCGCCCGCATGAATAGCGGAATAATAGCGTAGGCTGGGGTGAAAAAGGGAGTAAGCAAACCAGGCTTCGTCGATAAACACTTTAATACCATGTTGATGGGCAAACTCGACCACTTGTTTCAAATCGCTCAGCAGGCCATCGTAAGTACAACCGGTGAGCACCAGTAATTTAGCATCGGTATTTTGTTCAATTGCCTGCTTGATGTCGGCCAACGACGGCGGTGCAAAGATGCCATATTTTGGATTTAAAATACTCGACAAATAAATAGGGAAACTGGCTGATTGCAAAATGCCATAGTGCACAGACTTATGACAATTGCGGTCGATAATCACTTTATCGCCCTTGCGCAGCAGCGTCTGTAAGATGATTTTATTTGAGGTGGACGATCCGTTGGTAACAAAGTAAGTATGCTTAACCTCAAACGTCGCCGCTGCTGACTCTTGCGCACGGCCAATGGTATTGGTGCTGTCTGATAATGAACCTAACGAATCGACTGAAACCGACAGATCGCCAACGAACACATTGCGGCCATAAAACTGATAAAAATCTTTGATATAAGGGGAGTTTCTAAAGCTAGAACCGCCGCTGTGACCGGGTGTATGCCATGAATCGTTCGCTTCGCCGACATAACGGCGATACGCGGTCCAGAATGGGGTTTCTGATCGGTCATCAAAGTCGTTGATCATATACCCTAAAATTGCTTCAGGATCAGAAATCACCTCATCTTTAAAGAAGAACGACTCAATCTCCTCCGACTCGTTGACTATCTCCAATCCTTTCGTGTCGTCGCCAATAACATAAACGGGCAACTCAAGGCGGATCCCCTTTAACTGCTCGATAAAGCGACTATAAGTGCGTTCGCCCTTGTTGTGTACATCCCAACTGAGTACTACGGCTTGAATATCACCATCTTCCTCAACACATGCTAACGCTTGCTTCAGCTCGAGACGCTCAATAATATCGATATGAATATCATCTCGCTCAAAATTAGCAATGGTTTTTGAGAGATTCGTTGAAAGCTCTTGCAAGGTGATTGGGTCTTGCTCAATTAACAAGATGCGAAGTAAAGGTAACATAGGAATTCCCGCAATAAAATTTCATAATGCTCAACAGCATAACCAAAGGATTGACACTTGTGAAATTAATACTTTGAAAATGTTTCATTAATTGGGCAGTTTCACTAACACGCCACGCAGGTGTAAAGCCCATGGAGTATGAGGCAGTGGTGCACATCAACTTTAAATTCTTTTGTGATCACTTTTTCAAGCTTTTGTTCACCTCAACTACATTTTTACCCATCGCAAATTTGGTTCGATTTGATACGCGGTCGATGTGGGTGTCTACTCGTACAGGGCTAGCCGGAGGGTAATAAAGGTAGATATAAAATATGTCTAATTGCACAAGGCTGGTTTGTTCCATGAGCAGACATTGAAGATTTTTAATGTGTGAAGTCAAGATCGGCTCTAACTCATTTTTGCCCCAAAACGTGTTAACGTAATTACTCTATAGGTCGGCTTTGAGCGATAAGCGGAGATATTGCTTTAGACTTTAAAACTCATCAATGTCTGCTTTGAGTTTTGTAGGGATACGGCGAGCTCAAACTCGTAATCTTTAAGGGTTAACTAAGTAACATTAAAATTCAAATTAGTTCTCCCGTCTAAAAATGTTTAAAAAAACAAGCAGACACCCACGCGCCAAGCTATGATATTCAGCGAGTAATTTTATCTCTCATAATCCAAGATTTCATTTTAGTTATTTGAGATCAAAGTCATCTTTTATGAGCTGAGTTAAGATGCCCCCTGAAGGAACTTTGAGGATAATCTCGCTTTAATCAAAAGGGACTCTGCTTAATGAAAGCAAAGATCGTTGAATCCGCTATTACTCTCATCGAGTCAGGTGAAATAGACAAATTTTCCGTAACTCAGGTCGCTAAGTACATGGGGATTTCTCAAGGAAACTTGACCTATCACTACCCAACTAAGCAGGCTTTAGTTGAGGCAATTATTGATAGACTTCTCGAAAGACACACGATACTGCTTCCTGAATCGTTTTACAAAAACTTTGATACCAAAAACACCTTGGTTTCGGATGATGCACTAGAGCACTTTATGCGACGGACATCTCAGCGAGAAGTTGCTAACATAATGGTGTTTATCTGGAAACAGGCAATTAACTCTCCAGAAATTGCGCAAAAACTGGCAGAATACTACAGAACGATAATATTTAAGCAAATTAATGATGCTGGTGTAGAGCAGACTCAAACAGACAAAATCAATCACATTATCTTGCTATCATCGATGGTCGTTGGACTCATACCACTGATGGGGTTAGGTCGTACAACATTTGACATCAATGAACTCGTAGCAAATGCCAAGTTGATAAATCAGAAGCTCAATCGGTAATGTAAACTTTTAAATACACCCCGCCTAGCACAGTAAATGAGGATAGCGCAATCAGTTTGCACAAATTCGGTGCACATAAATCACGGCAAGATCATTATAAATTGAACTTATAGAATATGTAGTGATCAGATCAAGGCATAATAATCACCTTGGTCACGTAAAATATGAGCGCTACTTTTCTGAAACACTTTAATTCAATTACCGATCCTCGCATTGAACGCTGTAAAAAGCATGAGCTTATCGATATTCTCCTTTTAGCCATTAGTGCAGTAATCTCCGGTGCACAAGGATGGGAGGATATTGAAGACTTTGGGCATCTAAAACTTGATTGGTTAAAAAGATATGGCGCTTTCAACGCGGGTATTCCAAGACACGACACCATAGCCCGTGTCATTTGTCGGTTAAAATCAGATGAAATAGAGCATGCATTTCAATCTTGGATATCTTCACTTATTGAAACCACGGGTGCTGATATTATTGCTATGGATGGAAAAACTGCACGTCGTTCATTTACAACCAAAGATAGAAAAAGTGCTTTACATACCGTCAGTGCATGGAGCTGCCAACACCAGTTAGTTTTAGGGCAAACAGCCGTTGATAGCAAAACAAATGAAATCACAGCCATACCTGAGTTACTCACCATGCTAGATATTGAAAATAGCATCATTACACTTGATGCTATGGGCTGCCAGCAAGAAATAGCGAAACAAATAATTAAACAAAAAGCTGATTATATCCTAGCGCTCAAAGGTAACCATTCAGGTATGCAGAGTGAATTAGAAGCTTGGTGGCACAAGAGTGAGCGCGAAGGATTGACCAATAGCAACTATGATAAACATACCGAAATAAGCTCAGGGCATGGGCGCATTGAAACAAGGGTTTGTCAGCAATTGCTTATTGATAAAAGCTGGTTAGATAAAATCTACCAATGGTCTGGCTTAAAGAGTGTTATTCAAGTAACCGCTGAGGTTCACGATAAATCATCAGGTACAGACACGATAGAAACGCGTTGGTATATTAGTTCGTTAGCGTTAGGTGCGGAGCAAGCACTTAATGCGGTACGAAGCCACTGGCAGGTTGAAAGTATGCATTGGATGTTGGATATGAACTTTAGGGAAGATGAATCAAGAATCCGTAAGAAGCAAGGACCCCTTGTTTTTAACGTAATGAGAAAAATAGCCATGGCGTTATTTAAACAAGATACAACTAAAACAGCCAGTATGGCGAGAAAAAAGAAAATGGCAGGGCTAGACGATGATTATCGCTCAACCCTGTTAGAATCTGGGATTAAAATGCGCTAGCCGTGTATTTACTAATAGATCTAGGTTAATCCACCTACATGATGTAAGGTGAGTATATTTAATAAGCTAAATATGCACACGGATGCTATCTATGCGCAAAAACCTCCCTGTTACATCTAACGAAAAAACTTTCCCATCGTCTGTGAAGCTAATTTCAGTTACGGATAAAAACGGCAATATTGTTGATTGTAATGACGCTTTCGTTGAGGTAAGCGGATTTTCCAGGTCGGAGTTAATTGGCCAGCCACATAATATTGTTCGACACCCCGATATGCCAGCGATGGCTTTCAAAGTAATGTGGTCACATCTAAAAGAGGGTAAAGCATGGATGGGGTTGGTTAAGAACCGTTGTAAGAACGGTGACTTTTACTGGGTAGACGCTTATGTAACACCCGTGACCGCTAATGGACAAGTTATTGGGTACGAATCTGTTCGTTCAAGCCCAAGAGCAGAAGATGTACAAAGAGCAGACAGAGTATACCGCCGCTTGAGTTCGGGAAGTAATTTACCTAAACCGTTACCTATATCGCTGCCTAACATTTTTTTAATGGTGTCTGTCGCTATCGCGCTTGCGACATTCTTTCTTGGTTACAAAGAGTTATCAGAGAGTTTGTTGCTCGCCGTCATTGCGATCTATGCAATTTGGGTCAATGTGAAAGACCACGCCAGAGCGTCTGACTTAAAGAAATTACTAAGCCGTTCTTTCTCGCATGAACTCGCAGTTCTCACCTACACCAATAAGTCCGGACTTACTGGCGCATTAGAAGTCTCTGTATTGAGCCAGCAAGCTCATCTGACAACTATTATCAACCGCATTGATGATGCCGCGAAAAGAGTATCGCGCGAAACACTTTCCTCATTTGACTTGGTTAAACAATCTAAGCAGGTTATTGATCACCAGCAATCTGAAACGATTCAGGTTGCTACAGCGATGAATGAGATGACGACAACTATTTCAGAGGTATCGTATCATGTTTCCAATACCGCTTCACAAGCTGATAAAGCATTTAATCTGGCCGAAACCGGTGGAGGACTCTTCAAAACAACAAGCGCCTCTATTGAAAAACTTAGAGCAACTGTCCAGACCATTTCGAAATCCGTTGTTGATGTAGAGCTACAAACGACGAAAATTGCCCAAGCAGCTCAAATAATTGAACAGATTGCTGAACAGACCAACTTACTTGCGCTAAATGCTGCTATCGAGGCAGCGCGTGCCGGCGAGCAAGGCCGAGGTTTTGCCGTGGTTGCTGAAGAGGTGCGTAATCTTGCAAAACGTACCCAAGATTCTACGAAAGAAATATACGAGATTGTCAGAGCTCTCTCACTAAAATCCAGCGAGGCCGTTAAAGTAGCTGAATCAGGTGCTTCTGACGCTGACGAGGGGCTGTCAAAAGTCATTGAGAGTGGAGATATGCTGCAAGGAATCGTTGCCTCAGTCGGGCATATATCCGAAATGACGACACAGATGGCAGCAGCTGTAGAGGAGCAAGCTCATGTGGCTGAAGATATCAATCGCCAGGTTGTAAGTATTTCAACATTGGCCGATGAAAGCGCCAATTCTGCTGATAAAACAGCAAGCTCTCTAGAGCACCTTAAGAAAATATCTGAAGAGCTACACGAGCTGGTGGTGCGTTTTAAATGAATATGTTAATGAAGTCTATTGACCAAAGGACAAATCTGGCAGGTCAAAATCGCTTTGAAATACTCCTCTTTAGCCTGAATGGTCATCAGCGTTTTGGCATCAACGTCTTTAAGGTTCGGGAAGTAATTCGTGTACCTGAGCTCATTGAAATGCCAGGAGCCCACCCTTTTATAAAGGGCATTGCGCAGCTTCGTGGCAATCCAGTTATCGTTATCGACCTGAGTGAAGCTACGACAGGTAAGCCGATAGGTTATCCCGAACAGGCTTTTGTGATTGTGACGGAATACAACCGCCATATCCAAGGCTTTCTGGTTTCGGCAGTTGATCGCATCGTTAATCTGAACTGGAGTCAAATTCAACCTTCACCTCAAGGAGCAGGGCAAAGTCATTACCTAACTGCAGTGACAGAGATTGAAGGCAAGCTCATTCAAGTCATAGATGTTGAAAAAGTGTTCTCGGAGATCATGCCCAACGACCATGAAATTGAAGCTGAAACGGCGCAACAGCTTAAAGGGTTCAACACCTCTGAGATTGAAGTGTTGGTTGCGGATGATTCAGCAGTTGCCAGAAATCAGATTAAACGCGTATTAGACAGCGTAAATATCCCGTCTAAACTGGTTAATGATGGCCAATCTGCGCTTCAATTTTTACAAGACTTGGCAGTTAAGCATAAAGGCGTCCTTTCCGAGAAGATACCTTTGGTTATCTCCGATATTGAGATGCCAATTATGGATGGCTATACGCTCACTTCTGCGATCAAATCTGAACCACTTTTAAAAGATATTCACGTCGTTTTGCACTCATCACTAAGCGGTGTGTTCAACGAGTCAATGGTTAAGAAAGTCGGCGCAGACCAATTTATCGCTAAGTTTCATCCCGATGAATTATTACAAGCAATCAATCACTGGTTGTTAACGAAGTAAAGACAGGTGCGCTATGAGAGTGGAAGAAGTATTAAAGCGATTAAACATCAACCCCGTCTCTTTTGATGAGCGTAAAGCTCTTATTAATCTTTCAACTACCGAAATTAAATTGCTCGAAGCCATTCATAAACCACTTTATGCCTATGAGAATGAGCTTATTCATGCTTTTTATCAGCATCTTTTAAAGTTTGACCATGCATCGAAGATGCTGCATGACGTTAACCTGATGAGCAAACTTCAAGAAACACAAAAACTGTACTTTAGGAAATTAACTGCCGGCGATTATGGATTCGACTACGCCCAAGATCGTATTAGAGTGGGCATTGCGCACCAAAGGGTTGGTTTGACGCCGCAATGGTATATTGGCGCTTACGGTGTTTACTTAGATCTCGTTTGTAAATTCGTCAGTGTGATATTGAATAGCGATATGGAGCGTATCGAGCCAACGTTAACTGCGCTCTACAAAGTGGCGCTACTGGATATCACCCTCGCCTTTGACGCCTACATGTACGCTAGCCACCAGACACTTGAGCAGTCCAGGCAGCAGATTTCTGACAAATACGATTTTCAAATTCGTACCAGCAATGCCATCGCTAAGATTCAGCGCGCTTTTATACTTAATGAGTCGTATGACAGTGCACTTAGCCTTTTACTTAATGAACTCATCGCTCTGACAGATAGTCAGTTCGGTTTGATTGGTGAGGTGCGGGAAGACTCGCAACTACGACCGTATCTGAAGGTCAGCGTTTTGACAAATATCAGCTGGGATCATGAAACCCGTGAGCTATATGAAAGAAGTAAGGCGGATGGCTTAGAGTTCCATAATCATGACAATTTACTGGGTGAAGTATTAACAACCGGCCAAGCTGTTATCTCAAACAATCCTCAGGATGATTCTCGTGCTGGTGGCACACCACATGGTCATCCCAAGCTCTCCTCCTTCCTTGGATTACCAATTAAACATAATGGTAAGTTGATTGGCATGGTCGGTCTGGCTAACGCAGCCAACGGCTATGAACAATCTGACGTTGAGAAACTGAACCCCATCCTCGAAACCTTGGAATCGCTGTCTGAAGCAAGAGAGATTAAAAATAAACTTGCTCTGACACTGGAAGAGAACGCCCGCCTTGCATTAGTTGCTACACAGACTGTGAACGGAGTAATGATCTTAGATTGTGATTACAACATCACTTGGTGTAATGCTGGCTTCGAACGAATCTCTGGTTATTCTTTGGAGGAGCTTGCGGGTCAATCGCCGTGGGCAACATTAACTGGGCCACAGACTAACAGCTTTGACCTTTTGGAGTTACAAAAAGCAGTCGCAAAGAAAAAGTCCATTGAAATTGAATTACTTAAATATCGAAAGAGTGGAGAGACCTTTTGGAGTCGCATCAGTTGCAACCCTACGTTTAATGAGCTTGGAGAACACTCGGGATATATTTCGGTTGAACTGGATATAACTCAAGAGCGCTTGAGGCAGGACGAACTGACCAGCTTTAAAAGCGTTGTTGATCAAATCGCTGATGCCGTCTTATTTTTTGATGCCGAAACGTTGGACATTTTATATGCCAACCTCGCTGCACAGCATCAACTTGGGCGGAGTTGGGCGATGTTACAAATTATGAAGCCCTACGAATTTAAGCCGAGCTACGATGCACAATCGTTCGATCGGCTTTTGAAGCCGCTCAAAATGGGTGAGGTGGAGCTGCTGCATTTTGTTACCCAACATCGCAAAGGGGATGGCAACATCTATCCTGCAGAAATTAGTATGCAGATTGTACAAACCGCGTTTAACCAAAAAGTCGTTGTCAATATAATTCGTGACATCTCAGCGCAGCTTGCACGGCTAGCGCATTTTAATCCCAGATTCTAACAGGGTTGAGCGATAATCATCGTCTAGCCCTGCCATTTTCTTTTTTCTCGCCATACTGGCTGTTTTAGTTGTATCTTGTTTAAATAACGCCATGGCTATTTTTCTCATTACGTTAAAAACAAGGGGTCCTTGCTTCTTACGGATTCTTGATTCATCTTCCCTAAAGTTCATATCCAACATCCAATGCATACTTTCAACCTGCCAGTGGCTTCGTACCGCATTAAGTGCTTGCTCCGCACCTAACGCTAACGAACTAATATACCAACGCGTTTCTATCGTGTCTGTACCTGATGATTTATCGTGAACCTCAGCGGTTACTTGAATAACACTCTTTAAGCCAGACCATTGGTAGATTTTATCTAACCAGCTTTTATCAATAAGCAATTGCTGACAAACCCTTGTTTCAATGCGCCCATGCCCTGAGCTTATTTCGGTATGTTTATCATAGTTGCTATTGGTCAATCCTTCGCGCTCACTCTTGTGCCACCAAGCTTCTAATTCACTCTGCATACCTGAATGGTTACCTTTGAGCGCTAGGATATAATCAGCTTTTTGTTTAATTATTTGTTTCGCTATTTCTTGCTGGCAGCCCATAGCATCAAGTGTAATGATGCTATTTTCAATATCTAGCATGGTGAGTAACTCAGGTATGGCTGTGATTTCATTTGTTTTGCTATCAACGGCTGTTTGCCCTAAAACTAACTGGTGTTGGCAGCTCCATGCACTGACGGTATGTAAAGCACTTTTTCTATCTTTGGTTGTAAATGAACGACGTGCAGTTTTTCCATCCATAGCAATAATATCAGCACCCGTGGTTTCAATAAGTGAAGATATCCAAGATTGAAATGCATGCTCTATTTCATCTGATTTTAACCGACAAATGACACGGGCTATGGTGTCGTGTCTTGGAATACCCGCGTTGAAAGCGCCATATCTTTTTAACCAATCAAGTTTTAGATGCCCAAAGTCTTCAATATCCTCCCATCCTTGTGCACCGGAGATTACTGCACTAATGGCTAAAAGGAGAATATCGATAAGCTCATGCTTTTTACAGCGTTCAATGCGAGGATCGGTAATTGAATTAAAGTGTTTCAGAAAAGTAGCGCTCATATTTTACGTGACCAAGGTGATTATTATGCCTTGATCTGATCACTACATATTCTATAAGTTCAATTTATAATGATCTTGCCGTGGCGCAGCTTGATTATGAAAGACTCAAAAGTGAAAACGAAAAGCGCTTGGTGAATTTGCTGCATAAATCAGAGGATGCGATGGGCATAATCAGCCCAGATTTTGTGATTACCGATTGTAATGATGCAGCCGCAAAACTTTTTGACTTGTCTGACCGCAAAGCGCTGATTGGCTTGTCGCCTATTCAATTTTCACCATTGAGCCAGGGTAAAAACAACAGCGAAGAGCTCGCCAAAGTTCTTTTAAATAAAGCCTCAACAGAGGGCTACCAGCGTTTTGAATGGCTTCATATCACTAAACAAGGTCACCATCTACCGATAGAGGTAACGCTCACTCCAGTCATCTACCTTGGAAAAAACGCTATCCAGGTAATTTGGCGTGATTTAAGTGACATTAAAGCCAAAGAGCATCGCATCAAGCAATTGGCATTTTTTGATGAGCTAACGGGACTGGCTAATAAAAATTTATTCTCTGACCGAGTTAAATACCTACTTAAAATTGCAGAGAGACATCAATATACCATCGCGATTGTATATATCGACCTGGTTAATCTTGAAGATATTAACGAAACAATGGGATACGAAGCGGGTGATGCAGTCATCCAAGCGGTCGGTCGCAGATTAGCAAAAACCATCCGCGGTGCAGATACTTTAGTGCGTTGTATCTTTGAGAACGAGGACTGCCAGACTTTACCTGTCGTCAATGACATAGATCGAGAGTTTGACTCCTTAGCCCGTTTAAATTCTGATATTTTTGCGCTTGCAGCCGTTTTATCTAATCCCGATGCGGCATCAATAATGGTCAACAGGTTACAACAAGCTCTCGCTGAGCCGCTCGAAACCCTAGAGGGTGAAGTCAGTATCAATGCAAGAGCTGGAATTGCTTTATATCCTCAGGATGCGGATACCTTTGATGCAATAACACGAGGTGCCAATATAGCACTTAATATGGCCAAAGAGTCCGGTTTACCCAGTTGCTATTTTAATATTGAAGAGGGTGAAAGGATTCAGAAAAAATCAATTATCTCAAAGCAACTTGAGAGAACCTTACTCTCCTATCCTGATAATCTGCGAATCGTCATTCAACCTCAAGTTTGTTTAAAAACACATAAGTTAGTCGGTGCTGAGGTTCTGGTGCGCTGGAGAGACGAAGAGCTTGGCGAAGTTTCGCCAGGATACTTTATTCCAATTGCTGAAGAGCGAGGGTTAATCAATAAGTTGACGCATCTCGTATTAGAACGTGTTATTGAACTGAAACGCAGTTGGCAGAAAAAAGAAGTGTTCTCGCAAGAAAATTTGCGCTTCAAACTTGCGGTTAATATTTCAGCGAAAAGCTTTGATGATGAGTCTGTAATTAATGGTTTTTTATCTTTGATAGAGCAAGCGGGGTTAGAGCCAAATGATTTTGAGCTTGAGCTTACCGAAACTGGGATTATGCGTGATCCCGATAAAGCAATATCAACTTTAAATATGATACGAAGTAAAGGTTTTGCGATTGCCATTGATGACTTTGGTATGGGGTATTCTTCATTAAGTTATCTAAAAAACATCAATGCGGATGTGCTGAAAATTGATATGCACTTTATCAAGTCAATACTTGAAGATGAGAAAAACCTCGCCATTGTTAAAACCATTATTTCAACAGCAAAGATTTTTGGCATGAAAACTCTTGCTGAGGGAATTGAAACTCAAGAAATTGCGACGCTACTGGCAGAACTGGGTTGTGATTGGGGGCAAGGTTACTACTTCGATAAACCTCTCTCTGTTGAGCAGTTTGAAAAATTACTTTTGAGCTATAAAAGAGAATACTGATTATGTTCGACTTTCTAAAAAAAACACCCACTTTAACCGAACCACTAAAAGTTTCTGATGAAAAACTCCTCTTTAATGCCATGTTAAACGCTACCGCGATGGTGATTTTTAATCATTCAGGCGAAATACTTGAAGTGAGTCAGAAGTTTGCTGACTTTATGGGGTACAGTAAACAGGAACTTCTGGGCCAGCATCACCGCATTTTGTTTGAGACTGCCTATACATCGAGGCCCGAGTATACTACCTTCTGGCGAAATCTCCTTGAGGACAAACCGCAGCGAGATACCTTTAAATATATGAAGAAGAATAGGGAAACTATCTTTGTCGGCGCACGTTATGTGCCAATTAAGGATGAACAAGGTAAGGTGTATCGTGTTGTTAAATTGGCTTTTGATGTCACCGCGCAGTATAACGAATCTGCGTCGCAGAATGCTGTTTTTACGGCACTTAACCGCTCACAGGCTGTAATTGAATTCACCCCGGATGGCACAATCACCAATGCTAACCAGAATTTTCTTAATGCTATGGATTGCAAACTGGAACAGATAAAGGGTAAACACCACAACATTTTCTGTGATGAAAACTTTTATCGTGATAACCCAAACTTCTGGCGCAACTTGGCCAACGGTAACTATCAGACAGGTCGATTTCTAAGAAGAAGTCTGTCTGGCAGGAGCGTCTGGCTTGAAGCAACTTACAACCCCATTCTTGATGGGCAAGGTAAAGTCTATAAAGTGATAAAATTTGCGTCAGATATTTCTGAGCGCGTCAATAATGCCATTAATACAATGAACCTCGCGGCGCAAACATCCGAAAAGACATCAGCGTTAACAACAACGGCAATGCGAGAGCTGGATAACAGCGTAAATACCAGTGTTCAAATCGCATCACAGGTTGAAAATACTGCACAAGTTGGTCAAGAGCTAAATCTGAAATCAAAGAATATTCAGGAAATAGTAACCACCATACGTTCTATTGCAGATCAGACAAATTTATTGGCACTTAATGCGGCGATTGAAGCTGCAAGAGCCGGAGATTCCGGCAGAGGGTTCGCAGTTGTTGCAGACGAAGTAAGAAAGCTTGCCGCCAGAACGGCTTCCGCAACCTCAGACATTGCGGAGGTCGTAAAGGAGAACGCGGGGCTCATTGATAAAATTGACACCGGTTTAAAAGAAATAAATGTGATCGCGAAAAAAGGTCATGAATCTATCGAGCATGTCGAAAAAGCTATCGAGAGTGTGAATGTGAGTATCAGTGAACTCGTGTCAATGGTTGAAGCATTGAAACCCTAATTTTTATACCAACAATCCTTTATTTATTGGATTTGTTACCAGAGCGCTCCTGATTTGTTGGAAGGTGTTTTACTTCTTCATCAGATAGCGCTATTAACGATGAATGAAAAATGGACAGCTCACATCAAAACAAAAATCTAACAATTAAAAAACAATGCGTTTAAATAAAAATTTTTAACCTAACCATACGCATCATTACCAGAGACTAAATAGAAAGCGTTCTTTTTCTTTTTTGCGATATACATAGCCTGGTCAGCTTTATTAATAATCTCATCTGAACTAAGTTTTTCGCCTTTATGAATGTAGGCTCCAATACTTGAAGTACAAATATAAGATTCGGCCCCTAGATCGTAAGGATAACTTAGTCGTTCTCTTATTTTTTTGCCTATTTTTTTAACCCAAGCATCAGAAGAGAAAATTTGGTTGCGTCCAGAGAGCATAATTAAAAACTCGTCACCTCCAAACCGGCAAACCGTATCGCTATCACGAACAGATTCTATTAATCGATTTGATACAGCTTTAAGTAAATGATCTCCTGCCTCATGACCTTGAGTATCATTTAGTAACTTGAAATCGTCGAGATCTATATACATCAATGCAATAGGAAATTTATCTCTTTTAGCTGATAGTAGTAGTTGCCCTAATCGTTCTTGCAACAATCTTCTATTAGCAAGACCTGTTAACGAATCATAGAATGCAAGGCGCTTAATTTCTGCCTCTGCCGCTACAGCGGCACTAATATCTCTCGCTATCTTGGAAGCACCTATTATCTGCCCCTCAGAATTATATATCGGCGAAATACTCACTGATAAATCTATTAGTTGACCATTTTTGTGTTTGCGTTGCGTGACAAAATGATCTACTTTCTGTCCACTTGAAATTTTATTTAGAATTTCAGCCTCTTCGTGTGACCTCTTACTTGGAATTATCAATGTCATTGATTGACCGATTATCTCCTCCTCTGAGTAGCCAAAAATCTTTTCAGCCCCTCTATTCCAACTTGCAATAATTCCATGACTATTCTTACTGATAATCGCATCGTCAGAAGATTCAACTATGGCTTTGAAATGCGCAAGGTTTAGTTCTGCAAGTTTCCTTTGAGTTCTTGCTATCCAACTGATAACACTTTCCCGTGAATTTCCTTTAACTATAATTGGCGTTAAAAAATTCCCTTTCCCTAACTCATGTAAATGGCCTTCTAATTCAGGAATAGAACAGCCGATTATCTTACGAAGCTGCACGCCAATTTTAAGAATAAAAATAATCAGAAGTATCGAAAGTAAACATAGACTTCCTATAACTAGCATCAGCCTATTTTTTGCTATATTTACAGTGGATTGTGTCCTGTCAAAAACCATCTGTTCAGTTTCGATAATCGGTCGCATGATTTCTGCCTTTGTTGAGATAAAGAAATCATCTGCTAGCATTTCTAAAGCTTTTTCGCGTTTTTTAGGATCTGTCGGTACGTTTTCTTCAAAAAGGTCAATTGCTTTATTTTCTACCGCCACTAATAAGTCTGACTTTTCCTTAGAAAGCTTTAAATTTTGTAATTCAATTTCAGTAAAGCCAGCTCTTTGCATTAGTTCAATAATCGAAATTCCGTCACCGCTGGCGTCATGCTTCGACTCTGAAGTATCGGGGGCTGCTCCATTAACATCCCAATAAGCAAGAGAATAATTCTTCGGTCGCGTTCTCAACCCGTCACGTATTTCAACGACAGCCTGAAACTGATGTTTATAAAGAGGGTTACCAGTAATGATATAAGTTCTTACTAACCTTGCTAAATCGTTAGATGACTGGCGAAGCTCCGCAGCCAACTTAATAGACTTCTCTCTCGTATCAACAGCACTCTGATAACGTAATTGTTCAAAAACAAGTACAACGATACTCGTACCTAACAAGAAAACAATAGCTAGCATCGAATACAAATAAATTTTGAATGCTTTAGGTTGTTCCTTCCATTCCATGTGCTAATAAATCCTGTCTGTAATTTTGATATTAAGGTTAAAAAAAACAAATTCAGAGATTAATCATACTGGAAACGCTTGAATATGTCGAAAAGTGAGTGTGAAATAATATTGTGTAGAGAGGTCCGTCTAATGCGTCAGACATAAGTCGCTAGCCTGATGGCACACTTTATTTATATGAAACGTTATCATGCACGGTAAATTTCGGAATCACGCCACAATCAGCAAACACAATCCCTGCCTCTAATTGATCAAAAATCCAAAGTAGATGACCAACTCTTATTTTTTCCTCACCGGTATGCTCAAGTATACCGACTATGTAATCCCGAAAACTCTTACCCAATCCTACCTTGTCCGCTTCACGCAGAGCTTGGGCTAACGCCTCTTCACTTAAAAACTTGTATGATTGAGATTTCAAATTCTCGTAGAACTGTCGGTCAGTTCCCCATGTATTAAAGGTATGAAATAGATAAAGAATTACTGCTGCAAATACCAGTGATATAAGGATTTCGAACAACACGGGGTAATCCTCGGTTAAATATCCATTGTGAAATAAAACAAAGTTTTTAAGCTCTGATCACTATTGCAGCTAGCCTAAGAAATTTCATCTAGCATAGCAGCATACCAGGCTAGTAGTTGTTGATAACATGAAAAAGATTGCTCAAGTGCATACTCTCCATCGTTATTAATATCCACGATAGAAATTCGATATTGCTGACCCACTCGACCAACTCTTGGTAACGATAGTAGTGAAGGACCAGCATCGCGCCATCTTAATAGCTGCTGTTTGAATGCGACTCATTGACAAACCGGATATCCATAACAAACTCAGCAAGGAACGCTATTTATATTAAACGTAGTTAAATAACGTTGATATCGCAAGTGTTTTACTAGGAGGGCACCTATTGTACTTAAAATATCCAAATTTTCTGATGCTGCAAGGTCATCCTGAACGTCAATACCTAAGTAAAGTTCTGCACTATTAATCTTTTGTGGCTCAGTAAAAGCTAAATGGCACGAATGTTGGTTAATGGCGCAGGGGCGATCTTCACTATGAGCGTGAAGTGGATATTACAGTTTTCATGGGTAAATGTCCGCTTTTGTCACAGAGCCGTCATTCGGCTCTGAAACGTTTATGTCCAAAAACGTGTTTGCGCGAACTTCCGCTATTGCTCAAAGCAGTCACTAACTTACTCTACTTTATCTTTAAACTCACATAAGTCTTCAATAATACAACTGCCGCATTTTGGTTTGCGGGCTGTACAGACATAACGACCATGTAAAATAAGCCAGTGGTGTACATCGACTTTAAATTCTCTTGGTACCACTTTTTCGAGCTTCTTTTCTACTTCAACAACGTTCTTACCCATAGCAAACTTGGTGCGATTTGATACTCGGTCGATATGGGTGTCTACAGCGATAGTCGGCCAGCCGAAGGCGGTATTGAGCACTACGTTTGCAGTTTTTCGGCCAACGCCGGGTAGGGCTTCTAGGGCTTCACGGTTCTCAGGTACGATGCTGTTGTGCTGATCAACTAAAATTTGGCACATTTTGTACACATTGGCGGCTTTAGAGTTAAACAAACCAATGGTTTTAATATAATCGCGAAGTTTATCGTGGCCTAAATCTAAAATAGCTTGCGGTGTATTGGCTACGGGAAAGAGCTTGCGCGTGGCTTTATTGACGCCCACATCGGTGGCTTGTGCTGATAGCGTTACCGCAACTAACAGTTCAAACGGGCTTGAATATTCAAGCTCGGTTTCTGGATGTGGATTTTGCTCGCGCAGGCGAGAGAGTATTTCGTATCGTTTTTCTTTATTCATGCAACTTAAACGCACAGTAGCTACTGTGCGCTTCCCCTTAAGTTAAACTGGTGACCCTTGCTCGCGGGCCTTTTTCGGCCACAGGTGGTGCAACTTGCTTTGCTTTTATTTGCGCATCAATGACATTTTTAGCAGCAATCAGTAAGCCTAAACCTAAAAATGCACCGGGTGGTAAAATAGCGAGCAAAAATTGATTATCAAAACTAAATACTTCAATGCGTAAAACCGATGCCCATGGGCCAAGTAATAAATCAGCGCCATCAAATAAGGTGCCTTGGCCGATCAGCTCACGCATTGCGCCAAGCACAACAAGTACCACCATAAAGCCAGAGCCCATCATTAAACCGTCAAACGCTGATAAATGAATCGGGTTTTTAGACGCATACGCTTCAGCGCGGCCAATAATGGCGCAATTCGTTACAATTAAGGGAATAAATATTCCCAACGATTGATATAAGCCAAACGTATAGGCATTCATTAATAGCTGCACTATGGTTACAAAGCCTGCGATAAACATCACAAATACAGGGATACGAATATCTTTAGGTACGAAGTTTCGCACGGCAGAAATAGTCACATTTGAGCCAACTAATACCATTAACGTGGCAAGGCCAAGGCCCATCGCATTGGTTATCGTTGATGTTACGGCCAGTAGTGGGCACAAACCGAGTAATTGCACGAGGGCAGGGTTGTTTTTCCACATTCCTTCGTTAAACAGTTCTTTTAATTGGCTCATGGCTCACCTACTTGGCATGCGTTATCGGCACTAAATACCGCATCGAAATTATTTTTTGAGAATAACACAGCGTGTTTCACTGAGCCAACCACCGCACGGGGTGTGATTGTCGCTCCTGTGAATTGGTCAAAACTACCGCCATCTTTTTTAACTGCCCAACGTTCGTCGTCTTCACTTAGTAATGTTTGACCTTTAAATGAGGTGATCCATGATGATTTTTTTATTTCTACTTTATCACCAAGCCCTGGTGTTTCTTCATGTTTTGTAACACGAACACCAGCAACTTCACCATTAGCAAACACCGCCGTCAATAACTCGATATCACCACTATAACCTTTAGGCGTTACGTGACGCATCACTAAAGCGATTGGTTGCCCATCTTTACGCGCACGGTAAATTGTTTGTGGATGATCACCCAAAAGCGGATCATCAATAATGGCACAGTCTTGGTAAAGGGTATTATCGTAAAAATGCGGATCCAATACAGCTTGCAGTTGTGAGGACAGTTGTTTTTGCTCTTGCTCGGCAATATTATCTGCAGTGAGGCTATGAATAACGCCTACAGCGCCGGTGGTGATCAGTGCAAACAACGCTAAAATACTGCCATTTTTTGTCATTGATGAAATGATCATTTATTTACCCCATGGCCATAAGTACGCGGTTGGGTATAGTAGTCTATCAGCGGTACAGCCATATTCAGTAATAATACTGCAAAGGCCATAGCATCAGGATAACCGCCAAAAGTACGAATTAAATAAACTAATAAACCAATTAACGCGCCGTAAATTAATCGGCCGCGATTAGTGGTAGCTGCTGACACAGGATCGGTGGCAATAAAAAATGCCCCCAGCATGGTTGCGCCGCTGAATAAGTGAAATACCACGCCAGGCTCAGTGCCCGGTGCTGCGATATAGCCAATAGCGCTGCACACAGCTATTGCTGCAATTACACCAACTGGAATATGCCAATTTATAACCTTGGCTTTAATTAGGTATAAACCACCAATCAAAAAGCCAAGGTTTACCCAGCCCCAACCTTCTCCTAGCCAACTATTAAAAATAGCGGCTTGCATACTTTCAGTTACGGTTAAACCATGGGCGATATCAGTCTTGATGGTATCCAAAGGTGTGGCCATTGTTACACCATCAACACCAACTCTGAGTTGATCAACACTAAACCCAGCACTTGTAAAACCGTTGAAAATAACACTCAGTTGCTGAGCTAAGCTAACCGGATTTGCGAGTAAGTCACTAACTGGCATCCAAGTTGTCATTTGTACTGGGAATGAAATCAGCAGTAGTACATACGCTGCCATGGCGGGGTTAAATAAATTAAAGCCAAGTCCGCCATACAGCTGTTTCACAATGACAATAGCAAAAAAGCTACCGATCACAATAACCCACCACGGTGCCAACGGTGGAATACTCAGTGCTAATAACACTGCGGTAAGCCATGCACTGCCATCACTCAATGCAGGCCATACAGGGCGCTTTCTAATAAGCATGATAATAGCTTCACTAATACTGGCGGTGAGCAACGCTAAAACAAGCTGAATTATTACGCCAGTACCAAAAAAATACAGTTGCGCGATAAGTCCAGGAATACAGGCTAAGATCACTGTTTGCATCAACCTGCTCAGTGATTTATGACTGTGGCTATGCGGCGAGCTGGCCATCGTTAGCTTCATTACTTATCACTTCCTTCTTGTTGTAGTTTCTTCGCTTTTGCTCGGGCAATAGCAGCAGCGACTGCGGCCTTTTTCTTGTCTTGTGCCGTTTGTTCTGGTTTATCTTCGGCGTTTACTGTTTCGTTTATAGCTGTAGATGCCGACTTACTCTGTGAGTCATCGCTTGCTACGCTGGCAGCCTGTTCAGCTTGTGCCGCCTTTTTAGCTTTAGCTCGGGCGATGGCGGCAGCAACGGCGGCTTTTTTATCATCAGTTGGCGTGGTTGCAGAGGATTCACTTTCAGCGTTACTGCTTTCTTCGCTTGCAGCTTGTGCCGCTTTTTTCGCTTTAGCTCGGGCGATGGCAGCAGCCACGGCGGCTTTTTTATCATCAGTAGGGCTTGTTGCAGCGGTTTCACTTTCAGCGTCACTGTTTTCTTCGCTTGCAGCTTGTGCCGCTTTTTTCGCTTTAGCTCGGGCGATGGCAGCAGCCACGGCGGCTTTTTTATCATCAGTAGGGCTTGTTGCAGTAGCCTCGCTTTCAGCATCGTCGTTTTCTACGCTTGTTGCTTGTTTAGCTTGTGCGGCCTTTTTTGCTTTCGCGCGAGCGATGGCAGCTGCAACGGCGGCTTTTTTATCATCTGCAGGAGTGCTTGCAGCTGTTTCATTTTCAGAATTATCGTTTTCTAATTCCGCTGCTTGTGCAGCCTTTTTTGCTTTTGCACGTGCAATGGCGGCGGCAACAGCTGATTTTTTATCATCTTGCTGCGCTGGTGCGTCGTCACTTGCGGCTTTTTGTTCTTTATACTTACGCGCTTGCTCTTTGCGCGCTGCGCGCTCTAGTGCAACTTCGCTGTTATCTGGCTCAAGTGTAGTATCTTGCTGTTGCTTTTTAGCTTTTGCACGGGCAATTGCTGCAGCAACGGCCGATTTGTCGTCGTCTTTTGCTGGTTTATTTTTAACGCGTGCCAGTGCATCGGCAATTTTTTGTTTTTCGTCAGCTGACTTTTCAGTTGCTGGTTTGCGCTTATGGCGGTTTTGTCGTGCTTCTTGCTCACGCTCAAGACGCAGCTTACGCAGTTCAAAACGTTCTTTCGCACGTTCAGCTTTAACTTGCTCTGCTTGTTGCTCTTTTATTTCAACTTTGGCAACGCGATAATACTGCACCAGTGGAATTTCACTTGGGCATACATAGGCGCAAGCACCACACTCTATACAATCAAATAGATTATGTTCTTTGAGCTTGTCGTATTCTTTAGATTTAGCAAACCACTGTAATTGCTGAGGTAAAAGTGAAGCAGGGCAGGCATCTGCACAAGCACTACAGCGAATACAGGCTTTTTCAGGGCCAGGCTCGGCCAGTTCATTGTGATCTGGCGCTAAAATACAGTTAGTGGTTTTTACCACACCAATACGTACCGTTGGCAAGGTAAAGCCCATCATCGGGCCGCCCATCACCACACGTTGTTGTGGCACCGGTGAGAACCCTTGGCAGTCAAGCAAGTGTTTTATCTCAGTGCCTAACAAGGCCCACACATTACCTGGTTTATGAATTGTATTACCCGTGACAGTGATAACCCGCTCAATCAGTGGTTTACCTTCAAAAACTGCTTGATTAACCGCAAATAAAGTCCCCACGTTTTGCACTAATACGCCAATGTCAGCAGGTATGCCACCACTGGGCACTTCTTTATTGGTGAGCAACTTAATTAATTGCTTTTCACCACCAGATGGGTAAATCGTCGGCACTGTTTGAATGATTATTTTGTCATTATGCTCAGCTGCTGCCTGCATGGCTGCAATGGCTTCAGGCTTATTATCTTCAATACCAACGATGGTAAGTGTTGGTGTTAATAACTGCTGCATGATCTCGATGCCAGCAACAATGCCATTGGCATGTTCACGCATTAGCATATCGTCAGCGGTAATATAGGGCTCACATTCTACTGCGTTAACTATTAAGTACTCGATTGCTTTGCGGCTATCAGCTTTTATATAGGTTGGAAATCCTGCTCCGCCCATACCTGCAATGCCGCGATCATGAATAATATCAATAAGCTGATCGTGAGAAAGCAAGTTTGGTGATGGGACAGGTGTTAATGTACACCAGTTATCTTGGCCGTCAGGCTCAATAATAACGCTTAATTCAGGCAATGCAGACGGGTGCGCCGAAGGCATTTGGCATATATCAGTAATTACACCAGATGTTGGCGCGTGAATAGGCACGGACCAATTTGCAACAGGTTTAGTAAGGGCTTGCCCTTTGAGTACTTGCTGGCCTTTTTCAACGAGTAATTTGCCATTAGCACCAATGTGCTGCTTTAACGGAACAACTAGCTTGTCGGGTAAAGGCAAGCGGGTAATTGCCTGAGCTGTGGAGATTGTTTTTTGCCCCGGTGGGTGGATCCCCCCAGGGAATGGCCACACTTTACCTTGTTTAATTTGAGCAATTAGCTTTTCCATGTGTGCCCCTTAATCAATTTGTGTAACTGGGATTGCATCAAGTTGCCATTTCCACGTTTGTTTGGTGGTTTCAACTGGCAACATGTCAATGCAGTCAACAGGACAAGGTTCAACACAGAGATCACAGCCTGTGCATTCATCAATCAATACCGTATGCATTTGACGCGTGGCGCCAACAATGGCATCAACTGGGCAGGCTTGAATGCATTTTGTACAGCCAATGCATTCGTCTTCGCGAATATAAGCAACGGTTTTAATTGGCTCTGCTTGCTCGCCACCGGCAAGAGGTTTCGCTTCTACACCCATTAAGTCGGCAAGTTTTTTAACGGTAGCTTCGCCACCTGGCGGGCATTTATTGATTTCATCGCCATTGGCAATCGCTTCAGCATACGGGCGACAACCCGGGTAGCCGCATTGGCCACACTGCGTTTGTGGTAAAATGGTATCGATTTGTTCGACAATAGGATTACTTTGCACACGAAAACGTACCGCAGCAAATCCTAAGATCAACCCAAAAATAAGTGCCAGTGAACCCAGCGCAATCAAGGCATAAAACAAGGTCATGTTAAAACTTCACTAATCCTGTAAAGCCCATAAAGGCCATCGACATTAAGCCTGCGGTGATCATCGCAATTGATGCGCCTTTAAATGGGGTAGGTACGTCAGCAGCGTTTAAGCGTTCACGAAGCGCTGCAAATAAAACAAGTACCATAGAAAAACCAACGGCAGCACCGAAGCCATAAACCGCTGATTGTAAAAATGAATGATCTTCTTTGATATTTAACAGTGCAACACCGAGTACTGCACAGTTAGTAGTGATTAAAGGTAAAAATATACCCAGTAAGCGATAGAGTGTTGGGCTGGTTTTTCTGACGACCATTTCGGTGAACTGAACAACCACAGCAATCACTAAAATAAAGCTCATAGTCCGCAGGTAAGTAATATCAAGCGGGACCAAGATATATTGATTTACTAAATAGCTACTGACAGATGCTAGCGTTAACACAAATGTGGTCGCAAGAGACATGCCGATAGCGGTATCTAGTTTGCCAGACACCCCCATAAAAGGGCATAAACCTAAAAATTGTACTAACACAAAGTTATTAACTAATACAGTGCCGATCAACAGCAATACATATTCTGTCATGTTCGCCTCAAGCTATAATAAACGCTGACATTATCCTTTTTTATTTGCTGTTTAACAACACGTAGAAGGTAAATAAACGGCTCATTTAATAATGATAGTGAATTGCATTTAGAATTTTATAGCATGATAAATAAAGATTAACGGTTCATTAACCTAGTTACTGACATATACACAGATAAAGCAGATCAAGGGAGAGAGTAAACTAATATAAAAAGGTGCTTAAAGCACCTTCTCGAGATTAAATATCTTTGGGTTTTTCGATATAGTAACCTTGTACACCATCAAGGCACAAGGTTTCTACTATGTGCTTTTCTTCTTGGCTTTCAACGCCTTCAGCAAAAACACTTACGCCAATGCGGTGTGCTAAATCAACCATTAAACGCATAAAGTATTGATTGTTTTTATCTTCTTCGAGGCCGCGAGTATAACTGGCGTCCATTTTTATAAAGTCAGGTTTTAAATCACGGAAAAACTTAAATGATGTCAAACCGACCCCAAAACGCTCAACAGTAATACGCGCACCTACACGATGAACCATATCTATAAAACGTTTACTGGCTTTAATATTCTGTTGCAAACCAAACTCACTCACCTCAAATATTAGTTTAGAGGCAATGTTGGTATCTTTTAATAGACGGCGTTCTAGCCAAATTACAAACTGGTCGTTATGGGCACTTGAAGCTGTAACATTTAAACCAAAAAACTTTTCTGAGAAGTTACGATTTTTTATTTTTTCCAGTGACGAGTCAATAATTAAACGGTCTATCTCAACTGCCATATCAAGTTTTTCAGCCATGGCTAAAAATGATGCGGTAGGCAATGCCTGATCTTCAGCGGTTTTAAAACGAACTTGAATTTCTGCATAAGCTTTGACACTTTTGCCGATAGGCATAATGTTTTGCATAACTAAGTGAACGCGTTTGGCTTCAATCACTTCGTTAATTATTTTACGCCAATTTTGGTTACCAAACCCAGCACTGACATTATTAACTAAGTCAGTTTCACGCTGTACGTGCCATGCATTCGCTTGTTTCGATTGCGCCATACTCATCGCATTATCTACGATAGATAGTAGCTCGCCAAGTGGTTTGCCTTTTTCATAACCGACAATACCCGTGTTTGCCACTGAACTTAACTCTTGATTTTGTTGGTATTGGGTAAAACGAGATTGCAGGTTCTCACCAAAGCTTTCGGACTCTTTTAGAGGAGTGTTTGGTAGCACGACCGCAAAATCTGAGCTATTTAAACGGAAAACTTTACTACCAGTGTACGTACCACTAATGTGTTTAATAATATCAGCAACAGCCTTGATATATTCATCACCTTTTTGATAGCCACGAGTTTGATTGATTGCTTGTAGTTCGCTACAACGAACCATTGCAAGTGACCCAAAGGTACTTTTTTCACTGCTTTCAATGTACTTCTCATAATATTCAACAAACATATTACGGTTGCCAAGTTCAGTAACTACATCTTTATATGCTTCTTGTTTTATTGAATGTGCAGCACTTTGGATATCATCATGTTTACTTTGTAAAAAATGTGACAAGCGGTTAAAACTAGGTACTAAATCAATGCCCAACTGCTTAATTTTACTGTTGTTTATTGCAGTTTCAAGATCGTTGTTTACTTGGTTTTGATTTATATAAACATCAATCACTTCAGCAACTGTCATGCTGATATTTCTATTGAGCTTTTTGAACATGGTTTTCATAAACACAATAGGAATAATAGCCATTAAGCCTGAGACTAAAATAACGATGAACAACCCTTGTTGGAGTAACACCCCAAGGTTATTCGCGTTGATAATGAACTCAACCCTAATATCGGATGTTTGATTAACTGCAAACTGTGGTCGAATAGAATTAAAGCTGGTTGCAACTAATTGGGCGATTGTAGGTAGTGGAGCAGGGGACTTTATATTTATTAGTTCTTTACCATCTTTATTACGCAGAATAAACGAGGAAAATGTATTGCCATCAGCGAACACTTGTTGAATCTTTTGAGGAGATATTTCTGCAATAGCATGTTTATTAATATAGTTATTAACAACTATTTGGGTTTTTTGTTGCGCATTGTTTACGGCGCCATCAAATGCTGACGCAATAAAGTAGCCGCCAATACCTGCAAATAATAACCAAGATATTAATTGAATAAATATGAGTTTTTTAAAACCAGCCATGTCTTATTCTTTTAGTAGATCAAAAGGGAAGGAGTCAGATCCTTGATTAATCATAATATCTTTTACTGATTAATTTTTTAGTAAAAACAAATATTGTGACTGTTGTAGAGTAGTGGAAATCTTTGGGAAAGTCTAACTGATTCTTTAAGTTGGCTCCCCCTCCCCGACTCGAACGGGGGACCTGCGGATTAACAGTCCGTCGCTCTAACCAACTGAGCTAAGGGGGAACTACTATACTTAAATTTATATGATTTGGCTCCCCCTCCCCGACTCGAACGGGGGACCTGCGGATTAACAGTCCGTCGCTCTAACCAACTGAGCTAAGGGGGAACAATAATCATATTACATAAACTTGGCTCCCCCTCCCCGACTCGAACGGGGGACCTGCGGATTAACAGTCCGTCGCTCTAACCAACTGAGCTAAGGGGGAATCGTTTATGGCTGAAAAACTTGGCTCCCCCTCCCCGACTCGAACGGGGGACCTGCGGATTAACAGTCCGTCGCTCTAACCAACTGAGCTAAGGGGGAAGCGTATGTGCCTTTCAACGGGGCGAAATATTAATGACCGCGCCGCAAAGTGTCAACACATAAAACCTTATAAACAAAAAAAAGCCGTCTGTTCGATGTTTTTATGTTCGATCTGGCTGTTTTGTGGCTTTTTTTAGTCACGTTTAGTCTTCAAAAATACACATACACAGTAATATAGCGAAGGGAGTGAATGATAAATGAGCAAGTTTATACGTCAATAAATTATAAAAAGTGATCTTTTATATCGTTTAGTACGAATAAATTTATCAAATACACTTTTTAGTGCGAGTGCGATTATCTCTACGTAGGGCTTTAATCAAATAGATGCTATTGCTTTTACGTTACTCATAAAAGCGCAATAGTAAAGTTCAGATATGCTGTAAAAAACGACATTTGCGGATGTGTTGTTGAGAAAAACTCTAATTATTTATTTATTTATTCTTTAATATTAATAGGTTAAATGTATTTCAAAGTGTAATTTAACCTATACTTAGAAGAGCTTAGATTAGCCTCTTTGGGGTTAAGTATGATTTGCGACCGATTAGCTGTGAATTTGATCATGTTAGTATTTACCAACTTTTATTTTCGTTAAATTTCTCTACGCCTGTGAAAGCCTTTATTAATGCGGCTTTGCATGAGTTATCCACGGTTTCTGTGGATAACTCTGTTCATGAAACTTTAAGAACGTTGTCAGCACCATGTTTTTAGGGTGCTGTGGGGATATCAAGCATTTAAAACAGTTTTTTTATCCTGCATTAAAACAATGGCTTATAAAAAGAACAGACAAGTGGCCTTGTTGATGAGTAAATTTATTCGTGACGATTCGATATACGCAATTATTGTGTAAAAATACACCGCTAGCGGCGATTTTTTTGTGATGAAAGTTATAAATATGTATTTTTATTGTTTCTTGTGACGGTTCGTTAATAAATAACGACGAAACCCTCAAAAGAGACACTTTTATTACGCTTTCGGAGTCTATTTTTTACCAATTACTAATCAATTGATAAATGCGTGGCTTGCAACGCCTCGATGCTTTAAAATGGTTTGCTTAATAAAAGAGGTTTATTTATTCCCATGCGCGCAACTTTGCAGAGCAACACAGCTCCCGATTTATTAAACGATCCTATAGTACCCACACTTAAGAGAATGACGATCCCGATGATTTTCGGCATGATCACCTTAATGATGTTTAATATTGTCGATACTTTCTTTATCAGCTTGCTGGGCACTGAGCCATTAGCTGCGGTTAGTTTTACCTTTCCCGTTACTTTTACGGTTATAAGCCTTGCCATTGGCTTAGGTATCGGTACCTCTGCGGTTATTGCTAAAGCCCTTGGTAGCCACAATATTGAAGAGGCACGCTTTGACGCTAGTGTGGCGTTATTGATAGCGGTAGTTATGGTGGTATGTTTATCGCTATTTGGTTATCTGTTTATTGCACCCATTTTTAAATTATTAGGGGCTGGAGAGTCTGTATTACCGCTGATCCATGATTATATGAGTGTGTGGTTTTTAGGTAGTGTCTTTTTAATTACACCGATGGTGGGAAATTCTGTGCTGCGTGCTAGTGGCGATACGAAAACGCCAAGTTTAGTGATGGGGGGGGCAGGTTTGATTAATGCTGTGCTTGATCCTATATTAATCTTTGGTTTTGGGCCTATCCCAGCGTTGGGCATTCAGGGAGCGGCGATAGCCAGTGTTATCGCTTGGTCGGTTGCTGTGGTGATTATTATTTATTTGCTGGCAATTAAAAAAGGTTTACTCAGTTTACAAGCTAAAAATCAAACGGCCGTTAGCTCTATACGTAAAATTCTTAAAATTGGCTTGCCCGCAGCTGGCGCAAATATGCTAACACCCATCGCTATGGCTGTGATGACTGCACTTGTGGCGTATCATGGTCCTGAAGCGGTAGCTGCATTTGGTGTGGGGAGCCGAATTGAATCAATTGCAAGTTTGGTGGTGTTAGCCTTATCGATGACATTACCACCTTTTATCAGCCAAAACTTTGGGGCTGGTAAGCTATGTCGTGTTAAAAATGCGTATAAAACAACATTAAAATTTGTGATGATTTGGCAATTTATCATTTATTTACTGCTCATTGCATTTTCGGGCGTTATTAGTCAGTTGTTTGGTAAAGAGCAGTTAGTAATTGATGTGATTAAACTATTTATTTTTACTTTACCACTGAGTTATGGTTTCCAAGGCGTTATTATCTTATCCAATTCATCTTTTAATGCCTTACACAAACCAATGAATGCGTTAATCTTGAGTGTTATCCGCTTATTCATTTTTTATGTACCATTCGCTTATTTCGGTAACTTATATGCCGGTTTACCTGGCTTATTGGTGGGCGCAGCGCTGGGTAATTTATTTACTGCCACAGTAGCTTATAAATGGTTTATAAAAGAACTTAATATGCTCAGTAACCAAGCTGTACAGGAGTGCCAAGCATGAGTGACCATTTTCAATTAGTGTCAAAATTTAAACCAGCGGGGGATCAACCCACCGCTATTGCACAACTATGTGATGGCTTAGAATCAGGGCTTGCGCATCAAACATTACTAGGGGCAACCGGTACGGGTAAAACCTTTACTATGGCCAATATTATTAATGATTTGAATCGACCAACAATTATTATGGCGCATAATAAAACGCTAGCTGCGCAGTTATATGGTGAAATGAAAGAGTTTTTCCCACATAACGCGGTTGAATATTTTGTCTCCTATTATGATTACTATCAGCCAGAAGCTTACGTGGTTGCCAGCGATACTTTTATTGAAAAAGATGCCTCTATAAACGAGCACATAGAGCAAATGCGTTTAAGTGCAACTAAAGCATTGTTAGAGCGTCGAGACACCATCATAGTCGCCTCTGTATCTGCTATATACGGCCTAGGCGACCCAAAATCTTATATGAAGATGATGCTATTGCTAAAAGTGGGCGAAAAAATAGATCAACGCGATATGTTACGCCGCTTAGCTGAAATTCAATATACCCGTAATGACATTGAATTTAGTCGAGGTACCTATCGCGTTCGTGGTGAAGTAGTTGATATCTTCCCCGCGGAATCAGAAACCTTTGCAGTTCGAGTAGAAATGTTCGATGACGAAATTGAACGCCTTAGTATTTTTGACCCACTCACTGGAGCCGTTGAAAAGCATATAGTGCGGGCCACTATTTATCCTAAAACGCACTACGTGACACCCCGAGAAAAAATTCTAGATGCGGTTGAGCATATTAAAGCTGAACTAAAAGATCGCCGTGCGCAGTTACTCAGTGCTAATAAATTGGTCGAAGAGCAGCGCGTGGCACAACGTACACAATACGATATTGAAATGATGACCGAGCTTGGCTATTGCTCAGGCATCGAAAATTACAGCCGTTACTTGTCAGGTCGTACACCGGGCGATCCACCACCTACATTATTAGATTACCTACCTGACGATGCACTGATGATCATTGATGAATCTCACGTTACGGTATCGCAAATCGGTGCTATGTATAAAGGCGACCGCAGTCGTAAAGAGAACCTAGTGGAATATGGCTTTCGGATGCCATCCGCGATGGATAATCGGCCGTTGCGCTTTGAAGAGTTTGAAGCAATAGCCCCACAAACAATTTATGTATCAGCTACGCCAGGGGATTTTGAGTTGGAGCGTTGTGGTGACGACATTGCTGAGCAAGTTATTCGTCCAACGGGGCTGCTCGATCCACAAATTGAAGTACGTCCAGTCGCTACGCAAGTAGATGATTTATTATCCGAAATTTATAAACGTGTGGAACTGGATGAACGTGTCTTGGTCACCACATTGACCAAACGTATGGCTGAAGACTTAACAGACTATTTATCTGAGCATGATGTGAAAGTACGTTACTTGCACTCAGACATCGATACTGTTGAGCGGGTTGAAATTATACGAGATTTCCGTGCTGGGGTGTTTGACGTGTTAGTAGGTATTAACTTACTACGAGAAGGTTTAGACATGCCAGAGGTGTCGTTGGTTGCTATACTTGATGCGGATAAAGAAGGCTTTCTACGCTCAGCTCGGGCACTTATTCAAACCATTGGTCGTGCAGCTCGTCACTTAAATGGCCGCGCTATTTTATACGGTGACAGAGTTACCAAATCGATGGCTAAAGCGATTGATGAAACCCAGCGTCGTCGCGATATTCAACATGCTTATAATATTAAGCATGGTCTTGAGCCACAAGCGTTACTGAAAAAGATCACCGACATTATGGATGTGGGCGAACGTGCTGGTCCGCAAGATAATTTACACTTGATCCGCAAAGAATCTAAGCAAGTGTTGAGTGCGAAAGAGATTGCAGTGCAAATTAAACAGCTCGAAACCAAAATGCATGCGTATGCGAGTGATTTAGAGTTTGAAAAAGCCGCCTCAGTACGCGATGAGATCCATGAATTACAACAACAGTTAATTAAAAATGCATAAATTTACGCCCCTTATTAATGCACTTGAAAGTGCGCCCTTAGCAGACAATGAACTTTGTCGTGTGTTTCATGGCCGTGGTCACAGTGTTGAGCAGTTAAGTCATTTAAATATCGACTTTTATCCTCCTTGTTTATTTGTTGTCTCTTATGAGGAAATTCCCGCGAGTGAGCTACAGCAGCTTAGTCAGTTACTGTGGGAATGGTCACAAACACATGCCGCTGATGCTGTTACCGCGTTGGTTTTTCAACAGCGTGCAGGGCAACAAACAGAAAACACCTTGTTATATGGTGAACTGCCCAACCCGCATAGTGTAAAAGAGGGCGACTGCCAGTTTTTAGTTGATTTGATGAGCCGCCAAAATACCGGAATATTCCCAGATATGCGCCGTGGTCGGGAATTTGTGCAAGCTCATAGTAAACACGCTAAAGTATTGAATTTGTTTTCCTATACCTGTGGTTTTTCGGTTGCTGCGATGCATGGCGGTGCCGATAGCGTGATCAATATGGATATGAATAAAGGGGTACTGCGCACCGGTAAACAAAATCATCAACTAAATGGGGTTGACCGTGGTGTGAGCTTTTTACCCCATGATATTTTAAAGTCGTTTGGGAAGCTGAAAAAAGCAGCGCCGTTTGATGTCATTATTGTTGACCCGCCAAGTTTTCAAAAGGGTAGTTTCATTTTAACTAAAGATTATCAAAAGGTACTGCGCCGCTTACCTGAATTGCTCAACGACAATACCCAGCTATTGTTATGTGCAAATAGCCCTGAGTTAAGTGAAGCCGCATTCATAGCACTGATCGCTGAGCATACCCAAGGCGCGATCGAATTTGTAGAGCGCTTAGCGCCAACGGATGGTTTTATTGAAGTAGACAGTGATAGAAGTTTGAAAGCATTGATCTATAAAACGGCTCAAGTTTAGCCTTAAATGAAACTAAGTAATCGCCTTAGCGCCATCGATAATTTGATCAACACGCCGTATGATGTCATTTGGGATTGTTGTTGTGATCATGGTCAGCTTGGAATGGCACTTCTGAAGCGAGGTGCTGCCAAACAAATAAATTTTGTCGATATAGTGCCTGCGCTAATGGATGAACTTAAAAACACGCTCATACGCTTTAGTGACCAGCAAGCAGCAGCTTGCCAATGGCGAGTATTATGTCAAGACGTAGCTACTATTGAGCTGTCATCAGCTGCTAAACAGCTGATTATTATCGCTGGAGTTGGCGGGGAATTACTGCTTAGGCTAGTACAACAGATTATCGCTAATTGCCCAGTAAAGCTTCGTGAGCAACTCAGTTTTATTGTGTGTCCAGTGCATCATACCTATGCCTTACGCCAAGGTTTACAAGCGTTAGGTTTGGGCCTTATCAAAGAGCAACTGGTGCAAGAAAACAACCGGTTTTATGAAGTGATTCAAGTTAGTTTTAATAGCCAACAGCCATTAACTGCTGCGGGTGCTGAAATCTGGCAACATACACAGGCGCAGCGATATCTTCATCAATTGCTTGCCCATTACACGCGAATGTTAAATAAAGACCGAGGCTATTTTCAGCAAGTACTCGATGATTATCAAAAAATAGTGATAAATTAAACGCAGCACTGTGATCTATCGACTAGCGTTCCAGCGTAAATAACTCATCTTCAGTGCTTCGCGTTAGCGCGTTTACTTGGTTTAGTTATGTCAGATAAAAACAATTACTTTGCATCAGTCAAATATACTCACAATGAGCTACACTACAACTGTGAGCAGCCGATCGCTTATGCACCGATTGTGCAATTAAGTAACGCCAGTTGGGTGGTTCCGCAACATTTTTTGCGGTATCAACATAGCTTACAAAGTGTCAATGAAACGCTTGATAATATTGAATTTTCAACTCACTTTCGAGTGCTCGCCGCAAAGCAGGATGAACAAATTTACTTACAAGTGGCAATTCTTAGTCCGGATAATTACCGCTGTACTAAAGCAAAAAAGTTATTATTTGGTCGGCGTTGGTTCGTGGAAGAGAACTTACCTACCTCGGAATTGATCCAAACTGCTTTTTTAGCGTTAAAAATAGCCCGTGAGCACGAAGTGAGAGAGTTATTTCAGCTCAAAAGTGAGCAGGGCAGCAGTACGCCGTTTAACAATCACCATGATTTACCACTTTTAGCGCAAAACCCGCAATTAACCATAGTTGTTAATAATCAGCCGCAAAGCATCACAAAATTGCTTGCGAGATGTTCATTTGCGCAAGCTTCATTGACTTTAATTGCACAACAAAAAATAGCTGATGAGCAAATGCTTTATACATTGCGACTCAATTGCCGTGATTGCCAGCTAAGCGAGTTTAACCTAAAAACAGTGGCTTTTTTAGCTGTTGATAAATCTGAAAATGCTTTTTTGCATAGCTTGATCAACGCGCTGATCGCAATTAGTAATGACTATGTGAGTGAGCAGTTTAAATACGCAGGCTATGCCCGTTTTAGCAAACAGGTTATTGCTGAGCAAGTGGGCGCATTGAGTATTTTGCTGCGTTCGCAACAGGCTTTGCAATTATGTGCACGTGGTAAGCAGCATGCTGCGCAGCTAAATTTTGAGATTGATAGTCGCCGCGCACCACAAGGTTGTGGGCAAGCAATAAACGGTTTTTTAGCTGCTCACGGCATTGAAAAGCCCGAAAACGCGCACCTGTATTCGGATTTCTTACAAGCCTTGTGAAGAGTAGGCTGTTTACAGCTTATTGATCTCTTGTTTTACGCTATAACTCTGATCAGTAACGATGGCTTCGAGCGTTTGTACTCGCTCTTTTAGTGCCAACATTTCTGCTGTTACTGCTGCAATTTGGTTATTTGATTCTTTATTATCAGTGAGAGTGCGGTGCTTGAATTCTAAATGTTTTTTATACATATCGTACATTACCCCAAACCCAACAGAGATAAATACAATCATCACTACCATTGTTGTTCCTGACATTTTATTCCCTTATCCTTTTTAGTTAATGATTAAAGTATAACCACAATCTCTCAATGATGAAGCTGACAATTGTAACTTTATTTGTCGTAATATTAGTCTTGGCAAAATATTCATTAGTGATACAGTGTGATGAGTGTTTAATAAGAACATCTAAATATGTGTTTATAAAAAATTAAATACAACAATGACAGTGAGTTAGTATGCTAAATAATAAAATTCCTCCGATTATAGTCGTCGTCTTTTTTGCTATCGTTATGGCAGTCATTGCTCATTATAGCGTAATTGATTTTACCGCTTTTATTTTTTATGCCGCGACCATTTTACTGGCTATAGGCTGTGTATTTTGTATTGCTGGAGTGGTTAGTTTTCGCTTAGCGAAGACCACTGTAAATCCAAGAAAACCAGAACAAGCATCAGAATTAGTGACGACAGGTATTTATAGATTCTCTCGTAATCCAATGTATCTAGGTTTTGCTTTTATACTTGCAGCGTGGGGTGTGTGGTTAGCATCGTTGTGGGCGCTGTTGTGCGTCATTGCGTTTATTGGTTATTTAACCTGGTTTCAAATTATTCCCGAAGAGCGGGAGCTGCAGAAGATATTTGGCAAAGCCTATAGTGATTATAAATTACAGGTAAAACGTTGGTTGTGAATGGCCTGTGATCAGCAGTAGTAACAAAAAAGGCTATCGAGATGATAGCCTTTTTAGTGTTTATTCGTATTCGATAGGGTCGGTTATGTTATTCAGGCTAAACGCTTCCAAGCGTTCTTGGCAAGCACCACACTTACCACAGGCTTTTTCACGGCCGTTATAACAGGTCCAAGTTTGGCTATAATCTAAGCCCATTTTTATACCATCAGTTAAGATATCAATTTTCGTATCATTTAAATATGGGCTGAAAATTTCCACTGCATCGTAATTCGCAATACGGCAAACATCATCCATTTTTTGAACGAACTCAGGGCGACAATCAGGGTAAATAGCATGATCACCAGAATGTGCGCCGTAATAAACTTGGCTAGCTTTGAGTGAAACCGCATAACCTACCGCCAATGATAGTAAAATCATATTGCGATTAGGCACGATTGTGCTTTTCATATTTTCAGCTTCGTAATGGCCTTCAGGCACATCAATATCATCTGTTAATGACGAGCCACCGATCAATTGGTTGATCGCAGAAATATCGACAATTTTATGTGATACACCGAGCTTTTCACAGACACTCGCTGCAACTTTAAGCTCTTTTACATGACGCTGACCATAGTCAAATGACAGGGCATACACTTCATGGCCTTGCTGCAGGGCTTTATTTAATACGGTAAATGAGTCCATACCGCCGGAATAAATCACAACTACTTTTTGCGTCATAACTGTTTTGCTCTTAGTTTTAATAGAGGTTTATATCAGGGCGCGATATACTACACGGCTGGAGCATAAATAACAATTTTTGACCGTGATTTTTGATTTTTCAAATTGGCTTTCTTCATGCTCAATAATTAATGACGCTCATAATTAATGCCAAGTAGTAAGTGAGATACTTTTGTACAAAATTAATGAAATATTTGAAACCATTCAAGGCGAAGCGAGCTTTACTGGCACGCCTTCAATATTTTTACGTTTACAAGGCTGTCCTGTCGGTTGTGCTTGGTGTGACACTAAGCAAACGTGGGAAGTGGATGACGTGTATAAAGTATCACTTGATGACACGGTAGAAAAAAAAGCTGATTCAGATCACTGGGCTGACGCATCGGCTGAGCAAATACTTAACTTGTTTGCAGATCGCGCTTATCGCGCAAAGCATGTGGTGATCACCGGTGGTGAGCCTTGCATGTACGATTTAAACCCTGTTTGTGAACTACTCCATGCCAACGGCTACACCACGCAAATAGAAACCAGTGGCACCTTTGAGATTTTAGCGCCAGCACAAACTTGGGTCACGGTATCGCCAAAAATCAATATGCGCGGTGGTTATGAAGTACTTACTTCTGCCATGCAACGTGCTGATGAGATCAAGCACCCAATCGCCATGCAAAAACACGTTGAGGAACTTGAAGCCTTGTTCGCTAAAACTGGTGTAAGCCCAAAACTTGTTTACCTGCAACCAATTAGCCAAAAAATCTCTGCCACTAAGCTGGCAATTGAAACGTGCATCGAGAAAAACTGGCGCTTATCAGTGCAAGTCCATAAATATTTAGGGATAAACTAAAGCTGCGAGCGGTAAGCTTTAAGTTAATGTTTACAATAAACGTTGGGTTAAGTGAAACGATACCCAACAAATCTCTTTTCGTTCAATCAGCTTCGTTAATGGTGATAATTAGTTTATTATGCGCGCCTTAACGTACCCTCCTACAAATGATTAGGCCTAATATGTCCGCGAACGCGCTATACACAGACCTTTCTGATCACTATGACTTAATGTGTGCAGATATAGATTATCAAGCCCAAAGCTATTTTATTCACAGGCTACAGCAGATTTTCGGTAATAGCGGAAATACCCACCTTGATTTAGCGTGCGGAACAGGCCCGCATGTACGTCATTTTATCGATTATGGTTATCAAAGTAGTGGGCTGGACATAAATCAACCTATGCTAGATAGAGCGGCCATTCGTTGCCCAGAAGCACAATTTTCACTGCAAAATATGAGCGAGTTTGTGGTCCCTGAGCAACTAGATTTAATTACCTGCTTCTTGTATTCAATCCATTATTGCGATGGTATTGCTAAATTATCAGACTGCATTGCGAGCGTGCACAATGCTTTAAGAGCTGGTGGCGTATTTTGCTTTAACGTTGTTGATAAAAACCATATTGATAACGATGCATTTGTTGAACATAACGCTGCAATTGATAATAGTGTATTCACATTTCGCTCTGGCTGGCATTATAGCGGTACAGGCGAACAACAGTCATTAAAACTCAATATTGAAAAAGCAACGTCAGATGAAACACTCATATGGCACGACGAGCACCGTATGGTCGCTGTTAGTATTACCCAGCTTAAAGAACTCTTAAAACCTTATTTTGAAGTACATGTGTTTGAACACGACTACGAAAAAATAACCCCATGGGGCGAAAAATCTGGCAATGTGATTTTTGCGTGTGTAAAAATTTAAACTTACTTGTTGGGTTAATAATATAGAAAAACCGTAATTAACGATGCACTATTTAAGGAAAAAGCCCTTTTTCCTTAAATAAGCCACTCAAACACCTGTAATACCTTCCAAAATGCCAATTGAAACAACAGTAAATCTTTTTTATATTTCATTTGAAATAGAAGTAACCGATTGAATCAAAATAGGAACTCGGCTATGGTTGATGCATCAATAAAAATAAATTAAAAACGGGTTATTCTACAGGCTCATTAGCGCTTTCAAGGAGTATGATAATCGAATCAATGTATATTTATATAATTATAGCTTTCATAGTTATTTGGTTTATAGAACATAGAGTGAACTTATCTAGTTCCCACAAAGCATTAATAGAAGATGGGGATAGGGTTATAGTTAATACAACCATACTATCTCGTTGCTATGGCTTTTCATCTAAAGTGGTTATTAAATCAGATATTACGAAAGTTCAAATAGCTGATAGTTGTATTAGCTTATTTACTCAAAGCGGTCATGCGATAGATATTTGGTTGCCAAAACAGACATGTAACAATATTGTAAATTTGGCCCAACAATATTTTAGAAATGCTAGTTTTGTAAAAGTGTAAGGTTATATAAGGTGAAGTCCAGAGACTACAGATAGATATGGCACGTTCAGGTTATAAATAGATTCATAATAGCGTGACTTAATATCACGAGTCCTGCGTCCATTAGGTTCTGTGAATGCCAATTGAGACAAATTGACGGATGTGATTTTTATCCTGCCAACCAAAAAAGCGTTGCACATTGGCAACGCTTTTGTATATTTTTACGGCTTACGGCTTACGGCTTACGGCTTACGGCTTACGGCCTGTCTCTTATACAGAAGTTTCTATTTTCTTATATTCATGATCTAATATACAAAAAAAATAGGTCATGAATATGGTAAGCAATGAATCTCTCGAATGGGCGCAACTTATTTTCAGTAAAGCTAAGCTTAACGATCCTCGCCGCACTAAACGCCTTGTAAAGATAGCCGCTTCTTTGGCAAGTAATGCCGGTAAGTCCTTAATGTCATCTTGTCCAGACCCTGCAAGTATTGAAGGCGCATATCGCTTTATCCGTAACGATAATATTTCTGCTGATGACATTGCGCAAGCTGGGTTTGCGCATACTGACACCATCGTTAAAGAGCGACCACTCGTGCTTGCTCTTCAAGATACAACAGGGCTGAGCTATAAACATTCAGTATGTGATGAATTAGGTGAGGTCAATTCGGCATCTGATGAAAAGCGCAGCTCTAAAGGTCGCACTTTATACGCTCACTCAACACTGATGCTCGATGCAAATGAAGAAAAAGCAATAGGGCTTGCATACCAACATTACTGGTATAGAGAGAAGAAACAAACGGGTAAACAAAATACGCTGCAATGCCGTGATAGAGAGCTAAAAGAAAGCTACAAATGGCAAAATAATGTTGAAGAAGTTAAAGAGCGCCTTGGTGATTTAAGTAATGTAATAGACGTATGTGACCGCGAAGCGGACATGTATGAATACCTTGATTACCAAATACAAAATGAACACCGCTTTATTGTCAGAGCAAAAGACAATCGTCGTCTTGTAGGTGAATATCATAAATTAGAAGATATTTTACCGACACTCACTCCCGCAGGTCAGTATGAAATAGATATTCAACAAAGAGGCGGGAGAAAAGCACGAACAGCCCATATAGATGTAAGCTTTACATCGATTAAATTGAAAAAACCACAAAGAGCAAAAGGTGAAAAAGAAGCCCCGCTGACCCTCGTGGTATGCACGGAACAAAATAACGACAACAAGAATAAATTACAGTGGTTACTGTATACAACAGAGTCGGTTACAAATGCAGTAGAAGCAAGAAAAATAGCGCGTTATTACGAGTTAAGGTGGCGCATAGAAGAGTTCCATAAGATTTGGAAAACGGAAGGAACAGAAGTTGAAAAGTTACGCATGCAACACTTAGATAATTTAAAAAAGGCAGCAGTAATAGAGGCATTTATAGCGGTCAGACTTTTGCAATTAAGGGAGCTTGCTCAAAATAGAGAAGAAGCAGAAAAAATCAGCTGCGAAGTCTATTTAGACACATTAAGTTGGAAATTACTCTTTAAAGCGACAAATCAGCAGGCTGCACTGCCGAAGAAAGCCCCGTCGTTAAAGTGGGCATATTATGCGATAGCCAAATTGGGAGGTTGGCACGATAGTAAACGAACAGGGCGTGTTGGCACAAAAGCCATGTGGGATGGCTGGGTGAAGTTGGTATTTTTAGTCGAGTCCTATGCTTTTATGAAGGAACTCGACTTGTGATCAAGAGACAGGCTTACGGCTTACGGCTTAATCTTTAGTCAAATAATCTAGTACCACTTGATGATGATCTTTGGTTTTAAATTTATCGAAAAAGTGCTTTATGGTGCCGTCTTGGCCAATTAAGAAGCTTAAACGATGGATGCCGTCGTATTCTTTGCCCATAAATTTTTTGTAGCCCCATACGCCAAACGCTTCAGCAATGTCATGATCTTCGTCTGAGAGTAAATCAAAGTTAAGTTCTTTTTTGGTTTCAAAGTTCTTTAATTTTTTTACTGGATCAGGGCTGATACCCACTACGCGAGTGTTAAGCTGGGCTAATACGTCTTTTTCGTCGCGGAGGTTTTCAGCTTGTACTGTGCAGCCTGGTGTTGAGGCTTTTGGATAAAAGTACACTAATACTTGCTGCTCTTTTAATAGCTCTGCAAGGACGATTGTTTCGCCATCTTGGTTTTGTAAACTAAAAGCAGGGGCTTTATCGCCGGCTTGTAATGGATTAATGGTGTTCATGCTTTGCTCCTTAGCGAATGCGTCGAAATATATAATCGACATTAAGAGTACGTGAAAGGTCTTCAAATTGGACTTTAAAGCTGTCAATGTCAACCTCTACTGGAATGTTAAATTCCAGTTCACAGCGCATTATGGTGTCTTCATCTTCGTCATAGGTATCTGACTTTAAAGAACATATACTGATATGTTTGTCGGCAAAAAAGCGCGTTACTTTACTTAACGTGCCAGGGGTGTCGATGCCTGTGTATTCAAGGGTGTAACCGGCACAAAATTCACTTTGAGTATGACTGGCGGTGCGCTTCATCATAGTGAGTAAACCTAGCTCCATGCCTTTGAGGGGCAGGGTGTGTTCAATACGGCTAATTGCCGACATATCGCCCGATAGCAACATAATAAAGGTAAATTCATTACCTAAGATGGCAATGCGGCTATCAATAATATTACAGTGACAGTCACTGACTAATTGGGTTAATTCACTGACAATACCAGGGCGATCATCGCCAATGGCAGTTAAAACGATCTGATGATTTGAAAAAGTAGTCATGAATTCAAGTACCTAGGTTATATTATTAATAACAATCAGAGTAAGCTAAGCCGGCAATTACCACCACACGGCGGCGAAGTTTAACACAAAACAATCGCTAAACTACAGAGCGAGCTAATTAAGCTGTTATTAAAGCACGGTGTTTCTTGTTTTTAGTGGCATGGGAAAGTACCATAGCTAAAATTTTGCATATTAACTGGCTAGCATTGCTGTTAAGCCGTATCCCAAAGTAACGGGTTTTGCATAAAAACAAGATACGTAAAGTTAATATTGACTTTACACTGAACCAAATCGGCATAACCCACTCATATATTTGTTAAAACAATTAAGGGTATGCTAAGGAGAATTATCTGTGCAGTATTGGATCCCAAAAGCGCTTGCTGTAAGCGTGTTGGTTAGCTTGTCAGGATGTGGTGTGTTCACTGACGAAGCGCATCATAAACGTAATTACCGTGCCGGTGAGCCGGTACAAGTGCCTGGGCAATTGGCGCAGCCAGCTCAAGATCCTATCTATAAGATGGAAGTGGCGGAGTATGATAATAACCCTGATTCAACAAATTACCGTCCGCCAGCACAAGTATTAACGGTTGCAAAAGGCAGTTGGGTTGAAGAAGGTGATAAGCAAGCACGTGTTTATTTTGATAAAAACGATGGCATTGCCGATTTAGATGAATTTATTTGGGACTCAGTTCAGGCTGTGTTAGCCGAACATCAAACAAAGCCAATAAAACAAGACAAGCTGTTAGGTTCAATTGAAACAGATTGGTATGCCATTATCAAACCAGAAGAAGGTTGGTTATGGGATAGCGAAGATGAAGTTTCTCAGCAACGCTTTATTTTTTCTATTGAAGAAAAATCGCATCAGCGTACAGCTTCGTTAAGTGCTAAGTTAGCTGAATACGAAAGTAAAGATGTGCCACTGACACCTATACTACAACAGCAGTTAGAAGTGCGTGCATTAAACCAAATTGTAGCAGAATTTGATTATCGCTACCGTCAACTTGAAGTTGAAATACGTAAACAACAAGGCATTATTTCGTTGGAAATGGGCTTTGATAATAAAGGTAATGCGGCATTAGTAACCGAGCAAGATTACTTTGTAATATTTGATCGTTTTTCAGGATTTTTAGAGCGTTTATCGTTTACTATTGTTGAAATTGACCAAGAGCGCGGCTTGATCACGGCTGATTACAACAAACCAGAATCAAGTGTATGGGATTCAATTTGGGGCGAAGAACTTGCTGAGTTACCTATTGAAGAGGGTCAATATCAAATATTAGTCAGTCGTACTAAAGATGGCGGTACGAGCTTGACCTGGATGGATGACGAAGGCACAACCTTAGAGCCGGGTACCATGAATGATTTACAACAAGCATTAGAAAATGCTTTGCGTCAACGCGGTATTAAAATTTAATAATAAATAATAATAACACCACAAAAAGAGCTTTTGCTCTTTTTGTGGTTTCTACAGGTTGAAAACAATGTCTAATCTAACTTCCTCTGCCGAGCAGTTTGACTTAAAGGTATGGTTAACTTTTATCATTCCGTCCCTGATCGGTGTATTCTTGTTCATGACTCCAGTACCAATGGATGGAGCGATGACTATCCCGATTGCCGTTATGGCTAAAGCTGTAAAAACGGCAGTTGCATCCTATATTGATCTGTTGATCACCGTTATCATTTGTACCACAGGTGTTTTGTCTTTAGTGATGAAACTATTTAAACCAGCGACATTAATGAAATCCGCTATTTTAAAGCACCTATTTGATGTGCACTGGCTATGGGTTGTGATCCGCTTATTTGGTATGGCGTTTATTATTCTTACGGTTTTAAGCCTTAATAACCCAGATTTAAATTCAGCACTGCCGGGCGTATTACAACCTATTTTCACTGGTATCACTTCAGAAAATACCGGTGGCTTAGTATTAAAAGATTTGCTGCCCGTTTTATTTTCAGTGTTTATTTTAGCGGGTTTGTTACTGCCTTTGCTGTTGAATTTTGGCTTACTTGAATTAGTGGGAACATTGTTAACTAAAGTGATGCGTCCGCTGTTTGGTGTGCCAGGGCGAAGTGCGGTTGATTGCGCCACGTCATGGTTAGGTGATGGCAGTGTGGGTATTTTAATGACTGCACGGCAATACGAAGAAAAGCATTATACCCAGCGTGAAGCCGCGATTATTGGTACTACCTTTTCAGCAGTATCAATTACGTTTTGTTTAGTGGTATTAGGGCAGGTAGGGCTGGAGAAGTTATTTGCGCCGTTTTATTTAACGGTGTGTTTAGCTGGGGTTGTTGCTGCATTGATTGTGCCGCGCATTCCGCCATTAAGTTTTAAAAAAGATGTGTATATTGATGGCAGCCAACCTGATCCTCATAAAGAGCGCGTGCCACATGACAAAAATATATTAACCCATGCTTTGCATGTAGCGCTAAATAAAGCTAAGCATTCACCGGGCTTTGTAGGTACCTTGAAAGAAGGCGTTCACAACGCCTTAGACATGGTGTTTGCGGTATTACCCATTGTGATGGCGGTGGGCACGTTTGCATTAGTTATTGCTGAATACACGCCAATATTTGCTTATTTAGGCAAGCCGTTCATTCCGTTTTTAGAGCTATTACAAATCCCTGAAGCAGAAGCCGCCGCGCAAACGATTATGGTTGGCTTTGCTGATATGTTTATCCCGTCAATTTTAGCTGCGGGTACAATTGAAAGTGATGTAACGCGTTTTATCATTGCTGCAATGAGTGTAACCCAGTTGATTTATATGTCTGAAGTTGGCGCGTTATTATTGGGCAGCAAAATTCCAGTGAATATTTTTGAGTTATTCATAATATTCATTCTTAGAACCTTGATAACACTACCTGTTATTGCCCTGATGGCGCATTGGTTAGTTGGCTAGAGGAAAATATTAACTCTAGTTTAAGGCCCTGCACCGCAGGGCCTTTTTTATACAAACGTTAAAGCGGTTGATCAATCAATAAGATAGCTTGCGCTGCAGGCATTGGTTTGGCTTTTAAGAATCCTTGACCAAAATCACATTGCGTTTGCTGCAAGATACTTAATTGCTCTTGGGTTTCAATTCCTTCTGCGACCACGTCTAATTTAAGCGATGAAGCGAGTGATAAAATGGCATCAACCAATGGCGTGACGGTATCTTTTAAATGATCGATAAAGCTTTTATCAATTTTTAACACATGAATGGGTAGTTGATGTAAATAGCCTAAAGAAGAGTAGCCTGTACCAAAGTCATCTAAACATAACTTTACTTTCAATGGTGCTAAACCTTCAATTATCTTGGTCGCTAACTCTAAATTTTCGATTAGGCCAGATTCAGTGATCTCCAAACATAATGAGCCTAACTCGAGCGCATATTTGTTATAAATCGCGTGGATCTGTGAGATGAAATCAACACTTGCAAAGTGTCTGGACGAGACATTTACGGTGATCCGCAAAAACCGTTTACCTTGCTGTTGCCAAGCCGCTATTTGTTTTGCTGCAAGCTCTAACAAATGCAAATCAAGGTTAATAATTTGCCCAGTGCTTTCTGCAACTGGAATAAAGTCATTTGGCGCTACAAAGCCTTTACTCGGGTGATGCCAGCGTACAAGGGCTTCAAAACCGACCACTTCACAATTCTGGATGCCAAAAATAGGTTGAAAGTAAAGCTCAAATTCATCGTGCTCAATACCATGTTGTAAATCATTCTCGATATCAGCATGGCTTTTTAGCTTTTTGCGCATGGTATTGTTAAAAAATTTTACTTGTCCACGGCCTGTTGATTTAGCTTCGTACATAGCAGCGTCAGCATGCTGCAACAGTTGATAGGCTTTATCGTTTTCGTTTTCACAAAATGCCACGCCAATACTGGTAGATGCTTGTAACAAATGGCCATCAATATTGAGCGGTGCTTCAAGCGCATTTTTAATGCGTTTTAGGGCATCGTTGACTTGGTTTTTATGGGTAATGTTCTCCATAAAAATAGCAAACTCGTCGCCACCAAGTCGTGCAAATGTGTCAGTATTACGAATAGTGCCTTGAATTGACTTACAGATAGCAATCAGAAAGTGATCGCCCACCTCATGCCCTAGTGAATCATTGATACTTTTAAAACGGTCAAAATCTAAATACAACAGCGCGTGATAGCATCCTTTAGATGTACGCGTAAGGCGTAAAATGCCGTGTTTTATTCGGTCAATCAGTAACGAACGATTTGCAAGGCCTGTTAACTCGTCGTGTAAAGCACGGTGCTCAAGTGCTTGGCGAGACAATTGTCGGTCAATTGCCATGCTAATTTGACGGCTAACGTAGGTGAGTCGGGCACGGTCATGATCGTTGTAATGATGTGTTTTATCGTAACTTTGTACCACAATCACGCCACTCATATGATCACTCACTCTAAATGGCACACCTAGCCAAGACTCAGATTGGCGGCCCACCATTTTAAAATGACCGGCTGCGATATGTTGTTGGTATTCTTGCTTATTTAAAAGCAGTGATTGCTCTAAATTTAGTAAATAATAGGAGGCGGTATTTTTTAGTTGTTCTTTGGATATTTTTTTATGAGCATTCGAACGTACCCCTTCTTCAACAATATAAACAATATCAAGGATATCGATATTTTTGTTGTATAAACCGACCAAAAAGTTATCAGCACGCAGTAAGTTGGTCATAATGTTGTGCAATGATTCTAAAAAAGCATCTAAATCATTGGCTTGATAGGTTAAATTAGCTATTTGTAATAAGGTGCCTTCCAGCTTTTGCGCGCTATTTAATTGGCTAACTGTTTGCTGTAAGTTTTCAACGGTGTTGACCTGATTTATTTTTGCGCTAAGTAAATGCGCGACGGTCGTTAAAATCTCTAAGTGAGCATCGGTAAAATAGTTGCGTACTGGGTGTTCACAGTCAATAACACCTAAAACCTGTTGTTTGTATACTAGGGGGACACACAGTTCAGACATTGCAGGGCGCACATCTGCAATATAGCGGCTATCAGTACTCACATCACCTATAATTACAGCGCGACCTGTTGAAGCTACATAGCCTGTAATACCTTGATTAAATGCAATGGTTTTTTGTGCAATTGCATAGTCACTATTAGCATGGGAAACACCCATTGATGCGACTTCATGCAGTACGGTGCCACTGTTATCAGCGATATAAATAACGCAATCAACAAAGCCTAAGCGTTTAACGACTTCAGTAGTGACATAGTCGAACAATTCATCGAGTTTATCGAGTTGCAATAAGCTTGATGAAAACTGATTAATAATACTCAGTTGTTCGGTTTTAACATCAAGCGCTGATGATAAATCTATTTTATTCTGCATATGGCACGCGTGAATATACCGTATATTTGTCGTTAATATACATCCACATTAACGGATTGTTAACTTACAAACAAAGAAAAATTAAAAATTTTAGATGCTTAGCTGTAAACGCAAGCGCACGTCAAGCCACTGATGCAGCGATGCATTACCAATATTCAACAGTAAAAACAGCAATAAAATCTTTACTCGGCTATGCCATATGCATATGATCAATTAAATTCAGCCGTGGAAACAAGTAATGACAAATCAAGCCTCCAATACTCAAACAACCTTAACGATCACTCGCCCAGATGACTGGCATGTTCATTTACGTGATGGAAATCAATTAAAAGATACAGTTCGGGATATTAGCCGTTATATGGGGCGCGCGATTATTATGCCAAACTTAGTTCCTCCGGCAACGTGCACTGAAACCGCGTTAGCGTATCGAGACCGGATCATGGCCGTTGGACCACAAGGTAACTTTGAGCCACTCATGGTACTTTATTTAACGGATAACACGAGCGCAGATGAAATTAAAAAAGCCCATGCTACAGGTAAAATTGTTGCCGCTAAAGTATATCCAGCAGGTGCAACTACCAACTCTGACTCAGGTGTAACATCAATCAAAAAGATTTACCCGGTGCTAAAAGCGATGCAAGAAGTCGGTATGTTATTGCTGATCCATGGTGAAGTAACAGATTCATCGATTGATATATTTGATCGTGAAAAAGTCTTTTTAGAAACAATTTTAGTGGATGTCGTAAAAGATTTCCCTGACTTAAAAATTGTTCTTGAACATATTACAACCAAAGATGCGGTTGATTTTGTAAATAACGCCTCTGACAATGTCGCAGCTACGATCACCGCCCATCATTTACTTTATAATCGAAATCATATGTTGGCTGGTGGTATTCGCCCTCATTATTACTGTCTACCGATATTAAAGCGTAATACTCATCAACACGCACTCATTGAAGCGGCTACCAGTGGCAGTAACAAGTTCTTTTTAGGTACAGACTCTGCGCCACACTATAAAGATAAAAAAGAAGCTGCTTGTGGCTGTGCCGGCGCTTATACAGCTCATGCGGCACTTGAGCTTTACGCTGAAGCGTTTGAAGACGCTGGTGCATTAGATAAATTAGAAGGCTTTGCTAGTCATTATGGTGCTGATTTCTATGGCTTACCAAGAAATACAGATACTGTAACCTTAGTGAAGCAGCCTTGGACAGTGCCTGCAAACTACCCACTAGGTGATGATCATGTCGTGCCTATCAAAGCGGAATCAATTATTGATTGGCAAGTGAAGTAACGATTTAACTTACCTTGGCGATTAAAAGAGTATTTTAATCGCCTTTCTAGCGCTAATCTGTGTTGCTATAGCGTGTAAAATCAGCAATTAAAGCCTGTTTAAAATAATTCTGAATTAATAGAGCTAAAACGATTTTATTATGTTAACCTTAACTTGCTTTGAGTTTTTGCGTATAGAATTTTCGGTTAATGTGCGGCGTTTATGGTTACCTGTTTTGGTCAATTATTTCTTCCTGTACTTTACCCAAAGGATTTTTGGGCATTCACTCAGGGAGGATATAGCCAATTACTGGCTGAATTTTAAATTTTGACTTACAGGAAAATATAGTATGTCAACTACTGGTAAAGTTAAGTTCTTCAACGAAGCTAAAGGTTTCGGTTTTATTGAACAAGAAAATGGCCCTGACGTATTCGTACATTTCAGCGCTATCACTGGCTCAGGTTTTCGCACTCTAAGCGAAGGTCAGCAAGTGACTTTCAGCATCAAGCAAGGTCAAAAAGGCCCTGAAGCTGAGAACGTAGAACTAGCATAATTTTTATTATGTGAACCTAGGTTCAACTTGGTGAAACAGGACTCTGTTTCACCATAATTCCCTCCTTATTTTTTGTAATACCTACTTACGTAAACCTTCCCTTTGTTATTGTTTTTCTAAATACCTGTATCTTTGCAATTAATACTCCATTACGCTATTTAAACCACGGCTAGCGCATTTTAATCCCAGATTCTAACAGGGTTGAGCGATAATCATCGTCTAGCCCTGCCATTTTCTTTTTTCTCGCCATACTGGCTGTTTTAGTTGTATCTTGTTTAAATAACGCCATGGCTATTTTTCTCATTACGTTAAAAACAAGGGGTCCTTGCTTCTTACGGATTCTTGATTCATCTTCCCTAAAGTTCATATCCAACATCCAATGCATACTTTCAACCTGCCAGTGGCTTCGTACCGCATTAAGTGCTTGCTCCGCACCTAACGCTAACGAACTAATATACCAACGCGTTTCTATCGTGTCTGTACCTGATGATTTATCGTGAACCTCAGCGGTTACTTGAATAACACTCTTTAAGCCAGACCATTGGTAGATTTTATCTAACCAGCTTTTATCAATAAGCAATTGCTGACAAACCCTTGTTTCAATGCGCCCATGCCCTGAGCTTATTTCGGTATGTTTATCATAGTTGCTATTGGTCAATCCTTCGCGCTCACTCTTGTGCCACCAAGCTTCTAATTCACTCTGCATACCTGAATGGTTACCTTTGAGCGCTAGGATATAATCAGCTTTTTGTTTAATTATTTGTTTCGCTATTTCTTGCTGGCAGCCCATAGCATCAAGTGTAATGATGCTATTTTCAATATCTAGCATGGTGAGTAACTCAGGTATGGCTGTGATTTCATTTGTTTTGCTATCAACGGCTGTTTGCCCTAAAACTAACTGGTGTTGGCAGCTCCATGCACTGACGGTATGTAAAGCACTTTTTCTATCTTTGGTTGTAAATGAACGACGTGCAGTTTTTCCATCCATAGCAATAATATCAGCACCCGTGGTTTCAATAAGTGAAGATATCCAAGATTGAAATGCATGCTCTATTTCATCTGATTTTAACCGACAAATGACACGGGCTATGGTGTCGTGTCTTGGAATACCCGCGTTGAAAGCGCCATATCTTTTTAACCAATCAAGTTTTAGATGCCCAAAGTCTTCAATATCCTCCCATCCTTGTGCACCGGAGATTACTGCACTAATGGCTAAAAGGAGAATATCGATAAGCTCATGCTTTTTACAGCGTTCAATGCGAGGATCGGTAATTGAATTAAAGTGTTTCAGAAAAGTAGCGCTCATATTTTACGTGACCAAGGTGATTATTATGCCTTGATCTGATCACTACATATTCTATAAGTTCAATTTATAATGATCTTGCCGTGCTATTTAAACTTAAAAAGTCACATTTTTAGACCCTGGTTTTCATCTGTCAAAGCAGTAACTAGAATATTTAAGTCGATTGGTATAACCCTTACTTTGCGCAAACCTGCCCTTAAGCCTGTATTAATGCAGTTAATTGTGTCGTCATTCTTTGTTTAACGCGCTGAATAGATTTGCTGCAAAAGCCGTTCTACTGCCATGTAAAAAAGTACATACTTATTTTTATTAATATTTAAATGCTAGGTTCTGAGCAGAATTAATCAGTAGAATTCTAAGGTCAAGACTAGTTTAGTTTTAGAAAATGAGTCGTTGTAGTTAACTAAAGAGTGTAAAAGGTTTACCTATTCAATGTGTATTAGAAAGAATGTGTTAATTGTTGATGATCACCCTTTGGTTGGTGCTACGATAACAGCAACGTTGAAAGAATCTCCTCTGATAGCAGATACTTTTTTTGTCAGTGAGCCAAAGGCTGCATTAGCTTTTCTCCGGTTGCATCGTATTGAGCTTCTTATTTTAGATATTGAACTAGGTAATACCGATGGTTTTAGCTTGTATAGGCGTGCATTATTAAACGGATATAATGGCAAGGTACTATTTTTGTCAGCTAAACACGCTAATCATTTGATCCGCATTGCGGCAAAACTAGGTGCTCAAGGTGTTATCAATAAATCTGAAAGTTTAGAGAATATCAGCTTAGCGATAGAATTAGTTTTACGTGGACAGGTATATTTTCCGCACGATGGGGGGGTATAATAAAAAAGATCTTGATCAAATTTTAACTGAGCGTGAGTTCACCGTCATGGGGTATTTGGTCGAAGGATTATCAAATAAACAAATCGGAGAAAAACTTTTTATTAGTAATAAAACAGTGAGTACTTATAAAACTAAAATCTTTGAAAAATTAGAAGTAGACTCTGTGATCTCGCTCGCTAAGCTAGCCGAAGTAGCCGCAGTGTAAAATTTAGGTGTAAAAAGTAGGTGCTCGCTCCTGTAAACGGTCCAAAGAGTGTGTGTTTTACACCAACATCACTAGCTTCACCTGCATAAAAAGGCTTTTTTACTGAATGATTACGCTTATTTGAAATTATTATTAACTTTTTTAACCCTCCTAGATTACACATAAAATGTTACATTTATGTTTTGTCTTTCACGAGAATAAATAAAACAGCTGTAGTTAGCGGCTTTGCACGAGATGAAAATTCGGCGCTGTTGCATTAATGTTAATCCTTTGTTTTGTGTGTTTTAGTTTGTAGTGATTGAATTAATTTATTTCCTGCTAATTCCAAACATCAAGTTGACAGCGTGCATTGCATTTAGCATTATTGGAGGGTTGATATCTATTAAAAGATATCAGGGTTGTCTCCTTCGGGAGGTAATTAAATTATAAAAGTAACATTACTTAATTGGTTGGGAACTATGTCTGTTAAAATCAGAAAGAGTCTTGTAGCAACTGCGTTGGTTGGCGCGTTTGCATTCGCAAGCAGCAATGTGATTGCAGATCCTTTGAATGACGTGCAAAAAGCAGGTCTACAAATTCAAACGGCTGCGGTTAAGTCTCAAACTAAAATTGACAACGTATATGGTCAAACTCAAGAGCTATTAGCTGAGTACCGTAGCGTTGTTGATGAATCTGAGCTTTTGAAAGTATACAACGATCACGTTGCTCGTTTGGTCGCTGACCAAAACGCGCAAATCGAATCGTTTGACCGTCAAATCGCTACGATCGACAACACAAAACAAAACGTTGTGCCTTTGATGTATCGCATGATCGATACGCTCGAGCAATTCATCAAAGCGGACGTTCCGTTTAACAGTGACAATCGTTTGGCGCGTGTTGAAAGATTACGTGAAACAATGGTTTCTTCTTCTGTAACGACTTCAGAGAAATTCCGTCAAGTATTAGAAGCTTACACAATTGAAGCTGCTTATAGCTCTTTAGTTGCTGCTTCTCAAGGTACTTTAGAAATTGATGGTAAGAGCATTAACGTTGATTTCGGCCAACTTGGTCGCATCACTTACGTTGCTCAATCGTTTGACTTAAAGCACGCATGGGTATGGGATAACAATACTAAACAGTGGAAAGAATTAGGTGATGAATACCTAAAACCTGTTAAAGAAGTTATTCGTATGGCGCGTAAGCAAGCGACATTAGAACTTGTTAAACTACCAATCTTTGGCGCGGAGTAATCAATAATGAAGAAACTATTTAAAGGTTTTGCTGTTGCAGCAGTACTATCTGTTTCTGCAGGTACCGCGCTGAATGCACATGCAAATACAGATGCTTTAGATAAAATCCTTGAGCAAGTAAAGCAAGAGCGTATCTCTGAAGGCAAAATCAATAAGCAACGTGAGCAAGAGTTCTTATCAGATCGTGCTGATAAGCAAGCGTTACTTAATAAAGCGAAAAGCCAATTAGCTGCTGAAAAAGCACGTGGTGATAGCTTAACAAAGCAATATGCACAAAATGAAACTACTTTAGCTGAGAAAGAAGCAGCTCTACAAAGTGCACAAGGTACTTTAGGTGAGATGTTTGGTGTTGTACGTCGTGCAGCACAAGATGCAATCGGTTCAATCGAAGCATCACTTGTTTCTGCTGAAAAGCCAGGTCGTGCTGAAATCTTACGTTCATTAGCAGCAGCTAAAGAACTACCAACAGTTCGTGAACTTGAAGAACTTTGGATTTCACTACAAACTGAAATGACTGAGTCAGCAAAAGTTTCAACGTTTGAAACTGAAGTTGCAGGTCTTGACGGTAACCCGACTGTGAAGAAAGTAACGCGTATCGGTAACTTCAACTTAGTTACAGACGATGGCTACTTAATTTACTCACCTGAAACTAAATCAATCCAGCCGCTAGGTAAGCAACCTGATAGCTATATCCTTGCTGGTATTGATGATTTAGCAAATACTTCTGCTGATAACTATGCAGGCGTATACGTGGATCCAACACGTGGTGCTATCTTACGTATCAATACACAAAAAGCGACGCTTGAAGAATACTTCCACCAAGGTGGCGTAGTTGGTTATATCATCACTGCGTTATTAGCTTTAGGTATGTTGATCACTGCAGTTCGTTTTGTTGACCTTACACTTACTACTAGTAAGATTAAGAGCCAGCTTAAAAATGTTGCTACACCGAATACAAATAACCCATTGGGTCGTATTCTTAAAGTGTACCATGACAACAAGAACCAAGACGTTGAAAACCTTGAGCTTAAACTAGATGAAGCGATTCTTCGTGAAACGCCACGCATCGAAGCTGGTATCAACATCATTAAAATTCTTGCTGCAATCGCGCCACTACTTGGTCTACTAGGTACGGTAATCGGTATGATCTTAACGTTCCAAACAATCACATTGTTCGGTACAGGTGATCCGAAGATCATGGCAGGTAACATCTCTCTAGCACTTGTAACTACTGCGCTAGGTCTAATTGCTGCATTACCACTTATCCTTCTTCACGCTGTTGTTGCGGGTCGTAGTAAGTCGGTATTACACATCCTTGATGAGCAAAGCGCGGGTATCGTTGCGACTCACGCGGAGAAGGAGAAAGCCTAATGCTAGTCCTGATGGAGATCTGGGAATCTATCAGGGATTTTGTTGGCACAGGCGGCCAGGTTTTATACGTGGTCGCGATAGCACTCTTTCTGATGTGGGTTTTAATGATTGAGCGCTATTGGTTCTTACTTTCTGAGTTTCCTCGTATGTCGAAGGAAATTGTAGCAAAGTGGGATGCCCGCCAAGACACTACGTCTTGGTACGCACACAGAATCCGTGAAGCATGGATTTCTGAAGCGTCTGAAAAATTAGATCAGCGTATGTTGTTGATTAAAACATTAGTAGCTGTTTGTCCTTTAATCGGCTTACTTGGTACAGTAACAGGCATGATCGCGGTTTTCGAAACCATGGCCAGCCAAGGTACAGGTAATGCACGTTTAATGGCATCAGGTATTTCAATGGCAACAATCCCAACAATGGCTGGAATGGTTGCGGCATTATCTGGAGTTTTCTTTAGCTCACGCCTTGAGGCAAGAGCGAGAATGGTGAAAGCCAAACTTGTAGATAGCATGCCTCATCACTAGAGAGAGAATTAAATATGGCACGTAAACAACGTTTTCGTGAAGAAGAAGAAGCAGCGGTAGATATGACACCGATGCTTGACATCGTATTTATCATGCTTATTTTCTTTATCGTAACTACATCGTTCGTTAAAGAGGCTGGTATCGAGGTCAATAAACCAAAAGCGGCCCAAGCTACGAAGCAAAAAAATGCTAACATTTTTATTGCAATTCGTGACAACGGCGAGATCTGGATTGATAAGCAACAAGTTGATGTTGAACGTGTTTCAGCAAAAATTGAAAGCTTATTAGCAGAACAACCTACTGAAGTTGTAATTTTGCAAGCTGATAAAGAAGCAAAACACGGCGTAGTGGTTAAAGTTATGGACCAGATCAAAGCGACGGGTGATAACCTGAGAATTTCAATAGCTGGAGATCAGTAATGATTCGTTTTCTGTTTTCACTGATTGCAGGTGGGGCAGTTACTTTCGGCTTGTTCTACTTCATGGCCTTCCTCATCTCTGGTGGGGCTGACCGTAATACGGAACAAAAAGAGCAGATCATAGTCGAAATTATGACGAATCCGCCTGAATCTAAGGTGCAGGAACGGAAGCGTGTACCGCCTCCGCCGCCTCCACCGCCTAAGCAGCCGCCTAAACCGCAGCCGCCACAGCCGGAAAATAACAACCCAAATCCAGGTGCAATGTCATTTAATATGGGCAGCATCGATGTGGGAAGTTCGGCAGGTGGTCTAAGTGGTCCAGGGGCATTCGGACGAGATGGTGATGCGACACCTATCGTTCGTATTGAACCAAAATACCCAACACAAGCAGCACGTGATGGTAAAGAAGGTTGGGTTCAACTTTCATTCTCAATCGATGAGTTAGGTGGCGTAACTGACGTTGAAGTTATTGACGCAGATCCTAAACGTATTTTCGATAGAGAAGCTAAGCGTGCCTTGAGCAAGTGGAAATACCGTCCTAAGATCATTGACGGTAAGCCACAAAAGCAAGTTGGTTTACAAGTTCAGCTAGACTTTAAAATTAACCAAGGCAACTAAGGAGGCAAGTAATGAGAAATTTATCTAAAGTAACAGCACTTGCGGTACTTATGTCTTTCTCAGGTGCAGTATTTACTGCATCTGCTCTGGCTGCGCCGGATTACGCAAAGATTGAAGAGCGTAAAAAAGCAAAGACGAGAGTGATGGGAGAGCGCGTTGGTAAAAAGGTTATCAAAGCGTTCGACTTGTATAACGAAGACAAGCTTGATGAAGCTATCGCGATGTTGAAAGAGTTAGATCCTTCTGATGATTTCGACAAAGCAACTGTTAATCGCTATTTAGGTAGCATGTATGGTCAAAAAGAGCAGTATAAAACTGCGATTAAACACCTACAATTAGCTGTTGCTCCTGATGTTTTAAATTTTGCTGATCAAGAGCAAAGCTTAAAAACATTAGGCGATATGTATGCTGGTACTGAACAGTTTGCAAAAGCCAAAGAAGCTTACATTGCATGGATGGATTTTACTGGTGAAGAAGACGCGACGGTTTATACGCGTATAGCCCAAGCGAATTACCAGTTAGAAAAGTTCAAAGATGTTTTTTCACCTGCTGATAAAGCAATTAAACTTCAAAAAGAGCCTAATAAAGGCCCTTACCAACTTAAATTAGGTTCTTACTTTGAACTTAAAGACTATAAAAATATGGTTAAAGTTGGTGAAGAAATTGTTCGTATCTGGCCTGATGATAAAAAAGCATGGGTAAGCTTAGGTAAATACTACCTTCAGACGGAAGACTATAAAACTGGTCTTGCAACGATGGAAGTAGCTTACAAAAATGGTTATTTTGAATCTGAAGTTGATTATAAAGTTTTGTCTAACTTCTATTCATTGAATGAAATTCCTTATAAAGCCGCATTGGTTTTAGAGAAGTCTATCAATGATAAGATTGTTAAGCGTAATAAACAAAATATCAGCGCGGTAGCGAGTAACTATCATCGCTCGAAAGATATTGAAAAAGCAGCTAAATACTATGAAGAAGCGGCAAAATTTGATGATGATGCTGAGCTTTATCGCAAAGCAGGTTCATTATTATTGCAATCGCAAAATTATAGTGCAGCCGTTGTTCGTTTGAACAAGGCACTTGAATTAGGTTCTGATAAGCAAGGAACTATTTATTCAGATTTAGCAGAAGCTTATTACTATCAAGAAAAGTATAAGCAAGCTTATGCTGCAATTACTAAAGCAATGGATGACCCACGCACACGTAAGTTTGCTAAAGGTTGGTCTGTATTTATTAAAGATAAAGCCGCTCGCAACGGTGTTAAAATTTAACTTTAATTTGCTATAGCAATTTATAAAAAGCCCCCTTTGGGGCTTTTTTTATTGGATTAAATTTATGCTAAAGAACTTAATATGGGTATGCCTCAGTGCGTTTTTTTTGAGCGCATGCAGTGATGGAAATAAGCAGTATCAATCTAAAGAGCAAGCCGAACAGGCATTATACTCTCTCAATCAGTTTTTAAGACCGACAAGTAATGTTATAAGCACTGGCATATCTGAGTCACAGTGGCCGTTTAGTGATGCGTATTTAAAAGAGCGCCACACAATATACCAAGCGATGCAGTCTCTGGAGTTATCAGCAAGTGATAAGCAGCTATTAGACTACCTCGTCATTGCAGAGCGTTTTCCACAGCGTTATTTCAGCTGGCCGGTATATATTCCTGTGCTCGAAAATATGCTTGAATACAATCAGCATCAGGATATTGCAGCGGGTATTGCTAGTTGGATCAGTTTTACGCAGCAACAGCTCGTAGCAGCGAAAGAAAGTAAACTAAGACTTAATTCTATCGAGCTTGATGCATTGCAAACGCAAGTATCAAAAAGTCTTTCCCGCAAAGACTTACCAGTAGTTATTAAGCACACATTAACCGATTTCAATGCTTTTTTAGCGTCGTATACACCACGCGGTAGTGCTGGTTTACATGGTTTATCTAATGGTGGGCCTTGGTATCAAAGTAAACTAAATTACTTCTCAGGAGCGACTCAAGCACCTATTAATTGGTTGGTTGCAGTGCAATCTCAATTGAAGGGGAGCAAGCAGCAAGCTTATCCGCTTAATTTAGCGACTGATCATCAGCATTCAGTACTTGAGCAGCGTTTTTCGCTGTCTGAAAGTCAAACGACGGGTTTTGACTGGGCGCAAAATTACCAAAATCTTAGAGACTCAGCCCAGCAAGCTGCAACTGGGCTAAGCGATGCAGAGCGAATATTTTGGCTGGCGATGATGGAAACCGATCTTGGTATTCATTACCATGCTTGGACAGTGCAACAAGCGAAAGTTAATTTACTGAAACGCCTAAAAATGACCCCACAACAAGCTGATTATTTAGTCACAGATATCATTTTTTATCCGGCTTACAGTTTTGCGTTTGCCACACTTATCACTGCACCTTAAGTGATAAAGCACATACTTTTATAAATTAGACTCGCAATTGCTACAGCGTTGGATTGTAGGATCAATAAGCAGTTTTTGCGGGTCAATTTTTTCTTCACAGTCACAGCAATAGCCGTATTGGCCAATATCAATTTGGCAGATGGCAGCTTCAACTTGCTCCAAACGTAAAACGATATCTTGGTATTCAGTGCCAAGTTGCTTTTGTAGTAGCTCTAACCACTGCTCAGGATTGTGTTTGTGTAACCTTGCAACCAATGCATGATGAATAAGGTTATTTGACTCTGTGAGTCGCAATAGCAAGGCTTGCCTTACTTGTAGCAGTTCTGTATTTAATAACTGAAGGTGGTGTTGAGCATTGACCATGATTATTTCCTCGTTGAGCAATGCTGTAGTATTCATTAATTAACAAAAAGCACCATGATGTGTATCAAGTTAAGGTGCAATTGCGTATTTTTTCAAAACCTCAGCTACATCTTCTTTTATTTTTAAACGTCTGATCTCATCAAATAAAGTATCAGCTTGAGAGTATTGACGTTTTAAATAGCCCAACCATTGCTTAGTGCGAGAAGCAAAATATTTTTCATCTTTAGCGGGATCATGGTGGATGGCTGAATTAATTAAATGATGCAGAATATGTTCCCATTGCAGGCTTGCATCTTGTTCACCATTAACATGTGCTTTTATTTTTCGTGCAAGATCTGGGTGAGAGAGCGCACCACGGCCTAGCATTAAGTCTGTGCAGCCACTGCGTTGCTGGCACAGTAGCGCGTCTTCTACTTGCCAAATTTCGCCATTTGCCACCACGGCTATATCTTTATCTTTGATAAGCGGTGGGATTTTTTCCCAATAAGCGGGCGGGTTATAACCGTCTCGCTTTGTACGAGCGTGAATAGCAATGCTATTGGCACCGGCGCTGACAACGGCATCAACAATTTCCTGGCTGTTACTGTCATCATCAAACCCTAAACGAATTTTAGCGCTTACTTGATGTTCACTTGGTACGGCGTCACGGACTGCTTTAATGATTACATACATGTGCTCAGGATCTTTTAATAGCACGGCACCGCCTTTACTTTTGTTGACCGTTTTAGCTGGGCAGCCAAAATTAAGGTCAACGCCATGAGAACCGAGTTCGATTACTTTCACCGCATTTTCTGCCAGTGCGTGCGCAACTTGGCCAAGCAATTGGATGCGAACGGGTGTGCCAGCACGCGTTAAGCCATTGTTTTGCAATTCAGGGCAGTAGCGATTAAACACTTTGTCGGGTAAGCAAGCATCTACCACACGTACAAATTCAGTTACGCATAAATCAAAGCCACCAATATCGGTGAGTAGCTGACGCATTTTAAAATCGACAACCCCTTCCATAGGCGCTAAAACTAATTTCATGATCGAGACACTTCATACTACTGAAAAGGAGGCGTAGTTTACCTGTATACTTAAGCTACCTCAAGATGCCAACCATGCAGCATAGCTATAAATATAATATTGATAAATCCCGACTTTACTTCCATAGTTAATGTAGTCAATTGTGAGACTTTTGCAGTGAATGCAAAAAAATAATATAAAAACTTGTTGGCAAGTGAAATATTATTTTTTGTAGCGAGGTCTACTAATATATCCAAACCACCTTAAAATGCAGAATTCAGCGTTTCACAGGTGCTTAATATCAAGGCGTTACTTTGCAAGAATGCAGTCCCTTTTAAGAAGTAACAACGATGAGAGTAAGTGCCTGTGAAACGCCCTGCGGGTTGGTTTAAAAGCGATTTATACTGCGTTATTGATTTTAACAATAGAACCACTATTATTTGCAATCAATGCCTTGTCTAAATCGCTTTTAATTCCAACTACGCTCGCATCTTGAGGTGGTTTGGGTATAACACCCTTTGTTTAGAGAGAGTCATAAAATGAATACAATTAAAAAGAATTCCATTGCGTTAACATTAGGCGCAGTAGTAGTAGGCAGCACCAGTTTCATTTCTGCAGATGTACAAGCAAATCCGTTTGAATTTCAACAAATGGTGACGGGCTACCAAGTTGACGCTACCGAAGGTAAATGTGGCGAAGGTAAATGTGGTGGTGATGCAAAAAACAAAGACGACAAAGCTAAAAAAGAAGGCAAGTGCGGCGGTGATGCTAAAGCTAAAAAAGAAGGCAAGTGCGGCGAAGGTAAATGCGGCGGTGATGCTAAAGCTAAAAAAGAAGGCAAGTGCGGCGAAGGCAAATGTGGCGGTGATGCTAAAGACGCAAAAGCTAAAAAAGAAGGTAAATGCGGCGAAGGCAAATGCGGCGGTGATGCTAAAGACGCAAAAGCTAAAAAAGAAGGTAAATGCGGCGAAGGTAAATGTGGTGGCCGTAGCTAATTTTGATTGAGACAATACCAATCTCGACTTAATACGATTGGTATAAATTAGTCGCAATGCATAATCAGGGCCTGCATAGGCCCTTTTTTATTGGTGGAGATTTAAATGGTAGTAAAAAAACAAGATGAATTTGGCATGGTAGGTCTTGGCTTACGTCGAGAGATGCTCGACGAGTTGCTTACTCAGATGCCAAGCCAAATTGATTTTATGGAAGTCGCGCCAGAGAATTGGTTAAAATTGGGTGGTCGTTTCGCTAAGCAGTTTAAGTCACTTACTGACGCAAATAATTTCCTCTGCCATGGTTTATCGTTATCTATAGGCTCCCCTGAACCGTTAGACATTGAATTTGTAAAATCATTAAAAGTATTTTTCAAAACACATAACATTAAACTCTTTAGTGAGCACCTCAGTTATTGTTCAGGCAATGGGCACATGTATGACTTAATGCCGATCCCATTTACTGAGCAGGCAATTAAACATGTTGTCTCTCGAATTAAACAAATACAAGATATTCTTGAGCAACAAATTGCGATTGAAAATGTTTCTTATTATGCCGCGCCAGATCAGCAGATCAGTGAATTGGACTTCACTAATGAAATTTTACAGCAAGCTGACTGTAAGTTACTGCTAGATGTGAATAATATTTATGTAAATTCAGTAAATCATGGTTACGACAGCGAACATTTCTTGGCGAACTTACCATCAAACCGCATAGCGTATGGTCATGTAGCAGGGCATTACAATGAAGCGGATGATTTGATTGTTGACACGCATGGCGCGGATGTAATTGATCCGGTGTGGCATTTACTTGACCTTGCTTATCAGCATCACGGGGTGTTTCCCACCTTATTAGAGCGTGATTTTAATATTCCAGCTATGCCTGAGCTTATAAAAGAGTTGGATATCATCCATCAGCTACAAGCAAAACACGCTATAACACAGAATAAAGAAAGTGCCTGATATGAACTTTATAGATAGCCAACATGCGTTTATGGCGCATATTCGTAACCCGCAATTACACCCAAAGCCTGATGGCATAGAAGACCGCCGTATGGCGATTTACCGTGACCTATTTTTTAATAATATCAACGGCTTTATTTCCTCTGGGTTTCCAGTACTGAAAACACTTTACAGCGATGATGACTGGGTAAAGTTAGTGCGGCGGTTTTTTGCAGAGCACGATTGCCACTCTCCCTATTTTTTGGATATCGCGGGAGAGTTTATAGCTTATTTAAGTACTGACTACGAATTACAGCCAAGTGATCCTGTGTTTATGTTAGAGCTTGCCCATTATGAATGGATTGAGCTGGATGTATCGATAGCACAAAGCGATCCAATAGAGTGTGCAATAACTGATGAGCTAACCGAGGTGCCTCTGTATCTAAGTAGCAGCGCTAGAAACTTGAGTTACCAGTTTCCTGTGCAGCATATCAGTGCGGATTTTCAACCACAACTGCCTAGTGAGCAGCCGCACTATTTTGTGGTATACCGTGATACAGATGACGAAGTGCAATTTCTTGCCACCAATGCAATGACGGCGCTGTTATTATCGATTATAGATGTTACCCCAAGTATTCGTTTACCTGTTTTGGTGGCGCAAGTTGCTCAACACGCCCCGCAATTTACGCCAGAGCAATTATTTCAAGGTGCGACTGCAACGTTAACTGCAATGGCTAAACTTGGTGTCATCGTGACAAAAAATCACGCTTAAAACCTTTATTGATTATTTTACATCGTCTATTATGTGCACCTTAATTTGTCGCGCTTAATAAAAGGTAGTACTTCATGTCTGAAGATAAAGATTTTAAAGACCCATTTAATGCAATGTATTTTCTTGCGTTTTTAGCCGTGTTTGTAGGAATTGGCTGTTTAAATGCAATCCTAGGCTGGATCACCACTGTATCTTAATTTGCACCATGCAAATTTAGCGGCTGCCTTTGCAGCCTTATCTTTTTCTAAACTTCCTGCCGACAACTGATTTTTGTGATGTTATACTTATCTGCTTTGTAATATTACAGATAAAATAATTTAAATTATGACTCAAGTAACTCCGTCTATCATCAAAGATAGCATTACCACTATTGCAGATTACCCAAAAGCGGGCATCATGTTCCGTGATGTAACAACCTTAATGGCTAACCCTGCGGCATTTCAAGCAACCATCAATGCATTTATTAGCGCCTATAAAGATCAAGGCTTTACTAAAATCATTGGTACTGAATCTCGTGGTTTTATTTTTGGTGCGCCACTTTCATATGCACTGGGCATCCCATTTATTCCGGTGCGTAAACCTGGCAAATTGCCACGTGCCGTGATCTCTCAAGATTACCAGCTAGAATATGGTGAAGATGTTTTAGAATTGCACACCGATGCGATTGTCTCTGGCGATAAAGTGTTATTAGTGGATGACTTATTAGCAACGGGTGGTACGATTGAAGCGACTGCTAAGTTAGTGAACAAATTAGGTGGTCATGCAACAGATGCAGCATTTGTCGTATCGTTACCCGAACTGGGTGGCGAGCAACGCATTGCGAAAATGGGTATTAAAATCCTAAAATTGGTTGAATTCGAAGGCGAATAATTAATGAGTTATCAAGTCCTAGCGAGAAAGTGGCGTCCCCAGACCTTTCATGAATTGGTCGGTCAGTCTCATGTGAAACAAGCACTTATTAATGCTTTAACACAAAATAGACTGCATCACGCTTATTTGTTCACTGGGACTCGCGGGGTGGGTAAAACCACCATCGCACGAATTTTTGCAAAAAGCTTAAATTGTGATGAAGGCATATCGGCGCAACCGTGTGGAAAATGTAGCAGCTGTGTAGATATTGAAACCGGTCGCTATATTGATTTGCTTGAAATTGATGCGGCATCACGGACAAAAGTGGAAGACACCCGTGAAATTCTTGATAATGTACAATATGCCCCCACTCGTGGGCGCTATAAAGTATACCTTATCGATGAAGTGCACATGCTTTCAAAGCACAGTTTTAATGCGTTATTAAAAACCCTCGAAGAGCCACCTGAACACGTTAAATTTTTACTCGCCACAACTGATCCGCAAAAACTACCCGTTACTATTTTATCGCGTTGTTTGCAGTTTAATCTTAATGCGTTATCGCAACCGGAAATACTCCAACAGTTAGAATACGTGTTAGGCGAAGAAAAACTACGTTTTGAAACACAAGCACTGCAAATTATCGCCAAAGCGGCTGATGGTAGTATGCGTGATGCATTGAGCTTAACCGACCAAGCGATTGCACAAACGAATGGTGATATACAACATCAAGCCGTGCAAGCAATGCTTGGTTTGATAGACAACCATTATAGTCAGCACTTATTGGTTGCATTATTAGCCCAAGACGGCCCAGCATTGATGGCGCAAATTGAGCAAGTTGCGACTCAAAACCCAAACTATATTGCTTTGTTAGACGATCTTATCGGCCTGACACATTTGACGCAATTAACGCAATTGGTGCCTGATGCGGCCAAGTTAGACGATTACAACCGCGAGTTTATTAGTGAAGTAGCGCTTAGCTGCGACTCGCAGCAAATTCAGGTTTATTATCAATTGCTGCTCAATGGTAAAAAAGACTTACAGTGGGCACCAGAGCCTCGCTTAGGCTTTGAAATGATCATGTTACGTTTATTGGCATTTCAACCGATTGATAACCAAGTACTTGCCAGCACAACCACAACAGCCAAATCGGCTGAACAGAAGCGTGATCGAGCGGGTTCGCTCAGAGATATTCTAAATAAAAATAAGCAAGTATCATTAGCGCATATTGATAACCAAGCCACATTATCTACTACTTCGGCCACTGAAGAAGACAAAACCGTCGATAATACAGTCAGCCCTGAGGCAGTGCAGCAAGCGCAATTCAGTACCGTCAATAACGAGCCTACTCAAGCCGCTGCAGCTGCGTCACAAACGAGTGATAGTAATGCTACAGCTGATGATTCAGATAGCGAACTTGAGCAGCAATTAGCATCACAATATGATGATGTGATGAGTAATGCAGCCGAGCAAGGTTTTCATGCTGACAATGCTCATTACGCTGAGCATTATGGTAACGAACAGCAACCGGATGTTGAACAAAGTAGTGCCGCTCTGCAGAGCGCCTCATTGCCTGAGTATTCGCCAACCACTGATGTCGGCCAAAAAGAAGCACAAGCGCAGTCTGCCATAGCGCGTATTTTACGTGATAGAAATATTTCCGGTGCTGGGACACTGTCTGGTGGTAAATTATCCACACAGTCACAAATGAATAGCACAGCTGAGGTTGAGAGCAATCTATCAGTAAAAAAGCCACAACCCCAGATAACGGGGACACCCAGTCCTAGCCAAGCAGAGGTTGGCAGCTATACACCTAAGAGTGTGCCAACAAAGGTTTTAAAGCCTGACTTTAAAGAGAAGCACCAGACAATAGTAGAAAATTTAGCGCCAGAGTTATTGGAGCAAATTAATCCACAAAAAGTGGTGACTGAGGCAGAGCCTGAAATAAATATTCAAGTGCCGGATGATTTTCAAAGTCCGATCAGTGATATTCGTTTCGCGCATCAGCAAGATGAATGGGCTTATTTAATTAAGCGTATGGGACTAGGCGGGCGGATGCGTCAATTTGCCTTGCATTCAATTTATTCTAAACAGCAGCAACAGTTGCATTTAGAAGTGGATGAGTCGCAAAAACACCTTGATACCCCGATGTTAAGACAAAAGCTTAGTGCTGCTTTAGCGAGTATTTATGAGCATAACGTGGACCTGACCATCAATTTTGCTGCTGGGGTGATTGATTCGCCTTATTTAATTCAGCAAAAAATAGATGCTGGGCGTCATCAGCAAGCTATTGATGTGATCAACAGCGATGAAAATATCGTGCAACTACAGCAGCTATTTTCTGCAATTATCGATGAAAACAGTATTCAGGCATTGTAATTCACTGCAATAGCCCTTATCTTCATGGCAATTAGAAATAGAAAGAGAGAAAGTTATGTTTAAAGGTGGAATGGGTAATATGATGAAGCAAGCGCAGCAAATGCAAGAGCGCATGCAAAAAGCCCAAGACGAAATCGCTAACTTAGAAGTAGTTGGCGAAGCCGGTGCTGGTTTAGTTAAAGTAACTATGCTTGGTAATCACAATGTTCGCCGCGTTGAGCTTGATGAAAGCTTAATGGAAGACGACAAAGACATGATTGAAGACTTACTTGCTGCTGCCTGCAATGATGCAGTCCGTCGTGTAGCAGAAGAGACGCAAGAGCGCATGGGTAAAGTTACTGGCGGTATGCAATTACCACCAGGTATGAAAATGCCGTTCTAAGGCAAATCATGCAACTTTCCGAGAGTTTAAATCAGTTAATTGAAGCACTGCGCTGTCAGCCGGGCATAGGCCCAAAATCAGCGCAGCGCATTGCGTTTCATTTACTTGAGCGTGACCGTAAAGGGGGGACGCAACTTGGTAATGCACTGATCAAAGCGATGAGTGCCGTAGGGCATTGCCAGTCGTGCCGTACTTTTGCAGAGCAACCACAGTGTGAAATCTGTTTAAGTCCTAAGCGTCAAGACAGCGGCATTTTGTGTGTTGTTGAATCACCTACTGATGTACTTGCGATTGAACAGACTGGGCAATACAAAGGTTTATACTTTGTGTTAATGGGGCACTTATCACCCATTGATGGTATTGGTCCGAATGAAATTGGCCTTGATGTTCTTGAGCAAAAATTGCAGCAAGGCGGTATCAATGAAGTGATTTTGGCAACTAACCCGACGGTTGAAGGCGAAACCACAGCGCATTATATCGCTCAGTTGTGCCATCGTTATAAGGTTGCTGCATCACGCATAGCTCATGGTATTCCGGTCGGTGGTGAACTTGATTTACTCGATGGTATGACCCTCATGCATGCTTTTAGTGGTCGCAGAGTTGTGGGGCAAGATTAATCATTTTTAGTTAATAACTGCAACGCGACTTTAGAACCTGCATTAACGCCCGTTATGCAGGTTTTTTGTTCTTATAGCTTGGCGGTAAAGTTTGATCGTAATTTGTCCTTTAACTGTGTAATCTATTTTGTAGTGAGGTGAGTTCATTTTTCATCAGTCAGGTTAATTTGTAAGGATAACAATGCAAGATAATAAAAAACCTCAGCGCGCTTTGTTAAAGAGCCGACGCTTTTTACCACTGTTTGTTACTCAGTTTTTCTCTGCGTTAAACGATAATGTATATAAACAAGCGGTGTTGCTGTTACTCATTTTTCAAACCGCAAATGTTGCCGATGGCGCTTTGTATTCTAATTTAGCGGCTGGCTTATTTATTTTACCGTTCTTTTTATTTTCAGGGATGGCGGGGCAACTTGCAGAAAAAAAAGAAAAATCAAAATTGATCCGTGCCGTAAAACTTGCAGAAATCCCGATTATGCTGGTAGGCGCAGTGGCCATTTCAACGCAGTCTGTTTGGCTGATGTTAACAACGGTATTTTTAACTGGATTACAAAGTACCTTTTTTGGCCCACTAAAGTACTCTATTTTACCGCAACACGTCGCAGCCGATGAATTGACCAAAGCTAATGGCCTTGTTGAGTCCGCGACATTCGTGGCCATTTTGCTCGGCACAACGTTTGGTACGTATTACATTACTCAAACCTTGGGGCCGACGATTATTAGTGTAACAATTGTTTGCTTGGCGATTATTGGCTATCTGAGTAGTCGCTCTATACCTTTCAGTGCAGCGAATGATGCTAATTTAGTGTTTAGTTTTAATTTATTTTCATCGACTACAGGTTTGTTTAAGGCACTCAATGCCCAAACTGAATCAGTCGGAAAGTCCGTACTTGGCATCAGCTGGTTTTGGTTTATTGGGGCCATTATTTTAACCGCGCTGCCAAACTACGTGAAGTATGTGATGGTTGGTGATGAGCTTGTTGTCACCAGCGCGTTGGTGGTGTTTTCATTAAGTATTGCAATAGGGTCGCTGCTGTGTGAAAAACTATCTCGCTCTCGGATTGAACTTGGTATCGTGCCGTTTGGTGCCTTGTTGATCACATTATTTCTGTATCTACTGAGTCAAGAACCGGCAATGAGCTTTTACCAGCAACCAAGCGAAGCATTATTTACACTTGAGCAAGTACTGCATACCGGTGATATGTATTGGCATTTTATCTGGATGGCCGGCATAGGTATTGCGGCTGGTTTTTATACTGTGCCGCTGTACGCGTTGATCCAACAACGCACCGTAGAATCAAGCCGTTCACGCATCATTGCCGCGAATAACGTGTTAAACGCGTTGTTTATGGTCGCCAGTGCGGTGTTAAGTATTATAACGCTGTCTGTATTTGCGTGGTCAATTCCACAGTTGTTGTTATTACTGGCAGGATTAAATTTACTGATCTGCGTGTATATCTATACTAAGGTGCCGGAGTTCTTCTTACGTTTTATTATTTACTTGTTGACTATTTGCATGTATCGAGTGCGTACCAAAGGGGAACCTAATATTCCCAGCGAAGGTGCCGCTGTATTGGTGAGTAATCACGTCAGCTTTGTTGATTGGATGTTTATTTTAGCGGCGTCACCAAGACCTATTCGGTTTATGGTGTTTGCTCCTATTTACTATTCTGCGGCATTGCATTGGTTATTTAAAATGGCCAAGGCAATTCCAATTGACAGTGAAAAATCTGATCCGCAGGCGTTCCAACAAGCATTTGATGAGGTTGCAAAAGCATTAGCTAACGGTGAGTTAGTGGGGATTTTCCCTGAAGGTAAATTAACCGGCGATGGGTCTATTGATATTTTCCGCCGTGGTATTGAACGTATTATACAGCGTTCACCGGTGCCCGTTATTCCTGTTCATCTGGGCGGTTTATGGGGCAGTATGTTTAGTCGCAAAGCAAAATGGCGACTTCCACGACTGAAGTGGTCGCTGGTGGCTGTGACCGTTGACGAGCCAATTGCTGCAAGCCAAGTAACTGCTGATAAACTGCGTGAGCGAGTGGTTGCTTTAAATGAACAGTATGAAAAGGGGACTATTTAATCGTGAGTTAATAACAATGTAAAAGAGATAAAATTTAGTGCGCATCACTCATTTAGGCATCAGTGGTGCGCGAGCGTTTTTCTTAGTTGGTCATTAACTAACTGCCAACCATACTCCTACAGCAACCATTAAACTACCGGCGATACGATTCATCCATTTGATGTTATCACCTTGATTTAAAAACAATCGTAAACTTTTTCCGCCAGTGGCATAGAGCATCATACAAGTAAACTCGCTGAGCATAATGATGGTGACTAACATGCTCAATTGCGGCACAATCGCGTAGTCAATATTGATAAACGGCGGCAGGAGGGAAATCACACGGCTAGCGCATTTTAATCCCAGATTCTAACAGGGTTGAGCGATAATCATCGTCTAGCCCTGCCATTTTCTTTTTTCTCGCCATACTGGCTGTTTTAGTTGTATCTTGTTTAAATAACGCCATGGCTATTTTTCTCATTACGTTAAAAACAAGGGGTCCTTGCTTCTTACGGATTCTTGATTCATCTTCCCTAAAGTTCATATCCAACATCCAATGCATACTTTCAACCTGCCAGTGGCTTCGTACCGCATTAAGTGCTTGCTCCGCACCTAACGCTAACGAACTAATATACCAACGCGTTTCTATCGTGTCTGTACCTGATGATTTATCGTGAACCTCAGCGGTTACTTGAATAACACTCTTTAAGCCAGACCATTGGTAGATTTTATCTAACCAGCTTTTATCAATAAGCAATTGCTGACAAACCCTTGTTTCAATGCGCCCATGCCCTGAGCTTATTTCGGTATGTTTATCATAGTTGCTATTGGTCAATCCTTCGCGCTCACTCTTGTGCCACCAAGCTTCTAATTCACTCTGCATACCTGAATGGTTACCTTTGAGCGCTAGGATATAATCAGCTTTTTGTTTAATTATTTGTTTCGCTATTTCTTGCTGGCAGCCCATAGCATCAAGTGTAATGATGCTATTTTCAATATCTAGCATGGTGAGTAACTCAGGTATGGCTGTGATTTCATTTGTTTTGCTATCAACGGCTGTTTGCCCTAAAACTAACTGGTGTTGGCAGCTCCATGCACTGACGGTATGTAAAGCACTTTTTCTATCTTTGGTTGTAAATGAACGACGTGCAGTTTTTCCATCCATAGCAATAATATCAGCACCCGTGGTTTCAATAAGTGAAGATATCCAAGATTGAAATGCATGCTCTATTTCATCTGATTTTAACCGACAAATGACACGGGCTATGGTGTCGTGTCTTGGAATACCCGCGTTGAAAGCGCCATATCTTTTTAACCAATCAAGTTTTAGATGCCCAAAGTCTTCAATATCCTCCCATCCTTGTGCACCGGAGATTACTGCACTAATGGCTAAAAGGAGAATATCGATAAGCTCATGCTTTTTACAGCGTTCAATGCGAGGATCGGTAATTGAATTAAAGTGTTTCAGAAAAGTAGCGCTCATATTTTACGTGACCAAGGTGATTATTATGCCTTGATCTGATCACTACATATTCTATAAGTTCAATTTATAATGATCTTGCCGTGAGGGAAATCATAAACGCCCAACCTTTAGGATTGGCAATCGCGGTAATAAACCCTTGTGAGAATAAAGTTTGTCGAGATACTTTCAGCTGACTTTGAGCATCTAATTTGACGGTTGATTTTGCGCGCCACATCATCACACCTATGTAGATTAAATACCCTGCGCCGAGCCATTTTAAGGCATTAAATACGGTTGGGTAGTTGAGCATAATACTGGCTACACCTGCGACCGCAGCTATCGCAACAATGGCAACACCGAGTAATTCACCGATCATCATCCACATAGTTCGTCGTACACCAATACTCATCCCTAAGGTCATGGCCAGAGTCATACACATGCCAGGGGTAATTGAGACAAAAAAGAAAGTCGGTATAAATACTCCCAGTACAGCAAAGTCTAGCATGTCAATATCCGTTATTTATATTTTAGAGCGGCATAGTAATGGTTTTCGAAAAGCTTATAAACCAATTTTAACAGGTTTGTTTTACTTGAAGTTACCCCATTTTTCTTTGTTTCTTCGCACACAGCGCGCTTAGCTTAAGTTTGTAATTATTGTTATTTATATAAATATTTTAATTGTTTTTGTGTTTGTGTATTGGAATAAATTATTTGAATGTGATAATGGGATCTGTTAACTTCACGCTTCCTTAATCATTTATTCATTATTTATCTATTTTTGGTGTTTTTTTATTCACCGCTTGCGCTGATTGATTTATTAAAAGAAGCATTCAAATGTTCCTCAGTCTTGATAGATAAATTATGTTTTGGAGTTTTGATGAAACAAAAAACGGTTAAAAAAACCACAATAGCGACGCAGGTGGCTTTATTATTGGGGTCTTCTTTTTCTTTTACTGCCTTTGCGAATGAGCTTGAACAAGTTACAAGAAAACCAGCAGCCGAACAGGCTAAGCAAAGTAAAATTGATGATGTCGAAGTGATCCAAGTGACAGGTATCCGTGGCTCACTGCGTGATAACTTAAACAATAAGCGCTTTTCTGATGCGATTGTTGACTCAATAAACACTGAAGATATTGCCAAAAACCCAGACCGTAATATGGCCGAGGCTCTTCAGCGTGTGCCTGGGGTGCAAATTACTAATGAGTTTGGCGAAGGTTCACAAGTGTCAATCCGTGGTACAGCGCCGCAGTTTACCAATACTTTACTAAACGGCCAATCGCTTGAATCTGCAGCTTCATTACCGCTCAGAGAAGAAACTTCTTCGTTTGATTTCTCATCGATGTCCGCAGATCAAATCTCTAAAATTGAAGTATTTAAATCTCCACAAGCAAACTTGCCTGCAGGTGGTATTGGCGGAACGGTTATTTTACACACCAAAAAACCGTTAGAGCGTGAAAATTATTCTGGTTATCTTAAAGCTGAAGCAAATTATAACGATGCCTATGATAAAACCTCGCCACAATTGAGTGGTTTGTATAATTGGATAAATGAAGAAGGCTCATTTGGTACATCGCTAAACTTAAGCTATCAAGAAGTAAATACACAACGAGATGGCAATGAAGCAATAGGTGGTTGGTACGGTTACTATCGCAATGATAAACCAAATCAAATTAGCAATTCCCTCGATAACAATAACGTGTATAACACCAGCAGTGACAGTTACGAAAAGCCGGGAGCCTATTGGGGAATTCCTAATTCAGCCCGATTCTTCCGCGAAAAGAAACGCTTAAACGGTACAATTGCTTTTCAGTATCAGCCAACAGATGAGTTAAACTTTAATTTAGATTATACCTATAACTATAACGACAATGACAATGAATCGCATGCGATGCTAATGCGTAATTATTATTTAGCGCGCTGGGCTTATTCGACGGGTGAGGCGAATTCTGCACCTGGATACGATGTTGACCGTATTCAAGACCTGTTATTGCGTGCCGAAGCTAATGTGAATGATATTACCGCTGTTAATTCACAAGGGGTTCGTTATGGCGGTCCAATTAATAATTTACTTGCGATGGAGTTTCAGGACCGTGATGGCAGCGATGCCAGCAATGATCAATTAAATTTTACTGTCGATTATCAGTTTGATGACGTGTTTGTGAAGTTTCAAGTTGGCCGCTCTACCTCTGAATCTTACGTATCAGACTTTGGTACTGAGTTTAATTTAAACTTCCAAGAAGGTGTAGATACCGGTCTTGCTGATGTGGGGGTATATTACGACTATGATGCGGATGCAAATACGCCGGGCTGGGGTGTAACCGGTGGTGCTGAAAATTGGCTAGCAAACCCAACCTCTGAAATGTACCTCAATGGCTTTTTTAAACGTGAGCAATTTAGAGAAAATAATGAAAATTATTTTCAAGGTGATGTCACTTGGTCTTTAGATAACGATTTCTATATTACGTCTATTGAATCAGGATTTAAAATTCGTAAAAAATCATCAAAAAATTCACGCTATCTTGCAAACTCAAAACGTGCCGAAGGGCAGCGAATTATTGCCGGTGAGCTTGCCAGCGGCACTATTTCTGGGGTGCGTGATGGTGTAGGTACCTTCCCACAAGCATTTTTTGATGTGGATAAAAACCTGCGTGATGACATTTGGCAAAATGATCACCTCGTTGTTGATAATCTAGATAATTGTGCGAGTGCATTAGCTGCCGATGGCACGGGTTATCGAGGCTGTCGCACTGGCTTTCAACAGGAGCAGGCACAATTTTACGATCAAGGCAGTGATATCAATGAAGCCTATATTATGGCGAACATTGGTGGCGGTAAATGGCGCGGTAACATTGGTGTGCGTTTTGTTGATACTGAACGCTCATCACTTAACTATCAAAGTGTGGGAGTTGATGAGCTTGGTAATACTATTTGGCAGCCAGTATCTACGCAATCAGATACGCAAGACGTGTTACCAAGTATAAACTTAAGCTACAACTTAACAGACGAATTAGTTATCCGAACTGCGGCCTCTAAAGTTATTGATCACCCAAGCTTGGCACAGTTGCGTGATGGTTATGATATTAGTGGTACCTATGATGATCAAGGTGCCGTTCAAGAAGAAGATTCGCAACGAGTAGGTGTTGTAGGTAATCCAGATTTAGCATCATACCAAGCAAATCAATTTGAACTTGGTTTAGAATGGTATTTTACTGATTCGTCATTAGTTGGCATTACTGCTTTTTATAAAGACTTAAAAAATATCATCCGCAGCCAAACTTCAATTCGTGATTTAACAGGAGCTGGTTTATATACCAACGACGGTCAGTTAGCTGAAGGTGAATACGCAATTACCTCTAACTATAATGTTGGTGAGCAGCAAATTAATGGCTACGAAGTGCAGCTACAACATGATTTTGGTAATGGTTTTGGTGTGCAAGGAAACTACACCTTCATCAATGTACCAGATGAAGAGTTTACTTCGCAGGATTTCACACCAATCACAGAAACCGATGAGAATGGCGATGTCATTGTAACTGGTTTTGAAACTGATACACCTTACACTGAAAACGTTCGTTCAGAGGGGAATTCGAAACACACAGGCAATGCGCAAGTGTATTTTGAAAATGAGTCATTCTCAGCACGACTTTCTTATAATTATCGTTCGCAGTATTTTGTGGGGCCTAATTCGCAATCAGATCTTGTGGTTGATGATAGGCAGTCAATTGATATGAAAATGACCTATCAAATCACAGAAAATATTATGTCGACCTTCTCAATTACCAATTTACTGGATGAAGCACAAGAATATTACTTCATCCGTAAACAAATTGAAGTGCCAGAAGGTGGTATTCCACAAGGACAAGAAGCTTATTACACGCAGCGCAAAGAAAAGGTTGCAGGTAATAACTACACCACCGGGCGTAACTTTTATGTTGGCTTGAACTGGAATTTTTAATTTTCACTCATTTCAGCATGTAAAAACCACTTATTCGTAAGTGGTTTTTACAAGGGTCTGGTTATCTTTCGAGGTTAATTTTTCAGTAGCGTATTTGTGTTGAGCCTAGGTAAAGCCTCGTTGTGTGGTTGTTCCTCATAAATAGGCGCTACTCTAGCAGCAATGCAAACACGCGCTGCCTGTTGGGTTCTGCCTAGCTTGAACAACTTTTAATCCTGAAAAGTTAATAGACCCTAATATATTTTTGCTTTGTTGAGTGCTTTGAATTAGGATCAAATCAGTTTAAAACCAAGAACTAATGTCCTGTGCCTAGATTACTTATTGTTATTGCTTCCATTTTCCTAACTTTTACTGCAGCAGCAGTTGAAGTGACTGATCTATATCAAGATGTCTTAAAAGTATCTGACAAATCCCGCGATGCGAGACTAAATGCCAGCCGCGAGGCGTTGCTCAATGTACTGGTTAAGGTCAGTGGTGATCCGAATGCGGATCAGAACCCAATTGCTCAACAACGCAGTAAAGATATTTCAGAATACATGCTTAAATTTGAATACGACGAAAAAGCCGATGGTCAGCTTAATCTCGTGGTTAAATTTGAAGCCAACAAAATTAATGCACTTGTAAAAGAACTTAACTTGCCGTTGTGGGGGACGCGTCGTCCACTCGTGGCGATTTGGCTCGCCATCGAAGATAACTGGCGTCGTGAACTGGTAACCCAAGAAAGTTACCCGCAGTTAGAGCAACTTATTTACAGCACCGCAGCTCGTCGAGGTTTACCCGTCGTGGTGCCATTGCTTGACTTAGAAGACCGTGCACTGGTGGGTATACCTGAAGTATGGGGTAACTTTTCTTCGCCGGTAGAGCAGGCATCGAGCCGTTACAGCGCTGAGCGCAGTATTACCGCACGATTATATAAACAGCCAGACAGTGAGATATGGTTACTTGATTGGCGTTTTACTAACGACGACCTGTTTGAAGCAAACAGAGTGACAGGTGATAAACAACAAGCAATTGCTTTAATGATTGACAGCTTAGCGGCTGGCTTGGCCAATGAATATGCCGTTGACCCAAATTCTACTACACAGCTTGCCCATGCAGTGTTTAAATTAAAAGGGACTGATAATTTTGTTGATATTGAATTAGCAAAGCGTCAGTTACAAAGTTTAAGTGTGGTGACCCAAGTAACCATCGTTTCGCGTACACCTGAGGTGGTCAGTTTTGCTTTAAATCACACCGGTAGTATGCATGACTTACAAAAAGCGTTAGAGCTGGACCGTGCGTTTAAGCCATTTGTTGACCCTCGTGCTTTTTATCCTGTGGCAGCTCAAAACGACTTAGAGTATCAGTGGGTTGGTTTGTA
>NZ_CP098524.1:0-1170572 GCF_030436385.1 Pseudoalteromonas sp. KG3
CCGTGATAAGTTGCAATCATTAATGCTGTATATCCTTTATTGTTATAGCTGTCGATTGGGATACCGGCAGATACGAATTGCTCGATTACTTCTTTATCGTCAGTGCGCGCTGCGGCAAAATAATAGGCAAGTAGGTTTTCATATTGTGATTGTGAGTCGGTGCGCGCAGGCTCTACAGCAACCGAGTTAAAGCTTAAAACAGTGACAAGAATAATAAATAGTTTACGCATCAGTATATCCTTTAAAAAAGAGGAAGGGCGTTCTTCCTCATCAAGGTTGGGAGTTATATTACTTTAATAATTAAAGCTTTGCGGCCAGTTGTTTAACTATTTTCAGGTCGCCATTTACGGCCTTAGTTAAACGTGTGCCGTATTCGCTATCCGCTTTGTAGAAATGGCTGAGCATTTTGTGTTTAACATCGCTGTTTTGTACTTTACCTAAATCACCAGCAAGGTTATTGATGAGGTTAGTACGCTCTTGCTTGCTAAAGCCACGGTATAGCACACCAGCTTGGGCAAAGTTTTGCTGCTTTTTAATCGCGGCTTGCTGTACATAACCTTTAAGCTGCGTTTGGCTTCTACGGGCAATTGGGTTTTCACGCACATGCTCGTGACTTGGTTGATAGTTCACGTTGCTGGTGGTGTTACCGTAATTCATAGCACCGTCTTGGTTGTAATTAACCACGTCAACTTTTGCACGGTTAATAGGCAGTTGTTGATGGTTTGCACCTAAGCGATACATTTGGGTATCAGCGTATGAAAACACACGCCCTTGTAATAAGCGGTCTTCAGATGGCTCAATACCAGGGATAATATTAGCCGGTGCCATGGCAACTTGTTCCGTCGCTTGGAAGAAGTTAGTTGGCATACGGTTTAAAGTCATAGTGCCGACTTTTGTTTCTTTGATATCTAACCACATTTTAGTGGCATCTAACGGGTTATAATCAAAGTCATCAAGTTGCGACGGATCAAGTGTTTTAATGTACAGATCCCATTTCGGAAAGTTGCCTTTACCTATTTCAGCGTATAAATCGCGAGTTAAATGTTGGAAGTCTTGGCTTTGCACTTTAGCCACTTCTTTGCTGTCTAAATTGTCGATACCTTGTTGACTTACCCAATGAAACTTAACGTATTTAACATCGCCTGCTTTGTTAATCATTTTGTATGCATGTACGCCCCAGCCATCCATTTTACGCAGGCTTGCAGGTGTGCCGTAATCACTGTAAACCCAGGTTAACATGTGCGTAGAACCCGGTTCATAGGAGAAAAAGTCAAAAAAGCGATTAGGATCTTGAATGTTATCTACAGGAGATGGCTTTAAAGAGTGCACCATATCTGGGAATTTTATCGCATCGCGAATAAAGAATACCGGTAGGTTATTACCTACAAGATCCCAGTTGCCTTCATCGGTGTAAAACTTAGTGGCGAAACCACGTGGATCACGCAGTGTCTCAGGGCTGCCTTTAGAGTGAATAACAGATGAGAAGCGCACGAACACGTCAGTTTCTTTGCCTGCTTCACTAAATGGAGCTGCAATAGTTAAATCATTTAATTCTTTACTAGCAACAAATACGCCGTGTGCGCCAGTACCGCGAGCATGTACTACACGCTCAGGAATACGCTCACGAGCAAAGCGTTGTAGCTTTTGAATTAACTGCACATCTTCAAGTAACACACTACCGCGCTCACCTGCGGTAATTGAATTTTGGTTATCGCCTACAGCCGCGCCATTGTCTTTTGTGAGCATCGTTGCTGCAGTTGCTGGTAGTGCCATCGCTAATGTAAGCGCACTTAGTGTAAGAAATGATTTTTTGTTTGTATTGTTTTGAGTATTCATATGTCGACCTCATGTATTTTATGAGCTTGCGCCGCGCAAGCGTTTTAACTGAGCTCAGTGTATGTAAGGATTATTGCTCGGTAAAATTGATTGTTTAGGCTGGTGTGATTTGTATTTTGGATTGATTGTGTTTGTTATTGCGCTTTTTAAGATTGAAAGTCATATTACCATTACCACAAGGTCTAATTGCTTGTTATTGGCTGCTTTGCTACCGTTCAGCGAATATCCATAGTTTGACATTCGGAGCGGCCGACAACGCGCTCTATAATACAAATACAAAAAGAGAAACGTGCTTATGATCATCTTTTTTATCTGCTTGACTATTCTAATATTAGGTTACAAGTTCTACAGTCCATTTGTAGAAAAACAAGCGGGGATGGACTCTACTGTTGATACACCACAAAAGCGTTTTAGCGAAGGTGTAGATTACGTTCCTATTCACCCAGTTAGAGCTTTTTTAATCCAATTTTTAAATATTGCCGGTGTAGGGCCAATTTTTGGGCCTATACTTGGTGCTTTATATGGCCCTGTTGCCTTGGTTTGGATTGTACTGGGTAATGTATTAGGCGGCGCTGTACATGATTTTTACTCAGGGGTAATGAGTATAAAAGAAGATGGCAAAAGCTTACCTGAAATTGCAGGTCAATATTACAACGTGATATTTAAAGGCTTTATGCTAGTTTTTACCGCCATGTTACTGTTTTTTGTTGGTGTGGTTTTTATAATGAGCCCAGCAGGCCTATTAAGTAATTTAGACCTATTTAAAGACACGTTTTTAGCCAATAACACCTTTTGGGTATTGGTAATATTAGGTTATTACTTTTTAGCCACTTTATTGCCTATCGATAAAATCATCACCAAATTTTACCCGATTTTTGGTTTATTAATGATTGTAATGACTGTTGCTGTTGCCGCTTCATTATTAATGAATGCGCCGCATTTACCTGTCGCAGGCGATTTTTTAGCTTACTTTGAAGCCGATCATGCCCATGACTTTTTAGAACCAAATCCAGATGGTTTACCAACTTGGCCGTTGTTATTTATCACTATTACTTGTGGTGCAATTAGTGGTTTCCATTCAACACAAGCACCGATTATTGCCCGTTGTTTAACTAATGAAAAATATGTACGCCCAGTTTATTATGGCGCCATGATGTGTGAAGGTATTGTTGGCTGTGTATGGGCGCTGGCGGGTATTGCCGCATTTCCAGAAGGCTATGCTGGCTTAAAAGCCATGTTAGATTTAGGTGGGCCAGGTCTAGTTGTAAACCACATTGCGAATAGTTACTTAGGTGTATTTGGCGGTATTATGGCCATTATTGCAGTTGCTGTTTTCCCTATTACATCGGGTGATACCGCGTTTCGCTCTCTGCGCTTAACGGTGGTTGATGCTTTCAACATTCCGCAAAGTTTACGTAATCGCTTATTGCTAGCGGTGCCAATTTTGACCATTGCCTACTTTATGACTAAGCTCGATTTCTCAGTAATTTGGCGCTACTTTGCATTTTCAAATATGTTGTTATCGACCAGTGTATTGTGGCTAGCTACTAAGTACTTATTTGATCGCGGCACATTCCATTGGATAGCCAGTATTCCTGCTGTTATTGCCACCTCTGTGACGCTTTCTTACATCATGACCGCGGCAATTGGTTTTAATTTATCAGCCGATTTAGGTAAGCCGATTGGCTTAGCGGTTGCTGTTATAGGGCTTATCATCTTAGCTATTGTGCATTCAAAGCATGCACCGAATCGTAAAAAGATAGCTTAAACACATTATGGTTTTAAAAAGCGAGCGTAGGCTCGCTTTTTTATTTCAGCCGATTGGTATTATTACATCATGTAAATAGGGAAGGGCTGGGAAGGCTCCTTTTTTTAAGCAAGCCTGTGCACCGCAACGCAAGCCAAAGTCCATAGCTTGCGCCACCATTTCTTCATTTAGAATTTGTTCGTGTAAAGCGGTATTGGTGTTGAAATGATTAAAGTAATACAGCACCCCAGCAATAAAAGCATCACCAGCGCTGGTGGTATCTACAGCTTTTATTTCAGGGGCTTGCTGAACTATATTAAAATGCTTACTCAGTGCTTGAGCTGGGTTTGCGCCATCAGTTACAAAAATGAGTTTAACGCCTAAAGCTAATAGCTGTGCGAGATAGTCGTTTGGTTGCTGATTAGTTTGCAGAGCTAAAAAATTCAGTTCATCTTTAGAGAGTTTGATGATGTCACAACACTCGTAACAACGTGCCACAACCGCTGCAATTTGGGTTGTATCTTGCCACAAGCTATAACGCAAATTAACATCAAAACTGACTAGCTTATTGTTACTTTTAGCAAGCTTAAGTGCGTGTAAGGTGGTACTTGCGATGGTTTTGTCGGTCAGTGTATTTGAACAAAAGTGCAAGGTGCTGAGTTCATCCCACTGGATATTTACTAAATGCTCAACGCTTAGCAGTAAGTCGGCGGTATTATGGCGATAAAAGTTAAAACTGCGCTCACCGGTTTCATCCAAACTGACAATAACCACGGCCGTTTGGGAGCCTTTAATTGTAAATAAGTACTCTGTACTTACCTTATATTGCGCAAGTGCATTGCTTAATTGTGTAGCAAAATAGTCATCGCCCATACCGCCACAAAAAGCCGCTTTGCCGCCCAGTTTGGCATAACCTACCGCTACATTGGCAGGAGCGCCGCCAGCAATAGGTAAATAAGCACTGTTTTGAGGATCTTGTGGCAGCATATCAATAAGCAGCTCGCCAATGCTAAGTAATTTGGTCATGTTGTAAATCCTAAAAAACCTAGCATGGCTAGGTCAAAAGTCGTGGAAGAATCAGTAAACGTCAATGGCAGTTAAGAGAATAAGCGCTGAAAATACATTATTCAGCGCTTAAAAAGCGACCCCTTAATTAAAGAGATACTTAAGTGTTAGTGACGTAGTACGGCCATTGATGGCACGGGCACGAATAATATTATTAGCTGGCACACTGCCTTCTTCAGCTTCTGTAATGCCAACAGTATCGAATAAGTTGTTGACGTTAAAAGCAAGGTTTAGGTTTTCAGATAAGTCGTAACTTACAAAGCCATTTACTTGAGTATAGCCATCAAACTTAAGATCGTTATTGTCTTGTGCATACGCATCGGTGGTGCCAATAAAACTTAAACCCGCGGCGCCTTGCTCAAAGTTATAACGGGCCATTAGTGAGTAAATAAAATCAGCTTGGCGACGTGGTGTATTACCAACAACGTCTGGCGTTAGTGCATCTTTTGCGATCTCAGCATCCGTCCAGGTTAGGCTGCCGCGAAAATCCCATGAATCAATGAAGTAGGTTGATTCAAGCTCAATCCCTTTCGCTTCATATTCACGGTCAAAGAAGCGTTGTGAAGTGGCTTCGAAGTTTTGCTCTTCAGTTTCAGCGTAAAAGGCGGTGGCGAACACTGACAATGAGTCAAAGCGCTTTTTAACCCCAAATTCGTACTGGTTGACTTCATCGACAGCATCCTCATCAGCAACAGAACCATCGGCAGCTACTTTACCAAATAACAAGCGATCAGCATTGGCACGGCCACCTTGGCTTATACGGGCAAACGCTGCTAAGCTGGGATCAATTTGGTAATTCGCACCAATAGAGTAAGAGGTGTAATTCCAATCATAATTAACGATGCTTGGGTTACTAATATCAATTGCGGCAACATTTTGTTCAGGGATTGAAATTGTACCATCGCGGTTCATATCAACGGTTGATGTAACTGCACCCGCATAATTACCGCGCGCTTCACCACTGTCATAGCGGGCACTTGCATCAATGCTCACATCGCCAAACTTAGTTGAAAAAGCAACGTAAGGTGCGCGGGTTTCGTAGTCAGTGTCGTAATTACGTTGACAACAGTTGCCCCAATAAGGTGTGCCATAAGCGTATAAACCATTGTCTGAGAAACTATCACCATTTTGTGCAAACACATCAAGTAATGCTGCGTTATCGCCGTTTAATTCCATTAAATAAGAATTCCAAAGCCATGACATGCTAATTGACTGGCTTGACGCATAATAACCAAATGTTAGGCTAGTTTCTTCACCAAGTTCTTTAGTTAATTTAAAGTCGTTTACGATTGAGCTAAAGTCATTCATGGTTACATCAAACGTATGAATACGCATCGCAAGGTCGTCGCTAAATACTTGTCCTTTTGAACCTCCTGTTGCATAGCTAAGTGTTGCGCCAGAGCCCGCAATGCTTGCTGCAATATCATTAGCACTGCCAACTTCTGCTGGAATTAATGAAATAAAGTTACCGCTGACTGATGATTTTCTAAAGCGGTTTTCAATGCTCCAATTATTATCTAAATCAAATACAGCTTCAAAACCAATAGAATCAACTTTTGGATTCATGCCGTTGCGCATATCGCCACGGCTGATTTGGTTATTGCCATCTAAACGAGTTGTAGATAAAAACTGTGCTGAATGTGTTGTATCTGACTGAGAGTCAAAGCCTTTGATAGAGCTACCATCTGAATACATTGGCATAGGGAGGTAGCCAATGCTTTTGTCATCTAAATGTTTGTAGTACAGGCGAACATAACCTGAATCAAATTCTTTAGTGATATTCGCTTTGATTTGACCGCCTTTATTTGCAGTGTAGCCGGCTTCACGCGGACCTTCACCTTGACGAATAAAGCCACCAATGTGAAAACGAACGCTGTCGTTTAAGTAAGTACCGTATTCAAAGTCAGTGCGTAAAGAGTCGTAATCTAGGCCGATAGTGGTTGCGACACTGCCTGACTCTGACTCCCCGGTTTTTGAAATAAGATTAATAATACCACCAGGGGCATCACTAGCAGCAGTTGAAGCAGAGCCACCGCGGACAGATTCTACAGTTTGCACTGAGCTGTCTAGACGCATGAAAATATCGGCATTACCAAAAGCAATATCGCCAAACTGCATTACTGGGAGGCCATCTTCTTGTAATTGTAAAAATTTAGCACCACCAGATGCGACAGGTAAGCCACGCACTGCGATATTTGCATTACCTTCACCGCCCGTTGACTCAGAACGAACACCCGGGATGATTCTAAAGGCTTCAGCTGTAGAGCGAGGAGTCGCTACTTCGATTTCGCTCAGTGAAACACTGCTTACCGATACACTTGAAGCCATAATAGACGTACGCTTAGGTACGCCTGTTACGACAATCGTTTCTAAGCCTTTTTTAGCTTCTGTCGGTTGCGCAGCTTCTTCAGCATAAAGCCCTTGGCTTACAGCGAAAGCCAGTGAACTAAGTAAATAAAGTGTTGTGTTGTGTGTTGTCATAGTATGCCTCGTTGATTACTCACCCAGTGGGATGTTATTTTTACTTAATCGATTAAGTAAAAATAACAAAGTTTTTACATTAAGCAACTTATTTTTGCAGTTTAAAGTTGTTTATTTTGGCTAACATTGTTTTTTAAGACGTTTTTTTGCTGCTACTTACGGAAGACTAACTGTGCTGTAAGCCAATTTGCTGCAGTGCATCGGCAGAAGGATCTTTACAGTAGTTATATAGCATGGCTAAAAATAGCAGTACCGCAAAGCCTGTGGCGAGGATGAAGCCGTATTTTACATGACCAAATAGATCACTGATCATACCCATAAACAAAGGAGCTAAAGCTGCTGAAAGCGCGGTAAAAAATAAAATGACACCAGCAACAGCGCCATGTTGTTGCACCGCAAAACAGGAAATGCCTTTAGAATTCAACGTCGGGTAGACCATCGACATAAATAGCCCTGATAAAGGCAGTAACACTACCGCAGCATTAACGCCGCCAATAAGTGTACCCACATAACAAAGCGCAATACCTAAGCTTAGCCACACCATTACACTTTGCCAGCTAAAGCGATTGAGTAACCAAACCGCGATAAAGCGTCCCGCTGCACGTAGGATAAAGAAGATGGTTAACGCGTAAGTAGCCAAGGTTGTCCATGACCCGGTATAGTCAGCGAGTAAGGTTGGCATCCACACGTAAATGGCAACTTCTGTTGCAACATACAGTGCTATAGCCAATGAAAAGCCCAATGCATAAGGGTTTTTAACCATTTTCATGGTGGTTGCGAATGAGGTTGGTTTTGCTGTTGTTTTAACAACTGGCGGGTATTCAGCGCGCCACGCAAGGACGACCAATATCAAGCACATCACTCCAGCTATAATGTATAAATACGTCCAGCTCACTTGTTGGGTTAATAAAAAGCTGACTAACGCCGGGCCTACAATTGCGCCTATACCAAAAAAACCTTCCACCTTGTTCATCGTTTTAGTGTGATCGTTGTTACTGTGTGAAATATCACCAAGTAATGCTAGGGCACCTGTTTTAAATAGCCCTATTGCTAATCCTATTAAGCATAAGAGCAGCACGAAAATGATAAAACTGCTGCTAATAGCAAACAAAAAACAGCTGATGGAGAATATAAATAACCCCAACATTATGGTTTGTTTACGACCAAAGCTATCAGCTAAAAAGCCTAAGAAAAGGCCACTTAGGGCGATTAACGCCATGGGAGCATAATGAAATGCACTGGCTTGGGTCATGGTTAAATTAAATTCTTTTATCAACTCAGGAATGATCATGCCAACCGCATCTGAGGTCATAGCAAACATAAAAAACATCATATATGTTAACCAGCGTATGTGTTGCAATGACGTATTGCTAACGAGTGTGTGTGTTTTGTTCATCTTTATATCCTCGTTAGGCGATTAAGTATTTTTATAATTAACTCAATAGATTAATTATTAAATGATAGTTTAACCACCCCGTTTTTGTGTCAGTTTTGTAAAAACTTCTTGTAATAATTGGTTTCCTAGTTAAAGATATATCTTAATCGATTAAGATTCAACTTGGTATTTACACATGATGAGAAATAAAGTTCAACTGATCACATACGCAGATCGAATTACTGGGCAAGGCATCAGTGCTTTGAGTAACTTACTAGATGGCCCGCTTAAAGGGGTGTTTGGTGGCGTTCATTTATTGCCTTTTTATAACCCAATTGATGGCAGCGATGCTGGGTTTGACCCTATTGATCACAGTGCCGTTGATGAGCGAATTGGCACTTGGCAAGATATTCACGGATTAGGTGAAAGTTATGATTTGATGGCCGATTTAATTGTAAACCATGTATCAGCACAGTCTTTTCAATTTAAGGATGTACTACAACAAGGCGAAGAGTCAGCGTATTGGGATTTGTTTTTAACCAAAGAGGATGTTTTTCCAAATGGTATGAGTGATGTTGAACAAGCCGCTATTTATCGCCCACGCCCTGGCAGCTGTTTTACACCAATTACTTGTGGTAATGGTAAAACTTATGAGTTTTGGACCACGTTCACTGATAACCAAATAGATATCAATGTTAAATCTGCTACGGGTATTGAGTATCTAGATAACGTACTGGCGAAGTTCTCCGAAAATAACGTTAATATAATTCGTTTAGATGCCGCCGGTTATGCAATTAAAGAAGCGGGCACTAACTGCTTTATGTTGGATCAGACCTTTGATTATTTAGATAAACTGTCTGCACAAGCGAATCAGCTTGGAATGGAAACCATCGCTGAGATCCACAGCCATTATCAAACGCAAGTTGAAGTCGCAAAACGCGTTAATATGGTTTATGACTTTGCATTACCACCCTTGATTTTGCACAGCTTATTTACCAATAATAGTGATGCACTGGTAAAGTGGTTAAATATTTCGCCACGTAATTGCCTAACGGTACTGGATACCCACGATGGTATTGGCATTATTGATGCGGGGCCAATGGGTGATAAGCCAGGATTATTAAATGCAGCGCAAATTGATAATCTAGTTGAAACCATTCATGCAAATAGCAATAACCAAAGCCGCCAAGCAACTGGGGCTGCCGCCAGTAATGTTGATTTATACCAAGTAAATTGCACCTATTACAATGCGTTAGGCGCAAATGACTTAGATTATTTAGTTGCGCGCGCGATTCAATTTTTTGCCCCAGGTGTGCCGCAAGTTTATTACGGCGGCCTTTTCGCCTGTGAAAACGACATGGAATTACTGGCAAAATCTAATGTAGGACGTGATATTAACCGCCCATATTTAGATGCAGATATTATTGCCCAGTCACTGACTAAATCGGTTGTCCAAGGATTGCTAAAACTAATCGCGATGCGTAATACGCACAGTGCGTTTAACGGCGAGTTTAGTGTTACAGGCAGCGAAAATTGCTGTAGCTTAAAATGGCAACAAGCCAAGCAAGGGATTGAACTAAAAGTGAACTTTGCACGTCGCGAAGCGCTTATCATTGAGCATAATGATAATGAACAAATACTCACATCAATAAGCGATTTATTAAATTAGTTTTTTCTAAGCACTTCTTAGCTAACTCTATTAGCCACTTTGGCCGAGTTGTAACTCGTAGTTAATGAGTGCTTTTCGCTCTTCTTTAGTAATAAATAAATTGGCAGCCAGTGCACCTTTTTCTTCGCTGTTTTGATGGATAGTGGTTAGCTTAGGTACGAATCGCTGTGCTTCATCAATCCCATCAAACCCGACAATCCTAATATCCTCAGGTATTTTTAAGCCCATTTTAATTGCTTCGCGCATTGCGGCTAGTGCTATGAGATCACTCATGCAGAGCAAAACAGAAGGGCGCGGCAAGCTACACAGTGCTTCTTTAGCGGCGATGCTAGCAAAGCGTTCACTACTTTCTGGAATATTCCAAATACGGTCATCGGCAATGGGGATATCAAGTTCTGTAAGCGCTTTTTGATACCCACGTAAACGTTGGTGAGCTATCGATTGGCCTGCCTCACATTCATGATGTTCGTAGACGCGACACAGCACATTTTCATCCAGTAACCGCAGTCCTAATATAGCGACCTGATCGTCTTTATTGTGTAGGGCGTGTTTTGCCACTTCGTAGCTTGCTTGCTCGTTATTGATATTAACGGAGGCATTTCGGCCTATATCAAAGTCAACAGTAACCACATGCTTAGGAACGATTTTTAGTTGTTCTACTAATGATTGATTACGTGGGCGACCATAACAAATAAAGCCATCAACAAAATCAACGACATTATTTAGGTTGTCGCTGTTGCCTGAAAACAACAAAAGATTGGTACCGTCTTTTTCAAGAACAGAAGCCACACCACGCATAAAACTGCTCGCAACAGGATCTGACACCATATACTCAATACTGTCGGGCAGCACTAGTGCGACAATATTAAACTTACCGCGGCGCAGTGATTGAGCTGCTTTATTCGGCCCAAAATAACCTAGCTCCTTACACGCAGCTAAAATAGATTCGCGTCGGCTTTTTGATAGTTGGTCGGGGCGATTAAAGGCATTGGAAACAGTCGCATTAGAAACGCCAAGTTCTTTTGCGATGCTTTTTAATGTCCAATGATTTTTTTTACTCATACCAGCCTCAAAAATAGTCAATTTGATATAGTCGATAAACTACCATATTTTAATTTAAATCAAAGCGTTAATTACATTAAGCTAAAATTGTATAGAGCTTACTTATTATTGTTGCATTTAATGCAAAAGGGTTGCTTTTCTCAGTGTAAAAATTAGTACAAAAGGATTGATTTTATGGTGTGCGTAGCGTTGTAACCACTTGATTTTAAAGCTATCCTTTCCTTTTGTATTAAAATGTTACATTGCTGGATTATTTGGTTTTCTCGTGTTTATTTTTGGCGTTGTTATTATAGCGAGCTTAGCAGGGCAACGGCTCGGCCAGCAAATACAGACCGATGCAAAGTTATTAATTAACCATATTGATGCTGCTGATGCTGAACGGGAAAAGTTACTGTCTAGTTTAAATGCGTATAATTATACGCAATGCAATGACAGTACACTATTGGCTATGCGTAGAGCATTGTTTGACGCAACCTATGTGGTTGATATCGGCTTTTTTCAAAACGATAAGTTGGTCTGTACTGCAGGCAATGGCATACTCGCAAATCCACTTGATGATAGAGCTCCTGATTACATTGAACGTGATGGAGTGCGAGTTAGGTTCGCTCCAGAATTTTCTCTGATCTTATTTCCTGAGCGTATTATGCAGGTCGTTATTGTGCGCCAACATAATTATAACGTCATCCTTCAACCCTCTAAAATTGATTTACACAGCGTGCATGCTAAGACTTGGCAGGTATTTTTCAAAAGTGATCAGACGATTAATCACTTAACCGGCACTGAAGGCGTGTATAAAAAAGTAAGCTCATCTATGGTGTTACCGTATGAGAGTTTAACGCTCTGTAGCCAAGTGACCCCGAACTATTGTGTTGCAGTATTTTTGCCATGGCGGGAATTCATTAGCAAAAAACGTATGCTGTTCTTGATCTGTCTTACATTATGTGTGTTAGCGGGCTTATCAGCCGGTTTAATGGCAAATTATTATCTGGCGACCAAACGTTCAACATGGCGTAGGGTACGTCGAGGATTACATCAACATTCTTTTTACTGGACTTATCAGCCGATCATAAATTTACAAACGCAACAGGTGATTGGTTGCGAAGTCTTAGCGCGGTTTGAAGATAAGTTTGGCGCGCTTACTCCCGATGAATTTATTCCTTTAATTCGTAAGCATCAACAAACATGGCTGTTTACGCAAACCATGATCACCACCATGTTACACGAGCTGAGTGAAGCTAAAGAGCTGCCTGATAAATTTAAGGTTTCGGTAAATATTTTTCCGTATGATGTTCAACAAGGTCGATTATCAGAACTGATCCACATGCCAGCATTACTCGAGTCTCGGTTTAGTATTTGTTTAGAGATCACCGAAGATGAATACCTCGATTCAAACATTGCCCATAGCCATTTACAAAGTTTGGCTGATGCTGGGTTTACGCTATCAATTGATGATTTTGGCACCGGTTATTCTAATTTAGCTAATTTGCAAAATTTAAGTTTTCATCAACTTAAAATTGATCGCACCTTTGTACAAGATATTGCTACCGCAGGCTTAAAAGCTTCAATGATCCCAAATATTATGGAGCTAGTAACCAAGCTTGGCTATACCTGTGTTGCTGAAGGTATTGAAACGCAAGAGCAAGAAGCTATTTTAAAAACGGCGGGTGTGCAGTATGGTCAAGGTTGGAAATACGGTAAACCCATGCCAATAAAACAATTTAAACAGTTTATGGGTAAGCAAAAAAGCCCATAAGTATGGGCTTTATGAATGTGTTAACTGTAAGCTTTAGCTTAATTTTGAGCAACCCGTTGATACACCGCCAGTGGGTGAGAAGTACTTAAAGAGACGTGAACGTGATCGCCAGGGCTTACAACTACTTCATGACTTACTCGGCTTGTCACAACGGTTTTGCAGCTAAGTTCTACCGCACATAAGCGGCTGCCACCTTCAAAGCGCACCCATACAACTACCCCATTATTGCCAATCTCGCCTTGCACTAGCATCACATCGTCAGGGCGCAGTAACACGTCTACGTCACCTTGCTGGCAATCAACACCGTGAGCGGGTACATTGCCAATTGCTGTGGTCGCTTGGTTATTCGCAAATTGGCCGCGAATAAAACTTGCTTCACCTAAAAAACGCGCAACAAAGCGGTTGTTAGGAATGCTAAAACAACGTTCTGGGCTATCAATTTGTTGGATCTTACCGCCATCGAGCACGCCAACACGGTCGCCAACTGATAAAGCTTCTTCTTGATCATGAGTGACCCAAATTGCCGGTACGCCGGCTTTTTTAAGGGCATTGCGGATATCCCAGCGCAGCATATCTTTGAGTGCCGCATCAAGGTTTGAAAGTGGCTCATCAAGTAATACAAAGTCAGGCTGATGGGCAAGGGTACGCGCAAGAGCAACGCGTTGTTTTTGTCCGCCTGAAAGGGTGGCCGGCTTTTTATTACGAAATGCCTCAAGACCAAGTAAGGTGATCCAATGATCAGCAATAGCGGTGTCTTTTAAGCGAAAGCAAATGTTTTGCTCAACAGTTAAATGAGGAAATAATGCAAAGTCTTGAAATACCATACCGACACTACGTTTTTCAGGAGGGACTGTAAGCTTTGGCGTTGCACGCCATTTGCCTAAGTTTATTTCCCCTGCACTGATCGGAATAAGCCCAGCGAGAGCTTGCAAAATAGTACTTTTTCCACAGCCGGTAGGGCCTACTAGCATGAGGATTTCGCTTTCACCAAGCGCTAAGTTTAGATCGCTTACTACACGGTTACTGCCATAATCTATAGACAACTGACTTACAGATAGCATTTGTATTTAAATCCTCAGTGTTCGGGTTGGTTACGTTTTTCGCCAGACATCATAATAGCTAAACCGCAGGCAGAGATCAGCACTAATAATAACCCTGGAATAGCGGCACGACCAAAATAGCCCGCTTCATAAACACGCCATAAATAAGTCGATAGTGTTTCAAAGCCAGTGGGGCCAAGTAATAACGTGGCTTCTAATTCACGCATTGACTCTAAAAACACTAAAGCGGCGCCTGCGATGATACCACGCATTGTCAGTGGTAAGGTAATTCGGGTAAAGGCCTCGCGAGGGCTGGCACCGAGGACTCGCGCTGATTTCACTAAGCTCGGGTCAAGGTGTTCGGTACTGGTACGTACAGAGCCTACGGCTAAAGGTAAAAAGCGCAGCATATAGGCAATAATTAACAACCCTAAGGTTTGATATAAAAATGGCAGTTGCAGGCCGCCATACACTAAGGCAGTACCCATCACTATGCCTGGAATACCAAAGCCAAAGTAAGTGACCCGTTCCATAATTCGACCGGCTTTACCACTGAGTGCGGCATGCGCCACAGGTATTGCGACTATGACAGCCACCACGGCAGCGATAGCCGATGCATACGCTGAATGCCATGCAATACTAAAATCAAATGAGCTAAAGCCATCGCGAGCGAGCCACAGTGAAAATATCGTCAGTGGTAAGCCAATAGCTAACAATAAAACCGGCGCAAAGGTCGCAAACATGGCGCCGAGTTGCCATTTGTTAGGGAATAACATTAACGCTCGGCCGTGGCGTTCGCTGGCGGTTTTAATTTGTGATTCAATCAGCAGTAAAAAGCCAACGATCACCAATAATTGTAACGACAACATGGCTGCGCGACTTAATTCAAAGGAATTGTACTCAACATAAATAACTCGAGTGAAGGTATCAAGGCGCATCATCGCTGGCGTACCAAAGTCTGACAACGTATACAGCGCAACCAACAGTGAACCTGCGGCAATACCATTTACCACCCGTGGTAAAATAACTTTAAACACACTTTGCGTCATCGACATACCGAGCGTACGGGCTGCATTTACCATGCTTGCATCAAGGCTGAGTAAAGACGAGCGGGTGGTCATCATTACAAATGGAAAGGTGTAAAGCGTCATCACAATTGCGGCGCCGCTGAGACCATCCATCGAGGGCAGTTCAATACCGAGTAGGTTATGGATTTCCCCCCCAGAGCCAAAAGCGGCATAAAGGGTAAAGGCGCCAATATAACTGGGGATAGCTAAAGGGGCTGCAAAAAACACCAGCCACAGCTTTTTAAAAGGCAAATGGACATACGCACTAATAAAAGCCAGCGGTACTCCGATCAAAATAGAGCCAATAACGGTGAGTACCATTAATGACAGTGTATTGCTGAGAATTTTTAAATTATGGCTATCAAACAAAGAGCTGGCATCAGTGGCCAGCGTAATTAAAATAACAATAGGGGTTAACGTAATGAGCGCTGCAAGCAGCGCCATTGGATAAGAAGGGGGTAGTCGCATTACAGTACGCCGTTATTACGCATCAAATTAATCGTTGGCCGTAAATCAGCGAGCTGAGTTAAGTCTATCTTAGGTGGCGAGATACTGCTCAAAGCAGGTAACCCCTCTGGTAATGCTACACCATTAACGAGTGGGATCTCATACGCTTCACGGGCTAAATAACCTTGCACTTCAGTGCTTAATAAGTAGCGCATAAAGTTAGTCGCAAGTGGATCGTCGCTTAGCGCTAAAATGCCCGAAGCATTGACTAAACATCCAGCATCTTGCTCGGTAAACGCTAAATCAAGCTTAGCATCAGGTTTGCCTGATTTTAAACGCAGCGTGTAATAATGATTTGCAAAACCAATATCCACTTCACCGCGTTCAACCGCCATCACTACACCTAATTCGCCGGCGTAGGTTTTAGCGCGTTTTTTAACTTTTTTCAGCCACTTCGCTGTTTTATCGTCACCTTCGAGAATACGCATTGCGGTGACAAATGATTGAAACGATGCGTAGGCAGGCGCCCAACCAATACTTAAGTCGCTGTCAGCAATTTCCATAATACTGGTTGGAATTTGCTCTTTTGTTAAACGTGACGTGTTATACGGTAAAGTACGAATACGGCCTGTTACAGGAGCCCAATCTTTATAGCGAAATTGTGGCTGTAACTGTGCTGATAAATCACTAGGCATTGGTTGTGCAAGGCCTGCATCAGAAACCAAGCCAATCGCACCAGAATCAACAGCCCAAAATAAATCGGCTCTGCGAACGCCGGCTTTTGCTTCAGCGACAATAGTATTTGCTAACGCAGCCGTAGGACCGCGACGAATACCAAGTTTAAAATCAGGGTTCTTTTTCTCAATTGCTTGTAGCACATTTTCGTATAACCCCCCTTCACCACGACCTAAATAAAGGGTCAGCTCACCTTTTAGCTTGGGTAAGTCATCCACAGAAACAGGGTTCGCAATGCTGGCTGCTAGTGCGCGAGACAAAGGCAATGGTAATGTACCAATTGCCCCAAACGCAGCTAGGCCTTGGATAAAGGTCCTACGTTTCACTTAAAATACATCCTTACGTGCTTTCTCGGCTTTCTCGAGTAATACTTTTGCGCGGTCTAATTTAGTGTGCATGTCAGTTATCACATCGCGTACTTCATCAACGCTTTTGTTATCGGCAATTGCTTTAGGTAGCGTCACGTTAAAGTCTTTTTCTAGTACTTCAACAAGTTTTGCATCTTGCTCGATGAGCGTACCTTCAACACCTTCAAACAAGTGCAGATAAGTATCGTGAACAATGTTGGTGGCTTCATCGCTTAAGCGCTCTGCATATTTGGCAACAACACGGTCAAGTTTATGTTTAATTTCATCAATCGTGGCACTTTGAGTCATACCGGCTGTTGCGGTCGCTTTTACGTTTGCGAGCAAGCCTTTTTGTTGGAATTGCGCAGCTAGTTTAACAGCGCCAAGGCCTTGCCACAATGCGGCATTCATAGCAGCTTGTTGCTTACGAGCGTCGCTCGCTGGCTTGTTGTTATCAATGGCCATTTTTACGCCGTAAATACCTTGCCAGATAGAGGCGTATACAGGTACGTAATTTGTTTCAATTGCGCTGTGGAATTTAACTGATTCCCAATATTCAATTAGGTCGTCGCTTTTAACGGCCTTAGCGCCTTTGCTTTCGTAGTCACTGACCATGGTATCGACTTTGCCGATCATCCATTCAACTTCTTCAGAGTAATCTTTAATATTTGCTTGGAGGTGATTTACATGTTCGCCAATTGGGCCATTTGCCAATACAGGTTGTGCAACAAATGTTGACATTAAAAGAAGGCTGACACCTAAAGTTGTAGCTGATTTGAATACTGCTTTCATAACTGAGGATCCGAAAGGTAATTGTAAATGATAGCCATTATCATATCGATAAAAATGATTAAAAGCAATATACCTAAATTTACACTTAAAATCCTATTTTTTCTTTGTTTCTAAAGTGTTTTCTTGCATTTAATGGGCTGTAGTGATTTATATAGAACAGCCTTTGTCGCAGAGTTGCTTGATTTATGGACAAAAGTAACAAATAAATACATTTTTATTAAAACCTAACACTACATATACGCTAAGTTATTTGCTTTTATTTTATCGCTCGGAGATTCGTTAGCGTATTTAACGATCAGACATAATAATGACTGCGATGGTTTTCGTTGCTAACTCAAATGTATTATTATGGTTATGCTATTTACCTACTTTTAGTAAGCGCACTTATGCATTCATTTAACGTACCGCAACTGATTAAAAACAATAAAATTATTTTATTCGACGGGCAGTGCCGGCTCTGCAGTGCGTGGTGCAATTTTATAATTAAACACGATAGCAAACTACAGTTTAAATTATGCAGTGTGCAGTCTCTAAAAGGCCAAGCAATACTTGAGCACTTTAGCTACCCAACGGATAGCTTCAAAACCATGATCTATGTTGCAAATAGTCAATGCATCACACAAAGCGATGGGGTGATCAATGTAGTATCACAACTTGGCGGGCCGTGGCGCTTTGTTAAAATACTGCGAATAATTCCTAAAGGTGTCCGCGATTGGGCATATGATCGTATTGCGTTTAATCGCTATCGGTTATTTGGCCAATATAATTATTGCGTGCTGCCAAGTGATGAGTATGATCAACACTACTTATAAATATTAAAGGCATACAGTTGTTGGGTTATTTAGTGAAATTAAGTGTGTTGTATTCACTGTTATTGAGTCTTGGTGTGTGTGCCAAAAGTGACGAAAACAATGACGCACCGATGATGGTCGATATGCGTGATAAACTTAATTTGCGAATGCAAAATACGGCCCAATGGCTAGATGATCTGTTAAGTGATGACAGTACTCAGAGTCAAGCTCATGCCAAGGGATATTTACAGTTAGGTTGGGCGCCACGCAGTGCTGATTTGGCTGATACCGAAGTGCGATTTAAAGTGTCTTTGAGCTTACCTAGTTGGGAAAACCGCATAAACCTGATAATCGATAATGACGCAGATGAATTCAGCCGCCTACCATTTGAAACAAACTCAGGCCTAAATCAAGACGATGACGAAGTAAATGCCGCATTGCAGTTTTTAGTTGAGCGCACTGCTAATTTAGAGTTTGAAAACCGTATTGGTGTATCACGCAGTCAGTTATATGGCCGCAGTGCGGTTAGTTGGAAAAAGAATTTAACAACACCTTATATTCTGCATCCGCTGGCGCGAAGTATTACTTCTCCGATAGCTTTGGTTATTTTGTGAAGCTCTCAAGCGATACAAAAATAAATGAATTTTACGCTCTCAATATATCTGCTAATTACCGCGAAATTGCCGATGAAATAGATAGTGAATTACGCTCTGGAGTGTACTTAAGTTATATACCCGATCCGCAAAGGGCCATGGTATTTGGCGTTAATGTACAAAATAGCTTTGATGATTTAACCCGTTATACACTCTCGTATCGTTATCGCCAGCAAGCACAGTACAGTTGGCTATTCTTTGAAGTGGAGCCCTTTGTAGAATACCGGGAAGAGCTAAACTACCGCGATGAAATTGGGTTAGCTATTCGTTTAATTGGCTATTATGGCCAGTGATAATGATCATTGCAGATTTGTTGTGTTAAAATCGCAACAGTTTAATTTAGTAGAGACAGATCATGGCTAGCACCGCCCACGCATTACATATTTTAGTTAAGCATAAAGAGCTTGCTGAAGACATCATCAAACAGTTAAAAAAAGGCGCTAAGTTCCCAGTGCTGGCAAAAAAGCACTCTACTTGCCCATCGGGTAAAAAAGGCGGTGATTTAGGCGAATTTAAACGCGGCCAAATGGTACCGCAGTTTGATAAAGTGGCTTTTAGCGGAGAAATTCTTGAACCGCATTTAGTAAAAACCAAATTCGGTTGGCATGTAGTTAAAGTGCTATACAGGACTTAGAATTTAGTGACGAGTTAGTGAGAGTAAAGTTAGCTAGAAAAACGAATGACTTTGATTTAAAAGAAAAAACCACCAATAAAGGTGGTTTTTACGTTTAAATAGCCAAGCTATTTAACTGCCAACGGCACTAGGTTGTACATCTAAACCGTAACCAAACATCACTGCAAGCACTAATACAATGGAAGCCGCGACCATCAGTTTGATCAACAGTGGTAAACAAAAACGGAACCAGTGACCATAGGGCACACCTGCCATACCTAAAATACCCATCAATACCGCATTAGTAGGGATAATCATATTTGAAAACCCATCACCAAATTGATAGGCAAGCACAGCCACTTGGCGCGGTACGCCGACTAAATCGCCTAGCGGTGCCATTAACGGCATAGTGACATACGCTTGCCCTGAGCCCGATGGAATAAAGGTATTAAGTATTGTTTGAATAACTAACATACCAATGGCGGAAATCTCCGCACTCACATACGAAAGCGGTAGCGACATGCCATGAACTAAACTATGCAGTATTTGCCCATCTTCTAAAATTAAAGCGATACCTCGAGCTACACCGATTAAAATAGCAGTAGTGACGAGATCTGAGACCCCTTCAATAAAACGATTTGCAGTTTCATCCGCTGATAATTTGCCAAGCACTGCAACCACAGCACCCCACGCAATAAATACCCCGCCTAATTCGTATAAGTACCAACCTTTAGTGGCAATGCCCCATACCGCGATAGCAAGGGTTATGATAAAACTGCCTAAAATCAGTTTGTGACGCAGTGCAAGTTCAGGATAATTTGGCGTGGCTTTATCATTAAGTGGGCAGGGTACATCCAACATCATTGATTTGCTGGGATCATTGGCAACACGTTTGGTGTATTGCCATACATGATGAAAACCAATGAGTACAAATGGTACGAAAATCGCTAAACGTAACCATAAACCAGAGTAAACTGGGATTTCAGCAATTTGTTGCGCGATGAGTACCGTAAATGGGTTAAACGCAGACACCCCATAACCAATACCGTAACCTGCGACAATCATCCCCACCGCAGTCATCGCATCAAGGCGCATGGCTTTACATAAAGCCACTAAAATTAGCACAAATGGAATGTATTCACCCGCAGTACCAATACTGCTTGATGCTAAAGCAAAACAAAATACCACCATAAATATAAGTCGTTGCGGTTTTTTGCCATGACGCTCAAGTAAGCGACCAATTAACGCATCAACCGTGCCGGTAGCGCGGGCAATGGCAAGAACACCGCCAACAATCAATACAAAAAATATCACATCTTGCGCCGCTGCAAATGCCCGCGGTATTGCTGTTAATAAATCCCAAGGGGTCAAATAATGACGCTCTGCAACCGTTTGGTAGGTACCCGCAACGACCATTTCACGGCCTGAATCAGATAGTGTGGTAGTAAAAAAGCCTTGTGGTACTAACCAGGTAGCAACTAACGCAGTGACCATCATACCCAGCAGTAAAATCAAAGTATGCGGCACTTTGAAAGAGTTACTCATACATTCTCCATTTTATAATTGGCACAGCGAATGAAGCTTCGCTGTTTTTTGTTAAGGATAACACGAGTTGTAAAATCACAATAAAAATAGCAACGTGGACTGTAAAGGAATGTAACTAAGTTGAAATTATGAGCTTCATTAAAGAAAGTGCATGAAAGGTGTTAGTTAAATTTGCTGAGAAATGGCTGGTGCGTAGTGAACAATAAAGCTTTTACATAAAATTAAAGTAAACAATTGAACCCAAATAGGAACTCAGCTATGGTGAACCATCAATAAAAAATAAATTAAAATCAAGTGTTTCTATATGCTCGTTATGTTTTAGTGAGTATCATCACTTTCAAGGATAGATCATGAAAAAATGTATTTTGATCATTTCACTGACAACTTTATTATATGGCTGTATTACCGTGCCTGTTGTTGATAAATCTCATACGCATAAATGCGAATTATCAACAAATATGAAAGTCCTCAAAATAGTTGATGTAGCCAAAGAGACCAATTCTTTTTATTCAGTCGGTGGGTTGATTTTGTCACCGATTCTTATTCCTACATCCGCTATTATTTCTGGTACTTATGTTTTAGTTAATAATACTTATCATATTGGAGAGAAGGAAATAAAATGTGGCGAAAATAAAACTGAGGGGTCAGCAAGCAGTAAAGCTTAGCTTGGTTGGCTACTTGTGAGGAAGTATTGTTCGTTAATGATAAAGGTTGGCATCGAGGTAATCCCCATTTTTTTCAGCGCATTTCTTCCGTCGATAACCGATTGAAAATAAGTGCATAATTTTATAGGGGATCATAATTTAGTAAATTTCATCATTTATTCTTTTGTGCATACTTTTTCATAGAGCACTGCGCCAAGATGCTCTCTTAAATCAAACTGGAATTGGCTGTCAAAAATATCACTGACTTGTCCCACTGCAAATAGCTGTGCGTGGGCACTGCATTTTTTTGCAAGCACAACTTCACCCACGTTCGCATGAAACGAAGTTAACTGCGTACTGCTCCTATATTCAGAAGTATTTTCTATGTCATCATGCCAGCGGCCTTTGATAGGCGTTCTGTCACCTTTGTTATTGACATAATAGAAATGCCAATTGGGCGGGTTCTCTTCCCAAACTGCACTGTTTTTTGCCTGCGTTACTAGCAAACCTGATGGTGGAATTGAAAAAACGGGAACGTCGTTCTCATATTTAGCAGGTGTGCCTTTAGGCGCGTTATAAACAATGTAAAAAGTGCCTTTATAGTTTTCAGGTATAAGATAAACCGCAGGAGAGGATCTTTTTCTATTTGGGCACATGTTATCAAAAAATTTTCCATCGCTATTTTTAAGTTTGATGGCATCAAATATATCAAACAAGTTTTTGTTGTCGGTCTGCTCAGCATCTGTGCCAACCGTAAAGTCTTGAAAAATAACATCACAGCCATAAAATGGCTCTATATGACCTAAGCCACCACCGTATACAGTTCTTGTTTTTTCTGCATTAATGCTTACCTTCTCAGTTGATGCTGAGTCTCCGCTTATAGGTGTTCTATTCCCAGTATTACTCACGTAGAAATACTGTAATCTACTACTCTCAATCCAGCCCTCGTTAGCATCCATTTGCGTCACAAGCACACCAGTTGGCGGTATTTCATATACCCGAGAATCGCCTTCATACTTTGGTGGTTGCCCGTTTGGCGCGTTAAATATAATGTACAAAGAGCCAACATACCCGTCAGGTATGAGGTAAATGGCAGGCTCTCTTTTTTTTACTTCTGTACAAGCAGATAATAACGCTATCAGGATACTCATATACAACATTTTAAAAAAATGGACATTAAAGGAAGATTTCATTGAGTCGCCTTTATTTAAGCCTCTATTTTCAATATGCATTGGATAAACTGCAAACTGAAGCATTTATCTAATTTAATATAAGAAACAAGCGCCTTTAAAATAGATTTATCCATGTTTTTTATTCCTTTTTCACTATATATATCAAAATAAAGTGTGTTTTTAGTTATCTCTTCAGAGGTACCGATAGCAAACTCTTGGAAACGAGCATTACACCCCTTAGTTGGTTCAAATGCACCTACTGAGGTATGAAATGTCACTAATCCTTCTGTTACATTATCGGATGACCAACGGCCTTTAATAGGCGTTCTGTCACCTTTATTATTAACATAATAGAAATGCTAATTGGGCGGGTTTTCTTCCCAAACTGCACTGTTTTTTGCCTGCGTTACTAGCAAACCTGATGGTGGAATTGAAAAACGGGAACGCCATTTTCATATTTAGCGGGTGTGCCTTTAGGTGCGTTATAAACAATGTAAAAAGTGAATTTATAGTTTTCAGGTATAAGATAAACCGCAGGAGAGGCTCTTTTTCAATTTGAACACATACCATCAAAAAGTTTTTCATCTATATTGTTGAGCTTTATAGCATCGTATATATTGAGCAAGTTCCTGCTGTCGGTCTGCTCAGCATTTGTGCCAACCGTAAAGTTTTGATTAATTACAGTGCAGCCATATATTGGACCCGATTGACCTAAGCCACCCACATACACCGTTCTTGTTTTTCCTATATCGTTGTTTGTCGCATCTTGCTCTTTTAGTGCAGAGTCTTCACTTATAGGTGTTCTTTCATTTGTATTACTTACGTAAAAGTACTGTATTTTGCTAGTTTCAATCCAGCCCTCGTTAGCATCCATTTGCGTCACTAGCACACCTGATGGCGGTATTTCATATACCCGAGAGTTGCCTTCGTACTTTGGCGGTTGCCCGTTTGGCGCGTTGAATATAATGTACAAAGAACCAACATACCCGTCAGGTATGAGGTAAATTGCAGGTTCACTTTTTCTTATCTCAGTACAAGCAGAAAGTAGCGCTATTGTTAAACTAATAAACAGCACTTTTAAAAAATGGACATTAAAGGAAGATTTCATTGAGTCGCCTTTATTTAAATAAGCCATTGAAGCAATTTTCTAAACTTGCTTTTTCGAGCAACATGCAATGGCCACTATTTGCAGGAATAGAAGTAAAGCGATAATTCCAATCGACTATTTTATGATAACTTAATTTAGGGTATTTATTTGCTTGGCGAAATAATTCATCACCCACGGTACCTTTAAAGCTGCCATTGTTGTTAAGCGGTAAACGCAGTGCACTTGCGATCATAGGGAAGTCCGCATTCAAAGATAAACTTAATGGTGGCGCACCTTTACGAACATGTATACCCAGTGAAATAGCTTGCCCGCCAGGGCCGACAATAAATGCTTCACAGTTTGGAAACGCATCGCCCGTAATATAAGTTACAATATCCATGTGGGCGTTAATAGTATCTATATCTATAATAATTTTATATTTAACATTTAAAGTGGGCACGTAAGAAAGGTCTAACTCTTCTTGTAATTCAGAAGAGCCTGGCATAGCGTGATTCACGCCACCATATTGCCCTTCTAATCGATACTGATAAATATTTTTAATAGATGGGGGGCTGTTTTTGAGGGTGACGCGCCCTTTTGGTGCTAGCTTGCCTTTATATATTTTTTTTGCATCTCCCCATGGCGCCTTTGATGGATCTGAGATTGTGTCAACAGAATTTATTTTACTGTTTTTTGTAGAGAGCTGTAGTCGATGCCAAATTCTTGATGTGGTAGGCTTAACACCACTCGGTTTAAGCGAAAACCCTCGATTATCACCTTCAAACCATAAACCAGACCAGCCAAAGTCTTTTTCGGGATGAAATGAGCGTATATTAATTTCGTAATTTGCTAATTGAATAGCCATAGGTTAAGTTCCGTTTATCAATAAATTCAAGTCCGTTTCGAATAGGGTAACATCGAGGTTGTTTGTTAACAACTCTTGTCGCTTTTTAATAGCTAAAACTAACGAGTGGATTGACACAATTTAAAGTTATAGCTTTAATTATTTAAATGATTAAAGCCACGTAATGCTTAAGTGACGTGGCTTTTAATGTTACTGTTGTTGCGCTTCTTGCTCGGCGATTTGCTTAAATGCTTGCACAAATGCATCGCTTGGTTGGCCGCCGGTGAGGGCGAATTGATCGTTGATGATAAAGGTTGGCACTGAGGTAATGCCCATTTGTTGTAGCGTATTTTGTTCGCTGCGAACGTCTTGGAAATACTCGCCTGAGTCTAAAATCTGTTTTGCGCGGGCTCTATCAAGACCAACACTTGCTACCACATCAAGCAGCGTATCTTGCTCATTTAAATACACTAAATCAGTAAAGTGCGCTTTAAAAAATGCCAGTTTTAATTCGGTTTGCTTACCTTCACTGGCAGCCCAAGTGAGTAGTCGATGTAAGTCAAAACTGTTGATCATGATACGTTTGCCGTCAAAGTTAAAATCAAAGCCTGCCTGTTCACCCATCTCTAAAATACGTTGACGGTTTTCATCGCCTTGTTGTTCAGTTAGGCCGTATTTTTGCGCTAAATGCTCATTTAAATCTTGGCCTGCAACTGGCATATCAGGGTTTAGTTCGAATGGCTTCCAGCTGATCTGGGCTGTAAATTCGTCACTTAATTGCGCCAATGCGGTTTCAAGATTTTTATAACCAATGATGCACCACGGACACATAACGTCTGAAACGATGTCGATTTTAAGCTTTTTCATGAGTGAGCCTATTTTTTAGCAAATGTTACTGGGATATGCAGGCGAGGGGGCGTTAATTCAAGAGCTGAGTATTTTTAACTAACAAACTGCACGGGAAAAACTACCGTGCAGTGATTTACTATGTTCTGGTTTAGATCAATCGGTTAAACCAAATGGATTTTCAATACTGTGAGCAGGCTCGGTAAACCACTTTGGGCCGTTGTCGGTCATGTAAAAATGATCTTCTAAGCGCACGCCAAACTCGTCAGGCACCACTAGCATAGGTTCATTACTAAAACACATGCCAGTTGCGAGAGGGGTTTTGTTACCGCCTACTAAATAAGGCCATTCGTGAATATCTAAACCGATACCGTGGCCGGTGCGGTGTGGGCAACCCGGTGTTTGATATTCTGGGCCTAACCCTTGGGCGGCCAAATAGTTACGGGCGCCAGCATCCACGGCTTCACATGGTTGGCCAATTTTTGCTTCATTAAACGCGGCGATTTGTGCGGCTTTTTCGTAGTCCCAAAACTGGCGTTGGCGCTGAGTTGCTTCACCAAATACATAGGTACGAGTAATATCAGATAAATAATCGTGTATTTTACAGCCGGTATCAATCAGTATCATATCGCCTTTTTTAAGGGTTTGCGGATCTTTCACACCATGCGGGAATGACGTTGCAACACCAAATAGTACAATACAAAAATAATTACCTGGCGCGCCTACTTTTTGGTGCGCTTGTTTGATAAAAGCTTCTACTTCTGTGGTGCTAATGCCTTCGTATAACATACTTGCTGTGGCTTGATGCACGGCTAAGGTCATGTCCATAGCACGCTGCATCAGCGCCAATTCATTTGCTGATTTATGCATACGGCAGTGCGCAGTGACAGGTTGTGCATTGATAAGCTTTAAGCCTGTTTGTGCTTTATTGATACCGTCAAAAATAAAGAACTGCGCGCTTTCATCTATGCCTACAGTGCCATTAGCTGCAATGCCCATTTCAGTGATTATTTGTACAAAGAGCTCATATGGGCTTTCGTGTTCTTGCCAACCACGAATAGGACCATCGATGACTTTAAAGCCATTCAACGAACCAATCTCAAAGAATGGCGCTATGTATTGCACGTCACCTTTGGCAGGTAAAATTGCACCAACGAGTCGTTCACTGGCGTACCAACGCATACCAGTAAAATAGGTTAAGTTAGTGCCAGCATTTAAGTAGATGGCATCGATACCATTGGCTTGCATGTAGGCCTGTGCTTTGGCAATACGTGCTAAATGTTCATCTGCCTGAATAGGGGTTAAGTCGTCAGTCATATTGCTTAAACTGGCGAGTGCTTGTTCTTTGGTTTGGGTACCGATACCTATAGTGGTCATTATGTTCTCCTCGTTAGAGCGGCTATTGTGCGGGTGGTACTGGTGAACTGCAAGGGACTTGCGTTGAATGCAACGCAGTTAAAAGGCGTTATTTTTTTAAATCTAGTGCATACTGCTAGCCAATCTCAAAAGAGGTGACTCCAAATACCTTATCTAAAGGGATATCAGGTTGCTGATGGGTATACATTAAACTTAAGATTAGTATATAGAACAACCAGTTTGTAGCAATAAAGCCTGCAGTAATTAACTTTCTTTACGCCTGTTGTGTTACACCTTGGTTGGTATTTATCATTTCCAAGAAAACAAAGCTACTGTGCTAAAATAGACAAGCCAATAGTGTATGCAAAATAAAATGATCATGTTCAATACGTTTTCATTTTATCCCTGCGCTTTTTAAAACAAGGAGTTATTTCTCGATGAACAGTCATTTCTTTGCACGCCAACAAGTAATCAAGCAACAGATGAATGAGCAAAATTTAACGGCACTATTAGTATTAGGCCATGAAAATATTCGTTATTTAACGGGGTTTAGTGGTAATGCGGCTTATGCGTTAGTTACTAAACAGCAAAATGTGTTGATCACTGATTATCGGTATTTTGAGCGTGCACAGGCCGAATGCCAAGGTTTTGAGGTGATAAGCCGTGACCGCGATAACGAATGTTTAGGTCAATGTATTAATCGCTTTTTAGCTGCGAATAGCCAATTAGGCTTTGATGCAGCATTTATTAATGTCGCACTTTGGCAACAGGTAGCATGCGATCTTAACAACCATAATTTAATACCTATCCAAGGCATGATAGAACAACAAAGAATGGTTAAAAATGACTGGGAAATTGCGCAAATTAAAGCAGCCGCTGCCATTGCTGATGAAGCTCTAACACAAACATTACCGTATTTTAAAGCTGGGGTGAGTGAACGAGATCTAGCACTTGAGCTTGAATTCAGAATGCAAAAGCTAGGCTCAGAAGGCATGGCGTTTGCGACTATTTTAATGTTTGCAGAGCGTACATCATTACCCCACGGTAGCCCAAGTGATCGCTTACTTAAAGAAGGGGATTTCATTACCTTAGATTTTGGTGCCGTTGTTAACGGTTATCGCTCTGATATGACCCGCAGCTATGTGTTAGGCCAAGCATCAACTAAACAAGCGAATATTTACAATGCAGTAGCGACGGCGCAACAAGCTGCACTTGATTTGCTCAAGGCTGGTGTACATTGCATTGATTTACAAAATGCATCGCAGCAAGTGTTAGATAACAGCGGTTTTGGTGAGTATGCAGGTCAAGGGCTAGGTCATGGTGTTGGGCTGTTTTTACACGAGCAACCGCTGATCAATAAAAATTGTAACCATGTTCTTGAAGCTGGCAATGTGATCACTATTGAGCCGGGTATTTATATTCCTGAGTTTGGCGGTGTGCGTCTGGAAGACGATATTTTGATCACTGAAACGGGGTATGAATTCCTTACTCATGCCCCTAAGCCATTTGAATTACCATTATAAATAGCACCATGTGCTTAGCGCTCGAATTAAATGAGCGGTTTTTTTGCGTAAGGTAGGCGGCTGAGTGCTTGCGTTGTATGGTAGCTATCTAGGCCACTGACGGCTACCGTATTAATCGACGCTAAATCAATAAAACCATCTTCTTGCACTGCATTATCATCAATATGTAAGTCAATAATTTCACCAATCACAAGCTCGGTGCTATTAATTGCTAGGTGCTGGTGTTCAACTAATTTTACAGCGTATTTTAAGCGGCTTTGTGCGACAAATGGAGCGTAAAAATCAGCTAGGTACTCGGTTGTTAAACCTGTGGCAGCAAATTCAGATTCATCTTTATCATAGCGAGCGGAAGTCTGATGTGCTTGTTGATAAATCTCGCTATTCACTTGGTTGATAGTATAAACGCCGGTCTCTAATATGTTTTCAAAAGTATGACGAGGCACACTGTGCGGACGCATGATCATGCCTACTAAAGGTGGGTGCGCGCCTAAATGAAATACCGAACTGACAATAGCTAAATTAGTGTTACCAAGTTTGTCTTGTGTGCCAATAAGGTTAGCGCTTTTAAAACCAGATAATGAATTGATTAAATGTGTCCGAAACCGCTGCTCTAGTTCATTGATCTGTTGTTTTGTGAAATGCATAAAATTCCTTACCAATTTATATGTTTGCCTTGCCAATCAAGATAAGCAGGTTGCCCTACATCCGTTAGCTGCTCTGGTTGCTGTAAAAGGGTATAAAGTTGCTCAGCTACAAATTCAGGGCTGAATAGTTTGCCTTCGGGTACATTTTTTTGAAATGGTTTGGATAAATCGGTATCGGTTGTGCCAGGATGAAATAACACTAACCTCGTTTGTTTTGCTCTGCGAGCCAATTCAATCGCCGCTGTTTTAAACAACATGTTTAACGCCGCTTTGGAGGCGCGATAGCTATACCAGCCACCCAAATAGTTATCTTCTATGCTGCCAACACGGGCACTGAGCGCGGTTATCACACAGGGCGTTTGCTGATTGAGTAAGGGCAAAATTGCTTGTATACATAAGATCGGGGTTAGCGCGTTACTGCTTAGTAAGGTAGAGAAGTAGGTTTCGTCTATGTCTTCCAATTTTTTCTCTGGCATTGCCTCATCATAGTGGAGCAAACCATTAAAAATAAGCACCTGCGAAGGGGTAATATCATGAGCGCGTAAGTGTTCGCTTATATGTTTTAGGCTGCTACGAGAGTAATCGCTTTGCAGTTGGGTAACCTGCAGTGTGGTTTGTGGGAGCACAAGCCGTTCGCGGCTAACACAAATTACCGTTGCTTTAGCATCATGTTCAGCAATGCGTGTCATGTAAGCCTTTGCTATTGCACTGCTGGCGCCAAATAAAATATAGGTTGCGGTCATTACTTTATTCCACATGCTGATTTACACAGTGAGTGGGCAATAGTTGTTCGGTATTTTGCAAACACTTTATACCCTTGAGCTGCGAAAAAACGAATTCCTGGTAGCTGCAACACTTTTAACCATTTATGGTGGCCAACGGTTTGCCATGCGGCAAAAGTAACATCTAAGCCATAAATCATTTCACCGTTATCTTGCTGACCATGTAAAAAAGCCAGTGCATCTTGGCGCTTTATATGATTAAAACGTTGCTCAAAATCATCAGTGTTAATGTCTTCTAAAGCGATTTTATTATGTTTATCAGCCTCTTTTAACAATCGCATTTCTTTGGTGCATAAAGGGCAGTTAGCATCGTAAAAAATGATCATAAGCATGTCTTAATTGATAGGTACATTATTTCTTGTTACGAAATAGAATAAGCTTTGGATCTGTTAAATTAACCGCTGGGATGATATTAATAGAATCTTACAAATATAAAGGTAAGCAAAATGTCGATTTTTTATCTATCTCACACTCCACATTTAAAAATCGAAGACAGCTTATTATTAGTACCTTTATGGTATAAACATCAACAATGGAGTATCAGGAATGAGTGAACAATATGCCGCCTTGCGTGGGAACGTTAATTTATTAGGGCAGTTATTAGGCCAAACGATTAAAGACGCCCAAGGACCTGCGATTTTAGATAAAGTGGAAGAAATTCGTGCTTTAGCAAAATCCTCACGCACAGGAAACGAGCAAGACCGCCAAGCCTTAATTGATGTTCTGCATGCTTTAACCGATGAAGAGTTGCTACCGGTAGCTCGTGCTTTTAATCACTTTTTAAACCTAGCCAATGTTGCAGAGCAATTTCACACTATCTCACGCTTTAATGATGTTGGTTTTTGCCAATTAAGCCCGCTTACGCAAACTTTAAAAGCGTTGGCTAGTCAGGCTCAAACCGGTAAAGTCAATCCCAATCAAATTGCCGACACGCTCGCAAAGCTGCATATCAATTTGGTGTTAACCGCACACCCTACTGAAGTAACACGTCGTACCATTATCAATAAACATGTAGAGCTAAGTGATTGTTTAGCTGCGCTTGAGCGCACCGATAACCTCCCATATGAGCGTGAAAATATTTTAAACCGTATTGCGCAGCTGATCAGCCAAGCATGGCACACCGATGACATCCGTCGTTCTCGGCCAACCCCAATCGATGAAGCAAAATGGGGCTTTGCAGTTATCGAAAACAGCCTTTGGCATGCAGTGCCACGTTTTTTACGCGATTTTAGTAAAGAAGTTAAACAGCATTTGGATTTAGAGTTACCTAATGATTACAGCCCTGTTGAGTTTACCTCTTGGATGGGCGGCGATCGTGATGGTAACCCGTTTGTAACTGCACAAGTGACTCAACAAGTACTTGATCATGGTCGTTGGATGGCACTTGACCTATACAGCCGTGATATCGACACTTTGAGCACTGAGCTTTCAATGTCGCAAGCAAGTGACGAATTAGTTGAGCTCGCAGGGCAAGATTTTGAACCGTATCGTGCAGTGCTGAAAGTACTTAAAGTACAAGTAAGCGAAACGGTTGCTCACCTTGGCGCTAAGATTATGAATAAGCGCACAGATGCACAAGATGTGGTGACTGATATTAACCAGTTAAAGCAGCCGCTTGAAGCCTGTTATCGTTCATTGTTAAAAACCAACATGGGCGTAGTTGCCAATGGCTTACTGCTGGATGTGCTTCGTCGCATTAATAGTTTTGGTATCCGCTTAGCTAAATTAGATGTACGCCAAGATTCATCGCGTCACAGCGGTGTGTTTTCTGAGTTAACTCGCTATTTAGGTTTAGGCGATTACGACCAATGGCAAGAAGAAGACAAACAAGCATTTTTACTGGCAGAACTTAATTCTCGTCGTCCGCTTATTCCAAAACATTGGCAACCAAGTGCAGACGTTAAAGAAGTGCTCGATACCTTTGATGTGATTGCTAAGCAAGATGCTTCTACATTTGGTTTGTACATCATTTCAATGGCACGCACAGCGTCTGATGTTCTAGCAGTGCAACTGTTATTAAAAGAAAGCGGCTGTAGCTTTAAACTGCCTGTTGCACCATTATTTGAAACCTTAGATGACTTAAATGCAGGCAGCGATGTTATTACCCAGTTATTGGATAATAATTGGTATCGTGGTCAAGCTGAAGGCGTGCAAAACGTGATGATCGGCTATTCAGATTCAGCCAAAGATGCGGGTATGATGGCCGCGGGTTGGGCGCAATATGAAGCGATGGATAAACTCGTACAGTTAGCCGAAGAACGTGGTATCGAGCTGGTATTATTCCACGGTCGTGGTGGTACGGTTGGCCGTGGTGGCGCACCTGCTGCCCAAGCCCTACGTTCGCAACCACCAGGTTCACTCAAAGGCGGCCTGCGTGTAACAGAGCAAGGGGAAATGATCCGCTTTAAATTTGGTTTACCAAATGTTGCCCTTGAAAGCTTGAATATTTACGCCGGTGCGGTGCTCGAAAGTAATTTGCTACCACCACCAGAGCCAAAAGATGAATGGCGTGATGTAATGGCGCTGATCAGCGAAAAGTCATGTGAGCATTACCGTAATGTGGTGCGTTTTGACGAAGATTTCGTCCCTTACTTTCGAATGGCTACGCCGGAGCAAGAACTTGGTAAGTTACCTTTAGGTTCTCGCCCAGCAAAACGTAATCCACATGGTGGCGTTGAAAGCCTGCGGGCTATACCGTGGATTTTTGCATGGAGCCAAAACCGTTTAATGTTGCCAGCCTGGTTAGGTGCCTTAACGGGATTACAAGCGGCACTTGAAAAGTACGGCGCAGAGACGCTTAATGAAATGAGTCAACAATGGCCGTTCTTCCGTGCTCGTTTAGAAATGCTGGAAATGGTATTTAGTAAGGCGGATAGCTGGTTAAGTGCGCATTATGATGATGCCTTAGTTGAAGAGCAATATAAGCCTCTGGGAGATAAACTTCGCGAAGAGCTTAAGCAAGCGATTGCATTGGTGCAATCGTTAAGCCCGCAACAAAGCTTACTGGCTGATCAACCTTGGATCAAAGAATCTATAGGCCTGCGTAACCCGTATACGGATCCACTTAATGTACTTCAGGTTGAGTTACTTAAGCGTTCGCGCGAGGCGGCAGAAGGCAGCTCTGGTGATATCGATAATGCACTTATGATCACTATGACAGGTATAGCCGCGGGGATGCGTAATACCGGCTAAATGTTTGCTCTTTGTTAGGTCTCATCGCGCTGTTTTGCAGCTTGAGGCCCATCAATTGGTAAAGTAATTATAAAGCGTGCGCCGTGCTGACAAGGCTCGGCGCATATATTGCCGAATAGATTATATTTAACGGCATTAAATACTACATTTAACCCTAACCCTAAATGATTCCCGCCCAGGTTGGTTGAATAAAATGGTGTAAAAATATCTTTTAATATAGCGTTGTCTATACCACTACCATTATCTTGGAAAACTATCATAACCTGTTAATTTTGTTCTTTAATATCAATGTTTATTATTGCATCTTCAGTATCTTTAAAACCGTGTTCGTAGGCATTAATGACTAATGTTTTTAACACATCACCGATAATCGATGGATAGGAAGTAATAGTTAATTCTGCGCCGCTGTACTCAAATCTAATATCTTTAGATAGATAACCCTGTAACGTATCCATCCGTTCAACAATAAAACTGCGCAGCTTAATTTTGCTCATTGGTTTGTCTAATGCAATTGAGACATTCAATGCTTTAAATTCTTCAACCATCTTTGCTAAGCGATTAATATTGCTGATCACCAAATCTTTAGCGGTATTACTTTGTTGAATAAACAGATTAAAGTCACTAGGGGAGAGCTTTTTGTCATTAAATTTTTGTTCAAGTGATTGTAAGTTATCTTGAATAAATGAACTGGCAGTCACAATAGTACCAATAGGTGTATTTAACTGATGAGCCATACCTGAGACAAGTGCTGTCAGCGAGGCCATTTTTTCAACCTCAATTAAATGCGACTGTGTGTTGGTAAGTGTTTCTAGGGTATTTGCCAGTGCCTGCTTTTGATTATATATACTGCGGATGGCGTACATTGAGCCAAACAGTATTATCACTAATGAAACTGCGATTGCGAGTGCGAGTTTTTTAAATGCTTTCGCTTCGGTGGCTTTAATTTGTTGCTCTTTGGTTAAGTTCGCTATTTTTAACTCTTTACTTGCCATATCAACTTCGGCAAGTGCTTTCGCTAAATTTACATTTGATTGGCGCTGCAGCAACGCTTGTCTACTTTGGTTAAATTGTTTATAAGCATGTAAAGCTCTTTAAAGTTTCCGATGGACTCAGATAATGAGGCTGAAAATTCGCTGACAGTGGCAGTTAAGCTTAAGTTTTTCAGTTGCATTGCTTGTTGTTGAATTTCGTTGGTTAATTGTATTGCTTGCTCAGTCTTGCCCATTTCATGGTAAGTTTTAGCAAGGGATAACTTGGCGTTAATAAGCTCTACATCTGTACCACTGTTAGAAAATAATAAAATGGCTTGTTGTAAATAATTCACCGAACTTTGATAGTTTTCGGTTTCTCGCTCAACTTGACCAAGTAGTTGGTAGTTTAACGCTAAATGATAATCAAATTGATTGCTTTGTTGTAATGTTATGGCACGCTCAAGCAGTTTTTTTGCTGCGGGGTACTGTTTTTTTGCTACCATCACTTTTACTAAGTTGGTCATCGCAAAAGATAAATCTAATGGTTTATTGAGTGGTTTAGTGTATTCATAGTATTGGGTAAATGCGCGCTCAGCCTCATCAAGCTTGCGTAAAGCAAGATACACTCCGCCGATATTGTTTTCAGTTTGATGCACAAGTTCTATTTTTCGCATATTAGCCTGTTCGAGGGCTTGCAAAAAATAATTGAGCGCTTGCTCGTAGAGGGCAAGTTTAGAGTAGATACCGCCGCTAATATTATAATAGCCGTACATTAAAGTGGGATCACTTGAGCGTAAAGTCATAGCCTTATAAGTGACCAAAGTACGCATAGCTTCTTCTAGTTGATCGGTTTCAAGTTGGAACCAGGCTTTATAGTTAAGTACTTTAATTTGTTGCTCAAGAGTCAATTCTTTTGTTTTTAAAATTGTGTCTGTTAATGTGATCGCGGTGGCTGGGTTTTCAGCATAAGCACTACGAATATGTTGCCTTAGTTCTTCATACTCAGAGTCAGTCAGTGGCGCGGCTAAAACAAATGCGCTAACACTGAGCAAAAATGCAAATGTGAAGATGCGAAAAGCGAATAATAGTATCATAGTGAGGAGCTTACTTTGCGAACAGCATACGCCCAGTATAGCGAAAAATCGATATTTTTCACCGCCCCATTAGTATCATTTCAGCAACAAAAGTCATCCTTTAGATTGAATTGTTGTTCTGGTCTGACCTGATTTATTGTTAGAGATTGACTGTTTTTTTATTTTATTTAGAATGTCGGCTGTTTTGCCATCGTGGCAAGTGTGTTAATTACTGAGTAGTAAAATGTCGAATGTGTCTACTTGCATCACATATGATGCTTCCACGTCATTAATTATGATGACGCTAAGAGGGACGGCAAGTGCACAGGATGTGATGAATTTTTATCAAATAGCCCAGCAATATGTGTCTATTTATGGCAGTAATAAACTACTGGTCGATGTGTCTGAGTTGACGCATAAATTTCCGGCCAGTGATTTGCTAACGATAATGCCAGCAGTATCAAATCGGCTAGCGAATTGTTTTATTGCTAGGGTCGTTAGTTTTGATGGTTTTATGCACGATTTGTTTTTACAAAAAGCAAAACGTTTTGATCTCAAAGCTGAAAATTTTGAGTGTTTTACTAGCGCTAAAAATTGGCTTGAAAATCAATCTGGTAATTAGTAGCCGAACATTTTACACTGTGAAGCCATTAAATAAGTAAAATTTGTTTATGACTTTATCAACTTCGTCTTCGCCTATAAATTCTATAACAGGACATGTATTTGATGAACGTGCGCGCAACGCACTGTTCAATCAAGTTAAGTCACAGCAGGGCAAATTGACTGCCACTGATATTGACCAACTGTGTAAGAAATTCTCGCTGACTCAAGAACAGCTGTTAAGAGCGTGCTTACCTGTGGCATCTTTATTCGCCGTAGCGCCTATTTCACAGTTCTCGGTTGGCGCAATTGTTGTAGGCCTAGATAAAGATCAGCACGCGCACTTTTACTTTGGTGCTAACGTTGAGTTTGCTCATCAGCCACTCAGTTTAGTGGTGCATGCCGAGCAATCCGCTATTAATAATGCCTGGCTCAATGGTGCTAAAGCTATTGTTCAAATCGCAATTAGTGATGCGCCATGTGGCTATTGTCGTCAGTTTATGAATGAATTGGCGGATGCAGATACCTTTGACATTCTATTACCTAAGCAACAATTTAAACTGGCAGAGTTGTTACCAGCCGCTTTTGGGCCAAAGGATTTAGGTAATCAATATAGTCTATTTAACCCCGCTCCTGAGTGTACACAATTAGTCGCAAGTTCAGACGTATGCTCGTTGCTTGTAGATCAGGCACAACACGCCTATGTCCCTTACACTGGCAACTTCAGTGCAGTAAAGATAACCACCTTTAAGCATGGTAGTTTTTATGGTCGCTACGCTGAAAACGCTGCGTATAGCCCAAGCCTTGCACCACTACAAAGTGCAATCAGTCAGTTACATTTGGCTGGTTTGAGGATGGATAATGCAAGCATTGAAAGAGTAGAGTTAGTGCAAACCGAGGGAGCAGAAAATCAACTGCAAGTAACTCAAGCTGTGCTGGCAAGTTATGCTAACTTACCAGCTTTAGAAACCTATAGTTTACGATTTAAGTAACAATTTTGCAGCTTCAAGTACCACGGCGACTGATTTTTTCTCAATCTCGCCGTGATCTACATTGGGGATTTCTTGACGAGTACGATTTACTAATACGCCAGCCACGCAGGCTGCTTTTAAGCCAAGCGCAGCACACATAGTAAATAATGTTGCCGATTCCATCTCATAGTTCATCACGCCTAGTTTTTGCCATTCTTCGCAGCTACCTTGGAACGCTTTTGGTACATAACCTGAGTAGGTATCGTAACGCTCTTGCCCTGGGTAGAAGGTATCGCTTGATGCGGTAATACCAATATGAAAATCAATGCCTAAATTATCACAGGCAGTCACCATCGCTTGGGTGCTAAAGAAATCTGACACTGCAGGAAAACTCAGTGGTGCAAAATGCTGACTCGCGCCATCTAAACGCACAGACGCTTGGCTGATTAAAATGTCACCTTCATTAATATGCGGCTGAATTGCCCCCGTTGTACCAATGCGTAAAAATGTTTCAACACCTAACTGTGCTAGTTCTTCCACCGCAATAGAGGTTGAAGGTCCGCCGATACCGGTTGAACATATCACGACAGAGTGGCCGTTGAGTTGGCCTAAATAAACGTGAAACTCACGGGTTTGAGCAAGACATGTTGAGTTTTCAAGAAACGTAGAAATACGTGCAGCACGGTCTGGATCACCCGGTACAATAGCCAATGTTGCACCTTGTAAGTCGTTGCGAGTGAGTCCTAAGTGAAATACCTTTTCCATAGCGAAGCCTTATTACTTTTGAATTTAACGTGATTATCACATTAATTTTGAAAGAGTCGTTGTCAATTTAGCATAATTACCACAATGCTAAATGCTGTACAGGACGGATGTCCGTTTTAAGGTTTATTCATTGCTTTTGAATAATCAAGCAGGTAGAAAACCGATGCAATAGCCAAGCTGGTTGACTTGTCTGTGCAGACACTATATCTATCTTACTAAGCATATAATTTGAATTTATACGCTGTTAAAAAATAAACGTTAAATGCATGTTTTATATAAATATAAATTGTTTTTTAACGAGGTAGACTCGATCGTTTATGAACATATTTCTGATCCTGTCATGGCAAATGAAGCTTTTATTAAATTTATTTTTAGCAGCTTTCTTTTTGCATAATTACGCAAAAGAACACAGTAAGGAATCGTTATGAGCACACAATGGCAGACATTTAAAAGTAAAGTAGAACACTGTTTATGCCCACCAGGTGATGGTGTTTTTACGGTCAATACCGCAAAAGAACGTAAAGCAGCACTGCGTATAAAACTGTACGGACAAGAAGATAATGTTAATACTTTATGGCGCGAGTCATTAGAAGAGTTAACTGATAGCCCGCATAAAGCGGTGACTTTAGGGATCAGCTCTGATTGCGGCGGCGGTATTTTACGTGGCGCAAACTGGGGGCCATTATTTTTACGCTCAACGCTGATTGATCAACAACCTCAGGCTAAGTCATTTGATTTAGGTGATGTGCGGGTTATTCCACATCTGTTACATGATAAATACCTCAATGACACCACAATCAGCAATTGTCAAAAAGCGTTATACGACAACCCAAACAGTGAGTATTACGTAAGTCCACTATCAATTACTGAAGATGTGTGCGATAGCTTTTATGCAACGTTTACTGATAAAGGTATTTTTGGTATTGGTGGCGATCACTCAATTAGTTACCCGCTAACCAAAGCGTATTTAAAAGCCAAGCGTGCGCAAGGTAAACGCACTGCGATTATTCATTTTGATGCGCACACCGATTTATTGGTCGAGCGTTTAGGCATCGATTTATGTTTTGGCTCGTGGTGTACGCATATTTTAGAGTTCTTACCTGCACCGCATCATTTGATTCAATTTGGTATACGTTCAAGTGGCAAGCCAAAACAGCATTGGGAATCAACCTTTGGTGTGAAGCAGCATTGGGCTCATGAGATCATTGAACGTGGCGCGCCGGCAGTTGCAGCCGAGGTCATCGCGCAGCTTAAAGCTGATAATGTTGATGAGCTTTACGTGAGCTTTGATATTGATGCGTTAGATGAGGAGTTCGCATCAGCAACGGGCACCCCTGAAGGTAATGGTTTAACACCGCAGCATGCATTAGATATCTTAGTCGCATTAGCGGATGAGTTTCCGATCACCGGCGCTGACATGATGGAGATCGCGCCATTTACCGACAGCTCTTTGGTTGGTCAATCAAGCTCGGAAACAACGTTACGTGAAGGCGCAAAAATCTCCGCATTTTTAATTAATGCCATGAATCGCGGTTAATCACGGTTGATAGAGTAATCATCGCGGCATATATTTGTGCTGCGATTTGTTCTCATTTTGAAAATAATTCACTATATTTAAGCAGATACAAGCATAAAGTTTGTACTTTATATACTTCTGTGAGGAATAAGTGAGAAGATTTTGGATTTTACTGCTAGCACTAGTCAGCCTGCAAAGCGTTGCTAAACTCAATATTGTTACGGAGCATTTTCCGCCAGCTCAATATCTCGATGAGAATAATCAAATTGTCGGCGTTATTGCTGACAAGGTAAATGCGGTATTGGCGAACTCAGCACTTGATTACACAATGTCTGTTGAAAGTTGGAGTACGGCATTCAATATGGCATTACGGGATACGCATACATGTATATATTCAGTGACCCGCTCCAAAGCCCGTGAGAGCGAGTTTATCTGGATAGCTAAATTGGCAGAACTGAACACTTATTTATACGCACTGCATTCAAAAAAAATCACTATTACTTCCTTAGAGCAGGCGAAGCAATACCGTATCGCCGTATTAAAAGATAATTACAGTCATCAGTATTTACTATCACAGGGCTTTGAAGAAGGTAAAAACCTGATGTTAATGAATAGCTTTGACAATATATTTGAAATAGTTCGAAACCGAAAAAACACTATAGATCTGGTGGTGTTACCAGAGCAAAGAGCCCAGTTTGAACATACCAGAGTCAAGAACGGTGACAAACTACCTGAGGAACTGACCCCTGCATTAAGACTTAACACTGAGCAGCCTGAACTGTATTTTGCCTGCAATAAAGGACTGGATAAACCCACTGAGGCTGCCCTGCTCAATGCTTTTAACCACTATTAGTGAGTTGGCTAACTTTCACTTAGTTTCGCGCGTTAAACCAGCTAAGGCTGACCGGAAGTTGATCATAAATAAGTTCTAACTTGTTGATGCTATGATGATTTTAATATTTGTTAAATTTCAATTGCCCAACCTTTAAAAGGGGCTATAATCCAGCAGCTTTTGCTTATAAAAGCGCATTTTTTTGGAGCTATAAATGGGTGACTTAATCGGGATTGGTTTATTGATCTTGATCAGTGCGTTGTTTGCTATGTCGGAAATCGCCATTGCTGCATCACGTAAAATTAAACTAAGAGTAATGGCAGATGAAGGCAATGCAAAAGCCGCTGCGGTACTAAAGCTGCAAGAGCAACCAGGCGCTTTTTTTGCCATGATCCAAATAGCGCTAAATGCGATTGCTATTTTAGGCGGTATTGTTGGTGAGCAGGCACTTTCACCCTATGTTGAAAGTGTGTTAGTCATGGTTTATCAAGGCCCGTTGTTAGCGCAAATTAGCTTTCTAATTTCATTTTTTACCATTACCTCATTATTTATCTTGTTTGCTGATTTAATGCCAAAGCGGTTAGCGATGATCATGCCAGAAGCCGTGGCTGTAAGACTGGTTACCTTGATGCGTTGGGTGACTTTTGCTTTAACCCCATTAGTGGTGTTTTTTAATGGCTTAACTAACGTCATTTTAAGAATATTTAAAGTACCCGCCGAGCGTGAGGATATCGTCACCACGGAAGATATCGTCGCGATGATGGACGCCGGTGCTGAGTATGGTAGCTTACAACAACAAGAGTATGACTTAATTGGTAACGTATTTGACTTGGAAGCGCGCTTTTTATCTAGTGTTATGTCGCCACGGGATCAAATAGTTTATTTCGATATCAATGAAGCTAGTGATGACATTGCCAGAAAAATTATTGAACATCCTCATAATCATTTTTTAGTATGTAATGGTAATTTAGATAAACTAATTGGCTCGGTCGAATCGAAAGATATTTTGCGTCAAGTGCTCAAAGGCGATGCGGCAAATATTAATGATGAAATGCTCGAAAAAGACACCTTTTATCTACCAGAAACACTCAGTTTGTCTGAGGCATTAAATGCCTTTAAAGCTGCGGCTAAACCATTTGCAGTGGTGGTAAATGAATATGCATTAGTGGTCGGTATTGTTACTGTAAAAGACTTAATGAAAGGCTTTATGGGTGATTTGATCACTCATACGGGTGATGAGCTGATCATCGAACGAGACGCTAACTCCTGGCTGGTGGATGGCTTAACACCGATTATAGAATTAGCAAAAGTACTTGAAATCGATGAGTTTCCAGATCAAATGCACTATGAAACTGTTGCTGGTTATTTAATCTTCTCAATGAAGCGCATTCCGAAACGAGCTGAGTACATTCAATATGCAGGCTTTAAGTTTGAAGTGGTTGATGTAGAAGGTATTAGGGTAGAGCAGTTATTGGTGTCAAAGATCCCTTCAGGTATATAAGCTGAAACAGCATCGGGGCGAAAGTTCGCCCCTTCACTGCTTAATTAGTTATTCAAATGGGCCTTTAACAATCGCTTCGCCTTGCTCGACCATGAGCTTGCCGTTACTCCAAACATGTTTTGTCGAAAGGGTTTTTTCATCCAGCAAAACTAAGTCGGCATCACCTTGAATACGAATAGTGCCTTTGTTAAGCCCAAGTACTTGCGCAGGGTTTGAGGTAATAGCCATGAGCGCATGTTCAATACTGACGCCGTATTCATGCACTGCTTGCATGAACGACGTGTGCAGTGATGCTTCTTTACCAACTTCAAGGCCTAATAAGTTAAATGAATCGTCAAAAATAGGTAAGCTTGCATGACCGTCTGAGCTCATTGTAAGTTTAGTGGCATCTACGCCATGCTCTAAACAATAAGCAAGGGCGCTCGCTGCAGCATATTCACCGTGAGCTAAATCATACTCAGTGGTACTGGTAGTAAAATCAATGCTGCCACCGGCTTTGCAAAAGTCTATACCCGCATCAAGTAATGCTTTATTGCGATTCATATGCGTAGGATAGAACTGAGATAGCGCTATATCAGTACTGTTTCCAACCGAATAGAGGCAAAATTAAAAGCAGCCGCAAAGAGCTGCAAAACTAATGTTAATTTAGTCTTTATTTGCTTTAAATTTGATTGGTATCAGACAGGGCAGTGATGTTTAGACACAGTTAGCCCCTCACGAGAATGTGAGGTGTGGCTACTCGTCAAACCACTCCGAAAGGTAGTGGGGAGAGTAGAAATATGTACAAAGCGATGTTGCGTTTTTAAACATAATTCCAATCCAAAAGGGTTTTGACAAAGCCTGCACTTGGGTGCTAGCTTACTCGCGATTTAAAAGTTCCTTATTTTTATAGCAAGCATAAAGGTTCACTGCAAGCTATTTCTTATCATTTTTTACATGAGTATAACATTATGGAAAACGTTCAAGGGCGATGTGTTGTCGGTAAATTTACAGGGATTTTAGCTTCATTTTTAGTGTTTTTGTCGTCATATTCGGCGCATATAAATGCAAGTGAAACGCAGCAAACGTTAGTGTTAATCGGTGGTGCATTAACGACGTGTTCAAGTATGAGTAGTCAAAACTGCGAAAATAAAACACAGCTCGAAGGTAAAAAAAGTAACCGTTATCACCTAACTGATGACGCGTTAAATAAAATAAAGTCACAATGGGTCAATAATAATATTGATAATCGCAATAAAGTTTTGCAGCTTTTAGCAACTGTAGCAGTTCAACATCCGAGTCAAATAGATAAAAGTACCTTATTGTGGACATGGCGAGATTTAGATAATGGGTTATTAAATAAATTAACGGATCAAGAATATAATTTTGTAATAGATACGCTAGAAGTACCAGTTACCGATGCTAACAATAAACGCATAAAAGAAGCTGTAAATACTAAGATGAACACAGTGCACGCAGCCAATGATATTTTAGATTTTGTTTCAGCAACGGCGAAAGTGAATGTTAAAAAGCCAACTTTACTGGCGATCACCGCATCTAGCCGCGATCCTTATGAATCAGCAGATTTTTATGAAGGGTTACTGAGTTTTGATGGCGTTGAAACACATTGGTTGGCACTCACACCGGCACTTGCTCACGCTATTATGGTGGGGCGATGTGAGGATTTAGGGCGTATTCGTGAACAATCTATGCAGTTATTTAATCGTCAGCAGATTTACCCAGATCGCACCGATGCAGAGCAAGCATTGTGTGAGCAAGGGGTTGATAATCTTGTTAAAACGATTAACTCAGCGACAGGGATCATGCTCAATGGGGGAGATCAAAGTTTAACCCGTAAAGTGTTATATGACGAGAGCGGTAAAGCATACCCTTGGACGCAGGCTATCCGCACTCGGTCACTACTAGTAGGAACAAGTGCCGGTACGGCAATTCAAAGTGGTGGTAAAAATCAAGCTGGTAATGTGGCGATGATCACCAATGGCACTAGTTTATCAGCATTGCGTGAGGGGGCACATGCGGTGTCAGCACCGAGTGAGCGTTGTAGTGATAAGTGTAGTGAAGGCTTAACGGCAGATTCGCTGACTTATCAAGCTAATGGTGGCTTAGCTAGTTTTGATATGGGAATTTTAGATACCCACTTTAGTGAACGCGATCGTACCGCTCGTTTAGCAACATTACTTAAGGCTACAAAACAGCAGCATGGCTTTGGTATCGATGAAACAACCGCCTTGGTGGTGATTAACTCGGCGAAAACGCAGTTGATGACAGTTATAGGCAAAAATGGTGTGGTTTATTTGCATAACGTGCCAAATGAAGCGACTTTTCGCTATTCATACTGGCCAGCCGGTGCTGTGATTGATATTACAGCAACAGGTTTTAAGCTTAATCAACGCACTCTCGATAACGTGTTGCCGGCAATAAAAATGCCGCCTTTGCCGATGCAGCGTTTTAGCAATATTTTAACGGATGCGAAGTTACGCTCATTAACTCAAGCTATGTGTTTAAGCCAAGATAAAACGGCGGTAGGCCAACAAGATGAGTTTTTAGTGACGCTTAACGCAAGTGAAAGTACTCAATATTATCGCTTGAATCCAACGAGTAATGGCTGTGCGGTTGCCCAGCTTAACGTGAGTATTACGACAATTCCGTAGGCTTTTTAGATAAGCTGCTTACACGCTAAGCAGCTTATTGCAAAAGTGATTATGTTATTTGCTTTTAATAGCAGTTTCTGCCCTCATTGATGATCTTTATCTACTTCGTTTAAGTGCATTTTACTCGCTTTTTCAGCCCATCTGTTGCTCTGACTTCTCCCCCTTAGTCAAGCCTTTTTACAGCTCTTTACATACCCTTACATCTTTTAAAAATAATTCTCAATTAGCATTGGAAAATGCAATAAATTAATTTAGAATGATCGTTCATTCTAAATTAAGGGTAGTTAACATGCAGCGTTCTCGCGTCGTTCTTTTTACTGTTACCGCTTTGGCAAGTGCAGTTGCTTTATCCGGTTGCGATCAAACTCAGCAGGCGAGTGCGCCGGCTCAACAACCATCTCCAGTTGGCGTCATTACCTTAAAAAGCCAACCATTAACGCTCACTAAAGAGCTTCCTGGTCGTGTCACTGCATCGCAAGTGGCCGAAATTCGCCCGCAGGTGAATGGTATTGTGCAAACTCGCTTGTTTACTGAAGGTGCTGAAGTTAAAAAAGGTCAGGCTTTGTATCAAATAGATCCTTCGACATTTGAAGCGCAAGTTGCGACCAGTAAAGCGGCGATCACTAAAGCACAAGCAAGCATTGCTAATGCTAAAGCAAAGTCAGAGCGTTATTCAGAGCTGCTAGAAATAAAAGCAGTAAGCCAGCAAGATTATGACGAAGCAGATGCTAATTATAAAGGTGCCCAAGCGGACTTATTAACTGCGCAAGCGCAGTTGAAAACGGCGCAAATTAATCTTAATTACAGTAAAGTTTTGTCGCCTATTAGCGGTCAAATTGGTAAATCTAATGTCACGGCTGGTGCCTTGGTTAGTGCGAACCAAGCAACGACATTAGCAACTGTCACCCAGCTTGATCCTATCTATGTTGACTTAACTCAATCGAGCAGTGAATTAACACGGTTGAAAAAAGCGATAGCCAACGGTGAGCTTGATAAAGACTTAGCAATCCATTCAGAAGTTGAACTAAAAATGGAAGATGGCTCAGTGTATCAACACAAAGGTACTTTACAGTTTTCTGAAGTGACAGTTGACCCAAGCACAGGCTCAGTAACGTTACGTGCTGAATTTCCAAATCCAGAAAAACTATTGCTGCCAGGCATGTATGTGAGAGCGGTGATTGTGGAAGGCGTAAAAACTAACGCGATTTTAGCACCACAACGTGGTGTTAGCCGTAACACCAAAGGCGAGCCTACGGCGATGGTGGTGAGTAAAGAAAACACTGTTGAAGCACGGGTATTAAAAACTGACCGCACAGTCGGTTCTAATTGGTTAGTGACAAGTGGCTTAAATGATGGCGATCAATTGATTGTTGAAGGCTTACAAAAAATAGCCCCTGGCGCACCTGTTAATGCCGTGCCAGCCGAAACCGCAGCTAAAACTCAATAACGGAGTATTTTAATGTCACGATTTTTTATCGACAGGCCTATTTTTGCATGGGTACTGGCCATAGTGGTTATGTTGGCAGGTATACTGGCGATCAAAGGGCTACCCATTGCTCAGTATCCTGCGATTGCGCCGCCAGCAATTAGTATTCAAGCAAACTATCCTGGTGCGTCTGCACGCACACTAGAAGATACAGTAACGCAAGTTATTGAACAAAAGATGAAAGGCTTAGATGGCTTGTTGTACATGTCATCAACCTCTGAATCAAACGGCTCAGCTTCATTAACGCTGACGTTTGATGCCGATACCGACCCTGATATTGCACAAGTACAAGTACAAAATAAACTCGCCTTAGCTACGCCATTGTTGCCGCAAGAAGTGCAGCGTCAAGGTGTATCTGTGGCCAAATCTGCCCGTAACTTTTTAATGGTGGTGGGTTTTGTATCTGAAGATGGCAGCATGAATAACATCGACATTGGTGATTATGTTGCTTCCAATGTGCAGGATATTGTCTCGCGGGTAAATGGGGTAGGTGAAGTACAGCTGTTTGGCTCGCAGTATGCGATGCGTATCTGGCTTGACCCTAATATGCTGCAAAAATATAAACTGACTCCTGCTGATATTAGTGCATCAATCAGTGCGCAAAATGCGCAAGTATCTGCCGGCCAGCTAGGCGCTCTTCCGGCTATTTCTGGTCAGCAGCTTAATGCCACAGTGACGGCGCAAAGCCGATTACAAACCCCTGATCAGTTTAGAGATATTTTTGTAAAAACCAACCCCGATGGCTCCGTTGTACGTTTAGGCGATGTTGCTAAAGTTGAACTCGGTGGTGAAAACTACGGTGTTGTGGCACGTTTTAATGGTAAGCCAGCATCAGGCTTAGGGGTCAAACTGGCCAGTGGCGCAAACGCACTCGATACTGCTGCAGGTGTAAAAGCCGCATTAGCGGAACTAGAACCGTTTTTTCCTGAAGGCTTAGCAAGTGTTGTACCTTACGATACTACGCCATTCGTTTCTTTATCGATTGAAAAAGTAGTCAGTACATTAATTGAAGCGGTTGTGCTGGTGTTTTTAGTTATGTATCTGTTTTTACAGAACTTTAGAGCAACACTAATTCCGACCATTGCAGTGCCGGTGGTCTTGCTTGGTACGTTTGCTGTACTGCAAGTATTGGGCTATTCAATTAATACCTTAACTATGTTTGCCATGGTATTAGCTATCGGCTTATTAGTGGATGACGCCATCGTTGTGGTTGAAAACGTTGAGCGGGTAATGACCGAAGAAAAGCTGTCACCGCTTGAGGCAACCCGCAAATCAATGGATGAGATCAAAGGTGCGTTGGTCGGTATTGCTATGGTGCTATCTGCGGTATTTGTGCCAATGGCGTTTTTTGCAGGCTCCACAGGGGTTATTTATCGTCAGTTCTCAGTGACCTTAGTAACAGCGATGAGTTTATCTGTGTTAGTGGCACTTATTTTAACACCGGCGCTGTGTGCAACCATGTTAAAGCCAAGTCACGTACATAATAACAAATCATTGTTTGGGCGCTTCTTTATCGGTTTTAACCGTGGTTTTGATAAAACTAATAATGGTGCACAGAGCTTTGTTGGTCGCATGATCAAACACAGTAAACGTTATTTATTGTGCTATGGCTTAATTGTTGGTGGCATGATTTTTATCTTCTCACAATTGCCTTCTGCATTTTTACCAGACGAAGACCAAGGTATCTTATTTAACCAAGTAAGTTTACCAGCCGGTGCGACAACGGAGCAGACATTAAAAGTTGTAGAGAAAATGGAAAAGCATTTCCTCGAAGATCAATCTGAAGCGGTACGCTCAGTATTTAGTGTTACGGGCTTTAGTTTTGCAGGGTCGGGTCAAAATGCGGCGATTGGCTTTGTAGGCTTGAAACATTGGGATGAACGCCAACGTGATGATTTATCAGTCGGTGCCGTTGCAGGAAAAGCAATGGGTTACTTCTCAACGATTAAAGAAGCCTTTGTATTTGCCTTCCCACCACCTGCGGTAGTAGAACTAGGTACTGCTAATGGTTTTACCCTATTTTTACAAGACAGGGTGGGACTCGGTCACGATAAACTATTAGAAGCGCGTAATATGTTGCTTGGTATGGCCGCACAAAGCCCTGTACTTGCAGGTGTGCGTCCTAATGGTCAAGAGGACAAACCAGAGCTTGAGTTGGATATTGATTTAGCAAAAGCAGAAGCGTTGGGCCTGAAACAAAGTGATATCAATAATACCTTGTCTACAGCGTGGGGTAGTAGCTATGTAAATGACTTTATTGACCGTGGTCGAGTGAAGAAAGTTTACCTGCAAGGCACGCCTGAATCACGTATGGCACCTGAGGACTTAGACAAATGGTACGTACGTAACAGCAGTGGTGAAATGGTGCCATTTCCTGCGTTTGCTCAGTCATATTGGACTTATGGCTCGCCTCGTCTTGAGCGTTATAACGGTTTTTCAGCGATGGAAATTCAAGGCTCAGCAGCGCCTGGTTACAGTACCGGCCAAGCCATGGATGAAATGGAAAAACTGGTTAAACAATTACCGCCAGGTATTGCCTTTGAGTGGACAGGTATTTCATACGAAGAGCGTTTAAGCGGCGGTCAGGCGCCATTGTTATATGCGCTGTCGTTGCTAGTGGTGTTTTTATGTTTAGCGGCGCTTTATGAAAGTTGGTCTGTTCCGGCTGCGGTTATGATGATTGTACCTTTAGGTGTATTTGGTGCGGCGATGGCGGCCTTTGTCGCTAATTTATCGAATGATATTTACCTACAAGTGGGCTTATTAACGACCATCGGGCTTGCATCTAAAAATGCTATTTTGATTGTGGAATTTGCGATCCACAAAATGGATGAAGGTATGGGCTTAGTGGAAGCTGCAATTGCTGCAGTACGGTTACGACTGCGTCCTATCATGATGACATCTATGGCGTTTATTTGCGGCGTATTACCACTGGCTATTGCCTCAAGTGCCGGTTCTGGTGCGCAAAATGCGCTGGGTATCTCAGTCATTGGTGGCACACTCGCATCATCAATTATTGTGGTGGTGTTTGTACCATTATTTTTTGTATTGGTAAGACGTGTGTTCCCTGGTAAACATGCGCAAGCTAAGCAGGAGCAGGTGTAATGAAATTAAAAACGCTGAGTTTAGCAACGTTAAGTGTATTGGTGTTAAGTGCTTGCCAAATGGCGCCTGTGCTTGAGGACATCCAATTACCAGTACCAGATAGTTATGCAGTGCAGGGCGAGCAAGGCAATATTGCTGATTTAAACTGGCAGCAGTTTTTTGCCAATGAAAAATTGCAACGCTTAATTGAATTAACGCTGCAACATAATAAAGACATTAAACTGGCTGCACTTAATGTGCAGCAAGTGCGTGCGCTTTATCAAATTGAGGATTCTGCGTTATATCCTGCAATTGATTTTTCAGCATCGGGCAATCGCCAGCGCGTACCTGCTGATTTATCATCAACCGGGAATGCCCAAATTACTCAAAGCTATTCTGCAACCGTTGGTATGACGGCATATGAGTTGGATTTATGGGGTAAAATTCGTAATCAATCTGATCAAGCACTGCAAACCTTGTATGCCTCAGAGCAAGCACAAACCAGTGTGAAAATTAGTTTAATTTCGGAGTTGGTAAATGCATGGCTCAATTATGCTGCGGATAAAGAGCAACTAGCCCTGGCAATGGAAACGCTTGAGAGTCAGCAACAATCTCTAACGCTCACCGAAAAAACCTATGCATTAGGGGCGGCGTCAAAGCTAACCCTTGCGCAAATTCAAAGTACGGTGGCGACCGCGAAAGTAGACATTGCCAATTATCAGCGCTTATTAAAGCGTGATAAAAATGCTTTGGATCTATTAGTCGGTCAATCGGTGACGACACAATTACTGCCTGTTGAGAGTTTAGATGAAGTATTAAACTTTCCAACGGTGCCGGTTGGCTTGCCGTCAGAATTACTTGAACAACGCCCTGATATTAAAGCCGCTGAATTTAAACTACTTGCGGCGAATGCCAATATTGGCGTGGCTAAGGCGGCATTTTTTCCAAGCATCAGTTTAACGGCTAATGCAGGAAGCGCCTCGAGTGAACTTGATAATTTGTTTTCCGGCGGTACGGGCACATGGAGTTTTATTCCATCGATTAACTTGCCTATTTTTAATATGGGTCGAAATCAAGCTAATTTAGATGTCGCACAAACGCAGCAACAAATAGCACTGACCACTTATGAACAAACCATCCAACAAGCGTTTAAAGAAGTGTCTGATGCATTGGTGGATCGCCAAGGCTATATGGAGCAGCTAAAAGCACTTGAAGAGTTATATAGTAGTAACCAAACATCTTTTAAGCTCTCGGAAGCGCGTTTTGATAAAGGTGCTGATAGCTATTTACAAGTCCTAGATGCACAACGTAACTGGGTGAGTGCAGGGCAGCAGTTGATCCGTGGTAAGCAAGCATATATTGCAAGTCAAATTAATCTGTATAAAGCGGTTGGTGGTGGTTGGCAGCGACCTGCGCAGCCCAGTGAATAACGGTTAAAGCTTGCCGTTAGCTATTTTATCGCTAGTTTATAAAGTTCTTTGTTGTAACGCACAGGGTCAGTGGTTTAGATCATGTAAACTAGCGATAACGATTAGGTTAAAAGAAAAGCGGTGCTTTTCGCGATTACCTGGCAGGAATACATGAAAGAAAAATCGAAAAGACAAACCGATCCCGCATTGGCGCAGGCTCGGCGTGATCAAGTGTTATGTGCGGCAGCAGATTGCTTTCGTCGTAAAGGCTATCACGGTGCTGGTATGGCTGAAATATCAAAGACCGCAGGGATGAGTGCTGGCCATATCTATAATTACTTTGCCAGTAAAGAAGCTATTATAGAATCGATCATCGAACGGGATATGGAAAAGATGTTTTCTGTATTTCAAGAGTTTGAAGATCAACCTGGTGATTTAGTAACGGTGTTACTCGATGGTTTAGACCATGGTGTAGATCACCACACCGATGTAACTCAAGGGGCACTTGATTTAGAGATGTTTGCAGAAACCGCACGTAACGACAAAGTTGCCGCGCAATTGCGAAAATCAGATTGTTACGCTAGGCAGAAAATGCGCGATCTGTTATTAAGTGAACGTAGTTTGGTTAAAGATCTCAGTGCGATTGAAATTGAAAGTCGCATCGAAGTCATGTTTGCCATGATGGGCGGACTGACATTACGCAAAACTCTCAATCCTACCTTAGATAAAGCAACCATTTTACTAGCACTGCGTCCAGCGATGCGGGTGCTTTTAGTGCCATTCTCAGATAGCAAATAACTACAGTTCAGGTTAAATAAATTGGGCTGATTATGAGCAGCCCAATTTTTAATCCCTTTAAATCCGCTCTAAAGACCATTGCACCGCGATTAATGCAATGACCAGTGAGCCCGCTGGCATCACCCATTTTTGATACCAAGGGTAGTTTCTGGCCCAAATAAGTACCGGTAGGGCAACAACTAAGATAGCCAGTTGGCCTATTTCTACTCCTAAATTAAATGCTAATACGCTGAGTAATTGATAATCACTCGATAAGCCCAGCTCACCTAACACGCTGGCAAAGCCCATGCCATGCAATAAACCAAACGCAAATGTTACCCAACCTAATCGGATCACCAAAGGCCAAATATTGTTAAGTGCTGCAAATAACACGGATATGGCGATGCCTAACTCAACCCAGCGACTATTCGGCGAGACAAGTTGCATAGCCGTTGCTGTAAGTGTAATTGAATGGGCTAAGGTGAAGGCGGTGACTATCCATGCGGTTTGCTTAAAAATGGTGGCTTTTGATTCTATCCCTTGCCATTTACTGGTTTTTCTAACTAATACGCAGGTTAGTAACAGAGCAATTAAAAACAAAATATGATCTAAACCAAGCCAAATGTGTAATACCCCTTGATACACATATTGATTAAAAGTGGTCAGGTAACTGCTAGTCGCAAAATCAAAGGTTTGTGCTGCATTATCTTTACTGATAACACGGGTTTGTTGATTGATAGTCGCAATTGCTTTGTGGTTGGCATCGGTATCAAAAAAAGCCGTATATTCAAGTGTTAAGGAATCATTTACAGCCGCTGGGCAGGCTAACTGCAAGGCAATCACTACATAAGGTTGATTAAAGTGAGAGTCAAGCTGCAAAGGGGCGCTGCTAGAAAATCTACAGGCGAGTTCAGTTATTGAATTTGCTGCTGGATTTGCAATTAAGGATGCGGTTACAAAATCGCTGATTGCACTGTGTTTTGCGGTTATCTCATGCCAAGCAATATTACCATCTTGGTTTAAATCAAACGCTACTTGTTGTTCTAGAGCAGCGACGTTAACTTGCCAGCTGCCTGTAAATTGGCCGTCATCGGTGGTGGTTAAAGTAATATAACTAGTGCTTAATTGATGTGCTTGTGCAGTGCTTACAAGTAACAAGCAGACACAGTAAAGTAAGTGACGAATAGATATTTTCATAGTGATGCTCCCTGCGCACGTGTGAGTAGCTGCTGATCTGCATCGAGTTTGGCTTGTTGCCAATTGATTTCAGCCCAGTAAAGGGCTTTTTCAGGCTGTTTGTTAATGTCTAAATAATAATGGGCTAAGTCACTGGCATGGAAGCGGTCTTGCCGTAACTCGCGCAGTGCTACTCTTTGTGCCATCAATGTCTGCCATTGATTGCCAGAGTGCTCGTTGTAGGATTGCTCTGCGATTGCTAAACGTAGCAATAAAGCGTCTTCTAAGTTTTGCTTATCTGTCACCAGTGTTGGCAAAGTGTTGAGTATTGTTTGATAGTTCCCTTGCGCTAATTGAATATCAGCCCATAACACCACTAAACTTACTGGCGCACCGGCCAGCGGTATAGATTGAATATGGCTAAGTGCTGCTTCGGGTTTATTAAGTCTTAATGCCATTTCAGCGAGTACATGGCGGGTATCATCGCTTTGTTTATTGCTCACAATACTGTTTTTTAAGCTTTGATAACTTTGTGCCAATTGTCCATCTTGGCTTAGCACATCGAGTGTGCAGGTATTAACAACATCCATTGTTGTTAATCCGATTAATTTTAAACACTGTTTTTTAGCGGCACAGCAACGGTGCGTTGGTTACCTTCTGGTCCAACGGTTAATGCAACACCTTGGTTATCATTTGGCAGCATACTTTTGAAGTTAAACGCAAAAGTAATATCTTCTACAGCATCACCATCGTTATCGATGTGAATACTGTAAGTTGCATCAGGGTCCATAGCAAAGTAGTTTGGCCCGCCATAGCCATCTTGCAGTGGAATGTAGTTAGCAATTAGCGTGACATAATCACCACGGCCTTGCTCATAACTATTAAATGCATAGAAATCGGTTGAATCTAAAGTCGGGAAGCGACTGATATTCGGTGCTTCACGATGACTGGATGCTTCTGTTGGTGCGCTTACTAAGGTACTACATACTACAACTGCTAAGATTGACTCAGTTAAAGCTTTCATGACTGTATCCTTTAGTTTTAAATAGTGGTCACTACCAATACGCGAAGTAATTACCATTGGATGCAATAAAAAGTAAAAAATATTAATTTAATGTATGTTTATTTCCATGTTGTTGATTTTAATTAAATAAAAAACCAGCAAGTGCTGGCTTTTTATTTCGTGGTACTGGTTGATTTAAAGTAAAATCAACTCAGTGGTGTATAGCACTTCGGTAGGTGAGCCCGTTGGCGAGCCACCAATGGGTTCTAAACTTACGGCGAGTAATGCAATATCCTGCGCGTTAAAACGGCTATCTTTCAATAGCGATTTAACCCCGTCTTTTGGTAGTAAACCAAGAGAGATAGGCGCATCTTGACCTTTTAAGATCATCCATAACTCATAGTCTTTATCGGTTCTGGCAGTCAATTTATCGCTGGCTTTTATTGATAAACCTTGTTCGTTTACATCAATAAACCATAGCGGTTGTTCACTGGCATCTTTAAATAGAGCGATTTGTTGCGTTAATTGACTAACGGGTGTTTGTGGCTGCCAAATAATCAGTGCCAACACAATACTCGCCGCGGTGGCAATTAACGACCATGCTTTCCAAATACTGGCTTTAGGTGTAATTACCTTGCTCGACGGCGTCACTTGCTGGGGCTCAATCCGTTGTGAGATTCTCTCCCACACATGGCTATCTGGCGGCACCGACTTGATTGAACTGGCTAAGTTATTTAAGTGCTGCTCCCACATCCAAGTCGCTTCTCTTACGCGATTAGATGAGAGCATCAAGCGTTGAAAACGTTTGCGGGCAGGGCCTTTAAGTGTGCCTAATACATACTCTGCAGCAAGCATATCGATGAGTTTTTGGTTGTCATAATTCATAACGTTAAACACCTTTGCAACTGTTGCAAACCGCGTCTGATCCAGCTTTTTACTGTGCCAAGCGGGGTCTCAATATGATCAACTAACTCACTGTGAGTTAAGCCTTTGTAATAGGCTAAGTGGATCGTTTGTTTTTGCTGTTTATCTAGTTGCTCTATGCAATCAACGAGTTTACTGCCATCTTCATAATCAACTTCTAATGGCAGATCTGTGAGGTCGTCGGCGCTAGCATAATCGTCATCTAAAGCTTGTTCTTTGCGCACTTTGTGATAGCGCAATGAGTCTAAGCTTCGGTATCGAACAATGCTGATCATCCAGCTGATCACAGTCCCTTTAGTGACTTGATATTCCGATGCGTTATGCCAAATTTTTACAAATGCATCTTGCAAGGCTTCTTCTGCATGAGCACGATTACTTAGCATTTTTAAACTAATCGCAAATAGTTTTGGGCTTGTGGCATTATACAACTTGGCAAATGCCTGCTTATTGCCCTGAGCCGTTGCGCTAAGCAGAGGTAACAATTCGTCAGTTTCCATAGAGTTCCTATTATTCTTTTCATTAAGTAAACGTTTGATAACGTCAAGTGGATGCACAAAACCAACTAAATGATGAGGGTTTAACTTTATTTTCATTATTTTCCATCACTTAGCCTAGCAGCTAAATACGGCTTAGCAAGTTACTAGGATTAACTTTTAATTAACATTGTATCGTAAGTTAAGCTGCTCACTATTTATTCACTTAGTTGAGGTGACTGCTGTGATTTAAACAATAAAAGATATTTTTTTGCATAAACTATAAAAAATCACCTTTATCTCACTAAATACCTTGTTTTAGTGGCTGCTAAACAGGTATACAATGGGGTAAAAATAGACCACATAAGAGAGATTAAAATGGCCGCATTCGGTACTGTATTTATGCCGCAGATGATTCAAGCTCATTTTACTGATAATACTTGGAGCGAAAGCTCTGTTGTTCCTTCAGATAAAATTGAGCTACATGCTGGGGCACATGTTCTTCATTATTCAAGTACTTGTTTTGAAGGCTTAAAAGCATTTCGTCATGAAGACGGTTCAGTGTACATTTTCCGTATGGATGCAAACATTGCCCGTATGAAGCAAAGTTCACACTTATTAAGCTTGCCTGAAGTCGATGGTCCGATGCTTGAGAAAATGATTATCGATATTGTTCGTCAATACGCTGATGAAACACCATTACCACCGGGCTCTATGTATATTCGTCCTACCCATATCGGCACAGAAGCTGCGATTGGTAAAGCGGCCGTTCCCTCACTTAGCTCGCTGTTATATGTATTATTATCACCAGTAGGTGATTATTTTGCAGGTGGTGCAACGGCACTACGAGTATTACTTGAAGAAGACGGTATGCGCTGCGCCCCACATATGGGTATGATCAAAAGTGGTGGTAATTATGCCAGTGCATTAGCACCTATTACAGCGGCTCGTATACAACATAAAGCTGATCAAATCTTATTTTGCCCTGGTGGTGATGTGCAAGAGACAGGCGCTGCAAACTTTATCTTAATTGATGGTAATGAGATCATTACTAAAGCGCTAGATAGCACGTTTTTACACGGCGTTACCCGCAGCAGTATTTTAACGATTGCCAAAGATTTAGGAATGACGGTTTCTGAGCGCAACTTTACTGTTACCGAGTTACTTGAGCGTGCTGCAAAGCCTGGCACTGAAGCTGCTTTATCAGGCACGGCTGCGGTACTAACCCCTGTTGGTACTTTTATTCACAATGATAAAGAATATAAAGTGGGCACTGGTGAAGCAGGCCCAACAACTATGCGTTTGCGCCAAGTGTTGAATGATATTCAATGGGGTAAAGCACAAGATAAGCATGGTTGGTTGACTAAAATCGACGTTTAGCACTGTACTTTTAGTGCCATAAAAAACCTAGGTTATTTATAATCTAGGTTTTTTTATGGCTGGCGTGCATTTATGCTCTATGCTTTTAACTGTGTAAATTAGCCTTGTTAGTGTGTAAAAATAGCCTATGTTAGCGCAGACAGTTTTACTGTGTTAATCAAAGCGTTTTTTAATACCATGAAATATATGAAATATATGAAATTTAATTTACCTTAAGCCATGATAATAGTGGCGTATAAATTGCTGCTACTATCTGCTAAAACTAACAACAAAAAGGAATATGTATGTGGGCAGCAATCAGTTATTTATTATTGGCAATTATATTTATTTTTATGGGTTGGCAGGTTAGTCCAAGCTATTTTTCAGTACTCTTTTACTGGACTGCGTTATCTTTATTGCTGGTCAGTGGCGCCTACTTTTTTAATCTCGCAAAAATATTCCGCAAACGAGAAAATGGCGTTATTCCATTTTATATCCGCTGGGCATTCATTCCTTTTCTACTTGGTGCACAAGTGTACAATGCATGGAGTCGTAAACGCGATAAAGTACCGCCACTGCAGCAAATAAATGAGCACCTGTTTTTAGCGTGTCGTTTGTTTCCCTCTGATATCGATAGTTTAAAAGACAACGGTATAACGGCTATTTTAGATGTAACCTGTGAATTTGATGGACTCGAATGGTCATCAACCCAAGAGAATATAAACTACTTAAATATTCCTGTGCTTGATCATCGTGCGCCAACATCATCGCAATTAAATCAAGCCATTAACTGGATTGCTCATCATGTTAAAAATGATCGTCGCGTCGTGGTGCACTGTGCTTTAGGGCGTGGGCGTTCAGTGTTTGTGATGGCAGCCTATTTATTAAGCCAAGACAAAAATGCCGATGTACATCAGGTACTCGCACAAATAAAAGAAACCCGTGCAACGGCAAACTTAAATAAGCACCAACTGCGCCATTTAGTTAAGCGCCATCGCAAAGGTGAGCTACTTATTAAAAATAAAGCAGTGTTAATTGCTAACCCTGTATCTGGTACCAAGTTGTGGCAACAGAAAGAGCATTTAATTATTGCCCGTTTATCGACTTATTATGATTTAAAAGTACTTTGCACGTCAGTGGATGAAAACGGTATTGTGCTAGCAAAACAAGCTATTGCGGAAAATCCCGATATGGTCATCGCATGCGGTGGAGATGGTACGGTGGCAGAAGTAGCTAGCGTACTAGTCAATAGCGACTGTAAACTAGGTATTATTCCCTTAGGTACTGCAAACGCATTAGCGCATGTGTTGATGGGTATTAAGTCTAAACTGATCCCGGTTGAAGTGGCGTGTGATTTAATTATCGACGGGCAGACCAAGCTAATGGATACAGCATACTGTAATGGTGAATTAATGTTGCTGTTGGCAGGGATTGGCTTTGAACAACACATGATTGAAAAAGCAGATCGGGATACTAAAAACGAGCTGGGCCAGTTCGCATATTTACAAGGGTTTTGGCAGGCATTAGGCGAACAAAAAGCCCAAGATTTTACCGTACAGTTAGATGATAACCAGCCGCAACAAATCCATACCAATAGTTTAATTGTTGCTAATGCAGCACCTTTTACCACTTTATTAGCACAAGGCGGCGGGCAACCTGACCACTATGACGGCCTGCTTGATGTGAATTGGCTCACTCCTAACCAAGATGCATCCGCTAATGTGTTGAGTATTGCCGAGCTGGTTTTTAGTAGTATCACTCAGGCCCATTTTGCTATCAATTCACATCATACCAATGCGCGTCGTGTTGAAATATCAGCGACAGAGGAAATAAAATATGTACTTGATGGTGAAGTTAAAAGCGCTGATAAACTAACTATTGAAATTACCCCGCAATCGCTGGCGGTGATCTGTGCGGAGCAGGTCGAGTAACTGAACTTGTTGCGCGTTATAAGCTATAACGCGCAATGGGTGTTCCTACTTTTTAATGCTAGGCCAAACAAAACCGCTGTTTTGTGGTGGTGTATCAACACAGTGATCTAGGTATAACTGCTCAACTTTAGTACGTGCCCAAGGCGTTTTGCGCAAAAACTTAAGGCTTGATTTTACGCTCGGATCTGATTTAAAGCAGCGAATATCAACGTGCTCACCCATTGCTCTCCAGCCGAGTGTTTGCTCGAGTTTTACTACTATTTGTTCAAGTGTAATACCATGTAATGGGTTGTTTGCTTGTTGATTCATAATTCACAGTTGCTTGATAAAAGTCGCTGCTATTGTAGCGTAACTGAGTATTGATACCAATTAGTTAACCCGAATTGTTTTAGGCGCACTTGGATAAATGATTTCATTTTGCTCATTGAGCATTAACCAAGTCAATGGACTATTATTATGGCTTGGCGTTTTTGCTGTGCAGATCACACGTACATCAGCCATCAAAATAATAGCTCCTTCACTGTAGCGTTTATCTTCAAACCAACAAATTGACTGCTGAGTAAGTGCCTCTTGTGGATTGAGTAAAAACGTTGTTTTTGGCGTATTGCTAAAACTAGTTACAGAGTAAATAAAACAAATAAAACAAACACCTATAATACTTAAAATTCGCATGTTCAGCCTTTGCATAAAAAAATAATTACACTAAGCTTATACCTAAGTTACCTAAAAATACTAGTTTCAGTTGGAATTAAATGCTTTAAATCCCAGCCCTAGGGGTTTTAGGGTGACTTGGCAAAAAAATGTGTTAGGGTAAATAATCTACAAAAAAATAATTTTCTAAAGATAAGGTGAACACATGCAATTTAACCAAACCATGATTGACGAATTTACACTGTTAGCAAAATTCCCATTAACTAGCAAAATGCAGGGGCTAAAACTACACAGTGACGCAGATGAAAGCTTATTAAGTGCGGCACAACGATTATTTGATAAAGGTATTATTGATAGCCCAGATGGCGGATATTTAACGGATCTGGGCTTAGACTTGATAGAGCACGTAACCGTGCTCCACAGTGCGCTGGGTAACTAAGAGAATATCAGGCTGCATCCGGTTGGTTTTGTGGTGCAGCATCAATAAATGCAGCCAACTTGTTACAGCGCTCATAAATGGCTGCTATCTTAGGATATGCAGTCATATCTACGTTAAAGCGATATGCATTAAATACTTGCGGTACTAAACAGACATCGGCAAGACTCGGTTTATCGCCTATGCAATATTGATGGTTACTGTCTAGTAACAGTTCAAGTTTTTCAAAACCTACTTCAACCCAATGCCGATACCAAGCATTTTTAGCCTCATCATTAACGCCTAACTCACCGCTTAAATACTTAAGCACACGTAAGTTATCTACTGGGTGAATATCACAGGCAATAGCGAAACATAAATTACGGATCTGCGCTTTTTGCCACGCATCACCAAATAACAGCGGGGTTTCTGGGTACGTTTCTTCAAGGTACTCTAAAATAGCCATAGATTGCGCCAGCACACCGTTATCGGTTTCTAGCGCTGGCAGTAATCCTTGAGGATTTCTATTAAGGTATTCAATGCCTTGTTGTTCTGACTTTAATAAATTAACAGTGATTAATTCATGGGGAATATTTTTTAAATTAAGGGCAATACGCACCCGATATGCCGCTGATGAACGAAAATAACTATAAAGTTTCATGCTGTAATTATCCTTGTGGGCCGCTGTAATGTTTTTTAATGGTACGCCAGCAATCAGTGTAGTTAGGTTGGCGCTGTTTGCCCTCTAATGCGTACTTGGTTGGCGAAATAATGTAACGCGACTCAAACATAAATGCGAGGGTGTTTTCGTAGCGTTGTGGCGCAAGTTCTGCATTTGAGGCCTTTTCAAACACATCGGCTTCTGGGCCATGCGGTGACATACAATTATGCAAACTCATACCACCGGGTACAAAACCGTGCTCTTTGGCATCGTATACGCCTTCAATCAAGCCCATAAACTCACTCATAATATTACGGTGATAATAGGGTGGGCGGAAGGTATTTTCTGCTACCATCCAGCGCGGTGGGAAAATAGCAAAATCAATATTAGCAACGCCTTCAGTACCTGATGGTGAAGTGAGTACTGTAAATATTGATGGATCAGGGTGATCAAAACTGACCGTATTCATCACATTAAAACGAGCTAAATCATATTTATAAGGGGCACTGTTACCTGTCCAAGCAACTACATCCAGCGGTGAATGGCCAATATCACAGCGGAACATATTACCGTTGAACTTAGCAATCAGTTCAAACTCACCTTCTTTATCTTCAAAGGCAGCTACCGGGTATTGAAAATCGCGGTCGTTAGCGTAGCCGTTGGCGCCCACCGGACCACGCTCAGCTAACACATAAGCATGACCATAGTTTTCACAGATATAACCACGGGCGCTATCACTAAGTAAAATCACTTGGAATTTAATACCACGTGGAATAACTGCAATTTCACCCGCTTTAACCGTTAAGTTACCACATTCGGTTTTAAGTAATAATTCACCTTGCTGCGGCACAAACAACATTTCACCGTCGGCATTGTAGAAATAGCGATCAGTCATCGACTTATTCGCGACATAAACGTGAATGCCAATACCGGTTTGACCATTGGCACTGCCGTTTGCAGCCATCGTTATTAAGCCATCAATAAAATCGGTTGGTGTAGTCGGAATATCAATCGGGTTCCAACGAAGCATTGTTGGTGGCGTTGGTACTTCAGTGATTGGTGCGGTACGAATTAAACCATTATCAATGGCACTATAGTCACCTTGTACAACTGATGGGCGAATACGATACATCCACGTTCGACGGTTATCAGCACGCGGGGCAGTAAATGCAGTGGTGCTAAATTGCTCTGCGTATAAATCGTATTTTACTTTTTGTGGGCTAAATTGGCCGATCGGTAGGGCACCTGGCAAGGCTTCGGTTTCAAACTCATTACCAAATCCGGTCATATATTCTAATTCGCTGGTCATCACTCGACTCCTTTTAGTTTTACTGTAAGATACTCTCAAGTGAGACTAAATTCAAACATCACAGTTTTTATCACTGTACATATTTATGAACAGCGAAACTATGATTGTAAATTAAGAGGATATCCTGCTATGGCACTCGAGTTAGAGACTTTTTTACCGTATCGTCTGGCTAACTTAGCCAGTAAAATGAGTGAACAGTTTGCACCCGTGTATCAACAACAAAGTGATTTAAGCATTCCTCAGTGGCGTATTTTGTTTAATTTAGCCCAGTTTGGACAAAGCAACGCAAAAGCATTATGTGAGCAAGCTGCAATGGATAAATCCACTGTATCACGGGCAATTAAGGCATTGATAGATAAGCACTATGTAGAGAGTTTAATCGATCCGGCAGATAAACGCGCCAGCTTGTTAGCGTTGAGTGAGCAAGGGTTGGGCTTGTATCAGCAGTTAGCCCCCGCTGCTTTAGCGTGGGAGAAGAATCTGTTGGATGTTTTAACTCAAGCCGAGTATCAAACCTTGCTTAGTTGTTTAGATAAGTTAACTAGTAAATTAGATGAATAAAACAAAAAGCCCATCAAAAGATGGGCTTTAAAATTAATTTAATTTGTAAGTTACCTTAGCAAATTAGAATGTGTATTTAACACCTACACGCATTTCCCAAAGTGACGGCTTAGTTTCCACACTTGCACCTGCTGGATCATTAAAGCTGGTGTAAACGTATTGACCATTAACAATTTCAGTCGTTACAGCACTTTGTAATGCACTGCCGCTTTTCAGCACGCCCCAATCGTCATTTAGCATGTTACCGATGTTTTTGATAACAAAGTATGCTGAGCCTTTTTGATCATCAGTAAAGCCCATAAATTCTTGCTCAACTTTGAAATCGAACGTAACCCACCAATCACCATCAATACTATTACGGTTATTGATTTTACCGCGAGTTAGGCCTTCGCTTTCAACCCACTCATTAAAGGCTGCTTGATCAAAGTCAGCACCATACACAACTTGGCTGTCGTCAAGTGTTGGTACATATAATAATTGCCGCGCAGCATCATTATATCCAAGAGCATAGTTATTGTTGTCATCAAAACCATAAGAATACGGCGTGGTTTGTTGAGCTTGACCAAATAAGTTGAACTTAGTCTCGTAACCATCAAATAACTCATGGCTATACGCTAAACTCATTGTAAAGCGGTGCGGAATTTCATAGTTAGATGTTGCCACACCTGGGTTTTCAGAATCAGACACCGCAACGTAATGATAGTTAGAAAATGCTACAGAGCTAGTCATCGGGTTAACATCTTTAGACACTGTATATGCATAAGAAAGAGCAAAGTCAATGCCATTATCAAATGACTTATTCATTGCAAGAGACAGAATATGCGAGTAAGCATCATCACCTTTAACATTGGTTAGCAAGAAGTCAGAACCACCATTATAAATAGGGCGACCATCTGGTGCTGTGCCAGTTTTGTTATACGATATGTTTTTAACAATGGCTGAGTCTTGCTTATCGGTATAAAGATAATCAACATTAAACACATAATCGCTTTCAGTGATATAAGTACCACCTAGTGAGAATTTCCATTCTGATGGAATCTCAAAGTTAGGATCTGTCACATTTACTGGAGCATCTGCGCCACCTTGACCAACTTGATCGTATAGATTTTGCGGGATATCGTAACCAGGTTGGCCACCACCATTAAATGCTACCGCATCTGGACCAAGGATTTGCATACCTTTTTGGTCAACTTGGATGTTACGAACGCCATCATTTGAATAGCTGTTAGAAATCCATACGTTAGGGTTACCACCTGAATATAAGCCAATACCGCCGCGCAATTCTAACTGATCATTATATATCCAGTTAACACCTAAGCGTGGTTGAAGTAAGTCAACCCCATCAAGGTTTTGGCTATTCGAATAGCCATAACGGTCTTCAAAGTTTTGATTATGGGTAGGTTTATCGTTACTTGTATACCAATCATAACGAAGGCCTGCAGTAAATGTTACATCATAATCAATTAGATCAAATTTGTCTTGGAAGTATAACGTATTTAATGCGTACTTAAATTCACCTGCTGCATCGTCAGGGTTTTGACTTTCGGCATTGCCGTAATAAACGCGAGCTAGACCTTCTTCAAAATCCTTAATTGAAAAGAATTGATATTCCCCTTCCGAATGCGCTACAAATAAATTATATACATCGAGTTCTTCACGCTCATAGCCAAATGATAGCTCATGGTCTTCAAGGTAATATGTACCACCTAATTTGAGTGATAAATTATCATAACTTAATACGTTTGATTGGCGAGAATCATCTGGACCTAAGTAAACATTAACACTTCCAGTAAACACATTAAATTCACCAAAACCAGATGCTGCATCAAGTGAATTTTGACGGTTATCAAGTTTTGAATAGCCTACACGTACTTCAGTTGAGAAATCATTAGTCCAATCTGAGTATAATGACGTTACATATGACTCAAGTTTTGCGCCACGTTCATAAAAATGATTAGACAGAGATAATCTGCTTGAACCACCATCCGATTGAGCGATTGAGAAGCCATCATTGTAGTTATATACAAAGCTTGCACGATGTTCGTCGTTTATGTTCCAATCTAGTTTAACTAAGATTTTTTCATCTTCAACGGGCATGCTAGGTATCATAGTACCTGGATCATAGTTATACGTGTCTTTAGCGATTTGGGTAATATGATCTATAGTTGCTTGGTCAATTCTTTTGTTTACAAATGGCGTATATTCGAAAATCTCAGCGCCTTCAAGCTTCTCATAAGAAGTGAATAAAAATAGCTTATCTTCAAAAAGAGGAAGGCCTACGTTAAAGCCGTAACGTTTTTCTGAGTAATCACCAAGCTCTTGTTTCTCGCCTTCAATTGAGTCACCTGACATTGAGTCATTGGTATAATCATAGAAGAAACCACCAGTGATTTCGTTAGTACCTGACTTTGTTACGGCGTTAATGTTACATGAAGTAAAACCACCGTATTGAACATCAAATGGTGCAAGTTCTACTGCAACTTGTGCAATTGAATCAAACGAGAAAGGCATTCTTTCAGTAGGGTAACCACTTGAGTTTAAGCCAAAGTTATCGTTCATACGAACGCCGTCAACAGTTAAGCTGTTAAAACGAGGGTTACCACCCCCACAGTTAATGGCGCCAGCATTAGTTTCATCAATATAAATGCGTGGATCAGCGCGAATAATATCTTTTAAGTCACGGTTAATAGCTGGTTTGTTTTCTAAATCATCTAAAGTGAAATAAGCAGCTGGACCTGTGCTGCCTGATTGAGCGCTAATTGGTGCGCCACTAACAACGATTTGTTCCATTTGTTGCGAGCGAAGTGCAACAGTTACTGGGTAAGTTTGACCAAGAGTTAAATAAACATCATCAAGTTGAGTATCTTCATATTTATCAGAATCAACAATGATTTTATATGGGCCGCCTACGCGTAAACCTTTTGTAGAGAAGTTACCTTGTTCATTTACTGTTGTTGTTTTTGTTGAACCAGAAGGTAAGTGGATAATAGTAATTTGAGTACCAGTGGCTGGGTTGCCATTTGGACCTGTGATTTGGCCTTTTACAGATGATGCAGTTTCATTTGCAAACGCTGCGCCACTTACGCCAACACAAGCTGCGATAGCGAGTGAAAGTGCTGTTTTGCGTAGTTGAATTTTCATTATTAATTTCCCGTGTAAGGTGTAATATTTTTTAGTTTTGGTATTAATTTACTCGGATTTTCCAAGCAGCTAAATTGTACCCTATTATTTCATTACAAATAAGTTACATTGCTCATAAATTTGTAATAAAAGTAGTTTAGAACAAAACTGCGTTTTTTCGAGCAATTTAGTACCCATGAGTCAATCTACTCATTAAATATGACAAAAGTATGAAACCCAGTGCTTTATGCATAAAAAAACCCGCTAAAAGCGGGTTTTACATAGAGTTTTAAAAATTAGAACTTGTAGCTGATACCAATCTTAGCTTGCCAAGCCGATGAGCTACTAATTCGCGAGTAGTTCCTTACATCAGCGCCGCCATAGGTATTATCAAGTTTATATCTACCTTGGTCGTCAAGCCCACCAAAATCATAAATTGTTTGATTTGAATAGCTTAGACTTTTCTCGATGCCCCAATCACTATTTAAAAGGTTAGCGAAATTATCAATCATAAGGTATAGCTCGCCACTATGGCCGTTAGCAAAGCCAGGGATTTCCTGCTTTATACTTACATCCATGGTTGTAACCCATGGTTGTGTAGCTGTGTTTTTAGCTAAAATACCGCCACGTTGAGAAATACCAGCACTTTGCAGTAGAGGCTCTAACTCAGCCCAAGAAATTTTTGACTCGCCCCAGTTTACATTTGGATCGTCAGCACCGGTTGGTATGTAAGGTAAGTAAGCACCGTTCTTAAACAGTGAACTAGTATCCCCTAAATCACCATCTTTATGCATATCCATTGTATAACTAAATGGACGACCAGAACGGCGTTCAAAATACATATTAAATTTAGTCGCATAACCGGCAATAAATTCAGCATTGTAGCCTAAGTTAATTTTGAAACTGTGCTCAACTTCATAAAAGCCACGTGCTGCCACATCTTGATTACGATTAGCAGTAATATTGTGCTTATAGTTACCTTCGGCTTGCGACGCTGATCCAACTGAAGACTCAGTAACATCTTGATGAGCATAACTTGCAGAGGCAAATAAACCGTTATCCCATTCTTTGGCAATGCCCGTTGAGATGATGATAGAGCGACCATCGTCGGTTGAATTAGTCATTGCAATATCAACGTTATCTTTCAATGCACCACTGTAGATGGTTTCATTAATTACACGCTCGCCATCAGCAGCTAAACCGATAGGATGGATAGAGGTATTATGCCATACAGCTTCATTTTCTTTTTTGTGGTAAGCAATTTCAGCCTGCCATTTAAAGCCATTACCTAATAGTTCAGAATCAAATTCATATTCAAAGCCAACTTGAGCACGAATACTTGAAGGTAACTTGAAGTTAGGATCAATGTAAGCGGTACTTCCAGCGCCTTTCTCTAACGAATTTTTAATAACATCAGGGACCTGAGTAATATCTGCTGGGTTATTTTGGTAGTAGTCGTTTATTACACTATTTGGTGCAGAAACGAGGGTAATACCATCTTTTTGAAATGAGTTGTTATACCAAACATTTGGAATGCCACCTTGGAAACGACCAATTCCACCGTTGATAGTTAATGCTTCAGTTGCATAATACTTAAAGCCAACGCGAGGTAGAATAATATCTAAACCATCTAGGTTTTCTTGGTTACTATAACCATAGGTGTTTAGAAAGCTTTCATTAAGAGTTGGTTTATCATCAGATGATAAGCGCTCATAGCGAAGACCAGCTGTCACTTCTAGGTCATCATTTAAGTAAAAGGTATCTTCAATATATAAAGCTAATTGACTACGAGTTACATCATAGGCGGTATCTGCTGAATTATTAGTGTACGCATTTTGATAAGAGAAATCATAAGCACCTACTTCGCGGTTTGCAAAACTTTCTAGGCTATCAAACTTCCATGTACCTAGTGAGTTCTCTGCAAAGAGGTTATATAAACGAAGAGATTCATATTGAGCACCAAAGTTTATTTCGTGCTCGTCCATTAGGTAAGTTGCATCAAGTGTCAGGGTTAAGTTTTCAGTTTCAGATCTGTTGGCATGACGATATTGGTCAGTACCAAAGTTATAAGATGGACCATTTCGGCCATCTTCTTCTACGGTAATGCTACCTAAGTTTGAGCGAGTAACACTGTCAGAGGTTACATCTTTATAGGCAACCCCAATCTCTGTTGAAAAATCTTCGGTCCAATCAGAGTATAGCTTAGTGGCAAAATTATTAAATTTAGTTACATAGGCATATGTATTTGACTTCAATACAATATTATTACCACCTTTACTAAAGTTACGCTCATCTTGGTCGTCTTGCCATTGATATGTGAAATCTAGGCGGTGCTCATCACTGGCATTCCAACTAAGTTTAACCAATAGATTTTTATTAGTGTCTTCAGGCGCGCCTGCTAATGAATCTGTTAAACCATATTCGTCATTTAAAATAGAAATAAAGCGATTAAAGTTTTCTTCAGAAGTATTGAATTCATTCGCTGCACCTGAATCTTCAAAGCCATAATCTAAATCCTGCTCACTTGACCACTGTGCGTAGTTTACAAAGTAAAACAGTTCATCTTTAATAACTGCGCCACCGACATTAAAACCAAAACGTTGTTCAGTTTGAATCGGTTTTACTTTATTGGTTGAATAAGTTTTATAACCGGCTTCATCAGTTTCTTCTTCGTTAATTGTTTGAACATCGCCGGCCATATCAGGTGTCGATGTTTCATAAAAGCCTGAAAATTTGAATTCATTAGTACCAGACTTCGTTACGGCGTTAATTGTACCGCCGCCAAAGTTACCTTTAGAAGCTGAAAAAGGCGATACGTCAACTGAAACTTGTTCTATTGCATCAAGAGAAACTGGAGGTTGAGAAGTCGGATAGCCACCAAAATTCAAACCAAAGTCATCATTTTGACCAATACCATCAACAGTTAGACCGTTAGTACGAGGATTGCTCCCTGCAAAAGTTAACTCGCCATTACCATTGATACTTGCTAAAGGGTTTAGTCGGGCAATATCTTTAATGTCACGATTAAAGCTTGGCATGTTACTGATTGTATCTTCGCCAAAGGTACTGCTTGAACCACCAGATTGTTGAATAATTTTATAGCCAGATACTTCAATTTTTTCGATGTTAGCTGCTTGAAGCTGAGAATTAAGACGATAGGTATCGCCTAGCTCTAAATATATATTTTCAAGCATGGTATCGGTAAATTGGTCTGAATCAATAAACACAGTGTAAGGACCGCCAACACGCAAACCATTGGCAATAAAAGTACCGCTTTCGTTGGTTGTTAATTCGCTTACAGTGCCAGTTGGTTGGTGAATAACTTTAATTTTCACATTTGCAGCTGCAGTACCTGAAGGTGTAGTAATTTTACCACGCATAGCGGATGAGGTATCTGCTGCCATTACGCTTGTAGAAACACCTAAGGCTAGGATCACAGCCCCGGTTAATTTCGAAAGGCGAAGCTTATTCATTTTGTTAATTCCCGTGTAAGTTAAGGTTTATTGCTTTTTTGTGCTAGCTGACATCTTAAGTGCCTTTGCTAACGGTTTTGCTGAACTATCAAATAACGTATTTAATAATCCTGCTAATCGAATACCGGCTTGTTGTAAGCGAGTTTTAATAATCGGTGTGTTTTCGTAAATGTAGCTAAAGCCAATCTCGTCATTATCTAGTTGGTACAGTTTGTTAGCTAGATTATGTGACTCTGTTAGCCACTGCTCTGGAGAACTGGCTAGATATTCTGCAATTATTTCTGCATTATCAGTATCAATAAACTGTGCGAATTCAGTGAATGATAGGTTCTCATTTTCGATTAATTTAGTGTCCCACAAGGAATGTAGATTGGTTGGTTGGCCAAAAAAGGTAACGTTAACACGGTTACCGCCTCGGTCTTCTGCACGTCCGGCATGAAACGGCTGATGGCTATCGCCAACTAAATGCACAAGAAAACGTAAGCTAAAACGTTTGGCATCTATTGAGCTGTTTTTGTTTTGTAGTGTATCAATGGCAAAATACATCCCTTCAAGAATGTTGCTTACATTATCTTTATTTAAATTTTCATCGTGGCTGTGAGTAAATGTAGTTGAGTTGCTTGGCGCGTTAATGTAATGCCAACGAGAAGATTTTTTTTGCCAAAAAGGACTCGGATCAGAGCGCATTTCATCAGCCCAAGTAGCAATTTGCGCTAGGCTTTGCCCTTCTAAAAGTTCTTTAAGCTCTGCTTTAGTTGCGTCTGTTATGTGATTTTCGGCAATTTTACCGACAATTCTGTGGCCATTTTGTCCCCAAGCCAATACATTTTGTGATGATAAAAGTACTGCGCCGACTAAAAGATAACTAAATCCATGTGTAATTTTGCGTAACATTTGTGTTTTCCTCAATGATCTTATTTGACAAGAGCGGCCTCTTCTATGGCGCGAATTGTCCTGATTTTTAAATAAATAGAAAGGACTCAAAGAAATTCATAATTTCTCATTGATAGTTCTTTTAATTCATAAGCTTAACCTTTTTGGGTAAAATTACTTGTTGTAATAAGTAATTTAAATTGGTCAAATAGCAGGATGAATCGTTTTGGATTGTTGAACTTTTGAAAATTAAACAGTTGCTTTTACAGCAAAGCTTATTTGTTACTATTTTGTTGTTGTTTTTTCTGTTGGTTTGGCTTTACGGCCAGCTTAATACTGTTACACCTATGGGGCCGTTAAAGCCTATAATTGAAACCTCTAGCCGCTGCCAAACAACGGCAACAGAAAACCAAGCGCAACTGATTGTCTATGCTCCATCGCAAAAAGTTGTACGTTCTTTAGCGCAAAGTTTGTGTGAAGATCCTATTGTTGCAAAACAATATGGCGAAGTTGTTGCTTTATGGGGTTACCGTACTGCCGATAGTATTGAGTTTATAGGTAAAGGTATTGCTGATTTAATTTTAGCAAAAAACAACATTATGTCTGCTTTCAAAGCTGAGTCTACCTATAACTATCAGCCTGTGGTTGGTTTTCCGAGTTATACTGCTTTTTTTATTTCAGCTAAAGAAAAGCCAAAAATTAACAAGCAATACTTTTTGGGGAAACGGATTGGCTTACTTGATTATCCAACAAGCCGATCGGGGCATATACTACCTAAACAAAAGTTTAAAGATTTAGGGATCAACCTTGAAAATTTAAACATTACTTACGCTAGTTCACATAATGAGCTTAGGGAGTTATTAGCCAATGGACAGGTTGATTTAATAGCCTCTTTTTGGAAGGAAGCAGATCAGGCGCATTTCTCTAAAAATTATATAACTCCAATTAGCGATAATGTAATAGGCACACGTTGGTACTTTAAAATGCAGCATGAGAACACTGATTTGCTGTGCGCTATCCAATCTCAATTAATCCAATTATCTAAGCAGCAAGTGTCGACTTATTTTAATCATGTTGAACCATACTGGCATTGTTCAGCGGGTAAAGCTGAATTTTTAGGAGAACAACGTGATGAATAATAAGCGCTTTTTCGGCGTGATACTGCTTATTTTTAGTGCTGCGCTATTGATGTTTAAACTCTCTAGTTATGTGCAGCAGGCGCAACATAACGATTTAATAATGGCTGATATTGAAAACCGAATTGCACTAGATTTACCTCGCTTAAACTTATCAAATCGTTTTTTGAAACACTCGGGTAATCATGATGCTATTGTTGGTTATCTACAACGTTTGAATATGCAATTGATACAACAGCCAATTCAAGTTAATAGTATTAATGATGTCTCACTGGCATTAACAAAGAATGGCCGCGAAAGTCGGATAGAGTATCTTGAAACAAGTGATCAAAAAGTTGCGATTACATTTTTAATTGAGACGCATTGGTGGCATATAAGCGATCTTTATATCATTATTATATTGTTATTTATGGCTTTTTTGTTTGCTAAGTGGGCAGTAGTTATTAAGCGAGCATCGCTGCAATACTCAGCATTAAAAGAACAAGTAGAGCAACTTCCGCTAGTTAATGCACAAGTTAAATTAGTGATTGATTTGCAAGACAAAGTTTTGGCTATTAATGATAATGCTGAGATAAAAGTCAGTTTAGCTAACAAACCGTTGTGTTTTTATTTGGCTTTAATCGAGTTTTGCGTTGAGCACCCCGACGTGACACTGTATCAAAACAAAGATGTGCCAGATGAGTTAGTTGAGCTTGCCAATAAGTATTTTTATCGATTAACACAACTTGGGCATACTATTCGTAAACGGCCTAATTTTACTAATAGTTTAGATAAAACATTGAGTGAAATTAGGGCTGCATTGGATGAAGTGTTGTATGCACACCCTGAGCTGAAAGAAATATATTACCCACCGAAAGCGCACGGAGAAGGTTCGCGCTCACGGTTACATAGTTATAGTTTATTAAAAATTACAGCAGCTGATATTGAAGTGATTGGTAAGTGATGGAGAACAGATCTCACTGAATGTCAGTGAGATCTTTTTTAATTATTGTGGCGTAAACTCGCTGGCTTTAACTGGGCTGTTTTCCATAAAGAAGCGTTTTAATGCGTTAGAATCCGTTTCATCTGTGCTTATATAGCCTTTACGATTAAGCAGTATTGGGTATCCATCACCACCGGATGCATTATAACTATTAATACTCATCCTATACGTGCCGTTTACGTCAAGTGGCTGATTGTTTATAAATACACTGACTAATTTACCGTTCTCACGCTTGAAACTAAGCTTATGGTACTGTAAATATGCACCCGCATCTGGTGGGAAATTAGTAACAACCTCTAAGTAGTCCCATAGATCTTGACCTTGCCAATCCATATAAGCAATGCGGTTTTTAAATGGGTGAACTTTTAAAATATCTTTATAACTAACGTCACCAGCAGCAATACTGTCACGTACGCCACCGCCGCTGATAATACCAAAATCGGCGCCAACAACATTCATTTGTGATTGCACAATAACGCGAGCAAGGTTTGTTTGTTGATAACGTACTTTATTACGGTCACCTTCGAGTTTTGCATCAACATAGCCAATTTTACCTTCAATTTGCTTTGCACCTTTGGCTTGGTAATCAGCCAGAAATGCCTTTAACTCAGGGTTTGGCGTAATATACTCATTTGCGAGGACCGGTTTTGTAGTGCCGTCTGCTTGTTCTTGATGAATGTATAAATTTACCGGCAGTAATTTATAGTCAAGCAAAGTGAGCTGGCCGTTTTCTAACTTAAATTCAGCTTTACCAACGTACTTTCCCCATTCATGGGCTTGCATGATCCAGGTACCATTTTGTTGATCAGGTTTACATGCCATACCGGGTTTAAAGTTATCGTCGTTTGTATTCTCGCTTGCCATGCACACAGGTTCTTGCGAGTGACCACCGATGATCATATCAAGAGTGTTTTTTTCAAGAGAGCGTGCCAGTGTCACATCACCAGGGGCATTAATCCCATAATTAGCATCGACGTAATGGCCCATGTGGGTTACCGCAATGGTGATATCAGGTTGGTACTGTTGCTTGATTTTATCAGCTAATGCTTGAGTCACTGCCACAGGCTCTTTAAATTCTAGGCCACCAATATACTGAGGATTACCAATTTTAGCTGTGTCGGTGGTGGTTAAACCGATAACCGCAATTTTGAGCCCTTGCTTGTCGAAAACCTTGTATTGCTCAAAGGCGTTTTTGCCAGTTTGTTTATCAATAATGTTTGCAGATAGTAGTGGGAAGTTTGCCCATTGTTGTTGTTGTTTTAAAACACTTAATGGATTATCAAATTCATGGTTACCAATTGCCATAGCATCGTAACCAATTAGTGACATCCCTTTAAAATCAGGCTCTGCAAATTGTAGATCAGACTCGGGAATACCTGTGTTTATATCACCACCGGAAAGCAATAGTACAGCATGACCCTTTTGTTTGGCTTCATTACGTAATTGGTCAATTAAGGTTTTACGTGCAGCCATGCCATATTCGCCTTTTTCATTGTGCCAAAAGCGACCATGGTTATCATTGGTGTGTAAAATTGTTAGGTAGTGGACATCATCGGCGGAAGGGGGGGCCGTTGGAGATTGATTAGTACTACATGCACTAATGCTCAGTAATAAAAAAATAGACAGTAATATGCGCATAATGTTGACCCGTGTTGTCAGAATTAGCAGTTCATTAAACGCATAGTTTAAACTAGTTTTATTGTAAAATAACGTAATTATTCCGTTTTCATGCCATCTGGGCAATTTAATTTTCTTGATGCGGCTAATTGACGCCGTTTTAGCTCTTGCTTTGCCAATGCTGACTTTTCATGGTTATTGCCTACCATCCAGTTCAAAAAACTTGCAGGCAACTTGGTATAAGACTCACCTTGATGTAAGCCAAAATCGCATATCTGTTGTTCTCTATTTGACATGATGGTTAATCCAATTGTGTGTTTTATTGTTAAAAATAATACTAACAAAATAAACACAGGCATTAAGATGATTTTGTTTTAAATAAACTTTATCTATAACGTGAATGAATAACAGCTCAATGTAATGGTATGTAATTAATATGTAATCAACTTGGTTTGATTTGTTTAAAGGTACGTTTTACTATCGTATTTAATGCATTTACCCTTTAATATTTTCATTAAATTTACATAACCACAACATCAGTCAGGATATATAAAATAATGAAAAAACGATTTCTGTGCAGTTTGTTCGCTGCAGCCTCCTTTGCAAGTCAAGCCAGTGTGGTTGAAATGCAAACTTCGCAAGGCACCATCAAGATTGATCTATTCGATCAGCAAACCCCTAAAACTGTCGCTAACTTTTTGAGCTATGTTGAGAGTGAAGCCTATAATCAAACCGTGATCCATCGCTCAATAGAAAATTTTATCATTCAAGGCGGTGGGTTTAAGTTTACTGATGACTTTGAAGCGGTTGAAACATCTCCCGCGGTAGCGAATGAGCCTGTATTATCAAATGTAAAGGGCACAGTAGCGATGGCTAAGTTAGGTAATAACGCAAACAGTGCTACAAGTCAGTGGTTCTTTAACCTTAAAGATAATAGTGCAAATTTAGATGTGCAAAATGGTGGTTTTACTGTTTTTGGTCAAATCCGCGAAGATAGTTATGCAGTGTTAGATAAAATATCGGGACTTGTTCATTGTGGTCCCGCTAAAGCACCTTATCCTGTTGTTAATATCACTAAAGAGCAGTGCGCAAATGCGGATACGACTTTAACGATCGCCAACTTAGTGGCTATCAACAGCGTTGTTGTACTGGACGATGATCCTAACTCTTCAGTAAATCTATCACCGAAAGAAAACACCCTAATTAACGATCCGACTCAGCCTGATGCGAGTGACAGCTCAAGTGGTAGTATGAGCTGGTTATTACCATTATTATTATTGGGCTTTAAGCGTCGCCGTGTAGCTTAATAGTATGTGCTTGCTATCGGGTTATATGTCCCGATAGCAAAGGTAACGGTTTAAAGTGCAAATACCTGCATTACTAATAACACCCACATAGTTAAAACCAGTAAACAGCCAAGCAAAAAGCTATAATAACGCGGTTTTACGCTATTACTGCCTAAATGAATAATACTGTGAATGACGCGGGAAATCACAAATCCCCATGCTAAAGCGACAAACACGTAACCTGCAGCATTGAGTTGTAGCCCTGTCACACTGGCAACAAAAAACAGCACAGGTATTTCAAACTGGTTTATAAAGTTGCGACCCGCAATATGCACATCATCGCCCGCTTTATCTAATTGCATGGTGGCAAAATCTTGCATTGAAATTGTTTTGTTACGAGCGGCACTAAAGCGTCGCCGGCCCATTACCACCATGACTGTAAAAGTCAGCATGACTTGAGCGAACATAGCAAGTAATAGATATTTTTCCATTTTAGTTTCCTTTATTAATTATTTTTGTGTAAAGCTATTCAATTGCTTGTTTAGACTAACAGTTTGTTTTTGCAATTTACAATGTGTTACAAAGTATATAGGAAAATGATTGCATGCATTTTGATATTTACTGATCATTCAAATAATAAAACAAGTGATGGATTAACTCTCGATATGAAAAAAATAATTACTCTAAGCGCGATTGCCCTTGCGGTATTAAGTGGTTGTGGTACCACAACCACTTCAGTACAACAACAAACCGCATTATTGTCAGATACTCTGGTAATTAGCCCAAATGATACTCGCCAATATAAAACCCTTAAATTGGCAAATGAAATTGAAGTAATTTTAGTCTCAGATCCAACGGCTGAAAAATCAGCCGCTGCGCTTAGTGTCGGAGTTGGTTTGTTACATGATCCAATGAGTCAACAGGGAATGGCACATTACTTAGAACACATGTTATTTTTAGGCACTGAGCGTTACCCCGATACCAAAGGGTACTCTGACTTTATGACCAAAAATGGTGGCGCGCACAACGCTTATACTTGGCTTGATATCACTAACTACATGTTTAAAGTTAATAACGATGCTTATGACGAAGCACTAGATCGTTTTGCTGATTTCTTTAAATCTCCTAAGCTTTACCCAGAATACACAGATAAAGAAAAAAACGCGGTAAATGCTGAGTGGTCAATGCGCCGTGAAATGGACTTTTTTGGTCAGTTTAAACTTGCCCGTAAAATGATGGGGGACCATCCTGCCAACCGCTTTTTAATCGGTAACCTTGAAACACTCGGTGATAAAGAAGGTAGTTCATTACATAAAGAGACGGTTGATTTTTATAATAAATATTACTCTTCTAACATCATGAAAGTGGCAATGATTTCAAACCTGCCATTGACAGAAATGGAAGCCAAAGCACAGAAGTACTTTGCTGATATTGAAGATAAAAAAATCGACAAGCCAACCGTTACTAAAAAATTAGACTTTGAAAATGTAGGTGGTAAACGCGTACATTATTCGCCAAATGAAGATGTAAAACAGCTACAACTTGATTTTACCATTACCGATAATAGCGATGAATTTGCGGTTAAACCAAATCGTTTTGTCGCGTATTTGCTCAGTAATGAAATGCAGGGCAGCCCTGCACAAATTTTGCGTGATAAAGGCTGGGTTTCACAATTATCGGCCAGCGCAACGCCAACTCATTACGGTAACTATGGCGCGCTGACAGTTGATGTGCAATTAACTGATGAAGGCATGAAAAATCGCGAAACAATCGTCGCAACGATTATGCAATACATAGACCTAATAAAAAAAGAAGGCGTGGATAGTAAATACTTTAACGAAATTCGCACTTCACTTAATAATGAATTTAAATTCTTAGAAAAAGGCGATGAGTTCGGCTATGTCAGTAATCTTGCTGGCAGTATGCAGGATTATCCGCTTAATCATGCGATCAATGCGCCATATCATTATGCTAAATTTGATGCCGCTGCCATTAATAAAGTACTTAAGCAATTAAATGCTGATACGCTACGTATTTGGTATACCTCGAAACAAGAAGAAACTGACTCGCAATTGCATTTCTACGATGGTAAATACCGCATTGAAGATATCAGCGATACAGAGATCGCCAGCTGGAGTAAACCAAGCCAATTTGCGTTAGCATTGCCAACTGTAAACCGTTTACTACCAGAGAGCTTTGCAATTAAAACTGCGCAATTTACTGAGCAAAAGCACCCAGCGTTGGTCTATGATAAAAATGGCGTAAAAGTATGGCGTCAAGCCAGTCAAAACTTTGCCGAGCAACCTAAAGGGTTAGTTGAAGTTTATTTAAATACGCCGGATGCATTGACGGATATCAAAGCAAAAGTACTTTACTCAGTATGGGCTGATTTATATAACCTACAACAAAGTAAACTCAGTACTGAAGCCGCAGTTGCTGGTATGAGTGTGGGCCTTGAAGCGAGTAATGGCCTTATTTTATCACTGAGTGGTTTTACTGATAAACAGGATTTATTACTAGCACAGGCGCTGGAAAACATAAATGTAAAAGTGACAGAGCAAGGCTTTGCACAAGCACTTGATCGTTACCAACGCGCTTTATTAAATGCACAAAAACAATTTCCTTTCTATCAAGCGTTCGATGAATATTCAAAACTGATCAGAACAGGTAGCTTTGATACGGATGCATTAGTAAATACAGCTAAAACATTAACGATTGCCGATTTTGAGCAGCTCAAACAGCAGACATTTGGCAATAACGAACTACGCGTATTTACTTTTGGTAACTACAACCAGCAAGATGTTGACGCGATTGCTAAAGCGCTAACTGCCGTGTTACCAGCAGCGCACAAAGCAACTGAATTCGCACGCAGTAAAGCATGGTTGCCGCAACCTGGTGAAACCATCGTATTGCAAAAAGATATAGATGTGGCGGATGTCGCGATTATTGATATGACCGTACACCCGATTGCAGGCTATAAGCAAAAAGCGCAAGCGCAAGTGCTACAAGGTCACTTTAGTACTATTGCATTTGATAAATTACGTACCGAAGAGCAACTGGCTTATGCGGTAGGTGGCTTAGCGCGCCCAATTGAAGACTATTCAGCAATTGGCTTGTTTATTCAAACGCCAGTAAAAGATGCCCAAACAATGCAAGCGCGCTTTGAGGAGTTTAAAAAGCAATACGCCGTAGAGCTTGATACCATGAGTGAAGAAACCTTCGCACAGCTTAAAAATGCCGCCTTAGTATCACTCAAAGAGCAACCTAAAAACCTCAGTGATGAAATGAGCCCGCTAATTGGTGATTGGTATCGTGAAAACTTTGCTTTTGACTCAAAAGAGAAGTTAATTGCAGAAGTTGAAAAAGTCACCCTTGCAGATATCAAAGACTACTACCAGCAAACGATGTTAAACCCGCAAGCGGCGCGTTTAAACGTACAACTTCGTGGTAGCAAATTTGCCGACAAACCGTTTGCCGATTTACCAAAGCAAACAAAAGTCACAGACCTACAAACGTACTTTAATGGCATTAAACTGCAAAAGTAACTAAGTGGTTCAAGTGTTAATTTACAATAAGCCTAAGCAATTGCTTGGGCTTTTTTGTAAAGAATAAAGCTGTTGCTGTTTATGGGAATGAACCGACAATCGATAATTAAAGAAATTAAGCGAAGCGAGCTTGAAATTAGGCTGTTGCTCAGTGAGCATTTTACCTCCAACAGTTAAACCTAAGCTAAAATGTAAAATGTAAAAGGAAAATGCAATGCAGTTAAGATCTCTAGGTGTTAATACTAATACCTTCTTGTTACTCGCTCTCTCTTTATTGTTTGCTGCAAATGTTAAAGCAGCATTTGTGAAAGTGGGAGAGTTTGAGTTGCAATATGAAATAGCAGGTAGTGGTAAGCAAATTGTTGTTTTGGAGGCGGGTGGTAGCGCAGGGCTAGATGATTGGAACTCGGTTTTTAGTTCCATAGCTGAACAAACGAAGGTTATTCGATACTCGCGTGTTGGTAATGGTAATTCAACCGCAATTAAAAGGCATTTCACTTCAATGGAATATGCTGATCATCTTAGTGAGTTTTTGTTGGCGCTGGATATTTCAGAGCCGATAGTACTGGCTGCACATTCTTATGGCGGCAGTGTTGCGCGAGATTTTGCCGCAAAATACCCACAGCAACTGAATGCTTTACTCATGCTCGATCCTTCTTCTGAGCACGATGTAGATATACTGCGTGCCATAAATTTAGAGCAGGGTAATAAAGAAATCGCGCAAATAAAACTAAGTGATATGGAAAATGGGATGTCGAATCAATATTTAGATTTTTGGAGTAAACGGCCCTTACCAGACTATCCGCAGATTAAAGATATGCCTGTCACCGTTATTGCGTCAGTACGCAAAGTGGCTGAACCGAGTAATTTGTTTTTTACAGACAAGGGCCGAATGATGTGGGGGGAGATGTGGCAGAATTGGGCTGCTGAATTTCCTCAAGGGCGCAGTGTATTAACAGAAAAAAGCGGTCATTTTATTCAAAATGATGAGCCTATGCTGGTGCTTCGAGAGTTAAAGCGACTAATGAAGATACTGGATGAGAATAAGCAGCCATGACTGTATAGCTATTGAAGTTTAAATAGCGTTAAAATTTACAAGGAATGACTATGACTTATGTACTTTGGTTTTTGCTGTTATTGTTTTCTGCTTATAGTTATAGCAACTCATTTACAGATGACTTGGTTAACGCTGCAAATGATAGAACAACACAAAACGTGCGTTATGACGGCGCTTATCACCGCATTGCTTACCCAAACGGCGATGTACCCGACAATATTGGCGTATGCACTGATGTGATTATTCGCAGCTACCGAGCGCTGGGTATCGATTTACAAAAGTTAGTGCATGAAGATATGCGCGATAATTTTTCAGCGTACCCTTCAACAAGAATATGGGGGTTAACTAAACCCGATAGCAATATTGATCATCGCCGAGTGCCAAACTTACAAACCTTCTTTAAACGCCATGGCACAATGCTCCCTATAACTAATAATGCTGATACCTATAAAGCGGGCGATATTGTTACATGGATGCTGCCGGGTAATTTGCCACATATTGGTATCGTGGTAGATACATACGCAGCAGATAACAAAACGCCGCTTATTGTGCATAACATAGGGGCAGGGCCGCAGCGTGAAGACGTGCTGTTTCGCTATAAAATTACCGGGCATTATCGGTATCAGCTATCAGAGTAAATGCTTTTTAAGCAAGGGTGATCAAATGGATGAGCAAGTAAAACAAAAGTTTACGACTTACCCTTCACAGGTTGCAGTTGTCTTAAGTCAAGTTCGAGAGATTATATTCCGTGTTGCAAAGCAAGATGGCATCACCGAGCTTGAAGAAACTTTAAAGTGGGGGGAACCGAGTTATATTTCAAAAATAGGCTCGACCATTCGTTTTGATCACAAACCAAAATCAGCTGGGCAATTTTGTATTTACTTTAACTGTAAAACTAAACTGATTGAAACATTCAAAGAGCTTTATGGCGATACGTTTATCTATGAGGGTAACCGTGCTTTGGTGTTTAAGCTCAATCAAACGCTACCAAGTAAAGAGCTCGCGCATTGTATATCGCTGGCTTTGCGCTATAAAAAAATAAAGCACCTGCCATTGCTAGGTGCTTAGATAAAATGGGTTGCTTGCGCGCTATAAAGAGCAAAAGCGTGAGTTTACCTCGTGCGCACAATACTTATTTAGCTCTTGCTGCGCGTGCGGCGTGTAGCTTTTTATAGCTGTCAATTAAACGCTGATGACGCTCTAACCCTTCAAGTTGCATGTTGGTAGGAGTTAAACCGTAGAACATCACATCACCATTGATTGAGCCGACTACTGCATCCATGACCTGTTGGCCAAACATACGGGTGAAGCTGTGCATGTAGTCTTCAATCTCTAAATCATCACTAAGCGCAACTTCTAGTGTCGCGTGCATTGCTTGATAAAATAACCCGCGTTCAACGGTGTTATCGTTAAACTGCAAGAAGGTCTCAACCAGTTCCATGGTCGCTTCTAAATCACCCAGTGCCAAATAAATTAGCAGCTTAAGTTCAAGAATGGTTAACTGACCCCAAACAGTGTTTTCGTCAAACTCAACGCCAATTAAAGTAATAATGTCGGTGTAGTTATCAAGCTGGCTGTCTTCTAAACGCTCAACTAAATCGGCAAGTTGATCTTCATCTAAACTATGTAGGTTTAAAATATCTTCACGGTATTTAAGTGCTTTGTTGGTGTTATCCCAGATCAAATCTTCTACTGGGTAAACCTCTGAATAATCAGGCACTAAAATACGACACGCAGTACCTAAATCTGAAAATTCAGCAATGTAGGCTTCTTTACCTAAATCTTTTAAAATACCGAAAAGGCTGGCGGTTTCTTGTTCGTTAGTGCCTGAGAAATCCCACTCAACAAACTCATAATCGTGCTTCGCACTGAAAAAACGCCATGAGATCTTACCGGTAGAATCAATAAAGTGCTCAACAAAGTTTTCAGGCTCAGATACGGCCATGCTGTTGAAGGTTGGCTTAGGTACATCGTTTAAACCTTCAAAGCTGCGACCTTGTAACAACTCGGTTAAACTTCGCTCTAGGGCAACTTCAAAACTTGGGTGGGCACCAAATGAAGCAAATACGCCACCGGTTTTCGGGTTCATTAAAGTTACGCACATCACGGGGAATTGTCCGCCTAGGGATGCATCTTTCACAACTACTGGAAAGCCTTGCTCTTCTAAGCCTTTAATACCGGCAACAATACCCGGATATTTAGCAAGCACTTCTTCTGGTACGTCAGGCAGTACTAGTTCTTGCTCGATAATCTGGCGTTTAACAGCACGCTCAAAAATCTCAGATAAACATTGTACTTTGGCTTCGGCAAAGTTATTACCGGCGCTCATACCGTTACTTAAAAATAAGTTTTCAATCAAGTTTGATGGAAAATACACCGTTTCGCCGTCAGAGTGGCGAACATACGGGATCGAGCAAATGCCACGCTCAACATTGCCTGAATTCGTGTCAATAAGATGAGAGCCACACAGCTCATCTTCAGGGTTATAAATGCCCAGCGTGTAGTCGTCTAAAATACCTTGCGGTAGTGAATCATCATCGGTGAGCTGAAACCATTTTTCATTCGGGTAATGCACAAACTCGCTATTGGCAATTTCTTCGCCAAGGAATTGGTCATTGTAGAAAAAGTTACAGTTTAAACGTTCAATAAATTCGCCAAGGGCAGAGCATAATGCGCTTTCTTTGCTAGCGCCTTTACCATTGGTAAAACACATCGGTGATGCCGCATCACGAATATGCAATGACCATACATTTGGTACGATATTGCGCCATGATGAAATTTCAATTTTCATGCCTAACTCGGCCAAAATCGCGGTCATATCAGCAATGGTTTGCTCAAGCGGTAAATCTTTACCTAAAATAAAGGTGTTATCGCTGCCTTCAGGTTTTGCCATCAGCATCGCTTGTGCGTCATTATCTAAGCTTTCTACTGCGTCAATTTTAAATTCTGGCACAGTTTGAATCACGCGCTTAACGGTACAGCGGTCCACCGAGCGTAAGATGCCAGTACGATCTTTTTCAGAAATGCTTTCAGGAAGCTCAACCTGAATTTGGAATATTTGGTTGTAACGATCTTCAGGATCAACAATGTTGTTTTGCGCAACACGAATACCATCGGTCGAGATATCTCGGGAATTACAATACACTTTAATAAAGTACGCAGCACACAGAGCTGAAGATGCTAAAAAGTAGTCAAATGGACTTGGCGCAGAGCCATCGCCTTTGTAACGGATCGGTTGATCCGCAATGACTGAGAAATCGTCAAACTTAGCTTCTAATCTAAGATTATCGAGAAAATTAACTTTAATTTCCATTGAGTTGGTCCACCTTCGTGCGCACTAATAAGTAAGGCTTGCAGGTGTTTGCGCCAGACTTTGTCAGTGTATTTTCATTTGACTGCAATTATCCGCTTTTTAGGGGAGTACATACAAGTAATTGTCGCGGTTAATTGGAAAAAGGCGAGAGTTAGCTAGGTTAAAGTTGTTAGTGTGTTTGAATTTACTCAAAAGAGAGTACTTTACATTAGACTGATACAGAATTAGACAAATTGCATGGTGCGCATGAGATGCAAGAACCCCAGTGGCCATCTCGTTCAGCTATCAGTGAATAGCGTTATGTCACCTTGCTAGTTTTGACACTTGGTATTATAATTAACGACAATTGTCGCTGGAGGTGTTTATGGAAACTTTAGAGTTTGATTTTATAAAAGTAGTGAGTGGTGGGTTAATCACTAACAACTCTAATGCATTAGAAGAAATTACTGTTGCTACTACAGGCTTGAAAGCTTCGTCCATTTTCCTTCTTAGTAAATCGCTTGGATGGGAACAAAAACTAATAGCTAAGACTATTGGTACTACTACGCGGACATTAGAGCGACATGTAAAAGAGCGCAAACGTTTAGGTATTAACTTAAGTCAAAATGCATTGGAAGTTGCACGTTTGTCATCTATAGGTATTTCATACTTTGGTGATGTAAAACGTTGGAATGAGTGGCTGAATACCGCTCATACACAGTTCGATGGCAAAGCGCCAAAAGAATTTTTGCATACTATTCGCGGTCGTGAATTAATTAAGCGGATTATTAATGGGCTAGAGTATGGATTCACTGCCTGATGATTTGTTACAGGATTGCCCCTACTGAACATAACAATGCAAATAACGCACTGTCAGGCATGGGTGGGCTTTATGCAGAAGGTAGATGGCACATGGTTGGTAAACCTGTTGTTTATACAGCAAGTAGCCGCTCCCTTGCAATGCTTGAGAGGTTAGTGAACGACTCTACGGATATACTTAACAAGCAACTATCAGTCACATCGATATTAATACCTGATAAACTGAAAATTAAACGCTTGGTTGTATCTGATCTACCAAGTGACTGGGATGATCACCCTTATATATTAAAAACCCAAATAGTGGGTAGCGACTGGTTAACGAGTATGGGAGAAGCTGTACTGCAAGTTCCTTCGTCTGTTTGTTCAGATGAATATAATTTTATCATAAATCCCGCGCATACTGATGCAGATGAAATTAAATGCGTTGAATGCCAACCATTTAGTTACCCTAAAAGATTGGCTTTAAAACTTTAGTGATTTAGTAAGCGGCTGATTCGAACCACTTACTATCTGGTACAGTGTTGCTTGCTCAATTAGAGTGGCTGTCTAGTTAAATGATGGGTTTATTTTTAACCTTTAACCTTTAACCTTTAACCTTTAACCTTTAACCTTACTAACTTTCCTCTTAAACCTATCTGCTTAAGCAATTACTAAAAACCCAACAAATGCACATGCTGCTGCGATGAGCGTATAGGGCAGTTGAGTAATAGCGTGACTCATTAAGTTACAGCCTGAGCCTTGCGCTGCAAGTACCGTTGAGTCTGAGTAAAAGCATGCTTGGCTACCAAATGATGATGCTGACAATAGCGCACCTATAACCAGCGGTATATTTGCATCAACCGCCACAGCCAGTGGCATCACAATAGGAATGGTTACCGCAAAAATACCCCAGCTTGAGCCCGTAGCAAACGCCAAAATCGCCATGGCTAAAAACACCACGGCAGGTAAATAGCCTGCGGTCATAAATGGGCTCAGTGATTCAATGACAAACTGTGGTAATAGCAGTTGGTCGCAGACATCTTTAAAAATAAATGCGGCGATCACAGTTCCTATCGCTGGCAACATGCTTTTAAAACCATCGAGCATTTTTTCAATCATTTCGGCAAATGGCATTAGTTTTTGCAGCATATAAAATGGGATCGTCACGGCGAATGTCGCTAATAACCCTTTGTACACGTCGATGTCAAAATACACAGTAAAAGCAACCAGCAATAAAATAGGCAGTAAAAAGTTGTACAGTTTGCCGTGGCTATCTGCGCTTTCAAAGCTTTCTTCAACGGCTTTAACTGCGTATTCATCGGCTGTTTGCACTTCGTTGTACTGCGCAGGATCGACTTGCGGTTGCTCTTGCATTGCCTGTAATTGGGCTTTTTTCATCGGCCCAAATAAAGGGATAACGCCAAGCACCACTAATGGGACTATTAATACCGCAAACCAAGCGTACAACATATAGGGTATGGCTTGAATATACACAGCAATACCTTGGCCTTCACCAGCGATATTGTTATCAACCAATAAGCCACCAAAAAATACTGCCCAGGTAGACAGTGGTACTAGTACGCAAATTGGCGCGGCGGTAGAGTCGACCACGTAGGCAAGCATTTCACGGCTGATTTTAAATTTATCGGTAATGCGTTTCATGGTTTCGCCCACGGTAAGCGCATTGAGGTAATCGTCGATAAAAATCACGATACCGAGCAAAAAGGTCATGATCAACGATGAGCGTGGGCCTTTACAAAAGCGCAGCGCAAAACTGCCAAATGCTGCTGCACCACCGGTGCGCACGAGCAATGCGATTAACGCACCAAAGCCACCACATACCAGTATTAGCCAGCCGATGGTTTCATCGACCATCACTTTTAATGATGCCGCAGCAAAGTTGCTAAGCATGTCAACAGGGTTAAGCATAGCGAGGCCAACAAGGGCGCCGATCAGCAAAGATAAAATAGGACGACGTAACACGATCGCCAAAATCACCACCACAATTGGCGGCACAAGACTTAACGCAGAAGGTTCAAGCATTTAAGTATTCACAAAATAAAAAGCATTTGAGTAATTGGCTCAAACTGCTTAACAAAAACAAAGAATGTTAGCCCAGCGGCTGATATTCCAAGTCACTGCTTTTGCACGCAATCATTACTGTTGGCTTTCGCGGTGGGATGAGCACAAGTGCGACACAGTAAAGTGCGTTGGCTTGGCGCCAGACGGTGCAGGGGATGCATGCCGCTATTGTTTATGCCGATAAAAACATCAGCGGGAAAGTAATCCGCAATTGCGTTTGAGTCAACAAAAATTTTTAGTTTAGTTAAAAATTCTTAATAGATGAATATTAATGCTTACATTGTTTAGGTGAAACACCAAATTTTTGCTTAAATAAACGGCTGAAGTGGCTGGGGTTGGTAAAGCCAAGATCGTAGCAAACTTGACTTATTTGTTGCCCTGATTGCAGAAGTTGGCGAGATTTCTTTAACCTTAGCTGTTGTTGCCACATGGCCGGAGTTTGCCCAAAGGCGAGTTTGAATTGCTGGTAAAATTTACTACGGCTCATGCAGGCAATTTTACATAAAGTATCGATATCTAAAGTTTGATTAAGATGTTCTTTAATAAAGTGCAGGGCATCGGTTAATGGGCACGCAATAGTTTGTTGGCAATTGGCGAGCATTAAATCGCGGCTTTGTTGTTGTAATAATCGAGTGATTAATTCATTAACCGACAGCTCAATTAAATAATGGCGATCTTGCTCGTTTTCACTGAATAACCCAATCATCCGTTCAAGCAACTGTTGGGTTTGTTGATTATGCTCGGTATGCACCAGCTTTGGAATGTAATGAAAAAAGTCATCGCTGCTTATTTGCTGCTGTATATTTAGCGCGTCAGCGACTTGGCTGATTTTATCGCGGCTAATTTCGATTGCCAAACAGGTGGTAGGTTGCAGCATTGATGCTTCAGGAAAGTCGATTAACACCCCTTGCTCGGGTGCTAATACAAAAGATTGCTGGGGTAAAAACTCTTCATGGTAGTTACTGTCGGCAACGTGCATGATTTTTTTACCGCTGATCATGCCGCAAAATAGCAGTTCACTGGAATGCAGTGCTACTTTTTGTGCATCTTGGTAGGTGTCATAAATGCTCAGCTCGGCGTTGTCTGAGGCAAACGTAATTTTATTTTCGATCAGTACATCAACTGCTTGGCGCTTTTTAGTCAGTTTTTCAGTCAATAACGTGGTATTCATTTTATTTCCTTTAAACACGACCAACAGAGTTTGGACGCACAGACATGTTTTTTGGACAGCTAATCAAGTTTTTATGCCTGTTATGAGCTAATGTCAATAGATGGCGGATAAATAAACAACAATCTCCCGCCAAACTTAGTCAATTTGATTAAATTAAAAAGCAACATTTTGAATAAAGGATACACACAATGATCTATGCAAATCCTGGCAGCGACGGCGCACTCATTAACTTTAAATCTCAGTATGGTAATTATATTGGTGGGCAATGGGTCGAGCCAGTTAACGGTCAGTACTTTGAAAATATTAGCCCCGTTAACGGTAAGGTATTTTGTAAAATACCACGCTCAGATAAAGCGGATATTGAGCTTGCGCTTGATAAAGCCCACGAAGCAAAAGCAGCGTGGGGCACAACTTCAGTGACGCAGCGCAGCAATATTTTATTAAAAATAGCTGACCGTATTGAGCAAAACTTAGAGTTACTTGCGGTGGCGGAAACGTGGGATAACGGTAAAGCAATTCGTGAAACATTGGCTGCAGATATTCCACTGGCAGCGGATCACTTTCGGTATTTTGCCGGTTGCATTCGCGCGCAAGAAGGCAGCATTGGCGAGATAGACGAAACCACAGTCGCGTATCATTTTCATGAGCCACTGGGCGTAGTTGGGCAAATTATTCCGTGGAACTTCCCAATTTTAATGGCCGCATGGAAACTTGCGCCAGCGCTTGCAGCGGGTAATTGTGTAATATTAAAACCGGCGGAGCAAACACCTGCCTCGATTTTAGTGTTGATGGAGATCATTGGTGATTTACTGCCTGCTGGCGTGCTTAATGTTGTAAATGGCTTTGGTAAAGAAGCGGGCGAAGCGCTGGCAACCAGCACGCGCATCGCTAAAATTGCTTTTACCGGCTCAACTCCAGTGGGCTCACACATTTTAAAATGTGCTGCGGATAACATTATTCCATCAACTGTTGAGCTCGGTGGTAAATCACCGAATATTTTCTTTAACGATGTAATGGAAAAAGACGATTCCTTCCTAAGTAAAGCCATTGAAGGCGCAGTACTTGCGTACTTTAACCAAGGTGAAGTGTGTACTTGCCCATCGCGACTATTTATCCAAGAAGATATTTACGAGCAGTTTATTGAGCGTATTTTAGAGCGTACTTTAAAAATTAAACGCGGTAACCCGCTTGATAGTGAAACCATGGTGGGTGCACAAGCATCAAAAGCCCAATTTGATAAAATTCTCAGCTACATCGAAATTGGTAAAAAAGAAGGCGCACAAGTACTTACTGGCGGCAATGTAGAACAATTAACGGATGAGCTAAATGGCGGTTATTATATTCAGCCAACGCTGTTAAAAGGCACGAATGATATGCGGGTATTCCAAGAAGAAATTTTTGGTCCGGTTATTTCTATGTCGACTTTTAAAGATGAAGCTGAAGCGCTTGAACTTGCTAATAGTTCAGAGTTTGGTTTGGGGGCAGGGGTGTGGAGCCGAAATATGAACCGTGCTTATCACTTTGGCCGCAAAATAGAAGCAGGGCGTGTATGGACCAACTGTTACCATATGTACCCAGCTCATGCTGCATTTGGCGGCTATAAAAAGTCAGGTATTGGCCGCGAAACCCACAAGCTTGCGCTTGATCATTACCAGCAAACTAAAAACTTGCTGGTAAGCTACAGCGAAGATCCACTGGGCTTTTTTTAACAGGGACTTAAGCGAAAAACAATTAATTGAGTAATGCAAAGCGTGGCCACTGGCTGCGCTTTTTTGTATAAACTAGTTACATTTTACAGCTGAGTTTGGTTTACTTAAGTATCAGTAAGTTAGAATATAATAATTAAAAAGGATTTAGATGAGAATGGTGATTAAATCGTCCCCTAAGATACTTGTGGTCGTTATGTCTTTAATGGCACAAAATGTTTTTGCACAAGATGATAAAAACAGCTCTTTGCAAAGCTTACCAAGCACCGCTGCGCAGTGGCAAACAACAGCTAAGCAAGATATTGAAGCAGCGTATCAGCAATCAGTTGCCAATCACCCCGGTATGTTTGACAGCCACAACCCTGATTTCCCAACATTACTTGAGAGCGCTAAACGAGAAGGATTAGCGCTTGCGAGCCAGATCAATAATGCGCAAGGCTATGCTGCAGCCATCGCGCGTTTTAATATGGTTTTGCAAGATGGTCATGCCGGAGCTGTGGCGCTTTTACCTAAAGAATTAAAGCAACCACGCCGCTGGCCCGGCTTTTCTGCTGTTTGGCGAGGGGATGGCTTAAAAGTGTATTACAGTGAACACGCTAAAGTGAGCAAAGGTGATAAAATAATACGCTGTAATAACACGCCAATTGAGCCATTAATGCGTAAAACCATTTTTACTTTTCATGGTCAAGTTGAGCAGCCTGGCCATTGGTGGCATCACGGGCGGCGCTTACTCGTTGATGATGGCAACCCCTTTTTACCCAAACTTAAAACATGTGATTTTGCCAAAGCGAATGGTTCCACTTACAGTGTGCAATTGAAGTGGACTGAGCGGCCCGAAAGTGTAAAACAGCATTTAGTGAATGCGTATAATGGCGATGAGTTGGCGATCGGACTACATTGGCCAACGGAAGGTATTGCGTGGATAGCCATGCCAACATTTTCTCCCAATGAGCAACAAAAAGCAGATTACCAGCAGCTGTTTGTTGATTTAGCAAAACAGCGCGCCCAGTTATTAACGGCGAAAGCGGTAATACTTGATCTTCGTCATAACCAAGGGGGGTCCTCTTATTGGAGCCTAAAAGTTGCAGAGCAGTTATGGGGGCAACAAGTTGTTACCTATCGTAAAGAGCAAGCGAGCGAAAAAACGCAAGTCTGGTGGCGCGCATCAAAAGACAATACCGAATATGTAGAGTCATTAAAGGTAATATTAAAAGACCAGCCGGAAATGTACGAAATGGTCAAGGAAGTATCTGCAGGTATGCAGCTATCGTTAGATGAAGGTGCGCCGTTTTATGTAGAGAAAAATCAGCCTTCAGAACATAGTGCTGGTGAAGTAACTGGCAGCGATTTTCAAAACAAAGCCATGGTGATTGTTCCAGGACAGTGTGGCAGTGCCTGCCTTGATGCTGTTGACACCTTTAAGCTGTTTGCAAATACAGTGTTATTTGGCGCGCCAAGTAGTTCTGACTCAACCTACATGGAAGTAAGGTTAGTTGATACACCTTCTGGGTTGAGTAAGGTGATCATTCCTAATAAAGTGTATGTCGATAGACCTCGCGCAAACGGATTCTATTATCAACCGGATATCCCATATTACGGACTTGAGTGGGCAACCGAGGCCTTGCTTAAGCAACTTAAAAGCACCTTAGAGTAGCTGTATTAGCTTGTTTAGTAGCATATTAAACAAGCTAGTTAATTTAAGCTCAGATTATTTACAGCGTATTTCACAAATAAAACACCTACAGGAGCTTCATTTATGAATCAATTAACCGAGAAAACCATCGCATGCCCGTATTGTGGTGAACATATCGAAGTACTGCTAGATCCGGCTGATATAGACCAACAATACATCGAAGACTGCCAAGTGTGCTGTAAGCCGATTAACTTTTTAGTTTTTGAAACGATGGATGAAGAACTCTCTGTCACTGTATTTAGCGATGACGAGAGTTACTAATAGCGATAAAGCGTGTGCTTTAAAAACAAATAGAGCTAGCTGTCATTGTTATCTTTTAGTGCTTTTGAAAATACTACTTTAAAGCGCTCAAAATCTTCAATGTGCGGTAGATGGCCTAAATCAGCTAATTCAAATAGTTCTGAGTCTGGGATCAATGCCGCTGCTGCTTTGCCTAATTTATCGTAACGGCCAAGCTCATAATCAACGCCTTGTTTTTTCCAATTACGGCCAGGGCCGGTTCTGTCGCGTGTACCAATAATTAATGAAACAGGCATAGTGAAATTTTTAAACTCAGTGATCACTGGCTGGGTAAAAATCATGTCGTAGGTTTTGGCGTTAACCCACGCCACTTGCTCTTTATCAGGGCCTTGTATTTGGCCAGTAATAAAGTCGGTGAGGGCGGCGTAATCACTATTCCATTTACCATCATAATAGTTCTTTTGTTGGTACGCTTTAACGCCAGCGGGTGTTTTAGCAAGCTCATTTTTATAGAAAAAGTCGGTGTCTTTGTATTGCACATATTGCAAGTAGTTTTCAAGGCCGATGGGGTTAAGCAAAACCAGCTTTTCTGTGGTTTGCGGATACATCAGCGCAAAGCGACTAGCCAGCATCCCGCCCATAGAATGCCCTAAAATAACCGATCTTTTAATATTTAATGACGTCATTAAAGCGTGAGTATGCTGCGCTAAAGCTGCAAATGAAAACTGATAATCGGCTGGCTTTGACGATTTACCAAAACCAATTTGGTCGGGGATCAGCACACCATAGCCTAATTTTTGTAAGTAATTTGCTGTTGCTGTCCAGTAGTGGCCGTTAAAGTTTTTACCGTGGAGTAAAGTAATAACGGGCTTGTCGCCTTTGGCGGGTAAGTAACTGTAGGCCATTTTAAGTTGTTGGCCTTGGGATGAAAAATTATAATATTTAACGTCAAAGTCATAGCTATAGTTACTTAATATAGCATCATATGCGGGAACTTTTTGTGGCGCGGCCAGTAAGTTGCAGGCAAAAAATATGAGCCCTAGTAATACCAATATTTGCTTCATTACGATACTCCATTCATTGTTGCTATAGGCTGTTAGCTTAGCACGGAATTTTTAGGTTTCGTAAGTTAAGTAAAGTTTAGTTAGATTCATTAATGTAATAAAAAGCCGCTTATTGATAAGTGGCTTTCGTAGGGGTAAATCAAATGGTTGGTTAAAATAGTGTATTAATTGCCCATAGAATACCTAAATCCTATTGCGTACCTAGGTCCGTATTGAGCAGCGCTCAAGAATTGACTTTCAAAGCGACTAAAAGAGCGCTCAGTTTCGTTAGTTAAGTTAATGCCTTCAAAGAACACTGTAGTGTTTTCTGTAATATCATAGTTAATGCTAATGTCCCATTGTAGATAGTCTTGTGCGTATTGTGGTGGAGCGGATGCACCAGAGTCTGGCAAGCCTTGTGCGATTAAATACTGATCACGCCAAGCGCCAGTTATCTTCACAGATAAACCATCTTTTTCATAAAAGCCTTGGATGTTTGCCGAATCACTTAGACCAGATAGAACTGCTTGAGAAGCAAGGTAATAGTTGTCGTACTCAACATCACCATCAACCATTGTTGCGTTAAAACCGGCACCAAAACCTGACTCGCCGAATAAGTGTTGAATCGCAACCTCTATCCCGTTGACTTTACGTGAACCAACGTTTTCAGGTGAATTTATGGTCCATTCAATTAGTGGATCAGTTGCAGGGTCGGGCAAAATACGATTGTTTTCACCAATACCGATGCCATTTGCAACAATTTCATTATAAATTGCTGAGTCTGTTGCTTGTTCGCCTCGTCCTTCAATTGCGGCGACTGCGTTGTTCCAACGTTCACCTAAATAGACATCATGCAAACCTTCGAAAGAGGTTTTAACTTGGGTGTTATCAATCCAGTTATCAACATCTTTCCAAAACAGGCCTACAGCAGCGTAACTACCTTCGTTGTAGTAATACTCAAGACTTAAATCAAAATTAGTTGATTTAAAAGGCTGCAAATTAGGGTTACCACGGCTACCACTTCTTGAGTTCAACTTAGGTGATGGGGTTAAGCTGAGGTTGCCTAACATATCACCAAGAGTCGGTCTAGTAATAGTTTGACCCCATGAGATTCTTGAAACTAAGTCATCGGTTAAATCAACTTTAATATCAATCATAGGTAGCAGTAAGTCATATTGACCTTGGTAATCAACTTCTACGAGCTCACCACCACTGGCAAATTCAGTTAACCACTCTGAGCCACCTGCCCAATATACTTGTTCAGCCACACGGCTTTTTGCTGGGCTGACAATATCAGTTTCTTCGTAGCGTAGACCTAGGTTAACAAATACGTCGTAGTCGCTAACATTAAATACCCAATTACTCGATAAGTATAAGCTGATTGTTTCTTCTTCAACCTTATTTAGTGGAAAGTCATCAAAGCTACCAATTTGATATACGTCACTGCCAATAACATCTTCAGTTAAATAAGCACTTTGGCGGGCGAATGCTTCATCAAGATCGTAGCTGTATGCATAACCTGGAGCTACACCATTAGGGCCAAATGAAAACTCGTCTAAAAAGTTGCTTAAATCAACTCTTTCAAACATTGCATCTGGGAATATTTCAGCAAATACGCCGTTGTTAAAGCCCGGCGCATTAGCATTATTTGATCCACCCCAGCCACTAAGTGTTTGCTTAGTGTATGCAGCACCGAACTTAATTGTTTCAAGGCCAAAATCAGTCTCTGTAAATAGCTTACCATCTAACTGTACTTGTGAGACTTCTGACTCGCCAGGTGTGCGGGTAAAAATACTGAAGTTAGAACCAATTTGATTTGGGTTTACTTCTTGAGTGCCATTATTCCAATTAATGTTATAGCCAGGAATATCTCCTTCTTTGAAAAAGTATTCTTTAGAACGCAGCTCTGCTGAGCCTAAAATGATTCGAGCATTGGCATTTAATCCTTTGTCTTTACCATTGTCAGTTGTGGTTTTTGAGGTGTGGGCGTCAAGCTTAAAACTAAGGTCTTCAGTTGCTAACCATTCAATATTAATACCTGTGGCTTTTGAATCAACTTCAGATGTTTCACGAAAAGCGGTGAATGAAGCATCATCACCTGCAGAATTGTAATAAACCGCCGTGCCATTTTCATCCAACTCATAAGCATTGCCGTTACCGCCAAATGAGCCATTCCATATACCCCACGATAATGAGTTATTGCCAGTGATTGCATTGGAAACTGTGTGGTCGAGTGTGAAGGTTAAATTATCTGTCGGGGCAAATTGAATGGTTGCCTGCGCATTAAAGCGCTCACGTTGGATATCGTCTTTTGCAAAACTCACCTCTTGGGGAAAGAAAGCAGCGGATACAAATTCACCATTATCACCAGCATTTGGATCAAAATATTGTTTCGCTGGATTGCCATCAGCATCCATTGGGCGATTATCAATAATATTTTCAGCATCAACAGATAAACTAGGATTGACTAGCCAAGATCGAACATTTGCAGCTTGGCGTTGAAAATCGCGGCGATGGTAGGAAAAGTTGGCAGAGACACCAAACCTGTCATCGGCAAAAGTGTTACTGTAAATACCGGCAATTTCTGGAGTAATATTATCACCTTCTTCTACTGAAGAGTCGTGAATACCTTTAGCCATAAAAGAATATCTTTCACCTGGCTTTTGCAATGGCTTTGCCGTAACAATATTGACTGTGGCACCAAGTCCTCCAGTTGGGGTTTCTGCCCGAGCAGTCTTTATAACCTCGAGTGAACTAACACCTTCTGATGATAAATTTTCAAAATTAAATGAGCGGGTAAAACCAGTTCCCGCCATTTGGCGGCCGTTAAGCGTTACTAAGTTAAATGACGGGCCAAAGCCACGTACAGTAATTTGGCTACCTTCACCGTTGGCGCGACTTACAGTTACACCTGTAATACGTTGCAAAGATTCGGCTAAGTTAGTATCGGGGAATTTCCCCATTTCTTCTGCTGAAATTGCATCAACGACACCTGAGGCGTCACGTTTTACATCCATTGAACGTATAAGAGAGCCGCGAATACCTTTTATTTCAATAACTTCTATGTCAGGTTCTGCAGTGCTTTCTTCAGCGGCATAAGCTAAATTGACTGTACTTGCTGCAATAACAAATGAAACTGCGGCTGCTAGTTGACTTTTTTTAAAATTAATCGTGTTCATAATAGTCTACTTATATACAAATTTGTTACTTTGGTTGGTAAGCGCACTTACCAACCCGTTGAATTGACGCTATTAGTTTCGTGTGATCATGGCATTATCAATACGATACACCGCACCATTGCCGGTGCCCCATGCAGGGAATATCATCACAACGTTAATGGCACTAATATCAAGGCCTGCGTCATACAAGTCTTGTACATTAAAGGTAAAGGTTTGCCATTGGCCAACAAGTACGTTTTGTCCTTCATTACTGGCTGTTAAAGGAAATTCGGCAAAGTTATCATCAAGTGTTGATTCTATTTTAAATAGCCATTGCGAGTCAGGGTTTGAAGGCGCTGAGACTACCTTCATATCAAATTTCACAACACCATCGGCTAATAAATGTGAGGCATCAAACGATACCTCGTCATCGGCTAAAAAGCCCATAACAGTTGGCTCGCTACCAATCATAAATTGGGCAACTGTACCGTGATCCGCGTCATCTGCTTCTTCGGTTGGTGTAGAGCCACCACAACAATCCCAAATACTCCATTGCTCAGGTGCAGTGTCTTTAAATAACACTAAGTCACTACCGGTTGGCATGGCTTCTGGGTCGTATATTTTTGCGTTATCAACACGATAAACAGCCCCTTCGCCGCTGCCCCAAGCAGGGAAAATCATCACTACATCAATGGCGCTAACATCAAGGCCGGCAGCTGCTAAATCGACTAATTTGAAGGTATAAGTTTGCCATTCGCCTGCGCTTGGAACTGCGCCCTCAACACTGTCTGACAAGTTTACTTCAGCAAAGCTTGCTGTACCTGGTGATTCAAGTTTTAGTAACCATGGAGCATCCGCTGTATTTGGCATTGATGTTACTTTCATGTCAAATTGCACAACGCCTTTTTCTAAAATTGCGCTGGCATCAAATGGGGTTGCACTGCCACCAAATTCACTGCGATTAGTAAAGCCCATCACTGTTGGTTCTGCACCGATGCTAAATTCAGCTGTTAAACCGTGCTCAGCGTCATCCATTACTTCAACTGGTGTTGAACCACCACAACAGTCCCACATTGGCCAATCTAGGTTTTGTCCGTCAGTGAAAAGGTCGACTTCTGGCGATGCGCCTACATCGCCTTCAATCGCAACATTAGCGATTAAGTATTCTGCACCTTCACCTGCGCCCCATGCTGGGAACATCATAAGTACATCGATAGCACTTAAATCTAAGCCTCTTTCTTGCAGTGAAGCAAGTGTAAAGGTATACGTTTGCCATTGACCAGTAACAGGCTCCACACCTTCTACACTTTCACTAAGGGGTACATCACCGGTGCTAGGGCCGCCATCACCTGCTTCGGCTTTGAATAGCCAAGGTGTACCTGCTGCAGGAGGAGTCACTACTTTCATGTCAAATGTTAAGCGACCATTTAATTCAAGTAATGGTGACGCATCAAATGGCGCCGATGTTCCTGCAAAGTCATCAGGGAAATGACCGCCACGCGTTGAAAAGCCCAAAACAGTGCCATTGTTGTCATTAATATTAAACTTAACAACCTCGCCTTTATCTGGATCAGCAATGATCTCTGGTGTTGTACCGCCACAACAATCCCAAGCAAGCCAATTAGCATTTAGGCTGCCATCAAATATATCAAGATTTTTTGCCACGCCATCGCTCGGTGGTGTAGGCACTGGTGCTGCACCTTCTACTAACGCATCGTCTAAGCTATCGTAGCCTGGGCGCACTGTCTCACAGCCTTTACCGGTTTCTGGGTCTGATGCACATTCGTAAACACGAACGTAATCAATAGAGTAAGTTTGACCGTCGGCAAAGGCACCAGCATCGACGCCTAAGTTATTAACGTTTTCTGGCCAATCACCGCCTACGGCTAAGTTTAGGATCATAAAAAATTCTTGATCGAATGGTGCACTGTCCCAATGAGTAACTAGCTCTCCAGAGCCTTGCTCATAGTATTCAGCAAACCAACCACGATGTTTTAAGCCAACTGCTTCGTCTTTTGAATTATAACGAACTTCAGATTGGCGTTGTGTTGCAAATAAATAGTCGTCTATATACCAACGAATTTCACCTTCTTGCCATTCAATTGCATAGGTGTGGTAATCATCGGCAGGATTCATGTCTTGTGGAAATTCGTAAGCTTTACCAGAGCTGGCATTATTAGGCCATTCGCGACCATAATGTAAGGTGCCGTGGACATGTGATTCAAGGCTGCCGTCTTCGTTTGCTACCTTAAGGTTCACCGCCTCAAGAATATCAATTTCCCCAGAGCGCGGCCAACCACCATAAACAGAATCTGTTGGCATCATCCAAAATGCAGGCCAGCTACCTTGGCCTGATGGTAATTTGGCACGCATTTCAAAGCGACCATATTTAAAATCAGCTTTGTACTGGGTGGTGAGTCTTGCTGAGGTGAAGGGTTTTTCTGCACCTTCAGCCGCTGGCAGGGCAACAATGTTGAGCATGCCATCGTTGATGAAGGCATTGTCTGGGCTGTTGGTATAACATTGTTTTTCGTTATTGCCGCCGCCATCGCAGTTGATTTCGTAGTTCCATTTAGCTGCGTCAATTTCGCCACTGTCGAATTCATCGCTCCATACCATTTGCCAATCAGAAACAGGCTCTGTTGGATCGACCTTAGTTAAATTAGTTTCGGTTTCGGCGCCACCGCCACATCCCGCAAGCGTTGCTATCGAAATAGCAGCAACAAGTCGGCTTAATTTGATTGTTGTCATGTTCATCAGTTGAACCCCAGTTCGACAAAAAATTGTAAGAACATCGTTGATAATTATAATTGTGTATTCCAACGAATTTGTAAGCGCTTACATTACGAGATAAAAAACACACCTCAAGGTGTAAGCGCTTACAAAAGCGTATGCCAATGTTGATATTTGGTCAACAAAATTAAGCTATTTTTTTAACTTATATTTAACGCTTAGTGTGTTTTCGGTCTTTTAGTATTGGTTATTTATATTTATTTAGTTGTTTATTACTGAATAAACAACTGAACTTGCTCAGTTAACCATTATATAAATACGCGTGTGCGCTTAGAAAGCAGAAGCTGGAGTTGATGAAGCGGCAGCACAGGGAGCAAAAGCGGTTGCTATACAATTAGATTTAAGTGTTATTTTGGGTTTTGAGGCGTTTTAGCCCAGCATTGCTGCTGGGCTGTATTCTTATAGATCTTTATTTAGAAACTGTAACTCATAGATACCCAAAAACTACGCGCTTTTTGCGTGGTATTATAATCTGAGGTACATTCATATTCTTCTTGTGATGTTGCTAACAAGCAAGTGCGGCTTGATAAGTCGTCATCCAATAGATTATTAATACGTGCATTCAGTGCTAGGCTATCATTAATTTTATAACTCGCGGCGAGATGATATAAATCATAGGCTTTGTAATATAACTTTTGTGTTTCAGGGCCTTGTGGACCAGATACATTAGCAGTCCCGCGGTAACGATCACTGCGAATTTCTGAAATAAGTGAAATACTCAAATCATCTAATGGCTGCCATGCAAGCGTTAAGTTATACATGTTTTTAGGTGTATTAACCAAAGGAAGCCCTTCATCACGGCCACTTTTCACTTCACTGTCGGTATAAGTAAAGTTACCACGCAGTGCAAGGTTGTCGATAATTTGCCAATTAGCAGCGACTTCAACGCCGCGAGTTGCTGATTTATCAACGTTAGCAGCTTGCGTAAAGGTGGTGCTACCGATGCCAGCCCAACCTGCGCCAATTTCAACACAAGGTTCATCAGCGATGGCCACTTCACAGTTTGGCAAGTTATCTTGGTTAATGATTTTGTCTTTAAAATCATTGTAAAACACCGTGATATTACCGCTAAAGTTATCATTACCGTTAAAGTAAGCGGCCATTTCGTAGTTTACACTGGTCTCAGGTTGTAGATCCGGCGTGCCAACAAAAGGTTTAGTACCTTGGCCACCAAAGCCGGTGATGCCTGGGAATAATTGGTTTGGCTCTGGTGTTTTATAACCAGTACTGATACCACCTTTAAAGGTCCATTCATCTGCAGGAGAGTAAGCTAAATAAGCACGCGGACTGACTTGTGAGCCAAAAATATTATGGTGATCATAACGGGCGCCGAAAGTAGCGGTTAGATCTGTGGTTATTTCCCAGTTATCTTCTGCAAAAATAGCGGTTTGGCGGTGATTTTGAGTCGTACCTTTACGGAAACCATCCCCGTACATACCAAATACACCATCTTCCATTTCGGCATCAAAATACTGTGCGCCAACTACAAAATAGTGGTTATCTATATTTGATTCAAACTTAGTATCAATAATTAAGTTATCAAGTTTTAATGTACGCATTGGACGAGGTAAAAAAGTCTCATCAAGTTGAGCGTAAATTGCATCTGTTAACTCAGGCTTGTCAGTGCCTTGATCTTGTACCGCTTGATCCCAAATGGCTTGCACACCTAAGCGCTCTTGTACATTAAGCGGTAATGAGCGACCAAAGTTTTCGCTGCTGCTTTGGGTAATGCTGCTGGTAAGCGTGCCAGCATCATAGCGACCAACATGGGCGAGGACAAATTGCTCACGTTCAACACGTTGATAAGGTGTATAACCAACGCGCGGTTGTACAATGCCTTTACTAACACGCCATAAGCTGACTGGGCTATCTAGCGTACCCGTTTGACCTTCGGTGTTATCGTAGCGTTGTTTAGCTATATCGTACTCAAAGGTAATTTCGTTTTGTTTATTGAGCAGATAGTTTATTGTGGCGCCCGCATTCCAGTTACGCGCTGCAACGATTTTTTTATCGCCAAAGCTGCCATCATCAACCCACATGCTGCCATCTGGTAGCGGTAAGTTTTCGCTGTATGTAGGCTCACTTTCTTGGCGGTCGTAAAAACTACCACGGATCCCATATGTTAACCCTTCGATACCACTTGGGCCGGTTAAATATAGGTCGATTTTGTTATCGTTACCGTATTGGTCGTCGGTTTGAATATTGCTACTTACAGTCACGCTACCATGGGTGCTATCAAGGTTTTTACGGGTGATGATATTAATGACCCCACCGATGGCATCGGCACCGTATAACGTAGACATTGGCCCACGTACAACTTCAATGCGCTCAATTGCTTCCAGTGGTGGCATGTACATAAATTGGCTATTGCCAAAATTATTTGGTCCGATATTGCCTACATCACTTTGACGACGACCATCAATCAACACGAGCGTATAGCTAGCCGGTAAACCACGCATAGTAATGCTGATATTACCGTTTTTATCTTGCCCTGCGCCGACATCAATACCTTCGATATCACGAAGTGCATCAGCAAGGCTGGTAAACGGCTTATTTTGGAGATCTTCGCGAGAAACAACCGAGACACTCGCGGGTGCATCAATTAATTTTTGCTCGTAACCAGACGCCGTGACAACCATAACTTCCATATTTTCAGCGGTGTCATCATCAGCGATAAGCGTTGTTGATGTTAATAATGCACTGATCAGTGAGGCCAAATAAAGCGGACGGGATTTCATTGTACTTCCTTCATGAAAAGAATAAAGATTATAAATCTAATTAGTAACCGAGGTCGGCATGATAACAATTATCAGTTGCATGTTCAATTGTGTAAGTGAAAATATTTACATTTAGTGAATAATATTCATATTAAAATAAACAAGGGTGAAATTACTTCAGTACTTAGTACGGGTGGTTAGGATAAAATAGAAAAGCCCAGCAAGAGGGATGCTGGGCAAATAAGTTAACGTTTTTTGCTCAGTAGCGGACTGGCTGCGCCAAGGGTAAAAATTGCAAATAATATGTACCAAAGCGTGTAGTCATGTTCGCTATCTTTACTTTTTTGCTCTACCTGTGCTAATTTTTGACCGCTTACTTGCTGTTGCCCCGCAGCATTAACTGAGGTTTGCGTACTGCCAGGGAGCAGCGGCGCTAAACCAAAGCCTGGCGCTTGGTTTTTAACAAACTCAGTGAATTTTTCATTATCGGTCACCACATCATGCTGGTTGGCTATGTCAATGTAGGTTTCAAGCATTTTCTTTAATGTCTGTGCATCCGCTGGCCAATAACCTTTGCGTACCGCTTCAACCATACGTTCGATGATTTGCGCGAGTGCTTCTGGATTGTGTTGTTCAAAGAACTCACGCATTTGCATTTCATACTTATCATCAACATAGACTTCAAAAAACGCTTGCCATTGGTCATCTCTAATTGCTTCTGGTGTCATAACTTCCCAGCCCCACATATTATTCATGCGATCAAATATGGCTGTGGCTCCGGCATAACCAGACTCTTGCATGGCTTTGATCCAACGAGGGTGGAAATAACGGCTACGCATTTCAGCATTGACAAATTCACTGAGGGTTTGTGCTTTGACATTATCTTTACGGCGTAAGTTAGAGACGTACATCTCTGGCGTGTTACCATCTAAATGACGTACGGCAAGGCCGATACCGCCAAAATATTGGAATGGATCATCATTGGTCAGCAGTGCATATAAGTTAGTTGAGCGTGAGAATATAACGCCATCAGTACCAGAGAGCACTTGGCTATATAAATTGCTATCGCTAACATTTTCGCTCCAGCGCTGTTCATCTTTGCCAAACGCAAAACCCATCCGATCAAGATACAAATTAGCGAGTTTACTCTCTTCATCCCAGCTATCTGACGCTAAACTTGCACCAGCAAGACCGGTTCCATAGTTACCAGTTTCGTTGGAAAATAACCGGATTGACGATAGGTAATCAGCATCTGCTGCGCTTTTTCCTTGCGCTAAAAGTTGCTCTTTTAGGCTATTGGTATGGCGATAAACAAAGTTATTGTCTTCTTTCATTTTGGCAATTTTATCAATCGCTTCAGCGAGCCATAACATGACATTTGGAAATGCATCGCGGTACAAACCGGTGGCAGATATCACCACATCAATGCGTGGCCGGCCAAGCTCTGAATAGGGAATAACCTCAGTATCAATCACATTACCTTGATGATCCCATTTTGGTTTTAACCCCATGGCATGAAGTATTTGTGCTTCCAGTGCCCCTTGATGACGCATGGTTTCTAATGACCATAATGAGAAAGCTAGCTTTTGTGGAAAGCGACCATGTTTACTGTGATAGTCATTAATGGTTTGCTCCATTAACGTCACACCGGCTTGGTAAGCTTCTTTAGACGGCACTTTGGCTGGGTTAAAACCAATTAAATTACGACCTGTAGGCACAGCTTCAGGACTGCGGATTGGATCGCCACCATAACTGACCGGAATATATTCGCCGTTAAGCGCATTTACTAAACCACTTAGCTCAGCAATATCATGAAAGTTATCCCAATATTTTTTAGCTTCATTAAGTTGTAAGTTCAGTTTTGCTGGTAATGCTGCTAATACAGGGTCGTTACTATTACTGTTTTGAGCAATAAATCGTTTAACGAGTTGATAGCCTTCAAGTGCTTCAAGATTAACCACATTGCGCTGATCTTTTTGTTGTTCAACAGACAGTGTAAGGTGATGTTGTTGTTCAAACTGCGCGGCGGCTTGGGTAAATTCATCTCCGAGCATTTGCAAAATAGTGCTGTATAAGTGTTGTTCTTTGGGTAATTCACCAAAAATATGAATGCCTAATGGCTGGCTCATTTGGGCAAGCGTATTAAGGTGATCTTGAATATGGGTGACTGCATTATCAAAATCAGCACTGAGTGCATCGGGTGTTAGCGCCAAGTCAGTTAAAATATTGAGCTCACTGGCAAGTTCAGTAATTTGACGCTGCGTATTTTGCTTTGTTTGACCTTGTTCAAGCATCATGAAGTTAGTGAGCAATTCATTTAATTCAGCGACTTGGGTATATAAACCTGCTTTAGCAAAACCGGGGGTTAGATGGCTTATCATTGTTGCGCGCCCACGGCGTTTGGCTTGCATTGCTTCACCCACGTTATCAATAATATACGGATAAAATACAGGAATATTACCGATAGCTAAAGTTGCTGCGTCGTATACGGATAAACCTCGCTCTTTACCGGTTAACCATTCTTGCGAGCCATGAGTGCCTAAGTGGATCACGGCATTGGCGCCAAAGGTTTCACGCGCATATAAATAAATAGCTAAGTAGCTGTGGTTAATTGGCGTTTTAGTGCTGTGGTATAACGAGGAGTGTTCTTGCTCATTTTGCCCACGTACACCCTGCGGTAATACAATTAAGTTACCTAATTTCATACGTGGGATCACAAAGGCTAGTTGGCCATTATGTTCAGTAACCATTGGGTTATCGCGCGGCTCACCAAAGCGTTCAATAATTGGCTGAGTAACGGATGTAGGTAAGGCATTAAACCATGTTAAGTAAGTATCAAGAGGCAGCCAATCGGCTAAACCTTGCTCAATAAGTGCGCTGGTATCTTCATTACGATAATAGGGACGCAATAATTGACCGGCATTGGCAATAATTTGCTGCGGGCTTAGGCTGTCAATTTGATAGCCTTGGGCTTTTAGTGCTGTGGCAATATTGGTGATTGATGAGGGCACATCTAAAAATGCAGCGCCAATGTTTTTCTCTCCTGGCGGGTAGTTCCAGATGAAAGTGGCCACTTTTTTATCTTCGGCTTTGATATGGCTTAAGTTTGCATGATTATAGGCACGTTCAATTAAGGCATCAAGTTGGGCCTTCATCACCACTTTTTTACCCTCTTGATTGGCCGCGATAATAGTAGGATCGGTACTGCCGGTATCTTCAGGCATTACTAAAAAGAATGGGGTGAGGGAGGGAGATATACCAGCATGGTCTTGCTCAAAAGCATGTTCATCACCTGCGGTGTAATTGAGAGCATGGATCACGGGCACACCAATCTGAGCAAATTCAGCTCGGCGTTTTTCAACATAATGTAATGAACGATAATTGATTAGTAAGTCAACCCGCGCGCCCTTGTCATCAGTGAGTAAATCAGGGTATGCGAGGCTTTCATCATTGCCCTCAAAAAAGAATGCGATGGCTTTTGCTCCTTTTCTTTCGAGGCCACGTATTAACGCATCTACAACCTGTTGTTGTTCATAATCAATCACTGAACGGTGTACGCCAATCGCTATCACCGGTTGATTGAGGGCAGGTTTAAGCCACGAAAAGAAAGCTTCCTCATCTGCGCTAACGAGCGTATCAAAATCGGGATGATATAGGCCTACATTTGGCACGATTGTAGGGGCTTTTGCTGTGGTGTTTGATAATTTAAATACTTGGTTACTTAAAAAAAGCATTAAATTGCGATAGTTTTCGCGCCCTGCATTATTATAGTAAAGGCCTATTTGTTGATGTTGCTTAGCTGTTAGCCCTTGGTTCATAGCGCTGCTCTCTAGATCGCCTAATGACACGACAGGCACGTTTGAAAACTGACTTAAATAAGGCTGATATTTTGCAAACATGAATTTAGATAAAGCTGGATTGATACCATCAAGTAGGATTAGATCCGCATTTTGCCAATCTTGCATTATTTGTTGCTCAGATTTACCTTTGGCGCTGTAGTTGGTGAATGTAAAAGGTTGATCGGCGCTTAATGAGGTTAATAAATCCCCCTTGGCTTTTGATACATGGCTCGACATCATCATTAGCACTTGGGGTTTATCTTCAGCGGCTATACTTGGCGTAACTATGCTTAGATAACATAAGCATAAAATGATAAAACGCATCATGGGATTTTTTTCTCGTTGTTATTGTTAGTGTTTTGATCTTGCGATCCGGCTTCTGGCACATACACAAAACTGCCATCGGCCATTTTATAAGCGACCCCAGCACGCATTCCTGCACCTGAGCCAATATCACCCGTTGATTGATATTGTTTTATTTCTTTTCCTTCTTTTACAATTACTTGCATATTTGGTTTGCCTGCATTTTTTACCACAGTGACATTTTCTGCAGTAAATGGGCTGAGAGGGTTTTGTGCGATGGCGATCAGTAATGCTGCAATGATCACTAAAAATACATCCACTAGATTAACCGCACTTACAATTGGGTTTAACTCTTCATCTTCATCTAAAAAGCGCATCTCACTGGCCTCTAAACTTACGAATGTTAATTAGCTCTTGGGCACACCAGCGTTTTTTTACTGACGCAGGCCAAAAAGTAATAGTCGAAATAGTTAACCCCCAAATCACCGCTGCAAATGCAATGATCAGATTTTCACTAATACCCTGAATGTTGCCATCGGCTAATGCTTTGAGTGCAGGCCCCATCGGGATCATAGTGGCAATTAGCCCTAACATTGGCGCAATACGGGTGACAATTCGTAAGGTTTCGAGTTGTTTTAGCGCAAAAACTTCGTATTCATCCTCGCTCGCGTTGGGGTGTTTAATAAAGTAATTATGAATATCAAAGCCGCGCAACCAGCTGGGACTTTTAGTGTCTATTTGACGTTGATAGAGCAGGCTGTGTTTTTTACGAATACAATATTCGCTGATGAACCGCCCCAATGCAAAAATTGCATAAATAAATAACACTACAATAGCGATGATCACCGGTGTCATTAAAATTTCAGAAACATTAGCCATTAATACTTCAATGGTTTGAATACTCACAGTAGTTACCCCTTTTATTAGTAGGCGGCAAATTTAAAGCATTGCATATAATTAATCAAGAATCTAAATGAAATTTATTATCATTAGTGTTGATCAATTTTCATAATGGCGTATTATTCTCTCGTTTTTTGCAGGAATTCACTGCTTTACTAATAAAAATTAAGGATGTAAAAATGTTTAAGCCGACACTCTCTTTGATCACACTGGCTATTAGCAGTGTTCTTTTTCATGCTAGTGCGATTGCAGATGATACGCAGTCAATTACCAATGATGAATTAGAAGTACTGGTTGTTTCAGGCTCTCGTATTGTAAAGCCTTTAAAAGATGTGGCTGCGAGTATTTCAGTAATGACGGCTGAAGAGATGCAAATGCAAGCAGTAACCGACATCAATCAATTATTTAAATATGACCCGAGCATTCAAATTACGGGTCGCATTGGTGGTGCGCAAAATATTACAGTGCGTGGCATGGGCTCGGATCGCATTTTAATGATCAAAGACGGCATGCGCATGAATGAGGGTTATGGGGCAAATGGCTTAAACGATATTGTAGGGCGCGGTTTTATTGAAACAGATACGTTAAAGCAGGTTGAAGTGGCAAAGGGTGCATCGTCATCATTGTATGGCTCAGATGCATTAGGCGGTATTGTGGTGTTTACCACTAAAGATGCCAGCGATTATTTACAGCCGGGTGAGCAATTTGCAGGTAATGTTAAAGCCGGTTATAGCGATTTAAGTAGCCAATATACGCTTGCTGGTACTTTGGCTTTTATTACTGGCGATGTTGAACATGTGCTTAGTAGCACCTTACGCGATGGTGAAGAAGAGCAAAGTTATGATGGATCACTGAGCCCATTTGACATTGAATCAAGCAGCTTCATGTATAAGGGCAAGTACAATATCAGTGAAACTGACTCGCTAGATTTTAGCGTTGATCTTTGGCGCCAAGAAGCGAAAGGTGATAGCGCTGATGGTTTATTGGCTTATTTTCGTTCATTAGCACAATACGGGTATAACATTGTCGATGAGCACACTATTACTGATAAAGAAACTAACTCGTATCAATTAAGCTATCACAGCAACGCGCAAACCTTGCTGTGGGATCAATTTAATGTGAGGGGGTACTACAATGAAAGCAGTCAAGAAGATGAAGAGTACGCATTTTTAGATATTAATGCGCCGATGTTTGGTACCGTTGAAAAGCGTGACATGTTTAAAACAGGTCTTTATAAGCAAACCACGAAAGGCTTGTTATCGAACGCCAGTAAGCAGCTAAATCAGCAGCACACGTTAGGCTTTGGTTTAGATATTGAAACAACTGATAGTTTGCGTACCGTGCACGAATACCGAGAAGCGGATGGTGTGGTCAGTAAAGATGACTCAACCAGTAAATTTCCGCGCAATGATACCTTCAGAGCAGGCTTTTTCATTAATGATGAAATTTCGTTCATGGATAAACGTTTAGTGATCACCCCAGGCGTTCGGTTTGACTATTATGAAATGGACCCTAATGGTGCATTGAAAACGGATGGCACTCAGTTTGCAAAAATTGATGATCAACACCTATCGTTTAATTTGGGTGCACTTTATTACATTAACGATATGCTGTCGGCGTATGCGCAATATGGCCAAGGTTTCAAAGTGCCAGCCTATGATTTAGCGTACATTGAGCACTATAATCAACCGACCTCAGAATACATCTATGAAATCATGCCAAGTGATGATCTATCGGCGGAAGAAAGTGATAGCTACGAACTAGGTTTACGTGGCCATATTGGTAGCTTTACAGTTAATGCTGCTGTTTTCTACAATGAGTTTGATAACTTTTTGGCCACTGAGCTGGTTAACCGTGACAGCGTTTTTAATGCTGATGGCTCATTTTCGTATATACAAGATACGTTTCAATACCACAACCTTGACTCTGTAACGATTAAAGGTGCGGAGTTTGGCGCGACCTTTTATGCAACAGACAGCCTTGATCTATTCTTTAATGTGGCATATCAAGATGGTAAAGATAACAGCACAGATGAATATATTTCCAGTATCAGTCCGCTGTCAGGTAATCTAGGTATTAGTTACAAACAGGATGATTTTGCCAGCAATGTGATTTTAAACTGGGCAAAACAAATGACGAAGGTAAATGAAGGAAAATACCAAACCCCAGGTTATGGCACGGTTGATTGGCAGTTAAGTTATCGATTAGCTGATACACAGCTAAATTTAGCGGTAAATAACATATTTGATAAAGAGTATTACCAGCATAATAATCTTGCTGGTCATGATGCTGGCGACAGCTTAGCAAACCTTGCCAGCGCAGGGCGTAACTTTTCTGCCACGATTAAATATAACTTTTAATGAGCAAAACACGCTACATTGCTCGCGTTATAAAGGGTGCTTTTGCTAGCAAAGCACCCATCTATAAGGCTTAATTCATCGCATCGTTATATTTTTCGGCTAAGCTTAGTTTTTGCTCTTCGCTCAGAGCTTTCCCAGCTAACTGAAATATTTCATGCTCTTCTTCAGTTAAATGATGGTGCACAAGATGATGAAGCTTTTTCGCGGTAACTAACCAGGCGGGTGAACTCATATCTGTTTCTTCAAGTTGTTCAATTAACTCGTCAAGCTCATGATGTTCGGCTATTCCATGACGGGCTTTTTCATGGGTTAAATCGTCAAACATTAAGGGGTTATAAAAATAACGTTCTTCAAATTTAGCATGCTCTTCAAGTTCATTTTTTAGGTTATCCATCAATGATTGACGGTTTGGTGAATCTCCATGCGTTTCAATAAGGGCGTCAACCAGTGAACGCTGTTTATCGTGATCGTTACGTAATGCTTCAAAAATATTCATGATTAATCCTTGCTTTACTTATTTACAGTTAACATAAGCAAGTGACGAGCCATGTTTTAATCTATTGTTTTATATTGATATTTAAAGCTTTAGTAGCAAGAATATATAAAAGCAATGTAAAAGTTACAGGTTAAAATGAAAAAGGCCAACACTGTGGTTGGCCTTTCAAGAAGTAATTTTAGATGCTACTTATTCGCGTCTTTTACTGCTTTTAGCTTCGCTGCGTGGTCAATCTCAAATGCTGGCATATCTTTGTTGCCATCAATTAAGTAATTATCCATCCAACGCATTAGGCGTAAGCTGTAATCGTATTGGGCAGCCACTTTTCGGTTACCGTGTCCTTCACCCGGGTAGTATACAAGACGTACATCTTTGCCTTGTACTTTCATATAACGGTATAGTTCCATTGATTGTGCTGGGTGTACACGTGGATCGTCTTTACCGTGCATAATAAGCAGCGGTGTTTTTGATTGACCAGCCCAGTAAATAGGGCTGCGCTCTAAATACCACTGCCACTTATCCCACGGGTAAGAGCGGGCATGTACTAGGTTCATTTCATTGGAAATATCAGTCGTACCAAACTTTGAAAGTTGATTAGTTACGCCCACAAACATAACACTTGCGGCAAAGTGTTCAGTCAGCTTTGTTGCGCCCCATGCAGAGGCATAGCCGCCGTATGAACCACCGGTGATGCCAACACGTTTGCCATCTACTAAGCCCATTCCAACAAGATGATCTTTAAAATCAACTAGATCATCAAACTCTTTACCTGCGTAATCGTTTTGGCCAAGTTTCGAGTAATCTACCCCTTTACCGGTAGAGCCGCGGTAGTTAGGGTAAAACACCGCATAACCGCGTGCTGCACCCATTTGACCTGGGCGAGAATAGTTAGTTACCCAACCATCTTTATCATGACTTTCTGGGCCGCCGTGCACAGACATGATCAATGGATAACGTGTGCCTTCGCTGTAATCGAGTGGGTAAACTAATACGCCATCAATCTCAACACCGTCACGGGCTTTTAAAGAAATAGTCTCTTGTTTAGCAAAACGTTTGTCATTTAACCAAGTGTTTGAATCGGTTAAACGTTGCGCTTTAGAGCCACGAACAATAAATACTTCATTTGGGTGCTTAGCTGTATTACCGCGCAGCGCTATGGTTTTATCAGAGTCAGAAATACTTAGGTTTGAGGCAATAAGCTCACCTTCTTTGATAAGTTTTTTATATTTATTTGAACCAGTTTTAATACTTGCGACAAAGCTTTGTGTGCCTACATTGGCAATAAAGTTTAGTGTATTACGTTTATTAGACCATTCAAAATCAACGATATGCCCCATAAAGTTGGGTAACCAGTCTGTTACTTCACCGGTTTTAGTATCCGCTAGAAATAAGCGGCCAGTCGCCGGATCGTGCTTATCTTCTGCACCTAAAATCGCAATATAACGACCATCATGAGATAACTCAGCGCCATCAAGTTTACCTTCGGTGGCAAATGACATGGTTACTTGGTTGCTGGCAATATCAAATAAATGCCATTGTGATTTAGTGTATTTATCGTCAATCAGTGCTGTAGGCTGAGTTTTAACTAATAATTTGTCGCCTTGTGCTGCCCAGTTAACGTCGCTGACATAGTTCGCAACATTTAGAGGTTGCGGGGTTAATGGCTGGTCTGCGTTGGCCAAATCTACAATAAACAGTTGTTTATTCTTTAAACCTAACTCGTAAACTTCAGCCATAAAGCCGAGTTTTTTCAGCTCTTTTTCAGACTTATCAGCCGCTGGCATAGCTAAAATAGCAAGTTGCTTGTTGTTTGGGCTTAACTGATAACTAGAAATAGATGTGTCTTTTAGTGACAACACTTTTTGCGCTTGACCACCATCAACCGGGATTTGGTATAGCGCGCTAAATTTGTCATCTTTCAGCTTTGCTAAAAAATAAATGGTTTTGCTGTCGTTTGTCCATTGAATACTCTTGATACTTACAGTGCCGGTAATGAAAGGGCGCTCAACACCTTCATCATCAACAACATAAAGCTCGCTGTAATTCGTGCCATTTTCATCTACGTATAATTCACGTGGTACAGAGCGGGTAAAGGCCACAGTCTCGCCATCTGGGCTGATACTGGTTTGTAGCACAGATTGAATTTTTGGAATATCTTCAACGGTTAACGATGTGGCAGCAACCGCCAATGAGCTTGAAAGCCCAATGGCCAGTGCTAAGCTAGTTTTTAGCATGATTTTTCCTTCGCTTGTTTTATTCACTTGTTTTAATTATCGAAGGATTATAACAGCACGTACCTAGAATGTTAAAATTTGCGGTCAACACGCAAGCGTGAACGATTAATGGCTGTAACGAACACCAACATAGAAACGTCGACCATTTTGGTAAATGCCCGTAGGTGCATATTCATTTCGCTCATACAGGTAAGTGATTTCATCGGTGAGATTGATTGCTTCTACTACAAAATCAAGCTTGTCAGATAATTTGAAGGTAATGCTGCCGTCAAGTTGACCAAAATCATCCATCATGGTCTCCCCTACACCGGTGGCAAAATGAGTGCGATAGTTATAGGCCAAACGCGAACTTAACTAGTCATTTTCGTAGTAACTGGTTAAATTTATTGTGTGTTTTGAAGTGCCAGGTACGTAATTTTCACGCCCTGAGATGCTATCAGTGCGATCGCCATCAACAAAAGTATAGTTAGTGATCAAACCAAAACCATATATAAGCTCTTGTTGATAGCCAATTTCTACCCCTCTGATTGTGCCGCCGCTGCCATTGATGGGCCTGTCAATGGTCATATCAATGCCTTCGTGTTGCTCAATGGTGCGCTTAAATTCGACAAAGGATTCAACGTCTTTATTAAATAATGCCACAGAGAGCAGCGCGGCATCATCAAAATACCATTCAACGCTTAGATCAAATTGATTGGCACGATAGGGATCTAAGTCTGGGTTGCCGCCTTGGCCTTGCGCCTGCGTGACGTTGTAGTTAGTTGACGGCATTAAATGATTATATTGCGGACGAGACATTACCCGCGCGGCACTGACTCGGGCAATTAAGTCCTCACTTAAATCAAAGCTGATATTGGCACTGGGTAAAATATCTACATAATTTTTGCTGTGCTGCTGCCAGACAAAGCTTTGTTGTTGCTCAACCGGTGAGCCAATACGTTTATAAGCACCGGCGTCTTGTTCAGTATTAACAACGCGTACCCCCAAGTTTGCTCGGTAGTCATTGCCATCAAGCATTAATTTAACATAACCTGCTGTTGTGCGTTCTTGAATATCGAAACGGCTGGCTTTTTCTTCCTGCTGTATAAAGTCGATCGTTTTAAAATCTGTAGATAATGCGTTGATATCGACATAGCTGTAATTTTTGAGAGTGTGTTGATCGCCAATTTCGGATAAAAATCCACTGGGAAAAGCCGCCGGGTAGTCAGCTAAGCTCCAATCAAGTTGCTGGGCTATGCCATCAAATGCGCCGTTAAATGAACGATAACGAATAAAATCACGTTGATGATCGCGGTACTTTGCGCCAACTTTTATAGCGCTGATAATAGAATGATCAATTGCGCGTTCAAAATCACCTTGCAAATAGAACTCTTGATCGTTTGAATCTTGGCTGTCGTTACGTGCTTCTGTAAGTTGCCAAGCCTGTCCATCAAGCGGGGATACATCATAGTTGGCGATTATATTTTTACGTTCTGTGGTATCAACGGTATAGGCGGTATTGGCTGAGAATTGTGAGGTGTGATCTTGTTTTGAGCCGCCACCCCCTTTGGTAAAACCAATTTGATATTGATTTTGCCAAAGGTGTGCTTGCTGGCTAACAATTAAATGCACACTACTGGTATTTATTTCAGATTCTCGCCAAATAGCTTCCATAGCAGTACTAAATGGTAAATTTTGTGCGTTTTGTTCAGGAACTTTTGAGTAGCGGGCAAAGGCGAGGGTGTTATCAATAATCTTCGCATCGCTGATATGACCGCCACGGGCAAACACACTACTAGGCTGCCATAAAAAGTTTTGGTTACTGTTATCAGCGTTAAGCACTGAATACAAAGTATTCAGTTGAATATTCCAATCTAAATTAGGTTGGTATTCAAAATTTGCGGTGGCACTGGTTAACACCCGCTGTTGCTGGAATATTGCTGAGCCACCACCACCTGGAGTCCAGATGTTTTTTATATTGGCAGTGTCACTGTCTGTTGCGGATAGGCTACCATCGGCATTTCGTTGAAAGTTTTGTTCATGCCAGCCCCATGACTCAAGCCCATCACGACGTAATGAACGTTGATTACGGGTAAAAGTGATTAATGCACTAATGTCTTTGTCTGGGTTAGTCCAGTTATAAAAAACGGCTAGCTGAGGATCAAATTCCCCTGATAAATCATTGTATTGTACTTGCGCGTTGGTAACAAACTGATTGCTTTGCGTATGCAAGGGTCGTTGCGTTTTAATATTAACAGAGCCGCCTAATGAGCCTTCGTTATGATCTGCTTGCGGGGTTTTATATACTTCTAAAGAAGATACTAGTTCAGCGGGTAATAGGGTGTAATTAAAACCACGATCAGGCTGGGTTGAGATCCACCAATCTGCAGAGGCAATCGCTTGACCATTTAAAAAAGTACGGTTTTGTTCTGGCGTGGTGCCACGCACACCGACACGTTCACCTTCCCCTTGGGCACGGGAAAGTGAAATACCGGTAATGCGTTGCAGTGCTTCTGCGACATTTTTATCAGGGAATTTACCGATATCCTCGGCAGTAACAGCATCCACAATCGCGTTTGAGTAACGCTTAGTGTTGAGTGATTTAACAACACTGCCACGAATACCGCGAACTTGGATCACTTCAACTTCGTCCGTGCTTTTAAGTTCAGCACTGTGCGCTACCATAGGTAAGCTAAGTGCAGATGTAATTAGTGATGCACTCACTGCTAAATGCAGTTTATTTATTTTTACTTTTAACATCCTCGATTCCCCTTGAATCAAAACTTTATTTTGTTGTGTCAAATAAGGGCTTACCATTCGTACATATTTAGTCATTTTACTCGTCGAATGTGATAAGACCGTTCTTATACCAATCGACTTAAATATTTAACCATTCTAGCGTGCTAAATAAAGCGCTAACTGCGTTATAAATTTTTCATGTAGAACAACTACATGTCAAAATTTATGCCTTGTGTACGCCCGACATGGGCATTGACTTATGAGGTGAAAGTCCTCTGTAGGAAGATCACCGTTTAAATAACATACTGTTATTAAACGATAACTACTAGCGAATGGCAAGGGCTAAATCGCGAGAGATAGTCTGAAGGAAGCCGCTAGCAAATCTGTGAGCTGATGAACAAAAACATCATATGAGGCGTAGGCTGGAGACGAGCTAGCACAAGATAGCGAAGTCATGTGATCTAACGGCCACCGTAAATGATGCAGTTGTGCAGAGAAAGTCGATGCATCTTATTCGGGGAGATCTGATAAACACGCATCCGCGCTAACGCTTGGAGATTACCAGTTAGGGACTGGTTGTTCAACCCTTGGCGCTTTGGTTGCTGCGACCTACAGCGAGCGAAATAGCAGTAAACAAGCGTTAGTTTTAGACGCGCTTTATCGAGTAATCGCTAGAGTGATTTATCAGAAGTCAGCAGACGGCATAGTAGCCAAACGCCCATCGTAATGGAGGGGACACGGTGAAGGCCTGAACATCTTAACCAGAGGAGACACTACAAATGAACTTGAATTCACATAGATCACCGTGTTGTGATAGTGATGAACAGCGTTCGACTGTGAATAATACCTCGAATGAATATAACCAAATAGATCATGACCTTATGGCAAAGGTACTAAGCAACCACAATATTAGCGCAGCATGGCAACATGTTAAGCGCAATAAAGGGGCTGCGGGTATTGATAATATGAGTATTGAGGAATTTAATGACTTCGCTAAGTTACATTGGCTGGGTATTAAACAACAATTACTTAACGGCACTTATCAACCCTTGCCAGTCAAACGCGTGATGATACCCAAACCTGATGGCGGTGAGCGAATGCTTGGGATCCCTGCTGTTATCGACAGAGTGATCCAACAAGCCATTGCTCAAGTGATCAGCCCTTACTTTGAGCCTCAATTTTCACCACATAGTTATGGTTATCGCCCTCATAAAAGAGCCAGTCAAGCAGTGAACCATGTTCAGTCTTGTGTTAAACAAGGTTATAAAACAGCGGTTGATATCGACTTGTCTAAGTTCTTTGATGAAGTAGATCATGACATGCTGATGAATCGTGTTAGCCGTAAAATCAAAGACAAAGCACTCATGCGCCTACTCGGTAAATACTTACGAGCGGGGATCGCAGAGCGCGAAACAGGTCTGTGGTTTGAGTCAACCAAAGGAGTCCCTCAAGGTGGGCCATTATCCCCTTTGCTTTCCAACATCTTACTCGATGAATTAGATAAGAAGCTAACCTACAAACACCTTAAGTTTGCACGTTACGCTGATGACATAATCATTTTAGTAAAAACGAAAAGCGAAGGATTAATAATCCAGCGGGAAATTACTGCGTTCATCACTAAGCGATTAAAGCTCAAAGTGAACGAATCGAAAAGTCGAGTGGGTCCAGTATCAGGCTCAAAATTTCTCGGGTTCACATTCCGTTACGGTCAAGTGCAGATCCACGAACAGGCGCTAAAGAAATTCAAAGCAAATGTCAGGGAACTCACTAACCGCAACTGGGGGATCTCAATGACCCTACAAATTCATAAACTCACGCAGTATTTGCGCGGCTGGGGACACTACTACCTGATAGCCAACGCTTATCAGCTAACGGTGGATTTAGATCATTGGATCCGACGTAGGATAAGAATGTGCTACTGGCGGCAATGGCGTAAACCTCGCACCAAAGTACGCAGTTTAATGAAATTGGGTGTTAGCGAACGACTCGCCATAGCCTGTGGTATCACCAGTAAAGGCCCTTGTAGAAGCTCAAAAACAAAAGGTATTAACATTGCGCTAGGCAATAACTACTTAGCTTCACAAGGTTTAGTGTCATTGAGGGATATTTGGATCAACATTCATTACGGGAGATGAACCGCCCATTGCGGACCCGCATGATGGGTGGTGTGGGGGCTGGAGGTTAGAGACCTCCGGCTACCCGATTATCACTCCATTTATCTGTCGCTATAAATGGTCAGTAACTTAACACGATTGGTATCACAAACTAACGCTGGCAGCTTTATGATTCTTTTTTGGCTTGTTTTATGAGCCCAAATAGCCACTGACAACTTAGTTTGTGGCTCTATTAAACGCCTTTTTAAAACGAGAGTCTTGAATCGAAGTGAATAGTTGTGAAAGTAATAAATTTTAAAATAAAATCAAAAGTTATAAATATTAATTTTTATATATCAGTGTTTTATATTTTCATTATTTTGTTTTTTATTTAATAAGTTAAGTTTACTTAATCGTTCTTATGCTCTTAATTGTGCTAATTCACAACTAGTGGATTAAAAAATGAAAGGTAAATGGTAAAGGGGCTGGCAAATCATCAATGGCGAATACACACTTTTCGATGGGTGAAGTAACTTTGCTAGGCTCTTTGCAATTAAGAGCCTAGAAAATGAGGTGTTTATTGTGTGTTACAAACTCTTTTTCGGTGGGAGCGCAACATTGGCAAAGATTAAGCCTGCCACTAGCGACATAAATATTAAGAATGTTTGTTGACCAATATGCTCAGCGTAAACAAAATCTTGTCCTTCTATTAATGAATTTAAACCTATGTAGGTTTTGCTACCTGGGACTAATACAATTAGGCCTTGCATGGCAACAATTGATGCCGGAGCATTGGCAATACGGTTAAACAAATTGCTAAATACACCAACAGAAAATGCACCCACAAAGGTTCCCAAGGTGTAATCTAAATACATGGCCGAGCCGATACTGGTACCGTAAGCAATAAAGCCAGAGGCAATTGACCAAGCCGCATGTTTGAGTTTGGTTCTAAAGATAACAATTAAACTGCTACAGAGTAAAAATATTGCCAGCCAAGCAGTCCACTTTGGTAATGGTTCAGGTTGTACAAAATCCGCTTGACCAAATAAAGCAAAACCAATTGCTATCCCTATAAATGCGCCAAAATAGAGTTTAAACAACAGCATAAACGAGTCCATTACCCTGGCTGTTCCTGATACTAAGTGGCGCGCTGCAAGTTCAGCTAAACCAAGCGCAAGGGCAAGCCCAGGTATAAATACTATGATAGCTGACAGGACAATTAACCGAATATTAATGTGTGCATCGATATAAACACTAATCGCACAGGCCAGTATTGCTGAAATAATTGCAACGAGTGGCTCAAGCATATGGGCAACCCGTTTTGAGCGTGTTGACCAAAGAACAAATAAATACACAATAAACGTAAGCAAACCAGACCAGAGGACGTCGTTCCAGCTAGTACCCATAAGCATTGCAAATGCGCCGCCAGAGGTGGCAAAAGCAATACCAGTGAGTACTTTGTTGTAGGGGTTTGGTGCGTCAAAAATGATATCAAGCTGTTTATCAACGTCGTGTAAAGTTAATTCACCATTGAGCATTTTATTGACGAGATCATCGGTGTCAGCCAATGAGCCTAAATCATGATCACCAGGATCAACACGGGCAACATGGGTGTATTCGTCTTCGTGGCCATCGGTCCAGATCACAAAAGTAACCGAAGTAGGGGACATAACAAACGATGATTTTAGATCAAGATAAGTTGCCACTTCCATTAAGTGGGCTTCGAGTCGATAAGCTGGTGTGCCGTATTTATGAAGCATTTTTCCCAGTTTAACGATGAATTTGCGCTTTTCAGTAAAGGTTGCGGTTTTCAAATGTGTATTGAACCAAAATTTAAATTATTCAGTTAAAAAATATAGACAATACATCTAAATTTGCCTACCTAGTTTGGCGGGAATTTTAAACACAAATCCCCGCCTGTCTAGTTTTTTCTAATGGGAAGTTACTTATTTTTTGCTTCAATCCATTGCGCCATATATTGGGTGCTCCGCATGGTATGGTGTTTGAGCATTTGACCAGTAAAGTTTGCTTCTCTGTGCGCTGTTAACTGATCCTCTGTAGTGATAATTTTATCGATTAAATTAGCAGTGAGCGCGGTTTTATCATAAGTCGCGTTTAGTATGGCTTGCGCATTTTTTTGCGCTTTTTTAAATAGCAGTTGCTCTTGATAAAGCGTTACAGCGGCATCAGCAAACTGCTGTGCTTCATCTGCAATTGTGCCAGCCCAGGGTAAATCATTATGCATAGCTTCGCTGCCGATTGATGTTGTGACACTTGGGGTTTGCATGATCATCGCCTCTAATAGTTTACCTTTTATACCTGCACCAAAACGCAGCGGTGATAAACAGACTCGGGCATCTTCCATTACTTTATAAGCATCATCGGCCCAGCCTTTTATTAAAAAGCCAGTTTTGGGATTATTTAAGGCTGTCGCTTTAGGCGGCGGATAAGAGCCATAAATATGTAGCTCAGCTTGGGGGAGTTGTTTACGAATGAGTGGCCAAATTTGTTGTAAATATAAAACGGCGTCCCAGTTTGGCGCATGGCGAAAATTGCCAATGGTCATAAAGTGTTGACGTTGTGCAAATGATTTTGTTTGCACTGGCAGCGCAGTTAAATCGACCATAAAGGGTAAATGGTGTAATAAACGGCTATCGACCTTAAATACATCTGCTAACAACTGCATTTCAAAGCTGGAAATAATTAAGCTTATGTCACAGCGTAAAATGGCGGCGATTTCTCGTTTGGCGATGTCTGAATGCAGATCGCTGTGGTTAAATTCACGGTTGCCTTTATGTGCTTCATGGCGGGCATTGCGTAAGCATTGTAAATCTTCAGTGTCGAGAATTTTTAATGCATTTGGGCAGTGTTTATCTACTCGCCAGCCAAATTGCTCTTCCATCATGAAGCGATCAAACATCACCATATCGGGTGCATAGTCGCTAACATATTCATCAAAACTTGAACAATTAAGGGCAATTGTTGCACTGCTGATCCCGTAGTCATCAAGATTAACCATATGCTCGGTTTTTTGTGCGGGGCTGGCAAATTCAACTTGCCAATTTTGTGCCCTAAATGCGTTTAACAGCGACATCATGTGCGTGCCCGCAGCAGATGAATTTGGTTCAGGCCATACATAGCCAATTACTAATACTTTTTTCATTGACTTGAATCTCTTACCTGTAATGTTACATCGACTAAGGTACGTACCGCAGGCACGCTTTGATTGAGTAATTCTTGTAATACTTGGCATGTGCGCTTACCGATATCATCGGCATTGATAGTGACACTGCTCAATGATGGCGACATTAAACATGAGTCGGCTAAATCATCAAAACCCACTACTTTTATATCTTTACCCGGCACTAAGCCTTGTTCACGTATCGCTTCAATAACCCCATAGGCGATAACATCGTTAAAACAGATTATAGCTTTCGTGTTAGGGTGCTGTGCGTATAGAGTATTAAATGCATCCCGCCCGCCTTGGCGATTAGTGGCGGCGGTAATGATTGGTTTACCCAAAGGCAAATTAAATTGTTGTAGGGCGCTGTGAAAACCACTTAAACGTTCATGGTGATCGGAAATATCCTCTGTACCACCGACAAATGCAACCTCAGCAATGCCTTGTTGTAAAATATGGCAGGTCGCTAAGTGAGTGCCTTTTCTATTGTCAGGCAATATAGTTGGCGCGCCGCAAAACGGCACTTCTCGCATAATGTGAATAACTGGAAAGCCACTCTCAATGAGTCCGTCTACCCATTGCTGGGTCGTACCAGGGGCAGGGCACATAATAAATGCAGCCACATTATATTCTTTGAGTGTTTTAACTACTTGAGTTTGCCGCTCCACGCTTTCAGCCGTATTAACCAACATGGGCAACATGCCTAGTGCATGAATGTGGTTTTCAAGGCCAACAGCAAGTTGCGCTGAATAAGGATTGGTTAAATCGTTGATCACTAATGCGACTAAGTTGGAGCGACGGCTGCGCAGAGCGGCCGCATCACGGTTATAAACATACCCTAATGCATCAATGGCTTGTAACACTTTTGCTTTGCTTTTATCACTGACTTTGTCACTTTGGGTAAGCACTAACGACACCGTTGACTTTGAAACCTCGGCCTCTCTGGCAACGTCAAAAATAGTTATTTTATCGGTTTTAATTTTCATGTTAATTATGCGTCAGCAATTGCTTGAACTAAGTAGCCAGTTTAACGCAGTTTGAGCTAATAAGTCACCTAATCGGCTCTGTTAGCTAAATGATCGCAAAAACTTTATGAATGTATCAAAACATGTTTAGATACAGTCATTAATAATAAAAATCAAGGATAAACCATGAAAGGTATCAAGCTTTTATTGGCATTTGTGTTGAGTGTTAGTGTTACTGGCTCAGCACTTGCTGCACAAGGCTATCAAACCCCCTCCAGTGATTTAGCAGCATTAGTTGACGCAAAATTAGCACCTAGCAGTTATTTATCGGGCGATGGTCAATGGTTGGCGCTATTTGATCGTAAACGTGTAGAGACACTGGATGATTTAGCGAAAGAAGAACTAAAATTAGCAGGAATACAGCTAAACCCAGCTAATTTTTCCCGCTCTCGTCCTCGTACTAAATTTAGTGGCCTGCAATTAAAGCACATTGCGACGGGAGCTGTGATTGCAGTTAATAATTTGCCAAACGGGGTGATCCGCTCGCCTAAATGGTCAAGTAATAGTGAGTACCTCGCGTTTATTGTTGAGCAGCCAACACAAGCAAACTTATGGGTTTATAACACGCAAACAAAACAAGCACGACAGTTGTCAGATGTCGTGCTTAATTCTGTGTTAACCGCAGCTCCCTATCAGTGGTTACCAGATAGTACAGCTATTGTTGCTAACGTAGCTGTTAATTTGGGTAAACCAAGATTGACTAATGACAGCAATAGCGTAGTGCCAGTTATTCAGCAAAGTACTGGGCAAAAGGCGCCAGCGCGGACTTACCAAAATTTATTAACTAGCCCATTTGATGAACAGCAATTTAAGTTTTATGGTCAAGGGCAGTTAAGCTATATTCCGATGAGTGGTGTTGCCTCAGCAATTGGTCAGCCAGCATTATTTAAATCATTTTCAATTTCACCTGATTCAACCAATATATTAGTAGCAAGCATTGATGAACCTTTTTCTTATCAAGTGCCGTATAGCCGTTTTGCAACAACATGGCAGGTATGGGGAATGCGCGGTTATGCGTTGGTAGAACTAGCTAAACAGCCGCTTGCCGATAATATCCCGCAGGGTTATGACAGTGTTCGCACCGGGCGTCGTGATTTTCAGTGGCGCGATGACCAAGGTGCTGAAGTTATTTGGGCGCAGGCGCAAGATGGCGGCGATATGAAAACCGATGTGCCTCATCATGATTATTTATATAGCTTACGTTCACCATTCAAGCGCGAAGCAAAGCTATTTGCTAAAGTTGAACGCCGCTTTTCAGGCATGCAATGGGCCAATGAAAACGTTGCTTTATTAACCGAATGGCGTTTTAGTGATCGCCAAGTGCGCACTTATGTTATCCAACCGCGTAATGCTGATCGCAACCGCGTATTATTTTCACAGCGCAGTTATAACGATGCTTATAAGGATCCTGGTGATGCAATTTATGAGCACAATGATTTAGGTGCGAGTGTAATTAAAGTCGTTGGTGGACGTTATATATTCTTGCGTGGCGATGGAGCGTCAGAGCAAGGTAATATGCCGTTTTTAGATCAGTACGACATTAAAACCAATACAACCAAGCGTTTATGGCAATCAAAAGCGCCTTACTATGAACGCGTACGCGCTATGCTTGATGATGAAGGTGAGCGATTAATCACTATTCGCGAATCTAAAACGCAGCAACCTAACTTTTTCATTCGTGATTTAGACGATGACACGCTGACTCAACTTACTATGTTTGAGCATCCGTATCCGGCGTTTAAAGGCGTAACAAAAGAGCTGGTACGTTATAAGCGTGATGATGGCGTGGAGTTATCAGGCACACTTTATTTACCACCTGGCTACGACAAAAGCCAAGGCCCATTACCGGTGTTAATGTGGGCATACCCACTGGAATACAAAGACAAAGCGGTTGCTTCACAAGTACGTGAGTCTCCTTATGAATTTACCTATGTTGGTTATTGGGGACCGATGCCATACCTTGCTAAAGGTATTGCGGTGTTTGACGATCCGAAAATGCCCATCGTCGGCGTTGAAGGCAAAGAGCCAAATGACTTGTTCAGAAAGCAGTTAGTTGCAAGCGCACAAGCTGCGGTAGATGTGCTGGTCGAAAAAGGCATTGCAGATAAAGATAAAATCGCCATTGCAGGCCACTCATATGGCGCCTTTATGGTAGCAAACTTATTAGCCCACAGTGATTTATTCAAAACCGGTATTGCCCGCAGTGGCGCCTATAACAGGACCTTGACACCGTTTGGGTTTCAAGGAGAAGAACGTGATTTTTGGCAAGCACAGGATGTATACGCCAATATGTCACCGTTTTTTCATGCTGAAAAAATTAACGAGCCGATGTTAATGATCCACGGCCAAGAAGACCCGAATTCTGGCACCTTCCCAATGCAAAGCGAGCGTATGTACGCAGCGCTTAAAGGCTTGGGTAAAGAAGCGCGTTTAGTGATGCTTCCTTACGAAGCTCATGGCTACCGTGCCCGTAAAAGCTTATTACATGTACTGTGGGAGCAAGAGCAGTGGCTTGATAAGTATCTGTTTACAGATAAAGAAGCAGATACTGAAACAACTGAAGCGGTTGTAGACGTAAACGCAAATTAATTTGCTTAATGCCGTGAGATTAAGAATATCCTCTCTTAATCTCACGGCACATTGCGCTGAGTTATAGGCTTCGAGCTTCGAGTATCGGGCTTAGAACCTCGGGCTAAGCTCGGTGCTCTTATCCCGATCCTCGAAGCCGTTATTTCTACCTTACTGATAGTTGTTTTATCTTTCACCTTTGGCCCTTTTCATTTACCCTCTGGGATGAACCTATCACGACTTTATTTTTAACTTATTGCGAGCTTTAAATGATTGATGTAGCTGCACTTGCGGTATTTATTCCTACCTTCTTTTTTGTATCAATTACACCCGGTATGTGTATGACACTGGCCATGACCTTAGGCATGAGTATTGGCGTGCGCCGAACATTATGGATGATGATAGGTGAACTACTCGGTGTAGCAACAGTTGCGGTAGCCGCGGTGCTTGGTGTAGCCAGTGTTATGCTTAATTACCCCAGTGCATTTGATATTTTAAAATGGCTAGGTGGCACTTATTTAATCTACATTGGCATTAATATGTGGCGTGCGAAAGGAAAAATGTCGGTTGATACGCATAACACAACAGCCGTGAGCCGATATTCATTATTTTCACAGGGGTTTGTAACCGCCATTGCCAATCCAAAGGGATGGGCGTTTATGATTTCCTTATTACCTCCTTTTATTAACGTGCAATACAGTGTTGCGCCGCAATTAGCGGTGCTGGTGGCCATTATTTTGCTCTCAGAGTTTATCTGTATGATGATTTACGCAACAGGCGGAAAAAGCCTGCGGTTATTTTTAAGTAGAGGCAACAACATTAAGTGGATGAATCGTATTGCCGGGAGTTTAATGGTGCTAGTGGGGGTTTGGTTAATACTAGGGTAATTTATTGTAGTTATTTAATTAATATAACAACCCTAACTTATATTAGGGCTGTTATGAAACGCTTATTTATCTAGCGCTTTAAGCTCATCAGTTGTTGTTTTTAATTTGAATTCACGATAAAGCATATCTTCATCATTAGGGCTTAAATTCTTTCCTGACGTTTCGATTAATTTATCAAATAAAGGCTTAGTATTTTCCATAGTTACAAGCGCACATAACTGTTTCTTTCCATCTAAGCGAGCAAAACCAATTTCTTTAGCAATAGCCCCTACTAAGCTTTGCTCAGCTACCTGTTTACTTATTTGCGTAAATGATGAATTAGTCGTCGTTGAGTCTTGCTGTTGGGTTTGTTTGTTTATTAGTGTATCCATTACTTGCGCTTTAGCACTAATTTGAGTTGCTAGATCGGCACGTGCATTGGCAATAGCTTGTGCTCTACTTGCAGCCATATTTCCCGTCCATACTACACAGCTAGATGAAGCCAAACCGCCCTCGGGTGCTGTAGGTTGTAAAACCCAGCTTGGAACAGAATCGTTTTCAGCAAGAGGTTGAGACTTTTGTGGTGTTGTACCACATGCTGTAATAACTCCAGCAACTGCCAATATTAAAAGTTTATTTCGCATGATTTACTTCCTTATTGTTAAGGTTCCATTGTTCTAAGTTTTTTTGATATTGAATATCTAATTTACTTACCTTTTGTAAGTACTTTTTTGTTTCGTCGTACGGTAAATTATTTATAAGTTGTGCGTATACACCTTCGCTATCTAATTGGTTTATTAAGGCTACCGCTTTATTTATATTCGTACTTCTATTTAAGTTAAATGCTTTAGCTACGTTACCAGCGCCAGTATTATAAGCTGCAATGGCACAATATCTTCGGCTTATGGGATTATTAATTTTGCGCAAATATCGAGTCGTTAAAATGTCTAAGTACCCAGCACCGTAAGTTATATTAGTTTTTGGGTCGAATAATTCTTTAGCTGTAGGAGCTATATCCTTTTTAAATTGTTTGCGAGCAACATCTAAGCCTGCTGAGTTTGGCACTATTTGCATTAATCCAAATGCTGGAATATGCGATTTTGCATTAGGATCAAATGACGACTCAGCATGTGAAATAGCTAATAGTAAAGATAATTGGTCTTTAGAAAACTGGCTATAATAAGTAACAAAAGGCGCTACTTTTTTTTGTAAATAAGTATCGGGTAGAGCGAAAGTATGCGACTTAATGCGTTTGTAGGTAAGGTTTTGCTCTTTTGTTTTTTTTAGCGCATTATTTAAATTACTAATACGTTGTTCTTTTTCTTTGGTAAGCTGCTCTTTTTGGATATCAATTTGTGCTTTAGGTAATTGCTCGTTTTTATCTAAACTACTCAATGATTGCTCGTGTTGAGAAGTAATTTCATTAATTAATGCGACTTCGCTTTCATGTTTGTCTGGCTGTGCTTTTATATCAACTTTTGCTGTTTTTACTGCTTTATCGAGTAAGCTAAGGTCTTTAAAAATATCAGTTAAAACCGGCGATAATTTAACATTATTTAACAATTGATTTGTTGTTAATGCTTCTTCTTGAGAAGTCGCTTTTAGTCCTGTTTCATTTGAGTCTTCAAGTGTTTGTACAGTCACGGTCGAATTTTGTTCATCAATAATAATACGTGTTTTTTTATCCGCACTATATTCAACACGTTCTAATAATGAGCTTTGTACAGGTCTTGACCAGTTTTGCAATAATCTATCTCTAAATTTATCGTATTCCTCGAGATATGCTTGTCTGAATGCTTGATATTCCAACTGATGATCGTTTTTAAAAGTGGTTTGTTTTGCAAGTTGCTGTTTTTTAAATTCTTCGAACGTCGGCGTGGTAGCCCCGCTGTAAGCACTAAATAAAGCAAAAAATAATAAAGTGTGACGCATTTTTTATCCTTAAAAATAAGCGTTAAATTCATACTTGGTCAGTAATGAATCAGAGATGTATTCACTAGATAGCTCAGATACTGCATAAAATGTAGCCGCAGTGTTAGCAAGTATCTCGGTTGTTTTAGCTAAGGCTTTTTCGTCATCTTGAGTAAGCATTAACTCATCAAGTTTAAATAAAGCTTTTTGCGTTTCATCAAGTAATGGTGCGTAGTTACTAAAGCCAACGCTAAGGTTCAAAAACATACCTTGAGCATTTAACTGTTTTGACTGCATATAATATTTAATATTATGAGAATCAAAATAAAATTCGTTACTTGATTTTATAACATCGCTTAGACTATTAACTCTGAGCATTTTTTTATTAAAAGGTATTAAGGGTGTAAATTCCGGTACCATAGCTTTATCGTATTTTAAGCTATGTACGGCGATGCCGACTATACGAGTATTTTTATTAATAAGTGTGAGTAAATATTTCGTATTTTTGTAATACCTATATTCGTAATCAGTATTCAAAGATGATGTTTTAATTACTTGCGGAATACCTATTTTTTTTTCAGCGTAAGGTAAGTAGTTGCCAATATCTAGCGCAGTAATCTTTTTTTCTTCGATTTGGTTCGTAAAGTGAGTAATGAATCCGTTGTACCCTTCAATTATGAGTGCTTTACTATCGGCCCAATTTCCAAGACCCATTAAAGTAACCATAAGTAAAATAAAGTAACCTTTCAATTTAGCTAACAAAGATTTATTTTCTTCAGTGTTAGCCTCAGGCTCTAAGTTATTTCCTACAGACATTTTCATCCTTAAAATATAGTTTATCAGTGTTAAATATAACTGTTTAAAACATGGCTTAATATAATCGCTAATAAGAATCGATAGCAGTATTTTTTAACTTTACAATGCTATTTATTAAATTAGTTGTGCTGTCTTGATTGGCTAAATGAATTAACTCGGTTTTTGAGCGTTTAGAGTAGCTCAAACCTTTTCCTTCAAAACGTTGTTGCCAAATAGACTTTTTGCTTTGTGTATCTATTTGAAGTTTTAACTGTGTAATTACAAGTTTACTTTGTGCTTTTATTATCGAGTTTTTAACTAAATAGGTCACTTCGCAAGCCGAGTTTGTTAATTTATATCCATGCTGTAAAAGTTGCTCAGTGAGTAACTCTGTAAGTTGAGAGCTATTTTCGCCCGTTACTTTTAAGCAACTATTTTTTGCGCCTAGCATTGCTTGTTGTTGTTTTATTTTTTCTTGTTGGCCTTCTTCAAGATCGGCTTTACTAATTGAAATAGCTGCATATACAGTACAGTTAATAGGGTCTACATAACGATCATATACTTTTGCGCTTTTTAATAGCTGATTGGTTTGAGACTCAATCACCGATTTGTAATCAGAATGGCTTACTGTGCTTGATGAGGTGTTTTTAATTATTTCTTTCACTGAAATATCAGTACTTAGTAATTTTGCGAGCTCTTCACGCGCATTTTTAGCTGACCGACGTTCATCAATTGTTTTTAAACCAGAGCATTGTGAAGAGCCTGAGCTAGCTAATTTTTCATCATCAACAATATCTATTCCTACCCACTTAGGCTGGGCATTCTTTGCATAGTATGAGCTGCAACTACAATGTGATGCTGCATTAGTAAGGAAAGGACTTAGCGCTATTGCCGCTAATAGTAGTGAGGATGTTCTAGTAGTCATAGTTTTACCAACAGCAATAAGGCCTAACACAAAATTGGTAGGCCTTAACTTAAATTACAAACGGTTTGAAGTTGTTGCTAGAGTTAGCTTTGCGTTATCCGATTCACGCTCGACAAGCCGTGTTTGGCCTTCAATAACAAACTTAAGTTCGTCAACGTCTAATGTTAAGTTGCTCGCTTTTTCATAATATGCTTTTGCTAATTCTAAATCATTCGCTCTTTCTGCGCACACACCATTGTTGTAGTTTATAGCCAGTGATTCTGAATACTGGCTTTGAGCTTTTGCAAAGGTTTTGCAGGCGTGGTCAGGCATGTCTTTTTCTGCAAATTCAACAGCGAGGTCTAATAACTCTTCTGCTTTATCAGTTAAATCTGAATCATCAGATTCCATCAACTTTACATTTTTAGTCACTTGGTGTGGTGCAACATCTTGTTTTAATTCTTCTATTACAGCGGCAAGTGCTCTGCCTCGTAATACAGAGTCAGATGGATGAGGGTCGTCACCTTTACATACTTTACTACTTGATAGGCGTGAATATTGTTTAGTAAAAACAATTTGCCCTGTTTCTACAGATACAGCCTTAGGTTTAAAATTTACTTTCGCAATTTTTTCTGAACACTTAATGGTTATTTCTCTAGACTTCTCACACTTGTACCATTTATCACCTTTTTGTATACATTCACTGTCTTTTTCGTAGTAAGTAGAGGTATCTACATCAGCAGTGTAGTCAGCAGTGATAAGTGTATCTGCGCCTGTAAGTTTACCTAGGCGGGTTCTGTTTTTTGAGTTACTGATATCACTTTCATTAAACCGTTGTTGTTCTATAATTTTACTAAGAGAAGCTTTATCAACAAAGGTAAAGTAAGGTTGGCCATTCACACGAATATTTGCAAGGTTTGTTTCAATTATACCTGTAGCTGCGTTTCTGTTATTTGAAATAACTGCAAGACGCTTCATTTTCTCAGTGCCACTTTCTTTAGCCGCTTTTGTGTATGTAATAGGTAATTCAGCAGTTGTGAAAGAGTTATTTAAACTAGCAATACCTCCATTAATAGTTTCAGTAACTACACAGCCAGAGAGCATTACACTTGATACTAAAGCGATTTTTATTCCCTTTATCATACAATTATTCCTTTATTAAGTTAGTGTTCATTTTTACTTTTTAACACTTGCAACTAGATGGGTCAACCTTATAGCTGAAAACTCTCATTAAAACGGTTCTTTTTTCTTATTTTAAAAAAGGTACAAGGGGGGAATACCTTTACAATTTAAAAAGATGCATGAATTTTATAACTATAATCGAATCCATCTTTACCTAATTTCATGTAAGAAAAACGACTAAAGTGGCTGTTATCATTCTTTAACTTATTGGATAAATTTTTAAGTGGGGTGTACTTTATTTAATAGCATTTTCTACTGGGCAACCACGCTTTCTACATACACCTTCGTTACATAGTTTGCATATTTTACGGGCTTCTATCTGCTCGCTTGTTAGGCTGCTAAGCGCTAGTTCTATCAAACTTAAAAAGCTTTGTTTTTGTTCATCATTAAAGCTATTTAGTATTTTAGAGGTGGCTGTTTCTCGGCTGTTTAGTACTCTTTTAACCCTTTGACTTCCTTTATCAGTTACGTATAAAACAACAGAGCGAGCATCCTTTACCGATTTACGCCTCTCTACAAGCTCTTCTTTTTCAAGCGTATTTATTAATCTAACCGCACCAGAGTGCGTTAAGCCTAAAACCTGAGCACAGTACATCTATGGTTTCATTTGGGTGGTTGTAAATAGTGACGAGTGCCGATTCGTGGCTTAAGCTTCGCCCGCCTAATTCGGCAATCTGCTTTTTCAATGTCATTAGAAACAAAGGTGGCAAACGTGCCGATTAAATTTGATATGTATTTTTCATTTTTCATTAATTCAATTGTATGTGATTCGATCACATAAATATAGTGACAAGTTAAGTACGCTCGTTTATTGTGTGATTCAGTCATGTATATCAATTAAATAAAAAATGATTCAGAAACATTACGTTATACAAAAAAGTTTAAAACTATATTAGATAAAAAAATGGCCTAAATAGATGAAGGCGAAGGCGATCCTATTGTGTTTTTACATGGTAATCCTACATCTAGCTACCTTTGGCGAAATGTTATGCCATATTTACAAGGAAAAGGGCGTTTAATTGCTATCGATATGATTGGATTAGGAGATTCGAAAAAGTTAGATAACACCCATGAAAGCAGCAAATACACATTTGCACTTTTAGAAGCGTTGGGCGTGAACAGTAATGTTACTTTAGTACTGCACGATTGGGGCTCTGGTGTTGGTTTTAACTGGGCTAATACACATCGTGATGCAGTAAAAGCGATTGCCTTAATGGAAGCAATTGTTACCGATTTTCCAACATGGGATGACTTTCTTAAGGACTTACATGGCCCAATTAGCACCTTGCGCTCTGCTGAGGGTGAAAAAATGGTGCTTGATGATAACTTTTTTATTGAAACAATATTACCAGCGACTATTTCGCGTCAATTAACGCAAAAAGAACACGACGAATATCGTAGACCCTTTATAAATCTAGGGGAGGATCGCCGTGCAATTTTAGCAGGGCCTCGCCAACTTCCCATTGCCGGAGAGGCTGCCGATACTGTCGCTTTAGTAAAAAGCTATGCGAGTTATTTAGCCAACTCTCATGATATTCCAAAGCTATTTATTAATGCATAACCAGATGCTTTTTTAGTTGGTTACGCAAGAGACTTTGTGCGCACATGGCCAAACCTAGCTGAGGTAACCGTGAGCGGTATCCACTATCTTCAAGAAGATTCGCCGAATGAAATAGGCGAGGCTATTTCTAATTGGTTATCAAAATAAAAACGGCGTGTATAAATTAATCTGAATTGCAGATATTGAATTCATCCCAAGAAGTTATTTTAAGCGTTAACTACTCTATAGGTAACGCTTTTATAAAATTAAAAGCGTTATTCTTTAACTATTTCAGTAAAAATGGTGCTGTTTTACTCGCTTTTACATTTGCCACTTTTTCAGGTTTACCTTGTGCAACTATATACCCGCCTTCGTCGCCGGCTCCTGGGCCAATATCAATAACCCAATCGCTGTTACTGGCTACTTGCATATCGTGCTCAACCATAATAACGGTGTTGCCGGCATCAACTAAGCCATTTAACTGCGCCATCAACATGGCTACATCTTTTGGGTGTAGGCCGGTGGTTGGTTCATCTAAAATATACAGCGTATCGCCGCGCTGCGCACGTTGCAGCTCTGTGGCAAGCTTTATGCGCTGGGCCTCTCCGCCCGAAAGCTCAGTAGCAGGTTGGCCTAAACGTAAATAGCCAAGGCCTACTTGTAAGAGCGCATTTAGCGCACGTAAAATAGCGGGTTCGTCGGAAAAAAATGTATGCGCTGATTCAACGTTTAAATTAAGCACATCGGCAATAGTTTTATCTTTATAGGTAATGTCGAGTGTTTTTTGGTTGTAACGCTTGGCGTTACATACAGGACAAGGCGAATACACGCTAGGCAAAAATAACAGCTCCACGCTTACAAAGCCTACGCCTTCGCAATTTTCGCATCGACCCTTTTTAACCTAAAGTATCCCCAAAATTAGCCTTTATATATCAATGAACTAATAGTGTTAAAAAATATGGGTAGTGAGGGAACATTCATGGTGTTTTGTGATCTTATGAATCGCTTAAAAACAACAGAACTAAACACCATGAATGCGTCTACTATTTTGCACAATATGCTCCGCGCTGTCACCCCTAACTCTATTCATAAAGCCAGATTTAATACTCTAGTCGCTGCCGTTAAATCTCTTTTGCACTGTCAGCAATGCACCTTGACATCTATTGGTCGCAATTTGGATTCAAAAACAACTGAAAAACATGATATTAAGCGTATTGATCGACTACTCAATAACCACGAGCTTTTGCGTGAATCGACATCGGTTTATGTTCGCTTAAGCCGTTTTGTGGTCACTGAAAAGCATCCCGTCATATTGGTTGATTGGAGTCATGCAGATACACAAACCAAATACTGTATTCTGCGTGCTAGCATTGTCAGTGAAGGTCGCTCTTTGACCTTATACCAGGAAAGTGCATTCAGCTTTCAATATCATTGCCCAAAAGTACAAAAACGGTTCTTAAAGATGCTCAAACTGATCTTGCCGAGTGATTGCCGCCCCGTCATTGTGACGGATGCGGGCTTTAAAGTTCCCTGGCTCAAAGCCGTGCGGAACAATAGCTGGCATTATATCAGCCGGGTTCGAGGTACGGCACACTTGAAAACGCAGGACAGCGATGAGTTTATTCCATGCCAGTCACTATTCAAGAACAATCAACGTAAGAGCCGGTATCTTGGCGCGACCGAGCTGACCAAAAGTGCAAAATATCAAACGCATGCAGTGTTGGTTGGCAAGGGACATAAGTTATTAAAAAGAGATAAAGAACGCGGTTATAAAGAGCCTTGGCTACTCGTTTCTTCACTTCCAAAAAGGCACCATTTTCTCGAAAAAGTGCTCAAGCTATATGGTATGAGAATGCAGATAGAGGCAGGGTTTCGAGATCAAAAAAGTGTTAGATTCGGCTTAGGCTCAGATCTGCACAGAACGAACAAACTCAATCGATTAGACATACTTTTACTGCTCGCAACTCTGGTTCATTGGTTCTCAATGATGCTGGGGGCAGTGATAGACAAAGCAGGAAAGACAGGCGCTTTTCAAGCTAATTCAACCAAAGAAAGACGAGTAGTGTCATGGGCATTTGTTGGGCTGCGATACTTCAAAAAACAGTCCATTAAACTGCGACGGCGAGATTATTTGGCAGGACTAGCCTATTTCGTACAGGTGGTAGTGCAACTCGATTGGAAAAATATGGATGTGAGTGATGTAATTGAAATTTAATAATTATTTTTGGGGATCCCTTAGCTATTTCGTGCAAGTGGTAGTGAAACTCGATTGGAAAAATATGGATGTGAGTGATGCGATTGAAAATTAAAGATTATTTTTGGGGATCTCTTAGGTCTATAGTGAAAACAACGAAGGCAAGTTTGATTTTGCATCACGCTTGTTAATTGAAGGTGGTGAAGGCGCCGCAGAGATCACGGCTTATGATGCACAAACAAAACGTTTATTCGTAGTAAATAACGGCAGCTTGCTTAACGCTCCTCGTATTGAAGTGATTGATTTTGCTAACCCAAATAACATTGCAACACTTGGCGCAATTGATATTAGCTATTACGGTGCAGGTGTTAATTCTGTCGCAGTATCAAACGGAAAACTTGCCGCTGCGATCGAGTCAGGCGTGAAAACTGATACTGGCGTTGTTGCTATGTTTAACACGAGTAGTTATGAGCTTGAAATGATATCTGCGGTCGGAGCACTGCCAGATATGGTAACTTTCAGTCCCGATGGTAAATTAATCATCACCGCTGACGAAGGCGAACCGAGTGAAGACTATAACGTAGATCCGCTAGGCTCTGTATCAATTATTACCGTGCCAACAATACAGTAGCTAATTCAGATTTATTTAAACTTCATCTATAACAAAGGTCTCTATTGAGGCCTTTTTTATTAATATGTTTAAACGATAAAAGCCCGACATTTTTATAATGCCGAGCTTTGGACTTTATTAAGGTTTCCATGAAACGTTATATGTAAAGTGACAACTCTTTACTTTTCGGTTGTCTTTGTTTTCTCTTTACGTATTTTTCGCTTTTCTTTTAACGTCATTTTTGCTGGTTTTTTAGCTTTTTCTTTACTCATTATAAATAACTCCAATTAAATATATAAAAATTAATAAATAAAAATTGAAATGATTTACTCTATATAATTCTCCTTACTATTAATTGCTAATATTTGCCAAGAGTGAAAACATCCATATTCTTTACACTCAAAAATGTGACCTATTTTATGTCCTAAAAGATCAGTACCTATAGAAGAGTGTAATGACACAACATTATTACATAGCCCCTTTTCTGTAGCTGGAACTAATCTTATACGGCGTTTATAACCCGTATCAGTATGCTGGATGACTACGGTACAGCCAATTTGTACATGTGGGCTAAACTTTGACCAAGGTCGTTGTGAATACTCTATTTTTTGCAACACATGCGCGAGTTTCAGCGGATGTAAAAATGCTGAACTTTGGCTTAAATAGTTTTTATACTTATAAAAAGCAGGGGTTTTGTACCCGAACAGAAAAGCAAACACGGACTAAATCTCCACGAAAACTGAACCGAACTTAAATTTAAAATAATACAGTGAGACTGCCGAGTGTAAGAGTTACACTCGGCTTAAATGTCGAAGGTGAGATTTGTTTTTTGTGTATGAGATATTAATATAAACATGATGTTCCTCTTATTTAAAGTAATCATACCTAATAAAAATATTATATCAATGGTGTTTTATAATTTAAAAATAAAGATATTAATTTAAATTTACTAGTGTGCGTTAATTCAAGGGCAAGATCATGAACTTTACCTTGACATAAATTTATGATCTTATACTACTTTTCAGATTAAGCAGCCCAATTATGTCAGCCAATACATTATTCGAACATTTTTCTCTAAAGTATCCCCAAAATTAGCCTTTATATATCAATGAACTAATAGTGTTAAAAAATATGGGTAGTGAGGGAACATTCATGGTGTTTTGTGATCTTATGAATCGCTTAAAAACAACAGAACTAAACACCATGAATGCGTCTACTATTTTGCACAATATGCTCCGCCTAAAGTATCCCCAAAATTAGCCTTTATATATCAATGAACTAATAGTGTTAAAAAATATGGGTAGTGAGGGAACATTCATGGTGTTTTGTGATCTTATGAATCGCTTAAAAACAACAGAACTAAACACCATGAATGCGTCTACTATTTTGCACAATATGCTCCGCGCTGTCACCCTAAAGTATCCCCAAAATTAGCCTTTATATATCAATGAACTAATAGTGTTAAAAAATATGGGTAGTGAGGGAACATTCATGGTGTTTTGTGATCTTATGAATCGCTTAAAAACAACAGAACTAAACACCATGAATGCGTCTACTATTTTGCACAATATGCTCCGCGCTGTCACCCCTAACTCTATTCATAAAGCCAGATTTAATACTCTAGTCGCTGCCGTTAAATCTCTTTTGCACTGTCAGCAATGCACCTTGACATCTATTGGTCGCAATTTGGATTCAAAAACAACTGAAAAACATGATATTAAACGTATTGATCGACTACTCAATAACCACGAGCTTTTGCGTGAGTCGACATCGGTTTATGTTCGCTTAAGCCGTTTTGTGGTCACTGAAAAGCATCCCGTCATTTTGGTTGATTGGAGTCATGCAGATACACAAACCAAATACTGTATTCTGCGTGCCAGCATTGCCAGTGAAGGTCGTTCTTTGACCCTGTATCAGGAAAGTGCATTCAGTTTTCAGTATCATTGCCCAAAAGTTCAAAAACGGTTCTTAAAGATGCTCAAACTGATTTTGCCGGGTGACTGCCGGCCCGTAATTGTGACGGATGCGGGCTTTAAAGTTCCTTGGCTCAAAGCCGTGCGAAACAATGGCTGGCATTATATTAGCCGTGTTCGAGGTACGGCACATTTGAAAACGCAGGGCAGCGATGAGTTTGTTCCATGCCAGTCACTATTCAAGAGCAATCAACGTAAGAGCCAGTATCTTGGCGCGACCGAGTTGACCAAAAGTGCAAAATATCAAACTCATGCAGTGCTGGTTGGCAAGGGACATAAGTTATTAAAAAGAGATAAAAAACGTGGTTATAAGGAGCCTTGGCTACTCGTTTCTTCTCTTCCAAAGAGGCACCACTTTCTCGAAAAAGTACTCAAATTATATGGTATGAGAATGCAGATAGAAGCAGGATTTCGAGATCAAAAAAGTGTTAGGTTCGGCTTAGGCTCAGATCTGCACAGGACAAACAAACTCTATCGATTAGACATACTGTTGCTGCTTGCCACACTGGCTCATTGGTTCTCAATGATGCTGGGTGCAGTGATAGACAAAGCAGGAAAGACAGGCGCTTTTCAAGCTAATTCAACCAAAAAAAGACGAGTAGTGTCATGGGCATTTGTTGGGCTGCGATACTTCAAAAAACAGTCCATTAAACTGCGACGGCGAGATTATTTGGCAGGACTAGCCTATTTCGTACAGGTGGTAGTGCAACTCGATTGGAAAAATATGGATGTGAGTGATGTAATTGAAACTTAATGATTATTTCTGGGGATCCCTTAGCCTGTATGCATTAAAAGGACTGATCGGTAAATACCCTAGTAACTTTAGCCTGATGCCGTACTATCGCAAGGTGCGTGAATACAGTGATATTGAATCACGAGATATTTGGGAATACCCGCTGAGTTTTTCTGAATCTGAGGTTGAACGTATTTTATGGCATTTATGGGAAATGCAGTCGGCAACGTTTGATTATTATTTTGCCGATGAAAATTGCTCTTATCAGTTGCTGGCGTTATTACAATTGGCTCGCGATGATCTGGATTTAACCAGCTCATTTAACTTTCACGCGATCCCTTCAGATACGGTGGCGGTACTAAATGAACAAGGTTTGCTCCAAGCACCAGATTATCGCCCTGCATTTGGTACTAAACTGCATCATTACGCAAAACAGCTTACTCCACAAGAGCTGGCGGCAGCAAAGCAGTTAATGGCAGGTGCAGAGTTTGATAACAGCCAGTTTACTGCCCAGCGTAGCGTCGCAATTTATGAAGTAGCTTATGAGTGGCTTAATTTTAATTTTTATGATCAAGGTTTAAACCGAGATGATATTGCGCCGCGCTTAACTAAACTGCTAAGAAAACGCAGTCAGTATAAAATTGCCTCGCCGCTAACCAAACCACCAAAGCCTACAGTATCACCAGAGCAAGGCCATGGCTCTGCTCGTGTTGCTTTGGCAAGATCTGACTCTAAAAACTATGGGCAAACTACAGAGCTGGCTTATCGATTAGCCTACCATGACTTGCTCGACAGCTCTGCTGGGTTTATACCCGGCGCACAAATTAGTTTTTTAGATATCAACGCCAGTTATACAGATGAGCATTTACAGCTTGAGCACCTTTACTTAATTGATGCAATGTCACTTGCACCAGATAACCAAGTGTTTAACACTTGGTCATGGAACATTCGGCTAGGTTTTGACCGTACAGCTGGTAATACTAAGCAAGTAGGGCGCAGCTTTGTTGAAGGTGGATATGGGAAGTCAATTGGCGATCCCAACTCGTTGCATGCTTATCTACTGGGCACAATTGGTTTAAATGGCGGTGATTTTAGTACTGGAATTTCCCCCGCCGCAGGGGTTGAAGGAGGGGTTATTTGGCAATTGAATCCAGCCCATAAATTTGCTGCCAGTGGCCAATATCAGTGGCTGGCGAATAATCAACAAGCCCAGCGAAGTCAAGCAAAGCTGAGCTGGCATTGGTCCTTAGAAAAAGATTTAGCACTGCGTACTGAGTTTAATTATAGCCGTTGGCAGCAAGCTGATCATGGTGCTAAATTAGCGCTTTATTATTATTTTTAACTGTTTTTGGTCGTGATAAAGCCGCAAAATTTTCTTTGAGTAAGGAAATTGCGGCTTTTGTTTTCGCAGCTAAAATATCCCGCGCAGGTGTAACTGCAAATACGCTGTAATGTGGTAACTGCCAATCAGTGCACAACAGTTTTAACTCACCTGAATGTAATAAACCGCGCACTTCAGGCTCGGGTAAAATAGCATAACCAACACCATCACATACCAGCTGAATGATGCTTTGCATATTGTTAACAGTGATCCGTGGCTCAGGTAATTTTACGCTTTGTTTAGTTGTTGTATGTGTTAGCGCATATTCAGCGCTGATGTGGGCAATGCGTGGCATTTTCGTTAATTGCTCAATATCGTTACTGATCTCATTGGCTAACAGGTGGCTGTGGTGTACACATAACACTAAAGGCCAGTCAACTAAGTGCCTTGCTATTAAGTTTGAGTCTTGCAAAGGGCCAATGGCAAGTGCTAAATCAGCTCCTGCTTTTATCATATCAACCGGCTCGTCAGATAAGGTGAGCTGAATATCAATATCTGCGTACTGGTTGATCAATTGTTGTAATGGGGCACTCAAAAGCCCACCACCAAAGCCTACCGGTGCAACTAATTTTAATTGTCCACTTGGGTTGTTTTGTAACTGCTGCATTTGTTCAGAAGTTGCAGCGCTTAAGGCCAACATCTGAATACAACTTTGATAATACAGCTGACCTGCTTCCGTTAAGGTTAAAACGCGCGGGCTGCGATTAAATAAACTCAAGCCAAGTTCATGCTCAAGTTGTTTGATCTGTTGACTGACAGCTGATGTCGTCATGAGTAACTCTTGTGCAGCATGGCTCATGTTGCCGGTTTCGACTGTACGAGCAAATACATTGAGTGCCTTGAGCAACTTTCCATTCATAGCTTTAAGTCCTGCTTAAGATAGCTTTAAGAATTCACACATTGTGAATGTGGGAGCTTCTAATTAATATCGCAAACGCTAATTATTATCATTTATAAAATAAAAGTCACGGAGAATCATCATGAATACGGTAAGCCGTAAATTAATACCGTTAACAGCAGCAATTTTAAGCGCTTTAAGTGTGTCAGCCCATGCGGATGATGCCAAGCAAGATATGGAAGTGATAGTAGTATCTGCATCCGGCAGTGAACAAATGCTGAAAGAGGCACCAGCCAGTATTAGTGTAATAGACAGAGCCCAGCTCGAAAAACGTTTCTATCGTGATTTAACGGATGCATTAACCGATGTACCCGGTGTTGTTGTCACAGGCGGTGGTGATAGAAAAGATATAAGTCTGCGTGGTATGGCGAGCCAATATACCTTGATATTAATAGATGGACAGCGACAAACATCACGTGAAACACGCCCTAACAGTGATGGCCCAGGCGTTGAAGGTGCTTGGACGCCACCTATATCAGCTATTGAACGCATTGAGGTTATTCGCGGCCCGATGTCATCGCTTTATGGCTCAGACGCCATTGGTGGTGTGATCAACATTATTACCCGTAAAACGCCAGAGCAATGGTATGGTGAAGTACGCCTTGATAGCACAATTCAACAGCGTAGTGAGTCGGGTAATATTAATCAAGGCAGCTTTTTACCGCTGGTGGACTCATTCCTGAGCTGCTAGGCGTGCAGCTATCTGGCCAGTTTTCAAAACGAGATGAAGATGATTTCACAGCAGGGTTTCGTGGCAAAGAGCAAAGTAACATTAAAGCGAAGTTTATTTTAACTCCCACCGCTAACCACGAAATTATGTTTGAAGCAGGCACAGGCCAGCAGACTTTGGATGCTACACTTGGTAAAACTGTTGCTGCACTTGCCCCAGGAGAAAGCTGCGGGCGTCGTGGTTGCCCGGAATCATCAACCACAGAATATGAGCAACAAACCTTTTCATTAAGTCATAACGGCTTTTATGACTTTGGTTCTTCTCGCAGCTACTTAAAGTACGATAAGTTCGACAACACCTCTCGTGAAATGTATGTTGAAAACACTGATGCACAAACTAGCTGGACCTTGCCAATTATTACCGATCATAATGCCACGGTAGGTGCTGCGTACTTAAAAGAAACACTGGACGATTATACCAGCAATAAAATTAGTGATTTAACACACGTAGAGAATGAGCAATGGTCTATCTTTGCAGAAGACGAATGGAGCGCGACTAAGGCATTTAAGTTAACTACTGGACTTAGATACGATCATGATGGTAATTTCGCCGGTCATTGGAGTCCTCGTTTATACGTTGTGTATAGCGCGAGCCATGATCTCACTATTAAAGGCGGTATCTCAACAGGCTTTAGAGCGCCAAATATTCGCCAATCTACTCCTGATTGGGGGCAAGTAAGTCGCGGCGGAAATATTTATGGTAATGCAGATTTAAGTCCAGAAAAGTCCGTTAACTATGAAATGGGCATTTATTACGATGTGAGTCGTGATCTGAATGTGTCAAGTACCGTGTTTTATAATCAGTTTGATGACAAAATCACCCGTATTGCCTGCCCGCTAACTCAGTGTACAGATGGCCCTAACGACTTTGGTTCATTGCCCACTACGTATGTCAATGTGGATGAAGCAGTTACTCAAGGTTTTGAATTTACCCTGTCGTATGACATCACCAGCGATATCGACGTCAGGGCTAATTACACTTACACCGATTCCGAACAAAAATCGGGTGAGTACAAAGGCAGCCCATTAAACCAGTTACCAAAGCATATTTTACAAACATCTTTTAACTGGCAACCCAGTGATAAATTTGGCAGCTGGTTACGTGTTCATTACCGTGGTGAAGAAAGCCAGCCAACAACTGGACCTTCGCAAAGTAGCCTTATTGCGCCAGATTATACCTTGGCCGATATTGGTGGTAACTATAACTTAACCAACACAGTAAAACTTGGCTTTGGTGTGTATAACATGTTTGATAAAGACATCACTGAAGATGAGTATGGTTATGTTGAAGACGGCCGCCGTTATTGGGCGTCACTGAGCTGGGAGTTTTAATTTAACATAAACAAGGCCTCAATCGAGGCCTTGTCTGGTTTGAGAAAATACTGTGAATGCTTATTTACAGCGTAACTTTCGTTTTGATAGTAAATAATAAGCCACGGGTACAAAATAAAACGACAGTATAGTGGTCAGTACTGTGCCGCCCGCAATAGCTGACGAACTTCCTCCGCCAGACTACATTGCTGATTGTGTAACGCGATTTATTAAAATGTATCGTTGATCTCTTCTGTGCGCTTATTGCAGTATGAAATCATCGACTGGTTGCTTAGTTAGTTTACCAATTTGTTTAAAAGTGAAAATAATAGCACCAACGAGTAATACCATAGTAGGTGCTACAATCACTGGGTAACTTAGCCATGTCATACGTCCTAACTCTTCTGCGTAGGCGGTAGTACCAGGCATACTCACTACGATTGCTTTAGCTAAAAAGTAATTAAGAGTTGCCGATAAAAAGAACGCACTGGCAACAATAAAGCCAGCTAAACGCATTTTTGCGTCAAATACTGCTGTATTGTTTTGTTGCTCAAGTGACTGAGTTAGCTTTTCTATATCTAACAGTTCAGGGTTAATTAATAGCTTACGGATCAATGGGTAAGGCGTGTATTGGCTCACTAACACAATGATACCGATAATAGCGGGCACCATGGCTTCTTTAATGGCAATGTATTTAGGGTCGAGTTCAAATAAACTAATACCGCCAGTAAGCAGTACGCTGATGATGCCAAGTACTGAGAAAAAGTTTACTTTGCCTGATTGCTTAAGCTCCCACAACCCAAATAACAGTGGAAAGGCAAGTGCCACTACCACCGCCCACACTGGGCCTAAGGTATCTGGTGTACTGAAGCGGCTTAAAATCACCGCCGGTAAAATAATATTAAAAATAAGGTTACTGAAAAAATTACTTTTCTTTTTTGGTTTTGTCATTAGTTAGTCATTACAAGTACTCATGCTAGGAAGTATATACTCAAGTTACTTTAAGATATAGACGCATTTGCGGGCAATATTTTAAGTAATAAACGGATGATGAAAGGTTGAACTGTGGTTTTGCAACACAGCAGGGCGTTTTAGTCATGAGGCTATAAAATACAGCTTCAATTGAAGCCGTATTTTATAAGTGAATGTACTTAGAAGCGGTAGCTAATACCAACACCTAATGAGCTGGTGTATAATTCATCCATATCAATGTATTGCAACGCAACATTCATAGCCAATCCATTATTCCAATCATATTGCCAACCACTTTCTAAAAATAAACCAAAACCACTAATGTCGGCGGTTTTTCTACCTTTTTCGAACATTGAATAATTATAAGATTGGCCACCCACCTTGCCATAGAGCGAGTTATTCTCAGTGATCTTGAATTGCCCTTTTGCTGCAATAACGTAGTTAGAAAATCCCACTTTATCAATGTTTCTGTTAAAAAACATATCGTTACTTTGGCAATTATATTTAGTATCAATTCCTTTGCATGCTTCATCACCGCTTGACGCACCATTTAAACCAAATTCTAATGCCTATGTTTTGTCAAATTGGTAATTATAATAAAGGTATAGTTGCGCTATCTCATCGCCATTATTGCTTGAATTATAGTATGAAGCCGCGCCCGCAGAAAGTTGTGCTCCAATCCTATGGGTTTCATTCTGCTCGTCAGCTGTTGCTTGGAAGCTTGAAAGGCTGATTGTTGCTAAATGTATTAAAATTAATTTTTTCATTGTTTAAGTCCTGATGTAATCTGCAGGCACTTTAAGTAATTAATCTATAAAAATCTGTGGCAGCAATGTAATGGATTGTCTAGGAATGTAAGGAAGTGTTGTACCTTTAATGGTTAAGTGTTGGCGTTGGAAATTTACTTAAACCTTTTTACTTATGTGAGGCTGAAGCTAGGTAGTTTATTTATTCATTTTAAAAAAGTTGTAAGTTAAAACTGGCTATATACTAAAGCACAAATTTACTTTATTTATTAGTACTTTAATAGGCTTTTTGTTATGTCGTGGTTTCGGCATTAGTTAACGCGCGAGGAGTGGCAATTTGAATTTTCTCAGAAGCTTTCACAATATCGTATCTGATCAACAGCAAAGTTTTGATGAAAAAATAGATAATTTATTGAAGTTTGGACTCAATGTTTTTGATTTAGAGATTGCTATTATAAGTGAAGTAATCGGCAGCCAATATGTGGTACGCCATGTTATCACTGCTGATAATTCGTTAGCTGTAGGCACGGTATTTGATTTAGCGGGAACTTATTGTGTTCATACTTTAGCGGCAAGTAAAGCATTGGCTTTTCATCAAACTTCAACAAGTCGTATCGCACATCATCCTTGCTACGTAAATTTTCAATTAGAATCCTACATTGGTGCGCCTATTAAAGTTGGTAAAGATATCTATGGCACCGTAAATTTTTCATCCCCTAATTCCTCGACCCCTTTTTCAGAGCAAGCTCATGACTATGTTGAATTATTTGCTCAGTGGTTAGGTTCTGAGTTTGCACGAAAAAGCGCTAATCAACAACTTTTAAAGAACAACAATAGATTAGTAAAATTGGAAAGTATTGCCAACATTGGTTCGTGGGAAGTTGATTTGTTGACCAATAAAGTGACTTGGAGTGAGCAAACACGGCGCATTTACCAAGTTGATGATGCATTTATTCCTGATTTAGATTCCGCTATTGGCTTTTTTAAAGAAGGCGAAAGTCGCAACAGTATTACTCATGCGGTTGAAGTCGGTATGAAAACTGGCGGAAAATGGCATTTAGATTTAGAACTGATTACCGCTAAAAATAACAGCGTATGGGTCAGTGCATTTGGTGAGGCTGAGTTTGTCGATGGCACCTGTGTGCGCTTGTTTGGTACTTTACAAGATGTCACCGAATCAGTGTTACTACGAGAAGAATTAAAAAATAAAAAAGCCCAAGCTGAACGAATGTTAGAAGATAGGAGTATGTTGCTTGCAAAAATTAGTCATGAACTACGAACGCCATTAAATGGCATTACAGGCATGTTAACGACGCTGTTAGGTGAGCAAAGCGAAGAAAAAAGAGTCGAAAAGTTAAAAGTTGCATTACGTAGCGCAGATATTTTATTGAACATTATTAATGAAGTGCTTGATTTTTCAAAAATAAATCACGGTGAGTTAAAACTCGAACCTAATCATTTTTTATTAAAAACAATCTTTGTAGATTTAGCGTCTTTGTATATTCCGCTATTTAAGGCTAATAATATTGATTTTAAAACTCAGCTTGAGATAACCGATGATTGCTGGGCGTACTGTGATAATACGCGTCTGAGTCAAATAACTTCTAATTTATTAAGTAACGCTTTAAAGTTTACAGATGCAGGAGAGGTACATTTTAAGGTAAACGTTACCCAGGCTAATAACCAATTGAACTTGCGCCTTGAAGTTAGTGACACCGGCAGAGGAATGACAAAACACTTTCTTGCATCATTATTCTCTCCTTTTACTCAAGAGGTAGACGCCAAAAGCAATAAAGGTGGCACAGGTCTTGGTTTAGCGATTGTAAAAGAGTTAATCGAATACATGGGCGGAGTAATTAAGGTCAACAGTACTTTTCAACAAGGCACAACATTTGTCGTTGATATTCCACTGGCAATTGGCACAATGCAAGTTGAGATGAATCAATATGCAGGTACCACAATCGATACGAGTGGTTTATCGGTGTTGGTTGTCGATGATAATCAAATAAATAGGTTTGTGCTTGATGCGACGTTAGAAAAGCTCCAAATTAAGGCTGACTTTGCAGTAGACGGCGAAGACGCGATTTTAAAATGTAAGCAAATGAAATATGACCTTATTTTTATGGATTGTGTTATGCCGCAACTCGACGGACTAGAGGCGACTAAAATTCTCAGAGCTGAAAATATCTGTCGTCATTAGGACACCTTAATAGTGGCTTTAACCGCTAATACATCAGCCTCGGATAAAATAGCCTGTAAAGAAGCGGGTATGGATCTGTTTATATCAAAACCATTTAAATTACATTCGGTCGAAGAAGCTGTGGTCAATGCACTAACAAGGTTAGTTATTCATAGTAACTAACTTTAGCAATGTAGTGCGCTAGCTGTATGGTGTGGTTGTTTGTTGCAGTAAAAAATATGTTGGCCTACTATTTGTTTATTCAATAGAAAGCCATTATTGGTAATAAACATTGTGCTGTGCAACCTTACAATAGGGCAGTATTTCAACATTTACGAAGCGTACTCTTGCTAGTATAAAAATAACAACTTTACCGTTCAAGGCGAGCGAATGAAAAACACAGGGTTAGTTTGTCTTACAGATGTATTAGAGCTAATGCTTGATGCTGTTTGTGTAGTCGATAAGCAAGGATGTTTTATTGCCGTCAGTGCGGCGTTTGAAACTATTTTTGGTTACACACCGGCTGAAGTGGTCGGTAAACCGATGATTGACTTTGTGTATAAAGATGACCGTGAAATAACTCTGGATACGGTTGCGACCTTGTTATCTGGGGTATCAAAACCGCGTTTTGAGAACCGCTGGGTAAGAAAAGATGGCCAAGTAGTGCATATTTTATGGTCAGTACGTTGGTCTGATCTTCATCAGGTGAGAATAGCTGTTGCACATGATATAACTGAACGTAAAGAATTTGAAAAACAATTACAGCACTTGGTTGGCCACGATCAACTCACAGGCTTAGCTAACCGTACGTTATTACTCGATCGCGTGCAAAATAGTTTAGCCAGTGCAGATCGTACTGCCGTGGAGTTATCGCTTTTGTTTATCGATATTGACGGCTTTAAAGAAGTTAATGACACGCACGGCCATTTAGTGGGTGACAAGCTATTACAAAAAATAGCGGAGCGGTTACTTGAGTGTGTACGTGGCTCAGATACCGTCGGGCGCTTTGGCGGTGATGAATTTGTAGTGGTATTAAATGGTATTAAAAGCCGTGCTGATGTTCTGCATGTAGCCGAAAAAATACGTTATAAATGTGCAGAGCCTTTTATTATTGATGATAAAAAGCTAACGCTTTCAAGCAGTATTGGGCTTGCTAGTTATCCAGAGCATGGCAGTAGTGATATGCAACTAATCCAATATGCGGATCAAGCAATGTACATTGCTAAAGTCGCTGGTGGTAATCAAATTGTATCTGAGTTACCACCGAGTGAATAAAGCGCACTAGAGGTGTGCAATTAAGTGATGTTAAGCGTCATTTTTAGTCGCGGATATTGAACTGCCAACAGAAGCGATGATCACTAATAAAATCGCCAGCCACTGCCAAATACTCAACAGCTCAGCTAAAATTATAAACCCAGCCATCGCTGCAATCGCAGGCTCTAAACTCATCATAATACTAAAACCCTGCGCTGGCATATTACGCAGCGCCACCATTTCAAGAGTATAGGGCAGTGCGCTTGACATCACTGCTACTAATATCCCTAAAGGCAATACTTCCCAACTAAGTAAAGCCATACCTTGATTGATTGCCCCATAAGGCACTAATATAATAGCGGCCACACTCATGCCGAGTGCGACTGTCATACCACCAGAGCCTTGATTGCCGGTTTTTTTGCCAAATAAGATATAGCCCGCCCAGCAAGCACCAGCACCTAAAGCAAGAATAACCCCCACTGGATCAAGGCTTTCTGCGCCGCTCATATCAGGCAGTAGTAGCACTATGCCGGCAATTGCACATGCCACCCAAAATAAATCTCGTTTTTTACGCGATGATAATAACGCCACGGCAAGTGGGCCGGTAAATTCCAGTGCAACACCAATACCGAGCGGGATACGGGCAATGGCGTAGTAAAATAATATGTTCATTCCCCCTAGGCATAAACCATAAACCACAATGGGCATGCGTTGCCCAAGCGGTGGAAATGCTTTCCAAGGCTGGAATACTAAACATAAAATAGCAGCAGAAAACCCTAAACGAAGTGCTGTTGTTCCTTCAGGACCTATCAAGGGAAATAATTGTTTTGCGATTGAAGCCCCTGATTGAATGGTAACCATAGCCAACAGTACACAAATAACAGCGATGAAAAAAGGCGGAATAACTCGAGACATAGCGTATAAAAATGAAAAAAGAAATTATCTGTAGAGTGTACAGATTAATGTAACAATTTAATATATTTGCGATAAATAGCAGCCATTAAGTGATGCAGGCTCACGTATTAAACAATGCGTGAGCCTTCATTTACCTTATGAACTCTATTGTTTTGTTATCCAGAATTACTTTATCTTTAATGGGTTTTTGCTTTAAGCGTTTAGCGATAAAGAAAAACATAACTGAGAAAAGTGAGGCTATAAAATCAACAGGATAGCTTTCGTAATAGGGGAGCAGAGCTAAATTATTCAGGCCTTGAATAACACTCGAGATGGGTAAACATACGGTTAAAATCGATAACGTTATTAAGCCAGTGTAGCTTGCTTTGTTAGCCCCTAGTGTAAAACAACAGGCCAAGGAAATAAAAAAAACAACATAATAGCACAGCATATAATGGTGATTAATGTTGCCTATCAGTAAATTAGCCCATTTTGCTAACAGTAATACTGCAACAACAGCGAGCATGAACCCCAAACACACGCCAATCGTTAGTTTTGCCATAAGGTGTGTGCTGGTTTTATTTGCATCTTTTTTCATCCGCTTGTCTATCCATAGTAAATTACCTGAATAAAAAAGAAATGCGCCGAATAGCCCCATAATAAAATAAGCCCACCGGCCCCAGTCACCACCATAGGTGCCAAAGTGTAAGGAAAATAGACTGGCGGTAAAATTGCCCCAAAAACTATCTTCTCCTTGCGGGTAACTGGTATACAGTACTTCTAAGCTATATGGGTTAATGGCTAAGTAATCGCTGTCTGGTCCTCTGCTTACAGCGGCTGCATTACTCATTTTAAATAGCGCTGAAGGACTAGTGGAATTTAACGCATTGTAACTAATATGGATCGGTTGATACCCTGGAGCGTAACTTTTTGCTGCGATTATCTGTGTTTCAATCGTTTTTAAATCGTTGATCTGGTGAGCATGTGCAGCAGCCAGGGGGCGTTCAAATAAGGGCTTATCGCCATAAAACTGGGCTAAACCATCATATATTAAATCATGAAAGGCAAATACCACAACGGTAAACGCAATGATCAAATGAAAGGGCAAACTCGCAACGCCGATAAGGTTATGGCTATCTAACCAAAAGCGACTCGGACCTTTTTCTTTTCGCAGCGCAAAAAATGTTTTTGCCAGTGTTGGTAAAAGGATAATTACACCGGACACTAAGGCTAAAAAATACAGTCCTGCAGCAATACCAAGAATGTAAACGCCTGATTGGTCGTGACCAATTTCACCAATAAATCCTGCGGTACGGTGTAGGTAATCGATTAGATCGGCAAGTTTATGTTCAGCTTGATCAGCAATTATTAGCTTTTGATCGGCATCAAGGTATGCTGTTTGTTGTTGATTATCTAAGTGCATACCACGAGCTTGACCTTGTGTATACCACGACAGTGGCGCAGCTGTTGTTAAAAGGTCGAGTTCAAAACCTTTTGCCATTTGCTCAGGATAAACAGCGATGGCTTGGTCGACTAAGCTTTGATAGTTTGTAGTTGTGGGATCGGTAAGCGGTGCAGTAGTTGGCTCTGCCCATTGTTGAATTTCATGTTTAAACATGGTCAAACTACCAGCATAAAAGCCGATGAAAAGTACTAAACCTGCAATAATCCCCGTCCATGTATGCACACCTTGGTAGGTGCGTAAAATATCGGCTCTTACTTTCATAATCCACCCCTTAACAGCAAAAATAAACTATATAAAATAATATTTGCACCACCGAGTATCAGCCAAGCTTGCCTTGCTGAATTAAATAAATAAGTAAAACTAAAGATCGTGAGCCATAAAATCGGGATCATCCACATATTAAATTGAACCTTGTCTTGGGCATCGATTCCGCCTGGGCCGTACCAAGCAAAAAAAGCAATCAGAATATAAGCCAGCGCTAAACCCAGCAATCCACCAGCTAAACTTTTACCAAGCCAAGTTGGTTGAATTTTTTGTCTTTGCTCAGGTGTCATTTCTTAGCCCCTTCACTTTAATTAAGCTTGCAAATGGCATGACCATTAAAGCGAGCATCAGTATTAAAATAACAAAGAAGCTTGCTGCTAATTTAGACAGTGTAGAAAAGGCAATGATAATTGCGGTTAAAAACAGTATTAGCGCAAGTGTACGCCAGTGCTTAGAAATAGGTTTAGTAAGTAATCTTTGATGGCGATTACTGCAGTAAAGCACAGTTATAGCAAGGAGTAAGATAACAATAACGGTAAATTGAGACATAATAGTAATAAAAGTTTATTTTTAATGGTATTCTAAATGATAACTAAACTCAATTGCAATAATGTGGTTGGTATGATATTTTTCCGCGCAATTTAAAATGTCTCAAAAAAAGGAAACTATTTTGGCTGCTTTATTTAAACGCAATAAGCTTTCACTATTTATTGCCAGCGCGCTGTTATTTACTCAAGCTCAGGTATTGGCGGATGATGATGAGGGCAATCGCGAATCAATGGATACTATCGTTGTTACGGGTGAAAAAATAGCAAAATCACTTAAAGACACTATTACCTCAGTTGCGGTCGTCGATAAGTCGTTATTAGAAAATGGTCAGTTAGCATCTGTTTCAGAAGCACTTGCTGATATGGCCAATGTAGTAGTGTTAACGGGATCAGTTCCTGATATGCGTGGTGTGTCAGGTAACGGTGGAGCAACAGGGTTTAATTCGTTTAGTGGCGGCTCAAAAGCGCGAGTATCAACGCTAGTTGACGGTGTAAGCCAGCCGTTTGTCGCTGATTTAACGGGTGATACTGGTTTGTGGGATATGGAGCAAATAGCAGTGTATCGAGGTCCACAATCAACAAGTAATGGTCGTAATAGCATTGCTGGCGCTGTTTATATGACAACCAAAGCACCGACTCAAGACTTTGAAGGCGCAGTGCGAGTCGGTTACCGTAATCAAGATAACTACCTTGACACCGCAGCCGTTATTTCCGGTGCATTAGTTGAAGATGTATTTGCTTTTAGGTTATCGACTCAATATGTTGATGGTGAAACTTACAGTAACCCAACTGTCTATGAAACAAATCCGACTGATCGCGATCTGAATAAATTAAACACTTCAAGCACCCGAGCAAAATTACTTTATACTCCATTTGATGATCTATCAATTCAACTAAGTTATTCAAACTACAGTGAAAAAGGAAATTCTGGTCGTCAGTATTATGAAGGTGACAACCCATCTGATTATATACCACTGTTTCAACGTATAATGGATACAGATTCAGATACAACACAAATCGATTTTGAATATAAGATTGATGAGAACTTCTCTGTGGATCTGCTCGTGGCGTATATGGATTACCACTGGGCTTTTGATGCTTATGAGCCACTAGAAACAGCAGAATCTGATGTTACTATGGATGAAAAAAATATTACCATTGATGGTAAATTAAACTTCGGTCTTAGTAGTGACTTTTATTCAGGCTTTATTGGCTTAGCTTATTTCGATCGAGATCAAGATTTTGACAGTGTTGGAGCAACAGATTATTTTGGTGATGATAGTAGTGATTCGATGGCGATTTACTCAGAGGCAAGCTTCAATCTGACTGATAAGTTAATAGTAACAGGTGGCTTGCGAGTTGAACGTGAAAGCCAGCTTCGTAACTTTAACATGGCATTTAGAGGCGATACCTTAGCTGAACAGCTAGATGATTCTAATACTATTAAATTACCTACCTTAGCTATTCAATACAAAGTTACCGAAGCAACTACTTTATCAGCTAGTGCGCGGCGTGGTTATAATTCCGGCGGTGGTGCACTCGACTTTAATGCTGAAGATTATTATTACTATGATGAAGAAACCGTTAATACTTATGAGGTAGGCACACGTAGTGTATTAAATAACGGTGATATCAACATAAGTGCGAATGTGTTCTACAATAATTTTAATGGCTATCAAGCTTTAAACTCAGCGCGAAGAATAACCAATATTGATGATGCCCACAGTTATGGTTTAGAGCTCGAAGCCTATAGTATGTTGGGTGAACAATGGCAGTTACATGCTGGGCTAGGGCTATTAAAAACTGAAATTGATGTATCTGACAGTTATTCTGAGGCTGTTGGTAACGAACTTAATTCAGCCCCTTCATTTACGGCCAGTTTAGGTTTGTCTCATTGGTTTACTGATAGCTTTAAGATAAATGTCAGTGCAAATTATGTCGATGAGTATTACGGTGATCTTACTAACACTGAAGAGCGCATGGCAGGTGATTACACTATTACTCGCGCTACAATAAGCTATGACACAGTGAATTGGTTAATTAGCGCTTATATTAATAATGCCTTTGATGAACAGGGTTATACCAGTGTAGAGCCTGTAAGTGGCAGGTATCCAACTGGCTATGTCTCCGTTGTTAGCCCACAAACATTAGGTGCTTCAGTTATTTACCGTTTTTAATTACAAGAAAATTTAAGGCTGTTGATATACAGCCTTAAATGGTTTCGCTAGTTTAAGCTAAATATATGCAGAGTTACTGAAGACTTACTAAATACGATGCCTACTATAAGTCGGCTGGATAACTCACGCCAAGCTGCTGCCTTGTTTTATCAAGCACATGCATAACATCTATACTCAGTTGATGAGTATTGACTGACGACTCTAATTGATTGGCTTTTGCCGTGGCAATAAAATGGGCAACTTCGTGACGCATAAAATGCTCATCAAATGGCTGTGATAATTCTTCTACAGTGCCATCGTTGGCGATAAACTGCATACGTTTTAACAACGAAACAGCCTCTATGCGAATACGGCCTTTTTCACCTTGGATCTCAGTAAAATTGTCCCCTTGAGATATTTTTGAATAACTGATCACTGCTTGCTTATCACTGTAATTAAGTAACACATCACCGGCGCCATCAACACCTGTTTCAAGCAATACCCCACTGGCTTGTACGCTGTTTGGTGCTCCCCATAGCGCAATTAAAATATACAGTGGATATACCCCTAAATCGACCAAAGCGCCATTGGCAAACTCAGGTAAAAACGTATTAGGGCGTTCGCCATTTTTGTATTTATCGTAACGAGATGAATATTGACTGTATTGGCCAATGTATTTACGAGGAACGCCAATTTTCTCAATTGCTTGGCGTAATACCGTGAAATTTGGTAGATGAGTGGTCATCATCGCTTCCATGTAGAGGCGATTATTGCGCTTTGCTGCGGTTAAAATCGCAGCTAATTCTTGGCTATTAGCGGCAGCCGGTTTTTCACCTAATACGTGTTTACCTGCATTTAAACAGGCTACAGCATAGCTTTTATGCAAACTATTTGGCGCTGCAATATACACCGCATCAACATTCTCATCGGCACACACTTGTTCAATATTGGTAAATATTTTTGCATCACTGATTGCATGTTTAGCTAAAAAAGCTGCGCCACTTTCAGTGGCTCGTGAGCACACGCCATAAAGTGTAAAGTCGCTGACGGTTTTTGCAGCCGCAAGTAAAGTATCACTAATAAAATTGGTGCCGACGATTACAAAATTCATGATTACTCCTGAGGATTAAATTGTGCAAGCCATGCTTGCCAGTCTGCTTCAAAGGCTAACATTTGTTGATGCTTTTTAGCTAATAGGTGTTTTTGTTTATCTTCTTCGCCGTGAAAGGGGCCTACACGGCAAAGTGGGCAACTGTCTGCGGTTAGGTAGCTTGGTATGGTTAATTTGCTCTCCACTTCAGGCACGGTTTTAGGGCTGAAAACATAACTAATACCACTGGTGTCTTTAACGTGTTTATCACGGTCAACGTTACGAATTTTATAACCGGGAAATAAGCTAATATCAAATGGCATTTGACCAAGGTAACGAGCCGCTAGTCCCTTGTTTACACTGCCTTCAATATTCCACTCACGATACGGCTTTACATCTTTAGACGTGATGTAGCAAAGCATAGGGCCATTTTTATCTAGAGCAAAGTCAGTGGCGTATTTAATAAATTGATGCAGTAATGCGCGGTTAAGTGTATTAATACTGGCCGTATTTTCTCGAAAAGCCGCTTGCCCAACAAATGCAGGGATAAGTGGAAATTGAAACACCACCATATCAAATAACTCACCGTTTAGACGTTGCCAGGTTTTTGGGTTTGTTACATCAAAGCTATTTAATACAGTTACATTGCTTGCCTTAAGTGCAGTTAACGCGTTATCAGTATATTTTTTGGTAAGTGTGGTTGCATCGTCATAGGTTGAAGCAACCAATTTAGTTGGTTTGATATCAGTTGCTAAAGCATAGGAAAACGATAAATCACCATCGCCAACCGTAAGGATGCGCCAATTTGGATTTAAATACATTATTCTGCAGGTGTTTTTTTAGCGTCATGCTCAACCAAACGGCAAAAAGCGAGGCGAGTTTTTAGTCCTTCTATGGCAATCTGTTTGATGATTAAATTGAAGCTGATTAATACCGCAACTGCAATATGAATTGGACCATGGGTAAAGCCTGCATTGGTGTCAAATAGCATCAAACCAAACAGTAAAAACAGCACGACTAGTGCAATTTCGAGCCATTGATTGGAATAAAATGAAAGCCGACCTTCACCTTTGTGATCTTTTTTAATTTGAATCGCACAAAAAAAAGGGATCACTTTAATTTTGAAGTGAGCGTTTTTTTCAACGTAGTTTTCACCGAGTTGATCAAGCTGTTGGCGCAATTGGTCTATCATAGTTTATCCTCAAAAAGCAGAGCCCGGATGGTACATTAATCCGTTTTAAAGGGCGAGTTAGTTAGGGTATAAACTAATACCAATTACAAAAACATGGCAAACGAACACCACTGACGTTAATACAAAGCGCATTTTCTGATAATCAGCATGGTAGCTCTGCCATTGCAGGGTGGTTTTTTCAAATAACAGGACTAGCCAAAAGCTAAGCCCCAACCAAGCTAACATCCATTCAGTCGGTAAAAATGATAAGAAAGGGATTGGAATAATCGGTGCGACTGCTTTAATTGCGTCACTATAATTTTGCGAACCTGCCCGCCATAAATTACCTGCCATAAAAGCCAATATCGCGATGCTATAAAAAGTGAAAAATTCTAAGTTTACGCTATTGCTGCCTAATAAAAGCGGCCAAGCAACACAACCTAAAAAGGGCAGCAGACCTAGATAGCCAAGTTGAATGTGGTTAACAAATTTTTCCATAACAGCATGCCCTTGTTTGCATATTTTAAGCGCCGCTATTGTAGCAGCATTATGAACAACAAAGAAAATACGAATACTGTAATTAAATAGTTCAATCCTAAAAATCGATTGAATTAATCTAAACAATCAATTTTATTTAATTTTCCTTTCGCCTTATTATACTAATCAAGCCAACGCAGAAGGCCTTTAATAGGCTGTGTTGAGTAACTTAAATACTTTTATATATAAATGAGGAATACTATGAGCACTTCATTAATTAACACAAAAATCCAACCTTTTAACGCAACTGCATACCACAATGGTGACTTTGTAGAGCTATCTGAAAAAGATGTACTGGGCAAGTGGTCAATCTTCTTCTTTTACCCAGCAGATTTCACATTTGTGTGCCCTACGGAATTAGGTGATATTGCAGATCATTACGCACAGCTTCAAGAGATGGGCGTTGAAGTGTACTCAGTATCTACTGACACACACTTTACTCATAAAGCATGGCACGACACGTCAGACACAATCGGTAAAATCACTTACCCAATGATTGGCGATCCAACGGGTCGTATTACACGTAACTTCGGCGTGATGATTGAAGAGGAAGGCCTTGCACTTCGTGGTACGTTTGTAATGAACCCTGAAGGCGAAATCAAAGTAATTGAAACGCACGACTTAGGCATCGGTCGTAGTGCCAAAGAGCTAGTTCGTAAAGTACAAGCAGCCCAGTACATTGCAACGCACGATGGTGAAGTATGTCCAGCTTCTTGGCAGCCAGGTGAAGACACACTTGCACCTTCACTTGACCTAGTTGGCAAAATTTAATTGCTAATCTGTAGCTTAGCTACATTAAGCGCGGCTTAAGTCGCGCTAACAACTCCCACCACGCGATTTTTAAGCACATTAGCATGTGGTGGGTTTTCTTTCGCTGAAAACAAGGGCGCAGCCATGTTAGATAACAACATTAAAAATCAATTAAAAAGCCATTTTGAATCGCTTACTCAACCTGTTGAGCTGCTTATCGCCTTGGATGACAGCAACAAATCAACAGAACTTGAAAACTTGGCTCACGATCTCGCATCGTTAAGCGATAAAATTACAGTATTGAACAACCCTGATATTGACGCTCGCCGTCCTTCTATGGTTGTACATTCCTCGTTAAAAGAGACCTATATCACTTTTGCCGGTGTACCAATGGGACATGAATTCACTAGTTTAGTGTTAGCCTTATTACATACCGGCGGCCACGCAAGCAAAGCGAAGGCAGAAGACATTGAACAAATACAATCACTGGATCAAGCGCTTAATTTTGAAATTTACATTAGTTTAAGCTGCCAAACTTGCCCGCAGGTTGTACAGGCACTCAATACTATGGCGGCTACTAATAGCCAAATTAAAGCCACTATGATTGATGGTGCGTTATTCCAAGACGAAGTTGAAGAGCGCAACATTTTAGCTGTTCCAGCGGTATACCTAAACGGTGAACCATTTAGTCAAGGTGCATTGAGCCTGACTGACATTCTTAATAAAGTTGATGCAAAAGGGGCGGCACGCCAAGCCGCGTCACTCAGTGAGAAAGCGCAATTTGACGTGCTGGTTGTCGGTGGTGGTCCCGCAGGCGCATCGGCGGCAATTTATTCAGCGCGCAAGGGGCTTAATACCGGTATAGTTGCGGATAGATTTGGTGGCCAAGTTGCTGATACCTTAGCAATTGAGAACTTTATTTCTGTGCAAGCTACGCAAGGACCAAAACTGGTCGCTCAACTTGAAGAGCATGTTAAAGAATACGATGTAGATGTGATGCATAACCAACGCGCGGCTTCTCTTCAGCGTGCTAATAATGGTTATGAAATTACACTTGAAAATGGTGCGACGCTTAAAGCTAAGACGTTAGTCCTTGCTACGGGCGCACGCTGGCGTGAAATGAACGTACCGGGTGAGCAACAATACCGAGGCCATGGTGTGGCGTACTGCCCGCACTGTGATGGGCCATTATTTAAAGGTAAGCCGGTTGCTGTTATTGGTGGTGGTAATTCGGGCATTGAAGCCGCCATTGATTTAGCAAACATTGTTGAACACGTTACGGTACTTGAATTTGCTGATACCTTGCGTGCCGATGAAGTACTTATTCGTAAAGCGAAAAGCTTAAAAAATATTACTATTATTAAGAATGCGCAGACGACAGCAGTGTTAGGTGATGGTAAGCGAGTAACTGGACTGACTTACACTGATCGTGTGACGGGCGATAGCAAAGAGTTAACGCTGGCAGGTATTTTTGTACAAATAGGTTTAATACCCAATACCGAATGGTTAAAAGGTGGTGAGCTTGAACTCAGTCAATTTGGTGAAATTTTAATAGACGCCAAAGGAGCAACCTCACTGCCAGGGGTTTATGGTGCTGGGGATGCAACAAATACCCCATTTAAGCAAATCATTATTGCTATGGGCAGTGGTGCAACGGCTAGTTTAGGGGCGTTTGATTATTTAATTCGCCACAGTGAGCAAAGCACTGAAGCTGCTTAACTACTCTTGATTTAGCAGCCATACACCCATGACTGTTATTCTCCAAAGTCGCCCTCTCCAAAGGCGGCTTTTTTTGTATTTAAAACAAGAGGCTTATGTTATATTTTTAAAAAACATCGGGGAAAGTGAATGTATCAAGGAAGTTGTTTGTGTAAAAAAGTAGCGATTCAAGTTGATGGCCCAATCGACAGTATTATTCATTGCCACTGCTCGTTGTGTCGTAAGTCCAGCGGCACTGCATTTGCTACTAACGGGTTTATTAATCGCGCTGATTTTAAAGTAACTCAAGGGCAAGATAATTTAACGGCATTTGAATTTAAGCCAGGGCGTATTCGTCATTTTTGTAGTGCCTGCGGCAGCCCCGTCTACAGTGAAAACATAGATGATATATCACGTTTAAGGTTAAGGTTGGGTATTCTTGACAGTGATATTACTGAGCGGCCAATTAGTCATAACTTTGTTAGTTCAAAGGCTAATTGGGAGTTGTTAAACAGTGATTTAGCCCAGTATGATGGATTTGAACCAAGCCGATAATTAACTTTTATTGGTATTGTGCAGCGCTGATGAATTCATTGAAACTTTCGCACCAGACAATCACAGTATTAAAGTCAGCAATATTTATTCCTTGCGGCACTGTGACTATAAAACCATCAAAGGTTTTAACGCTGGCAACACGTGTCATAGTGCCTTTATAAGCCAAAAAATCAGCTTCATTATCAATAAAACGATTGGCCAAATACAATTGATAATCCGGGCCTGGGCTTAATGTACCAGCAAAAGAAATCGCGCTATTAGTCAACCGAACTTCGCCAACTCCATAATGAAAGCTATCGGAGCCTGCCAGATCATCTCTAAACTCACCTTTGTATAATGCCTGCTGTGCATGGTTTGCGAGCTCTAACTGGCTGGGGCCGTCAGGTGCTGTTAATATTGGCAAAGCATATATACCTGCAGCAAAACCAAAGGCAAAAACGATTAAATATGTACATGTTCGGATCAGTGTTTTAGCCATGATCAAACCCCATTAAAATTACACTTTCTATATTCTTTTATAATCTAGTTCAACAATAACAGAAAAGCTAAATACAGATTAATTATTGCAAAAAAGATTACAAAATAACGAGAAGCTTGCAAATTAAGTATTATACTTTAATTTTTACAGGTGCAGTCGTTGGAATACTATGTTAAATAACTACTTGGTTCGTTCTCGTTTGATTGTGTTAGCAATTTTACCGGTAATAATTTTTATGATTACTGCGATATTTTCGATTAACCTATGGGAGGATTAGTCAAAGGAATTGATGATTTATACAATAATCGTGTCGTACCGTTGAAGCAGATAAAAACGGTATCCGATAGCTATGTCGTTAATATTGTTGATTTATTTCATAAATTCTGGGCGGGCACGGTGACTCAAGCTGCATTGTTGAGCGCTGTTGAAAAAGCGAAAAATACCGCCGATAAAGAGTGGGAAAATTATCTTAGTACGGAGTTAACCAACAAAGAAAAAGGCTTAACGGCGACTGTTGAACAAAAGCTGGCTCCTGTTCAACAGCACCTTGAAAACTTGTTAAGTCAAATACGTAATGGGACCTTTGACTCCCTTTCTCAACAACAGTTTGTTACTGATTTATATAGTGTATTTGACCCGCTCAGTGCAAGCTATCAAGCGTTAATAGATCTGCAACTAGAGGAAGCTAACCAGTTTAAAAATCAAGCAGATGAAAATTTTGCATTAATTAGCTTAGTCATGAAGTTGTTAGTATCGGTACTAATTATTTTGTTATTGGTCATTGGCTACTTTATTTATCGTTCGATTCAAAACCCATTGATGGCACTGCGCGATACAATTAGCCAAATTGCCAGTAATGCAGATTTAACAATAAGAGCAAATGTACTCGGTAACGATGAAATTGCGGACACTGCTCGTAATTTTAATCATATGTTGTCGCGTATTCATACTTTAGTGACGGATGTAACGGGGGCAACACTAACACTGTCGTCCGCAGCCGAAGAAATGAATTCAATCAGTGAGCAAGTGGCCACTACCGCTACTGAGCAAGAGCAACAATCAGCCATGATTGCCACTGCAATTACGCAAATGAGTAGTGCCATTGAGCAAGTTGCACAAAATGCCTTAGCAACCTCAGATAAAGCCACTAATGCAGATCATAAAGCACAGCAAGGGCAGCAAGCTGTTGCTGATAATATTGAGTCAATTCAAACCTTGTCTAAGCTTGTCAATGCGAATACCCAATTAATCACTGATCTTAATACGCAAACGAATGATATTAATCAGGTGGTGATGATGATCCAAGGTGTTGCTGAGCAAACTAACTTGTTAGCACTGAATGCTGCGATTGAGGCCGCTAGAGCTGGGGATTCAGGGCGAGGCTTTGCTGTAGTTGCGGATGAAGTCAGGCAGCTTGCGCACAATACCCAAAAAGCCACCGCGAGTATTAATGACATGATCAGCAAGCTGCAAGGCATGGCTCAGCAGGCAGTGAGTGCTATGGGTAATGCAGAAAGCAGTGCCCAAGAAAGTGTTGAGCACGCGCAATATTCCTCTCAAGTGTTGACTGAAATAAACCAAGAAGTAACAGAAATTGCTGAAATGAATACGCAAGTTTCAACTGCAACGCAAGAGCAAAAAATGGTTGCCAATGAACTGAGCAGTAACATAAACGAGTTTAGCGCTAGTATTGCCTCTGTTAGTGAAAGTTCGCAGCAAAATGCACAAGCTTCACAAGAGCTGGCAATGCTCGCAGCGACACTGCAACAGCAAGTGAATGAGTTTAAAATATAGCCAACTGGAACTTTCTATAATCCTATTCCAGCATCAAGATTGAATGGAAATTCATAAAATTAAGGGGTACAGTTGTAATTCGGTGTCGCAAGCTCTGACAGATTAACGTTTTAGTATGAAAGATATGACCAACGAACACAGCAAAGCACAATTTACGGCTCAGCCACTGAAACCTAATACAGGTCAATCATGGGCCTTTGTGGTGCTGCCTCAAGCAGTAAGCGCAGTGCTGGCCAGACGCGGCCGTATAACAGTCATCGCAACTATCAACGGCTATGCTTTTGAAGCCTTGTTAGAGCCAGATGGTAAGAAAAGTCACTGGCTACGCATTGATAAGGAACAACTTGAGTTATCTGGTGCGGTGATCGGGGCGGATGCACTATTTGAAGTTGTTGCTGTAGATAAAGAACCTGAGCCTGAAGTACCCGCTGATCTTGCTAATGCATTGCAGGCATCAAGTGAAGCTCAAACTACATGGCATGCGACAACCACAATTGCTCGCTTAGATTGGATCCATTGGATCACGTCAGCTAAGCAACAAAAAACGCGAACAAAACGCATTAATGATGCATGTAATATGCTAGCGTCGGGTAAAAAGAGAGTCTGTTGTTTTGACTCTTCAGGTTTTTACAGTAAGGCGTTTAGTGCACCTCAAGCTGCTGATTAAGCTTAAAATTGTAACGAAAAAGAGCGGCTAATGCCGCCGCTCTTTTAATTGTGAACTAAACTAATGCCCGCGTCTGGGTAATTGACGAGGTAGTTGGCGCATTTGTTGCTGGCGCTGAAAACCTTGCTGACGTGCTCTATTGGCGTTATTGAGTTGTTGCATACGTTGGTTCGACAGTGAACGGGCCAAGTCCTGCGCTTGGTTATTTTGTAACGCTGAACGCGCTTTATCACGGTCAATGGTGCTGGCTCTGTCTTTTAGTTGTTGGCGGTCAATATTATTGGCTCTATCTTTGATTTGTTGCTGCTGTGCGCTATCAAGTTCCTGCCATTTGTTCTGACTGCGCAGTTGCCATTTATCGCCGTCGTGTTTTAAAACATTGCCTTGCTGATCAGCAAACAGGTTATTTTTAGCATCACGGTTACTGCGGGCGGTTTTAAAATTACGCTTTACTTGTGCTGGTGCTGCATTTCGCTTGATGTTATCGCCACGTTTGTACAAGTTATTGGTATGGTTGTTACTACCAATGTTGATATTATTACGATTACCAATATTCACTTTATTACCAATATTAATATCACCGGTGTTGATCACTACAGGACCGCGATAGCCACCACCATACCAACCCGAACAGCAATAAATGCCAGGGCGAGCACCACTTGGGAAACCGGCATTCCAACCAATACCTATGCTAAAGAAACCGTTACTCCAACTTAAACCAAAGTTCCAGCCCGTCCAGGGGTTATAGCCGACATTAAAGCCCCATGTTGGTGGGCGAGGGTAGTAATAACCGCCGCCCCAATACGGTGGGTAGTACCAACCAGTGCCATACACAGGCACGCCATAGTAAGGGTATGACCACATGTAACCTGGGTAATAACCTACGTAAACGACTTCAGGGGTTGATTCATAAATATCGACGTAAGTCACGTTGTAGACCGGCGAGCTGGGTGGAATTTTTGCAATTTCGTCTTTAGGAATTTCATCGGCAACTTTCCAAGGGCCTTTCGGGGAATCTGCTTTAAACCACACCGCGTTATCAACTGCATAGTATTTTTTGTCTACCAATAGCACTTGTGCACCGGTGTTTACTGCATAAGCTACTTGGGTGCCAGGGATTTTTTCAAACTTAGGTTCGCTATCGTAAGTCACTGTTAAACTAGTATCTTTACGGCTAATGGCTGCTGTTTGTGGAATATGTGCATCGAGCACTGCTTCGTTTGCTTCTTCCGTGCCTGCAACTGACACGCGTAATCCAGCTAAATCAGACTCCGGGGGAATATTGGCAAAACTGCTTGATAACTCATCTGCTCTAACAAAGGTCCAAGGGCCGGTTTGTTTTTTAGCGCGATACCAGCGTCCTGAAAGCAGCACATACATATTGCTGGTTTTAAGCTCACGTAACCATGGCGTTTCGGTATTATTAACATACATAAGCTCGCCACCAGTGAGGCTTTTCCAGTTAGCGGTGCCATCGGTTACGATGAGTTCTGTGGGTTCGGTCGCAACAATTATCTGCGGTGCAACTTGGCTTACTGGGGCATCATCTTCTGGTTTTGGGACCATTTTAACAAGATCCGCAGGTGGTGTTTTCGTTTGCACATAGGGGCCCATAACATCTTTAGCTTGATACCAAGTATGGCCGCTGGTGAGGTAAACGGCTTTTGATTTAGTGTCACGAACTACCGTCATGGGGGGATTTAAAGCGCGCTCGTAAGGGCTGTTTTCAATTGCGTTAAATTTAGGTTTACCGTCAAAACTTAAAAGCACCGCGAGTTTGTCGGCAAAGATTATTTTTGGCGGGTCATTTTTAAGTTCAGATAAACTCTTTTCTGCGGCTTCGGCACTTTCGAGACTAGCCGTGAGTTGCGATAGTGATGTAACAAACTGCACTTCTTTGAGCGCGTTATTAACCGCAGCGGTAAAGCGTTGCTCGCCGGCGTCTTTTGAATCAGGCCAGCGCACTTTAGTAACATCTATATTATGCACTGTTGCGCTGTCGTTGCTGCGATCGGTATCAATTTTGGCATTAAACCAAAAAACCCCAAAAATTGGATCGCTATCTTTTAATTTGAATGACATAGCAGATCGCGCGGTAAGCGTGTTGCCTTTGAGTGTCTCGGGCTGTGGTTGGTAAACCACAATCGTGCCTTCTGAGGTGTCCACTTCTTGAGGCCATTCAACAGCAACGCTATTGAGAGATAAAAGGCAGGTGGTCAAGGCGATAAAATACACAAGCATTTTTGGCCTTAGTAAAAGCATTCATACAGGTTTCCTTACTAACTGTTGATGTAGTTACTATGCCAGTATAGGTTATTATTGAACAGAAAAAGTTCAATGGATGAATTATTAGCTGCTAAGCATGTTTTTTAAGTATTGCGCTGCGGCTGTAACACCCATTTCATAACCTGCGCTGAGCTTTTGATAGTTTTTGGTGGTACGCCCCACTTTAAAATCAGTGGGGGGGGCAATGATATTGATTTTACACCCTGCAGGGGGGCTGTGGATAAAGTCGATACTGGCATTGTAGTTATCAGCACGTGCTATGGAGGCACGCGCAAGAGCAGGGTGATCTTTATAAAGCCTTTCAGTAAGCCAAGGTGCCTTGCTGGGTTTTTTGCGATAACCAAGTGGCTGCGATAACACCACGGTGATTTCTTCGGCTCCCATAGCAAACGCTTTGCGCACAGGAATTGAATCTGCAACGCCGCCGTCGGTCATGGTAATGCCATTAATTTCAGGGTAATCACGATAGGCGATAGGTATCGCACATGAGGCTTTGAGTTGTTGCTCCATCAGCTCAGGTGTTGCTTTTAAATATTGCGCCGTTGCTGTGGCGATATCTGTTGCTACAATAAAAAACTCACTGTGCTGTTTAGCAAATTCGGCTAAATCTAGTCTAATTTCCGCCATTGTAGTTTGCCATAGCCAATCTAAATCAAACAAGTGACCGCCACGTATAAAACGCGTTAAATTGATAAACTCAGGCCGACAAGAATAGTCAGTGATCACTGCATGATTACGTTTATGTTGGCCACATAAATAGGCTGCAATATTGGTTGCTCCCGCAGATACTCCAAAGCACTGGTTAAATGGCTGATATTGAGCTGTTAAAAACGCATCGAGTACACCAGTGGCAAAGATACCACGCATAGCACCGCCTTCTACAACAAGGGCGTGTTTGTTGCTGTTCACCGAATTGTCTCCTTTAACGACTAACATTTAAGTTAATCACTTTGTAGTGCTTCAATTGGATCAAGTTGTGACGCTTTGATTGCCGGATATACACCAAAAATAAGGCCGACTAGCGCACAAATACTAAACGACAGCACGATGGCGGTCATTGACCACGATACAGCCCACTGCGAGTACATTGAGATAATTTCAGACAAACCAATACCAAATACCACACCCAGTAGGCCACCTAAAATAGAAATGGTAAAGCTCTCGGCAATAAATTGAACACGAATGTCTTCTTGGGTGGCGCCAACGGCACGTAACAAACCAATTTCTTTGGTGCGCTCAAGCACAGTGGCCAGCATGATATTCATAATACCGATACCGCCGACCAACAAGGAAATACCGGCCACACAGGACATTACAATATTAAAAATCTGTTGCGTTTGTTTTTGTTGCGCCAATAACGCCGCAGGTATTACTAGTTCAAAATCGTCGATATCGCTGTGGCGATTTTTTAATAAATGCTCCAACGCTTGCGCGGCTATAATCGGGTCCACGGTTTTATCTATCGCCAGTTTTAAACTGCTCACTTCACTATCAAGCAGGCCACTTTCAAAGCGATGTAAAGCGGTGCTCAAAGGAATAAATACTTGGTTTTGTTCGTTACCAAGTTTTACCCCTTGGAATTCTTTTTTCTTTAAATAGGGCGCTTGTAAAATACCGATCACTTCAAACCATAGATGGTTAATCTTTATTTGCTGGCCAAGTGCATCCCCCAGTGGAAATAGCTGCTTAGCGGTATTAGCGCCTAGTAACGCTACTTGAGCAAAATTTTTATCATCAGCTTGGTTTAGCGCCCGACCTTGAAATAACTCAAAGTGAGACAGTTGAAAATAATTAGCGCTGACCCCTACCGCACGGCCATCACTATTATTATATTGGCTAAAAATATGGTAAGTTTCGATGTTTTTTTGTGCGGAAAATGCGGTTATAAACGGCAGTGAGTCGTGGGCCACTTCGGCGTCACGTAAGCTCAAGCCCGCGGAGTGTTTACGTTGCTCTTTTAGCTCTTTTTCATCAAACTCTTTGGCATTAACGATTAGGTTGTATAAGCCCATGGAGTCAATCATTTTCATTGCTTCGCGCTCAGCGCCTTCACCAATATTTAGCATGGCTATTACTGCACCGACACCAAAAATCATCCCTAGCAAAGTGAGTAGCGTGCGCAGTTTGTGCTGAGCAAGCTCTAAAGTGGTGTCGATAAATAAACTTAAATACTTCATTAGATGTCCTTTATATCTATCAGAGAAACCACATCACTACTTGCTAAGCCGTCGAGAATTTCAACATGGCTGAGGTTATGTTTGCCTAATGTAACGGCGGTTTTTATAAATTCACCACCGTGTTCTGCATAGACATAATGGGCATTTTGTTCAGTGAACACACTTTGCTTTGGTACTACTAAACGCTCGCTTGCGGGGGTCACTAAAATGCGCGCATTGAGCTTTAAACCTGGGCGCAGGACAGTGGTTTGTTGGGTAATATTTGCTTTTAGCTCGTAGTACTTTTGCGGATCGCCGCGTTTTATCGACTTAGGAAACGGCGATACCTCAATGAGCTCACCACTAAATTGCTGCTCTGGCAAAGCAATCAGTTGAAATTGCAGAGCTTGTCCTGGAGCTAAATCAATGGCTTCGCGCTCAGACACATATAACACTAATTGCATTTGGCTAACGTCAGGCAGTGCCGCTATTTTTTGCCCCGGCCATAAGGTCTCACCAGCGCGAGGTTTTTCGCCGCGCCAATTGGTACTGTGAGTTAACAGGCCATCATGTGGGGCAATAATTTCCAGCAGCGATAAATTCGTGTTGAGCATTTCAAGCTTTTGTTTATATTGATTCTCTTGCATCTTTAGTAACATGAGTTCACCAGCCGCACTTTGCTCAAAGCGAGTCGTTTGCCAATCATAGTAATCGTGTTTAGCATTTAAAAATTCAACGTTTTGTTGTGACTCTAAAATATCCAGTTTTGAACGAATACGCTCATCTTCAATCGAGTAGTCTTCGGCAAACTGTTTCTCTTCATTCACTAACACAATGTCATGCTTTAAAATTGCTTTGTCTTTATCTATTTCAGCGGATTTTTGTGCTAAATCTTGTGCGGTTAAGGCTGCTTTATTGGTGTTTTTCTGGCTTTGACGACGCATTTGTTCGCCGTCAAAACGGGCAATCACGTCACCTTTTTTAACTTGGCTGTATTCGGGCATCAGCCAGGCTAAGGTTTGCGGCCCTCGCGAAGAAGCCGGTGCAGTGATAATGGTTTCATTCGCTGCAATCAGATGGCCTTTAGCTTCAACAACGGTTTCAAATTGATGTTTATTGACTGTATAGGTCAGCGCGTTTTGAACTGTGTTATCTGGTGCGCAGCCGGTCAATACCAAAATGGCAAGTAAACTTAGGCTCAACTTTATGTTCATAATTTCACCTCGTCACCTGCGTTTAAACCGCTTTTTACCACTGCAAGGTTATCGGTAAAGTGGCTGATCTCTATAAATTGCTTATTGCTTTTAGTCGTCTCAACATAAGGCCCTTGCTGGTCGTACTGTATACTGGCTAAGGGAATACTCAATACTTGGGGGAGGGCAGCTGTGGTTATTTCTAAACGGGCTGTAAGACCTGGGCGGATCACACTGGTATCAAGGTCGTCAATACTGACGATGGCATCGACAATCCGGCGTTTATCTTGTGGGGATTTTTCTCTAAATACCCGTCCTAAGCTGTCAATTTTACCTGAGACCACGATTTCAGTACTGCCATCAATAGTGATTTTAACCACTTGGCCGGGGGCAATTTTACCGCTATCTGGCTCGTCTATTTGCGCTTTGACTTGCATGTTTGCTAATACGGCAAGTTCGATAACCGGTTGGCCAAATTGCACGCTTTCGCCTATTGATGACTTTTCGCCTTCGTAATTAGTTTTGTAAATGACTAAGCCATCGATCGGTGCTTTTACTTTCAAGCGTTCAATATCTTGCAAGTAACCATCAACTTCACTTTGCAGGCGAGCAACTTTACTTTGCACCATTTTTAAATTGAGCTCTTTGCTTTGTTGTTGGTACGCTTGTTTGCTTTTTGCTAGGGTTAAGTCGTTACTGGCAATGGTAAAATCGATTTGTGATTTTTTGCGTTCGACCTCAGAGCGCGAGTTATCAACAATTTGTGCTTTACGTTTGGCTTTATCGTAGTTCATTTTCATTTCAGCGACTTGCAGAGTCAGCTCTTGCTCTTTTATTAGCTCTTTGTTTTTAGCGTTCTCAAGTTGTTTTTTAGCGCGCTCTAGATCGCCTTGTTTATCGATTAGTTTGTCACGCACTTGCTTATCGTCGAACGACACCACCACATCGCCTTTTTTTACTTGGCTGTTTTCCGGTTGCATGGTTTTTATTTGATATTGCCACATGCGCGCAACGGAAGGCGGGGCGATGATTGCGCTGGTTGATGACTCAAGTTCACCATTTGCTTTAACGGTTAGGACAATATCACTGTTTTTAACATGGAAGTTTTGCTCGCTTTGCTCATCACAGGCGGTTAATAACAGCACTGAGCTTATTAGTAATGTTTTAAAATAGAGAGAATTATTCATCAGCACTCGCTCCTATAGTGAGTTTTGCGCTCATACCTGGCAATAACTTTAATCCTGAAGCGCTGAAATTAAAACGCGCTCTAAAGTAGGCGTCTTTACCCCATTGCAGTCGCTCTTCTGGCTGAGTGGATATTTCGGTTAATTTGGCTTGCAGTGGTTGCTGTAAATAGGCATCAAATAGTAGTTGAGCTGGTTGATCGAGCTTGAGCTTTTGATAATCAATTTCGTGCACCCAAGCTTCAATATAAAGCTCACTCATAGCGGGAATTTCAGCAATTTTCCAGCCGGGTTGTGCTGTCATGCCAACAAAGGCTTTTTCACCATTCCATGGATGATTTGCATAAAGTACTGGGCCTGTGCGCTGCGCTTTAATGCTCATACTGGCCAGTTGGGTTTTATTATATTTTAAGTTGGTTTCTAATTGCTCAATGGTGAGCAGCTGTTTATTGTGAGCGACTTTATTTGCTGTTTTAACTTGGTACAACTCTTCGGATGACTTCTGTCTATTGATCAGGGCTTTTTCAAGTTCAAGCTGGTTTTTTTGATAATCATAAGTGCTTAAATTTGCCTGCGGTATCGCCGCATCAATGCGAGCTCGCTGCAATAATAATTCGGTGCGCTTAAAGTTAAACTCGGCTTCAATCTGTTTTTCTTCATTACTGGTGGTAACTCGAACCAGTTCTTCCTTTGCCGCTTCCAAACTTACTTCATCTTGTTCAATTTCGCTGGCAATAGAGCCGCTATCAAATACCACCACCACATCGCCTTGCTGGGCAATCTCGCCTTCTTCCATCATCCATTGTACTTGCACTCGCCAGTTATCAGACTTTGGAGCATAAAAAAGCTGCTGCTCACTGGCTTTGAGTTCGCCGCTCAACAGTAAGTTCTGGGCAACGCTTGCGTATGAAGCGATGCTTAGTGATAACACTAGGCTGGTTTTGATTAATTGTTTGATTAACATCCACTGTCCTCAATGACCACACCATCTTTCATGCGAATGATGCGTTTTGCGTAGGCTGCAATATCTTCTTCGTGGGTTACCATTACTAAGGTATGGCCTTGTTGATGAAGCGTGCAAAGTAATTCCATGATCTCATGGGATGTTTTGCTATCAAGATTACCGGTCGGTTCATCGGCAAAAATGACTTTTGGCTCGTTTACCAATGCCCTGGCAATGGCAACACGTTGGCGTTGGCCACCGGACATTTCAAACGGTTTATGATGTGCCCGAGAGCTTAGGCCCACTTTATCAAGCATTGCCAGTGCGCGCTCGCTAGCTAGTTGTTTTGGAGTATCGGTATAACGCAGTGGCAGGGCGACATTTTCTTGTGCACTTAAGCGAGTAAGCAAATGGGAGGTTTGAAAAATAAAGCCAATCTTCTTATTACGAATAGCTGAGAGGCTCACATCATCAATTTCTTTGATGCTTTCACCGGAGAGTAGATAGCCTCCTGATGTTGGTGTATCTAAACACCCTAAAATATTCATTAGGGTAGATTTGCCTGAGCCAGAAGCCCCCATTACAGCAACAAATTCACCTTCCTTGATATGCAACGACACATTTTTTAATGCCGTTACTTGCGTCTCACCAGCACCATAAGTACGGCAAAGATTTTCAACCCTGATCATAGTGTACTTTTTATTTTTATAATTTATAACAGCCTAAACTAGCGATAAATGTGCTACGAAACAAGTAAAAATTCAGCTCGCAGTCAGATTAAGGAAGGTTTATTTGCAAATAAAATCAATGGTTAACAATTTGTTATCAAAAAGGATTTGCGTGGTTAACGTGTCGTAGGTGCAAATTGCAGCTGTTTTGAATCTAGCTGTTTAGCTGTTTTGCAAGGGGACAGGTAGCGCGAAAATGACTTCGCGCTACGTTTTGTAAAGTATACTAACTTAGATGGCTTCAACCCATATTACGCCGACTTCTTTTTTCACCACTTTTACATGGGTACCGGCGGTTAATGGTTGATGGCTTTTTAATTTCCAGTTTATTCCTGAGTACGAATAAGTACTCAGGCCTAATTCATTAACGTCATTAGTAAGTACAAAATCGAGCTCAGCGAAGTCACTTTTTACATCTTTGCTGTCTACGTTTTCTTGCATGCGTTTTAGCGGCTTCCATAATAATAATGCGCAAGCTGCGGTTATTAGTGTGTTACTCCAAAGTGCGGTGGTGAGTGATGCATCGAGTAAACCAAAGTTCATCATCAAGCCTGTAGCAAATAAAGAGATACCTAAAAACAATAATATAAATGTAGACATACCCAGTACAGCTACTTCTATTATCAGCGCTAGTACACCTAATATCATTAGTGCTTGCGGTAAATTATCTATAATAAACTGCATACTTCGCTCCTTTGCAACTAACCTTTTTGCTTGGTATTTAAGGTGTTAATAATCGACATTGCTTGCGCCACCATGGAGCTGGCATCGGTGCCGTTATCTGGTAATAAAACCACTGACGACTCTTTAGCAATAGCTTGTTTGGCGGCAATGGCTTTGGTAGCAAGGTCTAACTGAATCGCTTTTTGACCTTGTTCAGTATCCGCCGCTTCACCGACTTTGCGCAGTGCATCAGCTTGTGCTTGTGCAACAGCTGTAATGGCTTGGGCTTCACCTTCTGCACGTAGTATTTGTTCGGCCTTTTCGGCTTCTGCAGCAAGTACTTGTGCTTGCTTTCTACCTTCAGCAACGTTAATGTTTGCTTGGCGGTCACCTTCTGATTCTAAAATTTGCGCACGCTTAACACGTTCCGCTTTCATCTGCGCTTCCATCGCTTCCATTACTGACTGGGGTGGCACAATGTCTTTAATTTCATAACGTAATACTTGAATACCCCAAGGCTCAGCTGCCTGGTTAATAGAGGTGACAATATTAGTATTTAGCACATCACGTTCTTCGAATGTTTTATCCAGCTCCATTTTACCGAGCTCTGAACGCATAGTGGTTTGTGATAGTTGTGTTACCGCAAACACATAGTCATCAACGCCATAAGTGGCTTTGTACGGGTCAAGTACACGAAAATACAAAACCCCATCAACAGACAGCGAAATATTATCTTTGGTGATAGCCGATTGTGAAGGTACATCTTGCGCTTGCTCTTTTAAGCTGCGATCAGCGGCAATACGATCAACAAATGGCACAATAAAGTTCAAACCGGCTTCCTTAGTTGATTGGTATTTACCAAAACGTTCAATGAGCCAAGCACGGTTTTGTGGTACAAATTTAACACTGCTCTTTAGCAGCACTAAAACAAAAATCAGTAAAAACGCTTCAACAGTAAATAACATGTTGAGAATTTGCGCGATAGGGTCCATAGATACTCTCCTTAATAGTGGCCAGTACGGCGTGTCACACAATTACTTATGTACTTATTTGCGTGACTAAACCTAGGTTACCATTGAGCTGCAAGCTCACCTAGTGAAAAATCGTGACAAAGTATGTCGGTAAGTTGATTGCGATAGCAATATTATGGCCATGTTTTTTTAAGATGCGCACAAAAAGCATGTGTAATTCTTTGCGTTTAGTAGTTTAAAAGATAAACCTATTGATGGTAAGTTTGATTCATATGGATTAAGTAAAGTCGCCACGATACCTTGGTTTTAACCCTTTATTTTTGATCTTTAAAAATATAATATAAAAACAACAAGTTATAATATGTCGTTTTTTATAAGGTAAAATAGCAATATTTCACCTAATGCCTTGTTGTAACTTACTTTTATGCTGGTATTCTATGTTCACTGCCGCACAGGCAGCTTAGGTGTTTACCATTGGCGCTGTAAACGTAACTTGATTGTTCACTGCCGCACAGGCAGCTTAGGTGTCATGTTTTTCTATCATGTATAGATAGACTCTGTTCACTGCCGCACAGGCAGCTTAGGTGTTCCATCATATGGTATTCGAGGGTGCTGTCATGTTCACTGCCGCACAGGCAGCTTAGGTGGTTTAGAGCTATTCAACATATTACAACCGATCGTTCACTGCCGCACAGGCAGCTTAGGTGATCAGCGATTCTTCTTGAGAAACTGATGGTTTGTTCACTGCCGCACAGGCAGCTTAGGTGGAAGATAGCGTTACTTCTAAAGCTAAAGAAATGTTCACTGCCGCACAGGCAGCTTAGGTGTGGTGATTGGGTGCAGTTTGCAAATCATACTAGTTCACTGCCGCACAGGCAGCTTAGGTGAAACGCTCTTACTTTTTCTGGGTTAATACCTAGTTCACTGCCGCACAGGCAGCTTAGGTGACGAGGGACCGAAACGGAGTTTCGCAGCCTGAGGAAGTGAGGTCATGGATGACCGATGTGACCAAGCTCCATGGATGGATTCTTGACACAGAAGATTATTTTTAAATTAAGTCACTTTCGCGCTAAAGCACGACCTACAACACAGGCAGTTTAGGTGACGAGGGAGTGACAAAAATATCGGGAATATTTTTGAGCTGCGAAGCAGATCTTTATGGCGAAGGGCAGGATGCCTAAAGTAAACGACATATCTAGTAAAGAGTGCAGCCTGAAGAAGTGAGGTCATGGCAGATTTTTGTTCCCGACAAAATCTAAGTACCTAAATCCATTTAGGCAATGACCGATGTAACCAAGCTCCATGGATGGATTGTTAACACCGTGGTTTATTTGGAGTTCAGAACGTTGGTACCCACATACTAACGACGGAGAGAAACTTAAAAAGCTATGTTGATAGTATTGAAAATTAGCGCACATCTTTTAGGAGACCGTACGCGAAGTTGAACTAAATATTCATCGACTAAATGAATCGCATTAAAAATGCCAATCACCTAAAAGAACTCAAAAAATTGAAATGGATATTCATTTCTATATCCCTCATTTTTGTATCAACCTCGCTCCCAATATTTCACTTTAATATTGCTTATTTAAAAACCTTCTTTTATTAGGCTTTATCCTGAATAATTTAAGGCCTACGAGCCAAGCCTATTAGTAAATATTCCAGTTACCGGAAAATCTTTGCCGTCCAACACCTCTGTATTAAGCCTTTCACTTTACGATGAATTACCTTCAACAACTTAATTTAAATAAACTTTTTAAAGGCGTTTTCAATAGACTATAAGTGTATAATTATGGCGCAGGTTTTGCAGTTAATATCACTCATACGATCACACTAAGGAAAAGAACCGATGCGAGTTGATGCAAACGTACATTATTTTCATGAGAACCAGCGTACCAAGCCTTCAACAGAGGCCTCAACGTCATTTTCGGCTGCATTAACAGCAGCACAAACAGACAATAATAAGACTGACAGCAGCACAAAACAGGCGAATTTCACCAGTATGACCCGCCAAGAAATGCGGGACTGGGCCAACACTCAAATCCGCAATGGAGAAATGTCTCTCGATGACGGCAGGCCTTTCATGGCTATGACTATGAAAATACCCGTAAATGGAGGAGAGCTGGCAGGTACACACAGTGATGAAACACGATATAACTTCATTCAAAAAACGCGTGATGGCATCCAAGGCGCACTGTCACGCAATGACGAGGCTACTTTGAAGATGTTAGAATCCGCTATGTCTATCATGCAAGACAAAAGTACTGGTGTTAATATTCATATTTAGAAATATAAAAAGGCCAGACAGTCTGGCCTACATCATTAATAAATCAAAGAATACTGATCTGGACTGACATAGTATTCCATGGCGAATTAGTCGAAGTATTTTGGTATTTGAATAATCCGTTTTGATGACCATCGATAATGTATTCATTGAGGAAACCCACGACAGTTTGCCCAGCGGTACAAGGCCATGTGTAATTACTACTAGTCACACAAACAGGCAGGATTACATTTTTCGCGCTAAAGCACGACCTACAATTTAAAAGCTTCGCTTTCGCGTGAGCAAGCTCTACGCCTACATTCATAAACACCAAGCTACCAAGATGCACCTGTTACTATCGTAGGAACTGGCGCTAGGATAAGCCGCAGCTCGTTACCTTTTGTCTTCTCATTTACTCTCATTTACTTTTTGTGCTGCTCTGTTAGGTGCTAAAAACACGGAAGCAGGCTATCTTGAATGAAGTGTAGGTAAATAATGGAGGGTGTTATGCTTTATGACTCGCAAGAAAAATATGGCGCGGTCTCACGGTTTTTTCATTGGGTAATGACAGTGCTTATTTTTTGGCAAATGTTAAAGCTATTTGATCGTATTAATGAGGGCGAGCATTGGGTAGGTCAAGTGCTTGTGCCCTGGCATATATCGATTGGTGTATTACTGCTGGTACTTATTATTGGGCGCCTTGGCTGGTTTATTTCACAGCGTGCAAATCGACCGCCTGCGGACGAACAGTTGGCTGTTTTTGTAAAAGTAGGGCATGGGCTATTATATTTAGGAATGCTGTTAATGCCTGTGACTGGTCTTGCCTACATGGTGGGTAAAGGCTATGGCTTAACCGTGTTTGGTGTGCAACTAGTTGCAAAAAGTGATGGTATTGCATGGCTTGCCAGTATAGGGGGGTTACATCCTTATATTGCATGGACTTTGCTTGTACTTATTGCAGGTCATATAGTGATGGCATTTGTACACCAGTTTATAAAAAAAGATGGTTTATTACAGCGTATGTTAGGCTGAATGAGCTCGTTGCTTGTTCGCAGCAAACTCTCATAGTCTGCTCTTTGTGCAAAAAATAGTTAAGCTCTATAAAAATAACTAGGAAAACTGCATATTAGGCTGCCTAATATGCAGTTTTTAGCGAGTTTGGGTGATTTCTGATTGCTATTTATATTACATTTTGAGATATTATTTATAATATAATATTAACAGGGTAGGAAAAGATGACTCTGCCCAGTTCTCAATCTGCAAATGCAATCCGCATGCTTGCTGTCGATGCCGTTCAAAAAGCTAACTCTGGCCACCCCGGTGCGCCAATGGGAATGGCCGATATTGCCGCGGTACTTTGGCAAAACTTTCATCGCCACAACCCATCTAACCCTAATTGGGTTAACCGCGACCGTTTTGTATTGTCAAATGGCCATGGTTCAATGTTGCAATATGCGTTATTACACCTAAGTGGTTATGACGTTAGCATTGAAGACATCAAGCAGTTTCGCCAATTACATTCAAAAACGCCTGGTCACCCAGAGTACGGTTATACACCTGGGGTTGAAACAACAACAGGGCCACTCGGGGCCGGTATTGCTAATGCGGTAGGTATGGCAATTGCTGAAAAAACCTTAGCAGCGCAATTTAATAAGCCTCATTTTGATATCGTTGATCACTTTACTTATTGCTTTTTAGGCGATGGTTGTTTGATGGAAGGTATTTCTCACGAAGCATGTTCATTAGCCGGTACTTTAAAGTTAGGCAAACTGATTGCTTTTTGGGATGACAATGGCATCTCAATTGATGGTGAAGTAGAAGGCTGGTTTACTGACGATACGCCAAAGCGTTTTGAATCATACGGTTGGCAAGTTATTCGTGGTGTTGATGGCCACGACATGGCCGCGATTGCCAGTGCAATTGAAGCAGCGCAAGCGAACCCTGAGCAACCGACGCTTATTTGTTGTAAAACAGTGATTGGTTTCGGCTCACCTAATAAATCAGGTAGTCACGATTGTCATGGTTCACCACTAGGTAATGATGAAATTGCTGCGGTTCGTGAGCAACTAAATTGGCCACATCCAGCATTTGAAATTCCACAAGATGTATATAATGAGTGGAACACGCAAGCTAAAGGTCAAGACTTAGAAAGTGCTTGGCAACAAACGTTTGCAGCATACAGCAAAGCGCACCCAGAGCTAAGTAAAGAGTTTAATCGTCGTGTAACAGCTAAATCATTACCGAGCAACTTTGCAGAAATTGCTGATCAATACATTGCAAAATGCCAAGACGATATGCAAAACATTGCAACACGTAAGTCATCACAAAATGCCATTACCTTCTTCGCTGAGCACTTGCCGGAGCTAATGGGTGGTTCAGCCGATTTAGCAGGGTCAAATTTAACCTTATGGCCTGACGCCAAAGGCTTGCAAGATGACGCTGCCGGTAACTATGTATTTTATGGCGTACGCGAGTTTGGCATGAGCGCGATTATGAATGGTATTGCGCTACATGGTGGATTTATTCCGTTTGGTGCAACCTTCCTAATGTTTATGGAATACGCTCGTAACGCAGTGCGTATGGCGGCATTGATGAAAGCACACAGCATTTTTGTGTACACCCATGATTCAATTGGTCAAGGTGAAGATGGCCCAACTCATCAGCCGATTGAACAAATTGCCAACCTGCGTATGACGCCTAACATGACTACTTGGCGCCCATGTGATGAGGTTGAAACTGCCGTTGCATGGCGTCAAGCTCTGATCAATGAAGCAGGGCCTAGTGCGTTGATCTTTAGTCGCCAAGGCACTAAAGCAATGCCACGTGCAAAAGAGCAATTAGCCAATGTTGCAAAAGGTGGCTATACCTTAGTTGAATCGGAGCAAACGCCAGAACTTATTCTAATGGCGACTGGCTCTGAAGTTGAATTAGCGGTGAATGCAGCAGCTGAACTAACAGCTCAAGGCAAGCAAGTTCGCGTTGTTTCTATGCCATCAACCAATCAGTTTGACTTGCAAGATAAAGCTTACCGCCAAAGTGTATTACCTGCGGGCGTTGCTAAAATTGCCGTAGAAGCTGCGCACAGTGATTTTTGGTATAAATACGTTGGCCAAGATGGCGATGTATTAGGCATGACTACTTTTGGTGAGTCAGCTCCGGGTGCTGTATTGCTTGAGCATTTTGGTTTTACCGTTGAGAACTTAGTTGCTAAGGCAAATGCGTTACTAAACGCTTAAGTAACTTAAGGTTAAGATATTTACCTGAACAAAAAGCCCGCTGATTTAATTAAATCAGCGGGCTTTTTTATGTCTTTAATTTGAGCTCTTGATAATGATTGATCATCAAGAGCCCAATTTAGTTAATGATTTAGACAAGCTCAGCTAAAATGGCTTCAAGCTTTTCTTGGTCAATTGCAAACTGACGAATGCCTTGGCTTAGTTTATCTGTTGCCATTGCATCTTGGTTCATTTCCCAGCGGAAAGCTTGCTCACTCATAGGCGCAGGCGCCGCAACTGTTTCAGTTGTATGAGTAAGTTGACGTTCTAAAGGCGCATCGGTTGCTGCCAGCTCAGACAATAGACCTGGGCTGATAGTTAGTCTATCGCAGCCTGCTAGTAGTTGAATTTCGTTGATGTTTCTGAAACTTGCGCCCATAACGATGGTTTTATAATCATGCTTTTTGAAAAAGTCATAAATGTGCGTAACTGATTGCACGCCCGGATCGTTAGCACCACTAAAATCAGTATCAGCATTATTGGCTTTATACCAATCAAGAATTCGACCAACAAATGGTGAAATTAGGTAAGCACCGGCTTCAGCACAAGCACGTGCTTGAGCAAACGCGAATACCAGCGTTAAGTTACAACGAATACCTTGTTGCTCAAGTACTTTTGCCGCTTGAATACCTTCCCATGTTGACGCTACTTTGATCAACACCCGTGAAGTGTCAATGTCTTGCTCTTTATATAGCGCAACCAACTCAAGCGCTTTATTAATAGTTGCTTGCGTATCAAATGATAAGCGCGCATCGACCTCAGTTGAGACTAAACCAGGCACTTGTGCCATTAAGTTTGCACCAATTAATACTGATAACTTATCTGCGGCTTTACTGATCACTTGTGCATTGTCATTGGTTTGTTGCTTAGCCCAAGCAACGGCTTCAACAGCCAGTGGACGGTATTTTTCAATTTTAATCGCATTGAGCAATAACGATGGATTTGTAGTGGCATCTTGCGGCTTATATTGATCGATTGCTTCAAAATCACCGGTATCAGCAACCACAGTGGTCATGGTTTTTAATTGTTCTAATTGGCTAGACATAGACATCCTATTTTCATCATACAAAATAAATTAACGGCTTTTAGCATTGCTTGTGACATGGTTTAAGCCCTTTATAAGTGCAAAACATTAGTTTAAAGGGCACAGGTGTCACGAATATTTCAGAATTAATCTGTTAATAATATTTTTATAATACCTTTACAATCTGTCATTATTGATATTATCATACAAATAACAGTAATGACTAACATTGTTAGTATCCAATTAGTGAAAGGTATTTATGTCTCGTTATACATTGGGCTTAGATTATGGCTCTGATTCAGTAAGAGCACTGCTTGTTGATGTTACCACAGGTAAAGAGCTGGCTAGCCATTTAGTAAATTATCCGCGTTGGGCACAAGGCTTATATTGTGATCCGAGTAAAGACCAGTTTCGCCAGCACCCACAAGATTATATCGACAGCTTAATTGAGGTTGTAAATGGTCTATGGCAACAAGTGCCAGCAGGTACTGCAGATAACGTTGTTGGTATGAGCTTTGACACCACAGGTTCAACGCCAGTGGCGATTAATAGCCAAGGCACACCTTTAGCGCTGACGGAAGAATTTGCTGAAAATCCAAATGCTATGTTCATTCTTTGGAAAGACCATACGTCGATTAAAGAAGCGAATGAGATCACCAAAGCCGCGACCAATAACGAGGTTAATTATCTTTCACATATGGGCGGTATCTATTCATCAGAATGGTACTGGGCTAAAGCACTGCATATCTTCAGAGATGACGCCGCTGTAAAAGCCGCTACTTACTCGTGGGTAGAGCATTGTGACTGGATGACGGCTTTAATGTGTGGCACCACACACCCTGAAGTATTAACGCTGGGTCGTTGTGCTACAGGCCACAAACAAATGTGGAATGAGCAATGGGGTGGTTTCCCACCAAATAGTTTCTTCAGCAAAATTGACCCATTATTAGATGGTGTGGTTGATACGCTTAATGCAACAACTCAACCGAGTGACCAAGTAGCGGGTAAATTAACAGCGCAATGGGCTGAGAAACTGGGTTTACCACAGAGCGTCGTTGTAGGTTACGGTGCTTTTGACTGTCACATGGGCGCAGTTGCCGCTAATGTGCGCCCAGGCGTACTGACTAAAGTAATGGGTACTTCTACCTGTGATATTACCGTTACTTCAAAACAACAACTTGGCGATACCTGCGTAAAAGGTATCTGTGGTCAGGTTGATGGCTCGGTTATTCCAGGCATGATTGGCCTTGAAGCGGGTCAATCTGCATTTGGTGATTTATATGCATGGTTTAAAAACCTGATGCTATGGCCGACTCGCCAATTAACAAATTTAAACGACGTTGAACAAAGCTTGATCAACAAAATTGAAGACTCAATTTTAGTTGATTTATCAAAAGCTGCCAGTGCGTTACCGGTTAAAAATACCGATGTAACGGCACTTGACTGGGTCAACGGTCGTCGCACTCCTGATGCTGATCAAAGCGTAGCAATGGCCATGACGGGCATGAAAATGGGCACTGATGCGCCGCAGTTCTTTAAAGCATTAGTTGAGGCGACGGCCTTTGGCGCACGCGCCATTACTGAGCGTTTTCAAAGTGAAGGCGTACCGATTGAGTCAGTGGTTGTGATTGGCGGTATTTCGAAAAAATCTGATTACGTAATGCAAACTTGTGCTGATGTATGGAACTGCCCAATTGACGTACTTGAAAGCGAGCAAAGCTGTGCGCTTGGTGCTGCAATTATGGCTGCTGTGGCAGCGGGCGAATATGCAACAGTGGCGGATGCTCAGCAAGTTATGGCTTCTGCTGTATGTCATCAGTATTTACCTAACCCAGAGCGGGTTGCGGTTTATAACGAACTCTATGCTAACTATCAAGCGTTAGCACAGTATGTTGATGGAGCAAAAGCATGAACTACACAGAATTAAAGCGCGAAGTATTCGAAGCAAATATGGAATTACAACGTCGTGGTTTGGTGATTTATACCTTTGGTAATGTATCGCAAATCGACCGCGACAAAGGCGTGATTGCGATTAAACCAAGTGGTGTATCGTATGACCAAATGAAAGCAGAAGACATGGTGATTGTTGATTTAGAAAACAACATCGTTGAGGGCAGCATGCGGCCGTCTTCTGATACCAAAACCCATATTCATTTGTATCGTCATTTTAATGACATTGGTGGCGTAACGCATACTCATTCAACGTATGCCACTGCATGGGCACAAGCAAAGCAGAGCATTCCTTGTTTTGGTACTACACACGCTGATTATGTGCACGGTGACATTACCTGCACCCGCGAGCTTACTGATGCGCAAGTAAATGGTGATTATGAGCTTGAGACCGGTATTCAAATTACCGATGCTTATAAAGACCGTGATCCGAAAGCGGCACCTATGGTGATTGTGGCAGGACATGCACCGTTTACTTGGGGTAAAGATGCTGCGCAGTCTGTGTATCACGCTGCACTACTAGAAGAAATTGCTCGCATGGCTTACTTAACTCGCACCTTAGATCAAAATGCCGGTGCACTTAAGAAGTCTGTGATGGATAAACATTATTTAAGAAAACACGGTAAAGATGCCTACTACGGCCAAAGTAACCGTGGCTAACAAGTACAAGAGGAATTTATATATGCCGTCGTCAATGAAAGAAGTTTGGTTTGTAACTGGGTCACAACATTTATATGGCCCAAAAGTGTTAAATACCGTTGCAGATAATAGCGCTGCAATTGTGGCTGGTTTAAATAGCGAAGCTAATTTACCAGTTAACTTAGTGTGTAAGCCAACGGTGAAAACGCCTGAAGAAATTCATGCCGTGTGCCAAGCAGCCAACACCGATCCTAACTGTGTGGGTTTAGTATTATGGATGCATACGTTCTCACCAGCGAAAATGTGGATTGCTGGATTAAACGAGTTACGTAAACCATGGTTACACCTTCATACGCAATTCAATGCCGCGCTACCGTGGGCTGATATTGATATGAACTACATGAATACCCACCAAAGTGCCCACGGTGACCGTGAATTTGGTTTTATCGGCACAGTGATGCGTAAAGAGCGTAAAGTGGTTGCAGGTCATTGGCAACGCGCTGACGTACAAAAGCAAATTGATGATTGGTGTCGCGCAGCTAAAGGTTGGGCTGAAAGCCAAACACTTAAAGTGGCTCGTTTTGGCGATAACATGCGTCAAGTTGCGGTTACTGAAGGTAACAAAGTATCAGCACAAATCACCTTTGGTTATGAAGTACATGCCTTTGGCGTAGCGGAGCTAGTTAAAGTTGTTGATACCGTCACTGATGCCGAAGTAGATGCACAGCTTGAAGTATACAAAACTGACTATGTGATTAGCGATGAAACGCTGCAAGATGATTACAAAGTATCGATGCTACGCAACGAAGCACGTTTAGAGCTTGGTATGGAGCGCTTTTTAGAAAAAGGTGGCTTTAAAGCATTCACTAACTGTTTTGAAGATTTATCAGGTTTATCAGGTTTACCGGGCCTTGCAACGCAGCGCTTAATGGCGAAAGGTTACGGCTATGGTGGCGAGGGCGACTGGAAAACAGCTGCTATGGTTCGCATCATGAAAGTAATGGGTGAAGGCCGTGAAGGCGGTTGTTCATTCATGGAAGACTACACCTATAACATGGGTGATACTGACCAAGTATTGGGTGCTCACATGTTAGAAGTGTGTCCATCAATTGCAGCGCAAAAACCGCGTCTAGAAGTTCACACTCATACAATTGGTGTGAAATGTGATGTAGGTCGTTTATTGTTTACTGCTAAAGCTGGTGCGGCAATTAACGTTTCACCAATTGATATGGGTAACCGTTTCCGCATCTTAATTAACGAAGTAGACACGGTAACACCACCGGCTGAATTACCACACTTACCAGTGGCGTCAGCATTGTGGGAACCAAAGCCAAACCTTTCAGTAGCGTCTGCTGCGTGGATCCATGCTGGTGGTGCACACCACACTGCATACAGCCAAGCGGTCACTACAGATATGATTGTTGATTTTGCTGAAATGGCTGGCGTTGAAACCATGATCATCGATGCTGATACCAGCATCCGTGGTTTCAAAACAGAACTACGCCATAATGCAGCGTATTACATGCTAAAGCGCGGCTTATAATTTTATAGCGCAAGTAGACAATAATATGTTGTTTTCATAAGCCAGCCTAGCGCTGGCTTATGCTATTGTGGGCTTTTAATTTTAGGAGTAACAATGCTAAGTCTAACAAAATACCAAGGCATTATTTTTGATATGGATGGTACGCTAATCGATTCGATGGGCGCACATTTGCAAGCGTGGGAGCTGACCTGCCAAGCTTTTGGCTATCCGTTTGACTACGACTACATGTATGGTTTAGGTGGCGTGCCAACGCTTGCAACCGTTGATATTCTCAATGAAAAATTTGGCCTTAGCCATAATGCGGATGAAATTGCGCAGCAAAAACACCAATTTTGGTTAGGTTTAAACCAGCAACCAGAAATCATTACTGAGACAGTCGATATATTAAATTATTACCATGGCAAAATGCCAATTGGTGTAGGTACTGGTGCAGACCGCGAGCATGCCATTGATCATTTAACTCATACCGGGTTAATCGATAAAATTGATGCGTTAGTCACGGCCAGTGATGTTCGTCACGGTAAACCACACCCAGAAACCTTTTTAACGGTTGCCAAACAAATTGGTATACAGCCAAATCATTGTGTGGTGTTTGAAGACACGCAAATAGGTTATCAGGCAGCGGCGGCGGCAGGTATGGACTGTATTTTAGTTAAAAACGGCAAAATACAATTAAAAACTTAGGCGAATAAATTTGCAATTGACTACTGTATTGTATTATAAAAGTATAAATACAATTATAAAAAGGTTATTGGTATGTCATTGCAATGTGTAACTCAGCGCCTAACAGCGGTTCATCAGTCGTCAGCATCTATTAAAAAATTCTCTCGCGGTATCTTTGCAGTGGCAGTGTCCTTTTCAATTGCCTTAACCCCCGCGTGTGCTCACCAAGGAGACAATATGAGCAATTCACCTTCTGCATTACTGCACGCTTATGGCAAGCTTGCAGATCAAACTCCGATCAACCAAGTAACGCTAACCAATAGTAATGGTGTGAGCGTTGATGTGATCAATTATGGTGGCATCATAACGCGCATCGAAACGCCAGACAGCAATGGCAATATGGGTAACATTGTTTTAGGCTTGGATAACTTAGAAGATTATACCAATGCAACCACTTACTTTGGCGCGATCATTGGCCGCTTTGGTAACCGTATTGCCAATGGTAAATTTAGCTTAAATGGCACCGACTATCAGTTAGCCACAAATGACGGTGATAACCACTTGCACGGTGGTGTACAGGGCTTTGATAAAAAAGTCTGGACCATGGTGCCATTTAGTACAGAAAACAGTGCGGGTGTCACACTCAGTTTAGTGAGCCCTGATGGCGACCAAGGTTACCCTGGCGAGCTTACAACACAAGTTACCTACACACTGACCAACAAAAATACCCTAGATATGCAATTTGTGGCAAAAACTAATAAGCCAACCATCATTAATATGACCCAGCATAGTTATTTTAACTTAGCCGGTAAGGGCGATATTCTTGATCACCAAATGCAAATTAACTCAAATGCAATTACCCCAGTTGATGGCGGTTTGATCCCAACGGGTGAGTTGATGCAAGTGGCGGGTACGCCGTTTGATTTTAGAAATCCAAAAGCGATTGGCAAAGATATTAATATCGATGATGAGCAGCTCAAGCTTGGCAAAGGTTATGACCATAACTTTGTGCTTAAAAACAAGCCTAATCATGATTTGATTGAAGCTGCTAATGTGTATGAACCAAGCTCAGGGCGTACCTTGACTGTGTATACAGAAGAGCCAGCGGTACAGTTTTACTCGGGCAACTTTTTAGATGGCAGCAGTAAACAAGCCTCTGGTTTAGTACATAAATTAAGAAGTGGTTTTTGTTTAGAGCCACAGCACTTCCCAGACGCGCCTAATCAGCCAACATTCCCAAGCACGACACTGCTCCCTGGTGAGGTTTACTCAACTCGTATCGTGTATGAGTTTGGTACTAAGTAATGCACGTTGTTAATCAAATAGGGCTGCTGTTTGCAGCCTTAGTGATAACAACTGCGGCGCAAGCGACTCAAAACAGCTTTCTATAAAATTAAACCCCAATAGTGGGTTTGTTATAATAACTAAGGGTGATACCAACAATGAATGTACAACATCAGTTGCGCACTAAGCTAAAGCGTACCGCTAAAGCAACAGGCCTGTTAGGCTTATTCGCTTTGTCTTTAAGCTCGCTTAGTGGTTGTGAATCTACAACTAGCGCAGACACACAAAAAACAGCAGATAAGGCGCCAATTACGAGCGCCAAAGCACCCACGCAAGACGATGGCGTGTTCACTAATCCACTGTTTCCAAATGGTGCCGATCCATGGCTTGAGTACTGGGATGGTAACTATTACCTGACTACAACAACATGGACATCTGAATTGGTGATGCGTAAGTCACCGACGTTAGCCGGACTTGCCGATGCAACTCCAGTAAATGTATGGTCAGCAACCGATCCTGCTCGCTGTTGTAACTTTTGGGCGTTCGAATTTCATCGTGTTAAAGGCCCTGATGGCTACCGTTGGTACATGATGTACACAGCCGGCACTGATGGCACATTAGATAACCAACACCTTAATGTATTAGAAAGTGCTGGTGACGACCCAATGGGCCCGTATGAGTACAAGGGCGCGCTCATGCCTGACGTATGGAATATTGATGGTAACTATTTAAGCTACAAAGATAAACTCTATGTTATTTATTCACAGTGGCAGGGCGATCAACAGCTTAATATTATTGCTGAAATGGAAAACCCATGGACACTGAAAAAAGGCACGCCACATACTGTGATCACACGTCCTGAACTTGATTGGGAGATCAGCGGACGTAAGGTAACTGAAGGTGCTGAAATTCTGCAGCATAACGGTCGCACGTTTATGACTTACTCAGCAAGCTTTTGTAACACGCCAGATTATAAGTTAGGGATGTTAGAACTTGTTGGTGATGATCCGCTTGATGCAAACAGCTGGAAAAAGTTTGATCAACCAGTATTTGAACGTACCACTGAAGTATTTGGCCCTGGTCACAATGGTTTCTTCACTTCTCCAGATGGCAGTGAAGATTGGCTGGTATATCACGGTAATGACTCAGTAGAACATGGTTGTAGTGCCACACGTTCTTTACGTGCGCAAAAATTTACTTGGCATGATGATGGCACGCCAAACTTTGCAAAACCTGTAACACCGGGTGTTGAAGTAGCTCCGCCATCAGGCGAATACGGACCACTGGTTACTCGTGTTCAAGGTCAGCGTTATAACCTCGTAAATGCAACTAGCGGTTTGTGTTTAGACATTGCAGCCGATCCTCAAGATGCGCGTGCTGTGCAACGTCAATGTGCTGCAACCAATGGTCAGTGGGTGATTGATGCCACTACAGATGGCTTTGTCCGTTTAGCAAATCGCGAAGACAGCAAGTTTTTAGAGTTGGCTAATTGTAGCGATGCTGATAATGCGAAAACGCAATCTGCTGCTTGGCGTAACAACTTCTGCCAACAATGGAAAGTTGCCCCAAGTACTGATGGAAATGTCACCATTACGAACCGCTACACTGAAAAACCATTAGCCGTAGCAGGGTGTTCAGCTGCACAAAATCAAGCAGTGTTACAGCAAGGCAAAGACACGGCATGTGGTGACTGGCAATTACAGCCAGTTGGCAGCGTGGCAGTAATGAGTCAACAAAGCGGTAAAGCGTTGAGCGTTGCAGGTACTGTTAAAGCAGGCACTAATGTTGAGCAACAAGCGTTTACTCATAGCGATGCCCAGCAGTGGTTTTTTGCACCAACAGATACTGGTTACGTTGCTCTAAAACAAGACCTTGAAAGTGATTATTGCGCCGCGGTGGCAAACAATGCTTTAGTACCCGGTGCCAATGTTGAAATGGCGTCGTGCGAAACTAAAACAGCACAATGGCGTATTGCTCCTGTTGCAGGTGGTGGCGTGATGTTGATCAACCGCTATACAAAGCAAGCACTAGGATTAAGTGACTGTGGCCTTGCAGATAAAACTAATTTTGCGCAACAACCTGATTTAGGTAACAAGTGCCAAATTTTCCACCTCCGTGAGCCTAACTAACCTGAGCTTAGGTTAACTGGCCAAGAAACATGTTCGACTTTCACCAAGCCACTACTTAACTTAGGTAGTGGCTTTTTTGTTTATGCTATAAACTTTGACAACCAGACAGACAAGGAATAAGCAGGCAAAAAAGCCCCTTAAATTGTATCTGCATTGTATTTACTGACAGCGTTTGCTGTTTGTTCGCGTGGTCCAGAGGCTAGATTTTTCAGGTTTACTTATTTCACACCAATTATTGCATTAGCATCAGCACAAATCTCTTTGCGATATTATAATCACTGGTTAATATTAACTCGTATAAAGGTTTAGTGTTAAAACGGTTATGCTTGTTTACTATGTCGCTTAATGCGATTTATTGCTGGTGCTAACTAACCAGTATTATTTATTTTTTACTTAAGGAATCATCATGATCCTCGCCAGCTTGGCTATTTTAGGTGGTTTTATATTGTTAGTCTGGAGCGCCGATAGATTTGTTGATGGCGCGGCGGCTACGGCTAAGTATGCTGGTATGCCTTCGCTGCTTATTGGTATGGTAATTGTCGGGTTTGGTACATCAGCACCTGAAATGGTGGTGTCGGCAATGGCGGCAGTTGATGGTAATCCTGATTTAGCACTAGGCAATGCGCTGGGTTCAAATATCGTTAATACAGGGCTGATCCTTGGTGTTACAGCACTAATTGCGCCTATTGTTGTGCACTCTAAAATTGTTCGTAAAGAGCTCCCTCTGTTGTTGATTATCGGGCTTTTTTTTGGGGCTTTACTGTGGAATGGCGCTTTGGAACGCTTTGATGCAGTGCTCTTACTGATAGGCTTTTTTGTTTTAATCGCATGGAGTATTTATTCGGCAATGAGCAATAAAGGTGACTCATTAGAAACTGATACTGAGCAAGCATTACATAGTCACGAAATGACATTAGGAAAAGCCATTTTCTGGCTTATATTTGGGCTTATTATATTGGTTATTAGTTCGCGAATACTGGTGTGGGGCTCTGTAAGTATAGCCCAAAGTTTGGGCGTGAGTGACTTAGTTATTGGGTTGACTATTGTTGCATTGGGCACTTCATTACCGGAATTGGCGGCATCAATAATAGCGGTGCGAAAAGGAGAGCATGACATTGCAATTGGTAATGTAGTTGGCTCAAATATGTTTAATATTCTAGCTGTTGTGGGCATTGCAGGCCTGATCACACCGATAACCTCAGTCGCCCCCGAAGTGTTGTCACGTGATTGGCTGGTAATGATGGCAATGATGGTTGCGTTATTGATGATGGCATATGGTTTTCGTCGCCAGGGACGGATCAACCGAGTTGAAGGCGCAGCGCTATTACTCGCTTATATTGGTTACACTATTTGGTTAGTGATGTCAGTAATAAGCTAATACGAGTGGTTAGTATATGGCCGGTCTGTATTGGGCCATATATTAATGATTTAGAGGGCTAAGCTGCAGGGATGGTAAATTCGGCTGTAAATATTTCATCTTGCTGCTGAAGTTTTATCGAGCCATGATAACTTTGCGCGATTGTATCTACGATGGATAAACCTAGACCTGCGCCTTGCGCATTTCCTTTTCGCCAAAAACGAGTTGTCATTAATGGCACATCCGCAGCTGGGAGTGTGGCTTCATTCCTGACTCTAAGACTAATATGCTCGTCTGTGACTTCACTGATAATAATAATCGGTGTATTTTTTTTGCTGTATTTGAGCGCGTTATCAAGCAGATTCTTACCAACAATAGCCAGTAGCATAGGTGGCAGCGCCGATGTATATTCGTCACCTTGTATCATATAAGCTACGCGCTCTTCGTTAGGTGCGAGCTCTTGAATGATGCTTTTAAGTAATGCCTCAATAGAGTAACTTTCTTTACTGCGCATTAATGGCGCAGCATCAATATTGGCTAATAAAAGTAAGTTATCCAATATAGCCGTTAATTTTTTGCAGCTTAATTCTACTTGTTCTAACGCGTGTAGCTGTTTATCGCCGGTGCTCAAGTGCGCAATTTGGGTTTGCGATAAAATGCCTGCCAATGGTGTACGCAGCTCATGTGCAGCATTACTGGTAAATTGCTTTTCACGTTTTATGGTTTGCTCTAAACGCGCCATGAGGGCATTTTGGCTATCAAGCAGAGGCTGCAATTCTTTGGAAGGCTGTGTGAGCTCTATGGGGGCTAGATCATTACTTCCGCGCTTTTTTAGGGCTGTGGTAAGTTGCATTATGGGTTGGATACCTTTACCAATGGCAAACCAAAGTAGCGCCAACGTAATGAAAATTGCCAGAGTAGGTGGAATAAGTATGCTTTTTAATAAATCATAATAAAGTGACTGCCGCTCTGATACCTTGTCTGCTATGGTGATCTTGCGTTGCTTGGTAATTAAAGTAAATGTCCGCCAACGAGCGTTGTTGCTAGTGAGATAATCGAAACCAGCACTAAAAGCGTTGTTATTTGGGAAAGGCCCACTGTTACTGGTTGTAAGAATAGCACCATGCAAAGAGCTAATTTGGCATGTTAGCCCTTTTTCAGTGCCAATTTCATTTTCTGTAATTATGTTTGGTACACCAGCTTTAAGTGAATCATGGGGGACATGCCTTAAAATGTTACTCAGCATCATTGCGGTGGATTCAAGACGTTTATCAAAGCTGTTTTCTAGCTTATTATTTAAACCCGCTACCATCCAGATACTGACAATAAGCCAAAAGGCAATAAATACGATGGCAACTAAAATTGTTAGACGTATGCGTAAGCTCATTATTTAAACTGCTCTGCGGGACCTAAACGAAAACCAAAATTGCGGATTGTTTCAATTGCTTTTGAACCGAATTTTTTACGCAAGTTGAATATATGCACATTCAATGCATTACTAGATACGTCGTCGTAGGTGCCATACAGTACATTTTTTAATTGGTTTTCCGATAAAATTCGTTGCGGATTATTGAGCAGGGTTTTTAACAGTAAATCCTCACTGCGCGAGAGACTTATATGTTCACCGTTAAGCTGAGCCTTATGTTGCTCAAGGTCATAATTTAACTGTCCATGGGAGAGTATATTTGTTAATCGATCATTGGCTCGTCTTTGTAAACTGTATAAACGGGCAAGCAATTCTCTTAGATCAAACGGCTTAACTAAATAGTCATCTGCGCCACTTTTTAGGCCCGCGACTTTGTCGTCAATGGTGTTACTGGCCGTAAGTACTAATACAGGTAAAGCGTTTTGTTGTTTACGTAACCAGGTTAACCAACTGAGTCCATTGCCATCTGGTAAATTTAAATCAAGTATTGCTATATCAAACTGACTTGCAGCAATAATGTTTTTAGCGCCGCTGATAGACCTTACATGTTCTAATGCAATGCCTTCATTTGCTAAAAACGTGCTAATTGCATCGGCAATAATGTCATCATCTTCAACCAGTAATACGAACATTTTTACCTACTTTTATGCGTGAAATTATTTTGCTCGCATTGTCACTAATGATGAATGAAAAGCGGCATGGTTAATCGCGTAAGTGAGTAGAGTAACTCGCTATGAATAGCTAAAACAAGTAAAGGATTGATAATTTATATTCTTAATATTGACTTAATCTAAGTGAGTTATAGTGGCTGGCAATACGCAATTGGATTATAAAATAAATGCTAAGTATTTCTTTAGGGCCATTAGTGATCCCCTTATCACTGTTAATTATTTTCGTTGGCTTGTTTGCTTTTTGGAGTTTTACCTATTTGCAAACACGCAAGAATCCTCAACAAAAAGCAATCTTAGACGCTGTATCTAGGGCGATTATAGTGGGCTTTTTCGCTGCACGGGTGGCTTTTGTGATCACAATGTGGCAATCCTACAAGGCTAACTTATGGCAAATTATAAATATTAGCGATGGTGGCTTTGTCGCTTTTTATGGTTGGCTGAGTGGTGGTGTCGTGCTGCTATTTTATGCGCGTAAGAACAAGCAACTCATCAAGGTTTATTTTATTTCTGCGATGTTAGCGGCTTTAGGGATGGCGATTCCGACCTTTAGTTTGGCGATCTATCAAACGGGCATCGAGCTACCCAGCGCCAAAGTTCATAATATGCAGGGCCAAGAAATTGATTTAACAGATTATAAAGGTCAACCTGTAGTTATTAACTTTTGGGCCTCATGGTGTCCCCCGTGTCGCAGAGAAATGCCTGTATTAGCAAGTGCACAACAGAAATACGCTGACGACGTAGTGTTTATATTTTTAAACCAAGGAGAGAGTAAAGCAACCGTTCGTCAGTTCATTAACTCTGAGCAGTTGGCATTACAGAATATGTTTCTTGATCCTGCCAGTAGGGTCAGTCGAGAGTCAGGCTCAGCAGGCTTACCCACCACATTGTTTTATGATGCCCAAGGTGGGCTGGTGGAGAGCCACATGGGTGAGTTGTCGCAGGCGAGCCTCAATTACAATATCCAAAAAATAAGGTAGCTTTATGAATAAGTTCGCTTTTTTAATATTTTTAGTGCCATTTCATTTAGTTGCTGCGATTCTTGGTTCAGATAACCCGGAGGGAGAATTTAACAAGTTTGAAAGTGGCATAACTTTTAATTCCTTAAAATCTTTAGCAACAATACCTGAAGAACTTAGAGCCAAGCTAGAGCAGAATCATCAGATCATGTCTGCTATGGGGGCAAGAGCAACACCTGCGACTTTTTATCATAACCAAGCTGGGCAGTTGAAAATGCAGATGGGCTTACCGCCACAGGCTGCGATGGAAGATATTTTAGGAACGCTTGAAGATTAGCCGTGTTTGCACTCCTCATATTTAATTGATGATCTAACTCTTTAAGCGAAGCGGCTCTTAACCTCTTTGTGAATAAATCACTTAAATCTTTCGCGGTGGCAAGCCACTCGCTTACAAAACCATTTTACACAAAGAGAAGACAATGAGAGGAAATGAGCGCTTCAATCTTAGAAAACAACTTAACACGATTGGTATAACATATGAAAAGCTAAGTCTAGACCACTTATTAAAAAGCATTAGTATTACATGGCGTCTTAAACAACAAAACACAGCCCTCATTGCTGTAAAGTGGTCAGGACTACTCGTCATGAACTTAGATGACAAGTAGCCATTGGTATGTTTATTTAACTTTAAAGAAGCTGATTTGCTGTTTTATTTTATTTGCTAATTGAATCAACTCATCAGCCGAATAAATTGTTCCTTCTGTTCTTGATTCAGCATCTTTGGCCAGTTGGCTTATCAAGTGTAAGTTTTGCGTGATCTCATTAGCAACGGTACTTTGTTGCTCGGTTGCTTCGGCTATATTACTGGAAGAACGGGTTAAATCACCGATGCTTGCGGTGATCAAGTTAAGTTGTTCTCCAGTTTGTTTACCTTCATTTGCTGACTTTGCTGCATTTAGCGCTAATAAGTTAGTTTGCTCTGCAATCGCATTAATCACTTCAGTGACTTTACTGATTTCATTACTCGCCAAATTAACTTGTTCAACCGCTTGATGGCTACTATTGAGTTGTTCACTAAGTTGCATTAAATCTTCGATCACTTGATTAAGCTGTGAGCGGCCCGATTGTGCATCTTTATCTACTTGTCCAGTGCGTTCAGCACCTTCATTGGCGTTGTTTGCAACATCTTTAATTGAACATGACATTTGCTCAATCGCAGTGGCGATTTGTGCTGTTTGCGCCATCATTTCATGAGCTTCTTGACCATTGGTTTGCGCTTCGGTTTGACTTTTTACTGCGTGGGATTCAAGTTGTTCCATGGATGATTGCAGGGCAAAAATAAGCTTACGTAATTCTTCAGCCATAGCACTGACACTGACGGTGATTTGATCAACTTCATTGTTACTATGTCTATCTGAGCCCGATAGTTGCTCAGATAAGTCGCCATTACCCAGTCTATCCACTGTTTTAGTGAGTTGCTTTAATGGTTTGAGGGTTTTCACGAGTACCCATGACAGTAATGCCGTTATCATAGCAATACCAACAACAGATGCTATGGCATTGACCGTCATTAGCTGAATACTTTCATCAGCTAGTTCATTTGCATTTACTCGTGAGAGTATGGTCCAGTTCCAGCCTTTAATTGGCTCGCTATAAGAAAACATCGCCTTACCTGCGGTATTTGTATAGAACAATGGGGCATGCATGTGTACTTGTTCTGGTGTTAGCCCTTCAAGTAAACTACTTGACACTTCTACATTAGGTTCTGCATTTTTGGCAACAATAACCGTGTTATTGGCATTATTAAAAATAGCCACGTGGCCTGTTTCTTCCATAACTAATGCATTGACCGTTTTCCTTAAAGAGCGCATTGAATCGTTAATATTAAAACCGATATAAAGAATACCAATGACTCTGTTAGCGTTATTCATAATTGGCTTATACACAGTCATATATTCATTGCCAAACAATTGGGCATAGCCTTGATAGGTATCACCTGCCATTAAGGTTTGATAGCCAGGGTGCTTTTTACCTAAGTAAGTGCCTACAGCTCGTTGACCGTCCGATTTTTTTAAAGAAGTCGCAATACGGAAAAATCATCGCCATCTCTGACGAACACAGTAGCATTGCCTCGTGTGAGTGCCGCATACTGATCAACGACTGCCATGTCATTATTTACGGCTTCATTATTGTGTAATAGTACTGGCACTTGCTGATTAACCACAGTTACTCTTTCATTTGAGAGCTGAAAGTCACCTGGGTACATGGTTTTAAAAACATCGGCGTTTTTTGATGCTATTGCCAGCAGACTGTTGTATTGCAGTTCGAGTAAGTTAACGATTTGATGGGTTTCAGATTCAATGGCTGATTCACTTTTATCGGTGAAAATCGCGGTGGCGACCATATAGGAAGAAACACCAACGATACTAAAAACACACAGTGATAGCAAAAATGCCAGTGCACCAATCTGTTTGGCAATAGGCCAGTTTCTATAACTCATATTAATACCCACTTGTTGATATTGCGCTTATTTAAGTATAGTGAAAAAAACACTAATGCTAATAATAGAATATGAGCAGTACTACAATAGTAATAACTAATCGCGTTTTCAGCTGATCACACCATGGCACTGACAAGCGAACCAGTGTCGGTAATACCAGCTTCTTTCATTGCTTCAGCGATTGTTTGCACTAACGAACCCATTTGAGCTTGCATTGATACAATCATATTAGTTTGTGCTTCGACTTGTGCTTTAACAGCTTCATCTTGCTGGTTATCTAGCGCTTTTAACTTAACGAGTTGTTCTTTTTGTTGTTCAATCTGTTCTTTGATTTTTTTCAGCTGTTCGATCATTTTAGCGATATGATCTGGCATATCTGAACTGGCCTCTTTTTCCGCTTTCTCTTTAGTTTCCCTGCCTGATAAGTTGTCTAACTCTTTTTCTGACAAGCGGTAGCCAGTAGTATCGTTACTTTTTACCGTTGACTCTGATGGTGACGCAATTGGCTGTCCCAGTGGTTTATGTATCTGCATCATAGCTATAGCTCTTTATAATGTGATTTAAGCATACTTATCGGCTGAATGAGGCGTTACTAAAGGGGAGACATGTAAATAAAAGCCAAATATTAATTTGGCTTTTATTTGGATAGCTGCAGACTAGCGAACTTGGTTAGCCCATTTTTCACCGATTGGTGTGCGGCGCCATTTAAAGTACTCATCAAGTGTTTCTAGCGCTTGTTTGTCGGGCACTGGGCCGACTTTAGGTTGCTGTTGAAAATACATAGTGCTTGGTTTGTTGTTATTAAAGGCAGGCCAATTGGGCAGTGTATCGTCATTTGGGTTGCCGTTTTTAGCAAAGTTAGTCCAGTAGGTGGCCATTGTATCTGACATCTTTAAATCATTTTCAGTTACATTCGGATCTGATTTATTGAGGTTGTTAAACATATAGGCAATTTCATGACCGTGGCCGGAGCCATGATCTTCGTCTTTAGCACCGGTTTTACGCTCAGGGTGGTGATCAAAGTAATATAGATAAACAGGGGCTTTGCCATGTTCAGTTTGTAACTTAGCCCAGCTCCAAGTATGCCAACCAAATGCCGCATCGCGTACTAGATTTCGGGCACTACGGGGGATGCTGTTTTTTGTTACAGGGTAAGCTTCAAGCAGACTCGGCGCAAATTGACCGAAACGAGTCTTTACTCCGTCAACAAAGTTATTTACATCAGGGTCCCATACAAAGCTGACGCCTTCATCCGAGTTATAACCAATTAAAGCGGGTACGTCATTAAACTTGCCTTGCTGATAGAGTTTATATTGATCGCCTTTGATCACATAACCGTCAACGATAGGCCAGCCACCAGGCAGCGACCAACCTTTTGGAATAAAGGTGTCTGCGCTCATTTTTCGCAGTTGTGTAATGGAGGTTGTGCCAAACTGTTTTACATAGTCGAAACCTTCTGCTTGAGCCTGTTGTAAGGTCGACATATTTTCACCGGGGTAATTTTTTATGCGAGTAGGGCCAAATGAACCGCCACTTTGTGAGATAACTTTGTTAATTAACCCTTTCGCTAACGGGGACGCTGCAAGCATACTCACTGAAATACCGCCCGCGGATTCTCCAGCAATAGTGACATTATCAGCATCACCGCCAAACGCAGCAATGTTCTGTTTAAGCCACTTTAACGCGGCAATTTGATCGAGTAAGCCGTAATTTCCAGAGACACCTGCTGGGCTTTCTTTGTTAAGCTCTGGGTGAGCTAAAAAGCCAAGTTGACCAACGCGATAAGCAATCGAAACAACTATCACGCCTTTATTCGCAAGTTCACTACCATCAAAAATGGGGTCTGATGAACTGCCAAAACTAAAACCACCCCCATATATCCAAACGAGTACAGGGAGCTTTTCATTATCGGATTGTGCGGGTGTCCAAATATTCAAATATAAACTATCTTCGCTGATCCCAGATACAGGGTCACCAGCTTGAATTGGGGCGGGTGCATATGCTTGTGCTTTAAGCACACCTTGCCATTTTTCAGCCGGTTGAGGGGCTTTCCAACGTAATTCACCAACGGGTGGTTTAGCAAACGGCACACCTTTAAAAACTGCCAGGTTTTGCTGTGCAGTGCCTTCAAGTTTGCCTTGTGCCACGCTTACTTGGGTTAACGGCTCAGCGTTTACACTGGCCGCTGTTGTAGCAAAAAATGCAGCCCATAAAAGCCGCTTAAGTGTTGAGGTGTTCATAATCATTCCTTTTAAAATTGCTTTGCTTTTAAGGTGATTAAAAAGTGTTACATAGCTCCTTTCTTAGTTAATATTGTATTATAAATATCGCTGTATATGATGTTGTGTTTGTTGAAAATAAAAAGTTAAAAAAAGCCAGACTCTCGTCTGGCTTTTTATGACAACAAACTATTGGGTAAGGCAGCTCACCCTAAATAGCTTACTCTTGTGCATTAGCTGCATCGTAGAGTGCTTTGATTGCGTCAGCATCGATTGCTCCGTTAAATATTTTTAACTCATCAACCGCGCCGTTGAAAGGTGTATCCCAGTAGTTTACACCTAACGCAAATTCATTGGTTTCGCCTGCAACAGTAAATACGCGAGGGAAGCCGCCTGCTTCAATTTTAAGCTCACCGTTTACATACATTTTCAGCGTATCACCATTATTACCATCTACCGTCATAACTAAATGAGTCCATTCACCTTGTGGGATACGGGTATCAAGTTCACCATTATCAAAGAACGCACCGGCAGTAGCCCATAGGCGCGTTTTGTTGGTGCCATCCATTGAAGGTACTAAGCTTATCCATGCAGACGAGCTTGCACCTGCGAAAAATGCTGTGGTGTAACTAGTAAATGCATCAGGTTTTAACCACAATGAAATTGAATAGTCATTGGTGGTGATCAAGTTATCAGGTAATCTTACCCCTGTGGAGCCATCTAGGTGAACCGCTTGGCCAATGATTCCGTCTGTAAAGGTGACTGCACCACCTTGATTATCAATACGGTTGCCTGTTGATTTGCCGGCCTCATAAGCTGCTTCAAGTTCCGCTAAATCACCTTCAAAACTATATTGTGCAGGCGCGAGTGATTTAACTGTGACATCAAAGGTTTTAGTATCTGTAAAACCTTTATAGTTAATAGTTGCGGTTAAAGTAACAACTTGGTCACCAGCATTGGCGCTTGGCTGATTAACAATGGCAGTGCCATTAACCGGTTTTAAGAACTCCTCATTATTTGATGTCCAGCTAATCCCTGACACAAATGGCCCAACACGGGGTAAGGTAAAGCTTTCACGGATAGCCGTTGTATCACCTAAATCAAGTGCATCAGTAATGAAGGTTTCAAACTTAGTTGGATCAGTTAGGTTGTTTATCGCTGCACCATTGATATCTAAATTACTCAGTGCATAGTCATAGACAATAAGCTCATCAATCTCACCTTGAAATGGCAAGTCCCATCCGTAATTTACACCAAGTGCAAAGTTACCAGTCGCATTACTAAAAAAATCAGCGCGAGGCATAGAGCCAGCTAAAGTACCATCTCGATAAAGCTTAGCTTCGCCGTTAGAATAGGTAATTGCAACATGGCTCCAATCAAGTGGGGCAGGTGTTGCAGAAATTATTTGGTTCCATTGTTCAACACCTGCATCATCTAAATATTTGCTCCACAGCATAGGCGTTGTCGTGAAGTGAGTGTTACCAGGGATCAAGCTCATCCATCGGTCAACCGTCGTCGCAGCAAAAAATGATGGTGTAAAATCAGTTAAAACAGTAGGTTTTAGCCAATAAGAAATGGTGTACTGTGAGCTAGTTACTAAGTCATCAGGTAACCTTACCCCTGTAGCGCCATCAAAACTAAAGGCTTGACCGCTTTTACCTTCGGCATAGGCTTCAACACCTGCGCCTGTGTTTAGCAAGTTATTATCTGTGGTTGTGGCCGTTGCTAAATTGTCTAAACCATCGGTAAGGGAATTTTCAAATGAATAGTGAGCAATTGCATTTTTAAACTCCGGACGTGCAGTTAAGTTTACCGTAAAGGTTTTACTAGTGGTTTGCCCATTAAGTTCAATATTAGCTGTTAATACAACGGATTTATTGCCACGATCAGGAGTTGGGATAAATACTGTACCATCACTCCCTATGTAATATTCGTCACTACTTTGCCAGCTGATCTGTGCGCCATCTTTAGCAAGTGTAGGTAATGAATAACCTTCATCTGTAATACTTAATTCAGTTTTAATATCCAAAGCTTGCGCAACAATGGCTAAAATATCATTAGTTGCGGTTATATCATCGACTTTTGTTGCCCATACCGTTGCTCCTTCTACAGAAACACCAGAAAGGGTAGGTACTAATGCTTTGTTTGCATCATCCCATTGCCATTTTGCTACAGCAAAGTAAGTACCTGACTCTATAACGAGTTTAATATTGGTATTACTATCATCGCTAGGATACCAAGTACCTTTATCACTACCTGTTACTGAGTTATCAGCATTAAGCGCAATATAGGTTGAGCGAATGGCGCTGGTGTTAACGGCTGTACCATGGTTTATGAACTTGTAATAACCTTGGATTTCGTCCATCGATAGTACATTCTCACCATTGAGTGGAATATAGCGCTGTGGTGAAAGTACAGGCCAGCCAAGTTGGTTGATAAACATTTCATGGCTACGAACTTGGTGCGCTTCAGCATTGTTAGGAAATTCAGATGAACTCAATGGGAAACGAGTATGAGTTACAAATATATGTTTGCCAGTAGCTTCATCATAGTAAGCAGAGTTATGGCCTGGTGACTGATAACCCCAAGCCGGAGCTGTTTCGCCAAGCTCTTGAGTGTACTCAAAACCACCAATTAGTTTTTCACCGATTTCAAGGCCGGCAGCAGTTGCAATATCATTGCCAGCATTATCTAAATAGGGACCTTGTGGCGTTTTTGAACGTGCAACACGTACGTTATACCCATCGTTTGCAGCAAACCCTGCGACAGAATAAAACAGATAGTAATAATCACTTTCTGGGCTATACATAGCAAACGCCCCTTCGATAGCCCTAAAGTCACCACCCACTAAGTGTTTACCATAGCCTTGGCCTGCTTCAGGCATACCCGTTTCTTCATCCATTGCCAGTACAAAAATACCGCCAGAATATGAACCATAAACCATCCATAATTGGCCGTCTTTATCATAAAAGGCGGCAGGGTCAATGGCATTCGGGTCAACCGCACCATTCCACGTTGTTTGGCCATTATCAAGAGGGTATGCAGTAAATTCTTCAGCATTTCGATAGCCACTGCGTAAAAATACCCCTTGGTCAATGTAAGGGCCCTCAATGGTATCAGCTTGAGCTAAACCTAAATAAGAGCGGTTCCAACACACTTCATCAACAACATCTGGAGTATCTGGATTATCTTGTGCACAGTGGTTGTAGTAAAACCAAAACTTACCATTGGGTGCTTGTACTACATCAGCAGCCCAGTTACCTGTGAAGCCATCAGTCCACTCAATACCTTCGGCGATTTCGCTAGTGTAATTAAAGTCAAAAAGCGGGCTTTCATTCACGGCTTCATTAGCGGAAAGACTTGAAATCATTTCCCAGTTTAATAAGTCGGTTGATTTTGCTGCCGCTAAATGTGAGCCAAAAATATAATAAGTATCATCGACTTTTAAAACGGATGGATCATGTACTGCAACGTTAGTTACTGCCACATTACCATCATCATTAAATTGCACACTGCTATTTAAAGTTGGTTTTGCAGTAACAACAGGTTGCGAAGCTAATACGCCTTCGGGTGTTGAGCTCTCGGAACCGCAGCCTGTGACTGCAAAAGCACAGCTTATTATGACAGCTATTTTATTAAGTTTCATTGTATGTGTCCTGTTGAATGAGATAGTTATATTTGTTTATTGGTTGATCCGACAAGTACCTATAACTTGTATAAAAATTAATTATTATAATTTTATAATACCAATTTAATTGCATGAATAAATCTATAAACTAACTAAATTGTTAGCTTGTGTTTATGTCACACTTAAATTTTTAAATAAAGTAGCGTCAATTCAACTTTTACCTTATTTAAAAGCGATTCTTCAGCCTTAAAGAATCGTTAAATTTGCCAAGGAAAGTTAAATTTACTCGGCAAAAATCTGTTTTACTGAGGTTCAATAATGCCTTCAGTTGTCATAATGACGCGTTGCAATGTACCATCTGCATTATAGTAAAGCGGCTCAATGGCAACTGAACGGCGAAACCGTCCACCACTTGGCTTGCCGTCTTTTGGTGGCACTGCGCCGGTATGGTAAATAAAGTAACTTTTACCTTTAAATTCGATAATTGATTGGTGATTGGTTTCGCTGTTACCGGCAATCTCATTAAGAATACCTTGGTACTGCCAAGGCCCATGGATACTTTTGCTCATTGCATAGCAGATTTTTTCAGGGAATTCACACGCATAAGAAACATAATAGTATTCATCTTTTTTATGAACCCACAGTGCTTCGGTAAAGTTTGGTAAATTAATGGTTTTAATTTCGCCGTCGAGGCTTAATAAGTCATCACTTAGTTTTACATATTTAGGCACTAAGTTGCCAAAAAACATGTAGGTATCGCCGTTTTCTTCTTCATAGATAGCCGGATCAATATCGTCCCAATCATTTGGAGTGTGTTTAGTCATGTCATCGGTGACCAGGGCATGGCCGATAGCATCTTTAAATGGCCCAGTAGGAGATGTAGAGGTGGCAACACCAATTGCAAAACCAGGTTTAGTATCATCATGGCGAACGGTAGTAAAAAAGTAGAAAGTGCCGTCGCGCTCTATCATATGCGATGCCCAAGCTTCACCTTTAGCCCATTTGAAATCAGTGGCTTTCATAATTGGGCCGTGTTTTTTCCAATTCACCATATCTGTTGATGAAAAGGCAAGCCAGTCGTGCATTTCAAAAAATACATCATTGTTTGGCGCTTCATCATGACCCGTGTAAAGATACACGGTATCTTTATGCACCAGTGCGGCAGGATCTGCTGTAAATTCATCGGTAAATAGCGGGTTTTGCGCCATAGCTAAGCCGCTGGTAAACATAATAGGTAGTGCTAGAGAGCTAAATTTAAACATAAAGATCCTCATGGAATGAAAATAAACGCTAGTTATTTCAAGCAATTAATAAGCGTTTGAGATTAATGCTTCGAATGAGATAAGTCAGTCAAAAAGCTTATTTATATTATAGTAATTTTATTTATAGTAGCATTAAATTTGAGCACGTAAATAGAATGTTATAGATATAATCCAACATTTAAAGCTAAACAAACAAAAGTCAACCATCATTTTGTCATTATTTACCAATGTTATATGTTGATTTTATTGGTTATTTTATTTCTTGTTAGGTGTGTGACGAATTTAAAAAAATTACTATTGTGGTGAACAATAATAATTGCTATTTAGCAATTTATAAAAATGACTGGCTAAAAGTAGCTTATTGATGTTGACTGTTAAATAATCATACAATATGATTAAAGTCAGGGCAGCAATATATTAACATAATAAAATAGAGACTAACTCAACGTGTTGCCTGACCATAAGCTCGTTGAAAGGGTCACTTATCGATTGCAAAAGTCATATATTTGTAGTCGTGATAAAAATAAACTGGAGAACATCGCTAATGTTTAAACGAACACACACAGCTAGCGCCGTTATATTGGCTCTTACTTGCCAATTATCTTTTGCACAAGCAGCAGAAGATAATAACACCGCAGCAGAAGATGATTCCTTAGAAATAATTCAGGTTACAGGAATTCGCGGTAGCTTAAATAAAGCACTTGCAGAAAAGCGTTTTAGCACACAAATTGTTGACTCTATCATCGCAGAAGACATTGGTAAGTTTCCGGATAACAATGTTGTTGAAGCCTTGCAGCGGGTAACCGGTGTACAAACTACCGGCCGTGGTGCCGGTGAAGTAAGCCAAGTATCTATACGTGGTTTGTCGGATGTGCATACCACTGTAAATGGCCGTGATATTTTTACTGGTGCAGGGCGTGATGTAGCGCTACAAGATATTCCTGCAAGCTTATTATCGGGCGTTACGGTTTATAAAACACGTTCAGCTGATCAAGTTGAGCGTGGTATTGCCGGTTCAATCGACATTAAAACTAATCGTCCTTTTAATTTTGACGGCAAAAAAGTTGTTTTAGCTGCACGTGGTATTTACTCCGATCAACCTGATAAAGTTGACCCAAATGTGAGCGCATTATTAAGCAACCGCTGGGAACTTGATGGTGGTGGTGAGTTTGGTGCACTGTTTAATGTGTCGTACTCTGAGACCCATTATCGTGATGATACGATAACAGCGGGTGCAGCGTTTCCATTTTTTACCGATAATCCGCAAGCAATGTATTCACCCTATTCACGTATTCCTGAATATGATTCGCAAGGAAATAAAGTTTGGCAAATAGGTCTGGAAAATGGTTTACCCTATGCACCGGGCTCTACATTAAATGTTGAGGGTGAGCCAACCGAGTATTTAATTGCCCGTGATGCGATATTTGGCACCTCTTTTACTGGTTTGCGTAAACGCCCAGCAGCTTCAATTTCACTTCAATGGGCGCCGGTAGATACGCTAGAAATTACCGCTGAAGGCTTCTACACCGGTTATGAAAATGAGTCACAAAACGCGATGTGGTTTTCAAATACCTTTGAAAACGGTAACGGTAATATTGAAACCCCGACTCTCTTTGACGGTACAAATATAATTAAAGAGAAACAAGCAATTGCTGCGGGTGGTTTCCAAAGTGGCGATTTTTCTTATGGTAAAACAGACAGCTATTTATACGCACTTGGTGCACAGTGGCAAGCCAGTGATTATTTAACTATTAACACTGAGGTCGTTTATCAAGAAAGTGAGTATGAAACAGACTTTTTTGCCATGCGCTTTGACCGTGTTGCAACTGGTTTAGATGTTGATTTTAACGACAATGATGGTGTTCCAGGTATCGCATTTTGGGATGATCCTAATACAGCTGTAAATGAAGCCGATATGGCTGCAATCCAAAACTGGAATGCGGGAACAGCCTATGATAATGGCGGCGGGAATCGCGGCGACTCAACAACATTTACCTTTGATGCTGAGTATCTAGTAGGTGGTAACTTTTTCGATAAAATTAAATTTGGTGGTCGTTACGAAAAACGCACCGCTGAAGAATTCACTCGAACAAATGAAGGTGGGATCGGAAATAGTACAAGTGTTGAAAGCCTGATCCAACAACTTGGTGCAGCTGGTGCAGCAGACGATGGCTCTGGAATTGTATTCCAAGTTGATGACTACTTTGATGGCCGCGCAGATACGTTTAATAGCTTTATCACCGCAGATGGTGGTTATATGCTAGATAACGCTGGCGCAGTTCGCAGCGTGTATGATCTAGAAGCAGAAGATGTATATAAGACCTTTGATATCGAAGAAAACTCTTATGCGCTATACGCCACAACAAACTTTTTCTTAACTGAAAATATCAGCGGGGAGTTTGGTGTTCGCTATGTGAGCTATGAGCAAGAAATGGATTTTACTGCTGAAACAGGGCTAAATACCAATGTATTTGAGTCAAGTTCTGCAAACGCAGATGTCAGTAAATTACTGCCAAGCTTAGTTCTAAACTGGAATATAACCGATGATGTGATAGGGCGTTTTGCATATACTAATACCTTACGTATGCCTAATTTCACAGATTTAAATGCCTTGCAATACTGGACTGAACCATTAACTGAAGGGACTAAAAACGGTACTGGGGTGGGGGGGAATCCGCAATTACAACCTGAGGAGTCTACAAACTATGATGTGTCACTTGAGTGGTATTTTGCAGATTCAAGCTCTTTATACGCAACGTATTTTTTACGTGACATAGATAGCCGGATTGTCCCAGGGCGTAAAATTGTAATGCGACCTAGAGCGTCAGATGGAAAGATTATTCCCTTTGCATTGAGTGCGCCTGTGAATGCCAGCGAAGGTGAATTATCTGGTTTAGAGCTTGGTTTAGTATATTTCCCAGATAATTTACCGGAGATGCTTAACGGAGTTGGTGTACAAGCAAGTTTTACTGCGCTAGATTCATCTCAACAATTACCAGAGTATAATGATGATGGAACTATTAGTGGATATGTTGAGTCAAGCATGGCTGGTGTATCTGACCAGTCTTATAGCGTGGTGGGTATATATGAACGAGATTCGTTCGATATGCGTTTGTCCTATGTGTGGCGCTCTGAATTCTATACTGGTAACGAAGCGGCTATTTTTGCTAATCCATTGCAATTTTGGAGCCGTCCAGAACAAAGTTTAGATTTCCAATTTAGCTATGATGTAACAGATGATTTTGTGGTGACATTCGATGCAACCAATATCTTAGATGATGTATATCAAAGTTATTATGGTGAAGGCAACGAAAACATCTATAACTTTGGTAACGGTATTTATTCACGCACTTTTGCAATAGGTGCTCGTTATTCTTTCTAAGTTTATATAATCTTTAAAATGCAAAACCTCGACTTTGGTCGAGGTTTTTATTTATCAACCCATTGAATTAATTTAACTTGCATTTATTAGATCTGAGATAATTGAGCTTCCAGAACTATGATTTTTCGAAAAAGTTGCGATTTAAATGGTATGATAATACTATCAATGGGGTTAGCATTAAATTTACAATAATAAGCAATACAATGGTCACCAATGTGATAAAACAAAGAATAGGTGACCTTTATTTTTTTAAATATGAAGTATTTAGGTACAACGTATTTTAAAAATCAGGTAGTTGTATGGAAAATCAAAAGTTATCAGTGGTAGAAAAAGTCGGTTTTGGTGCCGGCGATATGGCAGTCAATGTGATGGTTGCTGCGTTATTTTATTTTATGTCGTTTTTCTACACCGACATTTATGGCCTTGACCCTGTTGATATGGGTATCTTATTTTTAGTGGCGCGTTTTGTCGATGCGTTTACTGATCCATTAATGGGCGTTATTACCGATAAAGTAAAAACTCGCTGGGGTCAGTTCCGCCATTGGTTCTTATTTTTATCAGTGCCTTATGGTATTGCAATCGTTTTGCTATTCACCACCCCAGATTTTGATTACAACATGAAGTTGCTTTGGGCATACCTTACCTACCTATTTGCTACTTTGATGTTTACCGGTGTGGCTATCCCGTATATTTCATACATTGGTGTATTAACGGCTGATCCTAAAGAGCGTTTATCGGCGAATGGTTATCGGATGTTTTTTGCAAAAATTGCCAATGTAATCATCGTGTTTTCTGTGCCTTTGTTAGCATCAATGTGGGGCGGTGGCGATATTGCCCATGGTTATAAACTGGCTATGATTTTAGTATCTACTTGTGGTGTAGCACTATTCTTATTTTGCTTTTTTACTACGCGTGAGCGTATTACCCATGAACCACAAACTGAAAGTATTGCTACGCAATTTAAAGCACTACTGAAAAATGACCAGTGGTTATTACTGTGTGCAGCCTGTGTGCTTGGCACGTTAGGCTATGCAATTCGCGGCAGTGTTGCTATGTATTATGCCACCTATTATTTAGGTGAACCAAGCCTTGCTGGCGCGTTCACCAGTGCTGGTATTGCAGCCTCAATCGTGTCTATGGTTGCCAGTACTTGGATCACTCAGCGCTATTGCAAAATGAAGTTATTCCGCCAGTCACAAATCGCTGTACTCGTGATTTCTGTTGTGATGTATTTTGCTGTGCAACCTGGTGATGTTTACCTCGCCTTTGTTCTATACATTATCTTGTCTTTTGTGGTTGATTTACATGCGCCAGTATTTTGGTCTGCAATTGCCGAAGCTGTTGATTACGGGGAAATTAAAGATGGTGTGCGTGCGTCTGGTTTATCGTTTGGTGGCATCTCATTTTGCCAAAAAGCCGGTGGTGGTTTAGCTGGTCTTGCAGGGGGGTTATTACTGGCGTTTTTCGAGTACAAGCCTAATGTTGAACAATCTGAATTTACACTGATGGGCTTGGCTTTAATGCTTACCGTTATTCCAGGTGTATTCCATGCGTTGCTTGGATTTATTTTAAAGAAATACAAAATTACCGACCAGTACTATACCGATATGGTGATCAAACAAAGTTTACCTAAGTAACCAGCGCTTTGTTTAAATAACGTGATTAAAAGAATAATAAAATAATAAGGACTTTGGATATGTTTGCAGCAATAAAAGTAGGCTTGTGCCAACTGGTAAGTGTTGGTGCTATGTTAATGATGCTAACTGCGTGCAGCGAGCAAACTGAACATACTGGCACTGCCGTTAAAGATACTAAGCAAACTGACAAAAGTAGCCAACAGCTCTTTGCACTTGATCAAGTAAGTTTAAGTGCAGGTCCTTTTTTACACGCACAACAAACGAATGTGCGTTATTTACTCGCGTTACATCCTGATCAACTGTTAGCTCCCTACTTACGAGAAGCTGGTATCGAGCAAAAAGCGGCATCGTACGGTAACTGGGAAGACACAGGCCTTGATGGTCATATTGGTGGGCATTATTTATCAGCGCTAAGCCTTGCTTGGGCAGCAACCGGGGATGAAGAATTAAAGCGTCGTTTAGATTACATGTTAAATGAGCTACAACGAGCGCAACAGGCTAATAACGGTTACTTAGGCGGTATACCAGATGGCCAAGCAATGTGGCAACAAATTCACGATGGTAATATTAAAGCTGATTTATTTAGCTTAAATGATCGTTGGGTGCCACTTTATAATATAGATAAAATTTTCCACGGCCTGCGTGATGCTTATTTAATTGCTGGCAGTGAGCAAGCTAAAACCATGTTATTCACATTAGGTGAATGGTTTTTAAACTTAACGGCTAAATTAAGTGACGAGCAAATTCAACAGATGCTCTACTCAGAATACGGTGGTTTAAATGCGGTATTTGCCGATATGGCAACAATCAGTGAAGACAAACGTTACTTAAAACTAGCGCGCCAATTTACCCATAACAGCATTATCGATCCGCTTTTAGAAAAGCAAGATAAGCTAACCGGTTTACACGCGAATACGCAAATCCCAAAAATTATTGGTATGTTAAAAGTAGCCGATGCAAGTGATGATGAAGCGTGGCAGCAAGGCGCAGATTACTTTTGGCAAACAGTGACTAAACAGCGTTCAGTAGCCATTGGTGGTAACAGCGTACGTGAGCATTTCCACGATAAAAACGACTTTACCCCTATGGTTGAAGATGTTGAAGGCCCTGAAACCTGTAACACTTACAACATGATGAAACTCAGTAAATTACTGTTTCTCAAAACCGCTGATACCCGTTATTTAGAGTATTATGAGCGCGCAACCTATAACCATATTTTATCGTCGCAACACCCTGAACATGGAGGTTTGGTTTATTTTACCTCAATGCGACCAGGCCATTACCGCACCTATTCATCGGTGCAAGATTCAATGTGGTGTTGTGTCGGGTCAGGCATTGAAAACCATAGTAAATATGCTGAGCTGATCTACAGTAAACATGATGATAACTTATGGGTAAATCTATTTATTCCCAGTACGCTTGATTGGCAGCAACAAGGCTTGAAAGTAACTCAACAAAGCCATTTTCCTGATGCTAATAATATAACCTTAGTGATTAACACATTAGATAAAAAACATAACTCATCAGCGCAGCTGCATATTCGAAAACCAAGTTGGGTTAATGATGAGTTGCAATTTGAACTTAATGGCAAAGCAATAAATGCCACTGCAGAGCAGGGGTATTACGCAATAAAACATGATTGGCATGATGGCGACAAATTAACTTTTACTTTAGCGCCAAAGCTGTACACAGAGCAATTGCCGGATGGCCAAGATTATTATGCAGTATTGTATGGTCCTGTGGTTATGGCAACAAAAGTTCAGGCGTTTAAAAACGAGCAGTTGAATTTTGTGGCAGACAACAGCCGCATGGGTCATATTGCCGCGGGACCTACGTGTCCACCCGAAGCTCTGCCTATCATGCTCAGTGAACCTGAGCAGTTTATTGCTGATTTAAAGCGTACGCCTAGCGCAGAGTTGGCATTTACCACAGATAAAAATGTCGCTATTGCTCGCCAGGGCATAGGAAGTACACAAACAACTCAGTTAATTCCGTTTTTTAGGCTGCATGATAGTCGCTATCAAGTTTATTGGCCGCAGCAAAGTGAAGCTGAATTCACCCAATTTGTAAAAGATTCAAAAGCACAAGAACACGCAAAAGAGCAGTTACGATTATTGACGGTTGACCAAATTACTCCGGGTGAGCAACAGCCTGAAATAGAGCATGATTTTAAAGGCGAAAACACTCGCGCAGGCGTAAATAATGGCCACCATTGGCGTGATGCAACAGGTTGGTTTGAATACACATTAGCCAACCCAGATCAGCAAGCAGTGGCACTGCGTATTCGTTATTTTAATGCTGATGTAGGTCGTAAATTTACCATCACTATTAATGGTGAGGTGTTGGCAAAAGTCAGCTTACCTGCTAAGCAAACTGATACAGAATTTTATAGCATTGATTACCCGTTAACCGGTGTAATGCAACAAGCATCATCGTTAACACTGCGTTTTAGCGCCGAGCAAGGCTCTATTGCCGGTGGTATTTACGGTATTCGCTTAATTAATAATAAGTAGCAGAGTGAGCATGACTTTACACCATACCCAGAGTAAGCACTCAAAAGTGAGTGAACGACGCTACCCACTTGCAGAGCAATATATCACACAGCCTGGCGTGCACGTCACAGGTTCTGGCTTAATGTATCGCGTAATTGAGCTTGGCAGTGGCGAACCACCTTCATGGGATGCCACTGTTAAGGTGCAGCAACGGGTTATGACTGCAACAGGGCATGTGCTTTATGATACGCGGCAAATCGAGCAATTGGCAGAGTATGAAATTGCAGAAGCGATAGATGGTTTGCAAGAAGCACTCATGCTGATGCCTAAAGGCAGCCGTTATGAACTTTTGATTTTACCGCATCTTGCCTATGATATTTACAGTGTGGCACTTAACGAGTCATTAGCGGCCAGTAGTGAACAGCTTATTTTTATGGATATTACTCTAATCGATTTTAATTAAGACGCAAATTTAGTATTAAATTAAAGTGTAAAAAAACCTGCAATCTGCAGGTTTTTTTAGTTTCATTATTTATACCGTTGCATTACTTCTCAATCAGCTTAGTGGTGCGCTTGTTTAGATCTTTGCTATCAACTACTGGCCAGTTATCGTCCCAAGTCATTGGTAAAATACGTAATTTTTGTAAGCCGTTATCAGCGCTTTCGTAGGCATGAAGTACTAAATAGTCCTTGCCATCAAAGGTGTAGGCGGCATTATGGCCAAGTGCTGCCCAGTCTTTATTACCTTCGATCACCAGTGAACCACCGCCATTATTTAAGTCACGACCTTCTTTATCAAGGTAAGGGCCTTCTACATTCTTACTGCGCCCTACACGAACATTGTAAGTACTGTCTAAACCTTGGCAGCATTTATCAAACGATACAAATAAATAGTAATAGCCATTCTTTTTAAAGATATATGGCGCTTCTACAGGGCCGTGTTCAGTGTTAGGGCGTGCTGAAATACTATGCCATTCTTGCGGTTGTGCAATACGAACCATATCATCATCAAGTTTTACTAATTTAAGGCCACCCCAAAACGAACCAAAGCTCATCCACGGCGTGCCGTTGTCATCTTCAACAATAGCAGGGTCAATCGCGTTCCAGTTATCACGCTCAGGCACAGACTGTATAACTATACCGTGATCTATCCATTTATAATCTGGTGATTTAGGGTCTAGAGTTTCGTTAACCGTTACACCAATCGCAGAGGTGTTTTTACCAAACGCAGATACGGAATAATAAAGATAAAACTTACCGTCTTTTTGGTATACATCTGGTGCCCAAAGGTGGCCACCAAAGTCATTGGCCACTCGTTTTGCCCAGCTTGGCTCGTCTTTAAATACGCGGCCAGTAAGCTGCCAATTTTTCATGTCTTTGGATTCGTAATAAGTGATCCCCATACCCGTACTAAAGACGTAATATGTATCGCCTTCTTTGGTCATTACCGGGTCGTGTACTTCAACTTGTTTAGCCATGGCATTACTCGCTAAACAAAGTAATGTACTTGCACCGATCAGTTTACATGTATGAGCAAACTTTTTTGCGTGTTTCATAGTTGCCTACCTTTTTTATTTTAATCATTACACTTATTCAGCTACTATAATATATGTAATACAATATCAACAATGAAAACAAGATAAATAACAGGATAAAAATTATGCTAAAAAAGCGCTCTCTATTTCCTATTGTGAGTATGTTACTTGCTATGCCAACATTAAGTTATGCAGATGCTAATAGCAGCGCCAGTGTAACACCCATCGATAACCCAATTGTATTGCAACGTGCCGATCCTTGGCTAGTCCGCGATGACAAAACGGGTTGTTATACCTTTATTGGTACCTCCCCTAAGTTTGACGAAATAGAGCTACGCCAAGCGTGTAGACTTAATGATTTGAAGCTTGCAGAGCCAAAAGTGATTTGGCAAAAAAATGCCAAAGGCCCAATGAGTGCCAATATTTGGGCGCCAGAGCTGCATAAAGTCGATGGCAGTTGGTATATTCATTTTGCGGCCGGCGATGTTGAAAAGCCATTCAGTATCCGCATGTATGTCCTTAAAAATGACAGTGAAAATCCCATGCAAGATAACTGGCAAGAAATGGGGCAGTTAAAAACACACCTCGATAGCTTTTCGCTTGACGCCACAACATTTAGCCATAATGGCAAACGCTACTTAGTCTGGGCACAGCAAAACCAGCCTGCAACATATAACTCCGCATTATGGATCGCCGAAATGGATTCACCCACGTCAATCAAAGAGCCAATTGTAGCCATAACAGAGCCTACTCTAGATTGGGAAGTGCAAGGCTATAAGGTTAATGAAGGCGCTGCGGTGATGATCCGTGAGGGGAAAGTGCTACTTACGTATTCTGCCAGTGCGACTGATCATCGTTACGCGATGGGTTTATTATGGGCCGATGCTGATGCCGATTTACTCGACCCTGCAAGCTGGCATAAAAAGCAGCAGCCGATTTTTGCTAGTAACGAAAAAGTAGGGCGCTTTGGTCCTGGTCACAGTAGCTTTGTAAAAGCAGAGGATGGTGTCACCGATTTATTAATTTACCACAGCCGCGATTATAAAGAGTTACAAGGTACACCACTGACAGATCCAAACCGCCATGCGCGTGCACGTATTATTGAATGGGATGAAAATGGCTTTCCGGTTTTATCACCTGACAAACCAGACTAACACAAATGTAAATGGGAGCCTTGGCTCCCATTTTAATCAATAATTTAAGGGGCTATTATTCAACAATAATTCCCACAGCATCTAAATAATAGTCTGTCCAACTATTATATTGACCTTGTAACCACATAATGACTTTATGCTTATCTGAATTGACAATCATAGGGCGTAAATTTTCATTGTTTTTATCATGCGTTAACTGTTGCCACTGGATACTTTTAGTATCATCATCCAGCGCTACGCGTGCGCTAAATATTTGATGCGGCATCGCGAGCGATTTACCCGTAGTCGGATTTACATTGCTTGAAATAACCAGATGCGTTGGATCACTCGGATCAACCGGATCAACCGCTATAAGGCCTGTATAACTTGCTTCTCGGTCGTATAAACGGCTTCCAGCGAAAGCCACTTCTCGGTCGTGCCATTTATTGCCATCCCATGACGCTAAGCGATAACGCTGATCTTGGTTACTTAACCTGAACTCTGGTTAAGAGATGTACTTATGTATTGATATTAAATAACAAATATATTTCTCAGTCTCCAGCCGGAGACTTTTAGTGATAACAAGGCGAATTTACGCGTCAATAGCTAGCCTATTGCAAGTAAATTCAACGCAGTTAGCGTTAAAAGTAGCCGCTGGAGATAGATTTATTATCCAGGGTTCAGGTTACTTAGGTAATACGTGTAAGCGATATGTGGATAGCCTTTATCATCAAATGCGACAGAGCTGGTCCATGCGCTTTTTTCGACGCTTAAGTCATGGCCACGAAAATCACCGCCGCCACCTTGAAATATCTTTTTCGCTTGAGAGGGCTTAAGTGGACCGTCTTTTTTCAAGTTTTTAATAAAGCTCCCATCAACGTTGTAGAAATTGCCATCACGAAACTCAGCATAATAAATACTGTTACCAAAATCACGCGGGTGAGCGTCGGTAAACGATAAGCCAATGGTGTCTTTGCCATTTCCGGCATAGCGAGCATACGGTCGTTGCACACTTGGTACTTCATTTTGAATTAAATGGAGGTGTTCATCGTCCCACGTTGCACCATCATCTTTAGATGTTACATAAGTAGGGTTCCAATCAATACCACGATAAAGGTTATATAGTGTTTTTTCACCTGACAGGTTATACAAGTTCATGTAAGTAACGTTGGCGGGGCTTGGTATGGTTTTTTCTTCGCCCCAATTTAAAAAATCGGATGACGTTGAAATACGGTAATAATGCACTTTTTCACTATTATGGCGGGCATACACAGTTAATAGACTGCCATCTGGGCGGGTATAAAAAACCGGTGAGTTATGATCGTCATGATCAAAATCAGCTTTTAATGTGGTGCGCCCTAAAAGTTGCTTATTGTCGAGATCATATACACCTACTGCTGCATACCAATGCCGTTACCAGCAACACTGCCAATAACAAGTTTTCCGTCTTGGATAATAGCGCGGGGGTCTTGGAACCAACACCAGCCCGCGTTATACATTAAGGTTTTTACGGGGTTATTTGCGAGTTTTTTTTAGCTTCTTCACTGTCTAATAATTTATAGACTTCTGTGCCTGCGGCTAAAAATGCGCCCACACCGTAAACTTCTGTGTAATCAGGGAATGAATCACCGGGAGCGGCGCCTACAGGTTGGACAAAGCCAAGCATGCCTTCATCAGTGACTGACTTTTCCAAGGCGCGCCATGCTTTCATTAACGCTGGACGGTAAGTGGCTTTATCTAAGTAACCTTGGTTAATACCCCATGCAATACCATACGCATAAAACGACGTACCGCTGGTTTCTTTTATTGGGTAACCTTCTGTTCCGCCTAATAATCCCATTGACCAAGTGCCATCATCGCGTTGAATTTCGATTAACCGTGCGGCCATTTTGGCTAAATTGGCTTTGGGCTTTATAAAACTGATTGCCTTTTTCAAGGGTGATGCGTTTGATCTCATCAATATTTTTAGTGTTGTAGTGATAAGTTAATTCAAAAACCACTTTATCGGCGGACTTTTCTATTATTGTATAATCTGTGTAGACATTTGGCTGAATAAGTTTATCTGTGGTTTTTGCCTCAGTATCCCAAAGCGCAATGGAACCACAACCAAGGGAAGTACCTACATGATAAGGATCATAACCTTCGCCATGATCTTCATGATACGAAATACCTTGCTCATGGCCTTTATACCACTTATCAACAATCGGGTAATCAACCCGTTTTAACCAACAGTCCGTACCATTGTTTTCAGCGGAGTCTGTTAAAGCAGGGCCATAAACACGAAAGGCAACCTTGTCATTTTCAAACGCAAAGTCGTCCATACGCTCTGGTACATAGCGAGCATGTACGCTGGTTTGGGGTGTTTTAGTTGAGCAACTACTGAGTAATATCAGAGAACTTATAGATGCAATTTTAAGCAGTGTGTTCATCATTACCTCTTATTTGATTATTCATCAATCGGCATCGAGGCTAACAATACAAGAGGAAGCTAAATAGCCTGATTAATGAGTGTCTTTATCTGTGTGCAAAAAAAGGGGGGTGATAACACCCCCCATAAACGTGGGAACAATTAATTTTTACCAGAAGCGGTAGTAAATAAACGCAGTGATACCAATGATCCCAGCGGTATGAATGTAATCCCATTTATCTAAGCCAGCAGCGACTTCTTTTAATGTTGCTTTATCAAGGCTTGAGAAAGTTAAGCCTTTAAGCTGTTCATCACTGGCAGGTTTAGTGAAAATACTCACTACTATCATCAGCACCACAACCACTACAAACAGTAAAATACAGTAATATAACCAGTTCATATCGGTGATCCACGCCAATGGCGAACCAGCTAAACTATCTTTAAATGGCAGTAACACTAAGCGGATCATACCCAGTACAAAGCCAGACACTAAGCCAGCAAAACCAGCAGCGGGGGTGATACGTTTACTGCATAAACCTAGTAAGAATACGGCAGCAATACCAGGGGCAATCAGTGATTGCACGCTTTGTAGGTATTCATACAGTACGTCTGCAATTAAGCTCATAATAGGTATCCACAATAAACCTAAAATAACAATTGCAACGGTTGCCAAACGGCCTACTTTTAACAGGTGTTTTTCGCTTGATTCAGGTTTGAACTTTTTATAAAAATCGATAGTAAATAAGGTGGCTGACGAATTAAATAACGAGGCTAACGAGCTCATTAATGCGGCAACAAGACCACCAATTACAATGCCTTTAACACCAGAAGGGAGTAGCTCTGCAACTAATGTTGGAAATGCCTGATCGGCGCTATCATAGCTAATAATGCCTTTTGCTTTTAATGCGTAAGCGATCATCCCTGGTACTAAAAAGATAAAAATAGGCAGTAACTTTAAGTAACCTGCGAACATAGTACCGCGACGCGCTTCTTTAATGCCTTTCGCTGACAGTACTCGTTGTACAATATATTGGTCGGTACACCAGTACCAAAAACCAATGATGAATGAACCAAAAATGATGCCCGGCCATGGAAACTCTGTATCAGAGGCGCTGCGAATTAAATGCATATTTACATCATTTAAACGCTCAACTTCTGACCAGCCACCGACTTTATCTAAACCAACGACTAAGATAACCACAGAGCCGATGATCAGCACCGGCGTTTGTAATACTGATGTCCACATTATCGCTTTCATACCACCAAGTACGGTGTAGATACCGGTGATCACCACTAAGGCAATGGCGGAGATCCAGAAAAAATCAATGCCCCAAATGCTCTCGATACCTAGGATTGTTTTAAAAGCAATCCCCCCAGCATAAACGGTAACCGCGACCTTAGTGAGTACGTAACTGATCAGGGAAATAACCGACAAGAAAGTACGCGATTTGGAGTTAAAGCGGCGCTCTAAAAACTCCGGCATGGTATAAACTTTACTACTCCAATAAAATGGTACGAAGACCCAACCAAGTAATAATATTATCCACGATTGCATTTCCCAGTGCGCTAACGCCATACCTGATTGTGCACCCGCGCCGGATAAACCAACTAAATGCTCAGAGCCAATGTTGGAGGCAAATATTGACGCCCCAATCACTAACCAACTAGCATTACGACCCGCTAAAAAATAATCTGTAGTATCTTCTTCTTTTTGCCTCATTGAGACGACGACAACGGCTAACAACAAGACAAAAAATCCTGCCAGCACCAGCCAGTCTAGTGTACTTAATTCGATCATCTTTGATTCCATTTAAGCCCGAAATCGACTTCGGTAAATTTGTGTGTAATAAAAATATTATAATACAAATAAGTTAAATGAAAGATATTTGTTAAAAATAGTGTGGTTATAAGTTAAAGAACTTTATGAACGAAAATGACCCTACATTAATCTTGGTAAGTGATTTGTAAGATGACGCAGGAAAATTATAGTAGTATCATACAATAAGTATTTTTAAAGGAACTGTTTGTTTATGGCACGCATTGAAAATTTAAATTTGTCACAACAGGTAACCAATGAGCTCGGTAAAGCCATCATTAATGGCCACTACACAGCGGAATCAGGTTTACCTACAGAAGCAAAATTATGTGAAGAGTATGGTATTAGCCGTACTGCTGTTCGTGAAGCTGTAAAAATGCTTGCGGCAAAAGGACTTATATCATCACGACCACGCCAAGGCATTCGTGTTGAGCCTGCAAATACGTGGAATTTATATGATACCAGTGTATTAAAATGGCTACTCGAAAGCAGCCCATCACTGTATGTATTAAAAGAATTTTTACAAGTGCGTTTAGCGATTGAGCCACAAGCGGCGGCACTCGCGGCAAGGCGTGCAGATAAAGACGCGATTGCAGAAATAGCCCTTGCACTTGATAATATGCAAGCAGCTGCAGATGCGCCCGATGGTGAAATTCACGAAGCTGATTTGTCTTTTCATACCGCTATTTTATTTGCCAGTGGTAATCGGTTCTTTTTCCAATTACGCGACTTTATTCGCACCGCGTTAAATGTCAGTATTCAGCATACAACACCAGCCAAAGGCAGTAAAAAAGCGATTGCTGATGAGCATTTTAAAGTGTATCAAGCAATTTTAAATGGTGAGCCTGAACGCGCTAAAAATATGATGACCTATATGATTGACGAAGCGATGTCATTCATTGAAAAAGAAATAGTTGAAAAAGAAATTGCTGATCAACAGTCAAGCAAGGTATCAAAATAGCCGCGTTTATTAATGAATTATCTTAATATTTAAGGAAATCATGCCAGCTTCAACAACACAAATAACACGTTATCCAAGCCTAGCTGGTAAAAGTGTTTTTATTACCGGCGGTGCCACAGGCATTGGTGAAATAATGGTAAAACGCTTTTGCGAGCAGCATGCAAAAGTGACTTTTATTGATATTGCCAAACAACAAGGCGACAAGCTCGTTGCACAGTTGGCAGGGCAGTATCGCTTTGATCCACTCTATATTTACTGTGATCTGCGTGATATTGAGCAATTAAAAGCAGCCATTGAAACGACCGGTAAAACACAAGGCGAAATCAGTGTGTTGATCAACAATGCTGCTGACGACACGCGCCATGTTGCCGATAAAATGAGTGTTGAATATTGGGATGATAAACTTGCTGTGAACCTTCGCCCGTGTTTTTTCTCTGCACAAGCTGTGGCACCACAAATGCAACGCATTGGTGGTGGTAGTATTATAAATATGGGGTCAGTGAGTTGGCGGATCAAACAAACTGGTATGCCAGCATACACCACAGCAAAAGCGGGTATTGAGGGGCTGACACGCTCATTAGCGGCAACATACTGCAAAGATAATATTCGTATCAATACCTTAGTACCTGGCTGGGTGATGACTGAGCGGCAAATTACCCATTGGTTAACACCAGAAATGATTGAAGATGTTAGGCATAACCAATGTATTAATGAAACATTACAAGCTGATGATATTGTTAATGCGGCATTATTTTTAGCAGCCGATGACAGTAAAATGATGACAGCACAATCACTTGTTGTTGATGCCGGTTGGACCTAACACGAATAAAAAAATTTACCTTTTGGTAATAATATTATAATATTAAAATACTGTTGGCTGTATATTAGTCAAAACCAGCTTAAAAGGTAGAAAGGCGTTGCCCGATATTGTACTCGTTTATTTTATATTGATAATTGGCGCATGTTTACAGTGCGTAATTGGCTTTGGGCTAGGGTTACTCTGCGTACCAGTTCTGTATTGGCTAATGCCAGAGCTAGTGCCCGCGCCTATGATCCTCAACGCGTTGTTGATCACCGCATTACTGACAATAAAGCACCGCGGCGCAATTGATGTCAAACAAACTGGTTATTCCATTTTTGGCGGAGCTATTGGTGTACTTAGTGCCGCTGCTGTTATGGTCTATGTAGATTCTGAGCAATATCGGCTGCTATTAGGTAGCTGTTTATTACTTGCTGTCGGCCTGTCTTTAACAGGTTGGTCGCCTAAATTAACTATGCTATCAAACCTTGTTGCCTCCATTGCATCAGGTTTTATTGGCACCACCACCTCAGCAGGCGGCGCGCCGATGGGGCTGCTTTACCAAGCACAAAATAAAGATAAAATTAAAGCAAATCTCAGTATTTTTTTTGTGTTTATCAATCTGTTCGGCATCATTGCTTTATTAGTAACAGGCTCCGCTGATATGCAAGATATTGTATTATTTTTAAAGTGCTTACCAGCAATATTAATTGGCTGGGGAGCCTCGTATTTTGTTAATAATAGCATCAACGAAAAAGCCACACGGATACTCATTATTTTGGTCGCCAGTTTTTCAGGTCTAGCACTTATTTTTATTCACCGTTAATATAGTCGGCCTTTATGTGCTTTTAAGTTAGGTTTTCATGGCAGTTAACGCAATAAAAATGATCATCCCATGCCAATGCTTACTTGGCGAAGGGCCATATTTCAGCCGTACTTTTAACTGCTTGTTTTGGGTTGATATTTTAAGCAAAGTTCTGTATCGCTTTGATTGCACACAGCAAACATTACAGGCAGTGCAAATGCCTGAGTCTATCTGTTGGTTGATGGAAACCCACGATCAACAGCTTATCGCTGGGTTTGAAAATGCCATTTATTACCTCGATAGCAACACCCTGCAAAGAACATCGCTGTATTGCCAACTAAATGAGCCGCAAGGTAACCGTTTAAATGATGCCAAAACCGATCGCCATGGCAACCTGTTCTTCGGCACTATGGATAAGCTTGAGCAACAAAACGTGGGTTCATTGTATCGACTTGGCAATGGTAAAAGCTTGCAAAAAGTTGATAGCAATTATGTGATCAGTAATGGCCCTGCAATTAGTAAAGATGGTCGCACACTTTATTCAACAGAATCTTCAACTCAGACTATTTATCAGTTTGATTTAAATGCCCAAGGTGAGCTTAGCAACAAGCGCGTATTCGTAAAATTTGACCAAACAATGGGTTTTCCCGATGGCATGACAGTCGATAACGACAATCACTTATGGGTCGCGTCATGGAATGGTCATGGCCTTTATCGTTTTTGTGAAAATGGCACTATTGTGCATTTTTATCGACTCCCCGCACCTAGGATCACCAGCCTCACTTTTTTTGGCGATGATCTAACAACCATCGCCGTTACCTCCGCCCGTATTGGTCTTGAACCTGAGGTATTAACACAATATCCCTACAGCGGTGCTGTATTTATTTTACAAGCCGATATACAAGGAATAGCAGAAACGCCCGCGCAGCTGTGAGCACAATCGGTCAAGGCGTCTTTTTTAGTGCTAGGATAAAATGTTAGTATGTAAGTATATATTTGCATAAATGAGCCGCTATGAAAGCAAACACTACTTTTTTACAAAATGTAAAACAATCAACCACAGCAAAGCCAAGCTCTGAGTTAGAACTATTATGGCAACGCATAGAAAAACACACTAAGCGCAACGCTAATTTTGATACTAAAAAGCAAGGTTTATTTACTCAGTTCAAAGAACAAGTAGAGCCGCATGAGCAGTATCAAGCACAGATGATTGCACAGCAAGTTATTCATTTAAGTCAATTTATTCCCCGTAAGAGCTTAACTGTTGAGCAGCGAAGTGAACTGGTGGATTGGATAAATGCAGATTTAGATTATCTATCAAATCACCCGTTTACAGGTGACATAGATATAGCAGCAATATCACATACATTTCGCTCACAGCTGGATAAGCACAACCAAGCCGCGGTAAACGAGATCCCCGCATCTGAGTTGAATATGTTCAGGGCCATGCTACAGCAAGATTTTCCTGGTTTAGAATTAACCGATGAACAATTAAAGGAAATTACGCTTGATCCTAAACTGCTTTATCAACACTTAGATGAACAAGGCTTGGGTGATAACACAGAGCATGAGCCAAACAGCGCTGATGAAGCGTTTAATACCGGCGATGCGTATAGCGATGATGATGAAGATTGGGATGACTTTTTTGACCAATATGAACATTTTGATCGTGATGAAATTAAACAACAAAAGACAAACTCAAAATTAGAAAAACTCTTTAAGAGTTCGCAATTAAACAAAATGTATAAACGTTTAGCGTCAAAATTGCACCCCGATAAAGAGCCAGATCCAGCAAAAAAAGCTGAAAAACACCAGTTAATGCAACAACTCGGCGAAGCACGCAAAGCAAAAGACGGCTTTACCTTATTGCAGCTTTATATAACGCATTTTGATGACGATGTAGACTTTGACGAAGAAACCAAAGCAAACCTAGTACCGTTACTGCAAAATAAAATAGCTGAGTTAAATGCGCTTCATCGCAGGCAAAAACAAGGCAACGATGAACATACACTGGTATGGCGCAAGTTTAACGGCCGTAGTAAAGCACAGATCAAAGAAAACTTTGCAAACCATATAGCAGCTTTAAATAATGAATGTGATGAAATTGCAGAGCGCTTAGGCTATTGCACAACCGTAAAATTACTCAAAGAAGAGCTAAACGATCGGATTTTAGACAAACGCCATATGCCAGCATCTTTTCAAGCCGCGCTCGAAAGTATGTTTAATTTTTGATCTAAAACAAACCATTCACGCAGAAAAGGAATTCTGCTTGTAAACAATAGTTTTTCTGATAACTTATGTTAACAACAATAAAAATAAATAGTGCAGGGAATGCATGACCCCACAATTTGATTATATTTGCCAACGTCGTTTTCACTTTATTGAACTAATCGTACATTGGGAAGGGCGGTTAACGACCAACCACTTGCAAAAACATTTTGCTATTAGTCGTTCAAGTGCTTCTAACATCATTCAAGATTACGTTAGGTTTCACCCCGATTTCTTACGCTACAATAGTTCGCTTAAAGGTTATCAAGCGACTGAATATTTTAACCCATGCTTAAATGAGTTAGACCTAAGTGCGTACTTAAAAATCGCCAAGCAAAGTGAAGATACCGTCAGTTTGCAGCAGTTCACTTGGCTCAATTCACCACTTGCTGATATTGCCCCTAAAAAAGTACGGGGTGTATTACAAGCACTTAATAGCCAATTAAGAGTGGATGTAGGTTACGCATCGGTGTCGAGCCCTGACTTTGAAGCTAGGATCATCAGCCCGCATAATCTAGTGTTTGATGGTATGCGCTGGCATGTACGCGCCTATTGCGAGAAAAATCGCGACTTCAGAGACTTTGTACTCACCCGTTTTAATGGCGAATATGAATTTGAAGGTGATGCCGAATATGACCAAAGTCACGACACATTATGGCAAACACAATTAGACGTTGTTATTGAACCTGATCCTCGTTTAACCCCAGAGCGCGCCCATATTATCGCCCTCGATCATCAAATGACCAAGCAGGTCAATGGCCGTTACCAACGTACAATAAACGTACGCGCCGCATTATTACTCTACTTGTTAAAGCAATTACATCTAGACAGCTACCAAGCAAAACCCGAAGCCCAGCAAATTATTTTAAGCCCAGAATGTTTAGAGGCACTAAAACCCTATATGGAATGGTGATTTAAAACATGCGTAAAAGATCAGCAGGTGATAAATGTACAGTGTTGTTGAATTAATCTAGCAAGCGTAGGGTTAATAAATAGCCATCAAGGAACATAAATTATGGGAATTCCAAGTTATTTTAAATATTGGGGAAAAGCGAAAAAAGATCCGCTACAGAGTGGCGCTGATTATCATTTATTGGTGTACCACTGTTTGGATGTGGCAGCGGTTGGCAAAGTTTTACTCGCAGAAGAAAAACCACTAACTAAAGAGCTTGCAGAGTTTTTGGAAATAACACCAAAACAACTCCAGAGTTTATTAGTTTTTTTATTGGCTTTACATGACTTAGGAAAGTTTACATCTGCATTTCAAAAACTTTATAGCGCACCCAATGATGAGTTATTAAGTATTGAATCATGTTTTGATTACGATGGAAAAAAGTATCGGCACGATAGAATGGGGTTATATTTTTGGAATACATTGTTAGAAGATTTTTTTACATTTGTTTTAGGTATTGATGAGTTTAATCGTCGTACTCACGCTGATATTTCAAAAAACTTAATGGTGCTAATGAATTGCATGCTTGGTCATCACGGGGAGCCAATAAATAAGCAGGACCCACAATCAATAAAATCCTTTACTGAAGAACAAAATCTATTAGCGGTGAGAGAGTTTTATCAAGATCTCGTTCAAGTGTTAACGCTTGAGTTTCCTGTCGAAAAATTAGCTTCAAAATCATGGCGCAGAAAATTGGAATTAGTTAGCTGGCAAATTGCAGGAATTGCGGTTCTAGCCGATTGGATAGGCTCCGATCGTCAATTTTTCACCTATAAATCAAAAGCTGAAACATTAAGTGATTATTGGGAAATAGCGCAAAGAACAGCAGCTAAAGCTGTCAGTTCAACCGATTTAGATAAAGCACCTTTAGTTAAACCTTTTATTTCTATTCAGGAACACTTTGGTTATACACCCACACCGTTGCAGCATTGGGCGGAAACAGTAGACCTTGATGACAGTCCGCAATTATTTATTTTAGAAGATGTCACCGGGGCTGGTAAAACAGAGGCAGCTCTTGCATTAACACATCGTTTGATGGCTGTGGGCAGTGCAGATGGTTTTTATTTTGGTTTACCAACAATGGCAACGTCTAATGCTATGTTCTCTCGTGTTGCAAAACACTATTTACAAATGTTGGATAGTACTAGCGATAAACAACCCAGTATTGTACTTGCCCACGGTGCTAGAGAAATGAATGATGTATTTAGTGATGCTGTAAGAGACGCTAAATTTACATCAAAATATGAAGATAAAAATTATCATCATACCGACAGCACTGCTACCGCACAGTGTAATCAATGGCTAGCTGATTCACGAAAAAAAGCTTTGTTAGCGCCAGTCGGCGTTGGCACAATCGATCAAGCGTTACTTGCTGTCCTACCTAGACGCCATCAATCATTACGGCTCTTAGGTTTAAATAGAAAGGTACTCATTTTTGATGAGGTACATGCAGCCGATGAGTATATGTTTGAGTTATTAGAAAGCTTATTAGCATTACACTTACATCAAGGTGGCTCTGCAATTTTGTTAACGGCAACCCTTTCGTTAAAGCAGCGTCAACGACTTGCAAATATTTGGCTTACTACATCAGGACATAAGCCAAAGGCTTTAACTGAAGATTCATTTCCTTTAGCTACTAATGTTAATCTGAATTGTGAAAAACTAATTTTTGAAAAGCCTTTGGCAAGTCGTTCTGATGTCAGCCGTGAAGTATTAGTAGAGCATCTAACTTGTGTTGATGAATGTATCAATACAATCCTTAATGCAGTTGCACAAAATCAATGTGTTGTTTGGGTGAGAAACTCAGTTGATGACGCTTTACAAGCTTTTCAACAACTACAAGCTCATTTAGGCAATCCGCAGCAGTGTATTTTATTTCATAGTCGCTTTGTGTTAGCAGATCGTAAAGATATAGAAAACAAAGTGTTAGAGGTTTTTGGTAAAACGAGCACAGGTGAACAACGCTGTGGCAAAGTTCTTATTGCTACACAAGTATTTCAAGAAAGTTTAGACGCAGACGCAGATGTCATGATCTCAGATATTTGTCCGATTGATGATTTAATTCAGCGTACAGGCCGGTTGCATCGCCATACTCGTGATAAAATGGGCCATTATCAAGCTGGTATTATTGACACCCGTCAACAACCTACGCTGTATATTCATGCACCAGAATATACAGACACACCCTCAGGAGACTGGTTAAGTAAATCATTCATCAATACCCAATATGTTTACCGCTCTGCAGGACGTTTATGGCTAGGGTTGCGAAAGTTACTAGATCTAGGCGCTATTCGGATGCCAGAGCAAGCAAGAGATCTTATTGAAGCTGTTTATAGTGATGAGGCACTTTTACAAATTCCAGAAAGTTTAACCCATCAAGAAAATGAACTCTTTGCAGCAGAGCGTGCAAAAGCACATAAAGCAAAAGCAAATTTATTACAGTGGCAACAGTTTGGTTATTGCGATCAAAGTGCGAATGCATGGCATGAAGATATTACTGATATTAGTACGCGGTTCAGCGACATTGAAACTGTAGAGGTGTTATTACTCAAGCAAGATGAAAAAGGTAATTTAACTCCTTGGGTGGATGATGAAAAATTTGCAGTACAACTAAGTACTGTCAAATTATCGAAGAACAAATATGCCGACAAATTGATACTAATACCAGAGCATTTACAACCGGCATTAGAGCATCTTTATCAGCAACATAAATATTTGCAGTATATGCAGGTATGGTTACCAGAACTTGATACAAATTTTACTTATCACCCAATCACAGGATTTAGTGAGAAGATATCCCCGCTATAGCGGGGAACACCTGATTTTCTCATGCGAGATCTAATCAGTTAGCGGTTCAACTCAAAAATTTTGAGAACTTAAAAAGTATATCTCATTTTTAATCTAGATTAATCAATTGAGTATAAATTTAGTAAAAAACAAATTAAGAGATTTAATCAGTTAGCTTTTATTTATTGACTTGGTCTTGCTTTCTGTTTAATCTTTAAACTGTCGAATGCAAATGGGTGGAGCAAGTAGAGGCAGTAAACCACCCCCACAAGCGCCAGTCTGGAAAATTGATGATAAGTGGTTTCGATGTTGTAGGCAATGTTTGTCGCAGCTTTTTACAGCCTCATCAAAAAGGTATTAAAGATGTTAAGTAATTTAATTGTTTCATATGATTTACATGCTACAGGCCAAAATTATGATGCTGTAATAAAGTCTATTAAGTCTTTAGGAGGCTGGGCGCACATACAAGGTTCTATTTGGTATGTTAATTCTCAGTTTAATGCAGAGCAAGCAGCTAAACATGTTTGGGGTAATATGGATGAAAATGATTCGCTTATTATTGTTGATTCAGTAAAAAATGAAGCATATTGGTACAATTTAGCAAACGAAGTTTCTAACTGTATTCAAGCGAACTGGAATCGTTAAGGTAAATTAAGGGAATGGATGCCCTATTTATAAATTAAACCGAAGGAATAAATGTGAATATTTTACAAAACCCATGGTTGCCTTTTAAGTTAATAGATGGCACAGAGCAAGTGTTACCAATGAGCGCTATTTGTAGGAATAACGTTATTGACTTTGCTCTGCCAAGAGCTGACTTTCAGGGGGCTGCTTATCAGTTTGCTATTGGCTTATTACAAACTGTATTTGCACCAGAAGATGAGAATGAATGGATTGACTGTTATGAAAAACCACCAAGTGAGCAGGAGTTACAAGAGGCATTTAAAAAAGTTGAACATGCATTTAATGTGGAAGGTGATGGTCCATTGTTTATGCAAGACTATGATGAGCTTGCAACGGCAAAACCCACAACGGTGGCTGGTTTATTAATAGAAGCGCCTGGTGCTAATGGCCTTAAATTAAATACAGATCACTTTATAAAACGTGGTATTGGTGAGGTAATGTCGTTAGAAATGGCTGTCTTAGCATTATTTACCTTACAAATTAATGCCCCTTCGGGGGGCTCAGGTCACCGAGTAGGCTTGCGTGGTGGTGGGCCTTTAACTACATTAATCATGCCTTCAACCGCAAAATCAACGTTATGGCATAAGCTTTGGTTAAATATTATTAATTTAGAGCATTGGCGTTACCCAGTCCCTGATTTTACTGATGGTAGTGTATTTCCTTGGTTAGCTAAAACCAAAACCAGCGAGAAAAAAGGCAGTGAAATTTACCAAGATGATGTGCATCCTTTGCATATGTTCTGGGCAATGCCAAGGCGTATTCGCCTAGATGTTACTAGTACTGAAGCTGTTTGCAAGATATCTGGTTTATTCACTCAAAAAACAGTATCTACATACCGTACACAAAATTATGGTGGAAATTATTCTGGTACGTGGTCTCACCCGTTAACACCTTATAAATGGGATCCTAAAAAGCCTGATGAAGAACATTTATCTGCAAAAGGCCAGCCTGGTGGCATTACATATAAAATATGGGAGTTACTAAGTTTTACAAGTAATGAAGAAGGTCAGCGCTGTGCGGCTGTGGTTAACCATTATTATTCTATTAGTAATATGTTTGAAGAAACACATCAGCAAATTTCTCAATTATGGGCATTTGCATATGACATGGATAATATGAAAGCGCGTTGTTGGTATGCAAATAACTTTCCTGTTTTTCCTGTTTTACCCGAGCAGCATGACAACGTGTTAAGGCAAATCAAGCAACTACAAACGTTAAGTAATAACGCATTATGGCATTGCCGTTCGCAAATAAAATCGGCCTGGTTTGAGGTTCCTTCAGATGTTAAAGGTGATACATCATTTATCGATTTGACTTTTTGGCAGCGTACTGAATCAGTATTTTTTACTGCTGTGGCACAGCTTGTAGAGAATACTGAACAACAAATTTATACCCTTCAACCAGAACAAGCGAAAGCGTGGTTAAGTTCACTGCGTATTATCTGCTTAGATTTGTTTGATGAATATGCGTTATCTGAATTAGGTAATCAAAAGTCAATGGCAAAACGCATTAAAGCAAGACAGCAGTTAGCTGGTTGGCTATTCGGGGGGAAAGATATTAAAGCCTTTATCGCAAACCATAACATTGAATTTAATAAGGAGCTAGCTTGATGGATAACACAATAGAAATAGCCATATTACGTTGGTGGCAAAGTATGTTTTTATCTAATGAACAATTACGAGAAAAAGGTATAACACCAGCGCCCACTGCTCATAAAGCAAAATTAAAACGCTGCGACAACATAGATTCAGTCATGCTTAGTGATGGTTTTCGAGCTTTGTGGTTGAGCTTACCAGAGAATTTTATAGCAACCGCAAGTCCTGAAAAAATTGAATGTTTTGCCGCGATTGTTGCTGCTTTAGTGCAAGTAAAAAATAATAGTAAAGAGAAGTTAGCGACCATTGCGGGCAAAAAAAACGAAGGTGAAAAATCAGTGGTGAGTGAGTTACGTTTTTCACAATTACAAAATGCCAAATCACCGGATGATTTTGTACGTCGCTTACGTCGAATTCTACAGCAAGTAAAAGGGGAAGTGGCGGTAACTGCATTAGCTAAAGACATTGAGCGGTGGTTTGCTGAGCATTATGGCACACGACCAAACCAACCTAGCAAACGTGTTTCTGTACAGTGGGCGATGGATTACTACCGCGCCGCTGCAAGTTATAAATAATTTTAACAATTTAAGGATTTTACTATGAGCCAATTTATTCAACTTCATTTATTAACATCATACCCACCGTCAAACTTAAACCGTGATGATTTAGGGCGTCCAAAAATAGCCAAGATGGGTGGTTTTGATCGCTTACGTATTAGTTCACAAAGTTTAAAGCGTAACTGGCGTGTTTCAGATACTTTTGAAACTGCTATGTCGGGGCATATTGGTATACGTACCAAACGCTTCGGGGTAGACATTTATAATGCATTACTTGCAGAAGGCGTAGCTGAAAAGCAGGCTAAAGAATGGGCAGTTCAAATCGCGGGGGTATTTGGTAAAAGTAAAAAAGCAGACAAAAAAAAGCCATTTGAAGAACTCGAAATTGAACAACTTGCTCATATTAGCCCAACAGAAAAAGATGCAGCATTGACTTTAGTTAATATATTAGCGCAGGAAAGTCGTGCACCTAATAGTGATGAATTAAAGTTACTTAAAAATGAGAGTACAGCGGTAGATATTGCTCTGTTTGGAAGAATGCTTGCTTCTAGTCCTGAATTTAATATTGATGCAGCTTGCCAAGTTGCTCATGCCTTGAGTGTACACAGCGTTGTGATAGAAGATGATTATTTTACTGCTGTTGATGATTTAAATGATGGTAAAACTGATTCTGGTTCTGCGCATATTGGCGAAGCAGGTTTTGCAGCCGCTTTGTTTTACAGTAATGTTTGTATCAATAAAACACAACTAATTGACAACCTAAATGGTGATGAAGCGTTAGCAAATAGAGCTATTAAAGCCCTAGTTGAAGCCACTGTTACGGTAAGCCCTAAAGGTAAGCAAAATAGTTTTGCTTCACAAGCGTATGCAAGTTTTGCGTTAGCAGAAAAAGGCGCACAGCAGCCACGTAATTTATCTGTGGCTTTTTTAAAGCCAGTAAACGACCAAGATCAAGCGACGGCAGCAATAAAAGCGTTAGAAGATCAAGTAAGAAATTTTGATAAAGTTTATGGTAACTGTGCGGATGAACGTTATCAATTCAATGTAATAACGGGTGAGGGTACACTTGCAGAACTATTAGAGTTTGTCGCAAGCTAAGGGGAAAGTTATGAAAGAATATTTAGTCTTTCGTTTATATGGTCCTTTAGCAAGTTGGGGACAAGCCGCTGTTGGAGGTGATAGGCTCACTGGCTTGCAACCTACACGTTCAGCTATTTTGGGCTTGCTTGGTGCTGCTTTAGGGATAAAGCGAGAGCAGGCGGAACGACTGCAAGCACTACAAACTAGTGTGAATATAGCAGTAAAACAAACTGTACCGACTAGTTTAATGCGTGATTATCATACAACACAGGTACCAAGTTATAAAAATAAAGTAGTGCATAGAACACGCAAAAGTGAATTATCAGAAGATAAATTAAATACTATTTTATCGAGCAGAGACTATAGGTGTGATGGTGTGTGGATCATCTCGATTTATTTAACATCCGATGCAGTTCATACACTTGAGCAACTAAAAAAAGCACTTGAAACCCCTGTATATTTGTTGAGTTTAGGACGTAAATCCTGTCCATTGGCAGCGCCAATGATGCCAAAAATTGTTAAAACAACAAGGTTAAAACAGGCACTTGACACCGATTTTCCTTCATTATTAGCTACCGAAAAAGAAGAGTTTTTTAATAATGAAGAACGAATACGATTAAACGCTAATGGCTGGGTAAGTTATTTTTGGGAAGGTGAAAAGAGCGAGTTTATTGAACAAGGGGTTATAACAACCCAGCCTTGGGATGAACCTATTAGCCGAGATCGTTGGCAATTTAAGCAAAGAGTCATGCATCAAATTACATTAAAAGAAAATCATGAAAATAAGCTAGAAGGAGGCGCAGATGTTTCTTAGTAAAGTTACATTATTAACTACAACTCAGTCTGCTGCTGAATTAACTAAACTTGCAAGTAATGGTGTTTATGCGTCTCACCAGTTACTTTGGCAATTATTTCCTGAAGATAATCAGCGAAATTTTATTTATCGCCAAGAAGAAGGAATAAATGGGCGGCCTGAATTTTTTGTTTTATCACTGAATAAACCTATTGCGAATGACACTATTTTTAACGTGCATACTAAATCGTTTATGCCGAAATTAAATATAGGTGACAGACTCGCATTTAAATTAAGAGTCAATCCAACGGTGTGTATTACTGACGATAAAGGTAAAAGTTGCCGTCATGATGTGCTTATGCATGCCAAAAAACATGCTAGCAATGATGTGAAAAATGATAGTGCGGGTTTAAAAATTTCGATGGAGCAAGCGGCTACACAATGGATCTCAGATAGTAACCGATTGGCACAATGGGGTATATCATTTGATGTTTTACCTAATATTGAGTCTTATACTCAACATGATAGTAAAAAGCGAACCGGGCACAATGTACGCTTTTCGAGTGTCGATTTTCAAGGAATATTAACTATTACCGATCCTACAGTATTTTTAAATCAATATGCTTGTGGATTTGGTCGAGCAAAGTCTATGGGATGTGGCTTGATGATGATCCGTAACGTTTAGTTTAAAAATGTTACACATAAAAAGGAGTTGTTATGGCTGCGAAACTAACAGTACTTGAGAAGGATATTTCTACTTTTAAACAAGGTGATATTGAGTACATTAATATTACAGATATTGCTCGATATAAAAACACAGCTCGTACTGATGATTTGATACGTAATTGGTTGCGTAATTGTAACACCATTGAGTTTTTAGATATTTGGGAGCAACTTAATAATCCACATTTTAATCCCGTCGAATTCGACGGGTTTAAAAAGGAAGCTGGCTTAAATAGTTTTACGCTCAAACAAATGAGAATACTTAGTAACTCTGCTGCACAACAGTCAACGATAACGATGGCTACAACTTTAAAAGATGTAAAATAATGGCTTTTCTTCCGCTTAAACCAATCCCAATTAAAGATCGTAATTCGATGATTTTTGTGGCGATGGGCCGTATAGATGTGCGTGATGGCGCATTTGTAGTTATTGATGAAGTTAACGGCGAACGAATGCATATACCCGTTGGCTCTGTGGTGTGTATTTTACTCGAGCCTGGCACACGTATAAGTCATGCTGCGGTAAAGCTTGCTGCCACAACAGGCACATTGCTGATCTGGGTCGGAGAGGCGGGTGTGCGGCTCTATTCCGTTGGGCAGCCAGGAGGCGCAAGATCTGATAAGTTACTTTATCAAGCTAAGCTAGCACTAGATGAAACCTTACGTTTAAAAGTAGTTAGAAAAATGTTTGAACTTCGCTTTGGCGAAGCCGCACCAGAACGACGTAGTGTTGATCAGCTTCGAGGTATAGAAGGGGCGCGCGTTCGTAAAACTTACGAGTTACTAGCAAAACAATATAATATTGATTGGAAAGGTCGTAAGTATAATCCAAAGGATTGGCAAGCTGGCGACACAGTCAATCAATGTATTAGTGCTGCCACATCGTGTTTATATGGCGTTACTGAAGCGGCTATATTAGCTGCGGGTTATGCGCCAGCTATTGGCTTTTTACATTCAGGTAAACCACTGTCTTTTGTTTATGATATTGCAGACATTATTAAGTTTGACACGGTTGTACCCGCAGCTTTTAAAGTGGCTAGCAAGCATTCTAAGCAACCAGATCGTGATGTACGAATAGCTTGCAGAGAAGCATTTCGAAAAGATAGAACCTTACAGCGGCTAATTCCTTTAATCGAAGAGGTATTAAGCGCTGGTGAGATCACGCCACCGAAACCTTATGAAGATGCCCAACCGCCAGCACTACCAGAGCCTGAATCTATTGGCGATGACGGGCATCGCACTAATTAGGAGTGGATCATGAGTATGTGTGTTGTTGTAACTGAAGCAGTACCACCTAGATTAAGAGGGCGGTTGGCTGTTTGGTTATTAGAAATTCGTGCAGGTGTATACGTTGGTGATGTAGGTCGAAAAATCAGAGAGATGATTTGGTATCAAGTCAATGAACTTGCCGAGCAAGGTAATGTGGTGATGGCGTGGGCAACTAATACTGAGTCAGGTTTTGATTTTATTACCTATGGTAAAAATGCACGAATGCCGATTGATTTAGAAGGGTTAAGGCTCGTTAAATTTACCCCAATAAATAGTGAAATATCATCATTAGAATAGCTGTTTTGCTCTTTAATAATTTGGTAGATTTAACCTAACTGTTTTTATTTAGTAAAAACAAGCATATACTTTTAGAGTGTTCCCCGTACTCACGGGGCTGAACCGATGCCAGCCGCAGTGGCCAAGTAGAGCAAGAAGTGTTCCCCGTACTCACGGGGCTGAACCGTCTGGAGTATTTACAGTGGTTTTGTGACCGAAGTGTTCCCCGTACTCACGGGGCTGAACCGCCTTACTGTTAGCGCTGCTGGCTTTGCCAAAAGTGTTCCCCGTACTCACGGGGCTGAACCGTACAATCTCGCCACCTTCAATACCAGCATTAAGTGTTCCCCGTACTCACGGGGCTGAACCGAATTAGATGAAAAACTTTGGAGATGATTGTGGGTGTTCCCCGTACTCACGGGGCTGAACCGGCAGCGGCTCATGGCCTTTGTTGAACATTCTAGTGTTCCCCGTACTCACGGGGCTGAACCGCGTAAATGGTAGCGCTTTAAACGTTCAATTAAGTGTTCCCCGTACTCACGGGGCTGAACCGGCTTAATTGATGCTGAAACCAGTTATTTAAAAGTGTTCCCCGTACTCACGGGGCTGAACCGGGGTTTACAAACGCTGGGTAAAACTGCTCACCAGTGTTCCCCGTACTCACGGGGCTGAACCGTAATGAGCACAATAAAGTGTATTCAGCCATGGGTGTTCCCCGTACTCACGGGGCTGAACCGCGGCTTTAAATTCGTTTTTGCGTGCAATGCCAGTGTTCCCCGTACTCACGGGGCTGAACCAGACCGTTCTCAGGTGTCTACATAATATAGGTGTGTGTTCCCCGTACTCACGGGGCTGAACCGGCAGCGCAACATCGCCTTTGTTGAACATTCGAGTGTTCCCCGTACTCACGGGGCTGAACCGTGGTACCCGTGGGTGCAAGGTTTTGTGTTGGTGTGTTCCCCGTACTCACGGGGCTGAACCGGTTTATCTGATGTCAACATCAAAAAATAAAGAGTGTTCCCCGTACTCACGGGGCTGAACCGGATGGGGACAATGAAAGAGCTATTTGAAGCTGGTGTTCCCCGTACTCACGGGGCTGAACCGGCATTCCTTATTTGTCGTTCGATTTTAAAGGGCGTGTTCCCCGTACTCACGGGGCTGAACCGTTGATGAAGTTGATGCCATAGCCTGTATAGCCGTGTTCCCCGTACTCACGGGGCTGAACCGCATTTGCAAACGAGCGTACCGCGCGATCAAGTGTGTTCCCCGTACTCACGGGGCTGAACCGTGTTAGCCTAGCGACAGCTAATCAAAAGATCAGTGTTCCCCGTACTCACGGGGCTGAACCGCTCAGCTTATGTGGATGACAAAGGCTATCAAAGTGTTCCCCGTACTCACGGGGCTGAACCGACCGTGTAATACATCGGGCAATTTACAATGTAGTGTTCCCCGTACTCACGGGGCTGAACCGCGATACATACACGATTCTTACGCGTGCAGAACGTGTTCCCCGTACTCACGGGGCTGAACCGCCATGCCGACACGCACAGCATAAAGCTAAAATGTGTTCCCCGTACTCACGGGGCTGAACCGGGCCATGAGCACCCGCCTATCTAACACGCTAAGTGTTCCCCGTACTCACGGGGCTGAACCGTCAATCGGCGTTAGGTTTGTAGCGCTACTCATGTGTTCCCCGTACTCACGGGGCTGAACCGCTTTCCCGCCCCGCTTGCTATTCGTCACGCAAGTGTTCCCCGTACTCACGGGGCTGAACCGGGTAGATTATGAATAGCTTAATCACATCAACTGTGTTCCCCGTACTCACGGGGCTGAACCGGTAGTCACATACTGCGGGCTAGCATCAATAGGGTGTTCCCCGTACTCACGGGGCTGAACCGGTTAAAAACAAACAATAAAACACAGGTTTTTCGTGTTCCCCGTACTCACGGGGCTGAACCGTATGATTAAAAAAATAAAGTGGCCGGATAAAAGTGTTCCCCGTACTCACGGGGCTGAACCGTTATAAAAAGCATGGAGTACGAAGATGAGTATGTGTTCCCCGTACTCACGGGGCTGAACCGCTCGGGCGGGTTTAGGAAGGCAGAAGAGGTTAGTGTTCCCCGTACTCACGGGGCTGAACCGCCGGTTGATGCGTCAACCGGCTGCATTTTTAGGTGTTCCCCGTACTCACGGGGCTGAACCAGGAACACCACGATAGCCCATTACTGTCTCGCCGTGTTCCCCGTACTCACGGGGCTGAACCGGCGGATAATTCAGGGCCGCTATACACTGATAAGTGTTCCCCGTACTCACGGGGCTGAACCGTCAGCTTGCTGTTATTCGCCAAACTGATACCAGTGTTCCCCGTACTCACGGGGCTGAACCGTTCCAGAATCGGATTGGAATCATTTTATTTTTGTGTTCCCCGTACTCACGGGGCTGAACCGCCATGACTTAGCAAGGGCAGGAAGTAAGGACTGTGTTCCCCGTACTCACGGGGCTGAACCGCATGTTCTTCAGAGTGAACCAAAATAGCACCCGTGTTCCCCGTACTCACGGGGCTGAACCGCGGCTGCAAAATACGTTGATCACTTGGTCGGTGTGTTCCCCGTACTCACGGGGCTGAACCGCGGGTTTTTTTATGGGCTTAGCGTTTGTGGATGTGTTCCCCGTACTCACGGGGCTGAACCGGAAACCCGCGATTTTAGCTTTTTACATTTTAAGTGTTCCCCGTACTCACGGGGCTGAACCGCATTGTTTAACTCACTCAAACATAGCTGGCGCGTGTTCCCCGTACTCACGGGGCTGAACCGCACAATCAACGCTGAGCCTGATAAACCCACTGGTGTTCCCCGTACTCACGGGGCTGAACCGTGATAGACCCGCTAGAAAGCCACATTGACTGTGTGTTCCCCGTACTCACGGGGCTGAACCGTCTGAATCTATAAGCCCCACCCCGTTTGAAAGTGTGTTCCCCGTACTCACGGGGCTGAACCGCGGTTAATAATGCTGGGGTCACTAAAGCCATTAGTGTTCCCCGTACTCACGGGGCTGAACCGGTTTACATTGTCTAAATTAGTTTGCAGTGCAGGTGTTCCCCGTACTCACGGGGCTGAACCGCAGATTCTATGCATGGAGACTTACTACAAGGCGTGTTCCCCGTACCCACTGGGCTGAACCTGACAGTCAACACCAGGTAACCAAGCTCCAAGGACGGATTGTTGACACGATAGTTTGTTTGAAATTCAGTTCACTTTCGCGCTAAAGCACGACCTACAATTTAAAAGCTTCGCTTTTCGCGTGAGCAAGCTCTACGCCTACATTCATAAACGCCAAGCTACCAAGATGCACCTGTTGCCATGATGGGAACTGATACTAGGATAAGCCGCAGATCGTTACCTTTTGTCTTCTCATTTACTCTCATTCACTTCTCATTGTGCAAAATGATTTTAAGTGATGTATTCACAAAGAGGTTATGAGGCGCTGCGCTTTGGAGCAGTGATATAAAAAGCTGTTAGGTTTGGGGTATTGGAAGTTAATGTGTTTCGTCAAAAACTTGAATTTGATTGCGGCCGGAGTTTTTTGCCATATACAGTGCGCTGTCGGCGGCGAGGATCATCATATCTGCGGTGGTGTTTTGATCTGGTTTGCAGCTATAACATCCGATGCTGATGGTGAGGTAGTCGGCTACGTTTGAATTTGGGTGAGGAATTTTTAGTTGGCTTATTTGCTGTTGCAGTAACTTGGCAAATTTTAAGCAGTGGGTTTTTTCAATGCTGGGTAATACAATTGCAAATTCTTCTCCGCCATAGCGGGCTGCTAAATCACCTTGTCGCTTACATAAACTATGTAATGCATGGGCAACTTGTTTGAGTGCGTGATCACCTTGTCTGTGGCCATGGTTGTCGTTATACAGTTTAAAATAATCGATATCACAAATGATCAAACTCAAGGGTTGCTGTGAGCGTGTTGCTCGTTGAATTTCACTGAGTAAGGTTTGATCAAAGCATCGGCGGTTGGCGATATTTGTTAGGCTGTCGAGGTTGGCTTGTGATTGCAGTTCTTTATTCACTAACAGTAGTTGTTGTTGGGCATGTTCTAAACGTTGTTTATAAAAAACATTTTTGAGGGCGTTGGTAATAATTTCACCAACGAGTTTAATGCGCATCAGATCGGTGTCGGTCCAGTGGCGTATATGTGTTACGCAATCACAGCCAATAAACCCGAACAAAGCATTTTCTGAGCGCAGCCCAATACATAAAACAGACTTGATGCCTTCTGATTCAAATTCAGCTTTTTCGGCAGCGGCGGCGCTTGGCAGCATTTTAACGTCAGGCACGTTAAAAACGTGTTTTTTGTTCATTGTGGCAAAAAAATACGGTAATAAATCTTGTGGAATATTTTGTAGTTTTTCTTTAAATGGTTTGATTTGTGTATTAACCCACTCATGCGTGTTGCTCATGGCTGTGCCGTCTTCGCTAAATTGAAATAAATAGCTGCGGTCGGCATCACAAAATGTACCAATGGTTTTTAACGCGCTTTCAATTTGTTGATCTAAGTTGTCACTTTGTATATCGATTAACTGAGTTGATATTTTTGCGATCACTTCATCAAAATCAGCCTGTTGTGAGCTGGCTGACTGTGGCACACAGGCGAGCATCATCAAGTGCGGGGCAATCAAACTATAAGTAACTTTTATGCACAGAGGGGTCTTTTTTTTAACGATTGTGAAGATGTGTTCAGCGTTATTACTAGGTGCTAAGAATGATTGATAATCAATAGGTTCATTATTATCTAATTGTAAAATTGATAAGTGTTCAAAGGCATTTTTGACAGGGTTGGTTGCAGGCATTAAGCCTAATAATTGCTGGCAGGAGGCATTAGCATGCAGCGTATCAGCTTGATCATCAAACAGCATGATTGCAATTGGTAATGCTTGTATTGATTGCCAAATTTCATCGACTGAATACTGTTTCACTGGCTTTCCAACTTCCTATTAACATATGTAGCTTACATTCAATTATAGTCAAATGGTACTTTAATTGCGCATTTAACAGAGAAATTAGCGCAATATTAAGTTTTATAGTGCGTTTGAGCCTCGGAAGTATTACAATTGATACTGTATATCATTACTCCTTTTCGATATTTCTTTAATGATGATTTTTAGCACCCTTAAGCACAGGTAAAACCGCTTTTCATGACCGATATAACAACGCATCAAGCCTCTCGGCGCCGATTATTAATTGCATTAGCGATCACTTGCTCATTTATGATCATTCAGGTGGTTGGCGCTTATTATGCTAACTCATTAGCCGTATTGGCGGATGCCGGGCATTTATTTGTTCACAATAGCTCTTTATTCATTGCGTTAATAGCCTCGAGTTTAGCTATTCACTTGGCAAAGAATTATAACGATGGTTATCAAAAAGCTGAGCTAACCGGTGGTTTGATCAATGGTTGCTTGTATTTAGCGATCAGTTTAGTGATTTTATACGAAGGTGGAGAGCGCTTTTTACATCATCATGAAGGCCAAGGGCCTGAAGTAAATAGCTATTTAATGTCAGTGATTGCTGCAACAGGGTTTTTATTTCATGGTGCTGCAGCGTGGGTTTTATACAAAGGCCGTAAAGCCAGTATTAATGTATACGCGGTTTTTTTACATTCATTTTTTGATTTAATATCAACGGTTTCTACCTTTATAGCAGGGGTCCTTATTTACCTGACTGGATGGAGCGTGATTGATATTCTCTCCAGTATGCTGATCGCCTTATTTGTCCTGTTTACCGGTGTAAAAGTAATTGTTGGCTGCGTAAAAGGGCTGCGCCTTAATAAAGCTAAATTGCCAGATGTAGCCGATATTGAGCAGGCAATTTCGCATGTGGAACATGTAGAAAATGTACATAACGTAACGGTTACGCGTCGTGATAAAGAATTGGTCGTTGGTGCCCATGTGGTATTAAAACAACATTGCACTAAAGAAAAACATGACGAAGCATGCCGTTTGAAGGTTGAGCAGTTATTGGCGCAACAATTTAAGATTACCATTAGTGTGTTACAGATAGAAAGTAATGGCTGCAAGCATTAAATATAAGTAGCGTACTTGGCAAAACGGCTTTTTACTTTTACTTTTACTTTTACTTTTAGATATCGTTCGTATTATTTTTGGACAAGCTATTGTCAATTTCTCAGCATCGATATTTTGCAGTTTGCTGCTCCGTATTATTAGGTATATTGGCGGGCTTTGTAAATTTACTGCCTTTTTGGTTTCTCGATAGCTCTGAATTTTTATTTGGTCAGTTTTTTGTTTTAATTTGTTTGTTGTTGTTTGGTCTGCGTTATGCGCTGATCACTTGTGCAATTAGTGCCATGTTTATCTTTTATCGCTGGGGGCATTGCTGGCCGTCGTTGGTATTTGTTGGCGAAGTCATTTGGCTTTATTATTTTAGCCATAAAAAAGCGCGATTATTGTTTGTTCGCGGCATAGTATATTGGCTGGTAATTGGTATTCCAGTTTTAGCTGCGATCGGCTATTTTATTATTGCTTTGCCTTGGTTAGCGATTGTTACAGCGCTAGTCAAGTACCTATTAAATGCAGCAATTATATTATCTATTGTTGATTTAATTAGCTTTTTCTTTATTCACCAAGCCTGGCACAAACGCGCTTATTCGCTTTATCAAATCCTTAATTACATCGTTAGTATCCTTATCACTTTAGTTGTTTTACTCATTTCTATTGTACTGACTAATAACCACTACGCCCGTATTGAATATGAAGTAAAAGCACAGCTATCTAAAAAGTCGGAAGATATAGCGGCTAAAATAGATCTGTATTTAAATGACTATCGTCGAGGCATTGTATTAACTGCAAAAGCGATTGAGCAGGGGGTGGCTAAAGAGGTTGCACTGGATCATTTAATGACACTTTATCCAAGCTTTTTGACTTCCATAGTGACCGACGAAAACGCCATTGCACGTGTATTTAATCCTCTTAGTTTACAAGAAAGTTTAAAAGGTAACAGTCTGTCGGTAGCAGACCGTGATTACTATATCAAAGGCAAAGAGTCGCCTAACGGGTACATCTCTGATATTTTCCGCGGTCGCGGCTTTGGTAATGTGCCTATTGTAGGGGTTTCTGCACCTGTATATATCGACGAACGTTTTCAGGGCGTGGTAGAAGGCTCATTAACGTTGGGATCGTTTGAACAGTTTCGGCCGTCGATATTTGATAACCAAGGTGAGTTAGTGGTACTTGATGCCAAAAAGCAAGTGGTATTCAGTACGTTAACATCTCATTATAAAGTGTTGGCACAACTATCCGCAGAGGAATTTTCGCAATTAGAAGGGAACGATCAAGCGATTATGACCACCACTATTGATGGTGAACAATACTATGTAAAAGTGTACTTATCTCAACAGCAGGGTTGGTATGTAGCCAGTTTATTACAACGTAAGTACGCCAATTTAGTTGCAGCTAGTGCTTGGGGGCAGTCGCTATTACTTATTGTGTTGGTGATTTTATTGCCAAGCCAGTTGATCGTAGCCAACTTTATCGCTGCCTTAACAAATGGGCTAATCGCTAAAGCTCACCTGTATTTAGTGTAACTTAAACCGATCGTAATTGGTTATGGACAGTTTGGATATAATCGTCGTTCAGTAGGTTGTCGGCAGTGGTTGGCTTAGAAAAATAGTACCCTTGTAAATCATCACAGCCGATGCGATTTAAAAATTGTATCTGTTCAATTGTTTCTACCCCTTCAGCAATACAATAGAGGCCAAGATTTTCAGCTAAAGTGTGAATTGTTCTAATAATTGATTCGTTACCACTATCTTGCCCAATGTTACGTACAAAGCTTTGATCTATCTTAATTACATCAATGGGGAAGTGACCTAAGGGATCCCCAGAAATAATCATTAAGTTTCAATTACATCACTCACATCCATATTTTTCCAATCGAGTTGCACTACCACCTGTACGAAATAGGCTAGTCCTGCCAAATAATCTCGCCGTCGCAGTTTAATGGACTGTTTTTTGAAGTATCGCAGCCCAACAAATGCCCATGACACTACTCGTCTTTTTTTGGTTGAATTAGCTTGAAAAGCGCCTGTCTTTCCTGCTTTGTCTATCACTGCCCCCAGCATCATTGAGAACCAATGAGCCAGTGTGGCAAGCAGCAACAGTATGTCTAATCGATAGAGTTTGTTTGTCCTGTGCAGATCTGAGCCTAAGCCGAACCTAACACTTTTTTGATCTCGAAATCCTGCTTCTATCTGCATTCTCATACCATATAATTTGAGTACTTTTTCGAGAAAGTGGTGCCTCTTTGGAAGAGAAGAAACGAGTAGCCAAGGCTCCTTATAACCACGTTTTTTATCTCTTTTTAATAACTTATGTCCCTTGCCAACCAGCACTGCATGAGTTTGATATTTTGCACTTTTGGTCAACTCGGTCGCGCCAAGATACTGGCTCTTACGTTGATTGCTCTTGAATAGTGACTGGCATGGAACAAACTCATCGCTGCCCTGCGTTTTCAAATGTGCCGTACCTCGAACCCGGCTGATATAATGCCAGCTATTGTTCCGCACGGCTTTGAGCCAGGGAACTTTAAAGCCCGCATCCGTCACAATGACGGGGCGGCAATCACTCGGCAAGATCAGTTTGAGCATCTTTAAGAACCGTTTTTGAACTTTTGGGCAATGATACTGAAAACTGAATGCACTTTCCTGATACAGGGTCAAAGAACGACCTTCACTGGCAATGCTGGCACGCAGAATACAGTATTTGGTTTGTGTATCTGCATGACTCCAATCAACCAAAATGACGGGATGCTTTTCAGTGACCACAAAACGGCTTAAGCGAACATAAACCGATGTCGACTCACGCAAAAGCTCGTGGTTATTGAGTAGTCGATCAATACGTTTAATATCATGTTTTTCAGTTGTTTTTGAATCCAAATTGCGACCAATAGATGTCAAGGTGCATTGCTGACAGTGCAAAAGAGATTTAACGGCAGCGACTAGAGTATTAAATCTGGCTTTATGAATAGAGTTAGGGGTGACAGCGCGGAGCATATTGTGCAAAATAGTAGACGCATTCATGGTGTTTAGTTCTGTTGTTTTTAAGCGATTCATAAGATCACAAAACACCATGAATGTTCCCTCACTACCCATATTTTTTAACACTATTAGTTCATTGATATATAAAGGCTAATTTTGGGGATACTTTAGGGAAGTGACTCAAATAGGTTAAGGACGAGTAGCCAGTGCCAAAATCATCTAATAATAATTTAAAACCAGCACCTCTTAGCGCACGTAATTGCTTAGCAGCTTTGCTCTTGTCATCTAGCAAGGTGTTTTCGGTAATTTCTAACCGCAATTGAGCGGGCTTTATATGATGTTGATTGAGAATAAGCAATAACCGCTCAGTTAAATTAGATTTTAAAATATGCATGGGTGAGAGGTTGAGCGATAAGTAAAAACGTGAGTTAGCACGAAATAATGGTGCAAGCTCTTCAAGTGCACGGGTAAGCGCTTGCTCGGTAAGCACATCGATTAAACCAGTTTCTTCGGCAATTGGGATAAACACCGCGGGTGATATCAACTCTGCTTGATGTTGCCAGCGCATTAATAGCTCTACACCGTTTATTTTTTTAGTTTTATTATTAACGATGGGTTGATAATTATTAAAAAATAAATCGTCTTTGTAGGCATCTTTTAAGGCATTTTCAAGTAGTAACTTTTGCGTGAGCTGATTATTCATTTGCTCAGTGAAAAATTTAAAGCCATTACGACCAGATTGCTTCGCATGCATCATGGCTATATCAGCATTACGAATAAGTTCATCAGTGGTATCGGCATCAAACGGATAAAGTGCTACGCCGATGCTGGCGGATATATTGATGGCGAAATCGTTGATCACCACGCGTTTTGCTAGTTCTGCGATGAGGTTGCGTACTAAGTTACTTAAACTTTGTGGCGAGTCTAAGTTTTTAATCAATAATAAAAATTCGTCACCGCTTTGTCGCCCGACAATGGCATTTTTATCAAGCATATTATTCATGCGATAGGTAATATCGCATAACAGTTGATCGCCTACTGCATGACCAAAAGAGTCATTAACGGGTTTAAATTTATCTAAATCAATAAAGAGTAAAGCAACAAGGCTGTTACGATTATCGGCATCTTTAATGGCGTTGGCTATTTTTTGATACATTAATGAGCGATTTGGCAATTTTGTTAATGGATCATAGTTTGCCAAATAGCGCAGTTCATTTTCAGCGCGTTTTTGCTCAGTTAGATCTGATATCACCACCACATAATAACTTACAACGTCACTGTCTTTTGCCACTGCAGTAATACTAATATGGATTGGGTGCGATGAGTTCATTTTGGTCTTCACATATGCATCTCCTCGCCAATTTTGTTTGGGCGATAATGATTTTAATATTGTGAGGAATTCACGATACTGCTTTTTACCCATTGCAGTTAAAAAGTGCTTTAATTCAAGCTTAGTGGTGTTTGTGTTAATAGAGAACGCTTCGGCAAAACTATTGTTGACCGAAAACGGTAGTAGTTGAGAATCTAAAATTAGTAACCAATCGTTGATTTGACTAAAAGCTTCACCTAAAACGGCGGCTTGTTGGGCATTGGCTCTTTGCTCAGTGATGTTGGTATAAATTCCAGAAACTTTGCTAGGCTCACCTTGTTCATTTCTTTGGGTTATTTTGCCTATGTCTTGATACCATAGCCAATGCCCTGCAGCATGTTGAATGCGATACGTCGCCTGCCATTGTTGATCGCTATTTTATGATATAAAACGAGCCCATTCTTGCATCAAGTTACCGATATCTTCTGGGTGAATAAGTTTAGAAAATTCAGCAAAACCAATTTCCCCTGAGACGCTTAAATACCCTAACTCTTTGATTAAACGGTGTTGAGTTCCAGCATCTGTGGTTAAACTCACTTCCCATACGCCACTATTGCTACTGCTTAAAGCCAACTCTGTTTGTTGTTGTAAATGAAGGACTTTGTTATGAGATTGGGCAATTGTTTGTTGCTTTGTTCTGTATTGCCAAAAAATGAAAAATAACACCGCAAAAATAATCAATGCATAGGCAGTTATAGCGAGGGGAGAGCGCCATGGCGCATAAGCCACATTAAACTTCAGTGTTTTTGTATCTCCTAAGCCGGCACTATCTAAATTGTAAGTTGCAATTGAAAGTGTGTAGTCACCTGGTGGCAGTTTTGTGAAAAAGAGTTTATTGCTTTTATATTCATCATACTTAACCGAGCTTGGCCCATGTAGCGATATTTTGTAGCGCGTTTTATCAATATTTTGAAAGTCAAAATTTGAAAAGCTCACTTCCAGTCCCAAGTCTTCATCGCTAAGTTGTAAGTTTTTATGGGCGTATTGCTGAGGGTGATAATTCAGCTCCCTTGAAAACAATGTAATATCAGTGATCTCAGTTTCTGATCTATGGCTATCAGCTGGCACGGCTAAAAAGTCTTGTGGTGCGAGCGTGAGCATTCCACGAGTACTACCAAATGCTAACCGGCCATCCGACAGCTGCAGTTGAGAGTCATAATTAAATTCGTTGACGGTAAGTCCATCTTTTACTGTGTATGCATGTACTTGCATCGAATTTAAATCGAGGCGGTAGAGACCGTTATTGCTACTCATCCATAAAAAGCCAAAGTGGTCTATTTGTAGAGCCGTTAATGCCATAGCTTTTAAGCCCGTTTTACCATTAACTCGATATTTTTCTTCGTAGCTGGTAGCGTCAAGCCCTATTAAGCCTTCTTGGTTTGAGGCCAACCAAAGCGTGTTGTTGTAATCGATTACCCAATCTTCTGTTGTTACGTAATTCAGCGGATTATAGTTTTCAACAGCGTAAATAAGCGTCAGCAGTTTAGTTTTTTCATTATAACGGTATAAAGCCCCAGAAACGCTGATCATATATTCATCAGGGTGACTTGCTAACGGTTTTAAAAATTTATGTGTATTTAGCGGATCTAATTGCTCCTTTAAGCCCTCTATAATCCGAGTATGACCGGTTTTGCCATTGTACAAAAAGTAATTATTTTCGCTAAAAAAAGCAAAGGTATCAGTGTCCATCTGGTGATGGCCATACATAAAATCTTGTTGAAAAACTTCCTTTGTGGTGTCGTCCATTGGTAAAGGAATTCGTTGATTGGTATGAGTATCAAATAAAGCGAGATTGTCGTATAGCAACAACCACAAGTAACGCCCTGGCTCATTTAGATCTGCAGGAGTAATGCCAAATACAGCAAATTGACCGTAAAACGCTTTACTATCATCGGTTGTCAAAAAAATATTGCTGGTTGTGCCTTCACTGGTTATTTTTGCTAAGCCATTCTCTGTTCCTAACCAAATATTTTGCTCATCTTGGTACATAGCATGTATTACATTGTTATGTAACTTGTCGCCTGAGGTTACTTGTACATTACCAAAGCGCCTTGCCATGCTTGACCAAGTGAATACACCTTGAGAGCGTGAAGCTAGCCACATCAGCCCTGTTCTATCGACCATCACATCAACAATCGTATTATCGGTCATGTGAAATTTACTTTGGTCAAAACGTAATAAAAATTCGCTTTTACCAGTGTCACGGTGATACTGATACAAGCCATTTTCAGTGACAATAAACTCTCCATAGGAGGTGTTCACATAGTCCCAAATATTATGTTCAGGAAATATCACTTTAATAGCATCAAAGTTGAGCCTGTTGTTATCATCAAACGGAATCGCATAAAAGCCCTCAACGGTGCCCACTAACAAACCTAGCTGCGGATCGACTGCTAAAAATTTGGTATTGTTTTGATCTTCAGTAAGTTGCTCTTTAGGAACAAGAGGGATTTTAGTTATATACTCATCAATGAGGGATTTTGAATATAAGCCATCGCTTGTGGCGATGTATAAAAAATTGTCATGGATGGTAAGCGCTCGTACGATATGATCATCTTTATTGATCGAAAACTTATGGCTAAATTTTTTATGCTTATTATCAGAAGTATACACATGCTGGTTAATTGCATAGTAAAAATGTTGTTGGTATTCAGTAATGGCTAAAATAGGGGAGTAGTGGCTATCTTCGGCATTTAATTTACCAGAGTACACTTTTTCCACTTTAAGGGTTACCGGGTCGATAAGAAATGCACCAGAATACTCAGTAGAGACAAAGATATCGCCGTTGCTTGTTTCATATAAAAAATTAATCAACCACTGATCGAGGTTGTATTCACCAGCAAAGGTTTTTACTTGGTAGCCGTCAAAACGGTTTAAGCCTTGCAGCGTACCGATCCAAATAAAGCCGAGTTTATCTTGCAAGGTACTCGTAACATGACCTTGTGATAGCCCTTCATCAGTCGATATTCGCTGTAATTGTTGAGCATAATTTTGAGCATTGACAGCTACACTGCAAAAACTGAGAACGATGCTAAATAAGATGAGAAAAATGTTGCTCAACCGCACTTATGTTATTGCTCCACTCATGTAATAAACGTTAGTCGTTAGTAAATATAGCATAACAATTTGCAGTTCTATTAAAGAATTAGCCACAAATACACGCTATAACTGTCAAATGGAACTCTACAATGAAGACCGTAAGCATTGAATTAAGAATAGTGCCTCTATTCTTAAAATCAACAACATAAAATACTGCGCCTTTAAGTAAGATTGCCATTTTAATTGATTAGCTGTTTTTGATGGGGTGACTTGGCTATCACAAATGCATTATGCTGATCACAATGTTTATACTACAGGATGTTTAAGTTGTTGCACTCTTTTAACGCACATGCGGCGCAAAGCCTATTATTAGTTATCGATATTCAAGATAAATTACAGCCAGCTATGCAGCGCTATGAGCAGGTGAAGCAGATCACTTTACAATTAGCCAAAGTGGCTGATTTACTGGCCGTGCCGACCCTTATCACTCAGCAGTATAAACAAGGCCTTGGGGAGACTGATTTGCAATTACAGCAACAGTTTAATCAGGCTAGTTATTTTGATAAGACGCACTTTAGTGCCTGTAAAGAGCCAGGCTTTCTACAGCAAATTGCGGCCTATGAGCGACCACAAATCATTGTCGTCGGCATGGAAGCACATGTATGTGTGCTGCAAACATGCTTAGATCTGTTAGCAAATGGCTATCAAGTATTTTTAATTGCTGATGGAGTGAGTTCGCGTAATGATCTTCATCGAGATCTAGCTATCGCTCAACTTAGGCAAGCAGGGGCGGTGATCAGCTGCGCTGAAAGTGTGATTTTTCAATGGGCAGAAGTGGCGAATACCAGCTTATTTAAAAAAGTTTTAGAACTTGTGAAGTGAACTGTCATTTTTTAACTAGGTAAAGCTTTTAAAAGTGCGATGGCGGCGGTTAATGCTGATCTATATCAGCGCATCGTTATTGTTGTGCAAAGGTGCAGCTATATCATGTGGTTTGCGACTGAGCCTAAAAAAATAACTTAACAAAGTAAATAATAAGGCTGAAATGCTAGGATAAGATTAATGACTTTTTAGTATTGTAAATGATAGTTGTTTTCATTATCATGCGATGAATTATTTTGATTGCTGTATAAATATCAATGAAACACTCTTTAATCTCAATCGCACTAGCTAGCATATTTGTTACTCCTGTTGTAATAGCACAAACTGAAACCGAGCAACAACAATCGGTAACTGTTGCAGAAAAAGACATAGAAACCATTTCAGTGGTAGGACGTGCTTTTTCAATGTACCGGCCTACTGAGTCAACATTTGGCACGCGTACAGATACGCCGCTTGAAAAAATTCCGCAGTCGATACAGATTATTCCACAAGCATTGATAAGCGATCAGGCTGCACGTCAGGTGACCGACCTATATAGCAATATTGCAGGTGTAAATGGCTTTAGCTATTCAGGGGTGACGTTTCGTGGTTTTCGTCAAGACGAAATTTTGTATGATGGCGTAAAAGGTGACCCATTTAGTGGTTTTGCAGTACCGCAGTTATTTAATATTGAACAAGTGGCAGTATTAAAAGGCCCTAGTGGCGCGGTATATGGCAGTGGTAACCCTGGTGGCATTATCAATTACATGACCAAAAAGCCAAGCTATACCAGCAACACCACTTTAGCACTGGAAGTAGGCAATGATGACTTTTTTAGCGCAGCTTTAGAATCGACTGGCAGTGTTAACGATGAGCAAACACAAGCTTACCGAGTGGGCCTTTATAAAGACTCAGATAAGCCATTTCGTGAAAATACCAGTGAAGACAACACCATCATTGATTTAGGCTATCGTTTTGATTTTACAGACGACACCAACCTAGTATTGCAATATACCCATATTGATCAAGAGCTTGGTGGAGCACGATTACGCGGTGTGCCAGTGGATGAAAATGGCCATTTTATTGCCGATATTAGCTGGAATCATAATGAAGCAACAGATTACCAAACTGTGCTTGCCGACGTGTTTCAAGCCAGCTTTAAACATCAATTTAATGATGTATTTAGTACCGATGTCACTGCCCGTTATTTTAATAATGAAGCGAATCAAAATTATCATGAGCCGCGTGGACTCAGTGATACCGACGGTGATGGCGTATTGGATTGGAGTGAGCGAGAGTTTCGTGATCAACAACGCGAAAATACCGGGCTAAGCTTAACGGCTAATTTGATTGCACAAACGCAGCTGGCTGCTATGCAGCATGTCATGCTGGTGGGGGTTGATTGGTATCAACATGAGTTTGACTCAGAATATAGAACAGCGGTACAAGCCAGTAAAGGCGGTCCAGTGCCGGGTATTTCAATTTTAAACCCTGAATACGGACTTACCGCAAAAGATGATTATGATTTAGAAAACGTAACGCCGCGTCTATCGAGTACTGAATCAACACGAGTTGGTCTGTATGCACAAGATCAAGTTGACGTAACCGCTCACTGGAATGTCACTTTTGGCCTGCGCTACGACCGCTTTGAAGATACCGATGTACTTAATAACACCGAGTTTTCAGACAGCGATGTAACCTATCGTATTGGTACCAGTTATAACTTAAACGACACTTTCTTCCCGTATGCGCTGTATGGCACCGGTTTTATGCCACAATCGGCCAGTAACCAAAATCCTGATGTAGGCGGCCCATTTAAACCAGAGCACAGCAATATCGCCGAGCTAGGTTTACGTACTAAGTTATTGGATGACTCATTAGCTGTGAATATGGCAAGCTATCGGATCATTCGTAATAATATTTTGCAAGCCAGTACTGAGTTATCAGACACAGGTATTGACCAAATGGAAGCATTAGGTGAAGTTGATAGTCGTGGTTTTGAACTAGAGATTGTTGGCGATGTTACTGAACGTTTAGTGATCACAGCAAGTTACGCCTACAACGATACGCGTATTGTTGAGCAAAGTGAAAAGTTTTCAGCGCAAGCAAGTGGCAGCGATAAATTCGCCAATGCGCCACAAAATACCGCAGGAGTATGGACACGCTATGAGTTACCGCAATTACACTCATCAATCGCAGCGGGTCTTGATTATGTTGATGAACAAGTAAGCCTGGATGGTTATAAAGTGCAGCCGTACACCGTTTATAACATGGCATGGAAAACCGAGTACCAACAATGGATTTGGCAGCTTTCAGTGAAAAATGTGTTTGATAAAGAATACGCATCAAGCGGTTTTATAACCCGTGCAGGGCATTTCCCTGGTGAACCGCGCCGTGTTTATTTGTCAGCTAAATATACATTCTAAGCTGTTAATTTAGCAATATGAAAGCAAAGCAGTGGTTTAACTTACATGCTTGGGCAGGACTCTTTGTTGGCAGCTTGTTATTGATAACTTGCTTATCGGGCACGTTGGCAACCTTGAGTCACGAAATTGAGTATCTTAGTGATAGTAAATTTCGAGCGCTCTCGCATTCCCCTAACATTGACTTTACTGCTATAGAAAATACCCTGGCTGAGCGTTACCCTGGTAGTCAAATCATTAGCATATTGCGACATCAGCAATCTTACCTAGCAACCGAAGTGTCGCTTAAGTGGCAGCAACAGTTTTTGTTTGTGTATGTTGATGGAGCAACTGGTCAGTGGCTTGGCGAAGGGCAGTGGGGGCGAGTATCGCGCTTTTTACGTAACTGGCACATGAATTTATCCATGGGCTGGACGGGCAAGCTGATTGTCACTAGTTTGGCTATTTTATTGGTTATTTTAGTGTTTACTAGCCCTATAGTATACCGGCAGTGGTGGCGACATTTGTTAAAAAAACCACGGCAATTACAAACAACAAATCGCAGCAGCTGGGCTGATTGGCATAAATTACTAGGGCTTTGGAGCTACTGGTTTATTGTGGTTATGGCCGTTACTGGCGTGTGGTACTTAGTCGAGCATGGCTTACAAACAGCGAAAGTTGACCACTATGTAAAACCGCCTGCAACAGTTAGCCAATTGCAAAGTAATGCTCAACAACCACGCTCTAGCGCTACCATAATTAGTGCTGCACAGCAGGCATTTCCAAGTTTACATATTCGCGCCATACAATATCCAACTAAAGCAAATAAAGCGGTGATGGTATTAGGTGATAACAATGACATTTTAGTGCGCTTACGAGCCAATAAAGTGTACTTAGATGCAGCTTCAACAGATGTGCTAGCTATTCAAAAGGCTGCTGACTTACCGCTTGTCGCGCGCATTAAAGACACTGCGGATCCTTTGCATTTTGGTAACTTTGCGGGGCTTGGTACTAAATTAATTTGGGCGCTATTTGGTTTTTTGATGACGTTTATTTGTGTAGCGGGGCTTTATATGAATTGGCTCAGAGTAAAACGCAAGCAACCGTCATTATTAAAGTGGTTTGGTATTATGGGAGCGGTAAGTATGCTGCTGATAGGTTATTCACTGTTGCTTACCATACAAACTTTTAGTGTTCGCCAAGCACCGGCAACTGTGTATTCGCCAGTGCTTGGAATAACTCAGTCAAATAATTAACTAGTGACTAAGCCGTAGCAACCCAGTGCCACAAATACTAAGGCTGCTAGCATTCTAACTTTTGCCAGAGGAATACGTTTTAGTAACGCATTACCTGCAAAAATCACTGGCACATTGGCAAGCAACATACCGACTGTAGTACCTATAGTGACCCATAATACCGATTGATATTGCGCACCAAGTAACACGGTCGCTATTTGAGTTTTATCACCTATTTCAGCGATAAAAAATAGCACTAAAGCAACTAAAAATGCCCCATATTGATCGTATTTATTGCTTACTTCTTCATCCTTATCGGGGATCAAAAGCCATAAGCCAATAATAATAAAACAGCTGTTCACAATCCAAGGTAAGTATTCAGAGGTAAAGCTTCCCGCGAGATAATCTCCTAACCATGCAGATAAGCCATGATTGATGATAGTCGCGACCAAAATACCTAATATAAGTGCGGTTTTATTAGCAAAACGGGCAGCCAGTAACAAGGATAAAAGCTGGGTTTTATCGCCTATTTCGGCTAGGGCAACGGTGACGGTTGATGTGATAAAGGTATCCATTTTTACTTCTACGAGGCGGGAACATTAAACCAAGGTAAACACCTATCTCCCGCCATGAGGATAGTGTTTACCCAGGTCTTGCCGATAATGCTTGCTACATTACAAACTTACCATGCACATGTGGTGCAATTATGTTGATAAGTTTACTTGCCGCGCTTTAATAACAAAGCGGTCAAGCAGGCTACTCCCCCGAGAAGCGCGCACTTTGCCATAATTTATTTTTAAAGTAAAGGTACAAGCATGGCATTATGTATTAAATTGAAATGTGACCATATCAAGAAGCAGCCTGACATAATTGGCAGCAATAACGCTTTAAGCAGGCAATTTATTAAACCAGTTTGTTTATTGTGCTGTGTTTAACTTCGGCTTGTATTATATCTCACTCGCTTTAGCGTATTTGGCTAGTAATCAAAAAAGACCCTATGGATACTGTGTGACTGTTAAATAAAAGTAACAAAATTTAACGTTTACACACACATCAAAAAGGTCGAACATGCACACAATAAATAAAAAAGCATTATCAATAGCCGTCGCATTGGCTTGTTCATTCCCAGTACATGCCCAACAAGCAGCTACTGATAACGCAATAAATGCGAATGAAAGTAAAACTGCTGACGCACAAAGCACCTCATTAGAAGTTATTTCAGTTACAGCTACCAAGCGTAAAACCAAGTTAATGGAAACACCCGTTGCCATTACTGCATTATCAGAAGCGGATCTCAGGCAAAATGGCGTAAATAGTGTTAAAGACATTGCCAACCTAGTACCTGGCTTAGATATTTCTACAGCGACTGATCAATCAGCGCCAGTTATTTCTATGCGTGGTGTACGCTCCACTAATATTACTGAGCTTGGCGATCCCGCTGTTGGTGTGCATCTTGATGGTATTTACTCGCCAAGAATGCAAGGCGCACTTGCTTTGATGTATGACATTGATCGCGTTGAAGCACTGAGGGGACCGCAAGGTACACTATTTGGCCGAAATTCAACAGTTGGTAGCATTAATGTTATTTCAGCAAAGCCTGAATTCACGCATTTATACGGCAACCTAAATATTGAAGGGGGAAATTTTAACAGCAAAAATATTGATGCTATGATCAATATTCCAGTCAATGAAGAGTTTGCAGTGCGGTTTTCTGCCAAAGGCCTTAAGCGCGACTCTTATCTTGAGGGTTATTATGACCCCAACCAATATGACTCAAGACGATTAAGTGACGATATACTCAACGCACCAGTTATCTCTGAAGACTCTTATCAAGGTATCGGACAAACCGTTACACAGCGTGAAAACTGGTGGATAGATGGTGCAGGCACAGATCCAGAGGCGCAAAAAGTACGCCAATTAACACCGGCTGATAAAAGCGATTTTTACAATAATGCCAACGAGTACTCGTTCAGAATTAGTACTCTTTGGGAGCCATTAGATGGCAGTTTTTCGAACCATACGGTTTTTCAAAAGTATGTTAATGACAGCAATAACAACCTTGATTTAGTAAACTGCGACAAACTACGCGGACGCTCAGCTGAATTGGGCGGTGATTGCTCTAACTTTTTACCAAGCGATAATACCTACCAAGCTGTTGTGAATGTACCTGGTGAGCTTAATTTAGATATCACTTACCTGAGAAACACCTTTAACTACGACATTAATGATCAATATTCACTGGTGTGGTTACTAGGTTATGAAAATATGGAGCGCTCTTCAGCACAGGATAGCGAAGTTGGCCTTGATCCGTGGGATGGGGCAACCTACTTCTTAGATGGCACTGGCGCTGAATCTTTTTCAACAGAAGTGCAATTACAGTCAGATGAGTATGGTGATTTTATCTGGATTGTTGGTGCTAACTATTTCCACGAAAAAACCACCACCTTAGGTTATTACGATAACCCGATGGATGATAAAGCCTTTTGGGATCAACCAGATCGTTCAACAGATGCATTCGCTTTGTTTGGGCAAGGTACCTACAAATTAACCGATAAATTGCATGCCACATTCGGTTATCGCTTTAGTGACGAAACCAAACAAGACAAAGGCGGTAGAACATACCGTTGCTCTAATGCGGATGGTTGCGCGGTAGGCTGGTTAAATAGAACTGATCTGAATAATCTACCCGCTGATTATTATGAAGATCCCGCTATTTATGCTTCATACTTTGCAAACGACAATAAAGGTAGTTGGCAACATCATGATTTTCGTGTTGGTTTAGACTATGACGTTTCAGCACAAACCATGATTTATACTTACCTTGCCAGTGGTTTTAAGGCCGGTGGTATTGGTGATGTTTATGAAGTTGTCAATGATAGAACAGGCGATGTAACGCGCTTTGAAACCAAGTTTAACCCAGAAGAAGTACTCACTTGGGAACTTGGTGCTAAGTCTAGCTTTTTTGATAACTCTTTAAACTTAAAAGCGGCATTTTTCTACACAGATTATACCGACATGCAATACGCCTCTGTTGGCTCAATTGGTAACGTTGAGCGTTTATCGGTTGTTGAAGACGACAATGGTACACCGGTTTTAGATGAAAACGGGGAGCCAGTACTGGATTTTCAAAACCAGCCTGTGATTGCTTATTACACGCAAAATGTACCGGGCTCGACAATCAAAGGCCTTGAATTCGAATTTGATTGGAAGCCGTATCCAAACGGCCGTATTACCGGTTATATCACTTGGACGGATGCAAAAATCACTGAAGATTGGAATACTAAATGGGATTATGATTCTGAATACCTGTTTGATATCTCTTACGAGGAGTCGATTGATCCTGAAAATACCTTGCTTGCAACCAACCTTAAAGGCAACAACTTAGCAATGACGCCTCAGTACACGGCGAACATTAGCTATACCCACACATTTAATTTAGGTGAATATGGCTTTATTCATAGTTGGCTTAATGCTAGCTGGAAAGATGACTCGTACTCAACGGTATGGAATGTTGATAAACACTTAGATGACATGGATTTTAGTGTGTCGGATGAGGCAACTCAATATATTGACGATAGCCGTGATGCCTTTGCTGTCTATAACGCATCAATCAAGTATGAACCGCAAGGGCAAAACTGGTACGCAGAAGTATTCGTTAATAATGCCTCTGATGAAACGATTCAATATTGGAATAATACCAGCAAAGGCGTGCCAAAAGGCAGCTTTGGTATGCCAAGGTATTACGGTGTAAGAGCTGGTTTTTCATTCTAGATAACCTCACCACAATTAACCTTCCCACAGTCACGATGCCACTGTGGGAGGTATAAAATTCAAATAAGGATCAAATATGAAAACAACGCTTATTAGCTCGTTAGTTGCGGCTTGTGTGTTTATTTCGCCATGTACTTATGCAAATTATTTTAAAGATAATTTTTCGTGGGGTTACGATAATTCCATTTGGAATGCCCGAAGTGGCGACAATGGCTCGCCTTTTGGCTGTGTTTTTAGCCCCGCAATGATCAACCCAAGTGAACATGGCGTTACACTTTCCTTGGCTCAAGGTTCATGTGCAGAGCTGCAAAGCAACAATTTTTATAGTTTTGGTAAGGTACAGGGTAGCCTTAAGTCGGGCAATATCGCAGGAACGGTGTCTTCAATTTTTACTTACACTTCATGGTGGGATGTGCCTGGGCGTGCCTGGCAAGAAATTGATATCGAACTTTTGCCTTCTCTTGGTAATGTGGTTCATACTAATGTTATTTATCAGCCGCAAGGCGGTACGTATCAAAGTTGGGAAAAGGACATCGATCTCAGTCAATATGGGCTTGATTACCGAGAAAATTTATTAACTATTGGCTTTGATTGGTCTAGTTCATCAATTCGTTGGTATTTATATGATTCGCAAGGCACGGAGCAAACAATAAGAGTGCTTTACAAAGACAATGGCGATGGTCATTTAGCTGAAAATGAAATACCAGCGTATGCATGGCCGGTGGATAATACAAAAATAATGATTAACCACTGGAATGGCGATAATTCGACCGAAGGCAATTACTTTCCTGGTCAATACTATGGCAGCCCTTCGTGGGCGTATTATGATTTTATTGAATACATTCCTCAATAAAATTAATAAGTTTGTATTTATAAATAGAATTTAAACTCGAAGGTTTTTAATGTCTCAAATCAAATATTCTAAATTAGCACTGTGTTTATTGCCCGTCGTTGCCGCGCTTACTTGTCAATCATCATTTAGTGCAGTGAGTGAGCACGTCAGCTGGCCGTATGTAAACAACAAGCTTAAGCGCGACCCAGCTGTTGAAGCGCAGATTGACCAACTACTGGCAAAAATGACCATAGAGCAAAAAGTGGCGCAGATGATCCAGCCTGAAATTGGTTATTTAAGTTTTGAACAAATGCGTAAGTATGGTTTTGGTTCATACCTCAATGGTGGGAACACTGCGCCTTATGGTAACAAACGGGCGGATCAAGCAACGTGGCTAAAATATGCAGATGAAATGTACCTGGCCTCAATAGACGCAACCCTTGATGGGATTGAGATTCCTACTGTTTGGGGTACCGATGCAATGCACGGTCATAGTAATGTGTATGGCGCAACGTTATTTCCACATAATATCGGGCTGGGTGCTGCGCGCGATGCTGATTTGATCAAGCGCATCGGTCAGGCCACTGCAAAAGAAGTGTCAGCGACTGGTATTGAATGGAGTTTTGCTCCTACTGTTGCTGTAGTAAGAGATGGCCGCTGGGGTCGAACCTATGAAAGTTACTCAGAAGACCCTGACCTAGTGAAAAGTTATGCAGGGGAAATGGTTACGGGCATTCAAGGCACAATCGGTGATGACTTTTTAGCGGGCAGTAATCGTATTGCTACTGCAAAACATTTTGTTGGTGATGGTGGCACTGAGCGAGGCATCGATCGCGGCAACACACTGATCGATGAAAAAGGTTTAAGAGACATTCACAGCGCTGGTTATTTTTCAGCAATCAATGAAGGCGTGCAGTCGGTCATGGCATCGTTCAACAGCTGGAATGGTAAGCGTGTACATGGCGACAAATACTTATTGACTGACGTACTGAAAAATAAACTTGGTTTTGATGGCTTTGTGGTCAGTGATTGGAATGCCCATAAGTTTGTTGAAGGCTGCGACCTTGAACAATGCGCGCAAGCAATAAACGCGGGTGTTGATGTGATCATGGTACCAGAGCATTTTGAAGCGTTTTATCATAATACCGTAAAGCAAGTGAAAACAGGCGAGATCGCAGAATCAAGAATTAACGATGCCGTGAGGCGTTTTTTAAGGGCTAAAATCCGTTGGGGGGTGTTTTCTAAGGGGAAGCCATCAGCGCGTCCTGAATCACAGCATCCGCAGTGGTTAGGGGCTGCTGAGCATCGCACCTTAGCACGAGAAGCGGTGCGCAAGTCTCTGGTTTTACTAAAAAACAACGAAAATATCCTACCAATCAAAGCGAATAGCCGTATTTTGGTCGCTGGTAAAGCCGCAAACGCAATAAATATGCAAGCGGGTGGTTGGAGTGTTTCTTGGCAGGGCACAGACAATACCAATAGTGATTTTCCTAATGCTACGTCTATTTTTTCGGGTTTACAGTCGCAAGTAAGCAAAGCGGGTGGGAAGATCACTTTAAGCGAGTCTGGTGAATATACTCACAAGCCTGATGTAGCCATAGTGGTAATTGGTGAAGAGCCTTATGCAGAATGGTTTGGTGATATCGAGATGCTAGAATTTCAGCATGAAACTAAACATGCTCTTGCATTATTAAAGCAGCTTAAAGCTGATAATATCCCAGTCGTTACCGTATTTTTAAGTGGCCGACCACTGTGGGTTAATAAAGAGCTCAACGCATCTGATGCGTTTGTAGCTGCTTGGTTACCAGGCTCTGAAGGTGAGGGCGTTGCAGATGTATTGTTAACGGATAGCCAAGGTAAAACTCAGTCTGACTTTACGGGTAAGTTGAGCTTTTCATGGCCTAAATATGATGACCAGTATACGTTAAACTTAAACGATACAGACTATGAGCCATTATTTGCTTATGGCTATGGCTTAACGTATCAGGACAACATAACTGTGCCTGTTTTAAGTGAAAAAACGAGCCCTAAAAAAACGGTTAACCGTGATTCACATCCCTTGTTTGTAAGAAACTTAGCCAAAAGTATGACTTGGCAACTGACAGATACAAGCACGGAAAAAGTGTTGTGAGCAAGTAATAAAGATTCATACTGAGTAATAAAGATTCATACTGAGTAATAAAGTATCATACTGTTGACTCCACTATTACCCCCTGCTAAAGTTTATATAACTTTAGCAGGGGGTTTTTTATGCTTTCAAAAAAACAAGAGAAGTGGCTTAAAGAAGGTAGAGGACAGGGGGAGTTTGCCGATTACAAACCTTGGATAAAAATATCTGATATATCTTCGTCAGGTCGCTCTCATAGAGTTTTCGGTCACAAAACAAGACGTACTCATCATTTAATGTCTGATTTAGAGCTAGCAACATTTCTATTTCTTGAATGGAGTCAAGAAATAATAGATATTCGAGAGCAATTTCCTCTTAAATTTGATGAAACCCTTCAGATTGCAGAAAATATGCAAGTAAAGCATCCTGCTATTAGAGGCAATACTCATGTTATGACATCAGACTTTTACGTTGTGAGCTCTAATAAAAAGCTTAGTCAATTTGTTTTGCAGGCAAAATATTCAAAAGATCTAATGAAGCCCAGAACTATAGAGAAACTAGAGATAGAGCGTCGATACTGGCACTCTAAAGGTATTTCATGGCAGATAATCACTGAAAAAGACATACCTATAGCCGTTCAAAATAACATTAAATGGCTATATCCAGAAACTAATCTAAATAGGTCAATTGATAGTCAAGACAATTTGAATTTTTACGCTAAGGAATTTACCAGATATCCTGAAAAAAGCATTATTGCTGTGTGCAAAGATATTGATACTGCATATTTCAGTGAGGTAGGCAGTTCGCTTAATGAGTTGAGAGCATTATTAGGGCTGAGGTTCTTTACATTCGACCTCCGCATAGACTTCAGAAAGCTAAAGTGTAGCGACATTCAAATAAGTAACTCTCATTATTGGGATTTGATGACTGAGGAGCTTGGATATGCTGCGAATCAATGATGTTTATAGTAATCAAGGTTCAACGTATAGAATACTAAGCATTTTACCAGAGCAAGTTGTTTGGGTCGAGATTGATCGTACATCCGCATTGCCTGAACTTGTACTTATTAAGGATCTGGTAAATCTGATTGAAGAGGGTGTGTGTTATATCACTGACGATCCTCATCAAAATTTACTGTTACAAACTCCAAAAGATGGCAGTAAAGCTCAGTTAAAACGAGACGAAAGTTATGAGCTTATTAAGCCTATTGTAAGTCACCCTTTATATTACCTTCCAGAGGAACGTGCAAAGTTCATTAATGAGATTGTTGACTCTAAAAGAAGTACAAAGCAAACGCTATATCGGTTACTTCGTAGGTATTGGCAAAAAGGCCAAGTACCTAATGCTCTACTTCCGAACTATAAGAATTCTGGAGCGAAAGGAAAAAAGCGTATTGCTAAAGATAAGGAGCTAGGTAGGCCTAGGCTCTATAAGCAAGGGGTTACTGCCATTATTAACGAAGATGTAGAAAGGCTCTTCTCAATTACTATAAATAAGTATTTATTAAACGATAGCAAGCATACAGTAGTCTATGCTTACCGAAAATTTAAAACAATGTATCGCTCTTTAAATCCAAATGTTAAAGAAGAAGACTTTCCTAGTATCTGGCAGTTTAAATACTTTTATGACAAGAACTTTACTTCCGTTCAAAAACTTAAAGCCAGATATAATAAAATTAGTTATAACAAAGATGTGAGACAGTTAAGCTCGACTGTTAACACTCAAGTTCTTGGTCCTGGTTCACGCTATGAGATCGACGCTACTATTGCAGATATTTATCTAGTATCTGATTCAGATAGACAGAGTATTGTAGGTCGTCCAGTTATTTACTTCGTTACAGATGTGTTTAGCCGCATGGTAGCAGGTTTTTATATTGGATTTGAAAACCCTTCCTATGCCACGAGTATTCAAGCCTTAGAGATGGCAGTAGCGGATAAACAAAGTTACTGTAAAAATAATGGTATTAATATCACAGCTGACGATTGGCCCTGTATAGGCTTGCCAGATGCAATTCTCGCAGATCGTGGAGAGTTACTAGGTCATCAAATTGAGACCTTGGAAAAAAGCTTTTCAGTTCGAGTAGAGAATACCCCTCCTTATCGTGGCGACTTAAAGCCTATTGTGGAGCGTTACTTTAAAACCATGCAGGCAAAATTCAAACCATTTGCGCCAGGAGTAGTCACAGGGGTTAAAGAGAAGAAAAAAGGTGGCAACGACTACCGATTAGATGCTGCTTTAACAATTTCAGATTTAAAAAAAATTCTTATTAATTCAATTTTGATGCATAACAATGCTCATCAATTAAGTCACTATGATAGAGATAGTGATATGCCATCTGACTTACCTCTAGTTCCTATTGAATTATGGAAGTGGGGGTTACAACATCGAACAGGTAGGCTTCGTGCTGTCTCAGCGGATGCTTTATACATAGCGCTATTACCTCGAAAAAAAGCCAGCATTTCAGATTTAGGTATCAAGCTCTTTGGTAATTACTATATTTGTGCTGAAATAAGAGAAAAAGGCTGGCTTCATCGGAAAAACACAATCAATAGACCTAAATCGATCAAAGTTGCTTACGACCCTTTAGATGCAAATACAATTTTTATCTTTTATGAACAAGGTAGCCTCAATTATTGGAAAGCCCACTTATCCGATAGATCAAGAGAGTTTAAGGGCTGTAGTTTTTGGGAGGTGTGGCAAATACAAGAAGAGCAGAAAAAAACAGCTGCTAATCAAGAGCTTAAAAGTAGTTTCGCATTAGAAACCCTTGAACGAGAAAATGAAAAGATCATCAAAGAAGCTATGAAGGCTAAACCAACGGCATTTAAAAGCAAGTCAGCTCAGTTAGCTAATATTAATGATAACAAAAGGTTAGCTAAAGATGAGGAGCGACAGAACAGGCAGAAAAGTAATTTTAAAAAAGGTGAGTTAATTCAACTGCCTACGACAAAAAAAAGCATGAGAAGTCAGAGTGAACTGGATGATGAAGAACTAGCTCTTAAGTTCCCAATTTATCATGATATTTTATCTGAAGACGACTGATTACAGAATGTTGGAGACAGTAATGATTAATGCAGTTTATAAAAAAAGCTTTGGTTCTTACAAAGGGAACCCTTTTATTGAGGCATTGCCTGCAGTTTTAGAGCCAAAGCAAGTTGCAGAAAGAATACAAGGTGTCCTAGATTTCACGACTTCTGATACTCAGGCATCTACATCAGTAAGAGCTCATTTGATCTCACAAATGATGGGACAGTTTTTTTATCCTATTAATCGCCATATTGACCTTGAAAAGAAACTATCAATAATGATTCGTGAGGGGTATGTAGGGCGTAACCCTAAAGATGGCTCCTTAAATACTCGTCTTCAGAATGGTTATGAAAGATTAATGTCGGGCGAAGATGATTCATTTAGATTTCCAGCCGTCACCTCGACAGCTCGTAGCCTAGCCTTTATAGGTTGCTCAGGTAGTGGCAAAACGACTACCCTTAATAAAATCCTATCGACCTACCCTCAGGTCACGGCTAGCGCATTTTAATCCCAGATTCTAACAGGGTTGAGCGATAATCATCGTCTAGCCCTGCCATTTTCTTTTTTCTCGCCATACTGGCTGTTTTAGTTGTATCTTGTTTAAATAACGCCATGGCTATTTTTCTCATTACGTTAAAAACAAGGGGTCCTTGCTTCTTACGGATTCTTGATTCATCTTCCCTAAAGTTCATATCCAACATCCAATGCATACTTTCAACCTGCCAGTGGCTTCGTACCGCATTAAGTGCTTGCTCCGCACCTAACGCTAACGAACTAATATACCAACGCGTTTCTATCGTGTCTGTACCTGATGATTTATCGTGAACCTCAGCGGTTACTTGAATAACACTCTTTAAGCCAGACCATTGGTAGATTTTATCTAACCAGCTTTTATCAATAAGCAATTGCTGACAAACCCTTGTTTCAATGCGCCCATGCCCTGAGCTTATTTCGGTATGTTTATCATAGTTGCTATTGGTCAATCCTTCGCGCTCACTCTTGTGCCACCAAGCTTCTAATTCACTCTGCATACCTGAATGGTTACCTTTGAGCGCTAGGATATAATCAGCTTTTTGTTTAATTATTTGTTTCGCTATTTCTTGCTGGCAGCCCATAGCATCAAGTGTAATGATGCTATTTTCAATATCTAGCATGGTGAGTAACTCAGGTATGGCTGTGATTTCATTTGTTTTGCTATCAACGGCTGTTTGCCCTAAAACTAACTGGTGTTGGCAGCTCCATGCACTGACGGTATGTAAAGCACTTTTTCTATCTTTGGTTGTAAATGAACGACGTGCAGTTTTTCCATCCATAGCAATAATATCAGCACCCGTGGTTTCAATAAGTGAAGATATCCAAGATTGAAATGCATGCTCTATTTCATCTGATTTTAACCGACAAATGACACGGGCTATGGTGTCGTGTCTTGGAATACCCGCGTTGAAAGCGCCATATCTTTTTAACCAATCAAGTTTTAGATGCCCAAAGTCTTCAATATCCTCCCATCCTTGTGCACCGGAGATTACTGCACTAATGGCTAAAAGGAGAATATCGATAAGCTCATGCTTTTTACAGCGTTCAATGCGAGGATCGGTAATTGAATTAAAGTGTTTCAGAAAAGTAGCGCTCATATTTTACGTGACCAAGGTGATTATTATGCCTTGATCTGATCACTACATATTCTATAAGTTCAATTTATAATGATCTTGCCGTGACCCTCAGGTCATTTACCATTCAGAACTAAACTTTACTCAAATTGTCTACTTAAGAGTAGACTGCCCACATGACGGTTCACTTAAAAGCCTGTGCCTTCACTTTTTTAGAGCAATCGACCAAGCTTTAGACTCTAATTATGAAAAAAAGTATGCGCTAAAACGACATAGTATTGAAACTTTATTGAATTTGATGCGTCAGATATCTAATCATCATGCTATAGGACTGTTAGTAATAGACGAAATACAGCATCTCAGTGTTAATAAATCTGGCGGTGCTGAGAAAATGTTAAACTTTTTTGTGACGCTAGTAAATACGGTAGGTCTTCCTGTCGTTATGGTTGGAACACCAAAAGCTAGATTTATATTTGAAGGAGACCTAAGATCAGCTCGACGTGGAGCAGGTTTTGGCTCAGTTTTTTGGGAGCAGATGACACAAGACCCAAATATAATTTTAGCAGATGGCAAAATATATAAATCTGAATGGAACATGTTTACAGATAATTTGTGGAAATATCAATGGTTGAAAAAAGCAGATGTCATATTGCCTGATGATGTAAGAAATCGTTGGTATGACCTATCACAAGGCATTTTAGATATCGTAGTTAAGCTTTTTGTACTAGCTCAACTCAAAGCCATAGATTCAGGGATAGAGCGTATTACGGTTAAACTACTGCAGACCACTTATGATGAAGATCTAAGACCCATCCATCCTATGATAGAAGCCCTACAATCTGGTAGATCAGATAAAATTGCCGAGTTTTCAGATCTAGTAGTACCCGACATTGATAAAAAGCTATTGCAGCTTCAAAGTAAGCTACATCAAAAGAAGTCTGAGTTCGATGAGGTATCAGAATATCAGGGGTGCGAACTAAGCATTAGATTACATCGTATGTTAGTCGATATGGGGAAAGACTCCCCTGTACTAGTTCCTACAGTTAAAAAGGCAGTTTCTGAGCTACCTGAAGCCTCTATGCCCGAGTTGATGTCTATTATTTTAGAATGGTCGAAAGAGGTTAAAGTTGGAAACAGTAATTTAAAAGATGACTCTCAAACGATTGATCGTACCAAAAAATCGAATTATATCAAACCAAAGGATTGGCATACGCTTGATTCTGAAGATTTACGTTATCAGTTCACTCAAAAGGAAAAAGATCATTCATTTTATGAGCACTTAAAAGATTCTACATCGCTAATATTTGATATTAACGACTGGCTACCTAAGGTGAGTTAGTATGATTAATCTTCCTATGCCATACCCTCAAGAATTGATCTATAGCACAGTTGCTAGGTATAAGATTAGAGCTGGATTGATTAGTCCAAAGCAGTTATTAGATGATGTTTTTGAAGATAGAGGAGTAGTTGCAACTGTTGATTTGCCATGCCATTTATCTAAAATAGCGAATCACTATCCTCATAACCGTTTTAATCTGAATTATATTGCATACCAGCATACGCTTTTTCCTTTGTATGCTCCTTTTATCCCTGAGTCTAGGCGACAAGAATGTTTGAGATGGATGGCTAATCATTCGCAAGGCGCTATTCACTTAGCAATAGGGAGTAATGCATCAAGACTGCCCTCAGTAAAATATATCCGTTACTGCCCACAATGTTTTAATGAGCAGTTTAAAGATTATGGTGAATGGTATTGGTCACGTATGTGGCAAATTCCAGGCATAACTTGTTGTAGCAAGCATGGAACATTAGCGGATTCTTCAGTTGAATATCGTCCTAACTCCCGTCATGATTTTATTGCCCCTACTCCACATAACTGTAATATAAATCCACAAGGAAGTGTCAATGAAGATAATAGGTTCCTCATTTCTAAAATATCTGAGCTTTTATCCTTAGCTGAACAATCTTCTCCGACTTTTGAGCAATGGACTGCTTTTTACCACGGTTTAGCTCGATCTAGTAACTGTATAAGAGGGTCTAAACATATCGATCATCTTCGTATACTAGAAAAGGTGGAAAATAGATGGTCATTAGAGTTTTTGGAAACGAACAATCTTCATAGACTTAACAGTGAAACAGGTTGGCTTCGCGGTATTTTTCGTAAACATCGTAAATCGTTCAGTTATCTTGAACATATTATCGCTATTAGTTCATTATTGGAGCAAGAATGGACTTTTGAAGAAATAATAATGCAGGTGAAAAGCCAGAAAACCACCCTATCTGGTAAAATTACAAAAGCGAAAAATACCATAAAGCCTGACAGTGAATTGGTAAAGTCAAATCGAAACCTATGGTTAGACTTGATTAAAGAACAGCAATCGATTAAAGAAGCTAGAAAAGTTAATAAAGCTCTTTATGCATGGCTATATCGTAACGATAAGACATGGTTTATTAATACAAATAAAAACTACCATCAACGTCACATACCTAAAGGATTCACTGTAGATTGGCAAAAGCGAGATAGCGAGTTTGTGAGGTCTTTGATCAAAATAAACGATCACACATGTTTCGACTTAACATTACCTCGTAAATCAAAAAAGTGGTGGATGAATCAAACTGATTCAGTCTCAATGATTGAGAAGAATCAAGATAAGCTACCTTTAGTCTCAGCATTTTTGAACAGATATAGTGAAGACGTTAGTAACTATCAAATAAGACGGTTAAGCCAGATATTAATTGATAGTATATTGAACAATCAAACTTTACAGCGCTGGGAAATATTACGACTGGCTAAATTGAGTGATGAGCGAATTACTCCTGAGTCTAGTAGGTTCCTAGAGCATGCATACAGTATTGCAAATAAGCGAATAAACAAGGTAAGTATATGATCGCTAAAGGCTTTCCTGAAGACTCGAAAATAATGTATGTTGCTAATATTTTTAAGTTTAAACACTTGAAGTCATGGAACCTTGTGCTATGTGTAAGAAGTGATAGACAAAATAAAGTGTTACATACCAGGCTATCGAATCTACCAGCTCTCGCGAAAAGAAGGGTTATAAATCCTCCAGATGGGCAATCTCGTAAGGGTGGTTATCCGTTTTTTTTGAGTAATGTCTCTACTGCTAATTGGCAAGTAGGTATCGACTCAGAAGGTGGTGGTAATACCTTTGTATTTGACTATATCAGAGCAGATGAGTCAACAGTAACGGTCCATATACCTCAGATTGAGTTTGCACGAGTTTTATTTTTTCATAATGCCTATCTTGCTCGAAACTGTATTGATCACGGATTACTCAGTAGAGAGTTTTGGATTCAAGACATGGGAGATGATTCAGTATTGGTAAATGTTTTGCCTATAAGCTCTCTACCTTTAAAAACTTTTGATCACGAAGGACAGAGACGCTTACTGGCTTGGATACTAATAGATGGAAATGCGCGTTCTTCCTATGAAAGTATTGCCAAAAATTTTATTGAAGAAGTTCAGGAAACTGAAGACAAGGAAACATGGCGCTTTAAATTTAGTCCACCACGGCTTGATAACCTCTCACTAGACACTAGAGGTTGGATGCACAAGGATACTGGCAATTACTATGTCCATGAAATTATAGGGATCAGTAATATTCTCTCCTCTTTGCCCAAAAAAGTGCCATTTTATAGTGAGAAATTCAAAGCTGGTACGAGAGGTGGCGGTACAAGTAATGTAGCTAAGCCAAATGGTTCAGTCAGTAGTGATACCATTGATGATCAGCAAGAAGCAGATATTGACACTAAACCGAAAACGATAGAGGTGCCAACAACTTCCTTTAGCTTTGCAACTCCAATAGAAACTCGAAAAGTTGTCAAAAAAAGAGTTCCATGCGCACAAGGAGCAGAGACTGAAGATTATGAAGAGTTAGTAGAGCTAGATCTTGGTACAGATGAGGCCGCGATTGACGGCACAGCATGCCAAGCGGACTTCTCTGGGCTTGATGATGACAGCGATGTTTTAGAACTGTATATGCAACGATTTGAAGCCTTTAAGCTACTAATCAAGATGCTATCAGAACGACCTAAGACTGACTGTACTGAAAAACTACATTTTTTACCTGCTGTTGGGCGCTCTAGGCTACATAGAACGATGGACGGCAATAGACGGTCTTTACTTGAAGTAAGAGTCAAAACTGACACTTCTCAGTTCGTCATTTTAGAGATAGATACTACTGACAACTCTAAGCCAATATCGACCTTAATAATAAAAATCAATGATTTAGATTACTGGGACGATCATATGGATGAGTTTTTGAGCTTAGTTGTTAAGAGATCACTGCGTTGGCCTAAGGCCAGTTATTTAAAAAAATTTGACGATGTGTACACCTTGAACCATCCTAAAAGTATGCTTGAACTTACTGAAAGTAGTGACGATTTTATACGATGGCAAAAGCGATTGGATACAGTTCTAGGTTTGGCTGAATGATTGCGGATGCTTCATATAAAAAACGAGCATAATTATATAATACCAAACCCAATAATTAAAGCACTGCCCAATGACGAGCAGAGAGCGACTTAACCGTAGCCACCTGTTTAGCAAAATTACACCACGCCTGACAGGCGGCATCTACAATAGCTTCATAACTATCAAAACAGCGATTTGATAGCCAGTGTTGCTTAATATACTGCCAAACCTGTTCAATCGGATTTAATTCAGGCGAATAAGGCGGTAGCTTCAAGATAGTCAGGTTTGGTAAATTATAGCGCTCTTTATGCCATACCGCCCCATCCATCACCACAACCGCATGGCGACCTTTGGGTACAGCTTGGCTAATTTCTTGTAAATGCCGCTTCATACACTCGCCATTAGCATAAGGCATGATGAGTCCCACACTTTGACCTGTGGCAGGACATACTGCCCCATAAAGGTAAGTCGAGATAAACTGCTGTTGACGGACTACTCTGGGTCTTTTACCACGGTAATGCCATATTCGGGTGATTGAACCTTGCTGGCCAATCCGGGTTTCATCTTGAAACCAGATGTCAACATCGCTTAGCTTGGTATCTTCGGGCAGTATGGCAGTTACCTGCTCTATGAAGTTTTTTTAAAGGCTTCTTGGGCGTTAATGTCAGCTTGCGGATGCTGGCTTCTGGCACTTATCCAACTCATACCAATTCGAGCCAGTAGTTCATAAATGCCATTGACGCTATAGCTTGCTTGGTAATGCTCGTGAGCAAGCTTTTGGATGTCTTGTCCTGTCAGTCTGCCGCCGCCCCGTTTTGCTTGGCTGTCAACAATCAGTTGTTTAAAGCTTTCTATGTACTCGGGAGCCAATTTGCTGTTTCTGCCGCTTCTTGGTTTGTCATAGAGGCTATCAAGCCCTGATGCTTGGTAGCGTCTACGAGTACGTCGTGCGGTTTCAATGTTGATGTTGAGGTTTTCTGCAATCTCAAAGCTGTGTTTGCCAATGCGATATTGGTGAAGGATGTAAAGACGTGTTCTGGCTCTGGCGTTACTTTCAGTTTTGGCCAGTTCGCCAAAGTCATAATCATCTAGGTTGTGTTTTGGGTTTGATTCTTTCATATAGCTATAATACTATATTTTATGGGTTTGGTATTAGTTATGCAGTGCTACTATTAGTATTGCTTTGGACGCCAACTATGTTGACAAACACCGTGAGTCAGCGGCGATTAAAGCCCATGGTCAAGTAAATGTAAAAACTTACACTAATAAATTTATGCCCATGTTTCGTGCGGTTGCACACGATGATATAACATCATCGACAGTTAAAATTGTCTGTGCAGGTCGCGATGAGACCGTGGTGGGCATTCATGCCGTCGGGTCAGATGTGGATGAAATTTTACAAGGATTTGCTTTGGCAATGAAAGTTGGTATTACTAAAGCAGATTTAGAAGAGACATTTACCATTCATCCAACAAGTGCAGAAGAATTTTTAAGTTTTAACTAAGCGGATATAAAGTGAGTGAATATTGAAAGTAAATGAGGTTAGCCGTTATAAGCAACGTCTAACCTCGCTATAAAACAGTTAGTTGATAGCAGCAAACAAATCATTCAATGCTTCACTCATACTAGGGTGGGTAAAAATATGATCACGCACCTGCTGGTAGGTTAAGCCTTGACGGATTGCTAAATCCATAAAGTTAATCAATTCATGCGACTCGGCACACAACAGTTGCACACCCAAGATTTTATCAGTTTTAGCATCTACTACGGCCTTAAGCAGCCCATCAGCTTGTTCTAAGATATTGGCTTTAGGAATAGTTGCTGCATCTAGTGTGGCGGTTTTAATGTCATAACCTTTATCTTTTGCCATTTTTGCGGTCATACCGACATTAGCAAGTGGCGGATTGACAAACACCGCATAAGGGAAAGTACGGTCTTTGGTGGTGTAACTGCCATCGCCCAATACTTGGCTTTTAACTACACGATAATCATCGAGCGAAATATAGGTAAATTGGGGGCTGCCTGCCACATCGCCCATCGCATAGATATTCGGCACGTTGGTTTGTAATTTTTCATTGACAGCAATATAACCTTTATCGGTAAGCTCAATGCCCGCTTTTTCAAGGTTTAGCCCTTCGGTATTGGCTCTGCGGCCTGTAGCAACCAAAATCGCATCGGCATGCAGTTCGCTATCAGCGGTGGTAATTGTGGCTTGCTGTCCACTATCGCTTATTTTTTTGATTTGCTGATTAGTTTTGACTGTAATATGCTGTTTTGCCATGATAGCGAGTAAAGTTTTGGTGATATCTTCATCTTCTCGTGGTAAAAAGGTATCGCCTGTTTCTAAAATCGTCACTTCACTGCCAAACCCTGCAAAAATAAAGGCAAACTCTAGCCCGATATAGCCACCACCAATAATAACGAGCTGTTTTGGTAAATCGGTTAGTTGCATGATACGGGTGCTGTCGTAGGCAAATTTGCTGTCTTTTAACCCATCAATCGGCGGCTGCCAGTTATACGCCCCTGTATTGATGTAAATATAATCAGCAGTGATGGTCAATGTGTCAGTATCGGTGACGACCTGCACGGTTTTATTATCAATAAAACTGGCTTTGCCTGTAATCACTTCGGCATTATCTAGACTATCAACTTTCTCAAAGTTGGCATGATTAAGTTTATCAATTAAATCGTTCTTTTTGCTAACTGCTTGAGCAAGTGATGGTTGTACGTCATGACCATAAGCTAAGAAGGCTAATTTTTTTGAGGGAATACAGCCAATATTGATACAGGTACCACCATACATGGTAGCGGACTGCTCCACTAAAATCACGGATTTGCCTGTCTTGGCTAAAGCTTGTGCCAGAGTTTTACCTGCTTTGCCAAAGCCGATAATCAGATGTTCGATGTGTTTTATGGTCACTGTGAGCCCCTCTGTTTTTATGATTGATTATAAGTTTTATGATTAAATAGAACTTGCTCCATAGTGTAATGATATAGTAGAGATATGCAATTTTATTAATAAAATTTAACATATTAATACCCCACTCTCAACACTTTTAAGCGGGGTTGAAACAAAAAAGGCATGAACTTAAACTTTAATCAATGACCAAAAAGATTAGAGAACAAGCCATGCCCATCGACGAATTTATCATTAAAATCTATCTAATGGTAGATGACTACTACAAAAAGATTGTAACAAACCGGCTAAGACAAGGCGGATATGCACCAAAGCTAACCGACAGTGAAATTATTACCATGGAGATAGTGGGTGAGTTTTTACAGATGGACACCGACTCACAAATCCATCAGTATTTTAAACAGCATTGGCAAACATGGTTTCCACAAATAGGCTCATATCCCAACTTTGCCAAGCAGTGCGTCAATTTGTTACAGGTAAAAACTTTGATACAACAGCATATCGTTAAACAGTATGGACAAGACAACATTCATTTTATCGATGGCTTTCCCATTCCTGTATGCCAATATGCCAGAGCGTATCGGTATAAAACCTTCAAATACGAAGGTAGTTATAGTTACTGCGCCTCAAAGCAACAAAAATATTTCGGCTTTGAAGGACATTTACTCATTAATCTATCGGGCATGATAACCAATTTTACCTTTGCCTCTGCCAGAATAGATGAAAGATTAGTGGCACCTGATATGCTTGATAATATCAAAGGCTTGTTAGGTGCAGATATGGGCTATATTAGCCCTGATTTATCTGAGTATTGCTTTAAGCGATGTGTTGATTTGCAAACACCGCTTAGAAAAAATATGCCCGATAAACGACCAATCAGTGTACTTAATCGTCTTAAAAATGCTCGTCGCAATATTGAGACGGTGATTGGTCAGTTATCACAGCGGTTTAATATGCAAAAGGTGAGAGCGAGAGATTTATGGCATTTATCCCACAGATTTATGCGTAAAATCTTGGCTCATAACTTCTGCTTTGTAATCAATAAACAGTTAGGTAATCCCCCACTTCAGTTTGAGTTGCTTATTTCAAGTTGAGAGTGGGGTTTATCATCATAACTTGTACTGAAAGCCACCAAATCAGCTAATGCTCTGGTAGCGTCTTGATCCTTAGTGCTGGCTCTCACATAAATACGAACGGTCATAACGCTACCTCTATTACTTAGACTTAATAATTAATGTTCATTGATAACAGCAAGAGATTGCTATCATTTAATATCAGATACAAGTCTAATGATAGATAAATTATTATTTAAAGGTTTTATGTTTTAGGTATAGTGAAGTGATAGGGTGACGGAGCAGGCGGTAGTACTTTAATATTGGCCCGAACTCATATTACAACTTATGATCATTAATAAAATCAACCATCACTTGGGCGGTCCGCCCATTTCCTCCTAGGCATAAAAGCGCCCGCGTTCCTTATAGTTTCGTTGGCTTATTTGAGCTCTTTATTTTTGCGCTCAAGCGCTTTGATGACTGACCAAGAGGCATTATAGTTCGGTTAAGTTGTTCATGGAAGAAATCCTGTTTGCATAAGTTGGTCTTGGTAAACCTACTTTAGCAATTGTGAACTTCTTGTTTTTGTCTTTTTTGGCGCTCCCTTCTTCTGAACAGGGGTTACTTATTACTCAAAATTCTAAACAATTTGTTTTATGAGACAAAATTATTTGTTTCTGTTTTCCAATTATGTTCCAATCATAACCTTTTATCGGTGTTTTCATACACTTTAAGCGCATCAAAAGTACTTAATCTTGAAGGAGATAATCGGCTATGCAAGGAAGTAACTCGCCAAATGGCAATCCGCCACATAATAATTTTGATGCAGCAGAGCAAGACTCGCGCATGCAGCGGTTTTTAAAAGGAGTAGAGTGGCTCGGTAATTTACTACCGCATCCTGTTATTTTGTTTGTATGGATGTCAGTATTTTTACTGGTTCTTTCAGCAGTCCTGTCTTACTTTGGTATATCGGTAATCGATCCACGACCAGAGGGTGCAAGCGGCCGTAGCGCTGATGGAACTATTGAGGTCGTCAATTTATTAAACGGCGAGGGCTTAGCTCGTATTGTTGAAAACTTGGTGACCAACTTTACTGGTTTTGTGCCACTTGGTACGGTGCTGGTAGCACTACTTGGTGTTGGTATCGCTGAGCGCTCTGGAATGATATCAGCCGCACTACGTGGGCTAGTGTTAAACGCGCCAAAGAAAATGGTTACCTTTACTATTGTGTTCGCAGGTATTATGTCAAACACGGCCGCTGAGCTTGGTTATGTGGTTTTGATACCACTTGCTGCGGTCATATTTCACTCTCTTGGTCGACATCCATTAGCTGGTATCGCGGCGGCATTTGCTGGGGTATCTGGTGGCTATAGCGCTAATCTATTACTTGGCACAGTTGATCCTTTATTATCAGGGATTACTCAAGAAGCGGCACGTATCATCGATCCAGCTTACACTGTTGGAGCAGAAGCCAACTGGTACTTTATGATGGTGAGTACTTTTTTGATTAGTGGTTTGGGTTATCTTGTGACCGAGAAAATCGTCGAGCCAAGCCTTGGTAAGTACAATCCTACTGACGCCGATGATCCCTCAGTATTAGATACCAAAGCTGAGCGCGTATCTACTATTGAGAAAAAAGGACTTTTTTGGGCTGGTATTAGCATGCTGGTATTCTGTTTATTATTGGCTTGGACCGTGGTACCTGCTGACGGCATCCTGCGTAATGCTGAGACAGGTCTGTTGTCAGGTTCGCCGTTTTTAAAGGGTATCGTTGTCTTCATTTTTGTGTTCTTTGCCATACCTGGTTATATATATGGAAAGATTACTGGTAGCATAAAAAACAACCAAGATGTAGTAGATGCGATGAGCCATGCGATGAGCTCGCTCAGTATTTATATCGTCTTAGTCTTTTTTGCAGCGCAGTTTACCGCCTTCTTTAATTGGTCAAACCTTGGTTCTGTAATGGCAGTATCTGGTGCAACTTTCCTAAACGATATTGGTTTAACAGGTCCTTTCTTATTGATCGGTTTTATCTTGATATGTGCGGTGGTTAACTTGATGCTTGGTTCGGCATCTGCGCAATGGGCCGTGACAGCACCAATATTTGTCCCCATGCTAATGCTAACTGGCTATGCGCCTGAGATGATACAGGCCGCATACCGTATTGGAGATTCGACTACTAATATCATTACCCCTATGATGAGCTATTTTGGTCTCATTATGGCAGTTGCTATTCGTTATAAGAGAAATACTGGTGTTGGCACACTTATGGCGATGATGTTACCTTATTCAATTGCGTTCTTAGTTGGTTGGATTATTTTATTTTGCGTCTGGGTGTTTGTATTTGGTCTGCCAGTAGGCCCTGGTGCAGAGACGTTTTATCCTGCTAGATAGTAGTGAATCAAAGGTTTGCTAAATGACCCCAGTTCGGGATAAGGGAGCGCCAAAAAAGAAGTCCACAATTGCTAAAGTAAATTTACCTAGACCAACTTATGCAAAAAGGACTTCTTACATGGACAACTTAACCGAACCATACTGCTACATTGACGACCTTTACCAATCATTCAAGCCAGAGTTTGAAACGCAAATCATCGCTAGTGGCCGGCGTCGATTAAGAGCATGCCAGATAAATGTAGCAGAGATAACGGCCTTCTTGGTACTGAACCGCCCCGACTTTATCGGAGAGTGATTTACTTGAGTCAGGCAGCGATGCCTGACAGGGTTAAATTATCATAATACCGCTTTTCAAACTCAAAGGGTGACACATATCCAATCGTGTTCTATTAAACCAATCCACCCATTCAAGGGTTGCTAGTTCAACATCGTTCACACCAGTCCAGTTCTGTTTTAAATAATGAATCACCTCAGACTTATAAAGCCCGTTGACCGTTTCAGCTAATGCATTATCGTATGAATCGCCTGTCGTACCGACAGAAGCTATAACACCGCATGTAGCCATTTTATCAGTATAGCGAATGGATAAATACTGAACCCCTCGATCACTGTGATGAATCACATCTTTGGGATAGTTTCTATCTGCTATTGCTTGATTTAACGCCGCCATCACCATATCTGTGTTCATACGATTAGATACTTTCCAGCCCACAATAGCGCGAGCAAACACATCAATAATAAAAGCGGTATACACCCAGCCGCTTATCGTCTTGATATAAGTAAAGTCTGCCACCCAGAGCTGGTTAGGGCGATGAGCGCTAAAGTTACGATTAACCAAGTCATCAGCACGCTTTTGATCATCACGGCTGTGAGTTGTTATTTTACCCTTACCGCGCCAGACACCTTGTAGGCCATGCTGTCTCATTAAACGCTCTATGGTACAACGAGCAACCTTTAACCCGTCAGCTTTCATCTGCTGCCATACTTTACGCGCACCGTAACGGCATTTGCTGTCCTGCCAGATACGTTTAATCTCGCTGATGTAAAAGTCGTCATGTTGACTGCGCAGTGAGCGTTTTTCAGGGTAGCTCTCCAAGTCTTTAGCACGGTGATAGGTTGATGGGGCAATCGGTAATACTCTACAGATCAGCTCGACCCCATAATTATTCTTATGATCGTCGATGAATTGAATCATGATTTTAGTCAGCGGTCGAGCTCCGCCTGGGCGAAAAAAGCGGCAGCCTTACGTATGATCTCATTAGCTTGCTTGAGCTCTCTATTCTCGCGTTCAAGCTCTTTAATACGTTGATCTTGGCTTTGAGCTTGTACCGACGCAGGAACGGTTTGATCGTTGTATTTTTTATGCCATGATCGTAGGGTTTCAGGCGTACAGCCAATCTTAGGAGCAATGGCTTGAATAGCTGACCATGTGGAGGGATAGTCGCCTGACGCTTCAATAAGCATGCGAACGGCGCGTTCTTTAATCTCAGGAGTGTAGGCTTGTCTTTTCATTGTCGTATTCTCTCAGAATGTTGAGTCTCCGACAATCCCGGGGCGGTTCATAAATACCTAAATAGACTGTTATAAGTGGTTCCATTATAGCAGTCTGTTTTAAGTGGCCTGTTAATAGGTTCGAAGGGTGAAATAGCTGGTTCCGCTAGGGTATACTTTTTAGAACACCACCAATTATTTGATTTTTCTTATCTCTGAATGTTCTTAATTTCCTGGTCAAGCTGTATGCGTCTTTGCTGCGTATAGGTCGTTAAGCAACTGTTAAGGGCCATTGAGTGAGCACTACCACCACTAGAGCTACGGGCAGAAAATTTACAGGCTTTATCTCTAAAGTCAATCCATGCTAATTGCACTATTTTTAACTGCTTTTTCTCAGTTTTATTCAATCCATGCTGTAATTTGCTATAAGAGCTATTCAGCTTACTGTCTTCAGCCTTTAATTCAGCGGCAATACATTTGTTTATATCAGCTTGAGTAGTAGCCTTGTCGCATGTAGCTGCTGATGCTTGGGCAGTAGCAAATAAGCCTATTGAGAACAGCACAATACCAGATGCTTTTTTTAAATTAATTGTTATCAAATTCATATCATACTCGTGGTTAGAAATAATTTTTTATCTTATCATGCAGATTGTTTACCTTCGAGTTAATTACTGTATCTGCAGGCCAAAATAAAGCTTTCATTGAAAAACCAGTTTATTCGGTGAATGCGGCTCCCTAGTATAGAACCGTGTTCTTAGGCTTTGCTGAACAGGTTTTTTATAGCATACCTTTATCATACTAATTTTTCTAACAGTAGCTCTGCATTACTGATTGAATCTAGCTCAAAACTGAGGTTGTTAGGAAACTCTTCCCAAATAACGTTAATCCGTTCATTCTGAAAGCATATACAACCAAATCCCTGATCTATGTATTGCGCCCATTCTATGAAAACAGCCCCTATTAGCAGACATATATCTTTTACTAAATCATATATTTTATTAAATGAACTATACTGGAATTGTCGGCCACAAATTATCTTGAGTCACGCAGCATAGCCTGACGGAATTAATGAACAATAGTAGATATTTTCTGCGTCAATAGGCGACAAATATCCGTTGGTAGTCGACGGCTTTTTTCTTAACTTCTGTTTGGTATTTTTTGATTTCCATAAGGGTATTGTCTCAGAGTTTTAGGTCTCCGACAATCCCGAGACGGTTCATACAGAGTTCGGATCAAACAGCATAGATCACTTTTTTATTGCCCAATGATTATCTAAATACCATACCGCCATCGGTCAAAATAGTTTGACCCGTAATATAGTTGGCATCATCAGAAGCTAAAAATGATACTAAATTTGCTACATCTTCAGGTTCCTGTGGTCTTCCGACTAAAATACCCTGTGTAAATTCTTTCCACGCTTGTTTTGGCGCATAACCTTTATATTTGACAAATGCCGCATCAATTCGCTCCCACATAGGGGTATCAGCCACCCCAGGACAATAGGCATTTACACGAATATTATATTGGGCTAATTCTTTAGCAGTTGAGTGGGTAAATGAACGTACTGCGTGTTTAGTGGCGCTATATAAGCTTAGCATTTCATATGACTCATGTCCTGCAATACTACAAGCATTGATAATCTTACTCACGTTGTTTTGTTTTTTCATCTGCTCGGCGGCTGCTTGCGTGCCAAACACCACGCCTTTGATATTCACATTCATTACACGGTCAAGCTCTTTTTCTTCAATTTCTAAAAACGGCTCAACCGACTCCACCCCTGCGTTATTGACAAACACGTCAACCTGCCCAAAGGCTTTCACCGCTTCTTCGATAAGGCGAAATTGGTCGGCACGTTTTGACACATCGCCCACCACCGTGATGCTTTCATACCCTGCTTTGTCAAATTCGGCTTTGGCTTTTTTTAGATTATCTTCGCTGATGTCGTGTAGCACCACTCGAAAACCATCTTTGGCAAGACGAGTCGCAATGGCATTACCCAGACCCCCTGCCGAACCTGTTATGACTGCAACTTTTGCGTTGGATTTTGTAGATTTAGTCATTATGATTCCTTATTGGTGAAAAAAATTAAAAAATACATCGTATCAAAAAACGCTATCTTTTGAGTATAACAAACGTTGTAGCAATAATTTCAGCAAAATTGTTTGGCGTAAGTAATGTTTTTTTTACAAAGCGTAAAAGCCTGTTAGATATGATAATATTGCTACGACCAACCTTATCGGCAATGTAAATCCCCCAAACTTAAAACAACATCAAAGTAGAAACATTAAGCCACCTGTTTAAACTCAGCAGGTGTCATATCATTCAATGAATCATGCGGTCGTTCATGGTTATAAACATGGATCCATTCATCCGTTAATTGTCTAACCTCATTTAAATTACTGAACAGAGTAAGCCCCCGACCATCCCCTCTACTGGATTCTTAGATGAAGCGAGATAATGTCCATGATTTTCAGTAAATGGACATTAACATGGCAACCAACAAACCCAGACGCAAGACCTACAGTGACGAATTCAAAGAATTTCTAGTCCAAGAAGCGATAAGCTCAGGGCGGTCAATTGCCAGCATAGCCAGAGACAACGGCATCAACCAGAACCTATTGCACAACTGGAAACGAGAACAAAAAGCCAAACAAGCCCAAACCGACCAAATACCCGCACTTATTGACAATGACGCTTACCGCAATACACCAACATTCATCCCTGTCAGTATTGTAGTGGCATAATTAAATTGGACAACTGCTAAGAGGCTATACTAACCCAAAGAAGGAAAATAGTATGACCAACAAACGCAACCAATATACCCGAGAATTTAAATTAGAAGCGATTAGCTTAGTCACTGATCACAACCGCACCATACCTGATGTGGCAAGCTCACTGGGTATTGGCAAATCTACCCTGCAGAAATGGCTAAGTCAGTACCGTCAAGAAATGAGTGGCCAAGCGCCTAAAGTCGGCAACGCTTTAACGGATGAACAGCGCGAGCTTCAAGAATTGCGTAAGCAGGTTAAGCGGCTGACTATGGAGCGCGACATATTAAAAAAGGCTTCTGCTCTGCTGGCCTTGGACAGCCTGAACGGCTATCGCTGATAAGCAAGCTTGCAGAGCAAGACAAACAGGCCAGTAAAAGCCTTTTATGCAAGTTGTTTGGGGTATTGAGGAGCAGTTACTACTATGGACTAAAGCCCAAGCCCATCAGCCTTGAAGCCGTCAAAACTAAAGCATTAGTCCGCCAAATATTTAACGACTCAAAGCGCTCAGCAGGCGCTCGCAGCATTGCCGCTATACTAATGAATGAACACGGCATCAAGCTGACCCGTTATATGGTAGGTAAACTTATGAGCAGCATGGGGCTTAAAAGCTGTCAGTTAAAGACGCATAAATACAAGCACTGTGATGAAGAACACAAAGCTCATGACAACATACTGAACCGTAACTTTAGCCCCACATCGCCCAATCATGTCTGGACAGGTGATGTCACTTATGTTCGCATTAAAGGCGGCTGGTGCTACCTAGCTATCGTTTTAGATTTATATGCTCGTCGTATTGTTGGCTTTGCTGTATCAGATTCGCCTGACAGTATGCTGACAACCAAAGCGCTGCAGATGGCGTATCAGTCGCGCTTAAAGCCAAGTGGGGTGTTGTTTCACTCTGATCAAGGCACCCATTACACTAGCAAGAAGTTTGCTGAATCCGTGGCAAGTTGTAATGGCATGAAGCAGAGCATGAGCCGAAAAGGTAACTGTTGGGACAACGCGCCAACTGAAAGGTTCTTCAGGAGCTTTAAAACAGAATGGATGCCAAAGGGCGGTTATGAGAATATTGCTGAAGCTCGGACTGCCATTATTGATTATATTTGGGGCTATTATCAGTCAGTGAGACCACACCGTTTTAATGATTATTTAACACCGCTAGAAAAAGAGAAACGCTACTTTAACAAAAACCTCTTATCAGGTGTCCTAAATTAGTTGACCACTACATTCTGTAGCTGGTTTAATTCGCTGGTCACTTGATGCTGCTAAAAAGGCTAGGACTGACGATGGTGCACCTAATGCAAGGTTTATTGTGTTAGATCCTAATGGTGAGTATGCAAAAACCTTCGAGGACTTGACCACAGCTAAGATTTTTAAAGTTGATGCTTCTACATCAGACTCTACTGAAAGCAGCATAGAAAAAAATACGTCAGAGGCTTTAGAAGTACCATTGTGGTTCTGGAATAGTGCCGAATGGTGTGCATTTACTCAAGCAAGTGCAAAGACACAGCGTCCAACTTTAATACAATCCCTACGAAATGTCCGAGAGGGTTTTTTCCAAGAAGGTTTAACCACTAGTCAGGAAATGCGGAGACATTTAAAGATTTTGTTAAGTATCACACATATAGAGATGCACTCTAGTGGACCTTATACAAAGTTTCCACATCCAAAGAATTTTCTTGAGATGATCAAGAAATGGAGGGACGGCTTAAGTCCTCTTAATGAATTTAGTGAAGAGCAAAGTGAGTCTTTAAATGAAGTAATTATTAAAATTAATAGTTTTGAGCAATCTAGAAGTGGGAACTATCCAGTATGGCAGTTTACTAGACCCGAAGTAATTGAGTTTTATGGGTTGCTAAAAAAAGCACATTCAAGCTTTGGAGGGCGAGATACTGACGTTTTACCAATAGATGCGGATATCCCTAGAAAGTTTGAGGGTAATCAGCTTATCAAAAGTCTTGAGGCAAATGCTGAGCTTTTGAAAGTAACAGATCATGTTGAGACTCTACTAATGAGAGTACGTTCAATTCTTTCAGATACTCGAATGAAGTCTATTGCGAGCGATTCGAATATAGAATTGCATGAATGGCTAGAGAACTACATCGGAGATAATAAAGCCTCAAACGGTTCAGTGACGGTTATAGACTTATCCTTAGTGCCTGCTGATATTATTCATGTTTTAACGGCTGTTATTGCTCGGATAACGTTAGAGTCTTTACAGAGATATCGCAAACTAAATGATGGAAAAACACTACCGACAGTGTTAGTCATGGAAGAGGCGCATACATTCGTCAAGCGTTATAAAGATGATAATGAGTATCATGGCTCTGCGGAAGTATGTTGCAAGGTATTTGAAAAGATCGCTCGTGAGGGACGAAAGTTTGGGCTAGGCATGGTTTTGTCATCACAGAGGCCAAGCGAACTATCCCCTACTGTATTATCTCAATGTAATAGTTTTCTCTTACACCGAATAAGTAATGAAAGAGATCAAGAGTTGGTACACAAGCTTGTTCCTGATAACTTAAGAGGTTTGTTGCGGGATTTACCAGGGTTGCCTTCAAGAAATGCGTTTTTACTAGGATGGGCTTCTGAGCTACCAGTTTTAGTTGAAATGAATCATTTACCAGAAGGTCATCGCCCAAAATCAAATGATCCAGATTATTGGGACGTATGGACAGGTAAAAACTCTAAAGGTGAAGAGATACAAAGAGATGTTGATTGGAAGCAAATTACCGATGATTGGCAGCAGTTAGTAAACAATGTTGAAAATGACGATTACTAGGATGATTTGCCTAATCAGGACTATTAAACTAGATCATTTATGTCAACTCCTAAAGCCTCACAGATTTCTATAGTATAGATTAGCATTTTCTCAGTATGATACTTTATTACTCCAAAATGTAACTTAAAGTTCTGATTACTATCATCCAGTATGATACTTTATTATTTTTAGTGTTGATTCATAAGTAGTAAAATCAATACTTTACGATTCTCTCAGTATGATGCTTTATTACTCACTGACAAGTGTTATCCAGCGGTGCCTCTGCAACCAGTGGGGATAAACAAAGTTTACTGATGCAGTCAGTCAATCTATCGTATCAAGAAGATGGCCGAGGCTTTAATTGGCGTGCAAAATCTGTCGTTAGCTTGAGTTACTTAACGCCAGAGCAGCTAGATAGCAAATTTAATACAGGTTACCTTGAGTTGAAAATGCGCATAGATAAAGCCCCTAAACAGGGTGCTAATATGCAAGTGATGTGCAGCGAAAGCCACTGCTTAAGGAATATTGATTTTTCATCGTTTTCACAATCAATGGCAGATAAACGTTGGCATACTCTAGCTATACCTTTGCATTGTGATGACAGCGCAAAAGCTGAACAACCAATAACAGACGCGCTGCGCATTGCGAGTGAAAATTTAAGTTTAGCAATTGCAGATGTCGCGTTGATGATAAAACCGAGTGATGACTCAATATTATTAACGTGTGCAAAATAACACGCTCAGGCCGTTGATTAACCTTTGTTGATCAACGGCCTTTTATATTGGATTTAATAATGTGAATAGCAATAACCCTAGAAGTCAGTTGTTCTGGTTATTCCAAAGTTGTGGTTGGATTGTTTATGCAATGCTGACCGAATTAATGATCAAAATACCAAGCGAAGAGCCGTGGACAATACATATACCGCATCTCATAATTGATGTAGCGTGTGGCTTTTTGATCACTTTAGCTTTAAGGCGCTTTTATAATTGCTCTAGCCAGCAAGAGCTCAAAGTTAAAGTCGCGTTTCGAATTTTGCTGCTGTTAATTGCCACCCTATTGTGGACGCAAATTAAATGGGTTTCTCTGCAATGGTTATACGGCAACTGGTGGCAGCCAATGTCATGGTTTGACTTTGGAACGTGGACGTCGGCCTCATTAACTATGCTCTCCACTTGGACTGCTTTTTACTACGGCATTAAAATTTATTTAGACAACCTCGAGCAAACGCAAAAGGCTGCAGAAGCCACTCATTTAGCCAAAGAGTCACAGCTAAAAATGTTACGCTATCAGCTTAATCCTCATTTTATGTTTAACAGCATTAATGCCATTTGCACGTTAATTTTGAAAAAAGAAAGCTTGCAAGCCGTTACTATGCTTGAAAAACTATGTGACTTATTACGCCATAGTTTATACACCGATCCCCTTGAGAAAGTAGCGATCAAAGAAGAAATAGCAATATTAAGAACCTATCTAGATATTGAGCAATGCCGATTTGCCGACAAATTAGAGGTTAACATCACAGTTGCACAGCAGTGTAATGAGCTGTTGATCCCATCTTTATTAATTCAGCCCTTAGTCGAAAATGCGTTAAAACACGGTATGCGTGCCGATCAAAAAATGGTGATCACCATTAATATCGAAAAAACTAAAAATGCATTACTCATTAAGGTCGCCGATACCGGCAAAGGCTTTAATGACAATAAAAAAACCAAAAGAGGTATCGGCTTGGCGAATTGTGAGCAACGCTTAAAATTAATCTATGGTAATAGCCACCGAATTGAAAAAGGCAATGCCAGTACTGGCGGTGCATGGCTATGTATTTCACTACCTATTAATGAGTTGCAATAATGATTCAATTAAAAACGTTACTTGTAGATGATGAATACAGTGCTGTTGAAGGCTTACGTATTCGTCTTGAAGCATTTCCTGAAATTAATGTGATTGGTAGTGCTGCAAGCGTTGACGAAGCAATTGCATTGCTCAACAAGGTTGACGTAGATTTAATTTTTTTAGATATAGAAATGCCATCTAAATCAGGCTTTGAGTTAATTAAACATTTTCAACCTGAAAGTTGCCCTGCGGTTATTTTTGTCACTGCATTTCACCAACATGCAGTGCAAGCATTTGAGGTGAGGGCACTGGATTATTTACTTAAGCCAGTTAAATTAACGCGCTTAGCAGAAGCCATTGAAAGGGTTGTTACAACAGAAAAGCTGCACCGTAAAACGGCACTTATTGAAGCTCACCAATCACTGGTCAACAACGATCCTCAAGAAGTCGGGGTTACGGGGAATTCTGAGTATAAGTTTGAAGCTGAAAACTTAGTGATCCAAGATGCAAAAAACCCAATTCAAATCATTCCATTTAAAGATATTTTATGGATTGATGCGGCAGGGGATTATATGTGTGTACACACACCCGCTGAAACACACGTAATGCGCGCGCGTTTAAAAGAGCTTGAAAAAAACACCCTTCCTGAAGATTTCCTGCGAATACATAAATCAACGATTGTTAATTTAAGCCATATAAAGCAACTTAACCCACTGCGAAACTCTGAATACATGGCAGTATTACAAAGTGGTAAAACACTTAAAGTTAGCCGTACGTATAGTAAAAACTTAAAGAGTTTGTTTAAATATTAATGTGGAAAATGAATTATGAAAATAATAATAGGTGATTTATCGTCAGGTGAGGTTATTAAGTTATTAGAAGAGCACTTAGCGGATATGTACGCGACATCACCGCCTGAAAATGTACATGCTCTGGATGTTAATAAGCTAAAGTCGCCAGATATTACTTTTTTTAGTGGCTGGCTTGATGGCAATTTGCAAGGCTGCTTGGCTGTTAAAAAGCTCGATTCTTCGCACCTTGAATTGAAATCAATGCGAACTAGCACCTCCGCTCGAAAATCAGGTGTTGCAACAAAGCTGCTGCAGCATGCGCTGAACTTTGCAACCGAGCAAGGTTATCAAAAAGTAAGCTTAGAAACCGGATCACAAGCATTCTTTGAACCAGCGCGAAACCTCTATAAAAAGTTTGGCTTTAGTTACTGCGGCCCTTTTTCAGTTTATATTGAAGATCCACACAGCCGTTTTATGACGATAAACCTACATTAAATTATAAAGTAAATTAAATCAAAGCCAAGTTGATAAGGATGTTAACGGTTTAATACTGCAAAGAAATATAAGTTAAAGTTGCACTTTTTAGCACTTACTCATAAAAATGCACTAAGTACAAACAGTTTGCTCAGTTCCACATTTTTGCAAATAATTTAAAAAGACACACATCATAAATTTTCTTGTCATGCTCATCAATAGCGTGAAAACTAAACACTAATTTGGCTAAATCGATGTCAACTGCTTTAATTAAAGACATATGGACTCCTCCACGGCAAGATCATTATAAATTGAACTTATAGAATATGTAGTGATCAGATCAAGGCATAATAATCACCTTGGTCACGTAAAATATGAGCGCTACTTTTCTGAAACACTTTAATTCAATTACCGATCCTCGCATTGAACGCTGTAAAAAGCATGAGCTTATCGATATTCTCCTTTTAGCCATTAGTGCAGTAATCTCCGGTGCACAAGGATGGGAGGATATTGAAGACTTTGGGCATCTAAAACTTGATTGGTTAAAAAGATATGGCGCTTTCAACGCGGGTATTCCAAGACACGACACCATAGCCCGTGTCATTTGTCGGTTAAAATCAGATGAAATAGAGCATGCATTTCAATCTTGGATATCTTCACTTATTGAAACCACGGGTGCTGATATTATTGCTATGGATGGAAAAACTGCACGTCGTTCATTTACAACCAAAGATAGAAAAAGTGCTTTACATACCGTCAGTGCATGGAGCTGCCAACACCAGTTAGTTTTAGGGCAAACAGCCGTTGATAGCAAAACAAATGAAATCACAGCCATACCTGAGTTACTCACCATGCTAGATATTGAAAATAGCATCATTACACTTGATGCTATGGGCTGCCAGCAAGAAATAGCGAAACAAATAATTAAACAAAAAGCTGATTATATCCTAGCGCTCAAAGGTAACCATTCAGGTATGCAGAGTGAATTAGAAGCTTGGTGGCACAAGAGTGAGCGCGAAGGATTGACCAATAGCAACTATGATAAACATACCGAAATAAGCTCAGGGCATGGGCGCATTGAAACAAGGGTTTGTCAGCAATTGCTTATTGATAAAAGCTGGTTAGATAAAATCTACCAATGGTCTGGCTTAAAGAGTGTTATTCAAGTAACCGCTGAGGTTCACGATAAATCATCAGGTACAGACACGATAGAAACGCGTTGGTATATTAGTTCGTTAGCGTTAGCGTTAGGTGCGGAGCAAGCACTTAATGCGGTACGAAGCCACTGGCAGGTTGAAAGTATGCATTGGATGTTGGATATGAACTTTAGGGAAGATGAATCAAGAATCCGTAAGAAGCAAGGACCCCTTGTTTTTAACGTAATGAGAAAAATAGCCATGGCGTTATTTAAACAAGATACAACTAAAACAGCCAGTATAGCGAGAAAAAAGAAAATGGCAGGGCTAGACGATGATTATCGCTCAACCCTGTTAGAATCTGGGATTAAAATGCGCTAGCCGTGTGGACTCCTCATATTAGAAGCTTATTATCAATTTCACTATTGCACATTGGTAAAAATGTGCTAAGTGGGGGAGTCCAGAACATTCGTTAGGCTCAAAATTTCATTTTGGATAATATAAAGGTGAATCTTATGGGGAAAGAAATCGCAATAATCACACTTCATGGAATGGGCGACTATAAACCTAATTATTATGAGGAACTAAAAAGTAAGCTTGTGAAGGCACTAGATACTGACTGGCAGAAGGTTGCCTTCGAGCCTGTTCAATATCAGCCCATACTACAAAATAACCAAAATGATATTTGGCAAAGAATGAATCGTTTTCCGCTGGATGGTTCTATATTAAGACGCTTTTTACTGTTTGGTTTCTCCGACGCAGGTTCATTAGAATATAGTGCTAGATCTAACGTAAGCGACCAATATATTAAAGTTCAAAAAGAAATTATGCAGGCTTTGGATAAAGTATATATTGAGCTCGGGAGTAACGATAAACCTGTCATAATCATTGCACAATCGCTAGGGTGTCAGGTAATTTCAAATTACATTTGGGACGCAAAAAAAGGCTCTGGTATATTTAATGGGCTTTATTCTGATGCCTCTGATCAATTAAAGAGCTTTAGACGTCTCGAGAGCTGTGTTCATTTACTAACTACAGGGTGCAATATACCAATGTTTGTTGGCGGTCTCGCCCCTATTGAGGCGATTCAAAAGCCAAATGATGCGTTCACATGGTATAACTACTTTGATAGAGATGATGTTCTCGGTTGGCCGCTATCACCACTCAGTGACTCATATAATGCTCTAGTGATAGATCATGAGATTAACGCTGGCGGTATTTTTTCTAGCTGGAATCCATGGAGTCATGGGAAATATTGGACAGATAAAGATGTCATAAAGCCGCTAATTAAAAAAATACGTAGCTATATAATAGCCTAACACATATGAGCCTTAACTCAGTCAATAGGCAATAGTATTTTATTTGACCGTTTTCATTCAGTAACGGTCAATTCTTTCTAAATCAATAAACAAATTCGTTTACTTCGTCCGTCGATACACCAGTTAAGCAAAGTAGCTTACGGCAAATACATACAAGGAGCGCTACGCAATAATCCTTATGTTTTTAGCACTTCATCTGCTGATATTCCTCTAAAGCGAAGCGCCTCTAAACCTCTTTGTGAATAATTCAATTAAAGATCTTTTGCACAAAGAGAAGGGAATGAGAAGTAAATGAGGGTGAACTTGAAGGCTAATATTGATATGTGAAAACACGATGCATTAATAGAGGTAGCTGCTACCTCACCAAGTAAGCCATTCAAAGACCTGTGATACCTTCCAAAACGCCAATTAGAGCAACAGCAAATCCTTTTTATATTTTACGTATAATCGAAGTAACTGATTGAATCAAAATAGGAACTCGGCTATGGTTAATACATCAATAAAAATAAATTAAAAACGAGTAATTCTACAGGCTCGTTATGTATATATGAGAAATCCGATGATTAAGCAGTCCCTTAAATATTTTTTGATAGGTCTTTTAGCTTGGCCAATTTTAGCCGAGGTTATTGGTTTCATTTCTCCACTTTGGAGTGTATTTGTTTTAGGTGATACAACAGGGGAAACTGGACTTATTTTACTTGAAATATCTCGACCATATTTAGCGTTGGTTTCAGTTGTTTTTGCTTATTCTTTTTATTTGATTTCCCGTGTTAGCGAAAGCACAGTTAAAAAGAGACTTTGCGAGTTGTTGGGATTAGTCTACGTATGTGTTTCTATTTATGGATTTTTCCCTGAAGATGATGTTACTTATACGTTGTTAAGTAGTATTCATTATCTCGCTGAGTTATCAATGTTGTTTATTGGGGCTATGTTAATCTATAAAAATATTCAGGAAATACACAACAAGTCATTACAGTAACGTGACTGCCAACAGCTTGCTCAGTTTCGCTTCGCTACACAATTTAGCAAGCTATTATCAGCCCCTGAATGGGGAGTTATAAGTTTAAGGGGGATTCATGCGTTACATTTTGGTTTTAGTTATTCTTTTCATAACTAGTGGCAAAGCACTTGCCGATCAGTCAGTCACAATTTTTGTAAAGGAAGCCAGCTATTCAATAAACACCTCGGATGAAGAGCTGAACTCAGCAGAATTGGAAAGCAAGCTGAAACAGCTTAAGTTTTCATTGGTAATGTTAGACGTTGATTATTGTGCAGGCCCAGTCATGGTTGCTGAGGTTTATGTAGCAATTGCAAATGCAAACCCTTCAGTTAAAGACGTGCACCTAAAAGCAAGTGGCAGTCATGAACAAAGCAAATGTAAAAACGTATAACACATATGAGCCTTAACTCTGCCAATAGGCGCTAGTATTTTATTTGACCGTTTTTATACAGTGATGGCCAACTCTAAATCAACTCTAATTCAATAAGCAAATTCGTTTACTTCGTCTGTCGATGTGGCTGTTAAGCAAGTAGCTTACGGCAAACATATATAAGGAGGGTATTTAGCACTGCATCTGCTGATATTCCTCTAAAGCGCAGCGTCTCTAAACCTCTTTGTGAATAATTCAATTAAAAATCTTTTGCACAAAGAGAAGGGAATGAGAAGTAAATGAGGGTGAACTTGAAGGCTAATATTGATATGTGAAAACACGATGCATTAATAAAGGTAGCTGCTACCTCACCAAGTAAGCCACTCAAAGACCTGTGATACCTTCCAAAACGCCAATTAGAGCAACAGCAAATCCTTTTTATATTTTACGTATAATCGAAGTAACTGATTGAATCAAAATAGGAACTCGTCTATGGTTAATGCATCAATAAAAATAAATTAAACGGGTTATTCAATAGGCTCGTTAAATGGCAAACATGAACGAAGAAAATTATAGGCTCTACGCTGGCAAAGAAATCTTCTACTTTTCAACGTTCGAAGATGCTCAGTCAGTCGCAAAAGAATTCATGCCAAATAAAGTTGAGCTTCGAATTGAAATATTGGTAGAGCTAGAGCCATTTGAAGCTGATTTTTGGGCTTACGAATACGAGAATAATCAATGGGCACCATCATGAATTTGCAAGTTGGTGCCCATTTAACAAGTTTATTAACGAACGCCATTTCCACTTCCTGGCAGGACTGTTATGGTCAACTAATTCACTGTCCGGAATTAGTTGACCATAACATAGCGTTGATTCAGGAGCTCGTTTTTTAATTGAATTTGGCTGTTGGAGTTACTCTACAGCCTCTTTATGAAGCTAGGATGATTTCGTGAAATTTTCAGGTGTCAGTATAGAGTCAACAGAATATAGGCATATCGAGCGTCATAGTTATGGTGGAATGTCTTCTGACATGATCGCTCCAGAAATTTGGAAGAATGAAATAATTCCGCATTTGAAGGAAATAATCTACGGCGGCAATATCTAAAAATGACGTTTCGCATTCCCTAAATAGAAAAGGATAAGTTGTTAGCTGCTTTATGAAATATTTAACCAAATCTAAAATTGCAAGCTTAGCTAATATTCATTTAGTTTTAGGTGTTACTTTATATTTTTGCATATTAGGTGACTTTCATTTCAATAGTATTGAAACTTTTTCTGATTTTTGGTTTTTTATCCGGTTAGCTTTTCTAGTTAGTTTTTTTAGCTTTGTCATTGGGCTTACATATTTCTGTCCTGTTTTGAGCTTGTTATATCGATGTTCGGCTTTAAGCTATTTCAGCGTAAGTTTTTTTGCAATGCTACCGTGCTTTGCTTTGTATTATTTTGAACCTGTACGATTTTACCTGTTCTCAATGGCTGCTAGTTTGGTGTTGGGATTATGTTTCTACCACAAGAATAGGGATAGCAGCTCACAATGCAGTTAAGGCTAGACTAAAAAAGCTTGCCTTAGTTCGTGCCTTTCTAATTTTAGCTAAGCCTTTTTAGCTGCTTATTGCAGCGTTACTAACATCGGCTTATGGCACAGACCGGAAGTCGAGATACTCCATAAATTTCTTATTGATAGCTCCAGGGACTCTCAACTTAATTTATCAATTTTTATCCATTCAACCATTTACCTAAATCTAAACCTACTTAAATTAAAGGTGAGACTTTAGTTAATAAATCTCAATTTAAGTGGCGCTGGCCACAAATAAAAATAATTCTCAGTTTTGTGCAAATAGTAATTGCGAACCGTTTACGTTTAGATTAATATGCAAGCTCTAATGAAATTGAGAGTGGTTTGTATTCATGTATATCTGTTTATGTCACGGTGTGACAGATAAAAAAATTGAACAAACAATCGACGACGGCGCGACAACAATGCGTGAGCTTTCGAAAGAGCTTAAAGTCGGTAGTCAGTGCGGTAAATGCTGCGGCTGTACTAAAAAAATTCTCAATCGTAAGCTTATCGAAATCGCTGATATCACCGATCAAGTTGCTTAGTCCCTATTTACCCCTGCTAGTTTTCTCCATTATTTTAAGTATCTGCAATTCCACGTTATAGTTAATACATTATCGGGATTGCTGGATTTACAATCTCGAGATATGATTATTCCAAGCTATGCCATTGATGCCAGCACGAAAAGTAATTTAGGAGATTTAGTGGGTCATAACCACAATGATTTATCTGGGTTTTATCCGCTCGCTGATGGTGTTGATGCCTTTGTAGCGCGGCTTGCGTTAATTGAATCGGCGCAGCACACGATTGATGTGCAATATTATTTGTATCATCGCCAGCAGACCACTAAGTTATTTACGGCTTACTTATTGGCAGCAGCTAAACGAGGCGTAAGGGTGCGGTTGTTACTCGATGATATGTCTCAAGCTGATAGTGCCTTTGATTTAGGGGCATTGGCACACCATCCAAATTTTTCAGTTCGGTTATTTAATCCTTTTCCTAATCGCAGCTTGCCTGCACTAGGTTTTATCACTAATTTTAAGCTGCTGTCGCGGCGTATGCATAACAAAAGTTTTATAGTAGATAACCAAGTATTTATTACTGGCGGCAGGAATATGGGCAATGCTTATTATGCTGGCGAAGATCATGCTGAGTTTATTGATTTGGATGTGCTTGCGGTTGGTAAAATTGTACCAGAGGCATCAATTGCGTTTGACCTTTATTGGAATCATGAATTGGCTTACCCAATCCAAACACTACAAGGTGAGAGTGATGATGCTGCATTGCAAAAGGTGACGGATCACTTAGACAACTATGTTAAACAAAACCACGACAGCAATTATGTGCAGCGTTTAAGAGCGAGTAATTTAGTTACTTTGCTTGATTCTGGGCATTTAGATTTGGACTGGCAACAAGCTGAAATATTTTATGATCACCCTGATAAACTTTTAAATGAAGTAGGGCAGCGCTCTGCCAATATGTCGCCACATCTTTTTCAAGCGATGGGAGAACCAAAGCACAAAGTTATTATTGTTTCGCCTTATTTTATTCCCCAAGAGCAAGGTGTTAAGCGTTTGACTGAGTGGGCGCAGCGAGGGGTAGAAGTGATTGTACTAACCAATTCGCTGGCGGCGACTGATGTAGCTGCAGTGCACGCAGGTTACGGACATTATCGCGCAGCTTTGTTACGTGGCGGGGTGAAATTGTGGGAGTTAAAGCCCAGCGATTTAGCTGCACTGGAAATCCCAAGTAATAAAATACGGAAAACAGGTTCGTCCCAAGCGAGTTTGCATGCTAAAACCATGACTATTGACGACAGCCTTTTTTTCGTAGGTTCGCTTAATTTAGACCCTCGTTCATTTGAGTTAAATACTGAAATGGGTGTATTGGTGCACAGTGAAAAGCTGAGTATGATGCTCAGGGATTGGGTTGATAGCAAAATGAAGCTCTTTGCCTGGCAGTTAGAGCTTAAAAACCCGACGGAAGATGCATTAGTTTGGCGGGATATTGTGACAGGTGAAATCTTTAAAAATGAGCCTCAAACGTCGAGTTGGCGTCGTTTTCAGGTGTGGTTTATGTCGCTATTTCCTATTGAGGATGCGTTGTAATATTTTCTCTGTAAATGCTATAGCTAATACATAAAAAAAGCAGCCTAGGCTGCTTTTTTAACGCTAATTAAATTACATTTGCGATTGCAGGTAGTTTTCAATACCGGTGCTTTTGATCAACAGTTGTTGTGTTTCAAGCCAATCGATTTGTTCTTCTTGCTCGTTTAAGATGTTATCCAGCGCTTCGCGGCTGATATAATCTTTTTTGCTTTCAGCAAGTTTGATTGCATCTTTAAGATCAACCAATGAATCAACTTCAAAGGCCATATTACAGGCGATCATTTCTTCACTGTTTTCGCCAATGCGTAAACGGCCAAGATCTTGAAGGTTAGGTAAGCCTTCTAAAAACAAAATACGCTCAATTAAACGGTCAGCGTTTTTCATTTTTTGAATTGAGGTTTTGTAATCGGCTTTGTCTAATGCGCTAAAACCAAAATCTTTAAACATACGGGCATGTAAAAAATATTGGTTAATAGCGACTAACTCATTCGCCAATACTTTATTTAATGCAACAAGAACGTCTTTATCGCCTTTCATATTTTAGCTCCTATTCGCCCATTTGTGATTGATGGTAGTTTTGGCTACCAATTTTATCAATTAAACCAAGCTGTTGCTCTAGCCAATAAACATGATCTTCTTCGGTATCGAATAACAGTTTCTCTAAGATTTCACGCGATTGATAATCTTTTTCTTGCTCACATACAGCAATGACTTCTTTAACACATTCAACTACTTCAAGCTCAAGTGTGAGGTCGTTTTGCATCATGCTTTTTACGTCATGACCAATAATTAGGTCACGGCGTTTGGTCATATTTGGTATGCCTTCGAGGAATAAAATACGCTTGATCAACCAATCCGCGTGATCTTTTTCTTCTTCCATTTCATGATTTAAGCGTACATAAAGTTTATCCAAACCCCAATCATCGTACATACGTGAGTGGATAAAATATTGGTCGATTGCAGCAAGTTCGTTCGCAAGTAACTTGTTAAAGCTGTCGATAACTTTTTGATTACCTTTCATAATGGTGGCCTCTTAGAATACTTAATGCTGCTAGTGTAGTATAAAACTCAGTTATTGCAAGTATTTTCCTTGTAAATCAGTTGGTTACTATTGAGTGTGATTCTCGTTTAAGTTTGCATTGTTGGTTGCTTTATGAACAGATTGCTATTTATATTTAAGGTTAAAGGCGAAAGGTGAAATTAAGAGAGGCTCGTTCATTGCACTGGGCAATGAACGAATTTGATGATGTTTAAAACTGATATTTAACGCCAACTGTTGCTGTTGTTCCTAAACCTTTGATGTTGTAACCGCCGTATGTATACGACTGCGCGCGGGCAGGGAAGTAGTCTTCGTTAAATAAGTTTTCAATGCCGACAAAGCCTTGCCAGTTATCGGCAAATTGGTATTGACCACTTAGGTTAAAGATATTGTAGCTATCGACAGGGCCTTGATCGCCTACATACTTGCCTGCATCGTTTGCTGCAAAGCGCTTTCTATCGCCGACGTACAGGTAACTTAATGTCAGTGACATAGCATCACTTGGTTGCCAGTTTAAGTTTGCTGTCGCTTTTGGTGGGCTTATTTGTTTTGAGCCTAAGTACACTCCGCTTCGGTATTTTTACCTTCAACATAGCTATAGGTTGCCAGTAATTTAAGATTTGCGGCAATTGTGTAATCTACTAGCGTTTCGTAGCCCCAAATTTCCTGTGGCGCTCGCACTGGTTCGTACACGCCGGTCACTTCGTTAAATTTATTAGTTGTACCAAGTTCAGAAGTACTGCGATAGGCGGCAACTTCAATACGTAGATTGTCAAATTGTGAGTTAAAACCAATTTCGTAGTTGTCGATAATTGAGGCTTGGGTTTGGATCAGGCCAATATCGTTCACCGTGGCAGCGCGCAACAGACGACCAATGTCTGAAATATCAGAGCCTTGTGAGTAGCTTAAAAATGGGCTGAATTTTTCATCAAGATTGTATTTAATTCCGATATTATAGGTCGTAGCATCGTAATCAATGGTGTCACCTTTTACGTTGATTGGCACTGAGCATTGCGTTGGTGTTTTACATAGTTTAAGTGTGCGCTAATCGTCTACGCTTAAATCAATGCTTTCTTGGCGAACACCGGCTTTGACGATAAGGTCATTGGCGATCACCCATTTAGTTTGTAAAAAGCCTGCAATACTTTTCATATCCATCTCAGGAACCCAAACTCGTCCATCAACCAGCGGCTGCGAGGTAACGTCATTTAAGGCATCAATACCATAAACGAACGTGGCTTCGACAGAGTCAAAGTCTACTTGAGTATTCAATGTCGCACGCGCGCCTTTTTTGTCAGATCTGATAATAGACTGGCCACCTTCGTAATTTTCGTCAGGATTGGCGAGGTTAGGTGAGAAGAAAAATACATTTTCTATATCTTGCATGTAGAGATCTAAGGTCATTTGGGTATTTTCAAATAATGCGTAGTCCGTGTATTTTAAGGTGATATTTTCGTTGCCTTCAGGGCCTTGTGGCTTGCCTTGTTTTTGTAGCTCAGGTGGTACGTGGATTGCGTAGGTTTTTTCACCTAAGCTCATATCGCCATTAACATCACCAAGGTCGGTTTTTTGCTGTGAACTGAAATAGTTATAGCTAAACTGTAATTGCTTGTCAGCATCAAAATCATACCCTAACTTAGTAAAGTAGTTTTGCGTTACTGCATCAGATAAACCGTATTGCAACCCTAAAATATCACCCTGTGCGTCGCGTTGTACGCCGTTTTCTTCATAACTGGCTGTTACTAAATAACTGAACTTATCTGCACGACCATTAATCGCCGCTGATGCTCTTGCACCGGCACTTTCTTCAAGTTTGACTGCGCTAAAACGGCTCGATAGGCTTATTTCACCAGCTGTTTTATCATCGCTTTTAGCCTGTTTAGTGATGTAATTAATAATACCGCCCGATGCACCGTTACCATAAATCGAGGTTGCTCCTTTGATCACTTCAATACGAGCAATGGCACTTGGATCGAGGGTTTTAATGCCTAACGAGCCATTACGCAGCGGTGTTGATTGCGGTACTCCGTCAATCATCACCAACGGGGCGCGACCGCGCAGTGTTTGTCCGGTATTACTTGAGCTGCCGGTATCTGGAGCGAGGCCCGGCACCATTTGCGCAAGTAAGCTTTGTAGCTCTGGATTTACCTTTAAATGCTCTTCAATTTGCTTTTGATTGATAACGGTAATTGATGCAGGGACCTAGGGACCTCATCAATGCTTTCAAAAACGCGGCTCCCAGAAACAATGATACGCTCCATTTGCTCGTCAATGAGTTGTTTTTTATTGATAGCGTCATCAGCGAAAGTGGCTGTACTTATAGCGAGGGCTAATAAGGTTAACGAAGTTTTAAACATAAAGATCCTTTACGACAATGTAATTATGAAAGAGCTGTTTTAATTGGCGCAATAATAAATGTAAAGAACTGTAAAGGTAAGGGTAGTGATAGTTATTATCAATTGCATTTGGCTTGTGGCGATCGGTACATTTGAGATATCTTATAAAAATTTACTTCGTATGAAGTATTCATTGTGCGAAATATTTACCGCATTGTGTAAGTTCTACTTGGTGCTGATCCCAATTTTATATAATACAAAACTTGAAAGCTTGTTTTCTGTTTCAGTCTCGAACTGTGACTATATTTATTTTAACTATTGTCAATCAATAGCTTAATTATTTTTTATATTAATCTTATTTAGGAAACATGCAATCGCATTAGGTGTGAAGTGAACGGTACTTATTTTGCAGCAGACACTACATTGATTTTATTGGCGTAATCTTCTATTAAATATTCGCTATAAATCCTCTGGAGGTGCAACATGACAACCACGATAAGTAATGAAAATCATGCGACTAAAGTAGCCGCTGTTTTTGATAGTGAAGAGCAAGCAAATAGCGCATTTGAAACTTTGAGCCAACATACTCAGTTTGCGCAAAGTAACATAAATTTCATTTCTCCTCATGACCAAGACTTTGATGAAAAAGTAGAACCTGAAGATAAAAATATTGGAAAAACGTTACTAAAAACGCACCTATTATTTGCAGTGATAGGGCTTGTTGTAGGTATACTTATAAGCAGTGTTTTTCTTTTTGTTGACGTAGAATTCATGCAAAATTTTATATTTGAAACGTACGCTGGGATTTGCACTGTCAGTGTGTTTATTGCCTTGTTAGTCGCGGGCTTTATTTCAATCCGCCCAGATCATGATCCACTGATAAATGATGTAAGAAAAGCAACAAGTACTGGCAAGTGGGTGCTAATTGTTCATACGGATACAAGCAATAAAGCCGACCAAGCGCAGCAGTTGATGGAACCATTTGCTGCATCAACTACAGCTACGCTTTAACTATTGGCATTACCCGTTTTAGCAATAATATTAACGATAATGGCGTTTATACCAAAAGTAACCACCGCTTACTGTAAAAAGTACAGGCGTAAGGGCAATGAACAACCAGATTATTTGCAACAGTGGTCCTGCAAAGTCACCAATATGAAACTTATATTTAAAGTTCCATGCTTGGGTGGTGAGGTTGGCGCGTGAGGCATCGTAAGATTGCAACACTGTGCCAGTATATTGATTGGCCCATACCCAACTGTACGCGTGACTCTCGCCTGGATTTTTTACTCTCAATGCGAGCGGTTCGCTGGCTTTTTTCGGCATGTAAATACGAAACAGTTCTGCATCAGGATAAATAAGCAACGCCTTATGTAAAGCGATGGCCAAGTTATCATGATCAATTGTATCGGGGACTTCGATGCTTGGCGCTTTTGGCCTTGGCTCTACCGTGTTTTGTGTAACAAACTCCAGTACTGCTTGGGTTTGTGTTTTCCAATTGAATGCCATGCCTGTGAAAGCAATTAATATCAATGGGATAAATAAGTACATGCCAATTACAGTATGTAGTTGGTAAAGCAAAATACGTAGTTTGGCTTTTGGTTTGATCACTAAACGTTTTAAGCGGTTTTTGGGTTTAAGCCAAATGTAGACGCCAACGAGCATATTAATAATAAAAATAAGTGCACAAACAGACACCCAATTACGCAAGGGCCGCTTACCGTCACCATCTTCGTATAGCAACCAGCGATGCAATGCCATGGTAAAACCATAAATCGTACGGTAATAATCATACTGATGAATAATTGTACCAGTATAGGGATCCACACTTACGTACTGTTTGTTGGCCAGCTGCGCCTGCCATGCGTAATCTGGATTTTGTTCTGGCATTAATAATGTGACGGGTTGCTGAGTGTGTAATGTAATGGTGCTCAATAAAATAGGGTAGGCAATCACATTGTTATTATTGGGATTTTCTACTGTCCAGAGCTGTGGCTGGACAAGCCGCTGGATATCTTTGGCATACACAAGGATTGCGCCAGTAATACTTAAGCAAATCAAAAACAGCCCACTCACTAATGTTAGTATTAAATGAGTACGACGTAGCCACAATTTTAACAACTCACACACCCTGTACTTAAATTATAAAATGCGATGATAAATGAGAACTGTTTTCAATAAAATTCGATTAAGCGCAATGATTATAGTCAAGTTTTTGTTATTCACGGCGCTCAATAATACAGTGTTCAATGGCAAATTCATCATGCAAATAGTTTTTAACGTCAGCAAGCACTAGTTCAGTGGATGGGGTTAGCGCCAGTTCACAGCACGTTTGATTATCATCGAGTTGCCAGACTTTAAGGCTGTGTATTTGCTTAATCGCAAACTGTTTGCACAGCGCAGCGCTTACCTTGTTGCGGTCAAAGTCGTCTGGGGCGGCTTGCATTAAAATTTTACAGCTTGCAATGAGTAACAACACACCGTGATAAATTACATAAGCCGAAATTAAAATTGTCGCTATTAAATCAACAATGTACCACTGATAAAGAATGATCAATGAGCCTGCTACAATTACCACAATAGACGCCATCGCATCTGATATATTATGAACGAATGCGGCGCGAATGTTCATGCTATTTTTAGCACCCGCATTAAAGGTGAGTATCGCCGTAGCAATATCAATGATCAATGCTATTGCAGCCACCCAAACTACAATCCAGCCATCGATTGGGGCGGGATTAAAGTAACTTTCAATTGCTTCGACAATTAAAAAACCACCAATAATGATTAGCGTAGTGCTGTTCAATAGGGTGGCTAAAATTTCAGCTCGTTTATAACCAAAGTGGTAACGTTCATCAGCGGCTTTACTGCCAATTTTACGGGCGATGAGGGCGATAAAAATGGCTGCTGCATCACTTAAGTTATGCAGTGCATCAGCAATTAGCGACAAGCTACCTGAGACTACACCGCCAATAACTTGAGCTATTGTTAGCAGCACATTGATAAACACCGCAAAGCCTAACTGGCGGTTGCTTTGGTTGTCAGTGTCATGACTGTGAGAATGTTGATTTGCCATATTTAGCGCTTCTATGTATTTTTATTATGTTGATTTATATTAAGTGAGCGTTATCTTGAATTCAAGTATTAAGTGCAATCATTATGCAGCCACCAGAACTTCTGATTGCCCCGTAAATAATTCATGAGGGGTTTTATACCCTCTTGTTTTTCTTGGCCGATGGTTGAGCTTATCAACTGCCGCCTGTATCTCTGCTTCACTTAGCGCCATAAAGTCAGTTCCCTTGGGGAAGAAGCGTCTAAGTAAGCCGTTGGTATTCTCATTTATGCCCCGCTCCCATGATGAATAGGGATGAGCGAAATACACATCAGCTTCTAATTTTTGTGCAACATGCTCATGGTGAGCAAACTCTTTTCCATTATCTAACGTCACGGTAATAACCTTACCTTTATATGGTGTCATACACGTGATCAGCGCATCGGCTGTTATTTTCGCATGCTTGCTTTCAATTCTGTGAACGACTGTATATAACGTTTTACGTTCAACCATTGTGACAAGCGCATTTTTACGCCCTTTACCTATCACTGTATCGCCCTCCCAATCACCAATCCTAGACTTTGAATCCACAATACTTGGGCGTTCATCAATGCTGACTCGATTAACTATCTGTCCACGTTTATCATAGCTTCCATAGCGTTTTTTATACTTTTTACATGCACGAGTGAGTGTCTTATGTAGCTTGCCACCACGAGCCTTGTCTCTGTAAATATATTGATAAATTGTTTCATGATGTAAAACGACCTGTTTCTCTAAAGCTAAGCGGCCTGCCACTTGCTCAGGGGAAAGTCCGTCATGCAACAATTTATTAATCCAGTGAGTGACGTCCTCTGTTAACTTACTTGCTTTGAAAGATGACTTACGTCTTTGTTCAGCAAAGTTATTGGCTTGGTTAGGCCGATAGCCTTTAAGTCCTTTATTGCGTTTTAGCTCTCTAGAAATAGATGACGGTGAACGAGTTAGTTCTTCAGCTATCTGCTTTTGGTTATTTCCTGCTTTTATTAACGCGTAAATCTGGTATCTTTCTTCTTGTGTCAGCTGTTTATATTTCATTAAAGCAATTTCCTTTGGCGAGAAAATGGCCGAATTATAACAGCTGGCCATCTAATCTGAGAAATTGCACTTATTATCCGAATTTAGGTATTAAATTAGCCAGTGCTGGCATAATAATTAATAAAACTGTCTTAAATTCTTTGCAGGGCGATTAATATCTGTTAAGGTTATCGGCAATATCGTTTTTATGGAATTATTGCTTGAAGCAATCAGTGTTGTTAGTTTTAGCCATCTTACTACTTCAGCCCGTGCTGGACAGTTTTGACGTGGCTGATCATAACACTGCTATTAACACCACTTCGCAATTATTACACCAGCAAAGCGAACTTGATAAACATTGTATGATTAACAATGATCATGATTCTCACCAATTACAGCATCAACAACTAAGCAAAGCACTTGCGGATAACGCTGATGATGCTCATTGCCACGTCTGTCATATTTCTATTTTATTTACTGAGCCATGGCAGCAGCACGCTAATCTACCAAGTTACGATATTATTAGTTTAAACGATCCTGCGTTTAACTCTCGCTTACTCATTCCTGATCTACGCCCTCCGATCACAACCTTACTAAGTTAATTTTTTAGCTGGCCACTTTTGGCCACCGATTTATTTAGTAAGAGAATACGTTATGAATTTAAACAAACCGTTTCGGTTTGCTTGCCTATGTATGGTTGTATTAACTGCCACAAATACATTGGCTGCGCCAACGCCTAATACTGGCGATTTAAATTGGTTGTTGACGCAATTAAAACAACACCCAAATTTACAAGCTGATTATCAGCAATTACAAAGTGCGGAGGCTTCTGTTCGAGCCGCTGGGCAATCGTTATACAACCCAAACTTTGAATCGAGCCTTGAAAAAGAGGGTGATGCGAATAACTTTAGCCTCGGCTTGAGTCAAACATTTGATATTAATGATCAACAAGGTGCGCAATTAACTGCGGCGCAGCTAATGCTAAATGCACAGCAGCAAGAACTGCAACTGAGCTATCTACAACTTGTTGAACAAACCTTGATTGCGCTGATCAATTGGCGCAGCAGCAAAGCGGCTTTTCAACTTGCACAAGATCAAGAGCAGCAGCTTGAGCGATTAGTAAACGAAATTAAGCGCCGTCGGGTTGCTGGTGAAGTCGGCCTGCTTGATGAACAACTGGCTTTATATTCACTGTCTGAAATTTTGAATCAAACAGCACAACAAGCCAGTGCTTATGCCGATGCTAAATTGGCAGTTCAAGCCTTACTACCGGCATGGCGTGAAGACACTGCGCTCACTCCAGAGCGCTTACTTACTGGTATTAACACCAATACCAACACTGACAATGTGTTGCAGCATCCGCAGCTATTATTGGTTAAGTCACAATGGCAATATCAACGCCAACAAGCACGAGTGATCAAAGCTGAACGCGCTGTTAAACCCACTGTGGGGATTGCGGCGGGGAAAAATGGCGATGATAGTATTGTCTCGTTAAACTTCTCTATGCCTCTGAATATATTGAATGACTTTAGTGATGAATATCAGGCGTCTGAATTGCAGGCAATGTCGAAGGAAGCCGAATATCAAGCTTTACAGCGCACCATGACATTTCAAGCACAAGCGAGTAAAGAAGTGATGCAAGCTTATGCTCAGCGGGTAAAACGTTGGCAATCAATTAACCAAGCCAATGCAGACAGTAGTCTCGAATTGATTGAGCAACAATGGCAAAGCGGCGATATCAGCACAGCTGAATACCTTACGATGCGTCAACAACGTATATCAGGTTTACTTGCTGGCGTTGAGATTGTTCAGCAAAGTCAATTGGCAAGCGTTAATTGGTTAACTAAAAGTGGCCAACTTAGCAATTATATTATCACCTTTACACGTCCTCTCATTGATGGAGCTGCCTTATGAAGCGCTTAAATATTACTTTTTCTGCCCTTGTATTAATGTTTGCCAACTTTGTACCGGCAGCCACATCTACACCGCAAGATGTTGAACATGCCAAATCAGGCCACGAACACAGTGAAGCACAATTACAAGCTATGCATGTGCACGAAGCTGATGAAGCTCCTCACGAGGATGAACAAGCTGTTTCACAGCCGCAGCCAGAGCACGATGAGCAAGCTGGTGGGGTACGCTTAACAGACACCCAAATGCGCTTAGCAAATGTGCAGATCAGCAGGTTAGAAAAACGAGTTTACCAATCACAGCTTTACGCACCAGGTGAGATTAAAGCAAATGGCTATAGCAGCTATGTGCTGTCGCCTCGAGTTGATTCAATCGTGGTAAAACGCCATGCCACGTTAGGGCAGCATATTAAAGCGGGCGCGCCATTGGTCAGCTTATTTAGCGCTGAAGTTGCCAGTGCGCAAACCACTTATCGATTAGCGAAAGCTGAGTGGCAACGAGTGCAAAAAATGGGTAAAGGCACCGTGAGTGAAAAGCGTTTACTGACAGCTAAGGCTGAATACGAAGTAGCGCAGAGTCAGCTGGTGGCATTTGGTTTATCTAGCAAAGCGATTGAGCAAAGTGCAGATATTCCCGCTGAAAAACTCGGTGAATACACACTTTTCGCAGGCACCTCTGGTGCAGTGTTAAGTGATAATTTCGCTCAAGGTCAGCGAGTTGATGCTGGGATTGAGCTTATGCTAATTGCCGATGAGCGCTTACTGTGGGTTGAGGCAAAACTATCGGCAAATCAAACAATTGATATTGATGAAGGGACCACGGCTCAAGTTAAAGTTAATCAGCAAATGTATCCTGCAACGGTGATCCAAGAAGCCCATACGATTGATCAAGCCACACGCTCACGAGTGGTGCGTTTAAGTGTTAAAAACAATCAGCATACGCTGCATCCAGGTATGTTTAGTGACGTATATTTTGAATTTGCTACAGAGCAAAAAGTACTTGCAGTGCCTGAGCAGGCATTACTGAGAAACCCTGATGGGGATTGGGCGGTGTTTGTACAAGATGAAGATGGTGAGCTTATCTCGACAGAAGTTGAATTAGGCCAACGCTTTGCTGGTTTTCGTGAAATTAAAGGATTACCAGAGGGCACGAAAGTGGTGACTGAAGGCGCATTTTTTGTTGCGTCAGAGCAAGCGAAAGGCGGCTTTGATCCGCATAACCACTAGGAGCGACGAATATGTTTAATAAAATAGTTAATGCTGCTATTAGCAATCGATTACTGGTCTTTTTAGCGCTATGTGTATTAGTTGCTATGAGCGCTGTGGTGATCCCTAAATTAAATTTAGATGCGTTTCCAGATGTGACTAATGTGCAAGTGGCGATTAATACCGAAGCACCGGGTTTAGCTGCCGTTGAAGTTGAGCAGCTTATAACCTATCCCATTGAAGCGGTAATGTATGCGTTGCCCGATGTCGATCAAGTTAGGTCGATTTCAAAAACCGGCTTATCTGGCGTAACTGTGGTGTTTAAAGAAGGTGTGGATATTTATTTTGCGCGCCAACTGGTGTTTGAACGCCTACAAGCTGCAAAAGAGCTGATCCCAGAAGGAATTGGCTTGCCAGAAATGGGACCGAACACGTCAGGGCTTGGCCAAGTGTATCAATACTTATTGGCGGCATCTGGTGAGTCTGGTTTGGACAGTATGGCGCTACGTAGCTTAAACGATTGGATTGTAAAACTACTTATTTTACCTGTTGATGGCGTAACAGAAGTACTGTCGTTTGGTGGTGATGTTCGTCAATATCAGGTTAACCTTAATCCAAATAAGTTACTTGCTTATCAATTAGATCAGCAACAAGTTGTGAGCGCACTTGAAGAAAATAACACCAATGTGGGTGGCTGGTATATGAATCGCGGCCAAGAGCAATTGGTGATCCGTGGGACTGGCTGGTTTAATGCGGGTAAACAGGGATTGCAAGAAATTGCGCAAACGCCGCTGAAAACCATTAATGGAACGGTTGTTACTATTGCCGATGTAGCTGATGTGTCATTAGGCAGCGAAATCCGCCAAGGCGCGGCGACCATGAGTAAAAAAGATGCTGATGGTAATATTACATCGCTGGGTGAAGTGGTAACAGGCGTGGTGTTAAAACGTATTGGCGCTAATACTAAACAAACTATCGACGGTATCAGTGCGCGAATTGAGTTAATTAATCAAGCATTACCTGATGGTGTAACATTTGAACCCCTGTATGACCAAGCTGATCTGATCACCAAAGCGGTTGATACTGTGGTTGATGCGTTGTTGTTGGCATTTGTGTTTATTGTGGTGGTGTTAGCATTATTTTTAATGAATCTGCGCGCCACGTTATTGGTTTTATTATCGATCCCAATTTCAATTGGCTTAGCACTTTGCGTGATGGCGTGGTTTGGGCTCTCTGCAAATTTAATGTCATTGGGCGGGATTGCTGTTGCAATTGGTATGTTAGTGGATGGCTCGGTGGTTATGGTAGAAAATATCTTCCGTCATTTAACGCAGCCAAGCACTCAATCACACAGTTATGTTGAGCGTATTAAGCTAGCTGCTCAAGAAGTTGCGCGCCCGGTGTTCTTTGCGGCGTTGATCATCTTAGTAGTATTTATGCCATTGTTTAGTTTTGAAGGCGTTGAAGCTAAGCTGTTTCAGCCTATGGCAATCAGTATAATGTTAGCAATTGTTGCGGCTGTTATTGTGGCGTTGGTGATTGTGCCAGCGCTGGCGGTGTACTTATTTGCCAATGGTGTGACGCTAAGACGCAGTGTGGTGCTAGAGCCATTAGATAAAGCTTATAAGCTGTGTTTGGGCTGGGCAATGAGTGCGCGTAAAACAGTGATTGCCGTAGCTGCTGTATTAGTCGTGGTAGCGGGTGTGTTATTGCCGCAGCTAGGCACAGAGTTTGTGCCAGAGCTTGAAGAGGGCACCATTAACTTACGAGTGACTTTGGCACCTTCTGCTAGTTTAGATACTGCACTGGCAGTTGCACCAAAACTTGAAGCAATATTGCTTGAGTTTCCAGAAGTCGAATATGCCTTGAGTCGTGTTGGTCGCCCAGAAGTAGGCGGCGATCCAGAGCCAGTCAATAACATTGAAATATACTTAGGCTTAAAGCCTGTAAGTGAGTGGCAATCTGCTGATAACCGAGCACAACTGCAAGTGTTAATGGAGACAAAACTAGAGCAGTTCCCTGGTTTATTATTTAACTTTTCACAGCCGATAGCGACACGGGTGGATGAATTACTTTCAGGGGTAAAAGCACAGCTGGCGATCAAGCTGTTTGGTGCTGATTTAGATGTGTTGGTCAGTAAAGGTCAAGCTATTGAACAAGCTGTAAAAGGTGTAGCTGGCGCAAAAGATGTTGCCATGGAGCAAATTGCCGGTGAGGCACAATTGGTGATCAAACCAAACCGATTAGCGCTTTCTCGCTATGGGTTATCGGTGGGTGATTTAATGACCATTGTCCAACATGGCATTGGTGGTACTGCCGCTGGGCAAATAATTAATGCTAATGAGCGTTATGATATTTATGTTCGTATTGGCGCAGAATTTCGTGACAGCCCAGAAGCTATTGCAGACTTACGCTTATCATCACCGACAGGTGCTTTGGTACGCGTAGGAGATGTAGCAACGGTTAATATTGAATCTGGGCCGCCGCAAGTACGCCGTGACGATGTTCAGCGTCGAGTGGTGATCCAAGCCAATGTTCAAGGGCGCGATATGGGCTCTGTGGTTGCTGATATTCGTACTGCCATTAATGAACAAGTAGATTTACCGCCAGGCTATGGCATTAGTATTGGCGGTCAGTTTGAAAACCAGCAACGAGCACAACAGCGGTTATCTATCGTTGTGCCTATCTCACTGGCGTTAATTGCACTGCTGCTCTATTTTGCGTTTGGCTCGATTGGCCAAGCATTGCTGATCTTAGTGAATGTGCCATTAGCTGTGATTGGTGGTGTGGTTGCACTATATGTATCAGGCCAATATTTATCAGTTCCCAGTTCGGTGGGGTTTATTACCTTGTTTGGGGTAGCGGTACTTAATGGTGTGGTTATGGTTGAAAGTATTAATAACCGTGTGAAAAGCGGTGATAGCTTAGATACCGCTGCATTTAATGGTGCATTATCACGGTTACGTCCGGTGCTGATGACGGCATTAACCTCTGCACTAGGTTTGATCCCGATGTTAATTTCAACCGGTATCGGTGCTGAAATTCAAAAGCCATTGGCAACAGTTATTGTAGGCGGCTTGTTTACTGCAACATTTTTGACTTTATTTGTATTGCCTGTGCTTTACGCAAAATTTAGTCAGCAGTTCTACCGGGGTAATAACGACAGTAAATAGGTTTATTGTATAACCTAACACAAGGCGCATAAACTTGCGTCTTGTGTTATTTAGTGCATAAATATACCCAAGTGCTTACGTAAGTGATTAAATATATTAATGTTGATAATGGAAATACGATGCTAAACAGCCTGATAAAGAATAAAGGCCAATCCATACGGACCAAACTGATTGTCACTTTTATTGTAGTTGCGCTTGCGCCTTTATTCTTAATGTCTTGGTTCAGTTTTCAACATGTAAGCAACTCTCTTGAAAAAAGTGCCCATACCGAACTTGGTGAACTAAGTAGTATTGGTAAGCAATTTGCTGATATTTGGTTTGCTGAACATATTAAAGATCTTTATTTATTAAATGATCAACTCAGTCACAGCCAGCTTAATAAACAACTATTGATTGATGAGTTTGTTGCTCGCTATGATTTTGTTAATGAAATTCATATTATTTTGTCGCGTTACCTATGGTAGATAATCAACGCGGTTTACATGCAATAATTATAGTGGATGTTAATTTTCAAGGTCTGCTCGATAATTTAGAGCATATCCATAATAACAATGAAGAACTGACGTTTTTTATCGTCAAAAATGGCGAAATAACGGGGGCTCAATTACATCCCGATTTATTGCCAAAGGCTGACTTTTTTACAAATTCGGCAAATACTGAGCATGTTTTCACTTACCATAAAACAGATAATACCCTGCATTATGCTATTTTGACTGACTTGAATTTTGCCAATGCTACCGGCTGGCAGTTGTTGGTTGAGAAACCCGCAGCCGTGATGTTGCAAAGTGCCAGTGACTATAAGTTTGCAGCCGTACTTGCCAATGGTTTGGCATTTTTAGTGATTTTAATCTTATCGTGGTGGTTTGGACGGCGTTTATCTCGCCCGTTTATTATTCTTGCCAATGCCAGTGCAGAAATCACGAAAGGTGAGCGCAGTAATATTCCTATTTTGGATGATAGCAGTGAATTACATCAGCTTTCGATTGATCTAGAACATTTAGTTAGCAGCAAAGTCCAGCAACAAGAACGGCTTGAACAGCAAAGTGCAGAACTGCAATTGGCTTTGCAACAATTAGCGGAACAAAAAAGTGCTCTCGACGAGCACGCTATCTTTTGGTTGAAGATAACCCCATTAATCAGCAGGTCTCTAAGCTGATGTTAGGCAAGTTAAACTATGAAGTGACCTTAGCGGAAAATGGCCAACACGCGATCGATATTTTAGCCGTAGCACCAGCGGGGCGTTTTCACTTAATTTTGATGGATTGCCAAATGCCGATTATGGATGGTTTTGATGCCACACGTGCTATTCGTGCAGGACAGGCTGGCAGCAAACATCAGCAGCTGACCATTATAGCGTTAACGGCTAATGCAATGGATGAAGATAAACAGCAGTGTTTAGCTTGCGGTATGGATGATTACCTTGCTAAGCCAATCCAATTACAAACGCTCAAAGATAAACTTGAGCAGTATTAACACGCAGTAAAAAAGAGAATTTATGACCGATATTATTTTAAGAGACGCAGTTCCTAGCGATGCTGCAACAATTTTGCACTTTATTACTGAGCTTGCAGTGTATGAAAAAGAACCCGATGCAGTAAAAACAGACGAGCAGGCAATTTTAAAAACCTTGTTCAGTGAAGGGGCCACAGCACACAGCGTTATCTGTTTAGAGGAGGATACCCCCATCGGCTTTGCCGTTTATTTTTATAATTACTCTACCTGGCTTGGTAAAAATGGCCTGTATTTAGAAGATCTTTATGTTAGCCCTGATAGCCGTGGTAAAGGTGCTGGCAAGTTAATAATGCAACATTTGGCACGCCAAGCTATAGCTAAAGACTGCGGGCGTTTTGAATGGGTGGTACTTGATTGGAATCAACCTGCCATCGACTTTTATAACAGTATGGGCGCTGAGCCCCAAAATGAGTGGATTATTTATCGATTAACAGGGCAAGCGTTAATTGATTTTGCAGAGAAATAAAACGCAAAAGAAATATAAATAAAAATCATTTGCGTTTAGTTGTTTTGATGTGTAAATTAAACACATCAATTAATCTGCGCAGGTGATTTTTATGACACAGTTTCAGCGTACTACGGTCGCAGAACTTCCATGTGTTGATCAGGCTCTGAGTCCTTGGCAAGCCAATATTATGGCGGGTAATTACGCTTTTGAACGAGGCGCTTTACTTGAGGCGAGAGATAAATACACAACCGCACACACTTTGGCCTCACATCTTTTAAGCCAATTTAGCCAAGCCACAATATGCACAATCTGTGCTCACTGCGATTGAACATTGCTGCCCTGCGCTGGTTGTTGCGGCGCACAATCTAGCCGACACTTACCGCGCAATGAACCAAACAGAGCAAGCCTGTCAGTGGTTGTGCGATGTACACATCACCTTAAGTCATTTAATTATGCATCCATGCAATACGGTACGTACTGTGGTGGCGCACCATCATCACAAAACTTACCTAGAGCTAGTGCAGTTTGCCAAAGTACATAATCATCAACCTCACTTGATTGACAGAATAAACCAAACATTAAGTTATACACCCGACCAACATATTACATTGCATTGAGCAATCAACCCTATGCCCTTAAGGAGCAATCATGGCATTTACATTACCCGCGTTACCCTATGAATATGATGCATTAGAACCACACTTAGATGCTAAAACCATGGAAATACACCATACTTTGCACCATCAAACGTATATTAATAAAGCCAATGCGGCACTTGAGAGTACCGAGTATGGCGATACGGATGTGCATGAGTTATTAGCAAAGATTGAGGTTTTGCCAACTGAGTTACAAAAAGTGGTGCAAGAGCACGGTGGCGGTCATGCAAATCATTCATTATTTTGGACTGTAATGAGCCCTAGTGGCGGTGGCCAACCAACAGGCGAGTTATTAACCGCCATAAATGCGCAACTTGGCGGCTTTGACAGTTTTAAAGAAGCATTTACTGCGGCGGCGGTGAGCCGTTTTGGCAGTGGCTGGGCCTGGTTAAGTGTCAATAAAAATAACCAGCTTGTGGTGGAAAGTAGCTTAAATCAAGACAGTCCATTAATGCATGGGCATACGCCGATTTTAGGTTTAGATGTGTGGGAGCACGCCTATTACCTTAAATATCAAAATCGTCGTCCTGAATATATTGCCGCTTTTTATAATGTAATAAATTGGGCTGAGGTTGAGCGTCGTTATTTAGCTGCAATCAGCAAATAAAGGTTGAGTGCCGAAAATGGCTAGTAAACTGTGGTTTTTCACGTACTCTATAAGCAGATGTATAGTTAAGAGCACCTTATGGATACTAGCCATTGGCAACTTGCCAGACAAAGCCGTGACCATCGTTTTGATGGACTCTTTTTTATCGCCGTTAAAAGCACCGGTATTTATTGTCGGCCGATTTGTCCTGCCCCTACAGCAAAAGAGCAAAACGTAGAATACTTTCAATATGCACACAATGCTGCGCAGGCTGGGTTTCGTCCGTGCATTCGCTGTCGCCCTGACAGCGCGCCAGGCAGTAGCGCATGGCAAGGTACTAAAACCACAGCGCTGCGCGCTAAACAGTTGATAGACAGTGACTTAACAACGCAGCAAAGCTGTGAGCAATTAGCTGAGCGACTAGGAGTGAGTAGCCGCTATTTAAGGCAGCTTTTTCAGCAACATTTTGGTATTTCAGTCACTCAGTATCGATTATTTAATCAGTGCCATTTTGCAAAAAAATTATTACAAGAAACAACGCTGCCGGTATCCCAAGTGGCATTTGCGGCGGGCTTTAACAGTATTCGTCGTTTTAATGATGCGTTTTTACAGCAGTTGCATATTTGCCCTTCAAAAATGCGTGGCGAGCGCAGCACAACAAGTGCCGTGCTGACCCTTAAATTACCTTTTCGGCCTCCTTATAATTGGGCTGCGCTACAGCAATTTTTAGCCAAGCGGTTAATTTCACCTTTGGAGTGGCTTGGCGAAACACATTATGGTCGTAGTTTTAAAAATCAGCATTGCCAAGGCCAGTTCACGGCTGAATTTGTAGAAGATAAACATCATTTTCTAGTCAGCATTAATATTGACCAGCCGCGTTTTTTACAGCCTGTTTTAAGTGAAATTCGCAGAGTACTCGATTTAGATGCTGATACAGCGCAGATAGAACAGCATTTAGCCACCAAACTAGATGGCGCGTTGCCGTTAACTCAGGGACTGCGGTTGCCGGGCATTTGGTCTGTTTTCGAAGCGGGTATTCGTGCCGTGCTTGGTCAACAGGTCAGTGTCACTGCCGCGCATAACTTAGTGACTCTGCTGGTGACTGAATTGGGGGAACGAGATGGTGAGCGGGTGTATTTTCCAACCCCAGAGGTGGTGGCAAACAGTGAGCTGGCATTTTTTAAAATGCCGCAAGCGCGAAAAAATGCACTGTGTAATTTAGCGCAATTTTGCGCCGATAACCCTGATTGCCAGCAGCTAGATCAATGGCTGGCGCTCAAAGGAATTGGTCCTTGGACTGTTAAATATGCAAAATTACGCGGCCAAAGTCAGCCCGATATTTTATTAGCGGGGGATTTAGGCGTTAAAAAAGCACAGGCGGGGGCAAAACCATTTAATGATGAGCTATGCGCACCATTTCGCTCGTATTTAACCTTTCAGCTATGGCAGCAATTAATATGACCCTGATCCAAACCAGAATACCCAGCCCAATTGATGACATTATTATTCAAGGTAATCAAGATGGCGTAAGTTATGTCGGTTTTTACCCTGTTATAGAGTGCCAAGACACCCCGTTTGCAGAAGTTGAGTTGCCGCATATTTTAAATTGTGCCGCGCAACTTAATGAGTACTTTGCAGGTGAGCGTACAGACTTTGATGTCACTTTAGCGACCCAAGGCACTGTTTTCCAGCAAGCAGTATGGCAGGCGCTAATCGCAGTGCCATTTGGACACACACAAAGTTACTCTGATATTGCTAATGCATTAAGTAACCCCAAAGCTGTGCGGGCGGTGGGTGCTGCCAATGGTAAAAATCCGATCAGCATTATTGTGCCATGTCATCGGATCATTGGCGCCAACGGTAAACTTACTGGTTATGCAGGAGGTTTAGCGCGTAAACAATGGTTACTAGAACACGAAGGGATCATCTAAACTTTTTTATATTATGACTAAACAATTTGTTTTTTCGGTCTACACTTTAGTTATTGATGTCTAAGGGTTACAGATAAAATGAAAGCAAATAAGCGTGTTAAGGAAAACCGATGGGGCGTTGTGTTATTGTTTAGTTGTTGTGTACTGTGGCTAAGTCCCTTGCAAGCAAAAAGCACAGAGCTTATTTTTTGCTATGAAGATAAAACTGCCGCATCGCATTTTTTAAGTGAGGGCAGTGATGTACCACTGAATGCTCCTGATGCTTTGCTAGATGTGATGCAACGTATTGATAATAAACTTGCCGAGGTGTCCATTCGTTATGTACAAAAACCATGGCAAGCTTGTTTATCGGATTTACGCAGTAATAAAGTCAATGCAGTGATAGCGGGGTATCGCGCTGATCGCACTGCATTTGGCCAATACCCACTGACGAAATCGCAGCAACCAGACGCTTCACTGGCTTTAGCCGAATTCAGTAGTTGTTTAATAGGCAGCAGTAAGTTTCATAAGCAGTGGCAAAGCCGCGAAGTATTTCAAACAAAAGCATTTACGCTTGCAATCCCGCAAGGTTATAAATTAAATAAAACCCTTGCTCAAGAACCCTTTTTTATCGAGCATACAGCATCTATCGATAAAGCCATTGAGTTAATAGCGCGTGGGGTCGCTGATGCCAGCATTGAGCTGTGTCAAATTGGCCGCCATAAAGTCACTAGCCGCCGAGATAACTCAACAGTAAAAACCATCTATCCACCGGTTACCACAGCGCAAGGATATTTGTTGTTTTCAAAAACATTTTATCAACAACATCAACCGCTCAGCGAGCGTATTTGGCGTGTTTTAGCAAACCAAGATAGCGCTAAGCTGTTTGTTGAGCATCTTAATCAAACTAATCAAGTGGCCAGTACTGATCGATATTAAGCAGTGTTGATTGCTCTTTTTGGCAACTGTTTAGAGCTTACTAAGCTCACTGGTTAAATATAGGAATGTTAAAAGGTGATGTTCAATCAAGATTAAGGTAGCATTAGCGCACTTTTTTCAGGGCAGGCACTTCCATGGCACAGCTGTATTTTTATTATTCTGCAATGAACGCAGGTAAATCTACCACGTTATTACAATCAGCATTTAATTACCGCGAACGGGGTATGGAGCCGGTTATTTTAACTGCCGCGTTGGATGACCGTGCCGGTGTTGGCAAAGTGTCATCGCGAATAGGTTTACAGGCAGATGCACATATTTTTGATGCAGAAAAAGATGTGTTTGAACTGATCCAACAGCTTAATAGTGAGCAAAAGCGCCACTGTGTGCTGGTGGATGAATGCCAGTTTTTATCTCGCGAGCAAGTCATGCAATTAACCGATGTGGTTGATGAGTTAGGTATTCCCGTATTGTGCTACGGTTTACGTAATGATTTTAGGGGCGAGTTATTTAGCGGCTCGCAATACTTACTCGCTTGGGCAGATAAGTTGATTGAGCTAAAAACAGTTTGTCACTGTGGACGTAAGGCAAACCACGTATTACGTACTGATGAAAATGGTGAGGCAATTGCCGATGGTAACCAAGTAGAAATTGGCGGCAATGATCGCTATGTATCAGTTTGCCGCAAACATTATAAAGCTGCGTTAAACATGCAGCGCAGCAGTTAATTCAGCTATAAATAGTTCTATATCAGCGCGAGTAACACCTAAGTGCATCACTAAACGTAAGGTTTTATTTGGGCTGATCAATATGCCTTTTGCTTTTAGCTGCTGCGCTACTGAATGAATATTTATCTCATCGGCAATATGGGCGTACACCATGTTAGTGGTATCTTTTGCTAAATTGACGTGAACCCCTGCAATTTTTTTGAGCAGCTGCGCTAAGAAACGTGCGTTGGCGTGATCATCTGCAAGTCGGCTAACATTGTGTTCAAGCGCATAGTGCCCCGCAGCAGCGAGCATTCCCGCTTGGCGCATACCGCCGCCAAGGACTTTACGCCAGCGTCTTGCTTTATTGATAAGCTCAATAGAGCCAAGTAATAATGAACCAACCGGTGCGCCTAATCCTTTTGATAAACAAACAGAGACAGAGTCAAAATGACGGGTAATTTCAGTAATATCTACTTGCAGTGCAACAGCGGCGTTATAAACCCGAGCACCGTCTAAGTGTAGCGCTAATTGATGCTGTTGCGTAAATTGGCGGGCTTTAGCTAAGTAACTAATTGGCAGTACTTTTCCGCCTATAGTGTTTTCTAGGCTAAGCAAGCGGGTATTTGCAAAATGAAAGTCATCGGGCTTGATTGCCGCGCGTAGTTTGTCAAAGCACAAGCTGCCATCTGCTTCATTTTCAATTGGCTGTGGTTGAATAGAGCCAAGTACAGCGGCACCGCCGCCTTCGAATTTATAATTATGTGCTGCTTGCCCACACAAGTACTCGTCACCTCGTTCACAGTGCGCCATTAATGCCAATAAATTAGCTTGAGTACCGGAACTACAAAATAAGGCGCTGGCAAAACCGTGACGTTGTGCAGCAAATGCTTCAAGTGCATTAACACTGGGATCATCGCCATACACATCGTCACCTAAAGGTGCGGTGTGCATAACATCACGCATGGCTTTACATGGCAGGGTTACGGTATCTGAACGAAAATCAATCATGGTGCCTCCTAGGCTGTAAATTGTTGGCAGATCTCTGCACGAGTAGCTTGATCAAAATAGCTCCATGCAATAAAGCGGCTTACTTTTTGGCCTTGCGCCATCTCTACTACTTTTACTTCAGCAACTGGCAGTTTCTGTAATTGAGCGTGCAGTGCGGGTAACGTGTCTTTTTTGGATACCAGTGAGGTAAACCACATGCATTGCTCTGCGAACTGCTCACTTTCGATGATCATATTAACAATAAATTGTTGCTCGCCACCTTCACACCATAACTCATTATGTTGGCCACCAAAGTTAAGTACATTGCTTGGGCTTTTACCTAAATTTTTCCATTTACGTTCACTGCCTTTACTGGCCTCTTCTGCACTTGCGTGAAATGGCGGGTTACACAAGGTTAAGTGAAATAGATCTTTACTATTAATAACACCTTTAAAAATCTGCTGTGGATTTTTTTGCTGTTTAATGGTGATTTTACGTTGATTAAATTGTACCAATTGCTTAGCAAGTTTAATTGCAACAGGGTCAATATCACTTGCGGTAAAATGCCAGTTATATTCATGGCTACCAATGAGCGGGTAAACAAGGTTTGCACCGGTGCCAATGTCTAATACTTTTACATGTTTGCCGGTGGGAATTTGCCCGTTATTGTCAGCGGCTAATAAGTCAGCAAGGTAATGAATATAGTCTACACGACCGGGAATAGGTGGGCACAGATAACCCACGGGAAGATCCCAAAATTCAACATTGTAATAAGCTTTTAACAGCGCTTGGTTGAGTATTTTAACTGCTTGCTCATCACTAAAATCAATACTCTCAGTGCCATTTGGGGTGAGCACTATATAGGGTTTTAACGCAGCCACTTGGCTCGTTAGATACGCTAAGTCATAACCTTGATTATGGCGATTGCGAGGATGGAGTTTTGATTTTAATGGCATTGATTTCATAACAGATAATTAGCTTAGCAAACAAAAAAGTTATTTTACCAGAGAAATACATTAGCGTGTGATCTTGTTTAAAATACTGGTAGGATGAGTTACGGTTCAAAACAATGACAACAAGGAACTGAAATGGCGATTGTACAAGAGTCGGTGTTTATTAAACTTACCGAACAACAAACATTACATTTACGCAGAATTGCAGATAACAGTAACGAGGCAGGCCCTGCGGTATTCTTTATGCATGGTGCTGTGGAAAATGGCAAAATATTTTATACCCATTCGAATAAGGGCTTAGCGCCTTTTTTGGCTGAGCAAGGCTACGTGTGCTATGTAGCTGATCTAAGGGGACGGGGTCAGAGCAAACCGGCTATTTCAAAGCATGCTGATTATGGTCAAACAGAAGCCATTATTGAAGATATCCCTGCTTTTATTGCGAAAATTACCGAGCGGGAAGGAAAGCCGCCAGCCTACTGGGTAGCTCATTCATGGGGCGGTGTATTGATGAACAGTGTGTTTGCGCGTTTCCCTCAGTATATTAATGATGTAAAAGCCTGTGCTTACTTTGGCACTAAACGTTCGTTGTACAATCATCATCCGCAAAAATATTTGCAAGGTAATCTGATCTGGTATTTTTTAGCGCCAATACTGGCAAAAAAGCATGGTTATTTACCGGCTAAAAAACTCAAATGGGGCAGTGATGATGAAACTAAAAAGTCGCACTATCAAAGTATGCAATGGGCTAAACGTAAACCCTGGATAGATTCTGACGATGGTTTTGATTATGCACAGACAGTAGCCAGCTTAACATTACCACCGACCTTACATATTGGTGGTGTGAAAGATAAGGCGCTTGCGCAACAAATTGACATTGAAAAATTTATTGCAGAGTCAGGACTCGGCGTGCAAAAGCTGCAAATGTACGGCAAACAGCATGGCCACCAATTTGACTATGATCATATCAATATGTTGACTCATCCTAGTGCTAAACTCGATCAATTTAAGGATTTGCTGGCGTGGTTTGAGCATCATTCAATAGCGTCTTAAGAGGCGCTTCAAAGCGTTTCCAGCGCTCTAGCGCATTGCTATTGAGTGGTTGACGCACTGACGCTTTACTGAGGGTTGTTACCGCATTCTTTGCTTTATAAAAATCCAAACATTGCGCTTCAAATTCAGCCCCTAAAAATGTAAACACGCGTGTTAAAGTGCTGATAGGATCAGCAACGAGTTGCTCATAATGAACGTTTAAAATCGCATCCGGTATTGCCTGTTGCCAATGCGCCATTAACGTTTGGTATAAATCAAAGTAACGGGTAAATTCAGGTAGTGAGCAAAAATACGGTTCATTTTCTGCAAAGTAATTGCTATAAACAGACCAAGCCGTGGCATTAAAGTCGCGTTGTAAGTTAATGAATTTAGCATTTGGAAATAAACAATAAATCAGACCAAGTGATTGATAGTTAGCCGGAAGTTTATTGATCATAAAGGCACGGATCGGCTTCGCTTGTTTTAATCGCGCAGTATAAATAGCACGGGCTTGCTCAATTAATTGCGGGGTGAGTGCATCCATACATTCCGGGTAAGGAAGCTTCGTGTGTTGTTCAATAAATAGCACCACCTGTGAACTAATGCAACGGTCTTCACCTAGGCTTGCAAACTCACTATGTGAAGCTAATATTTGCTCTAATAATGTTGACCCGCTGCGTGGCATACCAATGATAAATACCGGTGTAACCGTGCCGCTAAAGCCAGGTTTGATTGTAGTAAATAAGCTCTTTGGGTTGTAGCGCATAATATTTTGATAAAAGGGCGTTAATTGTTCCGTGCTGAAATTACTCAATTGTAGCTGTAGTTTATTCGCCAATTCATAATAATTAACTGCTTGCTCTATATCATCGAGCTGATCATAACTTTTTGCTAGGGCGTAATAACACACCATTTTTAATCGCAGGTTATTTGTTTGCGTCAGTAAATGATGCAAATTACTGATGTAATTATGCTGTTTGTCAAAGCGACCAAGTTGCACTAACTCAAACAAGATATAGGCAGTTACTGGGTACAACCCGATACTCAAAGCTTGAGCAAAAGTGGTGTGTGCTTTGTCTAATTCGCCATGGGTTAAATAATGTTGTGCTAAATAATAGTGTGGGTCTGGGTTATGGCTGGCAATGCTTTTTGCATATTCAAGTACCGTTAATGCATCGTTTGGTGAATTAACGCCATTAAATGCATCAGCTAACGCGTGCAGCGGCTCCAACAAATTAGGCAGTCGTTCACAGGCTTTTTGTAATAAATAAACCGCTGCGTCATATCGCTCTAATCTAAGGGCTATCCGGCCTAAACCAAACAGTGCTTCGCCATTTTGTGGATCGGTGTTTAGCAAGGTTTTAAAGTGAAACTCTGCTTCTTGAAGTTTATTTTCGGCAAGTAATTGATTGGCTTTTTTCAGTAGCATACGTCACTGCTGTTTGTTTTTTTAGTTACTATAGAATGAAAAAGGCGAAATGTCTTGAGCATTTCGCCTATCTTTTATTGCTTAGCTAGGCTTAAAAAGTATACGTTGCTTTGGCGTAATAAAAACCACCATTAATACCGTATGGCGATGTTTCATAATATTTACCACCCCAGTTATTATTAGGAGCAACGGTAAAATCAAGTTTCTCTGCTTCTTGGTCTAGCAGATTTTGTGCACCAACTGAGAAGCTAATAGAGTCATTGAAAAAGTAAGTGACTTCAGCATCAAGGGTGATCGCTGCATCGGCCATTTTTGCTGTTTCGTCATAATCTACGTGCACACCTTGGTATTCACCAAAATAATTTGCGCGAGTAAACATTGAGAAACTTTCCCACTGTTGTGACCAAGTCAATGTGCCACGGTGATTTGGTAAATCGTTTTCTAAACGGCTTACTTTAAATGCACCAGTGATATCAGTTGAACGAGTTACTTCTGTTTCATTCCAGTTGTACGCTAAACTAAATGTAGAGCTGCCGCCTAATAAATCAGTTGCGTAGTTTGCAACAAAATCAACACCTTGGGTGGTTGTGTCAAAGTCATTAGTAAAGAAGCTAACTTGCGCTAAGCTTTGTACGTTAGGCACACCTGCCTCTTCTAGGGTGTCTTTATCAGCTTGGCTTAGCTCGATTTTTTCAGATTGGCTGATACGATCTTCAACTTGAATGTTGTAGTAATCAATCGTTAAGAATATTTCACCCAGTGTATAAACGGCACCGAATGTATAACTTTTCGATTCTTCCGGTTCAAGCTCTGTACCACCTAATTGCATGGCAATAGGGTTTGTTGGTGGTAATAAAGCAGAATCTACCAGTACGCCACTGCTTAGGTTTGTTTGTACGTTACTTACATTGGCTTGACCAACTGTTGGCGCACGGAAACCAGTACTAATTGAACCACGAATATTTAAATCTTCAGTTAAATGGTATTGACCCATTAACTTATAATTTACGGTAGAGCCAAAGGTATCGTAGTCTTCATAACGCAGCGCTAAGCCCATTAAGAAGTCTTCAGTAAATGGCGCTTCAATATCCACATAAGCTGCATAGTTACGGCGTGTGTATTCACCCGCATCTGACGGTTTAAAGCCAGGGAAACCATTTGAGCCAATACCAAAGCCTTGCTCAGTTAGCGGGCCTGCAATGAAAGAGGCTTCATCACCAGAAGTAACTGTGAAGGTTTCTTCATGCCACTCAAGACCACCGGCTACATTTACATCATACGCTAGACCAAAATCAAAACCTTTTGATAAATCAAAGTTAAAGTTTTTCTCTAACTGGGAGTATTTACCAGGGCTAAAATCACGCGGGCTATCTGGGCCTAACGATGCATTAATTGTGTCATAAATAAAGTAACGAGATTCATTGAAGCCAACAGTACCACTTAAATCGTAGTAGGCGCCTTCAAGCATACCGCCAGTGAATTCGCCTTTAGTACCCATAGTCAATGATGTATCGGTAATGTTACCACCAAAGTTAGGGGTAAAACCGCCAGGTAAAATTTCGTTGAAAGCAAAACAATCTGGGTTATTAGCAACTTGGCTAATGTAGTCAGGGTTATCAAGTACGTTGCCATCAATCATGATGTTAGTAGGGCAGTTACCGCTCATATCGCCAGTAAGATCGCCGACTAGTAATGTTTCACCACCATCATTAGAATATGCACCTGGGCGAGTATGTGGGTTACGATAGTAAAAGCCACCGCGCACATCTCGCTCAGAGTAGTTACCGAACATATAAAATTCAGAGCTATTAGTCAGTTCAAGGCCAACATTACCAAAAATTGAAATATCGTCATTAACTTCTGGTGCCCCCCATACTTGAGTGATTGGTGCAATATCTGGCACGCCAGCTTCAATTAAGTTTGCTGCATCAGCGCGCTGCACTGAACGACTGGTTGCATCCGCTGTTTTGTATTGAAAGCTTAAGTTAGCAAAGCCGCTGTCAGTAAATGGCAGGCCAACGTTACCTGAAATTTGTGTTGTATCGCCGTCGCCTTCAAAATATTGACCATGGCGTACTTCAAATGTCCCGCCTTCAGAGGCGTCTTTTAGTTCAAAGTTGATAACCCCTGCAATAGCATCAGAGCCATACTGCGCGGCAGCACCATCACGTAATACTTCAACTTGCTTTAGAGCAATGCTCGGGATCACTGAAATATCAGCGCCTTGAGCACCATCGTTAATACCACCGCCTAAAAAGGCAATAACAGAAGCACGATGACGACGTTTACCATTGAGTAAGATTAAGGTACTGTCAGATGGTAGGCCACGTAAGTTAGCTGGACGCACTAAAGATGCCGCATCACTAATTGGCATAGAGTGTACGTTTAATGATGGAATGGCACCTTTTAATAACTCCAGCATATCAGTGTTACCTGATTTACTCAGTTCTTCACCACCGATGATATCAATAGGTACGGGTGAATCACCAATAGAGCGTGGTGCCGAGCGGGTACCCACTACAGCAATTTTTTCGACATTTTTATTAACTTTAGTGGTTTCAGTTTGTTCGTCTGCGGCAAGTGCAGTTCCTGAAATAAATAGACCCGCGGTAGTCGCGGTTAGTGCAAGTTTAACTGCATGAGTTAACGCTTTATTTTTCAATTTCATTCTAATTTCCCCAGTTAGAATTGTAATGATTATGTAACCAAATGATTTTTATCAAGACAAATGGTTAGTTGAACTTATACAGATTGTTAAATAAATGTGCAAGGTGTTAAATAAATTGAGTTTTTTTGTATTTTATATAGAGGAAAATTGAAAGTTAGCTACCCATATGAAAAATAATGGTTTTTTTAACTTAAAAATAATGGGTAAGGTAAAAAGTGTAATTGTTAAGCTAAAATAAATGAAAAAATAAATAATTATTTTGGTAAGGCAATTTATTGAGGTTAAATATTGTTCAGTAAAATTAACAAGTGTGTATTATAAATTTTCGCTGTGTTCAAGATTTTGTAGTCGCCAAACTTTTAATTCTTCCTTGTATTCATCCCATACACACGGGCAGCAACTGCCCCCACCACAGCATTCATCTGAAGCGGGCCTGATTGGTTTTGTTATACAACTTTTTGTTGTAACAGCAAGTTTATTTTGTTGTGTTTTTGTCATTATTTACAGTTGCTAAAGAATGAGTGATTTGCTGAACTATTTTATACTTAATAATGAGACTTTGCTAGTAAAGGTACACCGCAGATCCATTTATACCTCATAGCAGCAAATTATGCTTTGTGAAGTGTTACGGCTATGTGAGAATAGCGATTATGCGACTATATAAAGTTATTCATCGTGCCCCAATTAGAGTGGCAAAAATTACTACAAAACGCCAACAATTGCGTTTTAAGCGAGCTATGGTGGCACTTAAAATTGCACTGGCGCAAGAAAAACAAGAAACCAAAGAAATGCTCATTATTTATCGTCGCTACACTCAAGGTGAAGTAAGTAAAGAAGATTTACAAAAAGCCAATGCCCAGTTTGTGGATATTCTCAAAGGCCTCGGGTTAGGGGTTTTTGCGGTTTTACCATTTGCTCCAGTGACCATTCCGTTAGTCGTGAAACTCGGTCAATGGGTGGGGGTGGATGTACTCCCCAGTTCATTCAATATCAGTAAACCACTCAAAGAGATTGATCAAATCATTGCCCAAGAGCAGCAAAAGCAGGCAAGTGAGAAAGCCACAGAGCAAAGTGTAAAATCAAACGTAAAAAAATAATGTCATCCAGCAAAAAGGATAGCCGCTACGCTATACCTTTTACGCTGAGTTATTGATATGCTTGGGCATCCTATTATTTTAAACGAGTCATTTAATGAGTGCATTAATTCGTCATAGTACATCTGGTATTCCATTGTTTTTTGTTGTTAAAAATGACTTAGCTGCATGGCAACAGCAGCAACCTACTTTTTTACAGAATTGGCTCAATAGCTGTGATTTTACCAAACAAGGTTTGGCACTGGTGGTTGATCCACAAACCGGCAAACTCAGTCAGGTATATTGTTTAGTTAATAGCCTTGATGATTTTTGGTTAGCTGGGGATTTAGCGAACAAACTACCCGCAGGACTTTACCAAGTGCAAGCGTGCGAACAACAATTAGAACAGATCGCACTGGGCTTTATGTTGGGCGGTTATGAGTTTAGTGAATATAAAGCGAAAGGAGCTGCTAAAGCGCAATTGGCCATAGCCGATGCGACACTTTTTGCGCGCCTTAATCAGCAAGCAAATGCAATTAACTTAGTTCGAGATTTAGTAAATACACCTGCGGCTGACATGATGCCACAGCACTTATCACAAGTGATGGCTGATCTTGCAGACACTTATGATGGTCGTTTCAGTGAGTGGGTGGGTGATGAGTTGCTTGAACAAAATTACCCAACTATTCATATGGTGGGCCGTGCCAGTGAAAATAAACCACGTTTATTAGATTTACGCTGGGGTGCAGACGATGCTCCGCTTGTTACTTTAGTGGGTAAAGGCGTATGTTTTGATTCAGGTGGCTTAGATTTAAAGCCAAGCTCTGGTATGCGTAACATGAAAAAAGACATGGGCGGTGCAGCGCATGTGATTGGCCTAGCACAGTTGATCATGGCTGCCAAATTACCTGTTCGTTTGCGTGTGCTAGTACCTGCGGTTGAAAATGCGGTATCTCGCAATGCGTTTCGCCCGGGTGATGTGATTAAAACCCGCAAAGGCATTATGGTTGAAATTGATAACACCGATGCTGAAGGGCGCCTAGTATTGTGTGATGCGCTGTCTGAAGCGCAAAATGATGATCCCCAATTACTGATTGATTTTGCTACGTTAACAGGCGCTTGTCGTATCGCCTTAGGAACTGAATTACCAGGGTTTTTCTCAACGGATCGTGATGTTGCTAATGGTATTATTGACGCGGGTATTGCAGTTGCTGATCCTGTTTGGCAGTTACCACTTTTTGAACAATACAAAAGCTTATTAAAAAGTGATGTGGCCGATATGGCAAACTGTGCAAGCACCCCGTTTGGCGGCGCAATTACGGCAGCTTTATATCTTAAAGAGTTTGTAGAGCCAACAACGCCATGGGTACATTTTGATGTAATGGCGTGGAACTTACGTTCATTACCAGGGCGCCCTGTAGGCGGTGAAGCTTTAGGGATCCGCGCTGTATTTAATTATCTAGAAAGCCGTTTTCACTAAGCTTCATAAAGCTCTAGAGGTAAATCATCGGGGTCGGCGAAAAATGTAAAACGCTTCCCGGTGATTTCATCCACTCTTATTTCTTCTACTGCGACTGCATGTTCTTCTAAGTAAGCTTTTGCATGGCTAATATCAGCAACTGCAAACGCAAGATGTCTTAAGCCTTGAGCTTCAGGGTAACTGGGCCTCTTTGGCGCCCCAACAAATGAGAACAATTCTATTTGACTACCATCTGGTAGCGCTAAATCCAACTTATAAGAGTCACGTTCAACACGGTATTGTTCATGAATTATGGGTAACTTAAGTATTTGAGTATAAAAATGTTTAGCACGTTGATAGTCGCTGCAAATGATAGCAACGTGATGAATCGCGAGTAGTTTCATATTGTTCCAATAATACCAATCGAGTTAAATATTTAACCATTCTAGCGAGCTGAATAAAGCGCGAAAGTCGCGCTTTAATAGATACTGTATGTGATTAATCAGTCCCTTTACAGGCTGCAACCGCTGGGGCTACTAATTCTAAACCAGTTTTGTCACACGCAGGCAGTGCTGCATCGCTAACGCTGATTGGCGTGACGCGCTCGCCCCATTTTATGTAACTAGCAGCCCAAGTTAAACCTGCACCAAATGCTGCTGACATAATATTCGCATGAGGTTTAATTAATCCTTGCTCTACAGCTTCACATAATGCGATCGCAATAGTGGCTGCCGATGTATTACCGTATTCACCAATATTAACCATGACTTTTTCATCCGGTACTTTTAAGCGATGTTGAATGGCTTGAATGATACGTAAATTTGCTTGGTGTGGCACAAGTACATCAATATCATCAAGGCTTAAACTTGCTTGTGCGAGTACATCATCACAGGCTTCACTCATACCTTTTACTGCGCGTTTAAATATTTCACGACCTTCAAACAATAGATCAGATGGCCCAATCGGCACATATTTATCTAAGTCGCTGCCAAAATTGGTGATATGCAATATATCACGGTCTTCGCTATCACAGCCTGTTTTTGTCGCGAGTAAACCTGCTGGCGTGTCGGCGGCTTCAAGTACCACGGCACCGGCGCCGTCGCCAAATAACACTGCACTGTCGCGGCGCTCCCAGTTTACATACCAGGTCATGCGCTCAGCAGCAATTACGACGGCTTTTTTTATCATACCAGCTTGAATTTGTGCTGTAGCCGCTTGTATCGCGTATAAAAAGCCAGAACAGGCGGCATTGGTGTCCATAGCGGCTGCACCAACTGCACCAATGTTTTTTTGTACTAATGAAGCGGTGTTTGCCACCATAGTAGAGGGCGTACAGGTTGCGAGTAACACAAGATCGATGTCTTTAGCATCAATGCCTGCACAGGCTATTGCGTGTTTAGCTGCCACAGTGGCAAGTTCTGCGGTACTTACGTGGCTTACTCGGCGGGCTTTGATGCCAGTGCGTGTGGTGATCCATTCATCATTGGTATCAACCAATTGGCTGATTTCGTCATTGCTAATACGCGCAGGTGGAATACATTTACCCCAACCGGTAATGTGTGCGTAAGTCATAGTGTGCTCTCTTTAAGTGGTCAGACATGTGTGATCTATGTTTGATTTATACCAAAAATCCACTTCTAAGACTAGTTTATCGCTGCGTTTATGTCGTAAATAGTGGTAATCAAACGTAATTTAGGCTAATGGTAGTAAAAAAAGAGGTAAACATGAAACAAAAATTAATCACTACTTTAGCTTCTCTTAGCGCTTTGGTTTGTTCGGCGTCGAGTTTTGCAACACAAACACAGGTTATTTACGCAGGTTCACTGTTATCTGGCGCTGAACAAACGCTAGAAAAACAACAAACAATTGTTATAGAAGATGCCATAATCACCCGCATTGAAAAAGGCTATATCAGCATTAGTGAACTTAAATTGCCGGATGCGACAATTATTGATTTAAAAGATCAGTTTGTTATGCCTGGTCTAATTGATATGCACGTGCATGTTACATTTGAGCGTGATGCAAACACAAACCCTCATCAATTGCTTACAGAGTATGAAGCGGACTATGCGCTGCGATCGATTAAATATTTACAGCGTAGTCTTGATGCCGGTTTTACCTCGGTACGTGATTTAGGTAGCAGTTATAAAGTGATATTTCCGCTGCAAAGAGCGGTTGAGCGTGGAGATATTCAAGGGCCACGTATATTTGCAGCAGGCGATACCATTACGCCGACTGGCGGACATGCTGATTTACACGGTTACCGTAAAGATATTAGTGATGTAATAAGTGGTGGCTTAGGTGTGTGCGATGGTGCAGATGATTGCCGTCGTGCTGTACGTGAAGTTATAAAATCAGGTGCGGATGTGATTAAGATCACCGCAACTGGCGGCGTATTAAGTAATACTGCCGCAGGGGTTAGTCAGCAGTTTACAGATCAAGAGCTTGAGGCAATTGTTGATACTGCACATAATCTAGGACGAAGTGTTACCGCACATGCACATGGTACATCAGGCGTAAAAGCCGCATTGCGAGCAGGTGTTGATTCAATCGAGCATGGATCTTACTTAGATCAACAGAGTATCAAACTGTTTAAAAAACATAATGCGTACTTAGTACCTACATTATTAGCTGGGCAGACGGTCAGCAAAGAAGTGCTAAGTAACCCTAATATGCCAGTGGCGATTGCCGACAAAGTGCGCGCTGTAGTGCCACAAGTTGAAGCATCATTTAAACTGGCGTTAAAAAATAATATTAATATAGCTTTTGGCACAGACTCAGGCGTGTCGCGTCACGGCGATAATGCCGATGAGTTTTTATGGTTAGTGAAATACGGCATGACTGAAAAGCAAGCTATTAGGTCGGCGACGATTGATGCCGCCAAGCTGCTTGGTCAACAAGATAAGCTTGGGCAGTTGAGTGTTGGTAAACAAGCAGATATCATCAGTGTTAAGGGTGACCCGCTGGATGATATAACTACATTGAAAAATGTACAGTTTGTGATGAAAGCAGGGCAAGTATATAAACAATTGTAGGAACGACTATGGGCAGCAAAATCAAGGCGTCATTGTTTAATCATTTGATTGATGCTGAGCGCCAATTATTAGATCCAGAGGTTCGTCAATCTGAGCAAGCACTGGATAGTTTACTCGATGATGATTTTATTGAGATTGCAGCCAATGGCACTGTGTTTAATAAATACCAAGTATTAACGCGGTTACCCACAGAAGTGGTGCCGCAGTTTTATAATCAGCATTTTAAAGGCCGGATGCTCAGTGATGACATTGCGCAATTAAGCTATCAAGCGGCATTTCGACGTTCTGCACGGGCGGAATTTAATTATTCACTACGTATGTCGCTTTGGCGCTTAAGCGACGGCCAATGGAAAATGGTGTTTCATCAAGGCACACCGTGCGCGGTATTCAGTATTTCCATGGATGATGATTAATTTAAGCCTTTTTTATTAGGTGTTTTTCTTAGGTATTTATGTATGGCGTTTTTAATGCGCACAGATCCGGCCATCAGTCGCTTACTGAAGTTACGCAGCGGCGCAATCGCTATTCAACTCATCGCAGTTATTAGCGTATATTTTTTATTAGAGCACCAAATCCCCTTAATGCCTTTGCTTGTGGTGATTGCCCTTGAAGCGGTATTTCAAATATTAAGCGTCATTGCTTATCGTAATGTCAATAAAGCGAAAGAACTGGGTATGTTGATGCAGTTGACTGCCGATGTGCTGTTTTTGTCTGTATTGTTATCGCTCAGCGGTGGCGCAACCAACGCTTTTGTATCATTACTTTTGTTACCTATTATGATCGCCGCCGTCAGCGTAAGCGCTAGAGGTTTGGCTTATATTGCAATATTGGCGATAGCCGCATACAGCATTTTATTATTTAAATTGCCGCAGCACAGTATGCATCATATGCAGATGACCAGTCACTTTGTGGGTATGTGGGTAAATTTTGTGATCAGCGCCAGCGTAATTGCGTTGGTTATAGGCACCATGAACCGTGCTTTGCATTCACGAGAGCGAACCATTGCCAGTGTTCGTGAAAAACAACTACGTGCAGAGCAATTAGTGATGCTTGATGGCGCTGCTGCACAAATTACCCACCAATTAGCCAGTCCCATTGCTAATTTACAATTACTGTATGAAGAGCTAATTGAAGAGCAACCGAATAATGAAATTGTCAAAGACATGCAGCAACCGCTTCAGCAATGTGCCCAGCAACTAGACCACTTTCGTGTTTTGTCATCTGAGTTACGCACACAAACCGTTGCTGCAGCGGTGTCATTACCTGAGTTGGCGCAACAAATTACAGATACCATGCTGTTACAATATCCAGAGCAACAGCTTAAGTGGTTAAATGATACGCCAAATTACTCGATCGCTAATGATGTCATGTTACTACCGGCTATTTTAAATTTGTTGCAAAATGCCGCGTTTGCTAATCAGCAAGCACAGCAACAAAACTTAGAATTAAACTGGCAACACAGCACTGAGAGTCCTAAATCGGTGAGTTTAATTATCCGTGACTTTGGAAAAGGTTTTAGCGCAGCGCAATTAGCTGAATTAGGTGGTCAGCTAATGCCCAGTGAAACAGGTATGGGGCTGGCGGTTATGCTGTCTAATGTCACATTTGAGCGCTTACAGGGCTCATTAACACTATTTAACCACCCACAAGGTGGTGCGGTTGCCAAAGTGCAATTAACGCTAAGCGATCAAGTCAGTGAGACAGCATGAAATTATTAATTATTGAAGATGATATTAACCTTGCTAATACCTTAGCGCGGCGCTTAACCAAGCAAGGATTTCAATGTCAGCTTGCCCATACTAAAGAACAAGCGCTGAGCATTGCTACAGAGTATGCACCGAGTCATGTATTGCTCGATATGAAATTAGCGGATGACAATGGTTTGGCACTCATTAAACCACTGCGAACATTATTGGCCGATGCCCATATTGTGTTACTGACTGGGTTTGCCAGTATTGCCACTGCGGTAGAGGCGATGCGCAAGGGCGCAAATGATTATTTAACAAAACCGGTTGATATGCTGACATTGTTACGTGCATTGAATGGCGCAGCAGAACTTAATACTGAATTAGTGGTGACAGATACGCAAACTATGTCTGCCGAGCGCTTGGAATGGGAGCATATTCAACAAGTGTTGCACGCTAACCAAGGTAATATTTCAGCTACTGCCCGCCAGCTTAATATGCACAGGCGTACCTTACAGCGCAAGTTACAAAAAAAGCCTGTGCAGCAATAACCGAGCGTGTTGCAAGACTCAACCCTGAATCTAGTGAAATAGTACTACCTTATAAATTGCTTTTACTATATTAGCCCTAACGGTGAATAACACAATAAGCTATTCATCGTTTCGATGTTGCTGCAATGGCGTTCATTAACTACATTAAAAATATCATTGTATTTTTTGCAATCAGCATAAGCAGTCGCTATGGATTTATCTCAACTAGATTTTACAGCCGTATTATTAGCTGCTATGTCTTCTTTTATGTTAGGCGGCATTTGGTATTCACCGTGGTTATTTCAACGAGCATGGCTTGAGGGCTGTGGTTTAACAGAGCTGGATTTAAAAGCGACCGATCCGAAGTGGGTTTTTGGTGGTGGCTTTATTTTATCGTTATTTATTGCCTTTGGGTTATCACTGTTTTTAGGTCCCAACCCACATTTAGGGGTTGCAGTCGGTGTTGGTTTTGCTATTGGCGTATGTTGGGTAAGCAGTGCCTTGGGAATGAGTTATATTTATGAACAACGGCCACTTAAGCTATTTTTGATCAATAGCGGTTACCATATTTTACAGTTTACCCTAATGGGCTTAATTTTGGGTCTGTGGCCATAAGCTGTTAGTCTATGTCGCTATAGATTATATAAGCGTGTTTGGACTAGAAGTAACAATATAATGGCAAAACCGAATAAAAAAGGCCCCACCAAAACAGTCGATATTTTTTGCAGTCAATGTAAAACCCAGTTATTCAAATACCGCAAAGGTGGCAAAGGCGCTTTAGTGAAATGTTTTATCGAACGTATTAGCCAAGATTTCACCTCGACTCCTTGTATTTGTCCACAATGTGAACGTCTCTTCGCTCGTGAAACAATCATCCGCGGGGCCCCCGCGTATAAAATGATCGGCGGCAAAGTTACGTTTAAGTGAACTCGCGATAGCGGACATTTATCCTGTGGCTATTTTTATACCCTGCTAAACTTACTCGGTTTGCTGTTTCAATGATTGAAAACAACCCTCCCCATGGAATGGGCCAGTGTTTTGGGTATGATTAAAAAGGATAGGGGACACCCGTGATTGCACTTTTATTTGATATTGTTGGTATGACTGGTACGTTTTTAGTGGTTGGTGCATTTTTTATGCTACAACTAGGTAAGGCCACACCAACAGGGCTTTTGTATAACATGATGAATTTGTCAGGTGCTATCTTGTTACTTATAAGTCTTTGTTATAACTTTAATTTAGCAAGTTTTGTGATTGAAATATTTTGGATCGCAGCCTCGTTAATTGGCTTATATAAATATTTAAAAGCGAAGCAAACGACTGCAACAGCTTAAATTTATAAAATTAATAGAGAAAAACGCTCGCGCCGTCTCACATTTGTATTAATATTGTAAATGCTACGTTATTTAAAATGTAGCTTTAATAATAAAAAATATAGGTGTAAAACGGCGTAATGACTTTAAAGCAAACTGCGTGTCTTTTTTTGTGTATTTACACAATCCCTTTATTGGCAACGGAAGCGGCAACCCAAGCAGATGACTTATTTGCCCTGAGCGTTGAAGATTTACTCGAAGTACACGTTGATATCGCCTCAAAAACCTCTGAAACACTCGCCTCAGCTCCTTCAACAATTACTGTATTTAATCGAAAAAAAATTGCGCTACTTGGCGTTAATAATGCCTTTGAACTGATGAATTTTGTCCCTGGCATGCAATCTACTCGTGGTGATTGGGTTGGCGCGGTGCCAAAAGATCATGCCCGTGGTGTCTACCTTGACAGTGGCAACATCTTAGTAATGATCAATGGTGAGCGCTTGAATGAATCTTCATTTGGTAAAGCGTCTGTTTATATGCCGTTTATTCCTGTTGAAGTGATTGATAAAGTTGAATTCATCCGCGGCCCGGGCTCTGCGCTTTATGGCAGTAATGCGTTTTTAGGGGTGATGAACATTGTAACTAAAAGCCATGCTAATGAAATCTCTTTGGCAGTGGGCAATGTTGGTCAAGCAAGCGCTGCATTCTCGCTTAGCCAGCAAGTTAATGAGCAAACACATCTTTTTGCTAATGGTGCTTACAACCGCAAAAGCGGGGAGCGCTACCCGCAAGGGGTGAAAGATCCTTTGCAATCCATTTACCTAGAAGCCGGGCTTGATATTGACAAGCTTGCTGTGAGAGGGCGCTACAATCAAGTTGAGTTGAATGATTTTTTAAACCTGGGCGGCTACTCTGAGGATAATCAGCATCGCAGTGAAAATACTTTTATCTCAGTAGGCTATGATTGGCTTGATACTGATACAAGTACATTTTCGAGTAAAGTTGCCTACACCCACCATCAAATACAAAGTGCGGGGTTAATTGCTACCGCGGATAGTCTGCCACTGGCAAATTATGACTTTTTCGTTGGCCCTGCTTGGCATACCAGTGACTTAACGATTAATTTGGATGCCAGTCATGAGTTTGATAATGGCTGGTTATTTAATTCGGGGCTGGAATATAACCATGCAGAGCAACAAAAAGCGGATCTGCGGAGTAATTATTTTGATGTAAGCAGTGGTGAAATTATTGTTGAGGATCCGTTTTATCAAGGGAGTATTGTTACAATCAGTAATTATGCGCCATTTCAGAGTTTGCAAGCGACCTTTGAAACCCGCAGTATTTATGGGCAAATCAAAGTGCCTTACTCCGAGCAATTTACGCTATTTTTAGGAGCACGTTATGATGACGTTAAAGACTTAGATAGCAACTTGTCACCTCGTATAGCTGCTATCTACCGACCTGCTGAAGCGCATACGTTAAAATTACAGTATGGTGAGTCATTTCGCACCCCGGTAACAAATGAACTGTATTCAAATGATGATGTGACAATAGGTAACCCCAACTTAAAATCGGAATACGTTAAAACCACGGAGCTGGTGTGGCGTTATGAACGGCAAGATTGGCATGTAAATTCGGTATTTTTTTATAACCAATTACACGACTTTATCAATATCGTGCCCTTGTCTGCAGACAATACTCAATTTACTTTTGCAACTCAGCTAGATGATACCAACCGCGGGGTTGAGCTCGATAGTATGCTACGGCTGCCCAACGATTTTTCATTGGAAGCGACTTATACCCAGTATTTTGATACCCCTATGAAGCCCACTTTTAAGCGTTTTGCCAGCGTTATAGCAAACTATGAATATCAACAATGGCTGTTGAGCGTTAATGGTGTATGGCGTGACGAGGTAAATGTACAAACCAGTAACTTTAAACAACCTGCGTATTTGCTGTTAGGCGCTGTTGTTAGCTGGCAATTATCAGCGCGTAGCCAACTTAGCTTCAAAGCACATAACATTTTGGATAAACAATATGATGTGTTTGATCCCAGAATGGCTGACGGTGCTGTCGCTGGTGTCGGCAGTGAATACTCGGTACACTACCAAATCAAATTTTAAATTATTGAGGCGTAGCAATGCGTCTTTTGGTTGAACATGCTGCGTTTTCCCCGAAAAATATTATTCGCTGTTGCTATTTTAATTGTGTTGCTATTGCTTAGCTTTTTATTTGGCCGACACTATGATTTAACACAAGCTAAGCGCCAAGCGCAGCGCCAAGTTAACCAATTATCTCATTACCTTGATACTGAACTTGCTCGCTTTGCTGCGATCCCGCATTTAGTGACTGATAATCAATTACTCACCGCGTTCGTAAGTGATAATAATCAAGCTGTGCAACCAATAAATAATTACCTAGCCGATATACAGCAAGCCAGCGGCGCGTCAGATGTTTATGTGCTCAATAGTAAAGGGGATGTTGTAGCCTCAAGCAACTGGCAGTTGGATTATAGTTATATTGGCAATAACTTTGCGTTTCGGCCGTATTTTTATCAAGCCTTGGCGGGTGAAAAAGTTGCGTATTTTGCTTTGGGGCTGCGCTCAAACGAGCGAGGGATTTATTTTTCAGAGCCTATTTATCATGACAATAATGTGATTGGTGTAGTGGTGTTAAAAGTAAATGTGTCGAAGTTTGAGAGCGATCGACAATTACTAAATACCTCACAGGCGAGCCATTTTTATTTAAGCTTAGCCGATAATATTATTGCTATGTCAGACATTCAATCATGGCGCTTAAATACTATGCAGCAAATAGACGATGCCAAGCAGCAGTCCTTTATCAACAGCCGCCGTTATTTAGATCACATGCCAAAAGTGATCGATGCGCAGCAACAGAGTAGTCATGGCGTTCCTATACTACACATAAGTGAAACTAATAAACGAAGTAAATATGTGCCGGCAACCGCTGCTATTGAGCTTTTAAACGCACAAATGACAGTGCTGGTGGATATGTCGTCAGTGAATATTGCACAACTCCCACGGCTTGTAGGGATAGCGGTTATTTATGCTGGCGCATTACTGATTTTTTATAGTTTAATGGCGCGCTTCGCCGGTTACAAAAAACTGCTTTATTCGCGCCATAGTCTTGAACAAGAAGTGATAGAGCGCACTCACGCACTAGAGAAAGCGCAAACGGCGTTAGTTCAATCTGCAAAACTGGCAACCATAGGTCAGTTGAGCGCCGGTATCAACCATGAAATTAATCAACCATTGAGTGCTATGAGCACCTATTTAGTTAGTGCTAAGCGCTTAATTATCAAAGGTGATGTAACACAAGCCGCTGATAATATAGTCATTGTGCAAGCGCTGATCGAACGCGTACATAAAATTGTTGGCCAATTAAAACACTTTAGTAAGCCTGCGCAAACTCAACTTAGAGAGCAAAGTCTTGCGCAGTTATTAAAAAATGCCATGGTGATCGCCTCTGCCCAGCTCAAGCATGACGATGTTATTGTTAAGCCTGTAGAGATAGCTAACACAATAAAAGTATGGGTTGATGGGGTTAAGTTTGAACAAGTATTAGTCAACGTGATCACCAATGCTAGCCATGCCATGGCACAAAGTCCTAAACGTGAGTTAAGCTTTGAAATAGAGCAATTTGACGGGCGTGTCAAATTGTCTATTTTAGACACCGGTCCAGGCATCGAGCAGCACGCGCTAGGCACAATTTTTGAGCCATTTTATAGTACAAAATCAACCAATGGCCTTGGTTTAGGGTTATCAATTTCAAAGCAAATTATTAACTCGTTTAATGGCTGTTTAACTGCGCATAATCGCCCTGATGGTGGCGCGCAATTTATTATCACCTTAGCAAATACCAAAGGGGCATTATGAATACCTTAGCAGTTGACTGTAAACAGGTCATTGTCATTGACGATGAAGCGATGATCCGCGATTCACTTAACCAATTGCTGAGTTTAGAGGGGTATCAAGTACAGTGCTTTAACGAGCCCGTTAGCGCGCTGTCGAAAATTAATCGTCGTTTTAATGGGGTTATACTCAGTGATATTAATATGCCAAAAATGGATGGCTTGGCTTTTTTAGAGCAAGTTAAAGCATTTGATAGTGAGCTGCCGGTGATTTTTTTAACTGGATTTGCTGATGTAACAGTTGCTGTTAAAGCGATGCAGTTAGGTGCTTACGACTTATTTGAAAAACCACTTACCGAGCAGTTACTTGATTGCATCGCAAGGGCATGTGAAAAACGTGCTTTAGTGATGGAAAACCGAGCATTAAAAATTGCGGTAGAAAAAACCTCTGCGCCAGGTGTACGTATTCTAGGGGAAACAGTGCAAATGCAGCAAATGATGCATTTGCTCAATGCAGTGATCGATACGCCCGCAGATGTTTTGATTGAAGGCGAAACTGGCACTGGTAAAGAATTAGTGGCACGTTATTTACATGATCAGAGCAACCGTTCAAGTAGTAATTTTGTGGCAATTAACTGTGCCGCTGTACCAGATCAACTGATTGAAAGTGAACTGTTTGGCGCTGCAAGTGGGGCATACACAGGGGCAACACAAAGTCGCCAAGGTAAGTTTGAGTTTGCCCAAGGGGGCACGGTTTTTTTAGATGAAATAGAAAGCACGCCAGCCTCATTGCAAGTTAAATTACTGCGGGTGTTAGAAGAGCGTAAAGTGACCCCTGTAGGGGCGAATATCGCTATTGATTTAGATATTCGGATTGTTGCGGCAACGAAAGTTGATTTATTGGCCTTGGTTGAACAAGGGGACTTCCGTGCTGACTTATATTATCGACTCAATTTGGTAAAAGTAAGTATTCCTGCGCTTCGGGATAGAAAAGCTGATATTCCATTGTTATTCAAGCATTTTAGCTCCATTGCAGCAACGCGCTTTCACAAACCACCGGCGCCATTAAGCAGTGATATTTTACAACGGCTATTAAGTTATCAGTGGCCAGGTAATGTTCGAGAGTTAAGAAACCAAGCAGAACGCGCTGTGTTACTCGGTGTTGAATTAGCGTTTCCTAATACCAGTTTAAGTAATGGAAATGATTTATCGCAGGATTTGAGCTTGGCGGAAAAAGTAAGCTTTTATGAGCAATCTTTAATAGAAGAAGCGCTTGAACGCCATCAAGGCAGTATTAAAGATACCATGAATACCTTGCAGATAGCGCGTAAAACCCTGTATGACAAAATGAGTAAATATGCGCTTAACCGCGATATGTTTACTGATTAGTATGGGTGGAATGAGTGACAAAGCTGGTTTTTAAGTGTGTGGATTTCCGCACACATTAATTGAATTTAAAATATAGTTTTAGTTTAACATCATGAATTTTTTAGGTTTATATTTAAATTGATGAGTTGGCAGTAAACTTGCCTTTATTGTTAGGAACAACAAACAATCCTAATAATAAGAGCACACACAATGATAAGAATAGATAAAAAATTAATCTCTGCATCTGTTGCATGCGCCTTGGGTGTTACAGGCTTTACACAAACGGTGCACGCCGTTGAATACGATATTTATGGCAAAGCTGAAGTGCAAATAGCTAAAACAGATAATGGTACTATGCGCTTTGCAAAAGAAGGCACGCAAATTGATGCGCCTTTCTCGCGTATTGGTATCACAGGAAAGCATGGCCTTAGTGATTCGCTTAACGTTGTTTTTAAATATGAAGTGCAAGTAAAAGGCTTTGAGAACGATGACTTAGGAGATCCTTTTCGAGCACGAAACACCTATTTAGGATTATCGGGAAGTTTTGGCGAAGTGGTGGTTGGCCGCAATGATACGCGCTTTAAATACTCTGAAGGTAAAATTGACAACTTTAATGAAACCCAAGCTGATATCGCACAATTATTACCAGGCCAAGCTCGAATTGGCGATACCATTACTTACACCTCTAAATCCTTTGCTGGTGCGCAATTATCATTAACTTATGCGCCCAAAGATGACCGCATTAGTGGCAAGGATGGCTTTGCTGCCACAGTTATGTACGGGGATCGTAATTTAAAAAATGAAAATTATTACCTTGCACTAAGCCATGTTGATTCACTCAATAATATCACCGCTACTCGCATCGCCGCTGCATGGTTACTGAATAACTTGCAATTGGGTGCCATCATTCAGCGCAGCGAAACAGCAGAGCTGGGTGATAAATCGGGTAATGGTTATGTACTAAGTGCCAGTTATAAACTAGATAAATGGCTGCCAAAAGTACAGTTTGTAAGAGATGAATCGGGAATTCATCATATCGGCACTAAGACAGGCCAGCAATGGACTACAGGGGTAGATTATCTTTTTGATAAGCAAACTACGGCCTATTTATTTTATACCGATCTTGATTTAGAAACGAAATCCGATAGCAGCCTTGCGCTTGGCTTAAAGTATAAATTTTAAGGGGTGATGTATGAGTAATTCAATAACCGATAACAACCCAACTAAAAACCGTTTGTTACAAACGTTAATGTTGCTATTGGGCCCAGCGGTCATGCTACTAACTTGTTTAATAGACCCTCCAGCTGGTATGAGTGTCGCGGCATTGCGCACTGCTGGACTCGCATTTTGGATGGCGTCATGGTGGGTCAGTGAAGTAGTGGCAATTCCTGCTACCGCATTATTGCCTTTAGTGTTTTCACCCTTGGCTGATATCGCGGCGATAAAAAGTGTCGCAGCGCCTTATGCACATCCGCTGATCTTTTTGTTTTTAGGTGGTTTTTTAATTTCTATCGCAATGGAGCGTTGGGGATTACATAAACGTATTGCACTACGCACTATGCTGTACGCCGGCTTAAAGCCCAGTTTACAGATTTTGGCGATGATGTTAGTTACCGCATTTTTATCGATGTGGATGTCAAACACTGCAACGGCAGTAATGATGTTGCCGATCGCTTTGTCGATCACCCATTTAGTGCAAAAATCTAACCCTGAAAATAACGGCTTTGGTAAAGCATTATTACTCTCTATTGCCTATGGTGCCAGTATTGGTGGTATCGCTACTTTAATAGGTACGCCACCTAATGCGCTAATGGCTGCTTATTTATCTGATAGCTATCAAATCGAAATTGGCTTTGCCCAGTGGATGATAGTGGGGGTGCCATTGTCACTGACGATGTTGATCATCTGTTGGCTGTGGCTAACTAAGTTTGCTTATAAAGTGGACGAACAAGCTGAAAGCACAGAAAAAGTGGATACCAAATCACTGTTTGGCTCGCAGTTAAAAGAGTTGGGCATTATGCAACGCGCAGAAAAAGGCGTGCTGTGGGTGTTCTTATTCGCTGCAATTTGTTGGATCTTTAGGCCTCTGCTCGCTGATTTTACGGGATTGAAAATATCAGATACCGGTATTGCCATTGCCGCTGCGTTATTACTATTCGTACTACCGGCCAATAAAGGTAGTGACGAGCGTATTCTTGATTGGCAAAGTGCCGCGAGTGTGCCTTGGGGCGTATTGTTATTGTTCGGCGGTGGTTTAACGCTTGCTGCACAAATTAAATCATCGGGCTTGGCTGAATACATTGCGCATATGATTGAAGGCGCTAGTGCGATCCCATTGGTGTTGAGTGTACTTGCAATTGCCACATTAATTACCTTTTTAACAGAGATCACCAGTAACACGGCAACCGCTGCTGGTTTTTTACCACTACTTGGTCCTGTTGCTGAGTCTGTTACGGGTACGCCGTTAGTCTGGGTTATTCCTGCAGCGATTGCGTGTAGCTGTGCATTTATGATGCCTGTTGCAACGCCGCCCAATGCGATTGTATTTGGCTCTGGGCAAATACAAATCCGCGATATGATCAAAGCAGGCTTTGTACTGAACTTAATAGCCATTGTGTTGATCACCTTAGTAACAATGACCTTGGCTGCATCAGTATTTGGTTTTTAATTAAATTGCTATAAATTACCCAACCGGAGCGCTATTAGCCTGTTAATAGCGCTCTTTATGACCAAGTTAGCTAATGCTTAGGGATATTGCCCCTTTTAAGAAACACAGTTATAGTGACTAAATCTTTACTTTGTTTATGAGTATGCTTTTGTCTGACCCTGTTACAGCCGCTAACACACAGTTAAAAATGCAATTTGATGAAATGCAACAGCATTTTAATCAACAGCCATATTTAGCAGTAGCAAAACGGATCCAGTTATTAAAATCCATAAAACGTGAGCTCTTAGCTTTAGAAGATGAATTTGTTGCTGCAAGTTCAAAAGACTTTGGCTTTCGCACCGCATTTGATACCGTATTGGGCGACATTTTGCCGACAACCAGAACGGTTAGTCACACCATTGCACACTTACCTAAGTGGACTAAAGAGTCTCCTCGTAAAGCGGGATTGAGTTTAGCTCCTTCTAAAGTTGCTGTAAGTTATCAACCCAAAGGTGTGGTAGGGGTCATTTCGCCATGGAATTATCCGATTCAGCTAGCAGTTGTGCCAGTGATCACTGCGCTTGCCGCCGGTAATCGGGTATTACTGAAAGTCAGTGAATTTACTCCGCATACTAATCAAGTTATTAAAAAACTATTTAGCGGCGAGCTCAGCGAGCATTGCGCAGTGATCGAAGGTGAAGCGCAATTAAGTCAACAGTTTAGCTGTTTGCCATTCGCACACTTATTTTTTACCGGCTCTACAGCTGTCGGTCGCCATATTATGGCTGCTGCGAGTAAAAACCTCACACCGGTAACGCTTGAATTAGGCGGCAAATCACCGGTCATTATTACTGAACAAGTAGATATAGAAAAGGCTGCCAAAGCAATTTTATTTGGCAAGATGACTAATGCTGGGCAAATTTGCGTCGCGCCAGATTATGTTTTAGTGCCTGACAAGTTACAACATCAATTAGTGAAAAGCCTGTGTGGTTTATATAAAAAGCATTATAAATTAGGCGTTGAGGGTAAAAACTTAACCTCAGTTATTAATGATCATCATTTTACACGCTTAACTACACTATTAACCGATGCGCAGCAACAGGGCGCACAAATAATCAAACCACTGGAAGAGAATCAAAGTGATGCGGCAAAACATCGCTTAGGCTTACATATTGTCACAGACGTAAACGACACGATGAAGTTGATGCAAGAGGAGTTGTTTGGGCCAATCCTCGCCATAGTTCCTTACCAGCAACTCAGTGACGCGATTGATTATATAAATCAGCGGCCTCAGCCACTTGCTTTGTATATTATGGGGCAAAATAAACAAACCAATGCGTATATTCAATACCACACACAAAGTGGTACATTTGCTATTAATGATACTTTAATGCAAGTTACAGCCGATGACGCGCCATTTGGTGGTATAGGTCCATCTGGGATGGGGCATTATCATGGTAAAGAAGGGTTTTTAACTTTTAGCCATGCCCGTAACACCTTAAGAACAGGTAATTTTAATCCTAAACTTGGCATGCTATTGACGCAGAACACACTGTTAATGAAAATATTAAAATGGCTGTACTTACGCCCATAAGGGCGCTAAGTACTGGCTGTAAAGCTGACGATTAAAACATTCTGCCTTCGCCAGCATAAAGACCAGCTAGAATTTTCTCATATAAGGCATCTGCTTTTTCTTTTGCTTCAGTGATTTGCGCAGGCATCAGTTTGCGCTCGTCTAACTTGCGACTGTGGCTTGCATCTAAATTGCCATTGTATTCAGCAACTGTGTTCCATATATATGACTTTTCGATATTTTTTTCGACTCCATGGCCTTCAAAATACATGAGCGCCATATTAAACTGGGCCAGTGTATAGTTATTGCCAGCGGCTTTTTCATACCAGCGCATCGCCTCTTTGTAATCTTGCGCAACGCCATCACCATTGGCATACATAACGCCTAAGTTAAACTGTGCCGCAGGCATGTTTTTCTCAGCTGCTTGTTTAAATAGGGTGACTGACATTTGTTTATCAAGCTTTACACCTTTGCCTTCTTGATAAAGCACTGCTAATGCAAACATTGAGTCAACATGTTGTTGCTTAACGCCTTGTTGGTACAGTTCAGCTGCTTTGTGGTAGTCACGGGTTACGCCATGGCCTCCTTCATAGAGCTGGCCAAGTTCATACATACCAGGTGCATAGCCCTTATCTGCAAGATAACGAAACTCCTTGAGTGCCTCTTCAAATTGTCCTTCGTTAGCAGCGAGGATACCTTCTTCGAGCCCCGCATGCGCAATACCACTGATGCTAAGTGCACCGACCATCAACAATACATTTAACTTAGGCTGCCACATGACAATACCTCCAATCAGTTTGTTACTGTTTAATCTTAGTTCCTACAACCGCAATTGCCCAGCTTCACACTATAAATGACAAAGAATCCACACAAGATACAGATTTTACAGAAAATTTAAAGAAATAAAAAAAGCCCCAGCGGGGCTTTTTGGATTCATATCAACCGTCACCGATATGAGCAATGTAGCAAGTAAATGTGATCTTAAAGTTTTATTACTTGGGTCGAGTAAGTAAAAATACCGAAGCGTCACTCTCTTCATCAACACGTTAATATAAGGTCCAGCTTCCTTACTGGTGATCTTCCCTAGGGCACTGAGGTCGGTACGTTCCCATTCTTTATCATAAGCGAAGGCTTAATGAGTTGGGTTATTCTGTGTTGATGCGAACGATTATTACTTTGATTTAACTCGATGTCAATATTTAAATGATAATTATTTTTATTTGTTTGGTTTTATTTTTATTACTTCATTTACAGCGGTGAGTAAGTTGATTAACGTAGAGCTATTAACTGCTTAAGAAAAATAAAATGCCTAGAATAAATATGATTTTGAAATGCAGGATCGCGGTGATTGGGGCGCTGTTAATAGCGTTATCAGGTTGCTCTGCTTCGTTTACTTACAATAATATAGGGTGGCTATCAGCATTTTGGATTGATGATTATGTCGATTTAACTAAACAACAAAGTAAGCAAGCTAAAGCATTAATTAAGCAAAGCCGAGACTGGCACCGCAAAACTCAGTTGCCATTGTATCGTCAGGATTTATTATCATTACAAAAACTACTGATCAATAACCCCTCAGAGCAGGCCTTACTTTCGCATTTTCAAGGTGCTAAAGTGCATTGGCAGTCGTTAGTGCTGTATGTTAAAGATGACCTGGTAGCATTGGCTATGAGCTTATCAGCACAACAGCGACAAGAGTTTGTTGACGCGATAGCAAAAGATATGGCGGACGATGTTGAACAGTTTAATGAACAAACTGAGTTAGAGCGTAAACAGGAACGTCTTGAGCGGCAATTAGATACCTATAAAGACTGGCTTGGTCCACTTGATGATCAGCAAATCGCTTTGATAAGCCAAGCAAATAGTGAATTCCAGAGTACCTTTTTGTTATGGCAAGCGTATAAGCAAGCGAGGCTCGATAAACTTAAGCAGGTGTTTTTTGATCCACAACTGAGCCGTGAGCAGTTCATTAGCCAATTATCAATGGTGATCACTGAACGTGAAGCGTTTATGAGTGACGAGCTAATCCGTTTAGATGCAAACAATGCAAAGCACTATGTTCAGTTATTGATTAATTTAAGAGCGACTATAACAGCCAAACAGCTTAAGCATGCCAATGCTGAATTTGCTGATATGCTAAAAGATATCGAGCAATTAATTGCAAATGATTAGAGCTATGAATTACTAATATTACGCACTTTAAACGCTTTTTAATAAATAGCGCTTGTACTGTGTAAATTAATCGTTAGACTAAATTTTTTATCTGGATTTAAGCTTCTCGGATGGATATCGCAGCGATTGATAGCGTTAAAGTACTACGTGAAAACCTACTGAAATGGATTTGTTTTGGAGTTTTAGCGAGTATTTTCACCTATTTTAACCTTTTTATTAATGACTTCTATCAATTAGGTATTTTATAAGGGGTTTTTGCTGCTTATTGTTTTTATACTTTTCACTACGCACGTAAGCGCAAAATCCAGTCTTGGCAACCGTTAGTATTATGTTTGTGCATTACCTTATTGATCACTCTTGGTACTTATTTAGCCGCAATGAATAGCGGTTTGTTCGTATGGAACTTTTCGCTACCAGTACTTTATTATCTATTATTAGGGTGTAAGCGAGGGTTTTATTTATCGCTGTTATTAGCATGTTTGCAAACGTGCATATTTATTAGTAAACCTTCTCTTGCGCCATTTGCAGCTCTTAACTTGAGCTTAAATATGAGCTTTAATTATGTGGGGATTTGGGTTATTGCGCATATTTTTGAAGCCAGTAGAGCGCAATTTGCCCAGCGATTAGAGAACTTAGCACTGTTTGATCCGTTGACGAAAACCGGTAATCGTCTTGCAATGAATCATTACTTTGAAGTTGAATTGGTAGATAAAACTAACTTATTTACTATGCTGCTTGATCTTGATTACTTTAAAAAAGTAAATGATCAGTTTGGTCATGATGTAGGTGATCAAGTTTTGATAGCAGTGGCCAATATACTCAAGAAAAAAATTAACAAAGGGCGTGTGTTTCGAATAGGAGGAGAAGAGTTTGCGTTGTTTATTCCTGACTCCAATCAACAACAGAGTTATCAAATCGCTGAAGATATAAGAATGACCTTGCAAGACACAAAGATTAATGTCGGCGATCGGCAGGTTAGTTTAACGGCCAGTATTGGCTTAGCGTCTTATCAGCATGATAATACTTTAAAACAAACACTTAAAACGATAGATAAACAACTTTATCAAGCTAAAAAAGCGGGCCGAAATTACGTCTCGACTGAGCAGATGCATTGCCCAATAAATTTAGAGCAGGTTTCTTAACCGCCTTGATACATTTGTTCAAATGCAGGGATATTACTTTCCCAAAGTGGCGTATCTTTACCTAGATGCTCACGAATAGCATCAAAGAATAACCGTGTTCTCACCGGCAAATCACGATGGGGGTATACCGCGTACATGGCGCTGTATTCTTGTAGTTTAATGTCGGTTAACAACGGCACCAAGCGACCTTGCTTGATTTCATCGCCAATAATAAATGCCGGTGCTAGTACGTAAGTGGTGCCGGAAAGGGTTTTATCTAGCAGCACTTCTGCATCATTGGCTCTGAACACACTTTTGATTTTTTGCTCTTGCGGTAAGCCGTATTGATCCACATAACGAATTCCCTCAACGCGTAACGAGGTGCTTGAGTAACTGGCCGCAGGTAAATCAATTAAATCTTCTATTTTAGTTGGCAATCCATAGGTTTGAATGAACTCAGGTGCAGCCAAAATCAACAGTCTATTACGGGCAATTTTGCGGGCGATCAGCGATGAATCTTTGGGTTCACCAACGCGAAAAGCTAAATCAAATCCTTCAGATACCAAATCAACTAACTTATCATCCAGCCTTAACTCGACTTCAACTTGTGGGAAACGTTTTTGAAAATCGTTAATAACGGGCTGCAAGTAACGTCTGCCGATGATTGTTGATGAGGTTATTTTTAATACCCCTCGCGGCTCTTGGTGGTAGTTCTCTGCTAAACGAACTGTTTCGCTGAGCAATTGGCGTAATTCACTGGCCTTTTTTACCATTTCAGCACCTGCCGCGGTCAGTGAAAATGATCGGGTGGTGCGGTTAAGTAAGCGCACACCTAAATCATCCTCTAGACGGCTGATTTGTTTTGAGATCACCGAACGGTCAATATTGCGGGTTTCTGCGGCTTTGGCAAATGAGCCTCGCTCAACCACTTCTAACAACATTAATAAACGACTTGTGGTATCCATTGATTACTCACCAAAATTTAATTGATGCCATATTGGCATTAATGAATTTAAAAATCTATGGTTTTTGTCCGCATGTTTGTTCCGTACTATGAAAAAATACACCAGCAGGAGCGTCGTCATGAACAAACACTTAATAGCCATTGCAGTTTTAGGGGCATCACTTACCCTTGCCGGTTGTGCTGAAGAGCCAGCCCAACAAAGTAACCAACAACATCTTCAACCAATTGATGTTGCTTCAGTGATCATCAAGCCTGTACAGAACTGGCACACATACACCACGCGTTTAGAAGCGCCAGAAGAAGTTTCACTTATGCCACGTGTGGCTGGGGTTATTGAACATATCGCTTTTAATGAAGGCGATATAGTAAAGCAAGGCGATTTTTGATGCCATTTTAGAGGCATGTCGGATGCGTTTACGTCCTATCCTGATGACTTCAATTGCGTTTACTGCGGGTGTTATACCACTGGTATTAGCAACCGGTGCTGGGGCTGAAATGCGCCATGCAATGGGCAATGCAGTGTTTTCGGGGATGATTGGGGTCACGGTATTTGGCTTATTATTTACACCGGTCTTTTATATTTTGGTAACTAAAACGCGTAAAGTGACTACGCAGGAGCAAATTAATGAGTAAGTATAAATTAACCGCTCTTGTGGTTGCGAGTATTTTAACTGGCTGTGCAAGCAAAATCGATGAGCAGCAGTACCAAAGTCAGCTGCAAGAATTTGTTACGAAAACGCAAATAGCTGAGCAGTTACAAGGTCAAGATGAACTTAACTGGTGGCAGCAATTAAACTCGAGCCAACACAATGATTTAGTAATGAGTGCTCGTACTAATAATCATGATTTACGCACCAGTCAGTTACAGCTGAAAAGTGCCCTTGCCCGTTTAGGTGGCCAAAAAGCTCAGTATTTACCGCAAGGGGGAGTGGCCGTTGACGCCACTCGTACAAGTATTGGTGATGCAAATACACGTCAATCGGCAGCCAATGTAAACCTTGATTGGCAACTGGATTTGTTTGGTAAGATCACTGCGCTTGTTAATGCTGCGAATGCAGGCGCGATGAGCCAAGCAGAGCAGTTACGTGCTTTACAGATTGAAGTGGTCGCGTCTGTGGTCAAAGGCTTTGTGAGCTTGCAAGGTAATAAGCAAAAGCAGCAGATCATTGCATTGCAAATTGAAGCATTACAGCAAAGTATTGCAGTGCTTCGAGCTCGGGTTGAAGAAGGCGTGGCAAATGAACTTGACCTAAATCGAACCTTGGCACAATTAAAGCAACAACAGGCGTTATTGCCAGAGATTGAATACGCTCAGTTTCGTGATTTAGCGACTCTTGCAACATTAACCGGCCAGTTACCAAGTGATTTAAGCGTAGTTGATGAGCAAAGCTTATTTGAGCATGCGTTTACGGTGAGTTTGGCAACCCCTAGTGATGCGATTGCACTGCGTCCTGATATTAGCCAAGCATTATTTGAATTTAGCCAAGCGAATTCATTAAGCGTCGCTGCAAGTAAAGCGTTATTACCTGATATCAGTTTATCGGCATTTGCAGGGGTGGTGAGTTTAGGAAACAATCAACTCTCTGATACTGCACAGCAGTGGCAAGTTTCGCCACGCGTTGAATGGTCACTGTTAAGTTACCCTGCATTACTGGCACAACGTGATGCGCAGCAATATTTGAGTGAAGCGGCTTATAGCCAGTACCAACAAGTGGTGTTGAATGCAATGGCACAAAGTGAACTTTCATTGCAGCTATTAGTCAAACAAAGTCAACAACAAAGCTATGCCGAACAGCGTTATAAATATGCAAATAATGCCTTTTTACAAGCGCAGGCAATGTATCAAGAAGGGCAAATACCCTACTTAGAGTTGTTAGATGCGCGACAGGATGTTTTAATAGCGCAGGAAAATGCAATTGACTCAACGATTTCATCATTACTTGCTAAAGTAAACACTTATCAAGTATTTAATGGCCGTTGGAGTTATGCGTTAGTTAATTAAGCTAAGTTGAGTTTTTAATGCCACATACTGATCTTTTATCAACAATCCCCGCCACAATGCGTGCGATTGCGTTACTTGAACCAAATGAACAGATACATCTGTCTGAGCTTGAACTTGCGGTGCCCGATGTCGTAGACAACGAGCTGCTGATCAAAGTTGAGTATGTTGCATTAAATCCAGTTGATGCGTGTTTTGCAAAGCATGGTTTTTGTAAATGGCAATACCCGCACATACTCGGCCTTGATGCTGTGGGTGTGGTTGTAAAAGCAAGCAAAGGTGTATTTCCAAATGTCGGTGCGCGGGTTATGTGGCATGGCAATATTGGGGAACAAGGTGTGTTATCACAATACGCTAAAGTGCCTAATTTTGCAGTGTCACAGGTGCCTGATGACGTGAGCTTAAAGGATGCTGCTACTTTACCCTGTGCGGGTATGTCGGCATTAATAGCACTTGATAAGCTGCAATTAACCGAAGGCGACTCGATTTTAATTGAAGCGGGCGCAGGAGCGGTAGGCCAATTTGCCATCCAATTTGCAAAACAACGCGGCGCGACAGTATTTACCACTGCGAGTAAACGTAACCACAAGCTAGTTAAGCAATTGGGCGCTGACGTGGTATTTGATTACAACGATAAAAAACTCAGCGACAAAATCCGTAAAGAACTTGGACCGCAAGGTTTTGATGCCGTACTTGATTCTATTGGCGGGGAAACCACGGTGCGCAATGTTGAATTAATGCGTTTTTGTGGTCGTATTGCCTGCTTAAACCCATTGCCTATGTTTGAACAAGAGTTAATGTTCAGACGCGCCCCTCATATCGGTATTGTCTCGTTAGGTGGTGCGTGGTTGTCAAACAGTTTATGTGCTCAGCAAAAAATGAGTTTTATGGGTAATTTATTGCTCGATAATTTAGCTAGTGGCACTATTAAGATCCCGCAGATCACTGACGTTGAATTTAACGCCAGCAGTATTTCACAGGCGCTTAATAAGCAAGTTGCAGGTGGCTTTACTGGTAAGCAGGTAGTGAAAGTTAACCATATTTAGTGATTTATAGTCCAACAATATTAAGCCTCGCAATTGCGGGGCTTTTTGTTATTGTTTAAGGTATCAACTTTGGGAGTAAATATGACATTTACAGACTTTTATCGACTCAGCGCCCATGCGGTGATCACCAATGCCAGCGGGGAGATTTTGCAGTTAAAGGCAAGTTATGGTGAGCAAAGTTGGGGATTACCTGGTGGCGCGTTAGATATGGGTGAAACAGTACACCAAGCACTTATACGCGAATGCCAAGAAGAACTCGGTTGTGAGGTGAAAATTGAACACTTAACGGGTATTTATTACCACAAGGCGTTTAATTCCCATGCATTTATTTTAAGCTTATTAAATCAGCCTAGTTTTTATCGTTATATTGCTGATAAAGGCATTTACACTGAGCAACAAGCTGAGCAGTACATACAAAAAGCATTTATTGATGGTCATCAACAACAAGGCTTTGGGCCGTATATTGTGGCAAATAAACACGGTGATGCCTTGGGTATGGTGGGGTTGTTCCAACGCGATGCATTAGCAGTGCCAGATATTGGTTTTGCATTTTTAGAGCAATATACCGGGAAAGGGTTTGCCTATGAAGCAGCTGCAAAATTATTAAGTGTTTACGAAGGTAAATTTCCACAGATTGCTGCGATTGCTGATGTGGATAATAGCGTGTCCCATGGGTTATTAAATAAACTGGGCTTTACTGTTTGTGGCAAAGCAGTGCTAAATAAAGATGGCACTGCTTTGGTGGTGTTTATTCGTGACTCAGGGCACTGATAGTTGCTGCGACTTGTTTATTAATCGTTTGCCAGTTTAATTCTAAACTTGCGACAAGACCTTCATAGTCATCATCAATTAATGGGCTAACCTCACTAAAATAATGAATTTCTTTTAATGAGCGGCCCTTTTCAAACGATGTGTAATACAGCCGCCACAACCCAGAAATATCGGCATTTCCTTGATTATCACCATTAAAATGATGCAGCTCATATTCCAGCTCATAATAACTTTGCTGATCTTTGTCGGTAATAACTGGTAAACCTTTCACCACCATCCAGTTATCAAGAGCGGTAAAGAGCGCTTGATGTGCGCTGGCGGTGAGCATTTGATCTGGGGCTTCACTCCATAAATGATAATTTGCAGCGTTAACTTGGTTGTTGTCTAGTTTCATGGCGATACCTCGATTATTCAAGGCACCACGCAGGCTGACAGTCGTGACGCGTAATTGAGCTATTGTGTCAGTTGAACTGCGCTGCATTGGCTTTATGGTTTGCTCAAACTGATAATATTCAACCGGTGCATTAAGCGACTGACTACACCCAGATAACAATAGCACCCCGATAACAGCAAAAAATTGTGGTCGTAATAGCGTGCGCATTATTGTTTCCTCGGAGTTGGATCGCTAGGCAATGATTTATCAAAAATAAACATATTCGGTTGCTCATTTAAACCGCGAGTAAGCGGTTGCAACTCTTCACTTAAGCGCTTAAATTCTGACAGCGTTTGTTGTAGCTGCTGATGAAATGAAGAACCTTGTTGGTAACTTGCCATGGTTTTTTCAAACTGTTTCATGGTCACATCAAATTGCTGCATGCTCTTGGTCATTTCAGCAAAATTACGGTTAATATCACCCGGTAAATCTTGGGTATCTTGTTTATTTAATAATGCGCGCATTTCATTTGCTAGCGATTGGTAATCAGCAAATGCGGATTCAATTTGCGCTAAACTATCTTCAATTTTTAAATTATTTACTTTATTTAATACATCTGAAACTTGATCCGCTAACACCGTGATGCCACTGGAAATACTCGGAAAAACTTGGTATTGCGAGAGCGTTTCTAATTGAGCGCTCGGCGCATCATGGTAGATATCAAAATCAACGTACACAGCGCCGGTGAGTAGATTGCCCGGTTTTAAAGAAGCACGTAAGCCATTTTTGATCCAACCATCTACGCTGCTTTGCCAAAACGCTTTGGCTGATTCACTGTCATGATAAATACGGCCATATTCTATTTTTATTAGTGCGGGTACAGCTGTGCTATCAGTTCTAAAATGAGCAGGCTTGCCATCGATGATCACATTTGCAGGGGCTTCAACTACCGTGCCTACTCGCATACCGCGATATTCGACCGGCGCGCCAGCACGCAAGCCTCGAATAGACTGTTCAAACTCAATTAAGTAATAATCAAAATCATAAAAACGCTCTTCTAAGGCATCTTTGTAGCTATTACTAAGGGAGAAGTTATGACCTTCTTGGGCATAATCACCTGGCGACTGTTGATCAGGTAAAGCGACGGAGATACCGCCTTTCAATAGTCTACTTATAGATCCTGTTTTGACATTAATGCCATCGGCCGATAAATCAATTTCAACACCAGAATTAACCCAAAAAATAGAGTTTAAAGTGATCAGGTTTTGATAAGGTTCGTTGATGAAAATACCGTACTTCATCGCTTGGTTTTTCCAATCAAAAGTCGCCGTCTCAACTTGACCAATTTTATAATTTTTAAAAAAGATTCCTGTGCCTACATCCATTACTTCTGCATCGTAACTGAGTAAGGTAAAACGGCCGCCTTTAACATCTTTACCAATCAGTGCCGGCTCATCTTGTAGTTCAAAGTGCTCTTTGGTTTTAGTACTTTCACCTGGGGCAAACTCTAAATAAACCCCTGAAAGCAGAGTACTCATGCCGCTGATCCCGGTTTCATCAATACGTGGCTTAACGACCCAAATGTTGGCATCTTCGGTGAGTAGACTGTCATAGTGTTTATCTATTTGGGCACGGGCGATAACGCTGTTTTTTGTATCGGAAAGACGCACATGGTCAACTTGACCTATTTTTACACTGCGTACTTTTATCTCTGTTTTACCTGCGATAATGCCTTCTGCATGGGGCATTGAAATATAAATAGTGGCGCCTTTATTTGCTTGGTACTGATAAAGCATCCATGCACCAACCAATAAAGCTATTACTGGTATTATCCAAATAGCTGAAATAACAGGTTCTTTTTTTATATTAGCGGTTTCACTCATGCTGTTTCTCTAATTTATGCTTTTTATCATTGCTTGGCGAATCCCATAATAATCGAGGATCAAACGCGTGGGCTGCCAACATTTGACAGATCACCATGATAGTAAAAAATACAGTGCCTAAGCCAGGAGTCACTGACATTAAGTTTCCTAATTGTACTAAGGCTACTAGAATTGCGACAACAAATACATCAATCATGGACCATTTACCAATAAATTCAGTTAATTGATACACTTTGGTATAGCCCTTTGTTTGGCTATTGCCCGGTTTGCTGACCAAGAAACATAAAAAACTTAAAATGAGCGCTTTTGCTAAAGGAACCACCACACTGGCTAGAAAAATAATCACCGCAATTGGGTATGAACCTGCTTGCCATAAGATAATGACGCCACCGATTAATGTTGACGGAGATTCATCCCCTAAACTTGTGGTGTACATGATTGGGAATAGATTGGCAGGAATATAACAGGCAATTGATGTTAACAACCAAGCTGCGGCCTTTTGTACACTGTGAGGATTACGGAGATGGGTTTTACTATTACAGCGCGAGCAATACTCGCCCTCACTAAGTTGATGGCACACATGACAGGCACGAATATCATTATCTATGGCGCGGTGTGATAGTTTTTCTGCTGCTATTTTAGCTTGTGGCTGTATTTGCTCCCATAACCGTGCTCTATTTAAATGAGCTAACGCGCCAATATAAAGTAGTACAAACGCGACATACGCCCAAAAGCTAACGCCAAAGCTAATCTCCGCCAGTGACATTATTTTAACCATACTGACCAACACACCAATAAGAAATATCTCAGACATGATCCACGGCTCCAACGCTAAGGTAAACTTAAGTAAGCGTCTGGCAATTACGTTAGGTAATACTTTTAATACCCCTAAATGCAGTGGAATAAGAATTGCGAGCAACATCATGGGTAAGCCAATGATGCTGACATCGATAAATAGGCCTAATAAATCACTGTCGTAGTTAAATAAAATTCTTGCCGCATCGGGTAAGGTAATAGTCTGTGTTATGCCATTACTGCTAAATGAAATAAATGGGTAAAACATACTACTTAGCAGCATCAGAAGAGCACTGAGGCTAAGCGCTACAATACGACTATCATAATTTACATTTGCTGCGCATAGTTTACTGTGGCAATGTGGGCAGACAGCCATTTGTTTTGCAACGATGCGTGGAATGTCGATTATAAGGTCACAATTAGGGCAAGCAGTTTGCAAATTAGTCGCCATGAAAGAAGTAATTTAATCCAAGTTTGCATTAATTAAGGGCTAAATACAAATGCGAGATTGGATTAACTAGACTAGTCTATTAAGAATGTTGTTATGCAATTTATAATTAGCAAAAAGCATAGATTCAGAGAGATTAAATGAAGTATTTTATAGCGATTTATTTAATATTATACAGTGGGCTTGTCATGAGCTTAACCGCGCCTAAGCCCAGCGATAGGATCACGGTTGCGGTAAGCCCATCGTTACCACCTTATGTATTTAGCGACGACGACACTGGTTTACAATTGCAGATTTTAAAATCAGCGTTTAAAGATCAAGGTGTCACTAATTTGGATATCATTTATATGTCCAATAAGCGAGCAGGGCAGTCGCTGGAACAAATCAGTGTTGATATTGCAATAAATTATGCCGGAGCAACTAATTCTGCGATTTATTCAAGTCAGAGTTTATTGGCTTATCAAAACGTGGCTATTAGTTTAAAGAAGAATAATTTTAAAATTAATAGCGTGTATGACCTTTCTGGCAAGAGTGTGGTTTCTTTTCAAAATGCCACCGAATTTCTGCCTGCGCCATTTAAAGCATTAACGACTAAATTACGCTCTTATGAAGAAGTGGTTTATCAAGCAGCTCAAGTTGATCAGTTAATGAAAGAGTGGGTTGATGTGGTCGTATTGGAAAAGCGGGTATTTTTATATTATTTACAGCAATACAAAGCAACCCATCCAATTCAACCTATCACAATTCACCCAATATTTCCTGAAGCACCTCGTCCGGCTTATTTTACCAGTAAAGTGCTACAAGAGATTTTTGATATGGGGCTGGCCCATATCATTGAAAATGGCGAATACAGTAAAATTATGGCCTTTGATGGTAGTGAATATACTCAGCTTGTTACCCCAAACTCAATCGAATAGGGCAACTGTTTGCCGAGTAAGCGCCAGTAATTCTCCAGATTGCGACCAAATGCAGCCATCTTCTAACCCGTAGCCATCTTTGCAGTGGTGAGTTATTGCCTCAAAACCAAGCCACTCGCCAGCGCTCAACTGAGGTGTTTGCACAAATTCTAAATACCATGACATGCTACTTGCAGGCGCCGGTTGGCTAAACATTTGTAATAACGTTGGTGGCCAAGCATCTGTAAGTGCAATGATATGGGCTTCACTAAGTTGCGCTGGTGATTGTTTTAATTTCATCCAGCCGCCTAAGTGTGATGTTTGCGCGGCAGTAAACGGCATGCTGCCCTGTTGTGGGCATAAATCAACATGTTGAAAAAACTCCGGCATTACCCCAGCTTGAAATGGTAAAGTGTGACGCTCATTAACAGGTTTCAGGCTCATCGTTTTTGTAACTGGTACATTGATAGCTGAATCGCGTGATTTTGCAAAACAGGCTTGTACAACCACACTTACTTGATTATTTTGCACCGCTTTTGCTAATACCTGCGTACTGTTTTTCCCTTCACGTAACACTTCTACTTTAAGTGAGAAATCAGTATCTGCTAATAAAGGCCCGACAAAGTTGGTACTGATAGAAAGCAAACGACGGCTTGGTTCTATTTGTTGGCGCATTGCTTGATAAAGTAGCGAAGCAGATAAACCGCCAAAAGCTGTTCGACCTTGGCACCAGTTGGCTGGAAATTGCATGGTTGCAGTTGCTTGCTCAGGCAATGGTAACTTGCCAATAAGTGCCGCTTGTTGCAGCAATTGATCAAAGTGCATGATGATCCTTATTAAGGTGTTTTTTATTTGTTGTTAATTTTATAGCACATAAAAACTAGTCAGACCAGTTGTTAAAAGCGGGATGGTTGCTGTAAAAAACACCATTACAGACACTTATTCAGGCTTTTTGTAAAATAAATTACAAAAAATCACTTTTTTTTCATTTTTACAGTTGAATTAAGTTTGGCGCATCCCTATTTACTAGTCATCGAATGTATTAACGAATTTTGAAGTTGGAGAAGTTTCATGGGTAGAATTATTGGAATTGATTTAGGTACTACTAACTCTTGTGTTGCAGTACTAGATGGCGGTAAAGCCCGCGTAATTGAAAACGCGGAAGGCGATCGCACTACACCATCAATCATTGCGTATACGCAAGATGGTGAAACATTAGTTGGTCAACCTGCAAAACGTCAAGCAGTGACAAACCCAACCAATACATTATTTGCGATTAAGCGCCTAATTGGTCGTCGTTTTGAAGACGAAGAAGTACAACGCGATATCGGCATCATGCCTTTTAAAATTATCAAAGCTGATAATGGCGATGCATGGGTTGAAGCGGGCGGCGAAAAACGCGCTGCACCACAGATTTCAGCCGAAGTATTGAAGAAAATGAAGAAAACTGCTGAAGACTTCTTAGGTGAAGCAGTAACTGAAGCGGTTATCACTGTTCCTGCATACTTTAATGATTCACAACGTCAAGCAACGAAAGATGCTGGTCGTATCGCGGGTCTTGAAGTTAAGCGTATTATCAATGAGCCGACAGCTGCTGCTCTTGCTTACGGCATGGACAAAAACAAAGGCGAAAACATCGTTGCAGTATATGACTTAGGTGGCGGTACTTTCGATTTATCAATCATTGAGATTGATGAAGTTGAAGGCGAGCACACATTTGAAGTACTTGCGACAAACGGTGACACTCACTTAGGTGGTGAAGATTTCGATAACCGCGTTATCAACTACTTAGTAGCTGAATTCAAGAAAGATCAAGGTTTAGATTTAAAAACTGATCCACTTGCAATGCAACGTGTAAAAGAAGCTGCAGAAAAAGCAAAAATTGAACTTTCATCAGCACAATCTACAGAAGTAAATCTTCCGTATGTAACAGCTGATGCAACAGGTCCTAAGCACATGAACGTGAAACTAACACGTGCGAAGCTTGAATCACTTGTTGAAGACTTAGTACTTAAGTCAATTGAGCCACTTAAACGTGCGCTAGCTGATGCTGACTTATCAGTAAGTGACATCAACGACATTATCCTTGTTGGTGGTCAGACACGTATGCCACTAGTGCAAAAAACAGTATCTGAGTTCTTTGGTAAAGAGCCACGTAAGGACGTTAACCCTGATGAAGCTGTTGCAGTAGGTGCGGCGATCCAAGGTGGTGTACTTGCAGGTGACGTTAAAGATGTACTATTACTAGACGTTTCGCCATTATCTCTAGGTATTGAGACTATGGGTCAAGTAATGACAGCGTTAATTGAGAAAAACACCACGATCCCTACTAAGAAATCGCAAACTTTCTCAACTGCTGAAGATAACCAATCAGCAGTAACTATTCACGTATTACAAGGTGAGCGTAAACGTGCCAGCGATAACAAGTCTCTAGGTCAATTTAACCTTGAAGGTATTCGCCCAGCACAACGTGGTACGCCTCAAATCGAAGTCACATTCGATGTTGATGCTGATGGCATTTTACATGTATCTGCAAAAGATAAAGATACAGGTAAAGAGCAAAAAATCACGATTCAAGCGTCTTCAGGCTTAAGCGATGAAGAAGTTGAAAAAATGGTTCGTGATGCTGAAGCGCACGCAGAGGATGATAAAAAGTTCGAAGAGCTAGTTGCTGCTCGTAACCAAGCAGATGCATTAGTTCACGGTACGCGCAAGCAAGTTGAAGAAGCTGGCGATGCACTACCAAGCGAAGATAAAGAAGCGATTGAAGCTGCTGTTGTAGATTTAGAAGCAGCCATTAAGAGTGACAACAAAGAAGAGATTGAAGCTAAAACTCAAGCTCTTGCTGAAAAATCACAAAAATTGATGGAAATTGCTCAAGCGAAAGCTCAGCAAGGCAGTGATGCGGGCGGTGCTGAGCAGCAATCTGCGAAGCAAGATGATGACGTAGTTGATGCAGAGTTCGAAGAAGTAAAAGACGATAAGTAATTGTCATTAGCGCTTCGCCTAACTGAAAATTCGATGACTGATATCGCGATTTAAGTTAGGATGAACAACTAAGGCGCGCGGGCTCAAGCTTGTCGCGCCTTTTGCATGTAAATTAGATGATAAATCGATATGATTTATCGGTTTATCCGCAGCAATGCTGCAGTAAGAAAAGAGTAGTGTGATAGATATGTCAAAACGCGATTATTATGAAGTCCTTGGGGTGGCAAAAGATGCCAGCGAAAGAGACATTAAAAAGGCGTACAAACGCCTAGCGATGAAATATCATCCAGACCGCACCGCGGGCGATAAAGAACTTGAAACTAAGTTTAAAGAAGTAAAAGAAGCTTACGAAATCCTCACTGATGAGCAAAAACGCCAAATGTATGATCAATACGGGCATGCTGCATTTGAACAAGGTGGCGGCGGTGGTGGTCACGGTGGATTTGGCGGCGGCCAAGGTGACTTTGGCGACATCTTTGGTGATGTATTTGGTGACATTTTTGGTGGTGGGGGCGGTGGTCGTCGTCAATCACGCCAGCAACGTGGATCTGATTTACGTTACAATATGGACTTAAGCTTAGAAGAAGCGGTTCGTGGTAAAGAAGTTGAAATAAAAATACCCACATGGGTGAGCTGTTCACCATGTGATGGCAGCGGTGCAAAACCAGGCTCTAAACCAAAAACATGTACAACGTGTCATGGTGCTGGCCAAGTACAAATGCGCCAAGGTTTCTTTGCCGTACAACAGAGCTGTCCAACGTGTCAGGGTACAGGTCAGATAATTTCTGATCCATGTAATAGTTGTCATGGGCAAGGTCGAGTAGAAAAAACCAAAACACTGTCCGTTAAAATTCCTGCGGGCGTTGATACAGGTGACCGTATTCGCTTATCTGGTGAAGGTGAAGCCGGAGCACATGGTGCACCTGCAGGCGATTTATATGTGCAAGTATCTGTTCGTGAACATCGTATCTTTGAACGAGATGGCAATAATTTATACTGTGAAGTACCTATTGGTTTTACCACTGCAGCTTTAGGCGGCGAAATTGAAGTACCGACATTAGATGGTCGTGCTAAATTAAAGATTCCAGCAGAGAGTCAAACGGGCAAAATGTTCCGTATGCGTGGTAAAGGCGTTAAGTCAGTTCGCAGTGGTGCAGTTGGTGATTTAATCTGTAAAGTTGTTATCGAAACACCGGTCAACTTGAATGAACGCCAACGTGAACTGCTTGAAGAACTTGAAGTAAGTATGGGTAAGGATAGTTCTAAAAACCGTCCAAAAGAAAAAGGCTTTTTTGATGGTGTAAAAAAGTTCTTTGATGACCTAACGAAGTAACGTTTTAGTTATGTTCAAAAAATGGTGCCAATTGGCACCATTTTTTATATTTAGTGCTGTTTTAGTGATCAAAGAACAATGAGTATTGTCAGCTTTGTATGACACAAATATGCTCAAAGTTTCTGAATATACAGATTACTTCTGCTCAGGTTATTTAAAACCTGATACTAATCTTATTAAATGGCAGTGGTGCATTAGCTCAAATATTTCGCTAATTGTTAAACATTTATCAATTTGGCTCTGCGTAATTGTTAATATCAAAGCGAATACTGTGGCTTGGTTATTTTCTTTTACATACTTATCGATATGATAATTAGTCTCACTTGCATGATTGAATAATCGGCGTAAAATCAGTGCCATTGATGTATTTAATAAATGAGATGGCATGTTAACGCTCGACAAATTAGTAATTGGCCAACATGGCTCTGTGGTAAGTATTGATCCCGATGCGAGTTTGTTACGTCAAAAGTTACTTGCTATGGGTTTAACGCCGGGTGCCCCGGTACATGTATTACGCTTTTCTCCTTTTGGCGATCCTATGATTGTTAAAGTTCGTGGCACTGTCCTGAGTCTTCGCAAAGCTGAAGCAAAATCAATTAATTTGGAACTCGCAGTATGAATCCAAACATTGCCGTAATCGGCAACCCCAACTGTGGTAAAACAACACTCTTCAATGCTTTAACTGGTAGCAAACAAAAAGTAGGTAATTGGTCAGGTGTGACTATCGACAAAAAAATTGGTCAATTTAAAGTGGGCGATCAAAGTGTTGATTTAGTGGATTTACCAGGCACTTATTCTTTGGATGTTAATGCACAAACACCTTTAGATGAAAAAATTGCCCGTGATTATGCACTTAGTGGTGAATCACAACTGATCATTAATATTATTGACGCATCAAATCTAGAGCGTAACTTATATCTCACAGCGCAGTTACTGGAGATGAAAGTACCACTGGTAGTCGTATTAAACATGGTAGATGTGGCAAAGCGAAATGGTTTAACAACCGATCCTAAAGCACTTGAAAAACGCCTTGGATGCCCTGTAGTTGCACTCAGTGCGAATAATAAAAAAGACATTAGCGCCTTAAAAGATTGTATTGCGCAAGGCCTAAAATTTAAGAAAATATCATCACAGCAACCTAACTATGATAAAAAAATAACCCAAGCGGTAGATAACATCACTGCCAGCTTAGCAGAGCATAGCGAACCTTTAAATAACGTTGATAGTCAGTGGCTTGCACTGAGGTTACTAGAGCAAGACGAAAGCTGTTTTGGTTATGCTGATCAACATACGTTATTAGTGGCAAAAACAGAGTTTTCACAATTTGCGGATCAACATGAACTCGATGTATTGTTTGCAAATGGCCGTTATGAATTTGCCAACCAACTTGCCGAGTTGACTCAAAACAGCAAAGGGATCGCCAGTGAAACCATTAGCGATAAAATTGATGCTATAGTGATCAACCGCTTTTTAGGCATTCCAATTTTCCTTGGTATTATGTATTTAATGTTCACCATTGCGGTCAATGTTGGTGGTGCGTTTATAGATTTTTTTGATATCGGTGTAGGCGCCATTTTAGTTGACGGCTTTGGCCAGTTATTAACATCATTAGGCTCTCCTGATTGGCTACGCGCCTTACTTGCCGACGGTTTAGGCGGTGGTATTCAACTTGTAGCTACCTTTATTCCTGTTATTGGATTTTTATACTTCTGTTTAGCTTTTATTGAAGACTCAGGCTACATGGCGCGAGCAGCATTTATTATGGATAGGTTAATGCGCGCCATTGGCTTACCGGGTAAAGCGTTTGTGCCTTTAATTGTTGGTTTTGGTTGTAATGTACCGTCAGTAATGGCAACGCGCACCTTAGAAACTCATAAAGACCGTTTACTGACTATTGCTATGTCACCATTTATGTCATGTGGCGCACGTTTGAGCGTGTATGCGTTGTTTGTGGCGGCATTTTTTACAACCAATGGCCAAAACTTAGTATTCGCCTTGTATATCTTGGGTATCGTAATGGCGGTATTAACAGGCTTAGTGCTGAAAAATACTTTGTTTACACCTACTTTAACACCGTTTATTTTAGAGTTACCTGCTTATCATATGCCAACTGCAAAAGGTGTACTCTATAAAGCCTGGGAGCGATTAAAAAGCTTTTGTTTACGCGCGGGTAAAACAATTATTATGGTGTTTGTAATTTTAAAAATATTAAGCTCAATTGGTACCGATTTTACCTTTGGCAATGATAATACAGATAAATCAATGCTCAGCGAAATTTCTAAAATTGCAACGCCCGCTTTTTCGCCAATTGGGGTAGAGCAAGACAACTGGCCTGCAACCGTGGGTATCTTTACGGGTGTATTTGCTAAAGAAGCAGTGGTGGGTACATTAGACAGCTTATATTCAAATCTAGATGGTGCAACCTCTGCGAATAATGAGAAGGTTAATGTACTCAACAAAGTCGGTGAAGCATTTGCTAGTGTGCCTGCTAATCTAACCGATGTGTTTACTAATTTACTTGATCCCCTAGGTTTAAATGTTACTAATGTGAGTGACCAAACTAGTGCTGCGGCTGATCAAGAAGTCAATATTTCTACCTTTACTACCATGGAAAACCTATTTAGTAGTCAGTTGGCTGCCTTTAGTTATTTAGTCTTTGTTCTATTATACACACCGTGCGTGGCGGTAATGGGTGCAATGTACCGTGAAGCAGGGATGAAATGGATGCTATTCGTGGCTACGTGGTCAACAGGCCTTGCTTATATTACCGCTTCAGTGGTTTATCAAGTTGGTAACTTTAAGCAATCACCTATGTTCTCAGCATTTTGGCTACTTGGTTGTGCTGTGGTGGTTGCCTTAGCAATTAGCACAATGCGCATTTATGGCAAAAAAATGGCTGCAAAGAGTCGTTTGATCCCTGTTGTTAATATTATTTAGCGAATACCTTTAATTGTTAAAAAGAGTACTCTGGTACTCTTTTTTTTGCTAGTTTAAAACTGCTAATAATTAATTGGGGAGCGCTAAGTATGACACCGGCAACACAGCTTTTAAAAAAACATCAAGCGAGCTTTGAATTACTCAGCTATGAGCATGACGCCAATGCGAAAAGTTTTGGTTTAGAGGCTGTTGAGAAACTGGATTTGCCCGCAGAGCAAGTGTTTAAAACCTTAGTGCTTGAAACGAACGCGCAGCAGTTAATAGTGGCAGTCATTCCGGTGACAAGGCAAGTTAATATGAAGTTATTAGCAAAAGCGTGCGGCGCTAAGAAAGTACAAATGGCAGCAGCACAAAAAGTAGAAAATAGCACCGGTTATATTCTCGGTGGTGTGAGCCCGCTTGGACAAAAAAAGCGTCTAACGACTTATCTTCATAAAAGTGCGGCAGAATTTACGACAATTTACGTCAGTGCGGGCAAGCGTGGTCTCGAAATATCCTTGCGTCCTACGGATCTCGTTTCGTTGTGTAATGCTAAACTCGCTGAGTTTTAGGCGAAAAAATACCTCTTTAGATTAAATTTCATGCTTTATACGCTAATTCAGCGTACATATGTAATCTTTTTTATTCAATGGCTTAACTATCCCAACAAAAAGTAAATTGAAAAAATGTTAAAAAAACTGGTTGGACCAATTGATCTATTGTTCATTTTATGACGTAATGTAGGTATTATTGTCTGGTCGGATGAGTTGATTATGAGTTTACGTACAAAATTAAAAAAAGTTTTACCAAGTATTTCTATCACTGAACAAGAAGCCCTTGATGCGGGTGATGTGTGGTTAGAAGGCTCTATTTACCAAGGTAAGCCTGATTTCAACGCACTTCGCGCAGTCCCTGCTGCTGTATTAAGCGCAGATGAACAAGCATTTATCGACGGCCCATTACAAGAGCTATTGGGTATGATAGACGAAACTGAAATTCAAAACGGTATTCACTTACCTGAATACATTTTAGATTTTCTGAAAAAAGAACGTTTTTTTTCATTGATTATCCCTAAATCGTTTGGTGGTCTAGAATTTAGCCCATATGCAAATTCAACTATTGTTGGCACAATCGCAACTAAAAGTTCTGCGGTTGCGGTAACTGTAATGGTGCCTAACTCATTAGGTCCGGGTGAGTTACTACTGCACTTTGGTACTAAAGAGCAGCAAGCACATTATTTACCACGCCTAGCCAATGGCCGTGACATTCCATGTTTTGCACTCACTAGCCCAGAAGCAGGCTCTGATGCAGGTGGCATTCCAGATTTAGGCACAGTGACTAAAGGCATGTACAACGGCGAAGAAGTACTTGGTCTTGAGATCACTTGGGACAAGCGTTATATCACCCTTGCGCCAATTGCCACCGTGCTTGGTTTAGCATTTAAAGTGGTGGATCCAAATGGCTTGCTAGGTGGTAAAGAAAACCTCGGTATTACGTGTGCACTTATTCCAAAAGAGCACCCAGGTGTTGAACTTGGTAATCGCCATGATCCAATGGGTATTCGTTTTTACAACGGTACTACGCGTGGCAACAAAGTATTTGTACCAATGGACTTCATTATTGGTGGTCAAAAGAACATCGGTCGTGGCTGGCAAATGCTGGTTAGCTGTTTAGGCGCTGGCCGTGGTATTTCATTACCTGCATTAGGTGTTAGTTCATCGCAAGTGGCATTTAAAAGCGCTGCTGAATATGCAGCAGTTCGTGAACAATTTGGTTTGGCTATAGGTCAGTTTGAAGGTATTCAAGAAAAACTCGCTGATATTGCAGGTAAAACATACCTACAAGAAGCAATGCGTGTACTTACAACCGAAGGTTTAGGCATGGGCTTAAAGCCATCGGTTGTGACTGCAATTGCAAAATATCACATGACTGAAATTGGTCGCGACGTGCTTGACTCAGCAATGGATATTCAAGCTGGTAAAGCAATTCAGAACGGCCCGCAAAATACGTTAGCAAGCGGCTATGTTGCACAGCCAATTGCCATCACCGTTGAAGGTGCCAACATTCTTACACGTAACTTGATGATCTTTGGCCAAGGTGTAATGCGTTGTCACCCGTATTTACAATCGATGGTTGAATCTATCCATAGTGAAGATAAAAATGCGGATAAAGAATTTAACCGTATTTTACGCAAAACAGTCGGTTATAGCGTAGCAAATAGCTTACGCGCATTTCGCTTAGGCGTTCTACCATTTACCGCAGGCGCAGAATCATCATTTCCAGAAGTACGCGAGTATGAAAAAGCAGCACACAAACTATCTGCAAAATTAGCAGTATACGCTGACTTCTCTTTACTGGTACTAGGCGGCAAACTTAAGCAAGCAGAAATGCTATCAGCCCGTTTAGGCGATGTAATGAGCTTTTTATATGCTGCTATGGCATCAATTAAATATTATGAGCAAAAAGTGGCAAGCAGTGAACGCGAGCAAGCCGCGCCGTATTTCCATTACGCAACCCGTTTTGCACTTCAAAGCGCTGAAGAAGCATTACATAAGTTTTTAGATAATTTCCCAGCTAGTGGCACACGTAAGTTTATGCGTTTTATTACTATGAACTACTCAACTAAAATGCCAAAAATTAGCGATGACTTAATTCGCGAATTAGCTACACAAGCGCAACTTGATACGGCATTTAAAAAGCAAATTACCCATTTAGTTAAACCTATTGAGGGGGATGGCCATTACATTAACGAACAAGCATATAAAGCAAAAATGGAGTGTTTAGATTTACTTGCGAAGGTTAAAAAAGCCTTGCGTAGTAAAGCTATCAAACCAGGTGTACGTTTTGCTACTACGCTAGATAATGCTTTGGTTGGTAATATTATTACCGAAAAAGAGTACGCAAAACTAATTGATTACAACAAAAAGCGTGAGCTAGCTATTCGTGTTGATGAGTTTGATTTTGATATGAACTTACTTGACGAAAACGCACAGCCCGTGAATCCACTTAAAAGCGTGGTAAACGAGTAATTCAACAATGCAAGTCCTCAGTCGTTTTAGGACTTTATCCTCGAAAACCCGTGTTTAGCACGGGTTTTTCGGCTTAAAGCTACCGATTCAGGAAGCACATATCATCATAGCTGCTTTGCTTGTAAATTAACTAAGTTATGAAGATTATGATCTTAGCTAAAGGATCTACCAAACTTTACTTTTCCCTTTCTCCTAAAATAGTTTCCAAGCCGCTCAACTCTAAGATAAAAACAGTCATTAAATTTTTTCATATAAAAAATTTAACGATCATACAATTGTACATGACAATAGTTATTATTTGGGTTATCATTTATTTGTTTGATTCTATAAAGGCAATGAAAGTATTTTTACTGAAGTGCTGCTCGCAGTTAATTATGAAATGGAAATTAAATTTAATGAACAATAGTATTTTAACCTCCAAGAAAAAAAAGCTAGCTATGTTATGTGCAGCTGTATCAGTTAGTAGCTGTTCTGTTTGGGGCGCAGAAGATGTTGACAAAGATATTGAAATCATCAGTGTTGTTGGACATAAATTGACGGAACTAAGTGAAAGTAATAATGGGGGCGCTTTAGGTAACCGAACTATTCTTGATACCCCTTTTTCCGTGGATGTCATTTCTTTAGAAGATATGGAGATCCGTCAAGTAAATACGTTAGATAACTTATTTAGTCGTGAAGCTTCGGTATCTGTCGATGGCAGTGCCTATAGTGCGTTTGGTAATACAATTCGTGTACGGGGCCTAGCACTAGATTACACACAAAGCTTTAAAGTTAATGGTATGTCTATTAATAGTTTTAGCGGTGAGTTGCCCTATGAAGCATTTGAGCAAGTAACCTTAATGAAAGGGGCAACAGGTTTTATGTATGGTATGGCGGCACCTGGTGGGGTTGTAAATTATGTAACGAAAAAAGCTAAAAGCGATACAGTCAGTGTAGATGCTGGTGTACGCAGTGATAGTGTACTAAGTACTCACATCGATGCCAGTTCTCGAATGGGTGACGATGATGAATATGGTTTAAGAGTGAATTTAGTTAAAGAAGAAGGCGATACGTATTTAGATGATGGCACCATTGATAGAAATACCGCTTCTGTTGCTTTTGATGCGCAGGTAACCGATTCTTTACTTTGGACTGTCGATTTAATTTATAGTGACCGATTAATTGAGAATTCATGGACTCAGTTTGATAACAAGATGGCCGCGACTGACACGTTACCCAGTACGGTTGATGGCTCTCGTAGTATCGGTGTGGATGGTACCTTTGATGAATATAAAAACTTCATCGCGCTTTCAAGTTTAAGCTGGGCGATTAATGATAATTGGACCGCTAAAATTGATTATGATTACTCTAAAAATGAAACTCAATGGGTAAAAACTTTAGCGAGTCTACTTAATAGTGATGGCGATTTAAGCATTGGACTTTATGAGCAATTTTTTGATGTAGATTATGAGCAAATACAGGCAACGCTTACTGGTACAGTCATGACTGGGGGACTTACCCATAATCTAGTGTTCGGTGTATCAGAACAAGAAGCGACTACGTATCGAAATGATGCAGGTCAGTTTGGTCGCAAAAAAACGAGAGGATATGGCACAGACAACCTCTTTAATCCCGTTGATATTCCAACATATCAAGCTGCGCTTAAAAAAGATGCGCCAATGGCGTGGAAGGATAAGCAAAGCTCATTCTTTGTGAGTGATTTCATTTCTATAACGGATCAATGGCAAGCTTTGCTAGGGGTGAGATCTAACAAGATTGAACATACACCAAGCGAATACTTTGGATCTCATGAAAACTATGAAGACACAGAGATTAGTCCAACGATTGCCTTAATGTTTAAACCAAACTTAAATACGACTATCTATGCAAGTTATGTTGAGTCTTTTGAGGGGCAAACTTCTTCTGTGGGTGTTGAGTACGCAAATGCTGATGAGTTACTCCCTCCGCTCGAAAGTTCGCAGTATGAATTAGGTTTGAAAACCGCAGGTGAAGGATGGTCAGTGACATCTGCTTTGTTCCGCATTGAGCGTGGTGCAACATTGGTTACTAATGATAATTTTTTAATTCAAGATGGAGTTACCCTATATCAAGGACTTGAATTTAGTGGGGCGTTAGAAGTAACAGAGCAGTTTTCACTCTATGGTGATGTTATGTTACTCAATGCTGAATATGATAAAACCAGTACTGATGTTCAAGGTAACGATGTGGGAGGAACACCAAACTATCAAATGAGTTTACAGACAAATTATAATGTGATGTCTGTTCCTGGGTTGACCCTTAACCTGGGTGCTAAATACCATGGAAAAACGACGCTAGATGCCAATAACACATGGGAACTGCCTTCTTACTCGGTGTTTTACGGTGGCGTTAGTTATGAAACTAATATTGATCAACATACAGTCACTTTAATTGGCACGGTAGATAATTTGTTTGATAAACAATATTGGGCGGCGGCTGATTCATACGGCGGAATGCGCATTGGCGAGCCTAGTAGTTATGCTTTAAAAGTAAAAGTAGATTTCTAATATTCGTTTATGCAAGCCCATAGGCCAATAAAGGGCGTTTTATTGGCCGTTCTTCACTTACGAATAAATCAATTCTAATGTTCAGTATTTTCTGAATAAATATAGCTTATTTGTACGTGAGATTTATTACAAAAAGGAACGTTTCTCATATGTGGCTAATATTAGCTCTTAGCTTTAGTGTGCTTGGTGTCATCATTATTTATCTCACTAATAAGAATCAAGGCTTTAAAAAAAAGCCACTACCGAAAAAATGGCGGATTGTGGGTGGCCTCTTTTGGTTGTTAGCATTGCTTGCATGGTTACAAGTTTATGCTCTGTCGGCTGCATTTTTTATATGGCTGTTTATTATATCTATCATGTTAATTTGCACACCGCTGATGACTTTACCGTTAGTTTTTAATAAAAAAAGTAAGCCTACCAATAAAAGGAATAAAGTGTGAGTCGATTAACTGCTGAACAAAAAATTCAGCCTCACTGGTGGGTTAAAACCATTGCAGGCGTCATATTGGGCTTAACATTGAGTTACGCTTTTGTCGCAATATTCGCATGGTTTGGTCCAGGAGGCTTAACAGCTACGGCTAAAGTGCAATTTAATATGTGGATCATAGCGCCCATTTGGCTATTAATCTTGTCTTTGACTTACTTATTTAAAACTGGTGCAAAGGCCTTTATCTACTTGTTATTCGCTAATCTCATTAGCTACGGTGTGTTTTTTATTTTGAGGTGGTTGTGATGAAAATACGCAGTGATATCCTCAGAACGTATCAATCGTTACATACGTGGACAGGCATTGTTGCTGGTTTAGTTCTATTTATTGGCTTTTATGCTGGCTCACTGAGTATGTTTGAAGACGAAATCAGCTACTGGGCTACTCCTCCCGTTCATCATCTACCGCCTATTGAAGGAGACCTATATGATGAATTAATTGCAAAAGCGTTGGCTCAATCACCCAAAGTAGAGCAACAATTTAAAATTAATTTTGATCAAGATTTCTCTCCGATGACTTGGTATGAAAAAGGTGGAGGGCGAGGGTTAACTTTAAACGATGTATTGATGCATGCGACTTTGTCACCACAAGGAGAGTTAGTTACCCATGCAGAGCCTAGTAATGAGCTAGGTAATTTAATTGATATGCTCCATCGAACTGCAGGTATTGTGGGTAAAGTAGGTCATGAAGATTTGGGAGTACTGGTGCTGGGCGTGGCTTGTGTGCTTTATTTTTTAGCTCTTGTGTCGGGCATTATTTTTCTATTGCCGACCTTGGTTAAAAGCTTTTTTGCATTACGTAAAGGTAAAGGTGCAAACCGGCTGTGGTTAGACACCCACAACTTAGTTGGTGTTATCAGTTTACCTTTTCATTTCATAATCGCATGGAGTGTCATTGTATTTGCATTTCATGATGTGTTGTACGATGGGCTAAGCCTTGTGTATAGCGACCAACCTATGTTTAATCGTGGTGCAAACTCTGCAGTAGAATACAAGCTAGATCAACTGCCTTCTGTCCAGTCACACCTTAATAAAATAGAGCAACTGGCTGATGGTTATCGGGTTGAATCCATTGAATATTCAGGCTTAACATCTTCACGTCCTTCATTGGGTGTAACCCTAATGAACGAACATACCATGATGCGTAATAATTCAGGTGATTATATATACATGAACCCCTATACATTTGAAGTAAGGGCCAGCAGCTTAGCAATGAACGACGAGCAGTATTATGTGCCTTATGTTGCTAGTTTTTTCTCCTTGCATTTTGGCGGCATTGGAGGCGATTTAGGTCGCTGGATTTATTTTATAATGGGTTTGTTAGGAGCGTTTTTATTTTATAGTGGTAATTTACTCTGGCTAGAAAAAAGAAGACAGAAACAAGGAGAGCAAACTAAAGCAAATAAATTCATGGCAAACCTAACTGTTGGAGTCTGTTTAGGGTCTATCTTTGGTGTTGTGGTGGCTATTTTATCCAGTAAATGGCTATATCTTATTAATATATCAATTAACGAGAGTTACCTGACGTGTTATTACATCGTTTTTTTTGGTTCGCTAATTTATAGTTTTGTGCGAGGTGCAGCTAAAAGTGCCATTGACTTACAAAAAGCATTATTTGCAGCTTGTATATGTATTCCTGTCACATCTTTACTGTTGTTAGTAATACCGAACGAACAAGATTGGGCTTACCGTCACTTTAGCAATTTTAGCTTAGACATTGTTGCATTTATATTTGCAATGATTTTTTTATTCGGCGCAGTTAAAACTAAACACCGTGCTTATTTTGGGGAGCGAAATAGTATCTGGGCATTATAAGTCAGTTATAGCATACGCAAAATAATTGTTGCAATCTCAACTTTTATAGGGGGTTATGTTAAATAACCCCTTCTTCGGGCATTTGTTATGAGACTACTTAAGCTATTTTTAAATATAGCTATTAATTAAAACAATAGGTTGTGGCGATTTGTAGTTGCACTTAAAGAAGTGAAGTGTTAATCTAAGTGCAAATTGTTTTTATTTAACTTGAGAGTCCATGTTTAATCCAACCATTTCAAGCATATCTATTGCGATTACATTAGCAATATCAAATGTAACGTATGCAAGTGAGCAAGACGCAGAAGAAGCAAATATCGAAAAAATTTCGGTGTTAGGGCAACGATTAGAATACAACACCAGCGCTACAGGCTTAATGCTTTCAGTGCAACAAACTCCTCAGTCTATCTCTGTAATTGATGCGCAAGCAATTCAAGACTTTGCACTAGATAATGTTGCAGATGTCGTGGGAATGGCTGCGGGGATCAATGTTCAAAAAGCAGAAACCAGCCGTTTTTTCTTTAGCGCACGTGGTAATCCCGTTACCAATTTTCAGTATGATGGCTTACCGGTTTTTTACAATAGTTTCTTTTCAGAAGCAGTATCTGATTCCATTCTTTTTGAGCGTGTGGAAGTAGTTAGAGGCGCCACTGGCTTACTATCTGGAGCAGGTGAACCTTCAGCGGCAATCAATTTGATCCGTAAAAAAGCGGGTTTTGAACAACAAGGTTACGTTACTGCGAAAGTTGGTTCATGGCAAAATGTTAGACTTGAAGGTGATTTTAACACGCCACTCAATAGCGATGGCAGTATTCGTGGCCGTGTTGCTGCGAGTATTGATCAAGGTAAAAGCCATGTTGATTTAGCTGAAAAAGATAATCTTCAACTTTATACAACGGTGGGTTTTGATTTAGGCGCGAATACTGAGATGAACATCGGAATAGAGCATGCGAAACGTAGACCTAAAGGCTCTACATGGGGAGCATTGCCTTTATTTTATGCTGATGGCTCATCTGCTGATGATTTAGCTATATCAAGTACAACGGCAGCAAACTGGACCTATTGGGATCGCGATAATACCAGTGCCTTTGTTAATTTAGCGCATAGCTTTACAAATGGGTGGCAGTTGAGAGCTGAATATGAGCGCCGAGATGATAAAATGGATGGCAAACTATTATACTTAAGCGGGCATCCTGATCGAGACACCGGGCTTGGTATGAGTGGTTCGTCAATGATTTATCAAAGTGATCGTACTTTGGATAGTGCGCGCATATACGCCGATGGTCCTTTTGAGTTGTTCTCTCGTCAGCACCGCTTGATTGTTGGGGCTAATTTAAGTGATCAGCATGTCACTTCTGATTCATTTTATGCTATCAGTGGTGATCCCGTTGGAAACTTTTTACAGTGGGATGGCAGTGTATCTGAACCTACTTATGCAGATACGGCTATTACCGGAAAAAATAACGAAGAGCAGGTTGGGGCGTATATTGCTACACAACTGAGTGTAACGGATAAGCTAACCCTTGTTCTAGGGAACCGCTTTAGTCGCTATGATTATGAAAATGAGGTAGACAGTGCTGATAATTACAAACAAACCGGCATTAACACTCCTTATGCCGGGCTTGTGTTCTCACCTGTACCTGCGGTATCAATTTATACAAGCTACACAGAAATATTCCAGCCACAAAATGCAAAAGATAAAAATGATCAACGTCTTGATCCAGTTGAAGGCAGTAATTTAGAAGCTGGGGTAAAAAGTACCTGGCTTGACGAGAGACTACTTGTTACTGCTGCCGTATTCAAAGTCGAAAAAGATAATGTAGCAGTACTTGATCCTTCGTTCACAGAACCATTGCCTGACGGTAGTTTCCCATATATTGGGAAAGAAGGGACGCAGAGTAAAGGTTTTGAAGTGGAAATTTCGGGGCAAGTAACTGATTCATTTAACGCTAATTTCAGTTATGCACACACTAAATCTGAAGATGAAAATGGTGATGATTTTGCAACCCATAACCCTGAACACTTAGTTAAGCTCTCAGGTATGTATGATTATAATGAAGCGTTTAAATTTGGTGTTAATGCACATTGGCAAAATGAAATCTACAATGAAAATGTAGGTCCTAATAATGCTCACCGTGCAGAGCAAGCAAGTTATTGGCTGGTTAATATGATGGTACGTTACAAGTTTACAGAGCAGTTTAGCGGCCAAATGAATATCAATAACGTGTTTGATAAAAAATATTACTCCAGTATTGATTTTTATAACCAAGGCTTCTTTGGCGCACCACGTAATATTGAAGCTTCAGTAAGGTATCAGTTTTAACCACTCTCTATTTATCATAGCTTACCCGCAAGTTAAAGCGGGTAAGCTATCTAAAAAAGAAGATAATGACGAGAAGTCACTTTTATGACGGTAAAATATGACTGTGCTATAGTGCCGTTTAATACCAATCCCAGATAAAACCATTTTGTTATAAGTTACAACCCCAACCAGACGCATTTAATATTATGTAAAGGCGACCGATTAAGTAGATTGCCCGTTTAAATTCTGTTTTTATTTATCCAACTTAAACAACGAAAATTATTCCTTAGTTTGTTTAAGTTTTTGTTCAGTCAATGAAGAATATAGTTGATAAGTTATTTAATAACCAAATTGGATAGCGTGTTTACTTTTATTTCTGAAATTAGATAAAGGATAATAGTCTCATGAAGCAAGTCATGTCTTTTTTTCATTTAGTACTACGATCTTTTCTACCTATTTGCGCGGCAATAACAGCCTTGTTTCTAATCATTTTTGACTCATATAATTATTGGACACTCAGTTTAATTATTATACTTGCACTTTTATCCTTTCTTGGCGTTAGAGACCGTTTTCAAAAGAGTAATACACTTTTGAGAAATTACCCTGTGATTGCATGGGTACGGCATATTTTTTATGATTTGCGTCCATTTTTGCGTCAATACATTGTAGAAGATGATTTAGAAGGGACGCCATATAGTTTTGCTGCGCGTAATCTTATTTACAATCGGGCTCAGGGTAAAAGTGATACACAGCCGCTAGGCACTGAGCGAAATGTCCGTGAAGATGGTTATACATGGGTGTGCCACTCAATGGCCCCAAGCGCAGAGCCTGATAAGAAACCACGTGTCACAATAGGTAATGAGCAGTCTAGCCAACCCTATAACGCATCTTTATTAAACATCTCGGCCATGAGCTTCGGTGCTTTATCTGGGCGAGCCGTAGAAGCTTTAAATAAGGGCGCTTCTATCGGTGGTTTTTACCATGACACTGGTGAAGGGGGGCTTAGTAAATATCATAGAAAACACGGTGGCGATATTGCATGGGAACTAGGCACTGGCTATTTTGGTTGTCGTGATAAACAGGGGCGGTTTGACCCTAGTCAGTTTGCTGACCAAGCGCAAATCGAACAAGTAAAAATGACTGAAATTAAGCTAAGCCAAGGTGCAAAGCCGGGTCATGGTGGTATGTTGCCAGGCTCTAAAGTAACCCAAGAAATAGCCAACGCGCGACAAGTGCCTATTCATCAAGATTGCTTGTCTCCCTCAGGGCATTCTGCATTTTCAACCCCGATTGAGCTTCTGGAATTTGCGCAAAATATGCGTCAGTTATCAGGCAATAAACCCGTAGGTCTGAAGCCTAAGGGATCCCCAGAAATAATCATTAAGTTTCAATTACATCACTCACATCCATATTTTTCCAATCGAGTTGCACTACCACCTGTACGAAATAGGCTAGTCCTGCCAAATAATCTCGCCGTCGCAGTTTAATGGACTGTTTTTTGAAGTATCGCAGCCCAACAAATGCCCATGACACTACTCGTCTTTTTTTGGTTGAATTAGCTTGAAAAGCGCCTGTCTTTCCTGCTTTGTCTATCACTGCACCCAGCATCATTGAGAACCAATGAGCCAGTGTGGCAAGCAGCAACAGTATGTCTAATCGATAGAGTTTGTTTGTCCTGTGCAGATCTGAGCCTAAGCCGAACCTAACACTTTTTTGATCTCGAAATCCTGCTTCTATCTGCATTCTCATACCATATAATTTGAGTACTTTTTCGAGAAAGTGGTGCCTCTTTGGAAGAGAAGAAACGAGTAGCCAAGGCTCCTTATAACCACGTTTTTTATCTCTTTTTAATAACTTATGTCCCTTGCCAACCAGCACTGCATGAGTTTGATATTTTGCACTTTTGGTCAACTCGGTCGCGCCAAGATACTGGCTCTTACGTTGATTGCTCTTGAATAGTGACTGGCATGGAACAAACTCATCGCTGCCCTGCGTTTTCAAATGTGCCGTACCTCGAACACGGCTAATATAATGCCAGCCATTGTTTCGCACGGCTTTGAGCCAAGGAACTTTAAAGCCCGCATCCGTCACAATTACGGGCCGGCAGTCACCCGGCAAAATCAGTTTGAGCATCTTTAAGAACCGTTTTTGAACTTTTGGGCAATGATACTGAAAACTGAATGCACTTTCCTGATACAGGGTCAAAGAACGACCTTCACTGGCAATGCTGGCACGCAGAATACAGTATTTGGTTTGTGTATCTGCATGACTCCAATCAACCAAAATGACGGGATGCTTTTCAGTGACCACAAAACGGCTTAAGCGAACATAAACCGATGTCGACTCACGCAAAAGCTCGTGGTTATTGAGTAGTCGATCAATACGTTTAATATCATGTTTTTCAGTTGTTTTTGAATCCAAATTGCGACCAATAGATGTCAAGGTGCATTGCTGACAGTGCAAAAGAGATTTAACGGCAGCGACTAGAGTATTAAATCTGGCTTTATGAATAGAGTTAGGGGTGACAGCGCGGAGCATATTGTGCAAAATAGTAGACGCATTCATGGTGTTTAGTTCTGTTGTTTTTAAGCGATTCATAAGATCACAAAACACCATGAATGTTCCCTCACTACCCATATTTTTTAACACTATTAGTTCATTGATATATAAAGGCTAATTTTGGGGATACTTTAGGTCTGAAGCTCTGTGTTGGCATGCCTCATGAAGTGATGGCATTAGGCAAAGCCATGTTAAGTACAGGGATTTATCCTGATTTTATCGTTGTAGATGGCGCCGAAGGCGGTACCGGTGCAGCTCCTAGTGAACTGTCTGATTGGGTTGGTATGCCTTTAGAAGATGGCCTCGTAATGATGCAAAATATGTTAGTGGGCACAGGGCTCAGAAAACATATTAAGTTAGGTGCCAGCGGTAAAATTTATAATGGTATGGGAATGGCAAAGCACATTGCTTTAGGAGCTGACTGGTGCAATGCGGCTCGTGCATTTATGTTTTCGATTGGTTGTGTTCAGGCGCGGCGTTGTGACAAGGGAACCTGTCCTACAGGCATTGCAACACAAGATCCGCAGCGTCAACGCTCCTTAGATATTGATATACAATCTGAACGCGCTGCTCGCTTTCATGCCAAAACTCTCTCTGCACTGGCTGAAATTGTAGGCTCAAGTGGTGTTATTCACCCAAGCGAGCTTAACCCGCATCAAATTATTACCCGTGTTAACGCTGCTCAATCTAAGTCGATTATTGATATTCACCCGCTTTTGCCTGCAAATAGCTTACTTGACGCACCTAAAGATACAGCCTATGGCGATTGGTGGGAGGCGGCTTCACCGGATACATTCAAACCCATTAGAGACATAACACAAGCGATGGGAAAAACTTTATCAGCACATAATAGAGGGCATTATTAATGAGTATTACAGTTTCCGAAGTAATTGCTGACACGCTAATCAAAGCGGGTGCAAAACGTTGTTATGGTATTGTGGGTGATACAATTAACCACTTTACTAATGCAATCAGTAAAACGTCTCTAGAGTGGATCAATGTTCGCCATGAAGAAGTGGGGGCATTCGCTGCTGGCGGTGAAGCATATATGACTAGGCAATTAGCTGTGTGTGCCGGCACCTGTGGTCCTGGTAGCTTGCATTTTGTTAATGGTATTTTTGAAAGCCATCGTAACGGATCGCCAGTAGTACTCATTGCTTCAAATGTAGATAGCTCTGAAGAAGGCATGGGGTTTCCACAGGAATTAGACCAAACTAAGATATACGATCAGTGTTCCGTTTTTTGCCAGCGTATTAATCATCCTAGTCAAGCAAGACGAATCGTTGCCCAAGCGGCCCAAGCTGCGTTAACTCATCAAGGTGTCGCGGTGGTTGTAGTGAATGGCGATATATTTAAAAATAAAATTGAAGATGATATCGCTTGGTCGGTACATCAACCACAACCGGTAATTCGTCCAAATGATGCAGATTTAAACGCCTTGGCGGGTATGATCCATAGTGCAAAGCGGATCACGATTTATGCGGGGATTGGCGCACGTGAAGCACATGACCAACTAATTGCGCTTGCTGATAAAATAAAAGCACCTATTGCACACAGCTCTCGTTCAAAAGAGTTTGTTGAACCTAATAACCCGTTTAATGTTGGTATGACGGGTATACTAGGTAATTTGGCCGGTATGCAAGCAATGGATGAATGTGATCTATTGCTATGTTTAGGCTCTGACTTCGCCTATACCCAGTTTTATCCGAAAAATGCACAAATTGTTCAAGTTGATACACAGGCGAAACATTTAGGAAGACGTACACCTATCAATTTGGGGTTGGTGGGCGATGTAGCTGATACAATTGAGGCATTACTGCCTTTACTTGAACAGCGCTGTGATGACTCTCATCTAAATAATGCACTAGAGCAGTGGCACAAAGACAAAAAAGAGTATGAAGGAAAAGCAAGGCATGAGAGTGAGCTAATTCACCCTCAGTACCTAGCGCAATTACTCAGTGATAAAGCCGATAGAAATGCTATATTTACCGCTGATGGTGGGAGTCCGATGGTTTGGTTACTACGCCATTTAGAGGCTACAGGCGAGCGCCGATTCTTAACAAGCCTACTGCATGGCACAATGGCAAATGCGTATCCCCAAGCTTTGGGTATTGCAAATGCATACCCACAGCGTCAAGTGATTGCGATGTGTGGTGATGGTGGTTTAACAATGCTATTGGGAGATTTACTGACACTAGTACAAGAGCAAATCCCAGTGAAATTATTGGTTTTCAATAATGAATCTCTTGGATTTGTTGAAATGGAACAACGAGTTGAAGGTCTACTAGATAACTTTACGAGTCTGCATAACCCAAATTTTGCTTTATTAGCTGAACAAATTGGTTTGCAGGGGTGGCAAGTAGATACGCCAGAGCGACTCCCAGATACGATGCAAGCTTGGTTAGATCATAAAGGACCTGCATTATTGGAAGTTAAAGTGAATCGTATGGAATTAGTAATGCCTCCTAAAATAGAGGCTAACCAAGTTGCTTCTACTGCCTTATTTGGCATAAAAGCTGTTCTTAATGGTCGCTCAAATGAAGTGATTTCCTTAATTAGAGATAATTTTATTAAATAACAAAAACCAAGAGTGGTATGCTCAATCGCTATCAATCAATACAGACGCAGGAGCAAAAAATGGAGAAGCAAGTCCGCTGGGGAATGATTGGTTGTGGTGCGGTCACTGAAGTGAAAAGTGGCCCTGCATATCAACAAACAGAAGGCTTTGTGCTACAAGGCGTTACTCGACGAGATATCGCACTTGCTGAGGATTACGCAAAACGCCATAACGTGCCTATGGTATTTAAAACGGCCGATGAATTGATCGCAAGTTCTGAGATTGATGCTGTGTATATAGCCACACCACCAGATAGTCACTTGGAACTGGCGCTAAAAGTGGCGGCTGCGGGCAAGCCGTGCTGTATTGAAAAACCACTGGCACCCACTTTAGCGCAAAGTGAAACTATTTTAGAGGCGTTTAATTGTAAAAATATTCCTTTGTATGTGGCGTATTATCGTCGCTCTTTACCGCGTTTTAATAAAATAAAGAGTCTTATAGATTCTGGCGAAATCGGCCAAGTACGTCATGTTAATTGGCACTTGAGTAAGGCGGCCAGCGAGCAAGATAGATCAGGTGACTATAATTGGCGCACAGATAAAGCCATAGCGCCTGGAGGCTATTTTGATGATTTAGCCAGCCATGGCTTGGATTTATTTGGCTATTTATTTGGTGATTATGAACATGTAAAAGGCTTAGCTGGTAATCAACAAAATTTATATAACGCGTTTGATGCAATCACGGCTTGTTGGCAGCATAAAAATGGCATTACTGGCTCTGGCAGCTGGAATTTTGGTGGTTTTTCACGTTTCGATGTTGTGACTGTTTATGGTGAAAAGGGCGAAATAAGCTTTAGTGTCTTTGATGAACAAGCCATTACGGTTGTTACCGATGAAGGTGAAACACAGTACAACATAGAAAACCCAGTTCATATTCAGCAGCATCATGTTGAAAATTTAGCTGCAGCACTTTTAAATAGCATTGAACACCCATCAACGGGCAACTCTGCAACGCATACCAGTTGGGTGATGGAGCAAATTTTACAGCAGTGATCAGTGTTCAGCTATTGCTACGCCAAAAGCATGTTGTAATGCGCGTAGCATAGCCAGCGATGGTGGAAGTTTATTAAAGTTGTTTGCTGGACTTTACTTTGTTCTGGATGCTTATAGAGCACTAAGCGGTTAGTGAGAAAAGCGATTAGCGTAGTGCCGTTACTTAAAATATAACAATTATTGCGCTAAGTAAGACAATTTACTGCATCAGAGCAATTAAATGAACCTTTTTATTGCACGGATCATGCTTTTTTGCAGTCTGATGGAATCTTTTAAGCTAAAATAAGCGCAATTTATTTTTCTTTTAGGCGCTATTATGACTATTCATGTAATTAATCACCCACTTGTACAACATAAACTTGGCCTTATGCGAGAATATGGCATTAGTACTAAGAGCTTTCGTGAGCTTTCATCTGAAGTGGGTACATTACTAACCTATGAAGCGACTAAGAACTTACCACTGGAAAAAGTAGCAATCACTAGCTGGGATGGCAAGCAATTAGATGTTGAACACATCAAAGGTAAAAAAATCACGGTAGTGCCAATTTTACGCGCAGGCCTTGGTATGATGGATGGCGTAATGCAATTACTACCTGCCGCTAAAGTTAGTGTGGTTGGTTTACAGCGCAATGAAGAAACCTTAGAGCCAATCCCGTATTTTGAAAAACTAGTTGGCAAGATTGACGAGCGCTTAAGCTTAGTGATCGACCCTATGCTCGCCACCGGTGGTTCAATGATCGCTACTATCGACATGCTTAAAAAAGCCGGCTGTAAAGAAATTAAAGTGATTGTTTTAGTTGCGGCGCCTGAAGGGGTGGAAAAAACCCTTGCTGCTCACCCTGATGTGGAAATTTTCACCGCCTCACTAGACAGCCACCTAAATGAAAAAGGCTATATCATTCCTGGTCTTGGTGATGCGGGCGATAAAATTTTTGGTACAGTGTAAACGTGGATAACTCGACCTTCTCAATTAAAACAATTCTAACTGGGGCGCAAATGCTGTTTGTTGCATTTGGCGCTTTGGTTTTGGTGCCACTGCTTACTGGTTTAGATCCCAATGTTGCGTTATTTACCGCAGGTATTGGCACATTACTATTTCATATTGTTACTAAAGGCCAAGTGCCAATATTTTTAGCATCATCTTTTGCATTTATCGCACCTATTATTGCTTGTGTACAAATGTGGGGAGTACCTGCAACCATGGGTGGCTTAATGGCGGCGGGTGGTGCATATATGCTGTTAAGTATTTTAGTTAAACTAAAAGGCGTTGTGGCACTGCATAAAATTTTACCGCCGGTAGTTGTTGGCCCGGTGATCATGGTTATTGGCTTAGCGCTAGCGCCCGTTGCCGTGAACATGGCAATGGGTAAAAGTGGCGATGGTGCAATACAGCTTATCCCCTATGAGCAAGCCATTTGGGTGGCGGCATTTTCGCTTCTAGTTACTTTAATCTTTGCAGTGTGGGGCAAGGGCGTCTTTAAATTAATTCCTATTCTAGCAGGTGTTGTAGCAGGGTATAGCGTGTCTTTAGTGATGGGGATTGTTCAATTTGATGCGGTCACAAATGCACAGTGGTTGGCCATGCCCGCGTTTACTTGGCCAGAGTTTAAATGGCAGGCGATACTGTTTATGGTGCCTGTTGCTATTGCACCTGCTATTGAGCATATTGGCGATATGATGGCGATTAGCCAAGTAACCAATAAAGACTATTTGAAAAAGCCAGGCCTACATCGCACCTTGTTTGGTGATGGCTTAGCGACTACTGCAGCATCACTTTTTGGAGGCCCGCCTAACACCACTTATTCAGAAGTGACCGGTGCGGTAATGTTAACTCGCAACTTTAATCCAAAGGTGATGATGTGGACGGCTATTATCGCCATCATTTTAGCGTTTGTGGCTAAAATGGGCGCTGGCTTACAAACCATCCCAGTGCCTGTGATGGGCGGTATTATGATCTTGCTGTTTGGCTCAATTGCGGTGGTGGGTTTAAATTCATTAATGAAATCGGGCGAAGATCTCACTGCACCGCGCAATTTAACTATTGTGGCACTAATTTTAGTGTGTGGTATTGGCGGTATGCACATCGGTGGTAGTGAATTTAGCCTGCAAGGTGTTAGTTTGTGCGCAATTTTAGGTATTGTACTTAATTTAGTGTTACCAAAGGCTGAAAAGCCTGCTTAATAACTGCCCAAACAGTCATTGTATTGCACCATAATAGCGCATTTTAAATGCGCTATTTTTTTAACCCATTAAAAGTAAAGGTATTTAAATAGTGGTCTACTAACTGCATTTATCCTATTAACAGTGTCATACTGAATAGGAGCAGATACCCAAACCGCCTCATTATGCAGAATTCAGCGTTTCACAGGGGCTTAATATCAAGGCGTTACTTTGTAAGAATGGCAGTCCCTTTTAAGAAGTAACAACGATGAGAGTAAGTGCCTGTGAAACGCCCATTGGGTTGGTTTAAAAGCGATTTATACTGCGTTATTGATTTGAATAATAGAACCACTATTACTTGCAATCAATGCCTTGCCTAAATCGCTTTTAATTCCAACGACGCTCGCATCTTGAGGTGGTTTGGGTATTTATACAAGAGGCCAATATTGTGGATATTACCCCGTTTTTAGCAAAGCATCAGCTACCCCTTAAATATCAATATTTAAGTGAGCAGTATTTTGCTCCGTTAGCTGAAGATATTCTTCGTTTGAAATCAACAGAGCGGCCCATGCTGGTGGCCATAAATGGTTGTCAAGGTTCAGGAAAATCTACCTTAGCTGACTTTTTAGTTACCTGGTTTAATTGTAATACTACGTTTAACAGTGTTGCAGTATCGATAGATGATTTTTATCACAGCCGCGACCATCGCTTACAACTAGCGAAAGATGTTCATCCCTTGTTTGCAACGCGTGGTGTGCCAGGTACACACGATACAGCCTTAATGAAACACACTTTTAGTGAATTATTACAAGGTAAAGCCGGTGTTTCGCTGCCTCAATTTGATAAGCAAACAGATGATCCGATTGAAAAATCATTATGGCCGGTCACCGATCAGCCTATAGACATCATCATTTTTGAAGGCTGGTGTGTAGGCAGCGAAGCGCAGCAGCCGTATCAATTACATCAACCCGTGAATGAATTAGAAGAAAAAGAGGACAGTGACGGGATTTGGCGCCGTTGCGTGAATAGCTGTTTAGCTAACGAATACCAAGAAGTATTCGCCATGATTGATTACACAGTGATGCTAAAAGCGCCATCGTTTGCAGATGTCTATGGCTGGCGGTTAGAGCAAGAACAAAAGTTATTAAATAAAAAAGGAGCGGGTAAAGGCACCTTTGATGAGCAGCAATTAGTACGCTTTATCTCTCACTTTGAACGTATTACCAGAGAAAACCTCATTCATTTACCAGATCATGCAGATGCATTACTAACGTTAGATAAATCACGTGATATTGCGTCAATGAAATTACGCGCCGATGACACATCGATGCCGCTTATTTTTACTGATTTAGATGGTACATTACTTGATCATAATGATTACCACTGTGATGAAATTAAACCGTTTTTAACTGAACTAACCAGTGCGGGTATTACCGTGGTGTTTAATACCAGTAAAACCTTTGCTGAGGTAAACGCATTACAAAAATCATTAGGGCATAACCAACCTTTTATAATTGAAAACGGCGCCGCAGTTTACATTCCTAAGTTTTACTTTGACCTTAAACCAATAGGGTGTGACGAACTTGATGAGCATTGGCGTTATGCATTATCACCTAGCAGCAAACAATTACAGCACGAGCTACAAACGCACGCTCACGAGTTTAGTGCTTATTATCGTTTATTTAGTCAGTTATCTGTGCAAGAAGTGAGTCAAATCACCGGCTTGAGTGTTGAACAAAGTGAACTTGCGCGTATTCGTGAATATTCTGATCCATTGTTCTGGCAAGGGACAGAGCAGCAATTACTTGATTTTTTAGAAGCAATAAAGCCACTTGGGTATGAAGTATTGATTGGCGGGCGTTTTATCCACCTTAACCGTGGAACTAATAAAGGCATAGCTCAAAATTGGCTACTTAATCAATTTAAGCAGCATTATCGCTATTCGTTTACCACCATTGCATTGGGAGATAGTCAAAACGATATGGCGATGCTTGATGAAGCCGACATTGCAATTTTAATCAATAACCCAGCAAGTAAAGCAAAAGCCAAGTTAGCGCAAAAACCTTGGTTACTCAGTGAACATCCCGCACCGCAAGGGTGGATCGACGAAGTATCAGATTTAAGTGTTATCAAAGCGCAACTAGCGTCCAAACAGGAGCAATCACATGGCTGATTTTTACCAAAATGGCATCATAACCACATTACATAATATTGCTGATCGACCGCTTGAAGATCTAGAAGCTGAACTGCTTAGTTTTTCAAAGCAGCGGCCAATGGGTTTGATCTTACCCTCACTTTACAGTGAGCTTGAAGGCTCAGCGCTACAAAATATCGTTAAAGAACTAAAACATGTGCCTTATTTATCACAAATTACAATTGGGTTAGATAGAGCCGATGAAAGCCAGTATCGCCATGCGTTGCAATTTTTTGCTGAGCTTGGCCAACATCACCGCGTTTTATGGAATGAAGGGCCGCGTTTGCAAGCGCTTGATAAAGAATTGCAAACGCTAGGCGTTGCACCACGAGAGCTTGGTAAAGGGCGCAATGTTTGGTATTGCATGGGTTATAAATTAGCGACCGCAAAAGTTGAGTCTATCGCCTTGCATGATTGTGATATTTTAACGTATGACCGCAGTTTATTAGCACGGTTAATTTACCCTGTTGCTCACCCACGTTTTAACTATGAGTTTTGCAAAGGGTTTTACCCGCGTACGGCGGACGGTAAAATTAATGGCCGCGTTTCACGCTTATTAGTAACACCGCTTTTACGCTCCTTTAAAACCATTTTAGGCAGCACTGATTACTTAGAATACATGGATTCGTTTAGATACCCATTGGCAGGTGAGTTTTCGTTTCGCCGTGATGTATTAAACGATATTCGCATTCCCAGTGATTGGGGCTTAGAAATTGGCGTATTGTCTGAAATGTATCGCAACTACTCACATAACCGCCTCTGCCAAGTTGATATAGCGGATAACTACGATCATAAACACCAAGCACTGTCACTGGATAATCAAGCGGCTGGCTTATCAAAAATGTCGATTGATATCACTAAAGCGCTGTTTCGTAAATTAGCCACGCAAGGGGTAACGTTTACCACGGAAACTATTCGCTCACTTAAAGCAACCTATTATCGTATCGCGCTGGATTTTATCGAAACCTATCATAACGATGCCATGATGAATGGCTTAAAACTTGATATTCACCAAGAAGAAAAAGCAGTCGAAATGTTTGCGCAAAACATCATGAATGCTGGGCAGCACTTTTTACAGCACCCAATGGAAGCGCCGTTTGTGCCAAGTTGGAACCGTGTTGCATCAGCAATGCCAGATGTTTTTGCGCGCTTAGAAGAAGCGGTAGAGCTGGATAATAAAGAATTTTCATAACGATATTAGAGCAGAAAAGACGGATAAATAATAAAAACTTTTATAAACAACGGGGTAGGGTAATGAGTAAGGCGTTATTTGAGCAGCGGGTTGAACAACACCTAACCAGTATATATGAGGGGGTTGACTTATGTATGAGTATCGATGCGCTCGCAAGTATGTTGATCACTACTATGTTAAGGGATGACCCAGTGCGCGACCCAACGCCCCATAAAAATCGTTGGGATCAGCAAGATGTTATTTTGATTGCTTATGGCGATTCAATTATGCGCTATCGCGATGCTGATCAGGCGGTTGCCGTGCCGAGTGAACCGCCGTTACATACTCTGCATCGATTTATGAAAAACCAATGCGCAGGAACGATTAACGCGCTGCATATTTTACCATTTTACCCCTATAGCTCCGATGAGGGGTTTTCGGTAATGAACTACGTGCAGGTGAATGAATCTCTAGGCAGTTGGGATGATATTCAAGGTATTGCTCAAGATGTTAAGCTAATGGCTGATTTAGTGATCAATCATTGCTCTAGTCGCAGCCGTTGGTTTGAAAACTTCATTCAAGGCAAAGAGCCTGGGCTCAGCTACTTTAAAACAGCGAGTCTAAATGACGATCTATCCCAGGTAGTTAGACCAAGAACATCGCCGTTACTTAATACAGTGCAAACGGCGCTAGGGGAACGCCATGTTTGGTGCACATTTAGCCCAGATCAAGTCGATTTAGACTTTGCCAATCCATTAGTACTTAATGAGTTTGTCGGTATTATTCGTCATTATCTTGATAATGGCGTAAAGATATTCCGTCTTGACGCAGTGGCATTTTTGTGGAAAGAGCTGAATACCTCATGCATTAACTTAGCGCAAACACATGAAGTGATCAGATTGCTACGAACGTTAATAGAGCATATAGAGCCAAGTGCAATAATAATTACTGAAACAAACATTCCAAATCGTGAAAATTTATCTTACTTTGGCAATGCCAATGAAGCCCATTGTATTTATAACTTTTCATTGCCTCCTTTGTTATTACATACCTTACTCAGTGGAGACAGTAAAGCACTCAAGCATTGGATGATGAGTATGCCGCCAGCGCAAAATGGTACTGCCTACTTTAATTTTATTGCTTCTCACGATGGAATTGGCCTTCGTCCTGCTGAAGGGCTACTCGACGAGGATGAATTGGGGGAAATGGTTAATACGGTTAGTCGCTTTGGCGGAAAAGTGTCAATGCGCACTGCCAATAATGGCACCAGCTCACCCTATGAACTTAATATTGCGCTATTTGATGCTTTACAAGGCACACACAAAGGCGTGGATAAGTGGGGGTTACAGCGTTTCACCTGTGCTCACGCTATTATGTTTGCTCTTGAAGGTATTCCAGGACTTTATATTCACAGCTTACTGGGTACCACCAATGATTATGATCGCTTTGAAAATAGCCTGCATAACCGCTGTATTAATCGTCATCGTTGGCAAGAGTCCGCATTGTTAGAAAAGCTTGCTGATCAATCAAGTCATCATTATCACGTGTTTACTCAAATTAATAACTTACTAGCTATTCGTAAACAGCAAGACGCCTTTCACCCAAATGCCACGCAATTTACCTTACATTTAACTGGCGCCTTATTTGGTTTTTGGCGTCAAAGCATAGACCGTAGGCAGAGTGTTTTTTGTGTTTATAACATTAGTGATGAACCGCAGACTTTGCTGTTCGCGGATCTGAATTTAATTGATACCGAGCAGTGGTTTGAACTTATTTCTGCACAGGAAATTAATCAGGGGCAACAAAGTATTGAGCTTGCGCCTTATCAGCCGCTGTGGTTATCGAATAGAAAATAGTTAGCGAGTTTAGTGAAAGCGGCACAGTTACTGTAAAGGGCTGTAAATCCCCTTTACAGTGTTATTTATTAAGGGCTTTGGCGAGGTTATCTACTGTAAATGGCTGCGGATCTGTGGCCATTCTACTAAATTGAGCAAAATCAATGTTAGCTAAATCAGTTTCATTTATGTGCTTTACAAGTGATACAATTTCAGCATTAAGGTTATTGAAGATGGCCAACGATGAATGATTTAGTGAAGTTTGAGTTTTTCCATTATGATGATCAGCGATATTAATGAGTGCATAGGCGCCTAATAACACATGGCCACCCAATGTTATATCCAACGCTTCGATACCTTTTGGTGCAGAGTCCCAATTCATCCCACCAACAATGACCTTATGTGCACTATTGTGCGCTTGTAATGCCCTTTTTGCACCAAACCCAATAGCATCATTGGCGCACCAGATAATATTGATCTCAGGAGCAAACTCCATAAACGCTAACGTTTTTACATAGCTTTCTTGTTCAGACCAATTGGCAACCTCTTTTCCAATAAAGTTTATATCTTCATGTTGCTCAACAAATTCAGTTAGGCCTGCAGCACGTTCTACCGATGCAGGCGTTGTATAATCACCGATAAGAGCGAGTATATTAGCTGGTTGAGTCGATGTTGTTGTGTGTTCTATAAGCAACTGTTGTGCTAGAGTTTTGCCTGCAGAATAATTATCTGGTATGACACTGCCAATAATATTAACGCCTTCACGTTTTAACGATATAAATTTTCCGATAGCAGGTCGGCTATATAAAAAATAAATAGGGATATTTCTAGTATTTAATTTTGCTAAGTATTTACTGACAACGCTTTTTTCATCGACCACAATTAAATAGTCGGCTTGTCTTTAATTGCCTGGCTAATAAGTTCTTTCATTAAGATATGATTACGATTCGCGTATTTTATGTGCAAGTTTATATCTAAGTCATCCGCCGCATTGCGCATAATCTTAGATACTTTGAACCAAAAGTTACCAGTTGTATTTATTTCATCAGATGAATCTGCAAACCCCGGATTTACAAAGGTAATGTTTAATTTGGCAAAGCTAGAAGGGCTAATTATTAAACACAACAAGAAAATCAGAAATTGTTTTTTTAATCTTCGCATTCGTTCTAAACCCAAAACACTTCACATCATCAAAAGCGAATTCTAACACAAAATTAATTTTAACCACACTTGGGGTAAGGTTATATTCATAGCTGCTGGAGTGTATAATGATTTTTCATCTTTTTGAGCTGTAACTATTAGGATTATTATGAAAGTATTTTTGTGCCTTGTGGCACTGTTTTGCGCCCCGAGTATATTGGCTAGCGACGATTTTGACCTTGAAGCTCATATGAAAAACATGGGACTTGCTTATAAACACAGTGTAGAAGCAACTCAACTACCTGAATTTAATACTGCGATCGATGAGTTTATTACCTTGGTTAAACGTAGCAAATCCGCGACGTTTCACAAACAAGCCGAGCAGTCACTGCAAGGTTTAGATAAAGTGATTGCAAAAGCGGAATTAGCTAAAAAATTGGCTAATGAAAAAGGCTTGGCAGCAGCTAAAGGGCCATTGAAAGCCATTGATGGTTTACGTAAGCAATATCATAAACTGCATGAGCCACCAGGTTTTTGGGAATTGCTATTCAGTAAGTAAAGTACTGTGTGCGCCTTAAGATAGGCGCACACAGTTGTATCAGAGATCTATTAACGACCTTTCTTTTTCATACCTTGCACTGCTTTAAAACGTGGATTGTCTTTACAGATCACAAACACACGTCCTTTGCGCTTAACAATTTGACAACCAGGACGGTTTTTCGCACTTTTCAATGAACTTAAGACCTTCATACTTATTTGCTCCCTAAGTTTTTAAAGCGACGGTTGAATGCGGCCACACGGCCATCAGTGGTTACAGATTTTTGCTTGCCGGTATAAAATGGGTGCGAATCACTTGACACATCAATAGGGACGTATGGGTAAGTTTTCCCATTAAGCTCAATGGTGCGTTCCGTTTTAATTGTTGAACCAATAAGAAAGTAACTATCGGCAGCCGTGTCATGAAAGGCAACGGTTTGGTAATCAGGGTGAATATTAGGTTTCATAAAAAGCCTTTTACTAAAAAGTTTATGTTATGTGATAGTATAACGGTAATTTATAGTAAATAGGAATCCTTTGCAAATACTATTTTAAGCAGGCAAAAAAGTAGCGAAATGATGCTAATTTGGCCAACTTAACTAAAAAATAAGCAGTCAGATCAAAAAAACTAGCTATTGATAATTAGCCTGTTATAAATAATATGTAACCGCGTTAAGGAAGCAAATAATAATGAATGAACCTACTCAAGAACACCCTACTGAGCAATGCCAAGAAATCGATCAAGGTGTGATGGAAACATTGCGCTCGCGAGACCACAGTGTATTGGCGCAACAAATAGATCCGTTAAGTTGTACGCATAACGATATTGTGGAATTACTTGCGCAATATTTAGCATTAAGTGAGCAAGATGATGATGAAATTTTTGATGCGTGGTTTGATGGCTTAAATAAAGCGCAGCATACCGTATTGAAGGTTTTTGAAGTATATCGCGGCCAGTTTGAACATCAAGAGTAACTTTTACATATTGGATAAATTGCCTCTGAGTTAATCTTTATCAGGCAATTTGTATTCCTTGCTATTATTACCGATCCAAATGCTGCACTTTTAGCTGTTATTGAACAGCTGGGAGTAATGAAACTCATTGAAATCGCGTTGTCAGTGGCCACTGGTTATTTGTTTGAAATTTAAATTTAGCCTGGTTTAAATTTAATTGTCGGCATCATTAAGTTTAAATTTTTTAGGCGCACACCCATACCAGCGTTTGAAAGCTCGATTAAAAGAGCTTTGTTCATTAAAGCCAAGTATAGCTGCAATTGCCCCCAAACTGTGACCTTCAACCAATAACTCATAACGTCGTTTTCGTTCTTGATCGCGCAGCTGTGCAAACGTACAGTTTTCATTTTTTAACCTTCGCTGCAATGTCCTTGGGGTTAAATTTAATGCATTGGCAATGCGTTGTTGGTCAACCCCTTATAAGTCTTGTTTGCTCATTAAAATATTTAATACACGTTGTGATACCAATTGCACGGCTTGAATATCGGCTAATTGCTCTTGCGATAGTTGCACTAAGGCGTGGTGCATTAGTGGGTTATCACTGGAAAATTTAAACTGCAAATAATCATGTGGGAAATCAATCTTATTGACAGTCATGCCGCCTTTAACGTCACAACCAAACCAATCACTTAATTGCTGTAACTGTTGCTGAGTAAACGAGTGCTCTAAGTGTAAACAGCTCGGGGCAAGATGCGGATCTAATAGATGTCGTACCACAGCGACCCAAGCTGTCATATTGCGAAGAACCACCTGCTCTGAACACTGTTGATTGGGTGTCCAACATATTGTTGCAACCTCAGTATTGTGGCTAAATTTGGCTGTGCCAATATCCGCAACTAGGGTGTCGTAGTGTAATAAAGAATCAATAGCAGCAGCTAAATCACGGCTAGATTTAATTAAATAGCTGAAGTTGTACCCATGAGTGTCGCCTAAAGACAAAAACTTGTCACTTTACCACAAGTCTGCCAGCAATATTCCCGTTATGTTAGTGCTAATAATTGGTTAAAGGTGTCAGTTAGTTTATGTGATTAACTGTGATGCTAAATTTTGGCCGCCTATGATCATTATTGGTTTTGAACCAACATTTTTGCTCATGATAGTTGCGATTAACTTAGCCTTTCAGTTTTTTGTACATACTCAGATAGTTGGTAAGTTAGGATGGCTTGAGCATATTTTTAATACGCCTTCACATCATCGCGTGCATCACGCCATCAACAAAGGTTATATAGATAAGAACTTTGCCGGGGTATTAATCGTGTGGGATAAACTCTTTGGCACCTTCGCAGCAGAGCGCGACAAAGAACAAAACCAGTACGGCATCATAGGCCATTGCGACAGCGTAAACCCTTGGACGATAAGCGTGATGCAATGGCGGATAATGCTAAAACAACTACAAGCAGCAACAAATTTTAGCGAAAAGAGCAGGGTGTTATTCGGTTACCCGAGCCATCGAATAAAACCCAGTGAAAATGACGAATAGCTCTATATTTATGAAAGGCTGAAAAGTGCCATGAGTAGCCGTTGATAACCCCTGAGCCTATTTTCATCATTGCAATTTAACAAGTGCTTCTTGTTCACCTTGATATAAATACACTGGGACGATTTCATGTTTCCCATTGTTTTCTCTAAGCTGAAAGTAATTTTCAGTACACTCATAAGAGTACGAGTTGTTTTCCCGAGGGATGATTTTTAGTTTATCTTCACCTTCATATTGCGAATAAAGTGTACCTTTTTCAAATGAAATTTTTAAAATTTTTGAATCGGAAGATCGATAACTTCCAACTAAAGATGCTGCTATAACCTTTGCTTTTTGACTATTTACTGGCCTAGGGGATAAATTTAATTGTAGTGCTATCATGTCTAATAAAGCGGGACCAGGGTGTTTTGTGTCAATGTTGGTTAACGCTGTAGCGGTTAAATCTTCATTTGGGAAATAGATATGCCAAGCAAAAAAACCGGGAACCTGACCTTGGTGGCTAAAGCTATCTAATCCATTTATTTGGTATATATCTAAGCCATATCCATAATTTACATGCGCATTATTATCTAATAATGCATTGGAAGTCATTAGTTTATAGCTTTCTTTTGAAATTACATGCCCTGACTTTAATGCATTTTGCCAAAGGTGCATATCACTAAGTGTCGAAGCAATAGCGCCCGCAGAATAGATCCAACTACGATCAACATTCCATCGCCTTTCAGTTGACTCTTGCGGATTAAGATACTTTTTAGGTTCATTACGACTAGTCGTGTAGCCGTTTACTTTCCCGGCTGATGTTCCTCTAGTAATAACAAAAGTATTATCCATTTTCAGAGGGTTAAAAAATGTGTTGAACATGAACTGGTCATATGGAGTACCAGAAGCAATTTCAATGACTTTTCCCAATAAGACGTAACCCAAATTTGAATAACTATATTCTTTACCAGGCTCTGAGTTAAGAGGTTGTTTACTTATACTTTGTATAACTTGATCAATAGAAGCATATTTATCATAAACTTTACTAACTGAAGGGTCTCCTAAGTAATCTGGTAGACCAGAAGTATGGCTTAAAATTCTATCGATCGTTAAATACTTATATTCAGGGTTAATATCAGGAATAAATTTCGCTAATGTATCTTGTAACGATAGTTTTTTTTCTTCCGATAGTTTCAAGATAGCTACAGCAGTAAATGTTTTCGTGACAGAGCCTATTTGAAATATATCATCTACATTGAGAGGTTTCTCAGTGCCAATATTTGCCAAACCAACTGCACCACTATAAATATGTTTACCTGACTGTTCTAACCTAACAACCATGCCAGGGGCTTCTGAAGAGTTATGGCACTGCATTAATTCAGCAAAGTTGTGTTGTTGTGCAACAGCTTTTATTCCATACATTCCTACACAAAGACAAAAAAATATATTTTTTTTCATAAATTATGTTCCCTTAATCATCTAAAAAACCTGCAAATAAAAAACACGAATAGATTACAGGTGTAATCATTACTATTGCATGTATAATAGCTGTTTGCAATTTAATAAATAAAAATAATATTATTCAATGGTTTACTTGAATTTTAATGACTGTACATTTGATCAAAATGGCCAAGAGAATGTAACAGCTTTATCAGAGGTCACTTTTTCTATCTTCACGTGGTGGTGTTCTTATTTTAGTATTTTCTATTAATAGTAAAAGGGTAAGTTATTGCTAATTATAAGTATTATTAGAAGTGGAGGTTGTTTTTTATATAAAAACTTCCTTTATCGTATAACTTAGGTGGTACGAGGTAAATTAACTAGCCACTCAATGTCTGTTTTCGCTCGCTGCCGACTATCAGCAGAGTGCCATTTTCGGTCATTGAAAAAGAAAGTGGCAAAAGGCAAGACGTGATATTGCGCGATTTCATGATTTCTTCTTGTAGAGTCAATGAGCCTCGTGTTTCCAGTTACACTTGGCTTGGTTGAAAATTTATAATCTTGCAGGTCGACTACTCCTAACCTTCAAGCAACCTATTACTGTTGTTTATCAATTGAATACTAATTAGTTAAAAGGTAGACAGAAATCGGTTCTAATAACGATAAGAACCGATTGTGATGATTAGTAAGAGTCGGCTAGTTATGGAATTGATTGATAGTTAGCCCGCAAACTTTACCTTTTAGCATGACTACTTAATATTGCCATTTAACTGTGAAACTAATGTTTTGAGGTTCGCCATAATTCGCGTAATCAATATTAGCCCAGTAAGTTTCGTCAGTTGCATTTGTTATGCTGAGTGTAGAATTCCATGATTTATTAAAACGCCAGCTGGCATAAAGGTTAATTAGCATATAGGCATCTTGCTGGTAATTAACTCCTTCAGCTTCCTGAGGGTGGCTAACACCATAACCGATAGTTTCACTTTGCCAATTAACGCCACCACCGATATTTAAATTATTTAGCGAACCAGTAAACTGATAATGCGTTGATAATTGTACTGAGTGCTCAGGCAAATTGGTCCAAATACGATCGTTTTCATTACGTGTGGTATCGACGTAAGTGTAGCCAGCATTTATCACCCAGCCATCACTAAGGTGGCCGCTTAAGCTCATTTCTATCCCTTTACTTTCAGTTCCATCGATACCTTTATACGCTGAACTTCCATCTGGTAGAGAATAATCAGGTTGGGTTAAATCCCTGACAGCATAATTATTTTGCTTAGTATTAAATACTGCGACTGTTGCCAATAGTTGACCGTCAAAAAGATCACTTTTGATGCCTGCTTCAAGATTGCTGCCAAGCACTGGTGATAGTAAATTGTTATTTTTGTCTTTGTAATTCTGCGGCGTAAAAATATCTGTATAGCTGGTGTACAGGCTAACTGCTGGTGTTAGTTCATAAACAACACCAAGGTAAGGAGTCACTTCATTAGTAACTTTATAGTCGCCGGTTGTAGCTGTATAACTAGCGTTAGTATCGTAATTATCAGTGCCAGTTTCCCAATTACTGATACGGGCTCCTCCGATCAATGATAAGCTATCGGTTACCCGAAAACGCGTTGCCGCGTAAAAACCGAATTGATCTGTTTGACTGATTCGATAAGCACCTGTTGGAGAATAACTCGGGATCGGTGCTTCACCATCGTAATTCCAAGCATCCGTTACTGGGTAAGACCAATTAGATAGTGAGGTATAGCTCAGACTTGTTGATTCTACACGGCTGATGTTAGTGCCGAACATTACATCATGCTCACGACCAAAAATATCGTAACTACCTGTTAAGTAAAGGTCTAAGCTGTCACGAGTGTCTTCACTTGAACCTGCAGCAGCTCTGAGTATGACGCCTTCGCCAGTAACACGATCAGGAAAACCAGAAGCATAGACGCGTAAATTATCAACGTCACCCTCAGTGCGATTAAGTGCGCCGCGCAGTGTCCAGTAGTCGTTAAAATGATGTTTAAGGTCTGCAAATAAGGTCGATGACTCACGTTGCCACTTAGTCCATTTTGGAGCGTAACTGGTTGTTACCGGTAATTTTGCCTCTGTGCCATCAGCTGCAAAGATAGGGATGGTTCCCCATGTGGTTCCTACTGGGTTGTTATCTTGGTTTTGATAGCCAACGGATACTGTGGTATTACGGGTTATGTCTGCTTCTATGATACCCATCATAGCCGTTTTATCTTCTTGGTAACGGTCTAGATAATTATCTGAGTCTTGGTAAGCGACAACAAACCGGCTTCGAACACTTCCATCTTTGCTAAGTGGTACAGAAACATCTGCCACACCACGGCGTCGATCCCATGAACCAATACTAGCTGATAATGAGGCATCAAACTCTCGCTCGGGTCTTTTACGGATCATATTGACGGTAGCGGATGGGGAGCCAACACCACTTAACAGGCCATTAGCCCCGCGAACAACTTCGACTTGTTGATATAAAGATGTATCGTACTCTTGATTGGTTGAGCCACTGAAAGTGGGTATTCCGTCCACTTGAAAATCAGTAATTTGAAAACCGCGTGCAAAATACAGCGGACGTTGGCTATCATAGAGGGTAACATTGACTCCTGTTACACTCAGCATAACATCGTTAATATCAGTAATACCGCTTAAGTCCATCATTTCACGTGAGATAGTACTAACAGATTGTGGTAATTCTTTAACAGTCAAAGGAATACGTGTTGGGTTTTGACTGCTTAATTGTGCTACTTTTACCTCTATCACTTCGATATCTTCGTTCGCAAACACTTGAGTCGTCAATGTTTGGCCTGTTAACACCATGGTAATTGCTAATGATAATGGCCTAAGGTTGTAATGGGTTTTCACTAAGTCTTTTTTAAGCTTGGTGCTCATGTTGAATGACATATACATCTATTTATTTAATTCCGTTTTAAGTAATTGCTAATGGTAATTGTTTTTATTTACAGCACTATACTTGAGTCTGGTATTTTGAGTCAAGCGAGGGAGGGAATAATTCAACTTGAGGCAAGGTTCAGCACTTTTAATAGGGATTTATGTTTATAGATCTTAGTGTGTGGCAGTGGCTACTTGACTGGTATTATTTAAATAACCGGTTTAGAAAAGCGAGTCTACAACGCTGCGGTTAATGATATTATGTAAACAATGTTGTAGATAGATCACAAAATAACGTCATTCTGCTATGGCATCATTGGGATGATTCTATATGGTTGTAATTTAATAAGAAAAAATAATAGGCACGATTTGTTTCATATGCGTGTTTTAATTTGCTCTTCTTCAAAACACATATTCAGAGTTCTTGGTTACACTGTTATTAACCTTCCTATTGCGGTTAGGTTGACCGAAGGTGCCATGCCTAGCACCTTTCTTCTCGCACCTGTTATTTTCACTTAACCGACAAATCATATTTAAGCACCAGTGCATCAATATAGCGGCTGCGCAGGGTGTGCTGTTTTTCATGCTCTGCGCCGTGGCTTAGTGCGCGATTTAATAGCTTCATGGCGGGGTGCAGTTTAGTGCGCTCTTGCTGATTGAGCCCCGCTTTAGTGCGCAACTCTGTGATGTCGTCAACGATTAGGCGGCCAATATCAACAGCGACTATTTCGTCAATTAGGCCGTTTTGCGTTAATGAACCGTATTTGCTGCATAAAAATTGTTGCCACACTTGTTGCAGGTGTTCTTCTATTTCACAGCCAAATAATTCATCACTAAACTCAAAACCTTGCTGAGCAAGTTTACTCAGTGCGGTCATGTATTGTTGGGCAAAATAATCAAAGGCGTGACTCGACGAGGTGATTTTTTGTTTGGCCAGCCCTTGCCCCCAGTTTACACAGCCTCGAGGGTAGTAATCGTCGTATTCTTCACATTCATACAGGCCAGAAAATGAGCTGCAACTTAATTGATTTTTAATGCAATAGCTGGGTTTAGGGAATAAGCCACTGTCTTGCCAATGCATTAATGTATCTTCATCAATTGCTAGAGCCTGACACAACTCTTCGCTGTGATAAAAGTGGGTTGCTAAAAATCGTGATAAACGCATAAAAGTGCACTCAAAGTTAAAAAATAAAGATACTGTTTATTTATACAGTTATTTATTTTGGACTAAGCCACTTAACAACACAAGTAATTTAATTAATTAATCATGCAAGGCTCGGAAAACGGCTACTTTTATGTTACAACTACGGCAAGTTTTTTTAAGAATAATTTTTTATGCGCAGTCTAGAACAAATTAAACAAGCAAGCCTTATTACCGCGATCAAAACACCATATTTAACCAGTGGTGAAATTGACTTAACTACCTATGATTTTTTAGTTGAACAACAAATTGCCGCGGGTGTTGATGGTATTGTTGTTGGTGGTACCACAGGTGAAGGCCAGTTAATGAACTGGGAAGAGCATTTAATGCTGATTGCGCACAGCGTTAATAAGTATTCAGATAAGTTAATCATTGTCGGTAATACGGGTAGCAATAACACCCGTGAAGCAATCAAGGCCACTGAATACGGTTTTGCCAGCGGTATGGATGCAGCACTGCAAATTAATCCCTATTATGGTCGTACTTCTATTGCGGGTGTGAAAGAGCACTTCAAACGCGTACTGGCAATTGGTCCTGCATTTATTTACAACGTAGCAGGGCGCACAGGTCAAGATTTAACCCCTGATATTATTGAGCCGTTGGCACAACATGAAAACTTTATTGGCGTAAAAGAGTGCGGTGGGAATGAGCGTATTAATCACTACGAACAACAAGGGATTGCCTGTTGGTCTGGTAATGACGACGAAGCACACGATGCCCGTCATACGTATAAAGCACATGGTGTGATCTCGGTGACGTCTAATTTAATTCCGGGTTTGTTCCGCGAACTAATGGATCAACCTAACGCACAATTGAATGAGTCATTACAGCCATTAATGAAGTGGTTATTCTGTGAGCCAAACCCAATTGCAATCAACACTGCCTTGATGATGACAGGCGCTGTTAAGCCAGTATTCCGCTTACCCTATGTACCGCTTAATACAGAGCAACAAATCCAAGGGGTTGAGCTAATTAACGCATTGTCGGTTACTGACTTTGTGGGTTCCACAGCAAAATCATTGCAACAAGATGAATTAGTAATAGGCTAATTCACCTTGTTGCTATAAATAAAAAAGTCACCTTTGGGTGACTTTTTTGTTTTTATTCAAGGTTCATAATAAGTTACGTTGTATTAAGCTAGCGCATTTTGCATCATTTGACTTAATTTTTTCTCTTGCTCAGCTACCTGCTCAAGCTTTATGGCTATATCCTCAAGGCTAATATCACTGCGTTTTTTACAGTATTTTACTGCCAGCATGGCAAATTCACGCCATGAATCACCGACTTGCGTTGTGTACTGGGCACATTCTTTTAAGGCGGGTGTGTTGGTTTGCTCGCTTGCTTGTTCTAAAAAGCTGGCATACATAAATCTGAAGCCCGCACCACCTGTGCCAATTTCTTCTTGCATGCGAACAATATGCGCTAAGTAAAGTCGTGCATGTTTAGTCGGTTTTTTATCCAACTGACGTATTTGTTTTGCCATGTGGCGAATGCCTTTTAAGCCGAAATAAGGCAACACTAGACCATTCATCATTTTAGCTGTTTTTTTAATAGCGGGCTTTATAACAGGGGTTAGATCGATTTGTGATGGTACTGAACGAATAACATACATTAAGCCTTTGGCTGCGAGTGCACCTTTCGCGAATCGTGCATTCTTTAAGTCATCAAAGGCACACGTAACAGGGTGCTCAAATACGGGATCGCTAATTAAATATTCACCTTGCTCAGTCTTGCCATACACAATAAGGTTATGAGCATTAAAGTGAAAACGCATGTCTTCAGGAAAGTAAGGTAACCAATATACAGAGCTCTGTAGGCCCACTAAATTACCTTTAGCTAACTCGTCATCAAGGGCTTGCATACCAGCCTCTGGGTTAGAGAATTTACGACTTTCAAGTGCAATATTAAGCTTATTACAAACCTTTTTGATGATGGTTTTTGGTGGCATGCGATAAGCAATTAATGGCATGCCGCTTATTTTTACAAAGGGTAAATAAGCAAAGGTAAGCGCAGAGGCAAGACCGAATGCCATAGGCTCAGTCATTGCTATGCCTTTACTTTGTAACAGGGTTGCAACGACGCCTGTTTCGCAGTGCGAAGATTGCTGGTGGTTTATAGGTAATATAATGTCGGGCATGAAGGGTTCATTATTCTGATGGCAATGAAAACAATACGTCACGGCTAACTTTTAGCGTGTCGCAATAGCGATTAATTTTTTTTGCTGGTAGACGAGCAAAAATAGCGGGGCGTAAATGACGTTTAACTTGCCATTGAAAAAAACCTGATGCAGCACTAAGGCTCGCTATATCAAAACGTCTGGCGAGCATGTGATAAGCTAAAGGTGATACTTCACCACGACGAGCTTGCGCAAGTGCTTGTGCTGTTTGCTCATTTAAATCATCAACAGCAAGTTGGGTGGCAAAACTTTCGACTTCCCAACCTGAAGATTTTACGCCTTGATAATGACCACTTTCATCAACGGCATAAAGCAATTTATTTTGGCCTTGGTAGCTTTTGCTGTTGTCCTGAGGTACTTCATCTTTTTTCATGGTGTTTGCAACCTAGTTACTAACAACGGTTAATTGCATAAAGGCACTTGAAAAACGGCCACTTTCTGGCACATAACATAGTAATTTTTGGTTGCTAGTTAATTGCCCTGACTTAAATAGCTCATCCAGCATTATAAAAATGGATGCCGAACCCGTATTGCCTTTCTCGGTTAAATTAGTGAACCACTTTTCATAAGGAATTTGAAAATCGATGTTATTTAACCCATCGAATAATCGTTCACGAAAATAGCCAGAAGAGTAGTGCGGTAAGAAAAAATCGTACTCGGTGGCTTTAATGCCACGTTTTTTTACTATTTTGCTCAGTGCATCTTCTACCGTGTATTTTACAATGTTTTCATTAAGCAGTTTAACGTCTTGTTTAACAGATAAAATCGATTGCTGTTCTCGCTCTTGAGAGTCGTAACGTGTCCAGCTTTTAAGTTCACCATCTACTTTTTCAGCGCCAGCGTACATGCAGGCTTCGAGTTGGTCGGCGTAAGAAACAATATCAATCCAATCAATTTTTAATGATAGGCCAACTTTGTTTGCTTTATTACTGAGTAACGCAGCCCCGGCACCATCAGATAACATCCAACGTAAAAAATCTTTCTCAAAGGCAATTTCAGGCTTTTGATTAAGCATCTCGACTTTGTAGTCACTTTCGGCGCTGAAATTGCGAGAATGCATAACATTAGAGGCTAATTCACTAGCAACAACTGCGCTGTGCTCACTTTCCCCCGCTTTTACATTGAGATAGGCATATTTAAGCGCTGTCATTCCGCATAAACAAATACCCGCAGTAGAGACGACTTCAAGGCTTGGGTTTTTAAGTTCGCCATGCACCATCACACCGTGATTAGGCATTATTTGATCTGCCATTGAAGTGCTAGCAACTAAGCAATCTAATTGTTCAAGCTTAGTGCTGTTATTTGTAAATAAGCCACGAACAGCAGCCGCTGCTAATGATGCATTGGTGTAATTATATTCACCCGTGATAGGGTCAATCGCGTAAAATCGATTTTTTATTTGGTTACTACGAAGAATAACCGGTTTGGCACGTGAACGTTGCCCGCCAACCTCACCTAATACGACTTCCATTTCTTTATTACTTACTGGTTCATTAGGCAGCACAGCATGTAAGTTGTTTATGTATACAGCATTTTCCATAACGTACAACTACTCTCCTGATGGCTCGGCAAAATAGGCTTTTTGCTCGGCAATTCTTTTTCTAGTTAAGGGGGAAATTAATTTTTTTATTGACGCTGTGATAGGGACTACAGTGATAATTAAAGTCAGCAAAAATAGCACATAGATCAACAGCCCACAACTGCGGCGGGTTGAGTGCATTGGGCCTAGTGTACTGAGGATTTTACTCCAAATCTTAAAGCTATGCTGTCCAACGCGCTCACTGGCGATAAATCTTTCATTTACTTTTACAGCCCCCAACCCTTTAAGAACAGGTTGCTGCAATGTTTGTTCAGCGGATAATGCGTTCAATGCATTTTTAATAGCAATACCAAAGCGACTAGCGGCTTTGATTTCATGTTCAGCTACACCTGCTGCAGGTACCCATGATACCGATTTCTTTTTACCACTGAACATCCAAAGAGGAGTGGCTAAAAAGCTAAAACCCGAACCGCACTCGTCACTCAATACTACGTTATCGATTAATTTTGCGTTTACAGCTTTAAGTAATTGCTTCATTTTTTCTTGTGCGCTGAGCCACATACCTCGACAACCAATAACAGTAATAACGGGTTTATCATTTAGTAGTTTAACCGCTTGTTCAGATTGCATGAAGGATGATATTGGCAGTGAAGGCGACAGAAACCACACTTGATATGTCAAAATGATTAAATCGTAATCATCATGAGCAGGTTCAACTATATCCATTGGTTGTGGGGTCATTTTCACACATTCAGGAAATATATGGAAAAAGGTTAAAAACGGCCACGGAAACGGGAAAGGGGTACTCGGTTTTAAGTTGAGATAATCAACGGTAATTTCACCATCCGCTTGCAGAGGCGCTACAATAGAGTCTGCAATTTGAGTGAGCTGGCCCGTTTGAGAATAATGAATAACGAGGACTTTACGCATCCTTTTACCTTTTCTAACTTCCTAAAAGTCCGCTATTATACCTACATCTGGGTATGCAAACCATAGAAAGGAAGGTTTAGATTATGAAAAAGTGCATCATTTTAGTGACAGTTTGTTTGTTTTATTGCCACACCGGGGTCGCTAACAGTCAGCAATCTTTAGTAATGTCATTCGCTAAATTTAAACAAGTCACTGGTACTTTACATTACCAAGTACTTGATTGCAGTGATACTAGTTTAGAGTGGGATGAATTACCCAGTGTCGTAACCGATGAACTTGCTATCACTGACCAGTTACATGAACAGATAGTTGAGCTAAATTCAGGCACTTACTGTGTGCGTTTTTTCCAAGACTTAAATAGTAATGAAAAATTAGATTTAGCAGCAAGCTCTATACCTAAAGAGCCTGTCGGGTTTTCAAATAATCCTAATTTAATGTTTGGCCAACCTTCACCAAGCGATAGCGCATTTTCGTTAACCACAGATCTGCACTTAAACATTAAAGTTAATAACAAAAAACGCCGCTAATTTAATACTTGCGGCGTTTTTAAATTTAAGTGATACGGTTTATTGTAGCTTGCTTGCAATGCTAGTTAAATCAATCGTTCCTGCTTGATAGTATGGACCCTTGCCGTCAATATCATCAGGGCAATGTTTTCGTACAGCACGGATAGGGCTGTTTTCTTCGGCATCTTCAATTAAGGTTTTATAACGTCCATTTTTATCTGTCGCTAAACCTTTACAAATCCACGCGAGTGTATCGTATTGGTGCTGTTGGCCTGTTTTGTAATATTGTGCGAAATACTCAGCCAACGTATCGCCTACTTTTTGCGAAGGAATGCCTGTTGCGGTATATTTTTGAGCAAGCATTTTAATTTCTATTAAGTTGCCACTGGCAATATCAAATAATGTTTTATCTTCGCCTGTCAGCGAAGAACCAACTGTTTTTGGGGTTGTTCGAATACTTGCTAAATCAATAGTTCCGGCTACGTATTGAGTTACTTGCGTCGAGGGGAGGATTCTTAAAGACTTTTTAGCGTATTTACGTACTTTTTTATGGGCATCACTTTCAACTATCGCTGACAGCAAATCACGGTAACGTGGATTGCCTGTTTCGCCAAGAGCACGGCATGCCCAGGCAATGGTGTCTAATTGATATTCTGGCGCATTAAGGTAGTTTTGTGCAACGAACTCAGCAAGCACATCGAGTACTTCAGGGTTAGCATTATTATTTGCCACAATTGATTGTGCGGCTTGTTTAATTTCGGTCAAATCACCCGACGCTAATCGGTCATAATCACGTTGCTCGCTCGTTGTTAAAGCGAAAGCAGAACTTGATAAAGTAACTAAACTTAGGCCAATCAATAGTGGCTTTAATGAAAACATAACGGTTCCTTGTATAAAATATAATGTGAATAAAAACAGAGTCTATTACCTCCATCATAATCTTGGCATTGCTATTCAACAAGGCATAATTAATAACTTTTGCATATTAATCACGCTGATATGTAAAAATCCGCGGTAATTTTTGCAGTCATAATTAAAGCTTGTTATTCTGGCGCGGTTTTCCCATTGTTGTGTTGTTTGTATGTTATACCGCCGTTTATTTACACCTTTTCAGCTAGGCTCAACTACATTAAAAAATCGTGTGGTTATGGGCTCTATGCATACAAATTTAGAAGAGCTCCCGCAGGGGTTTGAACGCTTAGCGGCGTTTTATGGTGAACGTGCAAAAGGGCAGGTTGGTTTAATCATTACCGGCGGGATCTCCCCTAACCCAGAAGGTATACTTGCGCCAAATAGAAGCGTACTTGACTCTCAAAGTGGTGTTGCGCAGCATCAGCTCATTACCGAAGCGGTAAAACAGCACGGTACAAAAATTTGTATGCAAATATTGCACGCAGGCCGTTATGGTTATCAGCCACAACAGGTTGCCCCTTCAGCAATTCAAGCACCTATTAGCCCCTATACACCAAAAGAGTTAACAACCACTGAAATTGAAAAGCAAATTACTGATTTTGTTAATTGTGCAAAACTCGCCAAACAAGCAGGTTATGATGGTGTTGAGATCATGGGCTCTGAAGGTTATTTAATTAACCAGTTTATTGTTAAAGCAACCAACAAGCGTACAGATGAATGGGGCGGCAGTTACCAAAATCGTATACGTTTTGCTATTGAAATAGTAAAACGAGTACGCGAGGCGCTAGGTGCCGAGTTTATTTTAATATTTAGATTATCCCTTGTTGATTTAGTTACTGATGGCAGTACTTTTGATGAAGTGCTAGAGCTTGCTCATGCGCTTGAAGGTGCAGGCGTGGATATGCTCAATTCAGGAATAGGCTGGCATGAGTCACGTATTCCTACAATTGTAACCAGTGTTCCAAGAGCCTTATTTTCATCACTAAGCCAACGCTTAAAAGCGGCAGTATCAGTACCCGTTATAACGAGTAATCGTATAAATACGCCTGAAGTTGCTGAGCAACTGCTACAAGATGAACATGCTGATTTTATCTCAATGGCGCGGCCGTTTTTAGCTGATAGCCAATTTGTAGCCAAAGCAAAAGTTAATAATAGTGAACAAATAAATACTTGTATTGCCTGCAATCAAGCCTGTTTAGACAATATTTTTGTCAATTTGCCCGCCTCTTGTATCGTTAATCCTCGCGCCTGCAATGAAACGTTAATGCCTATAATAAAGGCAGTTCTAAGTAAGCAGATAGCCATTGTGGGAGGTGGAGCTGCAGGCATGGCGTGTGCTATTTATGCGGCAGAGCGAGGCCATCAAGTAAGTTTGTTTGAAAGTAGTAGTGAACTGGGGGGGCAGCTTATATTAGCTGCCAATGTGCCCGGCAAAGAAGAATTTAAAGAAACATTACGGTATTTTAAAAGCCGTTTAATGAGCCTCAACATAGAGGTTAAAATGAATGTTCAAACAGATGTTGCCACTCTATCACAGTATGATCACTGTGTGATTGCTACGGGTGTGAAAGGGTATACGCCCAGTATTGTAGGGGTAAATCATCCTTGTGTTGTTGGCTATCAAGCTGTATTAGACGGTACAGCGTCTATCGATGGTCGCGTTGCTATTATTGGTGCTGGTGGCATTGGTTTTGATGTTGCAAGCTATATAACAGGTGCAAAATTACAAAAAAACACTCAACCAGCTGATCTCGTTTTTTCCAAGCAGTGGGGTATTGATTTAACGGTTACCTCACCTGGTGGTGTGATCAGTAAGCAGATGAAGAAAAGTGCCGTAGATGAGCTCCCTCAAGTGTATCTACTTCAGCGTAAGTTGCGTAAACATGGGGCCGATCTTGGTAAAACAACAGGATGGATCCATCGTGAGCATTTGAAACATCAAGGTGTAAAAATGTTGGCTGCGCTAAGCTACGAAAAAATTGACGAGCAAGGGTTACACATTAGTGTACGCAACCGAGAGCGGCTGTTAGCGGTTGACCACATTATAATTTGTAGTGGTCAGGAGTCTGTATTGCCGCCTTACCATAAACTACTGGATGAATTAACCATACCAGTAAGTTATATTGGTGGCGCATTAACCGCTGAAAAGTTAGATTTACAACGTGCTATTGGCGAAGCATTTAACCTTGCGCAACGATTATAATTAAAATAAAAAGACACGGAAAGTATTACATGGTACAGGATACTCAATGGCAGCATTAACTCCCACAATGTTGGAATTACAGCAACTTAGTTTTGGCTACAGTGCTTCAACTCGCTTAACTGTTGATGGCGTTTCGCTGCAATTAAAACAAGGCACCTGTACTGCTATTTTAGGACCAAATGGCGCAGGGAAATCAACTCTTATCTCGTTAATGACTGGGTTGTTAGAACCTCAAGCAGGGCATATAGAATACCCTGCTTACGCGCAGTTATCACTCAAGCAGGCGATAGCAAAAAAAGTAGCATTAGTGCCACAAGACTTTGCTTTTTATGATGAGTTAAGTGTGTACGATAACCTCGCTTTTTTTGTCTCGATAAGTGAAAAAAATCGCCGCCTTCATCGCCAATACATTGAGTCTGCAATCGCTGACTGTGGGCTAGAGAATGTTGCTACTAAACGAGCAAGTACTTTATCCGGTGGCTATAAACGTCGTTTGAATATTGCGATAGCGCTGAGTAAACAACCTGATATCATTTTTTTAGATGAACCCACGGTAGGCATTGATCCATTGTCGCGAGATGCCATCATTGCCTTATTACTTGACTTAAAAAGCCAAGGTAAAACGTTAGTCTATACATCGCACTTATTGTATGAAGTAGCTCAATTATGTGACGATGTTTTATTTTTACGTAATGGTAAAATTGTTGCTAGCCAAGCAATTAACAGTGCTCCATTAACACTTAACTTTACCACAGTAAGCCGTTTATCTGAGCAACATATAGCGTTACTTGCAGAGCAATTAACAGCACTTGGCAATAATCATTATCAATTGTTGATTAATGATACGAGTGATCTTAGTCGTGTGTTTACTGCGCTTGGCCAATTGAGCCATGAAATAAAGTCGCTTAATTTTTCTGATAACCAAGTCGAGCAGCTTTATCGGGCTTTATTTACGGAGCCGGTATGTTAATCCACACACTAAAAAAAGAAGCACGGTTAATTGTTAATGACCTACATAGCTTAGCTGTGTTGTTGCTGATGCCAGTGATGTTCATGGTTATCATGACCATGGCAAGCAGTCAGTCGCAGCAAAACATACAACAGAATTTATTGCTTAGCGTTGAAGGTAAAAGTAATAGTCAGCACAATTTGGTGATGATTAAATTACTGCAAGCGCAAGGTTTTAATACTGATCATGATTTGCAAGCAGCTAAACTTGTAAGTCAATTGAGTATCGCCCCTAAATTTGATCAGCAAATTTTAATGCGCCAAGGTAGTAGCCAATTACAGCTGAGTATTAGTGACCATCTTGCACCACAAACACGTTTGCTGATGCGTGAAAAAGTGAAAGCCAGCTTAGCGCAACTAAAACTGTACCTATATATGTTAGACACTGGTGATTTAGATGCCGACGAAACCATTGATAAGCAAATAGAAATGGTAATAGCTGCATCAGATGTAAACTATTTAATAGCTGAAACCCCAGAGCAAGCATTACATAACCCCGCATTAAATAGTATTCCAGCATGGTGGGTGTTTGGTGTCTATTTTATCGTACTACCTATTTCGCTGACCTTTATAAATGAACGCAATAATGGCACTTTGGTACGTTTAAAAACATACCCAATCAGTATGGCGCGGTACTTTTATAATAAAGCGTGTGCGTATACGTTAGTAAGTTTAGTGCAAACCTTATTACTAGCTTTAATTGGCTGTGTGGTGATCCCGTATTGCTTAGGCCTGCCATTATTGGTATTAAACAGTGTTCTAGTTAGTTTACTGGCTTTCGTAACACTAAGCGTTGCTGCTATTTCATTTGCTTTGTTATTAGCAAGTGTAGTCTCAAGTTATGAACAAGCTATCGTCGTGGGTGGAGGAGTTAATATTATTTTGGCGGCTTTGAGTGGCTTTATGGTGCCGCTCGAAATAATGCCGGCTGATTTAGCTGCATTTGCAAACGCATCTCCTATGTATTGGTCTGCGCAATTACTTAGGCAATTAATGGGCGGGGCTATAGAGCCTAGTTTTTGGCAATACAGCGTATTACTTTGGAGTTTTTCATTATTATGCTTTATGACCGCACTATGGATATTTAATAAAAAAATGAGGAATTTGACATGGAATTAGCCGAACTAAAATTACAATTAAAGCAGCTGATCATTACTGAATGCGATAAAGAAGACGATTTTGCCCCTGAAGATATTATCGATTCAGAGCCTTTATTTGGCAGTAAATCAAGAATAAACTTAGATTCTTTAGACGCATTGCAGTTATCTTTAGTTCTGAAACAGCATTTTGGGATCAAAGTAGAAGGCTCTAAAGAAACCCGTAAACATCTACAGTCTATTGATACCATTGCTGATTTTATTGTTAGCGTGCGTGCGACAAAATGACGTTACGCAGTGTCTATCTAAATGCCAGCGAAGTTATGTGTGCAGCAATAGGCGCTGAAGCAAATAATTACGTGGTGACCAATGAGAAAGAAACCGTTGCATTCAAATCATTCACAGATGAAGTAACAAGTCGTGATTTTGATACTATTTTAGCTCACTTTGATCAACTTTTATTACCGTTATTTACAAGGCTTGCACTAAGTAGCGATGAGCTTGCTAACACATCACTCTTTTTGGGCTCCACGTCTTTGGATATTAGCGCTGTTAATGTAGGCGCCAATGATGAACTATGGCTTTCAACAACTAATAAAATTAATACAGCTTTAGTTGCCCGTTATGGCTTACACGAACTAGAGTTTACGTTTAGCACCGCGTGCACCGCGAGTGCGAATGCGTGCTTATATGCAACACGTTTAATCGCACAAAATAAAATCGATAATGCTTTGGTAATTGGCTGTGAATTTTATAACCCGCTGACTGTCGAAGGCTTCACGTCTTTGGATTTAATTAGCCAAACTGGTTTAGCCACATTTGCAACAGGACGCTCGGGTCTTGTACTTGGAGAGGGGCTAGCTGCGTTGTATTTATCAGCATCTGCCAGTAAGCAATGTCAGTTCAAACTGTTAGGCGGTGCATCCGCATGCGATACTTATAGTTTAACGATGACACAAGAAGATGGCAGCCATATCGCTCAAGTAATTACCGATGCATTAGAGCAAACTGATTTAATTGCCACGGATATTGATGCAATAAAAGTGCACGGTACTGCAACTCTTGGTAACGATGAAGCAGAATGTAATGCGCTGACAAAAATTTTCACTGAAAATAAACCTCCAATCATCGCATTTAAACCTTTTACAGGGCATACCCTTGGTGCATGCGGTGTAATTGAAATCGCCTTATACGCTCATTGCCAGCAGCAAAAAAATTATACACTTGCGGACTATGCCAAGCAGGGAAATGATTTAATGTGGCCGTTTTATCAAAATAATGATTTTTCACCTATCAATACTGTACTGCTTAACTACTTTGGTTTTGGTGGCAATAACGCGGCTTTAGTCATGCAAAGGTATAAGGCTTAATTAATGAAAGAACTCGCAAGTACGGTTGTCAGCTTAGATAAATCAACCGACATAAAAACTCTACGCCAGCAAATAAAACAAGAAACTGGTTTAGCAGTACGGCGTATGGATGCCTTTACTTTAATTGCCTTATTAGCTGTTTATAGAGCTACAGGGGAAGTTACCCTTAATACACGAAGCGGCCTTTACAGTTGTGCTGATTATTTTTCGAGTGATTTAATGCAATCAATGCTGCTTGATTTAAATAATCAGCACGCAATCAAGCCACTTAGTTTTGTTGCAAGCGTTGGCAATGCTGCAAATTATTACCTTGCGAGTGCCTTTGCAGTAACGGGACCCAATATATTTCTAGGTAGTGATAATCAAGGCTTTGTTAAGAGTCAACTTCTTGCAGAAGCTGATATGCAATTAGGGGTTATCGATACCGCTATCATTGTTGTATGGCAAGAAGATGAAAAAGAACGACAATGTTGGGTAAAAATAATAGAAAACGATGGTTTTTTCAGCGAACGTGTACACAAGTGAGGGTTTTCCTTGAATCAGCACAAGCACGTCTGTAGAATTTAGCCTCTTTTTACTTCCACCTTTGTAATAAGGATTGTTACGTTGAATTTTGCTATAAAAAAATGCATAGCCTGGGGCGATGGTAAAACCTGCGATTCAGATTGGCAGGCATTTGCAAACTCTGCTAGTTTAGATGCGCAAACGTTAACACTTCCTGAACTGAAAATGATACCGGCAATGCAGCGCAGACGCCTTAGTGGCTTTGCTAAAATAACATTGCACTGTGCTCTTGAAGTCAGCGGTGAATATCAACATGGTATCGCAAGTGTATTTTCTTCACGTCATGGTGATTTACATAAAACCAGTAAATTGATCAGTGATGTGGCAAGTAAAGATGCTCTTTCTCCTACCCACTTTGGTTTATCTGTACATAACGCTGTTGGCGGTTTATTTAGTATTTTTACGGGCAACAAAGCACCACTGAGTGCGGTTTCGGCAGGGGAAGATAGTTTTTTTATGGGATTAGTCGATGCAGTTGCTAAGTTGCATCATCATGGTTATCAACGAATATTATATGTTTACAGTGACCAAGCAGTGCCCGCTATATATCAAGATTATGTGCAACAACAGCCAGATAATGCTGCTATAGGGTTGTTAATTGAGCCTGCAAATAACACTGACAACAGTTTCACTCTGACGTGTACGAGCCATGATCAACAAAAGGTTACCGAGAATTCACAGCTACAGGCCCTTGATTTTTTAAAGTTTTATTTTACGAACCAGAATACACTCACCGTAGAGTCGAAATACTATCAATGGCAGTTAAGCCGGTTATGAAATCACAATTGGTAAAAGTATATCGCGTAATTGCCACCGGTAGTGCCTTTGCTTTGTTTAGTGGCGGCGGTTTAGTTTTATCTATTTTGGTCTTTTCGATTCAGCGTTTAGTGTATCGCGATATAAATCAACGAAACCAAGCCGCACGAACGGCAGTGCATTTTTCGTTTAAGTTTTTCGTAGGTTACATGCGTTTAGTAGGCATACTACGTTTAGATATAGATAAACTTAATACAATAAAACAGGCGAAAGGCCAGTTGATCATAGCTAATCATCCTTCATTGATTGATGTGGTGGTTCTGATCTCAATTGTACGTAACGCTGATTGTGTTGTTAAAGCTGACTTATGGAAAAATCCATTTCTAAAAGGAGTGGTCAAAGCGACAGGTTACATTAACAACGATGCCGATCCCGATCATTTCTTAAAACAATGCCAGCAAAGTTTTGCCCGTGGTAACAACCTTATCGTTTTTCCCGAAGGTACACGAAGTGTACCCGGTAAACCTTGGCAGTTTAAACGAGGTGCAGCTAATATCGCCCTTCGCACCGCAGTCAATATGCTCCCAGTGCTAATCGATGTTACCCCAGTTACACTAACCAAGGGTCAAAAGTGGTATCAGGTGACTGATCGTCGCTTTACCTTTAAAATGCGTGTTTTACCCCCTTATTTAATTGCTCCTTATTTACAAAGTGAGCAACTAACAAATACAGTAAGAGAATTAACGCGCGACTTACAAGCTTATTTTAACGAGGAAAAATTAAAACATGAGTGATTTAAGCACTGAAGTAAAACAATTGATTATTGAAACTCTAGATCTTGAAGATATTGAAGCATCAGATATCAATGACGAAGAAGCATTATTTGTAGATGGTTTAGGACTTGATTCAATTGATGCATTAGAGCTGGGTGTGGCGATTAAGAAAGCCTACGATGTAAAAATTGACGGTAATACTGACGACAGTAAAAAACATTTTTACTCGGTGAAAACCTTGTGTGATTTTATTGCCTCTACGCGGGCATAATATACAGCAGTAAAACTGCATTGTTTGGAAGTAACTATGAGTAATGAAAACATGAATAACGGTGATAAAATTTTTGCAATGCTAAGCGAAATCCTAGAACAGGATTTTGAAATTGATGCAGATGACATTACCCGTACCGCAAATCTCTATGAAGACCTTGATTTAGACAGTATCGATGCCGTTGATCTTGTGGTTAAATTGCGTGAACAAACGGGTAAAAAGATTGAACCCAATGATTTTAAACAAGTACGCACAGTTCAAGATGTTATTGATGCTGTTGAAAAGCTAATGACAGCAGACGCTTAATGAAAAAAGCTTTGCTAGCTGGACTGCTTTTTTTATATCCGCTAGCAGTGTATTTTGGCTTGCAATTTAGTGAGCCGGCGTTAGTCGCAGCACTCTTTATTGTTGTGCTTTTAGCTCGCTACTGGCTGATAAAAGACAGTAAAGCTCATTTCACGCACATGAAAATAATTACCGTTACTGGTATGTGTTTATTAGCGTTTGCAACCCTTGCTAACTCTGAGCTGGCACTCAAATTTTATCCTGTTGTGATCAATAGCTGCTTTTTAGCCGTGTTTGCATATTCATTGTATAACCCGCCAAGTTTTGTCGAAGTGATAGCCAGCAAGTTTGAAACGCTTGATGAACAAGGCAAACGTTATACGCGCACAGTAACAAAAGTGTGGTGTGTATTTTTTGTGATCAATGGATTAATTGCCACTGCAACAGTGTTTCATCCTGATCCCAAAGTATGGTTAACCTATAACGGCTTTATCTCGTATTTATTGATGGGGTTGTTGATGGCAATTGAACTGATAATAAGAAAATGGCAAAAGGCAAAAAATAAATCTAATGAAATGGCCGATCAATAATAATTTTTTTTACTGTGAGCAACAGAGTTTTGTAATATGGCAGCAGCAAGTTATTGCCCATGCTGAGTTATTTGCAGAGCAACCGGCGCAAACCTGGTTACTCTTTGATGCTGATAGCTATCGATTCAGTGTGTTATTTTTTGCTTTATTAGTAGCCAAAAAATCAGTAATTCTACCGCAGAATGGCCAGCCTGAACAGCTTGCACAATGTCTTGAGTACGCAGATGAGTTTACTGGCGATACCGATTTATTACCTACTAAGGTTTTGTTTTCACATGATTTAACATGTAACAGCTTACAAGCACTTGATATTGATGAACACAGCATTATTCGCTTTTTTACTTCAGGCTCAACTGGCGCACCTAAAGCAATAGATAAAACCTTTAAGCAACTAGTACAAGAGATACAGGTGCTAGAAGCACAATTTGGTGCCAACTTAAACAGTTCTCTGTTTGTAGCGACTGTGTCGCACCAGCATATTTATGGGCTGTTGTTTAAATTATTATGGCCATTATATTCAGGGTACGATGTTTGCTTGCAAAGCTTTGAATACCCAGAACATTTATTACACTTTATAGACAACAGTACAGCACAAGCAGGAAAGGCTGGTTTCACGTTGATCAGCAGTCCTGCTTATTATCATCGTTTAGTGCAGGATAACGTATTAGCGCCGGTTAAAAATAAATTCCGTGGTTGCTTTTCATCGGGTGGACCTTTACAAGCTATTGCGGCGAAGTTATTGACTGAACAGTTAGCAATGTCACCTATAGAGGTGCTTGGCAGTACTGAAACGGGTGGTATCGCATGGCGTCAACAAAGTCACAGCAGCTCGTGGCAAGCTTTTAAGCCTATTAAAATTAAGCTCGATGATACACAACATTTGATTATTTCGTCACCGTATGTCGTTGAGGCTAATTGGTATCGCACTGACGATAGAGCACAATTACTTGAAAGTGGTCAATTTACCTTATTAGGTCGTGCTGACCGTATTGTTAAAATTGAAGAAAAACGCTGCTCATTAGATGAAATTAGCCAACGGATAATTGAACATTCTTGGGTTGACGAATGCTACGTATTACTGCTTGAAAGTCAGCAACAACATAAACGCAATGAGATTGCGGCAGTACTGGTGTTAACTCCTGCTGGTGAAATAGCTGTAACTGAGCTGGGTAAGTTTAAATTTTCGCAGACACTGAAGAGCCATTTAAAAGCCTTTTTTGAGCCACTAGTGATACCTCGCAAATTTCGTTATTTACCAGCCTTACCATATAACCGTCAGGGCAAGCTTGAAAAAGCGCAATTGGAGAAGATGTTTGACTAATTTCGTATATAAACCAACCTGTGATGTACTTGAACAAAGCCCTGAACAGGTGCTATTGCGTTTAACTATTCCTGAAAACTTATATTATTTTCAAGGCCACTTTCCTCAAGCTGCAATTTTACCTGGAGTCGCACAGCTTGATTGGGTGATGCATTATTTAACACAATACTTAAATGTTGATTGCCAAAAAGTAGTGTCGGTAGATGCTTTAAAGTTTCAAATTATTGTGCAACCGAATTACCAAGTTAATTTATTATTAAAAAAAATTAAAGACACGAAATATAGCTTTAGTTATAGCTCAGAGCATGGTCAACATGCATCGGGCAAAGTGGTTCTTACTGATGAATAAGAGTAATCGCTCATGACGAGTCAATATGGGTTTGTGATCCCTAATTATAATCACCATTTAGTGATCCTCGACACGATAGCTGCTTTAGTGGCATTTGAGTTGCCAATATTGTTAGTTGATGACGGTAGTAACGAACAAACTCAAGATGTGCTTGCCGAAATTGATACTCAATTTGCTCTAGTAACTTTGGTGCGCCGTGATCAAAACGGTGGTAAAGGTGCAGCGGTGCAAACTGGATTAGAGTATGCCCATCGCGCAGGATGGAGCCATGCAATTCAAGTTGATGCTGATGGACAGCATGATCTCAACGATGTGCAGCAACTTATTGACCGCTCTAAATTTGCGCCAACTGCGCTTGTTAGCGGGCGACCTATATATGATGAGTCTATTTCAAAAGGGCGTTATTACGGGCGTTTTATTACTCATTTTTGGGTTTATATCGAAACTGTATCTTTTGCATTAAAAGATACCATGTGCGGTTTTCGTGTTTATCCTTTAGCCGCGTACAGTCAACTTATTAAGCGCACAAAGTTAGGCTATAAAATGGATTTTGATATAGAGGTGATGGTTAAACTCTTTTGGCAAGGTACGCCTGTTGAGTTTATTAAAACAAAAGTACATTATCCTGAAAATGGCGTATCACATTTTAATGTGTGGGAAGATAACGTATTAATTTCAAAAATGCATGCACGCTTAGTGTTTGGTATGTTGTGCCGTTTGCCGCGCTTAATTGCTGCTAAATTTAAATAAGGATACAACGTGCCAGAAGAAAAAACAGGCAATAATGAAACAGTAAAAGCATTTCATTGGTCACAACTCAAAGAACGTGGCTCGATGTTTGGTATCGAAGTGCTGGTGTTTATTTACAAGATCTTTGGTAAGTGGTTATTTAAAATTGTTTTAACACCGGTGATGTTTTACTTCTACGTTACAGGAAGTTTATCCCGCCACGCTATTTGGCATTATTTTGATAACTTAAATACCAGTATGGGTGAACCAAAACGCACCGGTTGGGCACGTTTTAAACAAGGTTTTAAGCTATATTTTTCATTCGGTATGGCGATATTAGATAAGTTTGATGCGTGGCTAGGTAAAGTAAATATTAAAGATATTGAAATTGCGACCCCCGAAGGTTACCAAGAATTAGTACAAGCTAAAGGGGCGGTAATTTTTAGTGCGCATTTAGGTAATATGGAAATATGCAGGGCCATTTTTAGTATGGGTGATAATAAACGCCCACTTAATGTTATTACTTATAATGAGCATACCCCGTCATTCAATAATTTTTTGAAGAAAGTTAACCAAGACGCGGCAATTAATTTTATCCATATTAATAACTTTGGCCCTGATGATACAATCAAGCTAAAGCAAAAAATAGACGATGGTGAAGCAGTTGTTATTTTTGCTGATCGTACGTCAGTGAATAACCCAACTAGCGTTCACCAAGCTCCATTTTTAGGTGAAGATGCACCATTTGCTGTCGGCCCGTTCGCGCTTGCTAATATAATGGAATGCCCAGTGTTTTTAATGTTCTGTATTAACGAACAAGGGCGTTATAGAACCTATATTGAGAAATTTGCCGATCCAATCAAAGTAAAGCGTAAAGAGCGCCAAGTGCACTTTCAAGCCATGGCAACTAAGTTTGCCCAAAGGCTTGAGTTTCATTGTAAGAAAGCGCCTTATCAATGGTACAATTTTTTTAACTTTTGGCAAAAAGCCACAGACAAAGATTCAAAGCCTAGCTAAATATCTGGAGAAAGCAGTAAATGGAAAATAATAATTTAAACCACCTATTATTTGGCGCAGGCCGTTTAACTATCGAAGACATTATTAGTGTTGTTAAAGACGACCGTGCAGTTGCATTATCGGGTGATAGTCATTTCGCTGAAAAAATTGATAGCGCAGTGATGTTTTTAGACAAATTGCTTGCTGAAGAAGGTCATATTTATGGCGTAACTACGGGCTATGGCGATTCTTGTACTGTTGAGATCCCACTGTCGTTAGTGCATGAGTTGCCTATGCATTTAACGCGTTTTCATGGTTGTGGACTTGGGGACTTTTTTACCCCAGAGCAAGGCAAGTTGATTTTAGCGGCTCGTTTAGCGTCGCTATCGCAAGGTTATTCAGGCGTAAGTTGGGATTTATTAAAGTTATTGGTTGAGATGATCAACCGCGATATCATCCCGGTGATCCCCCAAGAAGGCTCAGTAGGCGCAAGTGGCGATTTAACGCCACTTTCGTATGTGGCTGGTAGCTTAATAGGTGAGCGCGATACCTATTATAAAGGCCACGTTATTAACTCGTTAGAGGCATTTAAAGCGGAAGGTTTACAACCTATTACGCTACGCCCAAAAGAAGGGCTTGCCATTATGAATGGCACAGCAGTGATGACGGCGCTTGCTTGTCAAGCTTATGATAGGGCTGAATACGCCAGTCGTTTGATGACTCGAATTACAGCATTATCAAGTATAGCGCTGAAAGGAAACAGTAATCATTTTGATGATATTTTATTCAGTGTTAAACCGCATCCAGGCCAGCAGAATGTTGCCAGCCGTATTCAACATGATTTAAACCATGTTGAACACCCACGAAATTCACATCGCTTACAAGATCGTTATTCAATCCGTTGTGCGCCGCATGTGATTGGTGTGCTTGAAGACAGCCTACCATGGCTGCGTAGTATGATTGAAAATGAACTTAACAGTGCTAATGATAATCCTATTATCGATGGTATTGGTGAGCACGTGCTCCATGGGGGGCATTTTTATGGCGGTCATATTGCGATGGCAATGGATTCAATGAAAAATTGTGTGGCAAATTTAGCTGATCTTGCTGATCGTCAAATTGCGACCTTAGTTGATGTAAAAATGAATCACGGTTTACCCTCTAATTTAAGTGCGGCATCAAGTGAACGTCGTTTTATTAATCATGGTTTTAAAGCGATTCAAATTGGTTGCTCAGCATGGACGGCTGAAGCGCTTAAATTGACGATGCCGGCGAGTGTTTTTTCTCGTTCAACTGAATGTCATAACCAAGATAAAGTTAGTATGGGTACAATCGCAGCGCGTGATTGTTTGCGTATTTTACAATTAACAGAGCAAGTACTCGCTGCTACTTTATTGGCTGCGGTACAAGGTGTGCGTATTCGTATTTTAAATAATGAAATCGATGCCGCAGCACTTAACCCAGAGATCACTGCTATGGTTGATGATGTTGCCAGCTTTTTTGAATTGTTAGAAGAAGATCGCCCAACTGATAAGTTACTGCGTCAAACGATTGAGTATATTCAAACTCAACGTTGGACCCTGTACCAGAAGTAAAGGTATATAATGAAAAAATCCAACGCAATTGTATGTGCCTTTGTAGACATGACAGTGCCGTTTTATGATATTGATCCAATGCGTATTGTCTGGCATGGTAACTATGTAAAATACATAGAAGAGGCTCGTTGTGCGCTACTTGATAAAATTGGTTACAATTACAATGTGATGGAAGAGTCAGGCTATATGTGGCCGATTGTTGATATGCGTTTGAAGTATGTGGCATCGGCTAAATTTGGTTCGCGTATTCGTATTTATGCCAACTTGGTTGAGTATGAAACACGGCTCAAAATTGATTATCGAATTGAATGTTTGGATACACATAAAGTGCTTACTAAAGCATATACAATACAAGTTGCTCTTGATTTAGAAAACCAAGAGCTACAATTTGAATCACCCGTGGTATTTACCGATAAAGTGGCCGTTTATGTGGCATAAAATGATGATTGTTTTACTTGTGCTGACCCTGCTATTAAGTAGCCAAGCAAGCGCACATGACTTTAGTCGCTTTAAAGTTGTCCAAGCTAAAGGGCAATTTAGCCAAGCTAAACAGTTCACTTTTTTAAAGCGAGCGATAAAATCACAAGGTGAGTTTGTGATTTACGGTCAACATGTATACTGGCATACCTTAACACCTGTCAGCAGTGAAATGTTATTATTACCGACTGGTATTTATAGTCGTTTACAAAGTCAGCAGCAATATCAAATAGTAACGCAAGAGAAACAATTCAATCAACTGTTGGCTAAACTGCTCAGTGGGAATATTGATAACAGCGACTGGCAGATTTCATTATTAGATCCTCAGTGTTATCAGTTGATCCCAGTACTCCCAGAAATCGCTAATTTATTTACCAAAGTAAAATTATGTGCAAGTGATGACAGCCAGCGCAATATAGTGATAACCGATCAGCAGAATAATCAAACAGAAATTACGATGCAGATCACAAGCAAGGAGCTTAACCAAGGTGACATGGATGCCGTTAAGCTTAACGATTAAATCACGCAGTACACGTAATAAATTATTGCTGTGGCTCATTCAGCTTTTTTTGCTATTAGTGCTACTGATCTTTTTATTGCAGTTTAAGTCATTTACAGTGGTTGCAGATATCAACAAAATATTTACGGTTGAGCAATCTGATGATGTCCGTTTAGTTAGTGAACAAGTTGAGCAGAGTCAATTACGCCAACATGTTTTGCTGGTGGGCCATCCACAGCGTGATATTGCTATAAAACATGCTGAGCAGGCTGCAGCAATACTTTCTCAAATCAATGGTATTGATGTCACTGTTAATTTTCCTGCGTTACCAAAACTAAACAATGTGGTCGATCATTATTTGTTGTATCAACATGCATTTGTCAGTAGCGCTTATCGCACAGTGCTACAAAGTAACGATGCACCAACTATCTTCAATTATCAATTTAGTCTACTTAGTGACATTGGCTCGCCTTGGGTGGCAGCAACACTTGAAAGTGATCCAAGTTTAAGTTTAGCTGATTTTTTCAATCAACAAAGTCTGCCGACCAGCGCACTTAAACATGAGCATGGCTATTTAACTGCGCAACAACAAAATCAGCATGGTGAGGATATTTACTATGTATTAGTTAATTTTGTGAGTGCAGGTACAGGGCTTGACTTAAATGTTGCCAGCAACATTGCTACTAAAGTGAATGAGCTTAAACATCTTAATACTAAACATGTTACTGGTATTGAATATTTAGTAACTGGTGCTGCGTTTTTTACAGCCAGTGCTAGTAACAGCGCACAAGCAGAAATGGCAATTTTTGGTGGGATCTCTCTTGTTGCCACTTTATTGCTTATTTTATTAATTTATAGAAGTATACTGAGTGTATTGTGTACGCTGTTTGTGATCGCAATTAGTATGTTATACGGCTACATTGCATTGCGATTATTTTTTACTGAGGTGAATATTCTAACCTTAGTTTTTGCAGTGACATTAATTGGTATTGCAGCAGATTACAGCTTTCATGCTTTGAGTGAGCTACGTTTTAGTAAGCTCAATCAGCACAACCCATTATTAGCCATTCGCAGTTCATTATTACTTGGTTTTATTACTACAACGGCAGGCTACTTAATTTTAGTGTTTACACCATTGGGATTATTTCAACAAATTGCCGTGTTTACGATCGCCGGCTTGCTAGGTGCTTTATTAACCGTATTACTCGTCTATCCGAGCCTTTCGGCTGTACTTTCAAAACACACAGCGCCAATTCCAAATATTATTAGCAAGTTGAATCGTGTCCAACAAACTCTACTTGATAAGCGTACGCATATTGCGTGGCAAGTTGTGGCAGTAATAGTGTTACTGGCTGTTTTAGTTGGTGTAAAAAATAATGACGATCCGCGTAGTTTTTATCAAAGCTCTGCTGATTTAATCGCACAGCAACAACAAATTACCAAGATACTTAATGTTCACTGGGATAGTCCTTATATTTTAGTTGCAGGGGATTCGGCACAACAAACATTACAACGTAGTGAACAGTTTTTAACAGTACTGGACGAGTTGCAACAACGTCAAGTTATTACTGATTATGCCAGTATTAGCCAATGGTTGCCGTCAATAGCCGCACAAAAAAAATCTCAGCAATTAGTTGCTCAGGCACAAAAGGACGGATTATTTTCGCAACTAAATGGGGTGCTTGGACACCCACAGTGGCAACAAAATAAGCCACAGACTCAGCTGGATATAGCAACGTGGCAAAAAAGCCCAATTGCTCCTTTGTTCAATGGCCAGTGGTTTGAGATCAATAATCGCTATTACAGCATTATTAAACTGCAGGGAATTAAAGATGCTACTCTGCTTAAAAGTACTCTTAAAGATTACGAAGGTGTTGTATTTGTAGATAAAGTAGCAGATGTTAGTCAGCAAATTGGGGAGTTTAGAGGCCATTTAATCGTTATTTACGCTTTTGCTTTGGCGTCCGCTATGATGGTGTTTTGGCTGCGTTATGGATTATTTGACGCCTTCATCGCTGTGAGTCGTCCAGTGCTTGCTATGCTCATTGCATTGCTCCTGAGTGCATGGTTTCTTGATGGATTAACCATTTTTAATTACGTGGCAGGAATACTCATTCTCGCCCTGGGTTTAGACTATTGTGTATTCTATGCTGAGCATGGGAGTTGTAAAAAGATTACCCTTACTACGTTCATATCAGCGTTGAGCTCATTGTTGGTATTTGCAATTTTAATTGTTAGTTCTACGCCTGCTGTTCGTCAGTTTGGTTTTACTGTATTTATTGGTGTGGTAGTAGTGTTTATGCTTGCTCCGCGCCTTGCTCTCGTATCAAAAAGGAATATTTAATGGTATCTACTGATTTTGATGTAACTATCATTGGTGCTGGCCCGTCAGGGACAGTTGCCGCGTGTTTACTTATGCAACATGGTTTACGTGTCTGTTTAGTTGAGCGAGATGAGTTCCCTCGGTTTTCTATTGGCGAGAGTTTATTACCGCAATCTATGGATTATCTGCGTCAAGCCAACATGCTTGATACACTGCTAGATAATGCAGATGAACTTGGTTTTCAGTTTAAAAATGGTGCAGCATTTTTTCGTAGTGGTCATCATACCAACTTTAATTTTGAGGAAAAATTTACCCCAGGCCCTGGCACGACGTATCAAGTTAAACGTGCTCAGTTTGATAATCTACTAGCGGATGAAGCTATCAAACAAGGTGCGGAAATTCGCTTTGCTCAACAGGTTACAAATTTCACTACTAATGGGCAAGGGACGTGTATTGAAGTCACTGATTTAAAAACTCAGCAACATAGTAAAATTACTGCCCGTTTTACCTTAGACGCCAGTGGCTTTGGACGAGTACTGCCTCGGCTACTTAGTCTTGAAGAGCCAAGTGAATTAGCACAACGCAAAGCTATTTTTACACATTTTAAAGACAATATTAATTGTCCTAAATTTGACCGTAATAAAATTTTAATTACAGTACATCCTACAATGGCTGATGTGTGGTATTGGCTGATCCCATTTGGTGATAGTACAGTAAGTGTTGGTGTGGTTGGAGAAACAAGACAAATTGAACAAGCTGATCAATCACTTGAGCAAACTTTGTTAAAGTTCATCAGCGAAGATGATAACTTGTCTACTTTGTTAGCTGATGCTGAAATCATCGCGCAAGTGCGTACCATTGGTGGTTATTCTTCCAATGTAAAACAGTTATATGGTGATCGTTTTGCATTATTAGGTAATGCCGGTGAGTTTTTAGATCCGGTATTCTCCTCCGGTGTTACCATTGCACTTCGCTCTGCTGTGCAAGCGTGCGAACTTGTAGTTAAAGAGCTCAATGGTGAAAATATTGACTGGCAAAACGAATATGAAGTGCCACTACGTGAGGGGATTTCAGTCTTTAAGTATTTTGTAAATGCATGGTACGACACTTCATTACAATCGGTAATTTTCTTTGCTGATGGGCAACCGGATGTAAAAGCGATGATCTGTTCAATTTTAGCCGGTTATGCATGGGATAAAAATAATCCGTTTGTGAAAAGTACAGGGCGTGGTCTACGTATTTTAGAGCAAATTTGTGAACCTGAAACAGCTAGTACTATATAAGATGTTGTTTATTCCTCGTGCTATTAAAATTGCTTTATATCTAGCGTTGTTATTTAGTCTAGCGGCTTGTCATTTAACGAGTAAGCCGGAACGTGAGCTGCCTTTGTTTGATTTGATGCCAGTACCTGATTCATTAAATGGTGGTGGGTGGCTAGAGCGATTTCAATTTTCGGGGCTCGTTGAGCAATCGATGCTAGTATCGACGGAGTTTGCGCGTCCCCTAATCCAGATTGCTGCTGTAAGTTTTGAAGGTGTGCCATTAACACAGTTACAGTTTGATACTCAAACACAGAAATTAACGAGTACAAATAGTTTAGGTGTAGAGCTTGACGGTAGAAAAATCATCTACGATATGCAAAGTGCCTTTTGGCCAATTGCTTTGCTTGAACAACATATGCGTGATAATAACCGTGTTATTGAACGCAACATTGCAGGTCAATTAACACGACGATTTTATCGTAATGAGACATTGACTCGTGAAATCACGTATAATGGCGTGCTGATTCAGCTTAATGAGTTAGAGCAAAATTACCGCTTAAAAATAGAACGATTAGAAGAATATTAATATGCAACAACCGCTATTTATTAGCCATTACGCTATGGTCAACGCTTTAGGGCGTGATAATCAAAGTATCAAACGTAACTTACTAGCTGGCAGCCAAGCGGGTATTGTGCTTAATGATACTTTGTTCAATGAAGGGTCGGTATATGTTGGTGCAGTACAAGGCGACTTACCAACATTAACAAAGCATGCGACTGAATTTCAGACTCGTAATAACCAGTTAGCTGCGTTGGCACTTGAACAACTGCATGACCCCGTTGAGGCACTTACACAGCAATACGGTGCCAAGCGTATCGCTGTGATAGTTGGCACCAGTACCTCTGGTATTGCGCAAGGCGAGCAAGCAATACAGACATATCAGCTGCAAGGAACTTTCCCTGTTGAGTATCATTATCAGCAGCAAGAAATGGATAATTTAGCGCAATTTATTCGCACTGAACTAGGTTTACAAGGCGTGGCTTTAACACTCTCAACAGCCTGTTCATCCAGTGCTAAAGCATTTGCTACTGCGCAAGAAATAATAAGTGCAGGTTTAGCCGATGCAGCTATTGTCGGTGGTGTGGATAGTTTATGTGGAATGACTGTAAACGGCTTTGCAGCTCTGGCATCAACGTCTGCTGGGGTGTGTAACCCATCTAGCCGCAATCGTGATGGCATCAATTTGGGGGAAGCTGCCGCATTATGCATTGTGCAAAAGCATGGCAAAGTTAAATTGTTAGCTGTTGGTGAATCAAGCGATGCTCACCATATGTCTGCGCCTCATCCTCAAGGTGAAGGTGCCGCGGTAGCTATGCGTAATGCGCTTGCTGTTGCTGGTTATCAAGCCTGTGATGTTGATTATGTAAATTTACATGGTACGGCAACGCCTAAAAATGATGAAATGGAAGCCATTGCCCATGCTAATGTATTTGGGCTTAACACTCCATGTAGCTCAACAAAAGGTATGATTGGCCACACTTTGGGTGCTGCTGGGGCGACGGAGGTTGGTCTATGCTGGTTGTTACTCGGTGGTTACGACTATGCCCCTCATGTTTGGGATGCTCAAGTGGATGAGAGTTTACCTGCAATCAATTTAGTGCCTATTGGGGCACGACAAAAAACCCAAATAACCACTTGTTTGTCAAACTCGTTTGCGTTTGGTGGCAACAACGTTAGTGTATTAATCGGATTATAAGTAATGACAATGCACCCAATTGAAAATGTATTACCGCATACCGCGCCAATGATTTTGATCGACAGTTTAGATAAATATGATGAAGACACGGGCATTTGCTCGGTCATGATCACTTCACAAAGTAATTTTTATAATGTCGATACTCAGTCTGTCCCAAGCCATGTAGGAATTGAATATATGGCACAAACGATTGCGGCATATGCTAATGCAAATCAACTTGATAATGGCTCAGAAGTAGCAATTGGTTTTTTAGTTAGTAGTCGTAAATACCAAATGCATTGCACTGGATTTAATTTACATAGCACTTTAACCATTGAAGTTGTAAAACTCTACAGTGAAGCGAATGGATTAAGCGCATTTGAATGTGTAATTAAAGAAGGTGAGCGCGTGTTAGTTGATGCCAAAATCAATGTATTTCAACCAGAAAACCCAGAACAATTTTTAGCGGAGCAACTATAATGTCAAGACGTATATTAGTCACAGGTTCAAGTAAAGGTATAGGTAAAGCAGTGGCTTTACAACTGGCTAAAGATGGCTTTGATATAAGTTTACATTGTCGATCTGGCTTGGCAGCTGCTGAGCAAGTTAAAGCGCAAATTTCTGCACTGGGTGTGGCTGTCGATATTTTACAATTTGATGTAGCTGACAGAGCTGCAGCCAAAGCCGTGCTGGATGAATACGTAGCAACAAACGGCGCTTTTTATGGTGTTGTATGTAATGCTGGCATTACGGCTGATACCGCGTTCCCTGCGATGACAGATGATGAGTGGGATAGTGTTATTCATACCAACCTTGATGGCTTTTATAATGTACTGCACCCATTAGTGATGCCAATGGTACGTACCCGCCAAGGTGGTCGTATTGTTGCTATGTCATCGGTATCTGGTGTGGCGGGCAATCGCGGTCAAGTGAATTACAGCGCTTCAAAAGCAGGAGTTATTGGTGCTGCTAAAGCTTTGGCTGTTGAACTTGCAAAACGAAAAATTACAGTAAACTGTGTAGCTCCAGGTCTGATTGATACGGGAATGACTGATGATTTACCTGTTGCAGAAATGACTAAAATGATCCCAGCGAATCGCATGGGTAACCCAGAAGAAGTCGCGGCAGCGGTGTCTTTTTTGATGTCTGACGGAGCAAGTTACATCACACGTCAAGTTCTTCAAGTAAATGGCGGTATGGCGTAATGAAACGGGTAGTAGTAACAGGCATGGCGTCGATCACCGCGTTAGGTGATAACTGGGATGATTTTAAAGCTGCGTTGATCAAAGGTGAAAATGCAGTGCAACGCATGGAGAATTGGCGTTATATTGATGGTTTAAATACCAATTTAGGCGCACCAGTATTAGATTTTAATCGCCCTGCACATTATTCTCGTAAAAAAGTCCGTTCAATGGGACGTGTCTCACTGATGTCAACGGTTGCTACTGAACGTGCGCTCGAGCAAGCACAACTGCTCGAACACCCAGCACTAACGGATGGTTCAACTGGGGTTTCTTATGGCTCTTCAATCGGCTCAACAGAACCACTCGTATCGTTTGGTAGAATGATGGACACAGGTTCAATGAACGGGGTGACAGCAACAAGTTATATCCAAATGATGGCGCATACTGCTCCGGTTAATGTTGGCGTATTTTTTGGGATAAAAGGCCGAGTGATAACCACAAGCTCTGCGTGTACATCTGGTTCACAAGGTATTGGTTATGCCTATGAAGCAATTAAATTTGGTCGCCAAAAATTAATGGTTGCTGGCGGTGCTGAAGAGTTGTGTGTTACTGAAGCCGCTGTTTTTGATACCTTATATGCCACCAGTACGCAAAATGATACGCCAAAGCAAACACCTCGTCCGTTTGATAAAAACCGGGATGGTTTGGTAATTGGTGAAGGGGCGTCAACATTGATTTTAGAAGAATACGAACACGCTAAAGCTCGTGGAGCAATTATCTTAGCTGAAATTGTTGGTTTTGGCTGTAATTCAGACGGCCAACATGTTACGCAGCCCACTTCTGAAACAATGCAAGTGGCAATCGAAATGGCACTGCAAGATGCTGATTTAGCTGCCGATAAAATTGGTTATGTGAATGCACATGGTACATCTACGGATAGAGGTGATATTGCTGAATCTCATGCAACGTTTAATGCGCTAGGCGCTAAACCAATTAGTTCATTAAAAAGTTACTTAGGTCATACACTCGGTGCTTGTGGCGCAATTGAAGCGTGGGCTAGTATTCATATGATGGCAGACAATTGGTTTGCACCAACTATTAATTTGACCGAGGTTGATAACGAATGTGCGCCTTTAGATTATATTACCCAACACGGGCGAGAAATTCATACTGATTATGTGATGAGCAATAATTTTGCGTTTGGTGGTATTAATACTTCATTGATATTTAAACGCTTCAAAGGTGAATAACATGCCTTGGTTGGTTTTATTGCTGTGCTTATTTAGCTCGATGAGTTCTGCTGCATCTAAACTCGAAATTGGGGGTGGTGTCTTTATTGCTGATATTCCGCATTACTTAGGGTCTGATCAGAGTGAGCAATATATAATGCCAGTGCCTTATATTCGTTATCAAAGTGATGATCTAGATGTTGACCGTAATAGCTTTACGGGTTACCTATGGCATAACGAAAGTTTACACTTAGATATATCAGCAGGTGTCAGTTTAGCCGTAGACAGTGAAGAGAATCAAGCACGAGAAGGGATGGATGATTTAGATTGGGTATTTGAACTTGGCCCGTCATTAAATTACTATTTTATTGGCGCTCCAAAAACAGCAAAACAGTTCTCTATCGGTTTATTTACTCGTAAAGCGATGGCGACTGATTTTAGCTCCGTGACTAATGCGGGTTGGCGATATGGTCCAAGTATTTATTTTGAAAGCCCTCTTATAGTTAGTTCGGGTTATGAAGTAACAACCAGTGTAAGAGCTAATGCAAATTTTGCTGATCATCGGTATTTAGATTATTACTATGGCATTTCAGCACTTGATAGTCGCAATGAACGTTCACAGTTTAATACGCAATCAGGCTATTCTGGTGCTGATCTATCAATCGGACTTAATTTTGATAGTAAAAAATATTGGCTCGGTGGGTTTATAAAATATCACCACTTAGCACAAAGTAAACAGCAACGTAGTCCCTTAGTGAAACAAGATAGTAATATCTCGTTTGGTTTTGGAGTTGCTTGGAAGTTCTATACACAACAAGGAAAATAAAATGAAATTAATTACTAGCTTACTCTTAGCTTCATCACTTCTCACTATCACTGCGGTTGAAGCGCGTGATGATATTGGTAAATACCCGATCCAATCACTTTTAGAAACGAGTAAAGCAAAAGAGGCGTTATTAGATATCCCGCTTTATTTTGCTGATCAAGTACATACGAAAGAAAGTAGTAAATATGGTGAAGTGATCACTAATAAAAAAACTAACGCATTTAATAAAAGTGACCGTGAAGCTTGTGAATGGGTAATGCTCAGTGCGCTTAAAGCCTTACAAGAGCGTGCAGTCAAAGAAGGCATGAATGCGGTAGTGAATATTCAATCGTATTATAAAAAGCGTGAGTTTGTTAGCAGCACAGAATATGAATGTGGAGCTGGTGCTTTGATGGCTGGTGTGGCATTAAAAGGCACTTTAGTTAAGTTATAACTAACGGCTTTTCTTAAATTGCTGTATAATTTGCGACCCTTGATAATGTGGCCGTAGGTTATACAGCATGAATTTTAAATCTTTTAGTTTTGCCCCTGAACTTCTTCAGGCGTTAGATGAACTTAACTATCACACCCTTACGCCCATTCAACGCAGTGCTATTCCAGCTGTGCGTAAAGGCAAAGATGTTTTAGCCAGTGCCCAAACAGGCACCGGTAAGACAGCTGCATTTGCGTTACCTATTATTCAAAAATTATCTGAAGTTGAATACACAAAAACCAATGCGCCTCGTGCCTTAGTGCTTGCACCAACACGTGAGCTTGCAGAGCAAATTGCCAATAATTTTACTGATTTTGCTAAATATACCAAGCTTAAAGTTGTGAGCTTATTTGGTGGTGTAAATACTGCTGGTCAGGCAAATGGTCTAAAAGCCGGCGTAGACATTGTTGTCGCAACGCCAGGGCGTTTACTTGATCATATTCGTTTAGGTAATTTGAGTCTTGCCAATGTACAGCACTTAGTACTTGATGAAGCTGACCGTATGCTAGATATGGGCTTTATCACTGATATGCAAACCGTGATCAATGGCTGTGCTGAAGATCGCCAAATTTTGTTGTTCTCTGCAACATTCCCAGCGGCAATTAAACAGTTTGCTAGTAAAGTACTCAAGCAAGCTGAAATTGTTCGTGTTGATCAAACAAATAGCACTGCTGCAACCGTTCACCATGTGGTATATCCTGTGGAAGAGCGTCGTAAACAAGAGTTGTTGTCTGAGCTTATTGGTAAGAAAAACTGGCAGCAAGTGCTGGTATTTGTCAACATGAAAGAAACGGCTGATGAACTAGTTAAAGAATTAAACCTTGATGGTATCCCAGCTGCTGTATGTCATGGTGATAAAAGCCAAGGCAACCGCCGTCGCGCTTTAAGTGATTTTAAAGCGGGTAAAGTTCGCGTATTAGTGGCTACAGAAGTTGCCGCTCGCGGGATTGATATTGATGACTTACCACGTGTAATTAATATTGACTTACCATGGCTTGCTGAAGATTACGTACACCGTATAGGTCGTACGGGGCGTGCCGGTAAACAAGGTCAAGCAATTTCATTTGTTAGCCGCGAAGAAGAAAACATGTTGTTTGAAATTGAAACTTTGATCGGTCAAAAAATTCAGCGTGAATATTTGCCGGGTTATGAAGTAAGCAATCGTGAAGTATTGATTGATAAAATTGGTAAAAAACCGTCGCATCTACGTCGCAGCCATTCAAATAAACCATCTGGTCAAGCAACCGGTGAAGCGCGAGCTAAGAATCGTGCTCGTATTTCTGGTGTGCGTAAGTCACTTAAGGGTGAAAAATTAAAGCTTAAGAAATAACACTTAGTTATTTTAAAGTATAAAAAAGCCTGAGTAATTCAGGCTTTTTTATATCTAAGCTTTTTTAGCTGTGTTTCTCAAGCATAGATAGCGCCAGTGCTTCAGCGGCTTTTATGCCATCAATACCAGCCGATAAAATACCTCCAGCATAACCGGCGCCCTCACCAGCAGGATATAAGCCTTGAGTATTGACACTTTGCATGCTTTTATCGCGTTTAATACAAATTGGTGATGAAGTACGGGTTTCAACGCCAGTTAATAAGCCATCGTTCGATGAAAAACCACGAATTTGTTTGTTAAAGGCTGGAATTGCTTCACGAATGGCATCAATTGCATACTTTGGTAACACGTTAGCCAGATCAGTCAGTTTAATACCCGGTGTATATGAAGGCTTTACATCACCTAAATCACTGGAATCTTTACCCTTTAAGAAGTCGCCAATAAGCTGTGCTGGGGCATCATAGTTACTGCCGCCGAGCGCATAGGCTTGCTCCTCTAATTTACGTTGCAGATCAATGCCTGCAAGTGGGTGACCCGGATAGTCTTCTTCAGGTGAAATTCCTACCACAATGGCGCTGTTGGCATTGCGTTCGTTACGTGAATATTGGCTCATACCATTGGTAACGACACGGCCTTTTTCAGAAGTTGCTGCAACCACAGTACCGCCTGGGCACATACAAAAGCTGTAAACAGTACGACCATTATCACAATGATGCACAAGTTTGTAATCCGCGGCGCCTAAAATGGGGTTGCCGGCATTAGGGCCAAAGCGGCATTCATCGATCATTGATTGTTTATGTTCGATTCTAAAGCCCACTGAGAACGGCTTGGCTTCAACGTAAATGCCTTTGTCGTACACCATTTTAAAGGTATCACGGGCACTGTGGCCTACCGCAAGCACCACATGACGGGTATTAAGTTGTTCACCCGTAGATAGTTTTAAGCCAGTGACTTGGCCATCATCAAGTAAAATATCATCAACGCGGGTGCTAAAACGGATTTCACCACCGAGAGCTTCAATACTTGCACGCATTTTTTCAATCATAGTAACAAGCTTAAAAGTACCAATGTGTGGCTTGCTGACATACATAATTTCTTCTGGTGCCCCTGCGGCAACAAATTCAGTGATCACTTTACGACCGTAATGCTTTGGATCTTTAACTTGGCTATAAAGTTTACCGTCAGAGAAGGTTCCTGCGCCGCCCTCACCAAACTGTACATTTGACTCGGTATTAAGTGTACGTTTACGCCAAAAGCCAAAGGTGTCTTTGGTGCGTTCACGCACTTCTTTGCCGCGCTCTAGAATGATTGGCTTAAAACCCATTTGCGCTAAAATTAAACCTGCAAAAAGGCCACAAGGACCAAAACCAATCACCACCGGACGCTCTTGTATTGTTGCAGGAGCTTCGCCTACGAATTTATAGCTAGTATCTGGCGCGGGTTTAACATGTTGGTCTTTAGCAAACTGAATTAATAATTGCGCTTCATTATCAACCTCAATGTCGAGGGTATAAATAAGTAAAATAGCGGTTTTTTTACGGGCGTCGTAACCACGTTTAAAGACATTAAAGCTATGGAGTTGGCTCTTATCAATACCGAGCTTAGTGATAATGGCGTGTTCAATGGCGTGTTCGTCATGAGCAAGAGGTAGCTTTATTTCTGTTAAACGTATCATATTTAATCTCTGTTAGGTGTCTTAGCAGTCGCTGGTGCGCTATGCTCACAATAGCTGAATATTTTACGTTAATTTAAGCTGTGATGGCAGCGATTATTTATTGTATTTTGACTGTGGTTGGGTATGATCCTTTGCTGTAATTTAAGCTATGTTAGGCAAACGTAAAAATGGCATTTGTAGTCACTGAAAACTGTATAAAGTGTAAATACACCGACTGTGTAGCAGTGTGCCCAGCAGATGCGTTTTATGAAGGCCCTAATTTTTTAGCCATCAGCCCGATTGATTGTATTGATTGTGGGTTATGTGTGCCTGAATGTCCTGCTGAGGCAATCTACCAAGAAGATGAATTACCTGACTCGCAAAAGGAGTTTACCGAACTTAATGCGGAACTAGCCCTAGTTTGGCCAAGAATTACTGAGGTAAAGCCAGCCCCTGCAGATGCGGATACATGGAATGGTGTAGCTGATAAGCTAAAGTTAATAGAAACCTAATACTTTCCTCCTAAATATATAATAATTGTTATATATTTTCATTCAAACTATTAACAAATGTACCTGCGTGAATTACAATTCGTGAGCTTATTTACTCATTAAGAGTAATTTAAATTTTAAACGGATGTTTATGCAGTATCTAAAATTAATAATAAAGCCATGTACTCTTCTTTTTTTGTTGTCTTTTTCTACACTTTTTAGTGAACTGAGCCAAGCCTCTGAAAAGCAACATTTTAGCTTAGCACATATTGATCAAGGTATTGATCTTGATGGTCAGTTGAGTGAACCTCATTGGCAACAAGCCACACTAGTGCCATTGCGTTATCAAAATGAACCCAATGAAAAAGGCACGCCACCGGTAAAAACGGATGCTTATATCTACGAAGATGGCAACTATTTATATGTTGGCCTTGTTGCTTATGATAATGATCCGAGTCAAATTCGTGCCGCACTTCGCGACCGTGATAGTTTATGGAGTGATGATAACGTTGCGCTAATGATCGATACTTTTAATGATGAACGAACAGGTTATGAGTTTTACGTAAACCCGCTTGGTGCGCAAGGTGATATGCGCATGACAGATACCGACGGTTGGAGTGAAGACCCTTCATGGGATGCGATTTGGGATAGCGCAGGGCAAATAACCGAACAAGGTTATGTGGTTGAAATGCGTATTCCGTTCACAGCACTGCGCTTTCCTAAAAATAAAGCTGATATGACATGGGGATTTGCGCTGTGGCGTAATTACCCGCGTGAGGTACTTTATCAGTTGTCTAATGTCGGTTTTGACCGTGATGTGAAATGCAGCTTTTGCCAGTTTGATAAAATCACAGGCTTTAATGCCATGGAGCCCAGTAAAAATATTCAATTAACACCGACCTTGACCGCACTTCGTAATGATGTAAAAGAGGCTGTACCTGGGGATTGGCAAAATGGTGATATTGATACTGAAGCTGGACTCGATTTACGTTGGGGGATCAGCCAAGATGCGGTTATTAATGCCACCATTAACCCAGATTTTTCGCAGGTAGAGACAGACAGTTTAGAGTTAGACGTAAATACTACATTCTCTATTTATTATGCTGAAAAACGCCCGTTCTTTTTAGACGGTGCGTCATATTTTAAAAGTAGCCTATTCGAACTACTTTATACCCGTACGATTGCCGAGCCAGACTTAGGGGCTAAAATAACCGGGAAAACGGATGCACATAGCTATGCGTTTTTGTACGCTGATGATGAAAATACCAGTATTTTATTACCGACCAACCAAGGCTCTGGCTTTGCTAATTTAGCTGAAAAATCAAAATCATCAATTGGGCGTTACCAGTATGATCTTGGTGAGCAAGGCACTATAGGGGTAATGAGCACCCACCGTGAAGCAAATGATTATCACAATACTGTATTGTCTGTGGATGGCAGTTATTGGTTTAATCAAACCGATAGTGTGTTGTACCAAGTTGCAACTTCAGACACTAAAAACTCTGCTTTTTTAGTCGATAATTATGGCTTAGAGAACAATCAATCAGATCAAGCTTATATGCTCGAATTTAGCCGTGAGAAACGAGATTATAAGCTATTTGCTAGTTATGAGGATATTGGTGAAGATTACCGTACTGACGTTGGCTATCAAGCAAAAGTGGATTATAAAAAAGCGTTATTAGGCGGTGGGCAAACTTGGTACTTAGATGCCAGTGAGATGATAACTGAATATTCTTACAATCTGGATTGGGATAAAACCTGGGCACAAGATGGCAGCTTGCTTGAGGAAGAATATGAAGGTTATATCTTTTTAAAAGGGCAATTACAGTCATCCTTAGAGTTTGGTTTGATCCACCGTAATGAGAGTTATTATGGTAATTTCTATAACCAAAACATTGGTTATATCTACGGTGGTTTTAGTCCAACTAAAGATTTACGCATTACGCTTTACAGTGAATTTGGCAGTAAAATTGATTACAGCAATGAGCAGTTAGGTGATTTATTTACCATAGAGCCAGAGTTGACGTGGGATATAAATGATCACTGGCAAGTGCAGCTGGAGCACAGTTACAGCCGTTTAGATAACCCACAAGGTGATAATGTTTTTACTGCGAATCTGACTGATTTACGTGTTTATTATAAATTTAACATGCGCTCGATGCTGAAATTGATTTTACAGTTTGAGGATATCGACCGTAATCAAAACGCTTACTATACCAATGTTAATAGCATAAACCGAGATTACGGTAGTCAGCTGGTTTATTCCTATAAAATCAATGCACAAACCTTGTTTTACCTAGGCTATTCAGATAAAGGCTACCAAGACGATTCATTAAAGAGTGTAGAGCGAGATCAACGAACTTTCTTCACCAAACTCAGTTATGCGTGGCAGCTGTAATTTTTTGATTACATGACTAATTTTAAATAAGCCAGCATTAGCATTGTAATGCTGGCTTACAATAAGTTTATACAAGTAGAGGAGCAGTATGGCTAGCCATTTCGATTGAAAATTTAGCTAATTGAGAGAGTTTCGTAAGCATTTTCTTAAAAATTAAGCGGATCCCGCGATAACTAAAATCTATAAATTTCCCTGCGGGTAGGCCACAAAATACATACATATGACCTACTATTCCTTTCACCTCTGCTGCATAGGTTTGAGTTGTTTCAATTTCATTTGCTAAATAGGTCGCAATAGCATCATAAATAGTTAGTAAGCCCGTTACACTTGCTTGTATCGAATGCAATACACCTTTTTTATTTAAAAAGTCGAGCAGCGCGGCACCTATTTTCTTAGCCCAGCGAACAGAAAAGTGAGCTTGATGACGTTTTTCAAAATCAAGACGAGTAGCTTCTTGGTGACGTAACTCAAATCCTTTTTGAATATCAGCATAGCTTTTGTATTTTGATGCAGTATTTAAATATCCAGGGGTTGGATTAGTCATGCTATGAGCGCCAGGAGAGATACTCGGTGCTGAATTTAAAATATATTCGTCCGTGGTGTGCACAAAAGGCCAAACAGGTACCATAGGGACAGGGTCACCTGCGTGCACACAGCGATATACCCCTTGTAAAGCGTGCTCAGTATGACTTGCAAAACTTAATAGCCCAACACGCGGCGCACCGAAAGTATACAGTTTTACGGGTACTTTAAAGCGTTGCTTTAGCCAATTAGCGGCTAAATTCGCTAATGCTCCGCCTAAGCTGTGGCCGACTACATGAACAGGCGCTGTAGGGTTTTGTGAAAAATATTGTTCTAACTGTGATTTAAGTGAATTAAAAGTTTGATTAAATCCCGCATGTACACTTTGATTGTTAGGCCCTGTTGCTACACCGCAGTGTAAATCAGTAATACAATCGCGCATCTTTGCTGTGCCACGGAGTGCTAATACATAATGATCTTTAAACGCTCCTGTTTTTCCTTTTGCAATACAGCCAAATGGGGTGTGATGGCGGAAAATTCGTTCTAAAATAGAGCCGCTAATGCCCTGTACAGCTGATGAATTGAACGTAAATCTAGCTTCCAGATCAGTATATATTTCTGAGTTTTTCATTGTGCCTTGAGATAGGGTCTCATATGCAATAGCTGCAAAACTCGCTGCAACGGCTGGTGGTAAAGTCGTCATTCCTGAAGACATAATATAGTCCTTATTTTTCAGTTATATTGTCTATTAAATCGCTAAGATAGTTAGATGTAATAATATTAAAGTCTGTTTCCCAGCGAGCAATGCTGGATGCGCGAAATGGCGCATGAGGGTGAAGTGTATTTTTGAAATTAAAACATATTTGTTCATCCGTGATATCTGCATTCAAAGTGGAAAGCTTGAAAGTAATCTCATGCCTTGGATGAATATCAGTTAAAGTTGATCTCCAAAGTAAATATTTTTGACTATTATAATTTGTGCAAATTATTTGATTGGTAAATATTTCAGCAAAAGGAATACCTGGCTGATCAGAGCGAATTGTTTTTTCAGGAAATGTAAAGTTACCGTTATGATCTGTATAAGTAAAATCTTTACGGGCTTTACCATCGGAAAAGTTAAGACTTCTGGAAATTAGCTGACAGTCTATTGGCTTACCATTATTGGTTAAACGACCTTTTACCTCAGGACACAGATGCACTTTATATGCGCCAAATTTATCTAAAAAAGGCTGAATTTTCACGCTAAAAGATTGGAGTTTATCGATGAGTGACATTAGCACCTCTTAATTTATAAATGGAATTATGAGGCATTGCGTAAAAACCGTGTTGTACGCAAAGTATTCACATTCCATGTCAATATTATAGGTATTTTATAGTGTAAGAAAAAATATGCAATTACTTTTATGGTACAGAATGCTGGTGAGAAAATCAAAACAATCATAACTCGTTGCTTAGATTTGGCTCTATCGCTATAGCGTAGTGTAAATCAGTAATACAATCGCGCATTTTTGCTGTACCACGTAATGCTAATACATAATGATCTTTAAACGCGCCTGTTTTTCCTTTAGCTATACAGCCAAATGGGGTGTGATGGCGGAAGATTCGTTCTAAAATAGAGCCGCTTATCGCAGTGATATTTAAACCCTCAAAACTAAATATGGGGCTTAGAAAAGGAAAGCTCGCAGACGTTTTTAATCCCCCATGTTCTGCGGTTGCGTACGCAATATTAGCAAAGTGTGCGGCTTGCTTTGGTAGTAATGAAATCATATTTATCTTCCTTAATTAAAAATACAGAGTTTTATTCTAAATTATTAACTTCATCAACAATAAGTTGTGGATCTATGACCCTAAAGTCTTTATCCCATCTACAAATAGAAGTAGCCGAAAGTAATATATTTGGATTAGCTTTATTATCGAATTTAAAAAAACTTCTTCATTGTTGATCTCCCCATTAAGCTCTTTTAGTTTCTGTAAATATTCTTTTATAGGGTTTATGTTATGAAGAGTCGCAGCCCAAAGTAAATACTCTCGTTTCTCATACGCGAACTTCACCATTTGGCCTGTTCGAATTTCGGCGAGCGGAATACCAGGCTGATCAGAGCGTATTTCCCAACAAGGAAAATTAAAGTTACCCTGAGAATCGGTATATGTATTATCTTTTCTTGCTTTACCATCACTAAAATATAATCCGCGCTCAATTTTCACATTGACTAATGGTTCACCATTATTGGTTAAGCGGCCTTTTACCTCAGGACACAAATGCACTTTATATGCGCCAAATTTATCTAAAAAAGGCTGAATTTTCACGCTAAAAGATTGGAGTTTATCGATGAGTGACATTAGCACCTCTTAATTTATAAATGGAATTATGAGGCATTGCGTAAAAACCGTGTTGTACGCAAAGTATTCACATTCCATGTCAATATTATAGGTATTTTATAGTGTAAGAAAAAATATGCAATTACTTTTATTTTAGTAAGTTAAAGCTCATTAAAATAAAATACAATACTGCCGCCATCTAACTTGCTGCCATTATTAATATTTATCCCTATGCCAAAGTTTTCGAACCAATCGGTCCAGTTCGTTACATCCCATAATACGTCAAAACCATATTCATAAAAATGATCTATACCAAGCGGTTTTTGACTATCCGCACCTAAATCAATACGTTGTGCTTTGACATAAAATGATTGCTGGAAGTTATAAAACTTAAACATATTAAAGGTAGCTTTTATGCCATTTTGGGTTTGCCAGCTTTCTGGATTGATCGAATTTAATTGCTGAGGTTGGGACAATGCCCAGCCATAATAATAATTAACGTTGAGTTTGTATTCATAGTAGCCCCAATCGCGGGGCAAACGATAGATTAACGATATATTCGGGTTAAAAATTACCGCATTACTTTGCACATTGGTATAAATTCCTTCTACAAGTGGTTTTAACAGCCGTTCACTTTGTTCACTTAAATATGCATAGTCATTTTGATAATGCATATAGTGGCTATTAAAACTAGCTTGATAAAACCATTTTGAGCTAATCGGTTTTTTAAAACTAATGCCAATTTTGGCACTTTGCATGATTTCAGAGTTAAGATCAGGTAATGTGTCAGCAAAGGTATGTACACTTTGTTTTTGGTGTAGGTAACTGACTTGGGTGACTAACTTCGTTTGATAGCCTAAAACTGGTTTAGTCAAGGCCCAGTCAAATGGAATAGCGTATACACTGAGTTGGTTGCGTAAACCCAGAGAATCAACTTCATTTGCTGCATTGTGGTGTGGACTAATAAACTTATTAGGATCAAAATTTCCGTAGCCTAAAGTAATGCTGTCACCATCGGTAAAAACTAATGACGTTGCAAATGCGGATTCGAGTTGCTTAGTCGGGTTCGCAAAAAGCGTTGATGGCGTGCAGGTAATTGCTAGAATGAGTAGCGTTTTCGAGCAAGGCATAGTGTGCTAGGTAAGTTAGATTAGTTACAGTGTAGATTTTTTATAGAGTAAAACAAATAGCTGAATGAATAATGCCAGCAAGTGCTGGCATTAAATGTTAATCCGGTTTATGGCGTATAGTAAGTTGGCGAACCTGGCCCTACTGGCAGACCAAATACAAACACCCACAAGTAAAACAGAGCAACCCACCCGACAAAAAAGATCATACTGTAAGGCAGCATTGTGGCGACAAGAGTGCCTATGCCCATGTCTTTTTTGTATTTTGTTGCTACCGCGAGGATCAAGCCAAAATAACTCATCATTGGGGTGATCAAATTAGTGACTGAGTCACCAATACGATAAGCTGCTTGAATGGTTTCTGGGGCGTAGCCTATTAGCATTAACATTGGTACAAAAATAGGGGCCGTTATTGCCCATTGTGCAGACGATGAACCTAAACTTAGATTTACAACTGCGCACATTAATATAAACAAAACAAACACTTCTGGGCCTGTTAAGTTTAATGCTTGCAACATGGCTGCACCATTAATCGCTAAAATAGTGCCTAGGTTTGTCCATTTAAAAAACGCTACAAACTGTGCGGCAAAAAATACCAATACAATGTACATGCCCATTGAGCTCATACTTTTACTCATGGCGTTGATCACATCTTTGTCGTTTTTCATGCTACCAACAACGCGACCATAGACGAAACCTGGAATACCAAAGGTAATAAAGATAAATACTACGATCCCTTTTGAAAATGGCGAGTGGGCAAACTCCCCCGTTTCAGGATGACGCAAAATGCCATCGGCTGGAATAATGGTCCACGCTAGTAAGAGCGATACTAATAATAACGATACACCAGCCCATTTTAGGCCAGATTTTTCTTTGGCTGTGAGGCCTTCTATATTATTTTCTGCTAGATCGGCGCTGGCCTCGTCTGGGTTGTATTTCCCTAATCGTGGCTCGACAATTTTCTCAGTAACCCAAGTGCCTAATACAGCGATTAACAGCACCGATATCATCATAAAATACCAGTTTGCTTCAGCGCCTACTTGATATGTAGGATCTATCATTTGAGCCGCTGGTGTGGTGATACCTGCAAGTAGCGGGTCGATTGTACCAAGTAATAAGTTAGCGCTATAGCCACCAGAAACACCCGCGAAAGCGGCAGCCAAACCAGCGAGTGGATGACGGCCTAAACTATGAAATATCATCGCTGCCAGCGGAATGAGCACCACATAGCCAAGCTCTGATGCGGTATTAGATAAAATAGCAGCCAATACGACCATAAAGGTGACTAAACGCTTTGAGGCGCCCATCACCATGCCACGCATTGCCGCAGAAAGTAACCCTGAGTGTTCAGCAACGCTAACACCCAATAAAGCCACAAGTACTGTGCCTAAAGGGGCAAAGCTAGTAAAGTTAGTAACAAGTCCTGTTACGATACGTTGTAATCCCTCAGCACTTAGTAGGCTGACAACTTCAATTACTCCATCAGGTTCACGACCTGCAGAGCCAACTGGGCGAGGATCAATCGCACTTAAACCAAACCAATCAGCGATGCCACTGAATAAAATAATGGCTACGCAAAATAACGCAAATAAAGTGATAGGGTGGGGTAGCATGTTCCCCAAAAACTCAACAGAGGCTAAAAATCGGTTAAATAATCCCGATGGTTTAGCTTCATTGGTTGAGTTGGCTTTGTCGACGGCTTCTGACATTGCAAGACTCTTAAAATAATAAATTGCCGCAATCTATCATTTTTAAGCTTGAGTATCATCTATAAACGGTGGTTTACCATTTAGGTACGATCAGCGACTGATTTTATTCAACAATACCTTTGAACAATAACGGATAGCGACGCAAGCGATTGCCTATATAGTCATCCGCGAGAATTTGCTGACAGATGTCTTCTATATCATCGGATGCTTCGAATACCCAGTCGAATCGCTCAATTGCAGTTAAAAAGCCTTTTTTAAGAAATCGTTGCTTACGATACTCGTCAAGATTACTTTTAATAATACCAAGTTTGCAAGGATCAGCACGTAATGATGAAACCACTTTAGATATAAAATCTGTATGCTTGTTATAACAGGCCGATGAGCGCTGACGGCGTACTCTGTTAAAACTCATATTTACACTTCGTTAAGTATATTTTCTATCTTTTTGAGAAAGTCATCTTTGTGTTTGTCATGTTCATAATCGAGATGATAAGTATTATGAAAACCAAACCGTAATTGCACGCCGCTACCCTTGAGATAAATGGTGTAGCCGTCAATATCTGAAAATGCAGTTACTCCTTGATAATGCTTGCCATCCTCGCATGCTTCACCATGTTGAATAATATGCTCGTAAACTGACAAAATCTCTTTTGTTTCAATGTCATTTTTCATAATTACTCCAATATTACGTTTATCAATCGATAATACGAAACCAAGTCATATTAAGTTTATAGTATGTGATAATAAATGCCTGAAAAAAATTTGCTATGTCGCAAAATTACAATCAGGGTATTTAGCCATCATGCTAAAGTGTATTTATTTTAGGGAGAACAACGATGAAATTTAATTATACTACGCTGCTACTGTTGGTTTTGTGTTTTATAAGCTCTCACAACGTGCTGGCAAATGAAGAGGACTTAGTGTTAAAAGATCAACAAGGTGAGTTATTCGAGCTGAGCAAAATTGTTGGTAACAAACCTGTTTATTTGAAATTTTGGGCGACCTGGTGCAAACCGTGTATGCAGCAGATGCCGCATTTTCAACATGCCTATGAACAATATGGGGATACGATTGATACGATAGCAATCAATATTGATCTCAATGACGGCCCCGCTGCAGTTGCTGCGGTGAAAAACCGCTTTAATTTAACCATGCCAATCATGACGGATGATACAGGTAAGGTGGCTCAACATTATCAGTTTATTGGTACACCTTTTCATGTGCTACTGGATAAAACGGGCAAAGTTATTTTCCAAGGACACGAGGCAGATAAAGCGCTCGATAATACATTGCGGTTATTATCACATGATGGTGTGGTTGAAAAAACACGCTTGTTAGATGAAGCAAACAAGCAGGCAGCTATTGCTTTAGATATTCCTACACAAGGCTTAAAAGCGGTGCTCTTTACAGCAACCTGGTGTGATTGGTATTTAGCAGATACGCGCCCGGAAATGGCAAAGAATTGTGTTGCAGCTCAACAGCAAATGAACACGTTAGCCAAGCAGGGGGTAGATAGTGAAGCAAGAATTAGCCAACTATGGACAGATCAAGCGGCTGTGACAGAATACAAAGAGAAGTTTAACGTGAGTCACCCTTTAACAATTGATTATGGTAATGATTTATTTATCAATAATGAAATCAGTAAAGTACCGACATTATTAGTTTACAAAGACGGTAAAATAATAAATCGTATTACTGATTTCACAAGCTCAGTCAATCTACAAAATACACCATAATTTGCTTTGAAAACGCGTAAATCTAGCCTATGCTCTAGGCTCATTCATTAATGAGCTTAGAGCATGATAGATAAGGCGTTATTACTTAAAACTCGCGAATTATCAGATAGATTGATCGCCCTGCAAACACCGATCCGTATTTTAGATGCGATTAATTGGGATAAAAGCATAAAAGAAGAGTTTTTTAGGCAAAAATGCCAAAAGAACCCTTTGGTCGATAAAGCCTATTATCAACAACGTGATTTAGGGTTTGTGCCCAGTGAGTTGCGCCAAGCGTTCTCTGATTTAAACCGTAATATCATTAGCCAGCTCGGGCAACTCAACCCAATTACTCAATATATGAGTAAAATGTGTGCTGAATATAAAACAGTGCTCAATATGCTTGAATACCGTGGTACGCCTGAGTTTCATGACTTGTCGGTAGAACTGTTTGGTCACCCTAAAGATCTTTTTCATGCGGGTGAACCATCGTTGTCAGAGCTTGCAAATATGCTTGAACTGCCACTTAAGAACCTGCTTGCTGCGGACATTTTACCGGATGATCCAAAAAATATTGATGCCGATGCTGCGGTTAAAATTCTTACGGAGCAAGTGAGCGTCAGCATGCCTGGTATTGATGTTGAAGTGATCATCAGTGATGGCATAGTAAGCGATGCGGCAGCTGGCGCGAACAATATCAAACTTAATCAAGATGTGAAATTTTCACAGCGTGAGCTCGATATTCTAGAAGTCCATGAAGGCTGGATCCATGTTGGCACCACGCAAAATGGGTTAGCACAACCTTATTTAACCTGTTTGAGTAAAGGCACGCCAAGTTCAACGGTGACCCAAGAAGGCCTTGCGGTATTGACGGAAATCATCACCCTTAAATCAACACCACGGCGTTTAGCTAAGCTTGTTAATCGTATCCAAGCCGTTACTAAGGTAATAGACGGCGCTGAGTTTGTCGATATTTACCGAGACTATGTAGCGCAAGGATTAAGTAAAGATGAAAGTTACACCCTTGCGCAACGAGTTTTCCGTGGTAGTACTGCTACAGGTTTACCGTTTACTAAAGACATTGCTTATATCAAAGGTTTTGTGTTGGTGTATAACTTGATCCGTGTCGCCATTCAACTTGGCCGCATTGACCAACTGCCCCTGTTACTCGTTGGTAAGATTTCAATTGATGACTTTAGGCTAATATCACAGCTACATGATTTAGGCGTGATTGAAGATCCTAAGTTTGTGCCACCGCACTTTAAAGATCTACGCGGCTTAGCAACCTGGCTCAGTTTTGGTCGCTTTATAGGTAACCTGTCTTTTGAACAGTTAGAGAATGATTATAAACCGCTATTTAATTGAATTATATAATAAACCCCAATTTTCTAATCGAAAATTGGGGTTTAAAATTGCTAATAATTTAAATAATGACTTTATAAGAATTAATTTTTTAATGTCTCAGCCATTATTTTGAATCTACGCGTTAAAATGAAAGACGTGCGCCTAGATAAAAACGGCGCGGTTCTACCCAATCAGTTGCTTCACCAAATGCAAAGTTACCATCACCACTCGCTAATCCTTGCTCAACTGTAGTGGCTTGGTCATCCAGAATATTGAAAATATCTAAGAAAAACTCGGCTTTATATTGATCAAAGTCATGAGTATATTTAACGCGGATATCCAATGTTCCGTATGATGGAGTAACCTCACTACCGACAGAGTTGTCAGCCACCCAGTTAGTTTCATAACCGCCAAATTCATAAGCTTCATCAACTTGTAGAGGTAAATAACGACCTGAAATCAGTTGTGCTTTACTATAGCGGGTACCAGAGTTCCAATTATAAACAGCACCCACTTCAAAATTATTGTCGAAATAGTAGGTACCTAATAACTTAAATTGATGCTCTACATTACCAGGTTGCTTACCGTACATGTTCGGTGCTCTTGGATCTAGAATTTCCCAGTCACCTTGGAAATCAGCATTACCATCTGAGTTAGAGTTACCTTTAGCATCATTATGAGTATAAGACGCTAACATAAACCAGTTATCAGCACGTAGTTTTTTAAACGTGACCTCAATACCTTCATAATCTCGTTTAGCACCTGCTAGTGTACCAATAACGTAGTTTGAACCTGGATTCTCATCGTAACCAAAATAAGAAAGTGGCAACTCAAGACTTGTACCAGCCATGTAGCCCTCTTCAGAATAAATACTCAAGTCATAATCTTCCATAATATCTTTGGTAGTTCGCTTGGTATATGTTACTGATATGTTCGTACTGTCTGTTAAGTTAGTAGAATAACCAATTAAATACTCATCAGTATAAGGGGTTTTTGTACTTGGCGAGAAAAATGCATCTTGCTGTTTTGCACCACCGCGCGTTCTAAACGTTACCCAATCATCATTAACATAAACTCTTTCTTCAAGAACTGAACCTGTGAGGTTGCCAGCAAATGATGTCATATCGGTACGAAGAGGGTCGTAGTAACGCCCACCAAATGCCCACACTTTAGAGTCACCATCACCAAAAATATCGTAAATAACACTTAAGCGAGGTGCAACTTCCCAATCAAAAGTAAAGATAGTTTCACCAGTTGATGCAATATGATCCCATTTTTCTGCTCTTAAGCCTGCTTTTATCGTTACGTTATCAATTGTAAAAGTGTCTTGTAAGAAAGCCATTTTGCCTTTGGTTTCTAATTTTGAAGTAGCTTGCTGAACTTGCTCTATTTGGTATGCGTTTACATCGCCTGTAGGGTTATTTGCAGTACTGTCAAAAACAATGGCTTTTACTTCATCATCGCTAATAACACCATCATTATTTAGGTCTGCGCCATGTAAGTTACCACTATCATTCAAAGCTTGCGCTACACGAGTATAATCAGCCGCTGCTAATCCTTTCTCACCCGTCCATTGGCCCGTCGCATATGTTTCAAATGTTACGCCACTGTCTGATGCTGCTATTGAATTATATTGAGGTCCACCATTATAGACACTATTAGAAATATTCTCATTAGTCTCTACAGAATAGCCCGCCTCAAAAGTATGATCACCAAAGTCAGTGTCTAAGTAATACGTAAAATCTATGTAAGCAGCTTTTTTATTTCGCTCACGAATTGTATCGGCACCTAAACCACCAATATCTGTTTGTGACTGTGAAGGTGAGGTACTTAAAAAAGCAATATCACTGCGTGTTGATTTATCTAAAGCGACAGTAGAGAACTCCGCTTCGTGCTCCATATACCCAGCATTAATAATAAAGTCATCCCATGAATGAGAGTAGTCTATTTTATAATTGTCACCACCAGTTTTTTGTGTTCTTTGGCGGTTATATACGGTTGTTGTTGAACGTGATCCTGATAAATCTCTTGGGTCATTGAAGTAAGTGAAAACAAGGCGATCTCTATCTGTCGCCTGCCAAGTGATTTTACCAAAACCTAAATCAGTATCATCTTCTACAGTATGGCTAAACTCACCCGTTTCTGTATTCGTTATATCGTCTTCGCGGTTTTTTAGCTGGTAAGATGCAAAAAACCATAGTTTATCTTTAATAATAGGGCACGCCAAGCGTGATAGCAGTATCATAGGTCGAAAACTTATTTTTACTTTTTGATTCATTGTCATAATCACCAACAAGGCTATCATTCTGGAAGTAGTAGTTTATTGAACCATGAAACTCGTTACCGCCCGATTTAGTTATAACACGAGATACTAAGCCAGCTCCGCCAGCATATTTAGCTTCAATACCGCCAGTTAAAACTTGCTGCTCTTGAATTATTTCTGAATTTATATTGCCGCCAGCTGTACCGTCCGCATTATCAGTAACATTTACGCCATCAATATAATAAACGTTATCAGATGAACTACCCGCTTCACCGCCTATATCAACATAGTTCACACCTGACTTAGATGATGGATTACCATTTGTTGAAGGTTTAACGCCAGGGACTAACTGTAAGTAGCTTTGAAAGTTTCTGCCTGTTGGGAGTGATTCAGTCATATCTAGCGTTACATCTAGACCTGTAGATGACGACGTTGTATCGATTGCAGTAACTGCACGTCCTGAAACAACTATTTTTTCAATGTCATTGTTACCATTACCAGTGTCAACGGCGTAATTCAAATTTAAATTTTTATCAGTAATAACGCGAACATTTTTTGCTTCAAAGGGCTGAATCGATGCACCGGTAATATCAATAACATATTGACTTGAAGGGTCTAAACCTCGTAATGAAACATAACCATTACTATCTGAAACAGCTTGCTTACCAATTAAACTTTCAGGAGATTTCGCAGATACAGTTGCACCTGCTACAGGCTGGCCTTGTTTATCCGTCACTCTTATTTTTAAACCACCTGTATCAGCGGCATATACATTACTCGAAATGCTAACTGCTGCAGCGACAGCTGCTGCTAGTAATTTTTTGTTGAATTTTTTCATTTATATTTTCCCTAAATATTTTTATTAGAAATTAATACACATTTCATTAATTAAAATAACACAAGTGTTAATAAAGTAAATGTTTAGCTTTAATGATTTTGTAATGTAAATTTATTGACGGCTGTGTATGGTTTTACTCAGTGTTTATTAATGTTATTTATTAAATAATGGTTATGATTGGTGGGTAACTATAGTGTCAGAGAAAAGGGCTAAATAATAAAGTAATGCACCCTTATCATTTTGTTTTTAATGGGTAAAATTATTTCTGGGATGGTTTTTAAATCGGTAGAATCAATATTCTTGTTAAGAAATTGATGTTATTGTTTTGTTAATTAGAACATTGTTATTACTAGCTATGCCTTTAAGGTATAAAATAACCGCAGTAATATACAACTGCAGTTTTAGATATATAGGTCCAAGGCAATGTATCTATAGCTAAAGAAACAAGAGCTTGCCAATAACCAGTCAGTACTTGGCTGTGAACCGGTGCATTCAACACTACAACCTCAGCAGGTTTAAAAAAATGAAAGTCTGTTGCAGTATATGCACCCATCATACGGCTGATGAGCAAACTCCTATTGTTTAATTTTGGTAGTATAATTGTATCATTCACAACATCAATGCTGTCACAGGTTGGCCGTGCTAAAATAGATCCAACGCGCTCCCCATGTTGTTTTATTGTATGGTGCTTCATCAAATCTTAAACCGCTGAGTGAACCGTAAATACTGTCATCTAAATAGTACCAAGGTTTGTTCTTCACGGATTGCTTGGCCCATCACTGATGCTAAGCTGGTTACACAACTTGCCACAATAAAACGCCAGGTTCGCCAATTAATTACTCGCACGGTTTCTGCTAGCTGTGCTAATGCATCGTTAATTGGCTAACAAAACTCATCAATAGGCAGTAGGTCTTTGCTATAAGGCACAAGGAAACCGCCGCCAATATCGAGTGTGCTCAATGTCATTTGCTTAATGACTAAATTGCATGCTTCAATTGCACTGACGTATTTTGTCGGGCTTGCTGTTTTCGAACCAGCATTGAACGATAAACCTTTAATACGAATACCTAATTGCTTTCTGAAATAAAAATCTTTTATTTTAAAATCATTTGGTTGGAAGTTGTTTTTGCTTTATTTTGTCGATAAGTAATATTAATCATTATAAGTATCTGGTTTATAATAGGTCTTATAAATAGTCATAATTCGTGCAGCTACTTCAGGTTTAAAACTAGCATAGTGATACTGCTTGATGGGTTGGTGCATTTTAGCACTTTGCATGAGTGCATCTATTTGCTCAATCACTTCAGCGCCAACTTGGGTTCTGCTACAGGCAAAGTAGCCACTATTGAACTCTGGGTATTCTATGATCTCACGGCTATCTAGTTCAGCATATTGCTGCGGTGTTAAAAAGTGTTTAACACTCATGTCATAGTCAATGATCATATCAACACGCTTGTGTAAGAGTAGTTTTGCTAAACGGGAAAAATCACCTGCACCAATTATGGGCATGATTTGATGTTGGTACATGGCCAGCATGCTATCAAGTTCTTGATAACTAGTAGATGTAAGAGTGGCAAAGGTGTACTTATTTGCGAGTAACTTTGAAATTGAAACTTGTTCAGGCAAATCCTTAAGCGTTTCTTTTAACCCAAATACTCTGCGTTGTAGGAACATAGAAGAAGGCATCGCAGAGAAAATAAATTGCTTTTCGCGCTGAGTTGTTTTCAATATGTTAAAACTACACACATTGGTTTGAGTTGATAGCTGCTTTAGCATCCGAGCGGCATTGGTTGTGTATTGCTCTACTTTAAATTTATGGCTGAGTGCTTGCGTAAAAGCAGCAAGGTAGCGTTCATCAGCAATAGATTTTTCTTCTTCGGTGAGAAAATATTCATAAGATAAAAAAGTAACAGCTTGCTTTGCATAGGCAAGGCAGCATAAAAGCCAAGTAAATGAGTAGCAGAATTTTCATACAAGTTCCTTTTAGTTATTATTAAAATAACAAGAAACTTTAATTTTGTCTTTTTAAAAAAAGCCCTTGCGGGCTTTATGTAATTAATTAACGTGCGTTGGTACTTTCAAAAATTTTATCGGCAGAAGCGGCAACAAAGCCGGTGTAAAGCTCGCCATCTGGCTTATTGTAACGAAGTGCAAATTCATAAAAACAGCTCGGTACACTCATCTTGCCATCGCTGAACTCTACGGCAAAATCATCAGCAAGGGTTGATGACTGTTCAAGTAAAACTTCTGGAGAACCTTTAACTTCACCCCCTGATGTATTAAGCGCAAAACCTGCATCTTTTAGTGCTTGGTTTACCGTTTCGATATTATCAAACTTTGCCAGTTCATTAATGCTCACCGTGAAGTGATTAGCACGGTACCCCCATGCTGACATCCAAGCCGCATATTCACTTTCTGCAAGCAGTTTTTTATAGATTTCGGTGCTAACTTGCCAGTGAGTGCCTGAATATAAAAAGTCGTCTACAGTCACCGCTGCTGCATCGATATTGGCGACCATATCATTGACGATGGCTTGCAGCTCAGGTGAGCATTGCTCAACTAAAAGTTCTGAGATAAACACTTTTGGCTTTCTAGGATCGCTGTGCTCATAATGTTTAGCGTAAAGCTTTTTAGCTTCAAAGTGGTATTCGCCACATTCTTTATAGCCAACGGCTAAAAAGTGGGCTGCAAGTTTTTCAAGGCCAATGTGCTCATGGTTAAATGTTCTCAATGCAATGTGATCATTAATCACATCATCTTTTTGCGTTGAACCGAGTAATTCATGAACCTTAACCGCCGAAGGCGTAACGGATAAATAATTTTGCCATAGGTTGTCAAATAGGGCATTTACATCTGTGTGCATTTTTAATTCCTTAATTTGGTTTAAATGGTGTGTAGCCATTTAGTCATTATTTAATGATTAAGCCCGGCGCGAGGGTTTCTGGTAAATTTACTTTGTTTGCTTCAACAGAGGCAACAGGGTATGAGCAGTAATCAGCAGCGTAATAGGCGCTCGCTCTGTGATTACCACTTGCACCGATGCCACCAAATGGCGCAGCGCTTGACGCACCTGTAATAGGGCGGTTCCAATTTACAATACCAGCACGAATACGCTTTAAAAAGTGCTGGTAATCATCATTTGAGTCGCTCAGCAGGCCTGCTGATAAACCAAATGAGGTATTGTTGGCTTCATCAATGGCGCTGTCAAATTCAGTGTAGCGATACACTTTTATTAGTGGTCCAAAGTGTTCTTCATCTGGCATGTTTGTAATATTGCTTACATCAATGATACCAGGGCTTACAAAACCAGTGCCGACTTTTAAGTGTTTCAGCTCAACCAGTGATTTAGCTCCCATATCAATTAGTTGCTGTTGTGCGCTAACCATGCCAAGAGCTGCTTTTTCACTGATCATTGCTCCCATAAATGGTTGCTCTTGGGCAAAGCTATCAGCAACTTTAATATTCTTAGTGGCGCTGATGAGTTTGGCTAAAATAGCATCGCCATTTGCTGTGTTTTCAATAAATACACGGCGAGCGCAGGTGCAACGTTGCCCTGAGGTAATAAAGCCAGATTGAATAATATCGTGTACCGCAGCGTTGATATCCGCCACATCTTTGATGATCAGTGGATTATTGCCGCCCATTTCTAAGGCGAGAATTTTGCCTGGATGCCCTGCAAATTGCTTGTGAAGCAGGTGACCTGTATTAGAACTGCCAGTAAAAAATAAGCCATCAATACCTTGGTGGCTGGCAAGGGCAATACCGGTGTCAACTTCACCTTGAATGAGGTTGATCACACCCGCGGGTAAGCCTGCTTTTAGCCAGAGTTCTAAAGTAAACTGCGCAACATGTGGCGTTAATTCTGACGGTTTAAATACCACAGTATTACCCGCTAAAATTGCAGGGACTATATGACCGTTTGGTAGATGACCTGGAAAGTTATACGGGCCAAATATCGCCACTACACCATGCGGCTTATGGCGAATAAACGCTTTGGCACCTGGCATTGGATTTTCTGTGGTTCCTGTGCGTTCGTGATGGGCTTTAATTGAAATAGCCACTTTGCCGGTCATTGCGCCCACTTCTGTGCGGGTTTCCCACAATGGTTTGCCGGTTTCACGGGCAATAATGGTTGCAAACTCTTCGCTGTGCGCTTGCAACTGGGCAACAAAGTTTTCAAGTACCGTAATGCGCTCGCTAATAGGCGTTTGCGCCCAAGCAAACTGCGCTTTACGCGCTGCGGCAATAGCATCATTCACTTGCTCTTTACTGGCTGTTTTACCTTGCCAAATCGTTTCACCATTACTTGGGTTAACTGAAGTAAAGTCGTGACCAAGGCCGCTTTGCCATTGGTTATTAATAAGTTGAGTCGTTGTACTCATAAGGTGATTCCTTAACAAGATCACAGCCGAAAGAACCGCGCTGCATCCCCTTGTTTTAATTTAAGTGCGTGGGCAACATCGTGGCTGATTATCAAGGTATGCTTAGCATGATTGTAATGCGCGTGCTTGGTGAACGTGGCTCTAAAATCGCTGACGCCTTGGTTACATATCGCCAAGGTATCTGAACTTTGTTCGTCAACGTAATCGAGTTCACCAATAGAAATAGGGCATACCAGTGATTCGCGAACACTACGAATATTGCCGAGCTTGGCTTCAACAGTGGGCCCTGCATCAAATAAATCAACGTATCCACGGTGCTCAAAGCCTTCTTTTTCAAGTAGCTTGAGTGCCGGTTTAGTTTTATCGTGCACTTTACCAATTACGGCTTGCGCTTTTTTACTTAACAGATTGGCGTAAATTGGGTATTTTGGCATCAACTCACTGATAAACACTTTATCGCCTAACCCGACGAGGTGATCAGCTTGTGGAAATTCGATACTAAAAAAGTGCTCTTCTAACCATTGCCAAAAAGGAGAGTGGCCGTGTTCGTCACTCACACCACGCATTTCTGCGATGATTGTATCGGCAAAGCGTTCACTGTGCTGAGCCATAAATAAAAACCGTGATCGAGATAAAAAGCGCCCAGCCAGTCCTTTGCGGCTATCTTCGCGTAAAAACAAGGTACATATTTCAGAGCAACCAGTGTAATCGTTACACATACTCAATATATCAACAGTGTTGTAGACGTTTAGTGTACGTGAATGATGAACAGTTTTGCCAAGGTGATAATGATACAAAGGTACATTTAAACCAACCGCAGCTTCAATGGCAGTTGTGCCAACCACTTCACCAGTTTGGCTATCTTCTAAAACAAATAAGTAACTTTCATCTTGAGGTTGATTGATGTTTTTAGCAAAGCTACGTTCAGCGCGCTCAATTTTTTCAAGTAATAAGGCATCATTTACAGGTAATGACGTAAAGCCATGACCAGATTCAATGGCTATTTGCTTGAGTGCAGCAAAGTCACTGGCAGTAATAGGACGTAATACATGCATTTAAAAGTGCTCCATTAGCGCCCGGTGAGGGCGCTAAATTAGATTAACCGTTTACAACATCCGCAACCGCTTTTTCAAAGCGTGCTAAGCCTTCTTTAATGTCTTCAATTGGGATCACTAATGAAGGTGTAAAACGAACGACATTGGTCCCTGCAACTAAGCTCATTAAGCCGTGTTTAGTGCTGGCAACTAAAAAGTCACGCGCGCGCCCTTCAAATTTGCTGTTAAGTACAGCACCTAATAATAGACCTTTCCCACGTACTTCGCTAAACACGTCATATTGCGCGTTGATGGCATTCAAACCATCACGGATAAGTTGTTCGCGTTGTTTGACACCCGCTAGTACATCTGCGGTATTTACAGTATCAAAAGCTGCTTCTGCTACCGCACAGGCCAGTGGATTACCGCCGTAGGTTGAACCATGTGTGCCAACTTTAAGATGCTGCGCGATCTGCGTGGTGGTGATCATCGCACCTATTGGAAAACCGCCGCCTAGCGCTTTGGCTGTCGTTAGAATATCAGGTGTTATCCCTAATTCTTGGTAAGCATATAAAGCACCGGTACGGCCAACACCAGTTTGCACTTCATCAAAAATAAGCAGTGCATTGTGTTTGTCACATAGTGCGCGCACACCTTGCATGAATTCATTGGTTGGCGAGATAATACCGCCTTCGCCTTGCAGGGGTTCCATCATGACCGCACAGGTTTTTTCGCTAATTAGTGTTTCAAATGCCGCTAAGTCGTTATAATCACAGTGGTCAATTGCTGCAGGTTTAGGGCCAAAACCGTCAGAATAAGCTGCTTGTCCACCTACGGTTACTGTAAAGAATGTACGGCCATGGAAGCCTTTGTTGAAGGCGATGATTTGAGTTTTATCTTCACCATGAACATCAAGTGCAAAACGACGAGCAAGTTTAAGTGCTGCTTCGTTTGCCTCTGCCCCTGAGTTGGCAAAGTAGACTTTATCGGCAAACGTGGCATCGGTCATTTTTTTCGCTAAGCGCAGTGCTGGCTCATTTGTCATGACATTCGATAAATGCCAAATTTTTTCGCCTTGCTCTTTTAGTGCGCTCACAAGCGCTGGGTGACAGTGGCCTAAACAGTTAACTGCAATTCCTCCGGCAAAGTCGATATACTCTTTGTTGTTTTGATCCCATACACGAGAGCCTTGACCACGAACAGGGATCACCTCTGATGGATTGTAGTTTGGCACCATTACGTCGTTGAATAATTCTCTTGTTACTTGCATTTATTACACCTAGATCTGGCTTAAAGTGAAAAAAGTGATATTGCATAAAAGGGGTTAATTAAGCCGTTAGTAACCCGCAATAGATTGATTTCATAATTTTTATTATCTAATGCTACTATTATCTTGGTTCGAAGTTTAAATTTGCAGTGCTATTTTGTGAAAAATGATTAAAATAAAATACAAAATAGTGAAGAAAATAATCAATATGATAACTACACAAGATGAGAAGCTACTTTCTATACTACGTACAAATGCCAGAGCGAGTATTTCTGACCTTGCGCGGCTACTAAACCTGTCGCGCTCGACGGTGCAAAGTCGCATGCTAAAATTAGAAGAGTCAGGTGTTATTAAAGGATACAGTGTTGATTACGGTGAAGCCTATTTAAATGCCATGGTTTCTGCGCACGTATCTATAAAGGTAAAACAAAAACTGACGACTAAAACTAATATAGAACTTAAGCAAATAGATGCTATTTCGCAGCTTTATGCGATCAGTGGCGAATTCGATCTAATTGCTGTGGTTCAGGCGCAGAATTTAGAGAAATTAAGTCACTTGCTTGATGATATAGGCAACCTTGATGGCGTAGAGCGAACCACATCATCCGTTATTTTAGAAACAAAGTTTAATCGCTAGTACTAATGAAGTAGTGGTTAAAATAATTCTACGAATTTAAATTTAATCGTTTTTTAGACTACGCTAGTATTTATCTTAGGATTAATTCTGTATGTCATAACCCTAGCTTCACTAAGCGGTAACTATCGAGGATTCATGCAAGTTAATTTATTAAATTCTATTATCAAGATCACTAAAAACAGAGACATCAATTCGCTTGAATATACGATTATTTCAACAATTCAGGAGTTTATAACGTGCTCAGAAATTACAATTTATAAAGATTTAGCAATAGAGGGGGAGCTTAGAGTTGAGCGTAGTGCATCATTACTATTTAAAGGAGCGAAAGAGTTTACTTGGCTTGATAAAAGTATTATCGATAGCCCTAGTGATGAACTCATTTCGTGTATGCGTTCAACATGCATCATAACGGTTAAAGCGGACGATAATAAAGAGCATCGCTGGTTGCCAATTTGTCTGCAAGATAGGCCCGTAGGCGCTATTGCAATTACTTCTGGTGAGTTAAAAAGCGAAGAGCAGGTGCTCTTAAATGCATTTTGTCGGATCTTTGAAAATTACCTTGCTATCCTGCACGAAAACGAAACAGATAAATTAACCGGACTTTTAAATCGCCAAACATTTGATAAAAAGTTAAGGTTACTCCTTGAAAAGCAGGTAGTTAAACAGCACAAAACAAACAAAAATGATGAGAATAGAAATCGTCAAGCTGACGCAACTTCTTGGTTGGCAATTGTGGATATTGATCATTTCAAGATGATAAATGATCAGTATGGTCATGTTTGTGGTGATGAAGTGTTATTAGTGCTAGCTCAAAAAATGAAAAGTTTTTTTCGCTCCACTGATTTAATTTTTCGCTTTGGCGGAGAAGAGTTTGTACTTGTATTTGAGCCCACCGATTTAGCATCTATACAAGCTAAACTTACTGGCTTTCTAGCCTTTATTAGGGAAACAAAATTTCCATTTATTAGCCAACTTACCTTAAGTATTGGTTTATCGAGAATAAGCCTATATGACTTTCCAATTTCAGTGATAGAAAATGCTGATAGAGCGCTTTATTATGCAAAGCAAAATGGCCGTGATCAATTGTGTTTTTATGATGAATTGATCAGTAAACACTTAATCGAACCACAACAGCTGCAATCAGATATTGATTTGTTTTAATTATTTAGGTGCTTTTCTAATTACTTTTTTGGTGACTTCATCTAGTTTGATAACGTAGGCATTGCCGCCAATGCCTTTAAATTCTTCATCAGTGAAGATCAAGGTATTTTCATCGTAGAAGGTAATTGCTTCTTTTTGTGTAACGATACCTAAATCTATGATTGATACATCACCGGAGAAAAACTTATCTTCGGTGAAGTTTTCAAAAAGCCAAATACTGGTGGAATCAAGCAGCACTAATTTGCTGCGATTCGGGCTCAATGCTGCTGAAGTGATCCAACAGAGTTTTTCCATGGTGGTACAGGTTTTAAATGAATCGATTAACTCTGCATCGAAATTAGCTGCATGATCGCCGACCTTATAGACATTGGTAATACCATCAAACGGCTCTGTGCGATTTTTTGTAAACAGATATAAGTGGCGGCCAAAAGCAACAAATGCTTCAAGGTCAAAATTACGTTTATCTGGTGTGACAGGGTTGCCATCGAGTTCAGGATAGGTGAACTTAATGATTTCGGCTTCGGTAGTATGTCCTTTGATATCAATGGGATTTTCAATTTTATAAATCGACAGCCATTTACGCTCTTGTTTATTATTACCAAAATCACCCAAAAAGAAGTGACCAAAATCGTTTTGAGTCATATCTTCCCAGTCGATATTTTTAGCATTTGTTACCAGTACTTCTTTCGCTATCGAACCGTCTTCGTTGAGACGATATAATTTTGGATCATCGCCGCCATCGTTGATAGCCCAAAGTCGATTGAATTTATCAAATTCAATCCCTGATATTTCTTTTAACTTAGGATCAACACTAATTTGTTTTTTACTATATAGGGTATAAATAGACATACTAATAATGATCGCAACAGCGAAAATCGCCACTGTGATAAGAGAATAAAGGCTTTTTTTGAGCATGGAAAGCTAAGATTTGATACTAAGTTACTGAGTATTATTATCTATTTTGAATGTAATTTCTATGGCAAAAGGATGATATTGACTGATTATCAGCTTTCTAGGTTCCAAACCCCTGTGCCAGTTGCTGCAATATGATTAACGTTACCTTGTAATACCTTACTGCCAACGTTAATCGATGATTGTGGGCGGCTAACTAAATAACCTTGCACACAGCGAATACCCATGCGCTTTACGAGCTCAAATTGAGCAATTTCTTCAACGCCTTCAGCGACAATCTTAAGTCCTAGTTTAGTTCCTAACTCGCTGATAGAGTTTAAAATTTCGTTGTATTTAGGGTTTTCATTCGCTTGTGCAATAAACAGTCGGTCAATTTTGATCACATCAATAGGTAAATCAGCTAGGGTGCTTAAAGAACTAAACCCAGTACCAAAGTCATCAATGGCAATAGTGACGCCTTCTTTACGTAATTTTTCAAGTTCATTAATAATGGTATCACTTGCTGTGATCAAGGTTGATTCGGTTATTTCTAACATCAAAGAGCTTGGTGGTAGGCCTGTTTTAGCGAGCTTTTTCATTACCCACTCATGAATAGGGCGATGTTTGAGTTGAATGCCAGAAACATTCACTGATATTTTTACTTTGCGCATACCTGCATTATGCCACGCAGCCATTTGTCGGCATGACTCTAACATTATCCAATCACCGAGTTCTAAAATGAGGTTTGACTCTTCAGCAATGGGAATAAATTCAACCGGGGAAATTGGCCCTTCTACAGGGTGATCCCAACGGACTAACGCTTCGAAATAATCTATAGCGCAATCTTCTACATGCACGATGGGTTGAAATGATAAATGAAAATTATGGCAAGCAATAGCTAAACGTAGCTCTTCTAATAAGTAATGATAGCGGCGCATTTTGTTACCCATCTCAGGTGAATATACTTTAAAAATACCGCGGCCATCGGTTTTTGCTCGGTACATGGCAACATCAGCCATTTGTAGCAGTGCATGGGGTGTAGAGGCGCTTTCTGGGTACACTGCTATGCCAACACTGGCGCTAATTTTTATCAGTTTATTACCGAGTACAAAGTCACGCTCTATTTCATTTAGAACATGCTGGGCTACAGCTAATGTTTTTGATTCTATATCTATATTGTTGATAAATATAGAAAACTCATCACCACCTAAACGTGCTAAATTTTGTTCTAATAAGCTTGTCGGATTGATATCGTTAAGCTTATGATGACGTAAAACGCAGGCAAGGCGCTCTGCAACTTGTATCAGTACTTCATCGCCAAAACTATGGCCAAAGGAATCATTTACTTGCTTGAAACCGTCTAAATCGATAAAGAGTAACGCGCAATGAATATTTTTTAATTCAGCGCCGTTGAGCTGTCGATCAAGGTGCTCAATGTAAGCATGGCGGTCAATTAATAGGGTGAGTTTATCTTGGCTGATGCTAGTTTGAGTTTCGCGGGCATAGTTTGCAACGTGAGTGGTTAACGCATTAATTGCCTGGCTTAGGCGAGTGACTTCTGTTGCGTGCTTTAATTCAGGTAGCTGAATATTAAATGAGTCGATTACTTGGTGAGTTTGTAAATTAAGTTGGGCAATTAATAGTTTTTCACGTTTACTATTTAGCTGTTTACCTAGATACCAAGTAAAAAACAAACCAATTAGAATCAATAAAATAAAATTGGCAGGTGACAAAATGGTGGCGCTTATCAAAGATGATGCTTGGGCGGTAATAAATTGGTTATCTGTTACTTTGATGAGCAGGTAATCGGTTCCGTCTTTACTGATTATATGGTGGCCGCTTAAAATTGGGTTGTACCAAGGGGGCATTGTAAGCTCAGTGGTGGCAGTGTCAAATGCCCTGATAGCGATACTCGATTGTTGCGTATTAATAGTATTGACTTGGTTTGTTAATAGTATATTCATGCCATAACAAAAAACAATGACAGCAATGAAGGTCATACTGAGTAAGCGAAAAAGTTTAGTCATTCCATTAAACCATTTTATCCCAATTTTATGAGTTTATTATTAGGTACTGCCTATTTTTGTCAGTATATAGTTTGTCAGACTAACTAACAAAACATTTCTTTAACAATAATCCTGCAAAAGGAGCTACTCTTTTTATAAACGCGATTGGCTCAGAAATGTCGAGTGTTTACTCAACGTAAGTATTAAATTTATTCACTTTACCAGCGCTTATTTGTTAACTACTTTATAGTTCATAATTCAGACAGTCATTAAAACTTGGTTTAATTTTTGCTCTTATTTAAATTGCGTACAACTAGATGAGTATTTGCAAATCTTTTGCACGCTTTAGGTGCAGTATTTATTTAATTGCACTGTCATAAAGCATCAATATAACTTTGTTTAACTGAACAAATGTTATGAATACAACACAACCCCATGCATATGTTGAGTAGTTGAGCACGGCACGGTGGCAAGGATTAATTAACCTCAAGGTTTATTTGGAGCCCGCTATGTTAAGTAAACGATTTTTTAAAACTAAAAATGAAGCCGAAGTTACTTTTGAATTTCAGCATCCTCAGGCAGATCATGTTCAGCTAGTTGCCGAATTTACCGATTGGCAGCCTGTGGCTATGAAATTTAATAAAAAAGAGCAGTGCTTTAAACTCAAGCAGCGTTTACCCAATGATCAACAGTTTCATTTTCGCTATTTGGTCAATGGTACAATTTGGGACAACGATCAGCACGCGGATGGATACATTGCAAACAGCTTTGGTACAGAAAATAGTATAGTCAATACACAACGTATTTAAGGCGCGGTTAATGGAGTCACTTTCACAGCTGTTTTATCTACACGGTATTGGCTATGAATACACTAAGTATAACGGTGAGCATGTTGTTTTTAGTAACGACACCCGCAGTGCTGCACTGAGTTGCTGCGGTGTTGATGTCACTGATCAGGCGCAAATTGATCATCTTAATATTCTTTTAGACGCGAATAAGTGGTTACAGCTGGTACCAAGTTGTAGCTTAGTCAGCGCAGAGCAACCAGCAGTAAAAGTACGCGTTGATAAACGTAAGTTAGCGCTGCAATGCACAGTTTCTTTTACTACTATCGATTTACCGAGTGTCACACACTCATTGGCAGAACTACACTGTTGTGGTGATTATGTTTTTAATGGAATCACTTACCTAGAGCTGATTTTTCCTTTGCCCGCTTTGCCAATTGGCTATCTTGATGCGACTGTGCAGGTGGCTGATACTACACAGCAAACTCAGTTGTGGGTGACACCAAAACATAGCTATCAAGTCGGTGATGAAAAACAAACCGGATTATCTATTCAACTTTATAGTTTAAAAAATAAAGCTGAGCAAGGAGTCGGGGATTTTGCTGATTTATTAGCGTTGGTGGAGCAAGCTGGGCAGCAGCAGTTGGACTATATTTTATTAAACCCACTGCATTTATTATTTTGTCAGCAACCAGAGCGAGCGAGTCCTTACAGTCCTAATAGCCGTGCTTTATTAAATCCATTATATTTAGCCATTGATTTATGTATAGATAGCAAAAATAACCTTGAACTTGATCATTACTTGCAAAGCTCTACTGCAACTGAATTTAAACAGCGTATTCAAGGCTTACAATATATTGATTACAGCGACGTAAATCAGTTTAAGTATGCTGCATTTAAGTTACTGTACCAGCATTTTAAAAACCATGGCAGCGAGCAACGCAAACAGCATTTTAGTGATTTCTGTCAGCTGCATGAAGCAACACTTGCGACATTAAAAGTCAATGACACTGAATTTGCTAATTACTTGCAGTGGCAAGCACATGTGCAATTAAAACAGTGCCAAACCAGTGCCAGAGATCATGGTATGAACATCGGGCTGATCAATGATTTAGCGGTGGGTTGCGCCGGTGACGGCAGTGAGTTTTTGAATCAACAGTCATTATTTACCGATTCAGCTTATGTCGGCGCGCCACCGGATCCTTGGGCTGAGCAAGGTCAAAATTGGGGATTACCTGCGCTTAATCCAATTAAGCTCAGTGATAACAATTTTAGTTACTACAAAGCGCTAATACGTGCCAATATGGAAAACGTTGGCGGCTTACGTATAGATCACGTTATGGCCATTCGTCGCTTATGGTGGTGCTTTGAAAACCAGCAGCAACAAGATGGCTGTTATGTTTATTATCCTTTTGATTGTTTATTGGCCATACTCACTATTGAATCTCATGTGAATCAGTGTATTGTCATTGGAGAAGATCTTGGCGTGGTGCCACCAGAAGTGAAAACCGCTCTCGCAGATAAAGCAATTTTTTCAAATGGGTTATTTTATTTCGAAAAAGATTTTCACGGTGAGTTTTTAACAGCGCAGTCATTTCCTGCACAATCATTATTGATGGTTGCAAACCATGATGTCCCCCCTTTTTTTGGCTGGTGGCAAGGGTTTGATCTTACTTTAAAGCATGAATATCAGTTGCTAGACGAGCAGCAGCTTGCCCAACTGCAAACAGAACGAGAAATTGAAAAACAACGATTACTGCGATTTCTGTCAAGCTGTGAAGAGCACTCATTCTCGCTAGACAGCTCGGCAGAAGATGTATATCAAGCAGTAACATTAGGCTTAGCGCATGCACCTGCGCGGTTATTTACAATTCAGTTAGATGACTTAGATGAGCAAACGTTACCAGTTAATATTCCGGGTACAGATCAAGAGTACCCGAATTGGCGTCGGGTATTATCGCATTCAAGTGAGCATATTTTAGCGCGCCATAGTGCACTGCTCAGTGCTATTAATTCCATAAGGACTAATTAAATGAACAGTCATGTTCGTAAACCTACAAAGTTACAGCACTATGAGCAACAAGTTGATGCGTTAAAGCGTGGCTGCTTTAAAGACCCATTTAGTTTTTTAGGGTTACATGCAATTTCAGATACACACAGTGAGATCCGCTGTTATATGCCAGGCGCAACAAATTTAAGTATAAAACTGGCAAAGCAAACGCTTAGTTGTACACGTTACCCTGACTCTGATTTATTCATTTTACAATTGAGCAATAAAGTTATTTCGGCTTACAAATTAGTCGTTGATTACAGCCAGTGTCAGGTTATTTGTGAAGATGTATATCGGTTTGAAAGCAGCCTAGACAACAGCGCCATGTACTTATTTAACGAAGGTACGTTAGAGCATGCATATCGTCATCTCGGTGCTCATTTTATCGAATTATCGGCTATTAAAGGTGTCCGTTTTAGTGTTTGGGCCCCTAACGCCAGTAGTGTCTCGGTGATTGGTGAGTTTAATCATTGGCAACGTAGCCAACATTTTATGCGCTTTAACCCCGCTTCAGGCGTATGGGACTTATTTATACCCGAGTTGACACCAGGACAATGCTATAAATTTTCGATAACCACACTCAGCGGCGAAATTCTTGAAAAAGCAGATCCCTTTGCCTTTAAAATGCAACAAGCTCCGGGCACTGCTTCCGTATTACAAACGCGCCCAGCGGCGATTGAATTGACTGATAAAATGCGCGCACAACGGACAAAGCGCAACGCGGTAGATGCGCCGATCAGTATTTATGAAGTGCATTTGGGGTCTTGGCAACGCAAAGAGGGGGACCGTTACTTAAATTACCAAGAGTTAGCGCAGCGACTTATTAGTTATGTAACTGAACATGGTTTTACTCATATTCAGCTTATGCCGATCAGCGAATTTCCATTTGATGGCTCGTGGGGTTATCAACCTGTAGGGTTATTTGCACCAACCAGCCGCTTTGGTGGTTTGGAAGATTTTCGCTATTTTGTCGAGCAATGCCATTTAGCAAATATTGGCTTGTTGATCGACTGGGTGCCTGGGCACTTTCCGAGCGATCCCCATGGCTTGCACCGTTTTGATGGTACGCATTTATTTGAGCATGCAGACGCAAGACAAGGTTTTCACCCTGATTGGAATACCTATATTTACAATTATGATCGCCCTGAAGTACGCAGCTTTCTCGTTGCAAATGCCATGTATTGGTTAGAAGAATTTGCCATTGACGGCTTACGTGTCGATGCAGTGGCATCAATGTTATACCTTGATTACAGTCGTAAAGAAGGTCAGTGGATCCCTAATAAATATGGGGGTCGTGAAAACTTAGGTGCGATTGAATGCTTAAAACAAGTTAATTTACGCAGTTATGCCAATAACCCTGGGATCATGATGGTCGCTGAAGAGTCGACCGCGTGGCCCGGAGTTACACGTCAAGTGGATCATGATGGTTTAGGGTTTGGTTATAAGTGGAATATGGGCTGGATGAATGACAGTTTGCATTACATGCAGCGCGACCCTTTATATCGTCAACATCATCACCATGAATTAACGTTTTCAATGGTGTATGCCTATAGCGAAAACTATATATTGCCATTAAGTCATGATGAAGTAGTGCATGGTAAAGGCTCTTTAATTGCAAAAATGCCAGGTGATGATTGGCAAAAGTTTGCCAATCTTCGTGCTTACTACGCATTTATGTGGGCACATCCAGGTAAAAAGCTGTTATTCATGGGCAGTGAAATCGCACAACGAAATGAATGGAACCACGACCAGTCAATTGATTGGCATTTGCTACAACATTCATCTCACCAAGGCGTACAGCGAACAATTACTTTGCTCAATAATGTTTACTGTAATGAGCAGGCACTGCATCAGTTAGACACCGATCCTGCTGGTTTTAGCTGGATAGATAATCAAAATGCCCAGCAGAGTATTTTTAGTTTTATTCGCTTTGCAAAAAAAGCCTGCAATTATGTGGTTGTGATCAGCAATTTAACGCCGACTGTTTATCATGACTATTGTATAGGTGTACCAACCGTTGGTGAGTTTGAAGTGATATTAAATACCGATGATGAGCAACTGTTTGGCTCCGGTGTACGTGTTTTTTCGCACGCCAATAAAACAATCTCGAGTCAAGCAATAGCAAGTCATGGCCAGCAACACAGTATTAAGATCTCATTACCCGCGCTTGCGACCGTTTACTTAAAAAGGGTGCTCGATGAGTCTATCAATTGAATTAAATCAAGGCCATGTAGCGCCACTTGGCGCGAGTGTATTAGCAGACGGCGTTAATTTTGCTGTTTATGCGCCTTTGGCCAAACAATTGTATGTGTGTTTATTTGATAGCAGTGGCCACACTGAAGTCTTAAAATTGGCAATGAATAATAATGAAGGTGGGATATGGAGTCTGTATATCGCCCCGCTTGCAGCGGGTACTTTATATGGCTATCGGGCTGACGGCGATTATCAACCAAAAAAAGGATTGTTCTTTAATAGTCAAAAACTGTTAATTGACCCATATGCAAAAGATTTGTTTGGTGAATTTACTTGGAGTGAGCGCCACTACGGACAAATGCCAATTGGTACGTTAAGCACAGTGAACAACGCCATTGATATTCCTAAATCTAAAGTGGTGCAATTACTGCCATATCAAGGTAAAAAACCGCAACATAGCTGGGGCAAAACGGTTATTTATGAATGCCACGTAAAAGGCGCCACTGCACGTCACCCAACTATTCCCGCTCAATTGCAAGGCACCTATTTAGGTTTGAGCCATCCAAGTTTTATTGAGCATTTACGCTCTCTTGGCATCACAACGTTAGAGTTGTTACCTGTGCATAGCTTTATTAGCGAACAGTTTTTAACCGCTAAAGGTCTGCAAAACTACTGGGGTTATAATACGTTAAACTTTTTTACCCCCCATAAAGAATACTTAGTAACTGATGAAATTGCTGAGTTTCAACAAATGGTCACTAAGTTACATGAAGCGGGTATCGAAGTTATTCTGGATGTGGTTTATAACCATACTGCAGAGGCTGGCAGTGATGGTCCAATCCTGTCTTGGCGTGGTCTAAATAACCTAGGTTACTACCGCACTGTAACTGATAATCCAGCAGTGTATATTAACGATACAGGCTGCGGTAACACCTTAAATATTGACGATCCATTTAGTTTGAAAATGGTCCTCGATAGCCTGCGCTATTGGGTTGAAATAATGGGCGTAGATGGTTTTAGATTTGACCTTGCGACTATTTTAGGACGCACGGCCCATGGTTTTAGCCAAGCTCATAGTTTTTTACAAGCCATTAATCAAGACCCGATCTTAAGCCAAATAAAGCTCATCGCAGAGCCATGGGATATCGGGCCTGGTGGCTACCAGCTCGGTGCTTTTCCTGCGCCTTGGCGCGAGTGGAATGACAAATATCGCGATGTTGTTCGGCGTTTTTGGCAAGGGCAAAACAATATGTTGGCTGAGCTTGCAAAACGTCTGCATGGCTCATTCGATTTATTCGAGCATAACCACCGCGGGCCACTTAATAGCATTAACTTTATTACCAGCCATGACGGTTTTACATTAACTGATTTGGTCAGCTACGAACAAAAGCATAATGAAGCGAATGGCGAGCAAAACCGCGATGGTCATAGCGCCAACTACTCATTTAACTGCGGCTTTGAAGGCTTTACGGATGATGCAAAAATTACCACCTTGCGTTTGCAGCAGCAAAAAAACTTGTTACTGACCTTATTGCTTTCCAAAGGCGTGCCTATGCTGTCTTCTGGCAGTGAAATGGGGCATTCACAAGGCGGCAATAATAACGCTTATTGTCAAAATAATCGCACGGGTTGGCTGGCTTGGAAAGACTCGCAACGCAGCCATAGCTTAACTCGCTTCATAGACGATGTACTAAGTATCAGAAAACAGTATTGTGTATTTAAACACAGTGTATTTTTACATGACACAGACAAACGTTTTGCAGTTAATTGGTATACCGAGCAAAGTAACGCGATGCAAGAAAGTGATTGGCATGATGGCTCAAAACAATTTTTGATGTATAGCTTACAAGATACTCAGTTAAATACCGCGTTACTGATTATTTTAAACGCCAGTGATGTGGCAGTGAAGTGCCAGTTACCGGCGCTTGATGGTGATTTGCGTTGGCGTTTAGCGTTGAGCAGTGTTGCGCAAGCAGAGCTTAAGAATAAAGAACAGTTTGAGGTTGCTGCACAAAGCAGTTGGGTTTTTACAGGCAATTTAGAGGATCAAGGACATGGCTAATAACGGTGAACAAATATGTGTTGCAAAAAGCTGGCAAGATGCCCCTTTAATCGATGAAAGTACGCTTGAAGATGATTTATCCCGGCATTTTTATTATACCCTTGGTCGCGATAAAGTCGGAAAATCACAATTGTATTTATACAACGCCTTAGCACTTACTATTCGTGATCGACTCGTCGCCCGTTGTCGTGCAACAAAGCAACAAATACACAGTGAAAAGCGTCGTAAAGCTGCCTATATCTCACTGGAGTTCTTAATGGGGCGGGCGATGGGTAATGCTATTTTAAACTTAGATTTAGATGAGCAAGTTAAACAAGCACTCAATAATTACTGTGCACAAGTAGAAGATGTAGCAGCAGCAGAGCACGATGCTGGGCTTGGTAATGGTGGCTTAGGGCGACTCGCAGCCTGCTTTTTAGATAGTTGTGCAAGCTTAGCATTACCAGTTACCGGTTATGGTATTCGTTATGAATATGGCATGTTCAACCAATCAATCGAAAATGGCCATCAAATTGAGCAGCCTGATAATTGGTTACGTGAAGGTCACCCGTGGGAACTCAGTGCGCCTGAGCAAGCTAAGCGAGTTAAATTTTTTGGCCATGTTGAGAGCTATACCGATAAACACGGCCGGGTTCATCGCCAATGGTTAGACACAGAAGATGTATTAGCTGTCCCCTATGATTTACCGGTGCCAGGTTATAAAAATGACATCGTTAATACCTTACGGCTATGGAAATCTGAAGCTACGGATGAATTTGATTTAGGTGAATTTAATGCAGGAAGTTATTCAGAGGCTGTTGCACATAAAAACCTAGCTGAACAAATTACCATGGTACTTTATCCAAACGACAGCAGTGAAAATGGCAAAGAGCTACGCCTGAGACAACAATACTTTTTATCATCAGCAAGCTTACAAGATATCGTTGAGACTTGGGTATCAAAGCATGGAGAAGAGTTTAGTGACTTTGCTGATTACCATGTTTTTCAACTCAACGACACTCATCCTAGTATTGCTGTTGCAGAGTTGATGCGCTTACTTGTTGATGAGTATGACTTAGATTGGGATGCTGCATGGCAGATCACCACAAGTACTATGGCATACACTAACCACACCTTACTGCCTGAAGCCTTAGAAAAGTGGTCGGTGTCGTTATTTGCACGATTATTACCACGTATTCTAGAAATCATTTACGAGATAAATGCACGTTTTCTTGCACAAGTTGCTTTGGCATGGCCTGGCGATGTTGCAAAACAGCAAGCCTTATCACTTATTGAAGAAGGCCACGATCCACAAGTAAGAATGGCGTACTTGGCCATTGTTGGCAGCTTTTCAGTCAACGGTGTTGCCGCACTACACACGGAGTTACTAAAAGAGGGTTTATTTAAAACTTTTTATGAGTTGTGGCCAGAAAAATTCAACAATAAAACCAATGGTGTGACGCCGCGCCGTTGGCTAGCTCATTGCAATCCAAAGCTCACTCAGTTGATTGGTGAAAAAATAGGTCAAGATTGGGTCGGGGATTTTGCGCAGATTAGTCAACTACGCCGTTATTTCGATGACGTAAAGTTTCATCAGCAATGGCAACAGGTCAAGCTTGAAAATAAACAACGTTTAGTGGATTTAGTGCAAGCGCGTTGCGGCGTTGAATTTGATACTAGTATGCTTTTTGACGTTCAAGTTAAGCGTATCCATGAATACAAACGGCAATTATTAAATGTGCTGCATATTATTCATTTATATGACCGTATTAGACGCGGTGACACCGAAAACTTGGTGCCGCGCTGTGTATTATTAGGTGGTAAAGCAGCACCGGGTTATTACATGGCTAAGCGTATAATTAAGCTTATTAATAATGTTGCCGATGTGATTAATAAGGACCCGCTCGCACAACCTTATCTGAGAGTCGCGTTTTTACCTAATTATAATGTGACAGCGATGGAAACGATTTGTCCAGCCACTGATTTATCCGAGCAAATTTCAACCGCAGGTAAAGAAGCCTCCGGTACTGGTAATATGAAGTTTATGATGAATGGCGCATTGACGATTGGCACTTTAGATGGTGCAAACATCGAAATCCGTGATGCTGTTGGTGCTGATAACTTCTTTTTATTCGGTGCCCAAGCCGAACAAGTGGAAGGTATAAAACACAACTATAACCCAATGCATATTATTCATAATACACCGGACTTACTCAATGTGATGCAGCTCCTAGAAAGTGGTCATTTTAATTTATTTGAACCAGGGCTATTTGACGACATTATTGGTGCAATCAAAAGTCCCCATGATCCTTGGTTAGTTGCTCATGATTTTGAAAGTTTCGTCCAGGCGCAGCGAGCTGTTGAACACGCCTACCAAGATCAACAACACTGGACGAAAATGAGTATTTTGAATACCGCAGCCAGTGGTGTTTTTTCAAGTGATAGAACGATTAGCCAATACAGTGATGATATTTGGCATTTGCAAGCATTGACAACATCAAATGTGGTCGACACAGCCACTAACAGCACCGATTAATACGGAGATAAATTATGCCAAGTTATGCAAATCGCTACATAAGTAATCTTACACGAGAAACTTACGCACTTATTTTAGCGGGTGGGCGAGGATCGCGCTTACATGAATTAACCAACTGGCGGGCTAAGCCTGCGGTTTATTTCGGGGGCAAGCATCGTATTATTGACTTCCCATTGTCAAATTGTATTAACTCGGGTATTCGCCGTGTTGGGATTGCAACGCAGTACAAATCTCATTCGTTGATCCGCCATGTTCATCGCGCATGGGGGCATTTCAAAAAAGAGTTGGGTGAATCTGTCGAAATTTTACCTGCATCACAGCGCTATGGTGAAGATTGGTACTGTGGCACCGCTGATGCGGTGTTTCAAAACATGGATATCATCCGTCATGAATTGCCAAAATATGTGATGATTTTATCCGGCGATCACGTCTACCGTATGGATTACGGTGCGTTATTGGCGAAACATGTTGAAACCGGTGCTGATATGACAGTGTGCTGTATTGAAGTACCGTGTGAAGAAGCTGCTGATACCTTTGGTGTTATGACGGTCGATGAAGCCAAACGTGTAAAACGCTTTGATGAAAAGCCGAAAATGCCAAGTTCAATACCAGGTAAGCCGGGAACATGTTTAGCATCAATGGGAAATTACGTTTTTAATACCGATTTTTTATTTGAGCAGTTAAAAAAAGATGCTGAAAATGAAGGTTCAGGCCGTGATTTTGGGCATGATATAATTCCAGCCATTATTGAGGAGCATAATGTATTTGCTTTCCCATTTCGTGATCCAGGCCATGAAGGACAACCTTATTGGCGTGATGTAGGTACGCTGGATTCATTTTGGGAAGCAAATATGGAACTGGTAATGCCAGAGCCGCAGTTAGATTTATATGATCCAACATGGCCAATTTGGACTTATCAAGAGCAACTGCCACCGGCAAAATTTATTTTTGATAATGATGACCGACGTGGCATGGCGGTAGATTCAACGGTATCGGGCGGCTGTATTATTTCAGGCTCAGTAGTGAGAAAATCATTATTGTTCTCAAATGTTCATATTCGGTCATACTGCGTAATCGAAGAATCGGTGATATTACCGGGTGCAATTATTCAACGTAATTGCCGTATTCGCCGTGCTATTATTGACCGTAGTTGTGAAGTGCCAGCCGGTGTTGAAATTGGTTATGATCGTAAAGCAGATGAAGAAAATGGCTTTAGAGTATCGAAAAAAGGTATTGTGTTAGTAACTCGCGAAATGCTCACTGAGCTTTCAAAAAAGCTTGAGCGCCTAGAACGTGAGAGCAAGCAATTGGCCTGAAGTTTAAACAGCAGTAGGAAACAAGAAAAAGATGCATGTATTAATGGTTGCGGCCGAAAATGACGCTTTACCAAATGCCAAGGTCGGCGGCGTTGCTGATGTACTACGGGATTGCCCAAAAGCATTGGTAGAGCAAGGCTTAACCGTCGATGTGGTTATTCCTGATTACGGTTTTAGTGCACTAGAGCGAATACAACTAGGTACTGTAGAGGTACCATTTGCAGGCAGTATCCACTCAGTTCAAGTGTGGCAAGTATATGTTGGGCAACAACAGGTGAGGCAAATTGTGTTATCGCACTCATTATTTAGCCAACACAATGGTGACGTGTACTGCAATGATGATGGGGATCGCCCGTTTGCTACCGATGCGACTAAGTTTGCGCTATTTAATGCAAGTGTATGTGAGGCACTGTTACAAGGTGTGATCACTCGCCCTGATGTATTGCATTTGCATGATTGGCACAGTGCCTGTGTGGCCGTGCTATTAAAATTTGACCAGCGGTTTGCATCTTTTTCTTCTTTACGTACCGTGTATACGGTGCACAATATTGCCCTACAAGGGATACGACCATTTAAGGGGGATGATTCAAGTCTCGAAGCATGGTTTCCATCGCTAAGCTATAACGGTGAGCTGTTGTGCGATCCGCGCTATCCTCATTGTTTTAACCCGATGCGCAGCGCAATTAATTTAGTTGATAAAATACATTTAGTCTCGCCAAGTTACGCGCAAGAAGTATTGCAAGCCAGTCAACCGCATAATGGTTACTTTGGTGGTGAGGGTTTAGAGCAAGATTTAAAGCAAGCCAGTGCGAAGAATAAACTGGTTGGCATATTAAATGGCTGCGAATACAACACCGACAAACAACTCGCAAGTAGTCAGTTATCCGATCTTTACGCTGCAATAGACCAGGCTTTATTTGCTTGGATGGCAAAAGAGGTTAATTTACAAAGCAGTTACTATATTGCTCATCAACGGTTGCTAAAATTTAGTACGCAACCCATGAGCGGGCCTTTAGTAACAAGTGTAGGGCGCCTGACCGACCAAAAAGCTTTGTTGCTGCGCCAACCTTATCAAAATCAGCAAGTACTTGATCAATTATGCCAAAAGCTAGCTGAGCAGCAAGGACGAATGATTATTTTAGGCTCAGGTGATCCACTACTTGAAAACACCTTCACAGCTGCAATGGCTCGCAATAGTAACCTGTTATTTTTAAAAGGTTATGGTAACAATGTTGGCGATTTACTGTATGAATTAGGGGATTTGTTCTTGATGCCGAGTTCGTTTGAGCCGTGTGGTATTAGCCAAATGCTGGCGATGCGTGCAGGGCAACCGTGTTTAGTACACCAAGTTGGTGGTTTAAAGGACACCATCGCTGATTTAGAAAATGGCTTTAGCTTCAGTGGTGACACATTACAAATGCAAAGTGAAGCGTTACTAAACTGTTTTGAAAAAGCACTAACACTGCGACAAGAACAGCCAAATCAATGGCAGCAAATAGTCAGTAATGCAAAAGCGGCTCGATTTACTTGGTCACAAGTAGCAACGGATTACTTGAGTAAACTTTATAATTAATACTGCTATTTACCCTCTTACTAGCTATAATGTACTGTAATAACATTATATATTAGTTACTTAGTATTGGTTTTGTTCTGAACAATGACCAATAACCTACTTAAAGGGTGAATTAGTGCAAGTATTTGTTGCCCGCCAAGCAATTTTTAATCGTCGCCAGCATGTTGTTGCTTACGAGCTATTGTTTCGCAACAGCACGGCGAATTACTTTCCAGATATCGAAGAAAGTGTCGCGACTGCCAAGCTGATTATGGAAAATCAGCTTAATTTTGGTACCCGACATATCACGTCCGGCAAAAAAGCATTAATTAATATAGGTCCAGATTCATTGAAAATGGACTTGTGTGCATTTTTGCCGTCACAAGATGTAGTCCTAGAACTGTTAGAAACAATCGAACCAACTGAAGAAAACTATCAGCTATGTCGTGCGCTTTTCCATAAAAACTTTGTCTTAGCACTGGATGATTTTGTGTATGAACCTAAGTGGGAAAGGTTTTTAAAGCTGATTAAACTAATTAAGTTTGATATTCAAATCACCCCATTACAGCAAATTGCACCGCTGATAAAAAAACTAAAAAAGTACAATAAATTAAAATTATTAGCTGAAAAAATAGAAACGGTAGATGATTTTAAAACGGCGCACAGGATGGGCTTCGATTATTTTCAGGGCTATTTTTTTGCCAAACCTGTGGTCATTCAACAAAAAGATATTGATATTAATTATGCACTTGCATTGACAATTTATGCGCAAGTCATGAAACAGAATCCTGATATCAATGCGATTGCACGTTTGTTTCAATTAGATACGGCGCTGGCATTTAAGTTGTTGAGGTTGATCAACAGTGGTGTGTTTCCTGTCCAAAAAGAGATTGAATCACTGAAACAGGCATTGGTTTACTTAGGTCATGATCACATTAAAAAGCTTGTCAGCCTGATCATCACTGCACATGTTGCGCAAACCAAGCCCAGCGAATTAATAAAAGTGTGTATTATCCGTGCGCGGTTTTGTGAACTCATTGCGAACAGAGTTGCACCCAGTCAAGCCAATAGTGCTTTTTTAACCGGGTTATTTTCACTGCTAGATGCGATTTTAGATCGACCAATGGAGCAGCTGCTCACCCGTTTACCGTTTCCTGATTCAATCAAAGCTGCCTTAATGCAAGAAAAAAATACTTTGTATTATATTCTTGAAACAGTAAAAGCGTATGAATCTGGCAGTTGGTGGGCAATGGAACAAGCAGTTGTATTCATTAATATAAACAGTGATTTACTACCCAAATTTTATCGAGATGCGTTAGACTGGTCAAACACCCACCAGTACAATTAATATAGTTGAGCTATTAATGCGTAATCACAATATGGATATTATTCGCGGCCTTGCAGTACTTGGCTTAATGTACATGAATGCCTATTTCTTCGGTTTGTTTGAGTTTGGTTATGTGCCATTAGCTGATCCGCCCGTTTCTGATCATATTATTCAATGGCTCAGCCTAATTTTTGTTGATGGTCGCTTTCGTAGCCTGTTTTGTATTTTGTTTGGCGCCGGTTTATATATTCAATGGCAGCGCTGGCAAAGTCACGAAAAGCTCATTAAACGTTTAAAAATACTGGCTGTTCTTGGCCTGTTGCATGGTTTTTTATTGTGGGCTGGAGATATTCTACTGATCTATGCTTGCGCAGGGTGGTTAGCGGCTAAATATTTAACCGCCGATGCGACACTGATATTAAAACGTGGCGTGCAATTTCTACTGTTAGGCGCAACAATAACCTTCCTTATTTCGTTACTTGAACCTAGTTATGTAATAAGCCGTGATGCAGATACTTTTATTGATAGCTATCAGGCATTACATGCAACTTTCTCGACGTTGTTTATTAACAATGTGCTTATGTTTGTGCTGATGTTAATTGCCTTGCCACTCGTAACCTTATGGATGGCGGCGGGCTTAATGCTAATTGGTATTTATCTGTATAAGCAAGGGCTGTTTGTGAGTGGTTTTGCAACACAATCGTGTGTTTTTATTACTGCTGCTGCGCTGTTATTAAGTCTGTTTCGGCTGCTGTTACAGTGGCAGTACAGCCCGTTAAGTTATGCTCTACAAGAGCCGGTTAATTGGCTTGCGGCGCTATTTACAGCCTTGCTCTATATTCAGCTAATAGTTAAATTGTGTGCAAATAAAGCCGCCTCTGTGCCAGTACTACAAGCAGCAGGGCGATTGGCGTTGAGTCTATATATTAGTCAGTCCGTGATGCTGTTCGTATTGTTTAAAATTATTTTTCCTGAGTGGGTACTTAGCTTCAATCTACTGGATTATTGGTTACTTGTAACTGGGTTGGTTTTACTGCAAATACTCGTTTGTGCAATTTATCCGCGTTACTACAACGATGGGCCACTTGAAGCCTTGTGGCGAAGATTGTCGTGATGCACGCAATTTCACGTCAATGGCTAAAAATTAAGGAAAAGGGGGCGCAATATTTTTATGGCTAGTTTAAACTAACGGCTTTAAATTAAAGCTGAAGTGACCTATGACAGAGTTAAAACGATTAAATAAATTTATTAGTGACACCGGTTTTTGTTCACGGCGCGAAGCGGATAAATATATTGAAGATGGTCGTGTAACTGTCAACGGCCAACGCCCTGAAATGGGTGTGAAGGTTGCAAGCAGTGATGTAGTTTTGATCGATGGTAACGCACTTAAAAAAGTCCCTAAGCGTGCATACATTGCCTACAATAAGCCTGTTGGCATAACCTGTACTACAGAACGTAAAATTCAAAGTAATATTGTTAAAGCGGTTAACTACCCAGATCGTATTTTTCCAATTGGCCGCTTAGATCGTCCCTCTGAAGGGTTAATATTTCTAACCAACGAAGGCGATATCGTTAATAAAATTCTTCGTGCTGGTAATAACCACGAAAAAGAATATGTAGTTACAGTCGATAAACCTCTAAATCGACAGTTTGTAAATAAAATGGCAAACGGCATTCCAATTCTAGATACAGTGACCAAAAAATGTAAGGTGACGCAAACCGGTGCCCAGCAATTCACTATTATTCTTACCCAAGGCTTGAACCGGCAAATTCGTAGAATGTGCGAATACCTTGGTTACGAAGTGGTGACGCTAAAACGTACCCGTATTATGAATGTTACGCTAAAAGGTTTAAAAGTAGGCCAGTGGCGTCATTTAACCGAGCAAGAAATGGCTGAAATTAATAACTCGATTGCCGATTCAGGCAAAACCGAAGAGTTGTCGGTGGATGAAAACAAACAAGCAGCTAAAACCAGCAAACCTATACAAGAGCGCTCTGTACGTAAAGAAGATGACAAAAAGCGTGATTTTGCAAAGCATGTCAAACAAGGCCGTTTTGAGTCTAAACATGGCCAACCGAGTAGCAAGCCGACCAGAAGAAACTCAACTACCCGAACAGGGACATTAAGCCTGAAAAAGTAATGATGACGGGGTGTGTTAGCTATTGCATGGGAAGCTTATCTTTATATTAACTAATATCAGCTTTGGTTAAGAATTTAACCATCAGCAACGGTCAAAAGTAACGGTTAAACATTTGATATAATTTGTTTCTGATATTTGTTTTCATACATTCCAATTAATCAAATAGTTATTTTATCTATTTCTACCTATGTACCTAAAAAATAAATTGTGTTAGAGTTTGATTTTTTGTTAATTTAAAGGATTTAAAATGAAAGCAAAAAAAGTGTTGGTGTTCTTTCTTTTTGTGTTTTTAGTGGCTGGAGCGCGAGGAGCTATTTTTGATCCAACTACTCCTCCAACCGTACCAGAACCGCCTTTATTAGCTGCTCCAATAAACTTTGGTTATGCAGAAAATGGTGGGGTCTTAAGTGTTTTCTGGGAATGGTCTCCAGACGGTGAGATAATCATAGGCCCTCCTATATTTCCACCACCAGTCGAGGCGTTTTCTGTTCGACAAGTCAGCAGTTATAATTTTAAGGATAGTGTAGCTGTCGAAGTTGCTGAACTTGGTAATGTTTTTAGGTTTCTAGGTAATACGACAAACAATCGTTATTCATATAATATGGCTTCACTTCCAACTGTGAAATTTAGAGTGAGGGCTCAAAGAATCAATGTCTCTACAGGTAAAACCACGTATTCTGCATATCTATATAGCCCACAAATCACTCGTAAAGTTAAGTTAGCAAACCCATCAATATCGCCAAGTGGCGGTATTATATTTTCGACAGACCGAATAATTCTAAGCAATAACCAGCAAGCAACGATCAAATACAATTGGGTTGAGTCCGAATCTAATTGTTCATCTATAAATAACTGGTTAACCTACATTAACCCTTTAAGCATTGGCTCTAAGAGTAAACTATGTACGTACGCAGCTAAGGATGGTGCAATATCAAGTGATATTAATGAGGCTGTTTATACTGTTAAATCTTCGACTAGTGCAAAACAAATAATATTTATACATACTGATTTGTTAGGTAGTCCAGTAGTCGAAACTCAAGGAGGTGAGAAATGAAAAACTGTACACGATATTTATTTTTAATAATATTTACTCCAATATTTACTTTTGCGGCATTGCCTCCAGGAGAAGGCGGTGTTGAAGCTATTGCGCCTCCATCTGAATATAATTTAGAACGTTTTGCAGTTAAACGTGATATTGAAGCGCTTACTCATAATCTAGCAGGTGAAAATATATCACTAGCCGATGGAATGCTTACATTCAGCGTTACAGATTTGAGCATTAAAACTAACTCATCGATCCCTGTTAATATTACGCGCACGTACAATAGGTTGGCAGGTAAAAATGATAAATCTCCCGCACAGTTTGGCGACTGGGAGCTTGAGCTCCCCAGAATTGAAGGTACTTATTTAAAAGGTACTAACCGCTATACTAGCAATTATTATTCGAGCACAGCTTGCTCAAGAGCCTTGTCACCTGGCCCTATTTCATTCTATGGCGATGTTTATGAACAACATGAGTACTGGAATGGTGCTGATGTAAATATACCTGGTGCTAGTGGTAAATTATTGAGAAGTGCTGGGCAGCATCGTTATAAAACGAAGTCTAATGCATCAATTACATGTGGTATCGAAAATGGCAATGAGTTTTTTATTGTTAAAACAAGCAATGGATTAACTTATACTTTAGCCCATCGTATTGAGAAAAGAGGTCTTCCTCTGGTAAAAACTAAACCAGCGCAGCGGTCAAAATTGTTATATGTTGCAACAGCGGTAGAGGATAAGTTTGGTAATGTAATTCATTATGAATTTAATGGTAGTAATTTAGATAAAATACGATATCAACCCGCTGACTCAGCATCTAAAGAAGAGCTTGTATCCTTTTCATATGAAACACAAGGAAGAATTAGCCAGATTGTAAGTCATAACCGAGTGTGGGAGTACCTGTACGAGAAAAATTACGTTAATTATAATTTAACTGAAGTTATCTTACCATCAGGGCAGAGTTGGGAGTATCAATTTCCTGAGTTTATAGACTACGCAAGTAAAATAAATGTAGCATCAGGCCGACATGCACATGACTGCGCATATAGTCATACAAGTCCTGTAAGAGGCCCCAATAATTCATTACACATTAAACATCCTAGTGGTGCAAACGTTAGCTTTAGTTATGAGTTAAGAGTACATGGTCGTACAGAAGTTCCTGCTAGGCAACAGGTTAATAATAGGCAAGGTATCCCTATTAATTATAATGCCTGCTATGCAAACCTATCTATTACCCAAAAATCAATAAATTTTAATGATATCGAATATTCTTGGGAATATGATTATAGTAATAATTATGCACACTTTGATGCTACAGGATTAAGTAGTAGACCTTTTCAAAAAGGTATAGCTATCTTAGGAGATAAAAAAGAGTCGACCTGTAGAGCTAAAAGTGACTGCGTTAACATCCCTAAAGATTTAGGGATGACCCCTTATGATTTAAGGGTTCTAACAATTACAGAACCTGATAATAGCAATATTGTAAGTTACATCAGTAAACGCTGGGATGAAACCGATGGTCAAGTTATAGCGCAAATAAAGCATAGTCCAAATGAAATTGTTAAGGAGCGCACCTTGACAACATATTGGAAAAGCAATCTCAAAGGTCAAAGCGAAATAACTGACCCTTTATTGACCACAAATACTGATACAATATCTTATGCAGTAAAAGAAGAAAGTGTCAATCAACAGGTTAATGGTGATACTTTTGTTAGAACCTATCTTTATAACTTGAATTCAAGTATTAAGTGCAATCATTATGCAGCCACCAGAACTTCTGATTGCCCCGTAAATAATTCATGAGGGGTTTTATACCCTCTTGTTTTTCTTGGCCGATGGTTGAGCTTATCAACTGCCGCCTGTATCTCTGCTTCACTTAGCGCCATAAAGTCAGTTCCCTTGGGGAAGAAGCGTCTAAGTAAGCCGTTGGTATTCTCATTTATGCCCCGCTCCCATGATGAATAGGGATGAGCGAAATACACATCAGCTTCTAATTTTTGTGCAACATGCTCATGGTGAGCAAACTCTTTTCCATTATCTAACGTCACGGTAATAACCTTACCTTTATATGGTGTCATACACGTGATCAGCGCATCGGCTGTTATTTTCGCATGCTTGCTTTCAATTCTGTGAACGACTGTATATAACGTTTTACGTTCAACCATTGTGACAAGCGCATTTTTACGCCCTTTACCTATCACTGTATCGCCCTCCCAATCACCAATCCTAGACTTTGAATCCACAATACTTGGGCGTTCATCAATGCTGACTCGATTAACTATCTGTCCACGTTTATCATAGCTTCCATAGCGTTTTTTATACTTTTTACATGCACGAGTGAGTGTCTTATGTAGCTTGCCACCACGAGCCTTGTCTCTGTAAATATATTGATAAATTGTTTCATGATGTAAAACGACCTGTTTCTCTAAAGCTAAGCGGCCTGCCACTTGCTCAGGGGAAAGTCCGTCATGCAACAATTTATTAATCCAGTGAGTGACGTCCTCTGTTAACTTACTTGCTTTGAAAGATGACTTACGTCTTTGTTCAGCAAAGTTATTGGCTTGGTTAGGCCGATAGCCTTTAAGTCCTTTATTGCGTTTTAGCTCTCTAGAAATAGATGACGGTGAACGAGTTAGTTCTTCAGCTATCTGCTTTTGGTTATTTCCTGCTTTTATTAACGCGTAAATCTGGTATCTTTCTTCTTGTGTCAGCTGTTTATATTTCATTAAAGCAATTTCCTTTGGCGAGAAAATGGCCGAATTATAACAGCTGGCCATCTAATCTGAGAAATTGCACTTATTATCCGAATTTAGGTAATAATTATGAAGCGCCTGAACAAATTAATTTATCTGGCCCATCGGGGCACTTTTATAAGCAACAATTTTATCAACATGATACATCAAATTGGATACTTAATTTACCCACAAAAACTAATGTTTCAAAGGATGGGCAAAGCTATACAGAAGTCAAACTAATTAACTATAGCACTTTTCCAAATAGTTATTTTTCGAATCAGCAATTACCTTCAGAGGTTTATCTGTTTGGTCAACTACAGCGCACATTCACCAATTATACAAATGAAGGTAATGTGGCACGAATAGAATTTAACACCAAGCGTACCGTCGGTAATGAGAATAGATTTATTCAATATGCTAACTACAAGCGCGGTTTACCGCAGCTAATAACGGTGCCAAATAGGTCAACCTCAGGGAGCATGAGTGCGAGTAGGGTTGTTGATAATAACGGGTGGGTAACGCGTACAACCGATTATAATGGCATATCAACTAATTACACCTATGATGACATAGGGCGTATTAAATCCGTAGATTTAACAAATGATGCAGTTAATGGCAACTGGTACGACACCTTATATACTTGGAATAACGATACCAACACACGCACTGTGTCAATGTGTACGTTAGATAGTTCACGGACAGCATGTGCAGGTAACGCTGTATTTAAAACCACAGAGTACTATGACAACTTACTGCGACTGACAAAAACAAAAAGTCAAGATTTAGTTAATAGCACAGCCGCAAATAGTACCCGCTATCAGCGTTTCGAATATGACTACTTGAATAAGCCCACGTTCCAATCTTATGCAAGCGCAAATGTAAATGAAGATAAAGGTACTACAACCGTCTATGACCCACTGGGTAGGCAGCAAAGTGTGACAAAAAGTGGATTAGGCACCGTTAATTACGCTTATCTATCTGATAATCGCATAGAAGTAACGGATGCAAAAAACCATGTAACCACCACAACGTATCAAGCGTTTGGCTCACCAAATTACTCACAAGTGGTGAAAATAGAATCTCCCGAAGATGTAACAACACAAATGGATGTTGATATATTTGGTTTAACACACTCGATAACGCAAACAGCGGCTAATCAACACGGAAATACAGTGAGTGTTACCGAGCACCGCTATTATGATGATACAAAGCAGCTATGTTTAACCACCCGACCAGACGTTGGTAATACAGCATATAGATATAATGCGTTAGGTGAACTGAGTTGGCACAAAGCTGGCGTTAGTAACACCCAATGTACAACAACAAAACCTGCTGGCGCCAGTAATTACACTTATGACAATTTAGGCGGCCTCAAACATGTTAATTATCCAGATAACTCAGGTGATGTTAGTTACGAGTATGATAACAACGGCAATGTGCTTAGCTTAACTGCAGGAGATGTTATTCATCGCTATGCCTATAACAATCAAAACTTATTAGAAGAAGAGCAGCTTTTTGTTGGTAATCAATTACCGTTAATGCTTAATTATAAATACAATGCGTTACAGCAGCGGAAGCAATTAGTGTATCCAGATGGTACAATTGTTAACTTCAAGCCCAATGGCTTTGGCGAGCCAACGGAGGTTCAAACTTATAAAAACGGTGCAGTTGAGCTAAGTTTTGCCAAAGGCACTAAATACTATGCAAATGGCATGCTTGACTCATTCACTTATGGTAATGGTGTAACGCATAAAACCACATTATATTTAGATAGCTTGTTACCTAAGCAGCTAAAAGATACCGGTCCAGCAGGCAGTAATCTACCGAGTACCGTTATGGCATTGACGTATGATTACGACAATAACGCGAATATTACTTCAATCATTGATGGGCAAAACAGTGCACACAGCTTAACTTACCTCGGGTATGACGACCTTGACCGGTTAACCAGTACAACGGGTGGCACAGGTATCGGCTCAAGTACATTACGCTATGATGGTTTTGGTAATATCACTTATTATAAAAATAAGGGTAAAACACTTAACTATACGTATGACTACGCTAAAAATCGTTTATCTAAAGTAACAGGTGTCAGTGGGCGCTATGGCTCAATAGGCTATGATAGCCGTGGTAACATCACCAATAATGGGGCATATAGTTTAGATTTTAATGAAGCAAACCAACTTACCACAGCAAAAGGTAATAGTTACTTATACGATGGCCATAACCGCCGAGTAAAACAAACTGATGGCAATGGCACCAGTTATTCAATGTACAGCCAAAATGGTATGCTGCTGTATAGAGAAAAAGGCGAGAGCATAACAGGCAACGGCACTAACTATATTTACTTAGGTAAAAAACTGATTGCTAAATATGGTGATGTTACACCGCAAACGGTGAATGCAAGCCGTCAGCACACTCGTCCATTTGGTGAATCGATAGAAGCACCCAAAGATGACGTAGGGTACACAGGGCATAAATTCGACACCGATTTAGGGTTGAGTTATATGCAGGCACGATACTATGATCCAGTCATAGGTCGTTTCTATTCGAATGATCCGGTTGGAACTCTAGGGCATTTATATGGAAGCAATGGTATACACGGCTTCAATAGGTATGCTTATGCGAATAATAATCCGTATAAATATATAGACCCAACAGGTATGGCTCCTGAATCATTAGAAGAATGGGGGAATCTTGGAATTGGCGCTTTGGGAGCCGTGGGCGCCTTAGGAGAGGCAGGTGCTGGAGTGGTTTTGACAGGAGTCGGGGCTGTTGATTTAATCGCTGGATCGAAAGTCGGTGGATCGCTAGCGATTGCTGGAGGGATTTATTTAGTCCATGATTCTAAGTACACCTTTGATAACGCTTCAAATAAGATAAAAGATGCATGGAACAATGAAACAGGCTTGAACAAGACTTCAGCTCCTGAGGGACCTTTACAATCCACAGCTCAAGATCTAGGGTGTTCAACTTCTTGTCAGTCTATTGCTGGTAATATCGATAAAGGAATCGAGGTAGCAGCGGGCAGAGGTGCATCTAAAGCAACTAGCGGGATGACTACAATTCAAGTAGCTAACACTGCAGGAGATGCAGCTTCAGCAGCAGATAAATTACAAAAAACCACTGAAAATTTTAAAGAGAGGTAAAGTATAACCATGATCAATGCAGTAATATTAATAATTGTAGCTATAGTAGGTGGGGCGATCTGCCTTGGATACATCCAAATAAAGACGAAATCCTACGTTGCAACTTTTCTAAAAGGTAATAAGTTTATGCTGGTTTGCTTTTCTCTAGTTTTGTTGGTCGGTGTTTTACGGATAATGAAACTAATTTAGTCATACAGACTGTTTTTTAAATCAATAAAAAGTTCGTAAAGGCTTTTACTTATAGTAAGTATCTTCAAGCTGAAATTAGAATAGAAATATGGCATCTATTGTGAGTCGTAAACTAGATCGCAAAGCCATATTTACTATGGGCAATATTAGCAGCAGACTAGGCTGCTTATTTTGGTTGTCGTTGGCAGGTGTTACCAGCGCAGTAGGCAAATGAATGCAGCGCCACTATTTGGTGACACCAGTGAAGCTGCCTACGCTTGCTGTTATTCGTTGCCTATTTAAACCAGTGTTGCCTGCTCAGTAAAGTGCTCTGCTGTGTGATCATGAGGGTTAATATTTATATGTTTAAAAACTCTGAACTATTAATGTGCCTACGTGTATTTGGATCTGAGCAGGCCTTTATTAATTTTTTAATTAATGGAGGTTGTTGCGCTGTTGTTTGAAATTCATTAAATGCACGATGAACTTTTAAAAGGTTATGCTCTGAGACCCAAAACAAAAAATCCAGTTGTGCCTCTTTTGTGTCACCAATATTTATTACTTTTTGTGCATGCAACAACGTCTGCTTTAACAGCCGGTGATAAAGTGAAAAATCGTCAATTAAATTCGGTGATTTAAAGTAACTTTTAAAATGTTGGTAAACATCCTGTTTTTCAATTGAAAAATAATCTGCTGTTATAGGGTTATTTTTAGCTAAAAAGTGAGTATAGATTAGCGCATAGAGTTCAAGGTGTATCGCCGATAAGGGTTTAAAATACGTGAGCCGAATAAACAGGTCATGAACATACCACTTTACCTGAACATAGGTATGCCATTTTTTTAATAGTTCCATTTCTCTTATCAGTATTATTAAGCATGCCAGTGCGTCTAAATTATTGTACATACTGAGCCGCGAAAAGTGCGTTGAGTTTGTCCAATATTTTCGTTTGTATACGTTGCTCGCTTTATTAAATTTGAATAAGCGTGTCTGCATTGTTGGATTTAATGTCTGCATTATTTCCCACAGGCTTGCTATTGACGCGTGTGGGTTTTCTAATATCTGCCATAAAGGGTGACTTAAGATATATTTGCAGCCTTGGTATTGCTCATCTTCCTCAATACGCTCAATTAATGAGTGATCTTTAATTCTGACACTCCCTTTTGCATATTTATAAAATGTCCCTGTGTGGCTTCCCCAATAAGCTTGTTTGGATTGCGAAGGTGCTCTTTTGAAGTGCATTTCTATTGAACCAAATGATAAACCACCTGATTTTTCTTGCAAACAGAGCATGTATAACTGCGTTGCGACGTAGCGAACTCTCTTTAAATTAGCGGCATTTTTTATCATCAACGCTCTCTGAAAATTGTTCATAAATCTGTGCTAAACGATACGGATAAGTGTAAGTTATTGTAATTAATTTGTATTTTAACTTTCTATAATTAAAAACTGTGTCCTAAACCTAAAAAATTAGACACTACCAGATTAGCTGAAAATATGCCTAAAATCTAAACACTTTGTCACGGTTAGTTATAAACATAAAAGGTAATAAAAATGAATGATGTTGAGGTGCTGACAGTTGCTTTAGAAAGTGACCTATTAAAGCTTCATGGCCCTATTATGACAGGCGATCATTTATTGAAAGCCTTAGGGTATGCTTCACAAGAAGCACTGCGACAATCCATTGTACGTAATACCGTGCCAGTGCCTGTTTTTAAAATGGAAAAACGGCACGGGTATTTTGTACTTGTTAAAGATGTAGCAAATTACTTAGCACAAAGGCGATATGCAATAAAAGCGGGAGGGAGTTATATTGATTAAGTAAAACACGTAAAGATAACTAAATTATTTAACAAAGGCCTAGAAAGCAAAAAGCTTTGGACTAAATTGGCAGCAACCAATTCCCAAAGCTCAGTGCGTTGTCGTTTGACGTCGACTAACTCACTATAAACTTTCTGCGTAAAATATCAAGCGCTGACTTAATTTTAGTCAGCGGATAGTTACGTCTGTGTCTTTATTTTTGAATCACATAGTCCATCAATGTAAACGTTGATGGACTATGTCTGAGTTAAAGGTAAACAACACCATGAAAAAATCAAATACAATTAGCATCGTGCTGATCAAAGAAATAGTGAGGCAAATACTCACAACAACCTACTCAAACCATCATATTGCACGAGTGCTCGCGGTAGCACCTAATACAGTGAGGCGTTATAGACAGCATTTGACTAAGCTAAGTTTTGATTGGCAAACATATCAGTCTATGAACGATGCGGTGCTGTTAGCACATTTCAATCGCAGGAAGACCCCAGATAAAGATAAAAGACAACCTGATTGGTCGCATATTCACACACTTATGCAGATGCACAAACATCAAACCTTAGCGCAGTTATGGGAAGAGTATTGTGTTGTAGATCCTGAAACCGCTTATTGCCAATCGCAGTTTAACTTTTATTACCGCCGTTATTTAAAATCAATAGATGTGTCTATGCGCCAAACACATTATGCAGGTGAATGTGTTTATGTTGATTACGCAGGTAAAACCATTGGTTACATTGATAATAATACAGGAGAGTGCAGGCAGGCTCAGGTATTTGTTGGCGTTTTAGGTTGCTCTCAATACACCTTTGCTTTTGCCTCAAAGAGCCAAAAGTTAGAGGATTTTATCGAAGCGCATAATCGCATGTATGCCTTTTTTAGTGGCGTACCACAAGTTGTTGTGCCTGATAACTTAAAATCAGCGGTAACGAAGCCTGGTTCATTGCCGATCATCAATCGTACCTATTTGGAGCAATCAAGGCATTATAACTGTGTGATTGAACCAGCTAGGGTTCGCCGACCACAAGATAAATCACTTGCTGAAATAGGCGTATTAATTGTAACTCGTTGGATAGCTGTAATCCTTCGCAGAAGACAATTCTTTAGCGTTGAGGAGATCAATCTTGCGATTATCGCTTTGTTGGAAAAACTTAATCGACGTCCTTTTAAGCGCATTGATGGCTGTCGTCACTCTCGCTTTATGGCTTTAGATAAACCTGTTTTGCAACCTTTGCCCGAGCACCCCTTTGAGTTTGCTAGTTGGGTAAGCGCTCAACGCGTAAATAGTGATTATCATGTGGCCGTGGAGAAACATTATTACTCAGTACCGTATCAATATGTTGATCGACAGGTTGAGGCACGCATAACATCTAAAAGTGTTGAACTCATTTGCGCTAATCAACGCATAGCCAGTCATGTTAAAAGTGATATCGTAGATGGTTACACCACCAAAAATGCACATCGCCCTTCGAGTCATCAGGCATACGCAGAGCAAAACCTTGAACATTATCTCGTTTGGGCTAAAAGCATTGGTGAAGCTGCAATTGCGCTTGTAGATAGTCAATTTTTAGGTAAGCCGAATTATGCAATGACAGCAAGTAAAGCGTGTTCACAGTTAAAAAGTTTAGCTAAGCTCTATGGAGAAGAACGCTTTGAGATTGCATGCCAATGTGCTGTAGATATTAAATCACTAACGGTAAAAAGTGTTCGGTCAATTTTACAATGCAAAATTGATCAACGCCGTAACGCCTTACCTACACAAAGCGAGCTACCGCTTCATTATAATATTCGGGGTGCTCAATACTATCAACAAGGAGGGTTGTAATATGTTGCTACAACAAACGATAGAGCACCTTAATACTTTAAAGCTCTATGGGATGACGGCTGAATTACAACGACAGCTTAACAGTCCTGACTCATTACGTTTAGTATTTGATGAACGCCTGGCTCTATTGAGTGATGCTGAGGTTAACGACCGTGAAGCACGGCGACAAAACCGAGCAAGAAAAGCTGCCAAGCTAACGTTAACGCATGCCTGCGTCGAAGATATTAACTTTCAGGCATCACGAGGCCTTGATAGAGAGCAAGTAAAATCACTGTTTGACTGTGAGTGGTTAACACGGTCGCAGCATATTTTGTTAACAGGGCTAACCGGAGTTGGTAAAAGTTATATTGCGTGTGCATTTGCGCAACAAGCAATGCGTAAAGGCTATGCGGTCTTGTTTTATAGAACGCCACGATTGTTAGAGGATATGGAAATTGCGCGTTTAGATGGTTCACTTCCAAAATTTAGAATGAGATTGTTGAAGTTTAAGTTACTCATATTGGATGATTGGGCACTTGTGCCTCTTAATGATTATGGTAAACAAGACTTGCTGGAAATTATTGAAGATAGAACAGGGAAAGGCTCTTTAATTATCACCTCTCAGCTGCCCGTTGAAAAATGGCATGAGTACATTGGTGAGCCAACATTTGCTGATGCAATAATGGACAGGATCATTCATCGAGCACATAAAATTTCTATGCATGGTCAGTCCATGCGAAAAGAATTTGATCCCACCACGGGAGTACACTGCGATGGTGAATGACAATCCACTTATAAAGCCCGTCAATATTGATGACAGTTATATCCAGCAGGTTTTTAATTACTACATGCAATGCTATTTACACGATCCTGCAATGCAATTATTTGTTGGGCAGTCATCGCGTATACCCCATGCCTTTCGTTACAGTGCTCATGTAGGTGTATGTAATCGTACACTTGGCAAACACATTTTAGCTATGCGTACATTAACAGGTGGTGCAATGCGAGGCAGCTTAAAGCGTAGCCAACTATTAAACCCAAGTGGGCATGAATTATTTCGCAGCTGCATTATTTTTCCCACAATGGATAAGCACAACCATGTAATTGCAGCCATTGGGTATCGTTATGGTCAACGTATACGCCATTGGCAATCACCTATTATACAGTGGCATAAACCTGAGTCTGATAAGTATATAACCCAAGGTTTCAAATTAATACAGGAGATGATTTATGGATAAGCCAACCAGCAGGCGCATTTGGCTTTGCGTTAAATATTATCTTTGGTTATGCGAGGCTAGAGGGCAATCACCAGACACAATTCGCGGTAAGAAAGCAGGACTTAAAAAGTTTGCTCGTTGGTGCATAGCACAGCGTATTTATAGTGCTGACAAAATAGATTTAGACTTAATGGATGATTATATGGCTTACCTTAATTGCTATCGTAAAGCGCTTGATGGTAACCCGTTATGTTTAGCTCAAAAGCGAAACCTACTTACTTTTGTTAAAACATTTATTGAAAAACTTTATATGAAAGAACTGCTTTCTACGAATGCATTGCAGCATATTGAATTACCAAGCAAAGGACGCGCATTACCCAAAGCGTTGTTCAGTGAAATTGAGATTGAAAAAATACTCTCACAATCACTCCTGTTCGGTGTCTTAGGGTTACGGGATCGCGCTATTTTAGAAACCTTTTATGCCACAGGTATTAGACGAACAGAATTGATGAACTTAGATATTGATGATGTTGATCTAACCGCGCATTTACTTCGGGTTAATCGAGGCAAAGGGAATAAAGATCGTATTGTCCCCATCAGTAAACGAACTTGTGAATGGATCACTCTCTACTTAGGGAAAATACGCATCAACATGGCTAGCCTTAGTACAGGAAGCGCATTATTTCTTGCTAATAATGGTAGGCGTTATTCTGCCAATAAATTATCTGAAATGGTTGCGCGGTATGTCAAACTAGCAGGGCATAAACGAGCTGGAGCATGTCATTTATTTAGACATGCCACAGCGACTATTATGCTTGATAACGGTGCTGAGCTTCGTCATGTTCAAGAAATGTTAGGGCATGCCAATATATCAACAACGCAAATATACACACACGTATCACGGAGTGTTTTAACAAGTACCTACCAGCGCAGTCACCCGTCTGCACTATCAAAATCATCATTTTACTTGTAATAGCGACAGGATAAACCCAAGGCTTCAATGAGCAATACATTGAAGCCTTTGATATTAAGTGAGTAATGCTCTTTTGTTATTAAATAATGTGATTGCACGTGGAAAACTATAACACTGAGTGGTATAGTTAGCCAAGAGTAAGGAATTTAAATGTATATCTTTAAATCAAAATGGTTCAGTAAGTGGGCTGAAAAAGAATGTTTAACCGATCATGCTTTGCAAGAGACGGTACGTGAACTTGGAGAGGGACTTAATGATGGTGAACTAGGCGGCCATGTTTATAAAAAACGAGCTGCAATTCAAGGCCAAGGTAAACGTGGCGGGTTTCGTACTATTGTAGCGTTTAAAGTGGGTGATAAATCATTCTTCATGTTTGGTTTTTCTAAAAATCAACGAGATAATATAGGTAAAAAAGAGTTAAAGACACTGAAGTTGATGGCAAAAGAATTACTTGGTTATTCAGATATTCAACTCAAAAAAGCCATTGAATCAGGTGAATTAATAGAGGTAATAAATCATGAGTAATAGTATTTTAGATGTCATGCACGACACCGCAAAAGGGTTGACTGATGCGGGTGTAATGGATGTGCAAACAATGCGGGAATTTGATGTGTTATGCCTACCAGAAATAGAGCGCTATGATGCTGCACATATAAAAGCGATACGAGAGAGAGCTCATGTTAGTCAAGCCGTGTTTGCTGCTTATTTAAATACAAGCCCTTCGACGGTTAGATCATGGGAGCAAGGTGGGAAATCACCAAAAGGAGCGTCTTTAAAATTACTCAACCTAGTGGCGCACAAAGGGCTAGGTGTACTTGCTTATTAAATTCATTGTACACTGAGCACTTAATATCACTAAGACGTTCATTTAAATCATTACTTTAAATCATTACTTTAATAAGATTGACCCTGTGGATCATAAAGCCAATTACTGTATATGCAGGCACGATACTATGATCCAGTCATAGGTCGTTTCTATTCGAATGATCCGGTTGGTTTTAAAGGTATACACAGCTTTAATAGGTACTCATACGCCAATAACAATCCTTATAAGTATGTTGATCCAGATGGTAGAGAAGTAAAATTACAATGGCATGAAGTTTCAATAGGTCCGTATGATTCTGGTAAAAACCATACATTATTGACAATTACGCCAAACAATCCATCTCATTTTAACAATTATAAACGAGTTACTTCTATTGGGAAATTGACTAATTCAAGTGGTAAAAAGTATGGAACAATGGGAGCAGGCCCTAATGGTTCATGGGATCTTCAAAGTGACTATAATAGAGAAAATGATGCGGCTGAGCATACAGGGGGGATAGTTATCACCCCTCCTAACGGTATGACAGAGGAACAGTTTGTTGATAACCTAATGAAGTTCGATGGAAATTATAAAGACAATAAAGAGTATTCTTTCGATCCAAATGGGAAGGATACTTTCAATTCTAATTCTTACGTTTCTGGCCTTCTGAATGCCGGTGGTGTTGATACAAGTAAGCTGAGTGTACCTAATGCACAAGGGTTTGATAAACCTTTGCCTAAAGAAGCGTTTGAAGAGGAGAAAAAGTAATGAAAACTTTTTTTAAGAATTTTTTTCTCGCATTAACATTGATTAGTTTGATGGCATCATTCTTAATTGATAGCTTTGAGCTGCAATATGATGATGGTGCTATTGGTGGAATTACTGTAGTTGTAATGTTTGTTTTTGGCTTTATAAGACAAATTGTACGAGAATTGTTATCAATACTTAGTGATGGTGGAATTCAACACTGGGGGATATTAATAGAAATAGGTCTATCAATTCTGATTGCTATCATTTTTGACCAAGTTTTGAATCGGGCTAGAAAGTTAATTAAATCTAAAAAGGCTACTAGCTGAGTAAACTGTTTATCTCAATCCAAAGCCCCGCAGAAGTTCCTCAAATTAGTTACTTCACAAGGGGTTTTATTTTTGGCTGCTTTTGAAGTCAAAGGATTGAAAATCAGCCGTGGCTCAATGAAAAAATCCGTTTGGTGCCAAATTCAATTGGGTGATCTACTTAGGTGAAAATCCGTGGCGAAGTAGTTGGAAGTCTTTTAATTGCACTTGAGCAACATCACCACTGCCGATCACATTATAGCAACTGCCACTCGCTGTAATGATTAATCTTTTGTTAGGAAAAATCTTTTCAATCTTTGATGTACTGATATAGCTTCCCGGTGAAAATCGGTAAGTCTCATCTTCTTCGCAAGTGCCCCATAAAATTTTACCGATCAATTCTTCACCTTCAGAAATAGACACGATGTGCTGTAGTGGTACAGTGATTTTGGCCACCCATTAAGAAAGAAATGTTATGCTAATAAGCATACAAATTTGGGTGAAAAAATGACGAAATTAAAACGCGCAACGTATTCTGCGGCAATCAAATTAGAAACGGCTCAGCTTGTAGTCGACCAAGGTTATACGCAAGAAGATGCAGCCAAGGCTATGGGTGTTGGTAAATCAACCGTAAGTAAGTGGGTTACTCAATTAAAGCAAGAGCGTAATGGTCAGTCACTATCGGCTTCACCAATGACGCCCGAACAAATTGAAATTCGTGAACTTAAAAAGCAAATCCAACGCATTGAATTAGAAAAGGACATATTAAAAAAGGCTACCGCTCTCTTGATGTCCGACTCCCTGAACAATTCTCGTTAATCGAGAAGTTAAATCAACGAGAGCATTATCCCATTAGCGTGCTATGTGGCGTATTCGATGTGCATCGCAGCAGCTATAAATATTGGGCTATACGCGATACAACGCCGACACCTGAGCAAGTAAGGTTAGAGGCTGAAGTTAAAGCAATACATAGAATGAGTGGAGGCTCAGCAGGTGCAAGGACAATAGCTACAATAGCGACAAACAATGATTTTGAATTGAGCCGTTATCGTGCTGCTAAGCTAATGGTTAAGTTAAAGCTTGAAAGTTGCCAAATTCCTCAACATTCATATAAGCGCGGTGGTAATGAACACCTTGAAATCCCAAACCTGCTTGATAGGCAGTTTGATGTTATTGAACCGAATACTGTGTGGTGCGGTGATGTAACGTATATTTGGACAGGCAATCGCTGGGCTTATTTAGCGGTCGTTATTGATTTATTTGCGCGTAAAGTGGTTGGTTGGGCAATGTCGTTGTCGCCAGATACTAATTTAACACTAAAGGCGCTTGAACTCGCTTATGAAAGTAGAGGTAAGCCAAGTGGGTTGATGTTTCACTCAGATCAAGGGAGCCATTATACGAGCTTGAAGTACCGCCAACGTTTATGGCGCTATAAAATTACACAAAGTATGAGTCGACGCGGAAATTGTTGGGATAATGCGGCTATGGAGCGATTTTTTAGAAGCTTTAAAACGGAATGGATGCCAAAGGTTGGATATGAAAACTTTAAAGAAGCTAAATATAGCGTAAGCGATTACATAAATGGATATTACAATAATGTTAGACCGCATCATTATAATGCTGGTTTAGCGCCAAATGAATCTGAGGTTAGATACCAAGATTCTAAAACTGTGGCCAAAATTAGTTGACCACTACAGTGCCAGTTTTTAACGACTGTATTCATGATCTGAACTCCATCAATATTTGAGATGATCATAGAAAAAGTTCAGTTAAAAAGATAATCAAAGCGTGGATCTAATCTCGACTTTTTCCTCTAAAATTGGCGTTGGCGATTGACTGCTGCTATGGTCATGATCAGACAGCTGAACATTTTGTTAGTCATTAATTTTACAAATATTAATTAAAATTTCGGTGGTTAAAACATGCCTTGTACCACGATAATACAAATCGTGTTTCAGCTTAAAAATGTCTGTTGTTCCAAAGGGTGATGTTTGGTGTGCCATTCGGATGAGAATTTACATATATATTCCCATTAAAAAAGACAGTTTGATCTTTTAAGGTGTGACAACGTGTTTACTATGGTGGAACAGGAAAAGCATATAAGTGGAACAAACTTAAAATTAGGTATTGCAATTTGAACAACTAAATTGCTTAAGTAATTTTTTTGTAAAAATAAAGGTGGTTAGGTTTTGATAGGATATTTTTTTAAAATAGCTTCACTAACAAATTGATCTAAGTTTTCAACTTTGCTCATCATAAATGCTAAAGCGAGCTGTTGTGATTGAATGATAGTTGCGTTGACGTTTTTCATACCGCAAAAAATCAACACACTCTATTACTAATACGTAAAGGCAAAAAGAAAAACCTTATAATCATATAGAAAAGTTTCTCGAGTTTTTCGACAAAGTTGTATTGGTAAGGCAATTAACTAAACAGCTGTTACGGCGTACCGCTATAGCATATTTTTTATCATTTATCGTAACTGTAATAACCAGTTTTTAAAGCTATAGAGCCAGTTTTTATTCGGCGCCTTGGCGTTTTTTAATAAGCTTTTAATTTTATTATTACGTGCTTTGCTGACGTGTTCACGATGGCAATGTTCGCTTGCCAGTAACCAGTCTTGTTGTTTTATTGCGGTGTGAAAGTCAGGGTATGTGTCGGCAAGCGATTGCTGTTTTAGCTCGTATGTCATATCTAATAAGCTAAGTTGTACTGCTAAGGGTAACTGCTTAAACGCGGGTTTTTTATAGCTGTCTTGCAGCTCAGTAATGAGTGCACTAACACGGTTTGACAGTAACTTAAGTGATTCGCTATGAGGTAAATAGAGCTCACCAAAGGGTTCATAAAAGTTCACTGCATAGCCTTTAGGTAAACGACTGCTACGGATAAATTCTGCTGTTTTTTCATCCCTGCCAGCAAGTTGTTTGGTATGTTTATTGCGTAAGTTTAATTTTGCAAATTCGGTTTTATTGGCGATATGAAAAGCAATGCCAATTAATCCATCCCCGTGCTTGTTGAAGTACAAGTAGGGTATGTCGGCAATGTAGCGAGTAAAATGTTTTTCAACTCGTGCGATGTTTAAGCTCTGTTGCATTTTTAAGTTAGGCTTACTTTTTATATTTCGTTACTACAGTAATAGCGGTTTTTTATATAAGCGCAATATTTGTTGCTAATTGGGGGTCTATCAACCTATTTTCGATAACAAAATAACCAGCGTGAATTGACCTCAAGTAACGGCTGTTACTTGAGGTGTTTGTTACTCTAGGCCTTTTTCGGCACCTTAATTTTAAACAGTACGGTATAAAGCACTGGCACAACAATCAGCGTTAGTATAGTGGCAAAACCTAAACCAAACATAATGGTTACTGCCATGGACTGGAAGAACACATCAAATAACAGTGGGATCATGCCTAAAATAGTAGTGATTGCAGCCATGGCAACAGGACGCACACGGCTGACACCTGAATCAAATACAGCCTGATAGGGGTCTTTGCCTTCACTGAGTTCAAGGTTGATTTGATCGACTAACACAATGCCGTTTTTGATCAGCATGCCGCTTAAGCTCAATAGGCCTAATAAAGCCATAAAGCTAAATGCCGCGTTCATTAGTAATAAACCAGCGCTTACACCAATTATGGCAAGCGGTACGGTTGCCCAAATCACTAATGGTTTTTTAACAGAGTTAAATAGCAACACAGTAACCGCAAACATTGCTAAATAGCCCAGTGGTAATGAGCCAAAAATGGCTTTTTGCGCTTTAGTGGAAGATTCAAACTCGCCGCCCCATTGCAATTCATAACCGTGGGGTAGTGCAATCGCTTCAACCCCAGCTCTTACTCTGGCAAATAGCTTAGCGGGTGTTTCATCGCCAATGACATCGTGATCAGCCATGACGGTGATTGTACGTTTACGGTCACGGCGCATAATCAAACTGTCTTCCCACTCAACAACAAAGTCATCCACCACTTGAGTAACGGGCACAAATACACCTAATACTGGGCTGTAGATTTGTAAATCACGAAGACTTTCAACATTCAAGCGCTCTTCAGCAGGGGAGCGGGCAATGATCGGTAATTGTTGAGTGCCATCTTTATAAACGCCCACTTTCTTACCCGATAAACTAGTTAACAACAGTTGGTCTAAGTCTGTTTTAGCAATGCCTAAACGTCTGGCTTTTTGCTCATTTAATTGTGGCCGAATAAGTTTCGAGCGTTCACGCCAATCATCGCGAATATTGTAGGCCCCTGCATCCTGACTAAATACCTGTTTGGCTTGTTTTGCTAATTGGCGAAGCACGACAGGATCCGCTCCCGAAAAACGCGCTTCTATCTTAGCATCAGTAGAGGGGCCAATTTCCATACGTTTAATTTTAAGCTTGGCATCAAATACATGGCTGTACTCATAGTCTCGTACTTTGGCAATCATGGTTGCAACGGCTTCACGGTCTTTAACTCGAATAATCAATTGGCCATACGCTGGATATGATTTTTCGGGCGCATAGGTCAACATAAAGCGGGGCGCACCTTGCCCTATTGTTGAAGTTACTTCTTCGACCAGCTCATCTTTTTGTAAAAAGGCCTCGAGTTTTGCAACGCCATCTAATGTCGCGTGAATATCAGCGCCTTGCGTATGCCAATAATCAACGTAAAACATCGGGGTGTTAGAGGCGGGGAAAAATGCTTGTTTAATAAACTTGAAACCAAACACGGAACTGACAAGTAGCACCACCATCAGTAATAAAGTGGTTTTACGAAAACGCATTGCGGTACTTAATAGGCTTTTATAGCTGTTAAATATCACACCTTGGTATGGATCTTCAGCGTGACTTTGCTCTGTTAACTCAGACTCTTTAAACATTAGATCAGCAAAAAATGGAGTTAGGGTAATTGCTGTGATCCAACTCAGTAATAACGAGATAAATAACACCCAAAATAAACTACCCGCAAACTCACCACTGGCATCAGAGCTCAAACCAATTGGTGCAAATGCAGTTATCGCAATCACGGTTGCACCAAGTAAAGGCCATTTTGTTTGCTGCACAATATTTGTAGCCGCTTGGACTTTTGTTTGCCCTCGTTTTAGGTTTATTAATATACCTTCGGTGACCACGATAGCGTTATCAACCAGCATACCTAAGGCGATGATCAGCGCGCCTAACGAAATACGCTGTAAATCTATGGCAAATAGCTTCATGAATATGAAAGTACCAAGCACGGTAAGCAGTAAGATTGCGCCAATCAGTACGCCACTTTTAAAGCCCATAAATACCAGTAATACAATGATCACGATAGCAACGGCTTCCAATAGGCTGACAATAAACCCGTTTACAGACTTTTCAACTTCTACGGGTTGGTTGTATACCGTGTTAATTTCCATTCCATGTGGGCGCTGGTATTCAAGTGATGCTAAATGCGAGTGAATGTTATCGCCAACATCCACTACGTTAACGCCGTTGCTAAAAGAGATACCCACCAGCAAAGCTTGCTGCTGATTAAAGCGCATCACATTATTAGGCACTTCTGCGTATTCTCGGTATACCGTTGCAACATCGCCTAAGTAGATAAGTTCACTGGCACCAGGTTTTGAGATCAATAGGTTTTCAAGCTCTTTTACGTCTTTAAACTCCCCCGTTGGGTGAAGGCGGATTGACTCATCACCGACACGTACTTTACCTGCGTTCGATACTGTGTTTTGTGATTGTAATAATTGATAAATTCTATTGGGTGCAATACCTAGTTGGGCCAGTTTACGGGTTGATATTTCCACCATAACTTGCGCTTGCTGTTCTCCGCTAACAGTGACTTTACTGACTCCTTCAACAAGGACTAGCTCACGTTTTAAGAAATCCACGTAATCTTTTAATTCATCGTATGAATAACCATCACCCGTCACCGCATACATTACGCCGTACACATCACCAAAGTCATCCAAGATAGTACTTGGGTAAACGCCGCTGGGCAGTGTTGCTGCGTTATCGTTAATCTTACGGCGCAACTCATCCCAAATTTGTCGTAAGTCTTGTTTGCGATAGGTACTTTTCATTTCAACGGTGATTTGGGATTTACCAGGAGATGAAATACTGGTTACGTAATCAACGTAGGGTAATTGTTGAATTGCATTTTCTATTGGGAAAGTAACTTCTTCTTCCACTTGCTGAGGTGACGCACCGGGGTACAAGGTGATCACCATGGCTTTTTTGAGTGTGAACTCTGGATCCTCAAGTTGTCCAAGGCCAAAATAAGACACCGCACCACCGACTAACAACAGCAGTGCAAACATCCAGCTAACCACTTTTTGTTTAATGGCAATTTCTGCAAAACTCATTGTTATAAGCCTCGCTCTTTTTGCCACGGACGCACTTGCATCCCTTCTTCTAAATAATGTACGCCGGCGGCAACCACAGTTTGCCCTTGTTTAATACCTGAGAGCACTTCAATGCCACTGCGGTGCAATTGCCCTACAGCTACAGCTTGCTTATTAACTTTGCCAGTTTCTGGGTTATATACCCAAACATAGCTGTTATTTGCAGATTCAGTGGGTTCAGAAAACACCGCTTCAACAGGTAATAAAACATACCGAGATTGGGAATGGGTTATCTTGCTCAAATCTATATCGACACGACCGGTCATACCGGCGAGTAAATTAAAATCCTCTGGGACAGGTAATGAAAAAACCACCTTGTACGTGAGTGTGGCTGGATCGGCTTGTGTATCATATTCTTTGATTGTTAATGTGTATGATTTATTGGGAAAACCGTCAAATACAACGGTTGGTTGATAGTTCGCGTCTTTATCTATACGAGCAATCAGCTTTTCGGGTACTTGGATAATAACATCCATTAAATCACGTGTTTCTAAACGTAGAATATTTTGCTTGGCTTGAATATTCTCATAGTTTTTAACAAATACTTTCGCCACAGTGCCGCTAAATGGCGCACGTAACTCGCTATTATCTAAATTTGTTTTAGCAATTTTTAACGCTGATTCTGCTACTTGTTTATTAGCGAGCGCTTGATCAAGCTCAGATTGGCTAGTGATAGATTTATCGAATAGGGTTGCCACGCGCTCTAATTGCGATTGCGCTAATTCAAAACGCGCTTTACGCTCTTCATACTGTAGTTGAAAATCTTCCGGATCGAGCTTTGCAAGGAGTTGACCCTTTTCAACATGTTGACCTGCCAGTGCAGGGAATTTTAATAACTCACCATTGACCCGAAAAGCTAAGTAAGAGCCTTGATTTGCCACCACTTCGGCTGGAAAACTACGAATTGTCTCGTCGGAATTGCTATTTATAGCAAATAATTTTACAGGGCGAATTGGCTGCTCGACCTCTGCATCAGTATTGGCTTCCTTACAAGCGACTAAACTCAGCATTAATGTCGTTATGATTAAAACTGGCGACAGTTTCATGGTCTTCTCCGTGGTTATGAAAACATAAATTGAGTGCAGCATACGCCGCAAACATATAAAATAAAAATTATTAAATTTTAAAAAGATCATAAATAAAATTTATGAAGATTCACGAGAGTCCGCTATGAACCTGGTCCAATTAAAAATGCTTGATGCCATTGTGCGTACCCAAAGCCTTTCAAAAGCGGCGAGTGTATTACATAAGTCACAGCCGGCATTAACGTTAGCAATCAAGAAGCTTGAAACAGAAATTGGTTTTGCATTGCTCGATCGCAATCAATATCGGTTAGCCCTTACTGAAAAAGGTCGGCTATTTCATCGTGAAGCACAACTGTTGCTCAACGCGCAATCTCATTTAACGCAGTTAGCCAATGAATTAGCCCTAGGTAATGAAGCTAACTTTAAAATTTGTTACGAACAATTGTGCCATGCGCCAAAATATAACGATATAATTTGTGACGCTTTTACTCAGTATCAAAGCACAGAGTTTAGCGTAAGCAGTGGAAAACGCTTTACCTCTTTGGAGCAAGTGAATAAATCACAGGCTGATTTAGGGATAGGGCCGTGGTTTGATTTGTTTCATGCCACTGGTGATTTAGAAAGTATGCCCATAGGTAAGCTTGATATTGGTTTGGTGTGTGCTAATAACTTAATGCCAAAGCAACTTAATTATCAACAGCTACAGCACTATCCATGCTTAGCGATGTTTGAAAGTGAGATGAGTTTTGATTCTGAGCGGTTATCATATTCAAAAGGCTCAGCGATAATGAAAATAGATGACATAGCTACGCTAAAATCATTTTTAATTTCCGGTGCAGGGTGGGCGATGATAAGCTTAGCTCATTGCCAAGCAGAGCTTAGATCAGGACTTTTACAACGAGTTGAAGTACTTGATAGAGAGCATACATTTAGTGCTCAAATTAGAGTATTTAGGCAGTACTCTGTACACCATGGGCCAGTTGCACGTGCGATCTGGCAAGGTTTTAAACAAGCAAGTGAACGATTTTTAAATGAATGATAGCCAAGCAAGCAAAGAAGATAAAATTTATACTGTGATGGCGAATATTCCCCTTGGCTGCGTTGCAAGTTATGGACAAGTCGCGGCAATGGCTGGACTTGCAAGTAATGCACGTTTGGTGGGGCGATTGCTTAAATTGATGCCTAAAGATTCAGTTATCCCGTGGCATAGAGTGATCAATAGCCAAGGTAAAATTTCGTTTCCTGAAGGCTCCCCTCAATATCTTAAGCAATACCAATTATTGCAAAGCGAGGGGATCATCTTTAAAAATGGTAAAGTGAATATGCGTATTTATGGTTGGCGGTAATTTAATAAATATATTCACTGATCGCAAGATAATGGCAAACACAGCCCAAAATAACAAATACATGCCATATAGCATGGCTAAACTGGCGTTGTTTCGCACTGTAAAACAGTGTTCCTAGGCTATATAAAATCCCGCCTGCGAGTAACCACCATAATGCATTGATCGGCACACTTAAATACAGCGGATAAATAATCGCCACTGCAAACCAGCCCATTAATAAATAGGTAGCTAGCGACACTTTTTTGTTTTGTTGTACTACAAATAGTTTATAGCACACCCCACCTACTGCCAGAGACCATATAAATATTAAAGGTAAAATAGACCACAGCCCAATCAATGATAAAACTAAAAAGGGAGTATAAGTACCTGCAATTAATATATAAATAGCACAATGATCACACTTTTTATAGATAGCGCGTGCACGCAGGTTGAGACTGCTGTGATAAAGCGTAGACGATAAAAACAGTAAAAATAAGCTCGCACCATATACTAGAGCACTGATGATATGCGCAGAAGTTTGCGATTTTGTCAGCAGTTCCCACAGTACATAAATTGAAAAAATAACTCCAGCACCGTGTGAAAGCGCATTTAGTTGCTCTTCCTTTGCAGAATAAGCAGGTACAACACTCATAGTGTACTCAATGGTAGTAAAAAAGTGAGTTCAGTGTACAAGTGTACGCTGAAATTATCAATGCCAAAAAAATCCTAAATAGTGGTTAATTTGACTAAAATAATTGGTCAAAATAAATGCGTGTGAACATGCGCTGAAATTTTTTTAATAATTCTTTTATTTTTCAATGTGGTACAATTTATTTTTCACTTGGCACAACCTTTGATTAAGTAATAGCGACTAACTTAATAACACAATAAGGAATACCATTATGAAAAGCATTATCAAACTATCTGTTGCAGCACTATTGGTTGTTGGTTCTACACAAGCAAGTGCAAATGACGGTCAATTAGACATTACTCAAACACTTTCAAACAACATCGCGCACTACATTGAAAGTGCAGGTAATGAATTACAAAGTCAATTAAAAGAATCTTTGTTCAATGATTCACAAAAAATGTTAAACGAGTTCTTTTCTGTAAAAAGCGAGCAACTCGTTGAAGCTAACGCTGTTGAAAACACTCCCCAGCTTGTTGTCGCTAACAATGATGCAAAGGTTGAGGGTTAAGACAATGAGCAGTGAACTTGGATTATTAGCTTTAATGTTAGCACCTGTGGTGAGCTTGTTAAGTGCCTATGCATCAGTTGAACTGTTACGTAATGTGGGACAATGGCTAAACTTAGGTTGATTGGGGTATAGCTAAGTAATGATCGGTAACATTGATCTTATTCGCTGCGGTGCACGTAACGTAATGCATAGTTAAATTGATGTAGTAAAGCCTTATGAAACGTGCAATCTTTCCATTACCAGTGTTTATTTTACCTAGCGGGTATACGCGGTTACGTATTTTTGAACCTCGCTATCTTGACATGGTTAAAGAAGCATTAAAGGCCGAGCATGGATTTGTACTGTGCCAATATGATGTTGAGAGTTATCTCAATGTTCCTCAATACGGCTGTTTAGTTGATATTATTGACTTTTCCCAAGACGAGCAAGGGCAATTATTAATTGATGTAGCTGCTAAATCGGTGGTTAAAATTAGTGATGTAAGCCAAAACAAACAGCAACTCCGTTATGGTCAGTTAACGGCAACTGAAGACATTTTTTGGTTTCAACAACCTCGTCAACTAACAGACAAAGATAAATGCTTACAAATGGCTTTAGAGCAGTTATTTGCTAGCAATGTGCAGTTAAATGAACTTTACCGCGAAACTCATTTTGATGAGCTTAACTGGGTTGTTGCTCGCTGGCTTGAGCTGTTACCTATCTCAATTGATAAAAAACAACAACTTGCCTTTAAATCTGACTTTGCGAATATTCACTCTTTCCTCCATACTGTGATTAATAACGAATTTTCCTAATTAATATGATCCCTCTGTATTTTTGCAGCGTATTGCATCTGTAAGAAAACTAATAGGAATATTAAGATGGTAAGTCAACAACCAGCTACACGTTGTGAACCTAACACAGGTAACTTACTGCCATGCCAGAAACGCCGAGCAAAGAGCTCGCAGATGCCTTATCGGCTGTCGCCATTAAGCGCGATAAACAAGCGTTTGCTTATTTATTTGCTTATTTTTCGCCAAAAATTAAACGTTTTGGTATTAAACAATTTAATTCTGATGCGCAAGCTATGGAGCTTGTGCAAGAAACCCTGACCTCAGTATGGCGTAAAGCTCACCTGTATAATAACGATAAAGGTGCAGCAACGACCTGGGTTTATACAGTGATGAGAAATGCTTCATTCGACATGCTCAGAAAAATGAAAAGTAACAAAGAAGGGCATATCAGTGAAGATATTTGGCCATTGGTTGAGCAACACGCTAACTCAGACTACGAGTTTAGTGATCACCTTGAAAATCAACAAATTAAAAATTACTTGGATAAATTACCTCAAGCACAACGAGATGTGGTTAAAGGGGTGTACTTTCAAGATATGTCACAAGAACAACTGGCAGAGCAGTTAAATATTCCTGTCGGTACTGTTAAATCACGTTTACGGTTAGCGTTACAAAAATTACGCAATGAAATGGGAGACCGCCATGATTAAACATCACCCAAGCAATGCGTTATTAGCGCAGTATTGTAATGCGTCACTGCCAGCAAGCCTCAGTGTTGCCGTGGCTATTCACCTAGAAATGTGTGAATGCTGTAAAGCCGAGGTTAAACGCTTAGAAGCACACAATGCAGACGCTATTTTTACTCAAGCTGATCTACCTGTTGATGAAGAGCTGAGTGTTGATGAAATGTCATTATTTGCAGCTATCACAGCCAGCGATGAAGTTGATGAAGTGTACGAAGTGCCGCCGCAAACCATTGCCATAACAAAGCAATATAGTTATCAATTGCCACGGGCACTGGCACGTATTCCACACGGTAAATTTATGCAAGTGGGGAAATTATCACGTTCACGTATTAACCTCGAAGATGGCGCACTGCGCTCTAGCTTATTGCATATCGATGCGGGTGGCGAGATCCCAGAGCACACCCACACAGGTTTTGAACTCACTTTGTTACTTGATGGCGAATTTAGTGATGAAGACGGTGATTATGTTGCTGGTGACTTTATGTGGCTAGATGGCCGTCATCAACATACCCCAACCACGAAAGATGGTTGCTTGTGCTACACAGTTGTCAGCAGTGCACTACACTTTAATAAAGGCTTGAGTAAGTTACTTAATCCAATTGGTAATTTAATTTACTAGGACTATTTACTAGGAATATCATGGCGCAATCGATTATTAAAATAGGTATCAGTGCCTGTCTTGCAGGTGAAAAAGTACGTTTTGATAGTGGTCATAAAAAATCTAATTTTTGTATGGATGAATTGGCAAAACATGTTGAATATAAACGCTTTTGCCCAGAAGTTGCCGTCGGATTACCGATCCCACGACCGACAATTAGACAAGTCAGAGTAGGTGATACCATAAAAGTGTGTCGTCCTGATGGCAGCGAAGACGTGGGCCCTAAGTTGACCGAATATGGTAAGCGTGTTGCTACAGAGCAATCGGCAGAGCTGAGTGGTTTTGTATTTTGTGCGAAAAGCCCGAGTTGCGGTATGGAGCGCATCAAAATATACAATGAGGCAGGCACCGGTAATACCTCTGAAGGGGTTGGTTTTTTCGCTCAGCAAATAATGGCGCATAACCCATTACTGCCTTGTGAAGAAAATGGCCGATTAAACGACATGCATTTACGCGAAAACTTTGTAATGCGAGTGTTTACCTACAAAAATTGGCAATTACTACGCGAACACCCTGTGACGGTTCATCGCTTAACTCAATTTCACGCTCAGTATAAATACTTGTTGATGGCCCACAATTACCAAGCTTATCGTGATTTGGGTAACTTGCTAGGTACTTATGAAGGTCGTGATTTTGAAGCGCTAGCAGATAATTACATCAGTGGTTTGATGACTGCACTGAAACGACCTGCATCACGTAAAAATAATAGTAATACCTTGATGCACTTACAGGGTTACTTTAAAAAACAGCTGTCTAAAATTGAAAAACAAGAACTACGCGATGCGATTGATGAATACCGAGATGGTTTAGTGCCATTATACGTACCGTTAACGCTGTTAAAACATCATTTAAAAGTGCACCCAAATGAATACTTAGCAAAGCAAGTGTACTTTAATCCTTATCCTAACGAATTAAAACTACGCTACGGAATTTAATGAACACTGTATTTTGGTTTAGGCGCGATCTGCGCCTTTTTAATAATCTTGCCCTTTATCAAGCAATCGAAAATGGGTGTAAAGATGCTATTTTTTTTATCACTGAGCAACAATGGCAGCGCCATGATGTTGCACCGATCCAGATTGATTTACTCAAACGCAGGCTCGACTACTTAGGTCAATTATTAGCTGATAACGGCATTACATTACATATTATCGATGGCGGCGATTATCACGGCTGTGTGCAGCAGTTGACGGCATTTTGCAAGCAACATGCTGTATCAAATATCTATGCGAATAAAGAATATGAAATTAATGAAGTTGAACGTGATCAGGCTTTTTTAAAAGGTGCTGATGAAGTTGGCATTTCACTGAGGTTATTTGATGGTGATGTAATAGCGCCACCAGGCACTGTGCTTAATCAAAGCGGTGAAATGTTCAAAGTATTTACGCCATTTAAAAATGCTTGGCTAAAGCAGTATCAAGACACGCATTTTTATTTTCAGCCCCTGCCGACAATGTTCAGCCCAATTACTTGGCAGGGCTGTGCGTTATTAAGCACTGATAACACTTCCCAGAAATGGCCGGTAGATGACGAGTCTCTCAGTCAAGTCTGTAACCGTTTTATCCACGATAAGCTACTCAGTTATAAAGATCAACGAGACATTCCAAGTATTAAAGGCACATCGGGTTTAAGTCCGTATTTGGCATTAGGGATAGTTTCGGTCCATCAATTAATCGCCTTGGTACAGCAACAGCATATTGATGTATTAAGCAGTTCTAAAAGCAACGTATTTACTTGGGTGAACGAACTCGTGTGGCGTGAGTTTTATCGTCATTTAATCGTGGCTTATCCAAAGCTTAACAAATACCAAAATTTTAATGAAAAGTATGATCCTGTGCAGTGGCGCAGCGCTGACGCTGATTTTACTGCTTGGTGCCAAGGTAAAACGGGTTACCCACTGGTTGATGCCGCAATGAGGCAATTGTTACAAACGGGTTGGATGCATAATCGACTGCGTATGGTGGTCGCCAGCTTTTTGACCAAGCATTTATTGATTGATTGGCGTAAAGGCGAGCGCTTTTTTATGCAGCATTTAATTGATGGTGACTTAGCATCAAACAATGGTGGTTGGCAATGGGCGGCCAGTACTGGCTGTGATGCGCAGCCTTATTTCAGAATATTTAATCCCATTACACAAAGCGAACGTTTTGATCCAGAAGGTGAATTCATTCGTAAGTATATACCTGAGCTTACGTCAGTACCGAACAAGCACATTCATTTCCCGCATGCATATTTAGCGCTACAGGGAAGCGAGAAAAATAAGTATTGGCCAGCAATTGTAGATCATAAAGCGGCTCGTCAACGAGCACTTGACGCATTTAAGGTATGACATGGGTAACCACAAAACGGAAAAATTTATTGAAGTTTATCAGTCACTCAATAAAGACAATTTATATTTATTGGATGAGATTTATGATCCGGATATTGCGTTTAAAGATCCTCTCCATGAGGTAAGTGGCTTAACTGAATTAAGCGATTATTTTTCAGGTCTTTATAGCAATCTGAATTATTGTCAATTTATCATCAGTGATACCGTCAGCACGGATGATAGGGCATTTGTGTACTGGACGATGCAATACGCGCACCCAAAGCTCAATGGTGCACAGCAAATAAGTGTTGAAGGGCACAGCCACTTACGCTTTGCTGGCGAGAAAATCATTAGTCATCGAGATTACTTTGACGTTGGTGCTTTGTTATATCGCCAGATCCCACTCCTTGGGTCTGTTATTAAATACATAGACAAAAAGGCAGCACAATCATGATCACCCTGATAACTGGCGCGACCTCTGGAATAGGGGAGCAACTAGCAAAACAATACGCGAGAGCAGGTGATACTGTGATAGCGTGTGGTCGAAACCAAGACAAATTAAATGCGCTTGCACAGTTTGACAATATTGCAGCATGTCAGTTTGATGCCACCGATATTCAACAGATACGTCTTGCTACTGCAGCTTATCCTAATTTAGACCGAGTGATTTTAAATGCCGGTAATTGTGAGTATATTGATGATGCGCGTAACTTCGATAGCAGCTTATTTACCCGCGTTGTGACAACCAACTTACTCAGTATGGGTTATTGCCTAGAAGCACTGTTACCTAAAATTAAAGCCGGTGGCCAGCTGGTGCTAGTCAGCTCAAGTGTTACTTATTTACCCCTGCCGCGCTCAGAAGCGTATGGTGCGTCCAAGGCTGGAGTTAGTTATTTAGCTAAAAGTTTAGCCATTGATTTAAACGATATTGATGTCACCTTAGTACACCCAGGATTTGTTAAAACGCCACTCACAGACAAAAACGACTTCCCCATGCCAATGGCCGTAACAGCTGAAAAAGCGGCTGATTATATTATTAAAGGCGTAGCAAAAAGACGCAAAGAAGTGCATTTTCCTTATCGATTTACTCTTATTTTAAAATGTTTACGTATATTGCCATTACCACTTTGGCTTAAACTTGCAAAAGGATTAACGCGTTGAAAAAAATCGCTATTATAGGGTCGGGAATAGCCGGCCTAAGTTGTGCTCAGCTACTGCATAAGAAGTACGATATCACCGTTTTTGAAAAAAACAATTACATTGGTGGACATACAGCGACAGTCGATGTGCTTGTAGATGGCAATGAATACGCAGTAGACACCGGTTTTATCGTGTTTAACGACCGCACTTATCCCAACTTTGAGAAATTGCTAAAGCGTATTGGTGTTGAGCGCCAGCCCACGCAAATGAGCTTCAGTGTGCATAATGAGCAAACGGGCTTTGAATACAATGGACATACCTTTACCAGTTTATTTGCCCAAAAACGTAATATATTTCGTCCGCGGTTTTGGAAATTACTCAGTGATATTGTGCGTTTTAATAAATTATGTAAATCATTACACGCAGCTAACCAATATCAACAGGGTCAAACATTAGGTGCGATACTTGATCAACACGGCTTTAACGATTTTTTCCGTTATCATTACATTTTGCCAATGGGGGCGGCGATTTGGTCTACCAGCATTAAAGAAATGAGTAATGTGGGGGTTGAGTTTTTTGTAAAGTTTTTCTTTAATCATGGCTTACTAGATATTACTAACCGACCGCAGTGGTATGTGATCCCCGGCGGTTCGCGTGAATACATCGCTCCACTTATAAAAGGTTTTGCAGACAAAATTCAGCTTAATAGTCATATAAAAACAGTAACAAGAAATGAGCAAATGATCACCATTGAGTTTGCTGATGGGCACAGTGAAACTTTTGATAAAGTGATTTTTGCGTGTCATTCAGACCAAGCGCTGACCTTAATCGATGAGCCAAGCGCGGATGAGCAAATGGTACTCGGTGCGATTCCTTACACTGAGAACTCAGTGATCTTACACACCGATACAGGTTTATTGCCAAAGCGAAAAGCAGCGTGGGCCAGCTGGAATTACTTGCTAAATGATCATACTGACAAGGCCGCAGTGGTAACTTATCAAATGAATATTCTGCAGGGTATACAAAGCGATATTCAGTTTTGTGTGACCTTAAATCATCGTGAAGGCATTGATAGAGCAAAGATTTTACGTGAATTTACTTATCATCATCCGGTGTTTAACAAAGCATCAATTGCCGCTCAGCAGCAAAAACCGTTGATAGATGGTGTTAATAATAGCTTTTTCTGCGGCGCATACTGGTACAACGGTTTTCATGAAGACGGTGTCAGAAGTGCGGTTGATGTAGCATGCCAGCTTGGGGTTGAGTTTGACTAGCGCGGTTTATATTGGCGATGTTAAACATCGTCGATTTGCTGTAAATGCACATCAATTTAACTATCCCATTTATATGATGTGGGTTGATTTAATGGCACCGGATTGTTTGGATGGCGTGCACCCTTGGCTTGGGACGAATGGATTTAAGGCACTGAAGTTTTGTCAACAAGACTATCTAGCATACGCAGAGCAACCGCAACACACTATCAGTCAACGTGCATTTACTAGAATTGCCCAACTTGGCGTTTCAGACTCATTTACGGGTGTGTATATGCTAGGGCAATTACGTTGCTTAGGGGTTTACTTTAGCCCGGTAAATTTCTATTTCTACCAAATCGCAACAGGTGACTTTACTCACATGGTTGCTGAGGTGAGTAATACTCCATGGAATGAACGACATTACTATTTAGTACCACTTGAAAAAAAAGTGAACTTTAAAAAGACTTTTTCCGTATCACCTTTCATGGATCTTGATATGAACTATCATTGGCATATCCGTTTTAATAAAGATAACACCATGATACATATTGAAAATAAAAAAGATGACCAATTGTTGTTTGACGCCACACTGAGGCTTGAACGACAAACATTAACTAAGGCAACGATCAGTCGCTTGTTAAAACGGTTTCCAGCAATGACGTGGACTATTTTTAAAGGTACCTACGTCCATGCGTTTAAGTTGTTTTGTAAGCGAGTGCCTTTTATTGGTCATTCAGGTAACGGCAGTTAAGACACTGCAATAAAATTTTAGGTGAAGTTATGGAAAAAGTGTCCAATCTAGAAAGTGGGCAATCGCGCGATTGGCTAGTAAAAGTATATAAAAAGCTTGTATTTGGTGCGTTTAGCAGCCTCAAAGTTGGCCATATTACTTTAGTTCATGGCAATGATATTGTGCATTTTGGTGATCAGCACAGCCAGCTCAAAGTGCAGTTAACCGTAAATGATCCTGCAATGTATAAAGCATTTGCTTTATCTGGTAGTGTTGGTGCGGGGGAGTCCTATATTCTTGGCCATTGGGACTGCGATAATTTAACTGCATTAATTGAAATTTTTGCGATAAATCAGGCAGAGTTGGACGCCTTTGAGAAGAAGTTTGCATTTTTTAGTAATATTTATTTTCGTCTTAATCATTTTAAAAATAAAAACTCGCAGCATGGTTCGAAAAAAAACATTGTTGCCCATTATGATTTAGGCAACGACCTCTATTCATCGTTTTTAAGCACAGAGATGCTGTATTCATGTGCTGTTTACCCGACAAAAGACGCAACCCTTGAGCAAGCGCAAAGTCATAAATTGGATTTAATTTGTCAGCAAGTAGATTTACAACACGGCGATAGCGTAATTGAAATTGGCACAGGCTGGGGAGCATTTGCGATACATGCGGCAACTCATTACGGCTGCCATGTAACCACCACGACGATCTCTGATGAGCAACATGCCTATGTAGCACAGAAAGTAGCCGAATTAGGGCTTGAAGATAAAATCACATTATTGAAACAAGATTACCGCTTACTTGAAGGACGGTATGACAAGCTTGTTTCAATAGAGATGATTGAGGCTGTTGGTCATGAGTTTTTGCCAAGCTTTTTCCAAAAGTGTAATGAGTTACTAAAAGAGACTGGCGCTATGTTGATCCAGGCCATCACTATCGGCGATCAACGCTACCAGCACTATTTAAAAAACTCAGATTTTATTCAGCAATATATTTTCCCTGGTGGTTGTTTGCCATGTATTGATGAGATGAATAAGCAAATCAAACAGCAAACAGATATGGTTGTACACAGTATTAAGGACATTGGTGTTCATTACGCTAGAACGTTGGCGGATTGGCGAACGCGGTTTATTGCAAGCAGGCCAGAGATTGACAAAGTAAAGTTTGATCAGCGTTTCTATCGTTTATGGCTGTTTTATTTAGCATACTGCGAAGGTGCATTTCGTACTCGAGCAACCAGCACAGTGCATTTAGTTGCGCGTAAACCTCGTTTCAGCCACTCGGGTGATGATATTGCACTCGGTTATTAATTTCGCTCTTTTTCAAGGTGTTTGGTTTATGGCCTTACTCCTTGAAGACAGCGCAAATTTAGCTATTGCGGCAGTGGTAGTGCTGATGCTGTTGTTATCAAAACAACGTAAGCAAGACTCACTGCTATTATTGCTCGGCCTTAGTATCGCGCTTGGCTTTGAATACCTTATGGTGCAATTAAATTTCCTTGGCTTTAAATCAAACCCTTATCCAATTTGGTTTGTATTATTGTGGAGCGCACTGCTTTTGACCGTGAATACCTCAATGCAATTTTTAACTCGACTACCTTGGTATTTATCAGTTGTTGTGTGCGCTATGTTTGCACCGGCAAGTTACTGGGCTGGTGCAAGGTTTGAGGTAATAACAATTGCACAGCCATTATGGCTGTTTTGGTTGGTGTATGGTCTTAGCTGGGCACTGATGTTTAATTGCATTATCTTTGTGAATAAAAAAATTGCGACCTATTTTCTTTTAGGCGATCAATCAAAGCAGTGATTGTGTATCAATACCGACTACTAACAGGATCCGTTATGCGTAAATCTATCATTTCTGTACTAAGTATCCCTTTGTTACTGTTATCAATGAATAGCATGGCAATTGAGTTTAAACAGGTAGGGCAGAGCCGTTTTGAGTATTATTTTTGGGATGTCTATGATGCAAAGCTTGCGACTCCTTCTGGTAAATATCAGTTTGGCCAACATCCGAGCAAGTTATCGTTAACTTATTTAAGGGACTTTGCTGCTAAAGATATTGTTAAAGCCACTAATGAGCAATGGCAACATTTAGGTAAAATAAACTTGATCGGCAAGTACGATAAAGAACTGCTTGCTTTATGGCCAGATATTAAAGAAGGAGAAACACTGTCATTTATAACTGATGAGCAAGGTGACGGCACCTTTTATCATAATGATTCTAAGCTTGGTGGAATTGATGACAGTGAGTTTGCTGATAACTTTTTAGCTATTTGGCTATCACCACAAACGTCTGAACCAACAATGCGTAAACAATTAATCGGGGAGCAAAAATGAACAAGCTAACGTCAGTCTTCACACTATTTTTTTGTTTTTTATTAGTCAGCTGTGTTGCTCCTGATGTGGAGCATTATCAAGGCAGTAATCCTGAATTTAATTTTAAGCAATTCTTTAATGGCAAATTGAAAGCTTATGGCGTTGTGCAGGATTACAGCGGCGAATTAACCCGTAAGATGGTCGTTGATATGAACGCTAGCTGGGATGGCAATCAGGGGGTGATAGAAGAAGATTTTGTTTATGATGATGGTGAGACTCAGCGACGAGTATGGAAAATCACCTTAAACGATGATAATACACTTACGGGTACCGCGTCTGATGTCATTGGTATTGCCAAAGGAAGCAGTAATGGTAGTGTATTTCATTGGCAATATACCCTCGAATTACCTTACCAAGACGACACCATCGAAGTTAATTTAGATGATTGGATGTACTTGGTTACACAATCGCGCTTGATTAACCGCACTGCTATTGATAAGTTTGGTATCGAGGTCGGGGAAGTGACCTTAGTTATCGAAAAAGTGGAATGATAAACAAATTGTCATATTGATTTACTAACAAAGTGATTCTATTCACTGTTGGTTAATGTTTAAATCAGTATTTATTTGGGCAATTATTTAAAATTTGCTCATTTTTTAAGAATTTACGTAAAAAAGGCAATTTGCTGTTGCCAATCCTTAAAAAATGCATAAAGATAGGTTTTGCGAAGGCAAAATAATAACGAATAGGAATTTAACAAATGAATAAAGCTCAATTAGTTGAAAAAATCGCTACTGATGCAGAAATCTCTAAAGCAGCAGCTACACGTGCACTTGATGCATTCACTGGTGCTGTTACTTCTTCATTAAAAGAGGGTAATTCAGTTGCACTCGTTGGTTTTGGTACTTTCTCTGTAAAAGAACGTGCTGCACGTACTGGCCGTAACCCACAAACTGGTGCAGAAATTCAAATTTCAGCGGCAACTATCCCAAGCTTTAAAGCGGGTAAAGGTCTTAAAGATCAAGTTAATCCTTAATCGAGTTAATTGATTAATTAAAAAAGGGCTAATTAGCCCTTTTTTTGTGTCCGCGATAAATCTTGATTTAGGCTTTTAACGCTTTATCACCACGACCAATACCAACGGCACCAGAGCGTACAACTTCGACTATGTCTGTTTCATGTCGCAGAGTATCTAAAAATGATTCAATTTTATCAGTGCTACTCACAAGCTGTAATGTATAACTGTTACGTCCCATGTCTAAAATAGCACCTTGAAACACATCAACAACTCGCGTTACAGCGGCACGTTTAGTTTCATCTTGCGCAAATACTTTGACTAATAACAGCTCACGCTCGATGTGTGCCATTTCCGTCAAATCAATAATTTTTAATACATCGACTAACTTATTCACCTGTTTGGTGATTTGCTCCACCACGCGGTCATCCCCCATAGTGGTGATGGTGATCCGCGATAACGAATGATCGTCAGTTGTGCCTACGGTTAAGCTATCGATGTTGTAGGCGCGTTGTGAAAACAGGCCTACGATGCGCGATAAAGAGCCAGGCTCATTCTCAAGTAAAATAGATAATATACGGCGCATTATGCTTTCACTCCTTTACGTAACCACATGTCATCAACGGCCCCAAGTTTAATTTGCATTGGGTAAACATGTTCATTTTCATCAACTAAAATATCTAAAAATACTAAACGATCATTTATCGCCATTGCTTTATCAATAGCAGGTTGTAGCTCTTCAAGCGTGTTAACGCGAATGCCTACATGACCGTAACTTTCAGCAAGCTTGACGAAATCCGGAAGTGATTCCATATAAGAAGATGAATGGCGACCACCATAAACCATATCTTGCCATTGACGAACCATACCAAGCGAGCGGTTATTCAGTGACACCACTTTTACCGCTAAGTTATATTGCAAACAGGTTGATAGTTCTTGAATGTTCATTTGAATCGAACCATCGCCGGTTACACACACTGATTCTTTATCTGGAAAGGCAAGTTTTACCCCCATTGCAGCTGGTAAGCCAAAGCCCATAGTGCCAAGCCCGCCTGAGTTTATCCATTGACGCGGATTTTTAAACGGGTAGTACTGCGCTGCAAACATCTGATGTTGACCAACGTCAGAGCTAATATAAGCATCGCCATTGGTGGCTTTATAAATTGCCTCAATGACCGCCTGTGGCTTAATTTTGTCGCCTTCATGGTTGTAGCTTAAGCATTTTTGCTCACGCCAACTGATGATTTGACGCCACCAATCTTCTTGCGCACTACGATCAATTTTGAGCGGGCTGTTATCGATTGCCGTCTGTAATTGCTCAAGTACCGTGGATAAACAACCCACCACAGGTATGTGCGCTTTAATGGTTTTAGAAATTGAAGTCGGATCAACATCAACATGGACTATGGTGGCGTTCGGGCAGAACTTTTTAACGTTATTGGTTACCCTGTCATCAAAACGCGCGCCTAATGCTAAAATTACATCTGCATTGGCCATCGCTTTATTTGCTTCAAGACTGCCGTGCATACCAAGCATGCCAACGAAATTAGGATGCACACCGGAAATGCCCCCTAACCCCATTAAGGTATTAGTGATTGGCGCATTGAGTGACTCAACTAAGTGAGTTAACTGCTCTGAGGTATTTGAAATAACAATCCCGCCGCCGGAATAGATGACTAATTTCTTTGCCTCTAAAATAGCCGTAACTGCTTTGCGAATTTGTTTTGGATGGCCTTTGGTATTTGGGCTGTAAGTTCTAAGCTCGGTTGTTGCAGGGAAATTAAAATCAAATTTCAGTGCCGGATTTAACATATCCTTTGGCAACTCTACAACTACAGGGCCTGGACGGCCTGTGCTGGCAATGTAAAAAGCTTTCGCTAAAATGGCCGGAATGTCTTTCGCGTTGCGACAGTTAAAACTATGTTTAACAATAGGTCGAGAGCAACCAACAATATCGGTTTCTTGAAACGCATCATCACCAATTAAATTAGTGGGTACTTGACCAGATAACACTACCATTGGAATTGAATCCATATAAGCCGTTGCAATGCCAGTAATGCAATTAGTCGCACCAGGACCTGAAGTGGCTAAAACAACACCTACTTCGCCGGTAGCGCGAGCATAGCCATCAGCCATGTGGGTTGCCGCTTGTTCATGGCGCACTAAAATATGCTCAACATCATCTTGTTGAAATAATGCATCATATAAATCTAATACTGAGCCACCAGGGTAGCCAAATATATATTTTACCTTCAATGCTTTTAATGCCTGAACAACTAGTTCGGAGCCATTATATTGTTGTGTACTCATCCTCATTCCTCTGCGTGCCTAATACCTTTGTTAAAATAAAGAGCAGAGTAGCTTCACTCTTCTCACTATTTAATCGCAATGGCATTGTATTTTAAATGCATAAAAAAACCCCCGCTGAAAGCGGGGGTTTTTAAAAAGCGTGTTCACCTTCTAATACATCCCCGCTGGGCTTAAGACTAAGACCAGTACGAGTACATTGACAAGGTGACGTTGAATATTCATAGCGCTATTTTTCTTCTATTTGTGCTGTTATAAATTATTTAATGACTGATCTCATTGCGCTACTAAAAGAACACAATTCATTCACTAATTTTAATACCCTTATTTTTAAAGCTTTTGCTATTCGATGTCAACCGAGAATCTGCAAACTTGCATTAAATTTGCAAATTAAATGTATTTTTATTTTAAAGTTGCTTTAATTTGTAATTAAAATGACAAAAACAAAAGAAATTATGCGACTTTTCGTAAGTAAACCATTTGTTCGTTCATCACGTAAAATAACATGTGCGTTGTGAAATTGTTCGCTATGATAGCAACAATAAAATGGTAAACAGGTGATAAAGTGAAATACGCCCCATTGTTCCTTGCCTTGATCTTGGCATCGTTAAGTCAATCGACTGTGGCAAAGCCGCAATCAAGTAGTCCAACAGATATTGGAATAATCAATAAAGAGCGGATCCTCTATTGGTTAGATAAACGCGGGCAACTTGATGGCCAGCCAGACTCGCATGTTGTGTTAACTGATTATATTGGTCACGGTGGTACGCACCTTTTTCATCGCCCGCGTACACCAGCAATATTAAATCAGCAGCGAGTTATGCAAAAGCGTATGGCAAGCATGTCTGCACAGCTACCTAATGCGCAAAAAAACACCGTTAAGGTACTCGCTATTTTAGTTGATTTTCCTGATCTGCCGCATGACGAAAACGGCTTAGTGGCTGCTGATACTGATATGTACTATACAGACTACAACATTGATCACTATCAACAAATGTTATTCGCAACCGCTGGCTATACAGGGCCTGAGCAACAAACGTTGCAAACTGCATATCAATATTATCAGCAAGCTTCAGGGCAAAGTTTATCGTTCACAGGTAAAGTGTATGGCTGGGTCAGAGCTGATAATGAGGCTAAAACATACGGCGCACGCCAAGGTGAAAATAATGATATAGATGCCCCCAGTTTAGTACATGAAGCGGTAGAAAAAGCGGTAGCCCAGTTTAACATCAATTTAGCCGATTACGATTTAACAGATCTCGATGATATAGATGGCGATGGTATAACTAATGAGCCTGATGGCATTATCGATCATGTCATGATTTTTCATTCGAGTGTGGGTGAAGAAGCCGGTGGTGGTTTACTTGGCACCGATGCAATCTGGTCTCATCGCTTTTATGTGTACGATGAAAATAATCAACCAACTGCGGTTGCGGGCAGCGCAACACGTTTATTTGGTTATACGATCAATCCTATTGATGCTGGAATAGGCGTGGTAGTGCATGAGTTTGGTCATGATTTAGGTTTGCCTGATGAATATGACTTAACAGGGAGTAACCTTGGTGAGCCGGTGGCGTCATGGTCAGTAATGTCGGGGGGCAGTTGGGCAGGGGCTCCCCGAGGCTCACAGCCTGTGATGTTTAGCCCCTATGCTTTAGAGTATTTGCAAAATCGTTATCAGGGTAATTGGCTTAATCAAAAAAGTATTACCTTAGATGAAGTTGCCACCAATAAACAACAGGTATTACAGCACAGTAGTGGTACATCAACCCAGCTGAATCAGCTAAAAGTAACATTACCCGTTGCATTGGAGCCATTTTATGATGCGGTAGAAGGGCGCTTTCAGTATCACTCTGGTAGCGGTGATAATATTGCTAATAGTATGACGTTTACTATTGAACTACCCGCAAGTTCGCAGCCTACTTATCTTGATTTAACTGCGTATTACAGTATTGAAGTGGATTATGATTATGTTCAAGTACTGGTAAATTCACAGCCAATTGCTTCACAATATACTGAAACGGACAATCCATTTTATGGCGATATTGGACCTTATATCACAGGCTCATCAAGCGCTAAACCAGGTAGTCAGCAGCCGAATAATTATTTACGCCATCGCTTTGATTTGTCTGACTTTGCTGGGCAGACTATCACCATCAGTTTTACATACCAAACTGATATTTATACAAATTATTTTGGCTTTGTGGTTGATGATTTAAGTATTAGCCAAGGTAATACCTTAGTTTGGCACGATAATGCAGAGCAACCATCGTCTGCACAATTAGCTGGTTTTAGTCGTGTTGGTGCTTATATTTATGCCAAGCCACAGCACTACTACTTACAATTACGAAGTTACTTTGGCATAGACAGTGGCCTGCAAGTTGAGCAGTATTCGCCAGGTTTATTACTGTGGTCTGCTAATGAAGCGTTTACCGATAACAATGTTCCGGAGCACCTAGGTGAGGGAATGATACTGGTTGTGGATGCAGATCAAAGTAGCATTAATCGCGGCTCAACCAACAGCCCTGCAAATACTAGCATTCAGTTACGGGATGCGACGTTTGGCCTTTATGAACAGCGCCAAGGTTTAGGTGATCAGCAGCTTAGCGGGATCACCGAGTTTGATGATCGTAATGATTACAGCTTTGCCCCGCAACCGGCATCTGGCGTAAAACTTTCTCCCTATGGTTTTAATTTCTCTATTGTTGATCAAGCTGTTGATAATAGTTCAATTGAATTGAATTTAGGCTATACACCACAATCTGGGATCACTGTGGTAACTAATGATCTTGAAGCGAACTTTGAAATTAATGGCATGACGTTTACCCCGACTGATAGTTTTAACTGGCAGTTTGGAGATGGTCAAAGCAGTGAAGAATTAAGCCCTAGCCATAAATTTGCCGACTACGGTAGCTATACCGTTAATTTTACCCGTACTAACGAACAAGGCCAACAGTTTGCAGAAGTCACGACTTTTCAGTTGTTAGAGCCATTATCGATTCAGAAAATAGAGACTAGTGTAGATAAAGGAAATGTAACTGCACAAGTCACTATTTCTGGCGGGCAAGCACCATATAGTTACAGATGGCAACTTGGTGATGGTTCTACGGCTACTGGACAAAATATTAGTCATAGTTATCAACACAGTGGTGACTACACAATAAACGTAACCGTAACGGATGCTAACGATGCAATGCAGTCTTTTGTAACATTAGTGTCTGCACAGGTTTTATTCGCCGCGCAGGCTCAGTATAGCGCAAACGATTTACGGGTTAATTTTAGCAGTGATGTGCAAGGTGGTTTTAATAACTATGCTTATAGCTGGAACTTTGGTGATGGCAGTGTTGTCAGTGAGCTTGCCAACCCTTCTCATACATATACCCAAGCGGGAAGTTACACTGTGACTCTGACAGTATCTAATACTTCTCCAAGCGGTATTGAAGAAATATTGCCTCCGATTCTGCTTACAGTGACAGTGCAAAAACAAGCGGCTAGTTCAGGATCCAGCGGCGGAAGCTTATTTTGGTTGCTGCTAGTGCTACTGCCAGTGAGCTTCTTGCGAAGGAAAATACGATAAAACAAAGACAAAAAAGCCAGTCGAAACTGGCTTTTTTATTAGCGATTATTGTTCGTTGTAATTATAAACGGTCAATAACAGCTTGTGTGAAATCAGTCGTACCGTGGCTGCCGCCTAAATCGCGTGTAGTACGGTCGCCAGTTCTGATCACGTCAGCAACAGCACTGCGGATACGCTCTGCTGTATCGCCCATTTCTAAATGCTCTAACATTTGGATAGACGCTAGAATTACAGACGTTGGATTAGCTAAATTTTTACCTGCAATATCCGGTGCGCTTCCGTGAACGGCTTCAAAAATGGCGGCATCTTCACCAATATTTGCACCCGGCGCCATACCTAAACCACCAACAAGACCTGCACATAAATCAGATAAGATATCACCAAATAAGTTTGTAGTAACAATAACGTCAAACTCTTCTGGACTCATTACCAGTTTCATACAAGTTGCATCAACAATCATTTCAGTTGATTCAATTTCAGGGTAACGCTCAGCTACTTCACGGGCAACTTTAAGAAATAAACCTGACGTTGATTTTAAAATGTTGGCTTTATGAACTGCGGTTACTTTTTTACGGCCTTCACGTACAGCAAGTTCGTATGCAAACGTAACGATTTTTTCAGCACCTTCACGGGTGATCATAGACATTGCTTGTGCTTCATTACCATCTTCAGAGGTTATTTGGCCTAAACCTGAATACATACCTTGGGTGTTTTCACGTACCGTGATGATATCAATATCTTCATAGCGTGCTTTAGTCCCAACAAATGATTTTACTGGGCGAACATTGGCGTATAAGCCAAATTGTTTACGTAAAGTTACGTTGATTGACGTAAAACCTTCACCAACAGGTGTAGTTAGTGGGCCTTTTAATGTAATTTTATTACGCGCAATTGTATCAATTGTTTCTTGTGGCAATAACTCACCGGTTTTCTCTAGGGCAGCAAGGCCTGCATCAACGAATTCATAATCAAAATCGCACCCTGCGGCTGTTAAAATTTCAAGGGCTGAATCAATAATACTCGGACCGATGCCGTCGCCTTTGATCACTGTGATGGTTTGTTTGGCCATGAACTTTTCCTATAAAAGAGTAGAATTGCACGTAAATGAAGCAATAATGTACTGCAAACGCTTGTTAGAGTATTTACGTGAATGAGTTTGAAAATGTAAGCGGCTTTTATAGCAATTTATTCAACTTTTTGCCAGTAAAACCCGCGAAAATGCGCTAAATTAGTCACAATGTCTAATAAGTATTCATACGCTGTTACTTAAACCTAAGCTGGGTAGCTCGTTATAAAATTGTTCACTTGATTGCCAATCAAGGCGTTTTAGTACCCGCTCTAAAGTATCAGTTTGCCAGCGACTTTGTTTTGCATCGGGTTGAAATACATGAGTAACGATGAGCTTTATGGCAACCCATAGTTGCGCCTCTGCAGATAAATGTTGTTTTTTTTGTTGCTCTGCATCCAATAGCGCTTGTGTCCATGGGTTGTCGCCTAGCAGCTCAAGTAAATAATCAGTTAGCTGATCACTATCATAAGTAGTTACGCCAAATAACCACGCAAATGGCATGCTTACATCACTTTTTAACTGTTTTTCATACAATGTTTTACGGCTGATAGTGGTACTACAATACTCAATTAAATAATTTACATAGCCATAAATGGGTAAGGCAAGATGTTCAAACTGATTATGTTCATCATGACTTATTAGAAGATCTAACAAGCGGATAATTGCCTGTAACCGAAATTGGATATGCTGCATCAGTGGGTGTGCATGGTGACTAACTAGCTGATCAAACAATACTTGTTGAATGATCGCTGGCGCATTATATAAACCAACCATCGATAAACAATGACGTAAATCTTTACCTGGTAGATGCTCTTTGTTGTAAGGTTTTACAGCTTCTCGCAGTAATTCAACGGTTGTAGGGTGATGATTAAGTAATCTAGCAAGTGCACTGTATGAATATTCTTGTTGTACTTTAACTTGGCTTATCAACATTAATAACTGCTGTTTTTCAGCGTTTAGCGCTTCAACAGGTAATGCGAGATGTTCATTAAACCATACGCTGAATAATAATCGCTTATCTTGGCTTGGCCGTTGTTTTGAATTCGATGCTAACTGGGCTTTTACACTATACCATTTAGAGTTGCGTTGCTCATTTAATGCAATTAACAAATGACGTTGCCGTGAGTCCTCGCCAATATAAGTAAGTTGCTGATCATGATAATGTACCAAAGAGCCCGGCAAGTAGGGACCAAGGTGAGCAATTAACGCTTTTAATGCCTGTTGAGCAAAAAGGTTAGGGGTGCGGATATAAATATCAGCCACCGCTTTGTAAATATTAATATGATCATCTTGTGTGCGATAAGTTATGTTCATCGCAATAATATTTGCCAATGCAACTAAGGTAGTGCGTCCATCGTAAATCATAATTTTTGGTGTGCTTAACAACGCCTGCTTATATTTATTTAAACGCGATAAAATACCCGCAATATGCTCTGTGGGTACATTAGCCGACTGCAGTAATTTTACCGCTAGCTGATGACGCGATTGCCACTGTTTTTTCTCTTGTAAATTTAATGGTTGGCGCAGTGCCAATTTATTGGTTTGTGTTTGCACACATAAATAATTGGTTAAACACACACAAATAAGAAGTTGTGTGATTTTACTGTCGTAGTTTAACGAACGGCACAAAGCACTGATTATAACGCATTGATTGACTACTAAATTTGTTGTGTATCCGTGGGTGTCGAGATACAGAGTCAGCTGTGCTTGCATTGCATTTGGATGCGAACTATAGAGTTTATAATACTGCTCAGCGAGTTGACTCAAAAGCGGATAAATCTGTGGCCATTGGCTCTTATTATGATAAAACCGCAATGCTTGATGAGTTTTTTCAAAAAGGCTGGCAAGATCGTGTGCGCAGGGACTATCCATAGTTAATCAATTATCCATGTTGCTCGTATACATCAAATGCACTGGGTCCCCACAAAATTAATTCACCATTTTTAAACAGCAAACCAGTACATTCATCCATTGTAGTGATCCCATCTGACTTGACATGCTGCGTACGGTAAAAAATAATTTGCCATACTTGTTCGTTATCACGTTTAGCGAAAGTGAGATCGGGGCTGCCTAAATACTCTAAAACAGTGTTTAAGGTAGTTGGCGTTTCTATACTTAACTTAGCGATATAACGTTTATTGAATGCTTCTCGGTCTTGCCAGATCATCGCCTGCGGATCATCTTTATAAAATGTAATGACTAACGTAGCGATCAAGGCATATACACCTAAACCTAATATGAGATAGCGAAAAACTTTCTTAAACATTTTACACTCTTACACTGAGACTTAAATTGAGTATACGCATAGTTCAAATTCAGTGCTATGAGAATGCGATTAATTGAGTCTTAACTGCTTTAAACTAAAGCCTAAATTAATATCTGTACGTAAAGCAACCAAATGTTTAGAGGTAATATAGTCAGCCATACCTGCGGCTAACTTTTTACGTACTGCAGGTGATAACGTCTCATCTTCAGTAGCTTGTGTAATATCCGTATGTTTGCTGATAATTTCTATAGCTGTTTTAGTGCCTATGCCTTTAATACCGGGAATATCGTTGGTTTTATCACCGGCCATAGCCCAAAAATCTATTAATCTTGATTGCTCAACACCAAAACGTTGTTCGATAGATGCATGATCTAAATAGTCTTTTTTAAAATAGTCATACACATTAATGTAACTATTTAAGCTAGGTAAAAAGCCCTTATCGGTAGAAACAATAGTGCTATACAACTTATTTTCAGCCATTTTATGGGCTAAGGTTGCAATGATGTCATCTGCTTCATCATTAACTGGCGCAAATACCACAATACCGGTTTGTTCAATCGCTTGTTTAAATTTATCCAATGCGTTTCTTAGTGTAGTTGGCATCGGTGCGCGACTACTTTTATACTGTGCGTAATAATGATAACGCCAGCTTTTATCGCCATCAAATACAGCAATTGCATGGCTTGCTTGGGTAATTTTGATGAGTTTTTCACAGGCATGAGCCACCCGCGCGCAGCAGGTATTGATCATTTGTTCATCACTGCCTTTATTTTGATTACTATCAACTGCATAGATGCACCTAATTAAATTAAGCGCGTCTATTAAAAGTAACTGACCTGACACGACTATATTAGCCCTTATGCTTTAACTTCATAACATGGAACATACTTACTCCCAGGAAGTTTCATTCTTCCTTGCTCAACAAACGCTTGTAGCAGTCTATCCATTGCCTTCATTAAAGCTGGTTCACCACTTATCACAAATCGACCATGCTGTTTAATGGCTTGAATACCTTCGTCTTTTACATTACCGGCAACAATTCCGGAAAATGCGCGCCGCAGGTTAGCGGCAAGCAATTGCTTTTCTTGGTCTAAGTGTAGGTCAAGTCCAGCCATGTTTTCATGGGTGGGAGCAAAGGGTTTTTGAAATTCATTGGCGATTTTTAATGTCCAATTAAAGTAATAGGCATCACCTTGGCTTTTACGGTAATCGCGCACATTTGCCATCGCAGATTTTAGTTTTACCCCAACTAATTCAGGGTTATCAATGATCACTTCAAATTTATCTAGGGCTTGTTTACCAAGCGTCATTTCAACAAATTGACATAGCTCAATGAAGTAGTTCTCACTTTCTTTAGGGCCAGTTAGAATAACCGGTAATGACTGTTTGGCGTTGTCTGGATGCAGTAAAATACCTAATAAATATAATAATTCTTCAGCAGTACCCGCGCCACCGGGGAAAATAATAATAGCATGGGCAGTACGTATGAAGGCTTCAAGACGTTTTTCAATATCGGGAAGTATAACCAGCTCATTGACGATTGGATTTGGTGGTTCTGCTGCAATAATACTGGGTTCAGTTAGACCTAAATAGCGGTTGTTGGTATTTCGTTGTTTTGCATGGCCAATTGTGGCGCCTTTCATTGGGCCTTTCATTGCACCTGGGCCACAACCTGTACAAATATTTAAGCCGCGTAGACCTAATTCATAACCAACTTGTTTTGTGTATTTATATTCAACTTCATTGATTGAATGTCCTCCCCAGCAGACAATCATACTCGGATCGCTATTAACCTGAAGCGCCGCCGCATTACGCAACATGTCAAACACCATATGGGTAATGGCTTTTTGTTCGCTTAAATCTTTTTCATACTTTTGACAGATAAATAAAATGTCACGAATAACAGAGAAAATATGCTCGTGAATACCAGTGATAATTTCACCATCTACAAACGCAGTTGCAGGTGGGTTGAGTAGCTCAATTTTAATGCCGCGTTCGCGACTGAGTAGACGAATGTCAAAATCTTCGTATTTGTTGTAAATCTCTGAGCTTGAATCTGTGTGGCTGCCCACATTAAGAACCGCGAGAGCACAATTTCTGAATAACTTATACCGCTCACTGGTGGATGATTGCTCTAATAAATCAACTTCGAGTTGCGACAGTAAATCTAACACACCTGTCGGGTTTAACTGTATTAACATAGGCATTCTCCTTGCTTTTAAAAGCAGTGGTCGGTCGCTATTATTTATTGACACATAAACGGTCACGACCGGTATTTTTTGCTTTGTAGAGAGCATCATCTGCGCGGTCAAAAGCACTCAATGGCGTGTCGCCTTTTTTAAACTGAGTGGCGCCGATTGAAATCGTTATCTCTACTTGTTTATCTTTAAACTTAAACGGAATTCCTTTCACCGCTTTTCTTAGTTTTTCAAGAGGCTGGCTGGCATATTCTAATGACATACCAGGCATTAATAATACAAATTCTTCACCGCCATAGCGGGCGATAAAGTCAGACTTACGGATCGACATTTGTAACGCTTTGGCGATCACTTGCAGTGTTTTATCACCTGCGCTATGGCCGTATTTATCATTAATCGATTTAAAGTGATCAACATCAATCACAACTAATGTAACATCTGATTCTTGTACTGCAAATAAATGAAACTCGTGATTAAACCGTTCATCAAACGCTGCCCGATTAGGTAATTTTGTTAAGCTATCAATTAAGCTTTTGAAACGCTGTTCATGTAAACGTTTTTTATATTTAGATAACTTAGTTTCCAAGCTATTAATTCGTTGATTGATCCCTTGGAAATTGTGCAATAACATTTCACGGTCTTGTTGCTCAAGACGTTCTTTTTCAATTAAGTCTTGGCTTAACGATTTTAACTCATTATCAACGAGTGCTTTTAATGCTGAAATTGACGTTGCACTTTGAGTTTGTGTCGTTAGATTACTAATTTTACCTTCAATGCGCTTATTAAGTGCGTCAAACTCAGCGCCCATTGCTTCAGAGTGTTTACTCGTAGAAACAATTGAATGATGGAGCTCTTCAAGAGTTTGATTTAATGAAACTAAAAAGCTTTGCGCAGATTGACGTTCTTTACTGATATTCCCCGCAATAATTTTAATAATATCAATTGCAGCAGCCAATAAATCATCGACTGAATCAGTCTCAGAAATATTATTTTTAATTGACTTTACTTGCTCTGCGGCCTCGTCTTCAAACACTAAATCATTGGCTAAATTAAGCAGCTCTTTGGCAAGCGCAGGCTGTACAGGTGCTTGTTGCGCCTCAGGTATCGTGAGTTTTACTTGCAAAGCCTGATGGTAAATAGTTACCAGACGATTTAGCAGTGGGATAAAATCCCGAGTTGATTGGGCGTTATTAAGCTCATGGTCGAGTAAATGGCGTAAAGTCCTGCGCGCATCATCGGGTAAGCCCTTGGTTTTTTGTAGTAACCTACCAGCATCAAGGACGCTATTGTGCAGTTCGCGTTGATGCGTTGCTTGTTGGGCCTCTTGGCTTTTTAGCAGTGCGAGAATGTCATCAATGAGCGGAGCGAATAATTCAAAATCCACTCCTTTAGTGAGGGCGCTACGAAACTTTGCTAAGCGGTTATCAAGTTCGATATCCATGCCTTTACAACTTAACGATAATTTTGCAGCAAAGTTGCTCAGTGTGTCTACTTGATGTTTCCGTGCGTGTTCAACAACCATTCGAGTATCAATGGCTTGTTTAAGTTTTTTATTTAAAACTTCGAGCTGTTGTGACACTAATAGTTACCGCCATTGATTAAAACGTTTTATAGCCCTAAGTTTACAACAAAAATTGCACAAATGTAGTTACTAAGTCAAAAACTTAGCTTTTGTTGATGATTTTTATTCATCGAACCTATCTGGGCGTGAATTTATCGCTTTTAATTCACATTTATCATCATCGTTGTTAGGCTCAAGCACAATAAAATTACTGGATATTAGAATTAAGAGCCTTTATGAAAAAGTTTTTAGCTTTGTCGGTATTTGCCGCATTATCTCAATCGGTATGGGCCGATGTTAATTATTCACTTGCTGTAACTCAGCCTGAGCATCATTTAGGCGATGTGAGTGTTGAATTTCCGCAAACCGCGCAAGCACATCTTGATGTAAAATTACCTGCGTGGCGCACAGGTCGTTACGAAATTTTAAATCTAGCTAATGGGGTGCGTTTTTTTGAGGCTAAAGACGAAAATGGTAAAGCATTAAAATGGGAAAAAGTGGATGCCAGTACATGGCGTGTTCACCTTGATGAGCCAACCGAAGTAAATATTGATTACCAAGTTTACGCTAACGAGCTTGGCATGCGTGCACGTCATATTGATGACAGCCATGCATTTATTGATGCATCAGGCTTTTTTATGTTCAGTGAATCATTCCGCCAAGAACCGGTTACCGTCAAACTTGATGTGCCAAAAGCATGGCGTTCAGTCTCAGGGATGGACAATGCAGGATCAAAACATAGTTTTAAAGCCGCCGACTACGATGTATTAGTGGATTCACCGATTGAAACAGGTATCAACGAACTCCATAAGTTTGCCGTAGATGGCCGAGATTATGAATTAGTGATCTGGGGCGAAGGTAACTACGATGTTGAGCAAATGCTTACTGATCTTAAAAAGTTAGTAACTACCGGCAGTGTTATTTGGGATGACTACCCATATCAGCGTTATGTATTTATGGTGCACGCTACATCAGGGGCTGGTGGCGCAACAGAGCACATAAACTCGACTATTATTCAACGCCCACGGGATCGTTTTGGTTCGCGTGAAGACTACCTTGCGTTCATTAGCACCGCAGCCCACGAGTTTATTCATACTTGGAATGTAAAAGCATATAGACCAGAAGGTCTAGTACCATACGATTATACGCATATGAATTTTGATAAGTTACTGTGGATTGCAGAAGGCTCAACCAGCTACTTTGAAGATCATCTAATGGTGCGTTCAGGTATTTCAACCACGGATGAGTTCCTTAAAACCTTAACGAAAACGGTTAACCGTCATTTATTAACACCGGGGCGTGAAGTCCAAAGTGCCACAGCAACCAGCTTTGATAAGTGGATTGGTCAAGGTGGTGATCATGCACGCAACTACAGCACCAATATCTATTTAGAAGGTTCATTGATTTCAATGGCTTTGGATATCGATTTACTTGATAAAAGCCAAGGTAAGCAAAGTTACCGTGATGTACATCGTGCACTTTATAATAAGTATAAAATGCCGCATGGCTTTAGTGTAACAGACGTTAAAAACATCTTAAAAGACCTAACAGGGCGTGATTACAGCCAATGGTGGGCAACGAATGTTGATGCCCCAGCTGCTATCGATTTTGATGCTTTGTTTGCAAAAGTGGGTTTAGAGTTAGTACGTCCTAAAGGTGCTAAAGCGGTTGCCAGTATTGATGCGAGTGCAAAAAATAGCGGTGAGTTACTCACCTTAACGCATGTAAGACGTGATGGCGCAGCATGGCAGGCGGGTTTAACGACGGATGATAAAATTGTCGCTATTAATAAAAAGCATGTTGGCAAAGATTTAACATCAAGCTTAGAAACCTTCAAAGCAGGCGATAAAGTGACCATAGATTTTATCCGCCGTGATGCGCTACAAAGCAGCACTTTAGTGCTCAGTGAAGACTTTGATAAAGACAAAAAGCTGGTTGCCAATAAAGATGCAACAACACAACAAATGGCGTTATTTAAAGCATGGATGGGTGTTGAGCACCCAAATCTAGCTAAAAAATAACGGCTGTTTTATTTTAAAAAGTTATGAGTAAAAAGGAGCAGTGGCTCCTTTTTTATTGTTTGAAGATAATGTACTTCGCTTAGTGTGTTTAATAAATGCAGCCGTGGCAAAGTGATTATTAATAGCACTGCTTAATTGCTGAACTTTTCGTGTTAAAAAAGATTTTTTAACACGCACTGCACTGCGCGATTTTATATCACTGACTTGCTCACAGTTTTGAGCAAAGGGATAGGGCAGTAACGAATACCCAGCTACTTGTGTTTCCCATATATGCTGTAAGTCACAATCAACAGGGCGGCCAAATGTGTCTGTAGCAGCTAATAATTGTTTGGCGCCTTGATAACTAATAGCAGTCGCACAACAGCCTGTCATCAATTTTTTATGAATGACTAGCTGCTGTTCATGCTGCAAAGGAACTTGGTAGGCAATAGGCCTAGTCCGGTTTTGATAAGCAGAGAGTTTTATCATCTGCCAATCAAAGGGGAGTTGTGCAATGTTTTTAATAGTATTACTGAGATCATTTTCTAAGATAAAGTCATCTTCGAGCACAATCGCGTAATCAAGCTGCCTTTCAACGATTGTTTGCCACGCTTTTCTGTGGCTTAAGTAACAGCCTATTTGCCCAACACTCAGCGGGTAGTGGTAGTTTTGCTTATTAAGGCTGGCGCTATAATGACTGTTTAGCTGCGCCTGGCTAAGTGTTGCGCCATCAACTGCATCGATACGCTCAAAACTTAGCCCATGTGCGGCTAATTGTCGTTGGCTGTTTGCCAATCGCTCTGTTGAGCGAGCGAGGTTTATCACAAAAATTGAAGGCATAACGGGCTACGTTTTTAGTAATAGTAAGTAAACCATAATCATCAATGATGACAATTTGATTGCACTGGCTTACTTACCCGCTAACCATGGGTTTTAAGTTTATATATTTAGTTACATTATAACGCTTACATTAATCGCAGAAATATTGACCCTCACCTGTGTTGCCGCGTAACCTGTTATAGAAACAATAAAAAGGATTAAAAAATGCGTTTAAAACCTCTAATAGCAACCCTTGCTATTGCAGCCTCGGGCAGCTCATTTGCTGATGAAGGTATGTGGCAACCACATCAATTGCCAGCTCTAGAATCAATTCTTAAAGCCAAAGGGCTGGAAATCGATGCTAAATCTATTTCTAAATTAACTGAGTTTCCAATGAATGCAGTGATAAGCCTCGGTGGCTGTACGGCTTCATTTGTATCGCCAAAAGGCCTTGTGGTTACTAATCATCACTGCGCTTATGGCTCTATACAATATAACTCAACACCAGAAAATAATATTTTAGAAAACGGCTTTTTGGCAAAAACACCTGCTGAAGATTTACCCGCCGCACCAGGCTCTCGGGTATACGTGACAGAAACCGTCACTGATGTGACCGACAAGGTGATAAAAGGGACTGAAAAGCTCAGCGCCAAAGCACGTTATGATGCCCTTGAGAAGAACGAAAAAGCGCTAGTCGCCCAGTGTGAAGCTGATAAAAACTACCGTTGTAATGTCTATTCATTTCACGGTGGCTTAGAATTTTATTTAATTAAATCGTTGGAAATTAAAGATGTACGTTTAGCGTACGCACCGGCGATGGGCGTAGGTAAATACGGCGGTGATATAGATAACTGGATGTGGCCGCGTCACACGGGGGATTTTTCTTTCTATCGAGCTTATGTTGGTAAAGATGGCAAACCAGCTGAGTTTAGCGAAGATAACGTTCCATATGTGCCAGATTCATACCTCAGTGTCAGCGCTAAAGGTGTGCAAGAAGGTGACTTTGTAATGGTAACGGGTTATCCGGGGCGTACTAACCGTTATCGCATTGCCGCGGAAGTCGATTATGTATTTAATACCAGCTATCCGAAATCGCGTGAGCATAATTCAAAATATGTGTCTTTGATTGAAGAGAATTCAGAAGACGGCAGTAAAGCGCGTATTGCTTATGAAAGCACCATTGCAGGCTACAATAACTACATTAAAAACTACGGTTCAATGATAGAAAGCTTTAACAAGGGCACTATGTATGAGCGTAAAAAACAGTTTGAGCAAGATTTAACAACTTGGATAAACAGCGACCGTAAACGTAAACAACAATATGGTTCTGTGTTAAATGATTTATCAACACTGGTGGCGCAATCGCAGCAGCATAACCAACGTGATCGTATGCTCGGTTATGTGCACCGCTCGCAAATGATCAGTACTGCGCGCAATTTATACCGCCTTGCTTATGAAAAGCAAAAGCCAAATGAAGAGCGTGAATCTGGTTATCAAGAGCGTGATCTGCCTCGCTTTGAAGCTGGTTTAAAACGTATGACACGTCGTTATGATACAAACGTTGATAAAGCCATTTTATTGCACTTTTTAGAGTTATATGCAGCGTTGCCAAAGCAAGAACGTTTTGCTGAAGTGGATAAAGCCTTTAAGCTAGAAAATGGCTTTGATAAAGCGAAGCATAGCGCATTGCTAGATAAAATGTATGCAAATTCTACTCTTAATGATGAAGAAGTGCGCGTTGCATTATCACAGCAATCATTTGCGGAGCTTGAACAAAATCAAGACCCATTCATTCAATATGCAAAAGCAATTTTTGCTGTAATGAAAGCAGAAGAAGACAAAAACAAAGCACTTGCAGGTAAATTACAAGCGGCGCGTCCACAGCTAATGAGCGCTATCATAGCGTTTAATGAAGCACAAAATAAGCCTGTATATGCAGATGCAAATAGCACCTTAAGGGTAACGTACGGCACGGTCGGTGGTTATTCACCACAGGATGGCTTAGTAGCAACACCATTCACAACATTGGAAGGATTACTTGCTAAAAATACCAATGTTGACCCATTCAATGCGCCTGAAAATCTGCAAAAACAGATCAAAGCAAAACTGTATGGCGATTACACCGGTGGTATGAACACAGTGCCGGTTAATTTCTTATCGAATGTGGATACTACCGGCGGTAATTCAGGCTCACCAACCCTCAATGGTAAAGCTGAGCTGGTAGGTTTATTGTTTGATGGTGTTTACGAAAGTATCATTGGTGATTGGGATTATAACCCTGCACTTAATCGTTCAATCCACGTTGACTCACGTTATATGCTGTGGGTGATGGATAAAGTAGATAACGCACAAAACTTATTAGACGAAATGAAAATCGTAAAATAAGTTATAAGAAAATCAATAGGGCGCTCAGAGTAGCGCCCTTTTTCCTTTGTAAATTATAGCAATCGACTTAAATATCTCAATTATTAAGGTAATAATAAAGATTAGCAGGAGAAGCCAGCGTCGCTTTATAATATGAGTTACACTCTTTAGCCTTTTCTTGGGGTTGCTAAGATCGCTTGTTTTTCGCTATCAGATAAAATAATCCAATCAAAAATTTCATCACTAGTTCGGCCACATCCTTCGCAAATCCCTTTACGACGGTCGCATTGGCCTATGCAGTCTGTTTTATACGCAGATGTTGGTTTTTTAATTTTCTTTGTCGCCATAATAGGAAAGTTCGCTGTACTTTTTAAAGAGTCTGGGGTTTACTAATAATGATTATTCATAAAAGGGTTAAGTAATGAAATTATTCTTTCTAGTCTGCTTAGGCTTAGTTACAAGCTTAGCAAACGCAAAAGATTATAGCAGCTTGTATGAAAAACTCGACCAATCAGTGGTGGTTATTTACGCCGATACGGACTTACAGCGGATTGAAAATGATCGCGCGGTAAAAACGACGTCAAGTAGTTTGGGCACCGGCTCCATTATTAATGATGAAGGACTTATTTTAACAGCAGCACATGTGGTAAATGATGCGGATGAGTTAACGGTTGATGTACCAAATCGTGGACATTTTAAAGCAAAGGTACTAGCCAGTTATGCTCCTGCTGATATTGCGCTCATAAAATTGATCAGTACCGAGACTGATTTTAAAACTATAAAAATAGCGGACTCTGATAAAGCAGCAATTGGCGAAGAAGTGTTTATAATTGGCACTCCTTATGGTTTGAGTCATACCTTAACGGTCGGGCATTTAAGTGGTCGTCGTATTCACCCAAGTAGTGATGAAAATCTGAAACTAGAATTTTTACAAACCGATGCTGCCATTAATCAGGGCAATTCTGGCGGCCCTATGTTTAATCAAAAAGGGCAGCTTATTGGTGTAGTCAGTTATATTCAAACACAATCAGGCGGTAATGAAGGCTTGGGTTTTGCTGCCAGCAGTAACCTTGTTAAGCAAATGCTGATTGAGCGACCGACTATTTGGTTTGGTACTCACTATACAACTTTACCCAGTGGTATTACTGCGGCGTTAAACATTCCACAGCGTTCAGGGTTATTAATCGAGCGAGTCTCTAAGCAAAGTTTTGCTGATCAAGTGGGTTTAAAAGGCGGCTTGGTACAGGCCGTTATTCAAGGGCAACCTTTAACACTTGGCGGCGATGTGATTTTAGCGGTAGGACCGCATGTGATCACTGGAGAAAAGACCAATATTGAACGTATCACCAGCTACATCAAAGAGCTCAAAGCTGGCACCGCTATTGAGTTTACCTTAATGCGGGCAGGGCGCGTCATTAAGTTATCAGCGCCAAAGCCAGCCACTCATATAAAGTTACTTTAAAATAAATAAGGCCACATTGCAGTGGCCATACTTATTTACCTTCGACAGGCTTACCAATTTCTAATGACGTTGACCATGGCGTTGAACGCGATAACGTTTTACCGGTATGAATTGAGATCACAGGCGTTGATTCATCAAGTACGAAGGTCGTACGTAATGACTCTGCAGATTCTTTTTGTTGTTCATGCCAATTGTTTGCAGCTAAGCACTCTCGGGTAAAGTTAACGGCTTTTTGATGAACTGCAACCGCTTGAGTTTGTTCTTTGTAATTATCTTGGCAACGGTAGGTTACAGTATCTGCATCCAGTGCGGTGATCTGACACTGATCACCTACTAAATTATATTTAGCTGTCCAGGTTTCCATGTATTTAGTGTTAACGCGGGTACGCTTTAAACCTTCAAAGCGTTTATCGTAAGAGGCTAATAGCCCATTAATTTTTTCACAAGGCGTAAGATTATCAATTTTTGCTTTTTGCTCAGGCGCTAATGACGTACAGCCTGCTAAAATAACACCAGTAAATAATACCGTTAAAGATTTTTTCATAGTGCGCTATCCTTTTGTAATAGCTAATCCTTCGAAGTTCCTTAAAGGATACCTAAGGGCTTGAAAAAATGCCATTAAAGACTAAAAAATAACGCTATAAATTAAACATTTTAAAAGTGCACAGCGAGACGGCTGCCAATGCACCTTGTTAGTAAATAATTTATAGGTTTTGTTTTGGCACATTATTTACCGTAACAGAGCCAGAACCATCAGATAACAAGGTAAAGCTTGCTGCTTTATCAACGGTAATGCCTCCTGAGCCATCAGAAATACTGACATCGCCTTGAGTATTTTTTACATATATACTGCCAGAGCCATCGCTAATTTTTACGTTCTGTTCACTATTTAACAGTTCAATACTACCTGAGCCGTCATGAATGTTCACATTACCAGTAATATTACGTGCCTCAATTGCCCCCGATCCATCTTCAATGTCTAGATCGCCTGCGATATTACGCACTTGTATTTCACCTGAACCATCGTGAATTGTTGTAGTTGCGGTGTTTTCAATTGCAATTGCGCCAGAACCATCAGTAATATCAAGAGTAAATGCTTTCGGTATTGATACCGTTAAATCAATACGTGTTTGTTGATCATTACTGTTATTACAATTATTTGCGGTGAGCTTTGCTGCAGTGCCTTGTTTCGCTAAATTTAGACAATAATTTTTGTGCGCTTCATATTGATAAATTTCGGCCTTTACAGTGATTGAATCTGTCTCAGTGCCAACAATCGTTAAGAAACCAGCGCCGACTTCGACATTTAATGCCGTTAACGATTGAGTATCAAGTGTCAGCTGTTTTGTGTCTTGTAATGTCATATCGTTATTCCACCAAGCCAGAGCTTGAGCCGAAACTAATACTGCGCCAATCAGTGTTACTCGCAGGGCAAGATCATGAACTTTACCTTGACATAAATTTATGATCTTATACTGCTTTTCAGATTAAGCAGCCCAATTATGTCAGCCAATACATTATTCGAACATTTTTCTTCCATTGATGACCCACGCCAGCAAGGCAAAGTGCAACATCCGTTATTCGATATTCTGTTTCTAACTATCAGTGCCGTAATCGCAGGTTGCCAAAGCTGGGAAGAAATAGAAGATTTTGCCCATGACAAACTATCTTGGTTACGGAAATTTATCGCACTATCGAACGGTGTGCCTCGGCATGACACGATTGCACGGGTCATAAGCCGCATTGATATGACCCAGTTTCAAGCCTGTTTCTCTCAATGGATGCAAAGCTGTAGTGAACTCACAGACGGCAGTGTGGTTGCCATTGATGGAAAAAGACTAAAAGGTTCATTTAAACAACCAGATAGAAAAGATGCTATCCACATTGTCAGTGCGTTTGCCTGTGAAAATGGTGTGACGTTAGGTCAATGTAAGACCGACTCGAAGTCCAATGAAATCACCGCAATCCCAGAGTTGCTTCAGTTACTAGAGCTAAAAGGTTGCTTAGTGACGATTGATGCGATGGGTTGTCAAAAGGAGATTGCGAAGCAAATTATAGAAAAGGAAGCGGATTATTTGCTGGCTCTCAAAGCCAATCAGGGCAACTTATTTGAACAAGTAAAACAGCTCTTACAACCAGAAATATCACGCCAGATAGCGACTGATAGCTTATTAACTGAAGTAGATTATCAGCGAGGTCGAGAAGAATTCAGGGCGGCTGTTGTCTGCCATGATATGGCTCAAATTCCTGCAAGTGCTAGTTGGCCCAATTTACAAAGTGTAGGCGTGATAGTGTCTTACCGTAAAGCGGATAACCAACAGCAAGGTGAATTAACATATAGGTATTACATCAGCTCTGCAAACATGAGTGCGCAAAGGCTAGCTGAAGCTACACGAGCGCATTGGCATATTGAAAACAGTCTTCATTGGTGTTTGGATGTGGCAATGAATGAAGATGGTTGCCGTATACGCCGCGACGGCGCGGCAGAAGTGCTAGCTGGTGTAAGACATATTGCATTGAATTTATTAAAGAAAGAGACATCCTTTAAGAAGGGTGTGCGGGCTAAACAGCTAAAAGCAGCTCGAAACGAGTGCTATCTAGAAAAGGTATTGAATAGCAAGTGATTTTTCAAGCTCTATCACTATTTTGTTTAGTTTATCAAACCTATTTGTGGTTTACATTGACCATCTTGGGGGGAGCGATGCAACCATTAATAGGTAGATTATCGGTTAAGCGCTGAATAACGATTAAGCATAGAACAACTAAATTCAGTTCGAACTAAAGCGAAAAAAGCACCACAGCAAAGCTGTAGTGCTTTTTATTAGTTTGTTTAACTTAGCTGCTAATTTGCTTAGCTGCTTTAGTGTCAAACACCCCTTTAACAATTTGCCAGCTTACCGCTAAGGCACCTATGATAAAGACCACGTCACCTATAGTGCGGATCCAACGTAGTGTATGCAGTAAATCACTTTGCATAAAGGCTTCACTTCGTGCATACCATAAGCCTTCTGTGGCACTAGCATAAAACTGGATAAAGCCTATTGGTAATAAACTAGTGAATAGCATTAATACTAAGCCCACGTTTAACCACCAGAATGCGGTCTTCATTAGCTTTTCGTCAAACTGCAACTGTGGCCGAATGTAGCGCAATATTAATAAACAGAAGCCTAAGGCTAAGAAGCCATAAACACCAAATAATGCGGCATGAGCATGAGTTGGCGTGGTGTTTAAGCCTTGAATATAATACAGCGCTATAGGTGGGTTAATCATAAAGCCAAACACGCCAGCGCCTAACATATTCCAAAATGACACGGCAACAAAGAACATTAAAGGCCATTTTAAATCTGCCATCCAAGGCGCACGGTTTTTCATCCGCCACTGTTCAAAGGCTTCATAACCTAATACCACTAAAGGCACTACTTCTAAGGCACTAAAAGTTGCCCCAACGGCCATAACCGGGGTAGTGGTACCCGAGAAATATAAGTGGTGGAAAGTACCAGGAACACCGCCTAGCATAAATAAGGATGCCGAGGCTAAGCTAGCACTAGTTGCCATAGTGCGTGACACTAAGCCCATACTATGGAAAATAAAGGCTAAAGATACAGTAGCAAACACTTCAAAGAAGCCTTCTACCCATAAATGAACTACCCACCAGCGCCAGTATTCCATTACCGATAAGTTAGTCCGTTCGCCGTAGAATAAACCGGCGCCATAGAACAAACCAACACAGATAGCCGAAGCACCAAATAAAGCTAATAAGTTTTTATCACCTGGGGCTTTAAAGGCGGGCACTATGGCGCGTAGCATAAGCACTAACCAGAATAAAATGCCGATGTATTTAATGATTTGCCAAAAGCGACCAATATCAATGTATTCATAACCTTGATGGCCAAACCAGAAGCTATATTCATGCGGCATAATTTGCATAATGGCAAAGTAGTTACCGGCGAATGAACCTACCACTAAAACCACTAAGGCCCAGAATAAAATATCTACGCCAAGCTTTTGGAACTTAGGATCTTTACCGCCATTAATAATAGGTGCTAAAAATAAACCTGCGGCTAAAAAGCCCGTCGCAATCCAGAACATAGCCGCTTGTAAGTGCCATGTACGGGATAAGCTGTAGGGTAGCCATTCGGTTGTATTTAAACCATAGAAACCATCACCTTCAATGGTATAGTGAGCAGTAAAGCCACCTAAGAACACTTGCAGGGTAAATAGTGCAACTACCACTACAATATACTTGCCCAACGATTTTTGTGAGGGGGTAAGTTTAAGGTTAGCTATAGGATCGAACTTTGGTGACACCGGCTCTTCGTCATCGTGTTTGCGTAAGAATGCCCAAGCCCAAACTAAGGCTCCAACACCAGCAATTAATAAAATAATACTAATTAAAGACCAAATTAAATTTTCAGCTGTAGGCTTATTATCAATTAACGGCTCATGGGGCCAGTTGTTGGTATAAGTGGCTGCATCTGGAGTACGCTCAGTTGAAGCAGCCCAAGCCGTCCAGAAGAAAAACTGTACCATTTGCTCTCTGCGCTCTAGTGAAGGCAGGGTGTTGTTTTTCATTGCATAGTTAGCACGGGTTTCGCTTAACGACGGATCATTACCAAATAATTTAATATAGTGATCAGCAGTTGTTGCAATGGCCTGTATACGGCGACTTGACAGCACTAGGGTGTCAGTGGCTTTATCATAAGTGTTAGTACGATAAGCTTCTTTTAACGCAAACTGTAAGCCATTTTGCTCAGCTGGCGTTAAACTGTCATAAGCTTTGTTATATTGATCTTGAGCGGCAAGCTCTAACCAAGCCAGTAATTCACGATGTAACCAATCTGCAGTCCAATCTGGTGCTTGGTAAGCACCATGACCCCAAATAGAGCCTAGCTGCATACCCCCGACAGATTGCCAGGCAGTTTGACCATCTAAAATACTTTCATTGGTCATGAATACCTTACCGTCTTGGTTAACTACTTTCGCCGGAATAGGTGGAGCAGAGCGGTAAACTTCTGCACCAAAATAACCCAGCACACCAAAGGTAATTGCTAAAACGGTGATTAATACCCACCAGAGTTTACGATATCCAGCCATAATCCCTCCAAAAACTACTAATAAAGCGCCAACAAGCCATTTAAAACTCCTATTATTGTAATAATGCATTAGATAGCTATCTAATACTCTAGTAGCAATACAAGAGTTAGGCCAGTTTTTAACTTTTTATTTTTAATGTAATTTTAGTTATGGTGCTTGTGATTGGGGGTTTTTTTTACCTATTAATGTTTGGGTTTATTTAACCGTTAGGGTTATTTTTACCCTAAATATCAACTAAACTGGACACTCACTCTAATTCAACAAGCAAAGCTCTGTCACTAGATTTATTTTTTTAGACTAATAATTGATTTTTTACGACTGCGTTACTTCATTTCATCCAGTTAATAAGTAATTATCACTATTAAATTCAAATTTCACGCATAGAAATAACTGCATAATTGCGTTTCAAGTTTTCGACTAAGTAATTTAAGTTTTATGCTAATAGCTTTTCACAATTACTTATATTGGCTCGCCGTTTTCTGTTTAAGTTCTCACAATAACTTACTTGTGATGACGGCCGGCCAACTGCGCCATGAAATACGCGCGTGAATTGTGTGGTGAGCTTTAACCAATTTTCTGGGGATATATTGAGTCTTTCAAGTATAGGAAGGTGGTTGTTGTCAATACAGCCGCGTTTGTCTTCCCGCATTATTCGTCCTGTTAGATCAACAAGATCAAGATACGATTTAAGTTCAAACGGTAGCCCTTTTGGCATAATTTGACGTGGCATACCTGCAAAGCGTAATAGCTGTTTAGGTTGCTTACTTATCGTTGCACTGTCTATTCTTTTTTGTACGCTGGTGTGGTCAGACTCTTCTGGTGTTTTGGCCATTTTAGCTCTAATCGGGTTTAAATCCACATACGCCATACACGCTGCAAGTGCTGCTTCATCTAACAAAGCTTGTGATTTAAAGCGACCCTCCCAGAACCGACCTGTACACTTATCTTCTTTGTTTGCTCTTCGTGCAATGTCTTCATTTAACAAACGCATAAACCAGCTTATACTGGATAACCGCTCTCGATATTGTTTCACTGTTTGATTAAAAAAGATACGTTCTGCCTTACTTAACTTTTCACCTTGTATGTATTTTTGCGTGAGTAAAGTGCCTTTACACAGTTTATGCCAACGAATAACAATTGCTTTGTCATTTAATCGATTCACTTTTTTGTCATCAACGTACAGGACTAAATGCGTGTGGTTACTCATTACTGCATAAGCACACACGTCAATACAAAACACCTTGGCAAGCATAAGTAACTTTTCTTCAACCCAGCCTCTGCGATGCGCGTAAGACTTACCTGTAAAACGGTCTTCGCCACATAAGAATGCACGGCGCACACAACGTGAAATACAGTGATAATATTTTGTATCAACCAAGCTTATTTGTCGTTTTCTTGCGACTGCCATAATACACCCCGGCTATTTTTTAAACTAACTAAAACTTAGCCTTTAATTTCATAAAATACAAAATTAAAATGGGTGTCTAGTTTATTCCAATTTCATAAAATACAAAATTAAAATGGGTGTCTAGTTTATTCCATCGTAGCCATGTACGCCGCCAGTGATTAGCACTGTGTGTTTATTTTTATCAAAGTGTTGGGTTTTTAATGCAAACAAAGGGTAACTGTTTTGAGCATAATTAAGTTCACCATATTGTTCTACAACAAGCGTATCTTTTAGCTCATTAATTAGCGTTAATACTTCATCGTTATAACTACGTTTAATTTTCTGGGCTTCAAGCCATTGGAGTTTATGATTGTTATTCCACTTTTCACCAGGGTTGCCAATAGGGTAGGTACTGTTATTCATATTAAACCTTTACGTTGAATTATCTCTGCGGGCTATAGAGCACATAGACCATAATGACGAAAATAAAGCGTTAGCTTAACGCTGACTAAAATAGCGCGCAAGTATATGCGATAGTCACTGCATTAGTTAATGGCTGAGCTTGAATGCGGATAGTGCCTTTGTTGCATAAAGTCTTCTAAAAACCATGCGGCAAACTCATGTCTGCCCTCTACATCGGCTTTACTATAGATGTCTGATGCTTGTTGGCGTACTGTTTTTTCTTTAGTGTTTCTTAGTGCGCTTATTTCTTTAAAGCTTAAGCCTTTAAGTAATAACATCGCGACTTCTTGCTCACTGCGAGTCAATGTCCATTGTGAAAATTGGGTTTGAATAACACCACTGTATTCATGACGCGCGTCTTTCATTTCCTGCGATATGTTGTTTAACTGAGTCACAGAACTGTTTAATTCGCGCTTAAGGTTAATAATTTTTTTAGTTCGCGTGTTAATATCTTTAATTAAATACAGAGCACCCAAGGCAGAAATAATCACAATTAAGCTCTCAGTAAAAATATGCCACTGCGGCACCCCTAATTTTAAATCCATGATCACGTCAAAAAAATTTAACACCATGATCACCAATAGCGTTGCTGCGATTATTTTATCTCTCATTAAGTTCTCTAATATCAGTAGGTTAAATTTGCAATGGACATATGTACTGTACTGCCAAAATCAGGGTTTATAAGCATATTAAGGCGTTTGCCTGATGATTTAACAGTCTAAAAAAGTCATGGTTGATTCTATAAAATTAATCAAATGTGAACAAACTAAATGCTGTTAAATTTTACAAAAAAAATGCGTCATTTTTTGCGTATTCAATATACGTTATTTTTCTTCTTTACGGTGACTTTATTAACATTTAATCCTGTGTTTGCTTCGCAAAATTTAGCACCTGTAGGGCTTTCTTCACTCAGTGGTTTTGATGTTGAATTTGCGCCGATTCAAAAAACAGAGTTTATTAACAGGCAAAGTTTAATTGGTGAAGTTAATTTCAAACCTGGGGTCAATTATACGGTGCTGTTTGCGTTTGATGTACAGCAGGTTCGTTACTTATACCCTAACGGCAGCATGGTTGAAAAGGGCGCCACTATTGCAAGCGTTGAGGGCAGTGATGTACACCATTTTTTAGATGCCTATCAATCAGCAAAAGACATGCTCGCTATTGCTAAAAGCCATTACGACATAAACCAACAACACTTAAAAAACAAAATAATAAGAAGTTCTGAATGGGTTGAAATCACAAAAAGCTATTTTGAAGCCAAGCTAAATTTTGAACATATGCAACATCAAATGGCATTTTTAAACATTGATGATAATGAAAACGTGACCTTAGTGAGTCCAAAAACGGGCATTTTAAAACTCACTAATGAGTCGGGAAACCGTGTGATGGGTGACACCGCGTTTGATATTATCGATGCAAGTAGTATTCGCGTTAAGATTAAAGTCCCTCTTAGTTTTTCCAACACGTTAGCGCATTTCAAGCTGTCAGAAAGTTGCAGCTTAAATATTGAGAGCTATGACAGTATTGCAGATAAATACCATCAAATAGTGTGGGCGTCGCCAAGCTCAAATGAGTGCCAGCTTAGACTGGGGCAAACTATCAAAGTCACACCGGTAAATAAATTAACGGGCTTTAAAATAGCAAAGTCAGCGGTGTTTGAATTTGAAGATGTTAATTACATTGCTTTAAAGTCTGGCGATAAGCTTGAGTTACTGCCGATTGAGCTCAAGGGTACACAAGGCAAAGACTATGTATTTACTGCTAACAAAAACCTAGATAATCAGCAGGTACTAATAAGCTCGGTAAGTGCGCTACAGGGTATGTTGCTTCACTTAGGGAGAGAGTAAATGTTAAACCAGCTTATTAAGTTTTCACTTACTCAGCGTTTGTTTGTTAGTATTTTTGTTATTGTTGCTATGGCCATTGGTGCTAAATCTTGGTTAAGTATTCCGGTGGATGCTTTTCCAGAAATATCGCCCACCCAAGTTAAAATAGTTTACAAATTACCCGGCATGAACGCCCTTGAAATAGAATCGCAAGTAACACGGGTGATTGAAACCGAATTACTGGGTATTCCGTCACAGCAAATGCTGCGCTCTACCACTAAGTATTCTATTACCGATATTACCATTGACTTTGAAGAGGGCACCGACATTTATTGGGCGCGTCAGCAAGTGAATGAGCGTTTATTAAATATTTTGCCCACCTTGCCCAGTAATATTAGTGGCGGCATGGCGCCAATGAGCACGCCTTTGAGCGAGGTGTTCATGTTTACTATAGAAAGTACTCACTTATCGCTGATTGAAAAAAGAGAGCTTTTAGATTGGCAAATTCGTCCATTACTGCGCACTGTAACCGGTGTTGCAGATGTAAATAGCCTTGGCGGCTTTTCAAAAACCTATGAAATACTTCCCAATACTTTATTGATGCAACAGCATCAAGTCAGCTTTGATGAAATGAAGTTAGCAATCACGCAAACGAATCAAAACGGTGGCATAGGGCGCTTAGAAAAAGGCAACGACACCTTAATTTTGCGCACTGAGGGCAAATACACCGATATAACCGCTATTGAAAATACCGTGATTAAGTCCACTCAAAATAAGGTTATTCGGTTAAGTGATATTGCCACGGTACATGTTGGCAGTTTAACCCGTTATGGCGCAGTCACTAAAAACAGTGAAGAGGCGGTACAAGGGCTTATAATTGCGCTTAAAAATAGTAATACAGCGCAAGTTGTTGCAGATGTAAAAGATAAACTTCGCACCATTGAAGCGTCATTACCGCAAGGTACAAAAATTAATGTGTTTTACGACCGCTCTAACTTAATAAATACCGCAATTAGCACCATTACCAGCGCATTAGGTCAAGCGATTATTTTAGTGATAGTGCTACTTGCCTTGTTTTTAGGTGATATTCGCTCTTCATTGGTGGTGTCTTTGTCTTTACCTATGTCGGCATTGCTGACATTTATAATGATGAAACAGTTTGATTTATCTGCTAATTTAATGAGTTTAGGTGGCTTAGTGATTGCCATTGGTATGCTGGTGGACTCATCGGTAGTTATTATTGAAAACATAGTGAATCGGCTGGCTAACAATCAGCACCTCCCTCGGCTGCATGTTATTTATCGCGCCTGTAAAGAAGTCGCGGCGCCAGTGTTCTCAGGCACAATTATTATTATTATCGTGTTTTCACCGCTATTAATGTTAACAGGGTTAGAAGGCAAGTTATTTACCCCAGTGGCGCTCACTATCGTGTTTGCCATGCTAAGTGCGCTGTTGTTGTCGTTAACGGTTATTCCAATTTTAGCCTCATTGTTATTAAAAAATGAACCTGTAACCCAGCCTAAAATGGTCACGCTACTACAAGGTTTTTATACTAAAACACTTGCCCAAGCAATTAAAAAGCCGGTGGCAATAAGTGTTATATCGGTTGCTGTTTTAGTGCTCAGTGGGGTGTTATTTCAGGGGCTTGGTAAAAGTTTTATGCCCGTTTTAGATGAAGGCGACATTATTGTACAACTGGAAAAATCGCCGAGTATTTCCTTGCAAGCCTCGCTGGATATCGATAAACAAATTGAAGATACACTGTTAAAAAACACCCCAGAAATCGTACAAATTGTTGCCCGTACCGGCTCCGATGAACTCGGGCTTGATCCTATGGGGTTAAACGAAACCGATGTATTTATGGAATTAGCGCCAAAAGATAAGTGGCGTTTTGACTCCAAAGTGCTGCTAATCGAGGATATTCGACAAACACTTGCGCAATTTCCAGGAGTAAATATTGGCTTTACTCAGCCAATACAAATGCGGGTATCAGAAATGCTCACCGGTGGCACCGGTGATATTTCGATTAAAGTATTCGGTAATGACATTGCGACACTTGCCTCATTAGCTGAAAAAATCACTGCACTTGCCACTAATATTGACGGCGCAAGTGATGTGCAAATGGCGCTTATTGAAGGGGGGAAATATGTAAATATTAAACTTATTCCTGAGGTTGCTAGTCAGTTTGGTTTAACCACCGAAGGATTAAGCGATTATTTAAAGTCGCAATTAGAAGGCCTACAGGTATCGGCACTGCAAGAAGGAAACCGCGTGATCCCTATTGTGTTTAATGCACAAAAAGACGAAAGAGCAACACACTTTGAGTTATCGTCAATGAGCGCATTAAAGCAAAAGCTAATTTTAATGCCCGATAACAGCCTACTACCACTTGAAGAGGTGGCTAATATTAGCTTTAAAACGGGGCCATTATTAATAGAGCGAGAAAAAGCAAAGCGCTTTGCTTCTGTAAGCGTTAATGTGGATAACCGCGATGTGGTTAGTTATGTAAATGAACTGGAAGCTAAAATTAATAGCAGCATAAAGTTACCCAGTGGTTTTACCTTGTCGTTTGGTGGCGAATTTGAAAGCCAGCAACGAGCAACACAAAACTTGCTGATGCTTATTCCTGTGGCATTAATACTGATTTTCATTATTTTATTTACCACGTTTAAATCGTTATCTAAATCAACGCTGATAATTGCTAATATTCCGTTTGCGTTAATGGGGGGAGTGATTGCCCTGTTTATTAGTAATGAATACCTCTCGGTGCCTGCATCGGTTGGTTTTGTTGCTTTACTTGGCGTAGCGGTACTCAATGGTATTGTGATGATCAGCTACTTTGAGCAAATGAAAATGTTTTCTGCCAATGTAACGCAGCGCATTTTAGATGGTGCAAGCAGACGCCTTCGCCCAGTGTTAATGACAGCCACAACCGCCATGTTTGGTTTACTGCCACTGGTATTTGCCACCGGCCCCGGCGCTGAGATTCAAAAGCCATTGGCGATTGTGGTTATTGGCGGGTTAATTACCTCAACAATTACAACACTTTATTTATTACCTATCTTTTATGGTTGGTTGGAGAAAAAACATGGCTGAACAGTTACTTTTTACCCTAAATGTACCCACAAACATAAAAGATGAAGTGGTTGATATATTAATTGGCATAGACTGCATTACCGGCTTTAACTTAAAAAACATTGAAGGCTACAGCAAGGAGCACAGTGAATTTGATATTGCCGAGCAAGTAGAAGGTCATCGCAGCTTTTATCAGTTTGAGGTGCATATATTATTACCTGAACTTGCCATAGTAAAAACGGCGTTAAGCCCTGTTTGTAAGTACACGCCGTTAAAATATTGGGTTACGCCTATAGTTGAAAGCGGGCATATTGTTTAGCTTTTTGTATCAGGTTTATTTTATAAGCTACTTCAATTGGATTGATATTTGAGCTTATTTAATTGATCTTAACAACTTATCAATGTTTAATGAGGCGATATGTCTTAACTGATTTTTATTATGCACTTTCTCAATAAGTACTTCTTACTTAACGATCATCATACTGCCCATGATGAAGTCGCACACTGGCGGGTGAGTGCACTGCGGATAATTTTAACTCTCGTTACTTTGCTCTGTTTTTTGGTCGTTTGTTATACATACACCCGCGCAATTGAATTTAACCTAATTTACATTGCAGTTATTACTATTAGTTTTTTCACCATTGCTTTTAGTCTTTTATTAGCAAGTAAGCGATTTTACATATTTAGTGCAAATGCACTTCTATTAACTATCGTTGCCGGTAGTTTATCAATGAATTTATTTTTAACTGACTTAGAGCTTGCCAAGGTGGCTTCTATGTTTATGTATTCATGTCCCATCATTGCTCTTATGCTACTCGGTTACAGAACGGCTTTGGCCTACGGTATTTTAAACATCATACCTTTTTACATGATTATTAATAATGTTGATTTATCCGGCTATTCAGAAATAGCAAGCCAATTACCAGAAGCTGACTTATATATTACAGCCCTGATATTTTTATTTTTTAATATTTGTATCCCACTTGCCACTGCGCGAACAATTGTTGCTGCCAAACGTTTAAACAAAACCATGTTAAATGCTAATAGCTTCCTTAAAGATAAAAACGAGCTTTATCGCACCTTATTTACTGAATCTAATAAAGCTAAAATTATTGTCGACGAAAATTTAGTAATTAACCTGAGCTTCGGATAAGAAATTACTAATTTAAAGGAACTAAATGCTCGTTCCATGATCCGATCATTCGACCAAGAGTGATTAGAACAAAAAGGAACGAGCATGAACAAGTTAGTTGAAACGTACTGTGATGTCGATGATTTTTCAACGTTATTTTTCCCAAGCTGGCAGCGTATATTGCTCGAAAATGGTGAAATTAAACGTCGAAGAGCATGCCGCTTATCTCCGTCAGAGGTGATGACTATTATCATCCATTTTCACCAGTCACATTACAGAGATTTCAAAAACTACTATCTTCACTATGTTTGCCGTCAACTTAAAGCCTATTTTCCAGAGTTGCTGAGTTACACAAGGTTTCTCGCGCTTATGCCTAGTGTGGTGGTTCCGATGTGCAGTTACCTCACATCAAAACTTGGCAAGCCCACAGGTATACAATTTGTTGACTCCACTAAAATAGAAGTGTGTCACATCATCAGAGCTAAAAGAAATAAAGTGTTTGAAGGCGTTGCTCATCATGGAAAAGGCACTATGGGTTGGTCATATGGATTCAAACTACACTTAATAATTAATCATTTAGGTGAGATTGTGGCGCTAAAGCTCACAACGGGCAATGTGGATGATCGAGAGCCTGTTTCTGATATGGCGGACTCTATCTTCGGAAAACTCTATGGCGACAAAGGTTATATCAGCAAAGCGCTCTCTGGTGAGTTACTAGAAAAAGGTGTCGAGTTAATCACGACGGTTCGAAAGAATATGAAGAAAAAATTTATTTCATTGTGGGACAGGGCTTTATTGAAAAAACGATTTATAATCGAAACGGTGAATGATCAATTGAAAAACATTTCTTACATTGAACACTCTAGACACCGCAGTATGCATGGCTTTATGCTAAATTTACTTGGTGGATTAATTGCCTATTGCCTAAAAGAGGAAAAGCCGTCATTAGATTTAACATCGCAAGAACTTGAAATTTTAGAGAGTAATAATCTAATGTTGGCTTAACCAGATCTCAGGTTAGTTAGGCGAGGTTACGATCTTGCTGGCCAACAAGGGTTTAGTGAACATGATTTTACCCGTGATGTACTTGCAGCATTAGATGATAAAGCTTGAGCTACAATTTAGTAGCTAAAAAATACTTAGCGCGGCACCAGGGCCGCGCAAAATATTATTTATGACGACCTTGCAGACACGCAACCACGTCTTTTAATTCTAAGCCTTGGCGCTGTAGTAACACGATTAGGTGATATAGCAAATCAGCAGATTCATTAGTCAACTCTTCGTTATCGTGTTTCATCGCAGCTAGGGCAACCTCAACACCTTCTTCACCGACTTTTTGACAGCTACGGCTTAAGTCTTTCGCAAACAAAGAAGCAGTGTAGCTTTGTTCTGGATCGTCGTTTTTACGTTCAATAATCACCTGTTCAAGTTGGGCTAAGAAGCTTAAGGCAGGTTTTGCAGCATCACCAAAGCAACTTTGTGTGCCCAAGTGACACGTTGGCCCAAGTGGATTGGCAAGCACTAAAATTGAGTCATAGTCACAATCTGTATGTACTGACACCACTTCTAAGTAATTCTCAGAGGTTTCACCTTTGGTCCATAAACGATTTTTTGAACGGGAGTAAAAGGTCACTTTTTGCTTTTCGAAGGTGACTTCAAGTGATTCTTGGTTCATAAAACCTTGCATTAAAATAACGCCGGTTCGGGCATCTTGCACGATAGCTGGGATCAATTCGCTTTTTGCAAAATCAACTTGGGTCAGGTTTTGTTTGGTTAGTTGCATAGTCGCGCCGCCACTTGGTTATCGGTTAAATATTGTTTTAATTCGCCAATGTTGATCACATTTTTATGAAATACGCTGGCTGCGAGTGCACCATCAACGTGGCTTTGTTTAAAAACATCGACAAAATCTTGCATGGTGCCAGCACCACCTGAGGCAATAAGGGGAATATCACACAAAGCACGCATTTTAGATAGCTGTTGGTTATCGTAACCATTACGCACACCATCTTGGTTCATGCAGTTGAGTACGATTTCTCCTGCACCTAAGTCTTGCACTCGCTTTACCCACTCTTCGGTTTTATAACGGGTGCGGCTTGATGCATTCGGATCGCCAGTAAGCTGATAAACTAGGTATTCACCAGTTGTTTCATCATAAAAGCTATCAATACCGACCACTACACATTGCTTACCAAACTCATCATGTAGCTCTTTAATAAGCTCAGGACGCGCAATCGCAGGGCTGTTAATACTGATTTTATCCGCACCACGCTCAAGTACGCGCGCTGCATCAGCAACTGATTTAATTCCACCGGCAACACAAAATGGAATATCAATATGACGGGCAATGCTCTCAACCCAATTTACATCGAGTAGGCGTTTTTCAACGCTTGCGCTAATTTCATAAAAAACCAATTCGTCTGCGCCAGCTTCACTGTAAGCTTGCGCAAGCGTTAAAATATCACCAACGATTTCGTGACCTTTAAATTTTACGCCTTTCACTACTTGGCCGTCTTTGACATCTAAGCATGGGATTATACGTTTTGATAACATGCTAACGCCTCCTCAACATTAAATGCGCCATCAAGCAGTGACTTACCTAAAATAACGCCGCCAACGCCCAGCTCTTTAAGCTTTTTAATGTCATCAAGTGAGCTTACGCCACCAGATGCTTGCACTTTAATGTCGCCATTATGATTCGCTAAATCTTGGTACAGAGCGAAAGAGGGGCCGGTCATGGTGCCATCTTTACTGATGTCCGTACATAGAAAATCAATCACGCCCAATGCCACATAAAAATCGACTAATTCAAATAAGCCAAACTCAGACTCACTTAACCAACCGTGGGTAGCAGGGGCCCAGCCGCTTGTGGTTTTATTAACATCTAGGGCGATTACAAAGTGCTTGGCACCGAATTTTTCAATCCAGCTTTTTACTTCATCGCGTTTTTCAACTGCCATAGAGCCAATTACTACTTGATTAGCACCGGCTTTTAGCCAGTCGTTTACGTCTTGTTCAGTACGAATACCGCCACCGACTTGATAGGGTACATTAAGTGCTTTGGTGGCCGCTTGAATGTGTTGCCATTGCTTTTTGCTTGGATCGCGGGCACCTTCTAAATCAACCAAGTGCAATTTACCTGCGCCGCTTTGTGCATACTCTTGTAATCGTGCACCAAGTTCAAAGGGATAAAACTGCGCTGTGTCGTACTTACCTTGGTATAAACGTACGATTTGATTTTGTAATACATCTAATGCTGGAATAATCACGTTAAATTCTCTTTATTAATAGTTGATTAAACTTGCCAGTCTAAAAAGTTTTGTAATAACCGTGTGCCGACTTTAGCACTACGCTCCGGGTGAAATTGCATACCTGCGTAGTTGTCGTTGGCAACAATTGCTGAAAAGGTTTGCCCGTATTCGCCACTCACAAGGGTGGCATCATTTACGGTATGAGCAAAGCTATGCACAAAATACACTTGGTCATTGACATCAAGGCCTTTAGTGAGCGCATGCGCACGGTTAACGTTCAGGTTATTCCAGCCCATGTGCGGCGAGGTTAAATTGCCAACATCCAGCGCTTTAACTTGTCCTGGGATTTTACCTAAGCACTGTACATTACCTTCTTCAGTGCTGTCGCATAAAAGCTGCATACCTAAACAAATCCCCATCAGCGGGCGTTGGTATTCATTGATTGCCTGTTGCCAACCGCCTTCTACCAAGCGTTTCATGGCAACAGAGGCGTGGCCTACGCCCGGTAAAATGGCGCGTTCAAAGCTTTTAAGCTGCTCAGGTGAAGTGATCACCTCTGGCGTTTGGCCTAAACGCTCAAATGCAAAGCGCACTGAGTTGATATTGGCACAACCGGTATTAATAATGGCAATCATAAACACCCCTTAGAGCTGGCTGTTTGTTGGCTAGCATCAGCCGCAATGGCCATACGTAGCGCGCGAGAAAACGCTTTAAACAAACCTTCAACTTGGTGATGACAGTTACCGTTGCTCACAGACAATATTAAACTAATTGCAGCATTGTCGCTTAAACTTTTGAAAAAGTGCTCAACCATTTGCACATCTAGATCACCGGCTTTTTCACGGCTAAAGTTGGCGTTTAGTACAAACGAAGCACGCCCTGATAAATCGATTTGCGCTTCCGCTTTGCATTCATCCATTGGTAGCGCAAAACCATAACGAGCAATTTGCGATTTAGTACCTAGTGCTTCTTTTAATGCAAGGCCCAGCGCAATACCAATGTCTTCAACTAAGTGGTGCTCATCAATGTGTAAATCACCTTTAGCTTGAATATCTAGGCCGATGTTGGCGTGAGTACGAATTTGATCGAGCATGTGATCAAAAAAGCCAAGGCCAGTGCTTATCTCACCATTTTTACTTTGGTCTAAATTGAGTTTGACATCAATTTGCGTTTCTTTGGTATTGCGGGTAACACGGCCTTGGCGATCTGCAGTGGTGAGTTTGGTGACAATCGCGTTCCAGTCACCGTCATACAAAATGCCTTCGCAACATAAGTTTTGCGCAAGACCAATATCCGTTTGGCGGTCGCCAATCACAAAAGAGCGACCTAAATCAACTTTACCAGAGCGCATAAGCTCGGTGAGTAGGCCGGTTTTCGGTTTACGGCAATCACAGTTTTGCTCATCAAAGTGAGGGCAAATTAACACGTCGTCAAACTTAATCCCTTGGCTTGATAAAATATCCATCATTTTATCTTGAGCGATATCAAAGTCAGCGGTTGGAAAGCTGTCTGTGCCTAAACCATCTTGGTTTGATACCATCACTAAACGATAACCCGCAGCTTGTAATTGTAATAGTGCAGGGATCACATTGGGCAAAAACGCCAGCTTTTCTAAGCTGTCTACTTGTTTGTCTGTGATTGGCTCTTCGATAATCGTACCGTCACGGTCGATAAATAAATACGGGTTACTCATGATACTTCCTGCTCTTTTTGCGTGGTAGATTGGCTTAAGCCATCTAACCAAATTTTTACTTGTTCTAATTCTTGTTCATTACCAATTGAAATGCGTAACCAATCGTTTTCACCGTATAAAGTAAATGCACGCATCACTAAACCTTGCTCAAGTGCAACGTGAAAGCTGTTTTTATCGGCAAGCTTAAGTGTGACAAAGTTACCTTCACCACTGAGCACGTGTAAAACCGCAGGAGACGCTGCTAACCATTGCTTAAGCTTAACTTTTAGGGCGTTTAAAATGGTGACTTGGCGACGCATTGAGGTAATTGCATCTGGGCTTAGAGCGCTTGCAGCAATACTCGCGACCACAGTTGACACTGGATACGGCGCGATCACTTTACGTATTGGCGCAAGTACCGACGCTTGGGCTAGGGTAAAGCCAGTACGAAGGCCTGCTAACGCAAACGCTTTTGAAAGTGTACGCAGCACAACTAGGTTGGCAAATTCATTAATAAGGCTGCTTGCGCTTTGCTCAGGGCAAAACTCAATATATGCTTCATCAACAATCACCAAGGCTTTATCAGTTAAGGCTGTGGCAATGGCTTTGATTTTATCAAGCGATGTTAAACTGCCAGTTGGGTTATTGGGGTTGCAAATAAACACTAATTTACTATTACCAACAGCTGTGATTATTTCATCAACTGAGCCATCTAACAGCAGCGCTTGGCTTAAACCGTTAATCGCTACATTGTGAGTATCTGCCGTTACTTTATACATACCATAAGTTGGTAAGAATAACGCAACTGAATCTTGCCCTGGCTGGCAATAGGTGCGAACCAGTAGTTCAATACCTTCATCTGCACCGCGGGTCATCAATACGTGCTCAGGTGTTAATTGCGCGTAAGTTGCATAACTGTTTATCACAGTTGCAGGCTGCGGATCTGGGTAGCGGTTTAAATCTTCAATACTGATATTAACGCTTTTTACATACGGACTTTCGTTGGCATTTAGCCATGTTGTGCCGGTAAGTTTTTCACTTTTTGCTGAGCTATATGCTGCTAATGCATCAATATTGGCTGGTAATAAGGGGTTATTACTCATTGTTCATTACCTCTATTCATGGCCTCTAAACGTACCTTTACAGCATTTGCGTGGGCATCAAGTCCTTCTGCATCAGCCAGAGGTAATATTGCTTTTGATAAGTTTCTTAACCCATTTTGGGTGATTGTTTGTACGGTATAAGTACGGAAAAAATCCAGTAAATTTAAACTTGAGTACGTGGCACTGTAACCATATGTCGGTAACACGTGATTCGTACCCGAGGCGTAATCACCTGCGGACTCTGGCGTGTAGTCACCCACAAAGACAGAGCCGGCATTTTTTACTTTAGCTAAATACGGGTTCGCGTCCGCTAATTGCAAAATTAAGTGTTCAGGGCCATATTGCGCTGATACATCAAATGCTTGCTCGATTGAATCAACCAAAATAAGCGATGAATTAGCCAATGCTTTTGCTGCAATATCTTGTCGTGATAGTTTGGCTAGCTGACGCTCAATAGCTTGTTCAGTTCGGGTGATAGTCAATTCACTGTTACTCAGTAAAATAACTTGTGAGTCTGCACCGTGCTCTGCTTGAGATAATAAATCTGCGGCAATAAATTCAGGGTTAGCACGCTCATCAGCAATCACCAATACCTCAGAAGGGCCCGCTGGCATATCTATTGCCATACCAGGAATTGTTTGTGCAACAAGTTGTTTAGCCATAGTCACAAAGCTGTTACCTGGACCAAAGATCTTATTCACCTTAGGCACAGAGTCTGTACCATAGGCCATTGCGGCGATTGCACCGGCGCCGCCACTTTCGACGATTGTTTTGATACCGCATAATTTAGCCGCATATAAAATTGCTGGATTGATTGGTAAGTCGCCTTGTACTGGTGTTGCTAACACTACAGTACTTGCGCCGCTTAACTGTGCAAGCACACCTTGCATAATCACCGACGAAGGTAAAGGTGCACTACCACCAGGTACGTAAATGCCAACCGCTTCGATAGCTTGATATTTTAGTTCACACAACACGCCAGGTTGAGTGGTCAACTTAATATCTTTAGGTAGTTGTGCTTGGTGAAAACGTTTCACATTGGCATAAGCCGTATCAATCGCATATTTAAGCTCAGGACTTAGCTGTTGCACAGCATTATTTATCTCGTCTTGTGGCACTAATAACCGTGGCTTTTCACGGTTATCAAATTGCTTCGCCATATCGAGTAGGGCACCATCGCCTTGCTCTTTTACATTCGCCATAATCGTTTGGCAAATGTCTTCAACTTCAGCACTTGCACTGACAGCAGGGCGCATAAGCGCCGCACTTTGTGCATCTGCGGATACCTCATTCCAGCGCAGCATTGAGTTACTCCATCATTTTTTCAATTGGCATAACTAAGATAGAGTTTGCGCCTAGCGCTTTTAATTGCTCCATCGTTTCCCAGAATAAGGTTTCGCTGCTCACCATGTGCAGTGCAACGTATTCATCAGAGCCTGCTAGGGCTAATACCGTTGGTTGGCCAGAGCCTGGTAAAATATCGCAAATTTCATCCAGTTTATCTTTTGGCGCGTGAAGCATGATGTATTTGCTTTCTTTGGCTTGTCTCACACCGCGTAAGCGTGGCATAAGTTTGTTGATAAGCGCTAGTTTATCCGCATCTTGTAGGTCTTTGTTTTGGATAAGGCAGGCGTTTGATTCTAAGATAGTATCGCCTTGCATTAGGCCGTTCGCTTCAAGTGTGGCACCGGTAGAGACTAGATCACATATTGCATCAGCTAGGCCTGCACGAGGAGCTACTTCAACAGAGCCAGTAAGCATAACAGTACTGGCGTTAATGCCTTCACGTTTTAAATATTGAGTTAATATTTCAGGGTAGGTGGTGGCAATACGTTTGCCTTCAAACCAACTCTTATCTTGCTTACCGAGTTCTTGTGGCCATGCAAGGGCTAAGCGGCAGTAACCAAAATCAAGTTTAGATAATTTAGTGACTTCACTTGGTACGCCTTGACGCTGACGCTCAGCTTGTACTTCAACAAGTACGTTTTCACCTACTATGCCTAAATCACACACGCCGTCCATTACAAGGCCCGGAATATCGTCATCGCGCACACGTAATACATCAATTGGCATATTAGTTGAGTGGGCGATTAAACGTTGCTCACGTAAATTAAGTTTAACACCTAATTGTTTAAGTAAGTCTTGGCAATCTTTAGAAAGGCGGCCACCTTTTTGGATGGCGATACGTAGACGGTTGCTGTTACTCATTATTCATTTTCCTTTAATTTAAAAACTAAAAACCCCGAGGGAACCTCAGGGCGAAAATGAATCTTTATATTTTGATTCGCCAGAGGTTCCTTTTAGGAATAACCTCTCAGCGAAAGACCTGACAGGTTATTCCGGTGAATGGTGGTGATGATGTACTGTTGTCAGGTTTAAACGCATAATACTATTTCCTAAGTAACTTTCGTTTAGTCATTGTTGTATGTAAACAAAAGTGTGTAATATGTTTAAGTAAATTTCACATATAGAAAAACATATTTTAATGAGTACTGGCAAGTTTTTTTTGCATAAATTAAAGAATAAGCTATAACCGCCGATACTAAGAGTATTAATAGGAGGTACTTATGGATATGATGATCCCGTATTTAGGGCAGATCACACGTCTGCAGCTCGAGTCTAAAGGCGCGTTTTACATCGCGGGCCTAAAAGATTCGAACACGTCGCGAATTGAACGCGAAAAGCGCAGAAAACGTGAGTTTCTTCAGAAAGGATTGTTGCCCGATACCGCAACTCAACCTGATAAACCAGCCATATCAGAAGATGAAGATGGCGAAAAGCACCTTGATACATGGGCCTAAAAAACTCAATACATTAATAGTATTTATTAAATCTGCTATATTAGATATACACAAAAAACTAATAAATATGTACGTTGAGGTACTTAATGGATAAGCCGTTATTCCCTGACAATGAAGACGTGAGGCTTGCCGCATTAAGAGCGCTCAATATATTAGACACGCAAAGTGAAGAGTCACTAGATCGAGTCACACGTCTAGCTAAATATTTATTTGATGTACCAATCGCGTTGATCAGCCTAATTGATGAGGATAGACAGTGGTTTAAATCATGCATTGGGCTGGATGTTAAAGAGACTCCTCGCGATATTTCTTTTTGTGGTCACGCTATATTAGATGATGATCCGCTAGTTATTGGTGATGCATGCAATGATCCTCGTTTTGCAGACAACCCATTGGTTTTAAATGCACCAAACATACGATTTTATGCAGGATACCCAATTAAATTATCGAATGGGCTGTGTATTGGTACGCTGTGCATTATTGATATAAAGCCACGTGAATTCTCCTTTGATGATACTCAGGCATTAAAAGATCTCGCGTTGATAACGCAGCGTGAGATATCAATTCAGCAGTTAGCAACTCGTGATGAGTTAACAAATATCCCTAACCGCCGTGGCTTTACTTTAATGGCTGAACGTTATTTAGATCTATGTAATCGACAGCAATTAAACGCCATCGTAATTTTTATTGATCTAGACTCATTTAAGCCAATCAACGATAAATATGGGCATGCTGAAGGTGATCGAGTGCTGAATTTATTTGCCAGTGTAATAAGTTCTTCATGTCGTAAATCAGATCTATTTGGTCGTTTTGGTGGTGATGAGTTTGTACTGATGTTAACACAGGCGACATTGCGTGAATGCCAGCTTCTTATATCGCGCATAGAAGAAAGTGCCAGTAAACTGAGTCAGTCGCTACCTAACTTAGCAACATTTAGTTTTTCGTTTGGTATAGCCGAATTTAACCCTCAACACCCGTTAGAGCTCGAAGCGTTGTTGCAAATAGCAGATGCAGATATGTACAAAAATAAAGCGGCTAAAAAGGCAAGTTAACCTTTTTAGCCCAAGCAATTATTTAGCGGAGTTAATACTGCTATGGATGAGTGGCGAAATAGTAAGGCCTTGTACAATGATGGAAAATATCACCACCACATAAGTAACAATTACAATGAGATTATGTAAGTCAGAGCCACCTATAAATACTTCATCGCGAGGGATTGCAGCCGCCATTGCCAGCGCAAGGCCACCACGCAGCCCACCCCAAGTTAAGATTTTCACTGTGTGTTTGTCGTATTTTCGAAATTTCTTAAACAATACAAATGGCGCGCCAACACTGATAAAACGAGCAAATAACACCACTGGCACCATCAGTAGACCTAAGCCGATTTCAGCTAGGCTGATAGGCATAGTGACAATCAGCATACCGATGATCAAAAATAACAGCGCATTTAAAAAGCTATCTGTGGCATGCCAAAAATCTTTTACATAGCGTGTATCCTCAGGCCCCGTTCTCTCTGTTGCTTTACTACGGGTAATATTACCAAGTAATATACCACTGGTGACCATTGCCAGTGCGCCTGATATCTCCCAAATATTGGCTGCAGCAAATCCCGCGGTTGGAATGGTTAACGTCAGCAATAAACGAATATTCACATCACGACTATTAATTATTAAGAAATGACCAATTAAGGCTATTACTAAACCAAATACAATGCCACCAATGGCATCAACTAAAAACAACTCGCCAATATCAGCTACAGTTGCTTCAGTACCGTAAAATGCCACTGCAAAAATAGTGGTGAAGATCACTAAGCCAATACCGTCATTAAATAACGACTCACCTTCTACCTGAACCGAAATTCCCTCAGGTGCGCGCATTTGTTTGATGATGGCAAGTACAGCAATAGGATCAGTAGGGCTAATTAATGCACCAAATAATAAACAATAAATAAAAGGCACTGACCAGCCCAGTAGTGCAAATAAGTAAAAGCTTAAGTAACCGATAATAAATGTGGAGACCAGAGTTGAAAACAATACTAAGGCGGTTATTTCCCAGCGCTGCTTTTTAAGCGCGGCAAGGTTGATTTCAAGTGCTCCCGCAAACAGCAAAAAGCCTAACATCCCTTTGAGTAATAATTGATTAAAATCAATGCTTGAGACGATTTTGGTTATCTCAAGAGCGGTCGAATCCCCTTGTAATTTAACCGCTAAAATTAATAATAATGAGATCACCACAGAGCCTGTTGTTATGGCAATGGTTGTTTGCATCTTGAGTATGTATTGGTTAGCAAAAGCAATAAAAATAGCTAATGCAGATAAAAAACAAATGAGGTACCAAGCATTCATTGATTGACCTTAATAATGGATTGAAAATAATGTGCTTTCATATTTATATATCTTACGCCTGAGACTGTGAAATGTCACCGTCGCACACCGCTCATAGTGCAGGTATTAACACCATGAGAATAGTGCGTTTTAATGGCATTTTTACAGTAATTGTTAGTAAATATGCCGACATAAAAATTCCTAAATTACTTCTCAGCCAATAGGGTATTACGAATAGTCTGTAGTGAGGCAATAAATTGTGCTGACTGATTGGCAGTTAATCCGCTCATGGCTGCTGTAATTACTTGTTTGCTAACATTGTCAATTGCAGCGATATGTTCATCTGCATGCTTTGTTAAATAAATTAAGTACGCACGTCGATCACTGGGATCAGCTCTGCGCTCAACAAGGTGGAGTTTCTCTAGTTGGTCAATAAGTCGCGCTAAAGTGATTGGTTGTATTTCTAACTTGTCTGCAAGCTCAACTTGTCTAACTCCTTGCTGGCGAGCAACATACTTAAGTGCTTTTGCTTCGGCGAGTGTCAGCGGTGAACTTGTTAGCTGCTAGGTAAAATTACGCCGCATAAGTCGTGTTACATCGGCGAGTAAAAAGCTGCAATTATCTTGAGTCATGGTTAATTGGCAAGTTAGTAACGTATGCTTATTATATGCTTTGCTTTTATAATTTCAAGTTTTGAGATGCTTAATAAAACACGAATGCGATGACAATTTGCTAAGTGTGATTAAAAATACCTAATTCATGTTATTTGTTAATTTATTGTAATTATATATTTACGTTTTTCATATCTTATTTTAATGATTAATTAACATAAATCCTGCATCCACCTGATTTTTATAAGGTTAAATAAATTTCAATCCTCCCATTTGTTAATTTTATGTTTAATTTTCCTTTTTTGGAAAAGCCGTATAGGCTGAACTTGAATCGGGAACAGGCAGTGCCGGTTAATACAAAAATATTAAATATAACAATCTAACGGAGCGTAAACGTGAATTTATCTAAAATCACATTAGCAACTATTGGTGTTCTGGCTTTAACACAAGCATCAACCGCAATGGCTGCGAGCAAACAATACCTAAATGAACAGATGGGCTTAAATAAAGCATTACAAACGAGTGCCTCGGCGGTTCTTTTGGCAAGCCCAAAGCAGTTAATAGGCTTAGAAGATGGCAGCGACTTGGTCGTTTTAAAAGAAGTAAAAAGTAACAACGGTGATACCACTCGTCGTTATCAACAACAATATAAAGGGTTACCAGTCATTGGTGACACCGTGAGTTTAACTTTTAATAGTAACGGACAATTAAAGCGTGCCCATGGCGCTGCGGTTTATGATATTAGCAGCGATATCGATACTGTTAAGCCGAAACTAGCTAAAAAAACGGCAATCGCACGTGGTCAGCAACATTCACCTGCTGCGGCAAAAGCTGTCGGTCTTAAAAAACACAACGAACAATCTCGTTTGGCAATTTGGATTGATGAAGACAATATTGCCCATTTAGTCTACGAAGTAACTTATGTGACCTATGGCGCAGAGCCTGCTCGCCCATATCAGATCATCGATGCCCATTCAGGTGAGTTGCTACATAGCTTTGATAATCTTCAACATGCTAGTGCAACAGGCCCAGGCGGTAATTTAAAAACAGGTAAATACATTTATGGTACTGACTTTGGTAGCTTAGATGTCACGCAATCTGGCAATAACTGCACGATGAATAGCGCCAATGTGAAAACCATTAATTTAAATGGCGGTACTAGTGGCTCAACAGCGTATTCATTTACCTGCCCAGAAAACACTTTTAAGGAAATTAACGGGGCGTATTCGCCACTTAACGATGCCCACTATTTTGGTAATGTGATTTATAACATGTATAACGATTGGCTTGGCACTGCGCCACTTTCGTTTCAATTAAAAATGCGTGTTCATTACGGCAATAATTATGAAAATGCATTTTGGGATGGCAGTGCAATGACATTCGGTGACGGCCAAAATACATTTTATCCTTTGGTTAGTTTAGATGTCTCTGCCCATGAAGTAAGTCATGGCTTCACAGAGCAAAACTCAGGGCTGGTATACAGTGGCAAATCAGGTGGCTTGAACGAAGCATTTTCTGATATGGCTGGTGAAGCTGCTGAGTTTTACATGAAAGGCAGCAATGATTGGCTAGTCGGGCAAGAAATCTTCAAAGGCAATGGCGCATTACGTTATATGAATAATCCGACCCAAGATGGCAGCTCGATTGATAACCAAGCAAATTATTATTCGGGCATGGATGTTCATTACAGCTCAGGTGTGTTTAATAAAGCGTTTTATAACCTAGCAACCACAGCTGGTTGGGATACCAAGAAAGCATTTGTGGTCATGGCTCGGGCTAATCAACTGTATTGGACTGCCAGTACCAATTGGGATTTAGCGGGGAATGGCGCAATGGACGCTGCCTGTGATTTAAACTATGACCCAGCGGATGTACAAAGCGCGCTTGCTGCGGTGGGTGTTACTTCGAACCTCAGTTCAGGCAGCAGCTGTGGTGGAACAAACCCACCACCAGCTGATGAGCAGCTTACCAATGGTGTGCCGCGTACTGGTATTAGTCTAAAGTATCCCCAAAATTAGCCTTTATATATCAATGAACTAATAGTGTTAAAAAATATGGGTAGTGAGGGAACATTCATGGTGTTTTGTGATCTTATGAATCGCTTAAAAACAACAGAACTAAACACCATGAATGCGTCTACTATTTTGCACAATATGCTCCGCGCTGTCACCCCTAACTCTATTCATAAAGCCAGATTTAATACTCTAGTCGCTGCCGTTAAATCTCTTTTGCACTGTCAGCAATGCACCTTGACATCTATTGGTCGCAATTTGGATTCAAAAACAACTGAAAAACATGATATTAAACGTATTGATCGACTACTCAATAACCACGAGCTTTTGCGTGAGTCGACATCGGTTTATGTTCGCTTAAGCCGTTTTGTGGTCACTGAAAAGCATCCCGTCATTTTGGTTGATTGGAGTCATGCAGATACACAAACCAAATACTGTATTCTGCGTGCCAGCATTGCCAGTGAAGGTCGTTCTTTGACCCTGTATCAGGAAAGTGCATTCAGTTTTCAGTATCATTGCCCAAAAGTTCAAAAACGGTTCTTAAAGATGCTCAAACTGATTTTGCCGGGTGACTGCCGGCCCGTAATTGTGACGGATGCGGGCTTTAAAGTTCCTTGGCTCAAAGCCGTGCGAAACAATGGCTGGCATTATATTAGCCGTGTTCGAGGTACGGCACATTTGAAAACGCAGGGCAGCGATGAGTTTGTTCCATGCCAGTCACTATTCAAGAGCAATCAACGTAAGAGCCAGTATCTTGGCGCGACCGAGTTGACCAAAAGTGCAAAATATCAAACTCATGCAGTGCTGGTTGGCAAGGGACATAAGTTATTAAAAAGAGATAAAAAACGTGGTTATAAGGAGCCTTGGCTACTCGTTTCTTCTCTTCCAAAGAGGCACCACTTTCTCGAAAAAGTACTCAAATTATATGGTATGAGAATGCAGATAGAAGCAGGATTTCGAGATCAAAAAAGTGTTAGGTTCGGCTTAGGCTCAGATCTGCACAGGACAAACAAACTCTATCGATTAGACATACTGTTGCTGCTTGCCACACTGGCTCATTGGTTCTCAATGATGCTGGGTGCAGTGATAGACAAAGCAGGAAAGACAGGCGCTTTTCAAGCTAATTCAACCAAAAAAAGACGAGTAGTGTCATGGGCATTTGTTGGGCTGCGATACTTCAAAAAACAGTCCATTAAACTGCGACGGCGAGATTATTTGGCAGGACTAGCCTATTTCGTACAGGTGGTAGTGCAACTCGATTGGAAAAATATGGATGTGAGTGATGTAATTGAAACTTAATGATTATTTCTGGGGATCCCTTAGGGTATTAGTGGTAGTGAAAAACAACAACTGTTTTTTACTTTAGATGTACCAGCCAATGCGACTAACCTACAGTTCAATACTGCGGGTGGCACTGGTGATGCGGATCTCTATGTTAAGTTTGGCTCTAAACCAACACTCACTACTTTTGACTGCAATAGTACAACTTCAACAAGCACTGAAAACTGTGCTATTAGTAATGTTCAAGCGGGTACTTACTATGTAATGGTTGAAGCATGGAATCAAATATCAGGTATATCACTGACGGGGAGTTTTGACGGCGGCAATGGTGGACCGACTCCCATTAACCGTACAGAATCTAATCTTAGTGTAAGCCAAAATGGTTGGACTCGATTCAGCCAAGATCTTGGCGCAGGGTACTCGTCATTAGATGTATTGATTGCTGGTGGCTCAGGTGATGCAGACTTGTATGTTAACTTTGGTTCACCATCTTCAACGTCATCTTATCAGTGTCGCCCATATAAAAATGGCAACAATGAAAGCTGCAACATAGCCAATCCACAAGCTGGTACTTGGTATGTAGATTTAAGAGGCTACAGTGCTGCCAGCGGCGTAACCTTGACTATATCTGCTAACTAACCAACCCCTCACCAAAGGGAGCATCCGCTCCCTTATTTATCTGTTTATTTTTTTGCACATAAATTCAATAAACACAGATTAAAAAGGAAATCTTTATGAATATTTTTGCACCCAGTGCATTGCTTGGCATCGTGTCACTGTTGGTAAGTCCGCTGAGCGTAGCACAAGATGTTGAGAAGATTTGGGTCACGATAGACCCTATCGCCGCTAAGCATTATAAGTTGAATCAAACAGCTCATCATCACAATGCAGAACGTCTTACTGTACAAGACTCTCGTTTAGAAACCGTGAATTTTATGCGTATCAATCAAGCTGAAGTCGCCAGTTTAAGTGAGTTTATGCATGATAATTATCATCGCTGTGGTGGTTTTGTCGCACATGATTCATTGGCTGAAGCAGAGCTTTATACTGAACAATTAGCAACAGTGCAAAGCCTGGCTACGAATACCGTTGCAGCTACTTACAGCATCGATAATGGGCAAACTGTTCAACAACTTATTAATACGATTAGTGCCAATGATTTAACCAATACAGTTAATTCTATGAGCAATTTCCATAATCGCTATTACTCAGTGCAAAGTGGCGTTGATGCATCGCAGTGGTTAAAAAACTACTGGCAGCAGTTAGCCAGTAGCCGTACGGATATTAGTGTTGATTATTTTAGCCATAGTTGGGCGCAGTCATCGGTCATTGTAACTATTGCTGGTAGTGAAAAAGCGGACGAAATAGTGGTTATTGGTGGACATTTAGACTCTATTAACCAATCGGATCCAAGTAATGGCCGAGCACCTGGTGCCGATGATAATGCCTCTGGTATTGCCGTGTTATCTGAAGTACTACGCGCCATTGTGGTCAACGACTATAAACCACAACGAACGATTAAAATAATGGGGTTTGCTGCGGAAGAGGTGGGGCTGCGTGGTTCTAAAGCCATTGCCTCTGCGTATAAATCGCAAGGTAAGAATGTACTGGGCATGGTGCAATTTGATATGACCGGTAACCATGGTAGTAGCGATGATATTGTGATGATGACAGATTACACAAATACCGCCCAAAATCAGTTTTTAGGACAGTTGATTGATACTTACTTACCAGCGATTACATATGGCTTTGACCAATGTGGTTATGGTTGTTCAGATCATGCCTCGTGGTATCAGCAGGGGTTCGCGGCTTCTATGCCTTTTGAGTCGCGCATGGCTGATATTAACCCGCTGATCCATACAGCAAACGACAGTAGTTTTGATGCTGATCATGCGACTAAGTTTGCAAAATTAGCTGTCAGCTACCTTGCTGAAATGGCGAAAAATGCTGGAGATATTGACCCTCCAGCTAACAATGAATTAGAAAACGGAGTGACAGTTACCGATATCAATGCGCTGGCCAAACAACAAGTTTTTTATACTTTGTCGGTACCAGTGGGAAGCAGTAACTTAAGTTTCACCACAACCGGTGGCAGTGGCGATGCAGACCTTTATGTGAAGTATGCAAGCCCTCCGACTTTGCAAGACTTTGATTGTAAAAGTACCACCGCCACAAGTAATGAAACATGCGCTATTAATAATCTACAAGCAGGCATTTACCACGTTATGGTTGAAGCTTGGAGTCAGATCACAGGGGTATCATTAACGGGTAGTTACACAGCAACATCCGAAGCACCGTCTATTAATAGGGTTGAGAGTAATGTCAGTGTGGCTACAGGTGAGTGGATGCGCTTTACTCAGCAGTTACCTAGTGGTTACAGCGCGCTTGATGTATCAATAGCCGGTGGTAATGGCGATGCAGATTTGTATATGAATTTTGCAGCACCGTCTTCAACGACCACATATCAGTGTCGACCTTATAAAAATGGTAATAATGAAAGCTGTACAATTACTAACCCTCAAGCAGGAACTTGGTATATTGATCTACATGGCTATAGCGCAGCAAGTGGGATCACTTTGGCTATTACTGCGCAGTAATGCTAAGCCTTAAATAGCAAAGGTAAGCTCCTTTGCTATTTGCTTTGCGTATTCACTTGCTCTAGCTACTGCGCTTGCGTAAAATCTTGCCATTATTTTTAGTTAAGCGATCGTTATTATCAAACAGCTTTTTAGTGCAGATGGGCCATTGGCGTTGTCATTGGACGGTTATACTCCGCGTCAGCCGCAAATTGACATGGCGGTGGCGGTCAGTGAGGCATTGAAAAACCGCACCCAGCTCGTGGTCGAGGCGGGCACAGGTACAGGTAAAACCTATGCTTATCTTGCTCCAGCATTAAAATCTAAAGGTAAAACCATTATTTCTACCGGTACAAAGGCGCTGCAAGAGCAGTTGTATCATAGAGATCTGCCACAGTTAGTAAAAGCACTCAACGCCAGTAAAAAAACCGCCTTACTAAAAGGGCGTAGTAATTACTTGTGCACCTACCGGCTAAACCAGCATGTTGCCCATGTACCGACTGATGACTCTGACGTGATGCACCAACTCGCTATGGTGGCTAAATTTGCCAGTGAAACCCACACGGGTGATTTAGCTGATTGTATTGGTATTGAAGAAGACGCCAAAGTTTTACCTTATGTAAGCTCTACCGCTGATAATTGTTTAGGTAAAGAATGCCCCGATTTTCAAGATTGCTATATTCGTAAAGCGCGCCTAAAAGCTATGGATGCCGATGTAGTAGTGGTTAATCACCATTTATTTTTTGCTGATATGGCAGTGAAAGACACCGGATTTGCAGAGCTTATTCCAACCGCTGACGCCTATATTTTTGATGAAGCACATCAGCTGAGCGAAATTGCCAGTGATTATTTTGGTGAAAGTGTCAGTACCAAAAAGCTGGTGGATCTAATTAACGATTTGCGCGCCATTTATCGTGCCGACATCCCCGATATGCTGCAATTAGGTAAAACGCTCAATAAGTTAGAAACCAGTGTTGCTGATTTACGCTTGCAGTTTGGTCTTGATGGTAGTCGTGGAGATTGGCGGCAAATGCTGGCAAGTAAAGAAATTTGCGCCGCATTACATCGTGTTATTAGTGATCTCGATTTTTTATATCAAGTGCTTAAACATTGCTTAGATAGAAGTGAAAAAATAGAACACCCATTTGAGCGCACCCTTGCGTTCAAATGCCAATTAGAACGGGTGTTTGATATTAGCCAAACCGGCTACAGTTATTGGTATGAAACAACTCGCCGTTATCTAACCGTGCATGTTACGCCACTTAATGTGTCAGTTAAATTTGCACAAATGATGAAAGACACCGGCGCTGGGTTTGTATTTACCTCTGCGACTTTATCTGTCGATAATGCCCTTGATCATTTTAATGCAAGCCTTGGTCTCAAACCTGCTAAAAGCATGATGGTAGACAGCCCGTTTGATTATTATCAGCAAGCACTATTATGTTTACCGCGCTACTTACCAGAGACACACGCGGCAAATATGCCGCATGCAATCGTTAAACTTACCTTAGATTTAATAAAAGCAGCCAAAGGGCGCTGTTTTGTATTATTTACTAGCTATCGGATGATGCACTTAGTGGCTGAGGGGTTAAGTACACAAATTGATTATCCAATCTATATGCAAGGGCAAATGTCTAAGCGTATTATACTTGAAAAGTTCACCCGTCATGGTAATGCTGTACTCCTTGGTACGGCTTCATTTTGGGAGGGGGTTGATGTTCGAGGTAGTGCGTTAAGTTGTGTTATTATTGACAAATTGCCTTTTGCGGCGCCGGATGATCCATTATTACAAGCTAAAATGCAGGATGCACAATTACAAGGCCATGACCCGTTTGCTTATATACAATTACCGCAAGCCGTGATTGCGTTAAAACAAGGTGTTGGTCGTTTAATTCGTGATAATAAAGACAAGGGGGTGTTGGTCATTTGCGATAACCGCCTAGTAACACGTCAATATGGCCAAGTATTCTTAAAAAGCTTGCCGCCGATGCGCCGTACCAGAAGCTTGGCTGCTGCCAGCGAATTTTTAGAACATATTAATTAGAGAAATAACTTCCATGAATACGCAACTAACTGCGAGCAACATAAACATACTGGCGTTTGATGCCTCTACCGAAGCATTGTCATTAGTGCTTAGTTATAACGGTCAACTTTTTCACCATTTTGAAGAGTGCCCGCAGCAACATAGCCAAAAGATTTTACCACTAGTAGATTCATTGTTAGCGCAAGCAAATTGTAAATTAACAGATTTAGATGTCATTGGTTTCGGCCAAGGTCCGGGGAGTTTTACCGGCGTACGTATTAGTGTTGCGATTGCACAAGGTCTCGCTTATGCCTGTAAATTGCCGCTGGTTGGGGTATCAACGCTGCAAATGATGGCACAACAAGCGTATCAGCAAACCGGTGAAACACATGTTTATAGTGCCATTGATGCGCGTATGGGCGAGGTTTATTTTGCTCACTATACGCTAAATAATATTGGTATTATGGCGTTGCAAGGTGAAGAGCAAGTATTAAAACCAGCATTGCTAAGCCTTGCAGATAAGCATGGCATTGCGGTTGGAACGGGCTGGCAAAGCTACCCAGACATACTGCAAGATAATGCTAATATTGTGGTTAACAACGAGATCACATTACCAGATGCAGGCTTTATGTTAGCCAATGTTAGCCATGAGTTTACAGCGAAACGGACTGTGTCTGCGTCGCAAGCTCAGCCAAAATATGTACGTGATACAGTGACATGGAAAAAGCTTCCAGGTCGCGAATAAAGCGATTGGCAAAGCAACTTGCAAGGTTATTAAATATGGCACATAATTTAATAACCTAAATAGTGAGACGTGATTGTGACAATACCCATTGGCTCAGGTTTTTACACGGGAGACATCCCCGGTAAAATCACCTCAAAACAGACTATACCTAATAAACCTCAAGGCTTATTAAAGCAACCTGTTGCCGATAATAAAAAGTCTGCTGAATTTGTAAAATCGAGTCAAGCAGGTATTGCGCTTGCTGATAAATTTCAGAGCGAAACCGTACCGCCGAGCTATCGACAAACTATTTATGATCAACCTACTGTAAAAGTAAGTCGCGCTATTTCTACATATACCGAGTTTGCAAACTTAGAGCGTCGAGCTGAAGTACAAAGCTTGATCGGTGTTGATATATACGCCTAATAAACCCCGTACTTTAATAAACCAGTTTTTATTAGTTAACCTGTTATCACTCTCAATTTAAAACATTTAATAAAATATTATAAGGTAGTTAGGTTTTTCAGCGCGCATAGCAAAGTTGGGCGGGAATTAAAAAAGCCCTACTATAATGTAGCAGGGCTGTTTTTTATAAGGGTGCATTTTAAATTGTTGCTACTTTTCATAAAAAATAACTTAAACACGCAAGCTTATTTTTTTTCGATAAAACTAATCAGCTTATTTGCTATATCAGTATTATTTTGCGAGCCGATAAATTGCTCAGCACCTTTACCATGAGCGAAAACTTGTACGTCAATTGCGGTATGGCCGCCTGTTGTCCAACCAGTAAAACTGGCGTTACTGATAATATCTTTAATGGCTAAGTTTAATGCTTTGTCACCTAACTTTTTCGCTTGTTCAAGCTTAGCTTGGTTTACCGGTGTGTAGTCAATATTTGTATTAGCGGTCCAAATCGTTTTTAAATCATCCGAGGCTAACATTTGTTCGGTTAATTTAACGGCAGTAGCTTTAACGCCTTTAACAACCTCAGTTTCCCATTTATATTGACCATGAGCACCTAATGTTAGTCCGCCAGTAGAGTGATCAGCTGTGATCACTAGTAAGGTATCTGGGTTGTTATCAACGTAGGCTTTTGCTTGCTCAATTGATTTAGCAAAGTCATCCATTTCAGCCATCGCACAGGCAATGTCATTAGCATGTCCACACCAATCAATCTGGCTGCCTTCGATCATCACAAAAAAGCCGTCTTTTTTGTTTTTATCAAGCAACTCAAGTGCTTTATTGGTCATTTGAGTTAATCGAGTTGGATTGTTATCTAACGCAAAATCAAGGCCAACTGGGGCAAATAAACCCAAAGCAGGAATTTGCTTGATGTCTTTCAAAGTAGCAAAGTCATCACTGTATTGATAGCCAGCCTGTTTAAACTCTTCGACCAAATTACGGTCTTCGCGGATATAATATTTAGTGCCGCCACCAAGCATTAGATCGACAGGTAATTTACCCGCTATTTTATTATCGATGTAATCATCGGCAATTTCATCATAGTTACGACGTGATTCATTATGAGAGGCGAAACTAGCAGGGGTGGCATGGTTAATTTGCGAGGTGGCAACAAGTGCAGTGATCATGCCTTGTTGTTTGGCGATCTCAAGCATGGTTTTAAGTGGTTTTTTATGAGTATCAACAGCAATAGCACCATTATAGCTTTTATGGCCAGAGCTTAATGCGGTTGCACCTGCGGCACTGTCAGTTACATAGGTATGATCGTCAGGATAGGTGTGGGCCATACCCGTAAGCATAGTGTCAAATACAGTACTTTCTATTTCTTTAGTTGCTGGGTCATCTTTAAAATAACGGTATGCTGTAGTATAAGCGGGCCCCATACCATCACCAATCATATAAATAATATTTTTCGGTGCTTGCTCTGCGTATGCAGTTGCAGAGCATAATAATGCCAAGAGGCTAATGTGTTTTTTCATTTTTGTACCCTGTTTATTATGTGGTGTTATTGTATACCCCCCTGTATGATAAATAAATGTCTTTTACGGTAAACAACCCAAAAATAAAGAGGAATTACCAAGTGCATCCATTTTCAGTACAAAGTGGCGAATTAACACTTCATGGCCTAACCTTTGGCCAAGGCGATGAAGTTGTGATTGGGTTGCACGGCTGGTTAGATAATTGCCATACATTTTTACCAATGCTAGAAAACAGCGCATTATCTGCAACTTGGTATTGCATTGATTTACCAGGACACGGTAAGTCTGATTGGCGAGGGGCTGATGCCCACTATTATTTTATAGATTATATAGATGATATTTATAATTTAATTGATAAACTTGGGGTTGATAAAGTACATTTGGTTGGCCACTCGATGGGGGCTATGGCGGCAGGGCTGTTTGCCAGTTGTTTTGCTGAAAAAGTAAAATCAGTGACTATGATAGAAGGGCTTGGTGTGATCACGACCCCAAGTGAACAAGTTGTTGAGCAACTGCGCAACGCAATTTTAAACCGACATCGTCTCAAGCAAAAAAAACCAAGACATTACGACTCAAAACAAACAATATACCAAGCGCGTGCGCAAGTTAGTGACATACCATTTGATTTAGTGACAGTCCTTATGGAGCGAAATATAATCAAAAGTGATCAGGGTTGGATGTTAAGTACTGATCCAAAGCTTAAAAATCATTCAGGTTTTAGGTTTGATGAACAACAATGTATAGCGGCAATAAGCGAAATAAATGTACCTTGCCAATTAATATTAGGACGTCAAGGTTATGCATTTGTGAATCAGAATTTAGATAAATACCATCGTTATTACAAAGAGTTAATAGTAAGCAAGGTAGAGGGAGGACATCACTGTCATATGCAAAGCCCGGCACAATGTTTACAACAAGTTCAAGCATTTATGCTGCAAACTGGTGCATGTTAATTGTATATTTGCACAAAATGTGGGAATATTTGCAAAATTAGAGTTATTGCTCAATTGTGGAATTGCCTTACTTAGTTTAAGGTTTAATAAAAATAAATTATAAATAGAACAGGAGCTAAGAGTGGAAAAAATTTGGCTGAAGCGCTACCCAGAGGGTATGCCTGAAACAATCGATCCTGAGCACTACAACTCGTTGTTAGAAGTGTTTGAAAAAAGCTTCACTGATTACAAAGATTTGCCTGCGTTTACCAATATGGGTAAAACATTGAGTTATGCTGAAATGGACAGCGCGACCAAGCGAGTCGCAGCTTACATTCAAAATGATCTTGGTTTGAAAAAAGGCGATAAAGTCGCTGTGATGATGCCAAATTTATTGCAAACTCCGGTTTCAATATTGGGCATTTTACGTGCCGGCTGTGTGGTGGTTAATGTTAATCCACTTTATACAGTTCGCGAGCTTGAACATCAGTTAAATGATTCACAAACGTCAGCAATTTTCATTCTTGCTAACTTTGCGGACACGCTCGAAAAGGCACTGCCGAATACGAATATAAAGCACATTGTTGTTACCCAAGTGGGTGATATGGTGGGTGGTATTAAAAAGCATCTAGTTAACTTTGTTGTTAAGCACATAAAAAAAATGGTGCCAAGTTATACACTGCCTGAGCCAATTAAGTTTGAAGCTTTACTTGGAACCAACGAATCTGATTACAGTAAACCGGAAGTGTGTTTATCTGATCTTGCATTTTTGCAATACACAGGTGGTACAACGGGTGTTTCTAAAGGCGCAATGTTAACCCATGGCAATATGGTGGGTAATTTAGAGCAAGTATCGGGTTGTTTAGATAAAGTATTAGTGAGCGGCAAAGAAATTGTTGTCACTGCGTTGCCGCTTTATCATATCTTTGCGCTAACGGCTAACTGTTTAACATTTATGAAGTATGGTGGATTAAATTTATTGATCACTAATCCACGTGATATGAAAGGCTTTGTAAAAGAGTTAAGCCAACATAAATTTACCGCGATTACCGGTGTAAATACATTATTTAATGGCTTACTGAATACTCCAGGCTTTGCTGAACTTGATTTTTCAAGTCTGAAAATGTCATTGGGTGGTGGTATGGCTGTGCAACGTCCTGTTGCAGAAAAATGGCAAAAAGTCACTAGCAGTAAATTAATGGAAGGCTACGGGTTAACCGAGTGTTCGCCATTGGTTACTGTCAGCCCTTATGATTTAGATGCATACAATGGTTCGATCGGTTTACCTGCGCCAAATACTGAAATCAAACTAATGTTAGATAACGGTGAAGAAGCGGCTAAAGGTGAGCCGGGTGAATTATGGGTAAAAGGTCCGCAAGTCATGGTTGGTTACTATAACCGACCAGATGCGACCGCTGAATGCCTGCAAGATGGCTGGTTTGCAACCGGTGATATTGCCACCTATGACGACGAAGGATTCTTCTACATTGTTGATCGTAAGAAGGATATGATCATCGTATCTGGCTTTAATGTGTTCCCAAATGAAATTGAAGAAGTGATAGCAATGCATGATGGCGTGCTTGAAGCTGCCGCAATTGGTATCCCACACGAAGTTAGTGGCGAACAAGTTAAAGTTTTTATTGTTAAAAAAGACCCATCTTTAACTGAAAAAGATATAATAAACCACTGTCGTGATAATTTAACTAATTACAAGGTCCCCAAACTGGTTGAGTTTAGGGATGAGTTGCCAAAAACGAATGTTGGCAAAATACTCAGACGAGCCTTGAAAGATTAGTAAGCTAAAAAGCCGACATTATTTGTCGGCTTTTTACTGTAGGAGATTAAGTGCAATATCAATTGATCCAAAACCAAAATCAATTAAATGAGTTTGTTGAGCAAATTCGTAACAAACCTATCTTAGCAATTGATACCGAATTTATGCGCCGTCGTACTTTGTATCCTGAAGTGGCACTCATCCAAGTGTTCGATGGTGAGCATTTAGCGCTTATCGACCCCCTTGCTGAATTATCGCTCTTTGATTTTTGGGAAATTTTACGCGATCCCACCGTTCTAAAAGTGTTACATTCGCCTTCTGAAGATATTGAAGTATTTCAAAAATATGCTGGCTTTGTGCCGATGCCTTTATTTGATACGCAATTTGCATTGCAATTATTAGGTAGCGGAAACTGCATGGGCTTTGCGCATATGGTTAAAAATTTACTGAATATTGAAATAGATAAAAGTGAGTCGCGGACAAATTGGTTACAGCGTCCGCTTACCGAAAAGCAGCTTGATTATGCCGCAGCGGATGTATTTCATTTATTGCCGTGTTTTGAGATTATTATTAAGCAAATAAATGAAGCTGATTTCTTTGATATTGTGATCAATGAAAGTGAGCTCGTGGCCCAAAAACGCGCTTATCAAATCCCCGATGAACATCTTTATCAAGATATTAAAAATTCATGGCAATTAAAACCTGCCGATCTCGCTGTGCTAAGAGAGCTTGCAGCATGGCGGCGTAATAAAGCGATTCGTAAAAACTTAGCGCTTAATTTTGTTTTAAAAGAACATAACTTGGTTGAAATTGCGAAACGTAAACCAACCAGTCTAAATGCACTGCGCAACATTCCAGAAGTTGAAAGTATTGAAGTTAATCGCTCTGGTGTGGAGATTTTAAAGTGCATAGAAAAAGCAAAAGTAGTGCCGGTTTCAGATTTTCCTGAGCCATTAAAACGGCTTATCGACTTTCCTGCTTATAAAAAAGTTGCTAAAGAGATCAAACAAAAGATTACTAAAGCTGCGAAAGAGCAGGGCATACCTGAAGATGTACTTGCATCTAAAAAGCAAATTAATCAGCTAATAAGTTGGAATTGGAAGTTAACTGCAGAGCAACGAGCGCAGACTCCTAAACCTGATCTGCTTAACTCATGGCGCTACGTTTATGTAAAAGATGCGCTGACCGAGTGGGATGTGTAAATAGATTGCAGGAACTCGTTTATCATTAAGCGAGTTCCTAGCGTACAGTATTACATGTTGTGAAGTATTTTATCTAAGTTAGCTTTTGATTTAGCAACGCTTTGTAAAGGCGTTAATCCAGCAGGATACTCTTCTTGCTCTACAACCAACCATTTTGTGCCACCGTCAGTAATGAGCGACTGAATTATTTTACGCCAAGGATAGTTATTTTCACCGAATATCGGGCTTAAGCCGTCATTTTCGTGGGTGCGAACTTTTAAATGTGTTGCGTAAGTTCTACCAGCGTATTTCTTTATGAAATATAGCGGCTCTTTGCCAGCGTAATGCACCCAACCAATATCTAGTTGCAGTGGCAAATTAGTGGGGGTATTACTGGCAATCGCATCCCAATAGGTCGCATTTTTAAATTGTTCAAACTCCCTATTATGATTGTGAAAGCCAATTTGCATCTCATATTTTTGTGCAATGTTATTAAGGTCTGTGAGTTGCTTTGATAGTTGCATCACACCTTTAGGATCCCAAGCACGTTCATCCCACGGCACGAATATAGTAGTTACTCCGAGTGTTTTATAAAACAGCAAGGTTTCCATTAAGTGGCTATCCGTTAATGCATCAAAACTAATATGCGCACTACTGGCCACTAAATCTAAGCTTGCCAGTTTGTTTTTAAGTGCGCGAGGGTTGTCCTTATAAGGGCCAAAATCACCTGCAAATTCGAGCCCTTGAAAGCCCATGTCGGCAAGTGCTGTGATGGTTGCATCAAAATCAGCTTTTAATGCATCTTTAACCGACCACAATTGCACGCTGACTTTAACAGGCTCACTAGTAGTTGCAGAGGCAGGAAAAGAGTGCAGTGCAAGTATGGCTAGCATACTTACGATAGCTTTAAAAAATGGTAAATAGCAGGCTTTAAACATAACTTGAATTCAAGTATTAAGTGCAATCATTATGCAGCCACCAGAACTTCTGATTGCCCCGTAAATAATTCATGAGGGGTTTTATACCCTCTTGTTTTTCTTGGCCGATGGTTGAGCTTATCAACTGCCGCCTGTATCTCTGCTTCACTTAGCGCCATAAAGTCAGTTCCCTTGGGGAAGAAGCGTCTAAGTAAGCCGTTGGTATTCTCATTTATGCCCCGCTCCCATGATGAATAGGGATGAGCGAAATACACATCAGCTTCTAATTTTTGTGCAACATGCTCATGGTGAGCAAACTCTTTTCCATTATCTAACGTCACGGTAATAACCTTACCTTTATATGGTGTCATACACGTGATCAGCGCATCGGCTGTTATTTTCGCATGCTTGCTTTCAATTCTGTGAACGACTGTATATAACGTTTTACGTTCAACCATTGTGACAAGCGCATTTTTACGCCCTTTACCTATCACTGTATCGCCCTCCCAATCACCAATCCTAGACTTTGAATCCACAATACTTGGGCGTTCATCAATGCTGACTCGATTAACTATCTGTCCACGTTTATCATAGCTTCCATAGCGTTTTTTATACTTTTTACATGCACGAGTGAGTGTCTTATGTAGCTTGCCACCACGAGCCTTGTCTCTGTAAATATATTGATAAATTGTTTCATGATGTAAAACGACCTGTTTCTCTAAAGCTAAGCGGCCTGCCACTTGCTCAGGGGAAAGTCCGTCATGCAACAATTTATTAATCCAGTGAGTGACGTCCTCTGTTAACTTACTTGCTTTGAAAGATGACTTACGTCTTTGTTCAGCAAAGTTATTGGCTTGGTTAGGCCGATAGCCTTTAAGTCCTTTATTGCGTTTTAGCTCTCTAGAAATAGATGACGGTGAACGAGTTAGTTCTTCAGCTATCTGCTTTTGGTTATTTCCTGCTTTTATTAACGCGTAAATCTGGTATCTTTCTTCTTGTGTCAGCTGTTTATATTTCATTAAAGCAATTTCCTTTGGCGAGAAAATGGCCGAATTATAACAGCTGGCCATCTAATCTGAGAAATTGCACTTATTATCCGAATTTAGGTAATAAAATACCTAAAAAATAAGCAGGGAATAAATCCCTGCTTTGGTCTGGGCAAATAGCATCTTAACCATTTTAGCACGCTAATAAATGGTTAGAGACTAAACTTGATGGGTAAAACTCTATGTTGTGATCACAGCTCCTTATAAGCGAATTCACTTAAACCAAGCTCATTTAAAACAGTATCTAAATGGGCTTTTGCTTCATTAGATGGTCCAGGGTAATCACCAGCAATCGGTACATTGCCCAGATAACCTATGTCTTTACAGCCTTCAGGCGTGCAGAAAAAGGCAGCGAGCACTAATTCTTTAAAGCGTAAAAATGCTTTGCCAATACGCTTGAACTGCGTGGGTGTTTGCTCATTCAAAAAGGCAATATCGTCTAAGATTGCACGGTGTTGTTGCTCATTAAGCGCAACAAATTGCTTTTTAAAACGCAGCTGCGATTCGTCATTAAGCCACGCGAGTGAATTTAAGATTTTAATTCGGTCTCGTTGCTGCCCTTCATAAGGGGCACTAACCCATTCATTGATAACCGCGGGTACTTGTAACTCGCTGGCTGAAGGAATAGCCCCTTCACGGGGTACAATGTAATCAGCTAACAGGGCAACTAAGGTAAGTTCGTCTGCTGTTAATGTCAGCGGCCAAGGTGATTCTGGAGGCATCACCAAATTAGGATCTTGGCCATAGCCTTTAGCTGTCACAGGTTTAATATCTAAATCAGGCCAATGCTCTTTTGCAGAAACTGGCACGTCATCTTCAAGTGCTTTTGTACAGCCAGCAGTTAAACCAACCGCAGAGCCCGCAGCTAATAAACCAAGCCATTTTAATGACTCACGGCGGCTCATGTTAGAAACATAGTTATATGAGTCGTGTTCGTTACGATGATGCATAATTAAAGTACCCCGTTATCAATTTGTTGAGCAAGCCAAGTTGAATTACGCATTGCCAGTGTCATGATGGTGAGCGTACAGTTTTTGTGAGGGTTTGACGCAAATACCCCCGCATCCATAACAAAAAGATTGTTACAATCCCATGTTTGACCCCATTGGTTTGTTACAGAGTCTTGCTTTGAGCTACCCATTCGGGTGGTGCCCACTTCATGAATAATTTCGCCGCCTTTTGAAATCGCTTTTTCAGCAGGTGGCAATTCACCAACGGTTGCACCCATATTTTCTAGGATTTGCTTCGCGGTTTTTAAGCCATGCTCAATTTGCTTTAATTCCCTGTCTGACCACTTAAAGTGGAATTTTGAAACCGGAATACCCCATTTATCTTTGACGTTTTCGTCTATTTCCATGTAAGTATCTTTGTTAGGTAACATCTCGCCACGTAATGCAAACCCTACATACGAGCCATAGGCATCACGTATTTGTTGTTTAAGGGCAGGGCCATAGCCTTGTTTATCTCCCGATACGCCAGAGCCCGGTTGTCCAAACCCTGTTCCTAGTTCAAAGTGATAACCTCGGGGGAAATCAAGTTCATTGTTTGCTTGTGCTTGGTGACCCCACCACGGAATAAATAAGTGATTGGCGGTATGGCCATCTTCGTTATAGCGTGGGCGACCTTTAAGTGCTGGAATTTGTGCGCCTAACCATGCACCGGTCGAGTCCATTAAGTTTCGGCCAACTTGACCACTTGAATTAGCCAGCCCCTTAGGGTGCTTTTTATTCTTTGAGTTTAATAAAATACGTGCTGATTCACAGGCACTTGCAGCTAAGATAACCACATCAGCATCAAGGGCATGCTCTGTTACTGTGTTTTTATCAACATAGGTTACGCCAGTTACTTTACCTTGCTCATCAACTTTCACTGATTTAACCATGGCGTCGGTTATTACTTTTAAGTTACCGGTGGCTTTTGCCATTGGTAGCAGCGATGTTGTGGTTTGGAATGCTGCACCTATCGAGCAACCAGAGCCACAAGGTGTTGCATAAAAACAGGCCATACGGTCATCTTTCGGGCGTGTTAATACCGCACGGTGCATAGGCACAGCATCAATGCCTAGTTTTTTAGCCGACGCTGCTATTAATAGCTCTGGTACCCGTGGTTTAGGTGGTGGCTGTAAAATACCTGGTGATGAATTAGGCATATCTTCGTGGCCGGTATTGGTACCACATATGCCTACAAGTTCTTCAGTTTTATCGTACCAAGGTGCTAAATCAGTATATTCAAATGGCCAGTCTGCACCATGACCATCACGGCTTTTACCTTTAAAATCGTGCTCACTAAAGCGTAATGAATAACGTCCCCAGTGGTTAGTTCGACCACCTAGCATACGCGCACGCCACCAATAAAAATCACTGCCTTTAGCACTGGTATAAGGCTCATCTGGTACTTGCCAGCCGCCATCAACGGTGGCATCGTAAAAACCAAAATTTTTATCTTTGTTACCTGCGCCCATCAGGGGCGCTTCGCTGTTACGGCGAAACATTGGGCTTTCTGTTTTAGGGTCGTAATTACGGCCTGCTTCAAGTAATAAGACTTTGTGGCCAAGTTTAGTAAGCGTATATGCTGCCATGGCACCACCGGCTCCAGAGCCGACAACTAGCACTTTATGATCAAATGTTGACATACTTACAGCTCCTTAATTTTTATGTTTTTGAACCAGACTTTATCGCCATGATCTTGCAAGCCAATACGTCCTTGTTTTGCGGTAGCAAAGTTAGACCATGTTGCAAACTTACTGTTTTTTACTAAGGTATTCCACGTACTGCTGCCCACAACAATGCTTGCCGTGCTAACCCCATTTTGCCAAACCTGTAAATGGTTGTTGAGCATCTTGATGCGCACAGTATTCCATTGCATTGCAGGTTTATGCGCTGCAGTCGGCGCCGTTAGCAAGTCATAAATGGAACCTGATAAATGAGAGTCGATTTTGGTATCTGAATGGCGCTCATTATCGATAATTTGAATTTCCGGTGCATGCGAGTAGATATACTTACCCAGTTCATCAGCGAGAACAAAAATGCCACTATTACCAACTTCACTGATTTTCCAATCAAGTTTTAAGTCAAAGTTTTCATAGCTCTTTTTCGTTAATATGTCACCACCGCCTTTGGTAAGTAACATAGCGCCATCGTCAATTATCCATTTTGAGCTGATCGAATCGCTTTTAAAATTACGCCAATGCGACATGTCATGGCCATTAAACAGTAATTGCCAGCCAGCTTTTTGTTCTTCTTTGCTTAGCTGGTTATCAGCTGTTTTGGCAAATGCAGCGCCGCTAAATGCCAGTGCAATTGACAAAACCGAGATTGATTTAAGCATGTAATACCCCTTATTTTTGTGTGCTACTTATTACTATTAAACGTATTTTTCTACATTTTTTTGTTTTGTTATAAACAGGTGAAGCCCTATAAAGACAACTATCAATACAATTGGAAAGATCAATAGGTTTTGTAAAACTGCCTGTCCAGCGAGCACTTCTATTTGCTCTGCTGAGACTTGTGTTTGTTGAGCTTGCTGTTTCGCAGTGTCAATCCAGTAACCTATAACTGGATTCCACAAGCTCATTGCAAACATGCCCGCACCACCTATCAATGACATGCCTAACGCGCCAGTTTTTGGCGTGTATTCAGCAACACAGCCAATCATGGTTGGCCAAAAATAGGTAACGCCGATGGCAAATAGTGCAGCGGCAAAATAAATTGCGCTGCCTTGCGCTTGGCTCATTAAAAATATGCCAATGGTTGAAAACACCGCTGAACCTAGTAGCACGCCCGATGGGCTAAAGCGATGCACAATAGGCCCTGCAAAGAAACGCCCTAGTGCCATTAACCCAGTAATAAGCGCGAGAATAACCATAGGCGAGGCACCTGATGAGCCGAGGATTTGTTCTATCCATTGCTGAGTACCAAACTCAGTAACTGCGGTTAGGGTCATGCAAATAATTAAAAACAGATATAAAGGTGACAGTAAGTGCTTTAAGTTACTGGTCGTTGAGTTTTGTTGAGCATCAAATTGTGGAAACTGTGCTTTGACCATCATTAAGCCATAGATAACAGTTGGCACTAGAATTAACGCCACTTGCCATTGCCAGTTCAATCCAAAAGAGGTCATTGCGTTTGACGCCAGTGCACCGATGACAATGCCGCCAGGGAACCAAACATGGAAGCGGTTTAGCATAGTAGTGGTGTTTTTCGGATACATTTGCGCAATAAGCGGATTACAGCCGGCTTCAACAGAGCCATTAGCAAAGCCGATTAAAAAGGTTGAGATAAGCAGCCCCCAAAAGCCTTCTGCCATAATAGTTAAAAGCAGTCCTGCTAAGTGACAAACAAATGCCAATGCCACTAGTTTCTTCGCGCCAATGGCATTGTATATGATGCCACCGAGCATAGTCGCAACCGGAAAACCGAGAAAAGCCATGGCATTGACCCAGCCTAGCTGAGCGCCAGTTAAACCAAACTGCTCGCCTAATTGCCCTAAAATACCGGCTCTTATTGCAAACGTCATTGATGTAACAATCAGTGCGATGCAGCAAAGCCGAAAAATAATACGGTGATTATTGTTATTATTCATTGTGTGTGATCCTGTTTATTTAATGCCTAATATCCGCTTATTTCGATCATCATTGGTTGCCATCGCACTAAAGTCATCAAATGCTTTAGCTGTGGGGCGGATCAGATGATCTTGTATAAATTTAGCGCCTTCACGCGCGCCGTCTTCAGGGTGCTTGATACAGCACTCCCATTCTAAAACGGCCCAACCATCAAACTCATATTGGGTTAATTTGCTAAAAATACTTTTAAAATCAATTTGACCATCGCCTAATGAGCGAAACCGACCTGGTCGGTCTTGCCAATTTTGATAACCACCATAGATGCCACTGCGGCCATTTTGATTAAATTCAGCATCCTTGACGTGGAATGCTTTTATACGCTTGTGATAAATATCAATAAACGAAAGATAATCAAGTTGCTGTAATACAAAATGGCTTGGATCATAAAGAATATTTACCCGAGGATGGTTATTAGTCGCGGCTAAAAAGCGCTCGAAGGTAATGCCATCATGTAAATCTTCACCTGGATGAAGCTCGTAACAAACATCCACGCCCATTTCATCAAAGTAATCTAGAATAGGTAGCCAGCGCTTAGCCAGTTCAGTAAACCCAGCCTCGACTAGGCCTTGTGGTCGTTGCGGCCAAGGGTAGAAGGTATGCCAAAGTAAAGCGCCTGAGAAAGTAACGTGGGTGGTCAAACCTAACTGTTTGCTGGCTTTGGCTGCCATCATCAATTGCTCAATCGCCCATTGGGTTCTGCCTGCAGGGTTACCGCGTAATTGTTCTGGTGCAAAGTTATCAAACATTTCATCGTATGCTGGGTGTACTGCAACTAATTGACCCTGTAAATGCGTTGATAGCTCTGAAATTGTAAGCCCTGCTTGTGCTGCAATACCAGTCACCTCATCGCAGTAAGCTTGGCTTTGAGCGGCTTTTTCTAAGTCAAACAGCTCGGGATTTGAGGTGGGGAGTTGAATTGCTTTATAGCCTAAACTTGCCGCCCACTGGCAAATACTTTTAAAGTTGTTGAAAGGGGCTTCATCACTGATGAATTGGGCTAAAAATATTGCCGGGCCTTTTATTTTATTCATAGTTTACTAATCCAATTTTAAATGAGTGCCATTTAGTGTCTAGGCTTGATGCTTCGACAGCATTTTCAATAAATGCCATGCCACGAATGGCTTCTTTAATACCTGGTACGTCATAATCAGCGTTACTCGCTAAGCTACCCGCTTTTTTCGCTTCAATCTGCTTAGCAAAATTGACATAGATATTTGCAAATGCTTCAAGGTAACCTTCTGGGTGACCCGCCGGAGCACGTAAAGCCCCTTGAGCTGCTTGGCTTTTTAGTGCGACCCCTGCGCGTAGTAAGGTCGTCGGCGCATTATGACTTTTTAGCCATAAACTATTGGGTTCCATCTGCGACCATTCGATGCTGGCTTTATCGCCGTAAATACGAATATTAAGGTTGTTTTCTTCGCCAAGTGCAACTTGGCTTGCCATTAACACGCCTTTACAACCTGTGTTAAAGCGCAGTAATACAGTGCCATCGTCATCGAGGGGTCGCCCTGGCACAACCTGATTTAAATCTGCGCATAACGCAGTTATCTCTAAGTTACTGACATATTCAGCTAAGTTTGCAGCATGGACACCAATATCGGCTATGCAGCAACTAATACCAGCTTGTTGTGGATCTAAACGCCATTTAGCTTGTTTAGCTTGCTCGTCTTCGCTACTCGAAAGCCAACCTTGACTGTATTCCACAACCACCTTGCGAATAGCCCCCAGCTCGCCTTGAGCAATACGGTGACGCGCTTCTTTGATCATCGGGTAACCCGTATAAGTGTGGGTTAAGCCATACAAGCAATCACTTGATTGCAAGGTTTGCTCTAATAACAAGGCCTCTTGTAAATTCAAGGTCGCAGGTTTGTCTGATAAAACATGAAAACCACTTTCAATGGCCAGCTTTGCGATGGGAAAATGCAAATGATTAGGGGTAACAATGGCGACAAAATCAATGCGTTGATCTGCTGGTAACTTAGCTTCCTCGATAAACATTTGCTGATAACTGTCATAGCAACGGGTTGGATTGATACCTAACATCGCTGCTGTTGCTTGGCTGCGTGTTGGATCTGAACTAAAAGAACCCGCGACTAACTCAATTAAGCCATCTAAACGTGCTGCAATACGGTGAATAGCCCCTATAAACGCGCCTTGTGCACCACCGACCATGCCCATACGGACTTTTGTTTTACTCATTAAAAGTTCCATTTCAGTAACAGACAACTGAAGTTGGTTAATATCATGTTATTAATAATAGGGAGTGCTGCGCATTAGGGCTAATATAAATTCGGTTGACAATGCAATAAAATCGGCGTTTTATATATTATTAATAAATTCTGGTTTATAGAGATTTATAGTATGGATGTTGAGACGATTATTGATAAAGCTGGTGTAAAGCAATTGATTGCTGCATTTGATTTGCTGCCTGATATTCTATTTTGGGTAAAAGATACCGAAAGTAGAATTTTGCATGCTAATCAGCACTTTATTGAGCATCAAGGGTATAAATCATTAGAGCAAATTTTGCTTAAAACGGATTTCGATTTTTCTTCAAAGCATCTTGCATTTCAATATGTGAATGACGACAAACGGGTTATGAACGGCTATATTGTGACGGACCGATTAGAATTAAATCAGACATCAAATGGTGAATTAGCTTGGTTTTCAACATCGAAAAAAATGATTTGTGATGATCAGGGTAATCTACTTGGTACGTATGGGATTACACGCCATTTACAGAAAACCTCCAAGGCGCTTTCTCATGTCAGAGCCATTGAAGGTCCGGTTAATTATATTCGCGAGCATTATCATAGCAATATTTGTATTGAAGAATTAGCCGAACTTGCGCACTTATCCGTAAGTGCACTAGAGCGGCGTTTTAAAAAACATTTGGCAAAAACACCGAACCAATTTATTAATGAAATACGCCTCGAAAATGCCCGTAAGTTACTGGTTGAAACGCGTTTACCGATTTCACAAATAGCCTATCAATGTGGCTTTGCTGAACCTAGTTATTTTAGTAAGCAATTCAGACGCTTATTTGGTGAAATTCCATCACAGATGCGTGCTCATATTGAACGTTAGAGGTGCAATTTAGCTAATTGAATTGCACCTTGCTCAGGCGAGCGTTGTGCATCGCATAAATAGCTTTGTGTTGTGTATGATAACCAAGGCGTAATTGCTTTTGCGGTACCGCCCATCAATGTAATCCTTTGATAGCCAAGCTTAACTAAATGTTCGATATAGCGGGTAATAAATTCGGCTGCTTGGGTTAATATCATATGTGCGACAGGATCCCCTTGCATTTTGAACACCAAAGGAGCAAAACTGGCAAAGTAGGCAGGTTTTGCATTATGTGCTTGCTCAGTCAGCGAACTACTATTGTCGCAGTTAAGCTCTGTTAATAAACATTGGATCAGCGGACTTAAAGGCGACATTTCGTCTAACACTTCTAATGTGTATCTAAATAAACTTAAACCGATCCAACTTCCGCTTGCACCGTCACTTAATAATAAACCATGGCCTCCTAATTCAATAATTGAGTTACCTTTTATCGCACCGGCACAAAATCCAGTACCTAATATAATAATTGCACCGCTACCATCACCATGCGCACCTTGACAGGCTATGTGCAAATCAGTCGAAAAATTAAATTGTGCAAAGGGGTGTTGCCATTGCGCCATGGTATTTTTTGCACCATTTAATCCCGCACCAGCAAGACCTGCAAAAGCATTAATTCTAGAAATAGCACTGGCTGGAAGGTTCGCTTTTTGTAAGGCAAGTGCAGTGGCCGCAAGAATAGATTGTTGGGCAACCGTCACTGAGGTGGCAATATTAGCTGGGCCACTTTGTGCTACCGCAAGCAATCCACCACGGTCGTTTTCAAGTCTTACTAGGCATTTGGTGCCGCCGCCATCGATACCTAAAAATAACGGGGAATGAGGTTGATTAGTCATGTTTGCTCTGCTCGTTATCTGATCTTTGTAAAATAGCGTTTATTAATAATGGGTCTACTAAACCAGCACTATTAAGTACCCCTGAATAAGCATGTAATGATATTAAATGTTCGCTGCCAAGCTGCCACAAAATGTGTGCATTGTTAGCAGTTACACCGCCACCGATAACGATCTCAATTTGTCCATTCGCGTCAGCAATGATGCTCTGTAGCTGTTTCAGGCCATGCATTACATTGCTGTTATCAGCCCAGTGTGTGCCATTACTAAGAATACGATCAACCCCTAGATTAGTTAACATTTTAATCGCGCTGCGGCTATTAGTAATACAATCAAAGGCACGGTGAAAGGTTGTTGCGAGTTGATTTCGTTGAGCGCATTCAACCAGTTTAGCTGTGGCTGCTACATCAAGCTCATTGTTTGCAATAGCGCCAAATACCACACCAGTGGCACCTAATTGTGCTGCGCGTGTTATCTGACTAGTCATGGTTTTCAGTAATGCGGCATCAACATTAAAGTGCTCCGCGATTGGCCTTACCATCACCAGCAACTCGCCATTTGAGGGTAATGCTTTTGCTGCAGTTTCAATTTCACCTGGCGTAGGACTTAGTCCAGCAAGATGCATTGCACCGCACAGCTCGATGCGACTTGCACCTGCTTTGAATGCAGTTTTTACATTATTAATGAGATTAATATGATCATCTGCATTTAAGCAAATTTCTAAATTTTTACCCATCATGTAATTCCTTAATCTTAAGGCGACTAATTTCAATAAATTATTTAATATTAAGGTCGTTACTATAATAATAAAATATACCCTTTATATTCAGTGGGTTAAATTTTATTGCTGCGTGTTTTTTATACTAAAAAACGTCAGATTAACTTCCTCTTGAGTTTTTCACTATAAATGAGGTAACTATTAAATGGATCTATTTTTAAGCTAAACGCCGATTTTGTCCTGCTAGCAACCGAATTTCTATTATCACTTTCTTTAACAGAACCCTATTCTGGAAATGCACTTTAACAGGCCATTAACCCTCTGCGAAATGATCTGAGTATTACAGATTCGTTTTGTGAAGGGCTTTAATGTGAATAAATATAACCAAGCACACACAATAATAAAGGAAATTGGCATGAGCAATACTAGAACCAGTAATGAAGCGCGATTTAGTGATAATTTTAAAAAGACAGCACTGTGCATAGCTGTATTGGCATCAAGTAATATAGTAATTGCTCAAGAGCAACAAGTTGATAATGAATTTGAAGTAATTGAAGTTCGTGGCATACGCTCATCAGCAGCGCAAAATCTTGCGATTAAAAGGCTATCTACAGCAAATGTTGATGCAATTACAGCGGAAGACATTGGCAAATTCCCAGATAAAAACGTCGCAGATTCGTTACAGCGAGTTCCAGGTGTACTTATTGACCGTGATGGTGGCGAAGGTAGTCGAGTAAGTATTCGTGGCACATCTCCAGATTGGACACTAACCCAACTCAATGGTAATTACCTTGCTTCATCAGATACAGGCGTACCGAGTAGAAGCTTCAATTATGCATTATTACCATCAAGCATGATTAGTAGCGTGGAAGTTTATAAAAGTGCAGAAGCTCGCATAGATGAAGGTGGTATTGGTGGGACTGTTATTTTAAACACTCGCAAGCCGCTAGAGATGGAGCAAAATTCAGGCGCTTTAAGTGTCGAAGCAACTTACGATGATGTTTCTGAGGACTTACAACCTCAACTTAATATGCTTTATTCATGGAAGAATGATGATGAAAGTTTCGGTATTTTAGCCGGTTATACACGCCAAGATAGAACTGTTACAACAGTCTCTAATGTTGCGTCAGGCTGGCGTTTTTACTCAGATACAGTTGAAGGTGCAGACCAGCCAGCAATTGTAGATCAAGCAACAGGTGAGGTTTATAACAATGTATGGGCACCATCGGGTATGCATGTAAAAAATGCCAACCAAGATCGCACGCGTGATGGTTATCAGCTGGCGATCCAATGGATGCCAACCGATAACTTAGACCTAAATTTTAACTATTTTGGCGCTAAACTTGGTTATGATCAAACAGGACAAGAAGTGTTTTTCGCGGAATGGAATGATAATCACAATCCATATTTCGGGGTTAAGCTAGATGGAGACACTGTTGTTGCTTATGGTAATGCAGATAATGTGTAGTGGTCAACTAATTTTGGCCACAGTTTTAGAATCTTGGTATCTAACCTCAGATTCATTTGGCGCTAAACCAGCATTATAATGATGCGGTCTAACATTATTGTAATATCCATTTATGTAATCGCTTACGCTATATTTAGCTTCTTTAAAGTTTTCATATCCAACCTTTGGCATCCATTCCGTTTTAAAGCTTCTAAAAAATCGCTCCATAGCCGCATTATCCCAACAATTTCCGCGTCGACTCATACTTTGTGTAATTTTATAGCGCCATAAACGTTGGCGGTACTTCAAGCTCGTATAATGGCTCCCTTGATCTGAGTGAAACATCAACCCACTTGGCTTACCTCTACTTTCATAAGCGAGTTCAAGCGCCTTTAGTGTTAAATTAGTATCTGGCGACAACGACATTGCCCAACCAACCACTTTACGCGCAAATAAATCAATAACGACCGCTAAATAAGCCCAGCGATTGCCTGTCCAAATATACGTTACATCACCGCACCACACAGTATTCGGTTCAATAACATCAAACTGCCTATCAAGCAGGTTTGGGATTTCAAGGTGTTCATTACCACCGCGCTTATATGAATGTTGAGGAATTTGGCAACTTTCAAGCTTTAACTTAACCATTAGCTTAGCAGCACGATAACGGCTCAATTCAAAATCATTGTTTGTCGCTATTGTAGCTATTGTCCTTGCACCTGCTGAGCCTCCACTCATTCTATGTATTGCTTTAACTTCAGCCTCTAACCTTACTTGCTCAGGTGTCGGCGTTGTATCGCGTATAGCCCAATATTTATAGCTGCTGCGATGCACATCGAATACGCCACATAGCACGCTAATGGGATAATGCTCTCGTTGATTTAACTTCTCGATTAACGAGAATTGTTCAGGGAGTCGGACATCAAGAGAGCGGTAGCCTTTTTTAATATGTCCTTTTCTAATTCAATGCGTTGGATTTGCTTTTTAAGTTCACGAATTTCAATTTGTTCGGGCGTCATTGGTGAAGCCGATAGTGACTGACCATTACGCTCTTGCTTTAATTGAGTAACCCACTTACTTACGGTTGATTTACCAACACCCATAGCCTTGGCTGCATCTTCTTGCGTATAACCTTGGTCGACTACAAGCTGAGCCGTTTCTAATTTGATTGCCGCAGAATACGTTGCGCGTTTTAATTTCGTCATTTTTTCACCCAAATTTGTATGCTTATTAGCATAACATTTCTTTCTTAATGGGTGGCCAAAATCACTGTACCACTACAATGGTTTATTAAATGATAATAACTGGGGGGATGCGGATGTCAACAATGGCGTTCCAGTACGGCGCGGGCTTTTATCACCTCAATTGACCGCAAGAGAACGTTTTGGTGAATCACAATCAAACTCTTTTGATTTTGATGCGACTTATTATGGAAATGGTTATTCGCTTTCAGTCCAAGTTGGTCATACCGAAGCTAAAGGTGGTACATCAAAAGAAACTTACGCAAACATAGATGCTCGTCAAGGCTCTGTAAACAGTTGGTTTTTTAATATAGAAAATGGTAGGCCTAGCTACGAAGTTTCCACAGATTTATCAAAAGATAAACAAGCATACCAATACTATGATTGGTTTGATTCTTATTCATCAGAAAATAAAGATTCTGAAGATTACATTCAATCGGATCTTAAAATAGAGTTTGATGGTGATTTTTTTACCAGTTTTTTTGTCGGAGCAAAGTATCGACAACATGAAATTAAAGGTATAAGAAATGATTTTCGTTGGGATGATGGCATCGCTGATAACGGTGGTTACCGAGGTTATTTACCTGGTACTGAATGGTTCCACAATCCTGACTTTCACCCAGACGCAGAAAGTTTAGTAAGTGACACCATTATTGATAATAGTGCCGGTAACACAGGTGCTTTTGATTTCCTTGCTTTTGATTTCGCTGCTTTAGACCAGTATCTGCTAAATAACTTTAGTCCTACTGTAGTTCCAACATTATCTGGAACGTATACCTTAGAGGAAAATATTTGGTCGGTCTATGCACAAAGCAATTTTCAATGGCGTGATCTGAGAGGTAACTTTGGTGTTCGTTACGTTAATACTGAACTAAGTACACTAACCTATGATGATGTTATAGGCCAAGATAGCAATGACACGGTTCCTAATGAGCGCTTAAGTGACGATGGGGAGTGGCTCCCTAGCTTGAATTTAGCATGGGACGTGAACGATGATATTGTTGTGCGTTTTGCAGCAGCACGCGCTATGTCACGTGTTAGTTATTCTGATTTGAGTCAAGCTGAGTCCTATGGGCCACCGGTTAATATCAACTCACCCGATTCGTGGACTGGTCGCGGTAGAGGTACTTCGGTTAATACAGGTTTAGATCCTATGCTGTCAGATCAGCTAGATTTAGGTATTGAGTGGTATTATGGCGACGGCTCTGCTTTAGGCGCTACTTTATTCAATAAAGATATTTCTAATTTGCCGATTTCTTCTCTCGAAATTGTACAGCGTGAGCACGATTGCTGTAATGGACCGATTGAAGTAGAAATGAATACTAAAGTGGGGGGAGGTGAAGCCCAGTCAACAGGTATAGAGCTTTTTTTCCAGCATTCATTTGAAAGTGGATTTGGTGTTTTAGCTAACTACACCTTTACGGACACTAGCACCAGTGAAGTTACCAATGAGGGTGAAAAAACAGAGGCTGAAATCCCTGGGACTGCTAAGCATCAATACAACATATCAGTTTATTATGAAAATGATGACTTTAGTGTTCGTGCCTCTTATAACTGGAAAGATGATCGTGCTAATGGCATTCATAAAGGTTACAACATGTATACGAAAGATTATGGCCAGTTAGATTTGAACGCGGCTTATAATTTAACTGAACAACTGTCATTAATAGCCTCTGTGGTTAATTTAACTGAGGAAGTCGAAGAAGGGTATTGGAAACAAGAGAATAGGTTTACCTATAATCAGTATTCAGGAAGAAGGTTTTATTTAGGTGCTAATTATAATTTCTAAATAGCTTAATTAAGATTATAAATCTGACAGGGCATTCTTTAAAAAGAATGCCCGTTTTATTTATATTTCTGATACTTAAAGCAAACACAAGGAGAGTTGGCTTTGCAATTAATCTTCGCGATTGGCCTTATTATTACAAGTAACTCGCCGTTTGAGGACAATGTTGTTGCTGCAGTTTCAATTTTGACTCACTTCGACAAAATACATTGCACCGCACAGCTCGATGCGACTTGCACCTGCTTTGAATGCAGTTTTTACATTATTAGCTAAATTTATATGATCATCTGCATTCAAACAGATCTCTAGATTTTTACCCATTGCGTAATTCCATAATCTTAAGGCGACTAATTTCAATAAATTATTTAATATTAAGGTCGTTACTATAATAATAAAATACACCCTTTATATTCAGTGGGTTAAATTTTATTGTTGCGTGTTTTTTATACTAAAAAAACGTCAGATTAACTTCCTCTTGAGTTTTTCACTATAAATGAGGTAACTATTAAATGGATCTATTTTTAAGCTAAACGCCGATTTTGTCCTGCTAGCAACCGAATTTCTATTATCACTTTCTTTAACAGAACCCTATTCTGGAAATGTAGTTTAACAATATATTAACCCTGTTCTAAACCATCTTAACAATAAGCAGTTGCTAACATGTCTGGGTTATATAGCAAGCACAACAAAAAACGCACACAAAACTGGAGATAGACATGAATAATAATAACAGCCGGGGAGCTTCAGGTCTTTCAAGGCGCTTTAAGAAATCAGCACTATTACTTGCGGTTATGGCAAGCTTTAACACGGTAGCTGCCAATGATGAGCAAAGTGCTCAGAATAATGATTTGGAAGTGATTGAAGTACGAGGTATTCGCGCTTCAATGGCGGAGAATTTATCAATTAAGCGCCTTTCTAATTCGATTGTAGACGCAATCACAGCAGAGGATATAGGCAAATTTCCCGATAAAAATGTCGCTGACTCATTGCAACGTGTTCCCGGTGTGGTGATTTCACGCAGTGGTGGTGAGGGCGAAAATGTCAGCATTCGCGGTTTGTCATCTGATCTAACGCTTACACAACTTAACGGAAACTTTATTGCTTCATCACCAGGCTCACCATCTCGCTCTTTTAGCTACTCTTTATTGCCTTCGACTATGGTGCAATCGGTTGAAGTTTTTAAATCCTCTGAAGCTCGCTTAGATGAGGGCGGCGTGGGTGGTACGGTTATTTTACATAGTCGCACTCCCTTAGATATGGAAGCAAACTCTGGTGCATTTAACGTTGAATATACATATGCAGATGTGACTGAAGAATATGAGCCTAATTTTAGCGGCGTTTACTCATGGAAAAACGACGATGAAAACTTCGGTCTATTACTAGGCTATACAAAGCAAGACCGTACAAATCGTACTCTCATAGGTGATATGTCTGGTGCAGGAGGTTGGCGCTGGGCAACAGGTAGTGATTTACCGGCAACGGATACAAATGGTAAAGAAATAACTGACAGTACCCGACGTTTTGATGCATTAGAAGATGCGTATGGAAATGTTTATGATGGCGTTTGGGCACCTCAAGTTGCTGGGGTCGGCGTTACTAAAGAAAAACGTGAACGGGTTGGTATACAGGCTACGCTGCAATGGCGTCCAACAGATAATTTAGAGCTCACATTTAATCATTTCCATTTTGAATTAGGTCAAGATCGCACGACTTCTCAACTGATGATCCCTGAGTGGAAATATAACCCTGATTATTTAACCGGTGTCACCCTTGATGAAACCGGTTCAATTGTGACTGGCATGGACTTTACCAGTGGCGCAAGTGGCAGTGAAGGTAATTTAGAATTTCCTTGGATCGTAGGTGGTTACACAGAAGAAAAAGACACCTCAGATACCTATGATTTTGCATTTGAATACGCTGGCGATATGTTTGACCTTAAAGGTAAATTTGGTCGTACAGAAGCAAGCGGTGGACCGTCAGAATCATTTAATGCGGCATATAAAAGTGGCCAGCCTGGCAGTCGTAGTGATTCAGGTAAAAATGAAAATGCAGCCTCATTTGCAGGTTGGCGCTTAGGCGATCGTGTTTCTATGTATGCAGATCCTGCATTACTGGCAAATTTACAAGCAGGCATTGCTGGCGATCCCGATCCAGGTTCAACAGGTTCAAGTTTTATCGTCAGTGATTTAAAAGAAGATTATGGCCAACTTGATTTAGACTACCATATTGCTTATGGCATTGTTGATACATTACGCGTAGGGGTTAAGCATCGTAAAGCCAGTTTGCACCGTGAAACTAATAACACATTCTTTATTACTCAAGATGGTGCGGATCGTATTGCCAGTGGTGATCTAGATCCATTTAGCCAAGGGGCAATAGATGAAGTGGCTTATCAATGGATTGGCGGAATGCCAAACCTTGAGGATATATTAAACAAGGAGTCTGAAAAGAATATTGCCGGTGGCTTTGAAGTCAATACTATGCCAACCATCAATTGGCAGCAGTACCGAGATATTGTCACTAATGAATATGTTAAATATACCCGCCGTGAACCTGATTTTGTTTTTGATATCGAAGAAGAAATTACAGCCGCTTACTTACAAGCCGATTTTTCGTTTGGCGATTTTCGCGGCAATGTTGGTGTACGTTATGTAGAAACGCAAACACAAATAATGTCATCAGACAAAATTAACTACTTCTTAGACGATATAAATGATGCCACGGGAGAGGATATTTTAGGCGATGAACGTTTAGTTGATGTTGAAACTACTACATTACGCTCTGTTAAAGACGATCGTTTTCTACCTAGCCTTAATCTTGTTTGGGAAGCCAGTGACTCACTTGTGATACGTGCTGCCGCGGCCAAAACAATGTCACGGGCTCCTTTTAATGATTTAGGCGCGCCTGAACAACTCACTTTTATTTCACAAGAGTGGGCTGACGACAGACTAGAGTTTAGAGGAAACCCAGTTGATCAAGGTTGGAGTGGCTCTGGTGGTAATAAAGCATTACAACCGTTTGAATCAGTACAATTAGATTTGTCTGCTGAATATTATTATGGCATGGGCTCTGCTGTAGGGATCGCATTATTTAACAAGGACGTTGATAACTTCATAGTGCCTTTGATCATTACCTCTGAACGCCCATTTGATGGTTTTACAAACCCTTATACAGGTGAAGAAATTGTTCCGTCAGGACCTATCACTGTATCGCCATTTACAACCACAGCTAATGGCACGAATGCAACCTCACGCGGCATTGAATTATTTGCTCAGCACGCATTTGAGAATGGCTTTGGTATTAATGCCAATTACACTCTCAATGATACCAATCAAGCAGACGTTAGTGTTGATGGTGAAAAAGTCGGTGAGTCAGCTTTAGTAGGCAGTGCTGATGACCAATTTAACTTTTCAGCTTATTTTGAAGACGATAATTATAGTGTTCGCGCATCGTATAATCGTCGTGGAAAAATGGCTTTAGGGTTAGCTGATGGCTTAACCGTATCGCAAGAGCCTTATCAGCAAGTTGACTTAAATGCGTCATTCAGTGTGATGGAAAATTTAGTGCTTTCAGCATCCGTCATCAATTTAACAAAAGAAGAATCACGCACTTACTACGGTGACGATAGCGAGGCACGGCTTCGCAGCAGTAGCTACAGTGGTCGTCGTTATTATGCTGGGCTTACCTATCGATTCTGATCATTACAAAATTTGATAAGTAATTAATATCGGCACCTGATTATTAAAGGCAAAATTATGTATAAATTTAATCTATTTCAACTTGCAGGAACCTCGTTACTTGCAGCAAGTTTACTGAGCGGATGTGGTGGTTCGAGCAATGATCCGCAAGCAAACAATGTTCCCGTCACGCCAGACATAACGCATGCACAAATCGCAGGAACCATAATCAAAGGCGTTGTCACCAATGCGGATGTATCAGTCATAGCACTTAATGGCAGTAATCTGGCACAAGGCTCGGTTAATAAAACAGATCAACAAGGTGACTTTTTTATTGAGCTGACTAGCGACGCAGGTTTTGGTATCAATGCCACTGTTAAACTGACGATTGCTACAGGGGATGGCGCTACAATGCTTTGTGATGCTATGCGTTGTGGTGATGCAGAATTCACACAAGCAACCAGCAGTGCAGCAATTGCAGGAACCGAATTTTCAACATTGGGGTTATTGCAAGTGCCCTATGGAAATAATGCGGATGCAGTTGCAGATACTAACTTGCAAGTGAACGCGTTAACTACACTAGCAACAGAGCTGGTTGAACAGCAAATTGCACAAGGGCGTAATGTATCAACGCCTGAGCTAATGGAGTTGGCAAAAGCGCAGATGTCAGCGTTATTACTTCGGGCTATGGGCTGGCAAACCGGTAATACCAATGTTTTTTCGATACCAGTGATCAGTGCCGATAAACTTGAAAACTTCATCAGCGATGAAACGTGTGAAGATAGCGACAGTGCTGAGCAACAATGCCCGCCTCAATATGCCGATGAAGCAACGATTAAACTTTCGCTGTTAAATGCGTCATTTGCTCAATTTAGTGAATCTGAAAGTCTAAAATTGATAATGGACAACGCAAAACAAAATATCAGCGCTGCACTTTTAGAAGATAGCGAAGCATTAGAAGCGTTTCGCCAGCGTATTTATGATGCCATCAGTATTCATCCTTTAACAACTGAGTTGGGTTTGAGCGCAGATTCAATCGTTGATTTGTCTTTGCCATTGTTCGATGAAGCGCTTTCAACCGGCCCACTGCAGGAAGTGACAACGTCAGCCAATTTAGTCGATGCTGTTTATTCAGCAAGAAATGCAATCAGTGATGCAGAAAGCGCGAGTAAAGCATTTGATAACAACCTTGACACTAAATGGCTTGACCATAATGACTGGCTTGGTGCCCCAACAGAGGCAGAACCATCTTGGATACAAGTTGATTTTGCTACGCCACAGGCGGTTAATAGTGTGTTTATTACCAGTGCCAATGACGCTCCTGAGCGTGACCCTGAAAACTTCACTGTAGTTGGCTCTAATGATGGCGGAGAAACTTGGCTAACACTTGCAAATATCGTAGGTGCATCATTTGATGAGCGCCTTACTCGTCAAGAGTTTAGCTTTATCAATGGACAAAAGTATTCGAGTTACCGCCTCAACATTACTAAAAATAAAAACAATGATGGCTTAGTTCAATTGTCAGAAATTCAAATGGTTGGCCCTGTTTTTAGTAGTGTGGATCATACCGATACAAGCAGCGGTACAGCTAGTGCAAGTAACAGTATTGGCGATGCTGAAAATCACGATAAAGCATTTGATAATGACGCTGCAACGAAATGGTTAGACCATAATGATTGGCAAGGAGCGCCAAGTGAAGAGAAACCATCATGGATACAAATGGACTTTGCAAGCCCTGTCGCGGTTGATCAGTTAATGATTATTAGTGCAAATGATGCACCAGAGCGTGACCCTGAAAACTTCGCTATTTTAGCTTCAAACGATGCCGGTACAACATGGCAAAAACTTGCAAGCTGGGTGGGTGAATCATTCGAAGAAAGAGGTCAGAGGAAAACATTCTCTTTTCAAAACCAATTGGCTTTTGATAGTTATCGATTAGAAGTGACCAAAAACAAGAATAATGATGGTTTATTACAAATCGCTGAAGTTGGTTTAATTGGTCCTGAATTACCTGGAGCCGATCACAGTAAAATGTCAGGCGCAAGCTATAGCGCACGTTTTAGTATTAGCGATAGCGAAGGTGCCGCTCAGGCATTCGATGGTGATTTAAATACCAAATGGCTCGATCATAATGACTGGCAGGGTCCACCTACAGCTGAAGATCCTGCTTGGATACAAGTGATGCTGCCACAAGCAAAAGCAGTTAATACGTTAACACTAACCAGTGCCGGTGATGCTCCCGAGCGTGATCCTGATTCATTTATGTTATTAGCATCAAATGATGGTGAAAACTGGTCTAGTATAGGTGCTTGGGTTGGCGAAAGTTTTGCGCAACGACTTGAACAAAGAAGTTTCCCGGTAGCAAATGCGCTAGCATATAGTTACTATCGATTAGCCATTAGCAAAAATGCTAATAATGATGGGTTAGTGCAACTAGCAGAAGTTGGTTTGGTTGGCCCTGATTATGCATTTAGCGATCTCAGCACACTAGCTGGCAATGTTTTTAGCGCCCGCTATAGTATTGGGGACGCAGAAAGTGCAGATAAAGCATTTGATCATGATAAAGAAACCAAATGGCTTGATCACAACGATTGGCAAGGTCCGCCAACAGCAGAAGATCCTGCTTGGATCCAAGTTGACTTCAGCGAAGCTCAAACGGTTAGTGGACTTGCTATCACCAGTGCTAATGATGCACCAGAGCGTGATCCTGAAAACTTTAGTTTATTAGGCTCAAATGATGGTGGGCAAACATGGACACTCGTATCGAAGTGGATTGGTGAAAGCTGGGATGAACGTTTAGAGCGGCGCTCATTTGAGTTTAATAATGGTTTTGCTTTTTTAAGCTATCGTCTTAGTGTCAGTAAAAATGCTAATAACGACGGCCTATTACAAATAGCTGAAATAGAGTTACTCGGACTAGAAAAATAGTTTTAACAGACCCAAGGCCAGCAGTTTACCTGTTGGCCTTTATGTTTCAAATTACATAAAGATTTAGCCATGAATAGTAAAAGAGAGTTTTTAAAGCAATCACTCACAACGATGCTTGCCTTAGGTGCAAGCGCTTTGACTGCTAAGGGATTTGCTCAAAAACAGCCGTTAAATAAACCTGCAGCTGTTGCAAACGTACAGGTTAAACCGATTGTAGTATCGACATGGCAACATGGATTAGCTGCCAATCAAGAAGCCTGGGGTATTCTCGTCAAGCACGGCAAAGCAATTGATGCAGTGGAAGCGGGTGTGCGTATCCCTGAAGCGGATCCAGATGTGATGACGGTAGGTTATGGTGGTTACCCGGATCGAGAAGGTAATGTAACGCTTGATGCTTGCATTATGGACGAAAATCAAAACTGTGGCTCTGTGGCATTTTTACAACATATTAAGCACCCAATTTCTGTTGCCCGATTAGTGATGGATAAAACCCCGCACGTAATGCTAGTGGGCGAAGGCGCGCTGCAATTTGCTAAATCTCAGGGTTTTCAAGAGCAAAACCTATTGACTAGTAAAGCCAAAAAAGCCTGGCAAGATTGGTTGGTGGAATCAAAATATGCACCTGTGATCAATATTGAAAATCATGACACAATCGGTATGTTAGCCCTTGATAGTAATGGTGATTTGTCGGGTGCCTGTACCACTAGCGGCGCGGCGTTTAAAATGTCTGGCAGAGTGGGGGACTCACCTATTATCGGCGCTGGACTGTATGTTGATAATGAAGTGGGGGCTGCAACAGCCACAGGTATGGGAGAGCTGATGATCAAAACGGTGGGCTGTCATTTAGTCGTTGAAATGATGCGCCAAGGCATGACTCCCACGCAAGCGTGTAAGGCCGCAGTTGAGCGCATTGCAAATAAACTAGGTGATTATAAACAGTTTCAAGTAGGGTTTTTAGCGTTGAGTAAATCCGGTGAATATGGCTCATTTTGTATTCAGCCTGGTTTTAACTATGCCGTGACATCAAAAGCTGGGAGTCAACTACTTGATGCGGCGAGTATCCTTAAAGTTTAAATAAATAATTTATTTCATTTATACTCAAATACTTAAAGTAAAGACAAGGAGAGAGCGTTGGTTTTGGAATTTATACAAGCAGCTTGGTTTTGTTGTAACGGGGGATGATCAGTTTGAATACCATATGCAATGGTGTAAAACTTAAGCTCGTAGAATCTTTTCTAGAGCTTTGCCTTTGGCAAGCTCATCAATTAGTTTGTCGAGATAGCGAATATCTTGCATGGGGTTTTCCGTTATCTCTTCTACGCGTACACCACAAATAACCCCTGTAATCAGCTTACGTGCAGGGTTTAGTTGTGGGGCTTGTTGGAAAAATGTTTCAAAGTCATACCAAACATATTTAATTTATGATCTATTTTAATTACCTTCTTTTTATGATCTAATACCCATACATTTGTCATTATCATTGAGTTTAGCTTGTCTACTATTCCTAACTTCCCGTATACCAGAGATGCCCGATTAAAAACGCGTTATGAAGTTATTCGCCTCTTTCTCGAAGTAAAAAATCGTACTGTTGTCGCCAAAACCACACGCGTTAGCCGTAGACTGGTCAATGAGTGGGTTACTGCATACTTATCCGATGGACTTAAAGCGCTTGATATTAAAAAACAATCAGGTCGCCCTTGTGGCTTAACATTAAAACAAAAGTGCCAGCTTAAAGATTATATCTGTGCGCACGCAGTGAAAGAAGAAGGTGGGAGGTTGATAGGTGAAGATATACGCAAATACATTTACGATACATTTGGTGTCCAATACAAACTCAATAATGTCTACCGTTTGATGTGTGAGCTTAATCTTTCATGGATAACGTCTCGTTCTAAACATCCTAAACAGTCAATTGAGGCACAAAAAGACTTTAAAAAATTTCCATTATAATACGATCATCACAATTCCAGGCCACGTGGCGCTTGATAGAGTGGATGTGTGGTTTCAAGATGAAGCGCGATTTGGGCAACAAAATACCACCTCAAAAATTTGGGCTAAAAAAGGCACTAGGCCACGTGTTGTGAAGCAACAGCAATTTCTATCCACTCATATTTTTGGTGCAGTATGCCCCGCAACAGGGCAAACAGAGGCGATTATAGCCCCTTATTTGAGTAAGGATATAATGAAACAACACTTACAACTCATTTCAGATGCTACGCCATGTGGACGGCACGCAGTGGTTATTGTTGATCGCGCAAGCTGGCATATGGGTAATGTTGGTGAAGGGATTAAAAATGTGTCGGTGATACCGTTGCCTCCTTATTCACCAGAACTTAATCCGGTTGAGCAAGTATGGGCATGGATGCGAAACAGAGAGTTATCTAATCGTACTTTTTCAGATTATGACGACATTGTGGAGCAAGTAAGTAGAGCGTGGAATGTGTTTCGTTCAAATATTACTAACGTTAAGCATATGTGCTTTAGAGCATGGACAAATTTGATCACTTAATAAATAGTATTGGTATCAGTATGGTCAGCCAGTAGCGATACTAGTTGCGCATCACTGTAGCCGGTTAACCAGAAAATAATACGGTCTACTTCCTCTTTACTTCGGCCTTTTCGTCGAGCTTTGTTAATATATAAAGGATACACCTTGGCAAACGCCATTTTATAAATTTTCTGATTTTGCATGCTATTCGCCTTTTCCTGAACTGCCATTGTAACTATCCCATACATTAGCTTGCTTGTGCTAGTGTGTTTGTTTGATAATTGCGCTTTGCTGCGCTACTGTTTTGGGTAAATTGGACATATTTGTTGGCATCAGTGGTAAAATGTCAGCGCGTAATTCCTCAGCTAAAAATAAGCTAGGCGGTTGATGAATAAAGAACAAAAGCTCATCACTAATGAAGTGGTTAAAGAGAAGCTTGCAACTATATACCGTGACGAAGGGCGGCGCATATATGCAACTTTGATCCGTTCATTAGGAGACTTTGAGCTTGCTGAGGAAGCGTTACATGATGCTTTTAGCGCTGCGCTTAGCAAGTGGCAATCGCAGGGCATTCCTGAGAAACCGGCGAACTGGCTTGTCTCTACTGGTCGGTTTCAGGCAATCGATCAGTTACGACGCCAACACCGCCATAGAGAAATTGTGGCGCAATTAGCAAACGAAAGTTCTACTAAGGTTGAAATTAGTGATGAGTTTGCTTTATCAAATAGTGTTGATGATGAGTTGATCAGCGATGATCAACTGCGATTGATTTTTACCTGTTGTCACCCGGCAATCGATATTAAAGTTCAAGTGGCACTCACCTTACGTGAAGTCTGTGGCTTAACAACACAAGAGATTGCCAGTGCGTTTTTAACATCTGCATCGACCATGGCGCAACGAATTGTTCGCGGTAAACAAAAAATTCGTGATGCTAATATTCCTTTTCAACTGCCCTCTACAGAACAGTTACACAGCAGAGTTGACGCTGTGCTATCTGTTATTTACTTGGTGTATAACGAAGGTTATTCAGCCTCCTTTGGTGACAGCGTAACCCGTACTGAATTAACCGTTGAAGCCATTCGTTTAGCCCGGCTGCTACAGTCATTAGTAGCTGACACAGAAATAACGGGCTTGCTTGCGTTAATGTTACTTAACGGATCTCGCCATAATGCGCGAACGAATAAAGATGGCGATATCATTATTTTAGCAGAGCAAGACCGCAGTCTATGGGACCAAGCGCTGATCCAAGAGGGAATAGCGTTAGTGCAAAGTGCCACCGCTAAAAGTGAATATGGTTTTTATACGATTCAAGCGGCCATTGCTGCAGTGCATGCTCAGGCGTCAGATGCAAACAATACCGACTGGGAGCAGATTTTGGCTTGGTATTCTTTGTTATTACACGTAGCCCCTTCACCCGTTATTGAGCTTAATAGGACTGTTGCGGTGGCTATGCACCATGGCCCTGAGGCAGCCTTAGTGTTAGTCGAGCAGCTATTACAGCAAAAAGTAATGCAAAAATATCATCTTTGTTATGCCACTTATGCCGAATTTTTAACTCGGGTAGGGCGTAAAAAGGAGGCGCGTGCTGCGCTTGAGCATGCTTTAACGCTTACCAAACAAATCCCTGAGCAGCGAATATTAAAACGTAAATTAGCGGCCTTATAAAATAGTTATAAAATTTTTAAATACCTGTCGATTTTATGTTTTGCCATTCGATTACTACATGAAGTGCTATTTTTATTCATGTAAGAACACAAGGAGTATGCAAAATGAAAGTTATGGTGATAGTTAAAGCAAGCAACAGTTCAGAAAATGGTGAATTACCCGATAAAGCGCTGCTAAGTGCTATGGGTGATTATAATGAGCAGCTCGTTGCGGCGGGGATCATGGCCTCAGGTGATGGCTTAAAACCAAGCAAAGAAGGGGTTCGTGTACGTTTTAGTAATACTGAGCGGATTGTGACCAAAGGACCCTTTGCCGAGACTAATGAACTCGTTGCTGGTTACTGGGTATGGAATGTGGCCTCCATGGATGAAGCGATAGCTTGGGTTAAAAAGTGTCCTAACCCGATGAGTGAAGAGTCAGATATTGAGATCCGACCTTTTTATGAAATGGCTGATTTCGCAGTAGTAGACACCGATGGCAATATTGCTGAGCAAGCGCATAAATTACAACAAAACATTGTAATGCAACAGGCCAAAGCAAGTTGTTATCTGTTTTTTTCAGGGCGATGTGAAGAAGCATTAACTTATTATCAGACCCACCTTAATGCAAAAATAGCTATGATGTTTCGTTTCAGTGATAGCCCAGAGCCTATTCCTGAGGGCGCAATTCCCGCTAATTTTGACGATAAGATAATGCACAGCGAATTTACTGTTGCGGGTATGAAAGTATTGGCAACTGACGGCTGTATCGAGAATCAAGATGATGGGGTTAATTATTCCGGCTTTAATTTAACTCTAACAATTGATTCGGAGCAAACCTTGCGCAGTGTATTTGCTGCTTTAGCCGATGGCGGTCAGGTAAGGATGCCATTGGAGGAGACTTTCTGGTCACCTTTGTATGGTCAAGTCACAGATAAATTCGGTATTGGTTGGATGCTAATGTTACCAAGCCCTGATGGTAACTAATTGATATTAATTTATAAAATAAGCAGGTATTGATATGAAATATGTGGCACTGGTTTATTACGATGAAGCAACAATGCAAAAATTATCGCAACAGCAGTGGGATGCATTGAATCAAGAATGTATTGCCTGTGGTGATTCATTGCGTGAACGCAATTATATGCTGGGAGGGCAGGCGTTACAGCCAACAACAATTGCAACCACATTACGAGTTCGCAGTGGCCAAGTAGAAATAACCGATGGCCCTTTTGCTGAAACTAAAGAGCAACTCGCTGGTTTTTATTTATTAGATGTGAAAGACCTTAATGAAGCGATACACGTTGCCAGTAAAATACCTCCCGCTCGCTATGGCAGTATTGAAATAAGGCCCGTTAGAGAGCTGCAAACAACTGATAATCAGCATAGGTAAACATAAAAGGAGAATTAAAATGAGTTATATTGATGGATTTGTGTGTGCAGTCCCCACACATAGACAAGCTGAATATGCCGAGCATGCTGATAAAGCGGCACAGGTGTTTAAACAATGCGGTGCAATTGAAGTAATTGAAGCTTGGGTATACTTTCTCATCTATGGCAGTTTTAAGGCGATTGTTACACGCTAATTCGCTAATTGAGTGTGCAAAATAAAAAGGGCGCTTAAATAGCGCCCTAATTTTTATGGTTTTTTCTCTTCATCAGGTAATGTGACGTTGAGTTCTAATACCGCTAGGTCATCTTCGTTTTGATCGAATTGAACTTGTACCGCATCAGTATTGATGTTTACGTATTTACGAATAACATCAAGAATATCTTGCTTTAATTGTGGTAAATAATCTGGTGTACCACGCTGTGAGCGCTCATGCGCAACAATGATCTGCAATCGCTCTTTTGCTAGTGACGCAGTGTTTTTCTTTTCTGAGCGGAAGTAGTCAAGTAGTGACACGTTAACCTCCAAATATCCGTTTGAATAAACCTTTCTTCTCTACATCCAAGAAGCGAAAATCAACTGTTTCGCCTAATAAACGATTGATCGCATCAGCATAGGCTTGGCCTGCATCAGATTCAGTGTCAAGAATAACGGGCTGACCTGAGTTTGATGCACTTAACACCGCTTGTGATTCAGGAATAACCCCAAGTAACGGTATAGAAAGAATATCTTGTACATCTTCTACTGATAGCATTTCACCACGTGATACGCGATCTGGGTTGTAGCGAGTCAGTAATAAATGCTCTTTAATATTTTCAAGGCCTTCTTCAGCGCGTTTAGATTTGCTATGCAAAATACCTAAAATGCGGTCTGAATCGCGTACTGAAGAAACTTCAGGATTGGTCGTTACAATTGCTTCATCAGCAAAGTACATTGCCATCATCGCACCGGCTTCAATACCAGCAGGAGAATCACAAACAATGTAATCAAAGTCTTTTTTCAGCTCGTTTAATACACGCTCAACACCTTCACGGGTAAGTGCATCTTTATCACGGGTTTGTGAAGCTGGCAGTAAGAATAACTTTTCAACACGCTTGTCTTTGATCAGTGCTTGATTAAGATTTGCTTCACCATTAATGACGTTAACAAAATCATAAACTACACGACGCTCACAACCCATGATCAAATCAAGGTTACGTAGCCCAATATCAAAGTCAATAATGACTGTTTTATAGCCTTTTAGAGCTAAACCTGTGCCAATAGCAGCACTCGATGTAGTTTTGCCTACACCACCTTTACCTGACGTAACGACAATTACTTTTGCCATAAGATTTATCCTTTAACCAAAGCTGAAATTTCTAATGATTCATTTTTTTGTTGGATTTGTGCCGCGTTGCCCCAGAACTCGCCTTGCAGGGAGTCGCTGATCCAGTAATTGCCATTGATAGAAACAAGTTCCGCTTCTAGTTTTTGACAAAAAATGCGGGCTTCGTTATAACCTTGCGCGCCTGCAATTGCACGGCCGCGTAATGTGCCATAAATATGTACATTGCCATCCGCAATTACTTCTGCACCATGACTTACCGCACCAAAGACAATTAAGTCGCGATCTTTTGCATATACTTGCTGACCAGAGCGCACTGTGCCATTAATCACTTGGGCTGGTAAGTAAACTGTTTTCTCAACAACAGAGGTATTACTTTGTTGTATAACTTGTTCACTCTTAACGTCTTGTGAATAATTTAAAACAGATAGCCCAGCGGCCTTAGCTTGCGCATGTTGCTCATCAGAGCCGTTACATACACCAACAGCATTAAAATTCATTCGTTCTATTAATGATTTTAAGTGCACAAAATCAACAAGACTGTTTTTTATCTCAATTAAATTTACAACAATAGGCGCACCTTCAAAAAAACGAGGGGCTTGGGCTATTTTTGTATAGAGTTGTTCTGCCAAAAGGTTAATATCAGTACTGTAAAGATGTAAAACTGATAACGTAAAAAGATTCCCTTTTAGCTCAAAAGTTTGGTCCGACATACACGCTCTATTGAATTGTATGATCAGAAATCAATTTTAGATAAACGCAGGCTGAATAAGGCCTTAATTGAAATTTCCAATCTAATTTTTCTAACTTATTATAAGTCTCATGTTATAGTGTGCAGCACTGTTAAGCAAGATTTTAAAGGGTCAAAATGCTGACTGCGGTATATAAAAGTAAGAAAAAAGCGGATACCTTCCTTTTTGTAGAAAAAAGAGATGATTTTAGTAAGGTTCCGGAACCTTTAATGGCAATGTTTGGTAAACCACAGTATGTGATGCTAATAAATTTGGCTAAGCGTGTGCAATTAGGCGTGGCTGATTTAGATCAAGTTAAGCAAGCGTTAACAGATAATGGGTTTTACTTGCAATTACCACCACCACAAACAAACTTATTAGCTGAGCACAGAAAACAAAATGGAGTTGATAGTGACTAAACATATAATGACAAAATTGGCTGCAATTTTATGCAGTGCCTGTATTAGTACATCGGCACTGGCCAAGACTCAAGCACAGTTTGATGAATATGTAGCAGGCTTAAAACAAGAAGCCGCGCAAAAAGGCTATGATAGCCAATTAATTGAAGATGCCTTTGCTACAGCACACTTTAAAGAAAAAGTGATTTCAGCAGATAAAAATCAGCCTGAAGTAAAAGAAACCCTCGAAACCTACTTACCTAAACGGGTGCCGCAATGGAAAATTGACCGCGCGCGTAAGCTATACGCTGAAAATAAAGAAATCTTAGAACAAGTGGCTGCTGAGTTTGGTGTACAAGCACGTTTTATTGTTGCTTTGTGGGGCCTTGAAAGTAACTTTGGTAAAATTCAAGGTGGTCACAATGTTATTGCGTCAGTGGTTACACTCGCGTTTGATGGTCGTCGTGAAACCATGTACAAAAATCAATTATGGGCCGCATTGGATATCCTCAAAGAAGGGCATATCACCTTAGACAAATTTAAAGGCTCGTGGGCCGGTGCGATGGGGCAAACGCAATTTATGCCTACCTCATTTAACGCCTACGCGGTTGATTACGACAAAGACGGCCGCAAAGATATTTGGACCACCCAAGCTGATGCCTTTGCATCGATTGCTAATTATTTAAAACAGGCTGGTTGGAATGACGAGCTAACGTGGGGCCGTCAGGTGCAATTACCGGATGGGTTTGATCAAAGCTATGTATTACAACGTGGCACAAAAACACGCACTCAGTGGCTTGAGTATTGGGCTAAATCAGAGCGTTCATTAGCTGATTGGCAGGCACTTGGCCTTCGTAAAATGGACGGCACTGATTTACCTAATGTTGACGTCACAGCAGCGTTAGTTATGCCTGATGACATGGGCGGACGTATGTACTTAGCGTATGACAACTACAAAGCGCTAATGCATTGGAACCGTTCATACTACTTCGCTACCAGTGTTGGTTATTTGTCTGATCGCATTGGTTATCCAGCGATTTAATAGGTGACTAGGCGCTAGGGGAGTTTACTGTAAGCGCGAGTTTATCTCGCGCTTTTGTTTGTTAAACATTAGTGTAAAAGAGCTTTAAGAGAATTATTCACAACGGAGTTTTTCAAGTTAGTTGTCGCCTCAAGTTAAATTTTATGCCGCCCGCATTTCTTCTTTTTTCTCAGGATTCAAATTTACTTCGTTTATCATTGACCAATCTCGTGACTTTCCTGACCAACGACTTGGGTTATTCAATTTAGCAGCATCGTTTACCTGCTGACGCTTGGCTAATATCTCTTTATCTAAACCTGAATGACGTTGATTTGGCGTCACAAATTTTATACCACTGTGTAGGTGCTCATTATTGTACCAATCAACGAATCCGCTTACCCATTCTCTTGCTGCGCTTATATCTTCAAATGCCTTTTCTGGGTATTCTGGGCGATACTTTAACGTTTTAAATAACGACTCAGAGTACGGGTTGTCATTACTTACTGACGGTCGGCTAAATGATGGCACAATGCCTAGCTCCTGTAATGTTGCCAACAATGTCGCGCCTTTCATTGGGCTGCCATTATCTGAGTGCAACGTAACTTGCTCTCGCTTTATTTGCTCTCGACTGCAAATATCCTTCATTAAATCTGCGGCTAATTCACTTAATTGTGTGTCGTGAATTTGCCAACCGACAACCTTTCGACTAAAAATGTCCATCACTAAATATAAGTATAAAAATTGCCCTTTTACGCTCGTTGGTAAATAGGTGATATCCCAGGTATACACTTCATTTGCACGCACTGCCTTCAATGCTCTTGGCTTTTTCATCGGCTTTGCCGGCTTTACTTTTTCTCTATGTGTTAATAAGTTATGTGCCTTCATGACACGATAAAATGAACTTTCAGACGCTATCCATATGCCGTTATCAAGCAGCTTAGGGACTATTTTACTGGCCGGTAAATGCCCATACTCAGTTGAGTTAACCGTATTAATAATACGCTGTCGCTCTAACTCTGTGAGACGGTTTGGTGGCCGTTTTATCGTACTTGTTCGCTTGTCAGTCATATTGTCAGCTTCAATCCAACGTTGAACGGTTCTTACCGTCAGCCCAAGTAACTCACATGCTTTTTCTTTCCTTGCCCCAGAATCCTGCGCGTTTGTAATAAGCTTTATTAATTCATGTCGCTCAGCCAGTGTTGTTAATCGTCCTCGTTGAAACCCCAGAGTGCATCCGCTTTTTTTTTGAGAACAAGCAGAGCGGCTGTTTCAGCTAAGGCCTTATCTTTACGATTCAGTTCTTTTTGCAGCTGTTTTATCTCTTGCTTAAGCTGTTTACTGTCTGATTTAGCTAGTTTCGTTGTAGGTCCTTGGGCAAAATCTTGCTTCCACTGCTTAATATGATGCGGGTAAAGCCCTTTATTACGACAGTATTCATTAATGGCTGTTTCATCTAAATGACCACAGTCAATAATCGCGCTGAGTCTTTCTTCTAAACTCCAGTCTTGTGGTCGTTTTTCTGCTGTCATTTGGCTACCCGTCTGGTGTGTTTCAAGTTGATGTTTTTTTGCGAGTGCTATCCAACGCTGTAACGTTGAATAACCGACACCTAAATCATCTGCAATATCTTCTAAGCGAACATCATCACATTGAGATAATGCTTTTTCAACCGCTTGAACTTTAAATTCTTGTGTAAATCGACGTCTCATTATATCTGCCTCTATTAAAAGTTAGAGGCGACAACTATCCTGACACAGGGGGATGGTGATGTAAGGTTATAGGTAAATATAATCGACTCTCTGTCTTCTTCTGTTAAGTCAATTTCTACTAACTTAGCTGAAGCTTTATCAATCACAGATTTTATATTATTAGATAAACCTTTTATTTGCTCAAAATCTGACTTTTTAACGTATCGATTATGAGCAACTTTATTTCTTAACTTATAAAGCCTTTTCCATTTATCTTTTAGGCTATCTTCCTTTTCATCAATGAGGTCAGAAAAATATTTTTCCCAATTTGATCTAGGGATATATTTTTTAATTAAATCTTGGTCTTTTTCATCAAATTTAGTTTTCGACAAGATTTTGTCCAAATCATCCAAAGAAATATCTCTTTTTTATCAAATAAAACTTGATTCAAATGAATAAAATCAAGCTTGTATAGATCATTTAAATATGGATCAGCCTCATCATAGTTTTCAATTTTTTTCATAAGATCTGGTATCATGGCATCTTCAGACCAATTTACGCCTACATTAATTAGCATGAACTTTGAAATTAATTTACGCATGAGGTTCTCAACCTCATTTATTATTGGGTATGCTTTTTCTGCATAATGCCTTCCGACATCGTCCCAAATTGTATTAACTTTGGTTTTTCCAGGAGAAATTCATTCAACGATACTTTTTACTCTTTCGGATAGCTCTGAGAATTCATCAATTTTTTGGTCATCATCTGATTCTATTGCCAACAAGAAGTATCTTTCGTTTTTGGTACTAACATTATTAGTTTCTACTTTGTATTTAGCAGAAATAATATCTTTTGATCGTGGGGTTCTTTTATAAGCAATCTTCCTACCCGAAATTGTAAGGAGAGCATCGACCTTTAAAAAACTATCGAATGCACTTTTTGAACAACAAAACTGCTCATCATCAGGTACTAGAATCAATACTTCAGTTTTCATTTATTTTCCTAAGTTCTAACAATTTTATAGTGCGCGAAGGGCGGATCTTTCTGCTCAGACCACACTCATATTTATACTTTATATATTTTTAACAAATTAACTAAGATATTACTATCATTAAGTTTTCTAATATCTTTTAAACAAAGCTAAGTGGAATAATATACGCGCGTCGCTTATATCCTTGAATATCTGAGCAAACAACGTTTGACTACTTAATTAGCTATTATCAATAGCCGGGTATTGCTCACAGTCGAACTTAGTTAGAGAACTATGAGTTCAACTAGGCTTTGCTCTGAATATCAAATTTGACACTAACCAAAATAAATCTACATACTGATGCGAATTATTGTGCTGATTTGAGTCAGAAAGTTCTCTTTTCAACCTTTGTTGAAAAAATGTCTTAGAACTGAACTAGCTGGCGTAGTCATTCCAGCACAGAAAAAGCGACTAATAATATCTTTTTTACCGTTTCAGGGGTCACACCTCGAGCTAGTTGTGTCGATGCATTGCTTAGCTGCGCGTCAATATAAGTAGCAACAAATTCCGATGACATGTCCACAGAAAACTCTCCCTTAGTCTTTGAACGCTCTACCCATTTCTTGAAAAAAACTAATCCCTGCTTTTCAAGAAAATCTATTTGCGCTTGTGTTTCTTTTCCCAAATGTACTCGTGATTCGCGCATTTTTATAAAAAGACAGCCATTGGGAGATTCATCATGACAATTAACTGAAGTGGCAAACGATATAAGGTTATCAAGGGCCTCTTTAAATGGAACGTCACTATTTAGCATCTGCTGCACAGGCTCTAACACTTGCTCCTGATACCTAATCAGGACAGCTTTCATCAAGCCATCTTCATTAGAAAATTCACGGTAAAGACCAGGTTTAGATACACCCGATCTTCTGCAAATTTCATTAAGGGATAAATTACCTATATTGTCTTTCCAGTAAGAATCCATTGCCACATCTAAAACATGATCGCGATCTAAGGTCTTTGGACTCCTTCTAACGGGCTTAACTGTATTTGAAATCATTTTGTACCACTCGGTATTTTAATTTGACAGGCTGTTCTTTACGGTTTTTTGTACCGGCTGGTATTTAATTAGGCAAAGCAAATAGGAAAGAATAATGAACGAAACACAAAAAAGCATCGTTATCACAGGTAGTAGCAGTGGATTTGGTCAAAAGTCAGTAAAAGATTTTGCTGATAAAGGCTATCTAGTGTTCGCTACTATGCGCGGCCCTGAAGGCAAAAACGCTGCAGTTAAAGCCGAATTAGAAGCGTATAGCGATTCTATTCAGGTTGTTGATATGGATGTTACTAACGACGATTCTGTCAAAACCGCCATTGCGAGTGTGCTAGATAAAGCGGGAAAAATTGATGTGTTACTAAACAATGCTGGCGTAATGTATCTTGGCATTACAGAAGCATTTAGCATTGATCAAGCTCGCGAGCAGATGGAAACCAACTACTATGGCGCTATGCGTACTATTCTGGCAGTTTTGCCTGCGATGCGTGAAGCTAAGTCTGGCCTGATCATCAATACCTCATCAATGGTTGGCCAAATTTCAGCGCCGTATTTCTCTACTTACGCAGCGACAAAACATGCTTTAGAAGGCTACCTCCAAGGTTTACGCTACGAAGTAGCACCATTCGGCATCGATGTCGCCATCGTACAACCAGGGCCATTCCCTACAGGTCTAAGTGCTTCAGGACAACAACCATCACGCACAGACATACTGGACAGCTACGGTGAATTGGCAAACATTCCTACTGCTATGTTCGAGGAATTCGGTAAATTTATGCAGAGCGATCAAGCGCCTAATCCACAAATGGTGGTAGATGCCTATTTAGCGCTAGCAGACATGCCTAAAGGTAAACGCCCAACACGCACAGCAGTTGGTTTAGTTTGGGGTGTAGATGAAATAAACGCAGCTAAACAACCTATCCAAGATCGTGTTTTGACAGAAATGCAACTAGACAAGGTGCTAGGTGGTGTTGACGTATAATTTTAGTCATCAGGGGGCAAGTTGTTTTGCCCCTTTGCTTATCAAGTTACAATTAAATGTACGATTAAATGAATTATTTATCTGCGAGCTTACAGGAACAACTTATCTATTTATTCACCACAGAGAACACAAAGACGCTTCGCGCTGCACAGAGTAAGAATTTTTGAACTCTTATTCACTTCTTCAATATCTTGTCTTTAAAGTCGAGTACTTTACCGATACCTGAGCCTAGTTTCATTAAGCTTTGCAGTTGTTCAGGGCTTAAGCGTTGTAGTTCTGAAGACCATTTAGTGACAGTTTCGAGTAGATCATGAATTTCATGCATTTGTTGTTGCGCAAACTTTTCATCGTCGTTGGTTGCAGGCTCAAGCAAATTATCTCTGAGTAAACTGAGAGTAGGGTCGATTTCACGCTTTTTACGTTCCTCGAATACGCGGTTTGCCATATCCCAAATAGTACCGGCTGGCGCATAATATTCTTTTCTGTCACCAGGAATATGATGCACTTTTATCAAACGCCACGATTGCAGTTCTTTGATCCCCATGCTGACATTACCACGAGAGATGCTTAAGGCATCGGCTATTTCATTTGCTGTCATAGGCTCTTTAGTGATGATCAATAGCCCACACATTTGCCCTATAGTACGATTGAAGCCCCAACGGCTACCCATCTCACCACAGTGCATTACAAAAGCAAAATTCTTATCTGATAATGTCATTGCTGCTCAAGTTTCAATAAATAATGAAAGCTATGCTAGCACGCTGGAACGCGATAGCAAGATTTTAGAGTAGGATTAACCATTAAGATCTACCGAGGCATAAAATTTTACTACCAAAGTTTGATGTAGATTAATATTTGCTCAGTTATATTAGAGTAAGTTGTATCTTAAACAACAGTGAATACCCCCGATTCTTAATGATAAGACTCTCTCACCAACGAAGGAATAAATATGAAAGCTGCAATTAATACTCAATACAAAGGCCGTTTAGAAATTACAGATTTACCCATCCCAACTGTAGGGGCGAATGATGTGCTGGTAAAAATTGCCGCATGTGGTGTGTGCCACACGGATTTACATGCCTGTCATGGTGATTGGCCAGTAAAGCCTAAAATGCCCTTAGTGCCGGGCCATGAGGGCGTAGGAGTAATCGAACAACTAGGTAGCAATATCACTCATTTACAAGTTGGAGATCGTGTTGGTATCCCGTGGCTATATAGTGCGTGTGGTCATTGTGAATTTTGTTTAGATGGCAAAGAAACCTTATGTCTTTCACAGCATAATACCGGTTATTCAGTTGATGGTGGTTATGCAGAGTATTGCTTAGCGCATGGTGATTATGTGGTTAAAATTCCTGATGGTTTAGGTTTTGCAGAGGCCGCGCCGTTATTTTGTGCTGGTGTTACAACTTATAAGGCTTTAAAAGTATCAGGCGCTAAACCGGGGCAGTGGGTTGCCATTGTTGGCGTAGGTGGTCTTGGTCACTTAGCAGTGCAATATGCAAAAGCCATGGGCTTAAATGTGATTGCCGTTGATACTGGCAAAGAGAAACTAGCTCTAGCAACAGAGTTAGGTGCTGATATCACACTGGACTTTAAAGAATGCGTGCCGAGTGAGGCTATCTTTGAGCAAGTAGGTGGCGCCCATGCCGTGGTGTGTACTGCGGTGTCTAAAGCGGGATTTGAGCAAGCATATAAAAGTGTTCGCCGTGGTGGCAAGTGTGTATTAGTGGGTCTACCCTCAGAGGATATGCCGTTGCCTATTTTTGATACTGTGCTAAATGGCGTGTCAGTCGTGGGTTCTATTGTTGGCACTCGTAAAGACTTACAAGAATGCTTAGAGTTTGCAGCCCAAGGTAAGGTTAAAGCAATAATTGAAGAAAAGCACTTAGAGGATATTAATGACATTTTTGACGATATGCTCAAAGGTGAGATCAATGGCCGTATAGTCGTCACTATGTAAACGTAAAAAAGCGCACAAGCATTTTGTGCGCTTTATTTCATTACTTTAAAGCTTATAACTTAAGGTTAATTTTGCATTGCGTTCTTCGCCTGGCATACCACCCAAAAACATGGCTTTTGAATAATACACTTTATTAAACAGGTTGTTTAAGTTGAGCTGTATACCCCATTTATCGGTGTTGTAACTCAGTGCTGCATCATAAATGGTATAGCTTGGTACATAACCATCAGGAATGCCGAATGATGATGAGTTTGTACTGCGATCATCCACGTATTTAACACCGGCACTTATTTTTAGTGGCTGGGCTAGTTCAAACCACTGAGCACTGTATGTTAACCATGTGCTTGCTGTTACATAAGGCACACCTTTTTGACGTGCAGCAAATGTGCTCACATTTGGATTTTTCTGCTCACGTGCATCTTGATACACACCGTTGATATTGACTTTCCATTGCTCATTTAAATAGGCATTTAAATCAAGCTCTACACCCTTCGTTTTTTCTTCACCATCAAAAAAGCGTTCAGGAATTGTTGGATCGGGTTTTGTGTCATCAAAGGCAGGGTTTGCATACTCTAAGTTAGTTCTTGCGGTATCAAATACAACTAGTGAGGCGAGTAATTGATCGTCAAAGCCTTTCATTCTGATACCTAAGTCAGTGCTGAGTGACTCTGCATCATCGCGGTCGGCCTCATTGCCTGCCACCGAGCCTAAAACGCTATACGCGGTGCGGCCCTTAGAATGGTTAATGAAAATAGACAAGTCATCAGTTGGTTTGTAGGTTGCTCCTAAATTATAGGTTAAGCCGTTATCTGATGTGCTAGCTTGTGGGGTTGCCGCTGCGGCACTGGCACGATATCGCGCATCGACACCTAAGTGTTCATACTTTTGAGTAATTTCGTTATAAGCAACGCCTATTCTCGTCGTAAAAGTATCGTGAATGTAGGCTACATGTTGCAGCCCTAAGCCCCATGCTTGTACTTTCTTATTGTAGTTACTGGTTTTTAGCGGATCGTAATCAGTGAACTGTCCATCACCCCAATTAGGATTACGGATATCTAAAATATAAGGTAAAGCACCTTGATAGCTAATAGCGCCATTTTTATCTTTTAAGGTGTAGTCTTTATCCCAGATAGAGTATTGGGTAAAACGAATATCACGGTCTTCATAGTTGGCATTAACTAAGAATTCGTTTTCTATATCACCTAGGCTAAAGTCATAGCGTAGATCTGCAAAATATTGCCACGACTTTTCATCCGCTTCGACTTGGCGATATTCTTGTCTGCGCGCTGCAAATGGGTAAAGCACATCATCAACTACCAGCGGTGCGCGAGGATCTGCATTGATAACCCCGTTGCGCTGCCAATACACATAGTTATAGGCACCGGTTTGACGGGCAAAACTCGATTCATAATTACGGTATTGTAGTTGTTGATTTAAAAATAAATCATCAGTGAGGTAATAGTTATGAGTCAGCTTAAAGCGCAGCTCTTCACCTTCATTATCTTTTGCCATCGGTGAGATAATACCGCGATGACCAAATTTATACGGGGTTAAGCCATCAGACGCTGCAAGTGAATTAGCGAGTTGTTGGCGCTGTGCATCAGATAATTGCAGCCCTGCAGTGCTTGGATCATTGATTAAATCATCCGCAGTTACTTGGCCGGCGGTTTTACCATTTACCGACTGCGCATTATAAATACGGATAGGGTGGCCAATGGAATCAACTGCAATGGCATCCTTGATATAAGCGGCTGAGATCATGATATCTTGGTGGTCATTGAACACATATTTTAATGCGGTGTAGATTTCATCACGGTCATCTTTTAAATCGCGGTAGCCGTCACTGCGAGCGGTTTTAGCGTTAACTCTATAAGCTAGGTTATCGGTGATTGCATCGTAAGCGCGTAATTAGCCCCACATACCAATGTTAATGGCACCTATGCATAATTTACTCAGCATATTAACCTGAGGTAATTATGAATAAACAGCAAAAAATAAAACACTGGCAAGGCATTTTTGAGCAGCAAAAATCGAGTGGTTTAGCCACCATTCAATTTTGTCGTGATAACAACATTAACGCATCGACTTTCTATGTTTGGCGTAAACGCCTTTCTGATGAAACGGTAAGGGTTAAAAAGCAACAGGTGATCCCGTTTGTTATTCATGAGCAAGCCTTTACGCAACCTTCAATCATTAAACTCACCACACCAAACGGCTATCAAATAGACTTCGAGTCGACATTAGCTAACCAAACGCTAGCCAAATTATTGAGCGTACTGTGACACCTTGCACACACCAAGTTTACTTGGTCACGGGGTTCACCGACATGCGCAAATCAATCAATGGCCTAAGTATTATTGTCAGCGATACCCTATCTCTCGATCCTTTAAGCCAAGCGTGGTTCGTTTTTTGTAATAAACAACGCGATAAATTAAAGATTTTATTTTGGGATACCAACGGTTTTTGGCTCTATTATCGTCGTTTAGAACAAGGACGATTTCAGTGGCCAAAACAGACTAATGAACACACGGCTATGGGCATCGAGCAACGCCAATTACAGTGGTTGCTATCAGGGTTACCGGTCAGTAATCAAACACGGCACCCGACTTTATCGGGGTTATCGGTGATGTAAATTAATCAGATCGTTTTTTTTACTTGAACGATCTTTCCCATGTGTCATGCTATTAAAATGCCAGACACTATTCTCATCACCGAACTACAAAATCAGCTTGCACTTATGCAGGCTAAGCTTGATGCTTTACAAGAAGATAAGGTTGAAATGCAATCGCGGATTGACCACTTGCTTGCTGAGCTTAAGTTAAGTAAATCCCAAAAATACGGTAAAAAAAGTGAAAAAGCCCCACGGGGCACCTTCAATGAAGCGGAGCAGCATAAAACGACTGAGCCGCCTAAACACCATAAGAAAGGCAAACAAACGCTGGCTGAGCACTTTGAACGAGAAGAGGTTGAGCACACCTTAACCGAGTTAACGTGTCAGTGTTGCGGTGAGCAACTACATCAATGTGGTAGTGAAGACAGCGAACAAGTTAAAATTATTCCGGCGAAAGTCAGCGTCATTAAGCACAAACAATTTAAATATGCTTGCAGACATTGCGAGCATGAACAATTGACCAGTAAAATCATCACCGCGCCTAAACCTAAACAACCGATACCGGGGAGTATTGCCAGTCCCGAGGCATTAGCGGCGGTTGTGACAGGCAAATACTGCGATGCCTTACCGCTTTATCGTTTCGTTGAAATACTGGGCCGTGGCGGCCTTGAACTATCGCGCGGAACATTAGCTAATTGGTGTATTAAAGCGGGCCTGCTAATCAGCCCCTTAGTGGCAGCCATGCAACGTCACTTGCTTAATGAGCACAGTTTATGTGCCGATGAAACCCGTACACAAGTCTTAGATGAAGGTGACAATCCTAGCAGCAATTCCTACATGTGGGTTTATCGCAGCAATGAGGTTAGCCATGAGCCTGTCGTGATTTACGATTACCAAGCAGGTCGAAGTCGCGCTTGCGCAAAAGAATTTCTTGCCGGTTATCAAGGCTATTTACAGTGCGACGGTTACCGTGTTTATGACGGTATTGAAGGCATTACCCCTGTTGGTTGTTGGGCACACGCTAGACGCAAATATAACGATGCCTTAAAAGCAGAGTCGAAAAACAAAGGTCGAGCGCATAAAGCCATCAGCTTTATCAGCCAATTATATAAACTGGAAACCCAGGCTAAAAACAAACAGTTATCCCCTCAAGCGCGGTATCAGTTACGACAAGAAAAAGCCTTACCCATATTAATGCACTTTAAAGCGTGGCTTGATGAAGCCGAAGGTAAAGTAACGGCGGGGAGTTATATTGGCAAAGCGATAAAATACACACTTAATCAATGGCCGAAATTAATGCGATATAGTGAAGATGGCGAACTAGGGATTGATAATAATATTACTGAGCGAGATATTCGGCCGTTTACCACTGGTAGGAAAAACTGGCTATTCTCAAAGTCAATTAATGGTGCCCAAGCAAGCGCCACACTCTATAGTATTGTGATGACGTGTCGTGCCAATGACATCAATCCTTATTACTACTTTGTGCATTTATTTAAAACGTTGCCGAATCGAGATGAGGGTGATGATGATTTTACCGACCTAATGCCGTGGAATGTGCAGCTAGACTTCGATTATAGCTAAGCGCACTGCTTAAATGCGCGCTTACATTGCATCTGTACTATCAAATGAAAGCGAGTAGCTGTTCCATTGGCCGACTTCTGCTTGAACTGTGTGCTTGGCATCGAACTGTGGTTTCTTTTCAATTAGATTTATTACACCACCCGCGCTACCCATGCCATATAAACCTGTGGCAGGGCCTTTGAGAACTTCCACAGCTTCAACATTGGTTAGTGAACGAGTTGGATTGAATGTGTTACCAAGTCCTGCACCGCCATACATACCATCATAAGTATAATTTGCACCTAGGCCACGGATCACTAAGTTATCACCAATACCATAGTTATTTCCGGCTTGCGTTACGCCACTAATGTTACGGGCTAAATCTTGTAAGTTATCTACACCTTGTGAATTTATCAGTTCTTGGTCAACCACCACGATTGGTGCCGGTGTTTCCATTAACGACATATCAGACTTAGTGGCTAAACCTGAATTTAGTACAACATGGTTTTGTTTTTGGTAAACCGAGATATGTTCCATGTCAGCTTGCTCTGCAGCTAAAGAGCTGTAAGACGTTAAGCAGGCGAGGGTAAGTAGTGAAAGTTTATGCGTTGTCATAATCGTTATCATTGAATTGTTTTTCGAAATGATAATGTGTTGCATTTGTATTTCAGGTGTTAATTACCTAATAAAGGCAAATTATTAATTTTACTATATATTGCTAACCTTTTGTTTTCACTTGATTCACATTGATGGGCTGTGCAACTTAAGCTTAGTGAGGGGGCATCAGCCCCTCTCAATAATTATTTATAAGTTGTTCCAGCTTTCATGACAAATTCAACATTTTCTAAAAGCGTAATATTCTCTAAAGGGTTGCCTTTAACTGCGATGATATCTGCTGCAAATCCTGGTTTAATTTGCCCTAGTTGGTTTTCAACTTTTAACAGTTTTGCGCCATTGATCGTGGCTGCTTGAATAGCTTGCAATGGTGTCATGCCAAATTCAACCATCCGAGCAAACTGTTTTGCATTATCACCATGGGGGTAAATGGCGGCATCGGTACCAAACACCATATTTACGCCCGCTTTTACTGCGCGGCTAAAGCTATCACGTTGCTTTTTAGAAACTTGGCGCTCTTTTGCGAGGTTTTCTTCAGCAACGCCATTTTGCTCGCCATAGGTTAAGGTATATTCCGTGTTATAAATATCCATTGAAAACCAAGTGCCTTTTTCTTTGGCAAGCTTGATTGCTTCATCATCAACAAAACTAACATGCTCAACACTATCTACACCGGCGACAATCGCTGCTTTTATGCCACTGGTGCCATGTGCATGAGCTGCAACGGTTAAGCCGCGCATATGGGCTTCATCAACAATCGCATTCATTTCGTCTTGGCTATATTGTTGAATACCGACTTTTGTGCCCTTTGAGAACACGCCACCTGTGGCACAAAACTTAATAACATTGGCACCGTATTTGATGTTTTCACGGACTTTTTCGCGCACTGCCCAAGGACCATTGGCAACACCTTCAGCGGTATATTTCATTTCAGGGGGCAGGCGGTTATTATCACAGTGTCCACCAGTGACCCCTAGTGATGGACCGGCAGCCCAAATACGTGGGCCAATAATGTCGCCGGATTCGATACCATCACGCACTGCAATTACGCTATAACCTTCAGCTCCCACGTTACGTAATGTAGTAAATCCAGCCATCAGGGTTTTTTCGGCAAAGTAAGCTGCTTTAATTGCTTTGCGTGGAATTGATTGACCAATGCGCTCGCTGCGCGGTACGGTCGGATCGCTGGTTAAATGCACATGCATATCCATTAAGCCCGGCACAAGCGTAAGCTCGGGAAGTTCAATATGGTGATCACCAGCTTGCAGCTGCGGTGCTTTACCTTTCGTTATTTTAGTAATAATACCTTCATCGATTTGAATCAGTGGAGCATTAATTATCTTGCCATTATTCACATCAAGCATAGCTTTGGCACTAATGTATGTGGTTGCATGGGCGTTAAAAGCACTGACAAATGCTAAGCTGACAGCAGTAGCTAATGATAATTTATTCATTGTTTTTCTAATTGTTGATTATTTAATATGGCAATGTAGCAAGCAGTTTTTCGGCTGTAAACAAAACGCGCTAACTGGCGTATTTTCTTTATTTAAGCAATGGAAAGTCGCATAATCCCTTCACTACTTACACTCAGGGAAAATTATGAATAAATTTAAGGTAACCTTGCTTGTTGCTGGTGTACTCAGCGCATTAGCTGGATGTTCAAATACAACTAATAACAATGAACTTAAGCAATCAGCAGTAACTACGCAAGCGACACAAAACGCAAACCAACAACTAAATACATTGGTAGAGCAGTATTTTGTTGAGTCACTGCAATTTTCCCCACTGTTTGCTACATATATTGGTTACAGTCAATATGACAATCAATTTATAGCACCGATCAGTGAACAAAACAGAGCCACACAACAGGCTTTTTATAAAGATTATCAACAACGTTTAGCTAGTATAAATAAGCAGCAATTAACGGGACAAGCGTTATTGAGTTACGAAATACTCGAACGAGATTTAGCCCTGACAATCGAAGGCTTTCAATTTCCAAGTTATTTACTTCCTATTGATCAAATGTCTGGAGCGCATAATGATTTTGCCGGTTTAGGCTCAGCACAAAGCGCACAACCATTTGAAACTTTTCAAGACTATGAAAACTTCATTAGCCGTGCCCAAGGTTTTGTAACTTGGTTATCATCAGTGCAAGAGGCAATGCGTCAAGGTATAGAGCAGGGGATTGTATTACCAAAAGCACTTGCAGAAAAATTATTACCACAGTTTCAAGCGCACATAGTTACCAGTGCAGAACAATCACTTTTTTATAGCCCGATAAAGCAGCTGCCTGCTAATTTTAGTGCTGAACAAAAACAACAACTCACTAAGCAGTACAGTGCGCTTATCATGGAACAACTAGTACCTGCGTATGCAAAAATGAGTGAGTTTTTAGCCACGACGTATATTCCTAATAGTCGTGAAACAGTCGGCTATAGTGATTTACCTAATGGTAAGGCATGGTATGAATACCAAATAAAGCAAAACACCACCTTGAGTTTATCTGCAGATGAAATTCATGAAATTGGTCTAAAGGAAGTATCGCGTATCCTTAATGAGATGAAAACAGTAAAGGAAACGGTAGGCTTTAAAGGCGATTTAAGCGAATTTTTCACTCATTTACGTGATTCTGATGAGTTTTATTTTGATACGCCAGAGCAATTAATTGCGGCCTATGAAGCCGTAAAGTTAAAGATTGACGCACGTGTGCCTAAATTGTTTAACATAGTGCCAAAAGCTGATTATATTGTGAAGGCGGTGGAAGATTTTCGAGCTGAATCAGCCGCTGGAGCGTCGTATCAATCACCTGCGCCAGATGGCTCTCGACCTGGTATTTTTTATATCAATACCTTCAATTTAAAAGCGCAGCCAAAATTTTTACTCGAAACACTCTCTATTCATGAAGCAGCGCCTGGGCATCATTTTCAAATTGCCTTGCAGCAAGAAGTCGAATCATTACCTGAGTTTCGTAAATTTGGTGGTTACACTGTATTTGCCGAAGGCTGGGCTTTATATGCCGAAAGTTTAGGTAAAGAGTTGGGCTTATTTACCGATCCGTATATGTGGTATGGCCGTTTATCTGATGAACAATTGCGTGCTATGCGCTTAGTGCTTGATACTGGCTTTCATGCCAAAGGTTGGACTCGTCAGCAAGGGATTGACTATATGCTTGCTAATTCCTCAATGGCTTTGAGTGATGTTACCGCAGAAGTTGAGCGTTATATTGCTTGGCCTGGCCAAGCACTGTCTTACAAATTAGGGCAATTTAAAATTCAAGAATTGCGCGATTACTGCAAACAAGTGTTGGGCGATAAATTCGATATTAAAGAATTTCATACGCAAATACTGATTGACGGTGCACTGCCAATGCCAATTCTAGAAGCAAAGATCAAACGTTGGGTTGAAAAGCAGCAATAAGTAGTTAAAACGGCGCGTATTGCTATTGTGCTTTGCGCGCCGTTGTTGATTACGTTAAAATGCGCGCTCAATGGGGCGCTGAGTTTAACTATGTTAGAAAACCAATTTTGGCTTAAAAAATCACTCGAGCAAATGTCACAAAATGAATGGGAAGCCATTTGTGATGGCTGCGGTAAATGTTGTTTGAATACATTAATTGACAGTGAATATGATGATGAATTCACTGTAACAGAGCAACTGCGCGAAGGTGAAGAGCTGCTTTTTACTAGCATTGCTTGCCAGTATTTAGACGAGCAAAGCTGTGGCTGTAGTGATTATGCAAATCGTCAAACTCTGGTGCCAAGTTGTGTCAAATTAACCAAAGAGAACTTAGCAAGTATTTTCTTTATGCCGCCAAGTTGTAGTTATCGACGCTTACATGAAGGGCGAGGGCTGGCCTCATGGCACCCGTTACTTAATAATGGTAGTAAAGAAAAAATGCATCAGCTTGATATTTCAGTGCAAGGTAAAACTGTAAAAGATTGTGATGTAGATTTTGATGACTTTGACTTATATGTTGCTCAATGGCCAATGAAGGATTGCGATTAATGACAGCAAAAATTGGTTTGATCAATCCTAAAAGCCCAAGCAATGTGGGAGCCGTACTGCGTGCCGCTGGATGTTATGGCGCTGAGCAAGTGTTCTTCACTGGTACGCGATATTTAAATGCCCAAAAATTTCATACTGATACTAAAAATGTAGTCCAACGTATTCCTTTAACGAGTGTGACCGACCTAGCATTAGCTAAGCCTGAAGGTGCGACCGTAGTGGTGATTGAATTAATTGAAGGGGCTACGCCATTACCTGAGTTTGTTCATCCTGAAAATGCATTTTATATTTTTGGCCCAGAAGATGGCTCGATCAGTAAAGATGTCCTGAAATGGTGTGATGAAGTTGTCTATATTCCAACTATTGGCTGTATGAATTTAGCTGCAACTTGTAATGTGGTGCTCTATGACCGCCTTGCAAAACTTGGTGGTATAGCAAGCTGTGATGCAACTATCATTCAAAGCCGTGATACAAATAATAAAATGAAGTGGCAAAAAGTGTCGCAATGACACTTTTATGCTGACGGTTAAAATTGATAACTGGCACTGATGATCGGCCCATGGGTGATTGTTTTGTAACTAAAGTAACTGTGATCTGCTTCATCTCCAGTGTTGTAGTCAACATACGTACCTTTGTATAACAAGGAGGCATCCCATTCATCGCTTATATGGTAACTAACACCTAATTTTAAGCTACCGGTTAATTTAGCTGCCAGACCAAAGCCGCCAATATCCCCAGAGGTGCTAAACAGCCAGTTGTTATTAATGGGTTTATCAATTTTAAAACCCAGAATAATATCGATCCAGTCTTCATCTCTATCTACAAGTGCTGTTTGTGGAAAATTGTTTGGTTCAAGGTCAAATTGATATGTATTATCCCAGCGACGAAGGCCTACGTAATTTATCCACTGCCCAACACTTGGACTTGATTGTTTATGAGCGAGAGCCACTTCAAGCACACCTTGCCTAACCCGCGCATTGAATACACCGAGTTTGGCTTGTTGGTGCGACTTACTTAAATCCATATACGCCCAGTCAGCCATGACTCCCCAATTAGATTGGTGAAACGCTTCAAATCGTAGCATAAAGGCGCTATCGAGATTATTTAAAATGGTGACAAAATCTACTGCCAAGGGTGCGTCTACTGTACCAATACTTTAGTCGCCATCAATACTCGTCAACATCAAATAAGGTTCAATTTTATACTGCCACTGATCTGCATAACTATAACTGCTAAACACACATACTATTGCAAACAGCGGGGCAAGTAATTTTTGCTTCATACGAGTTCCTATCTCAAAACACAATTGGCGAATTAAATTATAGCAACCATTTTGCAGCTTGCAGAAAAGAGAACTAATTAATCTAAATTCATTGTCGTGAAAGCAAACTAATAGTGAATTATCACGGGTGTAAATACTTATTCAGGGCTTTAGTATGTAATTATATTCGTGGAACGATCCAAGTAATAATATGTGATCTTCTTTTTAGAGTGTGTAAAATCAATTGCAACTTGTTAATGGAGTGAAAATCACGTGAGTGAAATAAATATAAATAAAAGCTTTGTCACCGAACAGTCGCAGCAAAATAAAAATTACCTGTTACCTTTAACTGCAATGACGACCCTGTTTTTCCTATGGGGATTTATTACCGTTTTAAATGATGTGCTGATCCCACGCTTAAAAGGGGTATTTGAGTTAAGTTATACAGAGGCGATGCTAGTACAGTTTTGCTTCTTTGGGGCTTACTTTATAGTGTCACTTCCTGCTGGCATATTAGTGAATAAATTTGGTTATAAAAATGGGGTACTGAGCGGTCTTATTGTTGCTTCTATCGGTTGTATGTTGTTTTACCCTGCGGTTGTTGTGCATGAGTATTGGTTGTTTTTAACTGCTTTATTTGTACTTGCTGGTGGTATTACCGTTTTGCAAGTCTCTGCTAATCCCTATGTTGCCGCCCTTGGTCCTGAAAAAACAGCGTCCTCACGTTTAAATCTAGCTCAAGCGCTTAATTCATTAGGCACAACAGTTGGTCCATACGTTGGGGGGATTTTATTTTTTGGCGCAGCGGGCTCGCTTACAGCCACCGCAGCCACAGCTGATTCCGTGAAGGTTCCGTATTTAATTTTAGCCGCTGCGTTATTAACCATTGCAGTGGTTTTCGCCTTTTTAAAATTACCGGAAATTAAATCACATAAAGAAGAACTTGATTGTAAAGCAAAAGGGCACTCATTAACCCAAGCACCACATTTAGTGATGGGGGTTGTGGGAATTTTTTGTTATGTAGGTGGCGAAGTGGCCATAGGTAGTTTTTTAGTTAACTTTTTTGGAGAAGCCCATATCGCCGGTTTAGAAGAGCATGCAGCCGCTGCTTTAATTGCTTATTATTGGGGCGGCGCAATGGTAGGGCGGTTTATCGGTTCAGCCTTGTTGCAAAAAATAGCCCCTTCAAAAGCCATTGCATTTAACGCGATTGCGGTCATTGTTTTACTGCTAGTGACTATTTTCACCCAAGGTAATATTGCATTGTATGCGGTGCTATCTATTGGTTTATTTAATTCAATATTATTCCCTACGATCTTCTCAGTGGCAATCCAAGGATTAGGATCATTGACGAGTAAAGGCTCTGGTTGGTTGTGTTTAGCTATAGTGGGTGGAGCATTAATACCGTTAATTCAAGGCGTGGTTGCGGATGTTGTGAATATTCAGATCAGCTTTATCGTGCCAGCATTGTGTTATATTTTTATCGCGTGGTATGGGCTGAATGTTGTCAAGCTTACTAATAAGTGGCAACAAATAGTAAATTAATTGACTGTCAGTTCTATTGCAAAACGCATTTACGATACTGTTAATGCGTTTTGCTGTTTCACTTCCCGCCAACAATTCCCCAGAGTTTAAAGTTAATTCCTGATTTTTCATAAATACAGTAATTTAGCTATTTGCTTCTGAATACGTATTCAATAGCGCGATATTATAAACCTGATGGAACGATCCAGTTTGTCACAGTTTTGTGCGATAAGGTTTTAAATTGATTTTTGTTTTTGATGGTCATAAAGACACATTTTGCAGATTAACCTGCACTGATCAGTCGCGTGTATATTATTCAGTTTTGCAGGATTTATCATGCTTTTGTCGTGTTTTTGTCCGTAATATAGCGACTATTACCGAATAAATAAGACAAAGAGCCTTATTTTTGCTAAAAGTAACTTGCTAACAATAATAAAAAAATAGGTATGTAATGCAAAGCTCGCTTAAATTTACCACTAAGGTAACTATTGCTGCGTCAGTTGTACTTGTGTTGGTGCTCGGGTTATTTACAGTCAATAACTTTATTTCAATGCGCACACAAACACAGCAGCAACTGTCTTTGGTATTACAAGAAAGTTCGCAATCAGTTTCTCAAAATATTGCTAATTGGCTCAACAATAAACTCGCCATAGTGAAGTCGGTGGCGAAAACCCATCAACAAAATGATACTAAGGTTTTAACGCTCAGCCAGCTAAACACGGCAGAAATGGCGGGCGAGTTTAAAAATACCTACATAGGCAAGCCTGATGGAACATTTGTACTTAATGACCAAACTCCAAACTGTGGTGCTACCTGCTGATTACGATGCAACAACCCGGCCTTGGTATAAATTAGTTGAAAACAAAACCACCACAGCTTTTACCACCCCTTACATTGATGTAACCACCAATGAACTGACTATCTCTGCGGTCGCGCCGATTTTAAATAATGGCAGTTTTAGTGGTGTCGCGGGGGCTGATATTGATATGGAAACAATCACTAAAATAGTCAATGAGATTGATTTTTTAGGGTTTGGTTATGGGTTTTTACTCGACAGTAATGGCCGTATCTTAAGTCACCCTAATACTGATTTTAATGATAAGAACATGGCGAGTTTGTTTGGTAAAAGTTTGCCATTAAAGCCTGAGTTCGTTGAGCTTGAATTTAACAACGATGACCATTTAGTCTCATTCACGCGTATTAAAGGTATTGAGAATGTTGATTGGTATTTAGGGGTTGTGATCAACAAAGATATTGCGTTTTCATCGGTAGCTTCATTTCGAAATATGGCTGCAATCTATATGTTGATAGGGATTATCGCGATTATTCTGATGATGCAATTTTCACTACGTTACTTAATGCGGCCAATGCAGCGTTTAAGCGATGCAATTAAAGATATTGCAGAAGGTGAAGGGGACTTAACTCGTCGTTTAGACATTGAAAATAATGACGAATTTGGTGAGCTATCACGCTATTTTAATGCTTTTATAGATAAAATTCACACCTCTATCGACCAGGTTAAAACCACTACCGTGGAACTAGAGCGTTCAGTGGAAAGTTTAGTTGAGCAAACGCAGTCAACATTAAGTATGTATAGCGATCAAACAAAACGTACAGACAGTGTTGCCACAGCCATTAATGAGTTGTCATCCAGTGCAGTGGAAATTTCCAGCAGCGCGAGCCATGCATCCTCGCTTGCAACCGATGCCAATACACAGTCGGAGCAAAGCCAAGGCTCGTTAAACGATAATATTAATGCCATCGGTGTGCTTTCTAAAAATATGCGCCAAGCACAGGACATTATTAGTCATGTCGCTGAGCACTCGGCAAGTATCGGCCAGGTACTTGAGGTGATCAAAGGAGTGAGTGAACAAACTAATTTACTTGCACTAAATGCTGCGATTGAAGCTGCACGTGCGGGAGAAGCTGGGCGCGGGTTTGCCGTCGTTGCAGATGAAGTAAGGCAACTGGCTCATCGTACTCAACAATCAACACAAGAGATTGAAAACACAGTCAGTCAATTACAACAGGGCTCTGCCAGTGCTGTTAAGGTGATGAAAGACAGTTTAGTAGAAAGCGACAATAGCGTAAAACAAGCACATGTCGCTGGCGATAAAATGGCGGCAGTAACAACGGCAATTAAAGCCATTGATGACGTAAATCATGGTGTTGCCAATGCAACGACAGAGCAGAATGAGGTTATTCAATCATTAGATAACGATATTCATACAATAAGTGAGTTATCACAACAAGGTCAGCTAAACTTAAACAATACCTTGGCAGAATGTACGCGCTTAAAACAGCAATTTGATGAGCTTGAGAAAATGGTACTACGCTTTAAAGTATAAATGATAACTATGGCCATGATTTTGGCCATCAAATACTTATATTACGCCTAATGAAAGGGCTAGTATACGCTGTTTTGAGTAATGACTAATAGGTGAATAAATGAATAATAACACTCAGCTTATCTATGTTTATGACCCAATGTGTAGCTGGTGTTGAGGCTTTAAAGCATGTTGGCAAAGAATTCAAGCGGCGTTAGCTGATGAGCTTGAGATCATTTATAAAGTTGGTGGGCTTGCCGCTGATTCAGATCAGCCAATGCCGGAAGATATGCAACTCTTTTTACAGAAAACTTGGCGGCGTATTGCCGCTGAAACAGGGGCTGATTTTAATTTTGATTTTTGGACTCATTGCCAGCCTCGTCGCAGCACATACCCTGCTTGTAGGGCGGTGATCGCCGCGCGACAATATAATAAAGAACAAGCAATGTTTGAAGCCATTCAAAAGGGCTATTACTTGCAGGCACAAAATCCTTCCGATATAAGTACGCTGGTACGTTTTGCGCAGCAACTGGATATAGACAGCAGCGCATTTTTAAGCTTGTTGCAAAGTGCACAACTTGAACAGCAGTTTCAACAAGAGCTAGTGTATGTACAGCAACTTCCAGCGCAAGGTTTTCCTTCATTAATACTGCTACATAAGCAGCAGTATTATGCTATTGCTATAAATTATACTGATGCGGAACAGGTCATAGCTCGCATTCGTAGTGTACTTGCCTTGTAAAAATCCCCCTAATTACCTCATCAGATAGTACTTTCAGCTCTGCCAACTTACCTAGCTAACACTGCTTTATACTTTGCAATTGGTGTTATTTATTGCCTTTGTCATAAAACAGACTTTTTAGCGCAACACCTTTGTCATTTTTCACCTATAGAATCTCGGTCATTGATAAAAGCAACTAGCAAATCCGCTAATTTAACGAGTAAAGGTGTATGCGATGAAAGGCGTTAAACCATTGATATTAGCTAGTATTGTTGCCATGAGTGCGACAGTGCAAGCAAATGATCTAAATAAGGTTATCGATAAAAGCAGTGAAATTAATCAATCAGCTGCGCAATCACAAACAAAAATAGACAAGATTGCAGATTCAATGCAAGGGCGTTTACAACAGTTTAAAACTCTCAATAAAGAAATTGATGGTTTAACTGTTTATAACGCGCAACTAAGCAAACAGCTTAGTAATCAAATCAGTGAAATGGAAGCTATTAACCAATCAATGGATCAGGTTTCTATTATTGAGCGTCAAATTACCCCATTAATGTTACGCATGATCACTGGCCTTGAGCAATTTGTTGCGCTTGATGTGCCATTTTTAACGGACGAGCGTGAAAAGCGTATCGCATCTTTAAAAGACATGATGAATCGTGCTGACATTAATTCAAGTGAAAAATTCCGCCGTGTTTTAGAAGCCTATCAAGTTGAAGTTGATTACGGCCGCACTATCGAAGCGTATACCGCGTTATTAAATGTTGATGGTAAAGAGCGTGAAGTAGACTTTTTACGCATTGGTCGTTTAGAGCTAATTTACCTTACTCGCGATGGTAAAAAAGCGGGCACATGGGACGCAACCAGCAAACAGTTTGTTGCCCTTGATGATTCAACCATCAGCCAAATTAGTAAAGGTTTACGTATTGCACGTAAGCAACTTGCCCCAGATATGTTAACACTGCCAGTACACGCTGCGGAATAAGAGGTTAAAATGAAACTTTTCACAAAAATGACCAAAATTGCTTTATTAAGCGCCACACTGGGCTTTGTTGGTAATAGCGTTGCCGCAGATGCAATGGATTTAGACTCACTATTAAAAACCCTTGAGCAAGGCAAATCAGCGCAATCTGCACAAAACAAACAACGTGAGCAAGAATTTGCAGCTCGTCAAAATGAACAAGTCCAGACTCTAAAAGACACGCAAGCTAAGCGCAATCAAATGCTTAGCGAGTCAGAGCGGTTAGAAACTCAATTTGAAGAAAACGAGATCAAACTGGCTAACCTGACTGATACATTATCTAAGCGCATGGGCTCATTAAAAGAGTTATTTGGTGTGCTACAGCAAGTGGCTGGTGATTCAAGTAATAAATTTGCTACCTCAGTGGTGTCTGCACAGATACCAGGACGTGGTGCATTTATGGATGACTTGGCGCAAAAAATGGGTTCGACGTCGCAACTTGCGTCAATCGAAGACATCGAGAAAGTGTGGTTTGAATTACAACGTGAAATGACTGAGCAAGGCAAAGTATCACGCTTTACTACCGATGTGATTGTTGAAGGCGGTAACAAAGCGAAGCAGGAAGTGGTTCGTGTTGGTGCGTTTAACCTAATTTCACAAGGTAAATACCTTGAGTACAACACCACAACAAACACAATTAGTGAACTGACTCGTCAGCCGGTTGGTCGTTACACGTCAACAGCCAGTGATTTACAACAGGCAAGTTCTGGTACGGTGCAATTTGCACTTGACCCAACCGGTGGCTCTATCCTTGGTTTATTAGTTCAAGCTCCTGATACTACAGAGCAAGTTCATCAAGGTGGCGCAGTAGGTTATGTGATTTTAGGTGTTGGTTTACTGGCATTACTTATCGCAATTGAGCGCTTTATCTCACTGATGTTGATGGGAGGCAAAATTCGTCGTCAACTTAAAGATGCTGTGCCGCGTGATGACAACCCACTTGGTCGTGTAATGAAAGTCAAAGATCAATATACAGATGTCGCTTATGACACGCTTGAACTTAAATTAAGCGAAGCGATTTTACGTGAAATGCCAAAAATCACGCGTAACTTAACGCTTATCAAAATTATCTCAGTGGTTGCCCCGCTGCTCGGTCTACTGGGTACAGTGACCGGTATGATCAATACCTTCCAAGCAATTACTCTATTTGGTACTGGTGACCCTAAATTAATGGCTGGTGGTATTTCGCAAGCACTTGTAACAACGGTTCTAGGTCTGGTTGTGGCTATACCGACGGTATTTTTATACACCTTACTTAATACTCGTTCAAAGAACTTACTGCTTATTTTACAAGAGCAAAGTGCGGGTATTATCGCTGAGCGTAGCGAAAAGGGAGCGTAACCCATGGTGCTATTGATTGACTCAATCAATGCTATCCGTGATTTTCTCGACACTGGTGGCCAAGTTCTCTTGGTCATCGGAGTGTTAATCTTCGCGATGTGGTTATTGATACTCGAGCGATTTATTTATTTCTTTAATGGTTTTCGTCGTTACAAACATGCAGTGAAAAGTAGTTGGACTTCTCGAGCAGAGCGTAATAGCTGGAATGCCGAGCAAATTCGCCAAGCGACGATTTCTCGCGCTGGGATGAAGTTAAATAGCAATTTAGCGTTGATCAATGTGATGGTTGCTTTATGTCCTTTGCTTGGTCTACTCGGTACGGTAACAGGGATGATAGAAGTATTTGATGTGATGGCAATTACTGGAACGGGCAGTGCACGTTCAATGGCATCAGGTGTATCTAAAGCGACTATTCCAACTATGGCCGGTATGGTCGGTGCGCTATCGGGTGTATTTGCTTCAACTTACTTACAGCGTAAAGCGAAACGTGAAGTGGCATTACTTGAAGACAGCATGGTTTTAGACCATTAAACAACAATTTTAGTATGTGGCGACAGCCACATACAATTAGGAGAATAAAATGAGAGCCCCATTAGGAAGCCTTTTTCAAGAAGATGAAGCAGAAGAAATTAACATGACGCCTATGCTTGATGTTGTCTTCATTATGCTTATTTTCTTCATCGTTACAGCCTCTTTTGTAAAAGAAGCAGGTATTGATGTGAACCGCCCTGAAGCCGCAACCGCGGTTAAAAAAGAACGCGCTAATATTTTAGTGGCGATCTCTGACAAAGGGGAAATTTGGATCAACAAACGTCAAATAGATGTACGTGCAGTACAAGCGAATATTGAGCGTTTAAAAGCAGAGAACCCGCAAGGTAGTGTGGTTATCCAAGCGGATAAAAAAGCCACTACAGACACCTTAATCAAAGTAATGGATGCTGCACGCGCTGCGGGTGTGTTTGATGTGTCTATTGCGGCTCAAGAAGCGTAAGGGTTAACAATGCGTTATTTAGTAGCATTAATTGTAGCCGGTGTCGTCACCTTTATGCTGTTTTTAGGCATGCAGGCGCTGATCACCGGCGGTGAAGGGGCAATGACAGAGCCTGCTAAAGGTAATGTGCTTGATTTTGTACGTCTGAAAAAAGAAGAAACTGTACAAAAGAAAGAACGTAAACCACAAAAGCCACCAACACCAAAAGAGCCGCCACCGCCAATGGAGTCACCGCAAATGCAAAACAGTGATCCTAATGCAGCAGCGTCTAATTTTGACTTTGGTGCCAGTGTGGATGCGGATGTAAGTCTCAGTGGCGGGCTGGCACTTGATTCAAGTGATGGTGAATACCTACCGATTGTGAAGGTCGCGCCAGTTTACCCGCGCAGAGCTTTATCGCGTGGTATTGAAGGGTATGTGATTGTTGAGTTCACAGTAACCAAGCAAGGCACAGTGCGTGACGCCAAAGTGGTGAGAGCTGAACCTGAATCATTGTTTGACCAAGCCGCTATTGATGCAGCACTTAAATTTAAATATAAACCACGCGTGATCGATGGTGAAGCCGTTGAAGTTGCGGGTGTACAGAATAAAATTTCTTTCCAAATTAACGGCTAGAAACAGAGGAGTGCGATTATGAAATTATTAAAAACAGCATTAGTGTGTACTTTTGCTATAGGCACCAGTGTTGCGCTGCCAAGTTTAGTCTCTATGTTGCCTGGTGTCACTCTTGCGAGCGTTTATGCGCAAGAGCAAAAAACCACCAAGGTACCGGCACTGCGTGAAAAAGTGTATAGCCAATTAGCTCGCGCACAAAAGTTAGCTGATGATGGCGACGCTAAAGCAGGGCTTGAGGCGCTTGATAGCATCAAAGAACGTTCTTCTAGTATGAATTCCTATGAAATCGCCATGATGCATAATTTTTATGGCTTCATTTATTACAACGAAAATGATTTGTCTAAGGCGATTGCAGCATTTGAGAAAGTGATAGCAGAAGAGGGTATTCCTGAAACGTTACGTTTAAGTACCACCTTTAGCTTAGCGCAACTTGCGATGGCTAATAGTGACTATAATAAAGTTATTGATTTTTTAGCACAGTGGGATGCTATCAACACTAAGCCTAAAACTGATGCGTATTATGTACTTAAATCGCAAGCGTATTATCAGTTAAAAGATTACCAAAAAGGCATTGATAATATTAATTTAGCGATTGCCCAAAGCGATAGCGAAGGCAAACAGCCAAAAGAAAACTGGTTAGTATTACAGCGTGCTATGTATTACTCGCTTAACCAGACCGACAATGTTGTTGCTGTGTTAGAACGTATGGTTAAGCTTTATAACAAGCCAGAATACTGGGTGCAACTTGGTGGTATGTATGGTGAAACAGGGAAAGAAAAACAACAGTTAGCAGTACTTGAAGCCGCTTATCAGCAAGGTTTTTTGACCTCTAAATCAGATTTACGCCAACTTGCCCAAGTGTATTTATATAACGGTTTAGCGTTTAAAGCGGCTGATGTGATGAGTAAAGCGATTGAGGCAGGCGTTGCGGAAAAGTCAGCGAAAAATTACGCTTTTATCGCTGAAGCCATGATACAAGCAAAAGAAGATGAAAAATCTGTTAGTTATTTTGCAAAAGCGGCCGATCTTTCCAGCCATGGCAAGTATGAACAGCGTATGGCCGAAGTGTATGTGAATCTTGAAAAGTACGAAGATGCAGCAGATGCTGCGCGTAAAGCGCTTGATAAAGGCTCGCTTGATTTTGAATCAAACGCCTATGTTGCATTAGGCATGGCACAGTATAGTTTACAAAATTTTGATGCGTCTATTTTAGCATTCGAACAAGCTGAGAAACATAAAAAATCACAGCGACTCGCCGAGCAATGGATCAAATATGTGAAGCGTGAAAAGTTACACGCTGAAACATTGCGTACCGCATTGTTATAAGTAAATGTGGGGCTAAAAAGCGCCATATTAACTGCAACGATTTAATTACAAAACCCGTTTTATAATCGCAACACCAAAACCGCCCTAGGGCGGTTTTTTTCGTTTAAATTTATCCTAACAGTTTGTTATTTAAATAAATTAGATTGTCATGTTATGTTTATTAAAATGTAACTGTATTGTCATACACCTCCCGTATTGTAGTCCTCGTTGAAAAACTCAAGTGACCTTAAAGCATGGCTTGCGTGTTTTAAGGTGACTTGGGTTTTTACTTAATGCGCTAATAAAATAATTAAATATCTTAACGGAGTGAACAATGAAATTATCTGGTTTATTTAAGATCAGCCTTTTGGCTTCTGCAATTACACTCGCTGGTTGTGGCGGTGGTGATATTAATATTAATGTTGAAGAAACAGTAGCACCACCTACACCACCAGTGCCAACTGATCTTCCAGGTGAATATAGTCAAAGTCTTTCTACTGAAGCTTCAGCTGCCTTGGGTCGTGAAGTAAAAGTGCAAGTGCTTTCAGGTGAAATCACTGAAGATACGACATTAACGACGGATGCATTTTGGGCATTAGATGGCGCTGTGTTTGTAGGTAAAGATAAAGCAGATAGCGCAACCCTTACCATTGAACCTGGAGCCGTTATTTTTGGTAACAATGGGTCTGATTACTTAGTCGTAAGCCGTGATTCTAAAATTGAAGCGACAGGGACCAAAAGCGACCCTATCATTTTCACATCAAAACAAGATGTAATGGGCGAAACAACAGCCTCTGGACAATGGGGCGGCATGGTTTTACTTGGGAATGGTATTTCAAATAAATGCCCTGCTGAAGGTGATTGTGCACTGCAAGTTGAAGGTGTGGAAGCAGGTGCGGTATTTGGCGGTACTGATAATGCGGATAGCTCTGGTACGTTAAAATATGTTGTTGTTAAAAACGCTGGTTACGAGCTTTCAACCGGTAATGAGCTAAACGGTATTACCTTTGGTGCCGTAGGTTCAGGTACTACCGTTGATTACTTGCAAGTACATAATAACTCTGATGACGGTGTTGAGTTTTTCGGTGGTGCAGTTAACTTAAAGCATGTTGTTTTAACGAGCATCGACGATGACAGTATTGATTGGGATAACGGTTATCAAGGTAAAATGCAGTTTGTGTATGTTGAGCAAGATAAAAATTCGACTGATGCTAACCGCGGTATTGAAGCCGATAACGATGGTAAAACGCCATCAAAAGAGCCTAAGTCTTTGCCTATTATTTCAAACTTAACCATTATTGGTAATAACTTTAAAGGTGAAGATGAAGCCGAAGGCATTTACCTGCGTGAAGGTACCGGCTTACATTTATATAATTCAGTGATCACAGGCTCTGATGAAATGGGCGAGTGCTTAGAATTAGAAGGTATTGCGCTGGATGATAACGGAGATGCATTATTCTCTGATAGTGAAACCGTTAATAATGCTAATGATGGCACTATTTTGATGCAAAACACCTTTATGTCATGTACCAATGGTGAGAATTTTAAAGATCCAAAAGGTGCTGACGGTTCTACGTTGCTTGCGCTTGAGTCTTGGTTTAGTCAACAAACAGGTAATGTGATCAACGACAAGCCTATGCTTGGTGTGAATGGTCAACCAATTGCTGGTTCGCCACTACTAGGTGCAGGACAAGATGTTGCTAATACGGTTGATGCCTTCTTTGATACGGTTGATTTTGTCGGTGCTCTAAATGATTCTGACGATTGGCGTGAAGGTTGGGCATTTGGTTATGGTGGTGGAGAAGTGACAGCACCTGCTGCAGTTGCTGGTTGTCCTGCAGGTACTACTTCAATTTCACCAGCGGATAACGTAACGACAACATGTGAAATATCTGGCCGTATAACGTCAGACTTAACATTAACAGCGGGTAACTTATACGCAGTTGATGGCGCTGTTTTTGTTGGTAATGATAATGCTGACTCTGCAACTCTAACTGTCGAGCCTGGCGTTACTGTTTATGGTCGTAACGGTAAAGATTATATTGTCATTAGCCGTGGCTCTAAAATTGAAGCCAACGGTACTAAAGATAAGCCTATTTCATTTACTTCAAGTCAAGATGTTGCTGGTCAAGCAACGGCAGCAGGTCAATGGGGCGGTTTAGTACTACTAGGTAATGCGCCATCTAATAAATGTCCAGAAACAGGCGAGTGTGCGCTACAAGTTGAAGGTGTTGAAGCCGGTGCTGTTTTTGGTGGTACTGACACTGCAGATAATTCTGGAACATTACGTTATGTTCGCGTTATGAATGGCGGCTACTTACTGTCACCTGGTAATGAAATTAACGGTATTACGTTTGGTGCTGTGGGTTCTGGTACTACTGTAGAGTATTTACAAGTTCATCAAAATGCTGATGACGGTGTTGAGTTCTTTGGTGGTAATGTGCAGGCTAAATACCTTGTGCTAACTAGTATTCAAGATGACAGCATCGATTGGGATAATGGTTTCCAAGGTAAGCTTCAGCACATCCTTGTTAAGCAAGCTGCAGATAACTCAGATGCTAACCGTGGTATAGAAGCCGATAATGACGGTAAAACACCATCTAAAATGCCTAAATCAAATCCAATGATTGCTAACTTAACCATTATTGGTAATACCTTTAAAGGTGAAGATGACGGTGAAGGCATGTACTTCCGTGAGGGAACGGGTGCGCAAATCTATAACACGATTGTAACAGGCCCAGTAGGCATGGGTGAGTGTCTAGAGGTTGAAGGTATTCCAGTAGATGAAAATGGTGCACCAATATTTACTGAAAGTGAAACAGTTAAAAATGCACAAGATGGCACCTTAACGATTAAGTCATCGGTTATCGCCTGTTCTGAGAACTTCAAAGACCCAAGTGGTGTTGATTTTAGCGTAGAAAACTGGTGGACAGCGACGTTAGGTAACTTAGTAGCATCAGGACAAACTGACGTAGTTAATGGTATCTATACTATTGATATAACAACTCCTACAGATGTAAACGCTGTAGATAGCTTCTTCGATACTACATCACATATTGGTGCTGTATCGAGTGATAATGACTGGACAGCTGGCTGGACAGTAGGTCTGGAATAACACAGTAAGAATGGGTGCTAGCACATAGTACTAGCACCTTTTTTAACACTTTCTGTAACTTATTTCAGATAGAGGTAAACATGAAACAGTTTTCTAAAAAGTTTTGCTTATCCACACTTTCCGCAGCAATTTTATGTAGTTTAAGCGTTTCAGCACATGCTGCTGAAGCCGAAGATGAGGCTGTACTTGAGGAGGTTGTGGTTAGCGCAAGTCGTTTAAAAGGCACTGCAACAGCCGTGCTTGAAGAGCGAAAACAACAAGCATTTGTTGCCGATATTATGGGTGCTGACCAAATATCCCGTAGTGGCGATAGTGATGCGGCATCTGCGTTACGCCGTGTAACGGGTTTAACTTTAGTCGATGGTAAATTTATTTATGTACGTGGTTTAGGTGAGCGCTATTCAAGTACTCAGTTAAATGGTGCAGCAGTGCCAAGTCCTGATCCGACCCGCTCAGTCACCCCGCTTGATTTATTTCCATCAGGAATTATTGAAAGTTTGTCTGTGCAAAAGTCTTATTCTCCTTCTATGCCAGCCTCTTTTGGTGGTGGTAATGTGGATATACGCTTAAAAAGCATTCCAGACCAATTTGTTTTTGATGTATCAGGTCAGCTTGGTTATAACACCAATAACTTTGATGATGGCATTGAGTACAATGGCGGCTCGAATGACTGGTATGGTGTTGATGATGGCACCCGTGAAATACCAGATTCAATCATGGATATTTATAACTCTGGGCAATCATTAGATGATCTCACACCAGAGCAAAGTCGTGCTTTAGCACTTGATTTAAACCGTGATTATGACCCGCAAGCAACAAGTGTAAACCCCAATACTAAGTTTACAGCAACACTGGGTAATAGTTTTGAGTCAGGTGATTGGCGTTACGGCTTTTTATCAGCGGTTAGCTATGATAACAAATATTTTGTTGGCGAAGAGTACCAAGGCGAAGACTTCCGTTTAGGTGAGAACAGTGCTGCTATGGTGCGTGGTTACGATAAAATCATTGCCACTGAGCATAATGTGAAAATGTCTGGAATGGTAAACTTTGGTATTGAGTATAATAATGCTCATCGCATTGACCTTAGTACGCTGATTTTACGCGACACCGAAGATAAAATTCGTGATCGTCTAGGTATTGATGAGAATAATAACCAGTCTGATAATAAGCGTATTCGTTCTTACGATGTAAGGTATGAAGAGAGAGAGTTAATAGTAAACCAAATCAAAGGCATGCATACATTCGATTTTCTTAACTATGCAGGTTTTGATTGGAAATACTCAAACGGCCGCTCAAACCGTTATGCACCAGGAAATATGCAGACGCGGTTCATTGTAAATGATGCAAACGAAGATGGTAATTATGATTTAGTTAATGAAATCGCATTAACCAATGCCACAACGGCTGCTCGTTATACATTCCAAGACCTTAATGATGAAGTAGAAAACTACGGGTTTAATTTTACTTTTCCAATCATGTTAGATGGTTTGGATATAGAATTAAAATCAGGTGCTGATTATGTCTCTAAAGAGCGCTCGGCTTCGAATCGTCGCTTTGACATAAACACTCGCGCATTTAAAGACCTTGATTTAAATGGCAATGAGCTGAATACGATTCTTTCTGATGATGCAATAGCTAACGCAGAACTAAATCTACCCATACTTAATGATACAACGTTTGCAGGTGATGATTACCGCTCAGCACAAAAAACAGATGCTTATTATTTTGAAGCTGATTTTTTCTTCAATAATAAATGGCGTTTGACAGGTGGCTTACGTTGGGAAGATTTCAGGCAAGTGTCAGTGCCACTTGACCCGTTTACTGGTGGCTTAGACCCTTCAATCGATTATGATGATTTAGGTAACTTAGCGTTTCAAGAAGATGATATTTATGGTGCGCTTGCATTCACTTATATTCAGGACGACCAAACACAATGGCGTTTAAGCTACGGTGAAACGGTTGTACGTCCTGATTTACGTGAGATATCTGAATCTACTTACATTGATCCGTTAACTGAATATCCTGTTGGCGGTACGCCTGGATTACGTACAACGCAAATCAAAAATTACGATTTCCGCTGGGAAAACTACTTTGATACTGGTGAAAACTTCTCTGTTGGTCTGTTTTATAAAGACATGATCGATCCAATTGAGTCGGTGCAATCTCCTTCTCAAGATGGACCGCCACTTGTACGTATTGCCAATGCTGAAGATGGCTATGTTGCCGGCGTTGAGTTTGATTATCTTAAAGATTTCACTTTCTTAGGTGGTTTTTGGCAAGATGTATTTATGAGTGGTAATGTTACACTCAGTGATTCTGAGATAAACCTAGACCGTCAAGCTATTGTTGATCAAACTGGTGTATCTGCGGCGATCACTAATACTAAACGTCGTTTAACGGGACATTCTAAATATGTTGTGAATATGCAGCTTGGCTATGATGCACCATCAGGTGAACATGCTGCAACATTGGTTTATAACGTATTTGGTGAGCGTATTATTATCCCTGGTATAGAAGGGCAAGATGATTGGATGGAACAGCCATTCCACTCAGTTGATTTGAATTATACTTACTACCCTGATTTTAACTCAAGTATTAAGTTTAAAGTGCTTAATATTTTGGGGCAAAAATCAGAAATTGAATCTGCTGGTACGCTAACTCGCTCAAAAGAAAAAGGGACTGAGTTCTCTGTTGAGTACAAATATCAGTTCTAATTCAAAATAGCCTAGGAAGGCGAATATAAAAACTTACAATAATTGCCCTACCTTGTGTAGGGCTTTTTTTGTGCCGTTATTAATTTCAGAATTAAAAAAAGCATATGAAATAATTTTAAGTTAGCTGTTATTGACTAGTTTTGCAGGGTATAGGGTGCTAGATTAACTGTTCTAAAAATTAAATCTCACGCAATGAATTTTAATTTTTAATGAATTAGGTATTTCTTATGACTCAAACAGTGGAACAAACAATGAAAAAAGTAGGATTAGTCGGATGGCGGGGCATGGTTGGCTCTGTATTACTAGAGCGTATGCAACAAGAAAATGATTTTGCTCATATCGACACCACTTTTTTTACCACCTCGCAAACAGGTCAGCTTGGCCCCGATTTAGCAGGTCCTGCAAAGCCATTACTAGATGCAATGGATTTTGACTCACTGGCAAAAATGGACATTATCATTACTTGTCAAGGTGGGGATTACACCAAAGCTGTGTACCCACAATTACGTGAAGCAGGTTGGGACGGCTATTGGATTGATGCAGCGTCTGCTCTTCGTATGAGCGACGACAGTATTATTGTACTAGACCCTGTCAATAAAGATGTGATTGAACAAGGCCTTGAGCAAGGCGTTAAAACGTATGTGGGTGGTAACTGCACAGTTTCATTGATGTTATTAGCGCTGGGTGGTTTATTTGAGCAAGATTTGATTGAGTGGGTTAGCCCAATGACTTATCAAGCAGCCTCAGGTGCCGGTGCTCGCAATATGAAAGAGCTGATCGCGCAAATGGGCTCTATCCACGCAAGTGTGGCTGACAAATTAGCCGATCCGCAAGCGGCTATTTTAGAAATTGATAAACTCGTCACACAGCAAATAGCGTCAAGCGATTTACCACAAGATCAATTTGGCGTGCCACTTGCGGGCAGCTTGATCCCTTGGATTGATGTACCAATGCCATCAGGTCAATCAAAAGAAGAATGGAAAGCGCAAGTTGAAGCAAATAAAATTTTAGGTTCATCTAAACAGCCGGTGCCAATTGATGGTTTATGTGTGCGTATTGGCGCAATGCGTTGTCACTCACAAGCGATGACCATTAAACTACGTGAAGATATCAGTGTTGAAAAAATTGAACAAATCTTAGCGTCACACAATGAGTGGGTTAAAGTTATCCCGAATGAGCGTGATATTACGGCTACAGATTTAACTCCAGTTAAAGTCACTGGCACGTTAAGTATTCCGGTAGGGCGTATTCGTAAATTAGCAATGGGCCCTAAATACATTAGTGCGTTCACCGTTGGTGACCAATTATTATGGGGTGCTGCAGAGCCACTTCGCCGCATGTTACGTATTATTGTTGACGGCCAAGGTTAAGATTTTTTGATTATTAAAGCGGGTGTTATGAGTTTATAGCGCTCATAAAACTGTTTTGAGTTTATAAAAGCACTGAATGCGATTGCGTTTAGTGCTTTTTTTTATTGATTGGCTGTCTTAGCTTGGTAACTGCACCGCTACAAAGTGATTTTACTCGGCGACTGTAAGCACATCACAAATACCTGATCCAAAGGGGGTTTAAGGATTTTAGTGGTTTTGAAATCATTTTCTTGCTGCCAATGCTTTTCGCGCCTATATTAATAGAAAAGTTGGGGCGTACTGAATGAATATTTCAAGAAAACTTAAGTTATCGTTTGCGTTAGCAATCGTGTTACCACTATTAATTATTGCTTCACTGGTTATTACTCAAACTCGAAATCAAGCACTCGATAACTTTGAAATGCTCAGCGACCGCGAAGCAAGTCAAGTTGATAATGCTATGCAGATGTTTTTCTCTGAGATTGAAAAAAACGTCGACTTTTTAGCCTCTCATCCAGATGTTGTATCCGCACAAAAAGATGTCAAAACCTATGTTTCATCGAATTCAGCTACGCAGCTTATGCATACTCAAGGCACTAGCACGGAAGCTAATGCTTATCAGCTATTTAATCACTTTGGTGAAACTCACTCTGGGCTTGCTTATATTTATATGGGCAATGAGCAAGGCGGCTATATTCAGTGGCCAGAGGGGGAAGTAAATGCCAAGTATGATCCTCGCCAAAGACCTTGGTACACGGCTGCTAAGCAAGCCAATGGCAATGCTATTCGCACCAACGCCTATTATTGGGAAATAGATGACACTGTCATTGTCTCAACAGTCAAAGCAATTAAAAATAACGGGCAAATAGTGGGTGTGCAGGGCATGGATGTGTCTTTGCAAGGACTTACCGATATTATCGCAAATATAAAACTTGGCGAAACCGGTTATCTGATGCTGGCAGAAGACAGTGGCAATATTTTAGTTGACCCTAAACACGACAATTATCGCTTTAAACAGTTAGGTGAAGTTGCAAATGGCACATACAAAGTATTGGCAAATAACCGCGATGGCCAATTTGAACTTAATTTAAATGACACCGTTTATTTAGTAAATATTTTCAGCTCGAATAAACTTGGCTGGAAATACATTGCCTTGGTTGAAAAATCTGAAGTGATGGGACCAGTTAACACGATGACATAGACCATTTTGGGGCTCAGCCTATTATTGATTGTGGTTTTTATCGCGATTGCCAGTTACATCTCTAAATTAATTGCCGGTCCAATCGTTGAAGTGAGCGATGGCCTAACTGAAATTTCACAAGGTGGCGGTGATTTAACCAAGCGATTAGTGATCAAAACCAAAGATGAAACGGCAAAACTTGCCAATAGTTTTAATTTATTTTTAAACCTGATTGCGGAGCTGGTTACGCAAATCAACGAGTGCGCTAAAGATGTCTCTGATGCATCGCAGCAGACCTCGTCACAAGCAGGGCAGTTAACAGGGGCAACTTCACAACAGCAACAAGCACTGGAAATGGCTGCCACGGCAATTAACGAAATGGCTGCGACCGCCAATGAAGTGTCGGCAAGTTGTGCTAATGCTGCTGATCTTGCAATGCAAACGCAACAAGCGTCAGAGCTTGGTCAATCGGTGATCACACAAACAGTGCAAAGTGTTGAGCAACTTTCTGTGGTGATCACCAAAGCCAGTGCTGATATTTCGCAGCTTGACGCTGAAAGTGAAAACATCATGTCGATTTTGAATGTTATTCGCGGTATTTCAGAACAAACAAACTTACTTGCGCTCAATGCCGCCATTGAAGCTGCAAGGGCTGGAGAGCATGGCAGAGGCTTTGCAGTTGTAGCCGATGAAGTACGCGCATTATCGCAACGTACTGCTGAATCAACGCAAGAGATTGCATCACAACTTGATAAGCTACGTAGTATGTCTGCGCAAGTGTCCAATGAAATGAACCGCAGTCTTGAAAGCACCCATAAAACAGTGGAGCTATCGCACTCGGCGCAGCAACAGTTTGCTGAGATCACCACATCGATTGCAACTATCAGTGATTTAAACACACAAATAGCGACCGCAGCTGAAGAGCAACAACATGTCGCGGAAGACATTAATCGTAATGTTACAGAGATAAAAAATGTTGCTGATGATGTCAGTGATATTGCTAATGCGACTCATGAAAATGGCGATAAAATGAATCGACTTTCGTCAGTATTAACCGAGTTGGTAGGCAGATTTAAAGTGTAACTAATAGGCCAGCTAAGCTGGCCTATTTTTAGTGACTTATGAACGTTGATTTTTAATCAATTGTGTAAGCTCTGTAACTTGCGCTTTGAGCTCATTAATTTGCCCTTGGGTTGCGGGCAGAGAATCAATATCAGCTTGCTCTTCTCGGGCATTGCGATGCTCTTCTGACATCACCTCAAGAATTGCACCTACCATCATGTTTAAAAACACAAACGCTGTTAAGAATATAAATGTAAGATAGTAAATCCAGCTCAGTTTATAGACCGCCATGGTTTCGTACATGACATCGGTCCAATCCTCAAAGGTTGCAATCCTAAACAAAGTCAGCATTGAGATTGATACATCACCCCATAGAAATGGGTTTATATCAGCAAATAACATACTGCCCATCGCGGCATAAATATAGAAGATCACAAACATTAACAAGGCGATATAACCCATTTGTGGAATGGCTTTTAATAATGAGTTAACCAGTAAACGCAGTTCTGGGATCATCGAGACTAATCGTAGTACACGGAATATACGCAGTAAGCGAGCTATAAATATGGTTGATCCCGCAGCAGGGTATAAGCTACCTACAACGATAATGAAATCAAAAATATTCCAGCCTTTGCTAAAAAAGTCTTTGAGACCTTTGCTTGCTACATAGCGAATAATAAGTTCGATTAAGAAAAACACGGTTATGCCAACATCCATCCAATGCAACGCAAACTCTACAGTTGGGTGTAATGAATAGGTATGCGCACCAACGGTCAGTGCTGAGACAACAATAACGGCAATAACAAATGATTGAAATATTTTACTTTTATCGATACGCTGGAACAGCTCTTGTAACTGCGACAACATCATAATGAGCCCTTAACGGTTAGTGATATAAAACGTCTGCAATATACAGTAAAATCACCAAGGATGAATTACTTTTCCAGTTAAAAATGTAAGGAATTTTTAATGCTTTTTAATAAGCTAAAATATGTCATCGGTGCTGTGATAGCACTTTTCTTAACCGCTTGTAGTACCGATGCGCGATATCACGAAATTCAATCTGCCCGACTAGGAGAATGTAGTTACATGGCAGATAAAGAGTACCATGAATGCGTAAAACGCCAGCAAGATAGCTACGACGAATATAAAAAGAGCAGAACAACTGAGCACGCAGAAAAAAATGACTAAAACAGAAAAGCAATTGGACAAAGCACTTCGTAAAGCTCTAACCATAGCTTGTGAAAATATAAAAGATCAGTGTACTGGTTTTAGTCACTTGACCCATGCCGTTAATCTAAAAAAAATACATGACAGCTTGCATGTGAGTTGTTTTTTTATCGATGAACTATCACTGTCAGAGGCGACTGAACAGCAACAATTACCCGCTATTGAAAATGAGATCAAAGCACAGCTTTCAGCCATTAACATTAAGTCACCGACAATAAGCTTTTGAGCGAACTTACTTATGATTAGCGTATTTTCAAATTTATCTAACAAGCAGAAACAATACAGTTTAATTGCTGACAATTACCTTAGCTGCATATTAGATGGTAATGGTCAAGGGTTTGATTTTCAGATATCGGGTAGTGCCAGTGAGATAAATACGCATCTAGTATCAATTTTAACTACTAATGAACGACAAGCTATTGTTATTAGCTTTGTTTGATTTGGTATAGCGTTCACATGCAGCTATAATCCAACAAAATAGTAAAAGAGATCCATTATGGCAGTACCTACTCGTTCGCAAATTACTCCGGGCACCGAAGTCAACATTGTTTTAAAAGAAGATCAACGTAGCGGCACATTAACACAGGGAGTTGTTGAGCGCCTTTTGACTAAATCACCTAATCACCCCCATGGCATTAAAGTGCAATTAGAAGACGGCCAAGTAGGGCGAGTGAAAGAGATCCTGTCATGAGCGCACTTTCATCTAGCGAGTTTTGGCAATTAGTAACGGTGGAAGATCGAACCGCGGAGCCTGAGTCGGTAAGCGAACGATTAAAAGCGTTATTAAGCGACTTGACTGACGAGCAGCTGATTGAGTTTGATAAGCAATTTAGCCTTTGTATGCGCCAAAGTTATACCTGGGAATTATTTGGTGCGGCATTTGTAATGGCTGGCTGTAATGATGATTATGGCTTTTCAGAATTTCGCTGTTGGTTGATTTCTCGTGGTGAGGCCGCTTTTAAAGCCGCACTTGATAATGCCGATTCTCTAGCTGATTGTACTCCTGTTTATCATTTAAATGAGCAGCCTTATCCGTATTTAGATGAATACGACTTAATCGCGGGTTTATTGTACGAAGAGCGAAACGAAGACGAATTGCCGTTTGTACCGTCAGGCCTTGAACAGCCACAAGGTAAACGCTTTAAAGATAAGCCTAAATTTTTAAAGTTGGCTTACCCGCAACTTTTTGCTAAGTATTGGCAGTAATACGTGATTTTATTCAATAGCTTAGATAAGTGTTTAGGTTATTGATGTTATTTTAATTATTGTAGTTATGCTATGCTGATGTTACACACCATGAATAGTTAGGTTTTTAATGCGTTATAGTGAAGTACTATTGTATGCCGTTTGCTTATGTATGAGCGCGTTAGGCAACGCTAAAACTGAGTTGCCCAGTAATAAAAGTCAGTTTATTTCTTTGTTGAATAGCAAAGTGGGCAACTATCAATTAGTGGCCGGTGCTGCGGAGCAATGCGCGCCTGGGTCGCTGGCATGGCTTGATGACAGTAATCCTGATCTGGGCTTTAAACTTGGCAATAGCATCATCTTTAATGCCCTGCATAATGGTACGCAAACCAATAAAGTGGCAAACTTTTGTTTAGTGACCACTAAATATAAATATACAACGCAAAGCATCATTTTATCGCTGCGCCATACGCGTTGTGAAAACGACAGCGATAACCTTGATACGAGTCAGACCCTGCGATTTATTGCTGATAGCCGCCTACACTATAGCGTAGAAGACAGCGATACCGTTTGTCAGTTTGAGTTACAGCGCTAGCAACACGCTATCTTCGGCAAGTGTTGCCAGCGGGTTGTATAGTGGGGCGATAAAAAAGTGCGCTTCATATGCCATTGGTTAGTTTGTTGCTGACTGGCAAGCGTTAAGCTATCTGTACCGTAACGTTTGTTGACCGCATCTAAACAGGTCATCAAGTTAATATTATCTGTTTTTTGATTAAATAAATCTTGTTGCTGAAACTGCGCAGTGCTTATCTCTAATGCCCCAACCCCACATTTATAATACCGTACACCCACTTGATACAGTTGCTCGAAAATAGCGGTTACGGCATTAGCAAAAATAGTACTGTCGGCACTCGCGTGAGGGAGTTCATAAATAAGCGATTGCTTTGTGTAATGTTGCTCATGGGGTGAGCTGGCAATAAACAGCAATAATCGCTTAGTGACTGAGTGTTGGGCGCGTAGCTTACGTGCAACAATCATGGCATGACTCACTAACGCTGTTTTTAAAGCAATAGGGCAGCTTAACCTAGTTGCAAAACTGCGGGTTGAAAATATCTCCCGCTTATTGTGCTTCACGTCATCCCAGTTTAAGGTTGGGCGGCCATTTAACTCATCAACTGTACGGGCAAGTACCACACTAAATAAGCGCTTCATATGGGATGGGGATTGCTGGGCTAAATCGAGTGCACTGTTAATATTCATTAGTTTTAATTTTTTAGCCAAACGCCTCCCAACTCCCCAAATATCGCCTACATCCATGGCTGCTAATATTGTCGTACGCGATTGTTCGTCATCAATCACGGCCACCCCATTAAAGCCACTGAGTTTTTTTGCGGCATGATTTGCGGCTTTAGCCAATGTTGGCGTAGGACCGAAGCCAACTCCAACGGGTAGTTTAGTTTCGCGCCACACAGTACGGCGAATTAACTGGCCGTACTGGTGCCAGTCATTAATGAGTGGGGTAAAGCCGTTAAAGTGCAAAAACGCTTCATCAATCGAGTACACAAACTGATTATCACAAAAGCGACTGATGATATTCATCATTTTATCGCTCAAGTCGGCATACAGCTCATAGTTAGATGAGCAAATAACCACATTATGTTTGGCTAATAAATGTTTAACCTTAAAATAAGGCTGAAACTTAGGGATATTGAGCCGTCGTGCAATAGGGCATATTGCACAGATACAGCCGTCGTTGTTAGTTAGTACCACAACCGGCTTAGTACGCAAAGCAGGGTTAAACACTTTCTCGGCGCTGGCATAAAATGCCACTGCATCCACTAAGGCATACATTGATGTAACTCAGGATTTGCACGGTGTAACCGGATAGAAAGGGTGACAACGCCTTCTAGTTGAAATTCATCTTCTTGGGTTAATTGCACTGGACCATATAAGGGGGATGCCGACAGTAAGCGTGCATTGGTTTTATCAAGCAGTTTACAGACAAATAAACCATTTAAATTAGCCACGATCACATCATTATTTTTGGCATCGACAGCGCGATCGACCAAGAGTAAGTCACCGTCAAAAATCCCTACACCTTGCATTGACTCACCAGAGGCAACCCCAATAAAGGTGGCATCGGGGTGTTTAATCAATAATTGGTCGAGGGATAACCCCAGCTCTTTGTACTGCGCGGCAGGTGATTCAAAGCCACAAATACCCGCTTCGATATAAATAGGAATAACAAGCATAAATAATTAACCAAACATATACACTGTATAAGTGTACAGTATATGTGTTTTAGTTAACTTATGCCAAGTAATGGATCTGCGATCACTGCATATTTTTAATCATTTTTTGAGCTGTATCTAAAAAGTCATTGATTTGTTGAGGATTTAAGTTTTTGCACATTTGCTCATTCACATGCTGTTCGGCGTTTAATAGTTTGTCATAAAGAGCATGACCTTCAGCGGTAAACGATAAGATAAAGCATCGCTTATCGTGCTCACTGGCATCTTTGTCAATCAGTTTTAATGTAATTAGCTCTTTAACTAAGCGTGCTATTTGCGCCTTGTCGCGCTGGGTTTGATTCACAATATCGTTAGCAGTGCAGTGAGTTGTCGCAGCAATAATATGCAGGCAACGCACATGCATCGCGTTTAACCCAAGCTCACCTGCATTAATGGCTTCGCGTATGGTAACGCGATAATTTTGCATTAAAGCAAATAATGTATTGGCCAATGAAGAGTTCATAATAAATCCATAATGGTTGACAATGTCAATTAAATTGCCATAGTTGATTTTATCAACCAATGGGGCGTTGTGCAATTAAACAATGAATTAATCGTATGAGGAGACAAAAATGACGAGAAGAGTACGTCGTGCAACTGTGATCAGCATAGCAGATATAGCCCCGCATTTAAGACGTTTGGTGGTTGGATCTGATGAGTTTTATGATTTTCCAGCGGATCAACTCGGTGCTTATGTAAAAGTATTACTGCCGCATTATGGTAAAGATGAGGTCGAAATTGACCTTAAAGCTACTAATCCTGCACCTAAACGCTCATATACGATTAGAGCGATAGATAATATTAACCATACAATTACCCTTGATTTTGTGGTTAATCAACATAAGGGTATAGCAACTAATTGGGCTAAACAGGCCAAACCTGGCGATAAGTTAGCTATTGCAGGACCGGGTCCTAAAAAGTTAACTGATTTTAGTCAGTCTCAGTATTTAATGATTGCTGACTTAACCTCTGTGAACGCAATTAATGGGTATTTGCAGCAACTACCGGCAAGTGCCGCTGTTGATGTGATCATCCATGTTGCTGACTCACAAGATATCATCACACTAGATACCATAGAGGCACATACTAAGCACCGTATTAAGTGGCTGGTTACAACCAAGCCACAAATAGCGTTAGTGGAACAAGTCACGGATTATTTAAATCAGTACACTGACACGCCATTAATTTTTATGGGGCTTGAAGGTTCACTGGTGCGCACAATCCAAAGTATTGCAAAAGAGCAGTTTGCTGTGCCGAGTGCAAAAATAGTGTGTTCTGCGTATTGGAAGCGTGGCATTGATGCGGATGGTAAACCAGCGCCTTAGTGATAACGCTAATAAGTTGCGATGACTACCGTGATGAATTCGAGTGCATACCCATGAGAGGAAGTATACTTAAACAAAATAAGCGTCTCACAGCATTTATTTTAAATAAGTATACTTAGGTATGCACTCAGGTTTGGTTATCGAGCGTTAAAGAGTGTTATAACTTAAACGGCTCGCTTGTAAATTTATGGTTTTGTGTTTCTTTTTGAAGCTCTTTTTGCAGCTCTGCAAGCACTTTAGTTGGCTGCCAGTTACCTTTAAACACCCATTGCTCTAATGAGGGTTCTGTAAACTGTGTGTGTTGAGCTTGGGTTATATTGGTTGCTAGCCAAGGAAACTTGATTGGGCTCTGGTTGGCATAAAAGTAATAACGGGCGCCATAATAGTTGGCACGATTACGTGAGACATCGTCATAGGTTTTCTTAAAAATAGCCTTATCAGCCATACGCTCAGAAAACTGATTGTTGAATAAATAAAACTGCGCATCATAGTGATGACGACCAAGCCAAAAGTTTTCTACACCGTCAAATGTACTGCTTGCGACCACTAGTTTTTGTTCCGAGTCCAGTTCACCGTCATGCCACAAGGTTGCCGTTTGTTTCAGGTTGAAAAACGTTGAGTGCTCGATAAGCGCTGCACCACGTGGGCAAACCATATCCGTTGCCCCAGTGAATGAGCAATAAGAGTGGTAATAAAGGCCATTTTCTTTATTCCATAAGCTTAACGTATCAGCACCATCGGCGGTAATATCACATTGATGCAATATGATCCGTGTGGCGTTTTCAAAACCGCGAATAGCAAACTGATGATCATGGGTGTTATGTAAGCGACCATAATTATTGGTAACACTAAGATTAACAATATTAATATCGCTACCTGCTATATTGATCACTGCCGCGCCCCAATCACTGTCGTGATTTTCACGCCAGTTGTTACGCAGCTGCGCATATTCGATACGGGTATCGCTAAGCGAACTGCCAACTAAACTGAGGTTATTACGGGTGATGTACAGTTTTTCTTGGTATAACCCTGGAGCAATCAAGATAATTACAGATTTAAATTGGCTGCTGGCATCAATAGCACTTTGAATTGTTTTAAACGCTGTTGGCTGTTTTTTATCTACATACAAGATGTTGCTTGATTCAGTGCCAATGGGTGGCGTTGCCGCTATTGCTGCTGTCACTAAGTGAGCGCAGGCAATCATTAAACTAAGATACACAATAAACTGTTTTCTCATCGTCAAAGCTAACCCTTTATTGTCTGTTTGATTGTTGCAGTGTCAATTTCGACAATAGCCCCACGCTTTTGGATCACTTGGGCAGCCAGTAAATTACCCGCTTGCGCACATTGTGCTATGGACTTATCTGTGAGCCACTGCGCTAAAAAACCAGCATTAAATGAATCACCCGCAGCAGTGGTATCAACGACGTTTGCTATTTTTACAGTGCTAAACAGCTCAACTGAAATAGAGTTATCTGGGTGTTTTTTACTGTACTGACAACCATCTTCCCCGAGTTTTACAATGACTTCATGAGCGCCTTGTTGGTGCAAACGTTCGGTACATTGTGCAACACTGCTGTCTCCCCATAATTGTGCTTCGTCATCAAAGGTCACTAATGCTAAATCTGCCAGCGCATAGGCTTTATTATTAGCAAGGTGGCAGTGCATTTTGCTTGTCCATAGTGATGGGCGGTAGTTGCTGTCATAAATAATCATGATCCCTTGCTGTTTTAGCTGTGCTAGATGGCTGAGCAAGGTATGGCAATCTTGCTCAGGTAAAATTGCTAATGAGATCCCTGATAAATAAATAGCGTCAACTTCAGCAAGGTTAGTAAGTACTTTAGTAAAGTCAGCATGTTGCACTAAGTATTTAGCCGCTGAGTCACTGCGCCAATACTGAAAAGTTCGCTCGCCAGAAGCATCATTTTGGATCATATACAAACCCGGTTGTTTGTTATGACTGAGCAGCACATTATCGGTATTAATATGATGAGCTTGCCATTTATCGATTAATGCGCGGCTTAAGGGATCAGTACCCATAGCACTGACGTAATTGACATTTACCTCATTGGCTGCGAGTTTTTTTAAGTAAATGGCGGTATTCATGCTATCGCCGCCATAATTTTGTTGCATAGCAGTAAATGGTTGGCCGCTTAGCTCAACCATACACTCGCCAATAATTGCGATGGACTTAGGGGTCATTTATAAGGTCACTCCTTTTTTCCAAATCGCGACTTCACGAATATCGTTTATTTCATTGCAAGTTGGTTTACCGTTAACAATATCAACTAATAACTGCACGAATTCGCCGTGCACTTGTTCCATTGTGACATCGTTAATTAATACACCTGCATCAAAGTCAATCCAGCGCTTTTTCTTATTAGCAAGCTCTGAATTTGTGGCAATTTTTAACGTTGGCACAAAGCCACCATAAGGCGTACCGCGGCCAGTGGTAAATAACACCATATGACAACCAGCCGCACCGAGCGCGCTGGTGGCGATAGGGTCGTTACCTGGCGCATCCAAGAGGTTTAACCCTGGCACTTGTAAGCGCTCGCCATAATGTAATACCGCTTGTACTTTGCTGGTGCCAGCTTTTTGCGTACAACCCAATGATTTATCTTCTAAGGTGGTGATACCGCCTTTTTTATTGCCCGGTGATGGGTTTTCATAAATAGGTTGATTATGCGCTTTGTAATAACCTTTAAAGTTATTCACCATGCTAACTAATTTATTAAAGGTCTCTTCGTCTTTACAACGCGACATTAATAGGGTTTCAGCACCAAACATTTCAGGTACTTCGGTCAGTACTGTGGTACCACCTTGGGCAATTAAATAATCAGAAAAATAACCTAACATGGGGTTAGCAGTGATCCCCGATAGGCCATCACTACCACCACATTCAAGGCCAAATTTCACCTCTGATAATGTGCCTGGTTGGCGTTTATCTTGTTTTACTTGCGCATAAATTTGTTCAAGTAAAGCCACGCCTTCTTCAATTTCATCGTCAGCTTGTTGGGTGATCAAAAATTTAATTCGGCTGTCATCGTAATCACCTAAACCATCACGAAAGGCAGGTAATTGGTTGTTTTCACAGCCTAAGCCAACGACTAAAGCACCACCGGCATTAGGGTGCAGTGCCATGTTTTGTAGCAGTATCCGTGTTGTGTCTAAATCATCGCCTAGTTGAGAGCAGCCAAATTGGTGAGGGAACGCATAAATGCCATCTATCTCTAACTGCGGGTTACGTTGTTTAAACTCTTTGATCATTTGATTGATCATGCCATTAACGCAGCCTACTGTAGGGATCAACCAAATTTCATTACGAATACCGACTTCGCCATTTTGACGACGGTAAATATTAACAGCAGGTGAGGGCGTTGCTTCACTTTGCTCAATAAACTCAGGAATATATTGATAATCTAACTCATCATTAAGCGTGGTTTTAACGCAGTGGGTATGCACCCAACCGCCTTTTTGTATATTCTCTAGAGCAAAGCCTATCGGCGCACCGTATTTAATAACGTTTTCTTGTTTATTAATATCACGTAGCGCTACTTTATGGCCTTTATCGATGTTCTCATTGACTAAGAGCTCTTCGTTATCAACGGGCAGTATTTCACCGGCACTGATATTGCGCATTGCAATAGCAACATCATCGGTTGGATGTAATTTTATTAGTGCTTTCATGTTATTGGCCTAATTGTTTAGTAAGCGTAGCGGCAACACCGTCGGTGAGCATAGTACGTAGGTGAGTTGTAACGGTGGCAGTTAATTCAGGAAGTTCATTTAAATCACTTTCCCAATGCCATTTTGCACCTAACACTTGTTCTACAAGGGCTGTTAATGACAATGCATTGTTATCAAAGTCATGCCAAAGGGTATTAAATAATTCTAACCATTGTGGTGCGTCACTCAATTCAATCGGTTGGTCATTACGTAGGCCTTTATACATTAAAATTTGCCCTGCAATAGCCAATGCCATCATATTTGGCACCGCGTTATTAGTTGCTACATAAGTGTGTAACTGCGGCAAAATACGAGTTTTAAACTTAGTCATACTGTTAAGCGAAATAGACAGTAATAAATGGCAAATATACGGATTTCTAAAACGGTTTAGTACATCATTGGCAAAGCGCTTTAATTCATCTTCCGGTAAATCAAGAGTAGGAATAATCTCTGCAAAAATTAACTGGGTTAAGTATTTTTCAAACAAAGGATCAGCCAGCGCCTCGCCCACTGAATCGATGTTTGCCATATAAGCCAGCGGCACTAGTGCGGTATGAGCACCATTTAAAATCCCCACTTTTTGTTGTTTATAGGGTGATATATCATCAACAATTTTTATATTTAGGTCACTGTCTTGTAAGCAGAGTAATTCTGCTAGATGCTGCGGCCCTTGAATAACAAATAAATGGAAGTACTCAGCAGTCACCATAAAGTTATCTAAATAACCGAGTGACTCTTGCAGTTGTTGATGCTCATCACGTGGAAATCCAGTGACAATGCGGTCAACTAAGCTTGAACAAAAGTGGTTAGCCTCACTAAGCCAGTTTGAAAACGCTTCAGGTAGTTGCCAAAGCTGGCAGTATTGAAATACGATTTCTTTGAGTTTCTCGCCGTTATAGTCAATTAGCTCGCAAGGGATGATCACCATGCCGCTGTCTGTTGAGCCATTAAAATGATTAAAGCGATGAAACAACCATTGGGTTAATTTAGCTGGAAATGCTTTAGCAGGTGAGTCATTGAGTTTATCTGTATCAATGTACTCAATACCGGCTTCCGTGGTATTTGAAAAAATAATTTTCAGATCAGGATTTTCTGCCAACGCCATATAACGAGGGAAGTCTTTATAAACTGGAATTTCTTCATTGATTGAGCTGATAATACGGTGATCTGCTACGGTTTCACCTTGCTCATTTAAGCCGCGAATAATGGTGGTATACAAGCCATCTTGAACATTAAGTAAAGGAATTGCGTCGTAATCGATAGGACGAATAACTGCAACACCGGCATTTAGATCACTTGTTTCATTGAGTTTATCAATTTGCCAATCGATAAATGCACGCAAGAAATTTCCTTCACCGTATTGCATTATTTTTGTTGGGTATTTGTTTTTATTAAAGTTTTTTCTATTTAGTGCTTGCATAATATGAACCTATAAACGTGATATGGGCTGATTGATTTTTACATCTTAGCTATATTTGCCACCGGTGGCAAATAATATTTGACAAATTGCCACCGGTAGCGAAGAATGGGTGTTAACAAGTTTGGTTAATTCGATTTACATTGAATTAGTAATTAAGCAATAAATAAATTTACAGGAACTTAAAATGACAGCCACTTTATTTGATCTTACTTCAAAAACAGCGTTGGTGACCGGTGCAAGCCGTGGACTAGGGCAACAAATCGCAGTGGGCTTAGCAGCTGCTGGCGCCAAGGTTATTTGCAGTAGTAGTAAAGAGCACGGCTGCCAAGCAACGTGTCATATGATCAAAGAGCGCGGTGGTGAGGCGTATGATTATGCAGCAGATTTAAGTAATGCGGATTCAGTGAATGCCTTAGCAGCTACAGCCTTAGCTAATCATGGCGGTATTGATATTTTGGTTAATGTTGGCGGCACAATATTTCGCAGCCCTGCGGTAGATTATCCGTATGATCAATGGCAGAACGTGATGAAAGTAAATCTCGATGCTAGCTTTTTATTAGCACAAGCTGTAGCGCCAAATATGATCAAACAAGGCTTTGGCAAAATAGTTAATATTGCTTCAATGCTTTCATACAGCGGCGGTATGACAGTGCCAGCTTATACAGCAAGCAAACATGCGGTAGCGGGTTTAACTAAAGCATTAGCAAATGAGTGGGCTCAGCACAATATTCAAGTTAATGCTATTGCCCCTGGTTATTTTAGAACCGATAACACCCAAGCCTTACAAGATGATGCCACCCGTAATAGCGAAATTGAAAAACGCATTCCTGCAGGGCGTTGGGGTGAAGCAGAAGACTTAATTGGTTCAGCCATCTTTTTATCATCAACAGCCAGTGACTATGTCAATGGCCATATTCTTGCTGTTGATGGTGGCTGGTTAGCACGATAATTTTTAATTTTAGGTAGCAAGTTATGAGTACAGAAATAGAGTCACGTTACGCTGTCGGGCCAAATGAAGTTAAAGGCTATGACACACAACAATTAAGAGATGAGTTTTTGGTCGAGAAACTCATGCAAGAGAATAAAGTTTATTGGCTATACACTCATTATGAGCGGTTTATGGTCGGCAGCGCAGTACCAACAAGTACGCCTCTGACACTAGAGACGGTAGATAATTTAAAAGCCGCAAACTTTTTAGCTGGCCGTGAACTTGGGGTCATTAATGTCGGTGGCAGTGGCACTGTAACTGCCGATGGCCAACAGTTTGAGCTTGGCTATAAAGATGCCTTGTATTTAGGTAAAGATACCAATGATGTGGTATTTAAAAGTGATGACAGTAATCATCCAGCGAAATTTTACCTTAATTCTGCACCAGCTCATCACAAATACCCAAACAAGTTAGTAACTCGCGATGATGCCAATGTATTGCATTTAGGTGCGCTTGAAACCTCCAATGAGCGCGATATTAATCAAATGCTGATCAATACCGTGGTGCAAACATGCCAATTGCAAATGGGCTTAACCGAGTTAAAGCCGGGGAGTGTCTGGAATACCATGCCTGCTCATCAGCATGATCGTCGTAACGAAGTGTATTTTTACTTTGAACTTCCGAAGCAGCAAGCTGTGTGTCACTTTATGGGCGAACCGAGTGAAACTCGCCACCTCTGGGTACATAACGAGCAAGCCGTGGTGTCGCCGCCATGGTCAATTCACTCTGGTGCTGGCACACAAAACTATAGCTTTATCTGGGGTATGGCAGGTGAAAACCTTGACTACGACGATATGGATAAATATCAACCGAGCGAGCTGAGATAATCAGCTCATTTGAGATCAAATAGCGATAAGAAGAAATAATAATGAATAGAAATCTTCTCATAAAGATAATGCTGGTTTTTTCGTTATTTTTGCTTAGTAGCTGTAGCGATGATAAAAAAACGCTGCGACTGACCATGGCGCATACACTCGATACTCGCCATGTGGTGCATCAAGCAATGGAATATATGGCCGAACGTTTGGCGTTTTATTCAAATGGCACAATGGAAATTGTTATTTATCCAGGTGGCCAACTAGGATCAGAGCGTGAACTTATTGAATTACTGCAAATAGGCAGTTTATCCATCACTAAAGTATCGGCAAGTCCACTCGAGGGCTTTGTACCAGAGATGAAAGTATTTGGTATTCCGTATTTGTTTCGTGATAGCGAGCATTTTTGGCGGGTGCTAAAAAGTGACTTGGGCACTGAGTTACTTAATAAAGTAGCTACAGCAAGGCTCAAAGGCTTAGGTTATTACGATGCGGGCAGTCGTAGTTTTTACACTACCAATGGTGCGATTAATACCCCGGATGATTTAATCGGTAAAAAAATACGGGTATTAAATAGCCCAACAGCAGTCGCTACAGTACAAGCGTTAGGCGGCGCAGCTGCACCGATTGCATGGGGTGAATTATATGCCGCATTGCAACAAGGGGTCGTGGATGGCGCAGAGAATAATCCGCCAAGCTATTACCTATCTCGTCATTATGAAATTGCTAAATATTATTCACTGGACGAACACACTTTCGTGCCAGACGTTATTTTAGCAAGTCTAGATGTGTGGAATTCGCTCAATAGTGAACAACAGCAGTGGTTAACCCAAGCCATGGCTGATTCTGTAGAGTATCAACGTTCACTGTGGCAAAACGCATCCGATGAAGCACTTAAAGCGGTGATTGCTGAGGGCGTACAGGTGACCTACCCAGATAAGCAAGCGTTTCAAGATAAAGTGGCTGATTTTCATGCTTCGTTCGCTAATACAGCGGTTGCAGAGCATATTAAAAAAATAAAAAGCATGTAGAGGCACACAATGCGACAACTAAACACACACTTAAATCGCATCATCGAGCGATTACTGATTTTAGCCATGGTAGCGATTGTAACCGTTGTCTGTTGGCAAGTATTTTCACGGTTTATTTTACGTGCACCCAGCTCATACACAGAAGAGTTAGCCCGCTTTTTACTGATTTGGATCGGAGTGTTAGGCGCGTCCTATGCGTATCGCACCAAAGCCCATTTAGGGCTTGATCTTTTTTATCAGAAAATGATCCCATCACTTAGGTATAAATGCTCCTTTGTGATTGAAATTTGCGTGTTATTCACTGCATTGAGCATCTTGGTTTATGGTGGTAGTCGTTTAATGATGTTGAGCTTTGAGTTAGAACAAACGTCAGCAGCATTAGGTATTAACATGGGTTACGTGTATATCGTGTTACCGCTAAGTGGGGTGCTGATTGTAATAAACTGCATCGAAAACTTAGTTAATTACACACAGCAAACATTCAAGGAGCAAGCATAATGGATTTAACTGCAATTGTATTAATCGTTTGTTTTTTTGTATTGTTATTTATCAATGTGCCTATTTCTTTGTGTATTGCGCTGTCAACTTTAGCGGCGCTGTTAATGCATATCGATTTCACACCAGCCACCACTACCATCGCCCAACAAATGGCAGGGGGTATTGATAGCTTTGCATTACTCGCCATTCCGTTTTTTATTCTATCAGGTTTGATAATGGGCCAAGGCGGCATTGCTAAACGGCTAATTGAATGTGCGATGGCGATGATCGGCTTTTTACCTGGCGGTTTAGCACTGGTGAATGTTATGTCGTGTATGTTATTTGGGGCAATTTCAGGCTCGGCCGTTGCGGCAACCTCAGCGATTGGTAGCTTTATGGTGCCTGAAATGAAAAAACATGGCTACAGTGCCAGTTTTGCGGCGGCAGTGACTGCCAGTGCAGCCACCACAGGTATGCTAATACCACCGAGTAATATTCTAATTATCTATGCAATTGCCAGCGGTGGGGTGTCGATTGCTGCTTTGTTTATTGCCGGTTACTTACCGGGGATTTTAGTCGGGCTGGCACTGATGATTGTTTGTGCAATCTACTCGATTAAAAATAATTACCCAGTAACCGCACGTTTACCATTTAAGATTGTGCTTGAAAAAATACTCGCTGCTTTACCGAGTTTATTGCTTATTTTTATTGTTATTGGCGGCATTATTGGTGGCGTATTTACGGCAACCGAAGCCGGGGCTATTGCGGTTATTTATGCGTTAGTGCTGTCGGTGTTTATTTATCGTGAAATAAACCCTGCTGAGTTACCAGCTTTGCTTTTAAAAGCATGTGAAACAACGGCCATCGTTATGTTGATTATTGCGGCATCGTCGGGCATGTCATGGTTATTGTCATACACGCACATTCCGCAACTGGTCAGTGAGTTCTTTTTAACGCTCAGTGATAATCCATTATTAATTTTACTGCTGATCAACCTGATATTGATTTTGGTTGGGGCGTTTATTGATATGACACCTGCTGTGTTGATATTTACGCCGATATTTTTACCGGTAGCTGAGCAGTTTGGTATGTCACCAATTCAATTTGGTATTATGATTGTGCTTAACTTATCAATTGGCTTAGTGTCGCCGCCGGTAGGCAGTGTATTGTTTGTCAGTTGTGCGGTGGCAAAAACATCACTGCATAAAATCATCAAGCCAATGTTACCACTGTATGGCGTGATGTTTTTGGTGTTAATGCTGGTGACCTATGTGCCGGCAATTAGTGAAACGTTACCTCGCTTATTTGGGCTAATAGAGTAACATTAACTGAAATTGAAAACGGCACTAAATGGAACTAAATTAGTTCCATTTTACTTTTATAATCAGACTATTCTTATTCCTTAACCGGAACACTGTTAAGGGATTAACTATCTAGATGTACAGGTTATTTACTTTCATTGAGAGAACCGCTGACTAGAGACTTTTATGAACCTAGGGTTAGTGTTAAACTTTGATTACATCCTAAAACAGGAACTTTTATGTCAGTAACGATTAATGATGTGGCGAAATTGTCCGGTGTGTCGAAACGCACTGTATCGCGCGTGATCAACCGCTCTGGGGCAGTTGGCGAGGCTACCCGTGAGCGGGTTTTACAAATAATAAAAGAAGTTGGCTTCTCACCAGATAAACAAGCGCGTGGCTTAGCATCTAGTCGTTCTTACTTATTAGGTTTGATCTACGATAACCCCGATGCACTGTACATTGACCAAGTTCAACGTGGTGCATTAAGTGTGTGCTCCGAGTTGGGGTATGAGCTGGTTGTACATCCAAGTTACTCTAAAAGCGCTGAATTTATTGATGATTGTTTGTCATTTATCTCGCGTTCTAAACTCGATGGTGTCATTATTTTGCCACCGGTATCAGAAAATAAAGAACTTGCCGCTGCTATTCGCGATGCGGGTTGTCCTTATGTGCGTTTAGCATCCGTTGATTTAGATGATGCTGACAACATTGTTGTCTCTGATGAGCGCGCGGCGATGAAAGAAATGGCCAGCTACTTAGTTGAGCTTGGTCATAAAGACATTGGTTTTATCTCTGGTCCGCAAGTGTATCGTTCATCAATTGAGCGTTTGGCGGGCTTTTTGGCCGAGTTACAAGTGTGCAATGTGCAATTGCCCGCGCATCGTATTGTCGAAGGTAAAAACAGTTACGAAAGTGGTATTGAGTGTGCTATGAGTTTATTAAGCACCGAGCCGCGCCCAACAGCCATTGTTGCTAATAATGATGAAATGGCCGCAGGGGTGTTACGTGTTGCTAATAACCTGAATATCAAAGTACCGGATGAGCTTTCGGTTGCAGGCTTTGATGATAACATTTTGGCTTCACGGATTATTCCATCGTTAACCACCATTCGCAGGCCTGTGCAGAATATGGCGTGCTTAGCGGTGCAAAAGTTAATTAATAAAAGTCAGTCAACTCAAAGCGAACGTGTAAAGCTTGATGAAGTGATCACTCCCTATTTAGTGAAGCGCGAATCTACTAATAGATGCGTTAAATAGCATAGATAAACCCCCTTAACCTCTTGCTTGCAGAGATACAATACGCCTTACTGACAGTAGGGCGTTTACTTTTTGTAATGTCTCGGACACATTTTGAGTGGTGCAAGTCCTGCCACGTTTGACTCTAATATCAATTCAAAAACTTTAACTTTATGATGCCTTCAATCTGATGTTCATTGTTTAAAAGTTAGGACAATGAGATGGATAAAAAAATACCCTTGCTGTGCGGGGCAAGGGTATTGGTAACTATCAAATTGTTTCAAAGCAGCACTTGGCTGCTCTCATTACAATTATTGAATGGTAATTTCATCCAATGTGATAGTGGCTTCACTTTCCGTTCTGATAGTGATGAATGAAGTATCAGTGGCTACCAATCCATCGACTGTATAAGTTTGACCAGGGATGAGTTCTTCAAGTTTTACTGAATAAAACTTTGATGATCCGCCATGGATTGAATTTGCGCTGCCAGAGGTATTATTATCAACATATATCTGGAAGCTCTTGGCGGTATTACCTGTTACATCTGCCACTGTAAAGCTCACTTGATAGCTGTTACTCAAATCAAGTAAGCCCGTCGTGCTTGCATCTGCTGAGGTTGTACTTACAGTTGGTGTAGTATTCGCAATACTAATACGCGCACCGGTCATGGTTAATTGCCCTGCAGATACTTCCACAGTGCCAGTAACACGGTGGAAAAGTGGGGTACCTGAGCCTGCTACGCCAGATAAATCACGGTAACTATTGCTAAAAAATTCGTCAGTATTCGCTGCTGAGAAGTTTTCAGTAAATGGTAAACCAAGAGGCTGTTGTACTGGCGGCCTAAGGGATCCCCAGAAATAATCATTAAGTTTCAATTACATCACTCACATCCATATTTTTCCAATCGAGTTGCACTACCACCTGTACGAAATAGGCTAGTCCTGCCAAATAATCTCGCCGTCGCAGTTTAATGGACTGTTTTTTGAAGTATCGCAGCCCAACAAATGCCCATGACACTACTCGTCTTTTTTTGGTTGAATTAGCTTGAAAAGCGCCTGTCTTTCCTGCTTTGTCTATCACTGCCCCCAGCATCATTGAGAACCAATGAGCCAGTGTGGCAAGCAGCAACAGTATGTCTAATCGATAGAGTTTGTTTGTCCTGTGCAGATCTGAGCCTAAGCCGAACCTAACACTTTTTTGATCTCGAAATCCTGCTTCTATCTGCATTCTCATACCATATAATTTGAGTACTTTTTCGAGAAAGTGGTGCCTCTTTGGAAGAGAAGAAACGAGTAGCCAAGGCTCCTTATAACCACGTTTTTTATCTCTTTTTAATAACTTATGTCCCTTGCCAACCAGCACTGCATGAGTTTGATATTTTGCACTTTTGGTCAACTCGGTCGCGCCAAGATACTGGCTCTTACGTTGATTGCTCTTGAATAGTGACTGGCATGGAACAAACTCATCGCTGCCCTGCGTTTTCAAATGTGCCGTACCTCGAACCCGGCTGATATAATGCCAGCTATTGTTCCGCACGGCTTTGAGCCAGGGAACTTTAAAGCCCGCATCCGTCACAATGACGGGGCGGCAATCACTCGGCAAGATCAGTTTGAGCATCTTTAAGAACCGTTTTTGAACTTTTGGGCAATGATACTGAAAACTGAATGCACTTTCCTGATACAGGGTCAAAGAACGACCTTCACTGGCAATGCTGGCACGCAGAATACAGTATTTGGTTTGTGTATCTGCATGACTCCAATCAACCAAAATGACGGGATGCTTTTCAGTGACCACAAAACGGCTTAAGCGAACATAAACCGATGTCGACTCACGCAAAAGCTCGTGGTTATTGAGTAGTCGATCAATACGTTTAATATCATGTTTTTCAGTTGTTTTTGAATCCAAATTGCGACCAATAGATGTCAAGGTGCATTGCTGACAGTGCAAAAGAGATTTAACGGCAGCGACTAGAGTATTAAATCTGGCTTTATGAATAGAGTTAGGGGTGACAGCGCGGAGCATATTGTGCAAAATAGTAGACGCATTCATGGTGTTTAGTTCTGTTGTTTTTAAGCGATTCATAAGATCACAAAACACCATGAATGTTCCCTCACTACCCATATTTTTTAACACTATTAGTTCATTGATATATAAAGGCTAATTTTGGGGATACTTTAGACTGGCGGCTCAGTTGGCGTATCAATCTCTGGAATATCCAAATTGCTTTGATCAATTTTACCAATACCTGCATGGGCAATCACATGGGCTTTAACATCCATAACTGGCGTCAAAGTATACTCATAAGGTGCTTGGTAAGAGCTGGTTGGCGTTATGCCCGAAGCTGTTACTTCTGCTGCCACATCACCATCAGCCACATCGCCCCAGCTCACGCCTTCACCTAAGTAATTACCCGAAGTATTCCAATAACCAATTACTTTTGAGTAAAAAGATACCACAGGGTTTTTAGTATTTTCAAAGTAGTTATTCTCAATATGTAGCTCTGCACCCATTCGAGAGTTAATCGCGCTAGAGGTGATATTGTTATAATAGTTGTTGAAGAGATGACCTTGACCAAATCTAAATAACGGAACTCGCGATACAATGTTTTCAAACCGGTTATGGTGAAAGGTAATATGGCGATTCTTGTTGCTACTTGAGTCATCATCACTGTGACCATGTAGCGATGTTTTCCAACTATCATGTAAATAGTTATACGAGATAGTGATGTTTTCAGCTCCTGATTTAGAATCGATTAAACCATCGTAATAGTCTTGATCAACATTTAACGATGAATAGAGCTCGTTATGATCGATCCAGATATTCGCGGTTGGTTTATTTTCATCACCTTCTATCGAAATACCATCTTTACCGCCGGTAAGTACTTCGTGGATTTTTAAGTTTTGAATAATGATGTTATTAGCACGGCGAATAGCAATGCCGATACCACTTAGCTCACCACGATCTGCTACACCGATGATGGAGATATTATCCATATCTTTAATTTCGATGGAAGAATTGTCACCGCCGCTGTTCGCATCAGTAATGACACCATCCACATAAATAGTCACTGGAACACCAGATGATTTTGCTTGTGCTAAAGCCGATTTAAGCGCTGTGCCATTATCGACCGTTACCACAGTGCCTCCTGCGCCACCGGTTAGGTTAAAATTATAACCAGCAAAACCCAGGTTATTATTCACCGGTGTTATTGCAACTGGCTCATCGGGTAATACTGGGATGGCAAGTGGTTCAGGTGTCCAACCTTGGCCATCGTTAAAGCTGGCAAAAATAGCGTTACGGTCAAGTAAGTTAATCACGTCGCCGTCTTGCATAATGTAACCGCCAACACGAGCACTTAAATCAAGGGCATTACCTGCTAAGTCCATGCTGCCATACTCGCGCCAGCCACTGGTAGCAGTTGCAACTTCAGGGTTTGGAGCCGGTTGATCATTCACCCCTTGCACTGCCCAACCTGAGGTTGCAATGTGAGTGTCAAACTTATTATTGATAAGCGTAATGTTATCAAAATATGTATCGCTGCCACCACTGCGTGCAATATAGGTTGAGTTATCAAGCACATCATTACCAATTGGGCCTGGGCCATGGGTAAAACTACTGTTTAAGAAGATAAACCCAGGATCAGTCGCCACTGGTACGCGTGCTTGTAATACATAACCTCCAGAGGTGTCTTTTGTTGGATCATTATCTTTAGAGTCACCAATAGTGCGAATTTCGCTATTTTCAAATAACGCAGTAACTGGATAGCCCCAAATAAAGTCAACATTACCAGCGACTAAGCTGTTATAGAACCAGCTATAACCTTTCAGTAATAGGGTATCTTGTTCGCTGATAAAGCTGGCATTATTAGCCACTAAACGACCATTACTATTAAAGTAAATCGTTTCAGCTTGGTTTGAATCAACCTTGTTACGCAAGTGAGTATTTTTTAATGTTAGGTTGTTGAGGGTCAACATATCGGCACCTTCAACTAAAAATACACCACGACCGCCACCCGGTGTGCCAGAACCTACAGGCGCACTGCCACCAGAACCACCATTAAGTGTTTCGTAGTTTTCGTACTGAATAACAGTATTGTCTTGGCTTTGCCCTTGTATGGTTACGTTATTTTTATTGCGTAAGAACAGCAACTCATTATAGATACCATCTTTTATAGAAATAGTGGTTTGTTCGTCTTTGCCAAGGCTTGCCATCGCAAAGTTGAGGGCACCTTGCACGGTTCTAAAGTCAGCAACACCATCGTCATCAACCAATAGTTGGTTGCCCGCTGGTGCATTGACTTTAGTGGTGAACGTCCATTGGCTATTATCACCTAAGCCGACAAAGTCAGTTCCGTTTAATTGTGCGCCTATTACCACATCATCACCAATGACAACACGATAGGTATGGCCATATTCAAGTACATTATTATGTGGCTTGATCGTTAAAGTATTACCTTCAAGGCTAAGCGGGAAGTAATACACAAAGCGCAGTCTATCTTGGCCTGTGTAGCCAATTACATCGACATTTTTACCCACTTTGAGGGTATCAACTAGGGTGTTGTCGTTTTGTTTATAAATACGTACTTCACCTAAACTGCCAAAGGTAGGGGCATTATCAAAAGTGATAGATAACTGAGTGTCAACAAATTGATTATCGCTAGCAATCGCTGGCATTACTTTAGTTGTTAAGTCACCGTAGACAGTAGTTGGCATTACAAAGCCTTCTGCAACAGATACTTTAATAGTACGCGTAATACTTGGATCTGAATCTGATACAAACGTGACTATTGCGTCACCTGCAGCAATCGGCGTTAGGGTGATTATATTCGCATCGATGCTTACACTTAGCACTGCATCATTACTTGACGTGACAGTGTAGGTATCAGCTGTGATGCCATCGTTTTTGATTGCTGTGACATTGATCACAAGTGGGTCCATAGTGGTACTGGTATCCCAAGCTGGCTCTTTATAATCAAGGGTTAGCTGAATTGGTTTGATGCTTGGGTCGCCCACTTTTACATCATCAATTTCAAACGATCGATTGTTCGTAAACACCCCAATCAAACCACGCGCGGTATAGCTGGTATCACTAGCAGTGCCCATTATTTCACCGTTTAAGTATACGGTTAGTTGATCATCAATCATCTCAAAGCGAGTGGTGTACCAAACGCCATCTTCTGTAGCACCTTTTTCACCGAGTAAAATGGGTGATTTTGTTTGCACTGGACGCGCAATTGAGCCTTCGCTACTCACGGCAACTTCCACTTGGGTACTGCTTGATGAGTTTTGCACATTTAAGCCACCAGCGTACCAGTTACCGGCATTTAAATAGCGTGCCATTAAGTAAATTTGCTTATTGGCCGTGGTGCTATTTTGGCGTGGACGGATTTTCGCTTCAACAAAGTAGTTACCTGTAGTCGGCACGTTAGCCATCGCTTCTTCAGTGGCTAAAATCAGCTCACCACCAGCACCACCTGCTGTGTAACGCATCATGCTATTGCCCATAATGTCGAGTACATCAAACTCACCCATTGGGGCTTCAGTGTTATCTGGCTTGGCTAAAATTTGCCAATTAGTTAAATCACCATTGGCAAAGTCATCACAAAAATACAGCTCTGGCGCATCTGCGCAGCTAAATACTGATGGATCTTTAACATACTCAACTCTGAGGTTATTGATAACCACAGTGCCACCTGTTTCAGTACGTAGCTGTAAAAATGAATTTTTAGTCGCAAGTTGACCTGGGACTGTTAAAGTTTGGCCAGCAGTAAGCGAGTTGATTAATTCATTATAAAAGCGAGAGTCATTACCATGGATTGATTTAGAGCTGCTTGATGAGTTGTTATCCACATAGATTTGGAATTTATTATCCCCTTCAGGGTCGCTCACACTGACGATATCCATCACCACTTGATACGGACGAGACAAATCTAAAGCACCACTGGTGGTGGTATCTGTTGCGGCGGTTTCAATACCTGGCGTAGTATTACCTAATGTGAAACGACCACCATCGAGCTCTAAACCGGTATCAATCACAGTGACTGAGCCACCCGTTTTGCTAAACATGGGTATTTCATCGCCGTTAGCATCAATAATTTTTTGATGATCAACAGAGAAAATATCCGCAGTAAGCGCGGTAAAGTCAGTGGTGATTGGTAATTCTACTGTTGGGATCTCACCCTCTACAGGAGGGTCAATGGGTGGCTCAACAGGTGGTTCAACATCTGGCACATCCGTAGCGACAGTTTCAATGGTTAAGTTATCAATGACAATCATTGCCGCTGAATCAGTGCGTATTTGGAAATATGAATTTTTAATCTCAGGATTTAAAATACCGCGGGCATCGACATGAGTCAGATCTGGGCCAGTATTTACATCTTCGCCTGGAATGTAGGTATATGAAAACCGTTGACCTGCAGGGGTGTTGGTTTCGTTTATGTCTTTACCATAAAACTTTGAAGCACCGCCATGCACTGAATTACTTTGGCTGGCGGTATTATTATCAACATACAACGAAAGGCCACCGGCTCCATTGTGAGAAATAACATCAAAGCTGATGGTAAATCCTTCGCTTAAATTATAAATCCCCACACCTGAGGTATCAGCCGCTGTTGATTCTTTACCAGGCAGGGTATTACCGATGGTAATACGGTCGCCTTCGAGAATTAGTTGGCCTGCAATGTCGTCAATTTCTGCGCTACCACCGCTTTTAAAATACAATGGGCTGCTGCCTTGCTCATCAGATAAGCTTTTATAGCTTGATGAGAAAAAAGTTTCAGTGTCAGTATCAAATTCTTCAATTAGGGCTAAGCCTGCTTGCTCTGCGAGATCGTTAAGCTTTATGAGCTCTTCTTGCGCTTGCTGCTCGGAGAACACTAAAATATTGTTTTTAGCATCATCATTACTATCACAAGTAAGCACCAGTGTTGCCAATTCTGCCGGATCGCTGGTGGCACAAACGCTGTAAGTATTATTAACCGTATTGTGGGAGCGAGAAATAATATACTCAGTGGTAGCAGACTCACCTTCACCAGATGTTAATGCAAGTACACGATTACCGAATAAAAATGTATAACTACCGGTTGTAGTCTCACTGCCATCTACAACATGACTAAAAATACCTGCAAGGTTTGCTTCATCGTCTGGTGTTAACACTAACTGTGCAATGCTTGCTTCACTGCCTTGTACTAGTGGGTTGTAAATGGTGCCGGTAAAATCAGCAGTATTAAATGCTAAAGGCTGAGTGCTGTTGTATTGCTTAAAAATAAAATCGACAAAGTGCACAATAGCTTGATCAGCTGGAATTAAAGTACTGTTGGCTGAGCCTGCATCAGCGAGCCATGCATTAACGTTAGCCTCAAATTCATCGCTGCTGAAATAATCAGTCACTGTTTGACCTTCACTAAGCGTCATTTGAGCTGCCTGCGCAGCTTGCGCGCTAATGGTGATGCCATTACTAGGATCGCCATCAACATCGAGTGACTGCAATAAACGTAAGCTATTTATAACAGCAGGGTGAAACACGGTATCTGTTGAAAATAAAGCCAGTGGAGTAAGTACGTTGGCAGCGGAAACTGTAGGGAAGGTAAGTGCACCGATAGAGAAATCGATAGCTTCACCTCTAAAATAATCGAACTGACCTTCAGCATTCGTTACACCATTGCTGACCGACGGACTATTGTAAGTTAAACCGGCAACTGGACTGTCAACAAACACCCCTTGAATAGGTGGCAACGGTGCTTCTTTGACATTAACTGAACTTTCTTCACCGCAGCCTGCTAAGATCAAGCTGATCAGCAAACACGATGGTATTTTTATTGTATTATTCATGCATCCCTCCAAGGATGAAAGCGTGTTTTCTACGCGTTAATTGTGTGTGGTATTAATAAGTTAGTTTTTTATTATTAGTAAAATTTATAGTTCATACCCAACTGGAACGTACGGCCATAATCTTCTCGTTGGTAGAGAATTTCACCACCGGCTAAATCATTCCCTTTGAAGTAACGTAAATCCGCTTCATCGGTTAAGTTAATCGCGTCAAAGTACACGCTGAGGCTGTTCGTAAAGTCATATTTCACTTTCATATCAAAGGTTAAGATATCGTCTTGGTATATATCAGCCCATGACTTACAGGTGTGGGGGTCTGATACGGAAGCTGATACGGGACAAGAGCCAACCTCTTCAAGAATATCTGAGCGATAATTACTAATTAGGCGGAACGAGAAAGTCTCATTTTCCCAACCAACAGCAACATTACCGGTGATATCTGCTTGGCCAGGTAACTGCATTTTGTCTTGACGAATAGTGGCGTCGAGTTCGGCTTCGCTTTTTACAAAGGTCATATTACTTTGCCAAAATAAGCCATTTTCGAAGAATTGGTTGTAACTGAGCTCTACACCGTACACAGTGGCTTTATCACCATTGAGGGTGATATCAACCTGATTGAGAGCTAGATCTTGAGGAATAGCAAAATCAGACACTTGGTTTACAGGTAAAGTAAGCGGTAGCTCATCGATGCTCATTTGAATACCGGTGACATCCACGATGAAGTTATCAATATTTTTATAAAATACCGCCGCTTCCATAAATAACTCTTTGGATGGATACCAGCCAAATGAGGCATCAAAGTTATCTGAGGTCATGGCCACTAAATTTGGGTTACCTACTTGTAGCGCATTGTCAGGCCCTAAAATATAGCCTTGTAAATCAATGGCACTTTGCCCGTCAGGAGTGCTGTAGCATTCGTTGGTTGTTGGATCACATAAGCTAATATCACTATCAAAACGTGCAAAACCACGGGCTTGTTTAAATGAAGGGCGAGTATAACTAGTCCAAAGTGACGTACGCACTAACATTTCAGGATTCGGTTCGTAGCGTATATGCATACTTGGAAAAAATTCACTGTAGGTAATGGATGCTTCTGGTAAAGGCACCGAAATATCTAAGGTGTGATCTCCGCCAAAATTCCAATCATCATTTGATAATGACATATAACCGGTTGATGAAAATTCGGTATGTGCATAGCGAACACCGGTAATAACACTTACCTGCTCTGATAGCTGCAGCTCAGCCATAATATAGGCTGCGTAGGTATCTTCGTATAAGGTATAGTCTTCTTTAGTGCTGTCGATTGACACCTCGCCACCGGTGGCACTGTCGCGTGTAATTTTTGTTGAGTCAACCATGTACTCAAGGTCTTCGTTGCTAACAAAAGGGTAGGTAAATAAGCCACCCTCAGGCACCGCGAAGTTATAATCAGTCACATTTGAGTTGGCGACGGTAATACAGGTTTCATCTGTGCCACAGTCCAGTGGATTTATTGCATAGCTCCAGCGATCTTTATCACGAAAGTGTTCGCGTTCGTTATAAGTGCCACCAATTTTAATGAAATTCAGGTACTCAAAATCAAAGTCTTTTTGTAAGTTTAACTTGATACTCGTGACTTCGTCTGTTCGGACACTGTCTTCCATAAATAAGTTGTCGTATTCCATATTTGATAAATCGCTGATATCACCATCGGCTTCACCGGCAAAAACATCATTATCTGGATCTAACGCAAAACCACCTAAGGCAGCTGCTTCTTCAGGAGTAAGCACTTTCGCAACAATATTATTTTTACTACCTTGACCGTAGACAATATTTTCGCGCTCACGAAATTGCACGCGGCGATCACCCACAGATTTATCATCTGTTTTAGAATACGCGTATTCATAATCTACACGTAAAGTATCGGTAATATAGTTTTCACCACCGATGCTGTAATTGGTTGTAGTCGTTTCACCTTCTTGAATGAAAAATTGGTTGTAAATATCGATATCAGACAGTGCAAACTCTTTTGTATCAGCATTTACATAGATAATCTCATCTGCTTGGTCGCCATTATAAAAGTTATAAAACTCTCTTTGGGCAACGTCATTATCGGTGTAATTTGAGTAGTTACCACGAATGTAATAAAAACTGTCTGCGGTTGGTTTAAACTCAACATTAAGTGTTGCAGTGGTACGTTCTCTGTCGGCTATTTCACGGCGGTTTTCGAGTTGCGCGGGGATCAAAATTTCTGGCGCGACACTGAGTTCTTCTTCGCTTAGACCAATTCCCCCTTGTAAAAAGTTTAATTCGCGAGTGCTATGATGGCGTACTTCATCTACTTGGGTTTTTCTATCTTCATAGGATAGAGCAAAACCAACCCCTATTTTCTCGTCTAAAAATAGTTGTGTGCCATCAATGCTAAATTTAGGCGATTGCTCTTCACGTAATTCACTGTATGAATCTTGAAGCTTCATTTTTAATGTGTTTTTGCCACGATCATACGCAGAGATGGCTTTTACGTTGACTGCACCACCAATTGAATTGAGGTTCATATCTGGGGTAAGGGTTTTAAATACTTCAATGGCACCGAGTGAATCACTGGTGATGCCATCAAGGCCAATTTTACGGTCATCACCTGCGCCAGACAGTTCTGCACCATTCATGCTCACTGATACGAATTTAGGGCCTAAACCACGCACGGCAATGTATTTTCCTTCACCTTCACTGCGTTCAAGTGTCACACCTGGGATTCGACGCAGTGATTCTGCAACATTTTGGTCAACAAAGTTTCCCATGTCATCCGTGGCAATCACTGAGCTAAATGCTTTTGCATCGCGCTCCATAGCACGTGCTTTTAAATCTGCTTGATAAACGCCTGTTACAGCAATGATTTCAATATCATCTTCAGCTTCTACGTTTTTTTTATCTGCTGTTATTTCGGCGTTTGTTGTTGGTTTGTCACTTTCTAGCTTTGGCTGTACAGGATCAGCTGTTTGCGCATAAAGTGGCATAGCTACCATTAATGCTGCTGCGATCGTGCTTAATCTCATGCTCTTCATCTTTGTTCCTTTTCCAGGCTTTTAATTGTGTGTGCAAGATATGCGATTCCCGTTGATTCAAACCCCAGTTTGCCACCGGTGGCAAAATGGGATAACATGAAGTTAACACTGTATTAATGAAACTGTCAATTTACATATTGACAATTTTTATTTTAACCAGCATTAAAAACGAAATAGCCAAGGAACATTATGCAAGTTCTGAAGAATAATAATTTAAACTATCTCAATATCGTATTAATAAGCATCATTACTGTGTTGACGATTTTTGTTTCGACTAATTTATACGCTGTACAAGTTAACACGCCATTGGCTTTTCCAACTGCAAAAGGATTTGGTAAATACGCGACCGGCGGCGTTGATGGCACCGTTTATAGAGTGACTACATTAGAAGATAACGTTGAAAAGCCACAACCAGGCAGCCTTCGCTATGCAATTGTGCAAAAGCATCCTCGCACTGTCGTATTTGCGGTATCGGGTGTGATCAAATTGGCAGGGGAGCTTAAAATATCACACGGTAATATAACCATCGCTGGGCAAAGCTCGCCAGGTGGGATTGCTATTGTCGGGGCTCCGGTTACGGTATCTGCCGCTGATAATGTGATTATTCGTTATTTGCGCTTTCGCTTAGGTACATTTGGTTATGCTGATGATTCATTAACGGTGCGTAACAGTGAGAATGTCATTATTGACCATTGTTCATTGAGTTGGTCCGTGGATGAAACTGCGAGCTTTTATAATAATCGTAATTTCACACTACAAAACTCAATGATTTCGCACAGTTTAAGCCATTCAATTCACCCAAAAGGGGATCATGGTTATGGTGGTATTTGGGGCGGCGTAAATGCCAGCTTTATTAATAATATAATTGCCAATCATGCCAGTAGAACACCAAGGATCAATGGTCATCGGCTTAAATCACCGTACCCACAAAATGAAGAGTTTGTTGAGCTTATCAATAATATTATTTTTAACTGGGGGCATAATAATGTGTATGGATCTGAAAATGGTCGTTTTAACCTGATCAATAATTACTACAAGCCAGGTAAAGCAAGTAAGAGAATGCAGTTTGCTGATATTTGGTACTCACCACAGATCAAAGAAAATCAAGCCTATATTATGGGGAATGTACTTGAGAACAATCCACAACTTACTGAGCATAATTACTTAGGTGTAAATTATCGCAAAGCAGTTAAAGCAAAACGCACCATCAGTAATGAGAATAGTCAGTGGTTAAGTGATAAAGCAATCATTACATCACCTATGCAAACAACGCTGGTTTATGTTAGTGCTGAGCAGGCATTTACTGATGCCATTAAGGGGCAAGATATAGGTGCAAGTCGCAATGCACATGGTTATTTCCATGACAGTATTGATACGCTTGTTTATCAACAGCTCACTGATAGTGTCGCGATAAAGAAAAATGGTTTGATTGATCATGAGTTTGAGCTAATTGGTAATTGGGATGCATATAAACAGGAATTTACAGGTGCTCCCGCAATCGTTGATGCTAATGAAGATGGTGTTGCGGATGATTGGTTCAAACAGCATCAGGTGCAATTAAAAAATGCAACTACAGCGCAGGTTTTGCAGCAGTACTTAAATTCGCTTAGCGACTAACAAAGAAAGCCTTGATGACTTAAAATAACCATTAACTCATCAAGGCTTTAATTTTAACAACAATAATGATCAACGAGTTTTAGCTAATTGTGCTGTTAAAAAGTCATCAATAACACTGGTCGTAGGCGTTAACCACGGCTGGAATAACCAAAATGAATGCGGCGCATCATCGAACTGGTAAACTTCACTGGGTATATGCAACGCTTGTAACTTTTGTATTGCGCTGTCTCGACCTGCACGAAAGCGTGGCACTGAGCTATTAATGAAAAGTGTCGCAGGCGCGTTTTTATCAATATAGAAAATAGGCGATGCGTCGCGCCAACGCTGTGGGATAGTTTCATACCTACCTCCCAACCACTTGCTGGCTGATGTGACGGCCTTGGCTGGGTTGTTTTCAAAGGGCAGTGCTTCAGGGGACGTGAAGTCACTTAAGCCATCTATATTGATCAGCGCTTGGACCTTAAATCGCTTGGAGTTAGTGTCTCTGCTATCAACAATTCCGCCGCTGTAGGCTAACAGCGCGGCTAATTGGCCACCTGCAGAGCCGCCCGATAAAGCAATCTTAGTGCTGTCTATATTATACTGATCAGCATTATTTTTAAGCCAATAAAACGCATCAACTAAATCCTCAACTGCTGTAGGATAAGGCGCTTCCTCGCTGAGGCGGTAACTGGGCGCAGCAACAATATAACCACGGTCTACCAGCGCAATTGCAAGTGCTGTCATTAATGCGGGGGTGCCTGATTGCCAACCACCCCCGTGGATCAATATGATCAAAGGCGCTGTTTGCGTTTGCTGCTTTTGCTGATAAATATCTAAAGTCTGTGCACTGGTTTTAGTTTGCTTGTAAACCAGTGCTTTATGAGCGATGACAGAGTCAGGAAGTGTCGTTGCGGGCACCTGCATGTGTGGATAGTGTTTGATTAGTTTTTTATAAGTATTTTCAACGGTGTAATCAGCTGCTATGCATGGCTGAACACATAGCAATAATACGGCAAAAAAGTTCAACTTTTGATATTTAAACATATTCATTTAATCCAAGGTGTCGTAACGGGCATAGTCAAAATCGGCATAGCTGCTAGCGCCAGGAGTGTGCGACAGGCTAAATAAGCCTAACTTAGCACCTACCCAGCGGCCTTTTTTAGCTTGGAAGTGTTCACCAATAATTTGAAACTCAGCACTTGCAGCGGTTCTATAACTAAAAATGGCTGTGGCGCCTGGTTGTAGAACGACTTTTAGTTCAAGATAGGGTTGTGTCAGTGGTTGTTGCTCTACGATACTTTCTTTACAGCCTTTTCTCGCATTAAAACAGTGCACATAGACTAGCTGTTGTTCGCCAGTAGAAGATGTTTTGATACCCATCCATGCATAGTCTTCACCAAATAAAATTAGCCCTGAGGAACTAGCTAAGCTTGTTTTGTTGACCTGCAATGTGGTCGTAAAAGCAAATTGCTCTGCGGGAATTTTTTGTAGTAACAAAGAAGGCGTTGACCATAAATTAGTACTATTTTGGGCTGTAATTGGCTGCGAGTATAAGCGTAAAAACCCGGGGTTGTCTGTCAGTGAATACCAGCTGCTACTTGGATTTGCATTCCATTGCCATAACAAATTTAATTCAGGGCTGTTGAATTCATCATTTTTCACTATGCTGGTGGGCTGTGGGTTAATTTTGCTTCTAGGTTTAGTGTGCTGTAAAACCGGTTGCCCAGTTCCATTACCATTTTTATCTATGCCTATGATTGGCCAATCATTGTCCCAGCGCATAGGTTGTAAATGGGTGATTCGACCATACGCTTGTTTGCTTTGAAAGTGAATAAACCAGTCCTCATCAAATTGGGTGTGAACCCACGCACCTTGATGAGGACCGTTGATCACTGAATTACCTTGCGCCATTACTACTTTGGCTTCATAGGGACCGGTAATTTTTTTTGCTCTAAATACCGATTGCCAACCTAAATCTACCCCACCCGCAGGCGCAAAAATATAGTAGTAACCGTTACGTTTATAAAATTTAGGACCTTCAATGGTGCGATATCCAGGGTAATTTTTACCATCGACAATGTGTGTAAATTTATCACTGACCCAACTTGCGTCATCTTTCATTTCACGCAGCGTTAGTACATTATTAAAGCCAGCACGGCTTTTTGCCCATGCATGTACTAAGTACGCTTTGCCGTTGTCATCCCATAAAGGTGCCGGGTCGATCAATCCTTTACCCGCTAAAATAAGCTGTGGGGTTGACCAAGTTCCAGCAGGATCATCTGTTGTGGTTACATAAATACCAAAATCAGGATCAGGGTAAAAAATCCAAAATTTATTATCATGAAAACGGATTGTCGGCGCCCATACTCCATTGCCATGTTGTACTTGTGCAAAGTGCTCTTGTGGCAGTTGTATCGGCAGCGCATAATTTATTAATTGCCAGTTTACTAAATCGGTAGAGTGTAAAATAGGCAAGCCAGGTGCAGAGTTGAAGCTAGATGCTGTCATGTAATAATCGCCATTAACAGCGACTACATCCGGGTCGGAATAATCGGCATGCAAGATTGGGTTTTTATATTCGCCATTACCAAGATCTGCTTGCCACGGGCTTTGAGTGTGTGTTGACGATAGTAATTTCGACTCTTTTGCATAACCTAGGCTGCTACTTAAGCAAGCGAGAAAAAGTGCTAAATAGAAATAGTATTTGTTGCTTAGCATCGGTTATTTCTCCATTTCTAAACTAGCAAGAATAAAAGGGCCGACTGCTTTAGGATCGTTCGCGCGTACATTTTCACTGATGTAATAAGCAAAGCTGCCATCTCGATATGGATTTGCGCCAAGTCCTGCTACTTCACATACTTGTTGGATTGATAAGGTATTATCTTTTTCACGTTTAATAAAGTTGCTAACTACAGCATTAAAGGTATTTTTTGCAATCACTTGGTAGCTATCAGACAAGTAACCTTGATTAACAGCTCTTGCAATCGCATAGCTGAGCATAGCACTGCCTGACGACTCTAAATAATTGCCGCGTAATTCACCTTTATCTGTAACTTGATACCATACACCGGAGTCAGAACGCAGCTTTAACATGTTATCTATCAATGTATTAAAGCGCTGTGATAGCCACGCTTTTTTAGGCTGATCATTCGGTAGTTGATCTAATACATCAACCATTGCCATGGCGTACCAACCGATAGAGCGCGACCAATGATTAGGTGATTGTCCGGTTTTTTTATCAGCCCAACGCTGTTGTTTAGATTCATCCCAGCCATGTACAGGTAGAGAGGTGTCACTGCGATAAGTATGTTGTTCAATTAATTCAAACTGTTTTATAACATCATCATACTGATCTACTGTCCCAAAGCGGCGGATATATTCGGCATAAAAGGGGGCTGCCATATATAAACCATCAAGCCACATTTGCGAGGTATAGCGTTTTTTATGCCAAAAGCCACCATCAATTGTGCGAGGTTGTAATTTGAACTGTGCATATAAAGTATCGAGAGCAAGGCGATATTTACGGTCTTTTGTTTCATCAAACATAAAAAACAGTAACTTGCCGGCATTGAGCATGTCGAGATTATATTTACTCATTACGTAGGTTTTAATACTGCCATCTTCCATTACTAAAGCGTCTACATATTCTTTAATGTAATTGAAATAGCGTTGCTTTGGTTGATGCTGATAGAGCTTGGCAAATGACATTAACACTAAGCCATGGGTGTAGTCCCAGCGCGGTTCAGTGCGCCAATCAATGGTGTACGCCTGTGGATTACGAGTCATCTCAGAGTTAGCCATTTGCACGGCATAGCTCGGTGAGTTGTTATTATTTTGTGCAGACACATTCATTATTGAGCAGAGTAAGCAGCAGATAAAAAATGAAAAAATATTTTTATTTGCGCTGTTTTTATTGGTGTTAAGTATACGCATCATAAATCCTTATGAGCTAGTGTGCTGATGTTGTTGAAGGGAAGTGAGTGTTAGCCGGTAAGCAAAAATGCGCTGGACCTTGCTTACCGGCAGGCTGTTCTATGACTGGTTAGTTGTTACCAGCTAGAAGCTTAGCTACTTCAAGGCTTGCTAGAATGAAGGGACCATTTCCTTTAGGATCATTTTTGCTGACCGGCTCGCTCATATAATAGTGATAACTACCATCACGGCCAAAACCAAGGCCTGCAACATAGCATTGGTTAGTCATACTTACCGTGCCATCACTATGTACTAATGTAAATTGGTTAAGTAAACCTTGATACGCTGCAAGCGCGGTGTCTTGATAATCAGCATCGATATAGCCATTATTAAGTGCTTTTGCATAAAAGTAAGCGAACATTGCTGTTGCAGTTGACTCTTGGTAGTTACCTAAAGACGTTGGTTTGTCTAAAACTTGCCACCATGTGCCGGTATCAGTATCTTGAACTTTGGCGATATCAGTGGCCAACTCTTTTACCATGGCGAGTAAGGTATCGCGTTGCTCTGTGTTTTTTGCTGGGATGTAATCGAGTACATCAACCACCGCCATAGCGAGCCAACCCATACCACGGCCCCAAAACTCTGCGGAAACACCGGTTTGTTTATTCGCCCATGTTTGCTGTTTAGATTCATCCCAACCGTGATAGTACAACCCTGTTTTTGGATCGCGTAGTGCTTCCCGAGTGAGCTTAAATTCGTTTACCACCTCAGCGAAGGTTTCTTGTTGCTGGTGGCCTGTTTCAAATAAGCTGGCATATTGGGCTAAAAAAGGCATACCCATATAAACTCCATCTAGCCACACTTGATGTTGATATTTGTTTTTGTGCCAAAATGCGCCTTGTGATGTTCGTGGCTGTAACTGTAATTGTGCGCGCAAAGCTTTTGCAGCCAATAAGTATTGTTGCTGCTGGGTATCTTGGTATAGCTGAATAAGGTTGCGACCGGGTGGAATATTATCAATATTAAAATTGCTTTGTTTATAGGCGCTGATTTTCCCTTGCTGATCAATAAAGCTGCCAGTAACTTGGGCAATTACATCCTTATAAGCTTGCTCATCAGTTGCCAGCCCCAATTGATAATAGGCATAAGGTTGTAAACCAATAATGTCGTATTCAAACTTTGGGCTGCGCTTACGGTTAGCATCCCAGCCATTGGCATGGTAGCCTAGTGTTTTTCTTTTCAGCTCTGAATCGGCAAGGGCGCGGGCCCATTCAAGGGCTAATTTATCATTAAGCGGTTGCGTCGTTTTTTTTGCTGTAACTGTGGTGTGCAAAGTAATGCGTGGTTTAATTGTCAACCTTTCAGCTTGTTGATCAAGGTACTCAATAAAGCTTTCTTTATCGTTGATACCACTTTCCGGCTGCCACACTGAGGCAAAATAGTAATCTGCATGTTGTATACTTTGCCCTTTTGGTTTTAGTACTGCAAGGTAGTTATTTTTATCTTGGCGTACGTCAATAACATCGCCTTTTTTAAAGAAAACCGCCATACCTAAAGCTGATTTATCTAAACTTTGATTGCCCCAACTGGCAATATAACTGTAGCCATAATTACTCATTGCATCGAGATCACCTTGAATAAACTCAGTCTCAGGGTGTTTGACCACACCGGCCACTAAATTAGACAAGTCTTTATCAGTGCTCAGTTCTACATGTGCTAAACGTGAGCCGCCATGCATACTAATGTTTGCGGTTAAATCTTGCTGTTGGTAACTGTTTTGCCAGCCTTGATACTCAATTTGAATACTGGCGCGTAAATCACCATTTTCAATAATCCGTGCTGTGCGCTGGGTCACATCAGCGACATGTTCCAGCTCATCATTACTACCTAGCAAACCAAATCCGCCTGCACCTAAAGACTTGCCCACTTTGAGAATGTCCATTCCCCAATCTTGTTTGTCATGATAAGAGTCATAACCATCAAGGCCAACAGTATGTAAAACAGGGGCTGCGGTTAATTTACCAAAAATGTCAAAGCCATTGCGCCAATCAAGGTAAAAACGATAACCCACTTTATCTGACTCAATACCTGGGCCTTCGTAACGGATCCAATTTGAATGATCGGTGTAATAATCTGGTGGCGTTAACTCATCAACATTTTTAAATTCACCGCCTACATACTCTTTTTTACCTGTGCCAACTTGGTGTTTTGGCGGACGAGAATGAGGCTGCCATTGACCACCTTGTTTATGGGCAAGATCAGCTTGAACACGTTTTGTTTGTGCTGTGATTACTGGTTTACTTTGCTGTGTTATGGTGACTTCAATCGGTGTATCATTTAAATCGACAATAAAATACACACCATCAAGTTTACCGTCTGAGTTAATATCTACTGCTTGGCTAGGTAACACTTGCTGCGCTGTTTTTACAGTTAAAGCCGCGGTTTGGCTAAGGCCTAAATCGTAATAGCTAAGATAGATTGGCTCATCAGGGCGCTTAAATGAAGATGGATTAACAATGTCTACTTTAGCAACTAGTGCGCTACTGAGTGAATTTGTCTCACTTGCTTGCAATGGTGTTTTAAGGTCAGCTTGTTCTTGGCAGGCAGCCAGTAAAAGGCTAGAGCCTAGAGCTGTTCCCATCATAATGCGCTTTGATAACAGTGATGTTTTTAAAGTCATGGTGTGTCCTCAATGGTTGAGCCACTTAAATTAAGTGGCTCTATTATTGTTATTTATCGAGATTATATGCTTTTTTCACTAGCCCATAGGTTAGTTGATAAGCCAGTGTCTGCGCAGTACTTTCACTAATTTGATGATTAGCTACCAATTCAGCCAAGTAACGGCAGTCAACGCGGCGTGCAACATCATGGCGAGCGGGGATAGATAAAAATGCACGGGTATCGTCATTAAAACCAACTGTATTGTAAAAACCTGCTGTTTCCGTTGTTTGTTGTCTAAAACGTAGCATACCTGCTGGGCTGTCATGGAACCACCAAGCTGGGCCTAATTTAAGGCTAGGGTAGTGACCTGCTAGTGGCGCAAGTTCACGACTATAGGTAGTTTCATCTAACGTAAATAAGATGATTTTAAGATCCGGGTGATTCCCGTATTTACTTAATAGTGGTTTTAACGCATTAACGTATTCAGTTTGGCTTGGAATATCACAGCCTTTATCACGGCCAAATTGATCAAATACCGCTTGGTTATGATTACGATGGGCACCAGGGTGAATTTGCATCACTAAGCCGTCTTTAATGCTCATACCTGCAAGCTCAGTAAGCATTTGGCCTCGGAATAACTCTTGCTCTTGCTCAGATGAATTGCCTATTCGGCATTTTTCAAATAATGCTTCACACTCAGCTGTAGATAAGTCAGCAGTTAATGCAGTAGGGTGGCCATGATCGGTTGCCGTTGCACGCCCTTCAACACGGAAGTAATCACGACGTATTTGAATTGCTGCTAAATAACCTTGCCAAGTTGATGTATCTTGGCCGGTTATCTCACCAAGTTTAATTACGTTGTCGATAAAATCTTCGCGGCTAGCATCAACAACATCATCAGGTCTAAAGGTGGTGATCACACGTTTTGCCATTGCAGAGCCTGCAATTGCGCGGTGATGTGGTAACTGATCTAGCGCACCTTCAGTTGTGGCTATTAGTTCAATATTAAAGCGGTCCATCAATGCATGCGGCGTAAACTCGGGTGTTGCTAATGCGGCAGTAATTTTTTGATAGTAGTGTTGTGCATTTTCAGCGCATAGTTTTTCAGTAAAACCAAATACATCACTAAATACCGCATCAAGCCAATAGCCGCTTGGCGTGCCAGCATAGAGATGATAGTTATCAGCAAAAATTTGCCATACTTTTTCAGGCTTAGCTGCTTTAGAGCGAGCCATATCGCCTTGCAGACCATGCTCTGGCACGCCTAAATCAGTCATTGGGATACCTTGACTGTAGAGCATTCTAAACACATAGTGATCGGGTTTTATAAATAGCTCGGTGGCATTGCCGAAGTTTTCATTTTCATTAAACCAACGAGGATCAGTGTGACCGTGCGGACTAATAATCGGTAAGTCTTTAATTGATTCGTATAACTTTCTAGCGATTGCAACGACGCTAGGATCGCTTGAAAACAAACGATCTGGGTGCAATTCTAAAGGTTCAATATTGCTAGACATGGAAGGTTCCTTAACTGTTCTTTTTACTGTTAGCCACCGGTGGCATTTAAAGGTGAATTACACTGACATCGCGTGGCAGTCAATATATGTATTAGTTGCTATTAAGAACCTGAAGACAGGCTTGGGTTATTTTTTCATAGTCTTTATTTTGCACCCATTGTGGTTGTGCAACCCAAGTTCCACCCACCGCCATCACATTATTAAGCGCTAAATAGTCTTTGAAATTTTGCTCATTAATCCCGCCTGTTGGGCAAAAGCGAATATCAGCAAATACGCTGCTTACTGCTTTTAAAAACTGCTCACCACCACACAAAGAAGCAGGAAACAATTTTTGCTCAGTAAAGCCATATTCTTTAGCAAGTAAAATATCTGCGGTGTTTGAAACACCCGGCACAACAGGCACAGAGGATTGACAAAGAGCATCGAGTAACCGTGGTGATATAGCAGGCGTAACAATAAAATCACTGCCTGCGGCAAGACTTTTTGCAAGTAACGCTTGATCAGTAATCGTGCCGGCACCAACGCATAAATCGGGTAGTGCTTTTTTAATCGCGATTAATGCGTCAAGTGACGCTGGCGTGCGCAGCACAACTTCCACTAATTGGATACCCGCCTTATGCATCGCGGTCGCAATAGCGACACCTTCTTCACTACTATTTGCTTGTATTATAGGCAGTATTGGTTGCGTGCCTAATAATGTTGAAAACGCGTTCATACATCGGTTCCTATCATGATTGCTGTAATTGCGCCATTGTCAGTGGCTGCTTGTTTAAAGTGACATTATCTAAACTCATATTATTTACATGAGCTACGATTGACTGACTGCCTACTTGGTCAAAATGGCAGTTTTTAAAATGAATATCGTTAATTGGTGCGCGTTCAAAGCCATTAAGATAAAACGCTTTACTAAGCACATTTTTACAATGTAAATTTTCAATTTGAATATCACGAACTGTCGGATCGAATTGTCCCGCATCGCCTTCTTCATAATAGAAGTTGATCACAACAGCGTTTTTAACGGTACCAACGTCAACATTACGAATGCGGATATGCTCGATCAAACCGCCACGTACTGAGTTAGTTTTGATACGAATAGCGCGCTCTAGATGCGGGCTGTCCATAGTGCAATTTTGCACAAAGACATTGTTTACACCACCTGATATTTCGCTACCAATAACCACTCCACCGTGGCCTTCTTTCATATGGCAGTTTTCAATAACAATGTTTTGTGAGGGGATACCGACACGTCTTCCGTCTGCATTTCGCCCTGATTTAATTGCGATACAGTCATCACCGGTATCAAATACACAGTTTTTAATATGTACATGATCGCAGCTCTCAGGGTCACAACCATCAGAGTTTGGCCCGTGGCTTGAAAAATTAACCTTATCAACCGTAACACTTTGGCATAAAACCGGATTCACTAACCAAAATGGCGAGTTTTTAATTGTTACACCTTGGATTAAAATATTTTTACATTTATACGGTTGAATAAAAGGGGGGCGTAAATAGGCGCCGGTACTGTATATACGTTCGCTTACCGGCACACCAGCTTCGGCATCAACCATCAACTTATTACGTGCTTCACGCTGGTGCAATACTTTACCTTGGCTATCTTTAATTAAATCCCAATGGCCTTCTTTGTGTGGACCTTTCCAAGGCCACCATGTTTGGTTATCGCCATTACCTTGTAGTGTTCCTTTACCTGTGATGGCAATGTTTTCTTGCTCATAAGCATAAATCAGTGGTGAGTATCCCATCATTTCTAAGCCTTCCCAGCGAGTAAATACTTCGGGTAAGTAATGAGTAGGATCAGTACTGAAACTTAATATTGCATTATCAGCCAAGTGTAAATTTACGTTAGAAAGTAAATGAATGGCACCGGTCAAGTAGGTACCATTTGGAATATAGACCTGACCACCTCCTTGTGCGTGGCAGGCTTCAATGGCGCCTTTAATTGCTTGCGTACAATCATATTGTCCATTTTCTTTAGCGCCAAAGTCTTTAATATTAAATTGCTTAGCAGGGAAGGTCGGGACCACAATGTTGGCTTTTATTTGTTCAGCCATTTGCCAATCATCTGCGCTAATTGGCGCTTCAAATACATTGAGTAAAGGTGCTGACTGACAGCCCATTAAAGTTGCTGTTACCAAAGTGCTAGAAGCTAAGGCTTTGAGAAAATAGCGTCGTTGATTATTCATCTTGTATCCTGCTGCTGTAAATTGGAATTATTATAATAAGCTAACATTAGCAGTTTTTGCCACCGGTGGCAATGGGGTTTTGAATTTTTTAATCGATATTTTATTTCCTAAATTCGGATAATAAGTGCAATTTCTCAGATTAGATGGCCAGCTGTTATAATTCGGCCATTTTCTCGCCAAAGGAAATTGCTTTAATGAAATATAAACAGCTGACACAAGAAGAAAGATACCAGATTTACGCGTTAATAAAAGCAGGAAATAACCAAAAGCAGATAGCTGAAGAACTAACTCGTTCACCGTCATCTATTTCTAGAGAGCTAAAACGCAATAAAGGACTTAAAGGCTATCGGCCTAACCAAGCCAATAACTTTGCTGAACAAAGACGTAAGTCATCTTTCAAAGCAAGTAAGTTAACAGAGGACGTCACTCACTGGATTAATAAATTGTTGCATGACGGACTTTCCCCTGAGCAAGTGGCAGGCCGCTTAGCTTTAGAGAAACAGGTCGTTTTACATCATGAAACAATTTATCAATATATTTACAGAGACAAGGCTCGTGGTGGCAAGCTACATAAGACACTCACTCGTGCATGTAAAAAGTATAAAAAACGCTATGGAAGCTATGATAAACGTGGACAGATAGTTAATCGAGTCAGCATTGATGAACGCCCAAGTATTGTGGATTCAAAGTCTAGGATTGGTGATTGGGAGGGCGATACAGTGATAGGTAAAGGGCGTAAAAATGCGCTTGTCACAATGGTTGAACGTAAAACGTTATATACAGTCGTTCACAGAATTGAAAGCAAGCATGCGAAAATAACAGCCGATGCGCTGATCACGTGTATGACACCATATAAAGGTAAGGTTATTACCGTGACGTTAGATAATGGAAAAGAGTTTGCTCACCATGAGCATGTTGCACAAAAATTAGAAGCTGATGTGTATTTCGCTCATCCCTATTCATCATGGGAGCGGGGCATAAATGAGAATACCAACGGCTTACTTAGACGCTTCTTCCCCAAGGGAACTGACTTTATGGCGCTAAGTGAAGCAGAGATACAGGCGGCAGTTGATAAGCTCAACCATCGGCCAAGAAAAACAAGAGGGTATAAAACCCCTCATGAATTATTTACGGGGCAATCAGAAGTTCTGGTGGCTGCATAATGATTGCACTTAATACTTGAATTCAAGTTTAAGTGATAGATGCACATTATCGAAAATAATCGGTGGTAAAAACCACCGATTATACAGGGAGGGGAGTATTGAAAAACAAAAAGAGTTACTAGAACGAGCCTCTTAATCCAAATATAAACTGACGGCCAGTTGAATCGCCCCGTGTTTGCCAGAGACTCAATAACTTGAGAAACTGGAACTATGAAAAAATCAAATCGCTATACATCAGAATTTCGTGAACGTGCAATTAGGCTTGTTACCACACAACAGCATGAATACCCTTCTCTTTGGGCTGCGCTAGTATCGATTTCAGATAAACTGGGATGTACCCCAGAAACACTTAGAGCATGGGTCAAGAAATCTCAAGCTCAACCGTCTAAACCCTCTTCTAATACGCAATCAACTGAAGAACGCCTTGCCGTCTTAGAGCGCGAGAATAAAGAGCTCAAGCGAACGAATGATATCCTGAGGCAAGCTGCCGCTTTTTTCGCCCAAGCGGAGCTCGACCGCAAACAGAAGTAATAGTGGATTTTATTGATGCTTGCAGAGAGCATTACGGTGTCGAGTCAATTTGCAAGGAATTGCCGATTGCACCATCAACGTATTATTCTCATAAACAGATACAAAGAGAGCCTGAGCGACTGTCTAACCGCAAAAAGCGTGATGCTGAGCTGATAATACTCATTCGCGAAGTGTGGGAGGATAATATGTCAGTTTATGGTGCAAGAAAAATATGGAAGCAGCTACAGCTTGACGACCATCAAGTCGCCCGCTGTACAGTCGAACGATTGATGCGAGTTATGGGAATTCAAGGTGTTCGTCGGGGTAAAGCACATAAGACAACGATACCTGACGAGCAACAAGATAAGCCACTTGATTTAGTTAATCGTCAATTTACTGCTGAGCAGCCAAATCAACTTTGGGTAGCTGACATCACCTATGTTGCCACATGGAGTGGGTTTGTTTATGTCGCTTTCGTGATAGATGTTTTTTCACGATACATTGTAGGTTGGCGTGTATCAACGACAATGCACACAGAGCTTATTCTTGATGCGTTAGAGCAAGCTATTTGGCATCGTGGCAACCCCGAAGGGTTAATTCACCACAGCGACAGAGGCAGCCAATATTTGTCTATACGATACACTGAGCGACTTGCTGAAGCTGGAATTCAAGCGTCTGTAGGCAGTGTGGGTGACTCTTATGACAATGCATTGGCTGAAACAATAAATGGATTATTTAAAACAGAGATTATTCGCAGAAATGGCCCGTGGAAGAATGTTGATGCTGTTGAATACGCAACGTTAGAGTGGGTCAATTGGTTTAATAATCAACGCTTATTATCTTCAATTGGGTATATTTCACCAGCTCAATATGAAACAGACTACTATGATAATTTAAACGAGTCAGGTAAAGTGGCCTGACTTAAACAAACTGGTCTCCGATGAACTCGGGGCGATTCAAGTTGATAAGTTTTCATAAGGGCGTTTAGTGTAAATATCATTCCATTGGTCCTGTGATGCGTCTGTTAAATTTACAGCTTCAAAGTTGATGCTTAAATTTTCACTTATGTTATATCTGCTTGAGAAGTTCAGCTTAGCTTTAGCGTCGTAACCTCGAATAAAAGTTGATTCATCAGCATATTCACTGAGGTACTGTTTATTATACTCGCCTCTGCAATTATATGAGAAGCGGGCAGACCATTTATCGACCTCGTAGTACAGTGTCAAATTATAGGTATTTTTAGATGTTTCTTCTTCAACAAGGTTAAGTTGTGTGCCATAGAAGGGATCTTCTATATCACGAGTATAATCAATGTAAGTATAATTAGCTTGCAGGCCTAAATTATCAAACGGTTCAGGCAAAAAGCTAAATGGTTGTTGGTAGATAAATTCAGCCCCCCACATGTTTTCAGGTGGAGTATTGGTAAGCTGTGTTACTTGCCAAGTGATAGTGCTTGGATCTTGTTCACCAATATCTATGCCTAACTCATCAAGTTGTGCTTGTGTTAGCACTTGATCTGAAGACTCTTTTGTTAAGCCAGAAATATCTTTAAAGAAAAATGAGGCTCCAAGTAATGACTCTTCATCAAAATACCATTCTAAACCAACATCATATTGTTTTGATTTATAAGGTTCTAATGTTGGTCCTGCGCCCATTTTTATTTCCGCACTTGGGTCTTCAGCATCCGGTACGTTAACACTAATTGCTGAACTTAAATCTGACAGTTTAGGTCGCGTAATTGCATGAGAGTAACTAAAACGTGCAATTAAATCTTCAGTTAAGTCATAAGCTAAATTTAAAGATGGTAAGAAATCATCGCCTTTACTGACAGTTGTCCGCCAGCCATAACCATTGTCATAGTTAGCGCCATCACCAAACCCTGCAGTGTAACCATCTTTATAAATATGATCTAAATTAACAATTTTGCTGGTGTTTTTATTATCTATATAGCGTACACCGATATTACCGCGTAATTCTCGGGCAAAAATTTCATTTATAAAATCAAGTTGTAAATATGCAGATGTTACTTCTTCTTTAATATAATATGCACGTTTATATTCTTCTTTTGCTTCAAAAAATGAAGCGTTACCAAATGCACTCATCGCAGCATTATAATCTGGGGTTAGCCATGTATTCGTGCCTAAAGTTGAGCTACCTGGTACGTCAACATTATTTCCAAATGCGACTCCCAGCTGGTCTAAATCAGTAGCAAATAAGCTACCATTTGTAAGAGCGGGATCTAAATCTACAACTTGTGTTTCAGCACTTTTACCACTGGTTTTATTTGTTTCTTTATCTAAAGTTTTCCATGCATTTCTAAAATCATGTTGCTCTGTAATGAATGAGCGTTTACCAACACCAAATTTAAGTGTCATCTCAGAACTAAATTGGTACGCCAAGTCGACTTTAAAAGAACTATTTTCACTGTCAATAGTTTGCGCACGATTACGTGTTAACCCCATAGAGTAATTATTTGCATCCATCATTTGTTGTTGAATTTGCTCTTTGCTGTATGTACCACCAGGTGATTGGCCAGCTGCGAAAGCAAATGACGGCATATTTGAAGTTATACTGCCATTACCAATGGCAACGCCACCGGTATTGTTTATAAGTGATAAAGGATCAATATTAGCATCATAGCTGTAAGCAACTGTTGAGCCCTCACTATCTAAAGCAAAAGTACGTGTGTAAGGAATGTCTAGGGTTGATTTTCCTTTACCTGCTAAGAAAGTAAGGGTCAACTCGTCGTTAATAAACCAATCGCCAGTTAACGTAATTTGATCAAATTGAGATTCAGATTTATCTTCCCTGGCTTCTGAACGGATCACTGCATTAGAAAATGAACCTGCAACAATGGTATTATTTTCATCTGTATAAATGTTTTCAGGCACAATGTTTTTTTGATCTCGTAATAAAACAGAGTACTGATACTCTTCCATAGTAGTATCTAAATCGGCATGAAGAACATCTAAATTAAACGATAAATTATCAGTTGGTGCATATTGAAATGCCGCCGTTGCGCCTAAACGCTTTTGATCTTTAGAAAATACAGAGTAACGTGGGATACGCGGTAAGTATAAGCCATCCAGATTATCGTCAGTATAGTTACCATTTTCCATGAGGATAGTTTTTGGGCTAGCAGTTAAATAATTAGTTCCGCCGGGTTGATTAACGGGTAGTCCATCAGCCGAATATTTCGGATTATTTACTGTCCAACGCACAGTTGTAGGACCTTCGCTTTGTACAGTCCCTCCTGAATATGCAACAGAGAATAATGCACCGAAAGTATTATCCCAATTTTGGCTTACCATAAAAGACGCGCGTGGCGCTAAATCTTCAGAAATCTCGTTGTAACGCCCATTTACACTATAAGCGCCTTTAAAACCGTCATATTGAAAAGGTCGTGCTGTTTGTAAATTTACATTACCTGCGATACCACCATCTTCCAGTTCAGCTGCTGCTGTTTTATTAATATCTATTTGTGTGAATAATTCAGATGCGAACACATTGTAATCAAAAGCACGTGAGGTATTAGAGCCACCAGCACCATCTGTTGCTGCGCCTGCTGAAGCTGATTCCATACCGTTAATTGTGGTTTTAACATAGCGGGCACCTAAACCTCGTACTGTGATCTGTCGGCCTTCACCGGCATCTTCTTCAATTGAGATGCCAGGTACACGAGCAAGAGAGTCAGCTACATTTAAATCAGGGAATTTACCAATGTCTTCTGCAATGATGGTTTCACGGGTGCCTACGGCTTCACGCTTAGACATCAACGCAGCATTGATACTGCCTCGGTAACCTTTAACTTCGATTACTTCAAGTTGGTCGTCTGAATTTGTTTCTTGTTGTGGCGCTGCGTATGCGATAGCACTGCTAAATGCACCACCTAGAATTAAATAGGACATTAATTTGTTGAGTTTAAAATTGTGTGTGCTGGTTGTCATAGTGGTTCCACATTCTACTTATTGTTATGCAGTTAACATGACTGAAAATCTTGTTTTTGTCATGCACTTGTTTCTCGATTCTAATTGTACCTAAGCTCATAATCCATAATGGGAAAAACAACGAGTGAAGCAGTAGAAAAATAGTGACGAATTATTTTGCTACCGGTGGCACGAATGAAAAAATATAGTGTTCCTAGGTCAATGTCAAACTAAAAAAATAACATTAATCACCTTTATTTTACATTTTCAGCTAAGCCAAAAGCATTGTTTGGTGCAACTTGATAGATAAGTGTATTGATTTAAAAGGTTATTTGCCACCGGTGGCAAGTGGGATTTAAAAGAAAAATATTTTTTGTTTTTTTAGCAAATAAAAAAAACAGCTTAATCAAATAAAGTGATTAAGCTGTTAACCTTAGGGGGCTGTCTCTTGATCACAAGTCGAGTTCCTTCATAAAAGCATAGGACTCGACTAAAAATACCAACTTCACCCAGCCGTCCCACATGGCTTTTGTGCCAACACGCCCTGTTCGTTTACTATCGTGCCAACCTCCCAATTTGGCTATCGCATAATATGCCCACTTTAACGACGGGGCTTTCTTCGGCAGTGCAGCCTGCTGATTTGTCGCTTTAAAGAGTAATTTCCAACTTAATGTGTCTAAATAGACTTCGCAGCTGATTTTTTCTGCTTCTTCTCTATTTTGAGCAAGCTCCCTTAATTGTAAGAGTCTGACCGCTATAAATGCCTCTATTACTGCTGCCTTTTTTAGATTGTCTAAATGCTGCATGCGTAATTTCTCGACTTCTGTTCCTTCCGTTTTCCAAATCTTATGGAACTCTTCTATACGCCACCGTAACTCGTAATAACGCGCTATTTTTCTTGCTTCTACTGCATTTGTAACCGACTCTGTTGTATACAGTAACCACTGTAATTTATTCTTGTTGTCGTTATTTTGTTCCGTGCATACCACGAGGGTCAGCGGGGCTTCTTTTTCACCTTTTGCTCTTTGTGGTTTTTTCAATTTAATCGATGTAAAGCTTACATCTATATGGGCTGTTCGTGCTTTTCTCCCGCCTCTTTGTTGAATATCTATTTCATACTGACCTGCGGGAGTGAGTGTCGGTAAAATATCTTCTAATTTATGATATTCACCTACAAGACGACGATTGTCTTTTGCTCTGACAATAAAGCGGTGTTCATTTTGTATTTGGTAATCAAGGTATTCATACATGTCCGCTTCGCGGTCACATACGTCTATTACATTACTTAAATCACCAAGGCGCTCTTTAACTTCTTCAACATTATTTTGCCATTTGTAGCTTTCTTTTAGCTCTCTATCACGGCATTGCAGCGTATTTTGTTTACCCGTTTGTTTCTTCTCTCTATACCAGTAATGTTGGTATGCAAGCCCTATTGCTTTTTCTTCATTTGCATCGAGCATCAGTGTTGAGTGAGCGTATAAAGTGCGACCTTTAGAGCTGCGCTTTTCATCAGATGCCGAATTGACCTCACCTAATTCATCACATACTGAATGTTTATAGCTCAGCCCTGTTGTATCTTGAAGAGCGAGCACGAGTGGTCGCTCTCTAACGATATTGTCAGTATGGGCAAACCCAGCTTGCGCAATGTCATCAGCAGAAATATTATCGTTACGGATAAAGCGATATGCGCCTTCAATACTTGCAGGGTCTGGACAAGATGACATTAAGGACTTACCGGCATTACTTGCCAAAGAAGCGGCTATCTTTACAAGGCGTTTAGTTCGGCGAGGATCGTTAAGCTTAGCTTTACTGAAAATAAGTTGCGCCCATTCGAGAGATTCATTGCTTACCATATTCATGACCTAATTTTTTTGTTTATTAGATCATGAATATAAGAAAATAGAAACTTCTGTATAAGAGACAGCCTTAGGGGGAATTAGCATTGAAAAGAGTTTTATAGGTTATAGCGGATACCCAAGAAGAACTGGCGGCCGGTATGGTTATATTCACGCGGTAAATCTAACGTACCATCGCCTGTGGTATAAAGGCGTTCATATTCATCTGTGAGATTTATTGCTTCAAATGTCATAGTGACATTCTCATTGATGTTATAAAAAGCCGATAGATCGAAGTGCGTTGGTCCTGTTGTTGCTTCTTCTGCGTTACCATTGTTACCTGTGTAATCAGTAATATAGTTATCACGAGTATTCATTGAGGCACGTATGCCATAGTCTTCTACTTCATAATACAAGGTGAAGTTATATGAATTTTCAGACAACCCTGTAATTTCTCCTGCAGAAACATAGGTATAGTTAGATACAAGGCCGGTATTTTTCAAGAACCCAGGTAAGAACGAAAAAGGCTGTTGGTAAATAAGCTCAAGCCCTTTAATAACGGTACCATCACCATTAACCGGTACATAATGAGTGTATGGGGTAGTGCGTGGATCTAATGCACTTGATGGGTCATACTGCGGATCATTATCTATAAAGGGTAAGTAGGCTGGATCGACTAACTTTTCTTCTGTGTCACTGGTTATAAACGAGCCAATGTCTTTATAAAACACAGTTGCTGCAAGTAATGACTCTTCCTCAAAATACCATTCAACACCAAAGTCTGTATTGGTAGAGGTAAATGGGTCTAAAAATGGGTTACCTGCACTCACAGTACCATTTAAATAAGAAAACGAAGGATTGCCGGGATTGAGCGAACTTAAACTTGGCCGTGTCATGGTTTTAGACAAACCGAGCCTTACAATCACATCGTCTGTTGCATCAAGGGCTAAATTCAGTACTGGTAGAACATTATCGTAGCTATTTTCGATTGTTACTGGATCTGTTTGAATAAAACCTGTTGATGTTGTTTCAGTTTTAACATAACGCACACCGGCATTGGTGCGTAACAACATATCAGAAATTTCATATTCAAAATTTGTCTCGATATACGCTGCCATGGTTTCTTCTTCAACTTTCCAGCTTTGTGCGCTGCGCGGTATCCATTCTTTTACTAACAATTGTGAGTTTATGGCATCAAAATCAGCGACTAGAAACGGCGATAATGTACCATCGTAACCTGTGCCAAAATCATCATATGGCATAAGTTGAGAAAATCCAGCTGCGGAATCTTGATCAGGAAAGCCATTTATTTGGGACTCATCATAGCTAACAGTTCTATCATTATAAGCAATACCGCCTTTTATATTCATCATGTCCATTTGATATGACAAATCAACCTTCGCTGTATCGTTTTCTCTTAATACGTCGGTGGCACGCAAGCGGCCATCCGCTAAATCAAACGAATTTGCATCTAAGGTGTCGTAATCATAATCCATAACGGCAGTATTATTTGCGGTACCAAAATCCATCGACACTCTATGTGGCGTGTTGTTAGTCATGTTATAACGATATTGCTCAGAGCGGGCATCAGATTCAGCTGTGCCGACCATGGCATCTAAGGTTAGGTAGTCAGATAAATGATACTTGCCTGAGAGGACATATTGTTGGAACTTTGTTTTTGAAATCTGTTGACGGCTTTCTACGCGAGATTTTACACCATTAAATGTCGCTGCTTGGATTTGTTTACCGTTATCAGCAACTGTAATTGATTCAGGGGTAATTTCGCTGAATGTATTTCTAAACATCTCGAAAAAGTTGTACATGGTACGGTCATTATCGAGTGTCGAATGTAATGTATCTAAGGTAAGAACGAGATCATCATTTGGGGCATATTGTAAAGATCCGGTAAAACCTAAGCGGTCTTGTTCATTCCCAAAAAAATCAGGACGAGGCAGGCGAGGGGTATATAAACAGTTTACTGGATCTACGCTTTGCCCTTCAAATTCACAATTACCGGTGTTGGGTGTGCCAATTACTTCAGTATTAGCAGTATCTGCGTATATACCGCCACCATCAAGTACCGGCGTAGTCCAGCGTACCGTACCAAAACCTTCTTGACGTACGGTTCGTTCAGATTTGGCAACAGAAAATAAAGCGCCAATAGTATCATCAGCAAATGTGTTACTGACCATAAACACCATGCGTGGGTCTACTTGTTCTGTTAGGTCGTTGTAACCTGCTTGCGCGGATGCTGCAACATGAAAACCGGTTGAATCAAAAGGCCGTGCAGAATACATATCAACAGTACCGGCAATGCCGCCTTCTTCGGTAGCCGCGGTTGGCGTTTTTTGAATATCAACACGATTAAATAATTCAGAAGCAAATATATTAAAGTCAAAAGCACGACCCCCATTTACACCACCGCCAGAATCTGTGCCATCAGTACTTGCGGGCACTTCCATACCGTTTAAAGTCGTACGTGTAAATGCAGGACCTAAACCACGTAAGGTAATTTGGCGTCCTTCGCCACCTTCGCGGGAAATAGCAACACCAGGAATACGCTGTAATGATTCAGCAATATTCAGATCAGGAAACTTACCAATATCTTCGGCAGCAATAGACTCTGTGGTATTTACTTCAAAACGCTTAGTAGCGAGAGACTTGTTTAGCGATGATCTAAAACCGGTTACTTGAATTAACTCAATGTCAGTTTCGGCTTTAGTTGTTGCATTTTCTTGTTCATCAGCCGCCATTGCATAAGAGGTAGTGCCCAACAGTAGTGCGCTGATCAAGCAATTGAGGGGCTTTAAAGCGAATTTATTTGTTGTCTTCATTGTGTGTGTTCCTCGATATTACAGTCATGTTGTTCTGTTAATGTCAGTGCTGTTTTTATTTTTAACGCTAATTTTTTGTTTGCTTGTATTCATCAAATTATTGCTAGCTCCTGCTGTATAGCTGCACCATAGAGGCCAAAAGTATTCCTTTAAACAATGACGCTGGTTGCTCGCTTTTATAGTTCGTTTTATTTAACTAGCTTGATGATTGCTAAAGCCAAAATTGCGTTTTAATAAATACGCGATTAATTTCTTTATTCTCCATTTCATAAAAATTCTGCTGATACAGCAACGTATCGTTAATCTAAAGTAATGAAATAAAAATAACTTTAACCATCTGAATTTAATCATTAAAAGTTAAATTACAACATCCTGTTTATTTTATTACATTACTTTGCTACCGGTGGCATAAATTTCAAGTTAGCTGTTCTAAATTACAATGTCAAACATTAAAAGTTACATATTTAATGTATTTTTTACATATTCATTGGTGAAAAAAGAGACGAGCTTAAAGCTTAAAATTTAATTAACGTTGATTTATATAACGTTATTGCCACCGGTGGCGGTTGGTGTTATGTTTAAAAAATGGCTAGCTCTACCGATATTTATTTCTAATAAAAAATATAACCGATGACTAGCTAACCGTTAATTATTCAAACACAATAGAGCGATAGATATGGCTAAATTATTAATAACAATACTTATCATGGTGAGTTTTTCGTGTATGTCGGCTACAGATAAAACACAGGTTTTTATGGCAGGGGATTCAACCATGTCAATTAAAGAAATTAAAGATTACCCAGAAACTGGCTGGGGAATGCCGTTTAGCATCTTTTTCAATGAATCAGTAAGCGTGATTAATTTAGCTAAAAATGGCCGTAGCACAGGGACATTTATTAAAGAAGGGCTATGGCAACAGATCACAACAGACCTAAAAGTGGGTGATTACGTTATTATCCAGTTTGGCCATAATGACCAGTCAAAAGAAAAAGGCGATCGCTATACGCCTCCACAGCAATATAAACAAAATTTGCTGAATTTTATTGCTGATGTACGCGCTAAAAAAGCCAAAGCGATCTTAATGACGCCAGTAACAAGACGTTATTTTGACGATGCTGGCAATATTAAAGAAACTCACCCAATTTACTCTGATTTAGTTCGTGAAGTAGCGGCACAAAGTGGCGTTGATTTCATTGATATGGATCGGGTAACCCAGCAGTACTTTCAAAGCCTTGGTGAGCTCAACTCCCGCTTACGTTTTATGCAACTTGAGGAAAATGCACACCCTAATTATCCAAAAGGTGTAAATGATAATACCCATTTTAATGAGCTTGGTGCGCGTGAAGTTGCGCAACTGGTTTTAGCTGAACTACGTAAGCTCAATCACCCATTAGTAAATATGTTACGTACTCCAGATCCTAAACATTTAAGATAACAAACTTCCCTTAAACTTTAGCCACCATTTACGCTTAGTGAACTGGTGGTATTTTTGTTTCTTTGCGACTTATTTATAGCCTTTATTAACAATCTCTATTTATAGCCAACTAATTTCGTATAACATATTCTTCTATTAGCTGAATCTAGCATTGAATTGTGCCTCGTGGAGTCCCATAACTAAGTGATGATTTAAATAAATTTATCAGACTCTGATAGGAGTATGTATGGCTGAGTTATCTGCAATTCCTTTTTCTTTACTTGAGCTAAGCCCAATGAAAGAACACCAAAGCGTGTCACAAACACTCGCTAACAGCGTAGCATATGCTCAAAAAGCAGATGAGTTAGGTTTCAAGCGTTTTTGGATGGCAGAGCACCATAATATGCTAGGTATTGTTTGCGCCGCTACGTCAGTATTAATCGGCCATATAGCTGGGAAAACAAATAATATTCGCGTTGGTGCTGGCGGAGTCATGTTACCCAATCATCCGCCATTGGTCGTTGCTGAACAATTTGGTACATTAGAAAGCCTTTACCCTGGGCGCATTGATTTAGGGCTGGGTCGTGCACCGGGTAGTGATCATATTACCAGTCGTGCACTAAGGCGGGATGAACGTCGCGCTGAAAACTTTGCTGATGAAGTGACAGAGCTACAAACGTTACTTGGCCCTTATGATGGTAGCTACCCGGTTCGGGCGATCCCAGGTGAAAACACCAATGTACCAATATGGTTATTAGGTTCAAGCTTATACAGTGCAAAGCTTGCGGCAGAAAGAGGCTTACCTTATGCCTTTGCAGGGCACTTTGCGCCGCGTTTTGTTTATGATGCGATTGCATTGTATCGTCGTGAATTTAAACCATCTAAAGTGTTAGCTAAGCCACATGTCATGTTAGGACTCCCTGTTGTAACAGCAGATACTGATGAACACGCACAATTTTTAGCAACCACCTCAAAACAACGTATTTTAGCCTTATTACGTGGTGATCCCTTATGGTTAAAACCACCTGTGCAAACAATGGATGGCTTGTGGAGTGCGCAAGAGCAAGCACAGGTTGAAAACTTTTTAGGACTGTCGGTAATCGGTAGCCCAATCACAGTTGCCCATAAACTTAGTATGATTGCTAAAGAGCTAAACGTAGATGAATTTATCTTTACCAATGATTTATATGAAAGTGAAGATAGACATCGTGCCCTTGAAATCCTAATGGCGATAAAATAAATGTTCATTCAAAAAAGTTGCTCTCGTTAACTAAAATTAAGCAACGGCTCATATTGCTATTGCTATCCTACCTTTACCAACTAGAGCAAACGCTCTAGTTGGGTGCTATATTTTTAAAGACCCTATAGAAATAGACAACTTAATTAATTAAGTTAATTCGTCGTTTTTGTTCGGTTTTATTAATCACTGTGATTTATACAATCAATTTTAACGTTTGAATAAAATTCATTAAAATAAAGGCATAAACCCAGTTACTCATCAAAAGGAAGGCCGGCAATGAAACCTCAAGACTCAACAACCACGCAATCTTTCAATAAAACGGCATTGATTGCAGAGGGTGGGGGGCAACGAGGAATATTTACAGCGGGTGTACTGGATGCATGGCTTGAACACAATTATGATCCATTCGATTTATTTATTGGCACCTCAGCCGGCTCGCAAAATTTAACCAGTTTTTTAGCACGACAAAAAGGTTATGCAAAACGCCTTATAAGAGGCTTATCAAGGCATAAACGATTTTTTCAATTAGGCAGAGGTCTACTTGGAAAAAGTATTGTTGATCTTGATTGGTACTTTGATAAAACCACCGAGTTTAATCGTGCTATTGATTTCAAAACGGCTAAAACAAGTTTAGGTGCAAGAGAGTTATTGATCACAGCGACTAATGCAAGAGATAGAAAGCCTTACTTTTTAACGCCAACTGGTGAAGATAAACAATGGCGAGCATTATTAAAAGCCTCAAGTGCATTACCGTTTTTATATAAGCAAGGTGTTAGCTTAACGCCTTGGCTTGATAAAGTTGCTGCCAATGAAGAGTTTGCGAGCCTACAAAGTACAGCTGTAACAGATGATTTCTTTCTAGATGGTGGCCTTGCTGCACCTCTGCCTGTTATTGAGGCTTATAATCGTGGTGCGCGAAAAATTGTCGTTATTCGTACAGTTGATGCCTGCCTACCCATTCAATCTGCTTGGGTTAATAAGCTAAAAGCGTTTGTGTGTGCATCAGGTTATTGCCCTAAAACTATTGACTATTTACTACAGCATGAGCAAGCATATTTAGATGAATTAAACTTTATGGCAAACCCACCAGAGGATCTTGAACTAATCCAAATATTTGCGGGCAGCAAACTACATAGCAAATTATTAGGCAGCACAGACAGTGACTTACGCCATGATTATAAATTAGGCTTGGCGGCAGGTAATAGCTATTTAACCCAGCAATATTCGTCTCATCAAACAACTCAACCGTGTTACGGATAATAAAGCCGTAACACAATGGTTAACGGGCGCTTTCTACGATTTCAGCGCGCCGATAATTACTAATTGCAGCACCTGCTAAAACAAATACCAGAGCAACAACAACAGACCACGAAAAACTAATTTGTTCAGCAAAAACCAACATGACTGTAGAGAGTAACGGCGTTAAAAAGCTTAATGACGCAAGTAGTGATTTATTACCTCGTTTTAATGCACTATCCCATAAGTAAAATGCGCCGCCTACAGGGCCCATTCCTAGTAGTATAACGCCGATACTTTCAGCACTTGAAAAATTCAACTGAGTTGGCTCAAAATACAAGTGTGCTAACAACGCCAAGAGTGCTACATAAAGTGAAAGCCAGCCTATATCGTCCACATGATTATCAAAGCGTGTCATCAAAAATGAATAGCTTGACCACAATAGTGCGCAACTAGCCGCGAATAAATAGCCTAATGAGTTTTGGCTACTAATGTTGATCCCGCTGCCATAGGTTATCAACAATACAATGCCAATAAAACCGACGAACCCTCCGATGATTGCATTTATTCTAGAGCATGAGTTAGCAATAAACACACCTAGTAGCAACGGCCATAAATACACAATTAGGCTAACTTCAATAAGTGGAGCATATTTTAACGCCATAAAATAGCAAAAGTGAAAACCAAATAGACCAATAATACCTATGATTGTTTGTGTTTTACTCAGTGAGGGAGGGGTAAAAAGAGGCTGCTTAGTGAGTACCCTCTTTATAAATAACAATAAAAACGACACAGCAAAGCACATAAACAGTAGCTGAAAAGCAGGTATCGACTTTGTTAAATTCCCCAGTAGTGCTAATGCACCCCATAAAAAAATAGCTAATACACCAAAAGTTGTTGCCATCACGCATATATCAGTTAAAGAGCAGGGAATTAGTATATCAAGCTATTGCCTGTTAATTTGTGATAAATAGCATTTTTGCAACTTAAATAGAGATTTAATACAGCCAACCCTTGCTAATTTATATCAGCTAGATAAAGTAGTGACTAAATAATTATTCTAAATTTAAGAATTAGTATTCTCTCTATATTTAACAACAATAAAAGGGCAAACATGTTTGATTTGATCGTAGGCAGGATAAATAATCTGCTTTGGGGCGAAGGGCAAATACTGATCTACATTTTACTATTCACCGGTATTTGGTTTTCAGTACGTTTAAAACTAATTCAAATTTTTAAATTTAAACACATGTTCAGTCTGCTCAAAGGCAGTAGCCAATGTGATAAAAACGACATTAGTTCGTTTCAAGCATTGTGTACCGGATTAAGTGCTCGGGTTGGCACGGGTAATTTAGCTGGCGTTGCTGTGGCAATATCATTAGGTGGCAGCGGCGCGATATTTTGGATGTGGGTGATTGCCATATTAGGCATGGCCACAGGGTTTGCCGAAAGCGTACTTGGCCAAGTGTATAAAGTACGCGATAGCCAAGGCGAATTTAGAGGCGGCCCCGCTTATTATATTCAACAAGGAATAGGCAGTCGCAGCCTCGCTATCGCCTTCGCTCTATGCTTATTTTTAGGATATGGCTTTACGTTCAGCGCAATGCAAACCAACACCATAACCGATGCGCTTAATTTCGCTTTTGAAATACTGTAGTGGTCAACTAATTTAGGACACCTGATAAGAGGTTTTTGTTAAAGTAGCGTTTCTCTTTTTCTAGCGGTGTTAAATAATCATTAAAACGGTGTGGTCTCACTGACTGATAATAGCCCCAAATATAATCAATAATGGCAGTCCGAGCTTCAGCAATATTCTCATAACCGCCCTTTGGCATCCATTCTGTTTTAAAGCTCCTGAAGAACCTTTCAGTTGGCGCGTTGTCCCAACAGTTACCTTTTCGGCTCATGCTCTGCTTCATGCCATTACAACTTGCCACGGATTCAGCAAACTTCTTGCTAGTGTAATGGGTGCCTTGATCAGAGTGAAACAACACCCCACTTGGCTTTAAGCGCGACTGATACGCCATCTGCAGCGCTTTGGTTGTCAGCATACTGTCAGGCGAATCTGATACAGCAAAGCCAACAATACGACGAGCATATAAATCTAAAACGATAGCTAGGTAGCACCAGCCGCCTTTAATGCGAACATAAGTGACATCACCTGTCCAGACATGATTGGGCGATGTGGGGCTAAAGTTACGGTTCAGTATGTTGTCATGAGCTTTGTGTTCTTCATCACAGTGCTTGTATTTATGCGTCTTTAACTGACAGCTTTTAAGCCCCATGCTGCTCATAAGTTTACCTACCATATAACGGGTCAGCTTGATGCCGTGTTCATTCATTAGTATAGCGGCAATGCTGCGAGCGCCTGCTGAGCGCTTTGAGTCGTTAAATATTTGGCGGACTAATGCTTTAGTTTTGACGGCTTCAAGGCTGATGGGCTTGGGCTTTAGTCCATAGTAGTAACTGCTCCTCAATACCCCAAACAACTTGCATAAAAGGCTTTTACTGGCCTGTTTGTCTTGCTCTGCAAGCTTGCTTATCAGCGATAGCCGTTCAGGCTGTCCAAGGCCAGCAGAGCAGAAGCCTTTTTTAATATGTCGCGCTCCATAGTCAGCCGCTTAACCTGCTTACGCAATTCTTGAAGCTCGCGCTGTTCATCCGTTAAAGCGTTGCCGACTTTAGGCGCTTGGCCACTCATTTCTTGACGGTACTGACTTAGCCATTTCTGCAGGGTAGATTTGCCAATACCCAGTGAGCTTGCCACATCAGGTATGGTGCGGTTGTGATCAGTGACTAAGCTAATCGCTTCTAATTTAAATTCTCGGGTATATTGGTTGCGTTTGTTGGTCATACTATTTTCCTTCTTTGGGTTAGTATAGCCTCTTAGCAGTTGTCCAATTTAATTATGCCACTACATACCGACATTTTATTCAGGAATAGTAATCACTGTTCTTGCAGGTTCAATTATTCTTGGCGGCTTTAAAGCGATAGCCCGCTTTGCTGAGCGAGTGGTGCCTATTATGGGCATTATATTTGTACTGGCTGCAGTGATTATTACCTTGATTAACGTCACCCAAGTACCCGCTATGTTAAAGGATATATTCTTATCTGCTTTTGGCCTGCAAGAGGCGGGAGCTGGCGCAATGGGCGCAGCGATAAAAAATGGTATTCAACGTGGCCTTTATTCAAATGAGGCTGGCGCGGGCAGTGTACCGCATGCATCAGCCAGTGCGTCGCCTATTCCAAATCACCCAGTTACTCAAGGGTATATTCAAATGCTTGGGGTGTTTTTTGATACCATCGTGTTGTGTAGTTGTACCGCGGTGATCATCTTACTGGCTGATGTAGATATTAGCGGTGAGATGGAAGGCATTCGTTTAACACAAGCGGCAATGACCGCGCATTTAGCACAAGGTGGTGTGTATTTTGTTGCCGCAGCTATCAGCTTATTTGCTTTTACTTCAGTGGTTGCCAACTATGCCTACGCCGAAAGTAATCTACATTTGTTTAAGCTCGATAATAAACTAGGGCGTGGTATTTACACACTTTTATACTTATCAATGATGATGTGGGGCGCATCTGCCACATTAAAAGAAGTATGGGACTTAGCCGATATTGCCCTTGGTTTAATGACAGTCGTCAATGTAATTGCCATAATATTGCTCACCCCGACTATTTTAAATGTCACAGACGATTATAATAGGCAACGAGCCCAAGGGATTGAACCTGAATTTAATGCAAAAAATGTGCTTGTGCAAGGTAAAACCGAGCAGGGAATTTGGCACTAAATATAACGATTAAAGTGAATGTTTTTGCATAAATATTCACTTTGCCAATGATTAAAAATAATGAAGTATTTTCATGATTGATATTTATGCAGGTAACACTGCAGCAAAAATAATAACTGAGCAGGGCTTTACCCCCGACCTTTTTAGCAGCTTTTTAGGGGCATCCGGTGGCCCTAAATGGTTTACTTTATTTGGTTTAGATAAGTATATTTTTGGTGAGTTTTTTAAACACCGATCATCACCACTGAATTTGATCGGCTCGTCGGCGGGAGCATTTAGAGCAGCGTGTTTTTCACAACATGATCCCGTTGCCGCCATTTCACGTTTAGCTAAATCGTATAGTGAAACGCGTTACTCGAGTAATAAACCAACACCGCAAGAAATAACCACTAAAGCCCGTGCGTTACTCGAAGAGGTGTTTGGCAATAATGGCGTGACAGAGATAATCAACAACCCCATTTTTAAAGCACATTTTATTGTCGCAAAATCAAATGGCTTAGTAGCAAGTGAACTCAAAGCATTACAGCTATTGGGCCTGAGCAAAAGTTATTTAACCAATCGCGTAAACCGGCGCTTTTTAAATAAACAATACGAACGCTTTATTTTTCAAGCGCCTAATAGTGATTTAGCCCTTGAAGACAGCTATCAATTTAAAACTACACAGCTAGATTTAAACAAAGATAATTTAAAAGATGCGTTATTAGCCTCTGGCTCAATCCCGCTAGTTATGCAAGGTATAAAAAATATTACCGGCGCGCCAGCGGGCATGTATCGCGATGGCGGCATTGTTGATTACCATTTTGATTTAAAAATTAACAACCCAGGTTTAATTTTATACCCGCATTTTAATAGCGAACCAAAAGCAGGGTGGTTTGATAAAAGCTTAAAACGTAAAGTCGCTTCACAAAACTACGACAACGTAGTAATGATCACCCCATCAAAACAATTCATCGCCGGCTTACCTTACGGAAAAATCCCCGACAGAAACGACTTCACTGATCTCGACGCCGACACGCGAATTAAATATTGGCGAACCGTGTTTAGCGAAACTGAAAAATTAGCTGACGCGTTTGATAAAAACTTATCAAACCAGAAAATTGATTTGAAAATAATTGACAGTTTAAGGATATGAATTATTTTTTATTACGGCTTACTGTAACAACCCATAAATTACGTTATGTTAAATGGTGTGAAATAAATTAAAGTGGGCGTAATCACACGAACTAGCCCACTTATAGAAGGTTTTTTAGGGTTAATTTAGCTCAGAATCTACCCAGAATTTAGTGCCTTTTAACACGGCCTGCAGTGCGAGGCCACTTTCGGTTAAAGAATAAACGGTTACTTGATCGGCAATGGCTTCGGCAACTACGGCGCCACCTTTATCTTGATACTTTGCAGCGGCATCGGCATTACCACCGAAGGCCCAACCATGTTCAATAAAACGGTTTAACGCGGCTTGATTATGAAAAACCATCACTACATTAAAATCTTTAACGCCTAATCCTAACCCTAAACCGGCTTCACCCATATTCATATAGGTCGATTTACCGGTTAAGTTATTTTTTACCACACCATAGCCGCCGCCAAAGCTGGCTAAAACAACATTGACATTGGCATTATCAAATACGGCATAGCCTGCAGAATTAGCAATTTGTTGTTTAACATCTGGTTTTTCTTTGTATAATTTACTCAGTGTATCCGCTCGCATATTTTGCACTAGATTACGCTTTTCAGTTGGCGAAGCACTACCTGTTGTAGCACAACCAGACAGTACTAATGTGAGTGCGACTAAACTTAAAACAATTAATTTTTTCATATGCTTTCCTTAAACCAACAACATTGCTTTGCTATTATCTAATTAGCTTCACAATTATAGAACCGCTAAGTCCAATACTAGACAGTATCGGACTTTATAGTTAAACTGTAACTACTTTATTTTATTAGAAATAACTATATTATGCTTGTTGCTTTGGTCGATACATTAAAACAATTACGGTATCAAATTGCCCATCTTGAAGATGATACATTGCAATCAGAATACCCAGAACTTGCCTCCTTTATACAGCAAGTTGGCTTGACTGTCGCTGAATCTAAGCAAGAATTAGTATTTTTGTACCAATTTTTATATGTATATGGTCGAAAATCAGAAGCAACCTATAACCGTTTCCGTAACGAACTCGAGCGCTTTTATTTATGGTCTTGGTTAGTTGCTGAAAAGTCAGTATTTGAATTAAAGCGTGAAGACATCGAAGCCTATGTTGATTTTATGGTTGAACCCGATAAACGCTGGACCATGACTTCGGTGCAATGGCGTTATAAAGATGAGCAAGGGATCCGTAGATTAAACGAAAATTGGCGCCCTTTTATGCTCAAAGAATCGATTGCCAGCCAGCAAACTTTAGCAGCTATGTTCACAGCACTTAATGTTTTTTATAAGTTTGCTATTTTAGAAGAAAAAACCTTTGCTAACTTTGTACCGGTTGTTAAAAAGAACAGCCCTTATTTAGTTGTGCAATCACAAATAAAAATTCCTGATACCTTAAGCGATATTCAATGGGAATATGTATTTGGTGTCACCCGTGATAAATGTGAGCAAGTTCCAGATCTAGAACGTAATTTATTTACTTTAGCCTGTTTAAAAGGCCTTTATTTACGGATCTCAGAACTATCAGAGCGGCCACAATGGTCGCCTGTTATGTCTCATTTTTGGCAAGATAATGATGGCTTTTGGTTTTTAAGGATCATGGGTAAAGGAAATAAATTACGCGATGTCACACTCAGTGAAGATTTTGTAACTTATTTAAAACGTTATAGATTATATCGAGGGTTGCCAGCCCTGCCCCGTGTTGATGAGGCTGAACCATTGGTACATAAAATTCGCGGCCAAGGTGGTATGACTGTTCGACAAATTCGCCGTTTAGTACAACAAAGTTTTGATTTAGCAAAACAATCTTTACTTGATGATGGTTTTACGGATGATGCCGAGCAACTAGAATCCGCGACTGCGCATTGGCTAAGACATACTGGTGCAACCCATGATGCACAAACTCGCCCTTTAAAACATTTATCGGAAGATTTAGGGCATGCAAAAATTGCCACTACCGATCAAATATATATTCAAACCAATATCAAAGAGCGTGCAAAATCTGGGCTTAAAAGGAAAGTTTAAATGGAATATATTGTATTAGCCGTTGTGGGTTTAGCATTTTTAATTTACTCATTATCTATGCATCAACTCGAGCGAGCAGAAATTACCGGACCTATGTTTTTTGTTATTATCGGTGCGTTGCTCGGGATTTTTCTCCCAAGTAAAACGGCTCATTTAACCAGAGACTTAGATCATTTATTACCTTTAATAGAATTAACACTGAGCATATTTTTATTTACTGATGCTGCAAAAACCAAACTGACGGTTTTAAAACACAGCTTTCAATACCCTAGCCTATTACTTTTTGTTGCTTTACCACTTACCTTGTTTGCTGGAATTATTATTGCGAGTTTAATGTTTACACAGCTCACACTTATTCAAGCAGCACTGGTGGCAATAATATTAACGCCGACAGATGCGGCGCTTAGTAAAGGATTATTAAATAGCAGTGCGGTGCCTGAAAAAATTCGCGAAGGGATCAATACTGAAAGTGGCTTAAACGATGGTTTATGTGTGCCGATATTTTTAGTCTTGATGTTGTTAGCAAAAGAGCCGGCATCTGCATTTTCGGTTTATGATACTATCCTTGTTTTTGCACGTGAATTAGGCGTGGCTATTCTGGTTGCAATTGCTGCGATGGGATTGATCATTCCCGCGATTAAATTTGCAATGCAACGTCATTATTTCTCAAATAACACGAGCCCATTTTTAGTGGTTGGCATGGCAATGGCCATTTTTTCGATTGCACAAAGTTTACATAGCAGTGGTTTTATTGCGGTGTTTGTTGCTGGATTAATTTTTGATAGATTTACTGATCTGACTTTACGCTTAAAACTCGTTGAAGATAGTGAGCACATAGCTGACTTTACTGGTTTGTTGATCTGGTGTTTATTTGGTTTTGTGTGCAGCTATTTAGTTCTGCCAGAATTGTCATGGGCACTTGTTGTATTTGCATTACTCAGTACAACGCTGATTAGAATTATCCCTGTGATGTTGTCATTACAATTTACTAAATTAAAAATGAAAGAACGTTTTACTTTTGCATGGTTTGGTCCGCGAGGTTTAGCGTCAATCGTGTTTACTTTGATGGTGATCGATAGCAGCATCGAAAATAAATACCTTATAGCTACAATTGCTATGACCACTATTTTATTTAGTGTTTTTATTCATGGTATGAGTACTAAGCCTATTGCTGATAGTTATTTAAAATAAAAATCACATTCTAAAAAAATGCCGCACTTCTTTTTAAAAGAGTACGGCATTTTTATTTATATTAAATTAACTGTTATGAGATCAGCTTATCGGCTAGCAGTTCTATCGGGTGTTTAGGTTTGAATTTCTCATAGCGTTTAACTTGGCTACGACAAGAAAATCCTGTTGCTAATAATTGCTCAGGTTTATTTTTTTCTACAACACCCTGCCAACTCATTTCATATAATGCCCGCGAGTTATTTTGGTTTTGCGCTTCATGGCCATAAGTACCCGCCATGCCACAACAACCGGTTGCCGTAGTATTAAGTGTTAAACCTAAATCTGAAAAAATTGTTTGCCAAACATTTGCCGCTTTTGGTAATGCGGTTGTTTCAGTACAGTGGCTTAACAAAGTAAACGTTGCATCGCTAGTTACTTTATCTGCCAGCGGTTTAAACGATTGTGTTGCTAACCATTCATGGGCAAGTAACACTTCAAACTCACCACGGTCATTTTCTAATATAGAATTATATTCATCTCGGTAACACATGACTAATGATGCATCTAAACCTACCAAAGGGGCATTTATTTCTGACAATGAATTTAAAAACGCAGCGGCATTTTTAGCGGTAATTTTAAATTCATGCAAAAAGCCTTTTACGTGTTGCGGCTTCCCGTTTGGTAAAAATGGTAATAGAATTGGCTTTTTACCCAGAGCGGAAATGACCTGTATAAAACTTTCTACCAATTCAGCTTCGTAAAAACTGGTAAACGGATCTTGCACAATCAACACATAATCATTTTGTTGTTCGGGTGTAAGTGCGCGTAGTTGTTGAAAATTAAATTGATGTTGTTTCTTGATACGCTTTTTAAGTGAAGGCGTACTAAGCAGTGGTGTATCAACATAGCCAACCGTTTTTTTGATCAACGCGCCAACAATTTTAGTCTTGACTATTGGGTTTATTATTTTTGAAAACTTTGCCATAACAGGTGCGCTGTTTTCAATATTACCGACTAAATAATCTTTTAGTGGACGTGCATAATAACTGTGATAATAATTTAAAAAGCGTGAGCGAAAAGTTGGTACATCTACTTTAATTGGGCAGGCTGTTGTACATGCTTTACATGCCAAGCATTCATCCATAGATTCTTTTACTTCGTGAGAAAAATCGTATATGCCTTTTTTCTTATCGCGGCTGTGTTGGTAACGCTCCCACCAGGTGATCACTTCACCTTTGTTGAGTTCTTTTTCTACATCTAATAAATCTATATTTTTAGTTTGTTGTAAACGTAACCATTCGCGCATTAAACTCGCGCGGCCTTTTGGTGAATAGCGGCGATCACCCGTGACTTTATAAGATGGACACATTGGTGATTTTTCGTCGTAGTTAAAGCAAATACCATTACCATTACAGGTCATTGCATTGTTAAAACTGGTTTTTATATCGACTGAGATTTGCTTATCAAACCACGCACGCTTTTGATCATCAACGCTAACTAGTGAGTCATCACTATCGATAGGTGTACATATTTTACCTGGGTTGATGCGATTGTTTGGATCAAATGCAGCCTTTATACGGCGTAATTGATTGAACAAATGCTCCCCAAAAAACTCAGGGCCGTATTCGCTACGATAGCCTTTACCATGTTCACCCCACATTAGGCCGCCGTATTTAGCCGTCAGTTTTACAACGGAATCGGAGATCACACGCAATAATTTTTCTTGTTCTGGGTCGCACATATCCAGTGCTGGGCGTACATGTAATACGCCTGCATCAACATGGCCAAACATACCATATTGCAAGTTATGGCTATCGAGTAAGGCTCTAAATTCAACGATGAAATCAGCAAGATTTTCCGGAGGAACTGCGGTGTCTTCCGCAAACGCCAGTGGTTTTTGTGTGCCTTTTACATTACCTAATAAGCCAACTGACTTTTTACGCATGCCGTAAATTTTTAAGATGTCTGCTTTATCGCTGGTAAGCTGATAGCCAATCACGCCATTTTTTTGTTGTGCTACGCAATCATCGAGTAATTTACATAAGCTTTCAACTTTGTCTTTTATGTCGTCAACTGACACCGCATTAAACTCAACCATATTGAGCCCTTGCATGTCTTTATTTGCAACATCGGTTATTAAGTCCGATACTGAATGCCAAACGATATCTTGGCGTGCAAGGTTAAGCACTTTACTATCAACGGTTTCAACAGACGTTGCCCGTGCAACAACTAAAAATGGTGAATGGCGCAGTGCAGAATCAAAGCTATCGTACTTAATATTGATCAAGGTTTTAAATTCAGCAATAGGCGTAATATTAAGTTTTGCTTCGGTGACGATACCAAGTGAGCCTTCTGAGCCTGTTATTAGCCGACTCATATCAAAAGTTTGTAAGTCTTCACTTAGTGTGTGTTCTAGGTCATAGCCCGTTAAGAACCGATTTAAACGTGGAAACTTGGCTAAAATCGCATCTCGATCTGATAAGCAAATATCTAAAACCGTAGCGTATAGTTTTCCGATTGTGGTGTCTTGCTCGGCGATGAGTTTGGCTTTTTCAATCTCAATCGGGCTGGTCGACATTGGTGTACCATCAATTAAGTAGGTTGTTAGGCCTAAAACATGGTCACTGGTTTTGCCATACACTAATGAACCTTGCCCGGATGCATCTGTATTAACCATGCCACCAATGGTTGCGCGGTTACTGGTTGATAAGTCAGGTGCAAAAAAGAAACCGTACGGGCGTAAAAAGTCATTAAGTTGATCTTTAATAACCCCTGTTTGTACACGAACCCAGCCTTCTTCAGCGTTTATTTCGAGAATTTCTCGCATGTAACGCGATAAATCAACAACAATACCCGGTGTTAAAGACTGACCGTTGGTTCCGGTACCACCGCCGCGAGGGCCAAAAGTTAACGATAAAAAAGGGTCTTGAGCTGCAGTTTGCAGGGCAATTTGAATGTCTTTTTCGGTTCTTGGAAAAATAACACCTTGCGGTAATTGTTGGTAAATACTGTTGTCGGTTGATGCGGTTAGACGAGTGCCGTAACTTGCATCTGTATCGCCAGTAAACCCTTGTTTAGTTATTGTTTTTAGGTAACTTGCGACTAACTCGGTCGCGGCATCTTGTTGGCTTATTGTTGCTATCATGACGGTGATAAATTAAGGCATTTGTTAGATTATATCATGCTAAAGCGCAATAGAAATTGAAGATTTCACAGTTTGTAACACTCTTTTTGTCGTAATAAGAACCAGATTATCTATACTGATGTTAGTAAGCTTAATTGCACGGAACTTTTAAAATGAAAAAATGTTTATTATTATTTATTGGCAGCCTATGTATGTTGCTGGGATTATTTTTTGCGCTTGTGCCTGGTCCGTCACTGATATTTTTTATTGCGGGGTTAATGTGCTTTTCATTTTATTATCCAAAAGCACGCTATTATCTGGCACTATGTCAAAAAGCCTTGACTAAATCATGTGCATTTTTAGATAAAAAACTCGCCCGCTAAACTTGTTTAAAATTAATTGCGTAAACAAAAATGCCAGCAAATAAGCTGGCATTTTTCATCTTAATCGTGGCTTGTTACTTTGCTAATTTTTTAGCAAGGTATAACCATGTTTCGATTACTGTATCTGGATTTAGTGAAACAGAATCAATGCCCTGCTCTACTAACCAGGCTGCAAAGTCTTCATGATCTGAAGGACCTTGACCACAAATACCTACATACTTTCCTTTGGCTTTGGCTGTTTGAATAGCCATAGAAAGTAACTTTTTGATCGCAGGGTTACGTTCATCAAATAAATGAGCGATTAAACCGGAGTCACGATCAAGACCGAGTGTTAACTGAGTTAAATCGTTTGAACCAATTGAGAAGCCATCAAAGTACTCTAAGAACTCTTCTGCAAGTAGTGCATTTGATGGCAGTTCACACATCATGATTACTTTTAAGCCGTTGTCGCCACGTTTAAGGCCATGCTCTTCAAGTAATTCAATAACGCGTTTACCTTCTTCAAGGGTACGTACGAACGGGATCATGATCTCAATGTTGGTCATATCCATTTGGTTACGTACGCGTTTTATTGCTTCACACTCAAGCGCGAAACAATCACGGAAATCTTCCGAGATATAACGTGCAGCACCACGGAAACCAATCATTGGGTTTTCTTCTTCTGGCTCATATTGTTGGCCGCCAACTAAGTTAGCGTATTCGTTTGATTTAAAATCAGACATACGAACAATAACGCGCTCAGGCGCAAATGCACAACCGAGTGTTGCAATACCTTCAACCAGTTTTGAAATATAGAACTCAACCGGTGATTCGTAACCGGCCATCATTTCTGTGATCTCTGCTTTTAATGCATCAGTTTGTGCATCAAAATTTAATAATGCTTTAGGATGCACACCAATCATACGGTTGATGATAAATTCAACACGGGCTAAACCAACACCTGCGTGTGGTAAACGTGCAAAATCAAACGCGCGATCAGGGTTACCCACGTTCATCATAACTTTCATTGGTAGTTCAGGCATTTTATCTACACGAGAAGTGAGGATTTCAAAGTCTAGAATACCTTCGTAAATGAAACCGGTATCGCCTTCGGCACATGATACGGTAACTTCTTGGCCAGCTTTAATTAAATCAGTTGCGTTGCCACAACCAACTACCGCCGGAATGCCTAATTCACGGGCAATGATTGCTGCGTGACATGTACGACCACCACGATTAGTAACAATCGCTGCAGCGCGTTTCATGATAGGCTCCCAATCTGGATCTGTCATATCAGTAACTAAGATATCGCCAACTTGAACTTGGTCCATTTCACTGATCGAATTAAGTACACGTACTGTACCTGAACCAATCTTGTGACCAATCGCGCGACCTTCGACAACAACATTACTGCTGCCATTTAATTGGAAGCGTTCCATAACATTGGTATCTTCGTTTGAGCGAACTGTTTCTGGGCGTGCTTGTACGATGTAAAGTTTGCCATCGTTACCGTCTTTCGCCCATTCGATATCCATGGCACGGCCATAGTGTTTTTCGATGATCACAGCTTGCTTAGCAAGTTCTTCAACTTCTGCATCTGTGATTGAGAATTTGTTAGAAAGCGCAGTGTCCACATCCACAATTTCAACTTGTTTACCATGTGCTTCATCAGCTGAGTAAATCATTTGAATAGCTTTAGAGCCAATATTGCGACGTACTACCGACGGCTTACCTTTTGCAAGTGTTGGTTTATGAACATAAAATTCATCAGGGTTAACCGCACCCTGTACAACCATTTCACCTAGTCCATAGCTTGATGTAACAAATACCACATCTTCAAAGCCTGATTCAGTATCGATACTGAACATTACCCCTGATGCTGATTTGTCAGAGCGAACCATACGCTGAATACCCGCAGATAATGCAACACCACGGTGATCATAACCTTGGTGTACGCGGTATGAAATTGCGCGGTCGTTAAATAATGAAGCGAATACATGTTTGATGGCAACCATGACAGAGTCAATACCACGAACATTTAGGAAGGTTTCTTGCTGACCTGCAAACGATGCATCTGGCATGTCTTCAGCAGTTGCTGATGAACGAACGGCGAATGATACATCAGCTGTTGCATCACCGTGGAGTTGGCTGTATGCATCGCGGATTGCTTGATCTAAATTAGGTTGGAATGGTGTGTCGATGATCCATTGGCGGATATCAGCACCTACTTTGGCTAGTGTGTTTACATCATCAACATCAAGAGTGTCGAGAATGTCATGAATTTTTGCATTGAGTCCTGATTGATCTAGAAACTCATTAAAGGCGTCGGCGGTTGTAGCAAAACCACCTGGCACTTGTACACCAGCGTTAGCTAGGTTAGAAATCATTTCACCAAGTGAGGCATTCTTGCCACCAACTCGTGGAACATCTTGCATACCAAGCTCTTGATACCAGAGAACGTATTCTTGCACGGGTCTTTCTCCAAAAAACAAATTGTCGTATTAACTGTGAGAGTTAAGAAAGAAAACCTTCTAAAAAGGTCACCTTCATTCTACACTGGTAACAGACCTTACGTAAACCGTAAGGACCCCATTTTACTCTATAACGTAATAAAAAGGTTAATATGAGAACTGCATTTTATATTTCTGACGGTACTGCCATTACTTCTGAAGTATTTGGCCATGCGACTTTGTCTTTATTTCCCGTCGAATTTAACCATAAAACTATTCCATTTGTTGAAACTGAAGCAAAAGCTAACGAAGTAAAAGCATTGATCAATGCAACATCACAACGTGAAGGTGAAAAACCATTGGTTTTTTTTACGTTTGTTAATCATAGCCTAAGTGAAATCATTCGCTCATCTAATGCTGTGAGTTATGATTTTTTGACCACTTTTAGTGATAAAATCCAAGACGAGCTTAAAGTTGCACCGGTACCTAAAGTACACCGAACACATTCAATGCATGAGAAAAGTTATGATTTTAGAATTGATGCGGTTAACTATGCATTGACAAATGATGACGGTGCAAACATCAAAAATTACGCAGAGGCTGATATTATTTTAGTGGGTGTAAGTCGCAGTGGTAAAACACCGACGAGTTTATACCTTGCTTTACAATACGGTATTAAAGCAGCTAATTATCCGCTTACAGAAGATGACCTAGAAACGGGCAAGTTACCTGCTTGTTTAACTTCATATAAGCAAAAACTATTTGGCCTGACAATTGACCCACTACGGCTGGCTGATATTCGCCAACGTCGTATGGCAAACTCTAAATATGCATCGCTAAAACAGTGCCGTATTGAAGTACGTGAAGTTGAAATGCTGTATAAAAAACATAAACTCCCTTACTTAAATTCAACACACCATTCTGTTGAAGAAATTTCAGCAAAAATCATTTCTGATACAGGTTTAGAGCGCCGTAAGTACTAACTTCTGCTGTTTTTAAATAATATCGGACATTAAAAAAGCCGCAGTTGCGGCTTTTTATTAATGCGGGTTACTTATTTACTTACGTGCGTCTTTTAATAAGTCTGCCACTAAGAAGCCAAGCTCTAATACTTGGTCTGCATTTAAGCGTGGGTCACACTGCGTGCGGTAACGTTGTGCTAAATCATCGTCTGACAACCCATAAGCACCACCGGTACATTCAGTGACATGTTGACCAGTCATTTCTAAATGTACACCACCGGCGTATGAACCCTCGGCTTTATGTACAGCAAAAAACTGACTGATCTCACGTAGAATATTGTCAAAGCTACGGGTTTTATATCCTGAAGTGGCTTTTTCAGTATTACCGTGCATTGGATCAGAGCTCCAAATTACTTTACGGCCTTCCTGTTGTACTTTTCGTACTAGCGCTGGTAGCTTTTCTGGCAATACATCAGCACCCATGCGTGTAATTAACGTTAAACGACCAGGGATGTTATCTGGGTTTACTGCATCAATTAAACGAATTAGTTCGTCTGGGTCCATACCTGGGCCAACTTTAACCCCTATTGGGTTTTTAATGCCTTTGAAAAACTCAATGTGGGCATGATCAAGCTGACGAGTACGTTCACCAATCCAAACAAAGTGCGCAGAACAATCATACCAATCACCCGATAAGTGGTCTCGACGTGTTAGTGCTTCTTCATAACCGAGTAATAAAGCTTCGTGAGAAGTATATAGATCAGTTTCTTTCAAGCTTGGCGCAATTGTCGAGTTGATCCCGCACACTTCCATAAACTCTAGGGCGTCTTGAATTTTGTCAGCTAACTGCTGGTATTTCTCTTTTAGTGGATTTGCAGCCACAAAGCCCATATTCCAACGGTTAACTTGGTGTAAATCAGCAAGTCCCCCTTGTGCAAATGCACGCAATAAGTTTAATGTTGCAGCACTGTGATGATACGCTGTCATTAAACGTTGAGGATCTGGAATACGCGCTTCTTCAGTAAATTCAAAGCTGTTTACAATATCGCCGCGATATGAAGGCAATGAAACGCCATCAATCGTTTCCAAATCTGCTGAGCGCGGTTTTGCATATTGGCCAGCCATTCGCGCAATCTTAACGACAGGACACTTACCGCCATAGGTAAGTACAACCGCCATTTGTAAAATGGTTTTAAAGGTGTCACGAATATTAGCAGCATTAAAGTCACTAAATGATTCAGCACAATCGCCACCTTGAAGTAAAAATGCACGCCCTTCGCACACATCTTCAAGTTGTTTAAACAAACTACGTGTCTCTTCAGCAAAAACTAAAGGTGGCGCACTTTTTAATTGGCTTTCTACGCTTTTAAGCGCTTGTTGATCTGGGTACTGTGGTTGCTGAAGTATTGGGAGCTCTCTCCAGCTATTTGGGTTCCACGACTGCATGTTCTTTCCTCATTCCTACGTTTACCTGTTAGGTGAAAATTAACGTATGCGGCCCCCCTGTTCAAGGACTATATTCGCTAATTATCAATTATTTAGTTATGAGATAAATATTATTGAAATTCGCTGATCAGTAATCTGTTTTTATCATTTTATTTCCAGTTGGAAATTACTTATAAATCATTAATTTTAAACAGATAAACTACTTTCCCTGATTATACAGAGCATGCCTTACCAAGCATGCATCATTACACACATGTGAAGAACACATCATACTTGAATAATTGAAAGGTGTACCCTAAACTTTACAGTTAATTATAAAAATTATAAGTTATCAAGTAGCTTGTTTTTATTTTATGTGCTAAGAGCTAGCGTTAAGTATCCTCAGGGCAAACTCTTTTGCTAAGGAGGTACTTAATTAATGAACGGAATATTTGGTTAGAGCATAGCTAACAGATGATCTAAAATGGAGTTAGCCATAATTGTTGTTTGACATAGCAGCACTTTTAAACCTCCCCTAATTGCCGTTAAATTTTTAATCATCGTTCCAACTTAGTTATGCTGTAGGTCAGAACTTAATAAACTAAAGAATGAATATGATCTTCATCCATCCCAAATTGTAATAATTAGATTTTGTAATGTTTCTATTTGGTACTAAATTTCTGTTACTACCCTAGCAACTCTTAAATTACAAACTGCTCTTGGATATTTTGCAGGGAGCAGTGATAAAGTAAAGCTGTTACATTGTGTCTTTAGTCGTAGTAATTCGCTCATCACTATACTCAAGTGCCAGGAATAAGCCCGAAGATACTTTAAGTTATAGAGGCTATGTAACTTAATATAATTTCGCAAGACCGTTTTAATTGATTGGTAGAGGTTTTACATCCAATGTGTCATTTAATTACCTTAGCTAATGCCAAAACACTAGAGATTTGCTTAATGTGCAATGCACTTAACTCAAAAGAAGAACAAATTAATACGCCTACAAACTATAGAAACAAACACATAAAAGAACACATCATACTTTATATACTTATAGTTTAAACTTAGCCCCGAGATAAAATTAGCTAAATATAGCCAAAAGGATGTGCGGTGATTAAATATAGAAAATATTTTTCACTATGGTAGACTAGCTGTATCAAATTAGTATGATGTGTTCTTATGGTAACTAAAGTACAAATTCGCAGTCAGTTCGACTTACTTAGTGATTTAACAAACTTATTTATTGATGATCTTAAATCCTGTGGCTACAAAAAGGCTGAATATTATCAATTACCTGATATTGAAAGTCGGGATGAAAAAGTGATTCCCCAATCTATCAGTGTTAAAAAAATAACTGGCGATGAAGCCCACAGAGCAATATTAAATTCGTTTACAGATATATATAAAAAAACTGACCTCAGTAGTCGTGTTTTAAAGCGCCACCCAGGTCTATTGGTTATTGATAATGCAGATCAAAGACAACTCGTTGCGCGGATTCAACAATTAAATAAAGCAAAAGCTTCATTTAAAGATTGTATTTTAGCAATCGATAATAATGATGCTCGCTTTGAAGCTGTACACAATGCGATTCCAAATTTAATAACACTAGCAGCATATCGCAAAGTGCACTTTGAAATTGACTCCCCTTTTTCAGTTCGCTTTACTTGGATGCATAAGCATGCGACCAAAACGCTGACTAAAAAAATGGCTCTCGCCATGCTCGAAAAATCCGCAGGTTACTCTAATCCTCGGATGATAGACCAACACAGCTGGCAAGCCCTTGTTGCTCAAGAACAATCAAGAGTTGCAAGTTTAGGTGATAAAGAAAAGTTAAGAATTCGCCGGCCAACTCGCGTAAGCCCTCAAGTGAATGTTAGATATACAGCACAAAACCGTTATCATGTAAGTGCAGCATTGCCCTTTATTTTGATTAATCCTGAACCAGATGTAAAACTCGGCACTTTGTCAGATTATCAAAAACCTGAAAGCCACCCGCGAAAACGTGAATATGATTTTCTTGTTGATAGGCTTTATTTAGAACAAGTTGATAAGTGATTATGTTAAAAAGGCCGCTATATAGCGGCCTTTTGGTAAATTATACTAGCGTGAATTAAAATCAATCTTCTACAATAGCTTCAATTTTATCTTCATCAATTAAGACAGCATTCTCAACAATACGTTTTCCACCTTGGATCTCAATTCGTTTGTTATGCTTGTTCAACGTTAGTATTTCATCGCAGAACTGATCAGATGGATGCATTTCATAGGTATAGTCAACAATGTTACCTGTTTTATCATCTTTAACATTAGTGATGCTGTATTCTGAAATTGCACCTTTCTCAATTAAATCTTTCATTGTTGTTGTCATATCACGACGCAGTGCTTTTAATTTATTTTCTGTAATATCATCGGTCGAATATATTGAACCATATTTTTCCATAATAGAAAGTAATCTAAAATGATATGTTTTACCTGGTGCAGCATAGCGCCATAAATGATAAAGGCGAAGCATCATCCAACGAGATAATCCGCGTTTTAATTCTTGTGCACTATTGAAGTAATAACCTTTGTATTCAAGATTATCGATCATGTTATGCACAAACGCATTCAAACATGCCACACATTTTACGTTCCCGCCCTGCCCTTTCTTCCCACTAAAGTGAAGAGATGACAAAAAGTTCATGTTTGATTCGTAAAATGAATCATCGATATCTGTATTTTTTGTATCTGTCGCAGAATATTTAAAAGATAACTTCGAACCTTGTAATGCTTCTAATGCTTCTTTGATTTGCGGGTAAGGCATCGATTGCCCAACAGCCTTAAGTTCCTGAGCTAATTCGTTCATCGAAAAAACCACAGCATATTGAATACCGGACTTAAAATTAATTTTTACGATTTTACCTTTTGATGCTAAACGAATAAGAGCACGTTCAACTTTTTCTTCGCGATCTGATGGCCAAACTAAATATTCAACATCCTCACCATCTTTGCGGCTACTGACTACAGCAGGTGTAATTTTAATTTCACCATCATATAAAATTCCATCAACTTTCTCTGATATTTTCCGAGTGATGATGGTTTTTTTTGGTGCTTCTTCTAAAGGTAATTTTTTATGACCTGAGCGAACAAAGCGTCCCCATAAATCATAATGATTAAATGTATTTGAATAGGCTCGTAAACCATGCGCTGCATTTTCTATTGATACACGTACATCTTTATTATCTGTAAATAATGCGAGACTTTCGTTATCAATTGCACTTTCCACCCCGTGGATCTGGCCCCGTAATGTATCGGGCAAGTTATCTACCGAGATGTTGACCTTTCGGTTCATTGTTCTTATTTCCAAATTTGTTGCGACAGTTAATAACAACACATTAAACTGTAAAAGTTAAATGTTTAAGTTAGTATAAACTTGATCTGAGTTTAAAATATATTTTCAGATCACTTTTTTACTAACATAGCATGATCTTTGACGTTTTGAGATCACTTTTTTACTAACTGAGGGGTTATAAGTCTAATTTTTACTAACTCAACTAAAATATTGTCCGTCTTTTTTCATTTTTTACGATTAAACACACGACATAATTATGTTTTTTCTTACTAGGCTGTGGATAATCAGCAGATCAGTTAGCATAGATCTGATCTATACCTACTACAGATCAGATCTATACTAATTAAAGCCACTATATTTACAGATAGATGGTGGATAACATCTTAATTTACTTAGTAAAAAACTGATCTAAACGACACTTTTTGTGCATAATACTGTGCTCAAGCTGTGTATAACTCAATTATTAAATTTCCGGTAAGTAAAATAGTGATCTGCCAGTAACTAAAGATCTGATCTTAACCAAGTATAAACCTGATCCACTTTTTTTACTATTGTTTATATATTTCATGAGGTTATATTCATATTTTAGCCCCTTAACCTTTACTACCTTATATATCTAACCACCTTTAAACTTCTTTATTTATACTAAGCGATATTAAGTCTTCAATAGGTTTTTTTAATGTCTTGTTATTAAAAGTGATGTCGTCATAAATAGTTGTTTACAGTAATTTGAATGGACATTATACTAAATGCCTAACTTTGAGGAAGAAAGTATGTCAATTCATAATAATGCGCTCTCCACCTATCGGCTTTTAAAAGCAACTGCAGAAGTAGCAGAAAAATCATTAGCAGGACGTATTCAGCATTATCGTGCCCATTTAAAATCAGAAGAAAAAGAACTACGCACCTATACCCAAAAGGCAGCAGCTGATCTGTTAGGCTGTAACAACCGCACTTTAAAACGCCGACATGACAATGGCGATTTTGACGAGTTAAATATCAAACGCGGTGCTAATGGTCATTATGCGTATACCCTAGTTAATATCTTTGCAATGGCAGATATCATGGATATTCAGCCAGATCATCGCAATGTTGACGATAAATTACAGGTTATTGTGATCAATTCGTTAAAAGGCGGCTGTGGTAAAACCACCAGTATGGTAAATATTGCAGCTGCGTTAGCAACTACAAATATTAAGCGTTACCGCATCGGTATTATCGATTTAGATCCACAAGGCTCTTCTTCAAGTTTTTTCCCACCTAGCGAACCTGAACCAATTACGGTTGGTGATTTAATGCGTGATTGTATTGATTTAGATGCGGATGAAACCTGGCAACAACTTGTTACGAATGCTTTTTTACCTACGCATATTCCAAATATCCGAATATTACCTTCTGGTATGGATGATTTTTATTTTGAGCATGAAACAGCGACCTTGTTAAAAGATAGCTCAAGTTATGATGTTACTTGTCATTATCATAAATTACTCGAAAAAGTCATTGAGCCCGTCAAAGACCAATTTGATATTATCTTAATTGATACAGCTCCTTCTCTTAACTTCATGTTTTATAACGCTTTAATGGCTTCTACTGCCATGCTAATTCCTGTTCATCCAGAAGCTGTAGACTTTGATGCGAACAATAAATATCTTAAACGCTTAGGTGAAATTTATCACACAGTGGCTTCTTTAGGCCATGAAGGCTGGGACTTTATGCAGTTTTTAGTCACTAATTACGTTAAAGGTAACCACTCACAACGTGACATTGTTAAAGATGTTCGTAGTGCATTTGGTCGTCAAGTGATGAGTTACCCTATTAACCATAGTTCAGCTATTACAGCCAGTTCATCATCATTTAACACCATATTTGATCAAAAAACATCGGATAGTCTTGCCAGTCGTGAGTCTTTACTGCGCGCACAAGAAAATATTAAGGATGTTGTCGATGAACTTGAAATGTTGATCCGCTCAAATTGGCTTTCAACCCAATCTCAATTGAATGAACCTAAGTAAGGTAGTTAACAAAAAATGGCTAAAAAACGTAAAAATGACACCAGCTTAGATCCTTTTGCAACTTCAATTGGTAGTAGTAGCTTAGATGAATTACTGGAGCAAGCCAGTGCTGGTGATGTGATCAAAATGCCTGCACCGAGTGATCCAACTCGCCAGATCACCCTTATTTGTAAAGTGATCCCTCATGCAGAAATTGAAAGTAGTACGAAGGTCTATGCTAAAAATCGTCGTGTTCAAATATTACTGAATGAAAAATCAGTTGCTGATATCCTTCCTGCTATCAGCGAGGATGGACGCAACCAACACCCTGCCCTGTGTTGGGATAAAGGTGACGAAACACTCGTACTGGCAGGCTCACGTCGCCGTATGGCCTGTATTTTAGGTCAAGCTGATTATATGGTGTTGAGTTCAACTGATTTCACCGAGCAAGATGCTAAGATTTTAGCTATTTCATCGGATCAATATATCGCTCCAAGCTTATGGGAACTCGGCCAAGCTTACCAACAGACTAAAGATGAGTTAGTTGAGCAAGGCAAAAAAGGCTCTTACCGCGAAGTAGCTGCGATTGAAGGCGTATCTCATACAGCCATTGCCGATGCAATTAAAGCGTACGAGAAGCTTCCTGCAACAGTGCTTTCGCTCTACCCAACCGCGAACCATGTTGGCCGTGAAGTTGCTAAAAAATTGATTGCAGCTAAAGAGCGAGACGAACATGCCTTTAATCAGCTGGTTAATCATTTAACGCATGATCAAAGTTTAGAAGAAATTACTGGCGATGATAAGCGTGCAATGGCGATCACTAAGCTACTTACTGCTGAGCCACAATCAGCACAACGCCGCGAAGCATTGTTAGAAAATGACTATATCAGCGTACAACGCAACTTAAAAAGTGGTGATGTTTCCATTAAAATTGACAATAAAGTGATGACTGACAAGCGCTTAGAGCAGTTAACTAAGCTTTTGAATGCTTTTAATTAGTTGATAAAAATCTGATCTAAGGGTGCTATCAAGTTAGTAATAATCTGATCTCAACCCTCATTTTGTTAGTAAAATAATGATCTGAAATGTTTAAAGCAGAGCGTTTTTAACGTGCAGATCATTTTTTTACTAACTTACTCCCCTTATTTTCGCTTTTTGCAAGTTGATAGCTCTTTGCTTAGTAAAAATATGATCTGTAAAGCCCCCTTATTTCTAGTGAGTTGTTTATAACTTGTGTGTTAGTTGTTGGTTAATTGTGATTAACTACAAATCTACTCAGTTATCTATGCCGAGATCATTTTTTTACTAAGCTGGCAGCTCCAACCAGTCCGATTAAACATATTAATGCTTTAGCTCAGTGAAGATAAATCATATACTGGTAAAATTATTTTTGATTTTTACTGCCTTGAGCAATATGTCTGCTAACTTATCTAAGAATGACTTACTCGCTATTTTTGAAGAGATAAAACAAGAACAAGCGACTCAATTCCCTTTATCTGAACGGTTTATTAAGCAACTGTTTAAACCGCATGTGCTCAGTAAAGCAAAAGAGTATGTTGCGAACGGTCAGATTAATTGGTTAGAACATAATCATGATTTTTCCGTGATTGATGCGTCGATGTTCGGTAACCAAGGCAGCACGTTTACCCAGCATATTGAAATCAGAAAATTAGCTAATGGCTTTGCAGTTGACCGCCATTGCTCATGTGATGCCAAAACTAATTGCCGTCATTTAGCTGCAGTGCTATTGAAGCTGAAAATAGATCACTCAGGTGATTATGGCCAAGATTACATAATGAATGATTGGTTTGAAGAGCTAACAACACTTAAGCAAACCCAGTCAGCAGAAGCTAAAAATGTACTATTATTTGTACTTGATGTAGAAAACAATCGGGTTATCTTAACACCTAAAATTGCCGCATTTTCTATTGACCATAATTATACCCTTGGCCGCAATTTAACTGACCAACAGCTCAATAGCTTTGTTACCCCAACAGATTTGCTTGAAACGGATTTTCGTTTGTACAGTTGGATTCGTTCGCAAAATGCTCTAGGTAACTTAGAGCTTAAAGGGCAATGGGGTTTTAATGCATTACAACAGTTACTGAGTTCTCAGCGTTTATTCTTTGGCCGCTCTCGTCAAGCAATTAAAGCTGATAGCGCAGAGGATCTTAGTTTTTCATGGTCGCATAAAAACGATCTTACGCAATTAAATGTTCGCATAAGTAGCAGAGAATCATGGTTGTTACTGAAAACCACCCCGCCTACTTATCTTGATACTGAACAATTGCGGATCGGTCGTTTACGTACACCATTGAGCGGCGAAGAAGTTGCGCATATACGTTCTATTCCTGCAATTCATACCGCCAACTTTGACCGAGTGTATAAACAATTAGCGGCTAATTTTGGCGATGGCGTTATCCCTCATTATCAACAATCAGAACGAAAAAGAATAAAGCGTGTTGCCGATGCATCAGCTGTTGTTGAAGTTAGTAATAGTAATAATGATTTAAAACTAATACTTAACTTCAATTATCAAGATCAGCATTATGCTCCTAATGCGGCTCCTGCGCATCTGCTTAATGCCTCGCTTGAGAATACAGTGAATACTGAGCTTACAAACTTAGGTTTTACGCTATGTAAAGGGGCTTTACAGAATGAGTTTATATTTAATAAACAATCAGTTATTCATCAGCATTGGTTTAAATATGAAGTTATTCCAAGCCTTAAACAGCGTGGTTGGAAAGTAACAGACAAAAAATTAGTCGTTAAAAAAGCAATCAGTAGCGTTAATTTAGAGGTTAAGCGCGGTAAAGGCCATCAAATAGTTAGTAAAATATTGATCCCAGGAGTCAAGGCTGCATCAGTACTTGCTAACGATAATCCTGAGTTTGAATCGTTAAATCGCCAAAGCGAGCACTTTTACTATTATGCCAATGGTAAAAATTTTGCTGTGATCAGCAAAGCTGCTTTTGATGCCTTAGTCGATTTTAAGCAACGCTTTGAGTTTGTGAAAACCCGCGACGAATTGTTAATGCCGCTATCTTTCTTAGTGCATTTAATTGATTACAGTAGTTTAGAAGTTACCTTAGTTGATGATAACTTAGAATCTTACCTCGCGGAGCTGACTAGCGATAATAATACAGAGGTTACGCAGTTACATGGCTTAAATGACGGTGTGCAATTGCGTGAATACCAACAGCAAGGTGTGCAGTGGTTGCAGTTTTTAAAGCGTCATCAACTGGGGGGGATTTTGGCTGATGATATGGGGTTAGGTAAAACCCTGCAAGTAATTGCATTTTTAGCAAATGCACGACAACGGGAACAAGTTGGCCCTACTTTAATAGTCTGCCCGACGAGTCTTGTTAGTAATTGGCAAAATGAAATGAACAAATTTGCCAGTAGTATTAAAGTTACCACTATTTTTGGTTCTGCCCGTGTGGAGCAATTACAGCATCTAGCTCAGGCTGATTGTATTTTGACAACTTACCCACTGTTAAAGCGTGATATTGCTTATTATGCGCCGTTATACTTTGAAAACATTATTCTTGATGAAGCACAATATATTAAGAACGACAGCGCGCAAGTAACCCGTTTAGTTAAACGTTTAAACGCACAATTTAATCTTTGTTTAAGCGGTACACCAATTGAAAATAACTTGTTTGAGTTAAAATCATTGCTTGATTTTGCTATGCCTTCATTACTTGGCTCGCAAACTCACTTTAAAGAACATTTTCAAACACCGATTGAGCGAGATGCTGATGTACAGCGCGCTAATGAACTTAAATCATTAATTTTACCTTTTATTTTGCGTCGCACTAAAGCCGAAGTTGCCCAGGAACTGCCTCCTAAAACGGAGTTAATCAAAGAGTTTGAATTTGAAGCCGAGCAGAAAGAGCTTTATCAAAGCATTACTCACTCCCTAGAAGAGAAAATGGTTGATTTGTTTGCCTCGCAAGGCGCGCAAAAAAGCAAGCTAATGTTTTTAGAAGCACTCCTGAAATTACGACAAATATGCTGTCATCCACGTTTAATTGATGAAACTACAGCGGCCAGAAGTGCAAAGCTTGATTGGTTAAGTAAGCATTTACCGGTAATGTTAGATGAAGATCGTAATATCATTATTTTTAGCCAGTTTACTTCAGCCCTCGATATTATTGCTGAACAATTAACTGAACTAGATATCAACTTCAGCCTATTGACTGGGCAAACAAGGCATCGCGATAAAGTGATAGCTGAATTTACTAGTGGTCAAACTTCTGTATTTTTGATCAGCTTAAAAGCCGGTGGAACAGGTCTTAACCTGACCCAAGCTGATACCGTGATCCATTTTGATCCGTGGTGGAACCCCGCAGTTGAAAAACAAGCCACAGATCGCGCATATCGCATTGGTCAAACTAACCCCGTGTTTGTTTATAAATTAATTATGGCAAATTCAATCGAGCAAAAAGTATTTAAAATGCAGCAACATAAGCAAGCCCTTGTAGATGCATTATTTACTGAAAAATCAATGACTTTCACTAAGTTTGATGAAGAGCAAATGCTATCTTTAATTAAAAATTAGAATAATCTGTAAAAAAATCTATTTCTTTTTGAACTAAATTTAATTACCTACGTCTATTATTATGCTTGTTGTTAAATTGCAGTTTGCACAGGCATCATGTTGATTTCCCATTTGGTTACTAAATTTAGTAATGATTGAGCCAGCCCACTTTGAGCTGGCTTTTTTTATACCTACAAAAAAAATGATCTTTTTTGAAATTATTTTTGAACTAAATTAAATCACCCACGTCTACTAATATGCTTGTTGTTAAATTGCAGTTTGCACAGGCATCATGTTGATTTCCCATTTGATTGCTAAATTTAGTAATGATTGAGCCAGCTCACTTTGAGCTGGCTTTTTTTATGCCCGCAAAAAATGATCTTTTTTGAAATTATTTTTGAACTAAATTTAATTCCCCGCGTCTACTATTATGCTTGTTGTTAAATTGCAGTTTTCACAAGCATCATGTTGATTTCCCATTTGGTTACTAAATTTAGTAATGATTGAGCCAGCCCACTTTGAGCTGGCTTTTTTATGCCTGCCTTGTAATAACACGTAATATTTATTTAATCATTTTGTCGCTAAAATACTATTGTCAGTAGTAATAATTGCTTATCTGCTTGTTTTGCAAAATAAATGTTAATTTTTTGTGTTTTTTCTTCTTTTGTTTGTGTCTATTGTTATAAAATCATAGTAATATCAACGATTAGACATGTACCTAATTATTTAAGGGTATTGAAAATGGCTTATTTATTAAATAAAGATTCAAATGAATGTTGCTTTTTATATGCGCACCATAGCTTTGGCCGTTTTCAGTACTCGGTTGATACTTTAGTTAATGATCTGAGTGTATCTAAAATCCACGCCATCATTGAATGGCTAAACGGGAAATGGTACATCAGGGATTTAAGCCTCAATGGGACTTGGTTAAATCATAAGCGATTGCAAAAAGATAGTGCTGAAGAATTACACATCGGCGACAAAATTTATTTTGCAGGTAACTCTCAAGTTACTTATGTGGTTAAGGACTTAAGCGCGCCCGTTGATCAACTGGTCAAATTGGACGCTCAGCAAAAAAAAACCACAGAAACTATCGTACTTAATAATTATCACTTATTACCGGCTGAGCAACCTGAATGGGCCATTATTTATCAGCCAAACAGTGGCCAGTGGTATCTTGAATCATTGCATGATGATGAATTTACCACGCGTGAAATGCTCCAAGATAATAGTGTAATTAGCGTTGCTAATGAACAATGGGTTTTTCTTTCCAGCCATTTGGAAGTTGACACCCAAGTGAGCAGTGTGCCGCAGCTGTATATTAATGAGTTAGATTTCATTTTTAATTTAAGCTTAGATGAAGAAACCTCAGAGCTAAAAATCCATCATCATAATAAGGACGTTGATTTACATGTTCGCTGTCATCATTACCTGACCTTAAACTTGGCCAGATACCGTGCTGCGGATGCTAAAAAAGGCGTGTTGCCGGCGAATCAAGGCTGGGTCAATACAGAGCAATTAGTGAAAGATTTAGGTGTTGATATGCGCTATTTAAATATTCAAATCCATCGCGCTAGAAAGCAATTTTCAGAGGTTTTGACTAATGTTCATGATGCTGAAAATATAATTGAAAGGCAACTGCGAAAAGTGCGTTTTGCTGGCGCATCCTTTATGATCTATAAAGGGTGCGAATTAGAGAGTACCTCGGATGTCGCTAGAACAAGAAAAAACAGTATTACAATTTAACAAAGTAACAGCCAACTACAAATTAATAAAGTTACTTAGTCAAGGAGGAATGGGATGTGTTTATTTAGCTGAAGACATCCGTTTAAAACGCTATGTGGCGATCAAGTTCTTAAAATTAACTGAGTCTACAGCACAGCTTAGCGATCCTTTAGTTGAAGCTCAGCTACTTGCTCGGCTCAATCACCCTAATATAGTGCAAATTCATGATGTATTGCTGTACGACAAGCAAATTTGCATTGTCATGGAATATTTAAAAGGCAAAACCTTACAACAATTTCAGCATCAACATATTACGACCTTATCTGAAAAGCTAGCTCTACTGGCGCAATTATGTGATGGCTTAGTACATGCTCATTCAGAGGGAGTGATGCATTGTGATTTAAAGCCTGCAAATATCTTAATAGATAAGCAAAAACTAAAAATTACCGACTTTGGCATAGCGACACTACAAAGTGACCCTGCTAATCAGCAAACTGAGATACCAAGTTTTGGCAGTGCCAGTGCGATGTCGCCAGAGCTGCTAAATAAACAACCATTAGATTTTCGCAGTGATCTATTCTCTTTTGGCATGCTTGCTTTTCAATTTATCAGTGGCCGTCATCCATTTGGAAATGGCTCATCACAAGCTATCGCACACAACATTAGCAATACTAAAGCTATGGATGCCTACGAGATCACGCCTAAGTTACCTAATGAGCTATGTGATTTGCTTAATCAGTTATTGCAGCGTAAAAAAGAGCGTCGCCCTGCTGATGCCGCCACAACTGCCCGTAAACTGAAAAATGTGATAATAGCGCTAACACAGCAAGAAATTTTGGCACAAGCCACGCTACCAATTGAACAGCTAGCCAAACCGAAAAAAACAGCTATCTAGCGGGTTTTATATTCGCTATGATAAGTTGTCTTTTTGTTATTGAGTTTTATTTATGTCTATACAGTTACTTACCAATATTGATTGGCTCAATGTTGGTATCGGATTTTTAGTAGGTGGGACATTTTTAGGAATTGCTTTTAGCCAAACACGTGCACGCCTGACTCGGCAATTAAATGAGCTAGAGCAGCAACAAACTCTGTTACAAACGCAATTAACCCAGCAGCAACAACAGCATATGTCACTTATAGATGAACACGACCTACTAGTGCAAAGCTATCAAGAGCAACGCGACGAAACTCAGCATTTTAAAACCCGCTTTAGCGAACAAGAAAAGCAAAGCCAGCAATATAATCACTATTGGCGTAAGTCTGAAGCTGAGTTAACTTCATTACGTGCTGAGTTCAATGCTCGAGATGTTGAACTCAGTAGTATGCGTACTATGCTTGAGCAAAAGCAAGCACATTATGAGCAGCAGTTACAGCATATTAAAGAAAGCAAAGAGCAGCTTAAAAAAGAGTTTGAAAATCTTGCGAATCAAATTCTCGAAGAAAAATCGCAAAAATTTAAAACGTTAAATCAAGAAAGCATCGAGCAGTTATTAAAACCAGTGCAAGGTGAGCTAAAAGGCTTTCGCGATAAAATGGAATCAATCCACGTTGAAGATCTAAAACAACGTGCGGCTCTAAAAACTGAATTACTGCATTTGCAAGCGAAAAGCCAAGCAATCACCGAACAAGCTGACAAGCTCAGTAATGCACTACAAGGGCAAAAGAAAACCCAAGGTAATTGGGGCGAATTAATGCTTGAAAACGTGTTAGACAGCGCTGGACTGCGTGCTGGTAGTGATTACAAACGTGAGGTGTCGTTCAACACCGAAGATGGTCGCTTGCGTCCCGATGTGGTGGTGTATTTACCACAAGGTCGCCACTTAGTGATTGATGCAAAAACTTCGCTAAACGCTTACACTCGTTACGTAAATGCCGATAATGAACTAGAGGCTCAACAAGCCATTAAAGAGCACGTTGATGCCGTAAAAGCACGTATTAATGAACTGGCGAGTAAATCATATGATCGCTTACCTGGGCTTAACAGCCCTGAAGTGGTGATCATGTTTGTACCGATAGAATCCGCTTTTGTCGAAGCCCTTAAATACCAAAGCGATATTTACCAACAAGCGATAGAGAAGAACATTTTGGTGGCCACACCTACTACCCTCTTAACCAGCTTGAACATTGTTAAACAGTTATGGCGCTTTGAAGAGCAGACTAAATACTCAAAAGAGTTGGCTAATCGCGCGGAGCGTTTTTATAGCAAGCTCAACGGCTTTTTAACCAGTATGGAAGGCGTTGGTAAGCAGTTAGATAAAGCCAAAGAAAGTTACGATAAAGCGTTTTCGCAGTTATATCGCGGTAAAGGCAACCTAATAAAACAAGCCTCAGAGTTTAAAGAGTTGGGTGTATCAGTACAAAAAGAACTACCCGCCGAAACGTTAGAACGGGCGCAATTAGAGTTAGATGAATAAGGAAATTGTATGCAGATCATTCGTGGTAAAGAGTTCACCGCAGCAAAAGCGTGGGGAGCAAAAGATATTGCTAATATGAATGGCATCACTACCCGCTTACATTGGACTGATAAACCTTATAAGTGGCATATCAATGATGGCGAAGAAGTGTTTGTGGTGCTTGATGGAGCCGTTGAAATGTTTTACAAACAGGATGGCGAGACGCATTCAGCGGTATTGCAAAGTGGTGATATATTTTATGCCTCGGTCGGCACTGAGCACGTAGCTCATCCTGTTGGTGAAGCCCGTATTTTAGTGATTGAAACGCAAGGCAGTGTTTAAGGAAAACACATTATGAACATTGCTATTTATATTTACGATGATGCCGAAGTGCTGGATTTTTCAGGCCCATTTGAAGTGTTTAGCACGGCAAAGCGCTTAGCAGACAATAATTGGCAGGTATTTTTTGTGGCAGAGCATGCCGGGCCGATAATTGCACGTGCAGGTTTTAGTGTAAACCCCCATTATAGTTTTGCTGATCACCCCGCGATTGATTTACTCATTGTTGTCGGTGGTATACATACACATGAGCTTGAAAAACCAGCCGTAATAAACTGGATCCGAGAAACCGCTGGTGCCGCTAGTAAAGTTGCCTCGGTGTGTACTGGCGCTTTTTTACTGGCCAAAGCGGGTTTACTCGATGGTTTAACAGTGACTACGCATTGGGAAGATCAAGCCGATCTTGCTGCAATGTTCCCAAGTCTAAATGTGATCGCGAATAAGCGTTGGCTGTCACAAGGTAAACTTACCACCTCTGGCGGTATTTCTGCGGGAATTGATATGAGCTTAGCGCTAGTTGCAGAACTAATAAGCCCAGCACACGCAGAGCTTACAGCAAAGCAAATGGAATATCAGTGGCATAAAAATGCTTAAAGCCGCTGTTGAATAAATTCGTGCATGTAATCACGTAAACAAACCGCTTTTTTACTAAGTAAACGGCCGCTTGGCCAGATAGCATAAATTTCGCGGTTATGGCTTTGCCATTGTGGCAGCACCCTGACAAATTCTCCCGTTGCCAGTTCGTTTATAATTTCAAATCGAGGTAATAAGCCGACCCCTTGGTGATCAGCGACTTGGTATTTTACAAAGCTTGTGTCGTTATAAATACTATTAAAGCGGCACATATGTGTATAACTTGCGCGTGTTTTTATATTGGTTAATGGCCATTTATTTCTCAGCGTTGTACCAATTAAACGATGTTGTTTAAGATCGCTTGGCTCATTGAGCACAGAGGCATTGGTTAAATAGCTTGGGGTAGCCACTAAAATAGAATCGGCTTGTCCGAGCTTCTTTTGTTGCAATAGTGAATCTGCTTGTGGGCCTATTCTTAATGCTAAATCCGCTTGGCTTTTAATAATGTCTTCAAGCTGGTTATTTAAAATCAGCTCTAGTTGTATATCAGGGTATTGTTTGCAAAACGACAACCACATTGGCTTTAAAAAACCATGGCAAATATTAAGTGGCGCAAGTACTTTGAGTTTTCCGCTCAGTTGCTCTTTTTGCTGATTGAGTTGATGGCTGGTTTGTTCAAATTGCTCAACTAAGTTTGCGTAACTTTGATAGTAAACCTGCCCTTGCTGGGTGAGTGTGCATTGGCGCGCCGAGCGGTGTAGTAACTTTTCGCCAAGGCGTGACTCCAGACGCTGTAAGCGCCGCGTAACGGTTGCCGCAGGCAAAGATAAATACTCCCCCGCTTGAGATAAGCCACCTTGTTGCACTATATGCACAAACAACACGATATCATCTAACATAATTCCACTTTTGTAATTTAAGTTTGATTAAAGCTTTGTATTTAACGTTTTTGTAAGTCTATATCATAGTCGCTAGGTTTTCAGTAAAGGGTGACAATATGTTTTCAGCACTAGATTGGCTAGCAGCGATTGTGATTGGAATTGGCGCAACCGCGATACTTGATTTATGGGCACTACTACTAGGCAAGTTTGGTATTAGCTCTTTAAACTTTTGCATGGTAGGACGCTGGCTATGCTTTATGCGCTATGGCAAGTGGCAACACCTTGCTATTAATAAAGCCGCTGCGCAACCGAATGAATGCGCAATTGGTTGGTTTAGTCATTATTTTATCGGGGTTATTTTTGCCCTGCTATTTTTATTACTGATGCCAAGTAGCTGGTTAGCTGCGCCGAGCTTAGCCCCAGCCCTGTTGTTTGGACTGCTGAGTGTTGCTATGCCCTTTTTTGTTATGCAGCCTGCCCTTGGGCTTGGCATTGCTGCGGCTAAAACGCTCGCACCAATGGCTGCACGCGTAAAAAGTATTTTATCGCATGCTGTGTTTGGCGTGGGGTTGTATCTCAGTGCAATGGTGTTATTACAGTTTTAAGGAGGCGCTATGCATGCAGAATATTGGTTAAACCGTTGGCAAAGCAATGACATTGGTTTTCATGACGGTAAAGTAAACCCTAGTTTAGATCGTTATTTTACTAACTTAAATTTACCAGTCAGTAGTCGTGTGTTTGTTCCTTTGTGTGGCAAAACAGTTGACATTCACTATTTGCTTAATAAGGACATGTACGTTGTGGGTGTTGAGCTCAGCGAGCTGGCTATTCGGCAGTTATTTATTGAGTTAGCGCTTACACCAAAAGTAACCAAGCACGGTTTGCTCACTGCGTATCAGGCTCAGGGGATCTGTATTTGGGTAGGAGATGTCTTTGCTTTAACTGCAGATCATTTAGGTCATATTGATGCAATTTATGCTCGCGGAGCATTAGTGGCGCTGCCCTTCGCTATTCGTAATCAATATGCCCAGCACATAATTACCTTAAGTAATGCTGCGCCGCAATTATTAATCACCTGTGTGTATGACCAATCGCAGCGCAGTGGCACACCTTATAGTGTTCCTGCTGCTGAGGTACAAGGTATTTATGCAAAGCACTACAGCTTAAACATGCTCAGCTGTGAAAAATTAAGCCAAGGTATTAAAGGCGTTACCCCTGCAAGCATTGTGGTTTGGCTGATGAACCCTAGCCCTTAATAAATGCACTTTAGCTGTGCATTTTTGTGGCTAGTTAATTGCGATTTGTGCATGCATTATAATAACCACGTAGATCAATTAAGGGTTATTATGTTGCAAAAACCAAATGTTTTCTTTTTATCCCATGGCGGTGGGCCATTACCGCTGCTTGGTGAACCAAGCCATAAAGAGATGGTGACTTGTTTGCAATCAGTCGCGGCTAAAATCACTAAGCCTAGTGCGATTTTAATGATCAGTGCTCATTTTGAAGCAGATCCTATTGCAATTACAGCCTCAGCAACACCAAAGTTGATTTATGATTACTATGGCTTTCCCGAGCAGGCGTATCAACTTACTTACCCGTGCGCTGGCGAACCAAAGCTTGCTGAACAAGTACAGCAGGCCTTACAAAGTAACGGTATTACTGCAAACCTTGATACCCAGCGTGGCTTTGATCATGGCATGTTTGTACCATTAAAAATCATGTTTCCTGAGGCCGATATTCCATGTGTACAAATTTCGTTAAACTCGAGCCTTGATCCCGCAATGCACCTTAAAATTGGCCAAGTGTTGCAACAAATAGACTATGAAAATTTATTGATCATTGGCTCCGGTTTTACCTTTCATAATATGCAGGCTTTTTTTGCTAAACAAACAACCGCTATGCAAAAGCTCAACCAAAGCTTTGAGCAATGGTTAATTGATACTTTAGCAAATCCTAAGCTTGCAGAGCCTGAGCGCACGCAACGTTTAACTAACTGGAAACTAGCGTCAGGGGCACAATTTTGTCACCCTCGGGAAGAGCATTTACTGCCTTTGCATGTATGTTACGGCGCGGCACAACGCCGATGCGAAAGCGTATACGAGCTAGAAATTTCAGGCAAAAAGGCCAGTATGTACCTGTGGCAGTAACTTTACTTGTAGGGTTTTGGGTTTAACCCTATGCTTATTGCGACAAACGTTCAGATCTTAAAAGTAATTTTTGCTAAAGTGTTGCTAATGCGACCTGTAAATAAATACACGCTCGCTAACCCCTTTTAGGATCACTACATGAAATTACTTAAAACCTCTGGGCTGGTTTTGTCGGTACTGGCTGGGCTGTCACTGTTTGGCTGCTCTGTAACACCTGATTCTACGGCTACTACAACAATGACACAAATTAGCAATCCACTGTCGCTTGAACAAATCTATAAAGATAAATATTTCAAGGCACAGCGTAGCACTTACTTTAAATGGCTTGATGATGGCACCGGCTATACAGTGCTTGAAGAGCGTAAAAGCGAAAAAAATAAAGAAGACGATGCTGAAAAAACCAAAGCTGATGACGAAAAAGAGCACGGTGTAAAAGGCAACGATATCGTATTTTACAACGCTGATGGCACGGGCCGTAAAGTACTGGTTGAGTTTGAAAAACTACTGCCAGAAGGCGCAGACGAGCCATTTGCAATTGAAAGCTACCAATGGTCGAAAGACGGCAAATGGTTAATGGTATTTACCAATAGTGAGCAAGTATGGCGTTCACGTAGTCGCGGTGATTTTTGGTTACTTAATCTTGAAACCAATCAACTACAGCAACTTGGTGGTAGCGATGTTGAAGCTAAAAAGCTGATGTTTGCTAAGTTCTCGCCAGACAGCTCAAAAATTGCCTACGTGCTTGACAACAACATATATATGCAATCGGTTGGCAGCAACACAGTAACAGCACTGACAACCGATGGCAGCGCTACTATTGTTAACGGCAATTTTGATTGGGTGTACGAAGAAGAATTCACTATTGCAGATGGCTTTCGTTGGAGCCCTGATAATAAATCAATTGCCTATTGGCAGCTTGATACTAGTGGCGTTAAATACTTCACTATGATCAACAATACCGATGATCTTTACCCTACTTTAAAAGAGTTTCCTTACCCAAAAGCCGGTGAAACTAACTCAGCAGTACGTGTTGGTGTGGTAAGCATAGCCGACAAACAAACGCGCTGGGCTGCGCTTGAAGGCGATAACCGTGATCGTTATATTCCTCGTATTAGCTGGGCAGGTACCGGTAAGGAATTAATGATCCAAGACCTAAACCGCCCGCAAAACCATAACAAGGTTTGGTTATTCGATTGGCAAAAACAGCAATTAACTAAAATTCTAGAAGATAAAGACGACGCCTTTATCGAATGGTTTTATAAAGCTAACTGGTCAAAAGACGGCAAATTCTTTATTTGGCACAGCGAGCGCGATGGCTGGCGTCATCTTTATCGTGTATCGCGCGATGGCAAAACCATTATCGATTTAACCCCAGGCGATTATGATATTGTAGATATGCTGGCGTTAAACGAAGATAAAAACGTGATGTACTTTACCGCCTCTCCTGAAAACCCGGGCCAGCGCTATTTATACAGCACCCCGCTTGATGGCAGCAGCAAGCCTGTACGTGTAACACCTGAAGAATTTGAAGGCTCAAACAGCTATTACATGTCTAAAGATACCTCTTGGGCAATGCACACTTACTCTAAGTTCGGTATGCCAGCAAGCAAAGAGATCATTAAAGTGAGCAGCCACAGTAATGTTAAAACCTTAGTTGAAAATAACGAGCTGAAAGAAAAGCTGGCTGAGCAAAGCTTACCTAGCCATGAGTTTTTTAAAGTGAATGCGAGCGACGGCACCGAGCTTGATGGCTACATTATGTTCCCTAAAAACATGGATAAAAGTAAAAAATACCCGATTGTTTTTTACGTATACGGTGAACCGTGGGGCTCAACGGTACAAGACCGCTGGGAAGGTAACAGTTACTTGTATAAATCATTGCTAACACAAAAAGGCTTTATTGTGGCATCGGTTGATAACCGAGGCACACGCGCACCAAAAGGCCGTGATTGGCGCAAATCGATTTATAAAAAAATTGGCTCTATCACAGTGCAAGACCAAGTCGATGCACTAGATGCCATGGCAAAACGTTGGGATGTAATAGACACCGACCGCGTAGGCGTGTGGGGCCACTCAGGGGGCGGCAGCTCAACCCTTAATTTATTGTTCCGCCATGGTGATAAATTTAAAGTGGGTATTGCTTCTGCACCGGTGCCAGATATTCGTTTATACGACACTATTTACCAAGAACGTTATGCGGGTAACCCCAATACCGACCCTGAGAGCTACGATAATACCTCGCCGATTACCTTTGCTAAAAACCTAACCGGTAAGCTATTGCTTATTCATGGCACGGGGGATGATAACGTGCATTACCAAGGCTCAGAGCGTTTAATTGACGAGCTGGTTAAACACAACAAACAGTTCGAGTTTTTCTCCTACCCGAATCGCTCACACAGCCTACGTGAAGGCAAAGGCACCGCCCTGCACTATCACACTATGATGGCCGAGTTTTTTGAGAAGAACTTATTGAATAAGTAATCATTCAAAAAATGAAGTTAGATACTAAAAAGCCACACGTTAGCCGTTGTTAGCGTGTGGCTTTTTTAATCAAAATGTAAGAGGGGTTTACAAAAACTAGTTGAAAGGGAAAAGGCTCAAGGGGAAAGGTTTTGAGCCAGTACAAGTAGTTAATCCCAAGCACCCCTTTAACTTTCTAGGTTTCATTTTTAAATGATTTTATTTTGCACTGACTAAGAATTTCATCAACAGTATCCATTATTACATTAGTAGGCACCAATTCATCCTGTCCATTAGAAGCTTTTAGTGCATTTAATGAAATTGTGAACAGCCCCTCGTCGCTAGCTGATGACCAAAAGCCTATTAAGTTATCATGCTCATTAAACGTAGCTTTCCAAAGTGATAACTTTGCAGCGCGTTGCTCCCAAATATGGTTTTTAGAGTGTAATAAAGCAACTGTATGATGAAGCTCCTCTTCCCACATTTTTTCATATTTTTTGTGTGAGTATTCCACAATTTCAATCTTCGATGCTTCTTTAGCTGGGGTTTTAAATAAAATAGAGTTGTGCTCAGGCCTTATAACCCCCGCAGTAACGGTTATTATTTTATGCTCATCTATAAGCTGAAAATCATACTTGATGTCATTATTATATTTTTTCTCATTGATTGTGACTTCTTGGCCCCCTATAGACGATATTTCGCAAAACATTGTTGATTGGGTACGACCATAAACAGTCAATGGAGTCAGCAATAAAATTAAACTAATAAAACTACATTTTGAAATATTGTGTATCACTAAACTATCCTTTTAAACACTTAGCATAAAGCTAAAGTTGAAATAAGCTATAAAGCTGACGTTTATCTTAATTATTACCTAAAACTATACGGAAAGAACACCGCGTTTAATCGATTTTTTACTCCAATTTCTATAAAAGCTTTCACATTTCCTTCTAGATAAATTTATAAATGGATTACAGGGCTCTTTAACAAGAACGTTATGCGGATAACCCCAATAACGACCCATTGACGAGCTGGTTAAACACAACAAACAGTTCGAGTTTTTCTCATACCCGAATCGCTCACACAGCCTACGTGAAGGCAAAGGCACCGCCCTGCACTACCACACTATGATGGCCGAGTTTTTTGAAAAGAACTTATTGAGTCAGTAGTTTGATTAGTTAGTTTGTAAGCGTCTAGCAAAATGCACCTGCCAGTCACTCGTCAAAATGATTAAGCTATTTCCGAATTTCAATGAGGAGATAGCCATGAGAAAAACACGCAGCCTTGAACAATGGCGCAGTATTATTGAAGAACAACAAGCCAGCGATTTAACTATCACTGACTATTGCCAGCAACATGTTTTATCAAAAACAAGCTTCTATGCCGCACGAAGTAAGCTTAATGAATCATCAGGCAGCTTTGTTCGCGCTAAAGTAGCTAAACACGTTGACGTCACCGAACACCAACTGTCGATTACCCTCGAAGTCGGAAAAGTAAACGTCAGTTTGCCTCCCACAACGCCTGCATCTTATCTAGGCCAATTACTACGCGAGCTTGCCTGATGAAAATGTTTGTTGAACCAAAGTGTATTTACTTACACCGCGATGCTGTGGATTTTCGAAAATCCATTGATGGTCTGGTCGCAATCGTTGAGGGTGAGCTTGAACGTGATGCCTATACTGGCGCTTTATTTTTATTTTGCAACAAAGCGAAGGATAAACTCAAGCTGGTTTACTGGGATAAAACGGGGTTTGCTTTGTGGTACAAGCGATTAGGTGCGACAAGAAGTCGCTTTGTTTACTGTTGAACTTTGATTCAACCCTTCGTATTGCCGAAGGTTTCCTATTTCGATATGCGTCACTAGCAATGGTGGGGTGTGAAGCTCGAAAGACAATGTAGCCTTAAGTTCAATAGTGATGTTGAACAAACTGCAAGCATCATGCGGTTGGGCCCTAGGAATTAATGGTATGTGTAATTAACTGAACAGTTGTAACTGTCGTCATTGTAAACAAGCTAAAGATGCTGACAAGCTTGAACCAAAAGGTGTGGTGGACAAGTTAACATGCTCTAGTCTCATGTTACGCAATTTAATGTGCCCCCGGCGGATTGACTGACACTAACCCATTATGTGAATAAAGCGGAACTTGGTAAGCCCGTATGCTCCCTCGTTGAGGTAGTTTCTTCGTAAGAATGAATGACGGGCATGCGGGTAAAGGACGATGGAGAAAGCGAATGCCTTGCTGTAATGGCAAAGATAGATGTATTGATGTAATGGTCAACAAATTCTGTAGAGATTCTAAGCGGCATTTTTTAATTCATTATATTTCTGATGTGGCGTCATATAATTAAGCGTAGAATGCCTACGTTTGTAATTGTAAAACTGAATATAATTGTCCACCTCACTTATAACTGAATGATGATTTATAAATGACAGGCGATTCAGTCGCTCTGTTTTTAAACTTCTAAAAAATCGCTCCATTACTGCATTATCCCAACAATTACCTCGACGACTCATACTTTGCGTTATAGTTAGTTGTGATAACCGAGCTCTAAACGAGGCCGCAGAATACTGACACCCCTGATCGGAATGAAACATCAGTTGATTAAGAACCGGCTGTTGACGCTTAATAGCATTATTCAATGCTGCTATAGCCAATTCAGCATTTGGGCTTGTTGATAAGGCATACCCTACAACTTCCCTCGTTGATAAGTCTAACACACAGGCCAAGTAGCTCCACCCTTGATGGTTCCTGATATAGGTAATATCACCGACCCAATGCGTGTTATGTGAATCAGGGTTAAACTCTCGTTTTAAGAGGTTCTGTGCGTACTTATGTTCATCACCTGAGTTAGGGTAGTAATGTTTTTTCTTCGGCCTGATGGCTTTTATATTCAACTTTTTCATCAGTGCCGCTGTTTTATATATTCCAATCGTATGATTTAACGCATTCAGTTCAACGTTCACTCTGCGTCTACCATACGTATAACCAGAATCGTCAGCGATAGATTTAATTAACTCCAGCAGTGCCTGCTCTGACTTATTTGGCGCGACGGGCGCATAGTAATAACTACTTGTACTGACTTCTAAAGCACGACACAACTCAGATACCGTATAGCTTGGGGTCGCTTTCTTCAACGCTTTAATTACTTTAAATTTTGATTGTCGCGAATGAAGAAAGCGGTGGCTTTTTTTAATATATCATTATCCCTTAAAGCTCGCTGTAGCTGCTTCTCTAGCAATTGAATACGTTGCTGTTCTGGTGTGAGTGCTTGTACATTTCCCGGGCTCTTACCATCTAGCTCAGATAGATATTGTTGCTTCCAACGTGATACTGCTGACTTTCCTGCGCCAGACATCTCTTCAATTTGCTTATTGGTATAACCTTCTTCTACCATTAATTTGGCATATTCAAGTTTTTGTTGTGCACTGAGTGTTACTTTTGATTTTCTGGTCATAGTGATACCTTTTGGGTTTAGCTCATTTTACGCTATAAACCTGTCCAGTTTCATTAGACCATTACATGAACGTGACATCATGCGAAAGCATAGCCCACTTCCATCGAGTGGTTAATCACAAGAAATTTGTAATAAGATTTTAGCTTAGGAATGCAAATGAATTGCTCTTATGAACAATGTGCACCTATAAACGAAGCGCAATGCTGGTCTAACATCGATTGGAAGGCTGCAAAGCGCTACGTAGGATCATTGCAAGCGCGTATTGTGAAAGCAGTAAAGCAAGGGAGAAAAGGGAAAGTTAAAAGCCTGCAATGGTTATTGACTCATTCCTTTTATGCGAAAGCCCTTGCGGTTAAACAAGTAACGGAGAACAAAGGGCGTAAAACGTCTGGTGTTGATGGCGAAACATGGCAAAGTGCTACTAAAAAATGGCGAGCAATCTCATCGCTCAAACGCTCTGGATACAAGGCAAGTCCATTAAGGCGAGTCTTTATTCCAAAGTCGAATGGGCAGAAAAGACCTCTCGGTATCCCCACAATGCTGGATCGTGGGATGCAAGCACTATATTTGCTAGCCGTTGAGCCAGAAGTGGAGACAAACAGTGACGGCAATTCTTTTGGTTTTCGAAAACAAAGGTCTTGTGCTGATGCGATCGAACAATGCTTCAAAGTATTGTGTCGCAAACGTGCGGGAGAATGGGTGCTTGATGCGGACATTAAAGGTTGCTTCGATAATATCAGCCATGAGTGGATGCTAAAGCACTTAAACATCGACAAACCAATCCTTTCACAGTGGCTGAATGCTGGCTTTATGGAGTCTGGTAAGGTATATCCAACACTTGCAGGAACACCGCAAGGAGGAATAATCTCGCCGACGTTAATGAATATGGTATTGAATCAACTGCAAGGAACAATTGAAGAAGCTTCTGGTGTTAAAAGAGGTAAGCACCGTGAAATTCGTTCTAATGTTAAGAGAGTCTCTGTAATCAGATATGCCGATGATTTTGTTGTAACGGCTCATTCTCAAGCGTTTTTGGTAGATACAATATTGCCTTGTATTAATGAATTTATGTCCCAACGTGGTTTGGCATTATCGCCAGAAAAAACGCACGTTAGGCATATATCAGAGGGTTTTGATTTTCTTGGTCAAAATCTCAGAAAGTATAATGGCAAATTATTGGTCAAACCCAGTAGCAAAAGCGTTCTACATCTGATGAATAAGTTGAGACTTACGATCACCAAATATCGCTCTAGTCGACAAGACAGGCTAATCTTTCAGCTTAATCCAATATTAAGAGGTTGGTGCAATTATCACCGACACAGTGTCGCAAAGGAAGTATTTTGCAAGATTGACTCTGATATATGGTTGCTACTCTGGAAATGGGCATGTCGTAGACATCCTAGAAAAGGAAAATACTGGATTAGGGCTAGATACTTCCACTCTGTTGGGGCGCGTAATTGGACATTCTGCACCGGTGATAAACAAATAGGCTTATTTCGGTTAGCAGCAATGCCGATTGTGCGACATCCAAAGATCAATTCCGATGCAAACCCTTACGATCCGACACATGAAACTTACTTTGAATCTCGGCTTGATGTGTTAGTAAATTCTCGCAACAAAGAACGTCTGCATAGATTATTATCACGTCAAAATGGTGAGTGTTTGTATTGCAAAGAAAAAATAACGGCTAAAACTGGTTGGAATATTCACCGCCTAGTACCTTTATATTTAGGTGGTGATAATAAAGCGAGTAATACCGTGGTTGTTCATCCTTATTGCCATAACAGCATTCATAGGAGTCAAAATACTGCTGCGCCATCCTACATGGCGTTATAACGACTTGAGCGGTATGCGGGGAAACTCGCACGTACCGTTCTTAGAGGGCTGGGCTCGAGTAATCGGGTCTGGCTACTCGACAAAAGCAAACGTTCAAATGGCCAACCAAAGCCAGTCTGCAAGAATTTGAGCTCAGTCCAGAGCAACTGGATTGGTTGTTGTCGGGATATGATGTGCTTGGTCATGAAGAGTTGCGGTATAAATCGATGATCTAATCGATCATATTGGCAGTAAATGATCGTTGCCACACCGTTTGTTTTATCTTTGCGTCAAGCAAGAAAACACCGTCAAATTCTGTTAAATTGCGAACATGAAAATTGATGCACACTCACTTCCTGACGACCCAGAACAACTCAAGCGCATGTTGCTTGAGTTGCAACAGCATATGGATGAAAAGTTAGCTGAAAAAGACGCGCAAATTCACGAATTGCTACAAGCTTATAACGCGAAATTAGCCAAAGAGTACGCCAAAAAATCTGAAAAGATGCCGGGTGCAGGCGAAGTATTCAATGAAGCAGAAGATATTCTCGATGAACATGATAAAGCGCTATTGGCCACATCGGCCTCAGTAAAGAAAGAAAAAGCCAAACCGAAACGCCGGCCACTGCCAGCGCAGTTGCCGCGAATTGAGGTGGTTGTTGACCTCGAAGAGGATGACAAAATGTGTGATTGCTGTCAAAGCCCCCTTCACAAAATGGGTGAAAGCAGCAGTGAAGCACTCGAGTTTGTGCCAGCGCATATCAAAGTAATCAAAACCATTCGCCCTAAATATACGTGCCGTCACTGTGAGCGTGAAGGCATTGAAAGTGTGGTAAAAACCGCCCTTATGCCCGCAACAGCCATTCCAAAAAGCATCGCAACGCCCAGCTTGCTGAGCCAAATAATCATGTGTAAATACCAGTTTGGCTTACCACTTTATCGCCAAGAAACCATGTTAGGCGATATTGGTATTGAGTTGAGCAGACAAACCATGTCGAGCTGGATGTTGCGCTGCGCAGACCTGTTGTCCCCTCTGTATCAACGCTTAAAAGACGTGTTGCTATCTCAACCGGTTATTCACGGCGATGAAACCCCGTTAAACGTCATTAATGCAGATAAAGCAACCAGCTATATGTGGCTGTATTGTTGCGGCGATGATAAACCGAGTAAAGGCACCAATATTGTCTTGTTTGATTACCATAACAGTCGCGCAGGCCAATGTGCGGTTGATTTCCTTGATGGTTACGAAGGCTACATGCACGTCGACGGCTACAAGGCTTACGAGCAAACGAATGCAACACTGGTTGCGTGCTTAGCCCATATGCGCCGTAAATTCATCGAGGCTAAAGGCAATAATAAAAAAACCGTCAAAGCAGATGTAGCACTAAACCTTATTCGCAAGCTCTACGGTATTGAGCAAGCCATCAAAGATAAATCGCACGATGAAAAATTCAAGATTAGGCAGAGAAAAGCCAAACCAATCGTTGATGAATTGTATCAATGGTTACTCAAGCATAAAGATAAAATCCCACCAAAAATGGCGTTAGGTGAAGCAATTACCTATGCGATAAATCAGTTTGAGAAATTCAGGCGTTACCTTGATGATGGCAGGCTCAGTATTGATAATAACCGTGCAGAGCGAGCTATAAAACCGTTCGTAATAGGGCGAAAAAACTGGTTGTTCTCAAATACCTGCAATGGTGCTCATGCCAGCGCTATACTTTATAGTCTTGTTGAAACCGCAAAGGCAAATGACCTTGTGGTGCATGACTATATCTCTACTTGCTTACAGCGCCTTGCTGAGCAGCCAGATAACCTTGAGCCACTGTTACCTTGGAATATTAAGCAAAGCTAGGTGTCGTTAGCTATACGCTTACGTTAGTTTAAATACTAAAAAGCCACAGACTAACAAATAGTCTGTGGCTTTTTTAATCAAAATGTAACGGGGTGAATCGCCCCGTGTTTGCCAGAGACTCAATAACTTGAGAAACTGGAACTATGAAAAAATCAAATCGCTATACATCAGAATTTCGTGAACGTGCAATTAGGCTTGTTACCACACAACAGCATGAATACCCTTCTCTTTGGGCTGCGCTAGTATCGATTTCAGATAAACTGGGATGTACCCCAGAAACACTTAGAGCATGGGTCAAGAAATCTCAAGCTCAACCGTCTAAACCCTCTTCTAATACGCAATCAACTGAAGAACGCCTTGCCGTCTTAGAGCGCGAGAATAAAGAGCTCAAGCGAACGAATGATATCCTGAGGCAAGCTGCCGCTTTTTTCGCCCAAGCGGAGCTCGACCGCAAACAGAAGTAATAGTGGATTTTATTGATGCTTGCAGAGAGCATTACGGTGTCGAGTCAATTTGCAAGGAATTGCCGATTGCACCATCAACGTATTATTCTCATAAACAGATACAAAGAGAGCCTGAGCGACTGTCTAACCGCAAAAAGCGTGATGCTGAGCTGATAATACTCATTCGCGAAGTGTGGGAGGATAATATGTCAGTTTATGGTGCAAGAAAAATATGGAAGCAGCTACAGCTTGACGACCATCAAGTCGCCCGCTGTACAGTCGAACGATTGATGCGAGTTATGGGAATTCAAGGTGTTCGTCGGGGTAAAGCACATAAGACAACGATACCTGACGAGCAACAAGATAAGCCACTTGATTTAGTTAATCGTCAATTTACTGCTGAGCAGCCAAATCAACTTTGGGTAGCTGACATCACCTATGTTGCCACATGGAGTGGGTTTGTTTATGTCGCTTTCGTGATAGATGTTTTTTCACGATACATTGTAGGTTGGCGTGTATCAACGACAATGCACACAGAGCTTATTCTTGATGCGTTAGAGCAAGCTATTTGGCATCGTGGCAACCCCGAAGGGTTAATTCACCACAGCGACAGAGGCAGCCAATATTTGTCTATACGATACACTGAGCGACTTGCTGAAGCTGGAATTCAAGCGTCTGTAGGCAGTGTGGGTGACTCTTATGACAATGCATTGGCTGAAACAATAAATGGATTATTTAAAACAGAGATTATTCGCAGAAATGGCCCGTGGAAGAATGTTGATGCTGTTGAATACGCAACGTTAGAGTGGGTCAATTGGTTTAATAATCAACGCTTATTATCTTCAATTGGGTATATTTCACCAGCTCAATATGAAACAGACTACTATGATAATTTAAACGAGTCAGGTAAAGTGGCCTGACTTAAACAAACTGGTCTCCGATGAACTCGGGGCGATTCAGGGGTTTACAGCTGGGTTTAAAGGATAACCTTGAGAAAGGAAGTCTCATGTCCTTATACTAAACCTAAATAACAAGAACCTGAGTAAAATTTACTGGAAGATGACTTTGGTCTTTTGCTTTCTTAAGTAGTATTAATTTAGCTATCAGCAGAGCTATTTAATAATTTACTATCCTCTTTTAGACTTTCTATATGCTTAAGCATAATACCTTCCATTAAAGGGGTTATAGCTGCATTAGCGTCTTTGTACCAAGGTTTATCATTTTGAGACATATTTAGATCGAATGTAAAATTAGCCATAAGATAATATTTTTCATTCAATTGCGTTGCAAAAACGTATTTTTTCTTTGTTTCGTTAGAACGAATCTCTGTATATTTTATCCACTCAATATTATTAAATGTACATTCATCAAATTGAGATATTTCAGGGAAACCTGAATTTAATAAGTTAGACTCTATGTGATGTTGCTTTTCTTCGTCTGAAAATGGTGTAGCTCGGCGAGCAGAATGAGCTTCTATTTCATTGATGAGCTCAGTATTATGCCCTTTAAAATATTTACCTATTGAAGAGGAATTATAATAGTCGTTATATTCTTTTAGAATGGCATGGCCGAGTTCTTTAGCGCTAGTGACTGGAGATGCGAGCTTTCCAATAGTAATATTGAGCCGCAGGCTTCCCAACTCATCTGACATCGGAGTTCGCATTAGAGGCCAATAAAACCAATAGGACTCATGAATTGGAATATATTTAGAATGTCGAATCTGACTGTAGTTAGTTTCAAACCAATTTGCTGCTGTAAAAGGATAATTTACAATTTTTGTTTTAGGTTGTTTCAACGGATTACAAACTGGAAGAGCAACGGTCAATTTAAGCTCTTCGTCTAGGTAATAATGCTCTTTTTGAATATTGTTAAAATCAGGGCCCCCGCGATAACCGCGGAGTATTTTTTTCATTAGCATTTAAGTATCCTTCTCAATACAACCACTCTAAGTATTTTTTTCTATATAATTTAGTACGTCTTGTGCTCTTCGATGATTACCAGCTAAACGCAATTGAGTATGGTAAGACTCTAGTCCCAAATAAGGTAATGTATGGGGGCTGGTTAATTCTGTTCCTAAAAACGTTAGGCCCATAAACTTTAAGCTGCGTATTAAACTACTGGGAGATAGATTATTTTGTCCCGCCATATTAGGTACTACATCAAAGGGGTTACTATTAGCTTGATGTACCAACATTCCCAATCGCGCAGCTGCGGATTTTAATCGCGGAAGGTATGCTCCAGGTGAGTGAACGGCTACTTGTTGAGAAGTTAGTCTAATAGTATGAGTTCTAGCAAACTCTTCAAGTGCCGCAGTAAAAATAATAGCACCTTGGCTGTGTACTACCCATTTTATTTTCTTTCCTTGTTGCTGAGATTGAAAAAAGATGGCCGCTAAATGTTGTGCATTTTGTGATTTAGTTCCTTTGCGTTTATCAAATATGCATTCAACAACGTCATACAGCATGCGATCAGTCGGATTGTGGAATAAAGTGTATGTATCAAAACTATCTTTAGGGTAAGCCACATCTAAGTGAGCGCCCATTAACCAAGCCGCTTTATTTAGATTATTCTGCATCCCATTCACAGCTGCATGATGATTAGAAACCTGAGTGGCTCCAGAACCTGATAATCCCCATGAGTCTTTATTCTGCTGTAACTCATCACTATCCCAAGCCCCATTAAACCGACCACCTTGGCGTTTTACATTGTATAACATGTTTCGTTCTAGGCTTGCTCTTGGCTTTGGTCCAGTGGCACTAACATCGAAATATATATCGTGAATTACCACTTGGTTATCTGCTGTAATTTTAAAGTCTATTAGATAATGATATGACTTGAATTGGTCTCTAGAACGAAATAAGCGCTTAAATGGCAGCGTGCTGTGCTTAACTGAACTACAACTATTTGGGTTTTTGCAAACAAAAGTAATTTCTTTAATCACTTTTTGTTGGTCAAATTGATTTAAATTAGCCAGCATAGCTAAGGCTTGTTGCGTGATCAAAATTCGAGTACTTTTTAGATCTACTGGGTCATAAGCTAAGTTATTTGAGCTATCGTCTCGTCTAGCCCAATATGGTTAAAAGCGGATGCTTTTCCGGAATGTTTCCAAGTCATAATGTTCTTCCTTTTACATTTATCGGGACGGATGATATCTATTCGAAAGCTTTTAGTCTAGTGTGTTTTTAGGATAATATATTTACCAAGAACGTTATGCGGGTAACCTAAATACCGATACTGAGATTTACGATAATACCTCGCCGATTATTACCTTTGCTAAAAACCTAACCGGTAAGCTATTGCTTATTCACGGCACAGGCGATGATAACGTGCATTACCAAGGCTCAAAACGCTTAATTGACGAGCTTGTAAAGCATAGCAATTTTCTCATACCCTAACCGCTCACATAGCTTACGTGAAGGCAAAGGCACCACCTTGCATTACCATACTATGATGGCAGAGTTTTTTGAAAAGCACTTATTAAGCCAATAGCTCAGTAAGTTAGTTTAGAGACTAAAAAGCCACATACTAACAAATAGTCTGTGGCTTTTTTAATCAAAATGTAACGGGGGTTTACATAACGCAATTGCGAGAGAAAAGTTCCAAGGTAAAACTATTGTAGGCGTAAGCTAGTTCGGGCGAATTTAAAATTATGATGCTTTGTAAAGTGCGCCAGCTTCGGCGCACTTAATTAGTCTTATCGCCTTAGATTTTAGCGCGAATACCAAATGCAACACTTCGTCCAGGTAATGGGGTTAGTTGTCGCAAGAAGCTTTGATGAGGACGAGCGTCTTCATCAGTAAGGTTATCAATATTAATATATACTTCACTTTCGTAGCCTAATAGATTTTGGGTCACTGAAAAATAAGCGCCTAATAAGTGATATTGTTGGGAAGCAAATTCACCTTTTGCGACTTTATCTTGTGCACCATGATGCACATAATCTAATGAAGCTGATAGCTGATCATACTGCCAATGCACCGCTAACCCTTGGCTATCGGCTGGCGTGCGCGGCATACTATCACCTTCTAAGTTACGTCGATAATATTCGGCTTCTTGATCAGGTTTTGGGTCAAAAAAGTTTTCTATAGTAAAAGGGTCATAGGTACCATCAAATTGATACACAGGGGTATTTTCTGTTGCATCGGCAAAAGCGCTAAAGGTGAAATCCCCTGCGGTTTTGGTCGCTAATGTATAACTTAATTCCACCTCAAAACCGGTGTTTTCTGTATCTGCTTGGCGCCACTCTTTTACAAACACACCACCACGATTGACCCCTGTATTACCTAAGTAAATGAAGTTCTCGTATTGATTTTCATACCAATTAGCTGTTATAGAAAAATCAGCAAAGCTAATCCCAGTACCAAATTCAGTTGCTTTATTTACTTCCATTTCAAGTTGAGCATTGCCTTGCTCTTCAATCAATAAGGCAAAATGTGGATTGCTAGCATATAGCTCGTTTACCGCAGGAGCACGCTCTGCATGAGTGTAACTGCTTGATACCCACCAACCCGTTAGAATATCAAAGCGCATAGAGGCGACATAATTGTGTAAATTAAATTCTCTGTCTGCGATAGCTGATCCCTGGCCGCGTCCTGGCTCATAGGTAGCTGGAAAGCTTGGTTCATATTCCACTTTTTCGTAACGGGCGCCAAGTTGAGCTGATAACGGCCCATAATTAGCATTTTGTAAAATATAAGCCGCACGTCGATCGCTGTTTATATCGGGTAAGTAATTATCTACGCCCCCGCCTTGGTGTTTACTGCCTTCTAATGCTAGCCCTATCATGCCAGTTAATTCAGATGAAGATTGATAATTAAGTGTAGGATTGAGTTGCCAATTAGAGAGCTCAAATGTATTAACAGATCGCTCTGCTAAGCTTTCATCATCTAATTGATTAGTATAACGGGCTGTGATCTCACCATGGTTTAAAAAGGAGTTATTTTTAAACTCTTTTGAGTAAAGTGCATCAAAACGATATTGATCAGAGTTAATTCTAATTTTTCCCGTTTCTGCCAGCTGATCAGTACCTTTTGAAGTTAAGTGCATAAAGCCGGGAATACCACGATTTGCACGTGTATAACCAAATGAAAAACCAAGCAACTGCTCGTTTGCAAATACTTGACTGCCGCCAAAAGTAAAGCTTGTTTGGTAATTACTTGAGTTCTCTACTTTTCCTTGCAAATTATCAGAACGGTGTTCAATAATTTGCTGATCTAAAGGCGTTACATCAACATATTTAGTGCCGTTATATTCCCATTGTGGTTGACCTAATACCACTTGGCATTGCGCTTGTAATTGACTACTTAAAACTAACTCTGACCAATCATTACATGCTGGATCTTTGGCGTTTTTAGGGACCTTAAAATCCCCTCTTTCACGATGCAGTAAATTTACATTATAAGCAAAGCCTTGCTCTTGTCCTTGAAAGCGGCCTAGTAATGCCGTGCCTGTATTATAACCAGACTGTATTTCTATTTGATCGGTATAATTATGTGCACTATGCTGTAAAGGAATGCGGCCATCATCCACATCAACCAGTCCAGCCATCGCTTCGCCGCCATAAGCAACTGTTGCAGCTGCACCTTTTAATACAGTAATTCGATCAGCAAAAAAAGGCTCTATCGGCACTAGTTGGTCATCACTTACAGATGACATATCTCGAACAGGTAAACCGTTAGAGCTTATCATTACCCGCTGTCCGCCTAGACCGCGAATTTGTGGGCGCCCAGCTGATGCGCCAAAATAACTACTACTGACACCCGATATCTGCGATAAGGTATCACCTAAGGTGGGTGCCTTTTGTTGTTGGAGTAACTCTCCGGTTAACTCTGTTTTACTCATTTGCAGTGTATTTACAGGAGAATATTGTTTTGTTAATGGATTAACTTCAATTCGTTCAATCTCATTAGCATTAACACATGTACCGATAGCTAACGGCAGTAAAGCAATTTTTAAATTTCATACCTTTCATCTTCATTATGTTACAACATAACAATTATAGCGAGAGAAACGTTCCTAAAACAATACTTACTGTTGAATAAATTGCATTAAATCAATTTGAAAATTTAACCGCTGAAAAAATGCCTTTAAAATTAAAGAGTAAATTTAGCAGAGCAAGTGTTTAATAAAAAATTAAATGAGAGTTTATGACAGCTTTAACTGCAAGGTGTAAAGTGAACTAATCCAACCCTGCCAGACTTACTCGAGCAATAAAACCGTTCGTAATAGGAATAAAATTATGATCTCTATGTTTTTAGAGCTATTTACTGTTAATTCTTATGATTGGTAGCTCTTTTGAGCCACCAATCGTCGTGCTAAGCATTAAATTTTAAATGCACCAACAGATTTTAGTAGCTCAGAAGCTTGCTCTGCTAGTGAATCAATTTGCGCGGTATTTTCACTGATCCGAGCCAGTGATGACTGCGAAAGTTCCTCTGTTGCGGTTAAGTTTCTGGTTATATCCTTAGTTACACTTGATTGTTCTTGTGAAGCGGTCGCTATTTGTATTGCCATTTGTGTTGTCACATCAATAGACTGTCCACTTTGCTCAAGTAGGCTGGCTAGTTGGTATACTTTTTCAATTGTTGTCGCAGAGATTTCACTGCAGCTATCAATGTTATTTACCGCCGTAGTGGTGAGTTTTTGTAAATCAACAATAGTAGTGCGAATGCCTTCTGTTGATTTTTGGGTTTTCATTGATAATTCACGCACTTCATCAGCTACAACAGCAAAGCCTCGGCCTTGCTCCCCTGCCCTAGCGGCTTCAATCGCTGCATTTAAGGCTAATAGGTTGGTTTGCTCTGCAATAGCTTCAATGGCGTTAATAATGTCGTCAATCTGCTGGCTCTGTTGCTTTAAGGTAGCCATGATCTTATTGCTTTGGGTCAACTGATCATTCAATGAACTCATTGATTCGCTTGCACCTGAAGATAAAGCCATTGCTTGCGAAACAGAATCTTTGGTTAACTCTGATTGTTCACTACTTTTTTGGGTGTTATTTGATATTTCGTCAGAGCTGTAAGTAAACTCTGTTGCAGCTGTAACCGCTTGCTCAAGTTCGTTAGCTTGTTTACGAATATCATTACCTGTTTGAGTTATTTCTATATTGGCTGATTGCGCTAAGTCTACCAATTGATTGGTTCTTGATTTAATATTTTGCATTAACGCCTGCAAAATACTCACAAACTGATTAAAGCTTTCAGACACTTGGCCTACTTCATCATGGCTATGAATTGTTAAACGCTGAGTTAAATCGGCATCACCTTTTGCAATATTATTCAAAGCTTTGGCAACATCAGCGAGTGGTTTTAATAAATAATGGCCAAGCCAAATAATCAGTAAAATACTCACAACTATGGCCATTAAGCTCAGTGCTAACTGTGTTCCGATCAGTTCGTAAATTGGTTTATTTAATTGTGCGCGTTTAATGACGCTTACGGTATAAAGCTGTGTTTTTGGAATTTTTTCTGACCAAACTACAATAGGCTCTTTTAAATCTAGCTCTTTAGCACTCACTGACGCAGAAGTTATACGCTGTACAACTTTAGATGTTAAGCCTTCGTCGGTCGCAGGTTGGTTAAGTTTTGCAATATTTTTATGGGCAAAAAAGTTTCCTTGTTCATTAATAATAAAGGCTTCACCTTGATTAGGTAACTTAAGTCGCTTGAGGTTATTAAGGATATCAGTCATTTCTATATCAGCGCCAAGCACTACTTGCTCGCCTAAAAATGTTGTCACAACACCTAGAGATACCACTGTTTTACCGGTTGCGGCTGCGACTGATGGGTTAGCCATAAAAATATCACCGGGTTGTAGTGTTGCGTTTTTGTACCAACCCCATACACGAGGGTCATTATTACCTTCAGGTAAAGTGACTCGGTCAGCATTGATTTGCGAGCCATCTTTAAATGCGATAAAAACATTGTCAAACACGCCACCTTGTTTCATTTGATTTAAAGCAGAGTAGGCCTCCTCTTGTGTTTTTACTTGCTCAATCGATTTGAGAATACTTTCTTTTGTTTCCAACCAATCGGTGACGTATTGGTTATAGGCATCAGTTGCTGATAGTACTCGTTCATTAACGGCTTTTTCCATACTGTTAAAACTTAATAGCATGGAAATAAACACGATTAACAAGCAGCTTAGCGTTAGTGTAACACCAGTAAATAAAGCAAATTTTTTATTCAGAGAGAGCGATTTAAACATATTTAGGTACAACTTGTTGTGTTGATTTTAGGTATATTTTTATTTAATAGTTAGACTACCTTATGGGTTACCTACAATAATGCGCGTTGCACTAAAATACAACATTAATTCTACCTGAATGGCTTCAGTCGGCCAATGAATTAAACAATTATTGCTGCTTGTTTATCCCGTAATGTGACTTTAAATTTCAATTCTAAATTCTAAATAAGCTGGGAATATAAGCTATTTAAAAAACGTAAAACTCTTAACTCAACAACCTTTCTACCCACTTTAAAACTAGGCGTGTATCTCGGGTTTGAAAGCGCTGTTTATTGGGTATGTAGTAGCAAAACTCAGATTCAACTGTTTGAGTATTAAAGCTTTTAAGTAATTCAGTATTTAATAGCCGTTGCACAAGAGTGACTGAGCAAAATACCAGTCCTGAGCCTGCCATGGCTTCTTGAATGCCAAACAGCTCTTGGTCAAAGGTTTTGATAATAAATAACGCAGGATCTAAGTTGTTTTGAGTAAGCCATTGTTTAAGTGGTGGCTCGCTCAGGGCGTTGTTTTTCCATTTTGTGGTATACAGCGTAACAGGGCCATTTTGCCAAGGGGTATCTGCTGCTTTGTATGAGCCGAATACGTTAAATTGCTCAGTTTTTATAATGTCGTCGGCGTTTATATTGTGCTGCTGGCCAAAGCGAATAGGTAAGGTGTGCAATTGTTTATCAACGGCTTCACTGGTTGATATATCTACCTCAAGATTAGGCTGGTTTATAGATAATTCCTGCAATGCGGGAATTAAGCGCAGGGCGGCCAGTGACGAGGTGGTGGTTATTTTAACGGTTGCGCCTGTGGCTTCAACTTGAGCCAGCGCTTGCTCGATGCGGTTAAAGCCGTCACTTGTGGCCGCACTTAAATACTCACCGGTTGGCGTGAGGGTTATTTTTCTAACTTGGCGGTAAAACAAATCCACATTTAAACGGTTTTCAAGGTTATTTATATGGTGCGAAATCGCGGTTGGTGTGATCGATAGTTCATCGGCCGCGGCTTTAAAACTGCCTAAACGCGCCGCCGATTCAAAGGCTTTAAGCGTTTGTAGTGATACTTGCATAAAGTAGCATTCGCAACTAATAAGAATAATTATAGATGAGTATAACTTATTTATAGTTGAGGTTAACTCGTTTGTGAAAAGCTATTGTTAGTTAGATGATTGCCTCACATTCACTACGAGGATAAACATCATGACACCCTACTGCATATAGATGCAAGCGTAAGAGCCGCAAAAAACGACAACCCAAGCCACGATTCAATCTCTAAAAATATTGCTAAGTGTTTTATAGAGAGCGTTACGCAGCACCAAGCTATAGATGAGTATATTTATCGCGATGTAGGTGTGAACCCGCCGCCTTTTATTACCCAAGACTGGATAGGCGCGGTATTTACCCCAGAGAATAAAAAAACTGCAGAGCAAAAACAGTTACTGGCCCTGTCAGACACATTAATCGCTGAAATTGCAGCCGCTGATATTATTGTGATTTCCTCGCCTATGTATAACTACGGTATGCCAGCGCAGCTAAAGGCGTGGTTTGATCAAGTAGTGAGGGTCAATAAAACCTTTGATTTTGATCTTTCCCGTGGTGACTTTCCGCTACAGCCTTTGCTCAGTTGTAAAACATTGGTTGTGATCACCTCAACTGGTGAGTTTGGTTTTGAGCAAGGCGGCATACGTGAGCATATGAGTCACTTAGTGCCGCATTTACGCACTTTAAGCAAATATTTAGGCGTGAGTACAATTTATGAAATTGCCTCCGAGTATCAAGAGTTTGCTGATGCTCGCCATCAACAATCACTGGAAAATGCTTATAGGCAAGCGGCAGAGCTTGCTGAGCACCTTAGCTCTGTTACTTAACGGCTCCCTGAAATTGCGCTAAATCTAGTTTTGTTACGGCTATATCTTCTTTATTAACTGCGTAGCTTATCCATAAGCTGTTTTGCCAAATATAGCTTTTTGGGTAGCTGTAACCAATACGTTTATATTTACCTTGGTATTGCATGGCCGGTAGAGTGTGTTGGTCTCGTAATATATAAGCGTGGTCAAAGGTGTAGCCGTCTTGGCTTAAGCTTACAACTAACGGTAGGCGGGTTTTATTACCGGTTGGATTATTAACTATATAGGCCATGCCATTTGGCAAATTACCTGCACTTTGTTTTGCTCTTGAGTCTGGTATATTGGTGGTGATTGCATCTGTCCACGTGGCTCCTTGGTCATGGCTACTGGCGGCTAAAATTTTATAACTGCCGCCTTGATCTCGAAAGGTCATAACCACATCGTTTGCTTTATTAACAAACCAGCTAGGCTCTAGCTCATCGCTAACGTGTTTACTAAAAGGTCGGTTGTTAAACTTACCTGCTTGCCAACCCGAAATCGCCAATGGATCATCAGTATAAAAAGGGCTTGCCACCAATCCTGGTTGATGGTGAACCGCTGTGATAACTCGGCCGCTGGGTAAGGCTTTTAAATCTTGTTCAATAACGCCTTTTAGCGGTGTGCCTGCTTTATTTAAAACCGGTTTAAAGTCACTCCAATTAATACCATCTTGGCTTAAAGCGTATTCAACATAGCCTACTTTTGGGCTAGCATCTTTAGGCCAAACATTGATAAAGGCGACTAAGGTTTTTGAATCACTCCACCACCCGCCACTAGTGACTATTGCATTTTCTCGTGTTGGTGCGAGTAATTGAGCTGTTTGCCAAGCTTGGCCATCTTCACTTTGGCTATATAAAACATGAGTATTTGGGCCATCTTCGTCTTTTTTTGAGGATTGCCATTGGCAATATAAGCGCCCTTTAAATGCAAATAGCACTGCGCCATGGTTGTACTGAGCCTTGCCTTTTATGGCTTTAAATACCTCAAAGTGCTCAGTATTGTTAGCTTTTGAAAGTCCCAGCGTAGAGGGCTTAGTGATATCGATTAATCCCTCTTCCATTTTAAAGGCGGGAGCCGTTGAATTATCGGTTGCTATCACTGAGTGCGACAAACCGCTTAGTATCAATACGGCTGTACACTTTACAAAATAGGGAGTCATATCAAAGTACCTAAAGGCTAAGTTATCGTTATTATGAGGTAATTATCGTTTTGTATTATTTTTTATACTAGCAAGTCCTCAACTGCGCGGCTACTGGGTTTGCATAAACAGAGTTTAGACATTAGTCGGTTGTATTGTTTTTATTCAAAACGTAATGGGGGTTTACAAAAGTGAGTTTAGTTTGCGTGTTGCAAATGCAAAAATTTATATTTTTAATGATAAGCTAACAACCACGCGGCGGCCGAATTCTTCTGCTTTGAGTAATGAACTGGCGTCGTCAGTTTTTGCTGTACGGGTCAGGGTTTCGTTGGTGGCATTAAATAGATCTAAGCGAAGGCTGGCATTTGCTGAGTAAAACCAGCTAAAGCTTAAATCTGTGCTGGTGTAGTCTTCAACATAACTACTGGCATTATTACTAATGTCGCGTTGCTCCAAAAAGTCACTACGGTAATTAATATTAAATGCAGCTTGCCATTTTTTATCACTGACTAAAAAGCGCAGGTTACCTGTCCAGTCAGAGACTCCTTCTACTTTAAAGTGATTACCAGCTGAGGTGCTTACATCTGCTTTGTTGATATGGGTGATGCTTGCTGATAATTGGCTTTGTAGAAACCATCGGCTATATATCGGTAACTGCCACTGACTACTGGCTTGTAAGCCTTTTATCTTGGCTTTGCCATCGTTAGTACGTTGCAATGAGTTATATTGCAGGCCTTGATAATTTAAGCTTGCTGTTTGCTCAACAATAAAGTTATTCATGTGGTGATTAAAGCCCAGCAATTGTGCGCTTACGCTTTGTTGTTGCCAGTTAACAGAGAGCGTACTGGTATTGGCTATAACCGGTTGCAAATTGGGGTTACCAAGCTCTGCATAAGGTAAACCACCTGAGTTTATATGCAGTTTTGGGTTTAAATCTGAGTAATTTGGCCGATTTAAAGCGCGGTTAAAGCCCGCCCGCCATTGCCAAAATTGCGAAGGCTGCCATTTTAAATTAACGGACGGTAACCAAGTGTTATCTTTATTGCTGCTATTGATGGGCGCTAATTCCCCTGTTGTTGCAAGCTGTGAGCCTTTTGTTTCACTTAATGTATTGCTGTATCGCAAGCCTGTGCTTAACGTTACTTGCTCAAATTGCCACTTTGAAGAGATGTATCCTTCCTTTGATACAAAGCTTACTTTGTAACTATTTAATCGGTCACTATCGCTCATTTCAGCGAACGATAAATCAATATCATAAAGTTGAAAAAGGTCACTTTTTGGGATTAGCCAAGGCTGTAAATCTGCGTTCATAAACTCAGCTGAAAATTTATTAGTGATTGGTTCAAGCCAACGACCATCTAGATCTGGTAGTTGCTCTAAAGCTAAGGGCGATAAACTTATATCTTTGCGGGTGTAGTCATAATGTTGGGTTGAATGTAAAAAGCCGATATCCAGCGCTTGTAAGCCCCAATAATTTTCACGACTCCAATGACTATCAATGCCCCACTCGTCCACTTCATTAAGCACATTAATAGTGCGTTTGCTCATTTGATTAATATGTGAGTAGCTACTTACCAACCCTAGGTTGCCTGCAAAATTAAAGCTATCAACCGATGTATTTTGTAAAACAACGTCTGCCTGCATAGGCGAAATAGCCCCATGAACGCGAGAGATAGGTTCTTTGGTTTTACTGTTTGCTGTACTGCTACTGTAAAATGGCGAAAGCGTTAAGGGTAAATGCGCACTTGGTTGCCAGTTAGCATCAACTTGTATGGTTTGGTTGGCATAATATAAGTTGGATTCTTCACGGCTAGTTTTGGCATTTACATCGTTAAATACAAATTGGTTTAGGCTATTATTTCCATCGTTAACCTGTGCTTGAGCTGACTGACTTTGTGGGTTAATTGAAATACGGTGCTCATCAAACGAAAAGTCAGTATCTGATCTAAACCACAGAGTATTAAGCTTTAAACGCTCAGTAGCTTGCCAGGCTAAAGCGCCATAATATGTTGCGCGAGTGCGATCTTCGTTTTCTATGGTCAGTGCTAAGCCATCTGTAGGCACCAAGATGTTTTTATTAATATCAGGCCATTGGTAAGGCTGCGGTGCGCCGCCATTTTCTCCCCAGTGCCAGGTTTCAAACTGAAACTGACGTTGCAGACGGTTTTCATAGTTCATTTTTACCATCACAGCTAAGTCACCATCTGCTGTTTTGGCATTGCCTGTTAATCCAAAGCTTGGTTGAAGGTTTTGTTCACCTTCAAGCGCAGCGGTGGTGAGCATAACTTGTAGGTTATTGTCTTGATAAGCAAGGGGGTCATCGCTGAGCAAGTTAACTGTAGCGCCTACTGCACCACTAGGAAGGCTTGAGTTTGTGGTTTTATACACCGCGATATTTGAAAATAACCCTGCGCTAAATATATCAAAGCGATGTTGTTGCCCATATTGGTTTGAATTTCGAACGTTTTCGGTATTTGCAAGGCGATGACCATTAAATAGCGTTAATTGATACTCAGCACCCAATCCCATCGCATTAATATTGAGGGCTTCACCGCGATCGCGGGTAATGCTTATGCCGGGTACTGCTTGTAGTGCCTCGGCAAGATTTTCAGCTGGCAGTTGATTGAGCATTGCGCCTATTGCTATTTCGCTTTGCCCTACATAGTTACTCTTTATTTGTTGGGCGTAGTTAATTGCTTGTTGGTAATTGTGGTTATAGGCATCACCATTGGATGGTGTAGGTAATGACTCGGTTACTATTACTTCTTCAAGCACTGGAGTATTGTTAGTTTCGGGTATTGATATTGCCGGTGCTGGTACTGATGTTGCGGTTTGAAAAATAACGATGCCAGAAGCGGTTTTTTGCCAGCTTAATTGCCTAGGAGTCAGCCATAAATCAAGAGTTTGCTCAAGTGTGGTTTGAGTACTGGGCTCAACGGTTAAGCCTGCTAGTAATGAGGTATTGTATATTATCGCAGTTGAAAACCGTTTAGATAGGTCAGTTAATTGTTGTATCAAACTGGCTTGTGCGGCCTGTGTAGGAATAGAAAAAATAAAAAGTGCTACACATAAAAAACTGCTTATACGTAACATTTATGAACAGCCCTGCTATTTTATTAAAACTATAGTGTGCAGAATATAAATGAATAATTTATGACAAAGCCTGTTAACTGCAAAAATATGTTTAAGCTAGTTTGTCTCTGTTTTTTGGGGGGCTTGATTAGGGCGAAGCATTAACCTTCATTTTTTGTTTGAAACCGAGTAAATAAAGGACATTTAAATGCTCTTGGAGAAAACCAGATATATGCTCACCTCCTCTCCTATTGTTGGGGGAAACGGCTAGTTAAGTATTTTAATAAAATGGTTTGTGACAATAAGTTATTAATTGATTCTCTGAACAGGCAAGGCATGCACGTCAGATAAATGCTTATGAGAATGTACTTTTTGCATATTTTTCCAATGTGTAGGTGTACAGCCTACCATTCGACTAAACGCCGCTGAAAATTTACTTGGGTTACTATACCCCATTTTTCCTGCTACATGTGTTACGGGAAAACCTTTTGATAGAAGTTGCTTGGCTTCGCCCATTTTCATTTTCAGTAAATATTTATAAGGTGTGAGCCCTGTACTATTCTCTAATGCTTTGGAGAACCGCCGAATTCCCATGCCAAGTAAATCAGCTAATTGCTCAGTTTTAATATCATTTTTAACTTGTTTTTTTATATAGTTATCTAAGTAATTAATCTGGCGGTGACTAAGGCATAGCTCCTGTCGTGTCTTGAAGGTATTAACCGATAGTTCAACAATTCGCTTGAGAATTATAGCAACACCTTCATGGATGAATTTTGAGCACTTCGCTTCGTTTTGCACACATTGCCAAAGAGCAAGTATCACTGAGGTTATCATTTCATCTTCTACAACATTAGAACGATAAATTTGATTCTCTGGCTGACAAAAATGACAGAATCGCTCTGTATCGATAGCGATGCCTAGCATTTTTACATCTGGAGAGCTAAATGTACCACTCTCATGAGGCGCAGTTATAAGAACTTCTCCTTGTTTCCAGCGCCAAGAAAGTTTTCCATATTTCACTATACCACCACCATTAAGACAAATAGCTATCTTGAGGTACGTACCTGTAATCATTTCCCCCGTCATAGCATGAAATGATGAACACATAAAAATAATACTGTCATCATCAACGCTAACAGTAGATGGCAAAGCTGCATTCTCTGAAAGGCTTGCCAATATTTTACTTCCGGTATTCATAACACCTCGTTTGAAAGAATAATATATTTCCCAAAATGGAGCTAAAAAACATTTTGGAGCGGTATTTATTTGGTTGGTATTTAGAATTTGTCTCATTCTTATTAAATACGAGTAACCTAACTATGCCATACAAGTTATCGCGCAGTACTTTTTTATTTCGAACAACGGCATTGGGAATGATGTTTACCTCTTCATTAGCCATGGCCGCAGCCCAAGAATATGATATAGACACAATAAAAAAGCAACAGCACCAAAACAAAGCTTCAGAGCCGTCGATGGAAAACATCGTTGTTACAGGAACTAAACGCAATACAAACTTATTAAAAACTGACGTTTCAGTCACACTTATTGATTCGACAATAATTGATGAAGCCCGAGTCCGTGATTTTACTCGTATCGATGATTTAGTTCCTAATGTACAGTTTAGTGAGTCAGGTCAAACAGGTAGTGTATACATCACTATTCGAGGTGTTGAGTCTAACCCGTTCATAGTTAACCGCGCTGCTGTTTACATTGATGGTATTCCATTTAGAGAGTTGAGCAATTCTGTATTGAGTCAAGTGAACTCTATAGAAGTGCTTCGAGGACCTCAAGGAACACTTTACGGTGCAAACTCTGAGTCCGGTCTTATTATTGTCAATACAAAAACCCCATCAGAAGTTGTCGAGCAGAATTATCGTGTGTCGATGTTAGATTATTCATCAGGGCAGGGCTACAAAGGAACGGGCTTCATTGGTGGACCGCTAGTTCAGGGGGAATTAAATGGTTCACTTTCATTCAGTACGTCGTCTGAAGACGCATATATAAAGAACATCGCGACCTCGACGGGAGAAAGCGGCAGTATCAGAGAAGACTTTGTGCAAGGGCGCATTAATTGGACGCCATCTGACACACTGACAGTTAATGCAACGACTTACTTGTTAGAGGAAGATGCGCCCGGCTTGTTTGTACAGCAATATGTACCGTTAAACATAAGTTTATACAATAAGCTATATGCGGACAGTATGAATGGGGGACGCCGACTCGATGAATGGACCACATTTGAAGATTCGCCTAAGTATACTTCGTCTGATGAGTTCGTTGTAGGGGTTAGTGTGACTAACAATACTGATATCGGAGCTATAGATTTAGCTGCTTCATATCGCTCCAGAAAAGAAGATTCAAAAGGGTTAGATTTCGACTTTACAGCAGCTCCCTATGTCTCTGGGCGAGAAGAAAAAAACGAGGACTATAACAATATTGAACTTCGCTTTACCTCTTTGGAAAATGGCACCTTTGATTACATTGTAGGTATCTCATATTATGAGGAATCTGTAGAAAATACCAAATCTACTTTTATGGGCAGTGGCGATTTAAACAGTTATCTGGCTGCACCAATGCAATACAAAGAAGGTAAAGATAAAAGTATCTTTGGATCAGTTAATTGGTATGTCACAGATAAATTAAAGTTTGGTGCCGGTATACGTTATGATAATGCTCAGCGCTCGGCAGTGCAGACAGCTGGGTATCTTGATCTTGGTTTAGGCACTATTACGCATTACCAAGATGCTGATTTAACGAAAAGTTTCAACAACTGGTTGCCCAGACTATCAGCTCTTTATCAGCTCAACCCGCATTTGTCATTTCATGCATCTGTATCTAAAGGTTACATTCCGGGAGGGTTTAATCTTACAGCTATTCAGGACGATATTGTGGATGACAGTGTTTTGTCATATGAAAGTGAAACGCTTACCAGTCACGAATTGGGTTATAAATGGCTATCTGGAGATAGAAACTGGCGATCGTCTGGTGCTGTCTTTTATATCTCGTCTGATAATTGGCAGGAACTGCAAGTAGCAACTGATGCAAATGGCCGTCCTGTGAGTTCAGACTATATAGGTTCAGAAGCATCAATTACCAGTAAAGGAGTTGAGTTCGAAGTAAGCTGGCATCCTAGTGAGGCATTTTCTCTCAATAGTCATTTGGGGTATGTCGATGCAGAGTATGACGATCTTCAGACTAGTGAAACATTTAATGCAGCAGGTCTTGCTGTTCAATTTGTACCCCAATACGACGCAGGTCTTGCTGCTCGTTATAGTTGGGAAAACGATTTCTATATCAGAGCAGAAGCCAATTTCACTGGCAAAACGTCACTACGAGCTAAGGGCGATATTATTCAAGGGGCTGTTACAACATTAGGGTTCCAGCTTGGTTATGATAATGGCAAGATGGCGCTGCGTGTGTTTGGCGAAAACCTTACTGGTGAAAGGCGAGCAAGTGGGTTGGCAGTTGAAAATATGGCATTTGGTACAGACGGCCTATTTTACAGCCCCTTGGATAAACCACGTATAATAGGATTAGAAGCTGAGATTTGGTTTTAAGTTTTTAATATTATTTTGTATTTGCTGACGGAGTTTAAGTAAATGTGCGCAGTTATTTTTATATGTCTTTAGGGGGAGTTGCTGTAAATTCTTTTGCTTTGAATTTTTTGGATATTCAAAGCAAATTTTTCAATTATTAACCGTAAAAAGAATACGTTCCAGTTATTATAAGAAGTATGAAGCTAGATTTATCAGAAAATAAAGTGAAATCTCTCTGCGATTATTCTATTTAAATTCCAGCTTTGGATCAGCTGACAATACAATACTGTCGTTATATTGATTGAGTTCAAGTTGATTCAACTGTGCTATTAAAGACGCTGCTCCAAGCACATCCGCAGTTTTAAAGCGACCGCTGACGCGCAGGTCCGCATCCACATTACTCAGAACTAGTGGTTTGTCGGTATAGCGATTAAGTTGAAAAATAGCATCGTTAATGGTCACATTCTCTAAATCAAGCCAGCCTAATTGCCAATCTGGTTGCTGTTCTTTAAAAGTCGTTACAATAATTTGCTTGGCATCAACGCGGGCGCGCTGTCCTTTTACTAATTCTACTCGTTGTGAGTTATCGCGGGTGGTTACCGCCACTTTGCCATGAAATACATCAATCGTTGTTCCACTTAGGGTTTTGTCAATATTAAACGCGGTGCCTAGCACGCTAACTGTTGCGTTACCGGTATCAATGGTAAATGGGCGTTGCTCATCGCGCTGCACTGCAAAGTAGGCCTCTCCTTTGCTTAAGATGGCTTGTCTGGTTTTATCATTTTCATGAAATTGCAGGTTAGTGTGCGTATTTAATGCAACTTCAGAGCCGTCCGACAAGGTAATATCGGTTGCTTTGGTCGCTGTAAATTGCTGTGTGGCAATGAAAGTTGCTGTTGTTGGGCTAACCTCAGGACTTAATGTTGCCACCCCGACTACCGCCATGATTATACTCGCCGCAAGCGCGCTGCCCCAGAGCCAAAAGTTAGTATGGGTGTTGGCTTTTATGTGTGTTGGCGCTGCGATTTTAGTGGACGTATCTAGCATTTTAAGTGCTTCGGTAAGTGCTGCATCTTGCCAAATCGCTTGCTTGAGTGGATCTTTATTTTCATCGTCATGTTTGGATGAGGTGACCATGTTATTTCTCTATCTATCTCTATTATTAATATAACGACTTAACGTTCATTAAGGGGACAATTAGTCGGCAATAAATTCGCTGATTGCGTCTTTGAGCATATCCATCGCGCGGGAAATATGCTTTTTTACCGCCTCTTCTGATAACCCTAAGCTTTGCGCTATTTGTTGACGGCTTTCGCCATGTAAGCGGCGACGAATAAACACATCACGGCGCAGTGCTGACATTTGCGTGAGCACTTGCTGGTATAAGCGCAAACGTTGTTCCTGCTCAAGTAAATTCTCAAGTGACAGCGCATTACTTTCAGGTTCGTGCTCTAAGCTCTCGGGAGATTTATTTTGCTCTCGATGATGATCAATCACTAAATGTTTTGCCATGCGATAGCCATACGCTAACGGGTTATCAATATGCGCCGAACATTCAATTTTTAATGCTTTCATCAGCAATTTTTGAAATAAATCATCGGCATCGGCCTGCTCACCGACAGCCCGACGAAAAAAGCTTTTTAGTGCATCTTGGTTGGCAATAAAGCACTTAACGAGGGGTCTATTTTGTTGACCTTGTGCGTTTATTAGCGATGGCGGCGTTTGAGTTTGAGGCATCAGTTCTCATCATTATCTATAACATTACATTTTTAATAGACGCTCATACTAGAGCAAAGGTGACACCTTTTTTATGATGATTTAATGACACTTTTATGATTGCAGTGTCGCAAAACCGACACAAAAACTTCATCGAATAAATACGTCCCCTATTAATTTTTTGCAGCGTCATTAGGAGCGAAATCAATTTAAAGTCGTAATACATACAACAGGAACAACATGATGACTAAGCGAATTTTTACCCTATCACCTTTAGCATTGGCACTAAGTGCGTTATTTGTCGCGCCAAGTTACGCGCAAGACGCTGAAAATGAAGAGCAAGCGATGGAGCAAATCGTCGTAACGGGTAGTTATATTAAAAGTTTAGAAAAAGCGATTGACCTAAAGCGGACAAACATTGGTTTTTCAGATTCGATTGTCGCTTCAGACATCGCTGATTTTCCTGAACAAAACCTTGCTGAAGCATTGCAGCGTATGCCTGGTGTGACGATTGAGCGAAATAAAGGCTTAGGTCAAAAGGTGAATGTACGTAGTTTGCCGAGTGAGTTTACTTTTGTATCGATTAATAACCTTGCTACGGCATCCGGTAGTGGCGGTCGTGATGTTGAATTTGATATTTTTGCGTCGGAAATTATTCAAAGTGTTACGGTAAAAAAATCCCCCACTGCTGCGGATGAAGAAGGCGGTATTGCAGGCTCGGTTGCGATTACCACAGCACGACCATTTGATTATGAAGGACGTAAGTTAGTCACATCAGTTGAAGGGGCTTATAATGATATTTCTGAGCAGACTGATCCTAAATTAGCATTTTTAGCCAGTGACACATTGGGTGATTGGGGCGCACTTGCCTCTTTTGCTTATTCGCAGCGCACTAACCGTACCGATAGTAATTCTGGCATTAACTTTCGTCCGCTTTCTCGTTGGTTAGAAAAGTCAGGCTCATCACAATGGCAAGCCGATCAAGCGGCAGACGTTTTAGAGCGTGATACAGGTATTAGCATTAACGATCGTTTGGATAGCGATGAAACTAGCCGCGTAGTGTTTATAGATAAAGTGGGCGACCGTGCTTATCTTACCGAGCAAGAAAAATGGGGAGCAACGTTATCATTGCAATATAAACCAAGCAGTGAGTTTAGTTTAACGTTTGATGGTTTATTAGGTAACTTTGATGATCACGAAGATGAATACGATGCGGCGGCTTATACAGCATCAAGTATTAGTTCGTTAGAGCGTGTTAATCAATACGACAGTTCAACCCTTAGCGATTACGGCATCACTGTATTAACTGACGTTGATTATGCGGCTACACAGCATGAATTTTTAAGTAAAGAAAACAGCAGTGATACTGACTATCAGCAATTTAGCATTGCGATGGACTGGTTAGTGGGTGAGTGGGATGTGTATGGTTTAATCGGCTACAGTGGCGCAGATAAAACAACCGAGACGACCAACTTAAAGCACACGGCTTATCGTGCAACACGTTCACGTTATACCAGTACCGGCGCAGAAACTATCCCAAGTGATAACCCAGATACTTTTGATATGTATAACTCACCAGAGGCTTATTTATTTGATTATAACGAAGTAAACCTTGAGGCTATTTCTGATGATAAATACGCAGCGCAATTGGATTTTTCACGTCAGTTAAATTTAGAGTTTTTCCCTGCGTTAAGTAAAGTACAGTTTGGTGCTCGTTATACAGATAAGTCAAAACAACGCGACTACGGTACAAACCGCGTAACGGGCCCATCAGCGGGCGACTCGTCTTGGGTCGGCACGCGTACCCTTGCTGACAGCCAGCTTAGCAGTATTTCAGATCTTGTTAATGGCGGTGAGTACTTGTCTGAGGTGTCTTCTAAGCAAGATTGGAGTCAAATTTCAAATAGCTATGCCCGCGACCAACTGAGATATACAGGTTTTGCCGTTGATTTTGAACCCGATCAATACTACCAAGTAGAAGAAAAAACCACGGCCATTTACGCTATGGCTGATTTTGCGTTTGATATCGGTGATATGCCAGCAACCTTGAATACCGGTGTACGCTACATCGAGACGGACGTAAATTCATCGGGCTATCACCAAGTACAAAATGATGATGGTTCAACGGATTACACCTCAGCGCCAGTATCAAAAAGTGGTAACTACTCGGATGTATTACCTAGTGTTAACTTTACCCTTGAGCTTAACGATGACTTAGTACTGCGTGCTGCGGCTTCAGAAACATTAATGCGCCCTGCCCTTACCGATATTGCTTATAAACGCACAGTGAGCTTAAACGAGTTTAAATACCGCGATGGTAATCCAGACTTAAAACCCACTTATGCTGAACAATGGGAAGTGGGCCTAGAGTGGTATTTAGAAGAAGGCGGTTTATTGGCGGTTTCTTATTTTGAAAAAGAAATTGAAGGCGTAGTACGTGAGTCACTTACCGGCGTTGTGGAAGGCGTAACAAAATACAACGATAACGGCACGGTGGATGGTGTGTACGACTTTGATGTTTATCAAAAAGTGAATGCTGAAGGGTCGTATGATGTTAGCGGTATTGAATTTATTGCGCAAATCCCATTTGTTCGTTTTAGTAGTATGTTAGAAGGTTTTGGTGTTAACGCTAACTACACTACGTTAGATAACTCATTAACTGGAGCTTCTGATTTAGGCATTCCAACGCCGCCAGAAGGTCTTGCCGATGAAACTTACAATCTGACTTTTTATTATGAGAATGAAAGCTTTGATGCGCGTATTTCATATAACTACAAAGATAAATACGTAGAGTACATTGAGCGTGATATGTACCCAGTTTACCGTGATGCCTACGGCCAAACAGATGTATCACTGGGCTACAATATTAATGATTCAGTAAAAGTGACGCTTGAGGGCATTAATATCACTGGCGAAGAAACCAAAGGCTATACTTTAGATCCTGCATTCCCGACTATGTATGAGTTTTCAGGACGTCGAGTATCGCTAGGTTTAAGAGCTATTTTTTAACGGGTTCAATGTATAAAAACCGGAAGCTTAATGCTTTCGGTTTTTTTGTTTTAAATGTGATAACAGGGCATTTCTATGAAGTTATTTCTACCTTTAATACTGTGTATATTTAGTACAACATTACATGCTGATCCACTAAGTAATACGCAAATTGCCTTTGTCCCCGACATTCATTTTCATGATATTTATGGCGATTTTTCAGCTGAAGGATTTAACGGTATTGAGCTTAATAAAGGGGCTAAGCCCGTTAGTATTCGTAGCATGCAGGCGCAAATTCACTCCACGCGATTATTTAATGAAAACTATTTTGCATTAATAGCCACTTTAGATGATATTGCCGCCAAAGGAGTAAAGTTAGTTGCTCTACCCGGTGATTTTACCGATGACGGTCAGGGCGTTCATTTAAATGGTTTAAAAGTTATTTTAGCGGATTACGCTAAAAAATATGACATGCGATTTTTTGCTACCCCCGGTAATCATGATCCGGTTAGGCCATTTAAAAGTGCTGGCGGAAAGTCGGACTTTTTGGGCTCTGACGGGCAACAAGTGGGGATTTATTCAACCGATCATCCACGTTGTAAAGAGGATGCTAAAGATAATGATGCGTTAGTATGCAGCGATAAAATCGCTCATGCTGGTTATCAAGAAATTGTAGATATAATGGCGCCATTTGGTTTGCAGCCAGATAACCGCGATTTGCTGTGGGAAACACCATTTGGCAAGCAGGCGTTGCTCACTGATCGCAGTTATACCCAATGCTCGCAGAATGACCAATCACGTTGTAAGCAAGTACCCGATACCAGCTATTTAGTTGAACCTGTTGCAGGACTTTGGTTATTGGCTATTGATGCGAACGTGTATATCCCAAAACTGGAAAATGGCCATTTGATCTTTCAAGGCTCGGGCAATGCAGGCTATAACAAAGTGCTGACTGAAAAGCCTTATTTATTAAAGTGGATCACACAAGTAGTGCAAAGGGCAAAAGCACAAGGTAAAACCTTGGTTGCGTTTAGCCATTTTCCGATGGGAGAGTTTTACGATGGCCAAACGCAGTCGATTAAATCACTGTTTGGTGATACGGCTTTTCAGTTAGCTAGAGAGCCTAGTCGTGATACTCGAAAATTACTCGCTGAAACTGGTTTGAAACTGCACATTGGCGGGCATATGCACATGAACGACACATCGGTCATTGAGAGCGAGCATAACACCCTATTTAATATTCAAGCACCTTCTATCGCGGCATACCGCCCTGCTTATAAGTTAGTCACACTTAATAAACAGTTAGCAAAGGTGGATACGATTACGATTGATAACGTTGCCCAGTTTGACCAACTGTTTAGCGCCTATCAAAAAGAGTATGACTATCTAAACAAAAATGCCCCAGAGCAGCTGTGGAATAACCGTATTTTGACAGCCAAAAGCTACCACAGTTACAGCAAAATGCACTTACAAGCTTTGGCGAAGTGGCGGTTTATTCCTCGTGAGTGGCCACAAGGCTTTCGTGAGCAAGTATTGAATATGTCGTTATTAGAGATCACGGCTCTGTTTAACAATGATAGCCAGCTATCTAAAGTACAGCGCCAAGGCTTAAAGGCTAAAACAGTGCTCGATTTTATCGCTGACTTTTACTTAGTGCGCAATGCTGGCTCACTTGCCTTTACTGATATTACAAACAAAACCCAGCAAACATATCAAGCTATGGCTAAGTTATTAAATAACAATACAAAGTGCGCAGCTAGCAACGACAATAAAGGTAAAAACATTTGTCAGCTAAAATCAGCCCTAACTCAAGCATTCAGTATCTACGATAATCTCAGTCATGCCCTGCCCGATCAGTGCTTGATTATTGATATGTCAGAAAATAAGTCGTTGCAAAACTGTGCTACGGATACTGTATCGCCATAACTCCGGTTTTAATCATTTGTATTATGTAATGGGGGTTTACAGTTAAATGGTTAGGTGTAAAGTTATTAAAGGAGGTGTGTGTCGATTTTGGTGAAATTGTGTCGGCTCAGCCAAATATTAATGCATAGCGTAATTTAAAGCGCTAAATTTCATATCAACAGTTCTGAATCTAAGTGTTGATAAGGAGTTTAAAATGAAAGTAATAAAAAAACATTCATTGCATTAAGTTTATTAAACCAGAACACGGTCGTAGCCTTGCACATGATGATAAACTAAAGCCGCTGTTAAAAATTTAGATAGTTAAATACTTTTTTATTTGAATTCAATAGTGAACATTCAAGAGTGAATAAGCTTTAACTTGATATGACAGATTCGATAATTAACGAGCTCGTTCATTCATAGTCTACTTTGATGTAAACCTATGGTGCACACAAAATCAGGGAACCTTTCGAGAACAGCTAAGCATAAGTATCTACACTTTTGGTCAATGCAGGGTTCATGGCTTTGCCTTGTAATTTTTGTAAGTCGGTCAGTACATCGCGAAAATTTTCTGTCGACTGGCCTGTACTTTCTCGATAGGCAATTCTATTTTGGTAATAGTCGATGAAATTTATTTTTTCATCCTGCACAGCTTCCATCTGCGCCTTAGTATTTGATGTTAGATCAATACCATCAGCTGGGAACACAATATAGCCTAAGGGAACCTCCCCTGCTTTCACCAATTGATTATATTCTCGGCGCGACATATTGGTAAAATCGTAAACGTTGTTGGTGTCTTGCTCGTTTGTAGCTTGAAGCGCTGCGGGGAGTTGCTGCGCTTTATTGCCGCTGCTTGGCAATTCATTGCCTGAGGTGCTAACACGTTTATTCTCGCTAAGTGGCGCTAACGCTGAATTTGATTGGACTTGCATTATGACTCCCTGGTGTCTATCCGTGATTTTTCAGTTTGTATCTATAGCAAAGCAAGGGGTATGCCAGTGACGCAGTAACGTTGATTTCTTGATGTTACACAACGCAAGGTAATTCAACAAAATATGAAAAATAATCGCGCCTAAGTGTGCCTATAAAAAAGCGCGAGAATATTAACCCTCGCGCTTAAGTTATACATTATTTTTGCTTTAATTAAATATCAAAGCGGTCGGCGTTCATTACTTTAACCCATGCATTTACAAAGTCTTGCACAAAACGCTGTTTGTTATCGTCTTGAGCGTAAAACTCGGCAAGGGGTCGTAAAATAGAGTTAGAGCCAAATACTAAATCTACGCGGGTTGCGGTCCATTTAGTATTACCAGAGCTGCGTTCAACTATATTGTAGGTACTTTTGCTTGCCGGTTCCCAGCGATAGTTCATATCCGTAAGGTTAACAAAAAAGTCATTTGTTAAAGCACCTACATTGTCGGTGAACACACCATGTTGGCTACTTGCATGATTAGTGCCTAGCACACGCATGCCGCCAAGCAGTACGGTAACTTCGGGTGCAGTTAAGCCCATTAATTGGCTGCGCTCTAAAAGTAACTCTTCGGCTGATACAACATAGTCTTGCTTTTGCCAATTTCTAAAACCGTCATGAATTGGTTCAAGTACATCGAACGACTCTGCATCGGTCATTTCGTCCGTTGCATCACCGCGCCCTGGTGCAAATGGAACTGTTATATCAACGCCTGCCACTTTTGCAGCCTGCTCAACGGCTGCAGTACCACCAAGGACGATTAAATCGGCTAAACTAACTGGTTTGCTTAAGCCTGCTTGAACTGTTTCAAGTGCGCTTAATACTTTTGCCAAGCGCTCAGGCTCGTTACCTTGCCAATCTTTTTGTGGGGCTAGACGAATGCGTGCGCCATTGGCACCACCACGGTGATCTGAACCACGATAAGTACGCGCGCTGTCCCATGCGGTGCTGATCAAATCACTGGCGCTGACGCCACAATTCAATAGCTTAGCTTTTAGCTCACTAATTTCAGAGTCAGATAAGGTGTAATCTACGCTTGGGATCGGATCTTGCCAGATCAGATCTTCGCTTGGTATATCTGCACCTAAATAACGTGATTTAGGGCCTAAATCGCGGTGCGTAAGCTTAAACCAAGCGCGCGCAAAGACATCACTAAAATATTCAAAGTCATTATAAAAACGTTCGATAATTTTGCGATAGCTTGGGTCCATCTTCATTGCCATATCGGCATCGGTCATAATCGGGTTTAAGCGAATTGATGGATCTTCAACATCAACCGGTTTATCTTCCTCTTTAATGTTTACCGGTTCCCACTGGTTTGCACCCGCTGGACTTTTGGTAAGCTCCCATTCGTAATTAAGCAAAAGGTGGCAATAGCCGTTATCCCACTTAGTTGGGTGGGTTGTCCACGCGCCTTCAATGCCTGATGTCATAGTATCGCGGCCGATACCGCGCGTTTTATGGTTGTTCCAGCCAAGGCCTTGCTCGGAGACGTCTGCTGCTTCTGGCTCAGGGCCTAAGTTCTCTTCGCTACCATTACCATGGGTTTTACCTACAGTGTGACCACCTACCGTCAGTGCTGCGGTTTCTTCGTCATCCATCGCCATACGGGCAAAAGTTTCGCGTACTTGTGCTGCGGTTTTTAGTGGATCTGGCTGGCCGTTCACGCCTTCCGGGTTAACGTAAATTAAGCCCATTTGCACTGCAGCTAACGGGTTTTCCATGGTGTCTGGTTTTGCTACGTTGTCATAGCGTTCATCACTTGGCGCAAGCCATTGTTTTTCAGCGCCCCAATAAACGTCTTTTTCTGGATGCCAAATATCTTCGCGACCGCCGGCAAAACCAAAGGTTTTTAGCCCCATGGATTCATATGCCATATTGCCAGCTAAAATGATTAAATCAGCCCACGATAATTTGTTGCCGTATTTTTTCTTGATTGGCCAAAGTAAGCGGCGTGCTTTATCGAGGTTGGCGTTATCTGGCCATGAATTTAGCGGAGCAAAACGTTGGTTGCCTGTACCGCCACCACCACGTCCATCGGCTAATCGGTAAGAACCTGCTGAGTGCCAAGCCATGCGGATCATCAAGCCACCATAATGACCCCAGTCAGCAGGCCACCAATCTTGACTCGACGTCATCAGGTTTTTTAAATCGGTTTTGACTGCTTCAAGGTCTAACTTTTTAAACTCTTCAGCGTAATTAAAGTCATCGCCGTACGGATTAGTTTTTGTGTCGTGTTGATGAAGAATGTCGAAATTTAACGCATTCGGCCACCAATCAGTATTTGATTTAGACGATTGTGTGTTACTACCGTGCATAATTGGGCATTTACCCACACCTGAATTGCTCATTTTTAGCTCCTTTATCGGAATATAAAACTCGGTCTATAAATCGCTATGTTGAAAAGCTTAGTTCATAACAATTAACTTACTACTGAATGTAATACTTTGATTGATAAACCTTGTTGAAGTTCATCCCTTGTACCAATATAGAATATTAACGATAAAAAACTAGATCTAGATCAATACTTTAAAACGATTGCAGCTATCAATAAATCAGATGCCCCCTTTAAAAACTGTAAAAAAGGTACACATCAAATGAGTCGCCTAGGCTCTTTATTATTAATGAAGTTAGTTTATTTTTTGTAAGCAAAGTAACAAATTAATATTCGAAATTTTTTCATAAAGCTACTAAAAAGGCTAAATTCACCTTTTATTTGAATCAATTATCTAAGCAGTGTGGCCTATAACCTACGGTTATGATCAGGCTCTTTTTTGTTAATTGTCTTATTAACTTTTATTGTGCACTGTGTGAAATGCAATCAACTTACAAACTATAACCATTAAAAACATAAGTCGTTAGGGGAATAATATGTATGCATTTCATCAAACAAAATATCAGTTAAATAAAATTAGTTTATGTTTATTATCTGCGTTAAGCGTTATGTCTTTACCAGCAGTTGCTGAGCAAGGTAATCAGGTAAATGTGAAAGAAACTGAGGCTTCAAACCAACGTACTAAAGTAGATGAGGATGTTGAAGTAATTAGTGTCGTAGGCTCTATGATTAAGGGAGCTGATATCAGTGGGGCATTACCCGTTTCTATTATTGATTCTAAAGATATTGATGCAATTGGTGCAACTTCAGGGAGTGAATTATTTGCATCGATCCCTAGTAACGGCACAGTTAGTTTTAATGGTAATGATGTTGTTAGTGGTGTTTACGCCTCTCGTGGTGATGTTGCGTCAATAAATTTACGCAGCATTGGTACGGGAAATACCTTAGTGCTTTTAAATGGTCGTCGTTTGGTTCAGCATCCAGGTTCTCAAACTGAAAATTCAGTACCTGTTACTACCGTTAATGTAAACTCTATTCCAGTTATGGGAGTTGGTGCCGTTGAGGTTTTACATGACGGGGCTGCTGCTATTTATGGATCTGATGCTGTTGCTGGTGTTGTAAATACACAAATGCGTGAAGATTTTAGTGGTTTTCAATTTGATATGCAGTATGGCCAAGCTGAAAATACAGAGCGTGAAAAACTCAATCTTAATGGTTTAGCTGGGTGGGATTTAAATGATGGCATGACCAATGTAACGGCTTCGGTTAATTATTATTACGGCTCAGAGGTAATGGCGTCAGAGACTAAGTACTCGGCTAATTCTGATCTGCGCCCTTTTCTTGATGGAACTCGTTGGGAAGGCGATTCAAATTTTCGCAATTCATCGACAACAACTCCTTGGGGGCGCTTTGATGCGAGTCAATCTGTAGATGATTTGACTAGTTCGGCTGGGCGTTTTCATATCGAAGGCGTTGATGCCAGTGACTCTGATCAGCAGTGTGTATTATCTAATGGTTTATGCGTCGATAGTGGGGCGATATCAAGTGACACACAATCATATAATACGAATGCCAGCCGTACTTTGATCCCTGAAACCGAACGTCTTAACTCATTTATATTTATTAATCACGATTTAGGAAATGATACTGAGTTATACAGTGAGCTTGGTTATTATAAAGCAGAATCAAACTCTCAACGTGGTGAGACTGCGACACTAACCTCAGCCCCTGTTACAATTTCAAGTTCTGCATATTGGAATCCATTAGGTTCAGGAGTTAATCAGCTAAGCGGTTACGATATTCCAAGTGAAGGTCTTGACGTTGTTATCGATGCATATCGCGTTGTTGACGCGGGAGTGCGAAAAATTAATGTAGAAAATACTTCATATCGCTTTCTAGGAGGTGCACGAGGTGATATTGATAATTGGAGTTGGGATAGTGCCGCTTTATATTCTGCAGCTAAAACAGTTGATAACACTGGTAATCGTATTAGTTTAAGTTTGTTTCAGGATAGCGTAAACAAACAGGATAGCACGGCGTATAACCCATTCTGTAATGCGCAGTGTAACTCACAAGAAACAGCTTTTTAATCGATACCTCACGTACAGGTGAAACAGAATTAGGCCTTATTGATTTTAAAATATCAACACCTGCTTTATTTTCTTTACCGGGTGGAGATGTTGGTATTGCAATGGGGGCTGAATGGCGCTACGAAAGTTTTGAAAATAAGTATGATGATCGATTAAATGGTGCCATAACATACACCGATGATATAACAGGCGCTAACTATGCGTCAGATATCATGGGCTCCAGTGGTCAACCTAATTCCGATGGTTCACGCAATGTAGCTTCAGCATTTGTAGAATTTGCGGGAGCGTTGATCAGTCCTGAAATGGATATTCCACTTGTTGAGCGCTTAGACTTTCAAATTGCAGGTCGTTTTGAGCAATATAATGATGTAGGTAGTGTCTTTAAACCTAAAGCTGTTTTAAGTTGGTATCCGGTTAACAGTTTACATTTTAGGGCATCATATTCTGAAGGTTTTCGCGCTCCTAACTTAGAGCAGCTCCACACTGCGAGCACAACTCGAGTAAATTATCCTACTGATTACTATCGTTGCCAAGCGCAAATTAACAAAGGTGAATTAAGTAGCTTAAGTGAATGCAGCGGTAATGATAGCGTATCTAATATTCGTTATGGTAATCCTGATTTGAAGCCTGAAAACGATTATAACTATGGTTTAGGTCTGGTTTATTCTCCAGAAATGATTGATAACCTTACCTTAACTGCCGATTATTGGCGTATTGAGCAAGAAGATTTAATCGGTATTCGTTCGTATCAGAATATTGCAGATCTTGACTATTACTACCGTTTAAATGGTAGCAGTAACGAAAATGTGATCCGATCTGCTGCGACGGCCGATGATGTGGCATTCTTCAGCGGTTCAGGACTTGAAGCTGTAGGTGATATGACCGAAGTAATAGGTTTATTTGAGAATCTAGATTCACGTGTTACGGAAGGGCTTGATTTAAGTGTTAATTACCGAATTTATGATACGCAATTTGGTGATTTCGATTTTAAATTAAACGCTGCAAAATTGCTTAAAGCGTACCAAAGTGTTGATGAAGAGTCAGCTAAGTTAGCAGAACTTGGGCTTGCATTAGAGGATGTAGGTGATTTGATGCAAATGGATGGTAGGCCTGAATGGCAAGCAACAGGCACGCTTTCTTGGAGTTACGAAAATTGGGGAGCAGGATTATATGGTAAGTATGTTGGGGATTTTTATGATACCAGTGCAATACAGAATGAGACTGGCGAATTTTGGCATGTAAACAGCTGGACGACATTCAACCTTTATGGTCAATACACCTATGATTCAGGTTCGTTAGAGGGAACGAGAGTACGTCTAGGAATGCGTAATCTCTTTGACAAAGAGCCACCACTTGCAGATGAAACATATGGCTACAATGCGAGCTTACATGATGCTGAAGGGCGTTATGTATATGTTAGTTTAAGTATGAACTTTGATTAAATAATCATTAGTGAATTTTATTCTGAGCAGCTTAGGTTGCTCTGCTTTTTTTATACAAAGTAGGATTGAGTAATGCCAATTACTAAATTAACAGCACTTGTAGTTGTTGTGGCAGCCCTTGTTGGCTGTAGTCGTGAAAGTACATCGATAGATCTAATGATCACCGGCAATACTATTTACCAAGGTGCAAGCCAAGCCCCAATTAAGGGCGTGATTGGCATTGATAATGGTAAGATTGTATTTATTGGTGAGCAAGCACCAGTAAATATAAGAGCAGAAAAAGTGATTGATGCTCAGGATCTTATAGTTGCCCCTGGATTTATTGACCCACACACACACGCTTGTAGTGATTTTGCAGATGATGGCGTACTTAATTTAAACGCCAATTATACAACGCAAGGTGTGAGCACTGTTTTTTGTAATGTAGATGGCGGTGGTGATATTGACGTTGCGAATACTTTTGCGCAATACGAAGAGCAAGGTATAGGAACCAATGTGGGATTATATATTGGCCATGGTTCAGTGCGTACTGCAGTGATGGGCCGTACAAATCGTGCGCCAACGTCTGCAGAGCTTTCACAAATGAAGGGTATAGTTGAGCAAGCTATGTTAGCGGGCGCACTTGGTTTGTCTACAGGGCTTTATTATGTGCCGGGTAATTACGCAACAACGAATGAAGTGATCGAACTTGCAAAGGTGGCAGCCCGTTATGGAGGTGTTTATGACAGCCACATTCGTGATGAAAGCTCTTATAGTGTTGGTTTAGTTGGGGCGATCAAAGAAGTGATCACCATCGGTGAGCAAGCAAAACTTCCAGTGCATGTTGCTCATATTAAAGCCCTTGGTGTTGATGTTTGGGGGGAAAGTACGCAAGTTATTAATTTGATTAATAAAGCCCGCGACAACGGTATTGATGTTACTGCTGATCAATACCCTTGGCGTGCTTCGGGTACCAGTATTGCGGGTAGCTTAATGCCGCGTGAAACGTTAGCAGGAACAAAAGCTGAGTATATTGCGCGGATACAAGACGAGGGTCAATGGCCGTTACTCAAAGCCGCAATGCAAGAGAACTTACGTCGTCGCGGTGGTGCTGATTCATTATTAATAAGCGATCCTACCCGCCCAGAATTACGCGGTAAAACATTATTAGAAATAGCCACTATGTGGGGTATATCACCTATTGATGCAGCACGCAAAATTGTCATTTCTGGGAATGCACGGGTGGCTAGTTTTAATATGTCAGAACAAGATATTCAGGCTTATATGTTACAGCCTTGGGTAATGACATCTTCTGATGGAAGTCCTGGTCATCCACGAAAATATGCGTCGTTTCCGAAAAAGTACCATGAGTTTGTAAAACAAAAAAAATGGTTAACAACAGGAGAGTTTATTAATAGTAGTAGCACTTTAACCGCAAAAACCTTTGGTTTAACTGATCGAGGTGAACTCAACGTTGACTATATCGCCGATATTGTTATTTTTGATGAGAACAAATTTACACCAAAAGCAGATTACATTCATCCTGAAGAGCTAAGCGAAGGTGTACGTTGGATGGTTGTTAACGGTGAACTGGTTATTTCCGATGGTAAGTTGACTAATACTCTTCCTGGTCAAGCGATCCGTCATTCTCAAGCAAAGGCAAGTAAGTAATGAAAACCCTTCTTTTATCTTTTAAACATTGTTTTTTCTGTGTTGTCTCATTGTTCAGCATTGCAGTGGATGCAGCGCCTCAAGTAGACACCATTTTTGATACATCAGTAACATTTGATCCAACAATTACTGAACCTGAAAGTTTCTTAGGCCATCGCCTTGGTGACCAAATGACACGTAATGACCGTATGATTGCATATTTTCAAGAGCTCGCTGCTCAGTCAGATCGCGTAAAATATGAAGTGATAGCGTATAGTAACGAACGTCGACCTATTGTTACTCTTACTATTACATCGGCTAATAATCATAAAAATTTAGCCCAGCTACAAATGCGACATATGAGCTTACAACAAGGTGCAACTCCCGAACTTACAGATATGCCAGTGGTTAGCTGGATCAATTTTGGTGTTCACGGTGGTGAAGTGAGTTCAAACGACTCTGCGTTGCCTATTGCCTATCATTTAGCTGCAGCACAGGGTGAAAAAATTGATAAGTTATTAGATAATAGTGTAATTTTACTTACTGCTAGTATGAATCCAGACGGTAATAGCCGTGAGGCAACATGGAATCTTAAATATTCTTCACAAATCAGTGTGAGTGACCCTAACCATGCACTGCATGGATCACCATGGCCCTCAGGAAGAACAAATCATTATTGGTTTGATTTAAATCGCCAGTGGATGTTGCAACAACAACCAGAGCCTGTTGGTTGGGTAAATAAGTTTCATCAGTGGCGGCCAAACATAGTGGCTGATTTTCATGAAATGCGTTCATATAAATCATTTTATTTCCATCCAGGTGCCCCAGACCGTGTTCACCCGATTATAAATAAACAGGCAATGACGCTGTTAAGTGAAGTTGTACAAGGCCCTCGAGACTTTTTGGATAGCGAAGCTCGTGCTTATTTTAACGAAGAAGCCTACGATAATTTTTATTTGGGTAAAGGTGCAACCTATCCGCACTTATACGGTAGTTTAGGTATCCTGTTTGAACAAGCAAGTTCGGCTGGTTTGCTTTCTACACCGCGTGGCATTCTGTCGTTTCGTGATAATATTCGCACTTACTATCATGTGGGTTTAGCTTTATTAAATAATGCAGTTGATAAAAAAACTGAGTTACTTAGCTTTCAACAGCGCTTTTTTTCTCAGACTAAAGAGCAAGCAGAGGATGATAAAGTAAAAGCGTACGTTTTTGCGGCACCTGAAGATCCTGCACGGATGTTCCATTTCTTACAGTTACTTGAGCGAAACAAAATTAGTGTTAGGTCATTACAAAAAGACTTAAAAGCCAACGGTACGCAATTTTTTGCTGATAAAGCGTATATCGTAGAAACAGCGCAAGCTAGTTACCCTATGGTGAAAGGATTATTTTCAAAAGTTACAGAATTTGAAAATAATACTTTTTATGATGTATCTGGCTGGACTATGCCACTTGCTTTTGGTTTGAAATATGAGCCACTTACGCGTCGAAATTATAAAGTAGGCAACCCTATTAAAGTTACTTTCCCTAGTCAACCTGATGTCCCTATAGCTAAAGTGGCTTATGTGTTTGAATGGAGCAACTACTATGCGCCAAAAGTGTTATACCAACTATTAACACAAGGTTATCGCCCTCGAATTGCAAATAATGAATTCCAAGCCAATACAGATCAGGGCCTGCAAACTTTTCAACGTGGTAGTGTAGTGGTATCAACTGGTTGGCAAGGGGGGGGCAATAATACTGAGCTACACCAAATAATGAATAATGCAGCAAAAAATGAGGGGATTCCTGTATTTACCTTAAACAGTGCTAATACGCAAAGTACTGGCATGGACTTGGGCAGCAATAATATTGAATCTGTTAGTTTACCTAAAATATTATTAGTTGTAGGTCCTGGCATGTCTCAGTACCAAGCCGGTGAAGTATGGCACTTGCTTGATCAGCGTATGGGCATGCCCGTTGTATTACTTGAAAAGTGGCGTTTAAACAGTGTTAAATTATCTGATTATACGCACTTAGTAATGGCTGATGGTACGTATTCAGACATGACTGCAGGACTTACAGAAAAAGTAACAACATGGGTTAAATCGGGTGGCACATTTGTTGGTATAGGCGATGGTGCTAAATGGGCTGGTAAAAAATTACTCAACCTGAATACCGTAACCATGAAGAAAGGTAAAAGCTCTGCTCAATCACGAATTGATTACGCGTCAAAAGCACATGTTGAAGCGCAAGATATTATTGGTGGCGCGATAATGGCCGGTGATCTCGATATCACTCACCCATTAGGCTATGGTTATAGTCGTCGAGAAATTGCTAGTCATCGCAGTGGGTTACTTGCCTTCGAACCACCAAAAAATCCCTATGCAACAATAATTAAAATTGCTAAACAACCTTTATTAACAGGTTTCACATCTGCTGAAAATCAACAGCAACTAGCAGGTAATGCAATGCTAGTTGGGCAACGTTTAGGGCAAGGAAGTGTCATAGTGTTTACTGATGACCCTAATTTTAGAGGTTATTTTTACGGTACAGAAAAGCTATTTATGAATAGTCTTTTTTTCTCAAAATTATTTACTAACCCGCGCTCGTTAGCGGCAGAATAAAAATAAATGCCTCATTAATATATTCCATTAGTGGGGCTTTTTTGTGTTGTAGCAGGTAATTCCTGACCTTCCTTATAGCAAATGTAAATTAAAAAGATTACACACTATGATAATTAATAAAAATGTCTTGGCGTTTGGTATCTTACTTTGCGGCTTATGTATGGCTTTGTATGTCAATTTGTTTACGCAGCAAACTTGGTTAGAACAATCTTATTTATACGATACTTATAGCACTGAATCTGGACAAAGTGCTTATATCTATAAAGGGAAAGAGATAGTAATAAAAAATGTAGTTCCATATGCTGAATCCCCAATAAATCAGGCCTCATTATCAAAAAGTCAAGGTACGCCAAGTTTATCTGAGCAGTGGGTTAAAAAAAATGATGGGCAACTTTTATTACTTAAGCCGGCTTTTCATTATGGTTTTTGGTCATTGTTACCGGCATTAATTACTATTATTTTATGTTTGTTAACCAAAGAACCTTTGACTGCTTTATTTAGCGGAATTGTTGTTGGTGCGTTTATGTTAGGTGAATATGACCTTACCGATAAAGTGCTGATCCCAAACCTTGCGAGTGAAGGAGCAGCAGCTTTATTGTTACTTTATTTGTGGTTATTAGGCGGATTACTTGGTATTTGGTCCAAAACAGGGGCAGCACAAGCTTTTGCAAATTTTATGACTCGTTATTTTGTTAGAGGGCAACGTTCGGCAAAGTTTATATCATGGTTCTTAGGTGTGTTGTTTTTTCAAGGTGGCACTATGAGTACAACACTTGTAGGCACCACAGTACGGCCGTTGGCAGATAAAGCAAAAGTTAGTCATGAAGAAATGAGTTATATTGTTGATTCTACGGCCTCCCCTATTGCATCTATTCTAGCATTTAACGCTTGGCCGGCTTATGTTCAGGCACTTATTTTTGTCCCTGGGGTATCATTTTTAGCCACTGAATCAGATAGAATTAAGTTTTTCTTTAGCAGTATTCCATTAAGCTTTTACAGTATTCTAGCCGTACTTGGTACTTTATTGTTGAGCCTAAATATAACTCGTTTTTCAGGTAAACGAATTCGTCAAGCTCATCTGCGAGCACAAGAAACCGGTCAATTAGATGCCCCTGAAGCCAAACCATTAAGTGCAAAAGAACTACGCGGTACAAATATACCTGATGGTTATAAACCTCATGTTTTAGAGTTTTTACTTCCTTTATTGACTTTGATCACAATAGCGGTGATGACATTTATTTATTCTGGTACTCCAGAGGTTAATTGGGCATTTGGTGTGGCGTTGTTAATGTCGGCGTTGATAGCTTTAGCTAAAGGAATGTCCCTTGATAATTTAATAGAGGGCCTAGGAACTGGCTTAAAAGGGGTTGTGGTTGCATCGGTTATTTTAATGTTAGCAGTCATTATTGGCAGTATAAGCAAGCAAATAGGTGGTGGTTTATATTTAGTTTCATTGTTGGGTGAGCAGTTACCGTTTTGGTTATTACCTGTTATTTTACAACTTATTACCGTCATTATTGCATTTTCAACTGGGACAAGTTGGGGAACATACGCTATTGCATTTCCACTGGCAATGCCGCTGGCATGGGCTATGTGCCAATCACAAGAGCTAGCTAATCCGGAATTATTTATGATGGTGTGCTTCGCGGCAGTGCTCAATGGCAGCGTATATGGAGATCAATGTTCGCCTATTTCAGACACGACTATCCTAAGTGCAATGACAACTGGCTGTGACTTAATGGATCACGTTAAGTCTCAGCTTGTACCTGCATCTTTGGCTGCGGGAGCTGCAGCAATTATGTGGACTGCACTTGTTTATTTTGCCGCCTAAACTTTGTCATTGAAGAGTTGTTGAACTATGCGCTTACGACATATTGAAATATTTCATGCGATTTACACCACTGGCTCAATTACCAACGCAGCAAAAATACTGCATGTTTCTCAACCATCAGTTAGTAAAGTGCTATCACATGCTGAGATGCAATTAGGCTTTAAGTTATTTGAACGAATAAAAGGACGACTGATCCCAACTGATGAAGCAAACATGCTGTTTGATGAAGTAAATAAAATTTATTTGCAGATGCGAACGATAAAAAGTACCGCTGAAAACATCAAAAAGTCGGAGTTTGGCAATATTAATCTCAGTGTCACTCCTGCGCTCGGTTTTGAAGCTCTGCCTAGTGCGATTGCTCTGTATCATAGCTGTTACCCCAACGTAAACTTTAATGTGCAAACAGTGCATAATAATGAAGTATTACAAGCATTACTAGAGCATAAATGCGATATCGCTGTGTTGTTTTCTCCCAGTAAGTTGCCCGGTGTAAAGTCCATCGAGTTGGCTCGATCAGAACTTGTTATTGTCTACCCCAAAACTCGTTTCCCTGATGCCCCTGCCCAACTTGCTTTTGACGACTTAATCGATTATGAATTTATAGATATTAGTGATAGTGGCCCATTAGCTAATTTGCTGTGGGGCCGTATGATGGAAGAAAACATCATATTAAACTCAACTATAAAGGTGCACACCTACTTTATTGCAGTAAGGCTGGTAGCGCAAGGTGTTGGAATTTGTATTGTTGATAAGTATACGGCAATGGGTAACTTGTCTGATAATGTTGCTATTGCTTCATTTGATCCTCCGCTTTATTTTAATGTTAATGCTCTGCACTTAGAAAATAGAACATTATCGAATCCAGCAAGTATCTTTTTAGAGCAATTAACGCTATGTATTTAAAGTGATTTAGCTTTTCATATAGCCTCAGGTTATAGGCTTTCTAATTCTTCTTACTATCTTTGTAGTGTTGATCTTATATGCTCAGTGAAACCTTATTATTCTTTGAATCTTAGTGAGCTATTATGAAAATTACCCCTCCTTATTTGTTATTTATTGGTGATGCTACAGATCAGCTATCAATCAAAATGGCGCAAAGCGCTGCATATTGGCGACCTAAATTGTGCATTGGCGAGATGAGTGTCGCTGGATGTACAGTGACCACAGGATTAACGCAGCATACCATTAGCGATGCGGCTAAATTGGGTGCAAAAACATTTGTTTTAGGATTTGCTAATAGCGGTGGAATACTTGATAAAAAGTGGTTGCCGTTTATTTTAGAAGCACTAGAGCAAGGTATGGACATTGTAAGCGGTTTGCATGAAAAACTAATCAATTTCGATGAAATTGTTAGCAAAGCAAAACAATGTAATCGCCAACTTTTTGATATTCGACATCCTACCAGTCAGTTTGCAACAGGTACTGGACGTAAACGTTCTGGGAAACGGTTATTAACGGTTGGTACCGATTGCTCTGTTGGTAAAATGTACACAACATTGAGCCTTGAGCAAGCAATGTTAGAAAAAGGTATGGATGTTAATTTTCGAGCAACTGGGCAGTGTGGTATTTTAGTTGCTGGTACTGGAATTGCAATTGACTGTGTGGTTGCAGATTTTATTTCAGGGGCTGTAGAGACATTATCCCCCGACGCTGATGAACAACATTGGGATGTTATTGAGGGGCAAGGGTCATTATCACATCCTGCGTTTGCGGGGGTGAGTTTAGGTCTGTTGCATGGCTCTCAACCTGATGCTTTGGTAATTTGCCATGCGTTAAACCGCAGCCATATGCGTGGATTGCCAAATACCTCTTTTCCAAGCATAGAAACAACTATAGAGCTGAATTTAGCCGCAGCAAAGTTAACTAACCCTAATGCTCGTATAGTTGGAATTTCAGTTAATACTTCTAGCGTGAGTGTTACTAGAGGGCGTGAAATTTGTGCACAATTAAGCGAGCAATTTGGTTTACCTTGTGTTGACCCTGTGCGTGATGGTACAGCATTGATAGTGGAAAACTTATAATGGCTAACGGTTTCTTACCTGTAACAGAACGGATAGAGCTTGTTAAAGTTTTTCATCAGCCATTACCGTTAAAAGCGATTTTTCGTATCGCTCGCGGTGCAAAAACACAAGCGGATGTTGTTACTGTGTTACTCAGTGACGGCCTGAACTATGGGTGGTCTGAAGCCGTCCCCTATTCTCGTTATAATGAATCGGTGAGCAGTGTGATTTTGCAAATAGAACAGCTTGCAAACTATCAAAGCACTGATTTTGTAAATCACGTGATGAGCATGCCTGCAGGTGCTGCGCGAAATGCATTAGACTGTGCACTATGGGATCTAAAAGCAAAACAACAAAACAAGACCGTCGCAGAGTTATTACAAAAAAATACGACCCCTTGCGTATGTGCGCAAACCTTGAGTATTGATACTCCTCAGGCAATGGCTGATGCAGTAAAAGCCTTGAACAATCCTCCATTAGTGAAGGTGAAGTTAGATAATCAGGATATCCTGAAAAAAATGGCTGCAATATCAAATGCAGCTCCACACAGCCAATTTATTGTTGATGCTAATGAAGGCTGGAGTTTTCAAGATCTTGTAAGCTGTTGTGAGCAACTCAAACAATTAAATGTCGTCTTAATTGAACAGCCTTTACCTGTTGGAGAAGATCACAATTTGCTAAATTTTGACTCTCCAATACCTTTATGTGCAGATGAGTCGTGTCATACTCGTGCTGATTTGCCTTATCTTAAAGGCCGTTATCAGGTAATTAATATTAAGCTAGACAAAACAGGGGGGCTCACTGAGGCTAATAATTTAGCAAAAGAGGCTAAGCAGCATGGCTTTGAGCTAATGTTAGGTTGTATGGTGGGTAGCTCTTTAGCTATGGCCCCGTTATCACTCTTGAGCGGCGAAGCAAAATATGTTGATTTAGATGGCCCGCTGTTAATAAAAACGGATCGAGCCGGTGGTTTTGAATTTAATGCAGGTATTATGCAGCCGTTAAATCTTCAATTATGGGGAGGAAAAAACAATAAAACATTAGATTCAATATTAAGCCAGATGAAATAATTTTTTAAACTGTAAAGGGACTTTACAGTTTAATTATTCCTCTCGAAGTACTGCAACTTCACTTCAATAAGATATTCTGAATATATGTTAATTCGTGTAGGAATTGCATGAATTAGACCTAAGTGTGGGAATAATAAATAAATTTAGCTATGTATTAAATAGCGTTGTTTATATATGCTACTGTTCTCAGTTAACGCTAAGGAAGCACGCTATGTACAAACTATTTTATTACCCGCTTAACGCCAGTATGGCGCCGCACTTTATTCTTGAAGAACTGCAAACCGATTTTGAATTAATTTTAGTGGATAGAAAAAACGAGGCTCATAAAGCAGCCAGTTATTTATCCTTGAACCCCGCTGGGCGAATACCTACATTATTGGACGCTCAACAAGTCGTTTTTGAAAGTGCCGCTATCTGTATTCATCTTGCTGAAGCACATCCTGCTAAGATGCTTATTCCGCAAATAGGTGAGCATAATCGAGCTGCGTGCTTGCAATGGATGATGTATCTAACGAATACCTTGCAAGCTGAGCTCATGGTGTACTTTTATCCGCAGCGCCATAGTATCGATAGCAGTCATATCAGTGCCATTGTCGCTGCACAAGAAAAGCGAATTACCGACATATTTGCTTTACTGGATGCCCAGCTGGAAAATCAAACATTCTTAGTTGGTGAGCAACTTAGCATCTGCGATTTTTACTTGTTTATGCTTGCGATATGGGCGGATGAACTAAAACTACCACCGCTTTCTTTTGAGTACCTCAATAAGTATTTACGCCGCTTAGCTAAGCGAGAGTCGATTATTAAGGTGTGTAAAAAAGAAAATCTCAGTTTGGTTGATTATCAATAATAGGAATTACAATGAAAGTTTATGGAAGAACAACCTCGTTTAATGTGCAAAAAGTACTCTGGTTTCTGGATGAGCTGGGCATGAGTTATCAGCATATTGAAGTGGGTGGTCGTTTTGGTGGTCTTGATAGCGATGACTTTTTAGCATTGAACCCGTTGCAAAAAGTGCCGGTACTTGTGGATGGCGATAATGTTATTTGGGAGTCACACAGCATATTGCGCTATTTGGCGGCAAGTTATGGTACTACAGACTGGTATTATGCATCGGCCTATCAGCGTTCGTTATATGAGCGTTGGATGGATTGGTCACAGGTGATTTTTCAACCTGCTTTCATGGCCACATTTTGGGGCTATTACCGCAAAGCGCAAAACAACCGTTGTATGGAGCAAATCACTCAGGACTTACAAACCTGTGAACAATGCTTACAGATAATTGAGCAGCAACTAAGCCATGCTCCCTATCTTGCCGGTGGTAAAATCACTTTGGCTGATATTTGTGTAGGAGCAATTTTGTATCGTCTAACATCTCAGGGATTAGCAATAACATTGCCGGAGCGAGTGACTCAGTGGTTTGAATTACTAAAAACCAGAGCGGGCTATCAAAAATGGATTATGAGTGATTTTACTGAGCTCCAAGGTCGTGAAGATTTTTAGTGCAGCATTTAAAGCTGTCAATTAGAACAAAAATTAAATAAGGATTAGGGTGAAATATTTACTACTGATAGCGGCGTTATTTTTTACGTTTAGCAGCGTTGCTGAGCAGCCGTTTAAAATCCCCAGAAGCTCTGTGGTTAAACTTACCGATCAACAAAGCAAACTTAGCTACCCAGTATTTATTAAACTACCGCGCAGTTACAGCCGTAATAAAGATAAAACATACCCAGTGGTTTACTTACTTGATGGCTCTTATGCGTTTCAAGTAGCATCGGGGGCTACTCGTTTTGCTATGAACAGTGGCGCCATGGACGAAGCAATACTCGTTGCTATTGGTTATTCGCAAGGCTCTAAAGGTTCATCAAGCCGTATTAGAGATTACACCCCAAGTAAAGCAAAAGATTGGCAGCTCGAGACAGGAAAAGCCGCGCAACATATCGCTTTTATTGCTGATGTGGTGTTTGAACATATCAAAGCTAACTACCGAATTAACCCAAAACAACGTACTTTAGTGGGAAACTCTCTTGGCGGTTTATTTGCGGCTCATGTGCTTTTTACTCAACCCAATATGTTTGAAAGTTACATTATTGGTAGCCCGTCGGTGTGGTTTGATAATGAGCGCATACTATCTCAGCCGATTACCACAGCTAAACAAGACGTTAGGGTTTACTTATCAGTAGGTAGCAAAGAAACCCCTGAATTTGGCGAAGGGCAAGATATGGTAACGGGTGCGAACAAACTTGCTGAAAAAATACGGCAAAGTAATGATGAGCAGGTGCAGTTGGAGTTTTCTATAATTGATGGCGCAAAACATGCGACGGCATTTCCAACCACGCTGATCCAAGGTTTAGATTGGCTTTATGCAAAATAGCGCAGACATTAAAAAGCCCACTGATAAATTAATATCAGTGGGCTTTTAATACGTTAAAACGTATTAACTAAAACAATCGTTTAGATACAAACGATGTTTTCAGCTTGTGGGCCTTTTTGACCTTGAGTAACAGTAAACTGTACACGTTGGCCTTCAGCTAGCGTTTTGAAGCCGTCACCGCTGATAGCGCTGAAATGAGCGAAAACGTCAGGACCTGACTCTTGCTCGATAAAACCAAAACCTTTAGCTTCGTTGAAAAATTTAACTGTACCAGTTGTAGTAGTAGACATAATAGATATCCTAGATATTAATAAAAGTGTGCCTAAAATCAGGCGGTTTAGCTGAAAAAACAAGTATTTAACTGAGGATAACGCGATGAATTATTACTAATAACAACGTGGTACGTACAAATAAACAGAATTTCTTTCAAACTTATAGTGCATTAACGGGTTATTACTAACCCATTAATTAAAAATTAGATGCAAACGATATTTTCAGCTTGCGGGCCTTTTTGACCTTGAGTAACAGTAAACTGTACACGTTGGCCTTCTGCTAGCGTTTTGAAGCCGTCACCGCTGATAGCGCTGAAATGAGCGAAAACGTCAGCGCCAGACTCTTGTTCAATAAAACCAAAACCTTTAGCTTCGTTAAACCATTTTACTGAACCAGTTGTTGTAGTAGACATAATAAAATCCTAATAATTAATAAAAAATTCGCCTTTAAATAGGCAATTTAGCAGGAAGAAAACAAGTATTTAACTGAGGATAACGCGAAGGATTATTACTAATAACAACGTGGTACGTACAAATAAACAGGGCTTTCTATCAACCCGATGCCGAGCAGGATAACAGTAAGCTAAACAGGATAACAAGCTTTATTTATTTTTCTTTTTTACACAAGCATCGCTAAGCGTAGTTTAAAGTAAGATTTAAATTAGTGTGGTTATATTGAAACGCGACTTACAATGCAAGGCTCGCAGCTTAGTATTCAGGCTGCGAACCTTGTAATAAACGCGGTATGTTTACTCAGCAATAGCGATGGCTATTTCTACCTCATTAGCATTTTTATAGTACTCAAAATCGCTGGTATAAGTTCGCGTGTAACGACAATCATCTGAGCTGAAGTATTGCCAAATTTCGCCCCATAAATCAATTATGGCATCGGGCATTTCACCCTCACCAGTAAAAACTAAGTAACGTCCAGCAGTTGTTGTAACCTTAACTGCATCACGTGTATGAGTTGATTGAGCATCAGAACAGGCAATCACATCAAAATCACCTGTTACATCGCTTTCATAATTGGTGTATACGCCATACACATGGCTGTTTTTAGTGAGCTCTGCGGTGTATTTATCAGCAAACCGTTGCCAAAGATCTGCGATTTTTGCTGTGCCAGTATTCATTTCATTGGCATTGCAGGTTCTTACTTTTAAACCGGTTAAAGTCTTACTTGCTAGCTGTTTTACTTCCATAGTGACTGCCCTCTTATTTATGACCGCTACTAACTTAACAGAAAAACGAGCAACAACTAAATACAATGTGCTTCTTAACGCTGTGAAGTAACTAAATATTGCTTTAACTAGCCTATTAGGTAGCCACGATGTTGAGCATCTAGCAAGCTTACTATTCATTTTCTGTAATGCCGTGTAATGAATATGTTTGTTGATGAAGTGGTAGTTTTATTAGCGACAGTAGAATTTTTGACAGGTTATATCGGGTACTTCATTGATGCCGCCTGTCAGCTGTGGCTGAGCTGCAAATATCACAATCAATACTGAAAAGGATAAACAGATGTCAAATTTTAAAAGTCGTGCTGATTTTCTTCGCAACAACCCTAGTGCAAGTGCATTTGCTGCATTAGCCGATGCAACTAAACAACAAAAAAATGTCACTGATAGCGCCATAACGCTCAAGCCTGGCCAATTAGCGGGGAAAAAAGTAGTGGTGATTGGCTCCGGGGTTGGTGGTTTAACTGCGGCGTATGAAATATTGGCGCAACAATCGGGTGCAACCGTAACGGTGCTTGAAGCATTAAATCGTACGGGAGGGCGCTGTTTAAGTTTACGCACCGGCGATGTTTTAACCGAAGATGCAGATAGTGATTTGTTTAATTCAACCCCAGGTGAATCACAGGTGGTTAGGTTTAAACGTCCTATTGGTGATAGCGAACCTTACCTCAATGCAGGGCCTGGCCGTATTCCGAGTAGCCATAAACGGTTGTTATCATATTTGAAAAAGTTTTCGGTCGATGTCGAAGTCTATGTGATGAACAGTCAATCCAATCTAGTGCAAAAAGACAGCAGCTTTAATGGCAGCTCTGTTGTTTATCGTCGCCTTGATAATAATACTCGCGGTTGGTTAGCTGAAATGGTGTATGCCAATGCAGAAGAGCTGTTAAAAAAACCGAGTCTAAATATTAATCCTGATCAGTTTGAAGAGCGGGTCGATGCATTAAAAAGTTTAATGATTGATTTTGGTGAACTTGATATCGCAGGTAATTATCAAGTTACGCCTGGCAGCGAAGGATTTGAAAATGGTAAAACTCGCGCTGGCTACAGCGTATTACCGGGGGTTGCAGCAGGTAATACGCTGAGGCGTTGAGTTTTGATAGCTTGCTGGAGGCACGCTTTTGGGAAGGCACCCGGTTTTATCAACCCGCTGACTTCTTATGGCAACCAACCTTGTTTCAGCCTGTAGGGGGCATGGATCAAGTGCAGCACGCTTTTGCACAACACGTTGCAGCGCTTGGTGGAGACATTCACTTAAATAGCCCTGTTAAGTCTATTGATTGGGACGAGGCAACAAAACAATTCAAAATTACCGTATCGCAAGTGGGCACGGAGGCATTAATTGAATACCAAGCAGATTATTGTATTTGCAATGCGGCAATGCCATTTTTGAGTAAGATGCTGACTGACAAATTGCAAAATAATAGTGCCAGTAGTGGTTTTGAAAGCCGCTTTAAAGATGCCCTAAACGCCGTGTTTGTTGGCCAGTTTGAGCCTACTCAAGCACCCGGTTATACCCCTAGTGAGAATGGCTATATATCACATTTTCTTGCAAGTACTTCGAAAGTAGGCTGGCAAGCAGATCGCAATTTGTGGCAAGGAAGCCCAATTACTACCGTCCATGATGACGACTTACAGACGAAAGTGATGGCCGTACCAAGCTCGGAGCAAGGTGTAGTTCCCATCTTTGGTGGCATCTCTTGGACAAATGATGAAATTCAGCAAATTTGGTATCCATCTACCGGCTATCAAGATGAAAAAGGAGTGCTAACGGGGGCATATAACTTTGACAAAGTAGCCTCTGATTGGGGCAAGTTGTCAGTAACAGAGCGTTTAGCTAAAGCCCGTAATGGTGCTGCAAAGTTTAACCAGCAATTTGCAGAGGGGCTGCAAGACGGGTTAGCAATTGCTTGGCAAAACATGCCCCATATAAAAGGCGGCTGGGCATATTGGCAAGCGGTTGGCGATGCTGATTATGCAACCAAACAATTTAATGCGATAGCGCAAGGCTCTGGAGTTTACCTTGGCGATGGCACTCTCAGTGATGCTTGCTTCTTTGTGGTTGGCGATCAGATCTCGTCGCTGCCAGGCTGGCAAGAAGGTGCGATTGCTGCGGCATTAAATGCAATTAGCCGGATCGCCAGACCTGATGTCGAAATAGCGCACTTAGCTAACTTACCTGATACTCGTTTAATGGTGCAGGGTATTTAAGAGGTTATTATTTTGGGGAGTTAGCACTCCCCTATTCCATTGCTTATAAAGAGGAGCCAATTACAGCCCTGCTTTTATCACTTCAAGCACGTTACTGATCCGCTTTGTTAAAGGGCGATTACGATGCTGGCAAACATAAATAGATTCGCTGATCGGGTGTTGTAATGAATGAACGCTGATCAAGTGTGGTTTACTAAATGCGCGCACCGCATGCGCAGGTAACACCGTAAAACCTAAACCAAGGCTTACAGGCTCAAGAATTAAATTTATCTGATTTGAAAAACCAGTGCGTTGTATCTGATTAATGTGTTCAAACTCAGGGTAGTTTTCACTGAGTAATAGCTGCGCGTGGTGGTTTGCATCTGGGTGAGCAATAAAACCTAGCTTACATAGTGTTTGCCAATCTGGTGTATCGCTGTCTTTTGGAGTGATGAGTAACAGTGCTTCTTGGCCGATCTTATGGCTGACAACCTCATTGAGCGTTGGAGCTTGAGTTAAAAATCCTAAATCAGCATTATGACTTGCCACTGCTTGCTCAACACTGTGATTGGGAGCAAACCGATAATCAATTGTCAGTGCTTGGTGTTGGGCTTGTAAGTTAAGTAACTGCTCATAGAATTTAAGCCCACAACTACCTGGTGATTGTACTTTTACGATACCGCTATATGGAGAATCGTTCTGCAATTCTTGCTCTAAAAACTGCCACTGTTTAAGTAGTTGGCTGCCATTTTGATACAAGCTTTGCCCTTGCGCAGTGAGCGTAAATTGTTTGCCGTGGCGCTCTAATAGTGGTTTGCCAAGTTGTTGCTCCAGTTTTTTGATATGTTGGCTAACCCCTGATTGGGTCATAAACAAACGTTCACTAGTACGGGTAAAGTGATTTACTTCAACTAACGTGCAAAAAGTGTTTAGCCAAACGGGATTATCATAACAAAGTGTACTCATTATCATATTTAATGATAATTTTACTTAATGCATTGTTGTTCGTAAAGTGGCCACTCTAATAAATATTGGTGAGTAGGAGCATAGGTTATGAGCAACGTTTATCCACGTAATTTTTCACACATTGGTATTTCAGTGCCAAATCTTGAAAAAGCCGTTGAGTTTTATTCTCAAGTTTTAGGTTGGTATGTAATTATGAAACCAACCGAAATAGTTGAAGACGATAGCGCAATTGGGCAAATGTGTACTGACGTATTTGGTGCCAACTGGGATAAATTTCGGATCGCGCATTTATCAACTGGCGACCGAATTGGTGTGGAGCTGTTTGAATTTAAAAACCAACAAAGTCCAGACGATAACTTTGAGTATTGGAAAACCGGCGTGTTCCACTTCTGTGTGCAAGACCCTCATCTAGAAGAACTTGCTGAGCGCATTGTTGCAGCCGGTGGTAAAAAGCGTATGGCAGAGCCGCGTTATTATTACCCAGACGAAAAGCCCTACCGCATGATTTATATGGAAGACCCGTTTGGCAATATCCTAGAGATATACAGTCACAGTTATGAGCTTATTTATAGCGAAGGTGCGTACTAAGCTCTACCGTCAAATAAACGTCTGGGCACGCAGTCGTTAATACCGCGTGCACAATTAGAACTTTATTGATTTTAGTCGACATGATAATAACGGCGTTGATGCTCATCTCTACGCCCTTTTGAAAATGCCGATACGCGCTTTAAATAACCAATCACGCGGGTGCCGTGATCTATATTATCACTATGGCATTGTTCGCACTGTAAGCGAGTAACTTTATCTATGTGTTCGCAATCATTACAAATAGTGCATTTAACGTTAATGCAAAAATAGTTACACCCAGTATTTGCGGCTACATTCAGTAGCTTTTCGTATTGCTGTGCATCCAATGATTCGCTAAGGTTTAAGTGCAGTGCTGAGCCACCATCAAGGTATTGAATAATTTCTTTGCCATGTAATATAAACTTATCTAAGTGATTGATGTTGTCATCCTCAACAACATAGAAATATGAATTATAGCAATCGCGGTTTACTTGGTAGCCATCATCTTTATCCCATTTCGCGTTTTTTATACCGAGATTTTCAGCAGGCACAAATTCGGTGTTAAATAAATAACCATACTGCTTTTTGGCCTTTTTATTTAAACTGTATATAGTATGTAGGCGTTCACTTACAAATTTTTTATAAACTGTATTATTACCTACAGTTATACCTCTAAATTCAGCGGCTTCTGCCATGCCATTAATACCAATGGTTAAAAATTGCTTATCCATATTAATAAAACCGGCATCGTAGACACTTAAAATATGGCTGTCTAAATAGTCTTGCATGAGTGCGCGATAGGCGACTTGATAGCGTTGGATTTTTTCTATTTCTTGCGCTAGATCTCGGCTATCTTGCTCTAGTCGGTTCATATTTAAGGTGATCACATTAATTGAACCCGTTGAGATCCCGCCTGCTCCTAGCGTATATGAAAATTGATTGTCACTCATCTCATTACGTAATCTGCAGCATGATGCGAGTGAATCAGGGTCATCACTCACATACATGAAAAATGAATTTCCTTTACTTAGTTGAGCTGCGCAAAATTGTTTAAATTGAGGATCTTGAAATTGTTGATTTTGAGTAAGTAATGCGGCTGTTACTACCGGGAACGTCAGTACGGCTTTTTCGCGCTCTGCGCCAAACCAATCCATAAAATAGCTTTGTAACGCATTGATACTATTATAGGCAGGGCGAGTACCATCAGGGAACACAAAGTCACCAAATAAAGCCGAAAAATATGGCTGGTCGTACAATGAAATATTCCAAAAAACACTTTGATAACCTCGTGCAGCGGCTGGCTGGTTAAGGGCATACACAACATGTTGCAAGTGATTAGCGATCTCTTTTGGATACTCAGTCAAGTAATTATCGCCGTAGTCACGACGAGCAAAATGATCAAAGTAAGTTAAGAATTCAACGGTGGCAATAGCGCCTGCAAATTGTGCGCTAACGGCAAAAACTAAATTGACAAATGAACCGCAAAATGACGACAGATGTTTAGGCGCTTTTGACTCTCCGCCTAGCTGGGTTAGACCATCAAGTAAAAAAGGATACAGTGTGATTGAGGCGCAGTATGGCTTTAGGCTAGTTTCATCATGTACGTAAATCTCATGTTCATTGATCTGACGCTGATACTCGTGCGCGAGTTGTTGACCAAATAATGAGGTTATTTTGTCAGTCATGACTTGGCGATTAATTTGGATCAACATATCTTTGCTGATCTCGGCCTCTAAGGTGGCGATATTTTTACTGCTTACATTTGCATTACTATCGAATATTGAACCATCGGCAGCATTAGCTGCATTTAGATAATTGTGTATAAATGATACTTTTTGTTGTAACTGCAGTGGGGTTAATTTCAACATGATTAATCCTTAATAAATAAATGGTTAAGTTGTTCTTTAGACGCAATGTCAATGAAGCGTTGATTACTGTTGCGACTTGCTAATCCACCTACTTCGCTGCGCCATGGGCCGGTTTTTAAATAATCTAGGTGTGCTTTGATGGTATCGCTAACATCTTCTTCACCCGTGTATAAACAGGTTTTAAAGCCTGCTGTCTGGCATTGAGACAATAACAAGCAAAGTTGTTGGGGCTGCCACTCACCACCAAAAAACACCACACAGGTAATTAAGGTTTCATACTGATCAAGCAACTCGGCTAGCCTTGTTGCTGTTAAGGGCATACCGTGTTGTGGGTTCCAAATATATGGGCTGTGACAGCCTTTGCAGCCTATTTGACAGCCAGTTACCGTTAGCGCCAGAGATATTTCCTCAGGCACTTCTTGAAACACAATATCGGGTGGTAAAATATTAAACATACTATATATGGTGTTTTTTTGGTTAGTTGTGTCAATATATGGTATTTTGGTGTTTTTGAACAATACCACTGAGGGGGTATTTTGTAGGCAAAGTGCGTCTAAATAGATAAACCAGTCTGATAATTTTTGGCTAGAAACGAGGGATTGATAATGTTCAATTCGCGGTATGTTAAAAGCTCTAGGGCGTGTTGACCTTTCATGATTAATTTTACAGCAGTATGTTTGATATTTAGACAAGGTAGAGCCTATGTAACGCAGTATAAATTCCAAACATGCGCTGCCCAAAGGGTTCTTCCTAGGGGCGATTAACTCTTTGTTGCCTACATGGATGTAGGTAAGGGGCGTGAGCAGGACGCGGAAGCTTTGCTCGATTTTTACTTAGCCGACTAGGTTACAAACCTCGCGCCGCGATTAAATCGGCCCTAGATTGAACAAATTTCAATCTACAAAGGTCAACACGCCCTAGTGAAAAGAGTTTTGGAAAAATAAAAACCGACTCAGTTGAGTCGGTTTGTTACTTGGGAAGCTTTAAAGTTAGTTTGGTAGTAATTCAATCGGGTTATCTTGGCGATCGAACACCACATAACGGGCAATATTTTGACCAGAAGTAACATCATTGGTCATTTTATTTAAGTAAGGGTCGGCATCTTCAGTGCTAGGTGGTTGGCCTTTTACACCAGAAAGGCTTGAAATAAATACAAAATCCCATTCTTTTGAGATGTTGTCTGCTTCCTTTATTAGCGACTCATAACTGACGATTTCGTTAGGCAATTTATCCACACACATGGTAGGAGTAATCGTGCCTTTGGCATTTTTTTTGCTTTTATTTGGGTTTGATAATTCAGTTTTAGCAAATAAAAACAATAACCGCTGTGGATCTGGCTGTTCTTTAGCGTAACTAAGTAAATCTTTAAATTGGGTGATCATAACGGCTCCAATATTTGGGTTATACACCTATTGTATGGGTATTAGGTATGCTTACTATCCCTCTAAATAGGTAGTTATAGCAAAAAGTTACATACAGCCACCGCAACTTCCACAGCGCCAATCTTGCTCGTCAATTGCTTGATAAAACCAGCGCATATTTTCCTCTGTAACGGCTATATTATGATTAACAAACACTTCAGCTAACCAGTCTGCATTAGCGATGATCCAGTCATCTTCGGCTTTGCCTTCGCAATATTCGGGATCATCATCAAAAATAGGATCGTAAACTCCCCAGGTGCCCATATCATTATTGAGTTGCTTATCGGGTAAGATAATAGCTGTGTCTTGGTAGCTAACGATCCAATGACCAAGGCACAATGAGTGGCCCTGCTTACTCCATTTGGCTTGAAAAGGATTACTCATTAGCTGCCTCCATTATTGAATAAGCGGTGACTCATTCGCTTTAAAGGTAAAACCTTTAATACAGGCTTCGTCGGCAAGTAATTGTATATATTGCGCAATCGCTTTGTGCCGTACCTTTTCGTTTAGATAATCAGTAATTTTTTGTTGTACGTATTCATAGGGTAGCGCTTCACCCTCTATTTTCCGAGCAATCTTCACGATGTGGTGGCCGTAGCGTGTTTCAACAGGGTAGTTAATAAGGCCTTGCTTGGCTGCAAAAATAGCGCGTTCAAACTCTGGTACTGTTTGACCTGAACTAATTTGCCCTAAATTGCCGCCTTGCTCTTTTGATGGACAGGCTGATAATGATTTTACAAATTGGCTAAATTGGCTCGGGTTTTCTGCCAGTTGTAATAGCACCTGTTTAGCCTGCTCTTTACTTTCTTCTCGTTGCTCTAAATCTTTTGGATCAGAGGCAATTAAAATATGGTTCACCTCAACAATTGGACTTGAATGAAACTTTTGTTGGTTTGCGCTAAAGTAGCGACGACACTCTTCATTACTGGCTTTGGGAATTGCGACTTCTAAATCGATTAAACGAGCGATGTACTCTTCGTTTTCATCATTTGCCTCGATTATGTTCAGTTCACTGGCTCGTTGTTTAAAAAGTTCAGCGATGATCAGTGCTTCAGTGGCTTGGATCATCGCTTCGCGGCGGGTTGCGGCTGGATGATATTGAATTTCAGCATCGATTAATTGAGTTGGAATTTTTACTTTATTAACTAAAACATCTGGTGTATTTAATAAGCTCATAAAAGGCCCCTTAAAGTGCACATAAACACGATTTATGAAAAGTAAGATAGAACCGTTTAAGCGCTCTATCTTACAATTTATGGCTATTATTTGTTTCGAACCACTTGATAGTTACGTTTTATATATCCTACCGGTACACTCCAAATATGCACTAAGCGACTGAAAGGAAATATAATTAGTAGGGTAAGCCCGAAAAATATGTGTGCTTTATAAATAAAGCCAACTGAGGATATTGCTGCAGTTGCTTGTTGCAGATCAAAAGTGACAATATTTTGCGCCCAGCTCATCATTTTTAGCATTTCGCTGCCATCTAAGTGTGAGAATGAGAACAAAATACTGATCAAGCCTAAGATTAGCTGAATATAAAGGCCAACTAAAATTAGGATATCCATAGTTGAGCTGCTTGCTCTTACCCGAGGGTTTGTTAAACGACGAATAAGTAAAATGGTTAAGCCATAAAAACAAACTAAGCCGAAAAAGCCACCTAAACCCATCGCAATTTTTTGCTTTAATGCTGCTGTGACATTTAAAAAGTCCCACACTTGGTGAGGTGTTAAGAGTCCCACAAAATGGCCCATGAGCACCATGATGATACCAATATGAAAAGGCCTTGAACCTTTTTTCAGCTGTTTACTTTCTAGCAATTGACTGGAGCCTGTTTTCCACGTGTACTGCTCACGGTCATAACGAACCAAGCAGCCTATAAATAAAACGGCGGCGGCAATATAGGGATAGATCCCAAATAAAAGTGTGTCTAAGTAGCTCATAAATTACCCCTTATTTGGTTATGTGGATTACTGTTGGCTGCTGCATCAACAAACGAAATAGGCAGCTCATTGCTACGATTTTGCTCAACGGATGGACGATTTTGTGTGGTTGGGCAACCACCATTGACAGCATCGCCGCCAAAGGTTACCGCTTCCTCTTCCCACACTTTATCAATAGCTTCTTTGGTGTCATCGCGTTTTTCATCGGCAATCTGCTGATGTATTTCTGTTAATTCCACTTCAACACCGCTAAGCGCGAGAACTGCAGAAAATACTGCTTGGTAGTTGTTTTCACGCTTTTGTAAGCGAGCGGTTAACAATGCCATGATATGAGCAACATCTTGCAACCAGCCCGCTTGAGTATCTACAGGCTGAGTGGCAACAAACTCTAAATATAAAGGCACATAGTCAGGGAGTTCACGTACGCTAATATTTAAGCCAGCAAGTTTATATTGGGCAATTAAGTCAATCATTGCTTGACCTCGATCGCGAGACTCACCATGAACATGCTCAAAAAATAATAGAGAAAGTGAACGGCCACGTTCAAATAAGCCGTCATACTCTGCTTGCCAATCAAGTAAGTCCATTGATAAACGGGTCTCAATAAAATCTCTTAACTGTGCTTTTATATCCTCTGGTAAACGATTTTCATCTGCAACTAGGGCTAAAAAATCAGCTTTGTGCTCATGTAATTGCTCACTGGGATAATCTATGAATCGTGATAATAATCGTAAAATCATAATATTAATCCTGTACTTCAATAGGAATGACTTGGCGAACGCCTTGGCTTTTAGCGCCAAATAAGTTGCTTTCACTACTGCCATTACTACAGCCATTACCAAAGGTGAAACCGCAACTATTCTTCATGTCGTAGGCATCAGCAGCATAGGCTTTATGGCTGGTTGGGATCACAAAACGATCTTCGTAGTTAGCTAGTGCCATAATTTGGTACATGTCTTCCACTTGTGCTTGTGTTAGACCGACTTGTTTAAGTACGGCTAAGTCTTCCACACCGTCCACTTGCTCTGAACGTTTGTATGCACGCATTGCAAGCATACGTTCAAGGGCCGTTATAACGGGTGCTTCTTCACCTGCGGTGAGTAAGTTTGCTAAGTACTTAATAGGAATTCGCAACGATTTAAGATCAGGGATCACGCCATTTACACCAATATGCCCTTGTGTTGCAGCACTTTGGATTGGGCTAAGGGGTGGGATATACCACACCATAGGTAGTGTTCTGTATTCAGGATGCAGTGGGAGTGCCACTTTCCATTGCATCGCCATTTTGTAAATTGGCGACTGCATTGCAGAATCTAACCAGTTTTGTGGGATCCCTTCTTTACGTGCCGCGGCTTGTACATCAGGATCATGTGGATCAAGAAAAATGTCGCACTGAGCTTGATATAAGTCTTGTTCGTTTTCAACCGATGCGGCTTCTTCAATCCGGTCTGCGTCATACAGCATGACCCCAAGGTAACGTATACGGCCTACACAGGTTTCTGAACACACCGTTGGCTGACCACTTTCGATACGTGGATAACAGAAAATACATTTTTCTGATTTGCCAGTTTTCCAGTTGTAGTAGATTTTTTTGTAAGGACAACCACTGACACACATCCGCCAGCCGCGGCATTTGTCTTGGTCAATCAGTACGATGCCATCTTCTTCACGTTTGTAAATTGCACCACTTGGGCACGATGCAACACATGCGGGGTTTAAGCAATGTTCACATAAACGAGGCAGATACATCATGAAGGTTTTTTCAAACTGACCATAAATATCAGCTTGAATATTGTCGAAGTTTTTATCGCGACGACGCTCTTCAAATTCAGTCCCTAAGATCTCCTCCCAGTTTGGACCCCAGTTTATTTTTTCCATCCGCTGACCCGTTATTAACGAGCGTGGACGTGCCACTGGCTGATGTTTACTTTCACCTGCGGTGTGCAGGTGTTGATAATCAAAATCAAATGGTTCGTAGTAATCATCTATTTCTGGCAAATCTGGGTTGGCAAAAATATTGGCTAAAATACGGTGCTTTCCGCCTTGCTTTGGAGTTATTTTACCGCTTTTATGCCGCTGCCAACCGCCATTCCACTTCTCTTGGTTTTCCCATTCTTTTGGATAACCTACCCCAGGTTTACTTTCAACATTATTAAACCAAGCATATTCAACCCCTTCACGCGAGGTCCAAACGTTTTTACAGGTGACTGAGCAAGTGTGACAACCGATACATTTATCAAGGTTTAACACCATGCCTATTTGCGCTCTTACTTTCATACTGTGCCCCTTACTCGGTATCTAACCAATCAACTTTGCTCATTTTACGAATAACAACAAACTCATCACGATTACAGCCGACGGTACCGTAATAGTTAAAACCATAAGATTGCTGCGCGTAACCACCTATCATATGAGTCGGTTTCATGACTGCACGAGTCACTGAGTTATGAATACCACCTCGGGTTTGCGTTGTCTCAGCTCCAGGAATATTAACGATCCGCTCTTGAGCGTGATACATCATACTCATACCTTCTGGTACTCGTTGTGATACAACGGCACGTGCGACAAGCGCACCATTAACATTAAAAGCTTCGATCCAATCGTTATCTTTAATATCCGCTTTTTTAGCATCCGTTTCTGATATCCATACAATGGGTCCACCGCGAGACAGTGTTAGCATCAAGAGGTTGTCAGAGTAAGTACTATGAATACCCCACTTTTGGTGTGGTGTGATCCAGTTCAGTGCAATTTCTTTATTACCATTTGGCTTTTTATTCATAATCGGCTGAACGGTTTTTAAGTTAATCGGGGGTTTGTACACACACATTGACTCGCCAAAATCGCGCATCCATTCATGGTCTTGATAAAACTGCTGACGACCCGTCACAGTGCGCCATGGGATCTGCTCATGAACATTGGTATACCCTGCGTTATAAGATACATGCTCATCTTCAAGACCAGACCAAGTCGGTGACGAAATAATTTTGCGCGGCTGCGCTTGAATGTCACGAAAACGAATTTTCTCTTCTTCTTTCGGACGGGCTAAATGAGTGTGGTCAATACCAGTAAACTCGCCCAGTGCTTGCCATGCTTTTACAGCTACTTGGCCGTTAGTTTCAGGCGCTAACGATAAGATAACTTCAGCGGCATCAATGGCAGTTTGAATTTTTGGACGAGCATTGGCATCGCCATCAGTACGTGCGCGTTTATTTAACTCACCCAAGAATGCAACTTCGTTTTTAGTATCCCAGTTAATACCTTTACCGCCATTACCTTGTTTTTCAAGAAGTGGTCCTAAAGAGGTAAAACGTTCGTACAAGTTTGGGTAATCACGTTCAACTTCAACAAAGTTTGGTGCGGTTTGACCCGGTATTAACTCACACTCACCTTTCCACCACTGTTTTACACCAAATGGTTGGGCAATTTCGGCTGGCGTGTCATGCAATATGGGTACTGAAACAAGGTCTTTTTCTTTCCCTAAATGGCCATCACATAGTTTTGAGAACGCATCTGCAATCCCTTTGAAAATATCCCAGTCAGAACGTGCTTCCCAAGCCGGATCAACGGCTTTTGACAGCGGGTGAATAAATGGGTGCATATCTGAGGTGTTCATATCATCTTTTTCATACCAAGTTGCCGTTGGTAGAACGATGTCTGAATATAAGCAAGTAGTCGACATTCTGAAGTCAAGGGTTACCACTAAATCAAGTTTGCCCTCAACTGCTTCATCTTGCCATTTTACATCCTCAGGTTTAATGCCATCACTTTCGCCTAAATCTTTACCGAGTAGTCCGTGTTTAGTGCCTAGTAAGTGACGTAGCATGTACTCATGCCCTTTACCTGATGAACCCAATAAGTTTGAACGCCAAATAAACATATTACGCGGGAAATTTTCTGGCTCGTCAGGCTCTTCACAGGCAAATTTTAAAGCTCCTGATTTGAGGTTTTTCACTACATAATCTTTCGCAGATAACCCTTCTTTAGCCGCCGTTTTACATAACTCTAACGGGTTAACGTTAAATTGTGGTGCTGATGGTAGCCAGCCCATTTTCTCTGCGCGAACGTTAAAATCAATAATGGAACCTTGCCATTTTTCTTTGTTGGCTACAGGCGATAAGATTTCATCCATACGTAGTTTTTCATAACGCCACTGGTTTGAGTGGTTATAAAAGAACGACGTCCCGTTCATATGACGAGGTGGCTTTTGCCAATCAAGGCCAAATGCTAATGGTTGCCAGCCTGTCTGCGGACGTAACTTTTCTTGGCCTACATAGTGAGCCCAGCCGCCGCCAGATTGCCCGATACAACCGCACATCATCAGCATGTTAATGATGCCGCGATAGCTCATGTCCATGTGATACCAGTGATTTAAGCCTGCGCCCACAATGATCATTGAACGACCACGGGTTTTATCTGCAGTTTGTGCAAACTCACGAGCAATTTGAATCACATCACCGCGAGGAACGCCGGTAATTTGTTCTTGCCAAGCTGGTGTATAAGGAATGTCATCATCGTAACTGGTTGCCACGTTTGGATCGTCATAACCGTTGTCTACTCCGTAATTTGCTACGGTTAAGTCATATACGGTGGTCACGAGTACTTGGCTGCCATTTTTTAACGTGATACGTTTGGCTGGTACTTTACGTGGTAAGATATCGTCATGGCTGGTATTTTGGAAATATCCAAACTCATGCTCACCCCCCCCAAAATATGGGAAGTTAACCGCAACTATTTCGTCATGATTGGTTTTTAAACTGACTTGCAGTTTAACATCAGCACCTGAATGACCATCAAGCTGTTTGATATTCCATTTACCCTTTTCACCCCAACGATAGCCTACAGAGCCCGTTGGTGATACCAATTGGTTATCAATTTCATTAAGCGCAATGGTTTTCCATTCAGGATTATTTTCTTGTTGTAAGTCATCGGCTAAATCTGAGGCACGTAAAAAACGACCTTGATTTAATTGACCTTGCTCGTTTTCATCAAGCATAACCAACATGGGGAAGTCAGTGGTGGTGCGCACATACTCACTGAAGTAGTCGCTGTGGCCGTCAACATGGAACTCTTTTAAAATAACATGCGCAAAGGCCATTGCCAGTGCTGAGTCAGTGCCTTGCTTAGGCGATAACCAGTGATCGGTCAGTTTTGACAACTCAGAGTAATCTGAAGTAATAGCAACTACTTTCGTGCCTTTATAACGTACTTCCGTTAAAAAGTGAGCATCCGGTGTTCTTGTTTGTGGAACGTTTGAGCCCCAGGCTAAAATATAATTTGAATTATACCAATCGGCTGATTCAGGTACGTCGGTTTGTTCACCCCAAATTTGTGGTGATGCCGGTGGTAAGTCGCAATACCAATCATAGAAACTCAGGCAGTTGCCACCCATTAATGATAAGTAACGTGCGCCTGCTGCGTACGACACCATTGACATCGCTGGAATTGGGGAAAAACCAACGACTCTATCTGGGCCGTGTTTCTTCGTGGTATAAATATTGGCAGCGGCGATAATTTCGTTTACTTCTTGCCAGTCAGCGCGAACAAAGCCACCTAAGCCACGTTGCTGCTTATATTCTTGAGTTTTTGTTGAGTCTTCAACAATTGATGCCCATGCAAGTACTGGGTCGCTATGTTGTTGTTTGGCAGCGCGCCAAAGTCTGATTAAACGTTTACGTACTTTTGGATGTTTGAGTCGATTCGCACTATAAATATACCAAGAGTAGCTTGCGCCACGCGGACAGCCACGAGGTTCATGATTTGGTAAATCTGGGCGGGTACGCGGGTAATCGGTTTGTTGGGTTTCCCAAGTAACTAGGCCATCTTTTACGTAGATTTTCCAGCTACAACTACCGGTACAGTTAACCCCATGCGTTGAACGGACTATTTTATCGTATTGCCAGCGGCGGCGATAACTGTCTTCCCATTTGCGATCTTCATTGGTGGTAACCCCATGGTTGCCTGCAAAGGCTTTTTTTTCAGTTTTGAAAAACTGTAATTTATCTAAAAAGTGACTCATTTTTCACTCCAACATTGCAATTTCGTAGGCTATTTAGCTCGGTGACGATGAGCCAAAAGTACGTTCGTTTTAAAACGATAATAAGCAGTGTAAGGAATTAATTGTTGATATGGATCAAGGTAGAAAAGTTACAGGCTGGCCAAGGGATTAGCTAATACCTACAATGAGGTATATCGGTATTGTTCATGCCCTTTATACTGGCTGGGTAGCGCTTTGTAGGTCAGTAAAAAAGTTGTTTTTAATGCATTAAAGATATTTTTGGGTAGTTACTAATTTTGGGTGTCGCAATGTTTAAAAAAGTAAGTCGGTCAGTCGTTTTTCGTATTTCAGTGATGATGATAAGCGTTATTCTGATGGCATTCACCAGTATTTTTTCATCTATGTATATGTCACAGCTCAGTGAATTTGATGGCGCCGCAATAAACTTATCTGGCTCAATGCGGATGAAAAGCTACCAGCTGACTACAGAAGTGGCTTTGTATCAGCAAACTAAACAACAGAACCATCACCAAACAGTGTTAACTTTGATTGATGAGTTTGAACACTCGTTTAATAACCCTTTATTACAAAAAGACTTTTCATCAGATCAACTCACAGAACAAAAGTATGATTACAGCCAAATAAAGGCGCAATGGCAAACAATTGTCAAACCTTTGATACTGAACTCATTAACGCAAGAGAGTGTTAGTCCGGTGATTGCTCCATTGACAAACTTTGTCACGTCTTTGGATAATTTAGTGCTGGGTTATCAAAGCATTTTTGAAAAACGCTTGACAACATTAAGGTTGATTCAAATATCGACATTATTTGTCACGTTATTATTTGTTTGTTTATCTTTATATTCGATACATCAACATATCGCATTGCCTTTAAAAGAGCTGACCGATGTGGCGCGTAAATCATCAAGGGGAGATTTAACCCAGCGTTTTACTGTTATTTGTGAAGATGAGTTGGGATTGTTGGCAACTACTTTTAATAATTATAACCAGCGTATTGCTCGTATTTATGGTGATTTGGAGCAACGGGTTGAAAGAAAAACCCAAGAGCTCAAACGCAGTAATCAAATACTTACTTTACTCTATCAGGTTGCCCAAGAAGTGAATGAATCCCGTGCGGGAGAGTTAAATTATAATCGCGTGATCCATCAAGTAAGCGAAGTAAGTGGTTTAAGTAATATTGATTTATGTTTACTGACTCCCGAAGGTGATGTGCCTTATCAACACATACTCACTGAAACTGGCCGTACTCAGTCGCAAAATTGTGAACATAAAGAGTGTGGTGAGTGTTTATCGGGAGAAACTGCAATTGTTACTTTAGTAGATCAACATCAAGTACTACAGCATCGGTATGTTATTGAGAAAAGTGGCTTACATTATGGAATCATTGTGGTCACTCTTGAACCAGAATCAAAAATACAATTGTGGCAACAGCAGTTATTAAAAAGTGTCGCTGAACAACTTGCGTTGGCATTGAGTATGCGTAATCAAAGAGATCAACAACGTCGTATTACTTTACTTAACGAGCGCTCAATTATTGCTCGTGAATTGCATGATTCACTCGCGCAGTCGTTATCTTATTTAAAAATCCAAGTAACTTGTATTCAACGAGCAATTAACGACTATCCTGAAGACGCTAAACTCACATCCCCAGTCACAGAGCTCAAAGAAGGGCTAAACTCCGCCTATCGTCAACTACGTGAGTTGTTAACTACTTTTAGATTACATATTGACAGTGAAGGATTAGAGTGCGCAGTTTTACAAACAATCCAAACATTAGCAAAACGCAGTGATATTGATATTAGTTTAAATTATAAAACAGCGCATATCCCGTTTACACCTAATGAAGAAATTCACTTATTACAGATCACTAAAGAGGCATTACAAAATGCTATCACTCACTCACAGGGTACTGAGATATTTATTCATTTTATTGAACAAGACGATCAGCAAGTGAAAGTTGTGATTGCTGATAATGGAATTGGAATAGATGATAAACAACAAGAATTGAATCATTATGGCACGATAATTATGCAAGAGCGAAGTCACTCTCTCGGTGGTGAATTCTTATTAGTTAATCGTCCTGAGGGGGGCGCACAAGTTACATTTAGCTTTTACCCTCAGTATCTCAATAAAGCAGAGCGAAAAATGCCAAGTGAGGTATGACTTGGCAGTTTTGTCGTGCAGTGAATTTGACCTGACTAGAGATTAAAGTGGTTTTAAGGATTGTAAAACTCGCCTTCTTTACGCAGATAAAACCACCAGTTTATAAATAAACATACTGTATAGAAAATAGTAAAACTAATCAGTGCGGCTTCAGGTGTGGTTGCACTTATTTGTTCACCTAAAACGCTTGGAATGTAAAATGCGCCGTAAGCCGCTATTGCCGAAGTCCAACTTAATACGTGGCCTGCTTGCTCTTTAGGGAAGACCACTGCAATTGTTTTAAATGTTGAGCCATTAGCAATTCCAGTTGCTGAAAATAAGATTAGAAATAGGCTGAAAAATTCTAAAAAATATTCTTCAGGGTTAGCGCTGTGAAAAGCCAGTTGCATGTAATGAGACGCGCCCAATGTACTTAGCACCATAACGATACAACAAGCTTGGGTCACAAAAGCTCCACCAAATTGATCGCCTAACCAACCACCCAGTGGGCGAATAAGCGCGCCAATAAAAGCCCCCATCCATGCATACATCAAAGCACTTGGGCCGTTTGTATTAACTGTAGTGTGCGTCATTACGCCATCAACCATGATGTGTTGATAGCCAAAAATCACTTTAATCGCGAATGGAAATGCAGCCGCAAAGCCAATAAATGAGCCAAAGGTCATAGTATATATAATACCCATTACCCAAGTATGTTTGTTGTTAAAAATAGTGTACTGCTTGCTTAAGCTGCGATTTACTGTACCTGGAAGTGATTTTAAACAAAATAAAGTGGCTAAAATTACAAATGTCAACACAATTTCTTTAGGAATATCTATATCTGCACCGTTGGCGTGAGCTGGCAGTATGAGCCATAAGCCCCAAGCAGCCCAAAAAAGACTGATCAACAACATGAGGGAAATTAGACTAAATGCTTTGAGCGGGCTAGCTAAATATGGCGATACATCTTTGCTATTAATGTCAGTCATTCCAAACCAACATAAAAATGTTATCGGCACTAAAAAAAGCACCCAAATATAGCTCGCATTTTGAATATACGTATCGCTACCTTCGGGCAGTTTACCAAGCAATGTGCCTGAGGCATTTATTAACTGTAGCGGTTCACCTGCAAACACCGCACTACTCATAACCAATGGTACTATGAGTTGCATTGCCGTCACGCCAAAATTACTTAACCCTGCATTTAAACCCAGTGCTAAACCTTGCCGTTTTTTAGGAAAGAAAAAGCTGATATTGGACATTGATGACGTGAAGTTACCACCGCCAATTCCCGATAATAATGCCATCAATTGAAATACCCACAGCGATGTGTTTTTATCTTGTAACGCCACTCCAGTGCCGATAGCAGGTATTATTAATAATGCCGTGGTAAAAAAAATTGTGTAGCGGCCACCGCATAATTGGATAAAAAAGCTACTGGGAATTCTTAGCGTCGCGCCGCTAAAACCAGCAATAGCGATTAAACTAAACAGTTGCTCATAACTAAAATAAAAGCCTAAATTGAGCATCTGAACAGTAATAACGCCCCAATACATCCACACTGAAAAACCACAAAATAAACTACTTATAGAGATCCATAAGTTTCTATTTGCTATTTTTTCTCCATTTTGGCGCCAAAAGGAGTCATCTTCAGGGTCCCACTTGTCTATATCACGCATTATAGAGTCGCTGTATGCTAAATTAGTTATGGCAAAATATCGCTTTTAAGCGGTACATTCACAATAGACTCAATGCAGTAGCTAAAAGTACCTATAAATATAGATGTTGAAGCTATATATGAACGATGTATTAATTTATATTATTAATTAATTACTTACGTTGTTTATCAACGCCACAGGCTACCCATTAGTGAGTAGCTTGTGGCGTTGAGCAGAAATAGTGAAGAACTGTTAAGCTATCATTTTATGATATACATCAACTAAGCTGAGTGATTTAATCGTCATCATTCACAATACTTAGCCGAGTTAGTAAAGGAGCAAGATGAATACTTCTATCGCACAAGAAAATGTGACTACAGTGATGTTAGTGGACGATCATCCATTATTTCGCAAAGGGTTGAACCAATTAATTGAGCTGGAAGATGAGCTGCAAGTAATAAGCGAACACAGTAATGGTAAAGATGCCATAACTGCAGCGTTGGAACTTGATCCTGACATTATTATTTTAGATTTGAATATGCAAGGCATGGATGGTCTTGAAACAGTAAAGGAGCTTCGAAACCAAGGTGTTAGCTCTCGTGTTATTATGTTAAGTGTGTCAGATAATGACGAAGATGTGATCTCTGCTATTACTAATGGTGCCGATGGTTATCTGCTTAAAGATATGGAACCTGAAGACATTGTTGAGCATATTAAGCAAGCAGCCACTGGGCGAATGGCTATTAGTGAATGTTTAACTCATACACTCGCTACCGCACTTAGAAAACCAAATCGCAAACCTGAGAACCCCTTGTCGGGACTAACAAGCAGAGAGCTCGAGATTTTAAAACTGATCGCTAAAGGGTTAAGCAATAAATTAATAGCGCGGGAGCTGGATATTTCTGATGGCACAGTAAAAGTACATGTGAAGCATTTATTGAAAAAACTCAATTTCCGTTCACGGGTAGAAGCTGCCGTGTGGATGGTTGATCAACAACATTAGAGGTGAGTATGGATTGTGGTTGTGATGCATTAAAAACACCGCTTTTAGCATTTGACGATGCACTAGCAAAATTATTAGCAACGGCAACAGCTGTAGCTGAACAACAAACTATAAAAGTGCAAGATGCATTGGGACGAGTATTGGCCGCTGACGTGGTATCAAATTTTAATATTCCTCCTTACGCTAATTCGGCGATGGACGGCTATGCATGCAATCATCAAGACCTGAATGATTTTAATCAACTAGAAGTCGTCACTACCTCATTAGCTGGACACCCAAGTAAACAAGCACTTAGCACTGGTCAATGTGCTCGTATCATGACGGGTGCAATGATGCCCAAAGGTGCCGACACTGTCATAATGCAAGAGCAAGTAAATCGAGATGGTGAGTACATTAGTTTACAAGCTCAAGTAAAAGCAGGGGCTAATGTACGTGTGCAAGGCGAAGATATTGCCGCTGGTAATGTGGTGCTTAGTAAAGGTCATGTAATACAAGCGCGCGATATTGGTTTGTTGTGCGCTATTGGCGTGCCTAAAGTCAGCGTGTTACGTCAACTTAAAGTCGCACTTATTTCAACCGGGGATGAGCTAGTTGAACCGGGTAATGCGCTTAAAGAGGGGCAAATTTTTGATTCAAACCGCCAGTTAGTTATGGCGATGTTAGCTCCAATGGGGGTGGATATCCGCGATTTTGGCATTATCGCTGATCAGCGTGAAGCTATTGCCAATGCGATTACTCAAGCGACAGAATGGGCCGATGTATTGATCACCTCAGGTGGTGTATCGGTCGGTGATGCTGATTATGTAAAGGAGATCCTCAGTGAATTGGGGGATATAAACTTTTGGAAACTTGCTATAAAACCGGGTAAACCGTTTGCCTTTGGGCAAGTTGGTAAGTGTGCCTTTTTAGGCTTGCCAGGTAATCCTGTATCTGCGGCTATTACCTTTGACCGATTAGGTATTCCTTTTATTAAGCTACGCCAAGGGCATCAGATTATGGGTGAAATAGCGATTAAAGCTATTGCACAAGCGGACTTTAAAAAGCGCCCTGGACGCACTGAATTTCAACGCGGTATTGCTACGCAAACGGCTGATGGACAATGGTATGTTGAAAGCGCTGGGTTGCAAGGCTCGGGTATTTTATCGGCATTAAGCCGTGCAAATTGTCATGTCATTCTACCAGCTGAAAGTGACGGTGTATTGGCCTCGCAGCAGGTTGAAATTATTCATTATAAGTATTTGTAACTGTCGACAGCACATACGTTTACGCATGTGCTTGGTTTGAATTTATTAACGTAGTAAACGGTTTGTGTTTGAGGTTTAAATTAATAATTCCATCGCTAATTTTTTGTAATTCATCATCAAGATGTGACACATAAATCATCGGTATCGCATACTCATGTTTTAACTCTGCTAAGTAATTTAAAATAACCACTTTGTGATTATGATCTATGCCGGTCAGTGGTTCGTCAAACATCAGATAACGCGGCTGGCTACTGAGTGCTCGTGCAATAGCCACTCGTTGTTTTTCTCCTCCTGATAAGTTGGCCGGTCGGCGACTCAGTAAATGGCCAACATCTAAGGTTTCGATTACTCGCTCAAATTCAAATCCTGGTAAAGCGCGTTTGTTACCTTTAAATTGAATGTTTTGCGCGACGCTTAAATGGGCAAATAATCGTGCATCTTGAAATACGAAGCCAATATTACGCTCGCTGGCGTGGACAAACTTTTTTTGTTGGCTGTGTTGCCATTGTTGCTGGGCAAATTCAACATTGCCGTGGACATGTTGCTCAAGCCCCGCAATGATCCGCAGTAAGGTGGTTTTACCGCAACCCGAATCGCCTTTGATCCCTAAACAGGTGATTCCGTCAGGCGTTTTGAGCTGATAACTCAAGGTCTGCACTGGCAAGGTGAGTTGGCAATCAACATTTAGCATAATCTTGCTCTTTACGTTTGAGAATATTGATCATCACCAAGGTGATTACCGCAAATATTAGCAGCGCTGCAGAAAGGTTATAGGCTTTGGCATAATCCATAGTCTCTACTGCGTCAAAAATAGCCACAGACAACACTTGGGTTTCGCCTGGGATGTTACCGCCGATCATTAAAATAACTCCAAACTCACCTACCGTATGTGCAAAACACAATAACGCTGCACTGATAATACCGTGCTTACATAAAGGTAATGTTACCTGAAAAAATGCCTGTGCGGGGCTTGCTCCCAAAGAATGAGCGGCATCGAGAACTTTATTATCAAACTGTGCAAACGCGGTTTGCAGTGGCTGCATTGCAAACGGTAATGAATAAAACAGTGAACCTAATAAAATACCAGAAAACGAAAAGGCCAGTTGCTGACCAGTTAAAACTTCAAATTGATGGCCAAGAATAGTTGTTGGCGCAAAAGCTATTAATAAATAAAAGCCTAATACTGTGGGTGGCAACACTATAGGCAGTGTGACCAAAGACTCAATCAACCGTGATACTAAAGAGCGACTATTATTAAGCCACCATGCTAGAGGGATGCAGAGCACCATAAGTATACTGCTGGTTAACAGCGCCAGTTTAAAAGTGATCCAAAAGGCCATCAGCTCGGTACTGCCAAAACTCATTGGCTAACCCCTTGATAACCTGCCTGGCTAATGATCAGTTGCGCATTGGGCGTTGCTAAATAACGCATAAATACGAGTGCGGCGTCGCTCTGTTGCTGGCGGTTTAATACCGCAACAGCCTGAGCGACTTGGTAACGCTCATCCAGTAGCTGAAATTGCGCCGCAGGAATATGTTGTTCAAGTATATGACTATACGCAACAATGCCTAAATCGACAGTTTGTAATCGGGTAAACTGAAAGGCTTGAGCGATATTACTCCCTTTTATTTGCTGGCAGTGACTCAAAGCTTGTTGATCTGCAATCACTTCTTTCGCAGCAATACCATATGGCGCATAGGCTGGATTAGCAATCGCGATACGGCATTTACTTGGCAACGTTGTTAGCTGATGGGCGTAACTAGGATCTGTTTTGGCACTATAAAACGCGACTCTACCATAGGCGTACAGCTCGCTACTGCTGGCAATCCCCTGCTCTAGCAATTGTTGTGGGCGTAATTGGTCTGCGGCAAAAAACAAATCAAACGGCGCACCTTTGATAATTTGTTGATAAAGCACTCCCGTTGATGCACTCGAAACTGTTATTGAGTAGGTGTGTTGGCGCTTAAAATCGTCAACAAGGGTCGCTAAAGTCGTTTTAAAATTACTGGCCACAGCAAGACGTAGCGGTTGTTCTTGGCTATAAACAAGGTAACTTGGAAAACTAATTAGTAGGCAACAAAGCCACAACATCGCTTTGTTCATTATTGTTCCCAACGCGCTTTAGCGGCAACATCGCTTGGATTTGCATCAAGCCAAACTTGTTGGCCGTTTTGGTTTTCTTTTTTCCAAAATGGCGCTTCACTTTTTAAGTAGTCCATTACATATTCGCAGCAGCTAAACGCATCGCCTCGGTGTATAGCACTGACGCCAACATAAACAATTTGGCTGTTTAAGCCGAGCTCACCAACACGGTGGATCACGTCAATATGATCCACTGCAAATCGAGTTTTAGCACGGCTGCAAATATCCGCTAAGATCTTTTCGGTCATCGCAGGGTAATGTTCTAAAAATAGCTTACTGACATTTTGCCCGTGATTAATGTCGCGCACTAAGCCAACAAAGTTAACAATTGCCCCGCTTTGTGGGCTTTTTTGTCGTAATTGATTGGTAAGCTCACCTAGATCAAAGTCTTCAGTGCATACTTTGATCATTCTAACCTCCCGTAACCGGCGGAAAAAAAGCGACTTCATCGCCTTCATTGATAGATGCTTGTTCTTGCGCCATGGCTTGGTTTACGGCAACTAAGGCATGTTGGGTTGTTAAAAACTCTTGCCAGTTAGCGCCTTTTTCAGCCAATAATTGGCGTAAACTGGCAACATCAAGTGGATTATTAATGGCTAATTGCAATCGTCGGCAGTCTAACAACTCTGCTAAACGGCCAAAAAATAGTAAAGTGATCATAGCTACTCCAAAACACCTTACACTTCACATATTGATCGCTGCTGCAAAGTGCTGGTGTACATATTATTAATGGTCTGTATTGATGAAATGACCTGATTTTCCGCCTTGTTTTTCAATTACTTGAATATTGCCAATGTGCATGCGAGAGTCTACTGCTTTGCACATATCAAAAATGGTTAATGCTGCAATTGAAGCCGCAGTTAACGCTTCCATTTCGACCCCTGTTTGGCCAGTGAGTTTTGCTAATGCAGTTATATCAACGCGACAGGCTTGTTCATCTAAACTAAAGTCTATCGCTACTTTTGATAACATTAATGGATGACAAAGAGGAATTAAATCAGCACATTTTTTTGCCGCTTGAATACCCGCAATTCGTGCTACTTGCAGTACGTCACCTTTTTTGTGCTCATTATTCTTTAACAACTCAAATGCCGCAGTCGACATAGTAATACTTGCATTAGCAACGGCTTGGCGACAGCTGGCTGGTTTATCACTAACATCAATCATGCTTGCTTTGCCATGTTGATCAACATGAGTAAGCATTAGGCGCTCCTTGTTGTGCATTTATCAGCGAGTGATTTTTTTACATGAGGAACAAAGTTACATGGCCCGTGGAGACAATTTAATTGTTCTTTTAAAATACCTTCCCACGCTGTTTTACAGGCATTGGTTGAGCCTGGCATAGCAAAGATAATGACTTGATTAGCAAGCCCTGCCAATGCTCTTGATTGAATGGTGGAAGTACCTATTTGTTCATAGGAAATGGCTCTAAATAATTCACCAAACCCTGCAACTTCTTTATCAAATAGTGGTGTAAGAGCCTCTGGCGTTGAATCGCGTTGAGTAAACCCAGTGCCGCCAGTAACTAAAATGGCTTGTACATCATCGCTGGCAATCCACTTTGAGACAATAGCGCGAATTTTATAGACATCATCAATTACAATGGCTTTATCAGCTAGATGGTGGCCGCTTTGAGTTAGTCCTTCTACTAAAGCTTGGCCAGAGGTATCGGTTTCTTCTGTACGGGTATCCGATACAGTTAAAACCGCAATATTAAGAGGGGTAAATACTTTGTCTTTTAAGTGGGACATACGAGCTCCGAGAATATGTGATAACGGTTAACGCACTGCATGCGTGTGATTATTTGTTACTGTGTTAATAACGGCATCCCATTGTTGTGGGGTGTTGGTATTGCACAAACGATTTGGTTCAGGATGGAGCAGTTGTTCGGCTTCAATAAAACATAGCATACCTTTGATTGAGTAATTTCCATCACTGCTAAGTTGTTGTTCAATATAAGTCCTTAATGAATTGTTAACAACAATAATGCAAGGTAAAAAAGACTGCGAGTAATACACCGAGCGTCTTGTGTTGGCTGCATAAGTCTGTAAGTGGATTATTGCTGCACTCTCTAGTAACGGCATATCAACGGGGATAACCGTCAATAAACAGTGTTCAGGAAGTTGTTGTAATACAGCATCAATGCCTGCTAAGGGGCCTTTATGCTTGAATCGATCGTTAATACCTTGATGATGATTACGACTGATCAACACATGTTGACATAGGCTTGCCCGTAAACGCTGTAGCATGTGCTGTAACAACGTATGTTGATGCCACATCAAGTCGGCTTTATCTACGCCCATACGGGAAGATTGCCCGCCAGCTAAAACGACGCCAAAATGTTCCATATTAGCCTCCTAGCATGGCTAGATCAGTGGTTGCTCCTGAATAACCTTGATGTAGAAAATGTGAGCCTGTTTTATGCGTTAAAAACTGACTAATGGCGTCATCGAGATGTTGTTCATTATTAGCATCAATAAATGGGCGTAACCCATAGCCTGTATCACCAAATAAGCATAAATGTAGTTTTCCCTGTGAGGAAACGCGTAGCCGATTGCAGGTGGCGCAAAAGTCTTTGCTATAGGGGGCAATAAAACCGACCTTGCCAATGGCTTGACTGTGACTAAATTCACGTGCAGGACCAGCATTTTTTGCTCGTAGAGTTTCAACCCAGCCAGCAGATAATAAACCTCTGCCAACTTCTTCGGCGCTGACATGGTTAACATTAAAATAATCACCGTTGTCGGCCGTTTGCATTAGTTCAATAAATCTAAGAGTAAGAGGTTTGTGCTTAGCCCAATTTATTAACTGCTCAAGCTGCTGATAATTATATTGTTTAAGTAAAACTGTGTTGACTTTAACCTGTTTTATACCGATGCTGATTGCATCATCTATGCCTTGCAAGATGGCATCGAGATTATTACGGCCGATAATGGCTTGCATCATCCGTGGATCTAAACTATCGCAGCTGACGTTAATGGTATCAAGCCCTGCTGATTGCCAACTTTTTATATGTCGTGATAACTGATAGCCGTTGGTGGTAAGCGCGACTTTATCAATACCTGGGGTGTTTTTTACCAACTCAATAATTTCACTTAGATCACGTCGTAACGCAGGCTCTCCACCCGTAATTCGTACTTTATTTACGCCGTGCCGAGCAAATGATTTAACAATTGCGGCAATTTCATCTAATGATAAATAATGTGCCTTATGGTCACACTTAAAGCCATCAGGCAGGCAATAGTTACAACGATAGTTGCATAAATCTGTGATTGATAGGCGTAAATAGCTAAAGCTACGCCCTTGAGGGTCTAGTAACATTGTCAACACCTTTCCAAATAGAGGGAGGCTTAAAAATTTCTTTTTAAACCCGGTGGCTCAGCCACGGCTTATTTACCATGTTATCAACGAAGGCAAACGAGCTCGGAGTTGTCTTAATAGTTAAAATAATATGAGGCTTAGCTTAAATACACTATACAACTGGGTGAGTAGCTTGATACTGCACGACTACCTATATTGAGGTATTTTTATTTTATAGTATTGATCTTTATTACTATTTTAGTATTTTTGAGACGTGATAAAAACTTAACAAAATAGCGAAAGAATGATCAACATCAATAATTACTAGATCGTATTACAAGGTGTATTGAATTTATAAATAAACAGCCGTATAACCCAATTGAATTATCTATAATGAGTCTTACCATGACTAAACAGCACACTGGATCTGCCAAGCAACTTGATGATGCACAAACATTACGCTATTGCCGCCATATTTTATTGCCGCAAATTGATTTTGCTGGCCAAGAAGCGCTCTTAAACGCAAAAATATTGATAGTTGGTTTAGGCGGCCTTGGTAGTAGTTGTGTACCCTACTTAGCCAGTTCTGGCGTTGGCCAGTTAACTTTAGTTGATTTTGATACGATTGAAGTCACTAATTTACAACGCCAAGTGATTTATCAAGAATCGCAATTGCAGCAAAATAAAGCTTTGGCAGCCAAAGCATTTATTGCAGGCTTAAATAGTCAGTGCCAAGTTAATGCGATTGCTCGTAAACTCACGGATGATGAGCGTGAAGAGTTCGTTAAAAGTCATGATGTGGTGATCGATTGCACTGATAACTTAACCATTCGTCAGCAACTTAATCAAAGCTGTTTTAATCATAAAACCCCTTTAGTGTCTGGTGCTGCTATTCGCTTTGAAGGTCAAGTTACCAGCTTTAATTATGCGCCAAATACTCCATGTTACAGCTGTTATGCTCGAGGGTTTGGTGAACAACAGTTGAGTTGTGTTGAAGCGGGAATTTTTGCCCCTGTGGTGGGGGTTGTTGGCGCGATGCAAGCGCTGGAAGCACTGAAAATTATAACTGCAGTGGGCGAGCCATTATTTGGTATATTGCTCTTCATTGATGGCCTTACATCGCAGCAGCAACAGTTTTATTATCATCATGATAAAAATTGTCCAGTATGTGGCTGATTAAATAACTCGTTCAAGCTTACATAATGTAAGCTTGAACGAGTTATGAAGCTTAAAAAAATTACATGCTTTGCATACCTGCAATTTGATGCCAGTAGCCATTACACTCTTTAGCGTTATCTAGGGCCATAGGGTAATGGCCGTCTTCATTAGCGCGAAAACGGTCAATCATAATCAAGGTTTGCTCTGATTCAGGGCTGAGTCTTACTACATCAACTAAGCCTTGCATTGCTGGCTGTTCATTAATTAAATTATATCTTTGCCCTGATTGTGTTTGAATCCCATTGACGACAAATATTTGTTGCTGATCTTGGGTGGTTACTTGGCGGCCTGTAGGGTAATCGATGCAGCATAGTTGGCAATCATCTTTTGCTCTATCAAGGGAGCGAGCTGTAAAACACCGAGATGAGTAGGCCAAAGGTAAATGACCATAGCTAAATACTTCAATCTCTAATGGTAAGTTTTTGACTAATTCACTGCGTCGAATTGTGGCCAGCCAGTCTCTAGATAACTCCACGGGCATAACCCAACGTTTCATTCCTAAGTTATGCAGCAATGCCACTGTTTCTCCGTTATAGCAGTTAATGGCTGCACCGGTTACAAATGGCACTTGGTGTTTTGATAAATGTTCAACAGCAGCAAGATCATTTGCTTCAACAGTAAAACCTAAATTATCGCAATAGCGCCTAAGCATAAATAAGTCAGATTGTGTTTCTAATAAGGTCATCGTTGATAGGCATACTTCTTTACCTGCTTTTTTTAACTGATGAGCAATATGTAGCCAATCTTTTAATTTTAACTCGCGGCGTTTTGCGCACACTGTTTCGCCTAAATAAATAATATCTGCGCTGCTATCGGCGGCTTGTTCGTAAAATGCCTCTACTTTTGCTTTCGGCCAATAGTATAGAATAGGCCCTAGTGCATATTTCATCTTCTCGCTCCTACTTCCATTTTTTATGATAGGCACCCAGAGTAGTCTGCGAGCCTTCACTGTATGATGTTAAGCATTGACGCATTGCATCATTGGCTGAAAATTCCGTCGGTTGGCGGATACAATTATCAATTGCACTTCGCCAAGTCTTGCTAATATCGCGAACATAAGTGGGGCTACGTTGGCGTCCTTCAATTTTGATTGCTTTAATACCTAAGCTGTATAACTCAGGCAATAATTCCATACTATTTAAACTAGTTGGCTCTTCAAGCACGTGATAAAGATCATCATCAACACTAAAACGCCCTTTACATAATGTGGGATAACCAGCATTTTCATTTTCAGCAAAGCGGTCGATTAGCACCCCATTCAAACGGCTTTCTAAGACCGTTTCTTGCTGATGTTGAAGAGTTTGATAATCAACAAACTTTGCTGGAGAGCAAACGCCGGCTGTATTGGGTGATTCGCCAGTTAAGTAAGAAGATAAATAACAACGCCCTTCAGCCATAATACATAAGCAAATACTTCAAGCTCCACATCGCAGCTGCGTGCGAGCTGCCTGATCTGATGAATCGATAGCACCCGTGGCAATACAACTCGGGTAACATTAAATTGATTTTTTAAAAATGCGATAGCACCCACGTTAGTAGCAGATACTTGCACAGATGCATGTAGTTCCTTATCTGGATAATATTTTGCACAGTAGGCCAGTACTGATAGATCGGCAACGATTAACACATCAGCGCCTAGCTGCACCGCTTTATCAACAGCGCTTTGCCAGCGTTGTGATTGTTCTGGGTGAGCAAAAGTATTAATCGCAATGTGCAAACGTTTATGCCGACTGTGCACATATTCAACGGCAGCGTGCAGTTGCTGGTCTGAAAAGTTTAAACCTGCAAAATTGCGTGCATTAGTTTGGTCGTTAAACCCTATGTACACCGCATCGGCACCATTATCTATAGCTGTTTTCAGCGATTTTAAACTCCCCGCAGGGCATAAAAGTTCCATTGGCAGCTCCTTTGAAAATGAATGCTAAGCATAGTTTTAGATGTTAAAAAAACTTTGATCTAGATTAATTTTTACAACATGATGCCACCCCTTACCTAGCAATTGTCATTTCACAAAAAAATGATATCCCAAAAGAAATAGCACTAAGAATCTTAGTGGTAATTTTGCATTAGCAGAGCATTAATTGATTTAGAATAAAGTGAAACGTCTGAAGCAGCGCTAATTTAGCAGTACTTAGTATAAGGATTAAATAATGATCATGTATTTCAATAAGTATAAGGAACAGGCAATAACAACAGTTGTTAGCAATATACCCCGCTGTGCCGCTCACCTTTTAAAGCTATTACCTAGCTCCCTTACGAATACTAGCTTAACGCAATTACTCAATCGCATCTTTAGAGACGAGTTAGCCAATGGCCAGCTTGATTACTTACAAAAAAAATGGCTCAAGCTTGAGATCAGTGATTTACAACATTGCTGGTTTATTAGTCGCAATCAACAGGGCTTTATTGTGCAATCTCAAGCACAACAGAGTGTCACCTTTACTGGAAAATTTAATGATTTTAGTTTGCTAGCCGCAGGTGAAGCAGATCCAGATATGTTGTTCTTTAATCGTCGTTTGCACATAAGTGGTGAAACGGAACTAGGCTTATTGATCAAGTCAACTCTGGAAAACCTTGAAGTTGAGCGACTACCAATAGCAATAAACTTTATTAATCAACAGCACAGTCGTTTATTGCAAAAATATGGCGGACTCAATAAACTTAAAAACCGCTAGGTATATATACTCACTCTTGGTACCAAGTAAAAATATTGCATAACCACATAGTGAATAGATGGTTATGCATAAAGATTCACAGCCTATTTACTGACATGAACCACAGCAAAAATCTTTACCATGTGCTGGTGTCTCGGTTTTTCGCTCAACAAACAATACATTATTTTCTAAATGAATATGCTCATGTAAATCGTCTTGTAACTCTTTTAATCCACTGTAGAGTAATCTCCACGTACCGCAAACGCCCTCAGGTAAGTTTAAATTGTTGGTCAGCTCATTTATTTTGTTAATTTCATTTTCATGTTGCTGGTGCTCTTCTTCCATAACTGAAATAGGGCCGCTAGGATAAATGCCTTGCGATAACATAGGAAAAAGAATTTGTTCTTCCTTCATCATATGGCTTTCAAGCTCTTGCAGCATATTATCAAGGTGGATAGCTAAACCAGTAGGGACATTTTCGTGATCACTATGAGCCTCTTCAACACGCATCGCTAAATGTTTTAATTCAGGTAGTTGCTCGCGATGGCGCTGATGAAAGCGTGTGTAAATGTGTTCTATCAATTCTTGGGGAGACGCATCTCGCCATTGCTGTTCAGCAAGGTGTACACGTTCGTTTAAATTATTCATAAGGTAACTCCTATTAACTAACTTCAAACTAACCATCGTTATGTCACGGTTAATACTTTTACTGTTGTTGCTAACTGCAACAACTAAGCCAAGTTCTACCCCCTTGTGATTATTGACTCTGCAAGGTGACAAGGTACTATCAACCCAATTAATTAAGGGTATTTTTAACCCATAAAGTCAATTTAACCATGTTACAAGAAAGCCTTTTAGCAGATATGCTCACCGAGCAGCCTGCAGCAATTCGTTTGCAAAATGTAGTTAACACATTGCGCCGTCATTTTCATTGCGGTGCAGTGGTGTTACTGAAATTAGATAATGACGCACTTCAACCGATAGCTATGCAAGGACTGGTTAAAGAAGCGCTTGGCCGTCGTTTCATGGTCACTCAACATCCACGATTAGCCTCTTTATTGGCTTCGCGTAGCGCTATCAGATTTGCATATGACTCTTCATTACCCGATCCCTATGATGGTCTTCTTTTCGAGAAACCAGGTAACGCGCTAGCAGTTCATGACTGTATGGGGATTAGCCTGTATTTAGAAAATAAATGCTGGGGCGTACTGACATTAGATGCACTACAGCCTGGAACCTTTAGCGACGATGCAATACTTGAGTTACAGACGTTCAGTTTATTTGTTGAAACCGCTATTCGTATTGGCCAGTTAGAACAAAATGTCAGAGCATTACGACAAGGGCAGCAACATGTTATACCTCAAGCGGGAAGATGCGAAGGCAATGACTCAGAAATTATAGGCCAAAGTAAAGTCATTAACGATGTATTGAAAGAGTTGCGAGTCGTTGCAAGTGCCGATTTACCAGTGCTATTACTAGGTGAAACCGGTGTCGGTAAAGAGCTGTTTGCTCGCCAATTGCATTTGTTATCCCAGCGCAGCGATAAAGCGCTTATTTATGTTAACTGTGCAGCGTTACCTGAGTCACTCGCTGAAAGTGAGCTTTTTGGCCATGTAAAAGGCGCCTTTTCCGGTGCAACTGGAGACCGTGCTGGACGTTTTGAAGCTGCTCATGGCGGTACTTTGTTTTTAGATGAGGTAGGAGAATTACCTTTATCCATACAGGCTAAACTGCTTCGTGTATTACAAAATGGTGAAATTCAACGACTAGGTTCAGACAAATACCGTAAAGTGGATGTACGATTAATCACAGCAACTAACCGTAACTTGCGTCAACAGGTTGGTAATGAAACCTTCAGGGCTGATTTATATCACCGTCTGTCAGTATATCCCTTACTAATCCCACCACTGCGTGAACGCGATGAAGATATCTCTATTTTGGCAGGTTACTTTCTTGAGCTTAACCGGACTCGTTTAGGGCTTCGCGCACTGCGTTTATCGCCAGAGTCAGAACTCGCCATACAACAATATCAGTGGCCAGGTAATGTGCGTGAATTAGAGCATGCAATAAGCCGTGCCGCAATAAAACTGCTTAGTCATGGCGTTGAGAAAACAGATATCGCAACGATTGAACCGCAAATGTTAGATTTAGATGTACAATTACCACTTTCCAATGCTGCAACAATCAATGAGACTGACGTTGTCAATGCGTTAACTACACGCCATATTTCAATGAAAGAAGCGGTGAACTATACACAACGAAAAATGATCACCGCCGCATTAAGTCGTCATAATAATCGCTGGAGCAAAGCTGCTAAAGATTTGCAATTAGACGCTAGCAATTTACACAAAATGGCAGATCGACTCGGGATGAAATAATGACTGCTTTGCTGAGGACCTTGTTTTGGCGCATACTCGCATTACTGTTTATATTATTAGCAATTATCGGTATAGTTTTACCTGTTATGCCAACGGTTCCGTTTCTAATTGCTGCTCTATGGGCTGCTAATAAAGGTTGGCCACAACTTGAGAGCTACTTAATAAATCACCCTAAATATGGAGCAGACATAAAAGCCTGGCGTGATAATAAAGTGATCAAGCCTCGCTCTAAAATAATCGCTTTAACAATGATAGCAACTGGCTATGGCGCGTTATGGTGGTTTTTTCCGCAATTGCCATATTGGTTAAAAGGAGGAGTTGCTGGCATATTAATAATTGTCAGCGGTTGGTTAGTAACACGCCCTAGTTTTGTAACTAACGATAATAAAAGCCCCTCATGATAACTTATGCTTTAACTGCTGACTCATTTTATGTGCCCAGCCAGCAGCTAAATATTATCTCCTAACTTAACCTGGGTTACCGTCTGCACGTGGTGTAGTTAATACATTAAAATAAACAACCACATAAATACCATAAGCCAAAACCCAAGTTAATGTGCTAAACATAAGCCATTGACTGGTCATCTCGGGAACTAACCAAGTTAAGAGTACGCGCATTAACACAGCTAAAATAACCAATAAAAAAGCACCCGACATAATTAATTTAGGCTGAAGTGGACGACCACTGTGCCCCAAAGATACACGAGCTATCATACTGAGGATCATACCGCCCATAGCGCCCACTGTTAGTGCGTGCATAGCAATACTTTGGGTCAATTGAAATCCGGCATAATGCAGTGCAAATAACGCCATACCAATCGGAATAAACCAGTAAGCGATATGCAGTGACCATAATAAAGGAACCCGCCAAGTGACCCATATTTTCCACCGCGCTCCTCGAATACCAGCCGCTAATGCAGCAACAGCAAATAAAAATGCCATAACCGAGTTAGGTAAATGAATATGAAGATTCAAAAAGTGAACGACAAAAATAAACCATAAACTCATTAGCGCGATACGCTCTAGCCATAAAATAGGCTGCACTTTAGCGGTCATGGTGCCATTGGCAGTAAACATTGGCATCACTCGCCCGCCAATAATTGCCATTAATATAGTTACCAAAAATACCGTATTATAAGCACCCAGCAGTTGCATATTATAGTGTTGAAAATGTAAACCATAATGCATTTGCAAGTTACAAACAGTCAGTAACAATAAAATTGGTATAAAGAATAAATTTCGAGTTTGCTTTACCTTCAATACCATGCGTCCAAATAAAAAAGCGGCAACAGGTAAAAGACTGATATCAACTGCAACAACTAACCACCAAGGCAGTTGACTACCAAACAAAAAGCAAAGTCTCGCTGCTGCCCATAAAACACACAAGATCAATAAGGTGTTACCATGGGGTGCTCTAAGTCCAGTCCAGTTTTGCACGGCGGTAAGTAAAAACCCCAATACAATAGCAACCACAAAGCCAAATAACATTTCATGACTGTGCCAAAATATACTATTGCCATACACCGGTAAGCTGATTTTTCCAGCGAGTGTTAAACCCCACAACAAAATAGCTAATGCACTAAAGCCTGCCCCCAATAAAAACAGCGGTCTAAAAGCTTGACGTAAGATAGGAGTTAACTGATCTTCTTTTTGTCTGTCTGTGATTTGCATCGTGGTTACTACTTAATTATCAACGTATCTCTTTGCAATATATCTTGTCTTTACTGGAAAATCGACTCATTTTGCTTCGCAAACAAGCTATTACCTCTTCGTTGTTACTATTGTTTTTTAACTGCAAATAATTACTCATTAATTGGTAGACCCCTCCCCTTTACAAGGCTTTTCACAGCCATAAACACTACCCTTAAAGTGGCATTATCTAGGTGTTTTCGTAATTTATAGCCTCCTGATAGTAAAGCATTTTATTACGCATAATAGTAAAGTTTGCCTATCTGATTTAATAGATCTAACTGGAGGTCTTTCATGAATAAACCCCTGTCTGTTACAGGTGGTCAACGCAACCGGGCACTTGTTGCTTCAACATTGGCATTCACGCTGTGTTTTGCGGTTTGGACCATATTTTCAATCATCGGTATTCAAATAAAGGTTGATTTTAACTTAACGGATACTCAATTAGGTTTATTGATGGCAACACCGATATTAACGGGTTCTATTAGTCGACTATTCTTAGGTATTTGGACTGACCGCTATGGCGGCCGTAAAGTGTTGGGTATTTTGATGCTGCTAACCGCAGTGTGCGTATATTTACTCACATTTGCTAATAGCTACATTATGTTGCTAATAGCTGCACTGGGGATTGGCCTTGCCGGTGGCTCATTTATTGTTGGTGTTACTTATACTGCCGCTTGGTTTAGTGATGCAAAAGAAAAACAGGGTACAGCATTGGGCATTTTCGGTGCTGGTAATGTTGGCTCCGCTATTACCAATTTTTGTGCACCGTTTTTATTAATTGCCTTAGGTTGGCAAGGGACCGCACAAATATATGCCACCGTATTAGCTATTGCTGGGGCTATGTTTCTGGTTCTTGCAAAAGAAGATCCATTAAAAGAAAACCGTAAACAGCTACAACAACAAGGTTTTTGGGAGCAGTTATCCCCGCTGGGCGATATTCGCGTTTGGCGCTTCTCACTTTATTACTTTTTTGTGTTTGGTGCTTTTGTGTCACTCGCCTTATGGCTGCCACATTACCTTATCGGGGTGTACGATCTTGATATAAAAACCGCCGGTATGATCGCGGCATTATATACAATCCCAGCTTCATTGTTTCGTATTTTAGGCGGTTGGATGTCTGATAAATACGGCGCTCGTAAAGTGATGTATTGGACATTTATAGCATCAGTTATTTGTACTTTCTTACTCAGTTATCCAAGTACAGAATATGCAGTTAAAGGTGTGCACCAAACTTATAACTTCCATTTAGAAATAACCTTGGCTGGATTTGTCTTTCTTACTTTTGCCTTAGGCTTTTTCATGTCCTTAGGTAAAGCCGCTGTCTTCAAACATATTCCTGTTTATTATCCTAAAAATGTCGGAGCAGTCGGTGGTGTTGTTGGTATGATCGGCGGTATTGGTGGATTCTTACTACCTTTAACGTTCGGTATGCTTAATGATGTTATAGGTGTGTGGCAAAGTAGCTTTATGTTGTTATTTGTGATTTCTGTCACTGCGCTTGCGTGGATGCACTTTGCTATTGTGAAGGCTGAACGAGTTGAATACCGCGAAGACAGACAAGAGCGAGATTTACCTGAATTTTCTACTCCGAACTCAATGGTATTGGATGATTGGCGTCCTGAAGATAAAAGCTTTTGGGATGCAAAAGGTAAGCGCATTGCAACACGTAATCTTTGGATTTCGATTCCGTGTTTATTCTTAGCATTTGCGGTGTGGACCATCTGGAGTATTTTAGTGGTTAAAATGCCTAGCCTTGGTTTCCCTTATAGTTCCAATGAATTGTTTTGGTTAGCAGCCTTACCTGCGTTATCTGGTGCTACTTTTAGAATATTCTACAGCTTTATGGTGCCGATATTCGGTGGCCGCCGCTGGACGGCAATCTCAACAGCATCACTATTATTGCCGTGTATTTGGATTGGTTTCGCAGTGCAAGATACTAATACATCTTATATGGTGATGTTGATCCTTGCATTATTATGTGGTTTTGGTGGTGGTAACTTCTCATCAAGCATGTCTAACATTAGCTTCTTTTATCCGCAAAAAGAGAAAGGTGGTGCATTAGGAATGAATGCAGGCCTTGGTAACTTAGGTGTTTCGGGTATGCAATTATTGGCACCTTTGATCATCGCTGCGAGTGCTTTTGGTGGTATGGGAGGTGATCCTCTGGTTATTCAAGAGGGCGCGAATGCAGGCCAGCAAGTGTGGTTGCAAAATGCAGCTTTCCTGTGGATCCCATTTATTATCATCGCTTCCGTAGCTGCTTGGTTTGGAATGAATGATATTTCATCAGCAAAAGCCTCATTTAGTGATCAAGCCATTATTTTCAAGCGCCCTCATAACTGGATCATGTGTATTCTCTATCTAGGCACTTTTGGTAGTTTTATCGGTTTTGCGGCAGGTTTTCCTTTGTTATCAGGTATGCTATTTCCGCAAGTTGACCCTACCGCTTATGCCTTCCTTGGGCCGTTAGTTGGCGCATTGACGCGTCCCGTTGGTGGCATTGTTGCTGATAAATTAGGTGGCGCAAGAGTTACTTTTTGGAACTTCCTACTGATGATTATCGGTGTTGTTGGCGTCATGTATTTCTTACCTGAGGCCGGCTCTGAGGGGGACTTTTGGGGCTTCTTTGGTGCATTTATATTGCTGTTTATTGCAACTGGTATTGGCAATGGCTCGACCTTCAGAATGGTCCCAGTGATTTTCTTAAACCAACGTAAACGTGAACTTGGTGATACCGATGAAGCAATCAAGCAGGGCAATAAAGAATCGGCAGCAGTTATTGGATTTATTTCAGCTTTTGCAGCCTATGGTGGATTCTTTATCCCGAAAGCATACGGTTCGTCTATTAGTATGACAGGTAGTGTTTCAGCGGCGCTGATTGCTTTTATTGTTTTTTATGCTGTTTGCAGCGTCATTACATGGTGGTTCTACTCACGCAGCAAAGCACTAGATCCTTGTTAAATGCCATTTAACAAATCTACCAAATCCCGGTTATGCATCAATGCTAATCGGGATTTTTATTTTTACAATCGTACATCACACAATCTGTAAATGCCCTTTACAGTATAAAAGCTGGCCAGTTTTTATTCATCACGATAAGATGAGTTTACTTAAAATAATAAGAACTAAAATGAATGTTAACTTGAATTCAAGTATTAAGTGCAATCATTATGCAGCCACCAGAACTTCTGATTGCCCCGTAAATAATTCATGAGGGGTTTTATACCCTCTTGTTTTTCTTGGCCGATGGTTGAGCTTATCAACTGCCGCCTGTATCTCTGCTTCACTTAGCGCCATAAAGTCAGTTCCCTTGGGGAAGAAGCGTCTAAGTAAGCCGTTGGTATTCTCATTTATGCCCCGCTCTGTAATGGTCTAATGAAACTGGACAGGTTTATAGCGTAAAATGAGCTAAACCCAAAAGGTATCACTATGACCAGAAAATCAAAAGTAACACTCAGTGCACAACAAAAACTTGAATATGCCAAATTAATGGTAGAAGAAGGTTATACCAATAAGCAAATTGAAGAGATGTCTGGCGCAGGAAAGTCAGCAGTATCACGTTGGAAGCAACAATATCTATCTGAGCTAGATGGTAAGAGCCCGGGAAATGTACAAGCACTCACACCAGAACAGCAACGTATTCAATTGCTAGAGAAGCAGCTACAGCGAGCTTTAAGGGATAATGATATATTAAAAAAAGCCACCGCTTTCTTCATTCGCGACAATCAAAATTTAAAGTAATTAAAGCGTTGAAGAAAGCGACCCCAAGCTATACGGTATCTGAGTTGTGTCGTGCTTTAGAAGTCAGTACAAGTAGTTATTACTATGCGCCCGTCGCGCCAAATAAGTCAGAGCAGGCACTGCTGGAGTTAATTAAATCTATCGCTGACGATTCTGGTTATACGTATGGTAGACGCAGAGTGAACGTTGAACTGAATGCGTTAAATCATACGATTGGAATATATAAAACAGCGGCACTGATGAAAAAGTTGAATATAAAAGCCATCAGGCCGAAGAAAAAACATTACTACCCTAACTCAGGTGATGAACATAAGTACGCACAGAACCTCTTAAAACGAGAGTTTAACCCTGATTCACATAACACGCATTGGGTCGGTGATATTACCTATATCAGGAACCATCAAGGGTGGAGCTACTTGGCCTGTGTGTTAGACTTATCAACGAGGGAAGTTGTAGGGTATGCCTTATCAACAAGCCCAAATGCTGAATTGGCTATAGCAGCATTGAATAATGCTATTAAGCGTCAACAGCCGGTTCTTAATCAACTGATGTTTCATTCCGATCAGGGGTGTCAGTATTCTGCGGCCTCGTTTAGAGCTCGGTTATCACAACTAACTATAACGCAAAGTATGAGTCGTCGAGGTAATTGTTGGGATAATGCAGTAATGGAGCGATTTTTTAGAAGTTTAAAAACAGAGCGACTGAATCGCCTGTCATTTATAAATCATCATTCAGTTATAAGTGAGGTGGACAATTATATTCAGTTTTACAATTACAAACGTAGGCATTCTACGCTTAATTATATGACGCCACATCAGAAATATAATGAATTAAAAAATGCCGCTTAGAATCTCTACAGAATTTGTTGACCATTACACTCCCATGATGAATAGGGATGAGCGAAATACACATCAGCTTCTAATTTTTGTGCAACATGCTCATGGTGAGCAAACTCTTTTCCATTATCTAACGTCACGGTAATAACCTTACCTTTATATGGTGTCATACACGTGATCAGCGCATCGGCTGTTATTTTCGCATGCTTGCTTTCAATTCTGTGAACGACTGTATATAACGTTTTACGTTCAACCATTGTGACAAGCGCATTTTTACGCCCTTTACCTATCACTGTATCGCCCTCCCAATCACCAATCCTAGACTTTGAATCCACAATACTTGGGCGTTCATCAATGCTGACTCGATTAACTATCTGTCCACGTTTATCATAGCTTCCATAGCGTTTTTTATACTTTTTACATGCACGAGTGAGTGTCTTATGTAGCTTGCCACCACGAGCCTTGTCTCTGTAAATATATTGATAAATTGTTTCATGATGTAAAACGACCTGTTTCTCTAAAGCTAAGCGGCCTGCCACTTGCTCAGGGGAAAGTCCGTCATGCAACAATTTATTAATCCAGTGAGTGACGTCCTCTGTTAACTTACTTGCTTTGAAAGATGACTTACGTCTTTGTTCAGCAAAGTTATTGGCTTGGTTAGGCCGATAGCCTTTAAGTCCTTTATTGCGTTTTAGCTCTCTAGAAATAGATGACGGTGAACGAGTTAGTTCTTCAGCTATCTGCTTTTGGTTATTTCCTGCTTTTATTAACGCGTAAATCTGGTATCTTTCTTCTTGTGTCAGCTGTTTATATTTCATTAAAGCAATTTCCTTTGGCGAGAAAATGGCCGAATTATAACAGCTGGCCATCTAATCTGAGAAATTGCACTTATTATCCGAATTTAGGTAAATAAAACCAACGCATTAATTTATTTTTTAGCCTTTAGCAGCGGCTTTAGTATCATGGGTATTGAACTGTTAGGTGGGCGAATTTTAGCGCCATTTTTTGGCAGTAGTGTGCATATTTGGGGCAGTATTATTACGGTGTTTATGCTTAGTTTATCGTTTGGCTATCTGCTTGGTGGTAAGTTATCAATTAAACGCCCTTCGTTAACTAAATACGGCTTAATATTTTTATTGGCGAGTGTTATGGTGGTGCCCATTGCATTGTTTGCAGAGCCGATAATGGCGTTTATTTTTACTCACATTGAAGATAGCCGCTATGGCTCATTGCTAGCTTCTACCGCGTTATTTTTTATTCCAACGATCATCCTTGGCATGATCTCTCCTTATTCAGTACGTTTATTAGTGACCGATAGCGAACACAGCGGCCAAGTTGCGGGTGGTTTATATTTTGTCAGCACCTTAGGCAGTGCGCTCGGCACTATTATTACCTCGTTTTATATGGTGCTCGCGTTTGATGTGAATACCATTATTTTAGGCTTCGCCACTACCTTGGGGTTCCTAGGTTTGCTGGCGATTGTAGTCAATCAATTAACTAACAAGGAGAGTAAACATGTTTAAGTGGGTTATGGCTGTCTTATTGTTAACGGCTTTTAGTGCTTACGCTGACGTTATTCACCAAGAGCGTTCGCTTTATCGTAATATTTTGGTGGAAGAAAACGGTGATTTACGTTGTTTAAAGTTTGACGAAAAAACCCGTAGCAGTAGCCAAAGCTGCATGTATAAAAGCAAGCCTCAAAAGTTAGTGTTTAACTATACTAAGCTTACCTTTGCCAGTTTGTTGATGATAGATAATCCGCAAAATGTACTGATTATAGGCCTTGGCGGTGGCTCTTTATCAAATATGATCCATGAGCTATACCCTGCTGCTAACATTGAAAATGTTGAAATAGACCCTGCGGTGATCAAGGTCGCGCGTGATTATTTTGATTTTAAAGAAACTGATAAAGTGACTTCAAAAGTTCAAGATGGGCGTATTTTTATAAAACGCGCCGCACTTAAGCAGCAGCAATATGATTGGATTATTCTCGATGCCTTTAATGGTGATTACATCCCAGAGCACTTACTGACGAAAGAGTTTTTTGAGGAAGTAAAAAGCGTGCTCTCGCCTAATGGTATTGTGGCCGCTAATACGTTTTCATCAAGTAAGCTGTATGAACATGAATCGGCAACTTATCATGCTGTATTTGGTGACTTCATTAATGTTATCACTGAAAAAAACAGTAACCGCATTATTTTGGCTGGCTTTGATAACATGCCAACAGAGCAAAGTATTACTGAGCGTGTAAAAAAATTACGTCCGTTATTGTCCCCTTATGATGTGGATATTAAAGCGATTAGTAAAGGTATGCAGTCCACCAAAAATAATCAAGACTGGCCAAGTGACACTAAAATTCTGACTGATCAATACTCTCCTGCTAACCTACTTAATTTTTAAATTCGCTACTTAATGGCCAGCTTGCTGGCTATTAAAAATCCAAGAAAAATTTATTTAAATCAAATTATTATATATTACATGCCTGCTTAGAACGGCCCCTTTTGGAAAGTAAGTACATAAACGCAATATTTACTTAGCATGCTAACTACTGTAAACTAGTTAGCATGCTAAATAAATGGAATATGTTATGACTTCACCAATGCCTTTTCATGAAACGTTAGATTTAACCCTATGCGGCAATATGGGCCGCGTACATCGTTTGTGCCGAGAAGCGATCACTGCAGCAGTTGAGCCATTAGGTTTAACACAATCGCGTTGGATTGCGATGATCCACATAAACCATCTGTCAGAGGGGGCAACGCAACAACAGTTAGCCCACAGTTTAGGGATTGAAATGCCTTCACTAACTCGCACGGTTAAACAGCTTGAGCAGCAACAGCTAATTACTCGACGCGTAGATGAGGACGATAAACGCAGTAGAAAAATTTATTTTACTGAGCAAGGTCAGCAATTGCTGAGTACACTTAAAGTGTTGATCGTCGATGTTAAGCAGCAACTGTATGCGGGACTGACCACAGCGCAATTAGATACGATGGCGTATGGACTAGTACAAATGGAAGAGAATGCGCGCCGTTGTTTAACACTTTTAAGCCAAGAGAAATAAAGAATGACACCAGATCAAAAATTTGCCCGCTATGTAAAAATATCATTAGTTGGGTTTATCTTATTATTTGCCTATTTTGTAGTGGCTGATATGTATTTACCGGTGACGCCACAAGCGCGAGTTTATCACCCGGTTGTACAAGTAACGCCGCAAGTTAGTGGCCGTGTTAATCAAGTGTTGGTGAACAATAATCAAGCGGTAAACAAAGGCGAGAGATTATTTTTAATTGAAGCGGCACCATTTCAATTAGCGGTTGAGCAAGCACAACTGGCTTTTGCCGATGCGCAGTTACAAAACCAGCGCTTAGATAGCAGTGTTAAGGCGATCGAAGCACAGCTGGCTGCGGGTAATGCCAAATTACATGAGCAAACGTTGTTATTTGATCGCAGTGAATCCTTATTGAAAAAACGCTCTATATCAGAGCAAGAATATGAAACCATCAGTGCTAATTTTCAATCGAGCAAAGCAAATGTGGCGGCGATCGAGGCGCAATTAACCGAGGCAAAATTAGCACGAGGTCAATTAGGAGATGACAACCTTGCGCTGCGTCATGCGCGGAATCAATTGGCCCAAGCGGAGCTTAATTTATCGTACAGCACAGTCACTGCAGATACCGATGGTAAAGTAGCAAACTTGCAAGTTAGCACGGGGACTTTTGCTAGTAAAGGCCAGCCACTGTTAGCCATTGTGGCAAACAAAGCCGATTTAGTGGCTGATTTTCGTGAAAAATCATTAGCAAATTTTGCCTTAGGTAGCCGAGCTAAAGTCACATTTGATGCACTTCCTGGGCAGGTTTTTGACGCCAATATTGGCTCATTTGAAGCGGGTGTAAGTGATGGTCAACTTAGTGCGAATGGTTTACTTAGCAGCACCGAAAATAGCAATCGTTGGGTGAGGGATGCGCAGCGTCAACGTATTCATATTAATTTAGAGCAGCCGCAATTACTGAGTAAGTTACCCAGTGGGGCACGGGCTACAGTGCAATTATTACCTGAATCTACAATAGGCCAATGGTGTGCCAGTGCACAAATTCGTTTGATCAGCTTACTGCATTTTATTTATTAAGGGGACGTCATGTCAGCACCATATGTCCTTGATAAAAATGGCCTTCGTCAAGCACTTCGTATCGCCGGTGGCAGTGCCCTAGGCTTTAGTTTGTGTAAGTTAATGAATTGGCCTAATGGGATTTTCTTTACCGTTTATCCTATGTTGTTACTTGGTTTAGTGCCGATTTTAAATGCGCATATTATTCGTCAGTTTTTTGCCAGTGCCGCATTTAGCGCATTATTTGTGTTGATTGTGCAAGGGTTGTTTTCGCATTTACCTGTGATTATGACCATGTTGAGCTTTTTAGCATTTACGTTTTTATTTTATCAAATGAGCCGTGGATCTAACTTTTTATTTGGTGCTTTGAGTGTGGTGAGTTTATCTATTCAATTGCACTTTGCCAGTTATGTCGGCAATGGCACCAGTATTTATCCGCTAATTATAAGCAATGGTTTAGCGGTTGTAGTCACGGTACTGACCGCGGTATTAATGCACTTTATGTTTCCTGATGTTGCCCCGCGCCAAGCTCGCGTAATGCCAACTAAAGCAAAAGAGAGCATTCGCCATGAAGTACTGTTATGTGCAACTGTTGCGACGCTGTCATTTGTACTGTTTCAGGTGTTTGATTTGCAAGACTCAATATCAGCGCAAGCAGCCTCGATTTTAATTTTGTTTCCGTTGTGTTGGAAAGCGGCTGGTATGGCTGGCTGGCAACGAGCAATCGGCACTCTAATTGGCTGTAACTTAGCGTTGGTGTCGCAGTTATTTTTATATAACCACACTGACATTTTGCTTTTTCCAGCGCTGATATTGTGGATTTTGACCTTTATATTTAGCCGTTATCATATTATCGGCGGCGGGATCCCAGGTGTTGGTTTTGGTATCATAACCACCTTTGGAATTTTATTTGGTCAGTCACTTGGGCCTGGACAAGACTTGATTTACAGTGCGCTGTATCGATTTTCATCGGTTTCTGTGGCAATCATAGTTAGCTTATGTGCGGTGTATATTATGCACCATATTCTTAATCGGTTTAGTGTGACGCGTCACCATACTTTTGAATAGTTGAATAATAACCGCCTTAGTCAGTTCCTTATGCACTAGGGCGGTTATTATCTTGTTATACTAAGTGTGTTTAAATAATGATCACTGTGGCGTGAGTTCATAAACCACTAATTAGCACAATGGCTACTCAACGATGCGCAAAGCTGGTTTATTACGAGTGTTATTTTCGTGGGATCAGCCATAAAGTCAGCCCGCCTGCGAGTATGCCCCAAAATGCAGAGCCAACAGAGAACAGAGTAAGATCAGAAGCCGTCACTAAAAAGGTGATCATCGCCGCTTCCGTATAATAACTGTCTGACAACGCTTGCTGTAAGCTCGAGGCAATGGTGGTAAATAAGGCGATACCAGCGAGAGCTAAAATTAGCGCTTGCGGCAAACTTGCCACTAAACCCACTAGAGTCGCTGCTCCAATCGCCATCAGGATATAAAAGCCACCGCCCGCGATACTTGCCCAGTAACGCTTTTTAGGGTCGCTGTCGGCATCTTCACTCATGCAAATTGCCGCAGTAATAGCTGCTAAATTAATGGCATAGCCACCAAAGGGGGCGATCAAAATATTAGTAAGGCCAGTCACGTTGAGCGCCGCAGAAACAGGTGCAGGGTAGTTATGGGCTTTTAACACCGCAATACCGGGTAAGTTCTGTGAGGTCATAGTGACAATATAAAGTGGAATACCCACGCTAATCATTGCTTGTAAATTAAATTCAGGGCTAATAAACGCAAACTCACTCATTTTCCATTGCCAGTTGCTGGTATCAATTTGCCCTGTGACGCCCGCCATCACAAAGCCTGCAATTAGCACCATGAGCATAGTAAAACGTGGCATGAGTCGTTTACAGATCAAATAGACCAATACCATGACCCCGATGAGTAACGGTTTTTCACTCATAAAGTTAAATACATCAATGCCAAATGTCACCAGCACACCCGCTAGCATAGCGCAGGCAATTTGGCTGGGAATACGCTCCATTATTTTTGCAAACCAGCCAGTAATACCGGAAATAAACACTAATAAGGCGCTAAACATAAATGCGCCCACCGCTTGGTTTAAACTATAGCCTTGGGCACTGGTGATCAGTAAAGCGGCGCCGCTTGTTGACCATGCAATTAAAATAGGAATTTTATAATAATACGATAAACCAATTGAGGTAACTCCCATCGCAAGCCCTAACATCAGTACCCAGCTGGCAACTAAGTCAGCAGTGCCACCGAGTACAATAACGACTTGATAAATAAGAGCGATTGAGCTGGTAAAACCAATGATCACAGCGACTAAGCCTGCGGTTAAGCGATTTAATAGCTGATTTGAAAGTTGCATGAAATTCCTAAAGCGATAAGTCTTATCGCTCTAGTTATACATAAATATTGCAGTGATGCTAGTCGCAGTAAGCTATTTTTGACTAAGGTATTACTCGCTTAAGTAAACATTAACAAAATTTAATGTTCTCTCCACCTTGCCGATATTTATAGCCGGTTATAGTGCTTGGCATAAACAGCTTATTCAGCCGACTAAATTTGGAGTTAGTTATGCACAGCCAGCACAAAAAAATCACTCAGATTATTTCATTATCAGCACTGACACTCGCATTAACTGCTTGTGGCAGTAGTAATTCACAGAGCAATGAGCTTACTAAGTTACCAAGCGTACTAATTGGTGAGCTAACCGCCACTACAGCAACAACAATTACAGTAAATCAGCATGAGATCCCGGCAAGTAATGCCGAGGTGGAGATTGATGGTGTAGATGGCTCATTGAGTGACTTGAAAAAAGGCATGATGGTTGAAGTAGAAACCAATGGCAGCCACGCGACGGAAATTGATTACGATCCTAATTTTAAAGGCCCAGTGCAGGTTCAAGGTAACGTTATTAATATTGCTGGTGTGAGATTAACAGGATTTGATAGCAGTATGGTAAAGGATGGTGATTTAGTTGAAGTAAGTGGTTATAACAGTGCTTACAACAGGTTAACAGTGACCTACCAGCAGCCAATCAGCGATCCCCAAACTGAGCTTGAAGTCGAAGGGGTAATCTCTGCACTTAATACCCAACAAAGGACATTCTCGTTAGGGAATATTCTGATTAATTATCAACAAGCAGATGTGGATGGGCCTCTTGTTAATGGACAATTCGTTGAAGTTGAAGGTTTTATGAATGGCCAACAGTTGTTGGCAAACGAAGTTGATGCCAAGCAACACAGTAGTTTTGATGATGACACGGATAGCCAGTTAGCTGGGCAAGTTACGTGGCTAAACAATGATTCAACCTTAATGACTATTAATGGCCAATGGCAAGTCAGTTTAAATGCGCAAACGCGTTATGATGATGGAACGGTAGCTGATCTAGCGATTGGACGGTTTGTTGAGATTGATGCCCTATGGCAGCAAGCAAATAACAGGTTTGTAGCGCAAGAGATTGAGTTTGGATCAGCAAATGATGTTGTGAACAGCAACAGCGCTTTTTCAGTTACAGGGTTAGTGACTTATACACAGGGCGTTGCGACAATCAATGGTATTGAATTTATACTCAATAACCAAACCGTATTTGATGATGGCTTAACGTTAAATAACATAGAAGGCCGATGGCTTGAACTTGAGGGGATTATCGCCGATGATAAACAAACCGTTAGCGAAGTTGAGCTAATGGATGGCAATGAGCCGCTTAATCTAACTGGTTTTGTCAGTGCAGATCAAAACATGCAAGCTAGCTTATGGGGTTATGTAAGTGAGGATAATTCACTCGATCAATACCTTGACCAGTATGTTGAACTTGAATGCCAATGGGTTGCAGAGGATCAAGTTACAGCATGTCGACTTGACGATTAATTGAAAATGCCACAGCCGTTGCTAATAACGGCTGTGCTTTGAGGTAAGCACATGAAAAAATTATTGCTAGTTAGCTTATTGTTTGTCACCTCAATGAGTATTGCTGCCAGCTCCGCTATTTTTGCAAAGCTGCATCAAGCAAACGCACCAACGCCGAGCGCCATATTACAAAAAATTGAGAACGAATACAGTAATAAAACCGTGATTGTGGAGTTTGAACTTGAGTTTGAAAAAGGCAATACCACGTATGAGGTCACATTATATCAAGCTAGTAGCGCACGCTTTATTGAGTTATTAGTAGATCAAAACGGCAGCTTGATTGAACTTGAGTACAACGCCCCAGAGCTTGATGAACAAGAAGAAATTGCCGCGGCAGAGTTAATGCGTCATAAGGGTTATACCATGCAAGGTTTATTAAGCAAAATGCATGATCCTGCTCATCAATACCTTATTGAAGCCCAGCTTGAACAAGATATGGGCGTGACCTACATGGTGGCCACCTTTATCACAGCACAAGGACGGCATAAAAAAGCCATTGATTTGGCAACGGGCAAAGATCTGCCTTTGCTGCGTTGGGGTAACTAAGCGGCTATTTTGTCTATTGATTAAACTAAGTTGAACTGACTAATGAAATTACTGCTGATCGAAGACGACAAGCAAAATCGTGATTTTCTCTATAAAGCGTTTAGTGAACAAGGCTATACGGTTGATACTGCAGCGGATGGGCAACAAGGTTTATTGCTGAGTACCTGTGAAGAATATGACATTATTATTCTGGATCGGATGTTACCGAAACTTGATGGTCTGCAAGTACTCGCAGCTTTACGAGCGACAGGAAAAACGACACCAGTATTGATTTTATCCGCGCTTGATAAAGTTGATGATCGTGTTACTGGGCTAAAAGCCGGTGGTGATGATTACCTTGTAAAACCTTTTGCATTTTCAGAGCTGGCTATTCGCGCAGAAAACCTGATTAAACGCCAAGTTGCTCATCCACCGCTTAATACTATTCTTCGTTTAGCAAACTTACAGGTAGATTACGCCAATCACAAAGCTGAAGTCGCTGGACAAGCACTGAGCTTACAACCAAAAGAATTTAAGTTATTACGCTTTTTATTAGAACATCAAGGTAAGCTCGTCACCCGTACACTATTGTTTGAAGCTGTATGGGAGTACCATTTTGATCCTGGCACCAACGTTATTGATGTTCACATTGCACGGCTACGTAAAAAGTTACAGCAATTCGATGCCGGAGTTCATATTGAAACCATTCGCGGGGTGGGCTATCGCCTTGCTAAAGAGCAAAATTATGCCGATTAACGATTCCATTTGGCGTCAATTTGATCCGCGTAATAGTTCGGTGTGGCGTTTAACGCTGGGCTTTGCTGTTATTATGGCGGTGATGCTGGCATTGACGGTTGTGCTAATTTACCAACTTTTATTAGGTGAGCAAAGTCGCCAAGTTGAACGACGTTTGGCTGCTGAGCAAGTAAGGATCGAAGGCCTTGCCAGTGAATTTTCAGCAAATAGTTTTTTTGCGCAACTGGAGGTATTTCGCAGCGAAGGCGATTTACTTATATTTTGGCAAAGTGAAGGTGAGCAAAGTCAGCAATTAAGCTTTTTACCAGAGGATATACCCACTTTGCCACGGACGGTGGTTTTTCCTGTATTAGACGCACAACGCGGGCAAATTCGTTTATTAACGACAGGCATAGTACGTACTCAACATGGTGATATAGTGCTTGCCACGGCAACTGAACATTTACAACGATTGATCGTTGAGTTTAAAACCATTGCTATCTGGGCATGCTTAATTAGTTTGATATTAACAGGCGTGTTTGGTTATATTTTTGCACGACGACATTTACGTCGCGTGCATTACTTCAATAATACGGCAGAGCAAGTACAAAATGGTGATTTATCGGCGCGTATTGAGCACCATCAAAAAGGCGATGAATTTGACCGATTAGGGGCGCATATCAATACCATGCTGGATGCAGTAGAAGAGAACTTTGCTTTAGTGCAAGGGATCACTGATAACATTGCCCATGACCTTAAAACCCCGCTTACGCGTTTACGGCTAAACTTGGAGCAACAAGCTCAGCGTTATCCTCAGATTGGTGTTGATATCGAACAACTTGATATCATTATTAATACATTTGATGCCATGCTAAAACTAACTCGTTTAGAGCATGGTAAGTTTCCATTGGCTATGCAGCAAGTCGACTGCCAGTTATTACTTGCAGATCTCATTGAAATGTTACAACCAAGTGCTGAGCAACAGCAACAAACAATAACTTTTGATTGCCATGGTTCTATGCACCTGCAAGGGGATAAAAATCTACTGTTCCAAGCCGTGTTTAACTTGCTAGATAACGCAATTAAATATGCAGGGATTGGCGCTAGTATCGTTATTTATAGCGATCCTCGTACTATCACTATCAGTGATAGTGGTAAGGGGGTGAGTCAAGAACAGCTTACTCAGCTGACGAAACGTTTTTACCGTGCCGATCCAGCTCGCCAACATGAAGGCTTTGGTTTAGGGTTGGCAACAGTGCAGGCAATCTGCTCCCGTCACCAACTGCAACTTAATTTACACAGTGATAGTGATGGATTTAGTGCCTCAATTTTACTTAGTGACAGCGCTTAAAATCGCTTTTGGCGTTGGCAATTCAGTGACAGTATCAGTGCTTTCATCTAAGCCTTCAAAATCAGGATTTGAGTTTGCTTCACAGATTTTAAACTGATTATCGTCACGATAATTTATTTTTTAATAAGGTTGCATTTATACGTTTATAAAAGTGTATAAATGCAAATAGATAGAAAGACCTATAAAAGGAAAATATGATATTTTATTGTTAATTTTCCACTCAGTTGTTTAGACAGTTCAAATTAACCATTCCACTATCACGATCTAAATTATTTTTAACATACAGATTAGTATGAAGATATTTTATTTTATTGTTTTTATTATCGGTAACAATTTTGTGCTTGCGATTTTTTTTGTTTCGATTTATGGTTAACGCGAAATTAACCTTTGGATCTTAATGGGAAACAAATGAAGAAAGCTATTGCATTTATTATCATTGTTCCACTCAGTCTGTTTTTTATCTATGAATACGCTATTCATGAAGAGGTAAAAACACCTGTGTTTACACCAATGAATGAAAAAAATGTTGCTGTAGTTGCTGCACCGATAGCTAAACCTTTGCCTAGCGAATCATTGTCTAAGGACGTTGTGACCAGCGCTGCAGATACGCTGCAAACTGATAGCGACTTTGATGCCATTAACCGCTTATCAGACAACGCGAAGCAGGTGCTAAAAGCTGCGGGTGTATTACCGACTGATTTAAAAAATGAAGCCTATGTTGAATTTGACTTAGCTGCACTAAGAAAGCTTAAACAAGGTGATAGCTTTGATTTAGCGATCCCGCAGACGGCTGAAACTTTTAGCGCCGAAGTGACTAATGTGATTGCCGCCAGTAATGGCGATAAAAGTGTATTTGGCAGCGTTATTGGCGCTGATGGACGTTTTCATACCACAGTGCTGACTATCGGAAAAGATGCTGTATATGGCCAGTTTACTGCCCCCAGTGGTAATTACGTGTTTGAAAGTAAAGGGCAATATGGCTGGTTAGCGGCTAAGCGCGACCTCTATAAAAACCATATTGAACACCAAGTAACCAATCAACCCGCCGCTCAGCCCAGTGATGGAGATGATCCTTTTGCTCCAAAAGCTGAGGCTAATAGCTTATAAAAATTCATCATGCGTAATTTTTAAGCCAATAAAACACAACTAACAAGGAAATAAGATGAACAAACGACTAACCACTTTAGCTGCATTTTGTGCGTTAGGTATGACTGCAACTAGCCAAGCGGCGACCATTGATATTGCGATTTTATATACCGATCAAGCGGCAGCTGCCACCACCAACATTAACACTAAAATCAACCAGTACATTGCCTTTAGTAACCAAGTATATAGCCAAAATGGGGTTGATATTACGTTACGTTTAGTCGGTAGCGAAAACTTAGGCAACCATGCTATTACACCTTCGAGCAGTTGGTTAAACTCAGTAACTAATAGCAGTTATATTCAAGGTTTACGTGATAGTTGGGGGGCAGATATGGTCGCTGTGCTTGGTACTGGTCAAAGTGCGGGCAGTAATCTAATTTCCTGCGGTATTGCGTGGGTTGGTAATGGCAGTAACGGTAGTTTATACAGCTCGTCAAGTAACAGTATGTATAGTATTACAGCAGTAGATTGTGGGGCGACAACGTTTGTGCATGAGCTGGGTCACAATCAAGGCTTACTACATTCACGTAAACAAGGTGACACCTCAGGTGGTGTATATGTAGATGGTATGGGCCATGGTGTGCAAAATCAATTCGCCAGTATAATGGCGTATCCGCATGTATTTGGTAGCGCCACACAATACGATTATTTTTCTAATCCAAGTTGGAGCGTGAATGGCCTTCCTTATGGTGTAGCTGGTGAGTCGTTTGCTTGGCGCACAGTTAACGAGACTAAAAACAGTATTGCTAACTTTAAGTAAGCGTTATTTTTAGTATATTGTTTTCCCTTTTGAGCGCAGTTGCGCTCTTTTTACTGGCGCTAAAGATAGCTTGTCCTGAGCTCAGGTTAGTTATTTAAGGCCGGCCAAAGTGTAGCCCCATCACTGTCAATTTTACTCAACACCTCAATCCCTAATACTTTAGCAACCATAGGATAAATATCGAGGTTATTGACTTTATCAAGGGTAATGCCTTGTTTAAATGCGGGGCCATTAGCAATAAAGGTTGCCGCCATATCATCGCTGTACGCGTAGCCATGGGTACCTAAATAGTTAACTTTGCCAGTATCGGCGAAGGTTTTTGGTGCTGTGGTTTGTAAAATAATATCGCCGGTACGGCCATTATTTTGATAATGATACTGCGCTCGCTGGCTATCAGTTAGGACTATGTAACGGCCTTTCGCCGCTTTGTTTAAGCGTTCTTTATAAGCGCTGATATCAGCTGCTGTGGTGTTTTCATCGGCATAAATTAGCACGCGTGGGCCGGTATTTTTAACCATAAATTTATCATCTTTGGGTAAGCTACTGATGGCAATGCTTTGGTTTGGCGCAACGGTGCTCATGCCATGGTCAGAGACAATAACCAAGTTAACATCTTGCTCAAGGGCTGCTAGGCGCTGTTGTAATTGCCCCATTAAGGCATCGACTTGCTGCACCGCTTGTTTTGTCTGCTCAGCATCTGGCCCGTATTTATGCCCCATACTATCAACCAATGAAAAATAGCTAATGACTAATTGTGGGCGCTGTGGTGCAGGGAGTTTTAGCCATTGGATAATTTGCTCTATACGGTTTTGGTAATCACTGTGTTTTGAATAGTGATAGTAATAATCAGGTGTCATACCATTAAAGCGGGCATCTGATTCGGGCCAAAAATAGCTTGCTGATTTTAGCCCTTGCATAGTCGCGAGGTTCCAAAGTGGAATGCCACTAAACCAAGTGCTGTCGTCCCTACCTTTACCCATGCTATAGCAGTCGTTGCGTTTGCTGTCGCAAAAGCGATTATCCACTACTCCGTGGTTAATAGGTAACAAACCGGTAATGATAGATAAATGATTAGGAAAGGTTTTAGTTGGATACACTGGCTGCATTTTATTCGCTCGAACACCTGATTTAGCGATAGCAGCTAAATGAGGGGCGCCGTGTTTTTCAATGTAATCCCAGCGAAAGCCATCCAGCGAAATAAGCACGACCGTGTTATTTGGGTTTTGTAATGCATGTGCATTACTGACAAAGCAAAATAATAGAACTGAAAAAACCAAAAACTTCATTTGGAAACCACCTTGGTTAAAGCAATGTTGAGTTAAAAAAGTGACAGAGTGCAGTGTAATATGCATTTGTGACATATATACCTAAACCTCCTCAAGATGCAGAATTCAGCGTTTCACAGGGGCTTAATATCAAGGCGTTACTTTGCAAGAATGGCCGTCCCTTTTAAGAAGGAACAACGCTGAGAGTAAGTGCCTGTGGAACGCCCAAAGGGTTGGTTTAAAAGCGATTTATACTGCGTTATTGATTTTAACAATAGAACTACTATTACTTGCAATCAATGCCTTGCCTAAATCGCTTTTAATTCCAACTGAAACTCGCATCTTGAGGTGGTTTGGGTATATGGCTTTATTTTAAAAGTTAATTATCCATTCTCATTCATGATACAAGCTGTTAGATTAAATTTACAATAAAAAGGAACTGCCATGATCGACTTTAGTAAAAAAATCACCTCAGCGCGTGAGCAGCGTTCGACCCCTAATTTACAAACCGCGCTTGAAAGCGATCGTGGGCGTATTATCAACAGTGCGGCAATTCGTCGCTTACAACAAAAAACCCAAGTATTCCCACTTGAGCGCAATGCCGCAGTGCGTTCACGACTGACTCATTCATTAGAAGTACAACAAGTTGGACGTTTTATTGTTCAGCGTATTTTTGCTAATTTGACCGCCAAACAGCAGGCGGAATATGGGTTGACTGGGCTGGAGCGACCACTGGAAAGCCTCGTAGAAATGGCCTGTTTGATGCACGATATAGGCAATCCGCCCTTTGGTCATTTTGGTGAAGCGGCAATTAATCAATGGTTTAACGCAAACTTATCGGCACTGACTCCTGCACGTTGTAGTGATCCACATACCGGTATTGGGGTGATCTTTAAGCATTTAGCACAAGATATCAGTAATTTTGAAGGTAACGCACAAGGTATTCGCATCATTCATTCGTTACTCTCACTGAATTTAACTTATAGCCAAAGCGCGGCTATTTTAAAATACACGCGTCCGGCCAGTATGGCTAAAGAAGATATACCCCGTGATAAAGATTATCTGATGAAAAAAGTCGGTTTTTATTACAGCGAAAAAAGCTTTGTAGAGCGATTGCAAAAAGAGCTTGAAATAGATCCACAATGTCGTCACCCGGCCAGTTACATTATGGAAGCTGCGGATGATATTTCCTATTGTTTAGCGGATATTGAAGATGCCGTGGAAAAAGGCATTATTAGCGTTGAGCTACTTTGCGATAAACTTAAACTACGTTATAAAAAAGTACTCATTAACTATACTATTGATGCTGTTGAGCATCAGCATGTGGTTGATAAAGCAGTTAATTACGCTTTAGAAAAAGCTAAATTACAGTCGTATAATTTCAACAGTGAATTTTTCATTTATTTACGGGTAAGCTTGCTTCATCCGTTAGTTAATTATGCTGCAAAACGGTTTATAGATAATATAGAGGCGGTATATCATGGCGATTTTAACCAAGCTTTATTGGAAGATCGTAGTCACCTACACGCCATTACCAGCACTTTAAAACAAGTGGCGTATGAGTATGTATTCTCTCACAAAGAAGTGGGTAAATTAGAGTTACAGGGGTATCGTATTATTACGGGGTTACTGGATTGCTATAAGCCCCTACTCCAACTCAGCCACGATAATTTTAAACGAGTGCTCAAGGGTGATAGCCGTTTTTTAATTGAAACCCGTTTGCTGCAAAAGCTATCAAAAAAACATTTAAATACCTATCTGCATGCTATCGATGCGATGCAAGCTGAGCCAGATCATGTAATCGCGTACGAATTTTATTATCGCTGTCGCTTTATTCAAGACTATATCAGCGGTATGACCGATCAGTTTGCCTATGATGAATATCGCACTTTGATGGTCATTGATTAGTAAAGTTAACAGCTAGATAAATTTGCGCACAACTATTAAACTGAGGTTATTGTGTTACTTTGCTTAATAGAATTATGCTCACTTATTTATCGCGGCTTAGCCTTTTTATTTTACTAACGTGTAGTTTTAATAGCGTTGCAAAATACAGCGAAGCTATGTGTATTTTGTATAAACAACAAATGCAGCAATACAGTGATAACACCAGCAGCCGTAGTTATCGCAATGCCGCCAGAGATTACGACAAAAACTGCAGCATTCCACCGCCAGTCGAAAAGGTGCAACCACAGATCACAGCACCAAAAAGCACAATGCCTGAGCCAGTTACTAAGCAAGCTGAAGACAGCAACGCTGTGCCTACTGAGCAACCGAGTACGGCTGTAAACCCCCTTGACAGCAAAGTTGAACAAACGGCTGCACAAGCGAAGCCAAGCGAAACAGCGGTCGCAACTGCGGTGGTAGAGGCGAGTGAAGTTTCAACAACCGAAGTTGAAGCAACTGCAGAGCTGATTAAAGAGCAAGTTGAGCCGTTAAATCAACAGCCTGTAAATGCGTCAGCTCCGGCAATTACTAGTGAGACAATCAATAATGATGCTGAAACGGGTTCATTATTAATGCCGAGTTTATTGCTGTTAGCGGTGTTGTTGTTAGCAGGATTACTGTTGCAGCGTTTACGCGGCAAGAAAAATTCAGCGTCTGAATCAATCGAAAGTAACGTCTCAGCCCCACTTGCCAGCACTTTATCTAACAAGCCAAATAAAAGCGTTGTAGCTGATGAAAAGAAACAGACTGCAACGCAGCAGCCAATAGCACAACAGCACATCGCCGAAAATGTGACAAGTACTGAACCACAGATTTCAGCACTTGACGACGATGGATCTAAACAAGCGCAACTGACACAACGTATTTTTAGTAATGATCACGACTTCAAAGAGCCTGAAGTACGTACATTTGATCCCGATGCGCCATTACCGGGCCAAAAACCGAGCGTATCGTCTGAAGTACAAACCAGTGATGACTCTGAGCAACGAGTGAATAGCACAGAAGAAGTTGCGCCGCAGACTGACTCATTTAAGCAAGGCCTTGAAAGTACAGCTGGCCATACTGTGGGGGCTGACAGCGATGATGACCTTACAAAAGCGCTGGATGCACTTAATGAAGAGCTGGCAGCTGAGCAGCAGCCAGAGCTTGAAAGTAATGAGCATGAGCCATCCATTGATCAAGATGACACAGCGACGACTGAGCAAAAGGCTAACCCATTTGCTAACTTATCTTTGGATCCAAGCTGGGACCCTAATTCGCCTGAAAAACCAACAATAGTGCCGAAGAAAAAGGTCCCTAAATCGGCCGAGTTAATCGCAGCGCAAGAGCGTGCTAAACAATTAAAAACTGACGATTAATAATCAAGCACGCTTTATTTATAGCGTGCAAACACGTTATTGCTTTTGATCGTTGTAAGTAGATGCTTTTTTTGCTTCTCGCCAGTGAAAAAGTGAAACCGTAATAACGACTAATAAATAGCTAAATGCAACAGCTATTAAAGGTGAAACCTGCTGTAATAAACTTACTTGTGTTTGATGGCTGATCTGTTTACTTGATAAATCAAGGGATGGTGGAATGTTTTTGGGTAAGGTAATTTCGAATACTTGGTCATCAGGAGCAGCTTCAGTGCGTTTTGAGGTGCTGCTTGAGTGCTCGCCCAAGGGGGGTTGCGCGGCTATGCTTTTTTTACACCAAACAGTTAAATCTTCAGCATTCGCCCGCACATTGCAGTGTTGCTGCGGTTGATACTCTGCATATAATACAGTGTGTTTTTTATAACGATGATAAAAATATGACTCGAGTGTTGAACCTGCAAAGGGGGAGCTAACTAGATCAGTGTGTTTTAATGATTGCTGTGCAGTATTAGCTGTCGTTGTTGCTATTAATAAAAGCGACAAGCTTAGTGCCACTAAGATAAAAATCCATTTTTTCATTAGTTTAGGTCCTGTAAAAGATGAGTATAAAGCCTACCAGTATTTTTAAGTGAAGCCAAGTTTATATTAAAGGTACAATTAAGGCGATAATAGCTAATCTGATTGCATAATAATCAGTGTATGCTAAATTTTAACGGCATTAACTTTACATAATTTGAACTGTGGATAGCAAACTTATCCCATTAAGATTCTACCCCAATACACTGTACTTAAAAGGATTATTATAATGAAAAAGTCATTGTTGGTATTAAGCTTAACTATGTTACTAGGTGCGTGCTCTTCCTCACCGCTAAGTGTTGATACAACTGAACAAACGCAGGATGGTTTATCAAAAGTTACAAACGCGAAAATGAATATGGCTTATGTCAAAGCGGGCACCGATTGGAGCCGTTTCACAAAAGTTTATTTTGCACCTGTTATTGTCACTAATGAACATCCTGAAGATTACGAAGCCCCGAGGATTGACCGTCGTGCAGAAGGTTTTGATGCAGGGCAAGCTTGCTGAGGCGTTTAATCAAACTGTAAGCTCAGTCTTTAATGATGAACAGCCCTATCAATTAGTAGCAGCGCCTGATGCCAATACGCTTATAGTTGAAACATATGTAACAGACATCCGCTTAGCTGCTCCGATTGAGTCGAGTCGTCGTAGCTTTCAAAGTGGCGGTGCAACATATACCCAAAACAGTGGCTCTATGGTGCTGCTTGCGAGGATAAAAGACGGCAAAGACAATACGGTAATAGCAAAAGCAGCCGACCGTGGTCAAGCGATGGACCAATGGCAACAAAACACCCAAGTGTTCAATATGGGAGATGTGAAAACAGTGTACCGTAATTGGACCAATGACTTTAAAAATGCCCTAATGCAAACCCGTGCATCTGCGAACTAACACGAACATCTGCGAACTATACTAATAAGCTCAACCAAAGCTGTAGCGGGTTGAGCTTATTCGATCCTTACTGTTTTTGAATTACATAGCCGCTAAAGCTTAGTGCTTTAAAATACAATTTAGGCGTGCTGTAGCCAGCATTATCGAGTAGTTCTGAGAGACGTAATCGGTCTAACGGGTAAAATTCATGCTCAAAATTATGTTTCATACGCTCTACGCCAATATCAGTTAATCCTAACTGTTGGCAAAGAGTAAATTGTGCATCGCGTTCAAAGCTTGTTTCTGGGCGCATTAAATCAGCTAAATACAGTTGTGCGGATGGTTTTAATTGCTTGGCTACGGCGCGAAGTAATGATTTTTTATCGCCATTATCAGCAACAAAGTGCAGCACTAGTAAACACAATGCGGCATCAAATGTATCTGTTAATTGCTCGATATCGCCAACATGGATTGTTACTCGATCACTAATACCTAAATCAGCAAAACGCTTTTGGCCAATATTGAGCATATCAGTCGAAATGTCTTGTGCGGTGAAATGCCAGCTTGGATTAAGTGCGGCAAGCGCAGCAATATCTTTGCCGGTGCCAGAACCAACCACGAGAATATGAGCATTATCGGGCAATGTTACCTTTAGTTGTGCTGCTGTTGTGGAATGTAATAAATCATAGCCTGGCACTAAACGAGTAATGCGTGAATCGTACTCTTTAGCTTCTTCATGTGTAAATGTTGGCATCAATCAATCCTTTATATTATAGAGATAGTTGAATAACCACCGGGCTTTTTAGCGACATGAACTTGCGTTGCAACCCGTTCGGTCATTTGTGAGACATGGGAAATTACCCCGACTTTACGCCCTTGCGCTTGTAAAGAGTCAAGTGCATCCATGGCAATACTAAGTGTTTCACTGTCTAACGTACCAAAGCCTTCATCAATAAACAAAGAATTAATGCTTACTTTGTTCGACGATAGCGAAGCAAGTCCTAGCGCCAGCGCCAATGACACTAAAAACGACTCACCACCTGAGAGGGTATTTACCGAGCGCTGTTCGTCAGCCATGTCTTTATCCACAATCGCAATGTCTAAGCTCTGCTCTATGGCTGTTAATTCATAGCGTTTATTTAGTGTTCGCAAATGGCTATTGGCATAATGCAATAAAATTTTTAAGGTTTGAGTTTGCGCTAAGTTACGCATGGTTTTACCCGTAGCATCGCCGAGCACTTTATTGAGCAGATGCCACTGTTCAACTTGCAGTTGTAAAGCCGCTAGTTCCTGCTGTTTACCTTGCAAAGCCTGACAGTTTTGGTTGTGTTGCTCAAGTGCGGTATTGGTCTCCAGTTGCGATTTTTGCAGTACGTTTTGCTGCTCGATCAGTGCATTTAACTGTGCTGCAAGTTGGTCAGCGGTTTGCTCTGGTTTATCGCTACTTTGGTGTTGTTGATGAGCGCTTTGTTGTTGTTTTAATGCCGCATTTGCATCAACAACTGCTTGTGTTAATTGCTCATGTTGCTGTAATTGCGCTTTAATATCATCACTGCTTAGAGTTAGTAAAATAGCGATCTGTTCATGACTGATATCGGTATATTGGCTTGCAAATTCACTAAACCATTGCTCGTAGCGGGCTGTTAATGAACTTAGTTCTTGGCTGTTCTCCTCTATGCGTTGTTGATGATTATTAATTGCAATCACCTGTTCGTCACGTTGCTTGATTGCTTGGTCATGGGCTTGCTGGCTTTGTGTTAGTTGTGTTTGACATTGCTCATGTTGCGTCGCGAGCCTTGCTTGGTAATCGTCTACGCTAATTTGCTCATTATTAAATAGTGCCAATCGTTCGCTTTGGGTGTTGTTATGCTGCTGCTGTGCTTTGGCTAACTCGCCAGTTAACGCTGTTAGCGCTTGTTCGCTTTCGCTGATCAATGGGTTAAGTTGCTGAGTTTTTTGTTCGCTACTATCAAGCTGTTTTTGAGTGCCCTCAAGCAAGGTTTGAGTGTGTTGGTATTGCTCTACCTGCTGGGCAAGCTGATTGAGATCAAGTGTATTGTTTTGCAATTGTTGCCAAAACTCAGTTTGTGAAAACTGTGCGTCAAGGGTCTGAGTTAATTCATTTATTTGCGAATTTAGTTCATTGTGTTTGTTGCTTAACTGGTTAAGTTGATTGCTTAAATCAACATACTGGTTGTGTAACTGTTGTTGAATTTGTTGTTCTGCTTTGAGCTTGTTTTGCAGTTGGTTTACTTTTTCTTGCAGCTCATGCTGGCGTTTTTGCACTGCAAAGTACTGGGCTTTTTGCTCGTTTAGTTGTTGGTAATGCGAGTCTAGCTGTTCAGCCGTTAAGTCATTTAGTTCACTGCGGGTACTTTGCATAGTGTTTTTAATGTCTAGTTGCTTGGCTTGTACAGTCTGTATCGTCTGCTCTAACTGTGCGTGCTCAGCGACGAACACAGCATGTTGAGTTTGTTGCTGATGCAGCTGTGTTTGTGCTTGTTCATAACGCTGTTTAGCGTGGCTATAGTCACTTTCAAAGTCGGCGATTAAATTCGTTAATTGCTGGTTTTGAGCAATCGAGAATGGGTGCTCTGTAGCGCCACAAACAATACATGGTTCGTTAGGAACAAGTTGAGCGCGCAGGTGTTCAACATTTTCACTGGCACGCAGCCGCGCTTGATTAAGCGTATATTCGCTGTGTTTTAGGGTTTGCTCACAGGTTAATAAATTTTGCTGCAATGTTGCTTGTTGCTGTTCGCTATGAGTCAATTTGTTAGTCAGTTCGCCCTGTTGCTGCGCACTGTGTTTTAACTCTTGGCTAAACTGCTTATAGCGTTCACGCTGCTCTTTTAAATAATCGATACTTTTTAGCTGGGCGTCACACTGCTCAATATTAAATTGATTTTGTTGCTGATTGAGCTGCTGGAGTGCGGTTTGTTCAAGCACTAACGCTTGCTCACTTGCTGCAACTTGGTTATTTTGCGCGGTCAGTTGCTCATGGTGATTAGACTGCTCAGCGCTTAGTTGTTTACTTTGTGCCGCGGTCGTCTTTAACTGCTCGGTGGCGTTGATATATTGCTTAAAACTGTGCTGATAGTAAGCCCAATCGTTTGCTAATGGCTTAAGTTGCTTATGCTGCTCTAACCATTGTTGCTGCTCAGTATTGCGTTTTTCTGCTGCGGCGTGCTCTGTTTGATTGTGCTTAAGTTGCTGCTGCAAATTTGTTAATTGTGATTGTTCTTTATCTGCTTGCAGGCCTAGGTTTGTTATATTTTGTGCATCGATTGCCAATTGATTATCAAGCTTTCGAGCCTTGCTGAGCATTGGCTCTGCGTTTTTTTGTTGCTGCTTAGCTGTTTGCAAGGCTTGACTGTGTTGTTCAAGAGTACTGGCAAGGCTGGCAATCAGTGTCTTATGATCAATGTTTTTTAAGTCACTAAGCTTAGCGTTCAACTCATTATTTTGTGTGGTTAAGCTTTTAAAGCGAATGCGATTGTCTTTAATTTCCAGCGCACTTTGTGCTTGTTTCGCTTGTTCACTTTGTTTTGCTATCGCAACAAGGGCAGCGCTGGCTTGCTGTTGGTTTTGTTGAGCTTGCTGCAAAGCCTGTGCTAATTTGTTGGCTTGTTGATACCAATTAACGCCCTGCTCTGCCTTGAGTACACGTTGCTTTGCTTGTTTTATTTGTAGCTCTAATTCTGCTAGTTGTGCCTTTTTAGCCGTTAACTCTTCATCTGTGAGTAAGGTATAACTTGCCAAGCTTGCTTTTAATAACTCTAAGTTATCTTTTTGCTCTTTATGGCGCTCAAAAATTCGCTTGCCTATTAGGCTAAATTTATCTGTGCCAGTTAAACACTCTAGAAGGTGTGCGCGTTCATCGCCGGTGGCTTTTAAAAATGCAGCAAACTCGTGTTGTGCTAATAAAACTGCACGAGAGAACTGCTCAAAGCTAAGCCCTATTTTACTTTCAATGTGCTTGATGGTGTTACTTTTATCGGCAATAAGCGCTTCGTCAGGTAAGCTAAATAGGCTATGTTCGGCGGTTTTTAATTTTCCAGTTACCTTTTTATGAGCCCGTTGTATTGTGTATCTTGCTCTATATTGGCATTTATCTTGACCTACAAAGTCCACCTCTGCATAGCCTGTTGATGTTCCCCTGCGTAGTAAATTACGAGGATCATTGAGCTTAATATTGTCGCCATTAAAATCTATTAAGTTACCTTTATCGCCTTTTAGTCTGGCTGTTTTAGTATAAAGGGCTAAGCAGATTGCATCTAAAAAAGTACTCTTTCCCGCCCCAGTATCACCAGTTATAGCGAATAAGCCAGCATCTTTTAAGGGCGCTTTGGTAAAGTCTATTTCAGCATCAACAATTGAGGCTAAATTATGGATCCGTACAGCGGTTATTTTCATAGTTGCTCTTGCTCCGTCAGTTCACTTATCACCGCATTTAAAAGCGTTTTTAGCTCTTCAGGTACGCTTTGCCCAGCCATATCTTTATTATTTGCGAATGCTTGCTCTAATAAGGTTTGCGGGTTGAGCATTTCAACTTGGCTTAGATCTTCAAATATAGCGCTGCTTTGTTGTTTATTTGTTTGCCGTACACGTTCTATACCACAAAAATTTACCGCTTTATTTTCTAGTGCTTTTTCAATTTGCTCTCTAAAGGTGGTATCGGTATCCCCTGCACTGAGCTTGACTCTTAAATATGGAGGTTGGCTGTAACTGCTGAGATCTAGAGCCGCTATTTGCTCGCATAATTGTTCAGCGGGAACACACTCTCCTTCAGGTAACAGAATTACCTCAGCGGTACGTGGAATGTAAAGGGGGTTTACAGTAACGGCAATTTGCTGATTGGTGATTGTGAATTCTGCAATGCATACTTGATGCTTATAATGACGCTCAGAAAACGACATAGGCATAGGTGTGCCGCTATAGCGGATAGTGTCAGACTTTGCGACTTGCTGCGCTTTATGTAAATGCCCTAGCGCCACGTAATTTGCCTGCTCACTAAAGATTTGTGCGGTGACTGATTCTTCACCACCAATTATCAAATTGCGCTCGGAATCACTGGAAATATCGCCCCCTTTTGCATGCAAGTGACCCATGATGATCAATGGCGTAGCGACGGGTTTATTTTTAAGTGCGCATTCGCTGCTAAGTTGGTACGCTTTAGCAATGCCCTGAGCGTAATCTTGCCCGTTTTCTGTATTACTTAAGGTTGTGACGTCACTGGCACGTAAAAACGGCATGGCGACGATATGAGCGTTTACTGTATCTGTGTTTATGCGGATCACAACATCATCAGGGTTATTCGCATCAAAACGCCCTACTACATGGGTATCAAACTGTGCCAGCAAAGGTTTTGCAGTCATAATGCGATTTGCTGAATCATGGTTACCAGCAATAATAACTATTTGTAATGCTGGGCAGCGTTTTTTAACGTTTTTGATGAACTGATAAAGCTGGTTTTCACTGCTAGCAGGTGGTGTTGCGGTGTGATAAATATCGCCAGCAACTAACAGTAAATCGATTTCTTCATTGACGAGCGTGTCAATCAGCCAATTAAAAAACTGCTGGTGTTCACCTGCACGGTGATGTTCATAAAATTGTTGGCCAAGATGCCAATCTGAGGTGTGTAAGACTTTCATGTCACGCTCTTAAAATCTGTTAAGAGCGTCAATATACCCAAGCTAAATTAAGATGCAAGGGCATAGTTAAGGGCTGAGGTTATACCAGGCAAAAATCACAATCGGCAATGCTAATAATGCCATCACTAAAGGCACCTTTAGGGCTTTGGTTTGTTTTGCTTGTAATACTTTTAATGCATTAGTTTCGTTACAAGCGGCCACTTTATCGATATAAAAATAGCCCGAATCTAGATACTGTTTACAACTTTGTTCATCTGCTGGAATTGCAATCAATTCTTGTTGTTTTTTTAGGATATAAAAATCCATACGACCACCGCATTTTACTTGATTGTTGAAACATATTTGAAAGGAAAAGCCATGCTTTTAAACCCCCTCAAATTAAAAAAGTGGGCGATTTTAAATACAAAAGACTATAAAGGTCAACTAAAGAATTCACTATTTAGTAATTAAACTAAAAATAGCCGAAATTAGGCTCAAAGTTACCGCAATAACCAACAATATGCAGCATAAAACACGCCAGTTTTTACTATATGAAATTTCATCAGCAACCTCGGTAAACATTAATTAATTTTACTGTAAAACATGCTCATGATTACGCTTGAATTTTATGTAATGGCTGCTGTAAACCCCCTTTACATTACTTTTATTTTTAAGATTAATGACGGTTTTCGTATACCTCATTTTCTACCCTATAAAAGCGGTGGTTTGTCGCTATTTTATTGAATAATTGTGACCATTTTGACAAAGTAGGCTAACGGAAATTTAACAGGATTAATTATGAAAAAAGCAGTAATAACATTAGGGGCTTTGTTTTTACCATTAGCACTCTCAGGTTCTGTTTTGGCGTCTTCAGTTGAGCAAACTAAAGGCAGCTATGTTGATAAGTTTCGTCAACTCGATGAAGCGTTACCAACACCTAATGTCTATCGCAGTGCAGCCGGTGAACCTGGTGAGAAATATTGGCAACAGAAAGTAAATTACGACATTGATGTGACGTTAGATGAGCAAAAGCGCCGTTTAACTGCAAGCCAAACTATTGAATACAAAAATAACTCGCCACATACGTTGAAGTATTTATGGTTACAACTCGACCAAAATATCTTTAAAAGTGATTCAATCGCAGAACGTACTGCAACCTTTAACGCTGATAAATTACAAGGCCGTCCAGACGACAAACCGGCAAAGTTAAGCTTAGGGCAACTTCGTCGTCAGCAATTTATGAGCGATAATGAGTTAGGTTTTACGGTCGCTAATGTTAAAGATGAGAGCGGTAAAGAGCTAAAAGTAACTGTGGTTGATACGTTAATGCGTGTTGATCTAAACGAGCCACTTAAACCAGGTAAAGATGTTGAGTTCAGTATGAACTTTGCTTTCAACATTGTTGAGGAAGATGCCGTCGGTGCTCGCTCAGGCTATGAACACTTTGCAGAAGATGGTAATGACATATTTTTACTTGCGCAGTGGTTCCCGCGTTTAGCCGCATATACAGATTATGAAGCGTGGACTAATAAAGCGTTTTTAGGCAGTGGTGAGTTTACCCTTGAATTCGGTGATTATGATGTTGAGATCACTGTGCCTGCAGATCATATCGTATCAGCAACGGGTAAACTTGATAATGCCAGCAGTGTGTTAACGCGCACTCAGCGTAATCGTTTAGAACAAGCCGAAAAAGCAAAACGCCCAGTTTTCATTGTCACTGAAGAAGAAGCACTAGAAAACGAAAAACAAGGCACAGACCAAACCAAAACGTGGCGCTTTAAAGCCGAAAACGTACGTGATTTTGCATGGGCTTCTTCACGTAAATTTATGTGGGACGCTAAAGGCTATCAGCAAGGTGGAGATGATCAGCCATTAGTGATGGCAATGTCATTTTTCCCTAAAGAAGGTGGCGATCTTTGGAAAAAGTATTCAACCGAAGCCATCGTTCATACCATGGAAGTATATTCACGCTTCTCATTTGATTACCCTTACCCTGTAGCACAGTCAGTAAATGGCCCGGTCGGTGGTATGGAATACCCTATGATCACCTTCAATGGTCCTCGTACAAAGTTACAAGATGATGGCACTCGTACCTACTCGCAAGCTGAAAAGCGCTTTTTAATTGGCGTGGTGATCCACGAAGTAGGCCATATCTATTTCCCTATGGTGGTTAACTCTGATGAGCGCCAGTGGACCTGGATGGATGAAGGCTTGAATAGCTTTTTAGATGGCGTTGCGGGCCGTGAGTGGGACCCTACTATTCCATGGGGCGTAGAGCCGCGCGATATCGTCGCGTATATGAAGTCTGAAAACCAAGTGCCTATTATGACGCAGTCTGACAGCGTATTGCGTTTAGGCCCGAATGCTTATACTAAACCTGCTGCGGCACTGAATATTCTTCGTGAAGTTATTTTGGGCCGAGAGCTATTTGACTTTGCCTTTAAAGAATATGCATTGCGCTGGAAATATAAGCGCCCTACCCCAGCTGACTTTTTCCGTACGATGGAAGAAGCGTCAGGGGTTGATTTAGATTGGTTTTGGCGTGGTTGGTTTTACACCACAGATCATGTAGATATCTCGTTAGATAAGGTCTATCAATTACGTTTAGACACCAAAAACCCAGATATTGATTTTAACCGCTTACGTGATATTGAAGCGGCGAAACCAATGCCGTTATTCGTTGAGCGCAATAAGGCCGAAGGTAAGAAGTTATGGGTTGAAGAAAACCCAGACGTGACTGATTTCTATGACGGTAATGACCGCTTCACTGTAACGAATAAAGAGCGTAACGCGTATAACAAGTTCTTAAAAGGTTTAGAGCCGTGGGAGCGTAAAGTACTGGATCGTGCAGTTGAAGAAGATAAAAATTACTATGTGCTGGAGTTTTCAAACTTGGGTGGTTTAGTGATGCCAATTCTACTTGAGCTAACATATGAAGACGGCAGTAAAGAAGAGCAGTATATTCCGGCTGAAATTTGGCGCCGTAATCATAAACATGTGCAAAAGTTAATTATCACTGATAACAATAAACCGCTTGTTTCAGTTTCTGTTGATCCTCGCTGGGAAACGGCTGATGTAGATGTTGAAAATAATAACTACCCTCGCCGTATTATTCCATCACGTATTGAAGTGTATAAACGTGATAAGAGCAAAGCGAAAGTCAGCCGCGATATCATGCATGATATTAAAACTGAATTAAAAAATGATGAAGAAAAAGATGACGCTAAGGAACAAAAATAATGCGTTTTTTACTCATTACTCTTGCTTTACTCGTTGCTGCGCCTGCAATGGCGCACCAACTGAAAGCCTCTGTAACCACGGTTTTATTTAATAAACGTACTAACAACATCGAGTTGATGCATCGTTTTTATTTACACGATACTGAGCATGCTGTGGAGCATTTATTTCCTGGCAGTGCCGATATTATAAGTAATAAAGAGGATCAACAACGTTTTGCAGACTACATCGAGTCACATGTTGCTCTGCAAACACTTGATGGACAGCCATTAAAATTGCAGGAAGTGGGCGCTCAAATAGATGGAAAGTTCTTTTGGGTATACCAAGAAGCCCCTATCCCTAAAGATATTAAAGGCATTCGCATGAGTCATGGTGCACTGCGTGATTTATGGCCTGCACAAGTCAATATGGTTAACGTTGAAGGCAAAGGCAAAGTAAAAACCTTGCATTTCACCCAAGACGATACGTGGCTTGAAGCTCGCTTTGAGCCATTAGCAGCAAGCAATAATTAGTTTTAGTTGTTATTTCCCAACCGACGCGCACAGTAGTTTTGTGCGCGTTTTTTTCTTTAAATTTCTTCTCATATCCAATTACTTAAACTATCTTATAGGAAGTTACTGGGATGAATTTGAAATCATACCAATCGTGTTAAGTATTCAAGTCGATAGGTATCATAGACAAGGAAAGATATGAATTTGCATGAGAATATGGTCGCTGGGGTGATTTTTGATTTAGATGGCACGCTTATGTCATCGGAGTTAGATTTTACCTTGATAAAGGCGCAAATTGGTTGCCCAGCAGAGCTCGATTTACTTAGTTTTATAGCTCAGCTTCCTTCTCCTTATATGCGTGAAGAAGCAATGAATATAGTACATCAACATGAATTAATAGATGCGCAACATGCAACCCTTTTACCTGGCGTGGCGCAAGCAGTTGCAAGGTTAAAACAACAAGCCCTGCCGATGGCAATCGTAACGCGAAATTATGATCGCGCAGCAGCGCTTAAATTAAAAAATAATCCATTGCCAATTCAAACAGTACTGACCCGCAGTGATGCCCCTGCAAAACCTGATCCTAGTGCCCTAAATGCAATTGCAACATTATGGGAAATGGAGCAGCAGCATGTACTTTATGTTGGGGATTATCTTTATGATATACAAGCGGCACATAATGCGAATATGCGCGCTTGCTTATATGCACCTAGCGATATTCCTGCGTATGCCAATCAAGCCGATTACATTGTAAAGCATTTTTCTGAATTACCGGGGTTAATAAATCAATTAAATGAAAAACAGTTATTATCACAGTCCTCACATTCCACCGCTTTATGAAATTGGTTATTATGTTAAATAGAGTGTAATTTAACTTTTGTTGATGCAAAGTTCATAAAAATTAAATATCAAATAGTAATTTTGCAATCATTTAATCACTAGCTGAAAACTGTGCGAATTGTTAAAATGGCGTCAATCACGAGTTTCCAATAGAGGCATAAGATGGGCAGAGCATTTGAAGTCCGTAAAAACGCCATGGCAAAAACTGCCAATGCGAAAACCAAAGTTAATTCTAAATACGGTAAAGAAATTTACGTCGCTGCAAAAAATGGTGAACCTGATCCAGAAGTAAACCAATCTTTAAAACGTTTAATTGAACGTGCCAAGCGAGATCAAGTTCCTGCGCATGTAATCGAAAAAGCGATAGAAAAAGCAGCCGGTGGTGCAGGGGAAGACTATTCAACAGCACGCTATGAAGGTTATGGCCCAGGTAATTGTATGGTGATAGTGGATTGTTTAACAGATAACCCAAATCGTACTATCAAAGATGTTCGCTTACCGTTCACTAAAACAGACTCTAAAATAGGCACGCCAGGCTGTGTAGCCCATATGTTTGACCACTTAGCTGTACTTGGCTTTTCCGGTGATGACGATGAAGTGGTGTTAGAAGCGCTGATGATGGCTGACGTGGATGTAACCGATGTTGAAGTTGAAGATGGCAAAGTATCTGTTTTCGCTCCACATACAGAGTATTACAAAGCAAAAACCGCGCTAGAAGATGCCTTTGCAGATATTAACTTTGAAGTTGACGAAATTACCTTCGTACCGCAAGTCCATGTCGATATAACTGATCCGGACGACATCGCTAATTTTGAAAAGTTTATAACCATGCTTGAAGATTGTGATGACGTACAAAATGTTTATCACAATGCAACGGTTGTAAGTTAAGGGTAGCAGCGAGTTTACCTCGCGATAATAAGATTATTCGCGGTGGCAAGGTATTCGTTTAAAGGTAATTACCCACCGTGCTCCTGTAGTCATTTATCCAACAAGTTTATTTTACCACCGAGGGCAGGAGGCGCTGCGCGCTACACAGAGAAAGCTTAAGTAAAAAATTATTAATTTCTTCTCTATGAACTCTGTATTTTCGATGGTGAATACATCACTGAATGCTAGCTATTCACTGTAATTATGGCGATAGGCTATTTAAGTAAAAAAAAGCCAGCCCGAGGGCTGGCAATATGACACTAACAAACTCGAAGGGGAGTTATCGTTGCGCTTTAAACTTTATACGAAACGCATGCAATAATGGTTCAGTATAGCCACTAGGCTGCTTAACCCCTTCTAACACAAGGGCTAGGGCGGCTTGGTAGGCAATACTTTGCGCTAAACTTTGCTCAGAATCAGCCATCGCAATATAGTTAGCATCGCCCTCATTTTGACCATCCACAACTTTAGCCATTTTGGCCATGGTGTTTTCTATTTGCGCTTGTGTACACACTCCGTGATGCAACCAGTTAGCCATATGTTGACTTGATATACGCAAGGTTGCTCTATCTTCCATCAAGCCTATGTGGTTAATATCAGGTACTTTAGAGCAGCCAACGCCTTGATCAATCCAGCGCACCACGTAACCTAAAATACCTTGTGCATTGTTATCAAGCTCGGCCTGAATGTCTTCTTTAGTTAAACTATTCGGATCGACCATCAAAGGTGGGGTGAGTAGCTGCGTTAAACTGGCTTGTTGACGTTCAGAGATGGCTTTTTGGCAGGCAAATACATCAACATCATGGTAGTGCATAGCATGTAACGTAGCAGCAGTCGGGGAGGGCACCCAGGCGGTGTTTGCGCCAGATTGCGGATGGGCAATTTTTTGTTCCATCATTAATGCCATTTTATCAGGCATTGGCCACATACCTTTACCGATTTGCGCGCGGCCACTTAAGCCGGTTTGCAAGCCGATATCAACATTACGGTCTTCGTATGCTGCTATCCAAGGTTGTTGTTTAATGGCGGCCTTTGGCAGTACTACTCCGGCTTGCATTGAGGTATGAATTTCATCCCCAGTGCGGTCTAAAAAGCCAGTGTTAATAAAGACAACGCGCTCTTTTGCTGCTGCGATACAGGCTTTAAGGTTAACAGAAGTACGGCGCTCTTCATCCATAATGCCCATTTTCACGGTGTTTGCAGGAAGCTGTAGTAACTGCTCAACGCGGCTAAATAGGGTGTTTGTAAAGGCGACTTCTTCCGGGCCATGCATTTTGGGTTTTACAATATTGATACTGGCTGCACTGGAGTTTTTAACTGGGCTATTACCTTGTAAGTCATGCAGCGCTGCAGTGGCTGTGATCACCGCATCCATAATGCCTTCAAATACATCCCGACCTTGGCTATCTTGTATTGCAGGATTGGTCATCAAGTGGCCAACATTACGGATGAACATCATACTGCGGCCTTTTAAAGTCAACGGTTGGCCATTAACCCCGCTGTAGTTGCGATCTGGCGCCAGTGTACGCTCAATGGTTTTACCTTCTTTAGTGAATGATTCAACCAGCGTGCCTTTCATTAAACCAAGCCAGTTTTGGTAAACCTGCACTTTATCTTCGCCGTCAACGGCGGCTACGGAGTCTTCACAGTCCATTATGGTTGTTAATGCGGCTTCTAGCACCACGTCTTTTAAACCGGCTTTATCGGCGTTACCAATTGGGTGATTGTGGTCAATTTGTAGCTCAATGTGTAAGCCGTGGTTGATCAGTAAAATAGCCGTTGGATTTTGTGCTTCACCTTGAAAACCAACAAGTTGTGTTGGTTGTTTTAACCCAGTTTGTGAGCTATCACGTAAGGTGATAAAAAGCTGTCCATTCACTACCGAATAATTAGTGCTTTCGATATGTGAGCCATTTTCAAGGGGGATGGCTTTATCTAAAAACTGCCTTGCATAGGCCATTACTTTAAAGCCGCGAACAGGATTATAAGTGCTGCCTTTTTCGGCTCCATCCTCTTCACTTAACACATCAGTGCCGTATAAAGCATCGTATAACGAGCCCCAGCGAGCGTTTGCAGCATTAAGAGCAAAGCGTGCATTGCTTACTGGCACAACGAGCTGCGGGCCTGCTGTGCGTGCTATTTCGGGCTCCACGTTATCAGTTTCAATAGAAAAGTTTTCTGGCTCAGCAACCAAATAACCAATATCTGTTAAGAATTGTTGATAGTGCGCAGCGTCCCAGTGTTTGTGAGCAACATGATAGCTATCAATTTGATGTTGCAAGTCTTCACGCTTAATAAGTAACTGGCGGTTGATAGGGCTTAAATCATCAATAATATCAGCAAAGCCTTGCCAAAAATGCTGTTTACTAATGCCGGTACCCGGTAGCAGTTGTTGGTTAACAAAATCGGCTAACTGGCTATTAACAGTTAGCCCAAACTTGCTGTGAGAGGTGGTCATAATCGGTATCCTTTTAAACGGTCGCGGTGCTAATTAAATGACAATTGTTGATTGTCGTGCTGTAACCATAACTCAAAAACGACCGTTCAGTGTGGTTTTGTCCATTCATAAAGTATATAGCCAGCATAACAACTATAAATTTACTAAATCTGAAAAATCAGCCTAATGTTGTTTTAAGCGCTAACGAGCAAACCCTCATTAGCCTCTCTCACAATCAGAAATATAAATTTGTATTAACCCGTTCAAAGGATTTTTATTATGACTACTTATCAACGTGAAACAGATTCGTTAGCAACACTTTGTCAAGCACAAGGTAAACAATGGCAAGCGATTAACCCTGAGTACGCCAGTCGTATGCGTTTGCAAAATCGCTTTCGTACTGGGCTTGATATCGCACAATTTACGGCAGATATTATGCGTGAAGATATGGCGGCATATGATGCTGATACTAGTCAATACACGCAATCTTTAGGCTGCTGGCATGGCTTTACTGCGCAACAAATGATGATGGCAATTAAGCGTCATCAAAAAACAACTAAGCGCAGCTACGTATACTTAAGTGGTTGGATGGTTGCAGCACTTCGCTCTGAATTTGGCCCACTGCCTGATCAAAGTATGCATGAGAAAACTTCAGTGCCAGCGCTTATTGAAGAAATTTATACGTTCTTAAAACAAGCCGATGCTCGCGAATTAGACCATTTATTTAAAGACCTTGATGCTGCAAAAGCAAGCGGCGGTGATGTGCAAGCAGTGCTAGATAAGATCGATAACTTTGAAAGTCATGTAGTGCCAATTATTGCCGATATTGATGCCGGTTTTGGTAATGAAGAAGCAACCTATTTACTGGCTAAAAAGATGATTGAAGCTGGCGCATGTGCCATTCAAATCGAAAACCAAGTGTCAGATGCAAAACAATGTGGTCACCAAGCAGGTAAAGTAACGGTGCCGCATGAAGACTTTTTAGCAAAAATTAATGCGGTACGTTATGCATTTTTAGAGCTTGGCATTGATAACGGCATTATCGTAGCGCGTACTGATTCACTGGGTGCAAGTTTGACCCAAAAAGTGCCGGTATCGCAAACACCTGGCGATCTTGCGAGCCAATACAATGCGTTTTTAGAAACCACACCGATTAACGGCGTAGAGGACTTAAACGAAGGTGACACTGCAATGAAGCTTAACGGCCAATTGTGTAAACCAACCCGCCTTGATAACGGCCTTTATCAATTCCGCGAAGGCACAGAGAAGGACCGTGTGGTACTTGATTGTGTGACCAGCTTGCAGTCAGGCGCCGATTTACTGTGGATTGAAACTGAAAAACCACACGTTAAGCAAATCGCTGAATTGGTAAATCGTGTTAAACAGCAAGTACCAGACGCGAAACTGGTTTACAACAATTCACCATCATTTAACTGGACACTTAAATTCCGTGAGCAGGTTTATCAACAGTGGCTTGATGAAGGTAAAGATTTATCAGCTTACCCAAGCATTGATGATAATAAGGCACTGATGGCACCTGAAATGGATAATACTGAATTGGCACAAGCAGCCGATGTGTTAGTACAAAACTTCCAACGCGATGGCGCACGTGAAGCAGGGATTTTCCATCATTTAATTACTTTACCAACGTACCATACAGCAGCATTAAGCACAGATATTCTATCTGAAGGTTACTTTGGCGACTTAGGAATGCTAGCTTATGTACGTGATGTACAGCGCCAAGAAATTCGTCGTGAGCAAGCGTCAGTGAAGCACCAAGACTTAGCGGGTTCTAATATCGGTGATACACATAAAGAGTATTTCTCAGGTGATAATGCGCTTAAAGCGGGCGGTGAAGCGAATACTATGAATCAATTTTAAAAAGTAAAACAACATTCCAACTCAACAGTGTTACAAGGGCCGCAAGGCCCTTTTTTCGTGCATAGCTAAATGAATAAGCTTGTGCATAGCGGAGTTTTAAGCGTAACCTAACTTGCTAACTTGCTAACTTGCTAACTTGCTAACTTGCTAACTTGCTAACTCAGATCACTATTTTACTAGCAGGAGTCTAGGCTCTAACTTTTCAGATCAGAGTTTAATTAAGTGAAGCTTTTTTGGATCAGAATTTCATCAAGCGAGGGGAGTGGTTTGTATCCTCTACTGATTTTGGCCTGTTAGAGCTGATTTTACTCTTTAGAAGGGGGATTATTGATAAATAGTGTCGTTTATTCTTATTAGTTAAGCGATATAAACCGATTTTTTACTAACTCAAAGTCGTTACAAACCATTTTTTTACTAACTGAAACGCCATAAACAGTGACTCAAACCGATTTTTTACTAACTCAACTGACTGAAATTGCTATAAACCGAAATTTTACTAACTCAGCTTACCTACTAAGTCCGATATAAATATTGCTCAATGTGAATAAGCACTCACTTTTTGTAAAGGGGGTTTACAAAAGTGAGGGGAAGTTAGCGAGAGTAAAGTTAGCGAGAGTAAAGAGACGAAGTACTTGACTACCGCGTTTAAAAATTTATTTTGATAAAACTCGCAAACTCGCAAACTCGCAAACTCGCAAACTCGCAAACTCGCAAACTCGCAAACTCGCAAACTCGCAAACTCGCAAACTCGCAAACTCGCAAACTCGCAAACTCGCAAACTCGCAAACTTTACTCTCAGAACTCGCTAACTTATTTCTATTTACTATGCTTATCAAACCACCACTGAATATAAGCTACTTTCGTCATTAAATTTGAAGGGCGTTTAGTTATGCCATGCGATGCGCCAGGAATGCGCACCATTGCCGTGTCCACACCTTGTAGTTTCAAAGCTTGGTAGTATTGCTCAGTTTCAGATATCGGCGTGCGGTAATCGACTTCGCCTGTTAATAGCATGGTCGGGGTTTTAACATTACCTACATAGCTTATTGGAGAGCGTTTCATATAATGCGCAATGTGATCCCAAGGCTTGCCAGGGAACCAGTAATCAGCAAAAAATGGGTAGTAGTCAGCAGTTAGTACAAAACTGATCCAATTGATAACCGGTTTCGCGACAACAGCAGCTGCAAAACGGTCAGTATGACCCACAACCCATGCTGTTAGTGTGCCACCGCCTGAGCCACCGGTGACAAATAACTTAGACTCATCAATAAAGCCCTTTGCAATTAATGCATCTACACCAGTCATTAAGTCATCAAAGTCATTACTTGGGTAATTATGATGAATTGTTTGCGCAAACTCCTTACCATATGAATCACTGCCACGTGGGTTCATATAAAGTACTACATTGCCCTTGGCGGCAAACAATTGGACTTCAGGGCTAAAATGAGGGCCATAATTGGCCACTGGTCCACCATGTATCTCAAGTACTAATGGGTATTTTTTGGACTTATCAAAACCCGGTGGATATGCAACCCAACCTTGTATAGCTAAATCATCATGACTTGATTTAAGCCAAATTTCTTCAACCTTGGCTAGGTTTTTATTAGCTAATGCATCTTCATTTAATTGAGTTAATGGTTGCGTTTTACCGCGCTTTAAAAATGCGATATCGGCAGGGCGCTGAGTATTTGCTAAGGTAAATGCCACTTCGCCATCTTCGCTCACATCAAAATCACCACCCGAATATGGGCGGCCAAATGATACGCTGCCTATGTCTTTAGTTAACAGCTTACGTTTGCCGCTACGTGGTTGATAGGCGAGAGTAGTTTGTCCTTCACTATCAAAAGCAAAGTAAAGTCCTTTTGAGTCATCAGCCCATTTTATTTGTGCAACACTGCGGTCTAAGTCGGCTGTAAGACTTTGTGTTTTATCTGTTTTTAAATCACGAATATATAATTGCGTATTTTCGTAATTGGTTTTTTTATCATCATATCCTGTGTAGGCCAAATAACGGCCATTAGGTGAAATCTGTGGTTGGCCATCTGGGCCGAGTCTATCGGTGATTTGAGTGATCTCAGCAGATTGTAAATCCAGTTTGTAGATTTCAGAGTTGGTTGGCTTAAATAAGTAATCTGCATGGCGATTTGCTGAAAAATATAAACTTGCGCCATCATGACTAAAGCTGATTGCACCGCCATGGTCAAAATCACCAGATGTCAGCTGATTTGCATTACCGCCAGTGGCACTAATTTCAAATAGGTGGCGAAAGCCCTTTTGTGTATAACCACCACCATCAGCGCGGTAATAAACATCATCAATATACTTAGCAGGCTCAGCCCAATTAGCACCCTTTGGCTTGCCAGGTAAAGACACTGGGCTTGCGCTGGCAGCGGGGACAAACTGACTAAATACAAGTTTTTTACCATTCGGTGACCAAGTTAAATTGCCAGGGCTTTGGGTTAAATTACTGATCTTGGCAACTGCGCCGGTATTCAGCCATTTGACATAAATTTGGCTACTGCCATCGCGCGTTGAAATAAACGCTAAGCGCGTTTCATCGGGTGAAAGCACTGGCGAGTAATCCATATGCACGCCAGAGGTAAGCGGTTGCAGTTGTTTTGAACTGCTATTAACCGACCAAATATTACTGACTTTACTATCGCTTTTAATATCCATGCGATTACGAACAAAATACACGGTTTTACCGTCGTTAGTCATTTCAATTTGATTGGCATATTCAAGGTCGAATACGTTTTCAAGTTGTAGAGTTTGCTCTGATGGACTCGCAAAGCTTGCAAAACTGGCGGTCGCTAAGAGCGCCAAAGGGGCAATAAACTTCATTTTTATTCCTTGTTATTAAACAACATTAGTACTGTTATAAAGTAACAGCGATTAAAAATACACCATATTGCGATGAAAAGCAGAGTTAAAACCTTTAGATGCTTTTAGTTAAATCGACTTTGTGATGAATTATTAATAAAGGAGTTAACTTAACTTTATTTGTAAATGAAAATCATTATTAACTGTGGGGTGTTGTGATATAGTTTTAAAAAAGTATTCTCAAAGCTCTTTGCAATGAGTGCAGCCAGCCCAGTTAGAATTATAAGGTTTAAAATGACTTTGTGCAGTGACATAGAAATAGATATGGTGAATAGATCGCAGCAAATTGCAAGTGATCATAACTTTGTCCAGTTGTTACCCGGCTTATCAGTAAGCTTATCTACAGCGGGTGATATGGGCCCTGCTGATACTAAACATGTGTTTCCGAGTGATGCGCAACATATTCATTTAAACAGCATTCTTGCGGGAAAATTCGAAGCTACTGTAGGCAATCATTTTTTGCAATGTGGCTGCGGAGACTTCAATATTGGCTTTTCAGCAGGTGAAAAATTTTGTTCATATCACAGCCATGATTTTTGCAATTTAGATATCATGATAAAGCCAGAACTACTTACTGAGCTTGCTGGTGAAGAGCTCTGTGACATAGAGTTGAGTAATCGTCAGTCATTCTTTGTAAAACAAAGTGGATCGAATGGTAAAGTTAATGCATGTGCAAACCGTATTCACCAGCTTATAAAAGAGCCACAAGCAAGTCCTTTGTTATTACATTCTGCGACGCTAGATTATCTATATTGGCACCTGAGCGCACTAAAATCAGTTGATAGCGGCAACCAAGTTTCACTTCGAGAAAAGAAGCAACTTATTGCTGCAAGAGATTTTTTGCTCTCTGATCTGAGTAACCCTCCGACAATTTCAGACGTGGCTAAAGAAGTAGGTTTAAATCAATGTAAGCTTAAGCAAGGTTTTAAAGCATTGTTTGATAACACAGTATACGGCTGCTTCCAAGAAGCAAGAATGCACAAAGCTATGAGTCTACTCAAAGACCATAATGTTACCGAAACGGCAATATCATTGGGTTACAGCAATATTAGTCATTTTAGTGTAGCCTTTAGAAAACAGTTTGACGTGCTGCCAAAAGAAGCTCGGCTTAATTTAGCGCCCACCTTTGTGAGTAATTAAGGTGAGTAATTAAGCGTGTTACTAAAAATAAAAGTGGCGAACAATCAGTTAACGCCACCTTTGCATATATATCAGTTTAGAAATTAGTACCAACTGTTAAACCAATGGTTCGTGGATTTCCTGCTTCTCCTGTCACACCAAAACCAAAGTTAAATGCAACTTTTGAATAGTATTCATCGAGTGCATTTTTAACCCATAAATGAGCATACCAGTTCTCGCTTTCAAGACCGATTTTGCCATTCAAAAGGGAGTACCCAGGTTGTTTCATTTGATTCCCCGCATCAAAAAAATGCTCACCCATATAAATGCTCTCTAGTTGGGTAAATAATGTGTAGTCACCACTTAGTTCTGTACGATTGCTGATTGATAAGTTCGCGCTGAATTTGGGTGTATTTGGCAAGCGATTACCTGAGTAGTCTTCTACCGCGCCGGTGGCAAAGTTTACACTTTCGTACTCGCTATAGGTGGCATCTATATAGCTACTTGAGAAGCCAATAGTCCAATCTGAATGAGGTTGGTAGCGCGATTCAAACTCTAGACCACGGCTCGTACTCTCACCTGCATTGTCTGTAATAATTGTGGTGTTTTCTAGCATTTGCTGTACTTGTTGATCGTCCAATGAGACATAAAACGCCGTGATTGAGAAACTCAGTTGGTTATCCAGTGCTAATGCTTTATAGGCAATTTCATAGTTATTGCTGTACTCTGGCTCAAAGCTGGGCTTATTTAAGTTCGGATACAAAGTATCAAAGCCTCCTGCACGATAACCTTTACTCCATGAGGCATAAATTAGGTCATCGCTGTAAGTTTGATATGAGAGTGCGAGTTTTGGTAGTACTGCACTGAACTCTTTTTCTCCATCATATTGCGTTGTAACACCCGTAGATTGGGAGTTGATACTGATGTCTGCTTCTCGTTGTTCTTTTTGATAACGTAATCCGGCGATAACGGTTACCTCTTCAGTGATAGCATAATCAACTTGGCCAAACGCAGCCCACGCTTGGTCGTCTTTTATAGTAACCGATCTATCAACCATAGGCCCGCTGCCCGGATACATAGCAGAAAAGTTCAAATCATTTCTCGTCGTGTTATGAATACTTGACTGATACCCATAAATACCTACTAGCCAATGATAGTCATTGGTATTTTTTGAGCTCCAACGCATTTCCTGTGAAATTTGATCAAATACTTCACGTGAATTACTGTGAAACTGATATTCGGAGTTATTTCCGGTATCTTGGTCTGCGGTATTCACATTGTCCCAATCTCGCCAGCTGGTGATGGAAATAAAATCAACATCACTACCTTCATAATCAAGGGTTAATGAAGCACCCAGAGCATCGCGCTCATCAACGCCTGCAAAGTCATGATCTACTTGATCTGGGTTTTCTTTGATTTTTTCAATGAGTCCCATTGCATATGAATCTCCCCTAAAGTGTTCATAATCTATTGCAAAGTTGGCTTCGAGATTATCTGTTGCTAGCCACTTTAGTTTTGCTCGCGCACTAATATCATCGCGCGCGCCAAAATCAGTATTTAAGTAGGTATTCTCTAAGTGGCCATCAGTGCTGTGTGCAGAGACAAACATGGCTAAAAATAGATCATCATTATTAATGGGTGTGTTGAGCCCTAATCGCACTCGTTTTGAACCAAAATTATCAGCGGAAACAGTCCCCGTAACCTCTGGCACTTCATCAGGCTGTTTGGTAATTATGTTAATAACACCTGCCAGAGAGTTGCCCCCGTACAATGTACCTTGGGGCCCTCTTAGTACTTCTACACGCTCGATATCAACAAGGTCTAAATCGAAAATACTATTACTGCTGTAATTAACGCCATCTACATAAAAGCCGACGGTTGACTCAGTAAATAAGCCCGGACCTATGCCGCGAATAAATACGTTGCTATCTCTTCGACCACCCCAGCTATACACGTGTAAACTCGGGATTTCGTGGCCAAGCTCTGTAATAGAATAAACTTCTGAATCAGCTAGCTCTTGACCAAAAATGGCGGTAACGCTGGATGCGACCTCCATTATATTTGCAGAGCGTTTCTCGGCAGTAACTTCAATGCGCTCTAAATCTACCTGAGCAGTTTTCTCGTCAGCATAAAGGCTGCAAGACGTGGCGCCTAAACTTAGTGTAAATAATGCACGGAAAATATGACGGCTAATTTTTGACAATGAGTGGTGAGAGTTGGCTGCAGATGTCAGCTTGTAACAAGGCATAGTAATTGAGTTCCTAATAGCAGTGAATAGTAAGTAGTTGGGCACTAAATTATTGCTTAGCAGACACTCGATTTTTGAGTTGGTTTCTCTGCAATAGTGGGGCCCTATTTTTATTGCCGTTATTGTGTCTGTAAGGGGTTGTAGCTACTACCCGCAAACGGCGATTATCCCTCTATACGGGTTTTTAAAGATGGTTAAAGTATTAGGCTTTAACCATCTGTAATGGGGGTTTACAGTTCGCTGGTATTATTGCTGTAAGCAATATCAAACAAAGCCCCATTTTCAGTGAATAAATCACCTAGCTGCTTTTTATATTGAGCGTGCTTTAGGGTTTGGGAGATTTGCTGATATAGCAGATCTGCCGATAAAAACTGTGCGCCTTGCTGTGCATGATAATTAACCACTATATTATTAATAATATTACTAAAGTGCTTATCACCAATGAGTTGCGATGCAGTGTAAATGGCAACTTGTGCTTTACTCTTGGCATAAGGTTGAAGTGTCAATCGAAGTGCATTCTTTTCAATACCAGACTCTTTAGTACGTGCAAGTAAATAATCATCGGTGATAGTGGCAAGCAGTTGTTGTCTTGCTTTACTACTAAGCCCTGATTTGCTTAATGCGAACCAGCTTGGCACCCCTTCAGATAACAGGGGGTAACCTGCCGAATTAGCAATTGCAATGTTTTGCCACCAAACTTGTGCAATTGCGTGATGCAATGTGTAACCGACCCAATCAATATTCGGTGGCTGATGGTAATTATGTTGCCAAGCAGACATTTCAGGAATAAGCACTAAATTTGCACTCACTGTTTGCTTGCCCATACCTTGTGGTAGCGCAGCAATTTTTAAGCTGTTATAAGGGTAGCTACCAAACACCAATTCACCTTGCTCAAGAGCAAGTTTTGCTTGTTGTAAAATGGCATCCAGAATGACTTCATCAGTGTTGATGTAAAATAGTTCTATCGATATTTCTTGCGCCGTTTTAGCGCTTAACCACGATGCTTTACGGGTTTGATATTTCGCACTCACAATGGCCGGTTTCCAGTAACTGGCCGTGGTTGTTTCATATTCATAGAGATGGCGCTGACCTAATGCTTGATGGCTAATTAACTCGCCTGGAGCGACAACAATTTGGTCATTTGGCGCTTCGATTTGCAACGTGTAAGTTATTAAGTCCGCATCATTGTGTTGATATACCTCGGGTGCAGTAGATTGACTCACAGCATCAATAGTTAACGGGTTAAGTTTATGCTTGTTGCGAAGTGCGCTGTCGTTGATTATTTTATTTTTTTCAAACCCAATAGTGGGCCAAAAATCAGTATCAATGTAGCTGGCATCTTTACTGATTTTGCCAAGGTAGTCAGTTGCATGATTGCGGTAGCCCTGATATTGGACTGAGGCTGCAATACTCAACAGGGTGTTTTTTTCAGGCGCAACATTGAGGCCCCATAGCGAAACGTGATGTGCTTCATCTGTTCGCTGCGCTGAAAGTGTTTTCCCCTCAGTGCTGATGCTATTAATGGTAGTGAAGGCATTGCTATTAATTAGCAGCTGCTCAATAGGGGGGTTGTTTGGGTTTACCAGCGTTAAATTAGCTTTGTAATCAACTGCTCGCTTATCTGGATGAAGCGTCAGAGCAACCTCAGCATGACTAATTTTAGGCTGCGGCTGAGTATTAAATTGACGATATTGCTGCTCATACTCCACCTGTTTTGCATAGCCATCAGCTTGTGTTTCAAACTGACCATTGATAATCATATTTTGATAAATAGCATGCGCTTGATAAACAAAGGTTGTTACCGCCAATAGCAATATAGCCAGTGACCGTAGTGCGATTTTTCGAGGTAATGTTGCTATTCTTTCTTTGCATGGCGAGATCATACCTCTAGGCCACAGCCAGCTGACAAACACCAATAAAACACAATAAAAGCTTAACCAGTAGATCATAAGATTAAGGTCTCTGGTAATAAACTGTTCCATTGAAGCAATTTCAGATAATTGCGCTATTGACGGCCACGCCCATAGTAACATAAAGTTTTCTACTGCGTTGGTTTCATTGAATATAGCCGGCGAAATACACAGCATCACCGCGAGCACTTGTGCGGCAATTTTAGACTGCAACAGGCCATAACTGATGATGGCAATAAAGACATAAGCCAGCATTAATGGCAGTAATACAATAAAGCTCAAATGCCATAAGCTTTGCCAGTCAGGATCGACGTAGCCTTGGATAAATTGAGTGCCCAGCAAACCTGATATTGGCACCAGCATTAATACAAAGGCAATAATAATTGCGCTGATAATATGACTCAAAGGGGCTTGCCAGTCAGGTGTGGGGCACACAGCAACAAGCTGTGCGGTATTTAGCTGATGGTCTTTGTGGCATTGATCAACAACGAAAAAGGCAGCGGCTAGCATAGTGAAAATTAAACTCGGGTAAATTAACACCGGGAGCAAGGTGTGGGTTTTTGGTAAAATGGCCGCGCTGCCTTCTATGCCCGGTAGACGATAGCTTAACCCTGCGATGATCAGCATCAAAGATAGAGTTAACATTGAAAAATAAAACGCTTTATTGGTAATGATTTGGCGCGCTTGAAGATACCCAGTACGGACACTGAATTTAAGCCAATAAGCAATAGCGTTATTGCTTATCATCGTCAGCGTAGTCATGTTTAGCTTACCAGTACTGGGCTGGTGTTGTTGATCAGTTGTAATTGCCTTGGTTGATGATTTTTGCCCGTTGCTGGTTCTAAATGCTGCTAAGTCAAAGCGCCACCAGGCAAATACCAGAAGGGCAACAGCAAGTGTTAAATAGAGTAGGCGATTACAGAGTAAAGCGCTATCTAGGCTCAAAAATTGAGTCATTCTTTGCTCAGCCGTCCAGTAAAAAATTTGCCCTTCAACGGTGACTTTACCTAGCGGGTCGACAATTTGTAGCCAAGGAGCTTGGGGAGCTCCATCACCAAATAAGGCGGTGATCAGCACAAAAGAACCTACCGCTATCATCATCGCAGCATAAGCGGGTGTCGCGCGCCCTGTAAGTGCCGTGAGCGCAAAAGGGATTGCTGTATAAACAATACAAGCAGGGAGTAGCCAAAGTAGTATCGCGTGGAAAATATGCGGCCACGAGGTCGCTATGAAGTCGCTGGAAGGGTAAAGCCCAAAGAGGTTTGACACCACAGGTAAGGAAACCATGGCGATAACAACAGAACTCATCACCAATAGTACGATCACTAAACACGCTAAGTATTTACCGATAAAATAGTGCTTACTATTAATATCAAAACTATACAAATAATCTGCCGTTTTTGAATTCAGATCTCTAAGTAGTGTGGGTATTACCAATGCACTACCAACGGTGGCAGCCCAAAATGTGTAATACATAAATAGATAGTAAATAGCGTAAGGAGAATTGCGAGCGACTCTGCCACTTTGCATCAAGGTATCCCATTCACCACCTAACATTTCTCGGTACCCCATAACGATCATGGCGAGCAAACAGGCCCATGTCGCTACGGAGCGTAATCGATATTTAAGCTCAAATAAAAAACTGGTAATAAACATGTACAGATCCTTAAACAGCTAGTTCAGGGACGTAGCTGAAGTAAAAGTCTTCAAGGTCCGCGGGGCTTTGCGTAAAGTTATCAGCAGGGAGTGTGTCGCTTAGAATTGTGGCTTGTATATCGCCTTTGATGATGCGTGTTGATATCACTTTGTGATTATTGCGTAGCTGGTTTAACTCTTCTCGTGCTACTGTCTTACGCCAGATCTTTCGTTCGATGGATGCGACGAGGGCATCGGGCTTGCCGCGTGCTAATATACAGCCGTTGTTGAGGATACCCATATCACCACACAAATCAGTCACATCGCTCACTATATGTGTGGATAGAATCACAATAGCGTTGTCAGTAAGTTGATGCAAAATACTGTAAAAGCGATTGCGCTCAGCAGGATCTAGCCCCGCCGTTGGTTCATCGACAATGATCACTTTAGGGTTGGTTAATAAAACTTGTGCGATACCAAAGCGCTGACGCATACCACCTGAATAGGTATCGACTGCCTTATGGCAATGTTCAGTGAGATTAACCAGCTGCAATAATTCGTCAATTCTGTTTTTGCGCTCTTTGCTATTTTTAATGCCTTTTAAACGAGCAAAATAATCCAACATAGTCGTTGCCGATGCATCAGCGTAAACACCAAAGTCCTGTGGCAAATAGCCTAACTGGCGACGAAATTCAGTAGGATTGGTAAAAATATTTTGCCCAGCAAAGCGAATTTCGCCGCTGTCAGGTATTTGTAATGTGGCAATGGTACGCATAATACTGCTTTTGCCCGCACCATTAGGGCCAAGAAGGCCAAACATGCCTTTTTCAATCGTTAAATTGACTCTTTTAAGTGCGTGCACACCATTTGTATATGTTTTTGATACATCTCGAATTTCTAATTCCATATTACTGACTCTGTTGTTTATTTTAAATTGTAACGATTTTATTAGGCGCTAGATTGATAGCTGATGACTCCCCCAATCGGTTTTCCGATCCCCCAAAACGATATTTTATAGCGGTTGTACCCGTTACTTCCGATTTGGGGGCTACATAACGGATGCGGGGAGTGGGAGCAAGTTAACTGCAGTAGGCTTAGCTCTTTTCTATCGTCGCTATGTAGCGCATTTTAAGGAGCGAGCTTGTGGGGGTTGAGTCATCTGAGGGGAAAGACAGTTATCGTCCCTGGTCTATCATTTTTTCGATTTGCTCACCTTATAAAGTAAAAATGTTGATGGCTTTGAGTTTAATGGCCATTGTCACCTTCGCTGAGCTTGTGCCGCTGTATTTGCTCTTTGTTGCAATACAAGCATTATTAAATCCACTTTCGAGCTCGGTTGGACTATTGCTATGGATTGCAGCAGGTATGTGTGCCGCGATTTTATTAAAAACGGGACTTGCAATCGGTGCTTATTATTTCAGTCATCAAGTTGCTTTTAAAGCGTTGACTGAAGTAAGAATGAAGCTCGTAACTCAACTGGCCAACCTTCCGTTGACCTGGCTGAGCGCGCAAAGCCCTGCCGTGTTAAAGCAAAATATTTTGCAAGATGTGGAGCATATTGAAAACTTTATAGCCCATCAAAGTGTAGAGCTGTTTAACGCAATTCTTACGCCTATAATAGTATTTACGTTGATAGCTTTTATCGACTGGCGGCTTGCATTAAGCGCCGTGGCAGTAGTGCCTTTAGCATTTTTAGTCAGTGGTTTGTTTATGTATAAATCTGCCAGTCAATATCAACGTTTTAGTCAGGTATCTGAGGATTTAACCTCGACATTGAATGACTATGTTAAAAATATGTCGGTGATGAAGTTGTATAACCTAGACAGCAAGCACTTTAGCGTTTTAAACCGAAAACTTGATCGATACCATAAACTAGTATTAAGTCTTACTAGGCAAACAGTGCCAGGTTGGACACTTTACACTGCATTACTTGGCGCTTCTTTTATTTTCTTACTTCCTACTGCTATTGCGTTACACAGTACACAAACAGTGAATATTGAGCAGATCATTTTAAGTGTGTTATTAGCACTTGGTATGCTCAGCCCCATTATAAAGGTCAGTCGGTTTTTTATGGAGGCTAATGAATTGTTAGCCGGCGTAAGGCGCATCGGACCGATTTATTTAGCCCATTCGGCCAAGCTGAAACACGACCCTATTGATAAAGAACGGACGCTAATGCAGTTTGAAAATGTCACTTTTAGCTATCAATCTCAGCAAGTTATCAATGGGATTAACCTTAAACTAGTCCCTAATTCATTAAATGTGATAGTGGGGGCATCAGGTCATGGTAAATCCACCGTTGCAATGTTGGCTTGTGGTTTGTTACCTCCATCGTCAGGCACAGTACAGGTATACGGACACTATGTGTCTTTATTAACTGATAGTGCGCGTACTCAGTTTATGAGTGTGGTTACACAAGAGAGTTATTTATTTGAAGGCACACTGCGTGACAACATCTTGTTTGGCCGTTGTGGTATTAGCTCCAAATCCTTAGACGATGCGATTGCCGCTGCTCAGCTTAAACTTTGGCTCACGCAATTGCCTGATGGACTTGAAACACAGCTGCAAGCGCGTGGGCAAAACTTATCTGGTGGAGAAAAACAACGTATAGCCATCGCTCGAGCGTTAGTGAGTAACACTCCATTAGTGATTTTGGATGAAGCTACAGCGGCAATGGATAATGTGACTCAGGCGAATTTTTATCATGCATTACAGCGGCATTACCCAAAGACTACTTTTTTAGTGATCACGCATAAATATTCAGGCCTTGAAAATACCAGTCAGATCTTTGTCTTGAATGAGGGGAGAATTGCCTCACAAGGGAGTCATGACACTCTACTGGCTAGCTGCGAATATTATCGCCACAGTTGGCAACTTCAACAAAGTGAAGCCGATCAGCAAAGTACGTTGAAAGACTCGCTAGATTTATAACTAATTAGCTACGAGATTTAAATGAACAAACACGCATTATTAACTATTGGACGTGTGATAAGGCATGCCAGTGCTGGAAAATGGCGCTTTTATACAGGGGTTGTTTTTCGTATCTTGGAGCGTTGCATCGCTATTTTACCGCTATTGCTAAGTTTTTACTGGCTACAGCAGCAGTTCGAAATGTCAGAACAATATTGGCTTTGGTTGGCAACGCCGGTGGATTATTTGCTGACTTTAGCGGGGTGTTTTTTAGCGCAACTGATTTGCGCCTACATTGGTCAATACCAAAGCTTTGTTGGCAGTTATCGTATTGTTCATGCGTATCGTATTAAATTGATTAACCATGTTAGACAGTTGCCACTTGGGCATCTGCAACGAGCCCGTAGCGGCGAATTTTTAGAAATGCTCACTGAAGACATTAAGAAAATTGAGAGTATATTCTCTCATATTACGCCTGATTTAATTTCAGCTTTGGTTGCCCCTATCATTGGCATTATCGTGTTATTTTTTGTTAACCCCGTTTATGCGATGGCTATATTGCTATTATTGCCTTTGGCATTTTTAGCCATGCAAATCTCAAAGCAAAAATTTATCCGTGTAGCCAGCGCTAAGCGCAGCTCGTATCGTCAGACTGCAAGCTGTATTACAGATTATATTGAAGCCTTAAAAACCCTCAAATTATATGACCAAACCCAGACCAGATTGGCCCGTATTGCCATGCAACTAGAGCAAACAAAACAGCATAGTTTGCAAGTTGAAATGTGGGGGGCTGGGCCTGTGCTCACGTATCGAGTGGTGCTTAACATGGCGCTCACTGTGTTTGTAATTCTCTTGGCTGTGACTATGCCTGAGCAACAGTCAGGCATAGATTTTACCAGCATCTTATTTGCGTTGCTGTTGGTTAAATTGCTAGACCCCCTTTTTGAGATTGCTGAATACCTTAGCGTTTTACGCATTGCAATACAGTCTGAGCAAAAACTAGAGTCTATTCTAAACGAGCCTGTACTAGTCGAGCCAATAAACGTGAAAATACCATTAAACTTTGACATCGAGCTTGAGAATATATCGTTTTATTACAAGGATAAAAAAGTGATAGACAGCGTTAACTTTTGTGTAAAGCAAGGCTCTACAACGGCTATTGTCGGTGCTTCTGGTAGTGGTAAGTCTACTTTACTAAATTTATGCGCCCGTTTCTTTGAGCCAAACTCAGGTCGAATAAAAATTGGTGGGATTGATCTTAATGAGATTGGCTCTGAAGGTGTACATCAGTTAGTCAGCATGGTATTTCAAGATATCCAGTTGATAGATGCTAGTATTGCAGAAAACATACGCATCGGTTCCCCAAGTGCTAGCGATGAAGAAGTAATGCAAGCATGCAGGTTGGCAAACTGTTTGGATTTTATAAATCAGCAGCCAGAAGGAATGAACGCGCGAGTGGGTGATGGTGGCTTATTATTATCGGGTGGTCAAAGACAGCGTATTGCAATTGCCAGAGCGTTGTTAAAAGATGCGCCTATTCTGTTATTAGATGAAGCCACAGCTTCGCTAGATCCCATCACCCAAACAGAAATCGTCCAAGCAATGAGTAATCTTATACAAAACCGTACCGTGATCACGGTAGCCCATCGACTTTCAAGCATTGTAAACGCAGATAATATTATTGTACTTCAAGAGGGTAAAGTAGTGGAGTCGGGCGGGCATCATTGCTTGTTATCACGTGGTGGATACTATACACAGCTCTGGAATGCATAGGCTATGTAACTGCGTAAAGGGGCTTTACAGTCATCTTTGTAAAACAAGGGTTTTACAATTCAATCTTGAATGTAGCCACCAAGTAATATTTTCATTATATATAATGATAGTATTGGCTTTGTTAAGAGTGGTTTTTATTCGTGTTAGTGTTTTGGGAAACGTTGAGCATCATTTGTTTTTATCGTTTTGTCATAAGTATTTTGTTCAACCTTTTATTAAGAATTTAGCATGTATTTATCGGTAAAAAACAAAAAATCCTTGCAGCTTCATGCTGAAAATCTCACGGGATCAATCGAAGGATATCGACGGGAAGTTAACCGCTTTTTGACCAGACGGGTAGGCTGCGCCGACACGGCTGCTGATATCTTCCAATCTGTTGCAGAGAACTTGCTATATAAAAGTTTGAACCTGGCCTATTGGCTAATATTGCTCATTTTATTTAATTTTAAGTGGAATTTCGCTTCTTATTACTCAAGAGTGAATACTTTAGAGCGCTATTACGCTGGATTTATGATTGTTTAACTAAACTCGAAGGGCTCCAGTGACTTATGAAAGTCAGTAATCTTCATCAAGTACTCATTTTGCAGTATCAAATTTAGACTCTAGTGACAAAGTTGGGGGCATCGCTTTATCTCGGAACATCATCTCTTTAGATGACAATAATATTACATAAGTTGCTGTTTGGATTCATTGAGTCATTATAATTCGCATCTGCACAGATTTTTAAAGCTTTTCCTATCAAAGTTACCTTCATTAATTTTTTACATTAATTTTTCATTTATTTATTACGGGTAAAGCTATTGGGTGTGTCTACATTAGTATTGGAGTGCTGTGTCGAAGGATAGGAATGATGAGAAAAAGCTTAGATATGGCGTTATGAATACATCAAAGTACAGTTTTTAGGCTTAAATATCTTGAAGCCGTGAGGCAACTAACAATGTTGTGACCAACACAAAAAATGAAGCTGGACAACTCAAAGGAGGTGATATTGTGATTTATCCCGAACAAACTGAATTAGAGCGCAAATCAGATTGTGATGTGGCATTGAGCAGCATGCAGGCTGCGGTGTTTGAGCATACGTTTACATTACAACCAGCTGATCCACTTGCATTGATTGAGGCCCTAATCGGTGCAAAGTTAAGCGAAGATTACTATGTTTACGAAAAGCCGGCATCCGGTCTTTGGCATATAGCACTTGGTATTCAAGCCGCTTTGGTTATTACGTCGACAGAGGTGACAGAGACTAATCGTGATCAGCCGCCAGTCCATTATCCTTTGCAAGGAGAGGTGTCTGATCTTGCTCGTCGTTTTGTGAAATCACACGAAGTGAAGGGATGGAACATCTTTGGTCAAGCAGCATTTGAATATGCTGCACATATTCGTGAGGTGTCGGATTCATTACATCCATCAAAGGAAAAATGGCCTCTATTGAGTTTGGTACTACCCTACAGCGAAATAGTCATTAACCAGAACCATGTAGGTGTTCGCACACGAGATATTACAACATTAGCAAAACTACAAACCTTATTAACCTCAGAAGTCCAGCGCCAAGGAGAATATACGATGTCTCCGCTAGATACTCACTGTGGCAAAGCTAAACATCAAAAAGCGGCGCAAACTGTACTCGATGAAATCCATTCTGGGCGATGTGAAAAGATCACTCTTTCTCGTCAGGTTGAGGTCCCTGAACGTATCAATATGCTAGGCACTTATCTGCAGTCAAGACCAATACATACACCTTCTCGTTCATATTTAGTCAAATGTATGGGCCGTGAAGTTATGGGCTTTAGCCCGGAGCTTATAGTCGCTGTAAACGGGAGGGCTGTTTTAACCGAGCCTGTTGCAGGTACGCGTGCACTACACAGTTCATTGGCGGATAATGCGCAATTACGCCACGATCTCCAATCAGATCCAAAGGAAATTGTTGAACACGCCATTTCTGTGCGCGAAGCAGTAAGAGAGATGGAACTCTTTTCTGAAAGTGTTGTTGTCAATAAATTTATGACGACAATAGAACGTGGCAGCGTGCAGCATTTGGCTTCTGAAGTGAGCGGCGTCCTCAAGCAGGATAAAGACGCTTGGCATGCCTTTGATGAATTATTTCCCTCAATTACCGCCTCTGGTATCCCTAAAGCAGAGTCTATAGAAGCCATTTTACGTATTGAAGAAGCCCCTAGAGGGCTGTATTCCGGTGCAATTCTGATGTTGAACCAAAAGGAATTTGAAGCTTGTTTAGTATTGCGTTCGGCATTTCAAGATACTGCAAAGTCTTGGATACAGGCAGGATGCGGAATGGTTGGCCTTTCTATTCCTGAGCGAGAATTTACCGAAACAGTAGAAAAATTCGCAGGAATAGCTCCTTACATTGTTTGTGAAAACTAATGCGGCAGATCCGAAATTTTTGCAGTCGATAAGTGAATCACTATCGGCTATTGACCTGTATTCCTTTGCTATTTTTTGAGAGAACCTTGATGTTTGAACTGAATATTCCAGAAAAGCTTAATGTTGCATCCGTGTTCGTCGACAAGCACATAGAAGAAGGGCGTAGTGATAAGCCCGCAATTTATTGTGAAGAACGTGTGATCACTTATCGCCACCTTCATGAAAGTGTTAATCGCTTCGGTAATATCCTTCGGGATTTAGACATACATGCTGAAGATCGCATTGCGATGCTATTACCTGACATCCCAGAATTTGCATTTGCATTTTTTGGCACGATGAAAATTGGTGCAGTAGCAGTACCACTTAATACGCTGCTAGACAGTCCACAGTACCTACACTTCCTTAATGACAGTGGTTCGCGGATTTTGGTTGTTCACGACTCACTAGTAGATTTGTTGACCCCTATTTTAGATAAGCTAAAGTACCTCGAGCATATTCTAGTATGTGGTCAAGAGGCGACTGATTTTCCTAATCTTGAGATACTACTAGCTGATGCTTCCTCTGAACTTGAAGCGGCAGATACCCAGCGTCATGATGTTGCTTTTTGGCTCTATAGCTCGGGTACTACGGGATTACCCAAGGGGATAATTCACCGTCACCAAGATATGGTAGTGACATCAGAGCGTTATGCGAGGCAAACATTAGGGCTTACAGAGTCAGATACTTCGTTTTCTGTACCTAAGTTGTTCTTCGCTTATGGTCTCGGGAATAGTTTGTATTTTCCACTTTGGACAGGTGGGTCTGCGGTACTCTTGCCAGGCACACCAACTCCAGATGCTGTATTTAACATTATCGAACGCCATAAACCCACCGTATTTTATAGTGTTCCCACTAATTTTACTACATTACTACAGACTGCCGAACGAGATAACACTATCGACCTAAACAGTGTTCGCCTGTGTTTATCGGCTGCAGAACCATTACCCAAGCCACTATTCGAGCAATGGCAAACACGCTTTGGTTTGGAACTTCTGTAAGCGTCTAGCGAACCACACCTAGCATCGATGTTCTGATTATCTAAAAATACCTGCTCAATGATAAATTCGGAGCAGGTGATGAAAACTTACAGAACAAGCGCACAGTGGCAGCAGCTTTTGCTGAAACGCAGTACGTTTAGTGGTACTAATATTGAATTCTGCCAACACCATAATGTCGCTATTACGACTTATTATAAACAACGTGCTTTACTGGCAAAAGACCAGCCTAATTCCACCTTGCCAGTGCACACGCAGTGCCTTACATCATCACGTTTTGTCCAGGTAAAACAAACTACTGAAGTCTGCGCGCAAACTCGTCAAAATACGCTGCAGTTTGATACGCTAACCGGCCAACTCACGTTTCCTATCGATTTAGCGACGGCCGATATCGTTGCCATTATTAAAGGGCTAACGGTATGAGGATGTTCGTTGATGTACCCACCGTCTATTTATGTGCCGATGCCGTTGATTTTCGAAAATCAATTAATGGTCTGGCGGCGTTGGTGGAAGCAGAGCTTGAACTACCCGTGCTCAGTGGTGCGCTATTTGTGTTTTGTAATAAAGGCCGTGACAAACTCAAACTGCTTTACTGGGATAACACCGGTTTTGCACTGTGGTATAAGCGATTAGGTGCGACAAGAAGTCGCTTTGTTTACTGTTGAACTTTGATTCAACCCTTCGTATTGCCGAAGGTTTCCTATTTCGATATGCGTCACTAGCAATGGTGGGGTGTGAAGCTCGAAAGACAATGTAGCCTTAAGTTCAATAGTGATGTTGAACAAACTGCAAGCATCATGCGGTTGGGCCCTAGGAATTAATGGTATGTGTAATTAACTGAACAGTTGTAACTGTCGTCATTGTAAACAAGCTAAAGATGCTGACAAGCTTGAACCAAAAGGTGTGGTGGACAAGTTAACATGCTCTAGTCTCATGTTACGCAATTTAATGTGCCCCCGGCGGATTGACTGACACTAACCCATTATGTGAATAAAGCGGAACTTGGTAAGCCCGTATGCTCCCTCGTTGAGGTAGTTTCTTCGTAAGAATGAATGACGGGCATGCGGGTAAAGGACGATGGAGAAAGCGAATGCCTTGCTGTAATGGCAAAGATAGATGTATTGAACGTGACATCATGCGAAAGCATAGCCCACTTCCATCGAGTGGTTAATCACAAGAAATTTGTAATAAGATTTTAGCTTAGGAATGCAAATGAATTGCTCTTATGAACAATGTGCACCTATAAACGAAGCGCAATGCTGGTCTAACATCGATTGGAAGGCTGCAAAGCGCTACGTAGGATCATTGCAAGCGCGTATTGTGAAAGCAGTAAAGCAAGGGAGAAAAGGGAAAGTTAAAAGCCTGCAATGGTTATTGACTCATTCCTTTTATGCGAAAGCCCTTGCGGTTAAACAAGTAACGGAGAACAAAGGGCGTAAAACGTCTGGTGTTGATGGCGAAACATGGCAAAGTGCTACTAAAAAATGGCGAGCAATCTCATCGCTCAAACGCTCTGGATACAAGGCAAGTCCATTAAGGCGAGTCTTTATTCCAAAGTCGAATGGGCAGAAAAGACCTCTCGGTATCCCCACAATGCTGGATCGTGGGATGCAAGCACTATATTTGCTAGCCGTTGAGCCAGAAGTGGAGACAAACAGTGACGGCAATTCTTTTGGTTTTCGAAAACAAAGGTCTTGTGCTGATGCGATCGAACAATGCTTCAAAGTATTGTGTCGCAAACGTGCGGGAGAATGGGTGCTTGATGCGGACATTAAAGGTTGCTTCGATAATATCAGCCATGAGTGGATGCTAAAGCACTTAAACATCGACAAACCAATCCTTTCACAGTGGCTGAATGCTGGCTTTATGGAGTCTGGTAAGGTATATCCAACACTTGCAGGAACACCGCAAGGAGGAATAATCTCGCCGACGTTAATGAATATGGTATTGAATCAACTGCAAGGAACAATTGAAGAAGCTTCTGGTGTTAAAAGAGGTAAGCACCGTGAAATTCGTTCTAATGTTAAGAGAGTCTCTGTAATCAGATATGCCGATGATTTTGTTGTAACGGCTCATTCTCAAGCGTTTTTGGTAGATACAATATTGCCTTGTATTAATGAATTTATGTCCCAACGTGGTTTGGCATTATCGCCAGAAAAAACGCACGTTAGGCATATATCAGAGGGTTTTGATTTTCTTGGTCAAAATCTCAGAAAGTATAATGGCAAATTATTGGTCAAACCCAGTAGCAAAAGCGTTCTACATCTGATGAATAAGTTGAGACTTACGATCACCAAATATCGCTCTAGTCGACAAGACAGGCTAATCTTTCAGCTTAATCCAATATTAAGAGGTTGGTGCAATTATCACCGACACAGTGTCGCAAAGGAAGTATTTTGCAAGATTGACTCTGATATATGGTTGCTACTCTGGAAATGGGCATGTCGTAGACATCCTAGAAAAGGAAAATACTGGATTAGGGCTAGATACTTCCACTCTGTTGGGGCGCGTAATTGGACATTCTGCACCGGTGATAAACAAATAGGCTTATTTCGGTTAGCAGCAATGCCGATTGTGCGACATCCAAAGATCAATTCCGATGCAAACCCTTACGATCCGACACATGAAACTTACTTTGAATCTCGGCTTGATGTGTTAGTAAATTCTCGCAACAAAGAACGTCTGCATAGATTATTATCACGTCAAAATGGTGAGTGTTTGTATTGCAAAGAAAAAATAACGGCTAAAACTGGTTGGAATATTCACCGCCTAGTACCTTTATACTTAGGTGGTGATAATAAAGCGAGTAATACCGTGGTTGTTCATCCTTATTGCCATAACAGCATTCATAGGAGTCAAAATACTGCTGCGCCATCCTACATGGCGTTATAACGACTTGAGCGGTATGCGGGGAAACTCGCACGTACCGTTCTTAGAGGGCTGGGCTCGAGTAATCGGGTCTGGCTACTCGACATAAGCATAAGTTCAAATGGCCCAAACTCATGTCACCCACCATGACCTTAAGCGAGCAGCAATTACACTGGTTATTATCGGGTTATGATGTGATTGGACACAGTAAAATTGATGTCGCAGGTAAGCAAATGCTTTAATATTTGCGATCGATTGATGATCATCAAAGTGAGTTCAGTTAGCACTGCAAAGCCTTTGATGATGCCTTAAAATAGGCGTCATGAAAAATGAACTCGCCCTTAAACAGCGCATTGCTGAACTTGAAAAACTGTTAGCGCAGAAGGATGCCCAGATTGCGGCATTGGAAGAGCGCTGGAGCTTGGCCCAACAAAAACAATTCGGCAAAAGTGCTGAAGGCTTTGCCGGGCAAGGCGAGTTATTCAATGAAGTGGAAGAAATTGTTGAGGAAGTTGAGGCAGAGCAACAATCCATTAGCTATACCTGTAAAAAGCCGGTGCGTAAGCCACTGCCAAAAGACTTACCTCGTGAGCAGGTTATTCACGACATCATCGACAAAACCTGTGATTGCTGTGGCGGTGAGCTACATAAAATGGGTGAAGATAAGTCAGAAAAGCTTGAGTTCATACCCGCTAAAATCAAAGTGATTGAGCATATTAGGCCTAAATACGCCTGCCGTCACTGTGATAAATCCTCAACTCAGACACAGATTAAACAAGCCTCAATGCCTGCCATGCCCATCAACAAAGGCATTGCAACCAGCAGTTTGCTCAGTCAGCTTATCACCAGTAAATACCAATACGGGTTACCGCTGTATCGCCAGGAAGCGATGTTTAAGCAATACGGTATTGAACTCAGTCGACAGACCATGAGCAGCTGGATAGACAAATCAGCCACACTCTTCGCGCCATTAGTTGAACGGCTTAAAGCCGAGCTGTTAAAGCAACCCACGCTGTTTGCCGATGAAACGCCATTAAAGGTGGTGAAATCGGACAAAGTAAACAGTTACATGTGGGTGTATTGCTCGGGTCGAGATTCACCAGACCCGAATAATCCTATCCCTAATATCGTACTTTACGACTTCCACAATAGTCGCGCGGCCGCCTGCGTGGTCAATTATCTTGATGGATATCAAGGGTACTTGCACGTGGATGGCTATCAAGCCTATGCCAGAACAGAGGCAACCTTAATCGGCTGCTGGGCGCATGCTCGTCGTAAATTTATCGACGCGAAAAAGCTACAAGGTAAAAACAAAACCGGCAAAGCGGATGTGGTATTGAGCCTTATCCAAAAACTGTACGGCGTTGAGTCACGCATCAAAGATAAAAGTGTGGATGACAAATATACGGCAAGACAAGAGGTTAGCCTGCCTATTCTTAGCAAGCTAAGAATATGGCTTGAGCAGGATCAGCCAAATTTAGTGGGGAACAGCAAACTGATAGAGGCAGCTAATTACCTGGCAAATCAATGGCACAAGCTCATACGCTATGTTGATGATGGCCGACTTAGCATCGATAATAATAGAGCAGAACGCGCGGTAAAACCGTTTGTGATAGGCCGAAAGAATTGGTTATTTAGCCAAACGGCTAACGGTGCCCATGCTAGTGCCACCCTTTACAGCATTGTGGAAACCGCCAAGATAAATGGTCTAATCCCATTTAATTACATCTGTGCTTGCCTTGATGAACTGTGCCAGCCTGAGCCCGATATCGACAGCTTGTTACCCTGGAATTTTAAAACATAGGTGTAGTTCGCTAGACGCTCACGAACTTCTTGAAGGTATTGGTTCTACTGAGTCATTACATATCTTTATCTCCAATCGCGCTGGTAGCGCCAAAATTGGCAGTACAGGACAACTTGTACATGGGTATGAGGCGAAAATAGTTGATGATAATGGAGTTGAACTGCCTGTAGGCGAAAGAGGAACTTTATACATAAAAGGGGAGAGTATCACACTTGGATATTGGAATAATCCTGATAAGACTCAAGAAACCCTGAAGGGCGAATGGTGCAACACTCGAGATACTTTTAAAGTCGATGAGCAGGGGTATTATTATTACGTTGGCAGAGAAGACGACTTGATGAAAATTGGCGGCCAATGGGTATCGCCTAAAGATATTGAGTCGGTATTACAGGAACATCCATCGGTGCTGGAAACCGGGGTTGTAGGCTCCGTTGATGAAGGGATAATCACGCCTGTTGCTTATGTTTCTCTTAAAGATAGTTATACGGCGTCAGTAGAGCTGGCACTGGAGTTACAAGATTTTGTTCGGGAAAACTCGACTAAACATCATGCCTGCTGGATTGAATTTATCGATGAATTACCACAAACTACGGTGGGCAAGATCCAGCGCGTTGGTTTGCGCGAACTAGATGAACTACGCAAACAAAGCAGAAATCAGGTTGTCGCGTTTACAAATGAATTGGCGCAGTTAAATTCTGGTCGTGAGCTGCAAAACAAGCTTTTTGATTATGTCAAAACGCAAGTCGCAATTGCTTTTCGTCTTGATGAAACAACATTGCAAGACCCAACAGAAAGCTTTTTTGAGTTAGGAATGGACTCTCTTGCCGCTGTTGCATTGAGAAATCGCCTACAAACTGGCTTGGGGTGTACGATACCTTCTGCTGTATTATTTAAGCATGCTTCATTGGATGGCTTAACAGAGCACATTATTCAGGAAGTGTTAGTCCTGCCGAATAGTAAAACCGGGCCTGTGCAACATGCGCTAGTATCGAATGATACGCTACCGCAGCTTATACCATCACCACAAGAACGCTCTGAGCCTTTCCCACTTACAGACATCCAGCTTGCTTATATTTTCGGTCGTGGTGACACTTTCCTTGGTAACGTAGCCACGCACTGGTACACCGAAATAGATTGTGACTATGATGATGCGGCGCTGGCACGCTTTAATGCTGGATGGCAGCGATTGATAGAACGTCAAGATATGCTGCGAGCTGTGATGTTGCCTGATGGAAGGCAACAGATCTTAGACGATGTCCCACCTTATGTAATAGAAGTTACAGACCTTATTAATAAGCCAACTACGCTTGTTCAAAAACAACTGATAGCTACTCGAGATAAAATGTCTCATCAGATACTAGATCCTTATACTTGGCCGATCTTCGAGATTAAAGCAACAAGAATCAGCGAAAGTCGCACCCGGTTACATGTCGGGTTGGATCTTTTGATCATGGATGCATGGAGTATGTTTCTTATCTTCCGTGAACTTCACGATATCATTTACGAACCATGCAAGCTTGAGCCATTAGAAATCAATTTCCGAGACTATGTGTTAGCTGAGGAAGCTTATAAAGAGACCGAGCATTACCATAGGGCAAAAGAATATTGGTATGCGCGCCTTGATAACTTACCAGCCACACCGGACCTTCCTTTTGCGGTAAAGCCAGAAGCACTTATAAGTCATGAATTTACGCATAGAGGGATCACGGTACCTGCAAATACTTGGCGTCGCCTGCAAGACCGTGCTGCTAAAGTCAATTTAACGCCTTCTACTTTGCTATTAGCAGCTTTTGCTGAAGTATTAGCTATTTGGAGTAAAAACGCTCACTTTGTTATTAATATTACGTTGTTCACTCGTCAACCTTTACATCGTCAGATAAACGATGTGGTTGGTGACTTCACCTCTTTACTGCTGCTTGAGGTGAACCATAACATTGATGAACCTTTTATTGCACGTGCGCAGCGTATTCAACGGCAGTTGATGGATGATTTAGATCATAATGCTATTCATGGCGTGCAGGTACTACGGGAATTGGCAAGGCGACAAGGTGGCAATCAAAGAGCGGCCATGCCAGTGGTATTCAGCAGTACTTTAGGGTTAGGAACGCTTGGTGCCGATATGTCATCAGTGAGTCAATTCGGTGAGATTGCTTACACTGTCAGCCAGACGCCTCAAGTCTGGTTAGATTATCAGGTTTTTGAGAACAAAGGAGAGTTGATACTTAACTGGGATTGTATTGAAGAGCTGTTCCCTAAAGGACTTATTGATGACATGCTCGGTGCTTATAGCAAAATGTTGGAAGCATTAGCTCGCGATGACGTAGCTTGGCAACAACACGCTTTTCATCACCTTTTGATAGACAAGCAACTTACTGAACGCAAAGCAATTAATGAGACTTCAACCGACTTTTCTAACAAGTTACTCCACGAATTATTTATTGAGAATGCCGAACAACACCCTGATGCTTTAGCTGTGGTTTCCAACTCGTATCGTTTAAGTTATGGAAAGCTTTTAAACCTCGCTAAACGCACGGCACACTGGCTGCAACGCCATGGTGTAGTGCCAAACACTTTAGTGGCTATTGTGATGGAAAAAGGTTGGGAGCAAATAGCAGCTGTACTTGGCATCCTAATGGCTGGTGGAGCCTATCTTCCGATCGATGCTCATCAGCCAGCAGCACGTAGAGATCGGATATTAACGGATGGTCAAGTAACTCTCGCCTTAACTCAGTCTAAATTTGAATGTGAAGTACTACCTGAAGGGGTTGAGCTACTGACTATATCAGAAGATAACCTCAGTAATGAAACAGATCAGGTTGCAGAAGTAAAAATTGCTCCCGAAGATCTTGCCTATGTGCTTTATACCTCAGGTTCTACAGGAGATCCTAAAGGAACCATACTACCTCACCGTGGGCCTGTTAACACGGTTTTAGATGTCAATCGCAAATTCTCAGTGACAGAAAATGACAGGGCAATTTGCCTGTCGGCACTCCACTTCGACCTCTCCGTATATGATATTTTTGGTATTTTAGCGGCTGGCGGCACGTTAGTTATGGCAGAGCAGCAGGGATTGAGAGATCCCGCGCACTGGCATGAGCTGATGATCGAACATAAGGTGACAGTTTGGAACACCGTACCAGCGTTACAGCAGATGCTGGTTGATTATCTTGAACCCCGAAGCGAATTTATCCCCCCCAGTATGCGGTTGGTTATGATGAGCGGTGATTGGATCCCTGTTAACCTGCCTCGTCGTATTCGTAATCTATGGCCACAGATGATGATTGTGGGACTTGGCGGTCCGACAGAAACCTCCATTTGGAATAATTATTATGTTATTGAAGAGGTTGAGTCTCATTGGCAAAGCATCCCCTACGGCAAGCCACTTGCTAACCAAACATTACATGTTTTTAATCAAGCTCTTAAGCCATGTCCTGTTTGGGTGACAGGTGATCTTTATGTTGGCGGTCGTGGTGTTGGCAAAGGTTACTGGGGAGATGAACAAAAAACCAAAGCATTATTTATACATCATCCTGAAACTGGTGAACGCCTATACAAAAGTGGTGATCTAGCTCGCTATTTACCTGATGGCAATTTGGAGATCATGGGGCGAGCCGACTTCCAAGTGAAGATCCGTGGACACCGCATAGAGCTTAAAGAGATTGAGTCGCTCTTGAGTGATTACCCGAGTGTTCGGTCTGCTGTGGTTATTGCACATGGAAATGAGCAAAATCTCCAGTCCCTTGCCGCTTTTGTGGTAGTTGACAACGGCGAAGTGCTGATTCAAACCACGCACGTCAACCTAATCAAAGCGCTTAAATCTCACCTAGGGACATTGCTGCCAGCTTACATGGTACCTACCACGATAACAATTCTCGATGCCTTGCCATTATCCTCTAACGGCAAAGTTGATCGTAACGCATTACCCGCTCCAGATATGTCTCAAATTGATGAGCCAAGTGAGCAAAACCAACCTGAAACCGAGCTGGAGCAAAGACTTGCTGAAGCTTGGGGGGAATTGTTGCAGTGCGATAGCGTCGGTATTTACGACAGCTTTTTTGACGTTGGTGGTGATTCTGCATCTATTGTCCAACTACACGCGAAGCTTTGGGAATCTCTTGGCCGAGAAATACCAATCACAAAGCTTTTTGAACACCCAACCATTCATGCATTAGCTGGATATCTTGGTGGAGATGAATTAGCGACCCAGACAGCAAGAAACTCCAGAGTAGACAAACGCCGTACGAGTAGGCACTCGGCAAAAGAGCAAAGGCAGGCAAGGAAACGCAGCCGAGCGGAGAGCTCATGAGATGATCATTAAAAATACTGTGGCGGTGTCGATTCAACAGCGCACAAAGCACTTTAAAGGCTGGAAAGAGCAAATTAAATTAAGGGAAATAACACAATGACGATTTCAGATTCGATTAACGACTCAGATATTGCTGTAATTGGATTGGCTTGCCGTTTCCCTGGGGCTCAAACCGTCGAGAAATTTTGGGATAACTTGAAAGGTGGTGTCGAGTCTATCACTACGTTCTCAGATGAGGAGCTAAAAAAAGCAGGTGTTAGTCCCACGGTCTTGGCAAGACCTGACTATGTAAAATCAGGCTCCATACTTGAGGATATTGATAAATTCGATGCCAATTTTTTTGGTTTTTCTCCTAAAGAAGCACAAACTACAGATCCACAACAGCGCATATTTTTGGAGTGTGCTTGGGAGGCAATAGAAGACGCAGGTTATTCTGCTAATAAAGATGAATATTCCATAGGGGTCTATGCTGGCGCAGGAATGACCAGCTATTTTTTTGAACGTGTATCAGCCGAACTGCCATTTTTGGAAGCTGAAGCTTTTTCGGCACTGCTTGGTAATGATAAGGATTATTTGGCCACGCACGCATCATACAAGCTTAATCTTAAGGGTCCCGGAGTCAGCATTCAAACGGCTTGTTCAACATCTCTTGTTGCAACCCACATGGCTTGTCAAAGCCTTATCAATGGCGAGTGTGATATCGCATTAGCTGGTGGTGTTTCGGTTCGCACACCACATAAAAGTGGTTATTTTTATCATGAAGCAATGATGTTGGCACCGGATGGTCACTGTCGCGCTTTTGATGTTGACTCACAGGGAACGGTACCTGGTAATGGTGCGGGTGTTGTTGCCTTAAAACGTCTTGATGATGCGCTTGCTGACGGTGACACCATTTATGCCGTGATTAAGGGCTCAGCGATTAACAATGATGGTGCGGGCAAAGTTGGTTTCACTGCGCCAAGTGTTGAAGGGCAGGCTGCTGTGATTTCTGAAGCCCAAGCTATTGCAAGCATAGACCCTGAAACTATTTCTTACGTAGAAGCACATGGTACTGGTACAAAACTTGGCGATCCCATAGAGATTGCAGCGCTGACCAAAGCATTTTACTTTGGCACTGACAAAAAAGGTTTTTGTCCGATTGGTACAGTAAAATCCAATTTTGGTCACTTGGACGCAGCTGCAGGTATCGCTGGTTTAATTAAAACTGTGTTGGCATTGAAGCATAAGCAAATCCCGCCAAGCTTGCATTTTAATAAAGCCAATCCAAGTATCGACTTTTCTAATACACCATTTTACGTGAATACCGTGCTGATGCCGTGGCAAAGCGGGAAAGTGCCACGCCGTGCTGGCGTTAGCTCCTTTGGGATGGGAGGAACCAATGCGCATGTGGTGTTAGAAGAGGCACCAACCATGGATGCAAGGTCGCAAAATCGTCATATTGAACGTCCCCTCCATTTGCTGACTCTGTCTGGTAAAACGACGAATGCACTACGGCAGCAGGCCCATAATTTGGCAAGACACCTAAAGGACTATCCTAGTGCTTCTTTGGCTGATGTTTGCTACACAGCGGCAACTAAACGCCACCATTTTGAACATCGGTTGAGCTTGACTGCTGGCACTTATGAGGAGGCTTTACAACAGCTAGAATGCCGCCATTATCTCACTGCAAAAGCTCGCGAGAAAGCGCCAAAGCTGGCATTTTTATTTTCTGGGCAAGGATCCCAGTATCTGGCGATGGGAAAAACGCTATTTGAAACTCAGCCGTTGTTCCGTGCAGAGCTCGAACAGTGTGATGTCGTTTTACGTGATTTAGACGTGCCACTGTTAGATTTACTTTATGGTGAAAAATCAAACACTGAAACCTTGAATCAAACTATGAACACCCAACCTGCGCTGTTTGCTATTGAATACGCACTTGCAAAGCTTTGGCTATCTTGGGGGGTACGGCCAACCGTGTTGATGGGACATAGTGTTGGCGAGTATGTGGCAGCATGTATAGCAGGTGTTTTTAGCTTGGAAGATGGTTTAAAGCTCATTACAGCTCGTGGGCGGTTGATGCAATGCTTATGTTCGCGTGGAGATATGGTGGCATTGCCAGTCAATGAAGCAAAAGCGCAAGAGCTGATAGCTCCCTTTGCGGATTTGATCTCGCTAGCCGCAATTAACGGCCCGGAAAATACCGTTGTGTCTGGCGAATCTCAGTCAATGGCACGGTTTGTCAAAGGTTTGGCTGAACATGGAATACAAAGCAAAGCGTTATCAGTTTCTCACGCTTTTCACTCAGTGATGATGGAACCAATGTTGGATGAATTTGCAAAAGTGGCGAGGACCATTCGCTTTGATAAACCAAAGATACCAATTTGCTCAAACGTAACAGGAAAGATGCTTACCGAGGAGTTGCTATCTCCTGATTACTGGGTGCGGCATGTACGCCAACCGGTACGTTTTTCATCCGGTATAGAAACACTACAAACTCATGGAGTTAGCGCATTTTTGGAGATTGGTCCTAAGCCTATTTTACTGAGTATGGCTGAGCAACTTTTGGTGAATGACGTGGATCATATTTACCTTCCCAGTTTGCGTGAAGCACTTGATGACTGGCAACCGCTATTAGAGAGCCTTGGACGTTGGCATATACACGGTGGCGAAGTAGATTGGCAAAGGTTTGATGAGGGATATGGGCGTTCTAAAGTCTCGCTACCTCTTTATCCATTTCAGCGTCAACGATACTGGATGCCCCCTTTAAGTACTGTTACAGATATAATTCAAGACTCGTCTGTACACCCTTTGCTTGGTCAGCAGTTACAACTAGCAGATACCGATAAGATCCGCTTTGCCAACAATATGGGAGCGAAAACGGTGCCGTGGCTTGTTAGTCACCACGTATTTGGCTCTGCTGTTTTACCTGCCACAGGCTATTTAGAAATGGCATTTTCTGCTGGTATGGCGTGCCAAGATATGCAAAATCCCAAGTCTAGCAGTCTTATTCTTCAAGATATCTCGTTTGAGCAGGCGCTGATTTTGTCTGAGCACGATACTTCATCGCTTCAATTGGTGATGTCAAAAGTGGGCGCAACAAGTGATGAAGGTCAAAATTTCCAGATCTTTAGTCAAGATGAGCACAGCCAATGGATATCGCATGTAAGAGGGACGTTAGTAGCTAGACAAGCTAATTCTCAGCCCCAACCTATCAATCTTGAACAGCTATTGTCTGAGTGCCTCGGTGTATTGTCTGTGACAGAATTATACGCATTATGGAAGGCTCGAGGTTTGCATTTTGGCTCTGATTTTCAAGCTCTTGAGCAAGTGCAACAGGGTGAAGGGCTTGCTATAGGGAAGGTTACTCTGCCGGAGTCGTTGCTTGGTGGTGACACATCTCTAGATACCCAAGGACGAAGAATTCACCCAGCTATGTTGGATCTTTGTTTACAGGTCATGTTTGTCAACATGTTCGACCCTGCAGATAAAACCGACAAAGTTTGGCTGCCAGTGTCGATGAAAAAAGTGCAGGTTTATGGTGCCGCAAACAATACCCTATGGAGTGTGGTAAAAGTAGTCGATACCGCTGAAGTGAGCTTGGATACACAAAGTTTAACCCTGAATATTTTGGTATGTGACGATGCTGGTAAAGTAGTTGCCAGTATAGAGGGATTAACGGCTGTGCGCATAGCAGGTAAGACGCTGCGTAGTCATTTTGGTAAGGAAATAGAAGACTTTTACGAATTGAATTGGGTGCCATCATCTGAGCCTGCTATACAGGAGCAGAAAACAGGCACTGGCCATTGGTTGGTATTTGCAGACAGGTCTGGAGAGGGAGAGGCTTTAGCGGCATCACTTCAGCAGCAGGGTGATAGTTGCACCTTAGTCTACAACCAAAGCGCATCAAATGACGAGAATGTAAAGGGGGATTACAGCACTCTCAATTGTCGGGAAATATACCATATCGACCCTAACAAGCTCAGCGACTTTGAACAGCTTTTTGAACAACTTAACGAAAGTAAAAGAGAACCTCTTAAGGGAGTTGTGCACCTTTGGAGTTTAGATGTCTTACAGGTACCTGAATTAACGCTAGAGGCATTGAGCCAGGCACAAAAGCTAATCTGCGGTAGTGTATTACACCTACTACGAACATTCTCTGATCTACAGCATGCAAAGTTATGGTTGGTTACGCGTCACGCTGTGAATTTGTCGGGTGAAATAAGTGAATTAGCTGTTTGTCAGGCACCACTGTGGGGCCTTGCTAAGGTCATATCACAAGAGTATCCGAAGTTTTGGGGTGGGATTATAGATGGTCCATCTCAATGCGACTTACTTCGTGAAATCACAGTCTTCGCAAGCTGCGATAAAACCGAAGATCACATTGCTTATCAGGATGACAGGCGCTATGTCGCTAGAATGCAAAAAAGCCCCACGCTGCCGCAGCAAGGAAAAGTAGAGCTGTCTGCTGATAAGAGCTACCTAATTACAGGAGGCTTAGGCAAGCTAGGATTACATTTGGCTCGCTGGTTGGTGGAAAAAGGAGCGTGCAATATCGCGTTGGTAGGGCGGAGCACGCCTTCTGACTATGCACAAGCTGAGATTGCAAAGCTACAGCACTTGGGAGCCAATATCTTAGTTATCAAAGCTGATGTTGCCAATCCAGCCGATGTTTCTCGGGTTTTCCATCAAATCAACTTAGATATGCCGACATTAAAGGGCATTATTCATGCAGCAGGAGTGATTGACCGTAAAGCACTGCATCATCAAAGTTGGTCTCAGTTTAGTCAAGGGATGGCTGCAAAAGTTGAGGGGAGTTGGAATTTACATCATCACACGCAGTCCTTACCGCTAGACTTCTTTGTACTCTTCTCTTCGTCAGCTGCGCATTTAGGTGGCCTCAATATGGCCAGTTATGCCGCGGGTAACGCTTTTATTGATGCGCTCGCACAATATCGCTATCAACAAGGACTCACCGCACTAAGTATTAATTGGAGTTTTTGGGCTGATGGAGGTATGTCAGACAGCATTGAGGCTGAGGACAGTTTGAGTAAATTCATGATGTCCACAGATCATGGCTTGTCGACTCTTGAATCGTTACTTAGTAACCCTCAACAAGGCCGAGCGTTTGTGTTTCCTGGTGGGTTAGCTACGTTTTTAGCGGATTTTTATCCTGGAGAAATTCCAGCGTTTTTACTTGAGCTGGATCAGAAAGACTCACAGGATGCTAGCGCTATGACTATTAAACACCAGCTAGAGCAAGCGAGTTGGCGACATCACGATGAGATCTTAGAGCGTTTTATTCGTGAAAAGTTAGGGTCGGTCCTTAAACTAAGCCCCGCACAAATTGACTCACAACAACCACTGAATTCGATGGGGCTAGACTCGTTGATGACCGTTGGTTTAGGGAACCATATCCGTTCAGAGTTAGGTGTAGATATAGCCATCACTACATTAATGGGGGATGGGACTACATTGCTTGATTTGCTTGCAGAGCTTAATCCTTTACATGACCGTAATAGCAAACCACAAGATGCGCTAAAAGAAGGGGAAAAGGAGTTTAAGATATGAGTGTTGTGCAAACGGTACGTACCTTATTGGCCGACCTTAAGGAGATTAACTGTCGAATTTGGGTGGAAGGTGGGGATTTAATGGTGCGAACGACGGGATCAGGGATCACTCCAACGCTAAAAGCGCAATTGCAAGCCAATAAACAAGACATAATTGCTTATTTAACCTCGCTCAGCGATGCAGTATCAGAGACGCGAATGGCGTCCACCCTTGAAACCCGAGATATGTTAGAGCATTCAATTCAGTTGCCAGCGCTTGTGAAGCAGGAACAAGTAGAAACATATGAATTATCTTACGGTCAAAAAGCTTTTTGGTTTTTGTATCTAAATGCTCCCAAAAGTCCTGCGTACAATGTAACCATGCACTGGCGTATTTTATCTTACTTGCATGTACCTACACTGAAATTGGCGCTACAGACACTGGTTGATCGCCATCCATCATTGCGAAGCACATTTTCTGTTCGCAATGGTGAACCAATGCAAACAATACATCCCCATCAAAGTGTGTGTTTTGAAGAGTTTGATGTGGTGGGTGAAAGTGACGAGCAGGTATATCAACGGGCACGCGCCTCTTATTTGCGCTTATTTGATTTAGAGAATGGTCCATTGCTTCGGGCCAGTTTATTTAAACAAGCTGTAGATAAGCATATTTTGCTGATAACCACACATCACATCATTTCAGATGGTTGGTCGTTTTGGAATTTGATGTCGGAATTCTTAACGCTGTATCCAGAGCTAAAAGCTGGGAAACCCGCTAATTTTCCTCCACTTACCTGGCAATATCAAGACTTTGTTAGTTGGCAAAGTAAGTTGGTTTCTAGTGAAGGGGGGGAGCGGTTATGGAAATACTGGCAGAAGCAGTTGGCTGAGCAACCTCCAAGTCTAGATTTGCCTGCTGATAGACAGCGCACATTATCGCAGTCTAATAATGGGGCTTCTATTATATTTACTTTACCAAAGGCGCTGACTCAAAAACTTAAAACACAGGCTCGTACGTCTGGACATACCTTGTATGTGATGTTGGTTGCCACCTTTCAGGTATTACTTCATCGCTATACTGGACAGAATGACATTTGGGTAGGATCTGCCGCAGCAGGCCGCAGTTTAGTTGAATTTAAAGATATTTGTGGATGCTTTTTTAATTTTATAGTGCTACGCGCAAAGCTAGATGCTGAGCAAAATTTCGCTCTGTTTCTTCGTCAGGTGCAAAAAAACACGTTAGAAGCCTTGGCTCATCAAGACTATCCTTCTTTGTTGCTAATAGAGCGTCTGAAACCGCGAAGAGACAGTAATAGCTTCCCTCTGTTTCAAGTTGAATTTAACCTACAGCAACCTCAAGAAGATGATGATTTGGCGCCATTTTTCTTGGGTGCTGATGAGAGCTATACACTCAAGCGTGGTGAACTGACACTGAAGCCTTTCAGGATGACACAACAAGAAGGACAGTTTGATTTAAGTATTGATCTTATTGATGTGGCGGGAGAGTCTTTATCTGGGATATGTCGGTACAATTCAGATTTGTTTGATGCCTGCAGAATAAAGCGTTTGCTTGGGCATTATGAAACCTTGTTAGAGGCGGTGGCGGAAGATCCTCAGACTAAAATCGCTCAGTTGCCGCTGTTAACACCACCAGAGCAACAGCAGTTGTTACAAGAGTGGAGCAACATCGCGATGGCGTCTATTGACGCTCCTCAAAGCTGTGTTCATACGCTGTTCGAACAACAAGCTGTTTGCAACCCTGATGCCATAGCGCTGACATTTAGGCATCAGCAAATAAGTTATGGTGAACTTAATGTACGTGCCAATCGTCTCGCTCATTATCTTCGTATGCAAGGCGTGGGACCTGAAATACGCGTTGGTTTATTTTTAGAGCGATCCATTGATGTTGTGGTCGGATTAATGGCCATTCTGAAAGCCGGTGGTGCTTATGTTCCGTTGGACCCTGATTACCCACTTGAGCGCCTCTCTTTTATGGTTGAAGACGCGGACCTTAGGGTCTTGGTTTGCCACGATGAAACTAAATCTAAATTACCTAAAAGTACAGTGAACGTACTAGATATTACCGCCGAAACCGAAGTGATAGCACGACAAAGTAGTGCTAATCCGGAGACCTTAACTGGAGTGCAAAACCTCGCCTATATTATTTACACTTCAGGCAGCACAGGTAAACCAAAAGGAGTTTGTGTAGAACACAGGAATGTGGTGCGACTTTTCCAATCTACAGAGCAAACTTTCCATTTCGGTAAGCAAGATGTGTGGACACTCTTTCACTCGCACGCATTTGACTTCTCAGTATGGGAGATTTGGGGGGCATTAATTTACGGTGGGTCACTGGTGATAGTACCCTATATGACTACGCGCTCTCCTTCGCTGTTCTATGAATTGCTCATAGAACAAGGTGTCACTGTGCTTAATCAAACGCCATCTGCGTTTTATCAGCTGATTGAGTATGAGCAAACGCTACATGCTCACATTGCTGAACAGTTATCGCTTCGCTGGGTGATCTTTGGAGGTGAGGCTCTTACACCTTCTCGGCTTAAACCTTGGTTTGAACGCCATGCTGAACAAAGGCCAACTTTAGTCAATATGTATGGGATCACTGAAACGACAGTACATGTGACTTTGCATATCCTCACTGCAAGCGACACAGATAAGCGAGCCAGTAACATTGGCAAACCAGTCTCGGATCTGAATGCTTACATTCTTGACCAGTGGCAACAACCTGTACCGATAGGGATCCCCGGTGAGCTCTATGTTGGTGGTGGGGGAGTTACTCGAGGGTACTTTAATCGACCTGAGCTAACTGCAGAGCGGTTTATTGAAGGTGTATTTAAGCGTGATGACAACACACGCCTTTACCGTACCGGTGATCTTTGCCGATGGTTACCTGATGGGGATATCGAATATCTTGGGCGGGTTGATACACAGGTGAAGATTAGAGGGTTTCGTATCGAATGTGGCGAGATTGAGAACACTTTACGGTGCCATGCACATATTCAGGATGCAGTGGTAGGTGTTGTGGGTGAAGATGACAACAAGCAACTTGTCGCTTGGCTAGTTGGCTTCCCGATTACGACAAGCCAAAGCGATGAACCTCTTGAACTTGCTAAGGATGAGTTACGTGCTTATCTACGTACTTCGTTACCTGAATGGATGCTCCCTTCACGGTTTGTTTTGGTTGAGGATTTGCCCCTCACACCAAGCGGAAAAGTAGACCGTAAAGCATTATCTGCATCAGAAATCACACTAAAAGATGTAAAGACCGATGTCGTGCTACCAGAAACTGACCTCGAGCGAACATTAGCAGATATTTGGTGCGAATTACTGACACGTAAAGATATTGGTATCCATGAGAATTTCTTTGAAGCAGGTGGTAATTCAATGTCTATTGTTCGACTTCAGTCCAAGCTGAGAGAGCAAATTGACATAGAAGTCGCGGTAGCGAAACTATTCGCCAATCCCACTATTTATACTCAAGCTCGTTACCTAACTGGGAGCCAACATAAACGAACCACTCGCAGTAGAGCCGGTGAGCGGCGTACCCGTCAAGAGTTGATGAAAAAGCAGCAACAGGCGCGGCAACAACGTCGTTCGAGTCGCCAGACTGACATTAAGTGTTAAATAAGGAAAATACGATGATGAATTTACCAAATATAAGTGATTCGGACATAGCCATTATTGGTATGTCTTGCCGCTTTCCCGGTGCAAAGAATATAGAGACATTTTGGCAGAATCTCAAAAACGGAGTCGAATCAATCACGACTTTTTCAGATGAAGAGCTACTCGACGCAGGCATAGAGCAGACGACACTTGAGCAGCCAAACTATGTTAAGGCTGGAGGAGTATTGCCAGATGTTGATATGTTCGATGCTGCGTTTTTTGGATTTACACCACGAGAAGCAGAGATCACCGACCCACAACAGCGACTTTTTCTTGAGTGTGCTTGGGAGGCGCTCGAAGATTCAGGTTACACCGCTAAAACACATCAATATGCTATTGGTGTGTATGCTAGCGCTAACTTAAGCTCCTACATTATAGATAATTTGCAAACAGCGGATAAATCTCAGGATGTTTTCGAATTTTTCCCAAAACTAATTGGTAATGATGCTGATTATGTAGCAACACGAGTGTCGTATGAGCTTGACCTCACAGGTCCGAGTATGGGGATCGCGACTGCTTGCTCAAGTGCTTTGGTGGGAGTGCATGTGGCATGTCAAAACCTCCTTAATGGAGAGTGTGATATGGCTTTAGCTGGAGGTGCAGGGCTTGTTCTGCCACAAAAAAAAGGTTACGTGTATTACGACGATATGCATGTGTCTGATGATGGTCATTGTCGTGCCTTTGATGCTGAGTCAACAGGCACGGTATTTACCAATGGGGTTGGGGTAGTGATCCTCAAGCGTTTAGAGGATGCTATCGCTGATGGTGACATTATCCACGCTGTTATTAAAGGATCTGCTGTAAATAACGATGGTGGCATGAAAGTGGGTTACATGGCGCCGAGTGTGGAAGGGCAAGCCAATGTGATTTCAGATGCCTTAGCGGTGGCCAACGTTGAGCCGAGTAGCATTTCCTATGTGGAAGCTCATGGCACAGGTACGCGACTTGGTGATCCTATCGAAATAGAAGGGTTGAGCCAAGCTTTTGAAGCGCGTACTGGGAATAAATTGCCTATTGGTACCGTGAAAAGCAATATTGGACATATTGGTGCGGCAGCAGGGATTGCCGGCCTTATTAAAACCGTACTTTCCCTAAAAAATAAACAGCTACCACCAAGCCTTCATTTTAAGACACCAAACCCTAATATTGATTTTGATAACAGTCCTTTTTATGTGAATAGCGAACTTATTGATTGGCTGGAAGGTGATGGTCCACGCCGAGCTGGGGTTAGCTCTTTCGGGATCGGTGGCACGAATGCACACGTCATCTTGGAAGAGGCGCCTGTTCTAGAGCGACAGGAGGTAGTGAGAGAAGAAGCTCGTCCATTGCAATTATTAACATTGTCTGGGAAAAGTGAAATCGCTCTTCAACAACAAGTCGTTAACTATGTTGATTATCTCAGTTCCCATCCTGACACAGCTTTTTCTGATATATGTTTTTCAGCCGCAAATCAGCGTAGCCATTTTGAGTATCGCCTAACTTTGGTCGCAGAAAGTACTAAAGAGGCGCTACAGCGACTAACAGATAAAAACTATCATGTCGGAAGCGCTGCTGAAGAGTCTCCTAAATTGGCCTTTTTATTTACAGGTCAGGGCGCTCAGTATTTAAAAATGGGTCAACAACTATTTGAGACACAGCCGCTATTCAAAGACACACTAGAACATTGCGATGACATTCTGAGACCACTTGACATTCCATTGATTGATTTTCTGTATGCTGAAGATGCAGATCCTGAGCTACTAAATCAAACTATTTATACGCAACCAGTACTATTTTCATTGGAGTATGCCTTGGCACAGCTTTGGCAATCTTGGGGCGTACAGCCAGATGCGGTAATGGGTCATAGTGTAGGTGAGTATGTAGCGGCATGTGTTGCTGGTGTGTTTAATTTAAAAGACGCTTTAACGCTTATCACAGCGCGCGGTCGTTTAATGCAAACCCGATGTAAGCAAGGAGAAATGCTGGCATTGCCTGTCGGAGAGACCAAGGCGCTGGAGCTGATAGCAGAATTTAAGGAAAGCGTGTCAATTGCGGCAGTCAATGGCCCTGACAGTGTGGTGATTTCAGGTGATATTGAGTCTATACAGAAGATTTCCGCCAGTTTAGTGATTCACAAGATAAGCGCTAAACCATTGGTGGTATCTCATGCTTTTCATTCGGTGATGATGGAGCCTATGCTCGCTGAGTTTGAGAAAATTGCAGCAAGTATTAATTATTCAGCGCCTCATATACCGATATGCTCAAATGTTACTGGGACTACTCTCAACGAACAATTCGCCACAGCCACTTATTGGGTCGAACAAGTGCGTCAACCCGTGCAGTTTGCATCTGGTGTCAAAGCGTTGCAAGAGCAAGGTATCAAAGCTTTCTTAGAAATTGGACCTAAACCTGTGCTGTTAGGCATGGCGGCGAACTGTTTGCCACCTGATACAGACGTGATTCAATTACCAAGTTTGCGAGAAGGCGAAGACGACTGGTTACAGTTGCTGGATAGTTTAGGGCGGTGGCACCGATGTGGTGGTGATGTAAATTGGCAAGCGTTTGACGAAGGCTATCAACGAAACAAAGTACCGTTACCATATTATCCTTTCCAGCGTCAGCGTTATTGGATTGAAGCCGATAAAACAGCATCTTTAACACAAACAGCAAAAACGCACCCACTTCTTGAATTCTTATTCCAAGATGAGCTTGAGCACTTCGAACAGTTCAAACGACTGAACAGTCTTGTCGATGACAAAGTAAAAGCGATGGACCCATATGAGCGTTTAAAGCTACTTCAGGTATTTGTTGAGCAAGATAAAAGAAGCCGCACGGTTACCAAATATTACGACTCAACTGCAAATTTGGAGACCCAAGACTATCACCTTGAAGAAGGCCGTTTTTTGAACTTTGGACCATTCTTTGAGGTGGTGCCAGGCTTTTCTTGGGTCTTGGCATTTTCTGATGCTCAAAAGTATCCGGAGCACTCCCGACTGGTACTGACTGCTCAGAAATCGATGCGAGAAGTCTTATTTAGAAAAGTAGATTTTGATGCTTGTGAAAAGGTGATGGACTTTGGATGTGGCTTCGGAACGGATATTTGTGTGTTAGCAAGAAAATACCCGCATCTTCAGCTTAGCGGTTACAGCATTTCGGGCGAGCAACTTGAGGCTGCAAATAAAAAAATATCTAAATTTGGCCTTGAGGGTCGAGTAGCAGTGTTCAATCGTGATAGTGCTATAGAGGAGTTCCCAGATCAGTTCGATTTGATCTTTGGGTTTGAAGTGGCACTACATATCAAAAATAAAACGGCACTCTTTGCAAATATCGGCAGTCACCTCAATCCAGGTGGCAAACTGGTCTTGGCTGATATTATTTCTAATACCCTGTTTGACATTGATCACGTGGAAACATCGTCATTTTTGATTACCAAAGATGAATGGGTGGAACAACTTACGAAAAACCAATTGAAGGTGATTGATTGCATAGATGCTAGTCATGAAATCGCAAACTTCCTAGAAGACCCGAATTTTGAAGTCAATCTGGCGACATTTGATTTAACCGATGAAGCACGTGCCGGTATTCGTTCACATAACCAGCTGGGGGGGCTTCTACGTCGTGAACTAGCGAGCTTTGTATTACTTAGTGCCGAGAAGGACACGCAGCTAAGCAGTGCTGAACTAAAGCGTTTAAACGAAGTCGGGTTAAGCAAGTTGAAGACTTATACCGAATTATTAAAAGGCTGTGTTGAGCAACATTTGTTGCCAGATAGTCTGTACGAAACGAATTGGCTACCGAGTGAGATAAGTGTTACTGATGAGCATGTAATTACTGCAAAAGGGCGCTGGTTGATTTTTTCTGATACTGGTGGTTATGGCCAAGAATTGGCTCAGCAATTAGAAAAAATGGGTGATGCTTGTATACAAGTTTATGCTAAAAGTGCACTTTGCGAGCACACTCTTCCAACCGCTAAAGGTAGCACTGTTTACCATTTAGACCCTGCTATACCACAAGATTTTCATTCGCTATTCGCTAACGTATCGGGTTCAGATCCAGAACTTAAGGGGGTTGTGTATCTTTGGGGTTTAGATAATCCAGATACAGCTAAGCTGACAACTGAATTGCTGACTCAAGCTCAGTCCCATAGTTGTGGCAGTGTTCTACATCTAGTTCAGGCACAAATCAAGCTAAAACAATCAGCCAAACTTTGGTTAGTTACTCATGATGGGGTGCAAGTAGAGTCCAAGAAGCATCCCCTCAATATTACTCAATCTACCCTATGGGGATTGGGCAAAGTGATAGCGCAAGAGCATCCAGAACTGTGGGGAGGGATGCTTGATAAACCTACAGTGACAGAACTGTTATCTGAGCTCACTTCAAGTGATAGCGAAGATCAAGTGGCATATGCTAATGGACAGCGATATGTGGCTAGAGTTTTACCGGCTAAGGCGCTAGAGGTGCGTTCAGGTGCTGCGTTGGATCCGCATGGATGTTACCTCATTACAGGCGGGCTTGGTGGGTTAGGGTTGCAGCTTGCTAGTTGGATGGTTAGAAAAGGTGCGCGTAATTTGGTTCTGGCTGGTCGTAGCGCTCCCTCAGATGCCGCAAAGGCAACTATCAAGCAGTTGCAATCTGAAGGTGCTGAGATACTAGTAAGTAGTATTGATATCGCCAATCAAGCACAAGTTAACGCTTTGTTCGATCAAATTACTCAGCGAAAAGTCCCACTCAAAGGCATTATTCACGCAGCTGGTGTAATGGATCAAAGCAATTTATCAGATCAAAACTGGTTGCGTTTTAGTCGAGCAATGAGGGCAAAAGTAGAGGGTAGCTGGAACTTACATACGCTTTCTCAACAAATGGAATTGGATTTCTTTGTTTGTTTTTCATCCTTGTCTTCACTATTAGGAGGTCTGGGAATGGGTAGCTACGTGACAGCTAACACCTTTTTGGATGCGCTAGTTCAGCATCGCGCTCAAATAGGGCTTCCTGCTCTTAGTATTAACTGGGGAGTGTGGTCTGAAGGTGGAATGTCCAAAAATATAGCTAACCTAGCTAGAGCGGGTGATACGAGCAGCCCGGAAGAGGAGTTTATTCTCGGTGTTGATTCAGGCTTAGCAATTTTAGATGCGTTAATAGGGCAACCAAATGTGTCATGTAAAGGAGTATTGCCTGGTGATCCAGTGAAGTATCTACAGACCTTTTACCCGGTGCAAGTCCCGCCTTTCTTATCTGAGCTGACGCGCAGAGAATCGAAGGATGAGCCTTTGAATTCAATGATTCAGCTGTTGCAGCAAGCTTCACAAAAAGAGCATAAAGAGATGTTAGTTGATTTCATTCAAAGCAGCCTTGCTGAGGTGTTGCGGATGGAAACTGCACAAGTAAGTGTGCAGAAATACTTAACTGCTTTGGGATTAGACTCTCTTCGCGCAGTGGAGTTTAGAAACCGGATCCGCACAGAGCTCAATATTGATATTCCGATGAGTAATATCATGAAAGACATCAGCGTGATGGAGTTAGCAGAACAAATTGGGACCGTATTGCGGAAAACTCCAACAGACGACAAGGAGGAGTTGTTAAACCAATTGGACTCCAAAGCGTTGAGCGGTGAAGAAATTGACTCTCTTTTTGATGAATACTTCGGCTAGATGGAAAATAGGTTGAACAGATGAATAATACTCAAGAAAACAACAAAGCGCTCACCACCGAACAAAAGCGAGCACTCTTACAACAGAAGCTACGTGCCGAAGTTGAGCTCAATAAGCACCAAAAGCATGTTAAAGAAGAGCAATTTGCTTACATCAGTGAGGCGTTGCCAGAGGTTAAGTCCGATCCGGATGGACGCTTTTTACCGTTTCCACTGACTGAAATCCAACAAGCTTATATGTTAGGTCGTGAAAGTAGCTTTGATTTTGGCGGTTTTGCCTGTCATTGGTACCATGAGATAGATTGCCCTTATGATGATCAACAGTTTAGTGCGTTTAACGAGGTCTGTAGAAAGTTAATTGATCGCCATGACATGTTACGCGTTGTGATGTTACCCGATGGGCAACAGCGCGTGCTTCCTCCAGAGGAAGTTCCACCTTACTCTATTGCAATTACAGACTTGAGCGAACAATCAGAAGAGGAAGTTACGTCACAGCTCATCGCGCTTCGTGAGGAGATGTCTCATCAGGTAATTGATGCTTACACCTGGCCTATTTTCGACATTAAAGCAGTTCGTACCGGACCACAGCTTATCAGGCTGTTCGTTAGTATTGATATGTTGGTGGTAGATGGCTATAGCGGTTTCTTATTATATAAAGAGCTTTATCAATTGATGAATGAGCCGCAAATTGCACTCCCTCCGCTACCACTGAGTTTCAGAGATTATGTATTGGCCTCAGGTAATCTCCAAGACACGATATATTACCAAAAGTCGCGCGATTATTGGTTCAATCGTATAGACAAACTACCTCCAGCTGCGGAGCTACCGTTAGTGCCCGCCTCCGCTGAAAATACACCTGTTCGATTTAGTCGCAGACACGATACTCTTTCAGCCGAACTGTGGCGCAAACTTAAAGAGCGAGGAACAAAACTAGGGTTAACACCTTCTAGTATTCTTACGGCAGTGTTTGCTGAGATCTTAAGTATGTGGAGTAAAAGTTCCCATTTCATACTTAACGTAACGCAATTTGACCGCCTACACCCACAGGTAAATGATATTGTTGGAGATTTTACTGCTCCGATGTTGTTGGAAATTAACAATACCAGTGTTGAATCATTTGAGCGTCGAGCGATCCGTATTCAAAGACAACTGTGGGAAGACCTAAGTCATAATGCAATCAGTGCGGTTGGCGTGTTACGTGAGATGACCAGGCGGCGTAAAGGGGCGTATGTCACAATGCCGATAGTGTTTACAAGTACATTATGGTCTGGTTCCGAACAAGAGAGTTTTGCAGGAGATATGTCTCCAAAAGGATGGCTTGGCGAGTCTGTATATGGCATAACCCAAACGCCCCAAGTTTTATTGGACCACCAGTTAGCGGAAATAAAGGGCGAACTGATTGTAAGTTGGGATTGTGTTGAAGAGCGGTTTCCTAAAGGGCTACTCGATAACATGTTTGACGCCTATCTTGATATGTTGAAGTTGTTAGCCTCCGATGAAAGCGCATGGCAACGTATCTCTTTCCAAGAAGAGCTACTAGCCAGTCAACTTACACAGCGAGCATTAGTAAACGACACAAAAGAAGTCGTTACGACAACACTACTACACGAGCTGTTTTTGGCCAGCGCACTTGAAAACCCTGCTGCACCCGCGGTGATCTCTTCCCTGCGGACCATAACCTATGGCCAACTATTGGCGCTCGCAGAACGGACTGCTCATTGGTTGCAGCGTCATGGAGCAGCACCGAATACTTTAGTTGCGGTGGTGATGGAAAAAGGTTGGGAGCAAATTGTTGCTGTGCTTGGCATATTGATGTCGGGAGCTGCTTACCTTCCTGTGGATGTTCATCAACCCACTTCTCGTAGGCGCTCGATTTTGGCTGATGGGAGTGTGCGCCTCGCGTTGACACAAGAAAAATTTGATAGCCTAGAATGGCCAAGCGATATTGAACGATTATGTATAACCGATGACCGCTTAGCGAGAGAAAAAGCGGTGGTAGCTGAAGTGCTAACTAGTCCTGAAGATCTCGCTTATGTATTGTATACATCTGGCTCTACCGGTACGCCTAAAGGCACCATGCTACCCCATCGAGGGCCTGTGAATACTATTTTGGATGTTAATCGTAAATTCGGTGTGTCAGACAAAGATAGAGCAATCTGTCTGTCAGCACTTAATTTTGATCTCTCTGTATACGATGTGTTTGGCATGTTGGCAGCGGGTGGCGCATTAGTGCTTCCCGATCATGATAAGGTACGAGATCCTGCTCATTGGCAAGATATGATAACGGCGCACAAGGTTACTCTGTGGAATTCAGTACCAACCCTTCAGCAAATGTTGGTGGATTATCTAGCATCAAGTGGCAAGACTGATACATCAAGTATGCGCCTGGTGATGATGAGTGGCGATTGGATCCCGATTGAATTGCCTAAACGCATTAGAGAATTTTGGCCGCAGATGACGATAGTCGGACTTGGCGGGCCAACAGAAACCTCTATTTGGAACAATTATTATGTGATTGAAGACGTTGATCCTCGTTGGACGAGTATTCCGTACGGTAAACCACTCGCAAATCAATCCTTACACGTTCTTAGTGATAACTTTGAACCTTGCCCTGTTTGGGTCACTGGAGAGCTTTACGTTGCAGGTCATGGTCTAGGTAAAGGGTATTGGGGGGATGAACAAAAAACGAAAGCGTCTTTTATCACTCATCCAAAAACCGGTGAACTTCTATATAAAAGCGGTGACTTAGCGCGCTATCTTCCTGATGGCAACTTGGAGATTATGGGGCGCTCAGACTTCCAAGTGAAGATCCGAGGTCACCGTATTGAACTTAACGAGATAGAGTCAGTACTTTCTGAATACCCCGGTGTTCGCGATGCCGTTGTAACGGCGGTTGGCGACGATCGTCAACTTCAATCTCTAGCAGCATTTGTTGTACCCGATAATATATGCAAGTCGAACGGGGTTAATGAATCTTTACATAAAGAGGAGGTTATTCTAGATCAGTCGATGGGGCTTGAATTTAAACTAACGCAACCTGGGATTCGACGTATAGAAGACGACGCGTTAGAAATATCTATTACTGCGCCGGAACTTGATAGTTCAGCTTGGCTTGCGCGTCAAAGTTATCGACAGTTTCGTCAAGAGCCATTCGAACTGCAAAGCTTAGGTCACTTGTTATCTTACCTTGCTTCAGTGAAACTAGATGAATCACCTTTACCTAAGTACCTTTATCCCTCCGCAGGCAGCCTTTACCCTGTTCAATGTTATGTGTATGTAAAGCCAAATCGTATCACGGGTCTTGAAGGGGGGGGTTATTACCATCACCCAATGAAAAACTCTTTGGTGCAGATGGCAAAGACAAACGACATAGGAGAGCAAATTTTTGCTGGTAATACTGATGTTTATGCAGAAGCGGCCTTTGCCATATTTTTAATCAGCGATCTTAGTGCGATCGAACCTTTATATGCTCACTTTTCAGAACGATTTTCTATTTTAGAAGCCGGTCATATTGGGCAAGTGTTAATGGAGTCTTCAACTCGTCATGGAATTGGTCTGTGTCCTATTGGAAAACAGGATCTTTCGTCCGTTGAAGCGCTATTTGGATTAGGAGAGCGTCATCTCGCCCTGTATACCTTTCTAGGGGGAAAGATTGACCCGGATCAAACCCAAAAGCTATCTCGTCAAGCTGCAAAACCAGCTTCTATAGTGGATAAACTAAAAGAGTTTGCACGAACTCGCTTACCTGATTACATGGTCCCTAACTCAATTGAGCTGATAGATGCATTGCCTTTAACGAAAAACGGTAAGGTCGATCGTAAAGCATTGCGTGCGAAAATAGGCTCACAGGAACCGACAGGAGCGGTATTTGTCGCACCAGATACAGATACTGAAAAGTCTATAGCGGAAATATGGGCTGCACTTCTAGGTCATGAAAATATAGGTATCAATGATAACTTTTTTGAAGCCGGTGGCGACTCAATGTTGATTGTACGGATGCAAGCAAAACTTCGAGAAGTTTTTAATGAGGAAATCCCTGTAACCACATTGTTCCAGCATGCATCAATACATGCGCTCGCACAGTTTTTAAGTCATGAAGGTAAAGTAGAAAGCGCGCTACAAAGCAAGGCAGGTAAGCGTCATGATAGGCGCAATTCGACTAGTCGTCGTAAACAGACACGTAAAAAACATCGTGGAGATTCTGGGGAGGTGGGCTAATGGAATCGTCATCAAACCATGAGTCAGACATTGCCATTATTGGGATGTCGTGTCGTTTTCCGGGAGCATCTAACATAAAAGCTTTTTGGGAAAATCTTAGCGGTGGAGTCGAGTCAGTATCATTCTTTTCAGATCAGGAGCTGTTGGCTGCGGGAGTTGACCCCGAATTGCTGGCTGCGCCTAATTATGTCAAGGCCAGTCCCACTCCGTTCGATGTAGATATGTTTGATGCAAACTTCTTTAGCTTTGCGCCAAAGGAAGCGCAGATCATGGATCCGCAGCAACGTATTTTTTTAGAGTGTGCTTGGGAAGCGCTTGAGGATGCGGGGTGTATACCTGAGGTCACAAAGGAGGTTGTAGGCGTTTATGCTGGCGCAGCGTTAAATAGCTATTTTTTCTATCATTTAGACCCTGAAGAAGTTGGCTTGGCGGGTCTTGCTGGCAACGAAAAAGATTATTTGAGTACACGGGTAGCGTACAAACTAGATCTTAGAGGCCCTGCAGTAACCATTCAGTCTGCTTGCTCCAGTGCTTTAGTTGCGATTCATATGGCTTGTCAAAACTTGCTGAATGGGGAGTGTGATGTAGCTATAGCTGGAGGAGTAGCCATCCGTAATTTTTATAAGAGTGGTTACCTCTATCAAGAGGATATGATTTTCTCTCCTGATGGTCACTGTCGCAGCTTTGATGCAGATTCAAAAGGTACATTATTTGGAAATGGTGCTGGGGTCGTTGTTTTAAAACCATTGACCGATGCACTGGCTGATGGTGACAACATATATGCGGTCATTAAAGGCTCAGCCATCAATAATGACGGAGCTCAGAAAGTTGGATACACAGCGCCGAGCGCCGAAGGACAAGCGGCAGTAATTAAAGAAGCACAGGCCATTGCGAACGTAGTGCCGCAGTCCATTTCTTACATTGAAGCTCATGGTACTGCCACCGCGTTTGGCGATCCTATTGAAATCGCAGCATTGACCCGAGTATTTAGAGAGTCGACGGATAAAAAAGGCTTTTGTCCTATTGGTACGGTGAAATCTAATTTTGGCCATCTGGATGCTGCTGCAGGTGTTGCGGGGTTAATTAAAACCATCCTTGCGTTGAAGAATCGGCAAATTCCCCCAAGTCTGCACTATAAAAAAGCGAACTCTAATATTGATTTTGATAATAGTCCATTTTACGTCAATACAGAGCTGAGTGACTGGCAAAGCAACGAGCAACCACGTCGTGCTGGAGTGAGTTCATTTGGAATTGGTGGCACTAATGCTCACATCATATTGGAAGAAGCACCCGATATATTACGTAAAACCTTAGGACCGAATGAGCAACGACCACAGCAGCTGCTAACCCTCTCAGCGAAAACTAAACCAGCCTTAGCTGACTTGATTGGTATCTATGACAAATGGTTTCTTGAAAATCCACATGGAGACCTAGCTGATGTATGTTGTACGGCTGCTCAAGGTCGTTGTCATTTTGAACATAGGTTAACGTTAGTGGCTGATTCTATTGAAGAGGCGCATGTGCGACTACAAAACAAAAATTACCGGGTAGATAAAGCGGCTGTAGCGGCACCGAAAACTGCATTCTTGTTTACTGGGCAAGGAGCACAATATATTGGCATGGGTCGGCAGTTGTTTGAAACCCAGCCACTTTTTCGCGAAATATTAGTACAGTGTGACGCTATTTTGCGGCCTCTGAACGTCCCATTGCTCGAACTACTTTATGGAGACAATGCGGATTCTGATATGTTGAATCAAACGGTCTACACGCAACCAGCCCTGTTCTCAATAGAGTATGCTCTAGCAAAACTTTGGCAATCTTGGGGCGTTTTTCCAGATGCTGTAATGGGGCATAGCGTTGGAGAATATGTGGCAGCCTGTATTGCTGACGTTTTTTGCTTGGAAGATGGCCTAAAGCTCATCGCGGCACGCGCTCGATTGATGCAGACCTTGTGTAAAACAGGTGAAATGCTAGCACTACCGCTAGATGAAGCGAAAGTGCAAACACTTATTGCGCCTTATTCAGATAGAATATCGATAGCTGCGATTAATGGCCCGCAAAGTGTCGTTATTTCTGGGGAAGCTGATGCAATAAAGCTGCTATCAGATAAGCTCAAGGAGCAGCACATTGAAGCTAAATCACTTGCTGTTTCTCATGCATTTCATTCTGTCATGATGGAGCCAATGCTCGCCGACTTTGAGAAAATTGCAGCGAATGTAAACTATCGTATGCCTAGTTTACCAGTTTGCTCAAATGTGACAGGTCAGCTAATAAATGATGAATTGACAAAGCCAACGTATTGGGTTCAGCAGGTGCGCCAACCTGTGCGCTTTGCAGCGGGGGTAGTTACTCTGCAACAGCAAGCTATTGAAATATTTTTAGAGATTGGGCCAAAACCTATACTGCTAAGTTTGGCTGGTCAGAGTATTTCTAATGAAATGATCCTACCATTACCAAGCTTACGTGACAGAGGACAAGATTGGCAGCAATTATTGGATAGCTTAGGTCAATGGCACTTGCGAGGTGGTGTGGTGGATTGGCAAACATTCTATGCTGACTATAAGCACAATAAAGTATCACTCCCTAGCTATCCTTTTCAGCGTGAGCGCTATTGGGTAGATAAAAGAAGTGTTAAAAAGCGGGCGCGACGAGATCCTACCCTGCACCCGCTGCTTGGTAAAAGGTTAAGACTAGCTGATGCAGAAAAGATTTACTTTGAGTCAGAAGTTGATCTGTCGTCTAGCGCTTGGCTGACAGAACATAGCTTCTTTGATATGAACATTTTTCCTGCTTCTGGCTACTTGGAAATGGCACTTGCAGCTGCAAAAAGTCTAACTAGCGAAGCTAAAGGCAAAATATTGGCTCAGTTACAAGATGTCAGATTTGAGCAAACGTTGATTTTAGAGCTGGCAGCCCCCCAGACAATGCAAGTTGTCTTGTCTGCAGATGATCAAGGATATGAATTCAAGATTCTGAGCCAAAAAGGAGAGGCTAGTTGGACACCCCACGTCTCAGGGAGATTAGTTGCTGTTCCGTCAGAGTTACCCTCCACCGTTAACATATTGGCGGAGGTACAATCTCAATGTCCCATTGAAATGAGTGTCGATGAGCATTACGCCATGGCCGAAGAGCGAGGTGTATCTTATGGTCCACGCTTTCGTGGAATTCAGCGCCTTTATAAGGGGCACAAAATGGCTTTGGCGCATATTCAATTGCCGGAACCTACAGCTACAGATGTTAACGAGGTAAGTAAATATTATCTCCATCCCGCACTGTTTGATGCCTGTCTACAAATTTTAGGAACTGCGATACCTGTTACTTCTGCTGGAACTTTTATGCCAGTTGGCGTTCAAGATTTTCGAGTTTATCAGTCCAGTATTCGTACGTTATGGAGCTTTGTGCAACTAGTGGAGCTGAGCGACGATAAAGTGGTGACCGACATTTCCCTATTTGATTTAAAGGGGGAGACTGTTGCTGAACTTAAGGGGTTTGAAATTGGCCGAATTGCTGAAGATACGCTAGTGCGCCAGTTTCGTAAACACGCAGACGACTTTTATGAAATTGAGTGGCAAAAGCTGCAATTAGACAAAACTATTACGACGGATGATTTAACTGATGGTCAATGGTTAATTCTTGCTGATAGACAAGGTATTGGACAAGCACTTGCAGCGAAATTCGAGCGGCAAGGAAAGCGTTGTGTGTTGGTATATGCCGGTTCTGATATTGAGCAGGATGGCAAGCTATATCTCGACCCATCTAGGCCTAATGAGGTGAAATCCTACTTAAATAGTGCCTTTGCAGCGTCAGGAGCTTCGCTCGATGGCATCGTGAGTTTGTGGAGCTTGGATGCTTCTAGCGCAGATGAATTGTGTCAAGGTTCTCTTGCTGAAGCGCAAACTTTGGTGTGTGGGAGCACTTTACAGCTTGTAAAAGCTATCACCGAACTCGGGCTCATAACCAAACTATGTTTAGTAACACAAAGTGCAGTAAAAACAGCCTGTAATTTGGAAACAATGGCGATTGCGCAAGCGCCATTATGGGGTCTAGGTAAGGTGATTGCGATGGAGTACCCTGAGTTGGGCTGTAAATGTATCGATCTAGATCAGAACGGATGCATCAACATGCTGTTTGATGAGCTTATAATGGGTGATAGTGAAGCGCAAATCGCTTTGCATAGCAATAAAAGGTTTGTCGCTAGACTAGTAAGTCATGGTTTAGGAGCAAACCTAGATGCGCTTGATATACCTTTGGAACCTTACCAAATGAGTATATCTCGTCGAGGGAGTTTAGACAGTCTAAAGTTGACGAAAACGCCACGTTTGATGCCGAAGTCAGGACAAGTCGAGATCAAGGTTAGTGCAGCAGGTCTTAACTTTAGAGATGTGCTTAATGCACTCGATATGTACCCAGGCAATCCTCCCTTTGGTGGAGAATGTTCGGGGATAATTATCGGTATTGGAGACGATGTTGAAGGTCTTAGTGTTGGTGATGCTGTGATTGCTGCAGCACCGAACAGCTTTAGCCAATCAGTGGTAGTTAATGCAAGTGAAGTTGTGATTAAACCTGAGCGATTAAGCTTTGAAGAGGCGGCAACTATCCCAGTGGTGTTTTTAACTGCTTGGTATGCGTTGCGAGAGTTGGCGTATTTATCTGCAGGTGAGCGTGTACTGATCCATGCCGGTGCTGGCGGCGTTGGAATGGCCGCTATCCAAATTGCTAGGTTAGTAGGCGCAGAGGTTTTTGTAACTGCAAGCCCCGCTAAATGGCGGCAACTCGAGTCTTTGGGGGTGAAAAATATCATGAACTCTCGAACTACAGAGTTTGCAGATCAAATCATGGAGCTAACTTGTGGTGAAGGGATTGATGTTGTTTTAAATTCACTAACTTCGGATGATTTTATTCCTAAAAGTTTGTCTGTACTGAGAAGTGGTGGACGCTTTTTAGAGATCTCTGTCGTCAACACTTGGCGCCCTGAACAGGTGAAAGCGTTCAACCCTGAATTATCGTATTTTCTAATTAATCTTGCGCAATTAGGTGAAGAGCAACCTGTTTTAGTACAAGAGATGATGAAGAAGCTGATGGGGCTTTTTGAATTGGGTGAACTGAAACCGATACCATATAAATCCTTCCCAATCAGCGAGTCAATTAGCGCTTTTAGATATATGCAACAGGGGAGACATAGTGGAAAAATTATACTAACTATGCCGAACCTTGCTGAAACACAAGCGCTTGTTCGTGATGGAGTCTCGTATCTTATTACTGGGGGACTTGGTGACTTAGGGTTGGAAGTCGCGCAGTGGTTGGTTAATAACGGTGCTCGCCACATTGTGTTAAGTAGTCGAAGTCAGCCGACAAACAAAGCAACAGAGATAATTTTACAGCTGCAAAGTGCAGGTGCACAGGTTCGGGTTATCAACGCCGATCTTGCCTGTGAAACACAGGTTGCTCAGTTATTTGCAGAGATCGATAGCAATATGCCAACTCTTAAAGGCGTGATTCATGCGGCAGGTCTATTAGATGACGGTGTTATAGCGCAGCAAGATATGGAACGTTTTGAACGAGTTATGGCGCCTAAGGTCACAGGCAGTTGGCATCTTCATACGTTGACAAAGAATAAGGCATTAGACTTTTTTGTGTGCTTCTCTTCTACTGTGTCTCTTTTGGGATCTGCTGGACAGGCAAACTATGCTAGTGCCAATGCGTTTATGGATTGTCTGGTTCATTATCGTAGGCAAATGGGGTTACCCGCGCTGTCTATTAATTGGGGACCTTGGGCAAGTATTGGTATGGCTGCGAGAATGTATGGGCATGAGCGAGAACTCGGTCGATTACACGCAACAGGGATTACTGCAATCAAGCCTAACCAAGGTATGTTGTATTTAGAACAGCTATTGTTGCAAACAGCCAGTGCACAGGTGGGAGTTATACCAGTGAATTGGAGCAAGTTCTTTGAGCAGTTACCAAAAGTGCCTATCTTTTTGTCAGAGGTAGTAAAGAGTACATCTTCTGTAGTTGATCCCATTTCGATAAAACAGCAGCTAAAACAAGCCCGCAAGGAAGAGTATCCAAATGTTCTTGCTGATTTTATTCGAAATAAACTCAGCGCTGTGTTGGGGATTAGTCGCGACCAAATTGACGTGAAGCAGCCCCTTACCAGTATGGCGCTAGATTCTCTAATGACGATTGAGTTGAGAAATCGGATCCGTTTGGAACTTGGAATCGATATACCGATGAGCAAATTTATGAATGCGCAAACAACCATACTAGATTTAGTACTTGAAATTGACCCGTGGCGAGTATTAAACATCAAACCCACCGAAACATTAAAAGAAGGTGAAGAGGAGTTTGAGCTATGAGTGCTGCTGAGACAATTCGTTCACTACTCGTTGAGCTTGGAGAAGTAGGATGCCGTATTTGGGTTGAAGATGGCAAGCTCAAAGTACGGACTTCTGCTGCTGGTCTTTCATCGGTGTTGAAGTTGCAGTTACAAGCTAATAAAACTCAGTTGTTAACCTATCTAACAGAGATGACTTCCGAAGCGCTAAGCTTACCTCAGCTTACATCAACGAACTCTCCTCCACAGTTACCTAAGCTTAAACCTAGCTCAAGAGAAGATACTTTTGAGCTATCCTATGGGCAACGAGCGTTTTGGTTTCTGTATTGTAATGAGCCTGCCAGCGCGGCTTACAATGTGGCAATGCCTTGGCGCCTCTCGTCGACAATAAATGTACCGGCACTGAAATCTGCATTGCAAGCTTTATTGGAGCGACATGCTTGCCTAAGGAGCACTTTTTCAGAACAAGATGGACAAGCGGTACAGCTTATTCATCCATGTCAAGACCTCTATTTTGAACAGTTAGATGCATCTGAGGATACCGAAGAAGCGCTATATCAAAGAGTAAGAGCTGCATATATACGCCCATTTGACCTCGAACAGGGACCGCTTCTTCGAGCTCATCTATTTACTCAAGCGACGGACAAGCATGTACTACTGTTAACAGTGCACCATATTGTTTTTGATGGTTGGTCGCTGTGGAATTTGATGTCGGAACTTTTGTGTGTGTATAGCTCAATAGTAGAAAAAAATACACCTGAATTGGCAGCATTGAGTTGGTGTTATCAAGATTATGTGAGTTGGCAGAATGAATTGTTTTCTAGCAGAGAGGGTGAGCGACTATGGTCATACTGGCAAAAACAGTTAGCGGAGCCACCCCCACCACTTGACTTGCCAACAGATCGGCCTCGTTCCCCTATGCAGGCGAACAATGGCGCTTCCATTCGTTTTTCACTGTCACAAGAGTTAACTGAGCAGCTAAAAGCGTATGTACTTAGCTCGGGAACTACACTCTATGTTACGCTGCTAGCTTGTTTTCAAGTGCTGCTTTATCGATATACAGGACAACGCGATATCTGGGTTGGTTCAGCTGCAGCTGGGCGGAGTCTTGCAGAATTTAAAGATATTTGTGGTTGCTTTTTTAACTTTATCGTTTTGCGCGGCAAACTGGATGAGACACAGAGTTTTTCAACGTTTTTGACCCAGATGCAACAAACCACTCTGGATGCTTTAGCACACCAAGACTACCCTTCTTTACTATTGATAGAACGGTTAGCATTGCAAAGGGAGAGTAATCGCTTTGCACTATTTCAAGTCGAATTTAACTTACAACAACCACAGCAGGGGCACGTATTATCCCCGGCATATTCAGCGAATGGAAGTAACAAAAGTTGTGCAATTAGCCACGGTGGGTTATTGCTGCAGCCTTATGATCTACCTCAGCAAGAAGGTCAATTTGATTTAAGTCTCGATGTGCTTGATGTTGCCGGACAATCCTTATCTGGCACATTTAGATACAACGCAGCTCTTTTTGATGCGTCTCGGATCCAGCGTATGTTGGGACATTTTGAGTCGCTACTTAAAACTGCAATCAGTGAGTCACAAACACCAATTGCTCAACTGCCTCTGCTAACTGAAGGTGAGCAACTGCAGGTTTTAGCGCTGTGGAGTAACAAAGAAGAGGCCCCAACTAAGGATACGCAGCCCCCTTTTTTGTGTATACATACTTTATTTGAGCAGCAGGTTGCCACAAACCCCAATGCCACAGCGGTAACTTTCAAAAATGAAACGATTAGCTATGGTGAACTTAATGAGCGTGCTAACGGCATAGCACACCAATTACGAAGCCTCGGGGTAGGTCCAGATGTATTGGTTGGTTTATTTGTTGAGCGATCGATGGATATTGTGGTTGGTATCTTAGCGATCTTAAAAGCTGGAGGGGCTTATGTACCGTTAGACCCTGAATATCCAGCTGATCGACTCAGCTTCATGGCGATGGATGCGAAACTTAAGGTGCTACTTTGTCATGAAGCAACGGTAGAGCGCATACCTCAATGCACAGCTCAGCTGTTGAATATGTCCAGTGAGGTTTTCCATGCCGAAAATAGCAGCAATCCTGAGCAGCTTGTAGGCCCTAGTAACCTTGCTTATGTTATTTATACCTCAGGGAGTACAGGTACGCCGAAAGGCGTCTGTGTTGAGCACCGTAATGTAGTGCGTCTCTTTAAAGCAACAGAGCAAACTTATCAATTTGGTAGTAGTGATGTTTGGACTTTATTCCACTCTCATGCTTTTGATTTCTCAGTATGGGAAATTTGGGGAGCACTAATTCACGGTGGCTCATTGGTAATAGTGCCTTACACTACCGCGAGAACTCCCAAATTATTTTATGAGCTATTGATAAATTCAGGCGTCACGGTTTTGAATCAAACTCCTTCAGCATTTTGCCAGTTGATTGAATTCGAGGAGACGCTTCGCTCAGATGTGAATGGAGAGTTATCACTTCGTTGGGTGATCTTCGGTGGCGAAGCGCTCAATCCAGCAAGGCTAAAGCCTTGGTATATGAGACATGGTGAACAAGGCCCAACCTTAGTAAATATGTATGGTATTACTGAGACAACGGTACATGTGACTGCAAAAGTGCTAAAACCGCGAGATGTAGAGGGGGCTTCTAGTAATATCGGCGTGCCTATTTCGGATCTTTATGTTTATATTTTAGATGAGTACTATCAACCTCTACCGATTGGTATTCCGGGAGAGTTATACGTTGGCGGAGCCGGTGTAGCGAGAGGATATTTAAACCGCGTAGAGCTGACAGAAGCGCGATTTATCAATGATCCAGTGAATAAACAAAGTAAAGAATTTGTTTATCGAACAGGTGATTTATGTCGGTGGATGCCAGATGGCTCAATTGAATATTTAGGCCGAGTCGATACTCAAGTAAAAGTTCGTGGTTTTCGCATCGAATGTACTGAAGTCGAAGACGCTTTATTATCACATTGTAAAATAATTGGTGTGGTGGTAGATGCGTGGGGGGAGGAAGAACAGAAGCAGTTAGTTGCTTGGGTACGATTGGAGGAAGATGCTGTTGAAAGCCAAGCGCTTGCAGAGGACCTACGAGCGTATTTGTGTGGTGTGTTGCCTAATTGGATGATCCCCTCTCGATGTGTGTTTGTTGATAAGTTTCCATTGACTCCCAGTGGAAAAACGGATCGGCGCGCTTTAACAGTGAGCAAGCTGGATATTGCAGATGAAAATCGGAAATATACAGCACCTGAGAACACGACTGAAGCAAAGCTCTGCCGCATATTTGCTGACTTGCTCGGCGCATCACGAGTTGGGGTGCACGATAACTTTTTCGAGTTGGGGGGCCATTCACTTTTATCGATGCGATTACTTTCTGCGGTGAGAAAAGAAATTCAAGTCGATGTTCCTCTTGGAGTGCTTTTTCAGTATCCGACGGTACGAGATTTGGCGAAGGCAATTCGAACACGTGAAGGCTGGCCAAAGAGCCTGCTAGTTCAGCTACAACTTGGAGACTCAAAGCCTCCGCTGTTTGTTATTCATCCCGTTGGTGGCGGCGTGCTGTGTTACAACGAGCTTGCCCAAGCATTGGGTTCTAATCGAAGTGTCTATGGTATACAAGCCATTGGGTTGGAAGGAAAAGCAGAGCCTCTCAATGATATTCAAGCTATGGCCTCTCGATATATTGAAGAAATGATAGAGCTTTACCCAAGTGGCCCGTATCATTTATATGGTTGGTCCATGGGAGGCGTTATTGCCTTCGAAATAGCTCAACAATTACAAGCTGCTAACCGCGAAGTTGGACTTATCGTTTTGGCAGATACCGGTCTTCCCAGTTTAAGTGAACAACAACAGATATCTAAAGATGAAGAAGTGTTACTGCATCTTTTAGCTGAGGCGGGTGAGCTAGATAGGGCATTTCAGCAAGCGCTTCGTACTACTCATAAAGAAAGTCGTCGAGCACTGATCCTTGAGAGGTTAGCACATTCACCAAGTCCTTTGGACCCAGAGGATATTGCAAAGCTTACTCCTATTTATCGGGCAAACCTAAGTGCAGTGTCTACTTACCAGCCTAACACTACGAATAATCTAATTCATTTTATCAGAGCGCATGAGCGACTGGACGGTCAAGAGGATTCATTCGTTTACTGGTGTGAGCTTGCTAAGCAAGTTGAGCTGCACGAAGTGAACGGAAATCACTTTACGATGCATAATCGAATGGGCGCGGAAAAAATTGCGACACTCCTCGAACATTACTTAAACAGAAATTAAATACAGTAAGGAGAATAACATGAGTCTAGAGAAGTCGTTATGGCTCGGTGGAACTGATAACCCCCAAGCTAAGATGAGGCTGTTCTGTTTTCCAGCCGCTGGTGGTGGAACGTTGGCTTTTCGAGGATGGGCTGAGCAACTTCCTGAGCATATTGAGTTGCGTCCCATCAGATTGCCTGGAAGGGAGATGCGGATTGGTGAAAGCTGTTTTGATGAAGCGATAACTGCGGCGCGGGCTTTGGCTTCTGGATTGCAAACATATCTAGATAAGCCTTTTGCTTTTTTTGGTCATAGCATGGGAGCACTATTGGCTTTTGAATTGACACGAGAATTGCGCAGGCGAGGTGATCCGATGCCATTGACGTTACTGATATCCGGGCGGCGTGCACCTCAGTCTCCTCTACCCAGAGAGTATTTTCATACGTTGCCAGATGAACAATTTATAGACACTTTACGAACTAACTATGCAGGGGGAACTTCTGAAGCTGTGCTTCAAGAAGCTCAGCTAATGGCCCTTCTCATGCCAACAATCCGATCTGATTTTGCTTTAACCGATACTTACACTTATGCGCCTGAAGCCCCTCTTAGTTGTCCAATTTACGCTTTTGGTGGTGAGGATGAACGCGAATTTGAAGAAGCAGAACTTGATGCTTGGCGTCAAGAAACGACAAGTAACTTTTCTATGAGAATGTTCTCCGGAGGGCACTTTTATCTCAATCAACCTAGTCAATCAGAATTACTCCATTGTATTGGCGATGTGCTGGAAACCCACCTTGAGCTCCATAGATAAGCTACTTCTAAAAACTTTTGCTCCACAGTTACGGGTAAAACGGTTAGAAGTGTTTTCATTATCGGTAGTCAGTGAAATTTATAACTCATCATGTGGCTAAAGCGATGTATGAAATACTAAGAAACAGCCAAGGTTAGAAAAGAAGGATAATTTTGTGAAATCTATGAAAAGCCCGTCAGAATGCGAAAGCCTTAAGGATATTCGCGATGGTATTGATTCCATTGATCACGAGATCATTAAACTGTTGGGAGAGCGCATGGAATATGTGCTATCCGCAGCGCGTTTTAAGCCAAACCAAGCAAGTATTCCAGCCCCTGACCGAGTCGCTGAAATGTTGCTAGAACGTCGACAGTGGGCACTGCAACATAAGTTACCTGCTGATTACATAGAGTCGTTATATCACGAAATAATTCAGTGGTATATCGCTCAGCAAACGCAATATTGGCGAACCAAACACAGTATCACCACAGGTAACAAAGGAACACATAAACTGGGTAACGGTTAACTTGCGTAACTTTAGCGCCACTGCTATCAGGCTCTTTGGTTACTTCACTTTAGACATACCAGCGATAACCACACCCAACTAAGCGAGCCTCTGGGTGTTGAATTTTCTGGTTCACATTCGTACAAGGAAAATAAAAATGTACCTTTCTATTAGAAATATGATTTATCAAATACATAAATTGAAAAGTGTCTGCCAAATAGGGTTATTAGTATCTACACTGTTTTGTTCGCTACACAGCGTCGCACAAGTCAAAGAGGATTTTGACTTTGATGCTGATAACGCAGCATTAGATGTCATCGGTTTTGGTAGCCTTCCTGCTCTGCGTGAATATGTATCTGCAAATTATGGTGATGCTTCTTTGGTTTTTCGCTACGCTATCTTACTAACAAACGCTTGGTACGATGCAACAGCGGCTTATCATCCAACGGCTGTAGGCGTGTATTCACACCTTGGTCGCAGACCACAAAGTGAAGCAACAAACAGGAATATTAATACTGCAGTATTTTATGCTTCTTACCGTGTACTTAATAGCTATATGCCGTCATATAAGCAAACTTGGCGCCAGTTGCTGTTAAATGTTGGTCTTGACCCAGATAACAATAGCACAGACATCACAACGGCTGTTGGCTTAGGTAATGTTGCAGGTAATGCGGTTGTTGCTGGTCGCCTAAATGATGGCATGAACCAATATGGAGATGTTGGCAAAACCTTCAATCCCACACCATATGCGGACTATACCAATTATAAACCAGTTAATACGGCTTATGAGTTACGTAACCCATCTCACTGGCAGCCAGATATGCAACGTCAAGGTTTGGGTTTATATAAGATCCAACAGTTCGTGACCCCACAGTTTGCACTTGCTGAGCCATATTCGTATGAAGATCCTCGAGAGTTTGAAATTTCACCTCCGCACAATAGTAATCACCGCAACCGTAAAGCTTATCGCAAGCAAGCAAAAGAGGTGGTGCAAGCTTCGGCAGATTTAACTGATGAGCTGAAATTAAAAGCAGAATTATTTGATGATAAGTTTCGTTCATTATCATTCTCAGTTGCAACAAATACTGATGCAAGAAATTTATCTTTATTAGATTTTATGCAGTTTGAATTTGTAGTGAATATGGCAACGTTCGATGCAGGGATTTTTGTCTGGCAGGAAAAGTACAAATATGATGCAGTTAGGCCTTTTAGTGCCATTCAAAAATTATTTAAAGATGCAGATATAGAAGCTTGGGGTGGGCCAGGAAAGGGAACTGTTACTATGAAAGGGAGTGAATGGACAAGTTACCTTGAAGAAGCGGATCACCCAGAGTATCCTTCTGCTTCAACATGTTTTTGTTATGCCCACGCTCAGGCCGCAAGGCAGTTTTTTGGCGATGACAGTATGGTTTATAATCTGTCTATAGCCGCAGGAAAGTCACGCATCGAGTCTGGTGTGACACCCGCAATCGATACTGTAATTTCATACAATAATTGGACTACATTTGCTCAAGAATGTGGCCAAAGCCGCGTTTGGGGAGGGGTACATTTTCAGGCGGCTGTTGATGAGAGTGCCAAGTTCTGCCCTATGTTTGGTGATCTAGCATACAATTATATACGTAAATTGGTAAATGGTACTGCTAAGCTCAGAGAACCAAGCGAAGGTAGGGACTTAGATACGTTACCTGAGCGTTTCAAATTTGAAAAATAATTAAGTTCTGCTTTATCGGCACAACGCCAGTCTACATTAGTCTGGCGTTGTCCAACCTTAGCGCGCTTAGTGCTCTCACCTAAGATCTCTCCATTGTTCTTATACTGCATTTATTCGTGATATATATTAAATATAATATTATTTTACAGTGCTTTACATTTTTTAAGTAAAGTAAGACCTGATAAGGAATTGTTGTTGAGAATGATTTTTATTCGTGGTAGTGTTTTGGGAAACGTTGAGCATCATTTGTTTTTATCGTTTTGTCATAAGTATTTTGTTCAACCTTTTATTAAGAATTTAGCATGTATTTATCGGTAAAAAATAAAAAATCCTTGAAACTTCGTGCCGAAAATCTCACTCGCTCAATCGAAGGGTATCGACGAGAAGTTAACCGCTTTTTGACCAGACGGGTAGGCTGCGCCGACACGGCTGCTGATATCTTCCAATCTGTTGCAGAGAACTTGTTGCGCCGGGATCCCGATCCTCCAATTAAAGATGTACGCGCATTCTTATATCGAGCTGTGAAAAATGCTGCGTTTAATTTACAGCGTTCTGAGCGCACTCGAGCTGAATTAAACGTATTATTAGCACCGATAATGGAGGAATGGGATGAACGTAGCCCTGAGAACATTATTGAATCTACAGAGAATGTACAAAAAGTTGAGCAGATTATTCAGAGTTTACCTGTACTGACTCGTCAAATTTTTATTATGTATCGGCTTCATGGTATTAACCAAAAAGATATTGCCGAGCAAATGGGTGTGAGTCTTTCCACTGTGGAAAAGCATGTGAAAAAAGCACTTTCTCTCTGTTTTTCGTGTCTTTATGAGTAAATATTACGGTTTTTTGCACATGAAGTGTGTTCTATAATAACAGGGCGGTAAAAGCACTCTGTGGTTAAATCGCGACACTTTAACTGAGGAAAAAGCTGTGAATAATCAAGATACCGACAAGCGCCTACAGCGTGAAGCGTATAACCTAGTCGTTGCGGCTTTCAATGATCCAAATAACCAATCTAAACTAGATGCTTGGCGCAATCAGTCATCTTTACATGAAATTGCAGCTAGGCAAGCTGAAGCTAACTGGGCATTGTTAGGGCTAATTGATCCCCCTCCCCTTTCACTGGTCGACAAGTTTAAATTGGCTACTCAAATTCAATTTGAACGGTTAGCAGAAACACCCATCCGAATGCTACCTACAACCGGTATTGCAATGGTTTTGATTATATTTGCCCTTTTTGGTTTTGATTTTAGCAGCCCAACAGTGCCTCAAACTGAGATTGTGCAGAGGATAGAAAAAACCAATCCGGTCAGTAAACCACAGCATTATCAAACAGGTTGGGCAGAGCAGCGTAAAGTAACGCTAGAAGATGGAACAGAGATTTGGCTAGATTGGAACACCGAACTTAAGGTAACAATGACAGAGGCAAAGCGACAAGTGATGTTAGTCAGCGGGAAAGCTTTATTTAGTGTGGTTTCGCAACCAAATAGGCCATTTTCTGTTCTAAGCGAACAGGTAGAGGCAAGGGTATTAGGTACCGAGTTTGTGTTTCATAAACTGGGTGAACAAGCTGTAGAAATAGAGGTTATTGAAGGAGCCGTTGGTGTTCAGGCAGAAAAAGCCCCAGTAGAAGCACGCTTAACAAAAAATGACGTTATTCGCATTACAGCAGGTGAACTTGGTGACATAAAAACTCGAGCACTTGATGAAATGGGGGCTTGGCGAGATGGAGTCATTGTTTTTGAGCAGCGACCTTTAATAGAAGCACTTGAGGTGCTGCAGTCATATACGTCCTATGAATTAGACACCCGTTTGATCTATGAGGCTGATAGGCTAGTATCAGGTACCTTTGTATTAAATAAAGGCGATGAAGCATTACGTGCAATCATGCAAGGTTATCATTTGTCGGGTAAAGTTCAAGGTCGCAATACGCTAGTATTACGTTCACTTCCCCCAGAGCGACCGCTATAAAAACTAGTTTTAAAATTTATTGATTTATTTTTTACGGGTATAAGCTGCTTTAGTGTCTCCTTCACTAAGAGTCAATGAAATTTGTCATTGGCGTCTAATATTCAATGGAGATATTAAGCATGGTATGCATGGAATACCGAAATAAAAAACATCGTGTTAATTTATGGTGTGTTTTGGCACTGATTTCAGCTTTAACCGCTACACCCACCGCCTTTAGCCAAGACTATGCTGGCGATAACCTAACTTTTCATTTTGAAATTCAAGCTCAACCGCTCATTAAAGCACTCCGTGACTTTACGGTAGTTACTGAGCAACAAGTTATCGTGAAAGTTGACAACATTAGTCAATACAAAAGCTCGGCTATTTCAGACAAGCTAACCGCCCAACAAGCATTAATGCAATTAACCGCCAATAGCGGGCTGCGAATTACGCAAACGACGTCTGGTACGTTTTTGCTTGAACAAGATGTACCTTTAACTAAACCTGAATCGAAAGAGTTAGAAAAAATTGTTGTGGTGGGGAGTAAAATGGGAGAAACCCGCCAAGAAATAGCAACGAGCATTGGCTATTTTGGTGAAGAACAAATAAAAGATCAGGTTATTTACAACGTAGAAGATGTCTTTGACCGGACGGCAAATGTTTCTGCTGGCAGCGCTATCTCGGGGGCATACAGTATCCGTGGTGTAAATACAGATGGCATAGCGGGTTCTTTGAATCGTTCTAATGCGTTGGCATCAATACTTATTAACCAAGTGGCTATGGGGGTATCTGCAGGTAACTATGTAAAACCCTCGCTTTTTGATGCCACTTCTGCTGAGGTTTTGCGTGGGCCTCAGTCTTCATTACAAGGGCCTAATGCACTGATTGGTGCTGTTTATATCAATTATAACCGCCCTGATTTCTTTGGTTACGAAGGTTCGGTTCGTGCAGAAGTTGGCCAGTACGATACTAAGCGGTTGGCATTGATGCAAAATCTTGTACTGGCTGAAGATACATTAGCTGCGCGCTTGGTGCTAGAGACTCGTCAATCAGACGGCGATGTTATAAACATCACCACAGGCCGCGAAGATGTTCAAAATGAGGATGAAGAAACAATTCGTTTAGCGCTGCGTTGGCTGCCACTCGGTGATGAGGAGTTGGTTTTTGATCTGAGCTATTTACATAATAATTCAGACACTAACGCCACTCCATTTGTTTATGCATTACCTGAGGGCGATATTTTTGAACGTAAACAATCATACAATATTGAAGGAGACTTTCCTTCAAGCTTTGACCTTTTATCGCTGGAGGCAAATTGGCAAGTAAGTGAAAACTTACGCTTTACCTCTGTGACCGGGTTCAATAAATTTGCTGTTGATCAGCGTTTCGAAGGTGATCACACTGCCTACGATTTGTTAGGTGTGGACGGATTTATGAACGAGGAACTGCTAAGTCAAGAGCTTCGTTTGCATTATGAGGGAAAGCGTCTTTCTGGATTAGTGGGTTTATTTTACTCTGACGGCGAGTACTACAATGGATTCACAGGTGCTGGTGTTTTTCCTGATGGTCAAGGTGGTGTAATCCCGTTTAACAATACCGTACAGAGCACAGAAAATATTGAACAACAAGCTTTATTTGCGCAACTAAATTGGCTGCCTATTGATGATTGGGAGATCAAGCTAGGTGCTCGGCTAAATCGAGAAAAACGCAGCACAAAAGATTTTAAAGACAATGGTTTTGTCAGCGATCAGTCCGCATCCGAATCCTTCAATCAACTTATCCCTTCATTAACCATCGCTTATGACATTAGTGATAATACTCGGATCGGTGCCAGTTACAGTCGCGGTTTTCAAGCTGGAGGAGTTTCTTTTGCGATGTTCTTAGGTGAGGCGACGCCATATGATGAGGAGTTCATCGATAATTATGAGCTATTTTTGCGAAATCAACTGCTTGATGGAAAGTTACGGTTAAATGCCAATCTCTTCTATTTTGATTGGTCAGATCAACAAGTCACTCTGACTTTACCAGGTGGGTTAGCTGGCTTCGATGATGCCGTGGTCAATGCTGGTAAGTCTAAAGTGAGCGGTGCTGAGTTTGAAGCTGAGTGGCAAGCGACCGCAGATCTAAATCTATTTGCAAATTTTGGCTTTATTCATACTGAATTCGAAGAGTTTGTAACTAAGGGGATCGACCTTGCGGGGATGTCTTTTCCTCAAGCACCTGACTTTACTGCAAATCTAGGGGGGCTTTATCAAAATGACAATGGCTTTTTTACATCAATGACTTTTAGCTACACCGGTGATACCTATTCTAGAATTGATGCACCAGAAGTAACTAAAATCGGTAATCGTAAGCTCTTGAGTGGTCGTTTAGGTTATCAGCAAGACGACTGGAGAGCATATATTTGGGGTAACAACTTACTCGATGATGATTATGAAATTTTTGTCCAAGATGGCAGGGATTTTGGTCTTGCTGGAGCTTATGGCAGTGTTGGCGAACCTCGCACACTAGGTGTTGGTTTTCAGTTTGATTGGTAAATATGGTCAAAGTGACGCAGCCCAAAGTAAAAACAGCAAGTAACAAATGTGGCTGAACTTTGTGAATGCGTTATTTCTTAGAATTGAAAAACGGATGAGTAAACAAACATGATTAATCAACAAATGAGTGAACGTGGCCTAGTTGTTAAAGGGCTCAGAAAGAGCTACAAAGGGGGCGTAAGTGCGCTAAATGGTGTTGATCTTGAAGTAACACCAGGATTATATGGCTTACTTGGGCCAAATGGAGCTGGGAAAAGTACGCTGATGCGCACTTTAGCATCACTTCAACAACCTGATTCAGGTTCAATTACATTAGACGGTATCGACGCTTTAGCTGATCCTGACAGTTTGCGTTTTAAGTTAGGCTATTTACCGCAACAGATTGGTGCTTATCCGAACGTATCTGGGCGTGACTTGCTTGAGCGTTTCGCTTGGCTAAAGGGACGAACTGATAAAAAGGTACGCAAACAGGAAGTTGAATACCTCTTGACCCGCGTTAACTTGGAGCGCGACGCACATCGCGCTGTAGCAACATACTCTGGTGGTATGTTACGTCGCTTTGGCATTGCAGTTGCGCTAATCGGTAAGCCTCGTTTATTGATAGTTGATGAGCCAACGGCTGGTTTGGATCCCGCTGAACGAAGTCGATTTCATCGGATTCTTGCTGAGATTGGCAGTGATGCTGTTGTGCTGTTGTCGACTCACATTGTTGAAGATATTGAGAATCTTTGCACGCGTTTATCTATTATGGCGAAAGGTCGAATTGTTGCCGTAGGTACCCCTGATGCTCTTAAAGCGAGTCTGAAAGGACAAATCTGGGAAAGAGAAGTTCCACGCGACCAAGTAGTTCCTGATGATGCATTACATGCAACGGCAACACCGTACGGCACTCGAGTGGTCATTTCTGGCGCCGCACAACAAGGTTACAGCGAGCGGACTCCTCGTCTTGAAGATGTGTATTATCATGCATTGCGCGCTGCCAAGGTTGAGGAGTTGTGATGAGTCATTCACGCGTCAGTTTCTTTTTCAAAGAAGCCGCCTATGAGGCTAAACAAGGCTTGACTAGTTTGATTACGCCAATCGTATTCTTTGGTCTGAGCGCCTATATGCTGATTTTTTTGCTCAATGCTGATTACATGCGCAGCATGGGGGCGGTAGATATCTATCGTAACAGCCCCCATGTGATTTACTTAATGGTGTCAGGCCAAAGTTTGTGGCTGTTTTTTGCTTGGGCGTGGATTTTTGCACAGATCGTAGTGAGGGATCGCAGCGCTGAATTACATGAAGTTGTGCTTAGCAGTCCTATTTCTTTGCGTTTGCTACTTGCAGCACGGTTTAGTGGTGCACTTGTTGTCGCCGTTTTTCTAGGCTCTTCAATTTGTGTCGGACTACTGATGGCACCTCTACTGGTTACTGTTGGTGCGCTACCACCCGATGCTATTGGCCCAGTGCCTTGGTCGGCTGCACTATTGTCACTGGTTGTATTCACTGTACCCAGTGCATTTGCGACAGGGGTGTTGTTCTTAGCTGGTGCCGCACTTACGCGTTCTAATACTGGCGCTTTTGCGACAGCAGCAATATTGAGCTTAATTTGGATGATTTCCTTGGTGGTGTTACATGAAGGAGGCGTAAGCCCAATGCTTGCATCAATTATTGATCCCTCCGCATATGTTGAAGCAGAGCGACAGGCACTTACTTGGACCCCAGCCGAAAAAAAGGTCGCTATTATTGGCTTTACAGATAGGTTGTTACTTAATCGCGGACTGTGGCTATTTATTGGTGTCGTAATTGGGGCTATTCTCCTGCTGCGCTTACGTCGAGAGCACTTAGCTATGGAGCATGCTCCGCGTTTAAAAGCACATAAAACCTCATCCTATGTAGTTCACTCAGCAAAACCAGCTGGTGCAATTAACAGTCCTAATTGGTTGCGTACATTGGCAGCAGAGTCTGCTTGGCATTTAAAGGTTTCTTTGCAAAGCTTTGGCCTGCGCCTTGCTTTATTATTACTCACTGCGATCGGCGTAGCAGCCGCTTGGGTGAACTCTATTGGTCATATTGATGGCCCGCTCGTGCCCACGCCACAAGCGCTTATTTATTTTATGGTTGGCTTCTTTTTTGTCTTTATCGTTTTTGTTGTTGTTGGTTTTGTTGGTGCATTAATGCGTCGCGATGATTGTGAAGGCTTTATTGAATGGTTAGATACATCGCCAGTGCCGCTAGGAATAAGACTCCTTGCCCGTTTTTTTGCCGCTCTTGGGCTAACCGCTTTATTATGCTTGGTACCTGCGGTCGCGTCATTGATAATGACAGGGATCGCCGCACCGCATGCACTTAACATAAGCTACCCATTTGCATATGTCTTGCTAACCGTGTTTCCTGCATTAGCTGAGTTATGTGCAATTGCAGTACTTGCACATGCTATTTTTCAGCGAGCAGGCACAGCTTATGTAGTCTCTATACTCGCAGCTTTTATCGCCATCGTTAATCATGAAGTTGAGCTAGTGCAATATACACCTGCAGCAATTGGCACACCTATCCATGCCTATCCATCTGAGTTGACAGGCTGGTCGCCATGGATTGCAATGATTTTGGCACTAGCTAGCTTAAAGTTAGCGCTTGCTTTAGTGCTATTTGCAAGTAGCTGGATAATCTGGCGACGTGGCACAGCGTTGACACTGCGAGATCGTATCCATGCTGCGCGAAGACGCATATGGGGTTATGGTGGTTTAACGCTCGCTATCGCGTTGAGCTTGATAGTAATATGCGCCAATGTACTCAATACGCAATTTGTTGAGCTAGGCGGATATGAATCATCGTCTAACGCCATAACGCATGATGGTAATTGGGAAAAACACTGGTGGGCTAAAGCGTCGCCTTTTTCCATTAGTGGCGGTGATATTGCTGTACGCCTCAACCCATCTCAGGGAGTGGGAAAAGTAAGCTGGCGCATTGATAACCTTAAGGCTGCTACTCTTCATGGTACTTTACCACATGGCACTTCGCTAGTAAGTGCAAGCAAATTTGGGGCACCAATAGAGTTTGTAGCAGACAATAGTCACTTTGCAGTAGCAGCAGAGTGCGATACACCTTGTACGTTAACACTTAAGTTGAATATAGATGCTCAAGGATGGCAAACAGAATCAGCACCGTGGCTTGATGCTGCTAGTATTTGGTTGCGTAGCCAAAATATATTGCCAAAACTTGGGCACGACCCAGACCGTTTAGTGCGCTCTATTGGTGATCGCGCACGCTTAGGACTATCAGCCCAATTGCCCAAATTACCTAGCGCATCAGCATTAAGCTCACTGCAAGGAGCTGCCCCTATTGGCAACTGGAGCTGGTCTATTGCCATTAAGCAGAATAATGGCGAATACATAGTAACAGATGAGGGTAGTACAGACGGTGTGTTAGCGTTTGCTTCAGTGTGGCACCGTGAGCAGATACCAGAGCAGCAGCTCTTTTCGACGAAATTTTTAATAGGCGCAGCTCGTCAGCCTCAACTAGATGACTTTGCAAAAGAATTGATGGCGATGAAACAGTGTATTACTACGGAGCTAGACACTGTAGTGGATATTGAGCAGGTAATTCAAGCACCGCGTATGTCAGGAGATATCGCCTTATACGCTGGCGTACTATGGGCGCCGGAAGACATTGCTTGGTACAGCGATGGTACTGGCCAAGGTGCATGGCAGCGTCAATACAAAATAGCGACAGCATTAGCGCGCGCAGTTGTTAGCAAACGTGGAGAGCTCAGAAATGAAGCTGGAGCGCGTTGGTTGTTAGAAGGAGTCGCGGGATGGACTGCGTTACGTTGCGTTGAAGCATATAGTGGCTTTACAGCCGCGATGGCAATTCGAAAACGCGCAGCAGAGCAGCTGGCAGAGGAGTTTGCGACAATCGATAAACCTATTACGCAAGTTGTGAATGCAGATCGTCGCTGGTTGGGACTTTATGCCGCATTATCTCTAGATAATTGGGGAGTCCTTGAGCAACGCTCACCGAGCTCTATACTAACAGCACTCGATGTGGGACTCCATTCATCTTCACTATTACAGCGTCTGGCTCTATCAGTTGGCTCTGGATCGCTCGATGAATTATTGGGTGCACCAAGGAGCAGTGACGTGGTTATCAAAACAAATGATAGCACCACTGAAATAACAATTTTGAGCTGGGTGTGGGCGCAAGGCGGTTGGCAAGCTCAAGAGGCAACTAAAGATTTGTTGATACGCGGTTCTGATATCCGTGCGCAAGAATATATCCCTGAAATATTAATTGATCGTGATGTAAATCACGACGATGTATATTTATTCCATGCTGCAATTGGCTATGAACGTTCAGTAGACGATAACCACTTTAAAGCGATATGCCCTGAAGGTGGGGAGCGGCATAAAAACTGTGCAATACCCTCAATCATAAGGACAGAGAATGAGTAACCTAGTCAACAATAAAACTGTGCCAACAACGGATGCTCCATTTAGCCTGAAACCGCTTATGTTCGAAACATTTGTGTGTACGATGGCGCTAATGGCATTTGCGGCTTTGGCTGCGCCCATTGCACGCGTTATCGGGCTTGAAGCATGGCAGCTTGGTACGGCAATGACTATGGCCGGTGTTGCTTGGGTTGTTATGGCTCAGTTTTGGGGGAAACTAAGCGACCGTAACGGCCGTCGGCCAGTGATGCTATTTGGGCTTGCTGGCTTTGTTATTAGCTATGCGTTATTGGCATTGTTTATTGATTTTGCGATGCAAACGGCAATGGTGCAGGGACTCGCATTTGTCGGCATTGTGATAGGACGGAGTATAGCAGGGGTATTCTATGCTGCGGTGCCCGCAACAAGTGCTGCATTAGTGGCAGATCATATATCGCCTAAACAGCGAGCAGCAGCGATGGCTGGGATCGGGGCCTCAAGTGCCGCAGGTATGGTTATAGGCCCAAGTTTTGTAGGTCTCATTGGTCCTTATAGTTTAAGTATTCCTTTATACATCACGGCTGTTTTACCCGCCATTGCATTGATTGTAATTTGGCGTGTATTGCCAAGGCGAGAACACCACGTAAAGCCGGACGGTAACTCACTAAAATTAAACGATATACGCTTACGCTGGCCAGTAATTGTAGCCTTTGTTGCTACATTTAGTGTTGCGGTTGCGCAGATCACGGTTGGTTTTTTTGCCCTCGATCGGTTATTGCTTGAGCCTGCGAGTACGGCGCGCACCGCAGGTGTTGCACTGGCTATTGTTGGTGTAACGCTGATAGTTGCACAAGTTGTATTACAAAAGCTTGACTGGCAGCCGCGACGATTAATTAAATGTGGGGGGATCATTGCCGCAGCCGGATTTAGCTGTACGATCTTCGCCTCGACACCACTTGTGCTTTGGTTTAGCTATGGCGTAGCGGGTTTTGGCATGGGATGGGTTTTTCCATCTGTCTCGGCATTGGCTGCCAATTCAGTTGAAGATCATGAGCAAGGAGCCGCTGCTGGAACAATTTCAGCAGCGCAAGGGCTGGGAATTGTTGTAGGCCCTATTGTTGGGACTGGTGTTTATAGCATCGATAATGGCTTGCCTTATGGGCTGATTGCAGTGATGTTAATGTTAGCGATAGGTTGGCGATCACAAAAGTAATTATCTTTCAAGCGAATCTATAGCCCTTGCTTGTAGTGCGTAAAGTTGTTTAGAGAAGGGGTTTGATTACCCAGAACTAAACACTTACATAGTGATTGGTTATTACATCAAAACTAGTAAGTTATTTGCGCACTATAGCTTCGAGGTTCACCATAAGCGCCAAAAGAAAATACACCTTAACTCTGGATTTTATTCGTGATAGATAAAGCTATAAGTTGAAAATAGAAACTGTTATTATTTTTGTTTTCAAATTTGATTTGATGACAATGAAGCCCTTTGTACTATTCCTTATTTCGTTCGTTACTTTACTTGCTAATAGTTACGTACATGCAAGCCCGCAACCCATTAACCCACAACGAATTGTGGTTGCTGGCGGCTCAATAACCGAAGTTATTTATGCGCTTGGCGAGCAGCAACGTATTGTTGGTGTTGATAGCAGTAGTATTTTTCCTGCTGCAGCCACCACACAGCCTCAAATTGGCTATGTGCGTAAAATAAGCGTTGAGGGGATATTGTCATTAAACCCTGATCTTATCCTTGCAGAGGCAGATATAGGCCCGAAGAAGGTGGTTGAGCAATTAAAACGTACCGCTGCGAATCTGGTTATTTTGCACGAAAATGATAGCTTCTGGCGGATTGAAAATAAAATAGAACAAATAGCCAGCCTGTTGCAAGTCCAGAGCAAAGGAACGGAGTTAGCGCAAGCGCTAAAAGCAGATCGTGATGCCTTAACGCATATTTTAAAACAAGCAACGACTAAACCTAAAGTGTTGGTTATTCGCAGTGATCAACTCATGGTTGCAGGTTCTGGTACTACGGCAAATGAGCTCGTAGCTATTGCTGGTGGTAAGAATGTGATGGCGTCAAGCGTGGCTAACTGGCAGGCAATATCGAGTGAAGCGGCGCTTGTACTAAACCCTGATGTAATTATTACCATGAGTATTGGTGGGCATGAGCAACCATCAAGTTCTGAGTTGTTAAACGCGTTTAAGTTCTCCAATGCAGTTAAAAATAAACGCGTGCATAATTTTGATGTTGCCTATTTGCTTAGTATGGGCCCTAGAACGCCGCAAGCTCTTGTTGAATTAGCACATACTTTTTATCCTCAAGCGCAATTACCTGATGGATATCAATATAGATTTTAAAAATCAGCTGCTAATAGTGCTAAATAGTCTTAATTCAATAGGTTAAGTCGCTAATGCGTGAACAAGCGTCTCTATTTGCATAAAGTTTGTTTGCTCAAATGTTTTATTGTGGTTTGATGTTGTCATTAGCCAAGTATGGGCATCATCAAGTGATTTAACGACAGCACCGGGTATACCAAAGGCTTTTTGTACACTCATTCTTTGCATTCGTTCAAATTGCTGTTCTGGAACCACAATAAGCATTGCTTGAACATATTGCTGCATTTGCTCTGCCGCTCCCTCTTTTAACCATTTTTGCGTAGCGGGCCCTGCTCCTTTTGGATGCTGTAAAGACTCTTCATCGCTGTAAACACGAACAACGACAAAAGGCTCCGTTTTTTTAAACCACTCATCCCATCCGTGCAATGAGTTTAAATGCATCTCGAGGGTGCATCCGCCGCGTGCAACGGTGACGGCTAATGGCCAAAGGCTATGATCGTGCTTTAGAATTGCCATATTGCATGAATCCTAGTTATTGTTTTTATGAAGGGTTACGGCAAGCGAGCCTGCCGTGTAAATTATTAGTTAGATCAAAATGTATACTGTAAACCTGCGCTAATGGTTCGAGGTTGAGTTAAAACTGCTTTATCAAAATGGCTGTCTGGTTCATTGCTGTCAGCAGGTGCTGTACCTGGGTATAGCGCAACAGGCGCATCTTCATCAAAAATATTACGTACTGTAAGGTACAATTTAGCTTGCTCTGATATTGAGTAACTTAAGCTGGTATTGAAGGTGGCAAATGCGCCTGTTTTACTGCCTTCATCGTTTGAAATATTGGTATACCAACCATCAGTGTACTGACCGCTCATATTAACAACCCAGTTATTTGACTGCCATGTCCCGCCTAACTTCATTGAAGCAGAAGGAACCATAAACAATGAGTTACCTTCTAAGCCTGAGCCTGGATAATCAGTGATTTCGGAGTCTAATAGTGCAAAGCTACCGTACAAATTAAATTGCTCATCAATACGCCAATCTGCGCTAAATTCAAAACCAACAGTGGTAACTTCGTCTGCGTTTCTTACCACATAAGCTTCATCACGCGTATTTTCGGTTGTTAAATCAAAGGGTAATTGCATGTCTGTATATTGCGAGTAAAACAGGTTTTGCGATGTGCTGATGTTATTATCAGCCCATTGTTGTCGACCATATAATTCCAATGAGTTTACGTATTCTTCGTCGTACTCATAGTTTACAATCGGTGCGCCAAAAGAAATACCACCACCCCCTGCGTTATAGCCACGAGATAATTGCAAGCCAATGGTATGCTCTTCATTAACTTGATAACTAAGGCCTAGCTTTGGTAACAGAGCGCTGTAATCATTATCTGATTCAATTTTAGCTATTGCCCTATCTGGATCGCCACCTTCACGTTTGCGGTTTTCTTTTTCGTAGCGTAAACCCGCGGTTAGTTCAAATTTTTCATTAAATGGAAATGCGCCCTCTGAGTAGATTGCAAAATTATTAGAATCATCAGTAAAGCTCTGTTTGACAATAAACTGAATCCAATCATCTTGCTTAGCGCTATAGTAGCGGCTACCAATAACCCATTGTGCGCCGTTATCACCTTGATAACGTAAACGAGGTTCAATCACATATTCTTTCGTATCAACATTAGCTTTAGAGCCGTCTGGTGTGGATTTACGCTCAAAATTAAAATCTGTTGCTGATGCCGTCACTTCTAGCGCTAGTTGTTCATTTATTGCTGCGTTATATTCAACCCCCACGCTTTTCGTATGCGTTACATGTACAGGCTGTTGTGGAAAATTAGAGCGTCTTTCATCAAACGGGTAATCAATAATTTCACCATTTGGGCCGGTGTATTTATTGTCAGTAAGGGTAACAACGATGCGGGTATCATATTGGTCGTTACCCTCGTAAAGTAATTTCCCTCTAATTGCGCGGCCTTCCATCTCGGCTGGATTATCAACATCTGGGTAAGGTTCATAATCAACAGGGGAGCGACGTTCAAATTGGTCGGCAGCAATACGTACAGAAAACTGCTCTGTAAGCGGTTGATTATAAGTGGCAGATAGGCGTTTTTGGTCTAAATTCCCACCTTCGGCGCGAATTGTAAACTGTTGTTCGAATGTTGGATCTTGCGTTTCAACGCGGATTGTACCTGCGATAGCATTGCGCCCAGCGAGCGTACTTTGTGGCCCTCTAAGTACCTCAATCTGATTGAGATCCCAAATGCCTAAGTCGCCAAATACTATTTCGTTATAAGTAGCTGAGCGGCCGTCAATTTGCCAGTTTAGCCGTGCCCTGCTGCCGGCAAAAAATGCATTGGCATTTTCAGCGGCGCCAGTACCGTCAATCCCTCTTACTGTTGGCGCTTTGCCTGTGCCTGTAACCATAGTAATATTAGGGATCTCACTTAAAACATCTCTTACGGTTCTAAGTTCAGGGCGGTTTTCAAGTGTTTTGGCATCAAAAACAACAACACTATTGCCACTTTGTAGCAAGCTTCTTGATAACAATTCACCGGTAACTTCTATGACAGTCATTTGATTTTCGGTATTAGTTTCATCAGTATTTGCTAATACAGTTGTTGATACTAATGCTGCAACAGGGAGTAAGATTTCCTTAATTTTCACTTGTAGTTCATTTATTTAATAATAACCATTATCAATTGTACTTTTGTTACTTGTTTTGCGCAACGACTATATAGTTACATTTTATTTTGCTGGTTGTTGGTAATAAGTTGGCTAGCTTGAACTTGAAAAGGAATGTTAAATACGCACTTGAACAAGTGCGTATTAATGGTGTAACTTTATCAATTATATAATTTTTAAAGTGTTAGTTTTACTAAACTACACCTTAAAAATTGTACATTACCCGCAGGCTATAATTTCGTGGTTCCCCATATCGCTTGGTGTAACCTGACACTTTAGAGTAATACTCTTCATCAGTCGCATTTTCAATATTTGCTTGTACTGTTAATGCATCTGTTACGTTATACGTAGCGGTTAGGTTAACTAACGTGTAAGCATCAAGAGGTACAAAATAAAACGCATTGTTACTGTCTCTTAGGTAACCTTGGTGCTCGCCCGTTCTATTCACTGATACCGCTAAATTAAGGTCATTACTTAGTTGGTAATTTGCATTTATTTTAAACATTTCATCAGCAACAATCTCAGCAACAATTCCACCTTCAGCATCACTCACATTAAAGTTGGTGTAAGAGGCCATAATAGATAAATCCTCCGTTATGTAGCCAGATACTTCTAACTCATATCCTTCAGAGGTCATCCCTTTAACTGCTTTATAGACAAGGCTTTGGTCTGTCCATGTGGGTACATTATTCATATCTATCTGAAAAACATTGAAATCGATAGATAATGCATTGTTGATAAATGAAGACCTTAATCCAATCTCTTTATTTTCTCCAAAAGCAGGGCCTAAAAGCTCTGCGTTAATATCACGCTGCCCGCCAAAATTAAAAACATCGGTGAAAGAAGCATAAACAGAATACTGATCATTAAAGTCATAAACTACACCTATATATTTATTACCATCACTGAATGAATAGGCTTGGGATGCTGAGTTACCAGGCTCACTCACATCAAAATCTTTTTTCGCATAGGCGGTGATCACGTTTAATTGTTCAGTTAAGTTCCAATTGACTGCTGTGCGTAATACTCTACTTTTTACTAAGTTGGCATAAGGTGCCCCAGTATCACTATAGCTTGGCGCGGGGATATTTCTTGAGCTCGGATCAAAAATATCAGGCATCACTACCGTAGCAGGTGAGCTTTGGTAACGAGTATATAATTCGTTTTTTTCACCATCAGTATAAGTAATAGATACATCATGAGTAGCGCTCAGACGCTCAAATTCACCCAGTACATTAAGTTCTAATTGATTGGCAGAGTTATCTCTTGTGGAATTAATTGGCAAATAAACTAATGAATTGTCTTCACTAGAAAGAAAACTAAGGTTAATAGGTAATATTCCATCAGATTCAAATTTACTATCATCATAGCGGGCAATTACAGACCAGTTATCTGTGATTGAGTAATTTATTTCAGCCGTAGACATGGTGACTTTATCGTTGCTACCCGACCATGCTGGGGCAATATTGAGTGATTTGTCCCCTTCAAACAATGTCCCATCAGTATAAGCATAAGGCAAACCAGCAGAAGTTCCGGTAAGGTCATCTTCTTGTTGACTATGAAATAAATTAACAGTTAAGTTTGGCGTTATTTGGTAATTTAAAGTGGCATAATATGCGCTTCTATCTGATTGTTGATCGTCGACAAAATAATCTTGCGCACTATCTACAATAACAGCTCTAACAGCAAGATCTTCAGTAAGCGCCACGTTAGTATCGAGTTCAAAACGACGTTTATCCCATGAACCAACCTCAGCGGAAAGGAAAGTCTCTGTAGCATGAGCCGATGCACGTTTTCGAATTAAATTCACAGAGCCAGAAGGTTGCCCCATTTGTTGCAGCATTCCTGTTGCCCCACGAATAACTTGAACAGAGTCAAACATTGCGGTGTCTAATGTTGACATTTGCAGGTGCGTACTAACAGATTCATTGCCATCAACTAAGTAATTATTGATAACAAAGCCGCGGGAATAATAGAATCGACTATTTGAAGTTGGCAAGTTTTCACCATAGATCCCCGTAACACTATCGAGCACATCGCGAATCGATTCCATATGATAAAGCCCCATCATTTCATCATCAATGATAGAGATAGCTTGCGGTGTTTCACCAATGTTTAAATCTAACCCAGTTGTTCCTACTCGTTTTTTATATTTAGAATACGCTTCAATTTTTTCAATCTCGCTGTTTTCATCTGCGACAGCATGAGGAGCCGCGAAAAACGAGAGAAGTAATGTTAAGGCCATTGATGGCTTTTTGATTGGCATGGTATTTCGTCCTGATTTAATTAAAACTATTCACATGACGAATTACTTGTAGGAAAACTTAATATTTAATTGTTGAGGTAGAAAAAAGAGCAGAATGGCTGAGTTCACAAAGGCGTTTTAAATTCGCACTCAGTGAGTACTTGCTCGTTGTTACATTGATAAAAAACGGTTAAACAAGTGTCTTGCGGCACTTGCTCTGAGAGTGTTTGGGTTATTTTAAATTGCAGTTGTTGTTTATTAAAAGCAATAAGCTGGGCGGCTTCAAAACCAAAAAATTGTTTAACGTTTGGGTATAATGCTTTAAAAATACTTTCTTTTGCAGAAAAAATCACGGTTAATGGGTGTGTTATTTGTGTGGCTAATCGTTGAAACTGAACAAGTTCATCAGGGCGCAAAATTTGTTGTTGTAGTTCTTGCTCTTGCTGGGCACTCATTAGCTGCTCTATATCGATACCGATCCCCGCAATACCGCTACTGTCAGATGCCATTGCCATTGCTGTATTTTGGCTATGGGTAATGCTGCCCACTATTTTATTAGGCCAGATAGGAGCACGATCTGCTGCGCTTATTAGTTCAAAATTATAGATATTAAGGGCCGCCAGTACGCGTTTAGCGCACACTCTGCCAGCTAAATATTCGGCTTTACGTTTAGCAACGGCTGTTTCTAATTGTTTAGGAAAGGGGATTTGATAGCGATTATAGTCATCACCTAAAAAGTTCTCAGTCTCAAATTTACAGCAATATGATTTATGAGTAAGCAAAGGTGTTAGCTGTGTGCATTGGTGAATAGTCATAAAATAATTAGTGATGTTCGGCTTATTAAAGTATTGATAGTACTATAATTGTGCAATGGGGAATATAATTTTTAATTAACAGACTGGCCAGCATACTCTGGCTAAATTTAATCACTTACTTTACACAATGATTGCTATAGCTGCTTCAAGCCCGGCCTAAGTAGATGCTTTTTATGTAAAAGCAATTGAACTTGGCGCTACAGACGAAGGGGCGACTAGTCCACGTGGAATACCGGGATTTTATGCCGGTTATTTCCGCGATTTAGACGGTAATAAACTCAATGTGTTTTGCTTTACTCGTTAGGAATATTCAACTTGCTGCGAGTGTGAAAAATGAATACTTTTGTAATTTCGCCGATAGTGTATGCTAGATCAAAGAATAATCAAAAATATCATGACTTAGGTTACTTAACTTGAGTGGGCTTGTGCTAAGTAGGTGAGCTAAAGTAGTAAGAGTGCAGTAAATGACAAATGTAGAAAGTGAAATAGCTCAAAGCCTTACAAAATCTAAAGTATTGATTGTTGATGATCAGCAGTTAAATATTTCACTTTTAGAGAAAGTACTTTCCTCTCATTACAACACCACGGCTGTTACTAGTGGTGAACAAGCAATTAAGCATTGCGAAATCGATATCCCAGATTTAATTTTACTTGATATCGCAATGGAGGGAATTAATGGTATTGAAACGTGTAAACGGCTTAAAACCAATCCTGATTTAAAAGACGTTCCGGTTATTTTTATAACTTCGTTCGAACAACATGAAGACGTATGTTGGCAAGTTGGTGGTGTTGATTTTATTAATAAGCCTATTAATGCTAAAACTGTTTTTAATCGTGTTAAAGTCCACCTTACGCTTAAGTTACAACGTGATAAACTACTTGAAATGGTGTTTTTAGATAGTTTAACGCAGGTCTATAACCGCCGATATTTTGATTCTCACCTTATACAAACACAATTGAGTGCTATACGTGAGGTGAGTGATTATGCCCTTATATTTATCGACATTGATTATTTTAAACAATTTAATGATATTTATGGTCATGTAGTCGGCGATAAAGCCCTTCAAAGCGTAGCCAATTGTATTCAAGATACTCTTAAAAGGCCGTGTGATTTTGTATCACGTTATGGCGGTGAAGAATTTGCGGTGATTTTACCATTCACTGATTTATCAGGTGCTGTACTGGTTGCACAAAAAATTGTACAAAGTGTTGCTGCGCTAAATATTGAACATGATCATTCAGCATTTGATGTATTAACGGTAAGTGCTGGAGTTGCTACTTTTCGCAGCCTAAGTGGGCAAGATGAAATTATAAAAAAAGCTGATGAAAAGCTCTATATCTCTAAGCAAACAGGGCGTAATAAACTCACCTTTTAGCCGTGTTAACTCTGGTTTTTCACCAGATAATCACTTTTATTGTTACATAAAACTTCGCCCTTTTGGCAAGTGGTTTAGTTTTTCACCGCTAAAGACTAAATAGGCTTCTCACATTCCGCCATCTACATTATTATTCAATAACTTCAACCCACCCAAGGAAGAACTATGTATATTAGTGAAATGGCAAAGCGCAGCGGAGCGTCAATTAAAGCTGTTAGGCATTATGAAGAGATTGGTTTGTTGACAAACATAGCGCGCCAAGGCCGATACCGAGTTTACACTAAAGCGGATGTTGAGTTTGTAACCTTGATCAAACGAGCTCAGTTATTAGGGCTTAGTTTAACTCAGCTTAAACAGTTAAAAGTTGCACGCCATGATCTTAAATGGCCTGCTGTATTGGCTCTACTAGAGGACAAACAACAGCAAGTATTGAATGATATTGCTGCACTGAAAAAGCAAAAAGAGTTGCTAGATTTTTATCACATGGATATAAAAAACTGTTTGAATAACCTTGACTCTACCCCTTAGGGGAGAGGGTATGCTACTGCTTTTAAAGGAGTAGAAGTATGAATAAACGTGTATTGGTTATCGACGCCAACCCTAAGTCTGGCAGCTTTTGCGCATCACTAGCGACAATCTATCAACAAAGTAGTGAAAGTGAAGTACAAGTTGTATCACTCAGTGCGATGCATTTTGACCCTAATTTAAGCCATGGCTATGACCAGCTACAGTCACTTGAACCCGATTTAGTCTCGTTTCAAGCTCAAGTTGAGTGGGCTGAACATATTGTGTTGTTTATTCCTATTTGGTGGGGTGGGCTACCTGCAAAATTTAAAGGCTTGATTGACCGCACGTTTTTACCCGGATTTGCCTTTGAGTATCACCCAAATAAAACCATCCCAGAGAAATTATTAACAGGCCGCACAGCGCAGCTTATATTGACCTTAGATACGCCACCTTGGTATTACCGGATATTCCAAGGTGCCCCCGCTACCAAGCAACTAAAACACACAATTTTAGGTTTTTGTGGAATTAAGTTAACAGCAACTAAGTATATTGGCCCTATTATTAGTTCCTCGCAAGAGCAACGCACTAGCTGGTTAAATAAGCTTGCTGGGAAATAGTGAACGGGTATAAAGCGCTAACTTAAATTAAATTTAATAAAAAACAAATAGGTACGCACCTTAATCGGATAGAAACTGTAACCAGAAAGTGAGAAGATAGTTACCTCAATAGTTAAGCATTATAAGTGCTAAAAATAATAAGATGAGGGAATATCAGTGCGTACTAATTTTTTAAAATCCATTATAACAACAGGTTTGATGATTAACTTGGCGGGCTGTTTTGGTGATACCGTGTTTGAAGCTGCACCTTTGAGTGAGTTTCGCCACACTAATGAACCTGTATTATCAGCTGCACTTACTGTTGATGGTTCTATGAGTATCGTTGCTGAGCAAGGCAAGGTGTGTTTATGGGATAATAAAACAAATCAGCTAAAATTTAAGTGCCTTGTTGGCGACGATGCTAAACACATTGAATTAGTTGGTTTTAGTAAAGACAAAAGCAAATATTTCATTTCTAATCGTACCTCTGTGCATATGTTTTCAGCCACCACAGGTCAACTAGTGGGTAGTTGGGCGACAGGGAAAAATATTGCTCGTGATATCGCAGTCTCTGCTGATGCAAGCACTATTCTTATTGGCTATCGCTCTGGTGAAGCGCAAGTGATAAACACTCAAACATCAGTCTCTAAATTACTAAAAATTCACCGCTTAGATATTAACTCTGTGGCTCTATCTGATGATGGAACAACAGCCTTAACTGGCTCAAGTGATAAATTTGCCTACGTTTGGACAACTAACGACGGTAAAATTACGCAGCGTTTTAAATCCACAACACGCATTAATCACGTTGCTATGAATAGCAATGCAAGCATTGGGTTTTCTATCGATTCTGTGGATGATCGGCAATTTTTAGATTTAAAAACAGCTGAAGAACGAGCTGAACTAAATATTATGGCCAATTTTATCGAGTTTAATGACTCGCTATTTATTAATGATGATAAATGGTTTTTAACAGGGTTGCCAAAAAGTACTTTGTATTTATGGCGTGTTGCCGATGGCCAGCAGCTAGCAGAGTATAAGGCGGCAAAGCTACGTTTGCGCAGCTCCGTCTTGGCGGTAGCCTATGATAAAAATAGCAAAAGTATTATGACTGAAACCAGTGATGGCGTGCTTGAAGTTTGGCCTTATGAACCGCCCAAGTAGTGTAAGTAGGCCGTGTTGAATTAACAAACACGGCTTTTAAAATTAACGCTAAGTGCTATTAGTAATCAAATTTATGTTTGGTAAATAAACTTTGTACTTGTTGCCATACTTTGCCCGGTTTCCCGTCACCGACAAGTTTACCATTTACTTTTACCACAGCGCCGACTTCTTTGGTTGCGCTCGTAATCCACACTTCATCGGCGTCAAGCAGTTCTGTTTTACTAATAACACGTTGTTGTACTTTAAAATCACTATGACTATGTAGAATATTTAAAATTAACCAACGTGTTATACCCGGTAAAATTTGGTTATCTAGTGGTGGGGTACTAATGACCCCCTCTTTAACTATAAATACATTACTTGAACTTGCTTCGGTTATTTCATCTATCCGGTTATACAAAATAGTCTCTTTATTGCCAGCGGCAGCACCTTGTTGATAATGAATGACATTGCCAAGTAGCGCGGTTGATTTGATGTGACAACGCTGCCAACGCTTATCTTGTTCTAACGAAACGGTATAAGTTGTGGCGTGTTCAATGTCGCTGACGGGTTGAGGAGGAATTTCAAATACATACGCAAACACGGTTGGTGTTATATCTGTGGGGTAAGCATGAGCGCGTTTGGTATCGGCCCCTCGGCTGACGTGTAAATAAATACCTAAATTATCACCGTGATTTTTTTCACACAGCTGTTGGCAAATTTCACGCCATTTATCAGTGCTGTAACCGAGCTTAATTTCAATTTCATTAAGGCCGTTATTCATCCGCTCGATATGCGCATTAAAGCCCAGCATTTTACCTTGATAAGCAGGTATGACTTCATAAATACCATCACCAAATAAAAACCCGCGATCCATTGGTGAAATTTTCGCGTCTGCTGCTGCTAGGTAATCACCATTTAGGTAAACCGTGCTCATGGATAATCCTCATTCTCTATAAAGCCGCCGAGTTGGCGCAGTCGTGTTATTAATTGCTGGCCGTGCATAGCGTGTAAGCCATCTTCGGTTAGCTCGTTCTTGTGGGTAACGCCATCAACGCTACCACGGTCACTTAAATATTGTAAAATTGCTAAGGTATTGATATTGGCAAGTAAGTCTTGGTGATACCAGCGGCTTAAAAAAGCGATAATGCCGTACGCTGCCCAGTTAGATACATCAGCAAGTAATAGCTCATCGCAGCACGTTAAGCTTGGCCTAATACTCAGCTCAGTCATGTATTGAGCAACATTACCCATACCTATTTCGTTACCACCATCGCCAATAGCAATGGTTGGACAAGCCGCTTGCGAGATAAAAAAGTCAAAGCAGCCACAATAGGCAGATATATCTATGCCGCGCATATTGTAGTATTTATTCCCATGGCATAACCCTGGGCGCTCGATTGACAGTACGCAGTCTGGCTTCAAATTTGCCAACGCCGCTTGGCTGAATGACAGCGCCTCAGTGAAGTTATTAAGTGGTAACTCAAAGCAATTAAAGTCATTATTAAGGGCACTGTAAAGGGGGTTGCCACATACCAATATGGGGTTTTTACCAAGTGCTTGCAATGCATTGTATAAAGCAATAGCACCAACTGGGCCGTCGGTTTCAAAGGTTTGTTTTACCGCAAAACCGGTGCCAATCAGTATCGTGTTTTTTGCATCAAATAATGACTTTGCGGCGCGCAGGTAAGTGCCTGTTTGCTGATGCGCATAGAGGTTTTGCATGCCGCGAAGATTTTGTTCGACCATCATGATTTCAATGGCTTGGCTTAACTGCACATCACTTAATTGGTGTGACATAGTGCTTTGATCTCTTCGATAAGGGCGATACCAGCGGCGTTATCGCCATGTACGCATAAACTATCAGCATGCAATGGTAATTGCTTACCAGAGCGAGTAGTCACACAACCTGTAGCGAGTAACTGTTTTACTTGTGCAATCAATGCGGGCTTATCGTGGACACTGCCAACCATGCTTCGAGAAACGAGCAAGCCTTCATCTGTGTATTGACGATCAGCAAACGCTTCTAAAATTAGTTCTATCTGGTATTGCTTCGCCAATTGTTGATGCTGCTCAGCGTTAGCAGTAGCAAGTATCATCAATTTTAATTTGCTTGGATAACTGGCTACTGCTTGCATTACAGTGGTCAGTATCGTTTCATCAACCATCATATCGTTGTATAAAGCACCATGTGGTTTTACGTATTCCAAGCTTAGACCTTGCACTCTTGCCATGCCTTCAATAGCGGCTATTTGGTAATGCAGGCAGTTGCTTAGCTCTTGTGGCGTTAACACCATCGAGCGACGGCCAAAACCTTGTTTATCAGGGTAGCTTGGATGAGCGCCAATCATTACCTTATGTTGTTTGGCAAGCGCTAAGGTGTTGGCCATTACATCACTATCACCGCCATGAAAACCACAGGCAATATTGGCCATATCAATATGTGGCATGACCTCATCATCGAGGCCCATTTGCCATGCGCCAAAGCTTTCACCTAAATCACAATTGAGCTTCATTATTATTTCCGTTTAAAAAGCCGAAATATGGGCATTTTGAATATCGGTGATCAACATATGGCCTGGGCTATGAGTGATACAAAAATCAGGTGCGGCATTCGCTATCGCTATTTGCGGGGTAACACCACAAGCCCAAAATACCGGCACTTCGCCTTCTTTAATAGTGACAGACTCACCAAAGTTAGGGCGGTAAATATCTTTAATGCCGATTGCAGCAGGATCACCAAAGTGCACGGGTGCTCCGTGTACATCAGGAAAGCGACTACAAATTTGAATTGCACGAATCGCATCCGCAGGTTTCATTGGTCGCATACTCACTACCATGTTTGCATGGAATATACCGGCAGTTTCACACGGAATATTAGTCATGTACATAGGCACATTTTTGTTCTCAGTAATATTGCGTATTTCGATCCCGGCAGCTTTGAGTGGTTCTTCAAATGAGAATGAGCAGCCAATTAAAAAAGTAACTAAATCATCGCGCCATTGCTCTTTGATATTAGTGACTTCTTCAATTAATTGGCCATTTTTAAAAATCCGATAGCGAGGTAAATCAGTACGAATATCCAAGTCATGAGCGACATTAGGAATACTCGTTGCTCCCGCTAAACGGCTCGTTGCAACAATCGGGCATGACTTTTTATTTGCTTGGCAAAATTGTAAAAAGTCCAACGCATACTTCTGGGGTAAAATCACTAAATTAGCCTGCACAAAACCAGGCACAAACCCTGAAGTGTGACCTGTGTAATCTTCATTACGGATCATATTTCGAATAGCGTAAGGCGTTGTAAGTGATGCGTTATGTTGCATAGTATCCTCTTGAACTTAGTTGTTGTTAATGCCGTTTACGGTAACAGGTAAAGTACCCTGTGCTGGGTTTTCCCCAACTAGTACTTTTGCAAGAGCTGTAAAAGCTGGTCCTGCTACTTTAACACTATTATCTACATCTATGTTATACGCATAAGTTGCTAAAATTGCATCAGCATATTGGCCAAATGTGGCAATATCATAAGGGGCCCGCAGGCTCACAAAAACAGTTTTCTTATTAGCCAACTGTGCTTGCTGAAGTAGCTTTTCAAGTGCCGGGCCCTGTTCTGCTTTAGCAATTGCGAAGCTCGGGTTGTCTGATAGATCATCCATACCGCCAACCTCAACCGCACTTTGATTAGGAGACGCATTACCCGCGATGATGACATCCGCTTCGTTAAGCGCTTTTAGCGTTGCAATAGGTTCAAAGCCTTGCAAGCTGGTGCAGCTAAATGAAACTTGTTGCTGTGTATGCTCCTGCATTGCCTGCTGTAACGCGATACACTTTCGGGTATCAGGCATAATGATATGTACTTTAGTATTGGCGCTGAGTTTAATTGGTAAAGTGCTTTTGTCATTTTTAACTTCAGTAATGGCAGCAAGTGCTAACTCTGCTTCTACTTTACGATGACTTTCATCACCTAAAATCAGCTGTGCTTTTTGCATAGCTAAGGATTCGTTAAGCTCAGTTGTTAATTTAAACTTACTTTTTAAATTAATGATGCGCTGCGCCGATGTAGCGACTTCGTCGGCGTTTAAATTGCCTTTTTTTACTTCGCTGACTAAGCGAGTGATCAGTTGGTCAAGCACCGCTAAATCTTTAGGGCTACGAATTTCAATCGGCATTAATGCAATATCAACACCCGCGGCAAAAGTATTTACAACTGCCTCGATAGGTTCAAAAAAGTGGCTAATACCAGCCATATCGAGTGCATCGGTGATCACCACACCTTGATAGCCCATTTCATCGCGCAATAATTCGCTGATGATTTTATGTGACATAGTGGCGGGTTTGATCATGGTTTTGCCATCTTTACTAACAAACGTACTGCTATCAAGCGCTGGGTATTGAATATGCGCAGTCATGATCATGCCAGGGTTTTGTTCTTTAATAATACGTTGAAATGGCGGTAAATCTTTAGCCCAAATGGTTTCTTTGTCATGCATAACCTTTGGTAAGCCAGTGTGACTATCAACATTGGTATCGCCATGACCTGGAAAATGCTTTAACGAGGTAATCACACCGTTGCCTTCAAAACCTGCAACTTGTGCACCACCTAAAATGCTTACTAGAGTTGGATCTTCGCCGTATGAACGTACATTGATCACCGGGTTATCAGGGTTCATATTAACATCAACAGTCGGTGCGTAGTTAACATTAACCCCCACAGCTTTTAGCTCATCGGCAATCACTTGTGCCGACTGTGTCGCAAACTTAGTGCCGTGCACTTTATAACTAGCACCGATTGACATATTGCCAGTAAATGAGGTCGCTACATCGCGAGGAATACGGGCGACACGACCGCCTTCTTGGTCAATTGAGATAAATAACGGCGCACCTAAGCTTGATTTTGCCGCCGCTTGTTGCATGGCATTGTTTAATTTAACGATTTGCGAAATGTTTTCAATATTCTCGGCAAATAAAATAACGCCACCAATATTATGTTTGGTGATCACTTTGGCTAAATCTGCTGGTAATTCAGTCACTGCCTTGCGACATTTTTGCTCTGAATCTTGCTCACAATAATAACGAAAATCGAGCATTAGCTTTTGACCAAGCTGTTGCTCAAGGGTTAAATTTGTCGCTGCAAAGGTCGATTTCATTGGTAATAAACACCCTAATCCAAAGAGAATTGATGATATGGCAAACTTATTTAACACAGTAGGCTCCAAAGCTGAATTGCTTATTTTAATTGTGAATATTTTATTCCTGATGTTAATGCCATTTTGGACTAAAATACAACATATTTCTATCACATTAACGGTTTTTTTTCTGAACTGCAAAAACCACCGATGAATCACGTGGTTGCCTTAATACTACATAAATATTAAGTCTTAATAGCTATTTAGATGAAAAAAATTAATATGATATAGGTTTTTATTGATAGTAATTCACCTTTGTTTCAAGTAATAATATATTCCATAAAGATTGGTAGGTCGCCAATCAAGTTAACGACATCACCAAGGGGCAAAATAATGGCAACAGCACTGACACTTTTTCAACAACAACTTAGTGATAAGCTGCCTGCCTCAGCGTTTATTGAAGATTACGCTAGGCGCTATGCGTTTGGCACCGATGCCAGTTTTTACCGTTTAGTGCCCCAGTTAATAGTACTGGTCGCTGATCAGCAACAAGCACAACAAGTTATTAGTGCTGCTGCTACGTATAAAGTAGCGATCACTTTTCGCGCGGCTGGCACTAGCTTATCTGGGCAAGCGATTACTGACTCAGTGTTAGTATTACTTGCTGATTCATGGTCAGGCTATGAAATTGAAAACCAAGGCCACAGTATTCGCTTAGAGCCTGCTATTATTGGTGCCCGTGTTAATCAGTTACTGGCGCCTTTTGGTCGTAAAATTGGCCCTGATCCAGCCTCAATCAATAGTTGCAAAATTGCCGGTATGGCGGCAAACAACTCATCCGGTATGTGTTGTGGGGTTGCACAAAATAGTTATCACACTGTAAAGGACATGACCTTAATCTTCGCTGACGGCTCAGTACTAGATACCCGCTCAGAGCAAAGTTGTGCTGAATTTTTACAAACTCATTCGTTATTTATTAAAGACCTAACTGAACTTGCCCAACAAGTTGCTAGTAATACTCAGTTAGCGCAGCGTATTGCGCATAAATACCGGTTAAAAAATACTACCGGTTATGGCTTAAATGCGTTACTCGATTACACAGACCCAATTGAAATTATTAAACATTTAATGATTGGCTCGGAAGGTACACTCGGATTCATCGCCGATATTACCTATCATACGGTGGTTGAGCATGCCCATAAAAGCACTGCGTTTATTATTTTTGACGATATAAGCCAAGTGTGTGAGCTAGTAAAACAATTGGCAAACTTGGAGGTCGCCGCAGTTGAGTTACTAGATAAACGTTCACTGATATCGGTGGCACATCATGACATCATGACATTATGCCCAAAGACGTACACAGTTACCCTGAGGATAGCGCGGCGCTACTGATTGAAGTTCGCGCAGAAGATGCAGTTAAGCTCGCTGGTTTACAACAACAAGTTGATAGATTGGTGGCTAAATTTAGTAGCCATCAATTAGCAACAATGGCGTTTTCAACGGATGTAAAACGCAACGCGCTATTGTGGAATATTCGTAAAGGCACCTTTCCTGCGGTAGGGGCTGTACGTGAAAATGGTACTACCGTGATCATCGAAGATGTGGCGTTTGAACTGGACGTTTTAGCCCAAGGCGTGCAGGCACTGCACCAGCTATTTGATAAGTACAGCTACGATGAAGCGATTATTTTTGGTCATGCGCTAGCGGGTAATTTACATTTTGTGTTTACTCAAGCCTTTGATACTCCTGAGCAAGTAGCGCGTTATGAGCAATTTATGCAAGATGTTTCGCAGCTGGTAGCGGTAGAGCTGAATGGTTCATTAAAAGCCGAGCATGGCACAGGGCGTAATATGGCACCGTTTGTGGCCACGGAGTGGGGAGCTGATGGTTTTGCGGTGATGCAGCGTATTAAACAGCTATTTGATGAAGATAATATCTTAAACCCAGGGGTGATCATCAATGCAGATGAAAATTGCCATATTCAAAATCTTAAATCCATGCCCAGCAGCGACGACATCATCGACAAATGTATAGAGTGTGGTTTTTGCGAAACTGTTTGCCCCTCAAAAGGGCTTACGCTCACTCCACGCCAGCGGATAACTTTGTGGCGACGTCGCACTGAGTTAGTTAATACATTAGCTATAACTGACGAGCTAAGTGTTAAACAGCAACTTAATCGGCAATTAAAAAGTATTGAAAATGACTTTCAGTATTTAGGCATCGATAGCTGCGCGGCGACCGGATTATGTGGCATGAAGTGCCCGGTTGGGATCAATACAGGCGAATTTATTAAGTCATTACGAACACAGCAATTACGCGATAATAAAACAGCCCGTTACGCGGCTAATTTTGCGGTAAAACACTTTGCAGCAGTTGCCAGCACGGCACGGTTTGGCTTAACCAGTTTGGCCGTTATACGTAATATTATTGGTGCGCCTATGCTGCGCAGTTTAAGCAAACCTGCTAATAAGTTGCTTGGCACGCCGCTTTATTACTCCGCGTGGCCGCGAGGGGAGCAGCCAATTAATCGTAAACAGCAGCAGTTACCGCAACTAGATAAAGTGGTGTACTTACCAAGCTGTGCCAGTCGCGTTTTTGCCCCAGATGAAAGCGCGGCGGATAAACGTTCAATCATGCAAATCATGCACAGTTTAACGAGTAAAGCGGGGATTGAATTATTATTACCAGAGCAAGCCAACGAACTATGTTGTGGAATGCCATTTGCGAGTAAAGGCTTACCCCAGCAAGCAACTAGCAAGGGGGAGCAGTTACTCGCTATTGCAGAGCAGTTGTCTGAAAATGGCCGTTATCCGGTTGTTTTTGACGCTAGCCCATGCGCGCTAACCACGACCTCAGCGGCGCAACAACGCGGGCTAACTGTGCTGGAAAGTGCCGAATTTGCGTATCAGTATTTATTGCCTAAATTAACACTCACAGCACAATCAGAACCGGTAATGCTGCATGTCACGTGCAGCAGTAAACGCCGTGGCAGCGAGCAACAATTGGTGGATCTAGCAAAAGCGTGTTGCAGTGAGGTGATTATTCCAGCCGATATTGAATGCTGCGGTTTTGCCGGTGATAAAGGTTTTAACTTACCAGAGCTTAATGCTAACGCGTTAAAAACCTTGCGCAGCCAAGTGCCTAACAATTGCAGCTCGGGGATTTCTAATAGTCGCAGTTGTGAAATTGGTTTAACACAACACAGCGGCATTAATTATCAATCCGTGTTGTATTTACTTGATAAAGTGAGCTCAAAAGCCTGTTGATGAGGCTTAAACTTTCCAAAAAATACGGCGTTTATAGCAAGCATACATCACTGCATAAGAGAGTAATAAAAATAATACTGAGAAAGCAAATGAGCCCATGTAATTTCCTAATAGTGGTTGCAGGGCTTTGCTAAAAATAACCCCTTTTAAGCTCGTTTCTCCAACAGGGATCATAATTAAAATACGGGCAACTACCCCAGCAAACATAAAAAATAAAATCGCATTAGCACCAAACACTAAAAAAGGTGCGCACCATAAGCGAACTTTACGAATATCGAGAATATAGCTACACAGTGCATAGCACAACATCGCGAGTCCTGAGCTGATCATTACATAGCTTGGCGTCCATAGCGCTTTATTTATTGGTGTTACAAATGAAAGTAAGCACCCGCAAACAATGCTTGTAATAGCCACTATGGTAAATATTTTGACTTGTTTGCCAAGGTTTTTTTCAGTACTTATATAGTATCCGCATAATACCCCTGATAACGCCGTTGCTATGGCTGGTAAGGTTGAGAGTAGACCTTCAGGATCAAACGGCAAAGGCTCAGCATTGGCATAGTAAACATGTTGTGCGCCAAGTAGTAAATTATCGAGCCAAGCGCTGAGATTATTACTATGTAACCACAGCCCTTTAACGATTTCGCCGTTAGGCAATGAATAGGGCATATATACCATTAATGTGCCGTACCCGATTAATAAGTTAACAAAGGTGAGTGCAATATACCTTGGTTTTATATAAAGGTAACAAGCTAAGGCAACGAGATAAACTAGACCGATGCGTTGTAAAACGCCCATGATCCTAATACCTGCTAAACGTTCATCTAGCCAGCTGAAATTAGGGTCGCGAAAATTGTAGTAAAACAGGGCTAAAAACCAACCTAATGCAATTAGCTTTAGCGTGCGTATTACGCCAGCTCTGAGTATGCTTCGCTTGGTAATTTCTTTGGCCTGCATGGCATTAACCGATAGCGTGATCGACATCCCAACAATAAAAATAAAAAATGGGAAAATTAAATCAGTGGGTGTGAGGCCATGCCAATCAGCATGTTTAAGCGGCCAGTATAGATATAACCAACTTCCTGGGTTATTAACTAAAATCATCGTCGCGATAGTCAGCCCTCGCATCACGTCTAAGGCGAGCAACCGATGACTGGGTAATTGCTGTAATATTTTTTGGCAGTGAACAGACAGCATAATTATTTTTATTTCATTTAAATTGGATTCATTATAATAAATTATTCCTGAAAGGGAAGTCGTAAATCAATCGCTTTTAGCTAAAAACTCCTGTACCTTATATGTGGTTTTTTAAATTAAGGATTGATAATGGTTACTAAATACTCACTTGGCGGCATGACTTTGCTTATGTTAAGCACAATGACGATGGCAAAAACGACTTATGCTGATGTACAAATTAGTCACTTAAAGCCATCAAAAGAGCAGATGATATGGATACGCGAAAATCCAAATACGCCTAAATATCCATTAACACTTGCAAAAGCTGGCGTGCGCGGATGTGCCGTTTATAGTTTTGATATTACGGGAGAGGGTGATATCGAAAATATTGAATTGATGTCAGCAATACCAGGTAAAACATTGTCAAAAGAAGCTAAGAAATTGCTAAATAGTTGGCATTGGCAAGTTGCTAACAACAAGCAAGCAGCGCTTGAACATAAAGTTATTCGGCTAGATTTTTGTATTGGGGGCGACACTATTGAGCAAGCCCAGCAGCAATGTATTGCTCAGTCTCAATTGGCTTGCAGCGCAAACGGTTAGTATAAATACACTGTTAACTTGTGCTAAATCAAGTTTAGAGCAAATTGAATTGGAGCTGGTGAAAGTAACTTGCTAGTATAGGTTGTTTAGATAATCGCCAAGGAAATACAAGGCCAGCATAGAGTAGACCTATTTTGCGAAGCCTTATTAATATCAACCTTGATTTAAAAAAATTAATCTTGTTTTTAGCTATTTCAGTGACGATGATCACCTTTTTAAATAGCTTTTATTCCAGCTACCAAGTACAAAAGCAGCAACTGCAATCCCAGACCTTAAAAAATCATAATGCGTATGCGGCTAAACTCGTCTCTGCAACGGATCGGTTTTTATTGGCATCGCAACAGCAACTCGCTTATTCAGCAAAAGTCCTTGCGACTGAATTTAATGATGCAAACACGCTCGAACAAGAGGCGCAGCGACTTAGGTTGCAAACTGATAGCTTTAACTCAACGGTGATCGTCGATAAAAATGGCGTGGTATTAGGACTTTCGCCATTGAGTCTAAAGATAAAAGGGCAACTATTAGAAAGTGATGGTGCAAAACAAGCGTTGGCGTATAAAAAACCAATGATCAGTGAGCCTTATATTTCTGTCACCGGCAACCTCATAATATTTATTTCGCATCCTATATTTAACCTTCAAAATGAATACCTTGGCTATATAGGAGGGACCTTATATCTCAAGCAAAAAGGAATTTTACATGACTTACTGCAAGTACATTTTCATAAAGACGGTTCATATATTTATGTAGTTGATAAAAGTAGACGCTTACTTTATCACCCAGATGTTTCTCGGGTCGGTGAGCAAGTTTTTAACAATCCAGTGATCGAAGCGGTGCTAAGAGGTGAAAGTGGCACTAGGCAGTTAACCAATAGTCAAAACATAGTGATGTTGGCAGGTTATGCACCATTAAAAAGTGCTTCTTGGGGCATTGTTACGCAACGACCATTAGACGCTACATTTGCGCCATTAGACGATTTAATGATGAATGTTTTATATCGAACTCTGCCGGTCGGATTGGCAACCTTTGTGTTTATTTGGGTGTTAGCTCGGTTAATTGCAAAGCCTTTACGGCAACTAGCAGAAACCGCAAAAACACTTGATAACCCGTCTACATCGCAGCAGTTAAAACAAGTACGCTCTTGGTATTATGAAAGCTCTGAACTGCGTTTAGCGATGCTAAAAGGGGTTGGTTTATTACAAAACCAGATTGGTTTATTAAAACATGAAGCACAAACAGATCCCCTTACAGGCTTGCATAATCGACGTAGTCTGGAGCTCATGTTAGAGCAACTCACTTTACAGCAAACGCCATTCACTGTGCTTGCTATCGATATTGATTTTTTTAAACGTGTGAATGATGAATTTGGCCATGATATTGGTGATATTGTTTTACAGTCGTTGGCTAAAATTGTTGTTGATGTAACCCGTGAAAATGATTTTGTTGCACGTACGGGGGGTGAAGAGTTTATTGTTATATTACCTAATATTAACGCCAAATCAGCTTATTTACTCGCGGAACGACTACGTATGCGGGTATCAGAAACAATCATCGAACCAGTAGGAAGTATCAACATATCGATAGGTATTTCTGGCTGGCCACTGATGCAATTAAGTGTTGAAGATATACTCAAACAGGCGGATCAGGCTTTATACAAAGCGAAAAAAACGGGTCGTAATCGGTGTATTATTGATTCTCAGCTTATCCAATCTGAGTTTGTCGAACAGCAATAATATGCTGATAGAGTATTCCGCTGATTTTATTTTTATGTCAAGTTCCATGGAATAATTTATTGGCAATGGTTTTTAATTATGCAATATTAATAGCCTGTTTTTAATATTCAAAGTCACAACTATGTTGTTAAATATCAGTTTTAAATTAATCTCACTGCTGGGTGTTGGTACGTTTAGTTGTGCGGCAATTGCCAGCGAAGCTAACAATACAAATGTTGACCCAGCTCAAAGCCATCGCAGTGAGTTTGTTGATGTGGCAACCTTAATACCGACCGCATTATTTGATATCCGCTACTTTAGCGAGCGGAACTTTGTCGGTGAACCAATTGCAGGTTATAACGCGCCTAAATGCTTACTCCATAAAACAGCAGCTGCAGCGCTGCTAAAAGCACACTCTCAGGCGGAGCAGGCTGGCTACAATTTTAAGATTTACGATTGCTATCGTCCGCAACGTGCGGTAGATCACTTTGTCCGTTGGGTGAATGATGAAAACGACACCAAAACCAAAGCGGCTTATTATCCTAATCTAGGAAAAGATCAGTTGCTAGGCGGTTATATTGCTGCCAAGTCTGGTCATAGTCGTGGTTCAACCATTGACTTAACATTAACCGATCCACAAGGACAAGCGCTAAATATGGGCTCGTTATTTGACATGTTCGATACTATTTCAAATACTGACGACCCACGTATTACCGAAGAGCAAAAAGCGAATCGTTATAAACTTAAAAATATTATGATGGCTGCAGGGTTTTCGCCTTACTCTATGGAGTGGTGGCACTTTACCTATAAACCGCAAGCATACCCTGATACTTACTTTAATTTTGTGGTGAAATGATTAAAACTGCTCTTCTATAGGTGAATAGTTAACAGCGATTTCAACACTTTCAGTTGATGTAAATTGTTTTAAATCACTCGTTGTTAATTCTAAGTCGATACTTTTATCAACTATAAAACGATAAGTATGCTTTGTAATTCTTTTTAAATCGTAGGTATTTTTAAGTTCCAATGGCATCTTATCGTCTTTCAAAGTGATATAAACTGTCCCAGTCACAACTCCTTTCTCATTGGTTGCATGATTATAAACCACAGTACCTTTAACTAATTTATCTGCCTTATAGCTAATTTTATCTCCATTATTATTGATAGATTTGCTTACTAATTGCTTTTCAACTGAATCACTTTGTTTTATTGAAGAATTAAGCGTCTGCTGTTTGTTTATTGCGCTTGAGTTGATTGTATCATCACCAGTAGTTAAGGGCTGTTCGTTTTTTTTGCATCCCCCCATTAACGCAATTGAAATTATAACTATTTGTAATTTATGCTTATTATTCATTTTAACTCGCTTTTCTTTACTTTCATTTACATTTTTATGTGTTTTTTGTTAATGCTATACGGTACTTTAACTTTGGTTATGATTGTTAACCGAAATTAAAAATATAACAACAGGGAATCAATAATGTCTCAATTTAAGGTAACAGCTGTTGCTACAATAGTCACTGCTATTTTGGCTTCGACTCAAATTCAAGCGAGTGAACAAGTTCGATTTTATAATGCGCCAAGTGTCGGCTCTCAAGTGCAGTTTAATCCTAAAGTGACACAGCAACGAGCATTAGCAGAACGAAGAACTATCTCGGGGCATAATTCAATTTTTGATGCTCAGCTTGGCAAGGCCACTTTTCTTTGGCAAGCTGTAGGTCAAGCAAAACCTAATATGTCAGTTGTTTTACCTGAGCAACGCAATGCTTATGCAGCAGATTATTATCTAAATGCATTAACAGGCGTTAGTACTGCTAAAAGAGGTATTGCAAATGCGGTATTGACCGACTTGTCAGAACAAAAACTTGGTTCTATAACTGCTAAATATAAACAACAAGTACATGGTGTGGAAGTATTTAACCGCGAATATAACCTTATCATGGATAAGGAGCATAACTTAGTTGCAGGATCTGGTTACTTCGCTAATACCAGCTTACATGCTAGTCGCTCATTAGCACCATTAGCTGGTTTTGTTGGAGCTGAACAAAGCATTTTGCAAGCGATTAAAGAGCTTGCAGATATCAATGTATCTCTTACAAAATCAGCGGAACAAGGCGATTACGTTAAATATAATGTAATGAATCAAAGCGGTGATAAAGTAGTACTAGGTCAACCACGTGCCAAAAAAGTATTTTTTGAAGTAAATGGTAAGCTTGAATCAGCTTATTATGTTGAGGTTGAAGTCGCTAATAAAAACAGTTTAGAAAGTGACTATTTCAGCTATGTTATTGGTGCTCAAAACAGCAAAGTCTATTTCAAAAAAGACTTAAAAGCACATGCGGCTGATTTTAACTATCGTGTCTGGGCTGATGCTGATGGTTACCCGTGGGAAGGACCTCATGGGGATGTGATCCCTGCCGATGGGCCAGATCAAATAGATGAAACTGAAATTCTTGATGCTCCTTTGGTTAGTCTTTCTTATTACAGTAAGTTAAGCACAATGGACCCATGGCTTGCTGATGACGCTACCACTACATCTGGTAATAACGTATTTGCATACGCAGATGTCATTGCTCCACAGGGCTTCACTGAAGGTGACTTCACTGCTGAAACAACCTCTGATTTTACATTTGATTACCCATATCAAGTTGATCAAGTAGCTAATAGCTACGACAACCGTAAAGCTGCAATTGTTAACTTATTCTACATGAACAACTTTCTGCATGACTTCTTTTACGACCACGGTTTTGATGAAACTTCGAATGTAGCTCAGCTTTCTAACTATGAGCGTGGTGGTGTTGAAGGTGATCCAATTGAGGCACAGGCGCAAGATAATAGCGGTTTAAATAACGCAAATATGTCAACTCCAGCTGATGGCGCAAGTCCGCGTATGCAAATGTATTTATACAATAGTAAAGATGCAAAGGTTGGTATTGATTTTGGCGTAGTAGTTACTTCTGATGAAGGTATTGGCCTTCTTAATTCTTCGAAAGTATCTGGCTTTGGTCAAGCCCAGTTTTCAGATATTACAGCTGAAGTTGTAAGGCTAGTTGATAGTAATGATATTGATTCAGGGAGCGTTTTCGATGGTTGTGAGCCTGCAACGAATGGCGCAGAGTTATCTGGAAAAATTGCTTTAGTTGATCGTGGCTCGTGTAATTTCACTGCAAAAGTTTTGCATGCACAAGAAGCGGGTGCAATTGGTGCTATTGTCGTAAATAATGATCCAGACTCCGCCGAGCCCGCTCCTATGGGGGGAGAAGATGATGCCGTGTTAATTCCTAACATGGGTCTGAACTTCGTTGATGGACATATGATGTATGACTCTATCGATGCAGGTAACACTGTTACAGTTAATATGTTCAATAATGCGAAATTAAAAGATGGCACACTTGATAACGGTATTATTGCTCACGAGTGGGGTCATTATATTAGCAACCGTTTAGTGGGTAACTCTGCTGGCCTAATTAACTTCCAAGGCCGTGCTATGGGTGAAGGCTGGGGTGATTTCCATTCACTTATGTTTATTGCCAAAGCAGACGACATAAACATTGCAGGTAATGACAAGTTCCAAAAAGCATATGGTAGCGGTACCTTTGTAGAAGACTTCTACTATGGTATTCGTCGTGTTCCTTACTCTACAAATAAAGAAGTTAACCCGCTATCATTCCGCCACATTACTCAAAATGCCGGTGAGGATGTGGGCATTTCTCCAACTAGTGTTGAATCACCTCATGCTGCAGGTGAAATTTGGGCAACGATGCTTTGGGAAAGTTATGTTGCATTAATCAATGAACATGGTTTCGAAGAAGCGCAAAATCGCATGGCTAATTACCTTGTTGCGGGTTATAAACTCACACCAATTGCACCTTTATATACAGAAGCACGCGATGCAATATTGGCAGCAGCCTACGCTGTAGATAGCAAAGACTATGAGCTAATTTTAGGCGCATTTGCGAAACGTGGTATGGGCTTAGGTGCGGTTGCACCAGATCGCTTTAGTGAAGATTTAACGGGAGTTGTAGAGTCGGACAAGATGGAACTAGCGAGCTTTAACCTAAAAGATGTTGCTGTAGATGCAAGTTACAACGGTGTAGAGCTCGGTTTTTGTTCAAATGACGGTATCGTCGATAAGGGTGAAACAGCTACATTGACTGTGAGTATTACAAACACTGGTAGTAAAATGCTTACGGGTACACAAGCTCAATTGACTGTAGTCAGCGATCATGATGTAACATTTGAAAATGACGGCTTAGTCACATTTGCCGATACAATGCCATTTGCAACCGCAACGAGCTCGCCAATTGAATTCACATTAAATGAGTCAGGTACAGCCGAGAGCCTAAAGATAGAAGTTTCATTTCCTGAGCTATCAGCAGATGATGAAGTTGTTGAAGCGCAAAGCGAAACATTTACTTATACGGTCAACATGGACTTTGAAGAGAAGCAGCCTGTAAGCGCTAAAACGATTGATGATATGGAAGTTGCTACTACGTCACTGTTTGATCTACAAGAAAATGTAATGACTGGCGGTGATTTAGCCAAAGGTACACAGAGTATGGCGGCTGATGATAATGTTGCCTTCTTCAATAGCTTTGGTTTTGGTCTTGGTGAGCAAACTATGTTCATACAAAACAATGATTTTGAATCAGACGTAGCTGTAGAAACAAAAGCATTCGATATTGGTTTCTCTGGTAACTTTGAAGTGTCATTCTGGCATTTTTATCTAATTGAAAATGAATGGGATGGTGGTGTTGTTGAAATTAGTGTTAACGGTGGTAATTGGGTTGATGTTACTGAAATGGGCGGTACATTTAATCGCGGTTATGATGGCCCGTTAATTGAGAACGACTCACAAGCCATTCAAGAGCGAGATACGTTTACTGGTAATAACATCGACGAGAATGGTGTGTACGGCAACTACGAAACAATTAATTTTGGCAGTGAATTAAATGGTAACAGAGCTAAGTTACGTTTCCGTCTTTCATCTGATGGCGCTGTAAGTGAGTTTGGGTGGTGGATAGACAACCTTACATTTAGTAATGTAACAACACCTATTTTCACTTCTCTAATTGCTGGAGACTCAGTTGCGTGTGATAACGCAGCACCTATTGTAACAATTACTGGTGAAACGAGTGTTACTGAATCTGCTACGAGTACTTTAACTGCAGTTGTTACTGATAGAAATAAAGATGAACTTACTTATTCTTGGACACAAGTGAGTGGTACATCAGCAACTATCTCTAATACAGATACTGCTGTTATGAGCTTTACTCCTGGCACAACCACAAGTGACGAAGATGTTGTATTTGAAGTTACGGTAAGTGATGGTCAAGCATCAGTTACTGAGCAAGTAACTGTTGCTGTGAGCAACGAGGCTGAACCTGTAGTTGAACAGCCGCAGTCTAAATCAAGTAGTGGTAGTTTCGGCTTCTTGATGTTATTGCTAACTCCATTTGCATTACTAGGTCGTCGCCGTAAGCGTTAATCTAAACAGTTTACAGTGATAAAAAAAAGCCCTTGTAGTTCGCTACAAGGGCTTTTTTATTAATTTAGATTGCTACTGAACTGTTGCTTTTAAACCACGGCGTTTTAATAACGCAGAGGTGTCAGGCTCTTGTCCACGGAACGCTTTATACGACTCCATTAGGTCACGTGAGTTACCAACCTCTAAGATTTCTTTACGGTATTTATCACCCATTTCACGGCTTAAACCACCTTGCTCTTGTACGAAAGCAAAGGCATCCGCCGCTAGAATTTCACTCCACATGTATGCATAGTAGCCCGCTGAGTAACCGCCACCCATTGAGTGAGAGAAGAATGCAGACTTATAACGTGGTGGTATAAATGGCACGTTTACACCGTGTTTTGTTAAAGCTTGTTGCTCGAACTTCTCGATATCTTGTAATGGCGCATCTGCAGAGAGTGAGTGCCATTCCATATCTAAAAGTGCAGCTGCAACGTACTCTAAGGTATCGTAGCCTTGGTTGAAGCTACGCGATTGAATGACTTTAGTCAGTAACTCATCAGGAATTGGCTCACCTGTCTCATGATGTTTCGCATAGTTTGCGATAACTTCAGGGTGCATAGCCCAATCTTCTTCAAACGTTGATGGGAACTCAACGAAGTCACGAGACACCGACGTGCCCGATAACGTTGGGTACTTCACTTTAGAGAGCATGCCATGTAGGCCGTGACCTAACTCGTGGAAGATAGTAGTCGCTTCATCATAACTAATAAGCGTTGGCTCACCTTTAGCGCCTTTTTGGATGTTCATGACATTCACAACTACCGGCTTTTGCTCTTTTAAGCCAGATTGTTTTACAAACGAGCTCATCCATGCACCACCACGTTTACCTTCACGGGCAAAATAATCCGCAAAGAAAATCGCCAGACTAGTACCATCAGCATCAAATAACTCATACGCTTTAACATCTGGGTGATAAACTGGAATGTCAGTGCGTGGTTTGAAAGTAATGCCGTATAAGCGGTTCATTGTGAAGAATACACCGTCTTCAAGCACACGGTTAAACTCAAAGTACTCTTTTACTGCATTTTCGTCTAGGTTGTACTTATCTGTGCGCACTTGCTCTGCATAGAACAACCAATCCCAAGGCTGTAGCTTAAATTGCTCGCCAGAGGCATCGATTTTTGCTTGGATAGTCGCAGCTTCGGCATTCACGTTTTGCATTAATGCTGGGATCATGCTGGCAAACATATCAAATACAGCTTCTGGTTTTTTCGCCATTTGTGACTCTAAACCAAACGCTGCCCAGCTGTCGTAACCCAGTAATTTGGCTTTTTGAGCGCGTAACTGAGCAAGCTCAGCCACAATTTCGCGGTTATTATTTTCGCCAGATAGTGCACGCTCTGCAGATGCGCGCCATATTTTTTCACGTAGCTCACGGTTTTTAAGCGTAGCTAAAATAGGTTGACGGGTGGTGTTAGTGATTTTGATCAGGTACTGACCAGGGTGACCCGCTTGTGTTGCTGCATTGGCAAGTTGTTCAATTTGACCCGCAGGTAAACCATCAAGTTGGGCTTTATCTGCAACGAGCACAACATTACTTTTAGTCAGTGCTAATAAGTTTTGCGAGAACTGTGTTGTTAAGCTTGAGTGTTTGGTATTGATATCACGAATTTGCTGTTTTTGTTGATCGTTTAATTGCGCACCAGCGCGTACAAAGCGTTTGTAGTAAACGTCTAACAAGCGTGTTTCTTCAGGGCTAAGTGTCAGTGTTTCTGACTCTGCGTGGAGCGCGGCCACTTTATCAAATAATGCTTTATTTAAGAAAATGTTATCGTTGTGTGCGGCCATTTTAGGCGCGAGCTCTTTTTGTATTTCACGACGCGTTTGGTTTGAGTCACTGCCAGCAAGGTTATAAAAAATGCTGCGAGTGCGGGTTAATAACTCACCACTTTGTTCAAGCGCAACAATGGTATTTGTAAAATCAGGCTTTGCAGGGTTGTTGATGATCGTCTGCACTTCAGCCATTTGCTCCGTCATGCCTTTATTAAACGCAGGCAAGAAGTGCTCGTCTTTAATGGCATTGAAGTCAGGTGTTTCGTACTGTAATGCGCTTTTTACGAACAGTGGATTAGCTGGCTGTACTTCAGCGGCTGTTGTTGCTTGCTCAGTTTGAGTATTGTTATTGGTTGTTGTTTGAGGTTCAGAACAGGCCGTTAATAATAACGCTGAACTGATCGCGGTTGCGAGTAATAAATGTTTCATTGTTTTTCTCTTGTCATTTTTAAAAATTAAATTATGCCGATAGTGCCGTGAGCGCTCTGAAATCATCTAGATTGCTTGCTGTCCTATACTGAAATTGTATAAAAGGTGCTAGCAAAGCGAACTGAGACAGAGCAAATGCCTCTCGATAGTTAGTCCCCGAGCATACTGTGAATAGCGACAAATGACCTCATCCGTTGCGATAAGGCGATTACAGGCTGCGATAAGTGGTGAGATTTCACAAAAAATCGCCATGCTTTTTATTACTTTTAACATTTAATCTAATTTAAATAAACCACAAAGTGATTGACATAGCTAATTAACTCTATATAGTGGGCCGCAGCTAGAAAGAAAGCATGAAAGCTATAAATCTCCATTTCGATGTTGTATAAGTAATACTTGTAGTACCGTCCTGAAGTTTTTAAAGTACCATCTCATTTTTTGCTACACCCGCTCATATGAGCAATTTATTTTATTTTTATATCAGGATATTACTATGTCTAACATCGTATCAGGTACAGTTAAGTGGTTCAACGAGTCTAAAGGTTTTGGTTTCATTGAGCAAGAAAATGGCCCAGACGTATTCGCTCATTTCTCAGCAATCAAAAGCGAAGGTTTCAAAACTTTAGCTGAAGGCCAACGTGTAGAGTTCACTCTTTCACAAGGTCAAAAAGGTCCACAAGCTGAGAACATCACTCCAGTTTAATTTTACCTTCTAGGTAAAATAAGAAAAGCAAGCTACGGCTTGCTTTTTTGTGTCTGAAAATTGACGTAACTTCGCCTTCCACCTATATTTATCTATTATAAATTCCTCTGTAGTGAGACGAGTTATCTTCCGACCTATTTTTCTCGTATTTAGTTTTATTTTTGCGGCTTTTTGCAGCGCGAAACCATTAATTACTATTTATACTGAGCAGTTTCCACCCTATAACTTCTCCAATAAAGGGCAGCTACAAGGGATCAATTTAGATATCACTCGTACTTTGTGTGAACGTGCGCAAGTGGAGTGTAAGTTTGAACTACTACCTTGGACACGCGCCTACAACTTAGTGCAAAAAAATTCGCTCTCAGGTTTAGTTTCGACTGCGCGTACAGCGGAGCGTGAAGAGTTGTTTTATTGGGTTGGCCCATTAGTTTCGTCCCGAACTTTTTTTTACCGTCTTACGAGTAATGATCACATTAACCCAACCAACCTTAGTGAAGTAAGTGCTTATACATTAGGAGTTGTTAGAGGTAATATCTATGCAGAGTTAGTGGAGGGGATTGGCTTTGAAAAAGATAAAAACCTTCTAAAAGTGTCTCATCACTATGAATATATGAACTTATTTTTTAAAAACAAAATTGATTTAATACTAGGTTCTGAATTAACGCTAGATTATCAATTACAGCAATTTGGCCACGGTGGTAAAGAAGTTGTGAAACTTGTAGAGCTGCCAGTTGACGCTGTCAAAGGCAATTACTTAGTGTTTAATAAAGCAGTGCCACTTGAGGTTGTTGAACGTTTTAACCACCAACTACAGCTACTCAAAGAGCAAGATAATTTAGCTACCTACCGTAACCGCTATATGAAATAAGCTAGTTAGCTAGAGTTCAGGTTAGTTATTATTAATCAGCTGCTGGTATTGCGGGGTGTTTTTGACTTTAACAAAAGCCTGACGTAACGCCTTTACCACTTTCTCATCGGTATTAATGTTTGCAGCTAGATAACCGTCCCCCGTCAATCCCTCAATGGCATGAACAAATGCCAGCGTATCAGCATTGATAGCTAATTCCTCGCTCATTGCGGCAATATAGTTGGCATCATCAATCACAAGGTCAACTTTTTTTGCCAGTAATAACTGATATGACTTTTGAATATCTGTGGTCATGAGAAGTTCGAAACCGCGCTTTTCCAACACTTCTGAGGCTAGGTCGTGGCGTTGTACTGCAATCTTATATTGTTTAGCTTGGTCAGTGCTATTAAAGTTTATATCACTACGCTCTGTAAGCTTTACAAAGCCCATTTTAAACTGTGCGACTGGGCCTATCCAATGAAATAGTGCTTCGCGCTTTGGCGTGCGCGCCATACTATAAATGAGCGTGTTGCTGTTATGACTTGCCATCTTATATGCCCGTGCCCAAGGGTACATGCTGATTGGTGCATTGAGCTGCGCTTCTGATATTATCATTTTTACTAATTCAGTGCTGTAGCCAGTTACCTGATTATTTAATAACATTTGATTCGGCGGTGACAGCTCGGTGACAACGGTTAAATTTGGCTGTGCAACACTATGAATACTGATGATGAGTAGAAAGCTAATCAATAGTCGCATTTATTTACCCAAATTAGAACAAGAATACTAAGTATAACAATAGCAAAGAAAAGGTTGATGAAACTAATAAAAATTTTGCGTTAAAACGATAAAAGGGCCTTGCGGCCCTTGGTGAAGTATCGTTCAATTCAGATAAGGCTTTAACCCCTTAAAGCGTTATCCTATTGTTTTGCAACATAAGGTTCATCTCAAAGTTTCTAAGCTAGCGAGAGGAAAAAACCTGCAATTGCGGCGCTCATAAGGTTAGCCATAGATCCTGCTAACACTGCTCTGAGCCCTAAGCGTGCGATATCCTTTCGCCGACTAGGCGCCATACCGCCTAATCCACCTAGTAAAATGGCTATCGATGATAAGTTAGCAAACCCACATAACGCGAATGTGACAATCGCTTGTGTGTGTGCGCTTAACGTATCGCGATAATTTATAAAGTCTAAATAAGCAACAAATTCATTAACTACTAATTTTTGACCAATAAAGCTACCGGCTATAATTGCTTCACTCCACGGTACGCCAAGTAACCAAGCAACCGGCGCAAATATATAGCCTAAAATTTCTTGTAGTGTCAGTGTTGGATAATCAAACCAACCACCAATACCACCTAACAATCCGTTTAATAATGCGATAAGGGCTACAAATGCCAGTAACATAGCACCTACATTCAATGCCAAATGCATGCCGTTAGCCGCACCCGATGCCGCAGCATCGATTACATTAACTGGTTTGTCTTCCACATCGTCTAAGTCAGCTAAAGTATCTTTAGGGGTTTCGGTCTCCGGCACAATCATCTTGGCCATTAAGAAACCACCTGGTGCCGCCATAAAGCTGGCTGCAATTAAGTACTTAAGCTCCACACCAATAATCACGTAACCGGCCATGACAGAGCCTGCTACCGTTGCTAAGCCACCCACCATTACGGCAAATAACTCTGACTTAGTCATGGTTGCTATAAACGGCTTTACAATCAGCGGCGCTTCAGTTTGGCCAACAAAAATGTTAGCAGTTGCTGAAAGCGATTCTGTACGCGATGTTTTTAACAGCTTTTGTAAGCCACCGCCGAGGATTTTTATAATCCAATCCATAATGCCAATGTGGTAGAGCACTGCAACCAATGCAGAGAAAAACACAATAACGGGCAAAACTTGTACGGCAAAAATAAACCCTAAGGTATCTTGGCTGGCAAGCGGACCGAATAAAAACGCTATCCCGTCATTTGCAAAACCAATAACCGATGATACGGCCTTTGACATGCTCACTAAGGCGTTTTTACCTGCATCAAAAAACAGTACAAAACCACCGATAATAAATTGCATGGCAAACGCAATACCAACCGTTCTTAAACTAATCGCTTTGCGGTTGGTTGATGCCGCAAAAGCAATGGCTAGCAGCACGCACATGCCGACTAAGCTCATAAATGTTGTCATGTTTAGTTATTTCCCGTTGTTATTTTTGCAGTAAATATTTTATTTTACTTTTAATTATATCAATCGCAACACGATTCATACCACCGCGCGTAACCACTAAATCAGCGTTGTGCTTTGAAGGCTCAATAAACTGATAAAACATCGGTCTCACAGTTGCTTGATACTGCTCAACAACGGACTGTAATGTTCTGCCTCGTTGCTCCATATCACGTTGCATACGGCGCATCAGGCAAATATCAAGAGGTGTATCAATAAACACTTTAATATCAAATTCTTTACGTAGCGCTTTATCACTGAGCAATAAAATGCCTTCCACTATGAGTATTTCAGCAGGCATCACAGTGCGCGTTTTGTCACTGCGGGTATGCTGCGCATAATCATAGGTAGGTACTTCTACCGCTTTACCACTGCGTAATTGCGTTAAATGTTTATACATTAACTCATGTTCAAACGCATCAGGGTGGTCGTAGTTAGTTTGCGTACGATGGTCAAACGGCAAATGCGATTGATCTTTGTAATACGCATCTTCTTCGATCACGGCGATGGCACCAGGTTCAAGCTCATTAACCAATTCATTATAAATAGTTTGGCTAAAAAGAGATTTGCCTGACGCAGAAGCGCCAGCAATGGCTATTATTGTTCGTGTCACTAAAGTTCTCATCCACACAGAAGGATACATTGTTGGTAGATCACAATAGCAAAAAAGACACGAATAATCTCTCTTGCTTCGTCTTAAGGAGTGAAATTTATAATGTTTAGGTTTTATGAAACAGGACTTATGTCCTGTACGCTAAAAAGCAACAGCAGATAAAGTAGCCATATTGGATAGACGAGGTAAGTATGGCAAGAGCAATTATATTGATGGCAGATAGCCTAGGCATAGGTGCAGCTCCAGACGCAGATAAATTTGGCGATTTAGGTGCAAACACGTTTGCGCATTTGCTTAAAGCTTACTCAGAAGAAACAGGCGAACAGTTATCACTCCCTAATTTATCATTATTAGGTTTAGTGGATGCCTGTGAAGCCGCAGGCAATGAACCATGCCTAGTTAGCGACCGTCAAACACCGATTGCAGCGTGGGGTTATGCTAAAGAGCTCTCAAGCGGTAAAGACACGCCATCAGGTCATTGGGAAATGGCAGGCGTGCCAGTGTTATTTGATTGGGGTTACTTTCCTAATACCCAACCTTGTTTTCCACAAGAATTTATTGACGAGCTAATTGCTCGTACAGGGATCCCTGGCATTTTAGGCAACTGCCATGCTTCAGGAACCACTATTTTAGAACAGCTAGGTGAAGAGCACGTAAAAACAGGTAAACCAATCTGTTACACCTCAGCTGATAGCGTGTTTCAAATAGCCGCGCATGAACAAACTTTCGGTCTAGAAAAGCTTTATCAGGTCTGCGAAATCACACGGGCGCTGCTTGATGAAATGAACATAGGACGAGTGATTGCGCGGCCATTTTTGGGTTCCACTAATCAAGACTTTGCCAGAACGGGCAATCGTCGTGATTATTCAGTATTACCGCCAGCACCAACATTGCTTGATAAATTAGCAGAGGACGGCGGTGAAGTAATAAGCATTGGTAAAATAGCGGATATTTACGCGCACCAAGGTATTACCCAAAAATACAAAGCCCCCGGCTTACAAAATTTACTCGAAAAAACCTCTGAGGTGATGGCGTCAGCGCCTGATCATAGTTTGATATTTACGAACCTCGTTGATTTTGATGAAAAGTTTGGTCATCGCCGCAACCCAGTAGGGTATGCCAAAGCGCTTAAAGAGTTTGATGATTATTTACCAACGATCCTTAAGCAGCTTAAACCAGACGACGTACTAATTATTACGGCGGATCATGGTTGTGATCCTACATTCCCGGGTAGTGAGCACACTCGTGAATATGTACCTGTACTTGCTTATCAACCAGGGCTTGAAAACACCCCGCTTGGTGAACGTGCTAGTTTTGCAGACATAGGTCAAACCCTTGCCCAGTGGTTTAACTTACCTGCACTTGAATATGGTGATGGCTTTATCGATAAGCTAACAGCACCAATTGTAAAAGGAAACGAATAATGAGTACTCCGCATATCGAAGCGAACAATGGTGATTTCGCGCAAACGGTTTTAATGCCAGGCGACCCACTACGCGCGCAATATATTGCAGAAAACTTTCTTGATGACGCAGTTAAAGTAACAGGCGTTCGTAATATGTATGGCTTTACCGGAACCTACAAAGGTAAGCCTGTCAGTATTATGGGCTCTGGGATGGGTATTCCATCTATGTCAATTTATGCCCGTGAATTGATAGTTAGCTATGGCGTTAAAAACCTTATTCGTATCGGCACTTGTGGCGGTATTGGTAGCGATATAAAAATACGTGACGTTATCTTCGCACAAGGTGCCAGCACCGATTCAAATGTAAATCGTGCTCGTGTTCGTGGTTATGATTTTTCCGCAATCGCCGATTTTGACCTACTTGTAAACGGCGTTAACGCTGCAAAAGAGTTAGGCATTAAAGCAAAAGTGGGTAATGTATTTACCACCGACACGTTCTATCAAGCTGACAACACTTTTTATCAAGAACTTGATAAATTAGGCATGCTAGCGGTTGATATGGAAACTGCAGGTTTATACGGCGTAGCCGCTGAATATGGTGCAAAAGCAATGGCGTTATTCACGGTTAGTGATCATGTGATCACTGGTGAAGCAACACCAAGCGATGAACGTCAAAGCACCTTTAATGAAATGGTTAAAATTGCGCTTGAGTCAATCGAAGCGTAATAAGCAAAAAGTTCCTTGGTAACGTATTCACTCGTTTGGAGACACGCCCAAATACAGTGAGACTAACCTCCAAAGCCGCCTAGTAACCCTAGGCGGCTTTTTTTATAAAACAAGCCGTAAGCTATCAGCTTTCAGCCTGTCTCTTGATCACAAGTCGAGTTCCTTCATAAAAGCATAGGACTCGACTAAAAATACCAACTTCACCCAGCCATCCCACATGGCTTTTGTGCCAACACGCCCTGTTCGTTTACTATCGTGCCAACCTCCCAATTTGGCTATCGCATAATATGCCCACTTTAACGACGGGGCTTTCTTCGGCAGTGCAGCCTGCTGATTTGTCGCTTTAAAGAGTAATTTCCAACTTAATGTGTCTAAATAGACTTCGCAGCTGATTTTTTCTGCTTCTTCTCTATTTTGAGCAAGCTCCCTTAATTGCAAAAGTCTGACCGCTATAAATGCCTCTATTACTGCTGCCTTTTTTAAATTATCTAAGTGTTGCATGCGTAACTTTTCAACTTCTGTTCCTTCCGTTTTCCAAATCTTATGGAACTCTTCTATGCGCCACCTTAACTCGTAATAACGCGCTATTTTTCTTGCTTCTACTGCATTTGTAACCGACTCTGTTGTATACAGTAACCACTGTAATTTATTCTTGTTGTCGTTATTTTGTTCCGTGCATACCACGAGGGTCAGCGGGGCTTCTTTTTCACCTTTTGCTCTTTGTGGTTTTTTCAATTTAATCGATGTAAAGCTTACATCTATATGGGCTGTTCGTGCTTTTCTCCCGCCTCTTTGTTGAATATCTATTTCATACTGACCTGCGGGAGTGAGTGTCGGTAAAATATCTTCTAATTTATGATATTCACCTACAAGACGACGATTGTCTTTTGCTCTGACAATAAAGCGGTGTTCATTTTGTATTTGGTAATCAAGGTATTCATACATGTCCGCTTCGCGGTCACATACGTCTATTACATTACTTAAATCACCAAGGCGCTCTTTAACTTCTTCAACATTATTTTGCCATTTGTAGCTTTCTTTTAGCTCTCTATCACGGCATTGCAGCGTATTTTGTTTACCCGTTTGTTTCTTCTCTCTATACCAGTAATGTTGGTATGCAAGCCCTATTGCTTTTTCTTCATTTGCATCGAGCATCAGTGTTGAGTGAGCGTATAAAGTGCGACCTTTAGAGCTGCGCTTTTCATCAGATGCCGAATTGACCTCACCTAATTCATCACATACTGAATGTTTATAGCTCAGCCCTGTTGTATCTTGAAGAGCAAGCACGAGTGGTCGCTCTTTAACGATGGTGTCAGTATGCGCAAACCCAGCTTGCGCAATGTCATCAGCAGAAATATTATCGTTACGGATAAAGCGATATGCGCCTTCAATACTTGCAGGGTCTGGACAAGATGACATTAAGGACTTACCGGCATTACTTGCCAAAGAAGCGGCTATCTTTACAAGGCGTTTAGTGCGGCGAGGATCGTTAAGCTTAGCTTTACTGAAAATAAGTTGCGCCCATTCGAGAGATTCATTGCTTACCATATTCATGACCTATTTTTTTTGTATATTAGATCATGAATATAAGAAAATAGAAACTTCTGTATAAGAGACAGGCTTTCAGCCATCAGTTTTAATACGATCAACAATTCGTAGGTTCTAGAGCATTAAGAGTTTGACAGAAATTAATGAGCTTTTATTTTTTGACCGCTGACCGCTGACCGCTGACCGCTGACCGCTGACCGCTGACCGCTGACCGCTGACCGCTGACCGCAAACATTGACACCTCCCATTCCCTTTGCCACTGTTATATAAAGTAATAATAAAAGGAGTGTGAGTTGTGTCTAATTGGATTGAGGCGAATGTTAAAGATATTGTTTGGTGGACAGATACCTTATTCAGCTTAATTGTAAATGCGGATGTAGCGCCGTTTAAAGCGGGGCAGTTTACTAAGCTATCTATAATGATGGATGAAAAACGTATTGCGCGCGCTTATTCTTATGTAAATTCGCCAAGCTCGTCCGACTTAGAGTTTTATCTTATCAATGTCGCTGATGGCTTGTTATCACCGCGTTTAGCTAAGCTTAAACCAGGTGATACAGTGATGATTGAAAGTCGTGCCAGTGGATTTTTTACACTTGATGAAGTGCCTGCCAGCGAACAGTTATTTATGCTCAGTACCGGCACTGCAATTGGTCCGTTTTTATCTATACTTGAACAAGGTGATGTGTGGCAGCAATTTAGTGAGATTGTTTTAGTTCATGGTGTACGGTTAAATGCTGATCTTAGTTATCAGCAAAGGATCACTCAGTTGCAACAAACTTACCCACGATTGCAGTATCTGCCAGTGGTCAGCCGTGAGCAGCCTAAAGCTGGTTTAAGTGGCCGGATCACAACTCATATTGCAGATCAGAGCTTATTTCGCTATTGCAAATTGACCCCTTCACCGAGTACTACGCAATTTATGATTTGTGGCAACCCAGAGATGGTAAAAGAAACCAGTGAGATATTGACTACCGCAGGCTATAGCCGCAATCGGCGCCGAGAGCCTGGACAGATCACCGTGGAGCAATACTGGTAAACCTGTTACCCGCAGTCGAGGTTAAATAACTATCGCGGACCGTTAAATTTTGTTATTTTAGCGTTTCTTAAATTACTCAGGAACCGTATGAAACCGTTATTTTTTGTCGTTAGTTTATTATTTTCGTGGCAATTATTAGCAACTGAGAGTACATCAGTTGAGTCACAAGTTAAAACTGAAACAAAAGCAGCTGAGACAAAAGCTGCCGAAGATAAAGTCGAGCCAGTTAAAACCACAGCGCCAGTTACTGCGATAAAACCGACTGAGAGTGATTTACAAGATGGTCCTGCGGTGATCACCTTAACACCTGAGAATGCAGAGCAGTCAACGCCGACAGATATTGAACCAACACAACCCATAGTTGTTGACCCCTATAAAAACAATATGATTGAAGTGGTTGATACCAGTAAGATACTTGGCACTGAAACAGCAAAACCTGCAGATACACCTAAAACTCAACAAGAAAAAGAAGTGGCGGTAGCGCAAGCAGAGCAAGCCGTTATTCAAGCGAAAGAAGCTCTTACTTTAAAGCAACAAGTTAAAGCAAAGCAGTCGCGAGAGTCGCTTGCGGTTATAGAGCAATTAATTAAAGCCTATAACGCCAGAAACATAGACGCATTTATTAGCATGTATGATGAAAACGTTGAGTTTTATGCTTTTCCAAATGAGCTACTATTTAAAGGTAAAGAAAAACTGATCGCCCGTTACGGCATCGTGTTTAAAAAATTAAAGTGTATTAAATCATCACCGATTAAACGTATTGTGCACGGTAATATCGTGATTGATCATGAGCTGTCAGAAACCTGTTCAACCGATCCTAACGTGGTTGATAAGCGCACAGAGCTGATCTCTAGTTACCAAGTTGAAAATGGCAAAATAACCAAAGTACTGTTTTTTAGATAAGCTTTTATAGACAAATTTTTTATAAGTAAATAACGGGGCCGTAACGAATATGGAGATCAGCGAAGATAAAAAAATTCAGTTACTTTATCGGGTCGAGCCAGGTTGTTTAGGCCCGACCGGTGCACAAATAATTGAACACTTCTGCGTCTATGCTAATCAGCACCTAAGCGCCCCTTATTTTGCCCATTATCACTTTATCCCACGGTTTGATAAAAGTAAGGCTGAGCGCGAATACAGCATTAACGCCCGGCTGTTGTCAGAGCCACAAGTGCAAACGTATTTAACTCACTTTAAAACCACGAAAGATGGATTTGAAGAGCAACTCGACGAGCTACTCACCCAAGCGATTGAAAGCTTCTTAGAACGATAGCAGCATAAACAGCGACTAAGCTTTATCCCCAGCGACAATGGTATTAAAGCTGTGATTGTCGTGTAAACTGGCAAACGCACTTTCGTGTAATAGTTCGTTACGTAAATTGGGTGAGTATTCCAACGCCATTTTTATATCTGCCAACGCATCCGCATGTTTGTGAGTGAGCGCGTAAGCGCATGCTCGTTGCCAGTATGCATAACCGTAGTCGCTGTCTATATCGAGGGCTTGGTTACATAGCTCAATCGCTTGCTCAGTTTGGTTTAGCTCCAGTAGTGCATCAGCTTTATAGGCAATCGCTTCAACATCTTCGGGTTTGCGATTTAAAATCTCATCAAAAATTTCAATTTTATTCGCAATATCGCTTTCTAAATTAGCTCGCATCCATAATGAGTGAACCTCATTAGTGACTGATATTTTTTCTTGGTTATTAAGGATTTCTTCGGAGCGTTCACGTAACTTTTCTTCAAAGGTATTTAATCGCGCTTCGTATTCATTGGTGATCACACTAACACGGGTATTTACAATATCTTCGACCTTATTTTTTACATCTCTGAGCGAGTTCCAACCCACTAATACTAAAATAGAGGCGGTAGCGGTAATGATAAAAAATACATTATTAATGGTATCTGTAGTGTAAGTCAGCGCGCGATCAGCGGTATCGAGTTGCGCATGCGTTACTTGTTTTGTGACATCTTCGCGAAGTTTTTGCTGATCCTGGCGTACAGCTTTAAGTTCATCAAGAATATAACGCTCCATCAATGGCTTATACATTGGCTGTTGCAGCTTTTCGAGCGCTTGCTGTTGCTGGTGTGGATCAGGCTCAGCGCGAGCTTCCTCGGCCATTGATGGAGCCGTAACTAAAGTAGCAAAAAGAACTAAAACGGATAAAAAATAATGGTGCATAGTGCTGCCTAGTCGATAATTGAGACTGTAAGAATAAGTTAAACTGTAACATGACAGCCTAGGAGTAACTAGGGCATGACGGGCTTTATAGTAGTAATGTGTGCTTGTTAGCAAAGGCGCAGTCGCTGAAATAATACCGTGTGATTTATTCATCACAGGGTAACGTAGCAGCAAAAGCGAGCAGAATTGTTAAATTGCAGACAAAAAAAACCAGCTCAAAAGGAGAGCTGGCCAAACTGCTTAAACAACATAAAGTCGTCAGGGGTATCAACAGGAGTGAGTCTGTATAATACCCAAGTCTATCTGAACAATGTCTTAATATAGAAACGCTTATAAAATTTAGGTGGACTTTAATTTCATCAACTAAACTAACCTTAAGATTATAAATAGAACAAGGTTTTTGTAATGCGGCAGCAGCTTGTGCAATTACTTTATAAAGTATCTACCTCATCCGCGTTGGATGATGGCTATATAGAGCTTGCAGAACAATTGATTGTAAATGCCATCATAGACGGCCTTAATACTGCGCGTGCCAGTATATGGCTACTCAATAACGATAATAGCCAATGTCATTGCCAATTACTGTTAGATAAAAATAACGCAGAATCAGTTCAGTCGCTAATTTTAACCCGTGCTAATTTTCCTGCTTATTTTAGGGCACTCGATACGCAACGTGTGATCATTGCTAATAATGCGCATACAGATCCAGCAACCGCTGAATTTTCTGAGCATTACTTAACACCACTGGGTATTAATTCTATGCTGGACGCGCCGCTGCGCTTTAAAGGTAAAATGATTGGTATTTTTTGCTGTGAGCACACCGGCGATTTTCGGCAATGGGAGGACGACGAGTGTACATTTTTGTCGGGATTGGCAGATCTCTATGGTCGGGCTTTGTCGGCACAAGAGAGTCGCTTAGTTAAACAAGAGCTAGAAGCGGCAAACCGCTACCTTGAAGAACGTGTTGTTGAGCGCACCAATACGTTACAAAAAACTTTAGAAACACTCACGGGCACGCAAGAAAAACTAATCGAGTCGGAAAAAATGGCCGCATTAGGCAACCTTGTGGCAGGGGTTGCCCACGAAGTAAACACCCCAATTGGTGTTGCCGTTACTGCCAATAGTTCGGCAACCGATAACCTCAAACAACTAAAGCAACAGTTAGAGACAAATACGTTATCGAAAAATAGCTTGATGACTTTTCTCACCCACATTGATGAGTGTTTAACTATCTCAAGTAGTAACTTGGATAGGGCGGCAGCGTTGATCTGTAGTTTTAAGCAAACAGCCGTTGATCAATCGTCTTTAGATATTAGCTCTGTGATGCTAAAAGAGTACTTAGCTAATACTATCCATAGCCTCACACCACTTACCCGCAGCCATCATATCAGCACTGAAATTGACTGCGACGAAACACTCAGTGTAGTGACTGTATCAGGCGCTTTAAGCCAAATTATAATGAACTTGGTCAGCAATAGCTGTGTGCATGGCTTCAAAGAGCGAACTAATAACCAGATCAACATTACCGTCCAAGTAGATAAACAGCAGGGCAGTTACTCTTTATGTTATCGCGATAACGGTCACGGTATGAGCACAACCGTATTACAAAGTGTCTTTGAGCCCTTTTTTACCACTACCCGTGGCAAAGGTGGCAGTGGTTTAGGCATGGCGATTGTGTATAACCTCGCAACTCAAGCACTACAAGGCGATGTAAAAATTCATAGCCAACCACAACAAGGTATAACCATCATTTTTACTTTTCCACTTAATTTGAGCTGAGTGAAAACAGTCCGCTTGGCGAAGATATATTCTGGTGACAGGGTAATTAAAATATAAAGGAGCGGTGGGTTCGGGCTTCGAACCACGGGCTACGGGCTGCGTGTAAATCCTAGCATCATTTCCCGTAGGAAACGGCTTTAGCCGTGAATGTTACTTAAAACCAATTTGCACAAAGAGAAGATAATGAGGGTAAATGAGAAGACAAAGTGAATTATCAGTTTTTGTGTTCACTATAAAACTGATCGGTTATGATAATTACAGTTTACTATTAATGGTTTTGTATTGTGGGAAATGACGTTATTCAAGAAGTCGGTAAATATTTGCAGCAAAATAGCGACATTGAAGTGGTTTGGTTATATGGATCTCACGCTAAAGGGTCTGCGCAATCACATAGTGATATCGATCTTGCTGTCGCTTTTAAGAATTTTGACTTGAGTTCATTTGATAAACGGCTCAGGCCTAAAGAACTTGAGCTTGAAATCAGTAATATACTTAACTTGAATGAACAACTTATTTCGATTGTAGATATAAATTTGATCCCCAGTTACCTTGCCTTCAATGTAGTAGAATACGGGCGTATAATTTTAAGTAAAAATAGCCTTAGAGCAATGAAAGAACAACAGCGTATTTATAGCCAATTTGAGTTTGAAACAATAGCGAGCAAACATGACTGATATAGGGATCTCACTTTATATAAGCGAAGTAACACGTCATATCGAGGAATATATGCAAGAGCTCGACGAATTAAGCCAAGTAGAGCAGCTTAATAGTCGAGATTACCGTGCTGCAGAGCGTTTGTTGCAGTTGATGACGGAAGTGTGTATTGGTTTATCAAAGCATTGGCTTAAAAAATATAAAAGCAGTACCAGTAGCAATGCATATCAAACATTTAGCGAGTTAACTCAGCTTGGAATTTTAACCGATGAAGAGTTGCTGTCATGGCGTAAAATAATTGGTTTACGCAACGCGCTTGTGCATGATTATTTGAATATAGATCAAGAAATAGTAAAAACGATTATTAAGAAACAGCATTACATAACTATGCATGCGTTTAGCCTAAAAGCGATAACTGCGTTAGCCAAGTGAAATAATAAAATGCCGGGGGCGATTTCGAGCCACGAGCTTGTGTAAACAACCTAGCTCCTAGTTACTTCCCTAGAACCTAGCCACTTTTATGCACAAAGAGCAGTGAATGAGAGTAAATGAGCAGACAAAAGCGGCGGGTTTCGGGCGGCGGGCTAATCCTAGCACCTGCGATTTTTTAAAAACCTTTTTACCACCGAGGGCACCGAGACGCTGCGCTACACAGAGAAGACAAAAGCAGAGGGCTTCGAGCTATGAATTAACCCTAGCACCTAGTCACTTCCCTAGAACCTAGTGCCAGTTACTCCTATAACCTAGCACTTTTCTATTCTATATCTGGTATAACACTTTCTAAGCGTTTTATATCTATATCGCTGATATCAGCAAAGCGCTTAAAGTGGCTCGGCCATTGCTGCGTGTAGTCTTTGAACTGGCTGATTATTTTTGTCGCTTTTGCCCTCGTTAAACCAAAGCGTTTAGCTTGTGATAATAAATTGTCGATACTGGCATATCGGCCATCATCGCCAAGGCCTATACCATGTTGTTTTGAGTTATTGATTGGGGTGATGTCGTAAGCTGGGCTCAAGCGCCATGTTTTATCAGTAAGGTGATATAAAAAAGCATGGTTGCGGCTGTGATCGTCAGTGTTACCAATCAACGCATTAAACACCATGCGCTTGTAAAGCTCTGTTGCATCATCAGCATACTCACCAGTATGGTGGCGAATAAACTCAGCCAGTTCACCGTAACTGTAGTACGTTGCTAAATCACTCATCGCCACTTTAGGCTTTTGCAGTAAGCTGTTAGCACTTAAAAAGTGATTGGTGGGTAAACCATTACTCACATCAAATCGTTCGACTAATAGCACATCCCCGTTTTCCGTTTCATGAACTTGGGTATTTGCACAGCGAATACCTAACTCTTTCGCCATACACATGGCTGCGTGTTCAGCTCGTACTAAATTGAATAAATCATCTTGACGATTAAACTTAGCCAAATAAAGCTTAGTGCCAATTTGCACTGAGGTCTTAGGCCTTGCGCCCCCCATGCTTTGACCAAATTCAAATGCCTTTTTAGCCTCATTTGAAATAGCTTTATTAGCTAAAAGATCATCTTTTGCTTGATCCAGCAATGCTAAATCAGCCAAAGTATTTTTATTGGTTTTATGTTTAGAGGCACTGCGCGATAAGCTAAATACCAGTGCGCCCACGCCATAGCCTGAGCCTGCAAGTAAAAATTCCAGCTCATTTTGTGGTTTGGTTGTATGCAAAGATAAAATCAGCTTACGCCCCCACGAATCAGCGCCCGCATCACTTAAAACGCCAAAAACACCGTTATTAGCGGTATAACTGACAATGCCTGGCTGTAAAGGCAGATGAATTGGGTCGAGTGCAAAGGCATCATCGCGGGATAGATAACTTTTACCATAGTTAAACTCACCTCGGCCGGTTTGTGTATTTAACTTAAAAAAGCCACAAATAATGGGTTTGTCTTCTAGCCCATCAATAAACACATAACACTCAGAAGTCATCGTTAATCACCTGGGTTTTATTGGTTTTACGTTGCCGTGCATTGTAGCCGCCTACATCAGCCGCTAATTCGTTAATTTCATCGAGCAGTGATCCTTGTAATTGCAACACCACCAGTGCTTCAAATAAAACATCACTTTTAACCACTTCCCCTTGCTCCAGCTTTTGCACTGTAGAGCGCGATACGCCAATCATCTTCGCAAAGGTGCTCTGCGTGTAATGCAAAGTACGGTGCTGGCGGATTAAATCCCCCAAACGTTGCGCCATTTTTAATGCTTGTTCAGATTTCAAAATGATTACCTACTCAGTCATTAGGTTGCTAATGATTAGTTTAGCGGTATTTGATGTGTTTGCAAGGTGATTTAAAAAGATCAGCGCCGAGATGCGGGTGTCGAGTAAATCTTGCACCTGTGATTTTTTTAAAGCTATTTTACCACCGAGAACACCGAGGCGTTGCGCTACACAGAAAAGGTAACGGGCGGCGGGTTAATCCTAGCGCCTAGTCACTTTCCTAGAACCTAGGGCCTTTTACATACCTAGCACCTTCGCTCAATAAATATAACCAAGACTAAATTCTTAATTTTAACTAAATAGGCCCTATGTACTCACGGCTAGCGCATTTTAATCCCAGATTCTAACAGGGTTGAGCGATAATCATCGTCTAGCCCTGCCATTTTCTTTTTTCTCGCCATACTGGCTGTTTTAGTTGTATCTTGTTTAAATAACGCCATGGCTATTTTTCTCATTACGTTAAAAACAAGGGGTCCTTGCTTCTTACGGATTCTTGATTCATCTTCCCTAAAGTTCATATCCAACATCCAATGCATACTTTCAACCTGCCAGTGGCTTCGTACCGCATTAAGTGCTTGCTCCGCACCTAACGCTAACGAACTAATATACCAACGCGTTTCTATCGTGTCTGTACCTGATGATTTATCGTGAACCTCAGCGGTTACTTGAATAACACTCTTTAAGCCAGACCATTGGTAGATTTTATCTAACCAGCTTTTATCAATAAGCAATTGCTGACAAACCCTTGTTTCAATGCGCCCATGCCCTGAGCTTATTTCGGTATGTTTATCATAGTTGCTATTGGTCAATCCTTCGCGCTCACTCTTGTGCCACCAAGCTTCTAATTCACTCTGCATACCTGAATGGTTACCTTTGAGCGCTAGGATATAATCAGCTTTTTGTTTAATTATTTGTTTCGCTATTTCTTGCTGGCAGCCCATAGCATCAAGTGTAATGATGCTATTTTCAATATCTAGCATGGTGAGTAACTCAGGTATGGCTGTGATTTCATTTGTTTTGCTATCAACGGCTGTTTGCCCTAAAACTAACTGGTGTTGGCAGCTCCATGCACTGACGGTATGTAAAGCACTTTTTCTATCTTTGGTTGTAAATGAACGACGTGCAGTTTTTCCATCCATAGCAATAATATCAGCACCCGTGGTTTCAATAAGTGAAGATATCCAAGATTGAAATGCATGCTCTATTTCATCTGATTTTAACCGACAAATGACACGGGCTATGGTGTCGTGTCTTGGAATACCCGCGTTGAAAGCGCCATATCTTTTTAACCAATCAAGTTTTAGATGCCCAAAGTCTTCAATATCCTCCCATCCTTGTGCACCGGAGATTACTGCACTAATGGCTAAAAGGAGAATATCGATAAGCTCATGCTTTTTACAGCGTTCAATGCGAGGATCGGTAATTGAATTAAAGTGTTTCAGAAAAGTAGCGCTCATATTTTACGTGACCAAGGTGATTATTATGCCTTGATCTGATCACTACATATTCTATAAGTTCAATTTATAATGATCTTGCCGTGCCTATGTACTTGGTGCTCATCGGAAAACTCTATATTTTTAATACATTTTCATGTTAGGTTAGAGTTAAACTTAATGAAAGCTTAACACTCTAATCATTAAGTACCATTAATTAACCACGGAGCGGTAGATTTAGTGCCTACTAAAACACTCAGTTACTACAACCAAAACGCACAGAGCTTTAGCGACTCAACGCTTAATGTTGATATGTCGGCGCTTTACGCTGAGTTTTTACCGCTTATCCCTAAACACGGCCATATTTTAGATGCAGGCTGCGGCTCTGCCCGCGATGCCATGTATTTTAAACAGCAAGGCTTTACCGTAAGCGCGTTTGACGCAAGCGAAAATCTTGCAAAGTTAGCAAGTGATTACTTACAGCATCCTGTTGAAGTTAAAACCTTTCAGCAGCTTGATTGCAGCAACCAATACGATGGTATCTGGTGTTGTGCCAGCTTATTGCACGTGCCTAAAAACGAACTCCCGCAGGTATTTGTAAACCTACAAAATGCCCTTAAACCAAATGGTGTTTTGTATGTGTCGTTTAAATACGGCACGCAAGAACGCGTGCATAACGGCCGTGAGTTTACAGACTTAAACGAAGCGGGTTTAACCGCGCTGATTACCCAGCACACCGAATTTAAAATAATAAAACAATGGCAAACGGTTGATCAGCGCCCAGGTCGTGAAAGCGAAGTGTGGCTCAATGCATTAATCAAAGCCGTGCCTGTTTTATGATGAGCGCAATGCAGCAGCAACTCGACTTTATTGCGTATATTCAGCGCATGCTCGTTGAGGGTGATTTTAGTGCAACCTACAAATTTGCATTGCTGCATGCTTTGGCTGATGTATGTGTAGAACAGCCAATTCAGTCAGAGCAAAGTGAACTAGTCATAGAACTGCCAACTCTTGCTGACAAACTCATTACCTTGTATTGGCATCATGCAATGCCGTTTCCCTCAGAACATACTGGTGAAAGTGCATTGCTTTTACAAAATACCGGCACGCAATCAAAAGTAATTAGCGTATTGTTTGAATGCCAACAAAACAATATTCGTAACTTACGCCAGCTAAAGCAAAGTGGTTTTTACAAGTCGACTTTTAATGCAGCTATGGCCACATTAAAAAGTGGCCCACTTTGGCGCTTACAAATACTTGCCAAGCAAGAAGAGTGCTTTTTATATCCGCACACTAAAAGTTCTAAATACATTACTTTGAATGCAGGCATTGCCAGTTGTTTTAGGCGTTTTTACGATCTAGTAACGTATTTAGCTAAAAATGCGTGGCTACAAAAAATTCAAAGCATAAAGCACAACCAAACACTTATTGGCCCGCAAAGCCAACTGCATGATTTTTTATTTGGCTTTGACCGTAACGCACTCACCAAAGCAAAACCTGTTTTGGTAGAGCTGCAATCAAACAGCTGTTTTTATTGCCAAAAGCCAATGAAAAACGATGTTGAAGTCGATCATTTTATACCGTTTGCCCGCTACGCAAACGACTTAGGCCATAATTTTGTGGCAGCGCATCGCACATGTAATAACAATAAACGTGACTTTTTAGCTGCACAGCAGCACCGCGAGCGTTGGCAAAACCAAAATTTGGTTGTTAACAGCCAAGTTATTAGCAACGAGCTAAGTGCGTACTTTCACTGCGATGCAGATAAATCTCTCGCAGTAAGCAATTGGGCCTATCAGGTAGCACAAGCAAACAACGCAAAATTATGGCTTGGAAATAAAGACCATTTTGAACAAGCAAAACCAACTGCTGAGTTGTTTACGTTTCCAAATGCACCACAACCTGAGTTAAATCAAGTTGTTAAGCCCGAAGTTAGCTTAAAATCAATAGATAATGCATTAAAGCTGCCGTACTTCCCGAATATAAAAATTGCCTGTGGGCATTTTAAAACAGGGGATGAAAGCGATATGGAATTAATGGACGCGCCACTTGGCGCGGGCAAGCTCGATCCGCAAGTGCATTTTTTAGCGCACGCATCGGGTAACTCAATGAATGGCGGTAAACACCCAATACTTGATGGTGATTTACTGCTACTTGAGCTTATAACCTCCGATAAAGCGGGATCGCTGCGCGGGCAAATAGTGGCGATAGAACGAGATGATATAGGCGGAGAAGGGCAATATTTACTGCGTAAAGTGAATAAGTTACCCAATGGGCAATATGAGCTAATTGCACAAAACCCAGATTATGAGGTAATGATTGCAGATGAAAGCATGCGAACCTTCGCGCGGTTTAAACAAGTGGTTGCAGAGTAGTTTGTAGTCGCGCTTTAGCTTGCTCACGCGAAAAGCGAAGCTTTTAGATGTGTAGGTCGTGGCGTAGGCGGGAGTTTACCTCGAGCATTTAAATTGTAGGTCGTGCTTTAGCGCGTCAATGTGATTGATAATATTAGGAATTGTGAAGGGATTAATAACCTCTATTCGAGGTTTATCGCGTTGGCGATGGCAACCAAAGGGCGGCTGCCGCCGACCGCCCTTTGGAATCCCACGGCGCACCCGAGGATCACACTGTGTCCTCAAGTTAAAAATTGATGTGAACGTAAACGCCGTGTATTCGCCATCCATGGCGAAGTCACGGCTTAACTTGCATCCATGCAAGTGATTACTCATCAATTTATAACTTTCGGGTGTGATCACGGGGAATTGGAGTATGTTGGTAGATTGGTGTTATATAGTTTTAAAAAGATAAGTTTTGATAGCAAAGCTCAAACGTATTCGCTCAACTTAAATTTGAAAGGGATTTAAAATGCATTATGAGAACCTTTACCCTTCACCATCCTCACTTATGGAGTCCTTGCGTGATATCGGTTATTCAATGGAAACAGCTTTAGCTGACGTTATTGATAATAGTATTACTGCGGAAGCGACAGACATCAACATTGATTTTTCTTGGAATGATGCAGAGCCTTGGCTAGCAATTTCCGATAATGGACACGGAATGGATTACCAAGAATTGCTGCTCGCAATGAAACTTGGCAGCCTAAATCCGCTTGAATCTAGAGAGGATAATGATTTAGGTCGATTTGGACTAGGGCTTAAAACAGCTTCTTTTTCCCAGTGCAGAAAACTAACTGTCGTATCAAAAAAAGAAAATAGCATCTCTGCGATGGAGTGGGATCTCGACCAAATAACTGAAAACCCTGATACAGGTTGGAAAGTAATAGTTTTAGACTCAAATGATTTACATCAAGTTGTAGAGTTAAATGAGCTGCTTTTAAACTTAGATCAAAAATCTTCCGGCACAATTGTATTATGGAGGAAGCTAGATAGATTAGATTCGTTTGATTCTCTCGCCATTAGGGAAAAAAAGCTAAATTTAATCATTGATCATTCAAGAAAGCATCTTGAATTAACATATCATCGTTTTCTCAATGCAGGGCCCGGCAAAAAATCTATACGAATATTTTTAAATGGTGGCAACCTTGAAGGTATTGATCCCTTTAACATTTCTCATAATGCTACATTGGAGCTTCCATCACAGTCTATTTATGTAGACTCAAAAGAAATTAAAGTCCAACCTTTCGTGCTCCCACACTATACAAAAGTTTCTCCTCAAGAATATGAGAAATATTCTGGAGATGGAGGGTACCTTCATAACCAAGGCTTTTATGTATATAGAAACAAAAGATTAATTATCAAAAGTACTTGGTTTAGATTAATGCCCAAAGAAGAGTTGACTAAATTAGTTCGAGTAAGAGTAGATATACCAAATTCACTAGATCATATTTGGAAAATTGATGTTAAAAAATCAAATGCAAGCCCTCCTGAAGTCGTAAGAAGAGGATTAAAGCAAATTATCTCAGAAGTAGAATATTCAGGAAAACGGGTATTTAAACAAAAAGGTCACCGACTTAAGTCAAAAATTTTAGAGCCATTTTGGAATAGGAATGTAGCTTCTGGAAAGGTGAGTTATGAAATAAGCAAGAGCCACCCTTTAATTGAGTCTCTCAAAAATAAGCTGGGAGATGACTTACAAAAAGAATTTATCAATATTTTAACGTCTGTAGAGTCTTCTTTCCCTTCAGACTTATATTTTAATGATTTTGCAAATTCACCTGAAAACGTTGTTAAACCAAGTGTGCCAAAAGAAGAATTGAAAAATATTATTCAAGTATTTTTGCCGATCTACAAAAATGAAAAGTTATCTAAAGAACAAATTGTAGAAAAGATTACTCAGATAGAGCCAATGGCTTCACATGCTGATTTAAGCCTTAAAATAATCGAAGAAATGGAACTCTAATTATGACTGATATCGTTAAACTAAACCAAATAGAAGATTTAAGTGAAAAATTTTTAGTAGCTAAAGTCGGCGAAAAGGAACTAGATCAGATTGACTCAGAAATGATTCTTGAGACAGTAAAAATGATGGCGTATAGCTTATCTGTTACTGATGAAAACGATATAAATTTGATAGTCACAAAACTGGAAGAACGATTTGATATAAGTATGACTTTAGGGTCCTATTTTGAAGCACAAGACTATATTCCTTGGTTAGAGGATAACCGTGGCGACATTGATTGGTTCTTCTGGAATAGATATAAAAGACACTTATCGCATTCAAATTTCCCACCGAAAGTAGTAACGCAGTTAGATCTAGTGACTGACAAAATATTGGACCATTTAGAAAACCCCAAAAAAGAAGGTGATTGGTCAAGAAAGGGGTTAGTTGTTGGTCACGTGCAATCAGGTAAGACTGCTAACTATACTGGTGTTATAAATAAAGCGGCAGATGCTGGTTATAAAGTTATTATTGTACTTGCTGGTATATTGAGTGCTCTCAGAAGTCAGACACAAGAAAGGATTGATGAAGGCTTTAGAGGGGTTGATAGCTCTAAGCAATTAGATGACATCCCATTGAAAGATAGGCTTGTTGGCGTAGGTAAATATTCACATGACAAAGTTCCAATTTCATTTACAACTACTGTTCATGACTTTAAAAACAGCATAGCTAAACAAATAGGATCAACTTTAGATAATTTTAATCAGCCTGTTGTCTTAGTTATCAAAAAGAATAAAGCTATACTACAAAACCTCATAAACTGGTTAAAAAACAATAACCTTAACTTAGACCAGTTTCCGTTTCTTCTAGTTGATGATGAAGCTGACCATGCTTCAATAAATACAAACAGAGAAGACTCTGATGTGACTGCGATTAATAGTAAGATCCGCGAGTTACTTAAGCTATTTCGACAAAATATGTATCTAGGCTACACAGCTACACCTTTTGCAAATATTTTTATCGATCCAGATAACAATGATGAAATGATAGGTGATGAGCTTTTTCCAAGAGATTTTATTATTAGCTTAGACGCTCCCTCAAATTATGTTGGCTCGAAGAGAATATTTAGCTCAGATTCTGATTTAGACATAGTTCGAGAGCTACTAGATTTTGAAGATTTGCTTCCTCCTTCCCATAAAAAGGATTATGTACCTGAAGCTATTCCTGCGTCACTGGAAGAGGCAATTAGGGTATTTACCTTAATTAGAGCTATTCGGATCTTAAGAGATCAAGAATTTAAACATAATTCTATGCTGATAAATGTTAGTCGGTTTACTGATGTACAAAGCCATATAAAATTATTAGTACATGATTATGTTGATGAACTTAGAAGAAACATTATTAATCATTATGCATTGGATGAATTACAAGCAATTAAAAATGAATCTATTAGAAGCTTGAAAGAAACTTTTGATAAAGAGTTTTCAGAAGTTGAATTTGATTGGAAATCGGTTCAATTAACTTTAAAAAGAGCGGTATCCCCAATTAAAACAATTGAGGTCAACGCATCAAAAAATTCAGAGCCTTTAGATTACAGTAAAGAAAATTACCCTAAAGGAAGAAGCATTATAGCTGTTGGTGGATTAAGCCTATCTAGGGGGCTAACTTTAGAAGGCTTAACAGTTAGTTATTTTATTCGAAACACGCAGATGTACGACACTTTAATGCAAATGGGCCGATGGTTTGGCTATAGAGACGGTTTTGCTGAACTTTGTCGGTTATATATGCCTTATGATGCAATTTCTTGGTATGAACATATCTCTGACGTTACCGAAGAACTAAGAGATGAATTTAAAAGAATGGAAAATGCCAAGCTTACGCCTGAAGAGTTTGGATTATGTGTTCGCAGCCACCCTGAATCACTTATTGTAACAGCAAGAAATAAGATGCGTACGGGTACAAGTGTATTGAGGCAAATTAGTTTACATGGACGACATGTTGAAACAACTGTTTTAGGTACTTCTAACAGCTTACAGGACAGCAACAAAACAGCTTTAGATTACTTAATAAAGGATTTACTGCTTACTAATAGCCTGATTAATACCTCAAGTACCAATTATTTATTTCAAAATATTAACGATGAGCCTATTAAAAGGTTTATCGATGCCTATACAAATCATCCAGCTTCCATAATGACAGAACCAAAGCCTATTTTAGATTACATCGGAAAAATTAATTGCAATTGGGACGTTCAATTAATCAGTAACTCTAAGCCTCAGAATGAATATAAGGCCCACACAAGGCAAAGCATTATCATGCACCCCTTAATGCGGACTGTAAGTCTGTATAAGGAAACGAAAAGTGCTATAACATCCAGCAAAAGGCGGTTTAGTGATCCCAAATGGGAAAGAGCAGGAGTAGACAAAGCAAAAATAGATGCGCATATTAAAAAACTAGAGAATCCTAGATCTCTATCAGGAAAGTTATTACGACAATTAAGAGATCGTCCATTATTGACCGTTTACCTATTAGATTATGAGTTAGGGGAAACAAAAGAACCTGCAATAGAGCAAACAGCTTTAGCATGGAGTATTAGTTTTCCGGGCGAAGCAGGTAAAGGCAGACCTGAAAACCTTGTTGAATACATCGTTAATACAACATGGTGGAAGCAAGAATTTTCCAGCTTACTTGAAGAAGAGGATGAATTAGAAAATGATTAATCCTTGGGAAAGCATCAAAACACCAAAAGCAGACTTATCGGCAAGACGAATTGACCATAAGCATCCGTTAGATATTTATTGGGCTAAAGATAGGTTGGGTAGGTACTTATTTGTTTGTAAATTAACGAATGAATGTAAATTGCCACCAAAATATCCGTCTCTATTAGGAATAGAGGTTACTTCTATAGCAGAGACTAAACAATTAGTTTTGAGTCTCAAAAATCCCAGCGACTGGGAACTATTTTTTTCGTTATGCAATGACATTATTTCTGCTACGCGAGTGTTAAAACCATCAGCAGTAGTGCCTGTTATTTTTAGAAGAATTGAGCGCTGGAGAGAATTCTTAAAAAAAGATAAAGAAAAGTTATTACCAGAACGAATAATTAAAGGGCTAATAGGAGAGTTGGTCTACTTAAATCATCATTTGGCAAAAAAGTATGGAGTAGCTCAAGCAATAGACTTCTGGACCGGGCCGGAAGGCAGTCCGCAAGACTTTAATATTCAAAATGCGGCTGTAGAGGTAAAGTGTCAAATAGGCACATCATCGCCAAAAATAAAAATCTCATCCGCAGAACAGCTGTGTGGGCAGTTAGATGAACTCTATTTATTCGTGATCACTCTAGGAAGAACTGAGCCTGAAGCTCAAGACGCACTGTCACTTCCTAACTTAATTTTGAGTATTCAAAGCATACTTGAAGAAGAGGGACACTCACAACAGCTTGAAAAATTCCAAGACGCTTTACTAAACATAGGGTACGCGCATAGCGAAGAGTATTCCACTTTTAGTTATATAGTAGCTTTTAAGAAGTTCTACTGCGTATCAGGGGACTTTCCGAGAATTACTTTATCAAATATTCCAAATGGGGTTTCCAACGTAACTTATGATTTGGAATTGACAAATTGTGAACCATTTTTAATTGAAGAACCGTGGGTATCAGCAGTATGAGTTTAGAATTATTTTACACAAACTTTATGCAGGAAATTTATAGCGAGGCTGAAGTTGGAAGTAAGTTTAATGAACCTGTTTTTGTTGAAAAAGTTTGCGATTATTTGGTTGAACAAGCTGTTATAGAAAATTACAGTCTTTGTAGTTATAAAAAAGACTCTTTAGGGCTTAAGCTAGATGCGTGGCACCAAAATGATGAAAATGGAGTATTAACATTAATCGTATCCCATTATAAAGATAGTCTAGAAACTTTAACGACTTCGCTAGCGACACAAATTTCAAAAAGGGCTGTTCGATTTTTTGAAAGAAGCCTAGATAGTAGTTTCTATCAAACTATGGAGGAGACAGATCTTGCGTATCCACTTGTACGGGAGATATGTCTTAAGTCGTCTGGGATCACAAGTATTAAAGTTATTATAATTACCAACGGTGAAACAAGTAAGTCAATTAAATCTATTCCCTCTGTTGATAGCGATAACGGCATAAAAATTAATTTTGATATATGGGACATTGAGAGAATTTATCGTATTGACTCATCTAAAACAGGTAAGGAATCAATAGAAATTGATTTTAAAGAAGAGTTTGGTAACTACCTTCCTTGTCTGAAGGCGTTTTCGCAAACAGATGAATACCAGTCATATTTATTAGTCTTACCCGGCTCACTACTATCCAAACTTTATGACAAGTATACCGAGAGGCTACTAGAGCAAAATGTACGAACATTTCTTCAATTTAAAGGAAAAGTAAATAAAGGAATGAGGAATACCATTATAAATCAGCCAAATATGTTTTTTGCATTTAATAATGGTTTAACAGCTACAGCGGAAGAAATCACGACATATGAAGAGCATGGCAATACCATGATCTCCAAACTAAAAAATTTACAAATCGTGAATGGCGGGCAAACTACAGCGTCAATATACAATACATTGAAAAAAGAAAAAGCAGATTTATCTCAAGTTTTTATTCAGGTGAAATTAACCATCGTGCCGCCGGAGTTTGTAGAAACAATTGTTCCTAAAATTTCGGAGTTTGCTAATACTCAAAATAAGGTTAATGCCGCAGATTTCTTCTCTAACAGCCCTTTTCACTGGCGTTTTGAAGAGCTTTCTAGAAGAATTTGGGCACCATCTTCTGAAGGTGGGCTTCAAGAAACTCATTGGTTTTATGAAAGAGCACGTGGTCAATACATTACAGCCAAAACTAAACTAACTCCTGCTGAACAGAAAAAGTTTGAGAAGGTTAACCCTAAGCCACAAATGCTAACTAAAACAGATTTAGCTAAGTTTTATAATTCATGGGAAAAAATGCCACATATTGTAAGCCTAGGTGCTCAGAAAAATTTCGGTAGATTTGCTGATGTAATGACGGAACAATGGAATAAAGATGATAAACCATTCAATGAGTTATTCTTTAAAGAATCAATCACTAAAGCAATTCTATTTAAAGAATTAGATAAAAAAATTATGAAACAGCCGTGGTATGGCGGATATAAGGCCAATATTGTTACTTATACAATATCGAAGTTCCGACATATGATTGATGGCAAAGGTAAGTTACTAGACCTTATGGCAATTTGGAATAAACAGTCTTTGCCTCCTGAGTTGCTAGAGAACCTTCTTGATATCGCAGCAAAAGTAAATGAAGCTATTAAAGATACGCCTCAACACGTTACTAACATTGGTGAATGGTGTAAAAAGCCCGATTGTTGGGAGAGAGTGATAAACACGCATGTTCCTTTAAATAGTGCTGTAGAAAATATGTTAATAGATCCAATCGTAGCTAAAGAACAAAAAAAAGAAGCTGCTACTGTCCAATGCATCGATAATGGTATCGAAGCTCAGAAATATGTTTTCGATAAAACTGATAAATACTGGAAGAAAATGCAAGATTGGAATAAAACTTCGTTTGTATTGAGTCACAAAGAAAAGGGGATTTTAGATATAGCAGCAGCCATTCCTACTAAGATACCAACTGAGAAACAATGTTTATCTTTATTAGACATTGAAAAGAAAGCCTTAGTAGAAGGCTTTCACTTTGCTTAACAAAACTATTGTTTTGCGTGAAGTAAAAAATTACTTATTAATTGCCCTATTTGGAAAGCTAAGTATGGTGGTACAGCATTACCTATCTGTACGTATTGATTTGTCCTTGTACCTTCAAAAAGATAGTTATCAGGGAATGTTTGTAAGCGTGCGGCTTCTCTAACGCTTAAACTTCTGCATTGCTGTGGATCGTAATGCACGAAATAGTGGCCATCTTTTGAGATATGGCTTGTTACGGTAGTAGCGTATTTATCTGCTACTTGAACCCTAAAACGGTCTGCGTGTGTGCCTGTATCCCAATTTGCATGGGCTGGAGCTAACTCTTGTGGAAAGTGACGAGATTTAGGTGATGAGCCTTCTATTTGGGCATATGCGGCACAGTAAGCGTAGCGAAGTAAATCATTGACCATATGCCCTCTGGTTTCATGGTTTAGCACTACATTTAAGCTAGGGTCTATATACCAGGCTTTTAATGACTCTGGCATAGCTGGAGTTTTGTCGCTCAATGCAGTTTCTATTCTAGATAAACCGATTTTTGGTTGAAGATTTAAGCTATTTGCTGATTCTGGGTCAAATTGCTTTGTTAGAATCTGTTTTAATTTCTCTGCATTTTTAGTAACAGCTGCTTCCCAATCTTTTGCGTTATCTTTTTGTTTTGAAAAACCGCTGCGTAAACTTGGTAAGTCACTAATAGCTTGCTCTACGGTAACTTGGTGTTCGCATAGTTTTAGTGTTTCTGGAGTTGCTTTTATATCCTCACGCACACCCAGTAAAATCACACGATGCCTTGCTTGAGGTATACCGTATTGCTCACAGCGAATTAAGAAATCGGCAGAGTCCTTGTATTGTGGATCTTTTGGGTTCTCGGCATCAACCACTAATGAATAGATTTTATATTTTGGAATCTTTTTTTGTTTAGTTACTGAGCCAGGGTTACGCAAGTCTTCCAATATTTGCGGAAACATAACTTGGCCATTAACTTTGGCTGTTAGGATTCCGCGAACATTCTCCATTACAAAAATATCTGGTTTAGCTAGGCTTATTACCTGTAAATATTCTTTGTATAAAAAGTGACGAGCATCATCTTCTGCAATATAGCTTTTATTTCCGGCATTACGTGAGCGGCCAGCTAATGAATATGCTTGGCAAGGAGGGCCACCGATTAAAACTTTCGGACCTTTATGTTTTTTAACCAGCTCTGTAATTCGCTTGTGTATAAGCTCATTGTCTTTACCAAGCTCTTTTGCGCCGTTTAATGTTTCTAGATTGGCTTCGAATGCAATATCGGGGTGAAGCTCAAATAACTCATCTCGTGTAATTTTTCCATGTAGGTAATCATAGTAATTATCTAACGGCTGAGACTTGTTTTTGAGTAAACGAAAAAAAGCGCGAGTGGTTAAAGTTTGATGTGCATTAGTATCTTTTTCAACAGAAATACCAATTTGAAAAGGTGTTTTACCGTCATCTGTTTTAGCTGCGGAAATCCCTTCACCAAGGCCGCCAGGCCCTGCAAACAAATCAATGACAAGAATTTCACCGTTTTCCATAACTAAGCAACTACAAAATAAAAAAGACAGAGAATCATACCAGGCATGATCCGAGTCATAAAGAGTTATATGAGATTAAAGAGGATGACTGGCTAAAATAGCAGCTAATTGTATAAATATGAACACAGAAGCTAAGCAATTCCCCCGTGATCACACCCGAAATTGAATTAATGATGAGTAATAGCAGCGCATGGATGCGCGTTAAGCGATGCTTACACACGGACGTGTTTCATCGCGTTTACGTTCATATCATTAATTTAAATTGAGGAAACAGTGTGATCCTCGGGGCGCCGAGAGATTCCAAAGAGAAGTCGGCGTTTACTTCTCTTTGGTTGCCGTCGCCAACGCGACATAACTAAAAATTTGCAATTAAAAAAATTGATCGCGATTTAAGTTTTGTTCAATTACCTGAGTAATTAACTGCTCGTAAATACCAATTTGCTGCATTAAATCGCTCCCTGTTTGCGAACATTCAGTTTACTAAAAAATGCAATGTAAACAAGCATTAACTCATTATTGAATTAAAAGCTAATGCTAAGACAATTCCCCCGTCATTTTGCCCGAAAAACCTTAATTGATGAGTAATTAATTGCATGGATGCAATCAAAGCCGTGACTTCGCCATGGGTGAAAAACGCAGTTTTGAACGAGAGGGTAGGGATACCCGAACTGGGGAGCGTACAGGGATGTGCAAGTTGGGCGAATACACGGCGTTTACGTTCATATCAATTGAGGTTTTGAAGAAACTGCAAAATGCTCGGGGCGCCGTGGGGTTTCAAGGGGCGTACGGCGCTATGCGCCCCTTGGTTGCCGCCAGCAATCTGGCAAAAACCTCGAATGAGGTTATATTTTAAAAGTTAAGCGTAGTCTTATTGCTAACTACAATATAATAAAAATATGCCCGCCCGCGCTTTTCAAACTTAAGCTCACCACGTTCACGGCGGTGCATAAGCTCACAGCCTGATATTTTCAGATACGCCATCGCCTCTTTACTCGAAAGCCATTTACCTTTTTGATCTTGAACAGCCATTTTAGTTACTCAAACTAAGTTGAATTTAATATACATAACTCTTTGTACATCGACAAACTTTGTATAAAGACTGCTGTTAAGACAATTCCCCCGTGATCACACCCGAAATTAAATTAATGATGAGTAATAACAGCGCATGGATGCGCGTTAAGCTGTGACTTCGCCATGGGTGAAAAACGCAGTTTTGAACGAGAGGGTAGGGATACCCGAACTGGGGAGCGTACAGGGATGTGCAAGTTGGGCGAATACACAGCATTTACGTTCATATCATTAATTTAAATTGAGGAAGCTGTTTGATCCTCGGGGCGTCGTGGGTGACGATTGACCGAAACGAAGTTTCGCAGCGTGAGGAAGTGGAAGCATGGATGCTGACAGGAACCCAGCTTCATGGATGAATTATTTGCAGCAGAGTTGATTTAAAGACAAATCACACTTTGGTTGCCGTCGCCAACGCGACATAACTAAAAATTTGCAATTAAAACCCAAAGCGCGATATAAAATCGCATCTACCTATTTAAAAATTGCGCTTTTCGCGTCAGCAAGTTTAACGCCTACAGTAAATTTAAACGCTGCTGACAAGTTAATCCCTCGTTACTTTGCCCTAAAACTCAATTGATGAGTAATAGATTGCATGGCGGAATTTAATTTTCTCATTGATTTTTAGTCTTTAAATATATACATTGAACCTAAATTAGGAAATATAAAAAAGGATTTTTGCTATGTTGAAAGTACATGTTTGGCTACCTCATGGTAATATGGTTGGCCATGCCTCAATCTCATTTGGCACAACTTATATTAGTTTTTGGCCGGCAGATGGCGCAGGTAAAAAAGATTTAAAAATAAAACGACGCCAACCAGGGCATTTTATGCGGGCTCTTGAACTCGACATTGAGAGTGAAGGTAACCGTCGCCCACTAACTGTCACCATTCCAGATGCTAATACAGATGCCTTGGAAGATTATGTGGTTTCTTTGATGGAGAATATACCACAATATCAACTCGCCAAATTTAATTGCTCAAATGTTGTGGCTGATTGTTTAAAAGTAGCTTGTAATAAAGAACCCAGTTTTAAACCAAATGCAGCTGCATATGGCAAATTAGCAAGAGTACTAGGAACGGGTATCTGGACACCTCATGAAGTATTACGTTACGCTAAAGAACTTGCTGATACGGAAAACGCATAAACATGAAAGTTATTTATGAACCACGCTTTAACTATCAATTAGGGGTACTGAAATACTTGCATCCATTTGATGGTGAAAAATTTGCTAAGGTCGTTTCTGAGCTTGATGGCTTAAACATTGAAATAATCCATCCAAATGGACCTATTTCTACTAAAGTGATCAATGAGTATCTTAATGAATTAATGAGAAAGTTGGTTTTAAGTAAAACACTTGTTCTCCGTGCACTTGAAGTTCCAAAAATTCCTTTTGTTGGCTTTGATTTTCTAGATAAAAAAATCCTGACACCTATGCGCTTAGCTGTTGCTGGTACTTTATTAGGGGCTGAAAAAGCCTTGGAGTCTGGTGGGATTATGTGGAACTTATCAGGCGGCTTTCATCATGCTAGTAATTTAAATATGGAAGGTTTTTGTATTTATAATGATATTGGTATTAGCTATCAACAATTGCGAAAGAGTGGCCACTTGAGTGAAACTGATAAAGTATTAATTATCGACGTTGATGCTCATCATGGTAACGGTAATGCGTACTCATTCAAAGACAACGAAAATGTGCATTTACTAGATGTATACAATGAGGATATTTACCCAACCTCACAATTTACTCGTAACAGGGTGAATTTTCCGGTTCCGTTAAAAAGTGGTGTAGAAGGCTGCGAATATTTAGAAAAGTTAACCCAAGCGCTTGAGTTAATAACGGGTCATTATGCTTTGGCCTTTGTTATAGCAGGGACTGATGTATTGGCTGTTGATAAATTAGGTGGTTTTAAGCTTACTGTTGAAGATGTTGCTAAGCGTGAAAAAATCATACTGTCTCACTTAAAAACGCTTGAAATACCAACAGTGGTTACTGGTGGCGGCGGATATTCAAAACAAAGTGCTTCTGCCATAGCGGCTGCGATTAAGGCATGTTCAACATTATAAGCTTACCCATTAAAAATATAATAAAATCAAGGCCGGATATAAGCTCCCGCCTATAATTTAAAAACTGCGCAATACTCCGAAAACAATGTGTCATGTGAATTTAATTTACTATTAGCTATTTTGAAGATAGGTAATTATACAAAGACACACTACTGTGCCTGCCACTGAAATAGAGTGAATTGCGCCAATTATTTTATCAACAGGTCTTGCATGTTTGGCTACAAAGCGGCCATCAAACATCGGAGTCGGGGTTCGGGACCTTTCAAAAAACATGGCGAAAATATAGAATGAGGCACTAGCACCGATACCTCTATCCCAACTAGGTGGGTCCACGCCATCTTTCTCCATATTTTTATTAATATACTTAATCGAAATTCTTGAAAATAATATCGATGAAGCAAAAGTACTAATGCTTGAATTCAAGTATTAAGTGCAATCATTATGCAGCCACCAGAACTTCTGATTGCCCCGTAAATAATTCATGAGGGGTTTTATACCCTCTTGTTTTTCTTGGCCGATGGTTGAGCTTATCAACTGCCGCCTGTATCTCTGCTTCACTTAGCGCCATAAAGTCAGTTCCCTTGGGGAAGAAGCGTCTAAGTAAGCCGTTGGTATTCTCATTTATGCCCCGCTCCCATGATGAATAGGGATGAGCGAAATACACATCAGCTTCTAATTTTTGTGCAACATGCTCATGGTGAGCAAACTCTTTTCCATTATCTAACGTCACGGTAATAACCTTACCTTTATATGGTGTCATACACGTGATCAGCGCATCGGCTGTTATTTTCGCATGCTTGCTTTCAATTCTGTGAACGACTGTATATAACGTTTTACGTTCAACCATTGTGACAAGCGCATTTTTACGCCCTTTACCTATCACTGTATCGCCCTCCCAATCACCAATCCTAGACTTTGAATCCACAATACTTGGGCGTTCATCAATGCTGACTCGATTAACTATCTGTCCACGTTTATCATAGCTTCCATAGCGTTTTTTATACTTTTTACATGCACGAGTGAGTGTCTTATGTAGCTTGCCACCACGAGCCTTGTCTCTGTAAATATATTGATAAATTGTTTCATGATGTAAAACGACCTGTTTCTCTAAAGCTAAGCGGCCTGCCACTTGCTCAGGGGAAAGTCCGTCATGCAACAATTTATTAATCCAGTGAGTGACGTCCTCTGTTAACTTACTTGCTTTGAAAGATGACTTACGTCTTTGTTCAGCAAAGTTATTGGCTTGGTTAGGCCGATAGCCTTTAAGTCCTTTATTGCGTTTTAGCTCTCTAGAAATAGATGACGGTGAACGAGTTAGTTCTTCAGCTATCTGCTTTTGGTTATTTCCTGCTTTTATTAACGCGTAAATCTGGTATCTTTCTTCTTGTGTCAGCTGTTTATATTTCATTAAAGCAATTTCCTTTGGCGAGAAAATGGCCGAATTATAACAGCTGGCCATCTAATCTGAGAAATTGCACTTATTATCCGAATTTAGGATGAGAAAAATATAGAATAAGTAAATTAAAAAAGGTGCTAACTCCATCTATAGAATATTCCTGTGGATAGGCTTACGATCATAAATGTTTTCCGTTGTTTTTTTGAAGACAAATCGTCCTTGGTTGCCGCCAGCAATCTGGCAAACACCCCGAATGAGATAGTTACAATAAAAATCCAAGCGCGAGGTAGGCTTCTATCTATAATTTAAAAGCTGTGCTTTCGCATATTTCAGTTATTTTTTACTTACCAAAAAATTGCAAGCTTAGTAAAAAAAAGCCTCTAAAACGGAGTTTTTCAAGTTAGTTGTCGCCTCAAGTTAAATTTTATGCCGCCCGCATTTCTTCTTTTTTCTCAGGATTCAAATTTACTTCGTTTATCATTGACCAATCTCGTGACTTTCCTGACCAACGACTTGGGTTATTCAATTTAGCAGCATCGTTTACCTGCTGACGCTTGGCTAATATCTCTTTATCTAAACCTGAATGACGTTGATTTGGCGTCACAAATTTTATACCACTGTGTAGGTGCTCATTATTGTACCAATCAACGAATCCGCTTACCCATTCTCTTGCTGCGCTTATATCTTCAAATGCCTTTTCTGGGTATTCTGGGCGATACTTTAACGTTTTAAATAACGACTCAGAGTACGGGTTGTCATTACTTACTGACGGTCGGCTAAATGATGGCACAATGCCTAGCTCCTGTAATGTTGCCAACAATGTCGCGCCTTTCATTGGGCTGCCATTATCTGAGTGCAACGTAACTTGCTCTCGCTTTATTTGCTCTCGACTGCAAATATCCTTCATTAAATCTGCGGCTAATTCACTTAATTGTGTGTCGTGAATTTGCCAACCGACAACCTTTCGACTAAAAATGTCCATCACTAAATATAAGTATAAAAATTGCCCTTTTACGCTCGTTGGTAAATAGGTGATATCCCAGGTATACACTTCATTTGCACGCACTGCCTTCAATGCTCTTGGCTTTTTCATCGGCTTTGCCGGCTTTACTTTTTCTCTATGTGTTAATAAGTTATGTGCCTTCATGACACGATAAAATGAACTTTCAGACGCTATCCATATGCCGTTATCAAGCAGCTTAGGGACTATTTTACTGGCCGGTAAATGCCCATACTCAGTTGAGTTAACCGTATTAATAATACGCTGTCGCTCTAACTCTGTGAGACGGTTTGGTGGCCGTTTTATCGTACTTGTTCGCTTGTCAGTCATATTGTCAGCTTCAATCCAACGTTGAACGGTTCTTACCGTCAGCCCAAGTAACTCACATGCTTTTTCTTTCCTTGCCCCAGAATCCTGCGCGTTTGTAATAAGCTTTATTAATTCATGTCGCTCAGCCAGTGTTGTTAATCGTCCTCGTTGAAACCCCAGAGTGCATCCGCTTTTTTTTTGAGAACAAGCAGAGCGGCTGTTTCAGCTAAGGCCTTATCTTTACGATTCAGTTCTTTTTGCAGCTGTTTTATCTCTTGCTTAAGCTGTTTACTGTCTGATTTAGCTAGTTTCGTTGTAGGTCCTTGGGCAAAATCTTGCTTCCACTGCTTAATATGATGCGGGTAAAGCCCTTTATTACGACAGTATTCATTAATGGCTGTTTCATCTAAATGACCACAGTCAATAATCGCGCTGAGTCTTTCTTCTAAACTCCAGTCTTGTGGTCGTTTTTCTGCTGTCATTTGGCTACCCGTCTGGTGTGTTTCAAGTTGATGTTTTTTTGCGAGTGCTATCCAACGCTGTAACGTTGAATAACCGACACCTAAATCATCTGCAATATCTTCTAAGCGAACATCATCACATTGAGATAATGCTTTTTCAACCGCTTGAACTTTAAATTCTTGTGTAAATCGACGTCTCATTATATCTGCCTCTATTAAAAGTTAGAGGCGACAACTATCCTGACACAGGGGGAAAATCATCATAGAAAAAACACTCAACAAAAAGCCAGTGGTAGAAATAAGGTGTAAAAAAGCTAAAAACTTGTCTATTGGTCTTGCATACTTTGCAACATGACTTCCATCAAACAGTGGTGTTGGTTTTCGTGCTCTTTTACAAAAAATAGCCATAGCATAAAATGGCGCACTTGCACCTATACCTCTATCCCAGCTTGGGGAGCTAATTCCATCTTGTATCATTTTACTATCAATGTATTTAATTGAAATACGTGGAAATAAAACAGCCATTATCATTAGATAAAAAAAGAAAAAAATGGTGCTGTATAATAGTATTTCTAGTATGTGCATTAGAAAACAACAAAAGCTAAAAATAAACACTCTGATAAATGAGTCGAAGTCACCATAACGCTCCCTAAATTATAGTTTTACTTTATTTGATTAACCAACTGAAAAATAAGAAACAATACAAAGGCAAAGCATCATTCCTGTGACTGAAACCAAATGGGTTGCGCCTATTACTTTATCAACTGGGCCTTGCATACTTGGCTACAAAACGTCCATCAAACATTGGTGTTGGTATGCGGGAGCGTTCAAAAAACATCGCAAATATATAAAATGACACACTAGCATCGATACCTCTATCCCAACTAGGTGGGTCCACGCCATCTTTCTCCATATTTTTATTAATATACTTAATCGAAATTATTAAAAATAATATCGATGAAGCAAAAGAAATAACAAGAAAAATTAAAAGCGAATACCCTGCAAGCTCAGCTAAAGGCATCTAAGAGCCTCCTTTAAATAGAGGTTTTCGATCGTATATATCCTCAGTGGTTTTTTTAATAAAGTTGTTCATTTTTATGCTCGCTGTTAACCCTGCTATAAGACTTACTCCAATAACAACTGCCCAGCCATAAGGTGTTAAAATTAATATTGAGCTTAGCGCTGTTATTAAAGATGTACCCACAAATAATCCGAATACAGTAAAAGCCCCAAAACTAGTTAGTTCAGTTGATAAGCTCCTATGCCTCTAAATACATAGCAGTAAACGTACTTATGAGTAGTCCCATTGTCGTTATTAGATGAAAAAATGCTAAAAATCTATCAAGAGGTCTCGCGTATTTTGCTATATAACGTCCATCAAAAAGTGGTGTTGGGACGCGCGAGCGTTCAAAAAAAATTGCCATAGCATAAAAAGGAGCACTTGCTCCTATACCTTTATCCCAGTTGGGTGAGTATACGCCTTCTTTTTCCATATTTTTATTAATATGTTTTATTGATATTCGAGTAAATAAAACAGCAAATAAAAATGTCATTATCATAAAAAGGAACATAATGGATAGTGCAATTTTAAATGGTGGCATTAGTATCATGCTCAAAATATTGGTTTGCGATCATATATATTCTCTGTGATTTTTTTAGTATTATTATTAATGAAAAGTGAAGTTTCAAACCCTACATACAACCCTACAGCTATCGCAACAATCCATCCATAAGGAGTTAGCATAAGTATAGAGCTTAGTGCTGTGGTAGTGATAGAGCCTAAAAAAATACCAGATGCAGTAGAAGCCCCAAAACTAGCCAATTCAGTTGATAAACTTCTTTGCCAGTCGTCACCATTTCTATAATCGTTGTAAACCGAGTTAGCTCTAAAAGCACCATCGAGTAAGATCATACCATTACCAAGCCAACGCCCTGTGTTTTCAATGTATTTAATTTTTTTAAATTCTGCGGTGCTGCTTATATCTAGTTTAGTTGAGTGTCTGGCACTTTTTGCTATGTGAACACCACGATTAGGGTTAGACCAAATAGTGCCTCTTCGACTGGCACGGTTTGTATTCATAAAACGTTGTAATTCAGCTTGATATTTAACTTGCAGCTCTTTAAATATAGCAAGCGCTTTTTGCTCTAAAGCGACCATGTGGTATTTGGGTGTGCCTGACTTATGTGCAGCTCGTATGTCTTTTAAAGCTACTTCATATTTAGACGCTAAAGCGACAAACTTTGAGCTGCGGGCTTGAACTGATGTAGCACCAGAGCCGACAAGGCCATGTGTGTTGTTTGCTAAAAAGGGGATAACTTGGGCTTGAAAGTCTGAAATTGCCAGCAATGTTTCGCTGCCAAAATCACGCAGCATACCTGCTATATTTCGTCTGGATTGTGCTGGTAGAAGCGAAAATTGATTGACTATATTTTTTTGTTCAATTGAGGGGGCATTCAAGGAATTTGAGTATTCCTTTCGCCAAATATAAGGTGTTCCAGAAGTTATTACTTCATTCTTTATATGGCTATTGTCTTTTGAGAAAGTATCTTTTTCGTCAGTTTTGCATTGAACTGCTTTTTTTGTCACTGGATCAAAACAAATAACTATATCTATCGCCACGGTAATTCCTTTTACGTTGATGGGTACGCTGTGATAATAAAGCGCACAGTAATTTTAGTCAAATACATGAACTCATTAAAGTGATAGTTTAAGGTTGCTTTGTGATCTAGCTTTTTTTGCCATTTTGCCCGAAAAGACTCAATTGATGGGTAATCGATTGCATGGAAGCAATTAAAGCCGTGGGGTTCCAAGGGGCGGGCGGCGCTTTAATTTGCTAAAGAACGCTCCTTGGTTGCCGTCGCCAACGCGACATTTACACATAATTTGAAATTAAAACCAAGGTGTGAGGTAAACGCCGCCTACAATTTAAAAGCTGCGCTTTTCACGTCAGCAAGCTGCACGCCTACGGTGGGAATAGGTAAAAGGTTTTAGGTTAAAGGCGCTAGGCTGAATTCATAGCACGCCGCTCGCGACTCGTAGCCCGCTGCATTTTTGATCTTCTCATTTACTCTCATTATCTTCTCTTTGTGCAAATATGTTTTTAAGTGATTCATTCACAAAGAAGTTATGAGGCGCTGCGCTGAAGAGGAAAGACTAAACATAGATTTGAATACATTCACGGCTGAAGCCGTTTCCTACGGGGAAAGGGCCTAGGTTCTAGGGAAGTGACTAGGAGCTAGGGTTTGCGCAAGCTCGTTAACTCAAACAATGAGGCAATTAAGTTGGTTATTCGCCTCATTGTATGAGGCGAATAGTTGTCATATACTGGTCTTAATTAACCTTGAGGTGAATAATAATGTGGATATGGCAACAACAAAACTGGCCTGATTTTAGTTGGGATCAACAAGCATTGGCGTCGATTTTGCGTGAAGTCACGTATAACCAAGGGCTGTTAATGGGGCAAATGGGCTTGCAAAACGTTAAATTAAAGCAGCAAGCGCTTGATACCTTACTCGCTAATATTATTCATTCAAGTGCAATTGAGGGGGAGAAACTTAACGCATTTTCTGTACGCTCGTCACTTGCTAAAAAACTCCACATTGATGAGCAGCCTTATCCAACGACAGTGCAAAGTGATAACCTTGCTGAAATGATGTTAGATGCAATTAATAATACCCATACTCCACTTGATTTAGAGCGAGTACTTAATTGGCATCGTTTATTGTTTGCTGGTGAACAGAGTTTATTTACGCAAATAGAAGGTGGCCAATTACGTGGGAATGAGCCAATGCAAGTAGTGTCGGGACGCTTAGATAAACCGGTATTACATTTTACAGCGCCACCTAGAGAGCGGATTGAAAGTGAGCTATCGGGGTTTTTTAATTGGTTTAACAGCAGCCTTAATGACACAACGCTAGATCCTTTTATTCGCGCAGCTATTGCACATTTATGGTTTGTAACTTTACATCCACTTGAGGATGGTAATGGGCGTATTACGCGACTTATTACTGACTTAGCACTGGCGCAAGAGCATGCCGAGGCAATCCGGTTTTATGCGATGTCGGTGGCTATTTTAAAGGACAGAAAAAGCTATTACGAAGTACTTGAAGCGACCCAACGCGGCGATCTTTGCATTACGCAGTGGATCTGCTGGTTTTTGGGCACGCTTAATAAAGCAATACAGCATACGCTAAAAAATATTGAGCAAACAGTTTTTAAAAGTAACTATTGGCTTAGTAAAGACCAAACAAAGCTAAATGAACAACAAGTCAAAGTGCTTAATAAATTACTTGATGGTCAATTTGAACACGGTATAAGTGCTAGCCAATATCAAAAAGTGGCTAAGGTGAGCCGTGCTACCGCTACGCGCCATTTAGCTGATTTGCAGAGGTTGGGGTTTATTGCAAAAACTGCAGCTGGGGGGCGAAGTACACGTTATGCTGTAACGCAATCACACAGTGAGGCAATTAAGTGAGTTTATTGCCTCATTTAGTGAGGCGAATAATAATTATAAGTGCTGTGTTAAAAACGCAAATTGAAAAGTTTGCGCTAGTAATAGCTCTATGGCTGTGTTTATGGGATGCGTTTGCCATTAACCTTTTGTTTTGGGTCAACGGTTATAAACCCAAGCGCGTTGTGAGATGCACGTAGCCCGCTGCATTTTTGATCTTCTCATTTACTCTCATTGTCTTCTATTTGTGCAAATATGTTTTTAAGTGATTTATTCACAAAGAGGTTATGAGGCGCTGCGCTGAAGAGAAAGAATATAAAGACCGCGTCAGCAAGCTTAACGCCTACGGTAGTAAAAGGTGCTAGGCTTCAGGGAAGTGACTAGTGGCTAGGGTTAATTCGTAGCCTGTTACCCATAGCCCGCAGCATTTTATCTTCTCTGTGTAGCGCCGCGCCTCGGTGAGCTCGGTGGTAAAATTGGGTTTAAAACAATCACAGCTAAAGCTGGTTCCTACGATTTCAATTCGCAAAATACACAATGAGGCAATTAAGTTGGCTATTCGCCTCATTAGGTGAGGCGAATAAAATGTGCTCTTTTTATATATCAAACGCAAAGGTTTGCTTTAATAAAGGTTGTATATTTGCTTTTATTGCAATGGGTTTGCCATCTGCAAATCGTTTAGGATTAACCGTGATAAATCCCCAAAACTCTAAAAACCGCTCTATAAAACGGGATCTGATTAAAACACCTAACAAATCTTGGGGCTCTGTGTATTCGGTCGCCGGTGTTTCATTTAGTAGAGCAGGAAATGCGGTAATGACTTCTTCTATCAATTGCTCAACCGATCCGTGAGTTTGGATTCGCCACAGCATAAATACCCAAAAAGTGCGTAGATCGCTATCACTGACAAAGCTATCAAAATAGCCCCAATTATAGTGTGTGGTGGCGGCTTCAAGCATAGGTAAGAAAAAGGCTTTAATACCATGAGTTTGATACTGTTTTTGGGCAGTTTTTTTAACATGGAAGCGGCCGTTTTGAAGGTAAATAATACCTGCAATATCTGCCAAAATTCGGGTGTAATGTAAGGCGTTAATTTTGTCTTCGTTACTACCGGCAAACTCACTGATACTTACGGGCTTTTCATACTCAGATATGGCAAACTCAGGAAGTAATTCACTAGCTTGCTTGGCTATTTGAGCTGGTAAATTACCTTTGGCTGTTGCTTTAAATGAGCCACCTTGTTGCATCGCTTCATCTAGTATTATCGCTAAGTAGCGCATTACGGGGCTTGCTGTTAGCTCATTAGGTATACTTATTGTTACCCCTGCCAACTCATTAAATGGTGCTCTTAGCCAATTATCCATTTGATTAGCGGAAAGGCCGCAAAAATCATCTAATAAACTATTGTTGATCCCTGAAATTTTATGTTGAGCTATCAGATTCATTTCATCTAGGCTTAAGTCAGGGTTAGTAGCAATGGTTTGTGCTATTTCGTCATATACTTCGCAGTGCTGCTTTGATGCGCTATCCATACAGCAACGTTTATACTTTTTACCGCTATTGCACGGACATGGATCGTTTCGGCCTAACTTCATTTGAAATACCTCTGAGTTTTAAAACTTTACGTGAGAGTAATCAATTTACTGCCGTTAGGTCAAATGGCGCAAGAGTAGCAAAGGTTCTAGGTTTTGGGTTCTAGGGAAGTGACTAGGCGCTAGGCTTATTCTGCAGCCCGCTGCATTTTTGATCTTCTCATTTACTCTCATTATCTTCTCTTTGTGCAAATATGTTTTTAAGTGATTTATTCACAAAGAGGTTATGAGGCGCTGCGCTGAAGAGAAAAAATTAAAAACTAGGTTATAGGGAAGCAACTAGGAACTAGGATTAGCCCGTCGCTCGAAACCCGCCGCTCGTATCCCGAAGCCTCGTCTGCTCTTTGAACCTAGAACCTTCCTAACTCAACCGTTTTACCTTGCAAGCTGGGCGTTTGCGCAATTTTTGTTTGTACTAAACTAATTAATTGCTCTGCCGCATAGCTGGGCTTACGAGAATGTGGCCATAGAGCGTATATAGGCCTTGCTGGGAAGTTTTTTGGTAGTTCAACATAACTAAAGGCATGTTTTTCACAAATAGTGTCAATTTCACTCATCGGCAGTAGGCCTACGCCATACCCTGACTCGACCATATTTTTAGCAATGGTTATATCAAAACAAAAACTAATTTGCGGGTAGGTTTGTTTAAGCTGTTTTAAAAGCCCTGCAGGGAACTGCGATTCAGTATAGGGTAAAACCAGCCGAGTAGTGGGCGCATTATTTTTAACAATGAGTTTAATAGCAATTGAACCTAAGCGTTTTTGGTAATAGCTCGAATCTTGTTGTTCGCCAATGCGAATGGCTAAATCAAAACGCTTTTGGCTGAGCTGACTATTGGCATTGCTTGGGTAAATGTGCAGATTGAGCGCCGAATTAGTGGCTGCGAATTCGTTGATTGCCGGCATTAGTGGCCCTGCCATAATGTTTTGTGGGCACAGTAAGTAAAAATCACTCAGGCCATGCTCGCTGCTGTTTAGTTGATTGAGCTGATCATTGAGCGCCAGCACTTGCTCGGCAAGTTCGCTATAAAGCAGCTCGCCTTTTGTGGTAAGCACAATCCCTCTTGCTGTGCGTTGCAATAATGGCTCTGCGAGCTTGTCCTCTAACCCTTGAATACGCCTTGACAGGGTGGATAAATTTAGCCCTAGATCCTTCGCTGCTTGGCTCATGCTATTACGCCGCGCTATTTCAATAAATAAATGAAGATCATCAAGCATATCAATTTCTCAATCTTAGTTTGCGTTTTCGTGACTGTTTGCCTGTCTCGGCTTTGAATATAGTAACGCTAAGGAGGAGATATGAAAATTCATTTAACATTTACCGCGGCATTCTCATTTTTGATGTCGTTTTTATTATCGGCTTGGGTGACTTACGTAAACTTAGGCTTAACTGAAACATTTATGCAAAGTTGGATGACAGCTTTTGCTAATGCGTGGCCTGCGGCGTTTGTGGTGGCCTTTAGTGCGGCACCCCCGATCCGTTTAATGGTTATGCGTTTGTTTAGTAAGGAGCAAAAATGATTAATATTGTGGCAAAAATAACCCCAAAACCTGAGCAGTTTGATGATTGTAAAGGGCGTTTACAGGGGATCTTAGCAGCAACTTTGGCAGAAGCTGGTTGCATGCGCTTCGAGCTTTATGTCAATGCTGAGCAAAGCTGTTTGTTTTTAGTTGAGCAATTTGCATCGCAAGAGGCACTTGATACGCATTACCAACAACCTTATGTTACAGCGGTGTTTACATTTTATGAGTCAGCACTTGCTTTACCCGTTGAGGTGAATTACCTGCAAGCAGTAAACTAAGCTACGCAGCGGTAGTCGATATTTGGCTGAAACTGCAATTACAACAGTAATAAAACTGGGCTACTGGGGAAAGTACTGGTTTTTCGTAGCCCAGTTTGTTTAGGTTGAAACTATAATTAGTAAAGTGACTACAACATATTTAAAGTAATTCAATAAGTCGCAGCTTTGCAGTTTAATAACTAACTGGTATCTTTAATTGGATGAGTAAAAATCAACCTAAAGTGTTGAGCTGGGATAGGGAAAATAACAGTGGCAAAAAACCTAAAAGTAGCGGCTTTAATCTTGCTTAGTGGTTGTATGGGGCTTGCTCATGCTGACGTAACGCAGATGAAGTCGAGTGTTAACCGCGAAGAAACTCCGAATAAAATCCAAGAAAACCTCATTTTGCCGTACTTTTTTAGCACCGAGACCATGGGGTTTAACTTAGGCGTAGGCGGTATGCTTAAAGGTTGGCATCAAGATCAAATGACAATTGGTGCTACCGCATTTAAAGGTGATGTGAGTCATGGCTTTTGGGCTGGGGTATTTAATTATCGTATCAACGATAGTGAACGTTGGTATTTAAGTGCCAATGGTTTATTGGCTTATTTTCCTGATCAACGGGCTTATACCGGTGCTCGCCAACCCGTTGCTCCTGGTGACGTCACTCCAGGCAGTAATGAATCAAACAATGAGCAGTATTTAGAAGCTGATGGCGATTCTAATTGGGTTGATATGAAGCTTGAATATGCTCTGCCGTTTGGCGCGACCAAAGATAGCGGCATAGTTGATTACCAATTAAAAAATGGCATGTTAGTGTCTGCTCCATCAGGTGGTAAAGAGTGGAACCCACTGACATCGGGGGCGATGGTTGCCACCATGCGTTATTTTAGCCGCTTCCAAAGTTTTGAATTTGAGTCACAACAGCTCAGTGGTGATATGTCAGCGGTTGAATTTGGCTTGTTATATGACAATACGGATTTTGGCACTAACCCGAGCTTTGGTAGCCGTCAGTATGTCTCTTACACAACATCATCGCCATGGGGGGATAAAGAGTATGATTGGGACTTATGGCAATTTAGTGCCAGTAAGTTTTTTTCCTTTGGTGAGTCTGAATATGCTCATCAGCGGGTGTTAGCGCTTAACTTGTGGACCGCCTATTCACCGAGTTGGGATCTACTTAAAACCCCTAATGGCTCAACGGTAATAACTGATGCCGCCCCATATAATGAGGGGGCAACCTTAGGTGGTTTTAAAAGAATGAAAGGTTACGATTTTTATCGTTTTCATGATAAAGCGGCTATTTATGCCACGGCAGAGTACCGTCATACCCTTAAATATAATCCAATTGAAGATGTGCAATGGCTGAAATTTTTAAAGCTCGATTGGTTTCAATTAGTGGCATTTGCTGAAGCTGGGCGAGTCGCACCTGAGTACGATTTTGGCACGCTTACCGACGATATTAAATTTGACTACGGGGTTGGTTTGCGCGCTATGTTGGCAGGTTTAGTCGTACGCACTGATTTAGCTATTTCCAACGAAGGCACAAATATGTGGGTGATGGTTGATCATCCTTTTTAAGCTCAAAGCTAGGTTGCTTAAGCACTGCTTAGTGACACGATTTTCTTTAATTGTTTATCGAGAGTGTTTAAGCAAAACGGCTTGATAATAAAGCCGCTAACTTTTGCGGCAATAATCTCTTTGATTGCGGCAGAGTTATCTTCGCAGGTAACCATAAGCACGGGGATGGCTTTTAACGCTTGATCGTCACGAATGCTGTTTAGTAAGGTTTTACCATCCATTTTTGGCATGTGTAAATCGGTGATCACTAGATCAAAGTCTTGGTTTTTTAAAAATGAGAGGGCCTGCACGCCGTCAGTAGCCTCGACTAGATCTGGAAAGTTAAGTGCTCTGAGCATGTTAATCAATACATGGCGCATTAACGGCATATCGTCAACGACGAGTATTTTCATGAAGTTTAATAATCCGTAGTTTGTTAACTTATTTAAGATTAGCTAACAAAATGATACTGCGCCATATTATTCAAAACACTCGGCAACTAATTGGCTGAGTCGGGCTATTTTAATATTGCTCAATTGGCGATAGTCAAAATATGGGCAAACAATGAGTTTGTTGGCTTTATCTATTGCAAACTCATCATCTAGCCAGTCTAATTCTGCCGTTAGCAGCCCTTGGTTTATGAGCGCTTTGGCATAGGTTCGTCCTGTAATAATATGCAAAGTGTTACGGCAATTAAATTGGGGCGGACTGAATAATAAGGCGGTGTGACTATTGCTTTGCAATAATTGGCTATCGCGATATTGCTGCCAAGTTGGGGCGAGTTTAGCAAATTGATAATGCTCACTTGGCAGTGCAAACAGTACCTTAGCATACACGTTAAACACTTTACGCCAGCCATTACCACATGCTTGATTAATGGTGTTTATTTGCCCGTTATGCAGTGGTGTAACCGCGCTTAAATGGCTATATTCAGGCATTGGTGGCAGATTTGCGATGTAGACCGCAACAGTAAAGCTGGTATCACCAAAGCCGATATTAGTTACGCTGTTACTCATGTGTTTTTAGCTAAAATGCGGTCAAGATTATTGGCGAAGTTTTGCCGATCACTTTGACTCAGTGGTGGTGGCCCACCATTCATTTCTACGCCACTTGAACGCATAGTGTCCATAAAATCACGTACATTAAGTAATGAGCGAATATTTTCGCTGGTATAGAGTTCACCACGCGGATTAAGTGCTTGGCCGCCGTTATCAATCACTTCAGAGGCCAGTGGAATATCACCGGTGATCACTAAATCATTGGCGGCTATGCGTTTCACGATTTCGTCATCGGCGACATCAAATCCTGATGATACTTGCAAACGGCTAATATATTTAGAGGGCGGAATACGCATGGCATGGTTAGCGACTAAAATGGTCTCAGTTTTGGTGCGCTCTGCTGCGCGAAATAAAATTTCTTTGATCACCACCGGACAGGCATCGGCATCAACCCATATCTTCATTATTAGCTCATTTAGTTAGTAAAAGAGTGATCCTAACCTAAGCTTTTTCTAACCACTAGTATTAAGTGAACTTTTTTGTAGGTTATTACGTAAATTCAATCATGAACTATTAAGGACTCGACGATGAAAAATCATTATTTTATTAGCTTTACTTTATTTGTTGGCAGTTTGCTTAGCGGGTGTACAGGTTTACCTGAGCAAGTCACCGCTGTGAGCCCTTTTTCGCTTGAGCAATATCAAGGTAAGTGGTACGAAATTGCCCGTTTGGACCATTCTTTTGAGCGTGGTTTAGAAAACGTCACTGCGGATTATGCTATTAATGATGACGGCAGTGTCACTGTGCTAAACCGTGGTTTTAATGCTCAAGATAAGCAATGGAGCGAGGCGCAAGGTAAGGCGAAATTTGTTGATGGTGATAATGTAGGACATCTAAAAGTGTCGTTTTTTGGGCCGTTTTATAGCTCTTATGTGGTGTTTGGTTTAGATCAACAAGATTATCAGTATGCTTATGTGTCTGGTTACAACAAAGATTATTTATGGTTATTAGCGCGTACTCCAGAAGTGAGTGAGCAGCGCTTGGCTGACTTTAAAGCCAGCGCAAAACAACGCGGATTTGATATTGAACAGCTAATTATGGTGAAGCAAGACCCTAAGTGACTGTAAATCCCCTTTACAGCCACTGTAGTCGCTAATAAATGCTTAGTGCAGAAAAAGTTAGCACAGTAATAAATATGACACATGAAGTGAGTATTATACCTTCATAGCTTAAGTAGCAATTGCCCTAAGCTATTTGTAGACATGTGTATCCCCCTACTTTTTATAACCAAATTATTTGGCTATATAGGCAAACTAACTTAGTTTGCCTTTTTTTATGTTCAGATCATAATTTTACTAACTAAGCTTAAAAAACACTTAAAAACAGCCCACTCAGCATTATTACCGTGATATTTAGTACACTCATGATTTTTACCCATGATGCTTTAAAACTATAAAAAATCATTAAAACTAAAAGACTTACAGCAATATAGCCACAAAAAAGCAAGGCGCCATAGCCGTTATGTTGTACAACACTCAGCACTAAACTTAGTAAAATACTGATCCAAGCCGCCAATAAAAATTGTTTACTCTGTTTTTCATTTGGGCGCGTTTTAAATACCTCTCGATAATGATTGAATTTTGCTAAAGCAAAACAATTAAAGGCCAATAAACACAGGCTAAACTGCAATAACTCATGCATTATTGTTGCTCCTGTAAGTTAGTTTTAGCAGCACGTCGTGAGCTTTGTCGCTGTGCTTTAGGTTGTGCTCGAGTTGGTATTTTTTTGGCTTGGATCACAAATAGCCCAGCAAAAATGATACATAAAAAGTCAACACTAAACAGCGCCCATTGGCCATTCAGTAAGTAGCTGATGATATTGCCATCGGTTGTGAGTGCATTGATAAGTACCACTGCAATGCACGCTACAGCATTGAGCCATGCAAGTTGTATCCATTGCGCTGTAGCGCGTTTAAATAAGGCAAATAACGCAACTGCAAGCCAAGTTAAAAAGAACGCTAAAATCTCTTTGTCAGCTCTCTCTGCAACATTAATAGGTAGCAGCCGATTAGCAATAAAGAATGCACAAGTAGCCAGTGGCAGGCCCATTAGTGTGGCCAAATTTAAGCCTTCTACCAGTTTTAAACCAAACGAGGCGGTTTGTTGTTTTTTCATCCGCTCACGAATACGTTTAGCCCACATTATACAGCCGCTAGCGATCATCACACAGCCGGCAATGCCGCATAAAAAATATAACCAACGTAGTAGTGGGTTGGCTAAGCGACCGGTATGCAGTGCCGTCATTGAATCGTAAAACACTTCTGTGTTGCTCAGCTCAGTGGCACTTTTAGCTATTAAGCTACCATCAACGCCATTGAATAATAAGGTGGGCGTTTGATCTCTAAGCATGGTGCCTGTAGAGGCGCGAACCGTGATAGTGGCCGAGGCTTTGTTTGGATCGCGGATTGATATTTGCGTTAAATCAGCATTAGGCCAGTTAGTATAAACTTGATCTAAAATGCCTTCGATACCAGCAAGTGGGGCACTTTCAGGGCTGCTTTTGCTACGCACATTGGTTGGCAGTACATCATTAAATAAGCCGCGTACACCGTCTTCATAGGCGGTCATTGCAGGGTAAGGAAATAACATAAAAATTAGTGTTATTAAGCCGGTGTAGGTGATCATCAGATGAAAAGGCAGGGCTAAAACCGACGATACATTATGGCCATCTAACCAACTGCGGCTGCCTTTATTAGCGCGAAAACTAAACATATCTTTAAATATACGTTTGTGGATCACAACCCCAGATATAAGCGCTACCAACATAAATAAGCTCGCAAAGCAGACTATCCAGCGCGCGGTGAGTACATCGATATAATGTAAGTCAAAATGAAGTCGGTAAAAGAAGTTTCCGCCTTTTGTTTCACGTGTTTGTGCGATGGTTTGGCCTGTGCTTGGGTCGATATTATGTTCTTGCCAGCCGCCAAATCGCTTGCCTTCAGGGCGAGGCTTTTCATAGGCGTAATTAAGCTGCGGTTCGCGCTGTGTGGGTAGGTAAATTCCCCAGCGCTGAGAATCAGCCGCGACATTTTGCAGGTATTTAACACCTGCGATGATCTGCGATTTTTGCTGCGTAATACGGGTATCCGTTGTTTGCACATTATGTAAAGCGGGTTGATTCCACAGAGTTATTTCGTCACGGAAAAAACTTAATGTACCGGCATAAAAAATTAAATACAGTAACCAGCATACCAGTAAGCCAACCCAGGTATGCATCCAGGTCATAGAGCGAAAAAAATTCTCTTTCATAACCAGCCCTTTAGTAACGATAAGATCAATGCAAGTGCCGTTGTCGTTAGTAAAATAGTGATCCAAATCTTAGTGAGAGACTTAACGGCAAACACCCAAATAAACACGCAGCTATAAATAAAAATAGTCAGGCTGATACTAAGTAACACGGCGTCTGATTTTTTCAGCGGTAAGATAATACTCAGTAATGAGCTAAATACAGCAGTAAAGACGTAGCCACCAACGATGGCAGCTAAAAATCGTGAGACTACCGCAATACGATAGCTATAAGCTTGATAAGCATGACTTAATTTAGAAGCTATCGAGAATGTTTGACCGTTTTTGACCGATTGAGCGTGCATAATGATCCCTCAAAGCCCCAAAGTTGGGAGCGAATAAAGAGGGTATTATATATTCTCGATACAGAAAAGATAGTGATTCGTATTACCTTTTCTTTTATTATCTAATTAAAGCCGCAATAGTCATTACTTTTTACTTAGTAAAATCGTGATCTCTAGCGGATTCTCAATTGTTTTAATTGAAAAGTTCGCAAATTTTTCAACTGCTTGTATGCTTAGTGGTTGGTTGCATTATGATTGTTATTTTTTCAGGATTTATTATGAGTGCACATGAAAAGTTAAATTATGTTGAATTTGCGGCAGCCGACTTAACGGCAACGAAGGCGTTTTTTACTGCGGTATTTGACTGGCAGTTTATTGATTATGGCCCAGAATATACTGCGTTCAATAGTGACTGTGCAGGGCTTGATGGTGGATTCTATCAAGCAAATGCCAGCTCATTAACGCAGCATGGCGGCGCATTACTGGTGTTTTATAGTGAAAATATTAGCCAAACGCTCAGTAAAGTTGAGCAACATGGAGGACAAGTTATAAAGCCTATATTTGAATTCCCTGGGGGATGTCGTTTTCATTTTACAGAGCCAAGCGGTAATGAATTTGCAGTGTGGTCAGAGCAGGTATAGTTCAAGTATGACAGATCATATTTTTACTAACTCAGGGAAGGAAATTACATGGCAAATATAACCCAGATCATGCTAATAACTTTATGATGCACCTTTTAGTTGCAGATGTGAACGCATGGTATGCGCAGTTACAAAGTGCAGGATTAGCGCAAAAGTATGCGGTAACAATAACAGAGCCTACTTTACAGCCGTGGCATATGATTGATTTTGTAGTTTATGATCCAAGCGGTGTGTTGTGGCGGATAGGGCAAAACAGTGAGCCAATGTAACCTGCTAGCTCAAGTTAGTAATTGCGTGATTTGTGAAGCTGATTTGCCGTTAGGGGCGCGTCCGGTGATCCAGTTTAACCCTAGCGCACGAATTTTAATTGCTGGGCAAGCACCTGGGCTTAAAGTGCATCAAACCGGAATACCTTTTAATGATGCCAGTGGTCAGCGGCTACGCCAGTGGTTAGGGCTCAGTAAAGACGATTTTTATGATGCGACTAAAATTGCTATTTTACCGATGGGGTTTTGTTATCCCGGTAAAGGTAAGTCGGGCGATTTACCGCCACGTAAAGAGTGCGCGCCTGCTTGGCGAGCGCAGTTGTTAGCTGCGCTGCCTAATATTAAGTTGACTATAGTGCTGGGTAAATACGCGCAAGCGTATCATCTGCCACACACTAAGCATTTAGCGCTTACTGAGTTAGTAAAATCGTGGCGTGAGTACTGGCCGACAACTTTGCCGCTACCCCATCCCAGTCCGCGTAATAATATTTGGCTCGCTAACAATCCTTGGTTTGAGCGTGATGTAGTGCCACAATTAGCGCAAGCAGTGCAATCAATTTTAAAATCTCAGGGTGATTAGCCAGATGATCAATACGCAATTTGAGCAACACGGCTTTTTCCATGTTAAAGGTTTTTACACTGAGCGTGAGCTTGTGCAGCTGCGCGAAGTGATCAAATGCTTTCATCATCAATGGATTGCTGATAATAAAACGTTTTATCAAACCAAGGCGGTTAATAGTGCTTACTTAACTGCAAACACCTATTTAGACGAAGCGCAACGATTAGTATTGTTTAAGTTTATTGCCAGCCATAAGTTAATGGCGCAAGTAGACTCAATTTTAGACTCAGCGGCATTTATCAATACGCAGCTATTTTTTAATCCAGTCAATCCTGAGCAAGAAAATTATTGGCACCGTGATATGCAGTACCATTTGAGTTTGCTTGAGCAACAAGCTGCGTTATCAGGCCCTGAAGTTATTCATTGCCGGGTGGCACTTGAGGACGAACCAGGTATTGAGCTGGTGCCGGGTTCCCATCGTCGTTGGGATACAAAAGCTGAATTAGCGACCCGATTATCAGAGCAAGGCTATAGTTCTAGTGATGATTTAGCCACCGGCCAGGTGATTGAAATGCAAGCGGGCGACTTACTGATTTTTTCTGCGAATATGATCCACCGTGGTTTATATGGTAAAGATCGTTTAGCGCTGGATATTTTGTTTTGTGAGCCACAGCCGCATGTGTTGCATTTTGTGCAAGATATTTGCCTGCCTAGTGCCAAAATGCTGAGCAGGCTTGAAGATGACAGTGCGTTTGCGGTTACGCTCGCGCACCAAGAGTAACCTTAGCATTACCAATCATTGTTATTTAACAAGGCCAATAATTGGTCTTTAGACATTTGCCCCGCATCACCACTGCCCGCTAATACTTTATCTGCTAATGCTTGTTTATGTTCATGCAATTGTAGAATTTTTTCTTCAATGGTGTTTTGTGCAATTAGCCTGTACACAGTGACGGGGCGCGTTTGCCCGAGACGATGTGCTCTATCAGATGCTTGTTGTTCAACCGCTGGGTTCCACCATGGATCTAAATGCACGACATAATCGGCTGCGGTTAAATTAAGCCCAGTCCCACCGGCTTTTAGACTGATCAAAAACAGCGGCGCGTTGCCTGCTTGAAATTTATCAACCTGTTGTTTGCGTTTGTTGCTGCTCATACTGCCATCCAGATAACAGTAATTGATACCGCGTTTTTGCAAACGTTGCTCAAGCAGTTTTAATACATCAACAAATTGGCTGAAGATCAGCGCTTGGTGGTTGTTCTCTAGTAATTCTTCAATAATGGCTTCGGCGGTGTCGAGTTTACTGGATGGTAACTTACTATTTTCCAGTAACAACTGCGGAGCAATACAGGCGCGGCGTAATTTAGTTAATGAAGCTAAGATAGTGATGTATTGACTGTCATCCTGTGACGCTTGCTCAAGCGCATTTAAGCGAGTTGCTTCGTAGAGTGCTTGCTCTTTATCACTGAGCGCAAAGGTTAAGTTTATTTCGGTTTTTTCTGGTAATTCAGTTAACACAGTTTGCTTAGTACGACGCAGGATAAACGGTGCAATTAAGGTTTTTAGGGTGTCGGCTTGCTGCTGATTTTTATCGGCATTGCCAAAGCGCTTTTTAAATACCGGCAGGGTGTGTAAAAAACCCGGCATTAAAAAGTTAAATAAACTCCACAGTTCACCTAAGTGATTTTCAATCGGCGTGCCCGACAGTGCTATTTTAAATTGCCCATTGAGTGCAAACGCGGCTTTTGCCCGTAAGCTCAAAGGATTTTTAATTGCTTGTGCTTCGTCAAAGACAATATTGGCAAAACTAAATTGACAGAGCTGCTCGCCAATCAGCGGCAGTAAACCATAACTGACAATCACTAAATCGTGTTTGCCCGCATTGGCGAGTACTTCAGCGCATGTCGCAGCGTTTTCAATAATTTTTACGTTCAAACTAGCTGCAAATCGCTCGGTTTCGACTCGCCAGTTATGACACACTGATTTTGGTGCCACCACTAAACTGGCGCCTAAATTACTGCGCATTTGTAGGACAGTTAAAGTTTGCAGCGTTTTGCCCAGTCCCATGTCATCGGCTAAGCAGGCATTGAGCCCCCAGTTAGCCAATTGCATGAACCAGTTCACGCCTACTATTTGGTAATCACGCAGCACATTGATTAAATGTGCAGGTAAAGTTGGCTCGACTGTTTGGTTAAACTTAGCTAAACGAGTTTGCCAGCTTTCACCAAATGTGACATCACCTAAGTCGGCAATCGTTTTGTGCAATGGCAGGGCGCGCGCATTGGCAATCCTTAGCTCATCAGTAGGGTTGTGTTTATCAAGGTTTTGCATACCTTCTAAACGATTTAACAAGTTAGTTAAACGCTGATCCAATAACAACGAATTACCTTCTGAAAACTCTAGAATGCTACCGCGTCGAGGTGCTTTGAGTAGCGTTTGTAATTCGTATACTTGGCCGCTGGGTAGTGAGATATTGCCACTGACACTTAACCAGTCATTATCGTCATTGAGGTTCAGTGACAGGTGCTTGCTCTTCGCCACTTGCATGCCTTGGCTGCTTTCATCCCAGCTTAGTACCAAGGACTGTTGTTGCTGTGCTGTTTCGAGTAGCTCTATAGCTTGGCTGATATCTTCTGGTAAGTAAAATTGTTGCAGTGACTTGTTATAGTGCGGCGCTTGTTTATCTGCAAATACACCCGCCATACCTGTTAGTAGTTTCTGTAGGGCTTTCTGTTCTGCTTTTAAATCGCGCTTGATTACAATGCTGTCGGTTTGTTCATCTATACTGTGCGCTAAGGTTAACGCACCAATACCGGGCTCAAGCCAAGGGCCGTCAACGCCAATAGGCATGCTGTAAAAGTTAACATTAATGCCTAATTGAGTCAGCGCAATCACTGCGGCAATGTCGCAGAGCCCTTGGCGTACGTTATTAACCTCGGCAAACTCGCTACGTTGGCTACTAATATGGTGCTCGTTGGCCAGTACTTGTAATGCGGCGTTGAGTTGTGGCAATCGTTCTTCGGTAAGGTTATTGGGTTGCTGTTCAAGTAATTGCAGTAGCTTGAGCTGTTTATCATCAATAGTGAACACTTGATAACAATGAGCATGGCTGTGTAAAAGTAAAAAATCACAATCAATATCGCTAATACTCGGTTGCATCACTAAGCGGTAGCAATCATTTATGTCTTGTGCAATTTCAATAACAAACTCGCCTTTAATTAGGCTAATTGGCTGGGCGTTGTGATCTTCCAGCCCTTTAAATCCGATTAGAGCTTGTAACACTGCACCAGTTGCATGGATTTCATTGTAACCAAACCCTGCATGACTGTTGAGCACCTGAATGAATAGACGATCGGCACTGGTTAGGGCGTCTTCATATTGGCTGTAACTCAGTTCATGGGCGTTAATTTTACGGCCTTTGGTCCATTCGCCCTTGGCGTTGAGTTGCTGCACTTTGGCTTGAATAATCGGTAAATCTAGATGAGTGACATCGAGTTGCCAAATTACTCTTTGCGTTGCCGTGGCGGTGTCTATTTGGCTAATTTCATTAAGCCAACGTTGCCAGTGTGGCACGCGGGTAAAGTGCTGTAGTAAACCAGTGCTGGGTAATGGTATGTCATCGCTAAGCCAATTAACGAGGTGCGAACATTGCTCTGCTAACCAATGTTGCTGTTGGCTAGCGGCTGTTTTAAGTTGAGTTAATAACTCAGTATCACCTCTTAGGTGATTTACTTGTTCATCGGTGGCGTTTTTAATGATTGCCAGCAATAAGCAAAATAGCGGCGCCAATGCATTTGGGTTATTTATATAACGATATAAATCGTTATATAAACGATGCTTCTCACAGCTTGCTAAGTCATCTTCGAGTAGGTGAACAATCGCTTGGTTGGCATGGCTGAACTCGCCGAAATTTTTCTTATACCATTTTTGACAGGTATTAAGCTGCTTTACATCGGCAGGTCTGCCGCTGATAAATAAACATACTGTATAGAGTAATCCACTCAGTTCGCCTGGGTAAATTCCTTTGCCAAATTGTTTTCTGTACGCGGTTAACGCGCTTTTATATTGTATGAGTGCGACATCAATAGACTCACCTTTTATGGTGTTGGTATTTGCCTCAAAAAAGGTGGCTAAAACAGCATCGCGTTTGTCATCAAGCAACTGTGCGTAGTTGTTATTTTGCAGTAAAACGGCTAAGTTTTCATTGAGGTAAATGCGTGTATGTCTTGTAAGTGCTGGGTTTGCTTGGTTGATTAGTGTCGGCCAGGCTGGAGTGGCAGTAAGATTAAAAAACTGCCCGCGAATAAAGTTTTCTAAACACAGTTGTTGCCACTGCTGGGGTAAACAGTGCCACACTTGGCTGCTATACTGTGACTGTGCGAGTGAGTTAATATAATTAAAATCAATCGCTTGTGATAAGTCCTTGAGTAATTGTGGTTTACCATTTTGGGTACGGCTAATGTGATCAAATAAGCATTGTAAAAAAGCAACATTGTTATCGTAATAAAAACAACTTTTTACTGCCTCTGTCGCAAAGGCATTCAGCAAGTTAGGGTGTTTAGTGACATTAACGATTATAAAAGCGATGGCATTGATTGAAATACGAAAGCGATCCCCAAACGGGTATTGCCAAATGAAATCTTGTGCTTCAAGTTGTTTGGTGAACTTGGCGACTTCTGTTTTAGAAAATGAATAGCCTGTTTTAATGTTGTTATAAAGGCGTTTAGTCACTTGCTGGATCGAATTATCATAGCCGCTCGAGGCACCGCTAATTACAATTGCAAGTAATACACACAGTTGTTTTTGTTGTTCGTCAGTTGTGGCGGGTGGCAAAGTGTTAAATGACATAAAATCAATAATTAAAGCCGCTAATAATTGCAGTCAGTATAAATTTCAGTAGTGTTAGTTACAACCAATAAAAAAAGCGACCAAAAGGTCGCTTAATAAGTGTTTACAAAAAACTTATTGCACCATTGCAAAGAGTTTTTGCAGTTGCGGCATATATTCTTTCACGAGGTTTACATTGTTTTCGCTAACAACCGGCGTATCTGCACTGGCAGCATTCGCAGAGTTAGCAACTGAACCTAACATTGAGCTAGCACTGTTGTTTTGCGAGCCACCCATACTTTGTAAACCACCCATTAGTTGATTTACTTTTTCTTTATTCTCTGGCGATAAATTGCCCTTAAGGTTTTCAAGGTAAGCCATTGATACTTCAGAACCTACAGAAATAAGTTGCTCAGGTGTAAAACCATATTGATTAGTTAATGCGGCAAATTCTTTGTATAAATCGTTATCTTTGATCATACCAAGTGCACCTAAAGCCATTGCACTAGTACCCTAAAGTATCCCCAAAATTAGCCTTTATATATCAATGAACTAATAGTGTTAAAAAATATGGGTAGTGAGGGAACATTCATGGTGTTTTGTGATCTTATGAATCGCTTAAAAACAACAGAACTAAACACCATGAATGCGTCTACTATTTTGCACAATATGCTCCGCGCTGTCACCCCTAACTCTATTCATAAAGCCAGATTTAATACTCTAGTCGCTGCCGTTAAATCTCTTTTGCACTGTCAGCAATGCACCTTGACATCTATTGGTCGCAATTTGGATTCAAAAACAACTGAAAAACATGATATTAAACGTATTGATCGACTACTCAATAACCACGAGCTTTTGCGTGAGTCGACATCGGTTTATGTTCGCTTAAGCCGTTTTGTGGTCACTGAAAAGCATCCCGTCATTTTGGTTGATTGGAGTCATGCAGATACACAAACCAAATACTGTATTCTGCGTGCCAGCATTGCCAGTGAAGGTCGTTCTTTGACCCTGTATCAGGAAAGTGCATTCAGTTTTCAGTATCATTGCCCAAAAGTTCAAAAACGGTTCTTAAAGATGCTCAAACTGATTTTGCCGGGTGACTGCCGGCCCGTAATTGTGACGGATGCGGGCTTTAAAGTTCCTTGGCTCAAAGCCGTGCGAAACAATGGCTGGCATTATATTAGCCGTGTTCGAGGTACGGCACATTTGAAAACGCAGGGCAGCGATGAGTTTGTTCCATGCCAGTCACTATTCAAGAGCAATCAACGTAAGAGCCAGTATCTTGGCGCGACCGAGTTGACCAAAAGTGCAAAATATCAAACTCATGCAGTGCTGGTTGGCAAGGGACATAAGTTATTAAAAAGAGATAAAAAACGTGGTTATAAGGAGCCTTGGCTACTCGTTTCTTCTCTTCCAAAGAGGCACCACTTTCTCGAAAAAGTACTCAAATTATATGGTATGAGAATGCAGATAGAAGCAGGATTTCGAGATCAAAAAAGTGTTAGGTTCGGCTTAGGCTCAGATCTGCACAGGACAAACAAACTCTATCGATTAGACATACTGTTGCTGCTTGCCACACTGGCTCATTGGTTCTCAATGATGCTGGGGGCAGTGATAGACAAAGCAGGAAAGACAGGCGCTTTTCAAGCTAATTCAACCAAAAAAAGACGAGTAGTGTCATGGGCATTTGTTGGGCTGCGATACTTCAAAAAACAGTCCATTAAACTGCGACGGCGAGATTATTTGGCAGGACTAGGCTATTTCGTACAGGTGGTAGTGCAACTCGATTGGAAAAATATGGATGTGAGTGATGTAATTGAAACTTAATGATTATTTCTGGGGATCCCTTAGACTAGTACCGCCTTCTGAGCCCCCTAGCATGCTACCTAAGTCCATACTTTTTAATGCATCTTGATTTTGCGACCAGTCAACTACTGCTGGCAGTGCTTTCATGTAGCCTTGCAGCTCACTTTCAGTAATGTCTGCAGCTAGGCTTGAAAAGCTCATTGCTAATAAGCTGATTGATAATAATAATTTTTTCATAGTTAGATCCTTTGTTATTTCCTATTGCGCATTAAAAACTAAATATAGCTTTACCGCTATTAATATTAGTTGATTTTGGTCTCTATGCAGCAAATGCTATAATGCATTTTTGCCAAATGTAACTGAACCTAATGTTAACTATTTCAAACGCTGTAACAATTGATGAGTGGGAAGTTGAACTAACTGCTATTCGTGCACAAGGGGCTGGTGGGCAAAACGTTAATAAAGTAGCCAGTGCAATACACCTGCGCTTTGATATTAATCGCTCAAAACTCCCAGAATTTTATAAAGAACGTTTACTCGCACTTAATGATAGTCGTATTACTAAAGACGGGGTGATTGTGCTTAAAGCGCAAAGTCATCGTACTCAAGAATTAAATAGAGAAGATGCGCTGGCGCGTTTAAAAGAGCTGATTGTGTCTGCCACTAAAGTGCAAAGAGCACGCCGCGCGACTAAGCCCAGTCGTAGTTCGCAGCGTAAACGCATGGATAAAAAAACCAAGCACGGCAATACCAAAGCATTGCGCGGTAATATTAAATTTTGAGTAGGCACTAAAATGCGCCTACTCAGGGGTTTTAAAGCATTGGTTTAAGCACATCGATTAGTGCGTTAATATGATCGTCGCGGTCATTAAGCGCTGCAATATAACGGTATTTTTCGCCGCCGGCATGTTCAAAAATTTCACGGTTTTCACTTTCTAATTCTTCAAGTGTTTCAAGGCAATCGGCGCTAAATGCAGGGCTGATAATAGCCACATCTTTAATACCTTCACCAGGCAAGCTCTCAAGGGTTGCATCTGTGTAGGGTTTTAACCACTCGGCTTTACCAAAGCGGCTTTGAAAGGTACTGACAACTAAGTCTTTATCAAGGCCAAGTTTTTCGACCACTAAACGGGTGGTTTGCAGGCATAAGCAATAATATGGGTCGCCACGTTCTAAAAACAGTTTCGGCATACCATGATATGAAAACACTAATTTTTGTGGCATCCCATTAGTTTGTAAGTCTTCACTAATGCTATTGGCTAAAGATTCTATGTATGTGGTGTTTTTATGGTAGCCATTTATAAAATACTGCTACCTTTGAAAGCGTTTAAGTTCATTATAAAACTCTATTTGATGATTTATACAGCTATTTTTTTTCATTCTATTATTCGTAATTTTCTTTAATATTGGCATCATAGTAATTTCAATATCATACTGACTATATAATTGTGCTAAATCAGTATTAAATGTATGAGTAGCTATTTTTGGAATATCTACTTCAGATATAGGATCTAAGTAATTTTTTGCCCTTTCCTTATCAATAGTATATTTAAGTTTAGATAATTCAGCAGCAATTATATCGACATCGTCATTATCTAAAATATTTGAAGGATGAAATTCACCTTGAAAAAATGGTAACTCTTTAGTAAGTCTTAGATAATTCGCTAGAGCGGAAGTATCGAGTCTTTCTAAGCCATATGAAACATAGACTAATGCATCTATAAGGCGTTTTTTTACTTCACCTGTTACCTTCTTATTATATTTTAAATTATGTTCAGCAGTGACAAGCTCTTCAATAACTAAAGTTTGTAGACTTAGTGCAGTAGCATCCATGACGATTAATTTTTTAGCGATTTCTTTACTCTTTACAGAGTCAAAGTCATTATATTTTTGTAATATCATAGTCATAGCTAAAACGTCATTGTTATCAGCTAGGGTTAGCAATTCTTTTGAGTCCATTTCTTGATAAGCTTCTATATAGCTATTATTCAAAGGATAGTTGTCTCTTTGAATACTATTGTCATAGCTAAGAGCGAGTCCTTGCTTTAAATACCATGCTTGACTATCAATTTTAGCTAATTTTTTATCCTTTTCGCTCAAATCCTCAAGGGGAATACACCAATTATCTTCGTAAGAGAGTTTGGTCGATTTTATTTGAATTATTGCTTGGGAAGATTTTTCAATTTTAGGTACTTTCGCCTCGGTTTTTATTGTAGAGGTGTTTACATGATCAAGCTTTTCACTGGGTTTAATTTTCTCAAGATCTCTAATTTTAGCTACTGAATTGTTTTCTAACTGTACCGTATCTGCAGCATAGTATCTGTACAATATGATTGACACAGCTAATGCAAGAAGGGGGAGGGCTTTTTTATACATAATATCCACTTTATGTTTAGGGGCTGTAGATCTTTCGCATTGGTAATCAAATTACCTAACACGCCAGTGCTAGTATGTTCTCAAATTGAGATTTTAACTTATAGTTTAGTGTGGCTATAAAAAAGAAATCTTTCAAAAGCACTTTCAATTAATTATCTTTTTATCAATCTTTTTAGGTCCTATCTTAAAGTAAAGAGGTTTTTAGCTTCGTCTAAAAATCACACGTGAACATTAATAGGAGCATAGCAATTTCGTAATTTTTTGCGAAATAAATTATATATGATTATAGCTTGAGGGCAAAATGTAAAAGCCCCCAATTAATTTATGAACTTATTGTAAATATAAGTTTGTCATTAACATTGGAGTTTCTGGGTCGCCAGAAAGACTTTACATGTGCCAATAGATGCGTCACGAATAGATGCAATTTCGTTTATACAGCGTCCATACGGATCATATGTAAGTCCACCAGATATTTTTCCTACACCAATTCCAATAGAGGATGCAATTAGAGGTTTGCATTCATCTTTTAGACTCATTGAAAAGTCAACTAATTGTTTAGCTTCGCACTTAGAAAAAATTACGTCAGCCTTAAGCTCACACTTACGGCGCTTTTCAGCCTTTTCATTGTTTGATGGATTAGCTTTTGAACCACTACCACCACTACCACCTTGCGTTCTAATAGGTTCATCTTTAACGAATTCACTAGTATCCCTAAATACAGTATCCCTTGGTCTCTTGCCCGTGACGACATAGCACTCTTGAGAAGACGTTGCTTGATCATGACACCATGCAAAGGCCTTATTAAAGCCCCAACCCCAACCTGATTTCAACTCGTTTGATACTAAATCGAAATCATGGTCATCTTCATAATAATTATCTGATGGGGGAGTTATATTTCCCATTACTAATGCAATTGAAATTGCGACTTTTGTAGTTTTTTTAATTATTGACACCTGATTTCCCTATATATTAATTTTAATATTACCAACTAAAGATTAGACTACACAGTCACCTAATTTCAGTCGGCGCATTATACATAGGATTGGTAAGTTGTCAGTATAAAATTACCCATTTTAGTTAAATAAATTTTATTGCTATACCGATATATAGTTATAATAAGGAAATTATAAATATTTGAGATATTTAAAATGAATGTAATTACATGTAGTCAAAATGTAAATGGTAAAAAAGTAGAAATAAAGTGCGTGATACCTTTATCCTTAGTAGATAGAAAAATAAATATTAAGGCGAATTTCCAGCTAAATGATTTTAAGCGATCAAAATATGGTGAGTTCTGTTTAAATACTTTTTTAAATCGATATCTAGCTGGGAATAGAAGTCTGAAAGAGTCACGTTCTTTATCGCGCAAGCGTTTAGCTTTAGTGACGAGCCACATAGGATATTTAGATCCTGAAGCTGTTGATCTAGTAGCGCAAATGAATAATTATGAAAATGCGAAAAAAATATTTAGTTCAACTTCCACAATATCTATTGAAACATTATTAGATGCAAATAAATTAGTTGCATCTGAAAATATAAAGTCAGGTAGTATTCGTGAAATGCAAAACTGGATCGGAGGGGATACTCCGAATAAAGCTCTTCATGTGCCTCCTCCACCAGAGTATCTTGATGAGTTAATTAATGATTGGTTAGCTTTCGTTAACTGTTCTAGTTTGGCAGAAGAGGTAATCGCAATTATAGGGCATAATCAATTGCTAAGTATACATCCTTTTACTGATGGAAACGGTCGTGTGGCAAGATTATTTCTGCATGTTCTATTAGAAAAAAAGTACGGAGATATAATTCACCCTATTTTATATCGGATCCATGAAGAATATGGGGAATATATTAATGCAATTAATTCAACACTGGAAGAAGAAGGTTTGTCTAATAATTTACACGATTTTTGGAACAAAAGCCTGTTGTGGGGTAATAATTTGATGAAAAAGCTTCATGAAATATTAGAAGTTGGGCAAAGTGAAATCTTCAGAATAATTAGTTTGAGACCAATATCTAAAGATGCTCAAATTTTGATCGGTCATTTGTGGTCTCAGCCAATTGTATGTGAATTGGGATTATTCAAACACTTTGGATGGAACTTTTATACATCTCAAAGCGCTATTAAAGAATTAATTAATGCTAATTTATTATTCCCTCGGAAATTACGTCAGCCAGAAAATGCAATAATTTATGATTGCCCTTTGATATTTGATGTTTGGAAAGAACTAGATAATTTAATTTTTTCTTATAAAGAATGAAAATCAACCAATCTTCAAATTTATTAGGTATAATTTAAAATTGAAACCTTAATTTATCCTCGGACTCTCTACAAGTCTAAGAAGTTATCAGGCGTGAGCATACTTTGATTAATTTATAATCCAAAGAATGTTCTCGCCCGATAATCATCACTCCAGACTGTCTTTTTTGATTTTGTTATGTTGACTTGAGAGCCTCGCATTAGTCCTGTTTCAATATGTTCATTACAAAGCGCCTAGATAAAGTGTTCTCATATACTAAAACTTATTTCAGACGCTATACCATGTTGACGGCATGCTGTGATCATTGTTAATCGCGCAAGCTGGCAAATGGATAATGTTGATGAAGGTATTCAAAATGTTTCGGTGATACCGTTGGCCCCTTACTCACCAGAACTTAATCCGGTTGAGTAAGTATGGGCATAGATGCGAAATGAGAGTTATCAAATCGTACTTTTTAAATTATGAATACATTGCCTAGAAAGTTAATGGAGCGTAAGTTTGTTTCTCTAAATATTACTGGTGTTAAGCGTATGTGTTATGGTGTTTAATTAAATGGTGTTGGTTTACATCGCGCTTGATTACGTTCCGACCGCTTAAAGCAGATATTTACAGTATTGGTTTTAACACATCAAATAACGCGTTAATATGATCGTCGCGGTCATTAAGCGCTGCAATATAACGGTATTTTTCGCCGCCGGCATGTTCAAAAATTTCACGGTTTTCACTTTCTAATTCTTCAAGTGTTTCAAGGCAATCGGCGCTAAATGCAGGGCTGATAATAGCCACATCTTTAATACCTTCACCAGGCAAGCTCTCAAGGGTTGCATCTGTGTAGGGTTTTAACCACTCGGCTTTACCAAAGCGGCTTTGAAAGGTACTGACAACTAAGTCTTTATCAAGGCCAAGTTTTTCGACCACTAAACGGGTGGTTTGCAGGCATAAGCAATAATATGGGTCGCCACGTTCTAAAAACAGTTTCGGCATACCATGATATGAAAACACTAATTTTTGTGGCATCCCATTAGTTTGTAAGTCTTCACTAATGCTATTGGCTAAAGATTCTATGTATGTGGTGTTTTTATGATAGCCATTTATAAAGTGTAGCTCTGGTACCCAGCGCCATTTTCGCAGTACTTTTGCTACTGCATCAAAGGTCGAGCCAGTAGTCGGGCTTGAATACTGAGGATACAAGGGGAGCACTACAATACGGGTAAAGCCTTTGTCGCGTAATTCTTCTAAGCCTGCTTCAATAGAGGGGTTACCGTAGCGCATCGCCATCACCACTTCGGTATTTTCATAACCTTGGCTTTTTAACTGAGCGGCGAGTTTGTCTCGTTGTAAGCGGGTAATATGGGTTAATGGCGAGCCATTTTCGGTCCAAATGCTTTGGTACAATTTTGCCGAGCGCTGAGGGCGTACTCGCAAAATAATGCCATGCAAAATGATCATCCAAACTAATCGGGGGATCTCAACGATGCGCGGATCGGATAAAAATTCTCTCAAGTAAATACGTAATGCCTTTGCTGTGGGTGCATCTGGACTCCCTAAGTTGGTCAGTAAAACGCCAGTTTTTTGATGGAAACGCTGATCATGAGGGTTATCAGTAACGGCTGAAAATCGCGACACACACTGCTCCTAAAGAAAAATAACCAGTTATGGAAAATATAATTATTGGCCTATTGTAACGAATCAAAGGCCAAATAGGATCACTGATTTATGATGATTTGATCATGATCCCACGGCTAGCGCATTTTAATCCCAGATTCTAACAGGGTTGAGCGATAATCATCGTCTAGCCCTGCCATTTTCTTTTTTCTCGCCATACTGGCTGTTTTAGTTGTATCTTGTTTAAATAACGCCATGGCTATTTTTCTCATTACGTTAAAAACAAGGGGTCCTTGCTTCTTACGGATTCTTGATTCATCTTCCCTAAAGTTCATATCCAACATCCAATGCATACTTTCAACCTGCCAGTGGCTTCGTACCGCATTAAGTGCTTGCTCCGCACCTAACGCTAACGAACTAATATACCAACGCGTTTCTATCGTGTCTGTACCTGATGATTTATCGTGAACCTCAGCGGTTACTTGAATAACACTCTTTAAGCCAGACCATTGGTAGATTTTATCTAACCAGCTTTTATCAATAAGCAATTGCTGACAAACCCTTGTTTCAATGCGCCCATGCCCTGAGCTTATTTCGGTATGTTTATCATAGTTGCTATTGGTCAATCCTTCGCGCTCACTCTTGTGCCACCAAGCTTCTAATTCACTCTGCATACCTGAATGGTTACCTTTGAGCGCTAGGATATAATCAGCTTTTTGTTTAATTATTTGTTTCGCTATTTCTTGCTGGCAGCCCATAGCATCAAGTGTAATGATGCTATTTTCAATATCTAGCATGGTGAGTAACTCAGGTATGGCTGTGATTTCATTTGTTTTGCTATCAACGGCTGTTTGCCCTAAAACTAACTGGTGTTGGCAGCTCCATGCACTGACGGTATGTAAAGCACTTTTTCTATCTTTGGTTGTAAATGAACGACGTGCAGTTTTTCCATCCATAGCAATAATATCAGCACCCGTGGTTTCAATAAGTGAAGATATCCAAGATTGAAATGCATGCTCTATTTCATCTGATTTTAACCGACAAATGACACGGGCTATGGTGTCGTGTCTTGGAATACCCGCGTTGAAAGCGCCATATCTTTTTAACCAATCAAGTTTTAGATGCCCAAAATCTTCAATATCCTCCCATCCTTGTGCACCGGAGATTACTGCACTAATGGCTAAAAGGAGAATATCGATAAGCTCATGCTTTTTACAGCGTTCAATGCGAGGATCGGTAATTGAATTAAAGTGTTTCAGAAAAGTAGCGCTCATATTTTACGTGACCAAGGTGATTATTATGCCTTGATCTGATCACTACATATTCTATAAGTTCAATTTATAATGATCTTGCCGTGGTTGGTATGGCGTGTGGGCTGCTTTACCATTTGCAATGTGGTTATTTTTGGCGGTTGAAGGTGTACCGCTTGCGGCAGAAGAAGCAAAAGATCCTGGCAAAGATGTACCAAAAGGGATCATCGGTGCCATGCTGTTTTTATTATTTACCGCGTTGTTAGTTGTCGTATTGATCCCCGCAGCGGCTGGCGCCAGTGCAATGGGAGCAAGTGCGGTGCCGTTAGTTGATGCCCTAAATGCAACAGATAATCCAAACTTGGCGACCCTAGTCAATATACTTGGTTTAGCGGGATTAGTGGCATCGTTCTTTTCGATTATTTATGGGTATAGTCGCCTTGTATTTGCACTTTCAAGAGCTGGATATTTTCCAAAAAACTTGTCAGTTACCACAGCACGAAAAGTGCCAGCGCGAGCATTGATTGTACCGGGAGTGTTTGGTTTTATAGCATCGTTAAGTGGCGAAGGTGATTTAATGTTAGCAATGGCTGTGGTGGGAGCAACGGTTTCCTATGCGTTAATGGCGTTAAGCCATATTTTGTTGCGCATCAAACAACCTGAACTCGTCCGCCCTTATAAAACTCCCGGTGGTGTGGTCACCTCATCGGTGGCACTGATTTTATCCTTGGTGGCATTAACAGGCGTGTATGCATTTGACCCTAGGGCGTTTTTATTTACAGTGGTGCTATTTTTGATTGGCGCTATTTATTATTTTGCTTACAGTAACAGGCACTTAGTTGCGCACAGTGCAGATGAAGAGTTTGCGATGCTTGCACAAGCTGAAGCAGATCTTGCAACAAAATGATATGCTTTTAGTAGGCCGTTTATACGGCCTACTAATTACCCAAGTCGAGTTACATTAATTTTTATTCGCCCAGCGTTTGCCCCGTAAAAACGCATTAAATCATTTGCAAATGGTGTGAACTCACCTGAATGGGTCATTTTAAAGTCGCCGCCATCAGCAATTTCAAATGCATCATTATCACTTTGGGCGATAGCACCGATTAAGGCAAACCAGTTGGCATGAGGTAGGCGCCTAAACGGTTCAAGTAAAGCCATCGGGATCTCTTTAACCCCTAGTTGCAGGTTGTCTCGATGCCAGCCTTGCGGTCCGCACTTTACGCCATCGTCATACCAAAGTTGCTCGGGGTAAGGGCTAAACCGATAAGTTGCGCCTTGCTCTAGCATCAGCCCTGTCGCATTGTATTGTTCTGAGGCATAGACCAATACGTCTTGGTTTTGACCAATTTGCAGCACCGACATATTTTGGTTTTGTAGCGCGATATGCGCAGATAAGCCATTAAACTCAAGCGTGCTTTGGTCGGCATATAGCAGTTGGTAAGCAAGATTTTTAATTGACTCTGGGCGATAGCTGGTCAATTTATTAATACGGGTAGCAACACTGTGGTGGATAGTTGGCAGCAATTTACTTTGCTCATCATCGACTAATACTGTGCATTCTCGATCAATTAATTTAAATAAAGGATTAAACCAAAAGTAATTTTGTTGATGACTTAATGCTAATGGATCAGGAGTGATGGTCATATCATCTTGCGCAATTACGCTGTTGTGACCTCCAGGAAATAGCGATGAATAATCAATTGCTTGGCTTGTTAAAAAAGCAAGAGAGAGGGGCTGCTCCAGTAACCATTCCATTGCAAAACGTAAGCAGATATCGGCTAAGCCATCTCGATAATAACCACCGCCAATATCAGAGTGAGCCCCTGCAAACCACACTTCTTGTGCATTGTTTTGGTAGTTGATAAGTGTGGGTTCAAATGCACGGCGTTTTTCATCTAATGCGACACAATGCAAGGCTTGGTCAATATTCGTGGCTAAAGTATGGTTTTCAAAAATAACGTGCTCAGCGCCACGGGTGGCCTTGGTAACCTTGGATAAACCAATGGATGCAACGGTATCAAATACACATAAATAGATACTATTACTTATTAGTGGTTCTAAGCACTTTGCAAAACGCCTCGCAAGTGCCGCGCCGCGACTAAAACCTGTAAGTAATACTGTATCACCTAGCTGGTAGTGTTGCTTAAAATCGTTGATCGCATGCTTTAAAATACTGGCTACGTCATCATCGCGTGGGGCTAAGGTTTGATTAAGTAATCGCTTTAAACGACTTCCCTTAGTGCCAATTCCTTGATAATAAAAGCTAAGTTGAGAGCTAAACACGGTAGTGGGTGCTAAATTTAAGCTACCGCCAAATAGTAAGTGTAGCTTGAGAATATTAGAGATACTGGCGTCTTCTTTAAAATGTGCAGAACTGAACTGCTCAGCATCACGGGGCTCACTGCCGGTACCATCAAAGTTGAAAATCAGCGTTTTAGCCGTCATAGCATCATTCCTTTTAGTTGGTTTCTCCTAATTTACAGGGGAAATATTAAAATTTGAAGACAATATTAAAAGTAATGATTTATTGATGCTGCGAATGCGTCCGTTGACATGGCCCTAATGGTATTTAAATAAATAGTGATTTAACTCAGTATCTTTGGCTGGTTTTAGCGCTGGATTTTCAGTAATGATTTGATTATAAATATCAGGATAAAACGTTCTTAATCGAGCCATGCGTGCAAAATGATTTTTTAATCAACTTTAAAGCCAGTGGCAATAATGTGCTAACTGAAGCGTTTTTATAGCTTTGTTCTAATGCTAAATCGAGTGTATCTACACCAAGCTTTTGCGAGTCTGTAGGAATATTTTTATCAATTAAAAACTTTACTGCATCGCTTGAAATTGAGGCTGCAGTTAAATAAGCATCGTTGCCATAGATATCTGTCAGCGAAAAATCAAAGCCTGCGTTTGCAAGTTGCTGCCATTGCTTAAGCGGTATTCTTTGCAGCACTATTAGCGTTGTAGGTTGTTTAGCTAACACACGATTATTCCAGATTGCAATTAAATCATTAGGGGCTCAGGTTAGTTGCTTGAACAGGTAATCAGTTTCTCCTTGGCTCAAAGGGTTGGCAAGGCTATATTCATATGCTTTTTGGAGTTCTTGGTTAGCTAAAGCCGCGATGAACTGACTATCGTTTTCATTTGCAGGGCCTGTTTCAAGAGAAAATCTTAAGCTATTCCACCAATAGTTAACTAAAACGGGATCAATGTTTTGTAATACATGTTCAAAGTCACTACCGTATTGTTGTTTTATTAATCGCACTTCTTTGTAGCCTTGACGAGTGGTTTTTAGCTCTTTAGCTGCAAGAAGTTCGTTTGTTAACTGTTGGCATTGTTCAGAGTGTTTGTTTAAGGCGGCTTTAGCTTGTTTTACTTCCATTAATGCATTAGCAATCGCAGAGTTATCAGTTTCGGATAATTTGGCCAACATGTTTTGTTTTACAACGGGGAATTGGCTGAAATATTGGTACCCATCAAAATTTGTATTTTGTTGGATATAGATCCCTTGTGTCGTATTAAAAGAGCTGTGTAAGAACAGTCCTTTACCCATGTCGTCATGGTTTTCAAAGCCACCGTGTACTTTGTAACCATTGGCGATTAAATGATCTAACATATCTGTGTGATTTTTATTTAATTCGCCTAAAGTGAGGTTGCCACTTTTTGGTAAGCTTGCAATTGCAATATCTAGAGGCGTTAATAAACCTTGTTGGTTAGTTGGCGTAACAGCTAAATTACTAAGTGCTTTTAAGATGGGTAAATTAAATTTACTTACTGCTAAATCGGCTAAATTAAAAAAGACCGTGTTAGTTAAATGGCTATAAATAGGCATATCGTTGACAGATGAAACCTGATTTAGCAAGGCAAGAATATAGTCATTTTCTATCTCTTGCTCAATCGCCAGAGCAACTTCATTAACAGTGAAATTATTTGTGCTAATTGCCTGTTCAAATTCAGTAAGTGATAACTTTTCGGCATTTAAAGTAAATAAAATTGATGGTGAAATAGCGGGGCTACCCTGCACGTGCAAAGGACTCTCAAAGTAAGTTGTGAAATTGTCGGTATTATCAAGTAGCGCGTAAAGGCTTTCTTTTTTTATATTATCGGCTAATGAAATATTTATACTTAGTCCAGGAGCATTTTTAAGGGTATTCATTTGCTCTACTATCATTGCTATTTTTTCTTTATTAAAGCCTTCAAGTACTTCAAGACCCTGCCACTTAGCTAAAATGGCTGCTGATTGTGCAAAATCATAATTAGTTCTTCGCTCACTAATGATTGCCTTACGTAATAAATCGTCATAAGAGCTATAAAATGTTTGATATAAATCGGAGTAACTTAGGAGTGTTTGAATAGATGTGCCATTTGCTAACTCTGTTTTTAATGCTTTTATGAGTATTTGATGAATCTCATTTACTTGCGCGTCAAAGTTATTTGGGCGTTTTTGGCATTGCTGCACTGCATTTTCAAGCTTGAGTACTTTTTCTATAGGGGATGCGTTATCAGATTGACTTTCATTGATTTGCGGTAGGACTTCGCTTTTTAGGTTCGCGCTATCATCATTACTAGATTGCTCATTTGGAGCACTTGTTTGTGTAATAAACAAATAGGTAGCGCAACAAATTATTGCAACGATTATGAAAATGCCCTTTTTCATTCAATTTAATCCATTGTTTATTATAATACTAATTATAAGTATATTGCGGAAAGTCTAAGTTGTTGTCAATTTTCGATAAATAACTTTAGGTAAGTGAAGCCGCGGCTTCACTTACTAATAACAAGTCTAATGTAGCTTCATTTTAGGTCTTACCACCCGTAGTACTTTCTCGCTGATCCACAACGCAAAGGTTTTTGCGCTGCCATGAATAGCGCGTTGGTGCATTCTATACAGTGAAATATACATAAACCGAGCGATCCGCCCTTCAATAAAAAAACTATTGCTGGTGAGGTTACCCATTAAACTGCCTACGGTACTGTAGCGCGATAAGTTAACTAATGAGCCATGGTCGTTATATTCAAATCCGCGCAGTGGCTGTTGGCGTAACGTCGCGATTAGGTTTTTTTCAACACATTGTGCCATTTGGTGAGCTGATTGCGCGCGCGGTGGTACGAGCTTGCCGTCTTGTTGGGTAAAGGCGCAGCAATCACCCAGCACATAAATTCGCTCGTCACAGTTACTTTGTAAGTAATCATTGACCATTATTTGGTTATTACGAGTGAGTTCAAAAATTCCTAGCTCCTTAACAAAGTCGGGGGCTTTAACACCTGCTGCCCAGACCATAATATCGGCGTTTATCTGTTCATCATCTTTGGTGATAAAACCTTGTTCAGTGGCTTGTTTAACTTGGGTATTTTCACGCACGGTTACACCTAACTTTAACAGTTCGCGTTTTGCTGAATTAGCAATTCTATCTGGTAGGGCAGGCAGTATTCGTGGGCCTGCTTCAATTAAATGAATATGTAAGCGTTTAGCCGACATATTGGTAAGACCGTACAGTTTTAATAGATCGGATACATGGTAAAGTTCAGCCGAAAGCTCGACTCCCGTTGCGCCACCACCAACAATGGCAATATTTAATGCATGCTGTGGGTCGTCGTCTTGATGTAGGCGAGTAAAATTATCGAGTAGCGCGTGTTGAAAGCGTTCAGCCTGTTGATTTGAATCAAGATAAAAACAATGCTCTTTAATACCTGGAGTGTTGAAATCGTTACTGACGCTGCCAATGGCGATGACTAGGTAGTCATAGTGAACGGTACGCTCTGGCAAAATTTGATGACCCAATTCATCATTTAATGCACTTAAGGTAATGGTTTTATTAGTGTTATCGAGGTCGCAGAAAGTACCCAGCTGAAAGTTATAATGGTGCTTTGCAGCATGGGCTGAGTAAACTACACCGTCTAAATCGGCATCAATAGAGCCCGTTGCTACTTCATGAAGTAACGGCTTCCAAATGTGAGTGCGATTTTTATCTATGAGTAGAATATCTGCTTGTTTTTTCTTTCCTAGTTTATGTCCTAATTGCGTTGCTAGCTCTAAGCCGCCTGCGCCACCACCGATGATGACGATTTTAGGATGTGTAGTTATCATTACGTTGCCCTCAAAAGAATTATACTTAAATGCTCTAATGACGTTACAAAGGCAGAGAACACTTAGGTATTGAGCAGAAAAAAGCATTAAAACACCTTTTCAAGCAACGCTTTAATAATGCGCCTTTTTAATTGATTTGTCAGTAAAATTAATGGGAACAACTAGATAAGCCAAGAAACTAAACTAAAAAAAAGTTACCATGGCGAATATTGAATTTTCAAACTATGATTTCCTTTATTAGGGAATTTTAATAAAGGGAATATTATGAGCGCAACGCTACTTTCCTCGCTTGAGCAGCACTTTGATTTTAAACAATTTCGTCAAGGCCAGCAACAGACCATTGAGCAGCTGTTAAATAACCAGTCATCACTTGCTATTTTTCCTACTGGCTCTGGTAAGTCGTTATGTTATCAGCTGACTGCCTTACATTTACCTAATTTAACTTTAGTCGTTTCGCCATTATTGGCTTTGATGAAAGATCAAATCAGCTTTTTAAATGACAAAGGGATTTATGCGGCAAGTTTAGATTCAAGCCAAACAGCAGAGCAAAGTCATACAGTGATGGGCGATGTGCGTGCTGGTAAAGTAAAAATTTTAATGGTGTCGGTAGAGCGTTTTAAAAACGAACGGTTTCGTGAATTTATTAATCAAATTGCTATTTCTATGTTGGTGATTGATGAAGCGCACTGTATTTCTGAATGGGGTCATAACTTTAGGCCTGATTATTTAAAGCTGCCCCGCTACCGAGAAGAACTTAATATTCCATTAGTGTTGCTGTTAACTGCAACCGCGACTAAAAAAGTTAAACGCGATATGAGCGAACGGTTTGCAATTGCCCCAGAATGTATTGTGCAAACAGGGTTTTATCGTAGTAATTTAGATTTGTCGGTATTGAGTGTAAAAAGTGCTGATAAGAGCGAAACACTTGCTAATATTGTACGTGAGCAACAAGGGCCTGGTATTGTTTATGTGACCTTACAGCATACCGCTGAGCAAGTCGCTGAAGCGCTTAGTCGCCAAGGCTTACACGCTGTGGCTTATCATGCAGGGCTTGAAGACACCTTGCGTTATGGTATTCAAGATGACTTTATGGCGGGTAAAATTAATGTAGTTGTTGCCACTATTGCGTTTGGAATGGGGATTGATAAATCAGATATTCGCTTTGTTATTCATTATGATTTACCAAAATCGATTGAAAACTACAGCCAAGAAATTGGCCGTGCTGGGCGTGACGGGCAGCCTTCACAATGCTTTACGTTGGCTAATTTAGATGGCTTAAACACGGTTGAAAACTTTGTTTACGGCGATACTCCAGAACTTAGCGGTATTGAGCATGTTATAAATGACATTCGCCAACATCACGATCAACAACAGCACTGGGAGATGCAAGAATACAGTCTCTCGAGCGACAGTAATATCCGCCAATTAGCGCTGAAAACCTTACTCGTACAGTTGGAAATGCAAGGTGCAATAACGCCGCTATATGCTTATTACGCAGATTTTAAATATAAATTTTTAGAAGATAAAGCCACGCTGCTAAATCACTTTGATGCTGCTCGCCAAGAGTTTTTAAACTTAATCTTCAGCCATACGCAATTTAAAAAAGTATGGGGTACATTAAATTTTGATAGTCTAACGCAAGGTGCTCAAGTGGATCGCAAACGGGTTGTTGCAGCCCTTGATTATTTAGCTGAGAAAAACCTGATAGCCCTTGAAACCAAACGTATTACTCAAGTTTATCAAGTCCATAGCGATGTTATTAATAATCCTGAATTAGCACCGCAATTACACGATTACTTTGTTGATAAAGAGCAAGCTGAAATTAAGCGTATTGCGGCACTTATTCGCTTTTTCGAGCTTAAAACATGTTTGAGCTATAACCTTGCTCGTTATTTTGATGACAACCAAGCACCGCAGCAATGCGGCCATTGCTCGGTATGTCGAGGCCAAGCCGTAACACTTGAGTATTCGTTGGAGCATCGCTTTGCTGACGATGCTGTAATTTATCAAAAGGTTGATGAGTTACTTACTCACCTCGCCAGTAAAGGCATAAGCAATGTAGGTATTGAAACCCAATGTCGCTTTTTAGCGGGTATGAGCGTACCGTTATTTGCGCGTAACAAAGTGCGTCAACTCAGCGGCTTTGGCTTATGTGAGCAGCAGCGTTACAGCGAAATAAAAACGAAATTACTGGCGCGTTAAATTCACTCAGGTATGCTAGTGGCTTATTCTTAAAAGTAAGCCTTTATGCCCCAGATTGTTCACCCCGATGAAACCATCATTGCAATAAAAAATGTTACATCAGCCCCTGAGCCTGTTACTTGTGCTAATTGCCAAGCATGCTGTTGTCAGTTAGAAGTGCGTATTGTGACCGACACTGGTGTGCCATTTCATTATATTGAGTATGATAAATGGGGCAGTGAAGTGATGAAACGCGCAGATGATGGCTGGTGCCAAGCGCTTGATCGCAACACCTTAATGTGTTCAATCTACGAAAATCGCCCATTAGTTTGCCGCGAATTTGAAATGGCATCGGACGAGTGCATCACCGAGCGTGACCTTGCAGGGATCTGATGGTTGCTTTTTGCAGTACATCACTAAGTTATTGAATCATAATCGCTATTCGGCTATGGTTGGTAACTCAATAAAAACATTAAAAAATCATGCATAAATTAATCACTATTGTGTCAGTTACTTTTCTTGGCTTTATTATATGGGTCATATATCAAGCTAATACGGGGCAACATAGTATTTTCTTTGAGCTTGTTAGAAGTATCCCTTATGGCGATAAAGTAGGGCACTTTTGTTTATTTGGTTTGCTTGCTTTAGGTGCTAATTTTGCGTTTAAGCTAAAATCATATTCAGTATTGTCATGCAATTTGTATATTGGTTCGAGCGTCGTGTTTCTATTCGTTTTATTGGAAGAACTAAGCCAATACTTCATACCTAGCAGAACGTTAGACATCGCTGATCTACTTGCTGATGCTTTAGGTATCCTCACTTTTAGTTTGATAACCAAGCTGATAAATAACGCTTCGCGATGACGAGTTTTGTTAGCTTACATTAGTTGATTACTGCAAATGAACAGCTTTTCCCTGCGTAGCAAGCGCTTAAACTATCATGGTTAATTTTTGGCTGTGTGCCATAAGTTAATAGTAGGTGTCTGCGTTATTAACCTTCTACGTTAGTAATCTCTGAAAATCGTTTGTTAGTATGTGGCGAATTTTAAATGACATCAGGCGAGTACGTCACTGAGCGAGCATTAGCTGGGATTTAGTTTGAGACTCTCCCAGCTCTGCTATTTAGCCGATTGATAATGGGGTGCTGGGATATCTGAGTTTTTTGCTTCTTGGACTTGCTAAGAAGTAAGCAATAGTGAGCGGGCCAATGCGGCCTATAAACATTAAAAACATAATAATGAATTCTCCTATCGGCGATAACGAACCGGTAAGCCCACGGGATAAACCCACCGTGCCGATTGCTGACACTGCTTCAAACGCTATATCAATAAACGGCGCATCTTCTACCAAGAGTAAAGTGAAAATAGCTAACCAAGTGACTCCCGCTGAAATAATAGTCAATGCCAATGCTTTGTAAATGGTTTCCTTATCAATTTCTCTACGCAGCACTGTAACGCCTTTATCGCGGCGTAAGTAGCTGTAGGTCGCTAAAATTAATACTACAAAGGTTACCACTTTGATACCACTGGCGGTGCTGAGTGAGCCACCACCGATAAACATTAGCATCATAGTCAGTGCAGTGCTGGCATTGCGTAGCTCTTCGATTGCGAGGGTATTAAAACCAGCGGTACGGGGGGTTACTGCCTGAAACCATGCCGCTAACCATTTTCCAAGCTCACTTAGTGGTTGTAAGGTATTGGGATTGTTGTATTCAATGGCATAAATAAGCAACAGCGCAACTACGTTAATGACTACCGTGCTGATGATCATTAACTTACTGTAAGTACACAGCCCCGCCCAGCGCTTTGATTTGTATAAATCCATCCACACAGTGAAACCAAGGCCACCGACAATAAATAAACCAGTAATAGTGAGGTTGACGACTGGATCGGCAACATAGTCCATCAAGCTGTTAGGGCTCAGGGCAAAACCAGCATTATTAAAAGCACTAATGGTATAAAATACGGCGTGCGAGAAGGCTTTTAACCAGCCCAGCTCTTTGCCCCAATACAAGGTTAGAATAATAATACCTAAGGTTTCAACTAATAATGAAAACAGCAATACGGACTTGGCGGTGCTGACTAAGGTTGACGTATCAGTTTGATTAAATGCCGCTTTAGTAACGGTACTATTTGCACCCGCTGCTGCTTGTGGCAACTTAGCGGTAATATCTTCAACATTTACAGCACGATCTAAATGTATTTGTGTCTCGTCAACACTCACCACAGGGCTACTAGACACTAATTCAGTGCGTTGAATACGCGAACCTGTCACAGTGATAACTTCAGGTTTCTTTTGCTCAACAGCTTGTTCCGCGGCTATTAATGCAGGGCTGGTTGTAGTAATAATTGCCAATGCAATAGGAGACAGTAAATGCAGTGGCCGTATTGAGTTATGTTTGCAGTATTTTATTGTCGATTCCCGTGGTTATGTATTTTTTGCTATTATGGGTGTTGATTAGTTTTAAAGCATTTTTAACGTGTTTGCAATAATTATTCTTTAAATATTTAAAGTTAAGGTATAAAGTATTCCTTGCGGTTTGACACGGTTATAAAAAATAATATATTGATTTAAAAGGTAAATATAATGCATCAGCATATATTAAAGCTGTATAATAGTGCTAAAAAGCAACAAAGATTGATAATTGGTCTGATGAGTGGCACATCACTTGATGGCCTCGATGTTGCGTTATGCCAGATTTCAGGCCAAGGTATGGAGACTCAAATTTCAGTCTTGGCCTTTGAAACTGTTGATTATGACGATGACTATAAGCAAAAAATAAAAAAGGTGTTTGCTAAGCGTGAATGTGACCTTGAACTGGTCACTTTATTGCACCCTTGGGTAGGTGCGTTACACGGTAAAATGGTGAACCAGTGTTTAGCAAAATGGAATATAGCCGCGGATGACATTGATGCAATTGCCAGTCACGGGCAAACCATTTATCACTGCCCTAAAAGCCAACATAGCCACGCTGATTTTAATCACGGTACCTTGCAAATAGGTGATAGCGACCATTTAGCAGTAACAACCGGTATTACCACGATTGCCGATTTTCGCCAAAAACACATTGCTGCTGGCGGCGAGGGGGCACCTTTAGCGGTGTATGGTGATTACTTATTCTTTACCAGTGCTGATGAAAACCGTATTTTGCTGAATATGGGCGGTATTGCAAACTTAACCTATCTGCCCAGATCTGCCGATGCCAGTGCGGTGTTTAGTTCCGATATTGGGCCTGGTAATACCATTATGGATGCGTATATTCAGCGTTACTTTGCGCCACTGCATTATGATAAAGACAGTCAAGTTGCAGCTCAAGGTACGGTTAATCAAGCCTTGCTAACAGCGCTTTGTGATAATGAGTTTTTTAGTTTGGCGTTGCCAAAAACCACCGGACCTGAAGTATTTAACTTGCAATACCTAGCACGTGCGCAAGCTGCAACCAATACTACAGAGCTCACCCATCCAGATGTTATGGCCACCCTAAATCGCTTTTCAGCCCAAGTGATTGCTAACGCTATTAATGATTGTAGTGCAAAGCTTGATAATGTTGCGGTTTATGCAAGTGGCGGTGGAATTCATAACCCATTATTTATGCAGCATATTTTATCTTTATGTCCGCAGTTGCAAATGATCAAAAACACCCACGCATTAGGCATTGATCCCGATGCTAAAGAAGCGGTGTTATTTGCCATTTTAGCAAACGAATGTTTAGCGGGAGGGCAGCAACGTTTTGGTAATCAAGCACAAGGCATACCCACTATCACTATGGGTAAAGTGAGCTTTGCTGATTAAAAAAGTGATAAAAAAGAGCTGCTAAAGCTTGCTAGATACTGGCGAAAATCATGACTCTTTGTGGTTTTTTTAGCAGCGATCACAGCGATCACAGGGATCACAAAGCCACTTTCATAAGGGGTGATCAATACATCAAACTCAGCGCTATCTTTTAGGGTAGCGTGAAGACCATGCAACATGAGCTGTAATACATATTCATTGCTATCATCATGAAAACCAATCTCAACTAATACAAGCTGCACTTCGCCTTTTTCAATATCTGCTAATGTAAGGGGGCGCTCTACATAATAACGTGCATCTCGGGCAACCAGATGAGTAACACTTAATGAAATGATATCTCCTTCATGCGCGTCTTCGGGTAAAACGCACAGCAGGCTGATCTCGTGGCGATCATTGGCAAGCAAATGCAACGTGTCATACTCCGTGGTGTGTGACATAGCTGCAGATAATAGATCTTCAAAAGATTGCAGTGCAAAGTTTAATCGCACTAAAGGGTTGCTCATTTCGTTTAGTCATCTTTCACAATAAGTTAAATTGAATATAAATTATCCATTAATTAGATTGCAAAATTATGACTAAATCTACACGGGTATAGATTATGAGAAAAAGAATTAAAATTTGTATTTTTTATTCTAAAGCAGTGGTTTTATCTTTAGTCACAATCATTCATTTTAATAGTACACTGCAAATAACAAAAATAATAAACAGGAATAATGATGAGCCACGTAATTGTTGCAGGTGTAGGCATGACCAAGTTTCAAAAGCCAGGTCAGCATCAGCCTTATCGTGTCATGGCTGCTAATGCGATTAAAATGGCAGTGAAAGATGCAGGTATTACCGCCAAACAAATCGAGCAAGCATTCGCAGCTTATATTTATGGTGATAGTACATCTGGACAGCATGCTTTTTATGATGTTATTCAAAGTGGTATAGCAATCGTCAACGTTCATAACAATTGTTCAAGTGGTTCATCAGCGCTATATTTAGCAAGGCAAGCTGTGTTGTCTGGTGAAGTTGAATGTGCACTTGCATTCGGTTTTGAAGAAATGCAACCGGGGGCGTTAGTGTCACATTGGCAAGATAGAGAAAGCCCATTTGATCGCGTTGAGCCTGTTTATGAGCAATTTAATGTACCACAAGGGCCTATCGCTTTAAGGACATTTGGCAGTGCGGGGCGTCATTATATGGAAAAATATCATGTAGATGCGAGCTTATTTGCCAAAGTGGCTGTGAAATCTCGCTCTCACGCTGTCAATAATCCGTACTCGTTGTTTAATACCCCATTAACAATGGCTGATGTACTCAATGATAAAGTTATTTTTGATAACTACTTAACGCGTACTATGGCTTGCCCACCAACCTGTGGAGCGGCAGCTGCGATTATTTGTAGCGAAGCGTTTGCCAAACGAAATGGCCTATCGCATGGCGTGAAGATCCTAGCTCAAACCATGACGACAGACACGCAAGTGTCATGGCAAGATCCAATTTCTTCAGTGGGTGCTGATATGACTAAGCGCGCTGCGAATAAAGCATATAATAGTGCGGGTATTGGCCCACAAGAGATAGATGTTATTGAATTACATGACTGCTTTACGCCTAACGAAATAATTAATTATGAAGCCTTAGGTCTGTGTGCAGAAGGCGCAGCAATAGAGTTAGTTGAAAAAAATGATAATACCTACGGCGGTAAATTTGTGGTTGGTCCCTCAGGGGGGCTGATGTCGAAAGGCCATCCCATTGGGGCAACAGGGTTAGCGCAATGTGCTGAATTATGTTGGCATTTGCGAGGTGAGGCCGGTAAACGCCAAGTAACAGGCGCAAAATTTGCGCTACAGCATAATATTGGTTTAGGCGGCGCTGTAGTGGTGACTATTTATGGTCAGTAAGCTTCGTAAGGTAAACACCTAACCAATTAGACAGCTCGGTGATTACCGTGCCATTTATTTTAAAGGAAGTGTTTTTAACTAATTGGTATGAAACTGAATAGCATGAGGTAGGTATAATTTAATTTCCCAATACATATACCTAGGCAAGGTGCTGGGATTAATCTTAACAGTGATATGGAATGTCGTATCTATGTAATGTATCTGGTAGTTTAATTTATTAGTAGAGGTGATAATCGTATGATGATAGCGTTCAGATCGAGTCTCTCGACGCTAAAAGCTCAACCTAGTTGTTACAGACACCACCTACGGCATTAAAAACACTGAGATATTGTTCGTAATAACCTTCATTTTTTTTCTGCGTCAGAGAGGGTTGTCATAAAGTATGAAAAGCTTAAACACAACTACAATTATTTAATGCTCACTGAGCCTAATAATGAAAGTTTATTCCCAGCTAAATTATTTTCTATATCTATATTCTCTTTTGTTATATTTTTCATTTAAATATATCTTTTTTGGAATATCAAATAAATGCTAATCTAGTGGGATAAATTATAATTGGAATAATAAAGTATGAGTTTTTCCGGATGGCTTACTTTAGGCTTAACACTCTTAGTGCTTTTAACGTTGATCAGAACGAAAATCGCGCCTCATGTTGTGATGCTGGCAGCACTGACAATACTCAGTGTGAGTGGTATTTTAACAACCAGTGAGGCATTAGCTGGGTTTAGTAACTCAGGGTTGATAACTGTTGCAGCAATGTTTGTGGTCGCTGCTGGAATACACCATTCAGGTGGGATAGATATTTTAGTTAATAAACTATTAGGTTCGCCCAAAAACTTACGTGCAGCACTGCTTAGGATTTTTATTCCAGTGGTGCCATTGAGTGCGTTCCTAAATAACACACCTGTTGTTGCCACCATGATCCCCGCAATAATGGCGTGGTCAAAGAAAAATGATTTAGCTCCTTCGAGGCTATTAATACCGCTTAGCTATACTGCGATACTGGGAGGAACAATTACCCTTATTGGAACAAGCACTAATTTGGTAGTAAATGGTCAGTATCAAAGCATTACTGGTAACCCAGGATTCGGACTGTTTGATATAACCCTTATTGGTTTACCTATTGCAATCTTGGGAATGGTGTTTATTTACTTTATTTCTCCCTTCTTGTTACCAAATAAGCGTGAGAGTAAGCCGTTTTCAGATCTCAGAGAATTTACTCTGGAAGTGTGTGTTTCCAATAATGGTCCTTTGGTTGGGAAGTCAATTGCAGAAGCTGGACTTAGAAATTTAAAACGAATTTATTTAGTTGAAATTGAAAGGGATAACACAACTCTTAGCGCAGTTTCATCCGATGAAATACTCTATGGAAACGACAGGCTAGTATTTGCAGGACAGACCGAAGCCATCACAGATCTATTAAAAATCAATGGTATTGAGGCGCCTTTAAATCAGGATAAATCTTCATTAGATGAAAAAAAATCAGGGCGCACATTAGTTGAAGTCGTCGTGTCACCGCATTGTGAAGCATTGGGAAGCGCGATTAGAGATTCAAAGTTTAGAAATAGGTATGGCGCAGTCGTACTTGCGGTTGCAAGAAATGGCGAACGTTTAAAGTCTAACTTAGGAGGCATAAAAATCCAAGCGGGCGATACATTACTACTTGAAGCAAGACCAGCATTTATATCAAGGCAAAAGTATAACAAAGACTTTCTCCTTGTGAATGTTTTAGATCACGAGCAGCCTAATCATGAAAAAGCCAATTTATCATGGGGAATATTAGTGTGCGCCGTATTATCTGCTGCATTTGGTATCACCTCAATGTTAAATGCGGCGTTAGTTGGTGCGGGACTTATGCTAGCAATGGGGTGTTTATCGGTTAAGCAGGCAGAAAAAAGCCTCGATTTGACCGTCATATTGACCATAGCCGCCTCTTTTTCATTAGGTCTTGCACTGCAAAAGACCGGTGTCGCCAGTTTTATTGCTGATAATATTGTAAATATTAGCGCGGGCAATGCACTGTTGTTATTAATTTTGACCTATGTGACCGTTTCAATACTGACTGAAGTCATTACCAACAATGCCGCCGCAGTTTTAATTTTACCAATTATTATTGAAATCACAGATAAGGCAGCGTTAAATGCTGAACCTTATATTTTTGCCATTATGATGGCGGCATCAGCAAGCTTTGCAACTCCGCTAGGTTATCAGACTAATTTGATGGTATTGGGGCCTGGTAACTATAAATTTAATGACTTTCTAAAAATTGGCCTGCCAATGAATTTATTCATTGGCACAGCTACAGTAACCATTTTATATCTATTTTGGCCTTTAACCTTGGCATAAAATCATAGCAGTGGCTAGCCACTGCTATACTAATTTACTGGCTTAAAATTGAGTCACTTGATTAGCTTTGAACCAAATATTTTGTCCGTCACGTAATTCTAGCGCAAGAAAGTCTGCTCGTGACAATTCAATTTCTATATCTGTTTTATCCTCTAGCACAACGTCTAACCGTGCAGTCCCCCCAATTAATAATGAACGTAATAATGTTGCTGTTTGGGTATGAGGTTGCTCTTCGTTATAAACGCTAAATTGATGGGGACGGCAATAGTGTGTTAACGTTTTTTTGTCTTCTTCTGACGATTGCAACGATGCAGGCAATTTATTCGTTGTACCAATAAATTGATAAACAAATTCACTGGCGGGTTGTTCATAGATTTGCTGCGCGGTACCAATTTGCTCAATCTTCCCTTTGTTCATTACTACGATTTGATCAGCGACCTCCAGCGCTTCTTCTTGGTCATGTGTAACAAATAAGCTGGTGATATGCAGCTCATCGTGCAAACGGCGTAACCAGCGGCGCAACTCCTTGCGTACTTTGGCATCCAGCGCCCCAAAAGGCTCATCTAATAACAACACATTTGGTTCAATTGCTAAGGCTCGGGCTAATGCAACCCGCTGACGTTGACCGCCCGATAATTGTGCGGGATAGCGATCCGCCAACCACTCTAGTTGCACAAGCTCTAGCAGATGCATGACTTTAAGGTTAATTTCGTCATCAGTTGGACGATCACCTCGCGGCTTTGCTTTAAGTCCAAACGCGACATTTTCAAATACCGACATATGTTTGAATAATGCGTAATGCTGAAAAACAAATCCTACTTGTCGAGAGCGAATATCCTGCCCAGCTGTATTCTTACCGTTAATTAACACTTCGCCAGCATCGGCTTGCTCTAACCCTGCAATAACACGCAGTAGGCTGGTTTTACCACAACCAGATGGCCCCAATAAAGCCACTAATGAACCGCTTGGAAAGGTAATACTAACATCATTCAAAGCTGTAAAATTACCAAAATGTTTAAATAAATTATTTACTTCAATACTCATGATTTCACTCGTTGATTCTGTAGGTTACGGTGCAAAACTTCTTTTATAATCAGGGTAATAATGGCTAAAAACGCCAATAACGATGCACAGGCAAATGCCGCTGTAAATTGATACTCGTTGTAAACTACCTCAACATGTAATGGCAGGGTATTTGTTACCCCACGAATATGCCCAGATACCACAGAAACAGCACCAAAGTCGCCCATAGCACGGGCGTTACATAAAATGACTCCGTACAGCAAACCCCATTTAATATTTGGTAAGGTTACTTTTTTGAAGATAGTCCAGCCAGATGCCCCTAACACTCTGGCAGCTTCCTCTTCATCTGTACCTTGGCTTTGCATCAGTGGGATCAATTCCCTTGCGACAAATGGAAAGGTGACAAATAGTGTGGCCAACACAATCCCTGGTACGGCAAAAACGATTTGCCAGCCCATAGCCGTAACTTCGTCACCAAACCATCCGCCTGCACCAAATAGCAATACAAACACTAAGCCAGCAATAACGGGACTGACAGAAAACGGCAAATCGATTAGTGTTAATAAGAAACGTTTACCGAAAAAGTCAAATTTAGCTATTGCCCATGAAGCCATCACGCCAAATACTAAGTTAAGTGGCACCGAGATCGCCGCAACTAGTAATGTCAGACGAATAGCCGCAAGAGCATCTGGTTCAGTGATTGACGCAAGGTATACATCCCAGCCAGAGCGAAGCGCTTCGTAAAGCACCATTAATAACGGTAAAATTAAACAAGCAACTATAAATGTCAGTGCGAGCGTCAATAATGTCCTTCTAACCCATGTTTTTTCGGTTACCGCAGGCTGATAAACCGTCATTGTTGGTCGATCTTCAAACCACTTTTTGGTTGCTATAATCATCAGGCCATTACTCCATCAAATTGTTTTTCTCTGCGCTCAAGCCAACCTTGCAAACCATTGATCACCAGTAACATCAACAACGAGAATAACAGCATGGCACAGGCAATAGCCGTGGCACCAGCATAATCATATTGTTCCAGTTTGGTGATGATCAGTAGGGGGGTGATCTCAGACACCATTGGAATATTTCCAGCGATGAAAATTACCGAACCATATTCGCCAACGCCTCGTGCAAATGCCAGGGCAAAGCCGGTCAACATTGATGGGAACAAGTGCGGTAATATCACCCGACGAATGGTATACCAGCGGCCTGCGCCTAGCGCTGCTGAGGCTTCTTCAAGTTCTTGTTCAAAGTCCTCCAAAATTGGCTGCACCGTACGAACTACAAAGGGAAAGCCAATAAAAATCAACGCTAGGGTAATACCAATAGGGGTATATGCCACTTTTATTCCCCATTCCAGTAACACTGACCCTATAGGTCCGTTAGGCCCATAAATGGCGACCAGGGCAATACCCGCTACCGCCGTTGGCAGTGCAAAAGGTAAGTCAATCAGGGCGTCCACAATCCGCTTGCCTTTAAATTGGTATCGCACCAATACCCATGCGACTAATGATCCAAATACGAGGTTCACACTTGCTGCGAATAACGCTGTTCCGAATGTTAATTTATATGAGGCGACTACTCTGGCATCGGTAATCACGCTCCAAAACTCGCTCCAACTCAGACTCATCGTTTTTACCACCAACGCACTTATTGGCAGCAGCACTATCAGCCCTAGATAAAAAAGGGTATATCCCAAGCTTAATGAAAAGCCTGGTAACACCGAGTAAGTTTTCAACTTGCTCAAAGACATAATTAACGCCCTGGCTGATAAATTTTGTCAAACACGCCGCCATCATTGAAGTGCTTCTTTTGAGCTTGTTGCCAGCCCCCAAATACATCATCAACGGTAAACAGGGTTACATCAGGGAAGCGCTGTAAATCTTTCTGATCAGCGAATTCAGGATGCACTGGACGGTAAAAGTGTTTAGCTGCCAAACGCTGAGCTACAGGGCTGTATAGATATTCCAGATAAGCCTTAGCTTCTTCTTCAACGTTATGATTTTTAGCATGCTTATCCGCAAGAGTAACCGGAGGACGGGCGAGAATACTCAGTGACGGTACTACAATTTCAAATTCAGCAGCATCACTAAGCTTAGTTGTGGCGAGCAGCGCTTCGTTTTCCCAAGCTAATAACACATCACCAATACCATTACGCACAAAGGTATTGGTTGAACCTCTGGCTCCCGAATCCAACACAGGTACATTGCGATATAATTTGCTGACAAACTCACTGGTCTTTTCTTCACTGCCGTAGCGCTGTTCGGCATAAGCCCAAGCCGCTAGATAGTTCCAGCGAGCACCGCCAGAGGTTTTCGGATTTGGGGTAATTACCTCTATACCAGGTTTTACCAAGTCATCCCAATCACTAATATTTTTAGGGTTGCCCTTGCGTACCAAAAATACAATGGTAGAGGTGTAAGGAGCACTGCCATAAGGTAAGCGCTTTTGCCAGTTCTTATCAAATAGCCCCGCGCGTTCCGATATGGCGTCAATATCATAAGCCAGTGCCAGAGTTAGCACATCAGCCTGCAAACCGTCGATCACTGCGCGGGCTTGTTTGCCAGCCCCTCCGTGAGACTGACGCACCTGTACATCAATACCAGTACGAGCTTTATAGTAAGTGGCAAATTCCTCGTTATATTCTTTATAGAATTCGCGGGTCGGGTCATAAGACACATTCAATAATGTTTTTGTTTCAGCTAAAGCTATAGGTGTTAATAATACACTGCTAGCGAGTGCCACAATACTTAGTAGTTTTCTCATTTTTACTTCTCCGTTATAAATTAATGTATTAAAAGGTTAATTGCAGGCGTGCAGAAAGCAGTTTTTCATCAAGGCGATCTAGGCTTACAGATTTTCCATTATCAAAATCACTGATTTCATAGTTTACTAATACTTTCACATTGTTATTGACATGCCAGTTCACCCCCACAGTGGCGGACCGAATATTGCTTACGGAACGTGCTGCATCGGCGTGAGCTATGAAAACATCCTCATCTATATTCAGCTCAGCCAGACGAGCAACCACTTCCCAAGCTCCACTATCTGATGCAGGTTTCACCCCACCCCAGCTGTTCTGCTCACCGCTGACGATCCAACTGGCGACGACTTGCCAAGCGGTGTTGGTAATGTCAACTTGCTGGTTCTGACTATTGGTCAGCTCCAATGAAGATGCAACATACTCACCAAATGCGCCAAACTGACCGTTGTAATAAGTAAAATGGGGAGCTACACGAGTTTCCTTACCATCTCGCAGAACATCACTGTTATAGCGAAACACAGTAGCTCGGCTGGAGGTTTTATAGGTGGGTAAACTGCTGTTTAGTTCTGATTCAGCGAGGCTGCTCGCGATACCTATTCCTAAACCTCCTAAATATTCAGGCTGCCAGTAAATACGAGCATAAACGGCTTTAGTATCGTCGTTATCTACGCCAGCGTCGATACGATCTCCGGCGTTGTTAGCGATGCCAATAGTTACTTGTTGCTCTTTAGTTTTATAATTCCAGGCAATCCCTGCATCACGATTAGGCACTAAGTTGTCAGTTAAGCCGCGCTCAAGAAACAATAACCTTGAGCCTGATTGCACACGCTCCAAACCGATTGATGATTTAAACTTACCTATACGCAATGCTGCACTTTCACTGGTTTTCCAGTCAAGGTAAGCATCTAGTAATTCGCCATTTTTACCATCACCAAATTCCGGCAAAATACGAAAACTAAAGGTGTTATTGATTTTGCCACGTACATCTATACGCGCTCGGCGGATCAAAAACGTATCGGTTCCGGTATCGTCATCAGTAAAATAGCGGGCATCTGCCTGAATAAAAGCACCCACTTTTAAATTATCGACCCAACTTGATTGGGAGCGCTTTTCTAGCGCCGCAATTTTGTTGTGTAAATCATTAATTTCTTCCGCTATCGCTTCATTTTGTGAAGCGTTAGAGTTTGCAAGTACCGGAGCTGTAATTCCAAATAAGAGTAAACTTGTAGTAAAAAATGGTATCGTTCGCATTGAGTTAAATTCCTAATTTATTAATAGCTTACATAGCTAAAGCTATATTCGTGCCATTTTTAAATTGTTGATTTTTATGTATATTCTAAAAAGTGTTTTTATAAGCGTCCTATATAACCAATTGTTTTATTAAATGTAGTGAATCTGTCTTATTTAACGATTTTTGATCATAAGCGAAATAGCCAAATCCTTGTTTACAAATATATGGAAGTTTAGCGGTCTGGACCTCCATATATCTAAAAGTTATATTATAACCATTTAATATATCAAATAGTTATTAGTTAGTTATCCAAATATCGATAAAGCAATACACTCCAGCTCAAATTACATATTGAAATGGAGTGATTCATGGAACAATTACCGGTATTGAATTTAAGCGATTGGCATGGGGATGGACGAAGTCGTCAGGCTTTTATTAGTAAACTTGCAGATGCAGCTAGAAAAATAGGTTTTTTTTACTTGACTGGTCATGGCATTGAGCTTGCGAGACAACAGCAAATACTGCAACTAACAAAAGATTTCTTTGCATTACCAATGCCTGAAAAGCTAGCAGTTGAGATGACGAATAGTCCTCATTTTCGCGGTTATACCCGCTTGCAGGGTGAATTAACACTCGGTAGGCCTGATTTGCGCGAACAATTTGACATAATGAAAGAAGAGGCGATTCATATGCCAAGTCACGATTTACCTATCTGGTGTCAGTTACAAGGGCCTAATCAATGGCCGCAAAACTTACCGCAGATGAAATCGATTTTATTGAGATGGCAACAAGATTTAGCTGCTATCAGTGTATCGCTATTAAAAGCTCTTGCAGTAGCATTAGAACAACCTGAAACTGCATTTGATGCCACGATAGGAAATAGCCCTTACCAACACATGAAACTTATTCGCTATCCAAATAGTAAAAGGCATACTTCAGCCCAAGGTGTTGGAGCGCACAAGGATCCAGGCTACCTCACCTTAGTGTTGCAAGATGAGCAATCTGGTTTAGAAGTTCAGACTGACAACGGCTGGTTAAGTGTACCGCCTGTTGCAGGCGCTTTTGTTGTTAACATAGGTGAATTACTTGAGTTAGCCTCTAATGGATATTTAAAAGCGACTTATCACAGAGTCACTAGTCCACAAGCTGGAGTTGATCGCTACTCTTGCGCCTTTTTTATGGCGGCACAGTTGAACGCAACGGTGCCATTGTTACCTTTGCCTGAATATTTGGCACGCCAAGCTCAAGGGCCGGCAAGCGATCCATTAAATCCACTCTTTAATCAAGTTGGGCAAAACGTATTAAAAGGGCGTTTACGCTCACATCCTGATGTTGCGAAAGCTCATTATGCCTCATTTGCCGATGCTATTTAATTATAATTAGGAGCTATTATGCAGTTCAAAACTAAATTACTTCACACCAATCATACCGCTGAAAACTCAACAGGAGCCCTTACGACACCTATTTATCAAAGTAGCACTTTTGCTTATGGCAGTGCCGAAGATGGGCGAGCTCGTTTTGCAGGTGAACAGCCTGGTTTTATCTACAGTCGCATGGCCAATCCCACCGTACAAACACTTGAACAACAATTGGCACAGCTAGAAGGAGCAGATGAAGCACTCGTTGTTGCCAGTGGTATGGCAGCAATCAGTAGTATTTTTTATTCATTGGCAAGTCAAGGTGATGAAGTTGCATTTATTGATCCTGTATATGGAGGCACCGCAGCATTTTTAATTCAGACGCTTACTCGAGCGGGCATTACAGTACGTCGTTATCAAGATGATGCTCACCTATTGTCAGAGATAACCCCCGAGACAAAAATTATTTTATTTGAACCAATTACTAATCCGACTTTAAAGGTCAGTGATTATCGTAAGGTCATGTTAGCAGCTGAGCGGGTTGGGGCAATCACCATTTGTGATAATACTTTTTTAACACCCTATTTATTCAAACCATTGGAACATGGTATAGATATAGTAATGCACAGCGCTACTAAATATTTAAGTGGTCATGGTGATCTAATCGCGGGTGTGGTCGCCGGGCGTAAAGCGTTAATGCAGCCAATTCGCACCATAGCACTTAAGCATATAGGAGCTGCTATTGGGCCACAGGAAGCCTATTTACTTCAGCGTGGTTTACGTACTTTAGCACTTAGAATGGATGCACATATTGCGGGCGCTGCTAAAGTTGCTGCTTTTCTTGCGGCACACCCAAATGTTGTAAAAATCTATTATCCTGGTCGCTTAGAGGATCAAGGCTATCAAGTTTTGAGGGAAACAATAAATGCCTTTGGCGGGATGGTGAGCATTGAACTGGAGGGAGGATTTAGCCGAGTAGCACGTTTTTTAGACCATTTAAAGCTGTTTACTCAAGCTGTTAGTTTAGGTGATTTAGAAAGCCTAGCCTGTCACCCTGCCAGCACGACTCATGCTGCAATGGATGTTGAAAGCAGGTTAGCTTCTGGGGTTAATGATAATCTGATTAGGTTGAGTATAGGAGTGGAAGATCCTGACGATTTAATCGCTGATCTTGCACAAGCTTTAGCGCGTTAAACATTTTTAAATTAAATATAAATATTATAATGTGAGTTTAAGCCGAGATTTTATATATCTCGGCTTTTTACAACGCTGTTTCTTAAACGGTCTAATCTCTCACCTCAGACAGACTCTATTCTTTAGTTATTTCGAGCAGAATGGAGTTTTTGCTATTTTTAAAAAAGCACAAAACTTATGAAACTCGACTCTTTAAAAATGGAAGTGTAAACTCGCTTTCTTTTTTGTTTCCAGTAGCGAAAAATATCGCATTAAGTAACTCTTCTCCGTCAGGCCATGCTCCATGACCTGACGCTTCATTAATATGGCCGCTAAATCCGGCGTCATAGGTTGCAAGACCCCAGTTATTAGCCCAACTTTGTGCTTCTTCAAAAGGCATCCACGGATCATCTCGGCTCGCAACAAGCACACCAAATGTATCCAGATTTTGATAAGGAATAGATGCAGATATATTTATTTCATTTCCGGGAACACCTTCCTGTATTGGCCCCGCTAAAGTAAAACGTCGTGGTGTAGCAGGTGCGACAAACAACACGCCGGCAATTTTATGTTTCCAATCTTGTATCGCAACAGCACTTGCAAGGCAGCCAAAGCTATGGGCGACGATCCAAACTTTTCCTGTTGTTTTTGCTATTTCTGCGCTTAATACTTCAGCCCATTTCAGCAGTTCTGGTGAATCCCAGTCAATCCCTGTTACACGATGACTATCTTCGATCCGGCTTTCAAGCCAGCTTTGCCAATGTTGAGGTCCGCTGCCGCGATAACCAGGCACTATCAATGTAGTCGTTTTCATTCCCTCTCCTAATTAAAAGTAAAAAATATATACATGACTAGTGAGCTACATCAAATTTCGAGCCAAAGGTAAGGTTTTGATTTTTTTGTATATATTAAATTGATATAAGTATTGGTTTTTATATATCATCAATTGTTGGTTTATTGTGATAGATTCGTCTTATTTAGTAAGTACAGGCCATTTACATGATATTAACGTCCGAATTGCTCGCCATTTTTTGGCGAAAAGTTGCAGAAACACCGGAGTTGCCTAAATTACTCGAAGAGTTGCTCCCCTTCCTTAAAAGAGAATTTTCTATGAATGAAATTGGGGTGGTAAGGTGGCAACAGCAACCTGAAAAAATTCGTTTTTTAGCAAGTTCATTCTCACAAAGCAAAAATGTTGAACTCAGTTTATTGCATGGAGAGATTCAACAGTGGTTTGCTGACGAACGATTTCGCTCTCAGGTAACACGTGTATTACCACTGCAACAAGATCAGCAACATTGTGTGATATTAAGTAAATTAAGTTGCGCAGCAGATCAACAAATACTACTTGCATTTATTTATCGTCGAGAGCAAGTTACATTTGCTTTTGATTATATTCCCGGGTTGCTCCCTATTTTTTCAGTTGCTGCCAACAATTACTTACAGCATCAAAAATTACTACAAGCGACTAAAGTTGTGCAATCACAATGCCAAGATCTGTTATCCAAAATGGGCAAGGATAATATGGACAATCAAATAATTGGCTCATCACATGGGTTAGCTCAAACTATGGAGCAAGTGAATATCGTGGCTCCATCTGATTTAACAGCTTTGATTCGAGGTGAAACAGGCTCAGGTAAAGAAGTCGTTGCCAGAGCCATTCATGAGCAGTCCCCTCGAGCAGACAAAGCATTTATCAGAGTAAACTGTGGTGCTATTTCGCCTGATTTAATTGATTCAGAATTATTTGGACATGAAAAAGGCAGTTTCACGGGGGCAGCCGGTGTTAAGCTAGGTTGGTTCGAACGTGCTGACGGCGGCACATTATTTCTGGATGAGATTGGTGAGCTGTCATTAGCTGCTCAAACACGATTACTAAGAGTATTGCAAGAAGGGACACTTAATAGAGTGGGTGGTGAACGTGAAATAAACGTTAATGTGAGAATAATAGCTGCCACACATAGAAACCTTTCGGACATGGTCAATGAAAAATTATTTCGTGAAGATTTATGGTACCGAATCAATGTTTTTCCAATTTACTTACCTTCATTGAGAGAAAGAAAACAAGATATTTCCGCTTTAGCAAATCATTTTTCTGAACGTGCAGCAAAGAAGTTAGGGCTACCTTATATTCCTCCAACTTCACATCAAGCTACTATGCTCCAAGCTTATCATTGGCCGGGGAATGTGCGTGAGCTGCAAGTTGTTATGGAACGAGCTGCAATACTCGGTCAAGGAAAGCAGTTAGATATTGAAGCATCTCTTGGTCCCAGCTTTAAAGTGACGGCACCTGCCATCCCTGCTGAAAATAACAATCATGAAAATAAGCTCGATAAAAACGTAGCAATCGAGCCTCTAGAAAAAACCATTGTCTCTTCGATAAATAATGCACTCAAGGTCACCAATGGAAAAATAAGTGGTGAAGGGGGAGCAGCTAGTTTACTCAATATAAACCCCAACACACTACGCTCAAAAATGCGCAAATATCAGATTGAAATAAAATATTTTCCAGGAAACTCAAACCTACTATCTTGACTCAAATAATGCTCTATCGAGTAGCAAGAGAGGCAAAAAAATTGTTTAACCATTGCCAAACGGAAGTATGTTGCTGTTTGTTTCTACCGGTATTATGTTTTTGCTCCCAGCGACGTTTTTCCTCAACCCTTTTTTTGCGTCGCTCATCGGCACGGTTAGCTACTTCTGCAAAGTGCAACCGTTGCTCTTTAGAAAGATCTTCTCCAAACGCTTTTATTGGTTTACTAACACTAACTGCTCGACTTGATTTAGGGGATGAACACATATGAATTTCTTCTGTTAGTATTACTCTCATGTAGTTAGACAGGATGAGAAGTAAATTTCTTTCATTTTTTTGGTAAGTTAAAAATATTTGAAAATGATACTGACAAAAAAGCTCAATAATAAAAACTATCCTGTTGTGCTGGATAAATATAGCAAAATCATTTTTGCCTTTGCCTTATTTTCCTTCTAGCTAATTAGCAACTTGCTGATTAGAATAGAGCTATTAGTTAAATAACAATAACGAGTCACCGATGTTGCAACACGTAATCGCATTAATTGATGAGGCAAACAGCCAAGATCCAAACCAAGAGCAGCATAACGATAATGTTTGGCCTAAAGAGCGCTTATACTCAGAGCGGATGACAGATATGCTCAATCGTTTTCAGCCTGATGCCGACGAGTTAATGCATATAGCAGTTCGAGCGCAACACATTAAACGCTGGTGTTCACCGCGAAGTGATTTTCCGCTCAATAAGCAAGGTTACCACCAATGGCGTAGCGCCTTATATATTTTTCATGCTGATACTGTGGTTGAATTAATGCAGCAAGCGGGTTGCTCTGAAGCCCAGCAGCAACGTGTGTATAATGCGGTGGCAAAAAAGCACATTAAGCGTAACCCTGATAGTCAGTTGGTTGAAGATATCGCAAGTTTAGTGTTTATCGAACATTACATGTTGGCGTTTGCGCAAAGCAAACCGGATTACGATGAGCAAAAGTGGATTGGCATTTTACAACGTACGTGGCAAAAAATGTCTACAGAAGCTCACAGTTTCGTTTTGGCGGGTAATGTTACTTTACCAGCGCCGTTAGTACCGTTAATTGAAAAGGCACTTGCACCGAGTTAATATCTCACTGGAATGAGTAAGCAAATGCTAAGGAGCTGGATATGCGCTGCCCAAGGACAAATATAGAACTCACTAAACTAGTGGTTGGGGAGATCGAGGTTTTCTCATCCGCCAATGGCGGGGTATTTTTTGATAATTGCCAGATTTTTAATTTTAGTGATCCATCCTTAAAAAGAGCGGTGGTGCTTGCTGAGCACTTGGCTACTTTACCTGACACTGATGTTGATTTAACTGCACGAATTAATTGTCCTAAGTGCCCGAATATCGTGATGATGCGGCGTTTTTTCACACCTCTTCATGTGGTCGAAATTGATGAGTGCCCAAGCTGCGCAGGTATTTGGCTAGATCCAAGTGAGCTGCATAAAATTCACGAAAATCACTTAACAGTGAAAGAAAAGCAATTACTATTGAACCAGCAAGCCAATAATCATGGCTTTACACAATTTGAAATACCGACTAATCGATTTAGCCAGCGCGGTATTAAGAAAAGCCATAATAGAAATACCGAAAGCTTAGTTGAGCTCGCTTTAGCTTCGTTTTTGGACTAATTCAGCAGAGCAACTTAGTCTTGGTTAAGTTGCTGTTTTACATTTTGTACTTTCGCTAAAGTTTGCTGATCAACAATTACAGGCAATACCAGTTCCATATTCTCTAATGTCGTGGTGATTTGCTTTTTCAACATTGCTTTATTTTCATTCTGCATAACGTGAAGAGTTTCAGTTGTTTGTAGTTTTACTTGCTCACTTAATAATACTTCACTAGGGCTTAGTAACAGTAATGTCAGTAGTAGTGTATTCATCGCCATCTCCTTATTTAAATTACCGCTAAGATAAGGAAAATTGATGACAGTTGTGTGTGGCTTATATTGCTACAAAGTTAAACTTTAGTGCTGTTTTGATGAAGGGCTAGGCTTGTAATAAGCAAATCAAGGTACCTTCAATTGCACGCACATAGGCATAATATTGAGTTTCTCTATAGCTTGGTGGGCAAAGTGGCTCAGCACCCGCCAATACCGCTCTATCATAGCTTTCGCTGAGCTCACTACAGCTAAAGCGCAGTTCAAAACCAAGCGCTGGCTGTTTTGGGTGAGCACGAATGTAGCCTTGTTTAAAATGAGCTTGTGCATAAGGGTGATTAGCAAATGCTATTTTGACAGCACCTGTTGCAAGCTCACCATATTCGGCATTATCACTGATTGATGAGGTACTCAAGCCAAATGCTTGATAGTAAAAGTCTAAAGTTTCTTCAACGTTATCAACGTAGATTATTTGGCTTATGTATTCCATTAACACCTCTTTGAATATATTTAACCTAATAATAGATGATTATTTTGTTAACACTTAATAATTTATTTAATAGCTTGAATAGTTTTTGGAATTTCAATTGTTAATCATATTGCAAATGATAATTCTTTGCATTATGATCCCGATAGTTATTAACGGGGAATTGACATGAAATTAAAACTTTTATCTATTGCGATTAGTGCAGTAGTGCTCGCTGGCTGTGGCTCTAGCGGTGAATCGAACTCAGCACCAACATTTTCACAAGCTCAGTATTCTGTATTTTTAAATGAAGATGCTAGTGCAAGTTTATTAGTGAACGCCTCTGATAAAGACAATGATAGTTTGACTTACTCTCTAGCAAATGCTGCGAGTAACGGTTCGGTCTCAGTAAGTGCTAGTTCAGGCGAAGTGATTTATACACCTGATACAAACTTTAATGGAGAGGACTTTTTTGCAATAACGGTATCTGATGGCGAAGATACAGCGACTACAACTGTCAGTGCAACTGTTGCAGCGATCAATGACTTCCCTGTCATTACCATGGATAAAGTTCAGGTTAGTGGTGGAGAAGTTAAAGTTGGTCAAGTTAGCGCCAGTGATGTTGACGGCGATACACTCACTTATTCTATAACAAAACAACCATTTAATGGCGAGCTCGTTATAGACGCGCAAAGTGGAGAATTAACTTATACCCCTTCAACATTAACAAATGCCATTGATAGCTTTGAATTGACCGTAAATGATGGAAATAATGGTGTTGTAGCAAAAACGCTAGAAATAGCCACTAACTTGGCAACTAATGCTGACCGTGCTTACTATTATTATGCTTCTGAACAATCTCATCTTAAACGTTCTGAAGTTCTTGCTGCCAATATCGAAAATGATATTAATCTTGGTGGTGTCTATACAGCTTTAGCTACCGGATACGCTGAAGCAGGGTTAGATAATGAAGTTGAACGTTTCATCACTGCTGACAGTATTATTCGTGATGACCTACGTGCTGTTGCACTTGTTAATGTTGCAAATCAGTACAATTTGCAAGGTAAACTTGAGCGAGCAAATGAGCTCCGCTTAGAAGCGAGTAATTTGTATTCGCAATACATCGCTGCCAAAGGCATTTCTGCATTTGCGGTTGAAGATCAAGATTTCTTTTATGAGCTTGCTGATTCTTATTTAAATGCCGGTGAGCCTGCACTTGCACTACAAAGCTATAATGTTTTAGATATATTATTAAGTTCAGCCCTTAAAGCCGAGCAAACAACACAAGCATTACGGCTGTTCTTTGGTTTTAGAAACTCAGTTGATGAAGTGATAGCAACATGGCAAACCAGTCGAGAGCAAGCTGATTTTGACTATGCGCTTAGCATGGCCGACAGGCTTTATGAATTTGCTAACATGATAGGTTACCGATACGTATCGAATGACCGAAATGGTAATGAAGGAAAACCTTATTTTAGTACCCGCCAAGTTGCATTAGGTGATGTGGTTGAAAACTATCGTTTACTAGGGCAACTTGATAAAGCTAAAAGTGCGCTTGCTGATGCACTGGCGCTTCATGGTGTAGTCAATTATGACGAAGCTTATACCCGCGAAAAAGATGAATATGCTGACGTTACAATGGTCGAATATCCATTTGGCTTGATAAACTTTGCAGAGTCCTTTGTAAACTTATACCCAAATTTAGACTTAGAAACGAGCTTTTTAACCCCATTTGAACAAGGAAGTACATATTACGATTGGGCTAAGGAAGATGCTGAAGACGCGCGGTTATTTGCGTACGTTAGAAATATTGAAGATGCAGATGAAAGCTTAGCGTTAATTTTGGCCGCAAAAGATGATAGCGATCTAAGACGATTATTTACTAATATCATTGCGTTTAATAGTTCAAATCCTGGTGGCTCACGTATTTTAATCGACCAGGGGCGCTATGCTGGTGCTGCAAAGTATATCGCGGAAGGCTTGAAATTATTGAGTTCTGAGCAATATATAGCGCAAAACATTGGGGAACAAGTTTTCGTAACAGGTACTACTGGGTGCCAGCTATTGCTTGAGCAACTGTTCGAAGTTATTCGTTTAACTGGAGAACAAAGCTATCGAGAGCAAGCGAATAAAACACTGACTACATGTCGTGAAATATCACTAAATAACTATGCACAAGTCAATGGCACAGAAGTAACAAAAGAGGATGTCGTTGCTTCGAGTGTTGATCTTATTAAATACCACAACCCATTGGGACAAAATGAAGCTGCCACGCCACTTATCGAAGTAGCTAAAAGCTTTTTAGCAACTTATGGTGAAGAAGATCTTGCACGAAAGGTTTCAGATACAGGCCAATTAGCTGCTGCGTTTGGTAAAGGTGGCCAATTTGAATTAGCAAACCAATACTATTCAGACTACGCAAATCTAATTAAACAAGTTGAAGAGGCGGTGACAGTAGACAGCCAGTTTGCAGTGACACAAGATTTTTTTGATGCATCAAGCCGAAGCACTTACAACTTTTCGCAGTATTACCGAACGCTAAAATCACAAGCCGGAAGAATCAATAATTACCAGCAACTTATTAGTGATGCAACGGCAATTTGGGTTGATTTGATTAATTGGAACATCAATCGGTTGGATGAAGCTTCGCTACAATTACAATTACAGTATTACCCTGAATTCGCTAATCAATATTTAATGTTAGGTCAATTTGATGCGGCATTAGCATTAAAAGATAAAGCCGCATTAGGAGTGGTAGAGCATGACTCTATAGTTACAGATGTCATTAATTATCTGAGTCAATATGATGCTTTTACAAGGGTGACTATCGCGACAGTTGATACTGATAATGACGGTAAGGCTAACTTCTTTGCACCTTATGCTAGTGATGAAATGATTGCTCAGTCTGGCATCGAACTTGATTTAGACAGTGATGGTGACGGTGTAAATGATGACGCTGACACTTATCCTTTGGATGAGACTCGTCAGTAAAATGAATATACGATATTTTACTTTTGGGCTGCTCAGCATAATGCTGAGTACGCCTGTATCCTCAGCCGAACCAAGTGGACAGCTTGAGAAAGAAATCACAAAGAGTCGTTATGAAACTTGTGAGAAAAAAGAGCCAGATTGTATTAAAAACATTGAAGTAATAGAAGTGAGGGGGCAGCAGCCGAATCCAATTTCAGTGAGTAGTCAAGGTGTGTATACCTTAAATAGAAAAATGATTGAAGATTATCGTTTTGGTAACGGTAATTTAAATGATTTGTTGGGGATTTTGCCAGGAGTTCAGTATGGCGAAGCTGCTTACTCAGCCGAGCAAGTAAGTAATATTAAACCATCTGAAGTGTCTATTTCTGGAACTGAAGGTAAGGCAACCGCTTATTTAATTGATGGTGTATCGAATAACTCTAATTTAAACAATCAACTAGGGAATACCGATAGAAACTTGCTGCAAGATGTGTCAGGGCATAGCCAAGAGTTATTTCTTAATCTTGATTTAGTTGAGAGTATTGAGGTTTACGATAGCAATATTCCCGCTAAGTATGGCAATTTTAATGGTGGTTTAGTGCAGGCACAAACGCGTAAAGCAAGGGATGAGGTTTCGCTTGGGATTAGCTACCGGCAAACAGCTGACGACTGGGTGGATTATCATAATTTTTATGCTCCAGATTTTGATGGCTCAGACACCTTAGATAATGCCGTGTTTCAAAAGCGTAGTTTTAGTACTCATATCGCGGCACCTCTGACAGATAAGCTTGGAGTGATTGCGCAATTTCAATACTTAAAGTCCCAAGAGTCACTCGAACAATTAGGTCATTTACGTTTACAAGAGCAAACTAATTATAACGGCATGGTTAAGTTTGATTATGCTGTAACCACCAATGACGATATTTCATTTAATTATTTATATGCACCTTACGAAGGAAATTACTTTGATGTTAATGCCATAAATAGTGATTACACAGTGAAAGGTGGGGGAAGTACCGCCATTTTAACCTGGCAAGCTAATCGTCATTGGGGCTACATGGACTCGCAAATTAGTTGGCGTAGCAGTAGAAACTCAAAAGATGCTAGTTCAGCTTGGTATAACTGGATAAATATTCCTGGTAAAAACTGGGGTGATTATGATGGCTCAATGACGAGCAATGAAGGTGGTTTCGGTGATATTACCAAAACACAAGAAACCTATACAGCAAAGCAAGATTTCGAACTCCCATTAGGGGAAGTATTGTTTGCAGACTCTCAGTTATCACTGGGTTATGCAATAGATCATCAGGTTTCAGTCTTTGATCGTTTAGAAAACGCGACTATTTATAACGGCGCTATCGTGTCACCTATGATCGATTGTGCCGGGTATCAAATTGACTGTGTTGAAACTGTTTTCAACCAGCCGATAGCTGATATTGAAGCTGAATTAGGTCGCCCTTTGGATTTGTCAAACGGAGATGATTTTTTATTGTATCAAAGCAACATAAGTCAGACTGGGCAGTATTTTCAATATCGACAAACTACACCAAAAGCACGAGCTGAAGCCAGTGTGAATAACTTTTCAGCTTATGTAGAAAATGAATTTGAATGGCAACAATATTCATTAACAATTGGTGCCCGGTATGATTATAACGACTTTTTTGAAAACCATAATGTGGCTCCAAGATTACGAGGTAGTATCTCGTTGTTTGAAAATACCGGTAAATTTATTTTTGGTGCAAATCGATATTACGCAAGCGATGCAATCAATTATAAGCTTAATGAAGCTATGGTACCTACGTTTACAGAGGTGAGAGCGATTTATCAGCACCGCCCACAACAATGGCAGGCCGAGTTATCTAATCGTGGTTACCGTTATGTTTATAAAGATTTAAAAACACCATACAGTGATGAGCTTTCAGCAGTATATCGTCACCAAGTACTAGGTGGGACGTTAGAGTTAAAATGGTTATACCGTGAACAGCATGAAAGTATTAACCGCGTAAAAGGAACAAATGAGTTAGGGGAAGCAATTTTATATGGTGCAAACTCTGGAAGTAGTGAATATCAGCGTCTTAGCTTATCCTGGATGGCTACTTTTGATACTCAGCACGTTGAGTTTAATGTTTCTCACGCCAGTAATACAACAAGTGCAGAGCAATTTGATGGTAGTACGCAAACCTATGTCAACAGCACTGATTACTTCTTAAATTTTTCCTATGACGATAATGAGTTAGTTTATATTAGAGGTGATAATTATGACTTAAATAGCCGTGAAAACGATTCGACATATAACTTAATGACACGACATGATATGGAGCTAGAAAAGCAAGACTTTAATCGCCCAATTATTGCCAATTTGAGTTGGGGTGGGCGTTTTGATAATTGGCAACTATCAGCTTATGCCCGCTTTAATGGTGAGCAAGATGCTATTTACGCCACAGGAACAACTCAATCGATAAAAGAGGCAACATCTATTTGTGATGGCTGCTCACCAAATCGTCGAGAATATCCAGTTTACCGCATAGAGAAAAGGCCTAGTTTCTGGTTATTAAGTGGCAGTGTAAAGTACACACTGGCAGTCGCACGTGATTATCGAGTCACTTTAAGCTTTGAAGGCGAAAATATTTTAAATAAACGTACGTATCAAGTGAGCCCTTATAGTACAGGGGTGGAGCTAGGACGGCGTTTTTGGTTAGGCCTACAACTTGATTATTAAGAGGATACAATTATGACAACCATTTATGCTTTAGCGCTTATAACAACGCAACTATGTTATGACGCAAGTGCTGATACACACGCAATTAAATTTGAAGAATTTTTTGAAGGTGCTACCGAATTACAAGTGGCGCGCCAAGAAGAAAAAGACCTCTGTATTGACCTTAAAAGTCATCAATTAGTAAGCGCAAAACGACTAGTTGCAACTGATGAGCGTGTTTTTTCAATTGTTGAAAGTAACAAATGACAAAAGCACGGCAACTATTTATAGTTTTTATTGTAGGTTTGGTTTTTAATTTACATGCTGAACCTATTAACTTTTTACAATTACGTGCACAGTATGAACAAACCTCAGAAAACTGGCCTGAGCCTTGGCTTGAAGAGGGAGTGGAACATAGTGAAATAGGTGCATTAACTGAGGTGATATTTCCAGTTGAAAACCCCTTTACCATAGCTAAAATGAGGTTAGGTGAAGCTCTATTCTTTGATCCTATTTTATCTCGATCTGGACAAATAGCATGTGCAAGTTGTCATGACCCTGATTTAGGTTGGGCAGATGGAAGGAGAGTTTCGTTTGGTCATGATCGTCAAGTAGGTCAGCGAAATGCACCTAGTATTGAGAATGCTGCTTTATGGCAAAGCTTGTTTTGGGATGGTAGGGCTAGGTCGTTGGAACAACAAGCGTTAATCCCTATTCAAGCTGGTAATGAGATGAGTTTGACTATTTATGAGTTGGAATTGAAATTAAATAGCACTTATCAATATAAACAGAAGTTTAAACAAGCTTTTGCTAAGGAATACATTTCTGCTGAAGATGTTGCTAAAGCATTAGCGACATTTCAGCGCACTATTCGTTCACGAAAATCTGATTTTGATTTTTTCTTGCTTGCAGCAAAACAATCAGACCCTAAACGTAAGCGTGTTTTATCGCAAAAGTTAACAGATCAAGCTTTGTGGGGGATGCATTTGTTTAGAACCAAAGCGAGATGTATAAACTGTCACTCAGGCTCTTTGTTTTCGGATAATAAATTTCATAATATAGGCCTGACATACTATAAAAGGGAATATGAAGATTTAGGTTTATTTAACTATACTGGAAACCCCGCTGATGTTGGCAAATTTAAAACACCGAGTTTACGTGGCGTGATGAATACAAAGCCTTGGATGCACAATGGTTTATTTATCAGCATGGCAGGTGTAATAAATATTTATAATGCTGGTGGGGTCAGAATATTAAAAGATGAAAATGATGTGTTTTCGCCAGAAACATCAACTTTATTAAAGCCTTTGGCGCTAACACAAGATGAAAAAATGGCGTTAGAGACATTCTTGCACTCAATCACAGCCCATCCTGCAAATGGACCTCATTTTTCATTTTTATCTGAAAGCTAAACAAAAAACCTTGTAAGGGCGTGCCCAACAAGGTTTAATTTTTACAGCTTACAGCTTACAGCTTACAGCTTACAGCTCTATCATTTATTACGGTTTTCTTTACTAAACGCGCGGATCTTACGTTTTTGCGAAAGAGTCACTTTATTAGTACGTCCTGCAAATGGGTTATCACCTTCTCTAAATTCGATTTTGATAGGGGTGCCCATAATTTTTAGCGCTTTACGGTAGTAATTCATTAGGTAGCGTTTATAGCTGTCTGGTAAATCGTGTACTTGGTTACCGTGAATAACGATACGTGGTGGGTTATAACCCCCCGCGTGCGCGTATTTTAGCTTAACACGACGGCCACGCACCAGTGGTGGCTGGTGATCGGCTTGTGCCATGTCCATAATACGGCGCAGCATCGCGGTACTAATACGCTTAGTTGCTGATTCATAAGCTTCGTCAATTGACTCAAACAAATGGCCAACACCTGTACCATGCAGTGCAGAGATAAAGTGTAAGCGAGCAAAGTCGATAAAGCCTAAGCGACGGTCAAGCTCTGATTTAATACGGTCTTTCACGTAATCATCAAGGCCATCCCATTTATTCACCGCGATAACCAGTGAACGGCCTGAATTCAGCGCAAAACCAAGTAAACTGAGGTCTTGATCTGAAATCCCATCACGGGCATCAACAACCAACAGCACTACGTTACAATCTTCGATTGCTTGTAGGGTTTTGATCACTGAGAATTTCTCAACCACGTCACTGACTTTCTTACGTTTACGAACACCTGCGGTGTCGATCAGTACGTATTCTTTCTCGTTACGAGTCATTGGGATATAAATCGAGTCACGCGTTGTGCCTGGCATATCGTAAACAATAACGCGTTCTTCACCTAATATACGATTAGTTAGCGTTGACTTACCTACGTTAGGACGACCGATAATAGCGAGCTTTACTGGCTTATCCGCAAATGCTTCATGCGCAGTTGAGTCTTCATCATCTTCAGAATATAAATCGATTAACTCGTCGTCATCGCCTTTACCATCATCATTTTGTGCACTCAGCTCTGCTAGCAAAGGCTGTAAAGTGTGCTCAAGTAATAAGGTAATACCACGACCATGAGCGGCTGCAATATGGTGTACTTCGCCTAATGACAATTGATAGAACTCAGCACAGTTCGAATCGGCATCAATACCATCGGTTTTATTGGCAACAACAAAGCTTTTCTTTTCTTGTTTACGTAAATGATTGGCAATAGCTTGATCGGCTACAGTCATACCTACGCGGGCATCAACTAAGAATAATACGATGTCAGCTTCTTCAATCGCCAGTAGCGATTGATCAGCCATTTCGATTTCGATGCCTTCTTCAGAACCATCAATACCGCCCGTGTCTACCACGATAAATTCATAGCCATCGTAATTAGCTTGGCCGTATTTTCGATCTCGAGTTAAGCCAGGGAAATCGGCAACGAGTGCATCACGAGTACGTGTTAAACGGTTAAATAATGTGGATTTGCCCACATTGGGTCGCCCAACTAGAGCGATCACGGGAAGCATAAACTACCTCTTAAAAAAACAACAAAAGGCTTCGCATAGCGAAGCCTTACAAAAAATAAATTAGCTATTAATAAATTATAGCTATTTTAGCAAATTAGTTTGGTATTTTTACCGCGCTAATTTCACCGTCTCGGGTGTATAAAATCAGTTTATCGTCTGCAACAACTGGCTCAATAAAAAAGCCTGAGCTGTCGAAGTCTTCACGCGATACCAGCTCGCCTGATTCTTTATTTAGCCAATGTAAGTTACCTTCTTGGTCGCCCATGGCTAAATAATTTCCTGCTACCGCAGGCCCTGTTAAGTACCAACCACGAAGGGCCGGTTGGCTCCAGCGTTCAATGCCAGAGGTTTTATCTAGTGCGTAAACAACGCCGTCACTATCTACAACATAGATAGTTTGGGTGTCCATGGCAATTTCACGGTAACTGCTGTACTCACGTTTCCACACGACGTTACCAGAGCGAATGTCTACCGCTGCTAAGTTACCATTATAGGCAATAGCATAGGCATATGGGCCGCTGATCAAAGGCTGGGTATCAACATCTACTAAACGTTCGAACTCCGACGCGCCTTTGGGTGTTGCAATTTCAGCACTCCATGCAGAGTAACCGCTATCAGAAATGAGTACGCTTAATTTGCCGGTTTCAAGGCCAATTAATACACCGCCATTAGCAACGATAGGTGAGCTTTGACCACGTAATGTTAATGGAGGTACTTCTTGCTCATGGCTCCAACGCTCTTCACCTGTGTCTGGGTGCAGCGCGAGTAATTTACCTGAACCTAAATTAACGAATATAAGGCCATCGCCCGCAGCTGGTTTTGCGAGTACTTCACCTGGCACTTTTTTACGCCAAACAATTTCACCTGTTTCGCGGTCAAGGGCGAGTAAATAACCATGCTCTGAACCGATAAAAATTTTACCATAAGCTTGTAAAATACCGCCTGATAATTTGGCACTGATATCGCTTTCCCAAGGCCAAAAGCTTGAGTTTTCGCGGATATCGGTTTCCCAAATAGTGTCGCCATTTTCAAGTGATAGTGCTTCTACTTCACCATTACGACTTGCTACAAAAACACGGTCTTTATATACCGCTGGTGTTAAGCGTGAAAAATAGTGCTCAACACCATCGCCAATGCTTTCTTGCCAGACAACGTTGGTTTCAAACTGATTAACGATTTCAGGCAAGACGAGTTCTTCTTCATCGCTTGATGAACAACCTACTAAGGTAGCCATACATAACGCTATACTTGCCGCTGTTAATTTTTTCATGGTAACCCCTTACGCCGCTGGGCTAGTTACTGCTAAGTCGTCAAGTTTGATTTGCAATAATGGGTTATTTTCAAGACCACCCGCATCTGCGGCCGCTTGATATGCTGTACGCGCTTGGTTTACATCGCCTTGAGCGGTGTAAATATCACCCTTAAGCTCAGCAACAGTCGCTGTAAATGAGTCAGCAAACTCGCCATTTAGCGTCGATAATGCTTGGTCGTATTGCTGTTGGGCAATTTGCACACGTGCTAAGCGAGTAGTCGCGGTTGCTTTTAAATCAGCATTGTTTACGTTTTCTACAACCCAGCTAAGTTTTTCACTCGCTACATCAAGTTGGTCTTTTTCTACAGCTTCTTTTGCTGCAACAAAAGCTGCAAGTACGCTGTAATTAGTGTCTTTGTGCTCGGCGATAAACGTATCGGCTGCACCTAACACGGCACCACCTTCAACAAGCTGAGTGTACGCATCAGAGGCGTTTTCAGCAGTTGTGATTTGACTTTGGTTATAAGCTTTCCAGCCATACAGGCCGCCTAAACCAATGGCGACACCCAATGCTAGTGATAAACCATTTTCACGGAAAAAACGTTTGATCGCTTCTGCTTGTTGTTCTTCTGTTGAATAAATATCCATTCTTACCTCGTCTTTTTTAGCTGTTCACAAGCTCAGCTAAAAGCGTTTTAATTTGTTCTAATTCTAAGGTGACTTGTTCTTTACGCTCACGTAAATACTTAACTGTCACTACGCCTTGTTCTAATTCATCTTCGCCGATAATCAGTGCAACTAGTGCATCACTTTTATCTGCGCGTTTAAGTTGTTTCTTAAAGTTGCCACCGCCAGCATGTACCATAATACGCAAGCCAGGTACTTCAGCGCGTAATTTAGCGGCAATAATAGGTGCTTGAATACTGGCTTTATCACCCATCGCAGCCAAATATACATCAGCGCTGCGGCGAATGTCACCCACGCATTCTAATGCTTGTAACATTAACACTAAACGTTCCAGGCCCATAGCAAAGCCAACCGCAGGCGTTGTTTTGCCACCAAGCTGCTCAACTAAACCATCGTAGCGGCCACCGGCACATACAGTACCTTGTGCGCCAAGGCTATCTGTTACCCACTCAAAAACAGTGCGGTTATAGTAATCAAGACCACGGACTAACTTTTCGTTAACCGTGTATATGACGCCCGCTGCGTCTAAACGTTCACATAAATTTTCGAAATGTTCTTTTGATTCAGCATCTAAGTGCTCAGACAGTTTAGGCGCATCAGTTAAAATAGCTTGTACATCAGGGTTTTTGCTATCTAGTACGCGCAGTGGATTGGTATGCATACGACGTTTTGAGTCTTCATCGAGGGCATCAACGTGCTGTTCTAAATAAACAACCAGTGCATCGCGATACTGAGCGCGCGCTTCATTCGAGCCTAAAGAATTCAACTCTAAACGAACGTGCTCGCTGATGCCAAACTGCTTCCATAACTGAGCCGTTAATAAAATAACTTCAGCATCAATATCTGCACTGGCAATACCAAAGGTCTCAAGACCAAATTGGTGAAACTGGCGGTAACGACCTTTTTGTGGACGTTCATGGCGAAACATCGGACCCATATACCAAAGGCGTTGCTCTTGGTTATACAGTAAACCGTTTTGATTACCAGCACGAACGCACACTGCGGTGCCTTCTGGACGCAGTGTTAAGCTGTCGCCATTGTGATCAGCAAAGGTGTACATTTCTTTTTCAACGATATCGGTAACTTCACCAATTGAGCGTTTAAAAAGATCGGTTGATTCTACAATTGGAAAACGAATTTCTTGATAACCGAATGAGGCTACAGTCTCGCGTAAGATGTTTTCTACTTTCTGCCAAACTTGAGTATCGCCCGGCAGACAATCGTTCATTCCACGTATTGCCTGAATTTGTTTTGCCACTGCTAAATCCTAAAAACTGTGTTTGTGTAATAAACAAGACTACACAACAAGAATGCTAAAAATTGACCCGCTATTATAGCTGGCATGCGTGCGGCAAACCACCCAGTTTGCCGACTATATTAACTTTATTCGACGATTTTAATGTCGATTGGGGTCTGTTTTTCTTTTTGAGCGATAAAGTCGCGTACATAACCTTCCAGTTGATCAACAATATTGTTGTTATCAATTCGGGCTTTTTGACGTTCACCATTAATATAAAGGCCAGAACGACGGTTTGCACCAGCTAAACCAATATCGCTCACTAACGCTTCGCCTGGACCATTGACCACACAGCCAATCACCGAAACTGACACTGGTTCGATGATATCTTCCAAGCGCTCTTCAAGCTGGTTCATGGTACTGACTACATCAAACTCTTGACGAGAACAACTTGGGCAAGCAATAAAGTTAATCCCACGCGAACGAATGCGTAATGATTTTAAAATATCAAAACCGACTTTGATCTCTTGCACAGGATCTGCCGCGAGTGATACACGTAAAGTATCACCTATCCCTTCAGCTAACAGCATACCTAAACCAACAGCTGATTTTACTGAGCCTGAGCGCATGCCGCCCGCTTCAGTAATACCTAAGTGCAAAGGTTGGTCGATTTCTTTAGCGAGTAGACGATAGGCGCCCACGGCTAAAAATACGTCGGACGCTTTCACTGAAATCTTAAACTGATCAAAGTCTAAACGACGCAGTATATCAACATGGCGCATGGCTGATTCAAGTAAGGCTTCAGGTGTTGGTTCGCCATATTTCTCTTGCAAATCGCGCTCTAATGAGCCGCCATTGACACCAATACGAATTGGAATATTGTGCTCACGAGCTGCATCGACTACCGCACGAATACGTTCTTCGCTACCAATATTACCTGGGTTGATGCGCAAACAATCAACCCCGTATTTTGCTACTTTTAACGCAATACGGTAATCAAAGTGAATGTCTGCAACCAATGGAATAGTCACTTGCTCTTTAATACTTTTAAATGCTTCTGCAGCATCCATCGTTGGTACAGAAACGCGTACTATATCGGCGCCGGCATCTTGGATTGCTTGAATTTGTGCAACGGTGGCATCAACATCCATAGTGTCGGTGTTGGTCATTGATTGCACAGCGATTGGTGCACCATCTCCGATAGGGACATTGCCGACGTTAATACGCGTTGATTTTCTGCGTTTAATTGGAGATTCTGAAAACATAACGACTACTCTGCTAACGGTAAATTAAATTTTGCTAAACGGTTTTTTGGAAAATTTGAAATATCAACTTTTTCACCATTGAGGGTGATATCAACAGCTTGGTGTTTTCCCAGTACGACAGAAAAAGGTAGATGTCCAGTGACAGTCATCTCATAGCCTGCTTTTTTGACACCAAACGCCACTTTATCTCCTTTACCATCATGGATCTCAACCCAGCTTTCTTCATTGAAATGCATAACAATCGTGCCGAGTCCATCCGCTTTCGGCTGGCTCGCTGTTATTGCTGGTTCAGTTGTATCGGCTTGAGTTGCTTGCTGCTCATCTAGCTGCTCATCGAGTTGTTCATCAGCTGGGGTTGCAAAGTCATCAATGGCCTCATCGGGACCCGCTTGCTCAAGTTGTGAAACAAGCACTGTATCAGGCTTCTGCTCGGGCAAAGTGATTGTACTTTCAGGCGTATTATTTATTGACGGTGTCACAACTTGCTTATCAATAGGAGCCGAGTTTTGCCACCACCATACTGCTGAAGAGCCAATAACAATCGCTAAAATAGCGTAACTTACTAGCATTAAGCGATTATCGTGCGCTTCTTTTTCTGTTCGCTTAGAAAAGCTTTGCATATTGGTTTTTTTAAAGGTTTCCTGCGGCTCTGGAAACAAGGCCATGATGACCGCTGTATCTAGATTAAACTCACGACAATAACTTTTAGTATAGCCTTTAATAAAAGTCGCAGGGCCGATTAAGTGGTGTTCGTCATTTTCAAGACGTTGTAATTGCAACACCGATAATTTTAAATTTTTAGCCAGCTCTTCAAGACTGACATCCGCTTGCTCTCGACTACTTTTTAAAGTTTGGCCAAGGGTTAAGCTGGTTGTTTCCGTATTTTCATCATTCATAATGCGTATGATTCAGGGTCCACTAGTAATAGTCTATGCCCAGGTTTAAGTGCAACATCTGGGCTTAATTTATTCCATCGCATTAACTGATCAATTAACAAACGACGCTTGGTGGCAATACTGTATAAGGTATCGCCGGTGTTAATCTCGTAATATATATTTGGATCATTGAGATAAATTTTTGTCCCATTGATCACCCGATCAGATTCTTTCAACGCATTCCATTGCAGTAATTTTTGTAGTTTAACATTGTATCGCACTGAAATGCTAAATAGGTTTTCACCATCTTGTAAAACATGGTAAGGCGTTGTCAATTGCGGGATCTGCGAGTTTAGCAACGGCGCTTGGGTATTTTGTTGTGGATCTTGAAAGCGGACCTCAGGTTGAGAGCTGCTGTTTGAACCAGAAAACACGGCCGCATCTCGTTGTGGCTGATAAAAAACAACTTTTTCACCGTCGCTTAAATCATTGCCAAACTGGGATTGATTTGTTGCTATCGGTTGGCTGTTTTTTGCTATGCTTAGATTGTCGGCAGCCGCACCAAAAGACACTATTTTAACCCCGTCTTGTGACTTATTTACGCGAGTTGACGTCTGCGATGACGGCGTTGTTGCTAAATGCACGGTTGGAACGGCTAATGCTTTTTCAACCTGTTCATCAGATGAGAGTGACGCAATATCTATCATTTGCGCATCGTTTGTGGTCGTTTTAGCAGGTACTTGCACAATTTCCAGCGCAGACATCACCGCTGCCGCGTCATTGCTTTGTACCGTTTGCTTGGTTGTTGTGTCAGCGCTGCTTGGCAGTGCTACAGCGACAGTCGCCGTATTTAAAGCGGCTACGACAGAGCCGGTATCCACAGGGGGTGCAAATGTTTGCATAGCCGTACTTTGCACTGTGCTGTTTTGAACCTCTGCAATCACAGGTGTTACTAAGCTGGCGTTTAACTCAGCACTGTTTGCATTAGCTGTGCTCTGAGTTGTGGCTGTTGTTTGAGCCGCTATTTCTTGCGCCGTCGTACTAGTTGTTGGCGCTTTTTTCTTTTTTATAATGCGTATTTGCGGTGCTGAGTTCACCTCTCCCACAGGGCTATTTGCTTGTAATTCATCTAATTTCGCTTGGCGATATTGCGAGCGCAGCATTTCAAACTCACTGCGTTTAGTTTGTTGTTCACGAATAAGCCTTGCTTCACTTGAGGTCGGGTAAGTTTGTAATATGGTGGCGGCTGTGGTTTCTGCTTTTTCAATATGGCCCATGCGTTGTTCAACTAAATAGCTGAGTAATAATGAGCGAGAGGATACTTGGCCACTGTTTTCATAACGCAGCAGCACTTCTTTTGCTTTGTGTAAGTCACTTTTTGCGTAATACAAGGCGGCTAAGCTGATCAGTGATGAGGCACGCATTGAGCTGTGGTTAATCGCTGATTTAAAATAGTTTTCTGCATTATCAAAGTCATCAAATTCAATGGCGCATAACGCTAAGTTTTCATAGCTTTCAGCAACACGGATATAGCTTGGGATCTCAATGGCTATTAGCAGTTGCTCAGTGGCACGGTCATACTCGCCAATACCGCATAAAAATACCCCATAGTTATTGCGTGTGTTCGGATCGTTGGGATCAATTTTTATCGCTTTTTGATAGGCTTTGTCTGCCAGTACGTTTTCGCCGACTTGTTGATAATAATATGCAAACGAGTAGTGGACTTCAGGAAGATCGGGAGAGAATGCGGCGGCTCGTTCTAGGTTATACTTTGCTTGTGAGCTGTTCCCTGTACTCAAATACTCTAGTGCTAAGGCAATACGGGTGCGAGCTGCGCCGGTATTATTGATTTTATTTTCAACAACGGGTTTGTCATTGCCATCATAACTATTTTCAGTTACACATCCTGTTAAAGCTAATGCACTGATAGTTATAGCAAGTAAAGATCGCATTACTTCGTCTCTTTATTAGTGTCCATGGCGCTATATTACCGAAAAGCCCTTATGTTGCATCCTTTATTTCAAAAATAAATAGGCATAAAGGGCTTTAGACAGTTTTAAAAACTAGGCTTGCTGAATATTTACGGCAATCGCATTATCTGCACGCATTTTCTTTTTCGCCAAACGCTTAGTACGGTCAACAACATCGCCCGCTAATTGCCCACAGGCTGCGTCAATATCGTCCCCTCGGGTACGGCGTACAATACAGGTAATGCCAGCAGCTTGTAATACTTTAGAAAAACGGTCGATGCGGCTGTTGCTCGAACGTGTGTACTCATTACCCGGGAACGGGTTAAACGGAATAAGGTTTACTTTAGAAGGAGTACCCTTTAATGTTTTAACAAGTTCATGTGCTTGATCAGTGCTGTCGTTAACACCATTAAGCATCACGTATTCAATGGTCACGTCTTTATTTGCTTTAGAGCCATCAATATAACGACGACACGCCGCTAAAAATTCTTCAATCGGGTATTTTTTATTAATGGGTACTAAAATATCACGTAACGCGTTATCAGGAGCGTGCAAAGAAATCGCCAGTGCTACATCGATTTTTTCTTTCAATAAATCAAGTGCAGGCACCACCCCAGAAGTACTTAAAGTAACGCGGCGTTTCGATAAACCAAAACCCCAATCGTCCATCATCAGTTCCATTGCTGGAACAACGTTTTTAAGGTTAAGCAGCGGCTCGCCCATACCCATCATTACCACGTTGGTGACAGGGCGTTTCTCACTATTGCCGTCAAGGCCAATGTCTTTTGCTACGCGCCATACTTGGCCGATGATTTCAGATACTTTTAAGTTACGGTTAAAGCCTTGTTGTGCGGTCGAGCAAAAAGTACACTCTAATGCACAGCCTACTTGTGAAGATACACATAAGGTTGCACGTTCTTTTTCTGGGATCCATACAGCTTCAACTTCTTGGCCGCCATCAAGTACTAATGCGTACTTGATGGTACCGTCACTTGCTTGCTGACGAACTGAAATTTCCGGTGCTACAATCTCACATTCTGCTTTAAGTTTCTCTTTAAGCTTTTTATTAACGTTGCTCATATCGTCAAAGTTATCAACGCCAAAATGATAAATCCATTTCATCACCTGATCGCCACGAAATGGCTTCTCACCGAACGATACAAATAGTTCGCGCATTGCATCTCGGTTTAAATCTAATAAATTAATCTTTTTTTGCTCAGTGGTCATGAAACAACCTTAATCAGTGACGGTGGTGATAAAAATTTACGGGGATGAATTGTACACAATTCGACCAGCTTAGTCATTAGCTAAACAGTTGTTTAATTGCTTAGCTAATGACTAAAAAAGGGCCCGAAAGCCCTTTTCTTACTTTGCATCACAGGGTTAGCTGTGAAACTCGAATTAACGAGTACGTGGGCAAAGCTCTTCGTCAGCGAAGAAATACGCGATTTCGCGAGCAGCAGATTCAACAGCGTCAGAGCCGTGAACAGCATTTTCGTCGATGCTATCAGCGTAGTCAGCACGTAAAGTGCCAGCTAGTGCTTCTGCAGGGTTAGTCGCACCCATGATTTCGCGGTTTTTAAGAACAGCGTTTTCGCCTTCAAGAACGGTAACCATTACTGGGCCAGACGTCATGAAAGATACTAAAGCACCAAAGAAAGGACGCTCGCTGTGCTCTGCGTAGAAACCTTCAGCTTTCTCTTGTGAAAGGTGAACCATTTTAGCTGCAACGATTTTAAGGCCAGCAGTTTCGAAACGGTTGTAGATAGCGCCAATGTGGTTTTTAGCTACTGCATCAGGTTTTACGATTGAGAAAGTACGCTCTAAAGCCATCTTTATGCTCCAATAATTTTTAAGTAAAAGTGTGAATATTAACGGGCGCGAATTATACGCGTTTTAAACAAAAATGCCTAATTTTATTCATGAGGCGTGTGCTGTATTTTAATGGATGAGGGGAAAAGCGCGCCTCGTTACTTTAATTTAAAACTCAATCAGGCACCAGAATTTGAAAGTAGCCATATATTTTATATAGAGATAGGCATTGATGAGCAGCAAATCTTGCTTGAAACGACGGAACTATTAATCTCTCAACATTAAAGGTGTTGGGATAGAGCAAAATAAGCGGTTATTATTTTTTTGGTTTAATTATCAATTACCTAAAACGAGTATCAAAGTGAACAACTTAGACTACACTAACGTATATTTAGGTTGTATGGCGGCTGTTCTGGCTCAAGTGATCAATGTTTATATCAGGAAGTGAGTATGTTTTTTAATAAAACGCTAAAAAGTGAGAATGCTGAATTAAAAAGTAAGCTTTTTAAGCAAGAGCAGGTTAAAAAAAGCTTAGACGAAGAGATGCTGGTTTTAATCATTGATAAAACAGGGCTAGTCACAGCACAAAATAAGAACTTTGCAGACGAGCTAGGTTACTCTGATCAGCAACTTATTGGAAAAAAGCTACTAGATTTTGTGCCAAGTAACGCCAGAGATACTGGGCATTTTAAAAGCTTAAAAAAAGCAATAGAGCAGCGTGAACATTGGGTTGGTGCATTGCAGTTTGTTAATGTCAATGGCGAACAAGAGTGGTTAAGAAGTATTTTGCAACCAGTTGTGGACGAACAAGGCAAGCCTATTGAGTTTACTTTGCATTCAAATGTGTTAACGCGCACGATTGAAACCTCTCGCGAGCATCAAGATTTAATCAAAGCCTTGCATCGGGCCATGGCGGTTATTGAGTTTGATACCAATGGCATTGTATTAACTGCAAACGAAAACTTTTTAGCTGGCATGGGGTATTCACTTAAAGAGATTGTTGGTCAACATCACCGTATTTTTTGTGAGCCTGAAGAGGCAAACTCTGCTGAATATGACGCCTTTTGGAAAAAGCTCAAAAGAGGCGAGTACGTTTCAAGCCGTTTTAAACGCATAGATAGTTATGGGAGAACGGTTTGGCTTGAAGCTTCTTATAACCCGATTTTCAATGAGCAAAACGAACTGTATAAAGTGGTTAAATTCGCGACTGTTATTACTGAGCAAGTTGAGCGCGAGCTCGCTATAGCTGAAGCTGCTGATATTGCGTATAGCACTTCAATTGAAACTGATCACCTTGCCGACCAAGGGGCTGCGGTTATTGAGCAAGCAGTCAAAGTGATGAACGAACTTGCGGTGCAAATGTCGCAAGCAGGGGATGAAATATCAGCATTGGATAAACAATCACAGTTAATAGCAAGCATAGTACAAAGCATTAGTAGCATTGCCGATCAAACTAATTTGTTAGCATTGAATGCTGCGATTGAAGCCGCAAGAGCAGGTGAGCAAGGGCGAGGTTTTGCGGTAGTCGCCGATGAAGTGCGTCAATTAGCATCTAGAACCAGTAAAGCCACAGAGGAAATTGTTGAAGTGGTACAAAAAAATCAATCCTTAACGCAGTCAAGTGTGAAAGCCATTAAGCAAGGTGAAGATAAAGCACAAGAAGGGTTAGAGCTGTCAAACGAGTCTGGCATTGTGATGACCAATATTAAAAAAGGTGCCCAGCAAGTGGTTGATGCAGTGAGTCAATTTGCCAATCAATTAAAGTGAGTTTTATGATTTCGATCAAAACATCCCTATTTAACTAACTTTATACTCCCGCGCTTTATTATCATGCCACTGGCTTGACCCCAGTTTTATATATGGAGCGCGCATGTCGTCAATTATCACCCCGTTTACCCCAGAGTTACTTTCACCTGCTGGCAGTTTAAAAAATATGCGTTACGCCTTTGCCTATGGTGCCGATGCTGTTTATGCCGGGCAACCTCGTTATAGCCTAAGAGTGCGTAATAATGAGTTTGATCTGGAAACATTAAAAATAGGCATTGATGAAGCACACGCACTGAATAAAAAGTTTTATGTAGTATCAAACATCGCGCCACATAACGCTAAAGTCAACTCATACTTACGTGATATTGAACCGGTAATTGCGATGGGGCCCGATGCGCTGATCATGTCAGATCCGGGTTTAATTATGCTAGTGCGTGAAAAGTGGCCTGATATGCCTATTCACCTATCTGTGCAAGCCAATGCGGTAAACTATGCAACTGTTAAGTTTTGGGCAAAACAAGGTATTGAACGAGTAATATTATCGCGCGAGTTATCGCTTGAAGAAATCGCTGAAATTCGTCAGCTATGCCCAGAAACAGAGTTAGAGGTATTTGTGCACGGCGCATTATGTATGGCGTATTCAGGGCGTTGCTTACTTTCAGGCTATATAAATAAGCGCGATCCTAACCAAGGCACTTGCACCAATGCGTGCCGTTGGAATTATGATGTAAAACCTGGCACTGAAAACGAAACCGGCGAAATAGTGCACAAGTTTGACCCAAGCACGGTTATTCCAACCCTAGGCGAAGGCGCGCCGAGCGATGATATTGTAATGCTTGAAGAGCAAGGCCGCCCTGGTGAATACATGCCAGCGTTTGAAGACGAGCACGGCACATATATCATGAATTCAAAAGATTTACGCGCTGTACAATACGTAGAGCAGTTAACAAAAATGGGCGTACACAGCTTAAAAATAGAAGGCCGCACTAAGTCGTTTTATTATGTAGCGCGTACCGCACAAGTTTACCGTAAAGCGATAGACGACGCCGTAGCAGGTCGTCCATTTGATACTAACTTATTTAAAACGCTAGAAAACTTAGCACACCGTGGTTACACCGAAGGCTTTTTAAAACGCCACGCCCATCAAGATTATCAAAACTATGAATACGGCCATTCAGTATCAGATAAACAACAATTCGTTGGCGAAGTACTAAGTAGAGATGCCAATGGTTTAGTGGAGATAGACGTTAAAAACAAGTTCTGCGTTGGGCACTCTTTAGAGCTAATGACGCCAAAGGGCAATATCAGCTTTGTGCTTGAATTGATGGAAAACAAAAAAGGCGAAAGCATCACAGACGCCAAAGGCTCAGGCCATATTGTAAAAATCCCACTGCCTGAAGGCATCGACTTAGAACACGCGATATTAATGCGTAACCTAGACGAAAACCAAGATACCCGCAATCCGTTTAAAAAAGCCGTGGTTGGTGGTTAAACCATGGCTTTACTAATAAACAACAAATGCATTAACTGTGACATGTGTGATCCCGAGTGCCCAAATGAAGCCATTTATATGGGCGCTAAAATCTACCAAATAGACCCAGATAAATGCACCGAATGCGTAGGCCATTATGATAACCCCACCTGCGTTAGCGTATGCCCAATTGACTGCATAAAGCCCGATCCTAATCACCGTGAAAGTATAGATGAGCTGGCAGAGAAATATGTGAGGTTAACGGGGTAGTTTGTCGATTGGTTTTTATGCTTAATGGGTTACGAAGCGAAAGTGGCGATACTGTCGCAATAATCAAACTGCTCGCATATTGCGTATTGTGACTAATAAATATCTCCTCATATATTTTTAATTAAGTCTCAATAATTCACGCTATTTACGGTATGATAACTCAATAATTTGTATTGATATTCTGGTCTGAGATAGCTATGGAAACCGCACCTAAAAAAACCGCCACAAAGCCCGCTACTAAAAAAGTTGCTAAAAAAACCACAAAACAAGCACAAGTCGGGTTTGAAGAATCGCTTTGGGATGCCGCCAATAAACTACGTGGCAGTGTTGAATCAGCCGAATATAAACACATTGTTTTAAGCTTAATCTTTCTTAAATTTATTAGTGATAAGTTTGAAGTACGTCAAAAAGCCATTATTGCCGAGTATGGTGATGAATACATCGATATGGTTGACTTTTACGCGATGGATAACGTGTTTTACCTACCAGAAGACGCTCGCTGGTCATACATTCAAGCCAACGCTAAGCAAGGCGATATCGCTGTAAAAATAGATACCGCCCTGCACGGCGTTGAAAAAAACAATAAATCACTCGCGGGCGCATTGCCCGATAACTACTTTTCACGCTTAGGGCTTGATGCCAGTAAGCTCTCAGCACTTATCGATACCATTAATAATATCGACACCATTGCCAACCAAAACGAAAAAACAGAAGAAGACTTAGTTGGCCGTGTGTACGAATACTTTTTAGGTAAATTTGCCGCCTCTGAAGGTAAAGGCGGGGGCGAGTTCTATACGCCTAAGTCAATCGTTACACTCATTGCTGATATGATTGAACCATTCGAAGGTAAAATTTACGACCCCTGTTGTGGCTCGGGCGGTATGTTTGTGCAATCGCTTAAGTTTATTAATAGCCATAACGGTAACCAAAAAAATGTGTCTATTTATGGGCAAGAGTACACCAACACCACCTATAAATTGGCGAAAATGAACCTCGCCGTGCGCGGTATTTCGGGCAACTTAGGCGATGTAGCGGGCGATACCTTTTTTAAAGATCAACACCCTGACCTAAAAGCCGATTACATTATGGCAAACCCACCGTTTAACCAAAAACAGTGGCGCGCCGATAACGAATTAGTTGACGATGCCCGCTGGGCGGGTTACCCAACACCGCCTACCGGTAATGCCAACTATGCGTGGATCATGCATATGATCTCAAAACTCAGCGAACATGGCACCGCAGGCTTTGTACTGGCTAACGGCTCAATGAGCTCTAACACCAGTGGCGAGGGCGATATTCGCCAAAAAATAATCGAAAACGATTTAGTCGATTGCATGATAGCCCTACCAGGGCAGCTGTTTTACACCACACAAATTCCGGTGTGTTTATGGTTTATCAGTAAAGATAAACGCGGTAATAACGAAAAAGGCCTACTAAAACGCCGCGACCGCCAAGGCGAAACCCTATTTATAGACGCCCGCGAAATGGGCTCTATGGTTAACCGTACCTTAAAAGAACTCACCAACGACGACATAGCTAAAATAACCCAAACCTACCATATTTGGCGCGGCGAAGATCTAACTACAGCAAGTACCGAGCCAGAAAGCGCAGATAAAGAGCAAAGCGAAAATAAAGAGCAAGAGTACAAAGATGTCGCCGGTTACTGTAAATCAGCCACCCTTAGCGATATAAAAGCGAACGACTATGTACTTACTCCAGGGCGCTATGTAGGCGCGGCCGATATTATCGACGATGGCATCCCGTTCGAAACTAAAATGAGCGAACTTAGCCAAACCCTTTATAGCCAAATGAATCAAGCCGATGAACTTGATAACGCCATTCGTAAAAACTTGCAGGCCTTAGGCTATGGTGAAGAGCGTGATGGAGCAAAACGTAATGACTCATAGTGAAGAACAGCCATCGATTCAAAACGAGCTCTTATTAGTTGATATTCGCCGCATTGTTGAGCAAGCCCGTGGGCAAGTTAAACAAACTGTTAATACCGCCATGCTACAAGCGTATTGGCAAATAGGGCGCTTAATTGTAGAGGATGAGCAAGGCGGTAAAACACGCGCAGCCTACGGCAAAGCAACATTAAAACGGTTATCGCAGCAACTCAGCACAGACTATGGCAGAGGATTTGACATAACCAACCTGCGTAATATGCGCCGCTTTTATCTCGCCTTTGAAAAACGAGACGCAGTGCGTCTCGAATTAAGCTGGACGCATTATCGTGTACTATTACGGGTTGATAGTTCAACTGCGCGCAACTGGTATCGAGATGAAGCCATTTTACAAAATTGGTCGGCGCGTGCGTTAGAACGCCAAATTGGTACGCTTTACTACGAGCGTTTGCTCTCAAGTAAAAACAAACAACCCGTAGAGCAAGAAGCCCAACAAAACACACAAGTATTGGCAGAGTCCGCAAAAGACTACCTGCGCGACCCCTACATTTTAGATTTTTTAAACCTGCAAGACAAAAGCTATCAAGAAAACGACCTAGAGCAAGGCATTATAAATAACTTACAACAGTTTTTATTAGAGCTAGGTAAAGGCTTTGCTTTTGTAGAGCGCCAAAAACGCATCCGTTTTGACGACGAAGATTTTTATATCGACCTCGTTTTTTACAATTTTAAACTCAAGTGTTTTTTATTACTCGACTTAAAAATTGGCAAACTTAAACACCAAGATATTGGCCAAATGGATACCTATATTCGCTTGTACGATGATCGATACACCAGCAGCGACGACAACCCCACTATTGGCTTGGTCTTATGCAGTGAAAAAAGCGAAGCGGTTGTTAAATACTCGGTACTGAGCGATCAAAAACAACTGTTTGCTGCAAAATATTTAGCCCACTTACCTAGCGAAGAAGAGCTGCGCATAGAGCTACAAAAAGAGCGCGAACGTGTGCAAGCGCAATTGCTTAACCAGCAAGCCAGAGGCCAAGATAATGAATAAACAAATAGAGTGTGTTGTTGATAGCCAAATGAACCAAAGCGATGAGCTTGATAAAGCCACCCGTAAAAACGTGGAGGCACTGGGTTATGGGGAGTGATTGGATTGATTGCGAGCTTGGTGATTTAATAGAGTTGAAGCGTGGCTATGACTTACCTAAAACAAAGAGAGTGAATGGTGGTGTTCCCGTTGTGTCTTCATCTGGATCTTCTGGTGAGCATAACGAAATAAAAGTTAAAGGTCCGGGTGTCGTTACTGGACGATATGGAACTATTGGTGAAGTATTTTATATCGAAGATGATTTTTGGCCATTAAATACAACATTGTACGTTAAAGATTTTAAAGGGAATGATCCTTTATATGTTTATTACTTTCTAAAGACAATCAGGTATTCCGACTACACAGATAAAGGAGCTGTACCTGGAATAAATAGAAATCATATACATAAAGCAAAAGTAAAAGTGCCTGTTGACCCTGTACATCAAAGAAACTTGGCGCTTAAACTATTTAATTTAGACAAAAAAATAGAGCTCAACCAAAAAAACAACCAAACCTTAGAAAAAATGGCGCAGGCGCTGTTTAAAAGTTGGTTTGTTGATTTTGATCCCGTGTTCGACAATCTACTTGCCAGCGTTGATTTTAACTTAGACAACCTTGAAACTAGTCTGCCTGACGAGTTAATACAAAAAGCACAGTGCCGCTTAGCGGCACTGAACAGTTTAGAAAATGCGGCCGAAATAAAAACCTCACTCAGAGCGCTCGCTCACGAGTTACAAGCACAGCTACCCACAAAAGAAGCAACACACGCAGCTGTGCAAGTATCAGAAAAAGCCGCTGAAACACCCGTTAAACCAAACTTTAACGCCAACCCTAATATATTGGCCAAACACGCCAACACCCACGCCCACTTCCCCAATGAGTTCGTACACAACGAACAACTAGGCTGGATACCAAAAGGCTGGGAAGTACTTCCTTTAGAGTCATTAATTATATTAATTGGTGGAGGCACACCTAAAACGAGTATTGAAGAGTATTGGAACGGTGAGATTCCTTGGTTTTCGGTAGTTGATGCACCTCAAGATAGCGATGTATTTGTTGTTGATACGGAAAAGCATGTTACGCAGCTAGGTGTAGATAAATCATCCACAAAAATACTTCGCGTCGGTACTACCATCATAAGCGCACGAGGAACCGTTGGGAAATGTGCATTTGTAGGTACACCTATGGCTATGAATCAGTCCTGTTATGGTATTAATGGCATTAATAATATATCGGATGAATTTATATACTATCTTACAAGGCATCAAGTTTCTGACCTACAGAAAAGGGGTCATGGATCAGTTTTTAATACTATAACCCGTGAAACGTTTAAATCTATTTTATTGCCATTTTCCGGTGATAAACTGACGGAAGAGTATGGTAAAGCTGTAACCTCATTATTTGATAAAATTTTAATGAACAATCGGCAAAACATAGAGCTAACAAAACTTCGAGACACGCTATTACCCAAACTCATCTCAGGCAAATTACAAATACCTGACTCGGCAAATGTTAGTGATAACAATATATAATACATAAAAGCAAAGAGCTTACTTTTGTATGCTCAAAACTAAATACAACTAAGTAACTACAATTTAAATAATTAGAATTAATAAGAAGTAAATATGGATATAAAATATTGGCAGGGCGGCCTTGAACGTCATGAAATAGATGCAATTGAAAAAATAAAGAATGTATTAACTGGACCAAAAAAACAAAGTAACAAGGGTAAAAATAATAAACCAGACCAAGGTTTTGAAGCGCTAAAAACATTAAAAACCTCATTTAATGAGGGTTGGAAAGGGTATGCGGGTTTTAGGTTTATTAATAAAAATCAGCAAGGCGAAATAGACTTACTGATTGTAACTCATTGTAATATTTTAATTATTGAACTAAAGCATTGGAATGGACAACCTATTACCTCAAATAACGGTAAATGGTTTTTTGGTAATGATGACAGAGGCAAGTCGCCTGTAGAAATAACCCGCAATAAAAAGTTTTTGCTAGATAATTTACTCAAGCCTTTTAGGGGCAGATTTAGCAATGGTCACCATATACCGCGTGTGTACCCCTTAGTGGTTATGACAGGTACGAGCGATTTTACTAAGTTACAAAAAAATGATTTAGCCGAGACGATGAGCTTAAATGACTTTTGTAAGTTATGTACCAATGAACATGTTTTTAATGAGCGTTTTAGGCCTCATCCTGATTCTACTGTTTTACTTAACGATATTCCTTTATTAGAAAAACAGTTACTGAGTGCTAATAAAGTAGAATCGAAACCATTAACGGTTGATGGCTGGGTTGGGCAAGACGAGATATTTAAACATCCTAATAATATTTATACAGAGTTTTATGCGCAGAGTGAGTCGGATAAAAACGATCATGCCATTATTCGTCGTTGGGAGTTTGATAAGCTTACCAATACAGATGCTAAAACGCCGGATGGCCGCTTTAAAATAGTATCGCGTGAACGCGAAGTGTTAACCAAAATAAAACGTGAAAACCGTGACTTATACGATCACTGCGTATCGTCACTCACTATCCCTTCTAAAGACAAAATAACTTCGCAATACAACGAGGTAGTTGAGCTACCCGAAGGGCAAGAGCGTCTTAACGATTTTATTACTACCTACGGGGAAAACTTATCAATTGATGAGCGAATAAACCTAGTGAGAGTGTTAATTGCCCGCTTTGCTGATTTACACCAATTACATTTAGCCCACCGTGATATTGGCAGCCATAGTGTGTGGTTGAGTACAGGGCAGCGTGTGGCGCTTTCTAATTTTATTTCGGCTTTTGAGCGTAAAAAAGAAACGGTTGGTGAAATACGTGATGAGCTTTCGGTTTATGAGCAGAAAGAAAGCTTTAGAAGCCCTTATAGCCATGACGTTTCTCGTTTGGCAATTATTGCTTGGGCAATTATTAAGGCTGAACGTTTAACGCCTAAATTTGAAAAAAATATAGCACAACAGCTTAGTGATTGTGATGAGTGGTTTGGCCCTGTATTGCTTAATGCGTTTACTGATAAAAGCTATGCTAATGCAGGTGAGTTATTTGATGCGTTAATTGATAGCGCGCCAAGCCAAGAAGAAGCATTTACGTTTTCGAGTAATCAGCTTGAGCGTTTTGTACAACATAGCAAAATAAGCAGATTACACCCTGAACTTGAATTTATTAAAGAAACCGATAGTAAAGAAGTTTACAAAGCCGAGAGTGGTTTAGTTAAAGTTTGGAATAATATTAATCCAACCGATATAAGCCCAGGGCTTGGCCAGCGAACGCTGTTTTTTTTAGAGCGAGCTGAAAAACTACAAAACTTGAATTTGAGTTTTGTGCCAAAAATAGTTGATATTGGTATAACCGCACGAGATAGCGCTTTATATTTGGTTGCACAATGGATTGAAGGAAACACCCTTGATACAAGCTTGAGGTTTAGGGTGGCAGATATTGTCGCCAAAGCTCTTATATCAAATGTGAGGCATATGCATTCACTTGGTTTTGCTCACGGTGATTTGAAACCAGAGAATATTATAGTTAATGGCGGCGATGTTTTTATTATTGATGTACTCGATTTTCATCATGATGCTAACGAGGTATACAACTCAGAATATAGCCCTATAAATAGCGAAAACTGCACGGCATTTGAGCGAGATAACTTTGCCGTTATGAAAATATGCGCAGAGTTATTGAGAATTGACTGGGGTGAAGAAAGTTCAAGCCATCCTGCAGTAAGCAGCGCAATAATTAAAGAGCTGCAAGATGTAGATTATGGCTTTAAGGAGCTTACGCGCTTTGAGGATGCTTTTTTAAATCCAGAACAAAACTTAGAAGTTAAAGCTGAAACCATAAATATTGAGATTGGCGGCGCGCGAACTGATTTTGAGGATATTACTATTTATCCGGATAACGGTAAGTTGTATGTATCAATTGAACAAAGCAATAAAAACCCAGCAGACTTAGTTTTAAGTTTTTGCGGTTTAGGTGGAATACAAAAGTTATTTTTTAATAGAGCACAGTTTGAATTTGAACACGGTATGCCGCCTATTAAAAGAGAGAGTATTTCTAGACAATATATTACTAGTGCAGACTTTGAGGTGCCTTTTGCAATTAAAGTTACACAAGGTAGGGCAAGTAACTTAGGTACTTTAAATCGAAGAATTAAGCAGCTTTATAGCTTTGAAAATGCGATTAAGCAGTTTGAATTAAAACGAAAAGAAACCAACTTACCAGCTGAGACTACGAGCAATAATAGCGTTGAACCATTAATTAGCTCAGAGCTTAAAGCTGATGAAAGTGCAGTTGAGCCAATTTCTACACGTGAGTTATGGAAAGCTATTATACAAACAGAGTCGGAGTCTCATCCTTATGTTGAGCTTGCCAGTGAACCAATGGCTTATAAAGACAATAAAGACTTTATTATTTTGCCGTATGAAGCAGACAAAGATCCGCTAGATGCTTTTACTGCAAAAGATGATGTTGAAGCTTATATAGTTGATGGGGATGATGAGTTTATTATTGGCCAAGTGAATCTATCAAAATCAGGGCTTAATAAAGCGACACTTTCAAATAGCTCATTTCACGCTAAAAGACTAAAAGAAGAGGATGTGATCTTTTTTAGGAGTAAGGCCGATAAGTCTTCTTTTGTTAAGCGTAAAAATGCGCTGACCCGCATAATTGAGAACGACTCAGTTATTGAGAATTTAGCCGACTATTTTGAACCTGATTGCCAGCACGCTCCTATTGATTACGAACATAATGTTACAAGCGAAGATTTTTCCCGTTACGACAGAAGCGATGATAATGGCAACACAATAAAACTAAACGATAAGCAACGAATCGCGTTTCAAAAATTATTACGCTATGGTCCGCTTTCAATGTTGCAAGGACCGCCAGGCACAGGTAAAACAGAGTTTATTGCTGCTTTTGTACATTACTTAGTAGAAAAGCTAGGGACGCAGCGTATTTTATTAGTTAGCCAATCACACGAGGCGGTAAATACTGCGGCAGAACGTATTCGAAAACACTGTAGCAGATTGGATACTCCGTTAGATGTGGTAAGGTTTAGTAGCCGTGAGGCGGCTGTTTCTAGCTCGCTACGAGATGTGTTTTCACCCAATATGGTTAATAAAAAAGCGGAGCAATTTTCTTCTCATTTAAAAAAGCGTGTAATGTCTTTAGCTAAATCATTAAAAGCACCTAAAGAGTATTTAGAGGCGTTTGTAGAACTAGATAAAAGAGTTCTCTCGATTATTGATGAACAACTCAGTGCGTTAAAAGAACTAGAGAACAAAGAGTTAGAGCCGAAAGATAAAAAAGAGCTTAAAAAGGGAATCAACGAACGTAAAACTTTAATTAATAGTCGATTACCTAGAGATATCAGAACGAACAAAGATTGGCACGACGATTTAAGTATTGTGGGCGATACCTTAGTTAAGAACTTGAACTATGAGCATGCAGTACAGGCTAATGTTGCTCATAGCGTTAAGCGTTTAATAGCATTATCGAAAGATATGCTAAAAGTAATGAATTCTGGTAATGCAAACTTAGATGAATTTTTTGCTCGGTCTCGCCAGCTCGTAGCTGGTACATGTGTGGGTATAGGTAATTGGCATATAGATATTGCAAGTAACCAGTATGATTGGGTTATTATTGATGAGGCTGCACGCTCAATAGCGAGTGAATTGGCAATTGCCATGCAAGCCGGTAAAAGGGTTTTATTGGTTGGTGATCATCAACAACTACCCCCTTTGTATTCAGAGCCGCATAAACAAGCACTGGCTAGAAAGTTAGGGATTAAATCGGGCAGTGATGTTGATGAGTTAATTGAAAGTGACTTTGCTCGAGCTTTTAATTCTTATTACGGTGAGCAGATAGGCGCTAAATTACTAGTGCAATACCGAATGGCTCCCGCCATTGGAACTTTGGTATCGCAATGTTTTTATAAAGGCGAGCTTGAGAATGGTGAACGAAAAATTCCAGATATTTACTCAGATGTTCCTCCCCCATTAGATGCTGCTACAACGTGGTTAGATACTTCTTCATTAGGAAAGAAAGCGCATCACCAAAAAGGCTCTGGTACAAGTATTTTTAATGATGCCGAAGCTCAAGCTATTGTGGATTTATTACAGCAAGTTGATGAAAATCAGGAGTTTGTTAGCAATCTTAGTAAACAAGTAAAAGAAGGTGAAGCAGCTATTGGTGTTATTTGTATGTATGGGGAGCAGAAAAAGCGTATACGACAAAAAATTAAGAAGGCAAGAGTTTCAGAGTCACTTATGTCGCTGTTGAAAATTGATACTGTTGATAGTTATCAAGGTAAAGAAAATCGGATAATTATCTTATCAGTGTCACGTTCTGAACAAAGGCAAAGCTCAGGCTTTTTAAGATTACCAAACAGGATAAACGTTGCATTATCGCGAGCGATGGACAGACTTGTAATTGTAGGTGATAAGAGAATGTGGCAAGGAAAAAATAGCGACTTACCGTTTGGTCGTGTAATTAAATTTATGGAAGAAAATAACGCCCCAGGTGATTATGCTTTCGTTGATGTAACCCCTCAAAAGCATAAAAAGGCGGTGTAATTGTTATGGAAAATAATTATATAGAATTTAACGAAGTTGATTATATTGTTCCTGCTGAGACATACAGTATTGAATACTCTTACTTGAGTAAGCAGGGATTTGCGTTTACAAAAGATTTTTTACTTCGTGCTTTGCATATATCTCCATTGTCTAAATTTGAGTTAGCATCGTTTTTTGGATTCAATCCACGAGAGCTTGATGTAGCGTTAGAGGAGCCAATTAATAAAAATGAGGTGACTTACTTAGAGGATGGCAGATTATCTCTGACTGTATTAAGTAAGGGGTATTTTTCTTCTTTAGACGATAAACCTATGGTAGAAAAGCCTCAACCTGACTCATCGACGATTTCTTTTGAACTACTAGGATTTAATAAAGTAAATAAGCAACATGGAGGTTGGAGCACCGGGCTTAGGTTAGCTGCTAATAATGAAATTAAAAGCATGAGCGAACAGCATGCAAAAAGCATGTTTAGTAAACATTTTCACCGTTTAGTTGAGTCGGGTGACTTAGGTAAAATTAGGACTGAGGGCAACTCGTTACCAAGCCTTTACTCCGTAGATAAAGTAACAAGAAAAAGAAGTGTTGCCCATAGAATAAAACGAACGTTTGAAATAGATTTTGATAATAAAGTTAAGCCATTTTACGTTAATAAGATATATGAGAATGATGAGGCAATTAGTCAAGCGATAGCTCAGGATACGGATAACCTTAGGTTGGGTGACAACCTGCCGAGCATTAAACATGCTTGGGATGCGTTTAAGGATATGTCTGTAGAGCGTTTTGTTAAAAGTGGTGAAATTGATTTTCGTTCAATGATTGCGGAGATGGCTGATACTTCAGGGAGTAAGCCATATGAATTATTAATAGGTTCATTTTATAGTAGTCAGCCGTGGAGAAAGATTGAGGAGCACCTAAAGCGACTTAAACCTTCAAAAAAGCAAGGTGGACTAAAAAAATTAAAATGGATTGGTGCGAATACGCGTTACTGGGGAATGAGTGAAAGCTTTACTAAAGCTAAAGACAGTTTGTTATCGCATCAAAAGAATAAGAACGAAAACTGTTATGATTTTATGATGTACCTAGCATGTGATGACAGGCCTAATGCTGCAGTCAATGGTAGTAAAGCGTGGAAGCATAAGCTTGGCCAATTACCTAATAGCACAGGTGTTTTAAACGGTTTATTTGATGGCAATGTTGAAGTTATGCTACTGGATAATGAGTTTGCAGCAGTTTGCTATCACCTTTTAATTCCTGACTTAAGCCCAGTACATATTCCTTTAGGTTTTTTTACTAGGGATAAGCAATTAATTAAGCAGGTATCTAGTGTTGTAGATGATTACTTAGAAGGCTCAGCAGCATATGATAAGCCTAATTTATTAGGGTTGTTAAACTCAGGTAGCTAGCTCAAAGGACTGAATTATGAAATTTACTGAAGCCAAATTAGAACACGCTGTGGTTGAGTTATTAGGTGAGCAAGGCTACCCGCATCTACTAGGCGGTGAGCTTACTCGCAATAATAGTGAGGTATTAATTAAAGACGACTTACGTGCTTTTTTAACCAAGCGCTACGCTAAAAATAATATTACAACGGGTGAAGTAAACTCAATAATTGCAAAACTTGAAAAGCTGCCTGCCAGTGACTTATACGAGAGCAATAAAACCTTTTGTAAGTGGCTAAGTGATGGCTTTTTACTTAAACGGGAAGTGTTGAGCCGCGAGCGTGGCAGTGTAGCAGGGAGTCAATCACAAAAAGATTTATACATTCAGCTACTTGATTACGATAACGTTGAGCAAGGCATTAAAAGTAGCCTAATAGCAGGCAGTGCGATGGCAGCTTTAGATAAAGTAAGTGAAGCGAGTGTTACTTACCTGCAAGACGATAATATTTATCGCTTTGTTACCCAGTTAGAAATACAAAGCCCCACCAGTTACGACAATATTGAACTGCGTATTCCCGATGGCATTTTATATGTAAATGGCATGCCGCTGGTGGTGTTTGAATTTAAAAGCGCAATACGCGAGCAAGCCCCTATATTTGAAGCGTATGAGCAGTTAACTGTGCGCTATAAACGCGCTATTCCGCAGTTATTTGTATTTAATACCTTGTGCGTTATGTAGTGGTCAACTAATTTTGGCCACAGTTTTAGAATCTTGGTATCTAACCTCAGATTCATTTGGCGCTAAACCAGCATTATAATGATGCGGTCTAACATTATTGTAATATCCATTTATGTAATCGCTTACGCTATATTTAGCTTCTTTAAAGTTTTCATATCCAACCTTTGGCATCCATTCCGTTTTAAAGCTTCTAAAAAATCGCTCCATAGCCGCATTATCCCAACAATTTCCGCGTCGACTCATACTTTGTGTAATTTTATAGCGCCATAAACGTTGGCGGTACTTCAAGCTCGTATAATGGCTCCCTTGATCTGAGTGAAACATCAACCCACTTGGCTTACCTCTACTTTCATAAGCGAGTTCAAGCGCCTTTAGTGTTAAATTAGTATCTGGCGACAACGACATTGCCCAACCAACCACTTTACGCGCAAATAAATCAATAACGACCGCTAAATAAGCCCAGCGATTGCCTGTCCAAATATACGTTACATCACCGCACCACACAGTATTCGGTTCAATAACATCAAACTGCCTATCAAGCAGGTTTGGGATTTCAAGGTGTTCATTACCACCGCGCTTATATGAATGTTGAGGAATTTGGCAACTTTCAAGCTTTAACTTAACCATTAGCTTAGCAGCACGATAACGGCTCAATTCAAAATCATTGTTTGTCGCTATTGTAGCTATTGTCCTTGCACCTGCTGAGCCTCCACTCATTCTATGTATTGCTTTAACTTCAGCCTCTAACCTTACTTGCTCAGGTGTCGGCGTTGTATCGCGTATAGCCCAATATTTATAGCTGCTGCGATGCACATCGAATACGCCACATAGCACGCTAATGGGATAATGCTCTCGTTGATTTAACTTCTCGATTAACGAGAATTGTTCAGGGAGTCGGACATCAAGAGAGCGGTAGCCTTTTTTAATATGTCCTTTTCTAATTCAATGCGTTGGATTTGCTTTTTAAGTTCACGAATTTCAATTTGTTCGGGCGTCATTGGTGAAGCCGATAGTGACTGACCATTACGCTCTTGCTTTAATTGAGTAACCCACTTACTTACGGTTGATTTACCAACACCCATAGCCTTGGCTGCATCTTCTTGCGTATAACCTTGGTCGACTACAAGCTGAGCCGTTTCTAATTTGATTGCCGCAGAATACGTTGCGCGTTTTAATTTCGTCATTTTTTCACCCAAATTTGTATGCTTATTAGCATAACATTTCTTTCTTAATGGGTGGCCAAAATCACTGTACCACTACACAGCTTATAACTTAAAAATAGTTAAAAGCTTTAATTCTTAAAAGGATATCTATGAAAGTTAATGAACAATATGTCTATATATACAAAGATCAAAAGACTTCCAAAATTAAATATGCGGGAAGAGGCAAGTCTGCTACACGTGCCTCATCGCACCAAAAAAAGACACATAACATTGAACTTGAGAATTGGCTGAAAAAAGCAAGCTATAAGCTTGAAATAGCAGGTCCGTATGAAAATGAACAAACAGCGATTGCGGTTGAAGAAGCACTAATTTCTACTCATCAGCCTATATTTAATAAGCGAAAAGAATCTTCTAAGTACAGTTTTCGCCCTTTGGGTGTGCCAGAAAAATACGTTACTAGGCTTGAACAACAACCTTTAGAATATGGCGGTTTGTTTAAAGGGAATACAGAGTCAATTATATTAGTTAAGGTCACAGATAAAACGTTAGGTGATAGAGTTGGGTATAATTTAGTAGAGCCACCTAGTGATGCTGCAATCGTCGAAAGAGTAGAAAAATACTGGCAATTAGGAAATGATAAATATCTAGGTACTTGGATTAAAGATAAAAAACTGTCTCCGACGTTAATACTTGGTATTACGGGGAGTCCTGGAAACCAAGTAATAATAGCCTCTCTTGAAGTTGATATTTCTGCATGGGATGCGGTTGAAGTTATGAAAAAAAAGCTCATAACAGTCCCTTTAAAAGATCGATCAAAGTTAGATAAACATTATTTACGTGGGTACCGCATAGCTTTATCTGCTGACATAAAATTTGGACGAAGTATCCAAGAGCACTTTAGAGTAATTCAAAAATGACTACTTCCCACCTAATTTAATGAATTCACATCGTCATTTATCAATTTTAGAGCTTGTGCCAATAGAGCCAAGCTCTATCTCGACCCAACAGCTACGGCAAAAACTGCTTGAACGTGACTTTGATATTTCAACCCGCATGCTCCAGCGAGACTTGCAATCACTTTACGATCAAGGTTGCTTTGGGCTTGAAAAGGACACGCGAAGTAAACCGTATGGTTGGTCTATTAATTCACTGTGGCGAGGTGGTAACGCGAAAATAATGAGCAGTGAGGTCGCTGAACATTATTTATTGTTGGAGCAGTTACTACCGCAATCTGTACCGAGCGATGTTAAACGCTCAGTGCATACTAAAGCAGAGCAGGCGCTTAAACGGTTTAATGGCCATGTGCCCGATTGGCTTTCAACTCTGCCAAAACCTCCTTTAAAAGTTAATATTGATACTCAGTTGGTTGCGCAAATTGAGCATGCGATTAAACATAAACGTGTTGTGAGTGCTGAGCTATATAGGGTGCTTTACGATGAGGCGCATTGGTTAAAGTTTGCTGAATTAAGCTTTTATAACTTAGTTGAGCAAGGCGGCGTGTTGATGGCGCACTTTATGGTGGGCTCGCTTCACGATAAGTGCTACCAGATGCCGATTTATCGTATTCGCAATGTGCAAATTTTGCAAAAAACACGACGAGAGCCAAGCATTGAGCAATTGAAATCGTTACGTAGTGCGATTAATAAAGGTATGAAGCAATCAGAGATTGAGTTAGTTGTGAAAGTGCCCAATCATTCTGCGGTGAATCAAGGTTTTGTTGAACTTGGCGAATTGATTGATAAACAACATATTGACGATAAAAACGTATTACTCACCTACCAAACGATTGATACCGAACAGCTAACCAATGAGCTATTTAAATGTGCTCATTGGCTTGAAGTCATAAAGCCTGAGCAAATCAGGAAAAGAATCATCACAAAACTTAAAGCGGCTGCTAGTAACTATCAATAACTCTAATTAGTTTGGATGCGTCAATTTTTGACGCACCGGTTTGTTATGCTCCTTTAAAAGTTAAGGAGTAGTTATGTTTCAATTAATTGAGCAGCAAGATGGTTTATCTATTGGTGTATTTGGCATTGGAGGTTGTGGCTGTAATACGTTAAATAGTATTTATGAGCAGCGCGAGAGTAAACAAGCAAAGTTATTTAGTGTTAATACCGATAAAGTAGTGCTCGAACATACTCAAAGTGATGATGCCGTGCTGATTGGCGCTGAACTGACACATGGTTATGGCGCTGGTGCCGATCCTGAGGTTGGTTTACAAGCGGCGCAAGAAAGCAAAGATCAACTGTTAGCATTAATAAATAACTGCGATATTTTATTGTGCGCAACAGGTCTTGGTGGGGGGACTGGCACCGGTGCAAGCCCGTATATCGCGGAACTTGCTCGTGTGCAAAACAAGCCAGTGATATTTGTAGCGACTTTGCCTTTTAGCAGTGAAGGGCAGTTTAGATCAAACGTTGCACAAGCAGGGTTGAACACTCTAAAAGAGTATGCCAATGCGGTGATCACTTTACCCAATGATCAACTTATTGAGGTTTTAGGCAATGATGTGGGTTTGTTTGACGCATTTAAACACTCAAACCAAATACTCCACTCACTAATTAAGTCATTGATCGATATGCTGTGCTATCAAGGTTTGATAAACGTTGATTTAAACGACTTTGCTAAAATCATGGATTGCCAAGGCGATGCTGTTTTAGGTGTGGGCAAATGTGATAGCGAAGATGAATTTACCACTGCACTTGACAGTGCCCTTAATAATCCCTTGGTTAATCAAGTGGATATGTCATCTAGCTCGGGCGTTATTGTGCAAGTTAATTGTAAAGAGGAGATTTCATTGGGCAGTTATAACCTCATCACCGACACGGTACGCCAGCAAGTAAGCCCAAATGCGCTGGTGATTTGCGGAGTGTCTAAAATCGAGAATTTAGCCAGCAATTATGAATTGTTGATCATAGCGACAGGGGCGAGCGCAAAGATGGTTGTAGAGCAGCACGATAAAGCGGCAGATAGCGAATTAAAAAAGCCCGAAGCGGTGATCACTCAACCTCAAGCCTCAGATATTTTTGATATACCCGCATTTATACGTAATCAAGCCCCGCCGCCCAATGTAAATTAATGACAATATCTGAGCCGAATATCTACAGATTGAGCACAGGCAGCTGATGCTCAAGCCTGTACTTACATAAAGTAACTCAGGCTTGATAGCAGGGCGGGATCGCACTTTAAATAAAAATATGATCTAATAGAGAAAATTCACTTATAGCATTTAATTTTGAGCATCTTAGACCACCTTACTGTTATTGAAGAAACACGTTCTGATATCAACCAAAAACATAATCTAATTGATGTTATGTTCTTGATAATTACAGCCATATCCTCAGGATGTGAGGGATGGCAAGATATTGAAATTTATGGTGATGAAAAGCTATCATGGCTCAGACAGTACCGAGCTTTCAGACATGGTATCCCTCGGCGGCATACGATAGCACGTATACTACGCAGTGTTGTTGCGGAATCCTTATTAGAAGCTTTAGCCTTGTGGTTAAATGAACAGCGCCAGTCATTAAATAAACCCATTATTGCCTTTGATGGCAAGGTGCTACGCGGCTCTTATCGAAATGATAGAAAAACAGCACTGCAATTAGTAACGGCGTACGATACTGAGCGAGGGTTAGTATTGAGTCAAAAACCGACAAAAACAAAAAACGGCGAAATAAGTGTTGTTCGTCAAATGCTTGATATACTTGATGTAAAAGGAAGTGTCATCACGATGGATGCACTTCATTGCCAACGTGAAACACTCGAAATAATTTCAGATAAAAAGGCACATGTAGTTGTTCAGGTTAAGAAAAATCAACCCAAACTGTTTGATGCTGTATCGAATTCATTTCAAGCAGTATTTGATGCAAATAAAGAAAAAGTCGTCACACACATTAAGCAAGAGATCCATGGTCGCAAAGAAGAGCGCTACGTCTATCAATTAAAAGCGAACCTGCCGACAGAGCTTGCACAGAAGTGGCCAACAATAAGAAGTATAATCGCAGTTGAACGCCACAGAACAGTAAAGAATAAGTGCAGTATAGACACGTCGTATTACATAAGTTCAATGTCACCTAAACACAAAATGCTAGGGCATTATATACGACAACATTGGCGTATTGAAAATAGCCAGCATTATGTTTTAGATGTTGTTTTCAAAGAAGATGATTCAAGAATAGCGTTAGAGGGTGCAGTTGAAAACATCGCTTTATTTAGGCGCTTTGTAATGAACATTTTGAGGCAATGCGAATGCGGGGCCCCAAGTCAACGTAGCAAAATCAAAAAGGCAAGCTGGAGTGATGATTATCGGGCGAGAATATTTTTTGGATTATAAATTAATCAAAGTATGCTCCCGCCCTGGGCTTGATAGGGAGTCATTTATTATTAATTTGCTTGGAATGTCACACTAGTAATATTGTAAGTGCTATCAACTTTATTGCCAGCAATCACGGCTTCACCGCTCACAGGGTAATCACTTGATACGACATATAAACCAGCTTGATCGGTTTTTACTGTGATTTGACCGTCTTTGTTGGTTGTCATTTTTATTTGAGCTTTACTTGGCGTTAAAACGGTTACATCATGTTCAACAACAGGGGCGTTTTTATAGGTTAGAGTAAAAGTGTTGCTCTGTGGCTCTATAGGCACAAACTCAAATTCTACTTTACTTTGCGTATTACTTCGCCCCGCCTTTGCATATAACTTAGCGGCTTGCTGTTTAGGCGATCTCCAGAATTGCCATGTAGGTACTTCTTCGAGATCCCATGGCTGCCATAAGTCATCAACTGTAGCAAGTATATCGCCATTATGAGCAACATTTGCGCTCCAGTGAGTTGCGTGTTGTGTGATAGGAAAGGAGGCTTCTTTTTGATTAACATAGATTTTTGTATTTTTTAGACCTGCAATTTTATCACCAGATTCCGGCTCTCCTGGTTCACCTAAAAATAGTTTAACCTGCGTATTGTTATGCTTTTCTAACCAAATTTCATGTGCTTGTAGATTACTTGCGCTAAGCAATAAAAATAATGTAAGAGGTGTAGCGATGCTTTTCATTTTAACTCCTTGTTAAGAATTGATTAGAGTAAACCTGAGGTGGTTTATAAATTAGGTGCATGCGAACTATATGGTAACGCATAATTAAATGCAAATAATTATCAATTACTTTTATTGTGAGATCCAAAATATACCAAGGTTGTTTTTATACTTCCGTGTTTAGCTTGTGTGTACAGCACGTAACTTTATTGCAGTGTTGCGCATTTAGACTTTAAAAATTCTAAAAATACTTTTACCTTTTCTAGCGGGTATTTTCTGCCTGCATAGAATGCATATAGCACCAGATCTTCTGGCTCATGGTCGAGTTTAATGTTGATCAATGAACCGTTGTCTATATGTTCTTGGCATGCGTGAATGGGTAAAATAGCATAGCCGAGTCCTTTTAGTGCAGCGGCTTTGGCCATGTTGCCACTGTTTACTTTAAAACTAGATTTTACTTGCACTGCTACCTACTTCGGGGCAAAGGGCATGTCAGGCGCTGGAAGATGCTTGGCATCTTGTACGGGTGTTAAAAAAGTATGATGATTTATTGGTGAGGTGGTTATTTGTTCGCTTATTCAGTTACTTGCAAGTTATGGTTAACAATCCATTAAGTCTGGCTGTGTACAATTGCCGCTTTTACAATTGTTAACCAGTAATGGACTCGCACATTCAATGGCAACTTCAACGTGTTACTCACCTTTAGCAGCATCGCTGCGTTTTTCTGTTCTTAGTTTATCGGTTTTTAGTGCTATGAATGTGGCTGCTGCCGAGCAGTTAACAAACACGCTAACTGAAAAAGATATGGAAGTGATTGAGGTGCGAGGTATTCGCTCTAGCATGGCTGAGAACTTAGCGGTGAAGCGTTTATCGAGTTCTGTTGTGGATGCTATTACCGCAGAAGATATTGGTAAATTCCCTGATAAAAACGTGGCTGATTCATTAGCACGAGTGCCGGGTGTAGTGATTGACCGCGAAGGCGGTGAAGGCTCAACGGTGAGCATTCGTGGTTTATCGTCTGATCTAACTTACACGCAGTTAAATGGTAATTTTATTGCCTCATCACCGGGGGAGCCATCGCGTTCATTCGATTATGCTTTGTTGCCATCGGCGATGATCGCAAGTGTTGAAGTATTCAAATCACCTGAAGCGCGCCTTGATGAAGGAGGCGTGGGCGGTACGGTATTAATGCATAGCCGCAAACCGCTGGATATGGAGGCTAATTCGGGGGTTTTTAATGTTGAAACTACTTATGCCGATGTAACAGAAGATTATGAGCCTCAGTTTACTGGTTTGTATTCATGGAAAAACGATAGTGATAGCGTTGGTTTTTTACTTGGCTATACGCGCCAACAGCGTACCAATCGTACGCTCTCTGGTGGTACTGATGCTAATGTATGGCGCTACAATGGCGCGCAGCCCAGTGATGTGAATGGCAATGCGGTTAATAACAGTAATGACTGGGGCGCGGTGACTGATGCCAACGGGCAAAATTATGATGATATATGGTTTCCGCAAGTGGTGCGCAGCTCTGTTGTGAATGAAAAGCGTGAGCGAGAAGGCGTGCAGTTTACATCCCAGTGGCGACCAACTAATCGCATTGAACTGGGTTTTAATTACTTTGGCTTTAGTTTACAGCAACAACGCAGCGACTCGGTCGTTGATATGCCGGAGTGGGCGCTAAATCCGGACTTTTTAACAGGCGTTACACTGGATGAAAGCGGCACAATTGTCACAGCAATGGATTATAGTGCAATCGCCAGTGGCGTTGAAAAAGATATGCAATTGCCGTGGCTACGTGGTAGTTATGTCGATGAAGAATCAACCTCTGATACTTTTGATTTTAACTTAAGCTACGAAGGCGATAACTTTACAGCGCGTTTTGTGGCGGGTAAAACTAAAGCCAAAGGCGGGCCAAAAGAAAGTTGGCAAGCAGCGTATAAAAGTTCAAACGCGGGTGAAGGGCAAAGTAACATTGAGAACGCAGCGCAAAGTGCTGCTTGGTCAATCAGTGATGACCGTATTTCGATGCAGATTGACCCTAACACGCTGAATAACTTACTCGCAGGTGTGGGCGGTGGTCGTGATGCCGGCTCATCGAATTCAAGTTTTGTACGTAGCACCTTAGCAGAAAACTACTACCAAGCTGACGTTGATTTTTATGTTGATTGGGGCATATTGACCACTATTCGCACTGGTGCAAAATACCGTGATGCGTCACTGCACCGCGAAACGGGCAACAACTTTTTCCTTGATCCGAGTTTTGATATTGCTGCAGGTGAGGCAAGCGCCGGCGGCATTACGCAATTTGATAGTTACCAATGGAATAACGGTATGCCAGCAGCGCAAGATGTGTTTAACAGCGCGGGCGAGGGCAATATTGCTGGTGGTTTTAATATCAACCTCATGCCGACTATCAATTGGCATAAATATCGCGATTATATTTACAGTAACTATGTGCCGTATACCCGCATTGAAGATAATTTTGTCTATGATATTGCTGAGCAAATTAGCGCGTTTTATTTGCAAGGGGATTTTGAATACAGTGATCTGCGCGGTAATTTAGGTGTGCGGGTAGTGCAAACTAAAACCACCAGCGCCTCAACTGATCTCTATACCTTTTTATTGGATGAAACCGATGATGAAACGGGCGAGCCGATCATAGGTGATGATCGCTTAATTGAGCAATACCAATTGATCACTCAACAAACGACAGACACCCATGTATTACCCAGTTTAAATATTGCGTGGGATGCCAGTGATGATGTGGTGGTCCGTGGCGCGCTTGCTAAAGTGATGTCGCGCCCCGATTATGGTGATTTAGGCAGTCAACAGCGTATTACTTTCGTATCTGATGAATGGGCTGCTGATCGTGCTGCGTTTAACGAGCAACCCGGGTTTAGCGGCAGTGGGGGTAATAAAAATTTAAAAGCGTTTGAGTCAGTACAAGCCGATTTATCTGTTGAGTATTACTATGCGCCAGGCTCTGCATTAGGTGTGGCGTTATTTCATAAAAAGGTGGATAACTTTGTGGTGCCATTGGTGATTGATTCACAGCGTGAATTTACAGGGCAAGTCGGCGTTGTTGATGCTGGTACTATCACTATTTCACCTTATAGCACGGTAGGTAATGGCAGCGATGCCGTCTCTAAAGGGGTGGAAGTGTTTATTCAACATGCCTTTGAGAGCGGCTTTGGTATTTATGCCAACTACACATATAACAATACCAATCAGGCTGATGTAACGGTTGCTGGTGAAAAGTATGGGAAATCGCCATTAATAGGCAGCGCTGACTATCAATATAACACTTCGGTTTATTATGAAGGGGATAGCTTTAATATTCGCGCGTCATACAATAAACGAGGCGAAACCGTGCTCGGTATTAATAGCGGTTTAAACGTGTATCAAGACCCTTACCAGCAAGTAGATGTAAATGCCGCGTATAACTTTACCGATAGCTTTAGCTTTACCGCAGCGGTAATTAATTTAACGCAATCAGAGTCGGTAACCCGTTTGGGTAAAGATACCGATGCTCGTTTATTGAATACCAGTTACTCAGGTCGTCGCTATTACGCTGGGTTTAATTACAGTTTTTAAAGCAGGAATGAGTGATGACTGCAACAAAATTAATTGAGTGAAGGCTTAATTGATACATCGGTATATTGGCTTTTACGCACACGGGTACGCAGTTTTTCTTGTTCTAAAACGTGACTAGCGTCGATATCATTTAACGGTATGGTATCTTCGCGGCTGAGATTGCCATCGGCCACTAGCGATAAGTAACGAGAACAACACACTCGCAAAAATGAGGTGAAGTTACCGATATCATGATCAGCATCAAGAGACTCAAGGTAGAGCTTAGTGATCATTTGATTTACGGTCATTTGATCGCGAAAAGCCACCTCTTCTAAAATATCCCAAAAAAATTCTTCGAGACGAATTGAGGTAACCACGCCATCAATGCGTAAAGACTTGGTACGGCAGGTCCACAATCGACTGTCGGCATTAATAAAAAGTTGGCACATAGGTTACCTCGTGATGCTGCTAAATTACGATTATAGCAAGGCTACAAACTGTTTTAACATGGCTGGGTGCGCAGGCCAAGCAGGGGCTGTGACTAATTTGCCATCGGTAATTGCGCCATCCATAGGTAACTCAACGTACTCGGCACCCGCCATTTTTACTTCAGGTTGGCACGCAGGGTAGGCAGATACTTTTTTACCTGTGATCACACCTGCAGCAGTGAGCATTTGCGGGCCGTGGCAAATAGAGGCAATTGGTTTATCCGCTGTAGCAAAGTGTTGAATTATTTCGATTACTTTCGCGTTCAAACGTAAATACTCAGGGGCACGGCCACCGGGTAAATACAAGGCATCGTAATCAGCGGCATTAATGTTGGCAAATGTCGCGTTAAGTGCAAAATTATGACCGCGTTTTTCGGTATAGGTTTGGTCGCCTTCAAAATCATGAATCGACGTTGCGATAGTGTCACCCGCTTTTTTATCAGGGCATACAGCATCAACCTGATGACCCATTGCCAATAATGCCTGAAAGGGTACCATGTTTTCGTAGTCTTCAACAAAATCACCAGTGATCATAAGTACTTTAGCCATATTTAGCTCCTTGTATTGAGTGTGCAAATGTATTTTAGTGCTGCTTGATAACGCGCTTTAATGCACTGAGTATTTAGTAGAGCATAGCTAATTATTGAGCGGGTAATATAGGAATACTACAAGCCATTTTTAGGTTATTTAAAGCGAGATTGATTGTTTAGTGCGATTGATTTGAATGAAAAACTAGCCTACTATCTCAGCAACTATTACTGATAAGGCTCGTTATTTTGCGCATTACGCGGCCCTAGGTTTTCCCCTCTCTAAATTGCCATAATTTAAATGGCTATCAATTGCTGCCTTGCAGCAGGTGCTTTTATGCACCATCAAAAATACTTAAACAACATTGTTCAACTTACTAGACACTTTACTTAGGTATTGTTGTGTTGACTGTGTGGTTTATCAGATTTTATCAATCTCAATTATGTTTTTAGTTAAAGCTAAATGATTTTCTTATCAAAGCGGATATGACTTTGTAGGTGATCTTTTAATTGGCATGAGCCTCACATAATGAGAGCGCTTATTAGCGGCACTTTCAGGAAGTAACACGCGACTATTGTGGGTTGGTGGTGCGGGCAGCTTAGAAGTTTCTCCTAGCGTAACTTTAGTATCATCACCCGATTTTCCTGCCGAATATAAAGCTGAAGCATTAGCACAGGGTGAGGCGTTAAAGGTATTCAGATCAACAAGCACATCAACCCAATGGACGTTTGTAAGTCCTGCTGCGGTTATTTACCCTGGCACGAGTGAAGGTGCGTATCGTATTGGTGGCGATGCTTTTTTCACTAATGAGCAAGGTGAAAGTAAAATTTCGGTCACCGATTACGCTATTGCGATGCTGGATGAAGCACAAAATGCAGCGCATATTAATCAGCGCATCAGTGTGGCTTATTAAGCTATTTGTCGGGCTTTTAAAGCATTACTGTTAATCAGACATGACTGGTGGATAATGATTAAAAGCCTAATTTTTGCATCTGTGGTCCGATAAACGTGGGCTAAAATGCCCATTGGCTCAGCTCAGTAATACGAACATATTATTCGTATGTAAGCTAATCTTTAGCAATTATTTCTTCCTTCGCTTTTACAATGCTCTTATGTTTAGACTATATTTTTACAGGTAACTGATTAATTATTTATAATTTTAGTGCAATCTTATAATCAGTTTATTCATGCAAAGATTGCCTTCACTACTTTAGAAGTGACGCACTGTATTGATGATTAGCTATTCCGATTTGGCCGAACGAAAACTCACCATTAGGTTCTTCTCCGTAGTTGGCTCGGTGACAACCCTTGGTATGGCGATAATCGCTTTATATAATAATCAATTTATTTTGGCTTGCTCGTTATTAGGCTCATCGGCTTTATTTGCTTCTCCTTTTTGTCTTGGTGATAGAGTCGCTGTTTCCTCCTTAATCGTTTTATACACCTTATATACCCTAATGATTTATTTAGTGCTTACAGGTGGAAGCCATGGTACAGGGCCAATTTGGATTTTCATTGTATCCCCAGTTACTTTTTTTGTTCGCGGTTTTAGACGTGGCATTATTGATTTAATTATTTTTGTAACTTGTGTTACCGGTGCTTTTTACTTATCGAATTACTGGGAACTTTATAGTGGTTATTCGGTTTATTTTCCAACTCGGATTATTGCTTCTTTTATCATTGTTGCTTTATTGAGTGGCTTTTATGAATATTTTCGGCAAATTTACAGCCAACGTTTGATTGAGCTAATACACAAAAATGAATATTTAGCGACTCGCGACCCTTTAACTAACCTACCTAATCGACGTTATGCTATGGCGGAACTTGAGCAATTTGCAAAGCAGCAGCAAACGGCGAGTATCATTATTGCGGATGTAGATAATTTTAAAAAGATTAACGATCAATATGGTCACTTAGTTGGCGATGAAGTACTAAAACATCTGGCTGATTTATTTGTTGCTCAGTTAGGTGAAAATGATATGGTGGCGCGCTGGGGAGGAGAAGAGTTTTTATTTTTTCTACGCCATAAAAATAAACAGCAAGCTACACAATTTGCCAATGAGATCCACCTTGCTTTATCACACAATCGTTTAGATATAGGTGCAAACCAACTGGCTGTTACCGTGAGTATGGGTATTAGTACATTAACAACGGCTGTGTCTATTGATAAAGCGATGCACAAAGCTGATGAACTGCTTTATCAAGCTAAGGAGCAAGGCAAAAATCAAACGTGTGTTTAAAGGAACGCAATGAATACTTTATATATTACAGGTGCGGGTGTGAGTGCAGCCAGCGGTATTCCTACTTTTCGTGGTGAAGATGGCTATTGGACTATCGGTAGTCAAAATTATACGCCGATGGAAATGGCTACACGTGGCATGTATGAAAATAACCCGCGAGAATTTTTAGCTTGGTATTATCACCGCTTTGCCACTTATCGACATCATGGCCCTAATGAAGTGCATTATTGGCTCAGCGATAAAAACTTAATCACGCAAAATATTGATGGCTTAGATGGTAAAGCGGGGAATAGTAATTATATTGCGATTCACGGTCGGCTTGATCAAATGACCTTGTTTCATACCCAAGGTGATGATGTTAGCGCGCATCTCACCCCTTGGGATAATGTAGATGAAAGCCGTTTGCATGACTCACTGCTGGAATTATTTAACATCGAAAACCAACAGCCGCAGCTTAATCATTCCTTTAAACCCTATGTGCTGCTATTTGATGAATATTACACTGAGCTTTATCGGATCACGCAAGCACAACAGCGGATAATCGCAGCCGATAAAATCGTATTTATCGGCACTTCGTTTAGTGTAAATATCACCCAAATGGCATTGGAGATAGCCCGCAGTTACGATATTCCAATTGAAGTTGTTGATCCACAGCCTGCGCACATAATGCACCCTAATGTGAGTTATAAAAAAATGACTGCATTAGAGTACATTCAATTTAAGGGCTAATTACTGCTGTGCTTTCGCTTGCGCTACATTGAGTCGCAGACCTAGCGGATCAGTAACAAATTCTGCCACGCCGGATTTATTTAACTCCAAAATAGCTTTAGGTGCTTGCTGAAAACTTTGCCAATTTATTAGGCCTGGGCCATTTGGGTTACCTGCTTTGATAAAGTTAGTGACGTAGCGATGCATGGTTTTGCCCGCTTGTTTATCTTGCTCAGTAGTGACATGGCCATATTTAGTGGCCACCGTATTAAAAAAGTAAGGGATCTCGCTCGCGTGCGCTGCACCTTTTGCATCTAACGTTTGTGCGACATAAGCGAACCGATAAAGGTAAGCATTTTGGCCACGTTTACTAAAGCGTTGCGCAGTAAAACGAGCAGGTTCTTGCATTCGCTGGTCTTGGCCAACTTGGTAGTTTAATAATGCCAGTGGCTTGTTATTTTCAGGATCATAGGCAAGCTGAGCTTGTATGGCATTATCGCCAAAGCTGTTAAACAAAGCCTGCTTAGTGTCATAATTTGCATAGCCGATATCATGATTAGTGGTACCAACCATCAACGGCACTTTACTAAATTGACCACTAAGTAGGTTATCGCTGGTGCTGCCAGTTATGAGTGTACCGTCTAAAATTGGCCCGCCAGAGTAAGTTACAAGCGAATCATTAATACTGCTTAAGGTACTTAGGTTTAAATTACCAACAATAGCTTGGGCAGGAAGCGCTCGCAGTGCTGTTAGGCTTTTTTTATCGCTACCGGTTATTTGATGTTGGGCGGCAAAGTTAACGCCTACTTGCTCGGCTGATAATGTGTCTGGATCATCACTGTGCAGCGGTAACTGATTAAATAACTCACGACCGCCGCCAGACATTATAATTGCTTTATTAAATAGCCCTTGCGCGCTTGGTGTTTGCAACATGGCGTGTACTGATTTACCACCAGCGGATTCACCCATAATGGTTACTTGGCTTGGATCACCAGCAAACTCAGAGATGTTATTCTTTACCCATTTTAAGGCGGCAATTTGATCCATAATAGCGTAATTGCCAAGCGCGTCGTTCTCAAGGGTACTCAGTGCTGGGTGGGCAAAGAAACCAAATCGTCCTAAACGGTAATTAAAACTAACAAATACCACTCCTTGTTTAGCAAAGCTTGCGCCTGAATAAACCTCAGGAGACGCGCCGCCGTTAACAAAACCTCCGCCGTAAAACCACACTACCACAGGGTAGCCCGTATCGCTTTGTTTAGCGGGTCTTATTACATTTAAATACAAGCAATCTTCTGCCGGTGGAGTACCTAGTGGTGCGGCATCGCCTGCAAATGGTTTTTGCATGCAGTCGGATGCGTAGTGATCAGCTTGCTTAACGCCTTGCCACTTAGGCACAGGTTGTGGAGAGCGCCACCGGTAATCACCTACAGGAGGTGCAGCATAAGGAATGCCTTTAAAGGATATTATTTTGCCAGACTCGGTGCCTTGCACTGTCCCGCCAGTTACATCCGCGGTGGTGTTTGGGGTGGCTTTAGTGCAGCCTTGTAATGTCATTGCTGCAAGCGTAAAGCAAGTAATAAAAGCAAGTGGTTGTAGTGAGCGCAATAGCATGGTTAACCTCTATAAAAATCAATGCGTCGTATTTGAGAGCCAATCGATATTAGCATAAAAAATAGTGGGATAGATAAAGGCGTAAATAAACCAAGGTGATTATATAGGGGGTATAACCACCTTGGTTAAGTATTTGGCAAAAGGCTAATTTAAAACCTTTAATCTCCTGGGCAGAAGTGTGCCAAATTTGTTGCTCTAGCAGTGATAGAAAAGCTTAAAAACGGGTACGAATACCAAACGTAATACGACGCTCAAAGATATTTTGGGTGATCACATGATCTGACCATTGTGCGTAAATATCTTCTTTTTCCTCAGTTAAGTTGCTTACCGAGGTATAAATGCTCATATCTTCGGCAAATTCATAGCCTGCATACATATCAAAGTATAGTGTGCTGTCGGTCCAAAATGGCACTACGCCTTCGCCCATTGGCGAGCTTAAGCTGTCTAAACGATCACTACGGTAGTTAGCTGCAAGACGCAGTTGTAATGGGCCTTTTTCGTACCAAAGTACGGCATTGGCTGACTTTTCTGAGTTATCTTGAATTGGTAAGCTTTTGCCATAAACATCAACGTTAGCGCTGTCACTTGGCGCATAGGTAAAGTTAACTGATGTGCCTAAACCATCAAATGGTGCCGGTAAAAAGTCAAACGCTTGTTGATAAACCACTTCAAAACCTTTTATGTCACCACCTTGGCCATTTATTTCTGTGGTTACAGGCACTTCACGACGAATAACGCCATCAATGTCAGGTAAGCCTTGCATGACAATACCGTTTTCAACAAAGGATTCTATATCCATTAAAAACGCTGAAATGCTTAGTAAGCCGCTGTCATTAAAATACCACTCAGCTGATAAGTTATAGTTAGTAGCGCGCCATGGCTCTAGATCAGGATTACCATTTTGACGACCCTGCACGGCAACTAATAAATCAGGGCTCACACCAAGCTCAGCGGCAAGTACATCACCTGCGCGGGTACGACCAACGCTTACCCCTCCGGCGAGCTTGCCAATATCGAGGGTGGTCATTGTTTTACCGTAACCGGCACGTAAGATCACGTTATCGGTAACATTTAAGTTAAAATTCATTGATGGTAAAAAGTCAGAGTAATTTCTGTTTAGCCATTTTTCACCGGTTTTTTCACTGGCAGTACACAATGAACAAGGACGTGCTGAGCCTAGCTGATTTTGCAGCATGTCGAGTTCAGTTTTAATGTATTGCGCGCCGATATTAGCGGTATAACTTAAATCCCCCAATTCACCGGAAAAGTTTGCTTTAAAGTAAGCGGTTTGGGTTTGCTCTTTCACTTGATAGGTACGAGATGGGTTAGCTAAACGCTTATTACCTGGGTAAATAGCGTTTTGGAATGCCATTGGATCGTCCATCACTTTCGGATCGATTAAGTAAAAACTATGCCCAGCACCGCCAGGGCCTAAACCATTGACTTGGTTAACCCAACCCGCGGGCATATCACTAAAAAAGTTGGTTTTACCTATGGTTAAATCACCACCTGCTACGCTATTTTCACCGTCGCCATTGGTGTCCCCCAGTGATGCGCCAGAATCTTTCCACATTACATCGGCACTAATATCGCCAGTGGTAAATGGTGCAACGAGAATATAGGTTTCACGCTCTACGTCACGTTTTGATGCCCGCAGACCAAAATCAAGATTCTGCAGGTGATCTGTGTCAAAGGCGTAATGGCCATCAATACGGGCAACATCAAGTGTGGCCTCTTCTTCAAAGTTATTTTCAGAGTAGGTTGATACGAGATTATATTGGCTTATATCATTGCCAAACCCTTCAGCAAAACCAAGGGTGAGGTATTCGCCACTGCGAGAAAAACTGACATCAACGTCTTCTGGGCCGTAACCGTTAGGGTTAACAGGCTAAGGGATCCCCAGAAATAATCATTAAGTTTCAATTACATCACTCACATCCATATTTTTCCAATCGAGTTTCACTACCACCTGTACGAAATAGGCTAGCCCTTCCAAATAATCTCGCCGTCGCAGTTTAATGGACTGTTTTTTGAAGTATCGCAGCCCAACAAATGCCCATGACACTACTCGTCTTTTTTTGGTTGAATTAGCTTGAAAAGCGCCTGTCTTTCCTGCTTTGTCTATCACTGCCCCCAGCATCATTGAGAACCAATGAACCAGAGTTGCGAGCAGTAAAAGTATGTCTAATCGATTGAGTTTGTTCGTTCTGTGCAGATCTGAGCCTAAGCCGAATCTAACACTTTTTTGATCTCGAAACCCTGCCTCTATCTGCATTCTCATACCATATAGCTTGAGCACTTTTTCGAGAAAATGGTGCCTTTTTGGAAGTGAAGAAACGAGTAGCCAAGGCTCTTTATAACCGCGTTCTTTATCTCTTTTTAATAACTTATGTCCCTTGCCAACCAACACTGCATGCGTTTGATATTTTGCACTTTTGGTCAGCTCGGTCGCGCCAAGATACCGGCTCTTACGTTGATTGTTCTTGAATAGTGACTGGCATGGAATAAACTCATCGCTGTCCTGCGTTTTCAAGTGTGCCGTACCTCGAACCCGGCTGATATAATGCCAGCTATTGTTCCGCACGGCTTTGAGCCAGGGAACTTTAAAGCCCGCATCCGTCACAATGACGGGGCGGCAATCACTCGGCAAGATCAGTTTGAGCATCTTTAAGAACCGTTTTTGTACTTTTGGGCAATGATATTGAAAGCTGAATGCACTTTCCTGGTATAAGGTCAAAGAGCGACCTTCACTGACAATGCTAGCACGCAGAATACAGTATTTGGTTTGTGTATCTGCATGACTCCAATCAACCAATATGACGGGATGCTTTTCAGTGACCACAAAACGGCTTAAGCGAACATAAACCGATGTCGATTCACGCAAAAGCTCGTGGTTATTGAGTAGTCGATCAATACGCTTAATATCATGTTTTTCAGTTGTTTTTGAATCCAAATTGCGACCAATAGATGTCAAGGTGCATTGCTGACAGTGCAAAAGAGATTTAACGGCAGCGACTAGAGTATTAAATCTGGCTTTATGAATAGAGTTAGGGGTGACAGCGCGGAGCATATTGTGCAAAATAGTAGACGCATTCATGGTGTTTAGTTCTGTTGTTTTTAAGCGATTCATAAGATCACAAAACACCATGAATGTTCCCTCACTACCCATATTTTTTAACACTATTAGTTCATTGATATATAAAGGCTAATTTTGGGGATACTTTAGGCAACCAGCAGTAACAAACGCCGATGTGAATGCTTTACTTACTTTTAGTCAGTTAATTGAGCCTGTGCATTATTATACTTTGCACCATTTAGCGTTTTTAAGGGGTGACTACCATCAACAAGCGCCACTAAACAAATTAGTGGATGTATTACCGGTAGAGAGCTTAGCTCTTAAACAGTTTGATTATGCGGTTGCTGATTACCAACAACAGTGCGACAGTCAACAGCTTGCAACACTGCAAAAGCAATTACTTAGATGGCAGCAAGTACTTAACGATAACCGTCAGTTGTTTTTAACCATCAATGAATGGCAAGCCAGTTATTTGGCAATCATGACGGCGCTGAAAAATAAGGATGAGCTAAATAAACCACAGAGTATAGAAATAAATAATGGCATGATTGCGCAAGTTATCCAATCAATAAGTTTGTTAAAGCAAGCGCGGCTAAGTTGCAGTCACTAACTGATTATTGATGCTCAAATTAAATGCCCTATTTAGGGCATTTAAAAGACTTAATTTTACTTACTTGGCATTAAAAAGAGCTCTCGAACATTACAGCGTTTGTCTGCTTCGATTGCGAATAGCACGGCATCAGCTACATCTGTTGGGTCGAGTTTGTCGGGTTTGGCTTCATCAAAAAATGGGGTATTGACCATGCCTGGGGCAATTGTAGTACAGCGGCCTTGCCACTCTTTCATTTCTTCTGCGAGGTTTTGTCCAAAGCCGTAAGCAAACCATTTTGTTGCACCATACACAGAGCCTTTTAGCGCTATACGCCCTGCGGCGGAGCTGGTTAAAATAAAGTGTCCAGTGGTTTTTTTAAGGTGTGGCAGAGTGAGTTTTGCAGTGTAAAGCAGTGCGTTGATATTTATATCAATCATTGTTTGCCATTGCTGCGGCTCGCCTTCTTCAACTCCTGGGGTTTGTACACCCATACCGGCATTGGCAAATGCGACATCCAGTCGGCCAAAGTGTATTACACCTGCATTAACGACTTTTTCAAGCGATGAAAAATCAGTGGCATCTGCGCAAACGGCTAATGCATTATCAGCCCCTAATTCTTCAACCAGCGCATTGAGTTTATCTTCACTGCGCGCGGTCAAAATTACTTTATGACCGTTGTTTACTAAGGTTTTTGCTGTTGCTTCACCAATACCACTGGAAGCACCTGTAATTAGTACGACTTTTTCTTTGCTCATGACTTTCTCCTAGATTAGAGAGCGGATAATGAGTTTGATCACCTCTGGTTATGACTCTAACAGGTGCGGATTAACCTCTATTGAATGTATGTTATATAAACATATTTCAATTGTTTTTTTACTTTGTTGTTAACTTAAGTTGCTGATTTTTTAATTGTTTTTAAATAATAAAATAAAAAGTTAGGTTTATATATATTATGCTATATAATCGCGCGGTTTCGCTTTGAGGCAGGCTTATTTTTTAGCAGGCTACAAATCGCAACGGGTTATATCGGCTCAAACCTTTTGGCTTATAACAATGTGGTTTTAATCTTGTGTAAGCTATGTTAAACCTTGCTTAATTACAGCAATTATTATCGGAAATAAAACGTGAAAGATAAGCTTTTAGTATTTTGGCAAAACCATTCAGAAACCATAATGACTTTAGGTTATAACCTGATTTTAGCGTTGGCTATTGTTATAGCTAGTGTGCTTATTGCGCGCTCTGTTAAAAGAGCGATCCAAAACTCTAAGTCGCCTCTAAAGAAAATAGATAAAACCTTACTGCCGATCCTCTCGAGTGTGGCAGGCTACTTGGTGTATATCATTGCTGGATTGTTTATTTTAGATATTTTTGGCGTTAATACAGCAAGTTTAATAGCGCTGATGGGGGCGGCTGGCCTTGCAATAGGCTTAGCACTTAAAAATACCTTAAGTAACATAGCTGCGGGTATCATGTTACTGATACTTAGGCCATTTAAAGTAGGTGATTTTGTTGACGCCAGTGGCACTGTCGGTTCAGTTAGTGAAATAAACCTCTTTACCACCATTTTTAAAACTAATGATGGCCTGTATATCGCCTCACCCAATGGTAAAGTGTGGGGTGGTAATATTAAAAATTTCACCCGTAATGGTAAAAGACGCATGGATATTGTAGTGGGCATTTCATTTGCAAACTCAATAGACGATGGCTTAAAGGTACTTAAAGAAATAGCCGCATCAGAGAGCCGATTATTGCCAGAGCCTGCACCAAAAGTAATGGTGGCATCAATCGGTGAAAGCGCGGTGAATATTCAATTGCGTGCATGGACTGTGAATGGCGATTATTGGCAAACTGTGTGGGATCTTAATAAACGGGTAAAAGAGTCTATTGAGCAAGCGGGTCTGACTATTCCATTTCCGCAACGAACTTTGCATATCGCTGAGTCTATGGCATCGGCGGTAACCGTTAATAAAGATGTGTAAAACATAGCTTGTAAATGTATCTAAATAAAGCCAGTCAGCTAACACTGAGTGGCTTTATACTATTTGTACTAATAACCTATTGGCTAACAGTGAAAGTCACGTCAAGATCATCACCCGCGGTTACCGTAACAGGTTTAACTTGGTAAAGCGTAAATGCTTCGTCTTGTATTTCAGCGTCATCAATATGTGCTGCACAGGTATAAGCTAATTGATAATCACCAGCAGTGATGAAGGCAAGCTCAAACTCATATTGATTGTCGTCACTATCAAATACCACATTTGCTGTTGCCAGCGGGGCATCAGCAGGTGTTTCATCTTCGGTTACTTCGTAAATATCCAATGGCTCTGCTACATCACTGTTATAAAGATACACAGCATGGCCAAATGAGCCATCTTCAGCGGCTAGTGCGATATTATCTGTTTCGCAGTTGGCGATAAGCGCATCACTTACAGTACCTTCAATATCTTCTGACTCAGCTAAGTTCTCTAAACGAACGCCGCGAGGTTTTAAGAAGATTTCATCACTGTTTTGTGGATCGACAAGCGACTTTTTCAAATCAAATTCAAGTACAAAATCATTATCAGTTTGATTTAGGGTAAAGCCGTCAAGTTGGATTTCACCAATGCCGTCATTCCCTTTGCGTTTAACAACCAGTGGGGCGATGCTACCGTCTTCATAAACAACGTGCGAGGTCATAGTTAAGTCGTTCGCATCGCCATTAATAATATCGGCACGGATCCATGAATATTCGCCTGCAGGCACGTCTTCATCATCTAATAATGAGAAAATATCGTCGCCAGTATAGTCAAGCAGGTTTACCATTTCAGGTTTAGTTTCGTCATCTGCTTCACGTGTTGCAAAGGTAATATCTTGCCCACCTTCAGCTTGCCTTAGGGTGATAGAGTTAAATACGACATTCACTTCCCGTAAGCCGCTTACAGGTGCATCAGAGACGCCTAAACTAAATTTTGCAGATTGCGGTAGTGTAGGTGAGTCATTGTTATCTGAACCACCACATGCAGTGAGTGCAACTAAAATAGCGCTGCTTAATAGTGTTGTTTTGATATTCATAATTTAACCTTTTCCTCAGTGTTGGCATCAGTATAGAGGGTCATACTTAACGCAACTTGAATTGGAGTTAATACATTGTTTCAATATTGGGGGTAGGTATACATTTTGGCAAGGCTAAGCAGTGTTTTGATGGTGTGACTCAACTTGAATTATGGCATTCGCGGCTGCTTTAATAGTCATGATGCAAACGCGATAGATCAATAAAGCGAGGAACAAATATGCAAGTCTTAGATTTAGAAAACAAGGTGAAGTAAACATATTAATGCTGCTTGTTATCGACTCATTATTGCTAAGAATTAAGCTCTCGCAGCGAAAAAGCCCGCTGTTTGCTTACCTCAATGGCAATTTTCCACCAATAAATCCAGTTTAGTGTAACTGGAGCAATTGGTGGCTAGATCATAATGTGAAACTCACTCGCAGCACAAATTAACGCTGGAATGCATACACAGAGCCTAAATTTAAAATGTGGGTTAGCTCATCAAGCGCTTGCCAGCTTTCGGTCAATAAATTAGCATCGGCAAAGTCGTCATTACTGAGCTTGTCACGATAGTGTTTATTTGCCCAAGAACATAATTGTTGGTACTTACTATCATTTAAAATCACAGCTGGGTTAACCGCTGCCAACTCTTGTTGATTTAATGCCACTCTTAAACGTAAACATGCTGGACCCCCGCCATTTTGCATGCTCTGTTTAAGATCAAAAAACTGCACTTGATTAATTGGGTTATCAGCACTAATAAGCTCATTGATGTAGGCATTAACGGCGCTGTTATTATAGCACTCTTGAGGTGCTACCAGCAGCATTTTACCGTTGCTTAAACTCACCAATTGACTGTTAAATAAGTAACTGGTGACAGCATCTTTAATGCTTACTTTTGCACTGGGCACTTCAATAATGTGAAGTGTTTCATCACCTTGGTATGCATTTCTAACCTGCTTTAAGGCATCAATTTGATTTAAAAAAGCTTGCTCATGGCACAGAAGAACATTGGCGTTACCTACGGCAATAACATCATTATGGAACACACCTTGGTCAATTACTGCAGGGTTTTGTTGCAGTAATAATTGGCTTGATGGTTTTAATTGATGCAATCGGCAAATGGCTTGCGATGCTTCGAGTGTTTGACGAGCTGGGAATTTACTTGGCTTGGGTAATGCGCTGTTAAAGCTACTTGCACCAAATACGAACAACTCTAACCCTTGCTTACCATGTGCATCGGTGAGGCGAGTATGATTAGCTGCTCCCTCATCACCAAAAAAGCCCTGTTCGGGTAAGTGCTCATGATGACTAAAGTAGCTGTCGTTATTGAACATGGCTTTGAGTAAGCGAGTTGTCGTTGTCGGCTCTAACGAGCGGTGAAATTTATTATTCAAATTAGCTGCAGTAAAGTGCACTTTACCATCGAGGGTATCAGCTGACGGAGAAACCGTGGCAGCATTTGCAGTCCACATTGCTGAGGCTGAATAGCAGGCACGTAAAAGTACTGGATCAGCCTTAAATGCTTTACTGATCACTTCATTATCTTTACCTGTAAAACCTAAACGTCGTAATACGTTGATGTCAGGTCGTGCATGCGGAGCAAAAACACCTTGGGTCAGCCCTAAATCATGCATTGCTTTCATTTTTGCAAGGCCTTGCAACACCGCCTCTTTTGGATTTGAGTAACTGGCTGCATTACTTAATGATGCAACGTTACCATATGATAATCCCGCGTAGTTATGAGTCGGGCCTACAAGGCCATCAAAATTTACTTCTACTGCTGTCATGATCATCCTGTAATTTTCTTATAGTAAGTGATTAAACTATACAGAAAATAACCTACGATGGTTTAATTAAAATTAGCTAACTCTAGCTCTACTGTTTGCAAGTTGTGTTGCAAACGTTTTTGCGCCGCGAGTAAATACGTTTTCTGTTGCGATATTCTTGCTTGCTGTTGACGCAGTGCTTTATAAATAACGCGTTTCGGTAAATCATAATGCTCAGATGCTTCGCTGATTGTTAATTGATGCACCGATAGCTTTTTTAGCGCTTCGTCTAAGAGCGGGTAGTTATTTAACATATCTGCGCTCCTTTTCCGATGTTGTGTGTGGATCGTTAGCATGATGTACATGCCAAACACTAATGTCTAAGCGCCATAATAAATACAACATGTGATAAAAGTTAGCCATAGCTCGCTCCCTGTAAACGAGGTAAATGAAATTAAAACTCACCATTAATGAGTTACCTTTATCTATAAGGAAGATCTATGCCAGCCTGTGTAAGTATTTTTAGTTAAATAAGATCAATAACTTGTGTTTATTCTGCTTATTGTCGATTGAGTATAAGCACTAATGTAGTGAAAAGTGATGATGGCTTTGCACTTTTGTGATGCATGTTTATTAGTTTTATAGGGCCAGGTTAAATACTCAGTGCGTGAATATCGCAGGTTGGCACAGAATATGATTCCCGTTAGTAGAAGTGGGGAGTAGGCGGATTTTTTGTGTAAGCATGTTTAGGTAAGTTAAAGTGTGTTGTTCATTTTTTTATATGTTCAATATAAGTGAACATAAAATATAAATGAACGGGCTGTTTGCTTTTTGTTCAATTTATAGTATTGTTCAATATTAGTGAACGTGTTTAGGTGTTGAACAAATGTTAGAGCAAGAGCTAATACAAAATGCCATTAATAAATTGAATAGGCAAACTGGTTTAGGGATGACTTTTAAAGCTTGCGAGAAAGGCAGCGATGACGGGGAGATCAGGGTACCAGGTGTGGAGGAGTGCTTAGATGTTGAGTGCAAAAAATGGTTAAACCCTGCGACCTTACACAAGCACCTTGCAATCATAAAAGCTAAGAAACTGATCTCAAAAGTTGTCTTGTTGACAGACTATATCAATCCAAATCAAGCTACTTTATTAAAAGAACAGAATATTCCATTTATAGACTTAGCAGGGAATACCTATATCAATCTACCTCCCGTATATATTGACATTCAAGGTAAAAAACCAGAAAAACCGCATATTGAAATGATTTTGAAAAAGCAACTGGGTAAAGCATTTCAGCCTAAAGGTATGAAAGTCGTTTTGATGTTATTAATTCAGGCTGATTTAGTGAAAGAGCCTTTGCGTACTATCGCTGATGTTTCAGAGGTTGCACTTGGCACAGTAAAACAGGTTATCGATGATTTAATATATCAAGGGTTCGTTGTTAAAAATGGACAAAACACTAAAGTTTTAGTCAATAAAACGGGTCTATTGGACAAATGGTTAGATGCTTATCCTACGGCAGTAGAGGCTAAGTTAGAGCAAGAGGTTTATACCACTGATAATATAGCGCTGTTAAAGAAGCTTGAGTTAGGAAGTCTTAAAGCATTATGGGGAGGTGAGTATGCAGCTGAACTCTATGATAATTATCTTTATGCCAAAGATTATCTGGTTTACGTAGAGCCTGAAAATAAAAAAGATGTATTGAAGGCGGCAAGATTACGAAGAGTTAAAACAGATGAGATCTCAAATGATTCGATAACTAAAGTTATTTTGATCAAGCCACTTTTAGCTACAAAGAAGCTTACTGGATCGCAAGCGGGTTTGGCTCATCCGTATTTAATTTATGCCAACCTAGTTGCAAGTTTAGATCCAAGAAATATTGATGCAGCAGGAAGATTCTATGCAAAACACATCGCTTAATGTAGCCAGTAAGTTACCACGCGGACTGGTTGAACTTTATCGGTTAATAAACGCTCAAGCAGATGCGTTGGCGATTTCTTATTTAGTGATTGGAGCTACCGCAAGAGATATTATTTTGCATCATGGTTTTGGTGCGGCAATCGAGCGAGGTACACGAGATGTTGATTTTGCTATACAAGTTAAAAGTTGGCAACAGTTTGAGCAGCTTAAGGCTAAATTGTTTACTAATGGTTTTAAAGCTCATGAAAAAAAAGCGCACCAATTAATAATATCGCTTACTGGTGATGACGAATGGGAGAGCACGAAGCGCTCAGCTAAATTTTCACAACAGGTAGTTCCTAGTGAATTGTCAGGTCTAATACACATAAATAATGGCGCAGTGTGTTTGCATTAGTTATATGCTTACTTTTTGAATATATCGATTAATTTATTGGCGTTGTCTAAGTGGACCTGACATTGCTCAATTGATAGAAGCTGTTGATCTAATGATTTATTTTTATCTATATTTGCAAATGAATCAATATAATCAACTTGCGCATTAAAAAAACTATGGCTAAGAACTGAATCTTTTTCTAACTCTAATTCTATGTAACTATTTAGCTTTCTATCTGTATTATTATATTCTTGTAACTTCTCTGAACTAACTTCAGTATTGAGCCGCTCACAAAGTATCAAGCCTGATGACGTTTTACCAGCAAGCTCAAAGTCAGAGTTTAAAAATGCAATTAGTAATAGGCTATAGATCACTTTTAACTTCCTTGGATAAAATATAGAAATATGAAACAATAAACTCAGCTAGAATAGCTAGAAATAGAATAAATAATAGTAAAGAATCTGGCACTGAAAAAAGAGCAATTACTGGTAAAACTATACCTAACCCTAGCGCTGCACCGCAGTGGATTGTGTATAAGATAAATAGTTTATTTATTCCGTTTTTAGAGGCGATGCTTGTAGGCTTAGTAAATTTAATTTTTCCATAATAGATTAATATAACTAAGCCTAATATAATGAGCCCTATCATTTTGGCTCAATCATCCCTCTAAGATATAGTTCATTTAAAGCTTTCTCTTCATCAACTAAGGCCATTGTACGAACCCCACTTGCTAACACGGTGACTAAGGCTGCAAACATCCCAAGCTTCGCTGCTGCTGTTGTTTTAACTTTAGCTTGGCCGGCTAACTCGGCTGTTAATTTACTGTTTGAAATTGAATTGAATGCTGCTTTCCCCCCCGCTTTCATTCCACTTTTAGAAATCTCTAGTAGAATTCCACCTATTATTGGTGCTGATCCTACAAAAGTTCTCATATCTAAACCAATAAAACTTAAAGCAGAGGAAACACCATTACTACTTTCATAATGTGCTTTTAATTCAACATCACTTAATGACCATTTAAATTTGTATTTATCAGCTACGATTTGTGGAGGAATTTCAAAAAGAGCACCATGGAGCCTTGGGCTAACTCTACGAACTTTTTGGATTTCGGCCATCACTTGTTGGCGCGCAATATGATCAAGTTGCTTATAAACTACAATACCTGTCAAAATATAATATATATTATCAATCTGACGTAATTCTTTTTCATGCGTTCTTAAGCCTATTAGCTTTATGTAAAACCCTAAAGGATCAGATTGTGATAATTTAGTTGCGTAACTCCGTTCGCTCATACTTCTTCCTTAATTTTATAGTTTGCAGGAAATCATCATATTTGATTAATATACTTTATTCCAAAGTCTACTGTTGGTACCTAAAACAATACCTATACGAGCAAAAATAACAGATAACTTTTCAGAATTAAAGTATTTTTTAAATCTTATAGTTAGGACATTCGAGATTGTAATATACAGCGCTTTAAAACCCTTCAAGTACCAGTTTACCGCGTGATTGATGAGACTCTAATATTGCGTGCGCTTTAAGTAGGTTTTCTATATTAATTTTCCCTAAATGTTGGCCTAAGGTGGTTTTAATGGTGCCGTTATCAACCAATTCTGCTAATTCAGTCAGTAACTGATGTTGGGCTATCATATCGTCGGTTTGAAACATTGAACGGGTGTACATAAACTCCCAATGCAGTGAAATACTTTTGCGCTTGAGTTTTAAAATATCAAAGCTGGCTGGGTCGTCTATTAACGCTAATTTACCTTGTGGCTTGATCACTTTGATGATTTCATCAAGATGTTGATCGGTATGAGTTAGGCTAATAACGTAGTCAAACTCTGCAAGGTTATGCTCAGTTCGTTGTGCATCTAAACCTTTTGAGTGCTCAAGTACATGTTCAACACCTAATTCGTTTAGCCATTTCACACTATCAGCTCTTGATGCAGTACCAACAACCGTTAAGTTAGTAAGCTGCTTTGCCAATTGCACTAAAATCGAGCCAACACCACCTGCAGCACCTATTACTAATAACGAGGCCGGTTTTGCATCTTTGGTGCGTGATACTTGCAAGCGGTCAAATAATAATTCCCAAGCGGTAATGCTGGTTAATGGCAGTGCTGCAGCTTCTGCGTCACTCAACGATACCGGTGCTTTACCGACAATACGCTCGTCCACAAGTTGAAATTCAGCATTACTGCCAGCGCGAGTTAAATCTCCGGCGTAATAAACGCGATCGCCTACATTAAATAAACTAACTTTTTCACCAACGGCTTTAACAATACCCACCGCATCCCAACCAATGATTTTATGACCTTGTTCTGGGCTGACATTAGCGCGAATTTTAGCATCAACAGGGTTTACTGAAATAGCATTTACCGCGACCAATAAATCACGGCCTTGTGCCGTTGGTGTTGGTAATTCGATAATTTCGAAAGAATCTTCGCTGAGTGTTTTTGTAGCTGCTTGGTAACCAATGGCTTTCATGAGTTGCTCCGTTGAATCAAATTTCTATATGCACACTATAGCGCAGCTTTATAATAGAAAAAGGGTGTTATGACTGAATCACTATCAAATGTTTTTTGATAATTGCCTTTACCTAGGCTAAATCTGTATTGAGTTTATCGAGCAGAGCAATTAACTGCATTGCTTCATGTTCATTGATAGATGGGAACTGGCAGCGTATTTGCTGCGGAATATCAGCTGCTTGAAGTTGCATTTTCACCCCATGTGATTGCAGTTTTACAAGTTTCTTGCGCTTGTCATTATCATCTTTAATAACCATTAATAATTGCTTATCGGTCATTTTTTTTAAAATTTGGGTCATTGCCCCACCATCTATGGCGGTTTTTTGCAGTAATTGGGCTATGGTTACTTCATCTTCTTCCCACAACGCCATCATCACCACGTATTGAGGGTAGGTCAGTTCAAGTGCCTTGAGCGCATCTCGATAGGCGCGCACAACGGAGTTGGATGCCATATATAAGCGATGACATAGCTGGTTATCTAATTTTAGTTGTGGGTATTTCATAGCGACTCTCAAATAGTGAATTTGCATTTTAGTTTGTATGCAAAGTATTTGCAATGTTCAATAAATTGGTCTATTGTTTTGCACGCAAAGTAAATTTAATTCTCACTTAAACAAGGAAAATACCATGAAAGAATTACTACAAGTCGCATATACAGCTAACGCAACTGCAACAGGTGGCCGTGAAGGCACTGCAAAATCTGACGATGGCCGTTTAGATGTTGCACTTTCAACACCTAAAGGTTTAGGTGGCGATGATGGGCAAGGTACAAACCCTGAGCAATTATTTGCAGCGGGTTATGCGGCGTGTTTTATTGGTGCATTAAAATTAGTGGCAGGCCAAGCTAAAGTAAAATTGCCAGCAGATACACGCATTGACTCAGAAGTATCGATTGGTCCAATCGAAGGTGGTTTTGGTATTGCGGTAAAATTAGCTGTGTTCGTTGGTGATGTTGATAAAGCCACTGCAGAGCAACTAGTGGCTAAAGCGCATGAAGTTTGCCCATATTCAAATGCGACCCGTGGCAATATTGCGGTTGAGTTATCAGTAATTTAGTTTTCTCATATGCCAACTTAGCAGCTTGTTAAGTTGGTATCCTTTCGCTTCTCTCACTTAAATATGCAGCTAGCATAAGTGGTTTTTATTACTCAGTTAATCAAGTTTTTTCAATAATCTACTGTATCATTTCATAATTAGACTAAACTCTAAATGTAGTTAAATTAGAGGAAAACAGGAATGCGGCAGTTAGCGTTAGCAAAAAAATTACTTTGGCTCACTTTAGGTAGTATATTTTTAACCGTCTTGGTGTTGTCTAGTGTACTGTGGTGGCAACTTTCAAGTAGTAATAAAGTACTTTCAGTGCAGGCTGAAAAACTGATTGTTGCAGAAGTAGAAGACAAACTCGTTACTAATGCTGCGGCCTATGGTGAAAAGATTGCGGGTTTTATTAATGAAGCGTATCGCGTGCCTTTTTCTCTGGCAGCAACATTAGGTAGCCAAAGTGCCGCAGATACTTTAACCCGCGAATCTGTGGAGCAGATCAATCGTTCAATCATTGCTGGTAACTCATTACTCTCGTCAATTTACTCTCAGTTTGAAGTCAATGGCTTTGATGGTAACGATCAACAATATATGAATGGGTATGACCATTCAGTGGCAGGTCAAGGCACCTTAGAAATTTCCTTTACGCGCAGCCGTGATGGCGTGATCGAACAGCAGGTAGTTGAAGATGCCAAAGAAAAATATGTGACAACGTTAAATGAATTTGGTCAACGGGAAGCCGAATGGTATTTATGCGCCAAAGAAAACCAAAAACCCTGCATTATGGAACCCTATCTTTACGAAATATCGCCAGGCTACTCAGAAATGATGACCTCTTTGACTGTGCCTATATTGCGCTCAGGCAAGTTCATTGGTTTAAGCGGTGTTGATATTGCCTTGCCGGTATTTCAAACTATGACTGAGCAGTTATCAAAAGAACTGTATAACGGCCAAGCACGCGTGACATTACTCAGTTCGCTCGATTTGATTGTTGGCAGTAGTCATTATAAAGAAAAACTAGGACGTCCGCTTAAAGAAGCCGTACCTGCAGCAATTTTTAATCATTATAGCGGTTTAAATAAACAAGCCAGTGTGCAAAAGGTAAGCAGTGAGTATTTAGTTAACTATCCGATAGACATTAAATTAGCAGGAAAAAAATGGACACTGTTAGTGGAAGTCCCCGCAGCCCTTGCTTTAGAAGGTCCACAACAGCTTAGTGCAAGTATGCAAGATAACGCCAACACCCTTGGTGGATTGATTTTGATCTCTGGTTTAGTGATTGCCGGTGCTGCATTTATCATTATGACCTTAGTGGTAAAAAGTATTGTGGCGCCACTACAACAAATTCAATTACGAGTTGATAACTTAGCCAGTAGTGAAGGGGATTTAACGCAAACATTAAGTGTTGATAGCCATGCTGAATTAATAGCGCTTGCTGTAGGCTTTAATGCATTTTTAGAAAAATTACGTGATTTGATTGCGCAATTAAAAGATGTCTCTGGGCAAACTAAAGAACAAGCGCAAATTGCCGCCCATGTTGCGGTTGATACAAAACAGAACGTACAGGCGCAATTTCAAGAAATTGAAAGTGTGGTAACGGCAATGAACGAAATGAGTGCGACGGCACTTGAGGTCGCCCGTGCATCTGAGCAATCAGCGCAACAAGCCGATGAAATTAATACCTTAGTGGTGCGTAGTGAAACAAGTTTATCTTCTGCGGTATCGCAAGTAAAAACCATGTCAGAAGAAATAAAACAAGCTAATCAGGCAGTTGAAAAAGTAGCCGCACGTAGTAACGATATCACCCAGATTTTAGATGTGATCCGAACCATTTCAGAACAAACTAATCTATTGGCACTCAATGCAGCTATTGAAGCAGCTCGCGCTGGTGAGCAGGGTCGTGGCTTTGCCGTTGTTGCTGATGAAGTCAGGGCGCTTGCTTCAAAAACACGTGCCTCAACAGATGATATTAGTGGCTTAATTGACAACTTACAGCTAGAAGTGGGTAATGCATCTAAAGTGATTGAGCAAGGTGTGGTGAGGGCACAAACTGCCGTGGATGAAACCACCGTTGCCTTTGATGCCTTGCACAGTGTGGTGGTTAAAGTGGAAGAAATTACCAACCAGATCACCCAAATTGCAACCGCTGCTGAGGAGCAAAGCTCTGTCACTGAGGAGATCAATCGTAATTTAACGTTGATCTCCGATGCCGCGTCACAATTGGCCGAACTATCAACTCAAGCGGGCGATGGTAGTCAGATGTTAAATCAACTCGTTGCTCAGCAAGATGATGAGCTAAATAAACTAAAAACCTAGTGAATTAATCGCATTTAGTAAGAGTAAAATAGCCTTTAACATGTATGGTCGCATGTTTAAAGGCGTATTTTATATCGTTTGCCTACTAAATATCTTCGGCTTTATTTAACTCAACGGTTAAAATTGTTCTCTTATCAACCACTATCCATTCACGGTATGTACTATAACCAGGCTTACTTACTTCTACATCATACTTGCCTTCTTTTAACTCAATACCACTTTCATATTTTGGTTTGATATTCATAATGCGTACGCGCGCATCAGCAGGTTGAGTTGCCACAGTTAAAGAAATTACATCAACTACGTCTTCAACAGGTGGTTGAATTTCTGTCGTGGTATCCTCAGTTACTTGAGCTGTTTCGTCTACTGTAGCAGTAGTCGAGCAACCACTTAGGATTAATATTGCAGCTAAGGTGCTTATCTTTTTCATAAAAACTCCATATAAATTTAAAATGCTGAAAGCCCTTAAGGAGTAAGTGGAAGTTAGATAGCCTCCAAGTCATCCTTGACTCTCGTTATACTAATTACATCGAATTAGTGGTCTATTAGTAAGTTATTTTATTCGTGAGAATAATCATATTTTTTAAGCTAGTAGAGCTATACAGCCCTGGCTAGCTTAAGATATTAATATCAGTAAGTGGCTGCAATTAGTGAGTGTCAGCCTGTGTACTTTTATAGCAAACTATCAAGCAAGCGAGTTATCTCTTCACTTCGCTCAACTAATTTTTCAGCTGTTTTATACATCTTTTGCTTTAATAAGCCATTTGCCATTGTGATGTAACGCTTAGAAAGCTCTTCTTTAAAAGCGACTAACAAAGTAAAGTCATTCGGTAAATCCGTTGACTCTGAATTAACTAATTCTTCAAAGGCTAATAACTCTTGATAATTTTTAATTGCTGCTAACTTTTCAAAGTAACGGTCAAAGCGAGGTTGATAGAAAACTATTGCATCTTTAGTCGGAAAAGTTGCTTGCTCACCTAAATTTAATTTCTGCTGATAAAGACTTAGCACTTCTATTGCTGATTCCCTTTTTAATAACTCATTAAATTGTAATTCAGACTTCTGCTCGGCTGTGAAGATAGCTTTCCCTACATCTAATAACACTTTTTGAGCAACCACATTGTCATTTTCAATTGATTGCTCTAAGGCGATTTTGAAGTTATTGATGTGTATTTCATTTGGCTGATATACATAGTTACTATCAACATCTTTTAAATCATCAATTAATTTAATAATGTTGTTATTTTCAAGTTCATCATAGCGTGATTGTTCTAATAACAAGTCAATTCTTGATGTTATGTCAAAGATTATTGATTGGCGCTCTCTTAAGATGCTTTCTAATTGAACCGTTAGCTTTTCAGAATCTGGATAGTATTCCAACGCATCGGAATATAGACCGATCGTGCCATCAAAATCCTTGAATTTACTAGACTGATTATTTAACTGATTAGCTTTAGCATTGAAATCTTGTAAGATGCTTGCTTGATTGACTCTTAATAACCCCTGTTTAAGCACGTCATACTGAGGAGGGATTTCCGCAAGTTTAGCCAGGACCTCAGGGCCGTGCCAGGACATCCAAGTTGCAACTTGCTGGTTAATTGCATTGGCATTTTCCAGCTTTGCCTCTAACTGCTTTATTTGGGTCGAATTTGAGGCATAAAACTGGCTAATAAAAACGGTAATGGCGACTACACACACACTTGCAGCGATAGCTGGTTTAAAATTGCTTGTAAGTTTAGTTGATACAGCCTGTAATGAGCCTAACCTTTTTGTGGCATCCAATGACATCGCTTTTTGTAAACGACCCCAAAGCCATAGTGGACAATTACTAGGGCGTTTTGCTGTTGTCTCTTTGGCAAGCTTATCTGCGGCAACTCGATCAAATGGGTGCTTACTGCTCAATAGCTCATAGGCAATACATGCATACGAAAATATATCATCTTTTACAGATGCGTCAGCCCCTTGAAGTTGCTCAGGGCTTGCATAGGTTGGCGTATAACCACCAACTGCTGCGACATTTTTACTATTATTAAACGCATATGCATCTTCAATTGTTTTATGTTTAGCAATGCCAAAGTCGAGAACTTTCAAGCGTCCATTTGAATCAAAAATAATGTTAGAAGGTTTTAAATCATTATGAATAACGTTTCGTGAGTGAGCATAAATCAGTGCATCTGCAAGTTGTTGCAGGATAACATGTGCTTTTTTAAAAGGCATACCTGAAGGTTTGTTACGTTTGATTATTTGCTCTAATGTTTCGCCATCAACGAGTTCCATTGTCACATAATGCAGATCACCATCAGAACTGGCTGAAAATACTTTTACAATATTAGGGTGTGAAAGTTGTTGAGTTTTAGTCGTTTCATCTTTAAGTAATGTTATTGCCTCTTCAGATTGACTAAATTCCTCTAGTAACACTTTGAGTGCAACATGTACTTCTGGACTGGTAGGACTTTCTAAAAATAAATCCCTAGCTCTATAAATGTAGCACATGCCACCTTGCCCAATGAGTTCCTCAACTAAATATCGTCCAGATATTTTTTTACCAACTAAATTGAGTTTACTTTTTGGTTGGGAAGATCTAACGCTAGACTCCAGCGAAGCGATTTGAGTTTTATCATTTGAGTTATTGATACCGCTCATTATAAATCCTTTTATTGTAGATAGTTAAATAATTGCAAAGGTGCTTTTTGTAATTTTTATCAATATTCCCTTTGATTAGCCCGCTATTTTTACAAAATTTAACACTATAAGCAATGTTTCTATTGTAGTACTTCTACTAATTATATATTTATTTTATTCATTAGATATAATTTCTGATGTTATTTGTATGTAAAACAGTGTTGTAAAGTGGTTTCTCTGGTTTCAAATAGGAACATACAGGCTTAATTTTATTGATTTTAATAATTTAAATAAACAGAAAATAAGACTATATTATTAATCTCTATTTGTCGTTTTAAATGAGCCTCTAATATCCCCAAGTATTAATTTCAATGTTGACAATAGTTTCTCTTCTAATTTATTCTAATAGGAATGTAGAATATGGGATGAACGCATCAAATGGAACTGATACTAAACATTACTAGTTATCATCGACTCTCGCCTGAAATAGAAGCATCTAAAACTGTAAAAGATTCACTTATCTTTGGCCGCTCGGAAGCATGTGACTGGCATTTACCTGATCCTGAAAAAATTATCTCAAGTAAACATGGTCGTATCGAGAAGGAAGGTGACTCGTTTGTTGTGATTGATACTTCTACAAATGGTATCTATTCAAATTATAGTGTCTCAGCCATTGGCCAAGGTAATAAGCAAAAGTTAGCTGATAGTGATATTTTAACGGTAGGTGATTTTCAAATAGAAGTTAAAATCGCAGCAGCAAACTCCGTTACAGCTCCTATCGATGAGTTTAGCTCTGTGACAACGGCAAAAAATAATAACGCCGCTACTCAATCGCAACATTTTGATTCTGCTAATCGTGATTCAAACTCTGAGCACTTTTATAATGATTCAATTATGAATGAACCAATGCCAAAAGTTACTATGGCGCATGCTGAACATTCACAATCACAGAGCCAGATCCCGGAAAATTGGGATGAGATCGCACATTTATTGAATCCTGAAATGGCTAATTCTAGCAATCAGAGTGGAATAGCCAGTCATACAACCGCGAGTACAACAGAGCCTAAGATCGAAGCTCCTGCAGCTGTTGATATAAAGCCAGAAGTCGCGAAGGAAGTTCAAGTCTCGACTCCTGCAGCTCAATCCGCTCTCGAAACAAAGCCAATCGCAAACAGCGCAGAACTAACAAGTGCTTTTTTAAAAGGGCTTGGCGTCAAACCTGAACTGCAAAATGCTATAACGACTGAAAAATTATGGTTTGAAATGGGCCAAGGGTTAAATCTTCTTTTAACTGAATTGATGGAATCGTTACGCCAAAGAGCATTGGTGAAAAATCAATTACGTGTTAATCAAACTCTGTTTCAAACCCAGCAAAATAACCCAATCAAATTTTCGGCCAATATAGACGATGTTATTCAGAACTTATTCATAATTAATAGTGCAAGCTTCCTATCTTCTCGAGAATCGATTAAAGAAAGTTTCATCGATACTCGTAGGCATGAACATGCTTTATTAGCAGGGGCTGATGGTGTATTAAAGGGAATATTAGAGCAAGTTTCACCTTCTCACATAAATCAACAAGTGAATGATAACTCTAATATTTTGAAAATAATTCCTGGCCAATCAGAATCAAAAAGCTGGAAGTTGTATCAAAACCTGCATGACGAGTTATCACGTGACGTTAATGCTAAAGGTGCAATGGCATTATCAGATGATTTCCTCAAAGCATACAATGATAAAATTCAAGAAACTTTTTAAAAAAAAGGAAAGTAAATAATGCGTAACATTAAGCTCTACTTACTGAGTTTTAGTTTACTATTTTTGATAATGGGCTGTTCGACAATGAATAAGTTTGTTCCGCCATCAACAGAATTAATTATTAATGTATCAGAAAATGTAAACCCTGATACTTCTGATCGACCTTCTCCAGTTGTGATGAAAATTTTTGAGCTAAGCTCAAGAACTATATTTGATACACAAGACTTTTTTAGTTTGTATGAGGCGCCAGAGAAGTTACTAGGCCCTGATTTACTTAAGAAAGATGAATTAGAATTACAACCTGGTTCAGTGCAAAACTATGAGATGAGCCTTAATCGTAATACTCGCTATGTAGGAGTAGTGGTAGCGTATAGGAACATAGATCAAGCCCGATGGAGAGCGGTAATAGAAGTTGATCCTACCGGTTATGACGATATCGATGTAAATGTTGAATCAATTGCAACATACATGAGAGAGCATTAATAAGGATATAAAATGAGTGATACCACTCGTGTTGCTTGGACTGAAGGGATGTTCTTAAGGCCGCAACACTTTCAACAATCAGATAAACATTTTTCACATTTAATTAAGCAAGTGTGTAATGGTAATTTAGCTGATCCGTGGGGAATTCTAGAGTTAGATATTGACACTGAGTTGTTAAATACAGGGCAGTTTGCAATCGACTCGTTGTCGGCAATTACTCCTGATTTATTACCTGTTGATATGCCAAGGTCAACGTCATTACCTGAGCCTTTGGTTGTCAACAAAGACACCTATAATGAAATTGTTTATTTGGCAATCCCAGCACTGAAAGCCAGTGGTATTAACATCTCAGCTGCGGACGAAAATTTAGTTACGCGTTATAAGCTCACCGATTTAGCGGTAAATGATGATTCATTGGGTCCGCAATCACAAGAGACTATTCAAGTTGCAAAAATTTATAGCAAACTGGTATTAGGTTCAGATGATCACGCTGGATTCATACTTTTACCTTTAGCTAAAATTACTGAAGTAAGCACTGAAGGTCGGATCAAGCTTGATAGTAAGTTTATTCCTGCCTCGCTAAAAGTTGCACAGTGTAAGCCTCTGCTAGGATTAGTAAGAGAAATTGGTGCAATGATCAAACAGCGTTCAGAAAGTATTGCTGTACGTTTATGTCAAGGCTATGCGGGCAGTACTTCAGTTGCTGATTTTATTATGCTGCAAACACTAAATAAGTATGATGCGGTATTTGATAGTTTGTTAATGGTCAATAATTTACATCCAAATATTCTTTATACGCGTTTAATTGAACTATCAGGTGAACTGGCAACATTCAGTACTGCCAATAAACGCGTTCCAAAACTCCCTAAATATGAACATGATAATTTAGGAGCTGTATTTGGTGAAATCGTGAATTTCTTATATCAATCTTTAAGTCACGTGATTGAGCAAACAGCAACAGAAATTAAGTTGGAGCAAAGTAAATTTGGTATTTCATTTGGTGCTTTAAAAGATAAGTCGATTCTTGATTCAGGTCAGTTTATTCTCGCTATTAAAGCGAGTGTACCCCATGAAGAGTTGCGTAAAGTTTTACCTTCCCAGGTTAAAATCGGTAGCGTTGAAACTATTCGTGATCTAGTTAATAACCAGATCCCAGGTATAACAATCAGCAGTTTACCTACAGCACCAAGACAAATTCCGTATCATGCAGGTTTTCATTATTTTGAGTTGAACAAGCATGGTCAGCATTGGGAAAAGCTTCGCACAAGTGGTGGGATCGCCATTCACTTATCTGGTAGTTACCCAGAGTTACAATTAAGCCTTTGGGCTATACGAACTTAACTGTTAAAAGGAAGAGTTTCAATGGATGAAACCATTATCAAACCACGCCCTGGCAGACTTGGGCGTGACACTTCAAATAACTCAAAAACAGCAACTGATCCTGAAAAGACAGTTATGTCTATTGAGCCAATAGCAAATGCTGTTGCTAGTAATACGAAAGTTTCTATTTTCAAAAACCCATTATTAGAAGCTGCTACCGATTGTTTTTCACTGGTTATATCGATCAACCAAGCTAAAGAAATGACAAATTTAGCCGCTTTGAAGCATCGTTGTGTTGAAGCGATTAAACGTTTTGAAGTTGAAGTCAGAAACCAAGTGCTGCCCAAAGAAGTAATTGAAAATTCGCGCTATTGTTTATGTGCAATTCTGGATGAATCAGTTCTAAACTCTAAGTGGAGTTCGATGGAATGGGCTGATGAAAGTTTGTTGTCAACGTTTCATAAAGAAACCTTTGGTGGCGAGTATTTCTATACCTTATTGGATAATGCTCTTGGGCAACCAGAGCAACATAAAGCGTTTTTAGAATTACAATATCACTGCTTAAATTTAGGTTTTAAGGGCAAGTATCGAGTTGATAGTGTCGGCGATAATAAAGTTGAAGAATACCGCTCTCGCATTTATCACCTACTAAACCAACTAGATGGACCTATTAATAACAAGTTATCGCCTAATTGGAAAGAACGGGTTGCAGCAGGTGTTGAGCTTAGAAACCAAGTACCTCTATGGGTTATTTTTTCAGTTTTAGGTTTAGCATTATTAATTGTTTACCTGTTTATCAATATGAAACTTAATGATCAAGTTGTGTTGGTGAATGAAAAGTTGGCGGTGATCCATCCATTAGCCCAAACGCACAGTATTGATAAAAAAGATCAGCAACTGCAAGTGTTAGAACAACTTTTACAAACCGAGATTCAGATGGGGATTGTCTCTGTAGAAAAGAGTAATGATCGCATTCGGATCACTATCAATAGTGAAAGCTTGTTTAACCAAGGTGACTCAAAACTATTACCTTCATTTCAGCCAATACTTGAAAAACTAGCACTGAGTTTAGAAGGTACAAAGGGGCGGATTTTAATAACAGGCCATACAGATGACACGCCTATTCGCACCGATAAGTATCCCTCTAACTGGCATCTTTCTTTAGCTAGAGCAACTCAAGTTGCTAATTCTATGGCTAAAAGTACTAACCTTAGTGGCCGCTTGTGGCCTGAAGGAAAAGGTGCTGCCGAACCAATCGCTAGCAATTCAGATTCAGCTTCTCGGTCATTAAACCGACGAATTGAAATTGATTTATTATTTTAATGGGGCTGGAATGAACTTTTTACAGAAAATCACATACCTACTTACATCGCGTACAGCAATCCTAATTATTGGTTTTAGCGCACTGTCATTACTAATTTGGTTTGGCGGCCCATTAATTGCCATTGCTGGTAATGTGCCATTGGCGAGTGTTGCCTCGAGATTACTTACTATTTTAGTGGTTATTCTTATTTTTGCGATCACGAAAATATACCGTTTGACTCGTCAAAGTAAACGTGATGAAAAAATGGCTAATGAGTTAATCGACAGTGATGACGCAAACAGTAATGAAGTTAATGAAGAGATTACGACCTTAAAAACAAGAATGGGTGAAGCTATTGATTTACTTAAAGATGTAAAACTCTTTAAGGGAAAGAATATCTATCAATTACCTTGGTATATCATGATAGGACCACCGGGTGCAGGAAAAACAACGGTGATCAACAATTCTGGCTTAGATTATCCATTAAAAGATAAGCTTGGGGTTGATTTAATTCATGGTGTCGGTGGCACGCGAAATTGTGATTGGTGGTTTACTAACAAAGCTGTACTCATTGATACGGCAGGGCGTTACACCACACAAAGTAGTCATGCAAAACATGACTCACGTGCTTGGGAAGGCTTTTTAGGTTTACTGCGTAAATACCGTCCATTACGACCAATCAATGGCGTAATGATCAGTATGGGTATCTCTGAGTTAATGAGCCAAACTAAAACAGAGCGAAACCTACATGCGCGTGCAATTAAGCAACGTCTGCAAGAGTTACAAAATCAGCTCGGAATGACTTTTCCTGTTTATGTTATTTTCTCAAAAGTTGACTTAATAGAAGGTTTTAGAGAGTTTTTTGCTGAATTAAGCGAAGAAGAGTGTGAACAAGTATGGGGGGTTACATTTGAACTTGATTTAGATAAAAACACCCAAGTTGATGCATTTAATAAAGAGTTTCATACACTTATAGCTAAGTTAACAGAGCTGTTAAATCGGCGTTTGATTAATGAACGCAATGAAGAAATAAGAGCAAAAATTTTTGAATTTCCAAGACAGCTTCGCGTATTGCAAGGTGTAGGCGACGCATTTTTGAAAGAAATTTTTACTCCTAATGCATATGAAGAACTCCCTATGTTTAGGGGAGTGTATTTAACCAGCGCAACTCAAGAAGGGACACCGGCTAGTCTTTTAAGTGAAGGAAATAACACAAGCGGCAGCTATATAAATCAATCGAAAAGTTTTTTCATAAAAAATGTACTAGAAAGAGTCATTTTCCCTGAGCAAAACTTAGCAAGTACTAACAAACATCATGATAAGCAAAACAAATGGTTGCGCATAGCAAGTATCTCTTTGGCGTGTGCTTGTGTGATTGGTTTTTCGGCATCATGGTATTTTAGCTATGCATGGAATAATAACCTTATCACGGTCACTGAAGAGGCAATTGAGTCATATCAAGAAATCGATGCGGCATCTTTTGATCGCAGCAATGTACTGGTACTTAATGACAGGCTCAATTCATTACGAGCACTTCCTGCGCGTAGTAATGCGTTTAATAATGAGCAAGACTCGTCATCAGTTGGTTTTAATAAATTAAACGAAATTAAACAGTCGTCGAACGATGCCTACGACAGAGCGTTACAAACTTTCTTGGCGCCTTTTGTTCTCAATACCTTGACGAAGGAAATGGAAACTCACCCTGAGCACTTAAGCTATTTGTACGAGACACTGAAGTGTTATTTAATGTTGTTTCAACCTGAGTATTTTGAGCGTGATGACATAGTCGTCTGGTTTGATGCATACTTAGAACGTAGCTTTCCTGGTGAGAAAAATACACAAACTCGTCTCGATTTAATGGATCATATTGCGGCATTACTTGAAAAAGGTGTTGCTTATGAAGAAGTTGATAATCAAGCCGTTAAAATTGCTCGTGCTGAGCTGACAAAATTACCGATTGCTGAGAGAGCATATCAAAGGCTTCAAGCAGACTTTCTCGACAGTAGTATTCCACCATTTAGATTGACGGATATCATTAGTTTTGAAAGCGCCCAAAAGTTTTCATTTCGCAATAACAGTGAGTTAACTCGAAGCATCCCTGGCTTATATACGTTCAATGGTTTCCATGGCATTTTTAATATCGAAAAAAGTAAGATGCTAGGAAACCTAATGGCGAGCAGTTGGGTGTACGGAGAAGAAGCATCTGGAACTTATGATATCTCCAAAGATGAGATAGAAAAGAAATTAGAACAGCGTTATTTTCAGGACTATATCTACTATTGGCAGTCATTTCTTGATGATCTAAATTTAAACCAATATAGCTCTCCTGCTGAAGGGGTTAATATCACTGATGTGTTAGCTGGTTCAGAAACTCCAATTAAAAACATCATTCTAGCAGTGCAGAAAAATGTGCAGTTAACTCAATTGCCAGTCTCTGAAAATCAAAAAGCAGCCGGTAAAGTTGCAGCCAATGCTGCTGAAGTTGCGATGCAAACAAAGGCGAATCGCATCAAACGGTTCTTACCTGACGAAACGCCAAAATTTGATATCAAGTTACCAGGGTATCAAGTGGAAGAAGCATTTGAGGATGTGCTTAAAATTGACGCTCAGCAGTTAGATAATATGCAAAAGAACCTTAGGGAGCTGAATGTTTATTTAACTAAACTTGACCGTGGCGATCAGTTGAAGTCATCCATTAAAGATCAAATCAGCGGTAAAAGTAAGCCTAGTTTTATCCGCCAACTAGAATTCCAAAGTCGTGACTTACCGTACCCTTTTAATAGCTGGCTGTTAGATATTAGTCGAGATACCAGTAATATCACTAAAAATAGTGCCAATAGACACTTAAATGAGATTTGGAAAAGTAAAGTTTTGCGAGAATACAATGCTGCAATTATTGGTCGTTACCCATTCTCACCTTATGCAGATAAAGAAGTGAATTTAAAAGACTTCACTCGATTCTTTGGACCTGGCGGTACGATTGATAGCTTCTTTAATAGCTATGTTGCCCCCAGTGTTGATATGAGCTCACGACCATGGAAGTTTGAAAAAGACATCGGTATCAGTCGAGAAACTTTGGCAATGTTTGAACTTGCAAATCAAATACAGCTCGCATTTTTTGATGGTGGTAGCAGCACACCAAGGATTGAGTTCGGCTTGAAACCTTTAGAATTAGACCAAACAATCTCGAGTTTTATGCTTGAGATTGATGGTCAATCAATGACCTATAGACATGGGCCATTAAGAGTGAGTAATTTTGTCTGGCCTGGCGCCACAGGCCAAAGTAAAACACGGGTAGTATTCACTCCACCTAATGGCGGACGCTCTATAAATACCACTTACCAAGGTGAATGGTCGCTATATCGGATGCTTGATGAACTAAGTGCTAAACGAAGTAAAACACGGGAAGATCTAACGTTGCATTTTGCTCTGATGGGCAATAACGCAAAAGTAGAACTATTACCGAATTCAATTAGGCATCCATTTTGGAATAAGAGTATAGAGAAGTTTTCATGTCCGACCCGATTATAAATATTGGCTATTTGGGTAAAGTCCCTAGTTTAGGTGATTTTGTACAAGATAGTGTATCTAAAGAGTTCGCTGAACATTGGGAAAAGTGGCTGCAAGCTGCGATTGCTGTAAGCAAAGAGCAGCTTGGTGAAGTGTGGCAAAATAATTATTTAACAGGCCCTGTATGGCACTTTGCTTTGTCCGCGAATATTGTTGGAGATAAAGGGGTAATGGGGACTTTAATGCCAAGCATGGATGCGGTAGGACGGCATTATCCATTTACTGTAGCAAGTACATTAGAGTACGCACCTATTGATGTTCTTAACTCTGGCGTTTTTTCATTAGCTTATGAAGATGTTGTGTTGAAAGTACTTGATAACTCAGTTGATCTTTTTGCTTGGCGCAAAGAAGTTGCGAAAACCTTAGGTACTGTTCAAGGAACCCAAAAAGCGGTGACTTACTTTAATACGGCAGATAAGAATAAAACTGGCGAGGCATTTGAGTTTTCAGGTGATGAACTTACAGAGACAGCTTTGCAAGATCTAATGCATGCTGTCTTAAGTAAAAAATATGGTGATTACAGCGTTTGGTGGACTCATGGTTCATGCAGTATAAAGCCTATGGTACTTATCACCGCAGGACTTCCTGCCATTAATCAAGTTGCAGCAATGTTAGATGGTCGATGGAAGCAATGGGAGTGGAATTATACACAGGTAAAAAGTACTGATGAGTAAGTTGAGCACTAGTTATGCGATTACCCATCGCGGTGTTGTTAGGCAGCTAAATGAAGATGCTCATGTCGAAATAAATAGCCATAGTCTCTGGGTTGTTGCTGATGGTATGGGCGGCCATGAAGCTGGTGAAGTGGCAAGTCAACTCGTTGTCGATACTATCAGGGCAACCGTTGAAGAACTGACATTTGAAGAGCTTACTGTGTCGCATATTGTCGTTGCTATTGAAAATGCAAACCGCCAACTAAATGAATACAGTGCGCAATATTTAGGGAGTAAAACAGCGGGTAGCACAGTGACCGTTTTGTTCATCAAAAATGAGCAATACTATGTGCTCTGGGTGGGAGATAGTCGAGCGTATTTACTGCGTAATGGTCAGTTGCAGCAAGTTTCAAAGGATCATAGCCAAATCAACGATCTAATCGATGAAGGGGTTATCTCTGTTGAGGAAGCCAAAGATCATCCATTATCCAATGTCATAACCCGTGCAGTGGGAGTTACACAAGATGTTAACGTTGATATGGTACAAAATGAAGTAAAATCAGGCGATATATTTTTATTGTGCTCAGATGGATTAACTGGCGAATTATCCGATAATGATATTCGCCGCTCATTAGAGCCTACAAGTATAATCGATTCTGGTATGGCACTTATGCATTCATCTCTTGTTAGAGGTGCAAAAGATAATGTCACGTGTATTTTGATTAAATACGACAAAGAGCTTAGTAATTACAAAGCCCATTCATTTAATGTTCAGGATGAGGCTACAATCCCATTATTTACAAAGTAAATATTTAAATTTATTTTTAATGGTTATATATTAAAAAATAAATAACTTTATGGACTTATATATAATATACCGGTTTATTGTTTAGTAAACCGGTATAAACTAGAATGTAACTAGGCTTGTAATTTAAAATAAAAAATGTAATATGAAAGCCGCTTAACTTTAACTTTGTTTTGGTTTTATGGACAGTTATTAGGACAATGGAATGTTTGTTTTTGAAGAGTATGTTTCCCCTATTTCAGACACTGAGATTGCAGGTATTGACCCGCGCTCAGACGTCACTCCTGCGTCTACCTATTACGCGTTAAAAGATTTACGAAACCAATTACGTGCGGCAGAAAGAAATGCGCTTGTTGATGAAGAAGGCATTGCCACTCTAGCCAGAGATTGGTTGCCGTTGTTAGAGCTATCCAGTAAAGCGTTAAAAACAGAAAGTAAAGATATTGACTACTTAGCCTGGTTCATTGAAGCACTGTGCCGCGTGCATGGCTTTAAAGGATTAGCATTTGGTTTTCAAGTTGCCCACACCTTACTCGATAATTATTTTGATGATTTATATCCAGCCCTAGATGCTGATGATGAAATCTCTGACAAAGTTTCAGCGTTAGTTGGCTTAAATGGTGTGGCTGGCGAAGGCACCTTAATTATACCGATCAAAAGTATAGCTATTACGGATAGTGTAAGCTTGGACTCTTTTTCTTTTTGGGAGTATCAACAAGGCCACAATATATCAAGATTGAGTGAAGAAAAAAGAGATAAAAAATTAACACAAGGTGCTGTCGATTTTGAGCTAATAGAAAAAAGCGCTGCAGAAACAAGTACTGAGTTTTTTGTAAATCTTAGAGACGATATAACGACTGCAATTGAGCAATTTACAATATTAAGTGATGTACTAGATCGCGTTACAGCTCAGCCACAACCGACTTCTAATATTAAACAAGCATTGGAAGAGAGTTTAGCCGCTGTAAATCATATTGCGGCTGATAAATTCGCTGCCGTTCAAAAAGCACAAGACTTAGCGCAAGAATTACAAGAAGTGGTGTTAGATGATGGTGACGTTACTCAAGTTTATGTGGAAAAAACACGTAATTTAGAAATAAATTCTAGAGAAAATGCTATTGAGAAGCTAAAAGAAATTGCTTCTTATTTTCGTAAAACAGAACCACATTCGCCTATGTCTTATACCATAGAGCAAGTAATTCGATGGAGCGAGTTATCGTTACCTGAATTATTAAATGAATTAATTACAGATAGTGATGCTAGGACTGGATACTTTAAGTTGTCTGGCATTAAAATCAGCGAAACTGAAACATAAGTAAAAGGAGTTCTCAATGAGTGTCCATGATAAATTAAAGCGAGTTCGTAAACCTCGAGTACACATCACTTACGATGTTGAAACTGAAGGTGCAGCGGTAAAGAAAGAGTTACCTTTTGTTATAGGTGTAATGGGGGACTTTTCAGGAGATAATACAGAGAATATTAAACCTCTTAAGGATAGACGATTTATTCAAATAGATCGTGATAACTTTAACGACGTTTTAAAGCGTATGAGCCCGTCTTTGAGATTACGTGTCGATAACACGTTAAACGATGATGGTACTCAATTTGAAGTTAACTTGAACTTTAAATCGATTGATGACTTTGAGCCAGCAGCCGTTGTGAATCAAGTTGAACCACTGCGCAAGTTAATGGAAACGCGGAATAAATTACGCGATCTTATGACTAAAATTGACCGCTCAGAAGAACTTGAAAATGTTCTTGAAGAAGTTTTAAGTAACACTGCAAGTTTAGATTCAATTGCTAAGGAACTGAAATTAGAGGAGACTGAAAAATGAGTACAGAACAATTAAGTGCTGAGTTAGAGTCAACTTCAGAAGTAACTTCTTCGCTATTAGAACAAGCTATTGGTGCTACTAAGCAAACAGATGCGAGCCGTGCAGAAGAGTTACTAAGAACATTAACTGAAGAAGCAATGAAAGGTACAGTTCAATGGAATAAAAACCTAACGGTTACATTTAACGAAGCGATACAATTAATTGATGATAAGATCTCAAAGCAACTTAGTGCCGTCATGCATACAGAAGGCTTTCAAAAATTAGAAGGCTCTTGGCGTGGTTTACATCATATGGTTTCTAACTCAGAAACAAGTTCAACGCTGAAAATTAGAGTTTTGAATATGAAGAAAAAGGAACTTCATAAAGATTTAAGTAAGGCCGTTGAGTTTGATCAAAGCCAAACTTTTAAAAAGATTTATGAGTCTGAGTTTGGTACGCCTGGTGGTGAGCCTTATGGTACTATTGTTGGTGATTTTGAATTCACTAATCACCCAGAAGATGTCGAAACACTCAGCTTAATGTCAAATGTTTCAGCCGCTGGTTTTTGTCCATTTATCTCTGCTACAGCACCTTCACTATTTGGTTTTGATGATTGGGATGAGCTTACAAGACCACGAGATTTAGAAAAGATATTTGAATCAGTTGAGTACACTAAATGGCGCTCATTTAGGGAAAGTGACGACTCTCGCTTTGTTTCTTTAACGATGCCTCGTTTCTTATCTCGTTTACCATATGGAGCAGCTTCGAAACCTGTCGAAGAGTTTAATTTTGAAGAGTTTGAACTGGGAGCTAAAGATGGTCGAGCTCTAAGTGCAGCGAACAATGATTACTGTTGGAGTAATGCGGCCTATGCTATGGCTACAAATATGGCTAAAGCATTCTCTCAATACGGTTTCTGTACGGCAATACGCGGCGCTGAGGGCGGTGGTAAGGTTGAAGGTCTTCCTACGCACGTTTTCACTAGTGACGATGGTGACCCAGATCTAAAGTGCCCTACTGAAATAGGTATTACTGATCGTCGTGAAGCAGAGCTAAGTAAGCTAGGTTTTTTACCATTGTGTCATTATAAGAATACAGATTACGCTGTATTCTTTGGTGGTCAAAGCTGTCAAAAGCCACATGTGTATACATCACCAGATGCAACTGCTAATGCTGCTATTTCAGCTCGTTTACCATATTTAATGGCGACATCTCGTTTTGCACATTACCTAAAAGTGATGGCACGTGACAAAATAGGTAGCTTTATGGAAGCTGACGATGTTGAAGCTTGGTTAAATCGTTGGATTCTTACATTTGTAAATGCTGCAGAAGGTGGTGGACAAGAAGTGAGAGCACGGTATCCTTTAGCCGATGCAAAAGTATCTGTTAAAGAGATTCCAGGTCAGCCAGGTTCTTATAATGCAGTCGCGTGGTTAAAGCCTTGGTTACAGATGGAAGAGCTTACTTCTTCGTTACGTCTCGTCGCTAAAATTCCTGAGATTGGTTAATTAACCAATCTTGAGCGTTAAGGATAATGCAGTAGTATGAATCACGAAGAGTTTTCATTTATAAATCAAGACTTCACTTTTATAAAAAGGTCGAAGTCTCGTTTAAGTGATAATGATGCTTTACTTGATAGATTTTTGAATGAAAAAAATCTAGATAAAGCATTATTACTATGGCTAGAAGGCTCTTCTGATTCACCTATTTCATGGTCTAAGGAATCTTTAGCTCCTTACTTTCATAGAGTTATCGTTGAGCTTGATCAGCTTATTTCAAATCAATTAAATACAATAATACACCATAGTAGATTTCAACAATTAGAAGCAGCTTGGCGTAATTTGCAGTGGTTATTATTACAGACAGAAGTTTTAGATAAAGAAAACAGAGTAAAAATAAAAGTATTAAACTGTGATTGGGCAACGCTTTCAAAAGATGTCAATAAAGCAATTGATTTTGATCAAAGCATCTTCTTTAAACAGATATACCAAAATGAATTTGATAGTCCTGGAGGTGAGCCGTTTGGTGTTATTATAGGTAACTATGAAATTAGTAATATGTTTTCAGGCGGTGCATTCTACAATGACATAGATACTATAAAAGAAATATCTAGGACAGCAGCAGCAGCTTTTTCTCCATTCATATGTTCAGTATCACCTAGTTTATTTGGAGCCAATGATTTTTCAGAGTTAGGTTCTTATTCAGATCTTTTTAGCCAGTTTGAGCAGGTAGAATATACAAAATGGCAAAGTTTCAGAAGAATGGAAGAGTCCCGTTTTATAGGTTTAACATTACCTAGGATTTTAGTTCGAGCTCCGTATAAAAATGACGGAAAGCGTCACCAAGAATTTTATTTTAAAGAAAGTATTGAAGATCCTGAATCAGATATGCTTTGGGGTAATGCGTCATTTCAGTTTGTTTTAACCATTATTCGAGCATATTGTGAAAGTGGGTGGTTTGGTAATATGAGAGGAATTGTTCCTGGAGAAGTCTCTAAAGGGCTTGTTACTGGACTCGCTAAGGATACCTTTGCAAATGATACATACCAAAAAGAAGCAAAACCTCCTTTAGACTTATTAGTCACTAGTAAATTTGAAAAACAATTTTCTGAACTAGGATTTATACCAGCTTCATCAGTAACAAATAGTGAGCATGTTGTTTTTTATAGCAATGCCTCTGTTCAACAAGCAAAAAACTACGGATCAAGTGCTGCAAATATTAATGCTCGCTTATCATCAATGCTGCAATATATCTTATGTGTATCGCGTTTTGCACATTATTTAAAACTAATGGCTAGAGATAATGTCGGCTCCTATAGTAGTGCTCAAGAATGCGAAAAGGATCTGCAAAAGTGGGTGAACAACTATACAGCTGCACCTGATTCAGCTTCTGAATATATGAGAAGTAAGTACCCATTAAGTAATGCACAAATTAAAGTGAGTGAGAATAAAGCTAATCCTGGCCAGTATTTTTCAGTTTTAAAGCTTCAACCACATTTTCAGCTAGATCAAATGATTTCGAGTATTAAGTTAATAACAGAGCTCAGTCCACACCATAAAATAAAGGAATAGAAATGAAAAAAATACATAGCTTAATTCGCGAAGGAAAACTCGTTGATGCTCTATCTTGCTGCGCTAAAGAGCTTCAAGATGACCCATTAAATTTTGATATTAGAAGTATTTATGCGGAATTACTTTGTATTAATGGTGAGCTTGAGACAGCAGATAAGCAGTTGGATTTTATGGTTCAAAAGAATCCTGAATTTGCTGTTGGTGCAGTTAATCTTAGACATTTAATACGCGCACAACAATCACGCATTGACTTTTATCAGGGCAAAGGTATTCCTAAATTATTTCATGAGGCAAATGCAGTTGATTCATTATTTCTAAAAATGCATATGACTTTGCTCGAAGGTAAAACTAACGAAGCAGCTAGCCTTGCCAAACAAATGGAAACGCTTCGCATTGAAAATATTGTCGATGAGCATTCAGCTATTAGAGATTTAGATGATAGCTTGAGCCCGTATTTAGAAGTACTAGGCACCAATGGTGAGTTTTATCTTGCGAACTTTAATGAAATTGAAACATTAAAAGTAGAGCCTATTACCTCTTTACTAGAGAGCATTTGGTTAAGAGTTGAAATCACCATTAAAGATGGTCCGTCAGGTACAGCTCATTTACCTTTGGTTTATGCTAACTCAAACACTGAGCTTGAAAAGTTAGGTCAGATCACTGACTGGGATGAGCTGCAAGAGGAGTTTATTTTAGGTAAAGGAATGAAAATGCTATTTGTTGACGATGAAGCTATTACTATTCCAAATTTAAAAATAGACGCCGTTGAAACAGCTGAGTAAGTGCAGTAAATCATAATGATTGAACATAAACAGCAGCTTCAAGCATCTATTTTAGATAAACTAATTGATAATGAACCTGATTTTCAGGATGCGCCTTCTCGTACTGAAGGGATTACAATTAGTGAGATGAGAAAAAGTGTGCGTCGAGATATTGAGGCGCTACTTAATGCGCGAATTCAGTGGCACACTTGGCCGTCGCAATATACAGAGTTAGCGACTTCGTGTTTATCTTATGGGTTGCCTGATTTTTCGAGTATGCCTGTTAGTTCTCATGAAGGGCGTGTGCTGTTATGTGAGATAGTTAGAAATACAATTTTAAAGTTTGAACCAAGATTTTTAGAAGTCGAAGTTTTTTCCGATGAAGATACGCCAATAAATAGAGTACTTAATTTAAGGATTAATGCGCTTCTTTACGCTGATCCTGAGCCTGAATTTATTAGCTTCGATTCAGAAGTAGAGCCTATAAACCTTGGCATGAAAATTATTGAGGCGTCATTATGAACGATGAGTTATTAAAATATTACAATCGTGAATTAGCATTTGTGCGTCACTTAGGTAAAGACTTTTCTGAAAAATACCCAAAAGTAGCTGGTCGTTTAAAGTTGAGTGAGGATCATATTGAAGATCCACATGTATCACGATTAATCGAGTCTTTTGCTTTTTTAACAGCTAATATTAGACAAAAGCTAGATGATAGTTTTCCTGAGTTGACTGATGCATTACTAGGGCAAATGTTGCCTGATTATCAGGCGCCAATTCCATCAATGTCAGTTGTTAAGCTAGAGGCTGAAAATCTATCGACAACGGGAATAGTTATTCCCAGAGCGAGCGAAGTAGAAACTAACGTTGAGTCAATGAAACAATGTAAATTTCAGACATGTTATGAAACATATTTATGGCCTGTAGAAATAACACATGCTCAATTTGACAACAGCCCGTTTGTGGCGCCTAAACCAAGATGGCATGAAAAAGCTAAATCAATATTTAAACTTGAGCTAACAGGAGAGTACACAGGTGTTTCTCTGACTGAGACTGGACTTGAAAAGCTGCGTATTTTTATTAATGGTCAATGGCTTCACTCTTTAAAAGTCTATGAGCTGTTATTTAAACATTGCATAGGCATAGCTTTTGACAATGGTGACGAGGGCATAAAGTATCTTTCTAAAAGTCAACTTAAAGCCGTAGGTTTTGATGCAACAGAAGCGGTTGTCCCTTACTCTCAGCGCTCTAGTGCTGGTTATCGTTTATTAGTTGAAAATTTTACTTTTCCTGAAAAATTTCGCTTTTTTGAACTTGATGGGATCCGCTCATCGTTGCCTAAAAATTCTAATAAATGCAGTGTGTATATTTACCTTGATGCGGAATCTACAGAGCTTGAAAAGCAAGTAGACAAGAATATGTTTTTAATGGGATGTACGCCCATAATCAATATGTTTGAGCAAGAGTTAGAACCCATTCGTCCCGAGTTGAGTGAATACGAATATCAATTAACACCACGCTATATGGACTCTGAAATCTCAGAAGTTATTGGCATCACAGAGGTTATTGCTTTTGATCACAAAGGTAACAAGCAAATAGTTTGTCCTTTTTACGGGCAAACACATCCAAGATACCAAGGACATGATGATTTATTTTGGCATATCCGCAGAGAAACGGCTTCATGGGCTGGCGGCTATGTTGAGTCAGGTACTGAATCGTTTTTATCTTTAGTCGATGCGCGATTTGAAAATAGTGCTATGGACTACGCTGAAGGTAATACTGTACTTACCGTACGTGCCAATTGTAGTAACCGTAACCTTCCCGCAAGTATGCCTTTTGGAGACGACGAACTCGGGCTATTGATGCCTTCACGTGGTGATGTTATTAAAAAAATTCGTTGCTTAATTCCTTTTACTCATGCAGTTAGACCTATTTTAGCAGATGCAACGCGTTGGCAATTGGTTAATCACCTAACTCTCGATGCTTTTAGTGGTGGTAACGCGAGCAATAAACTGAAAGAGGTTTTACGTCTTTATGACTTTAGAGCTTCACCGCAAACGAAAGGGCTTATTGACAATATATATAGGGTCATTGTTGAACCTGCAACTGCTCGAGTTGTGCAAAAAGGGCGTGTTAGTTTTGCTACAGGAAGTGAGATTGAAATTACTTTTGCCAATGATGACTTTTCCGGTAGCGGTATGTTTTTCTTTGCTTCTATCCTCGATCATTTCTTTGCGCAATTCGCGGCGATAAATAGCTTCACCCGTGTGAGTTTAAGACTCAAAGAGCAAGAACAAGTTTACTATCAATGGCCAGCTCGGGTTGGGGAAAGTCCGTTAATATGATCCCACATATTATTTCTAAAGCAGCACAGGTTGATTTTTATAAAGCTGTTTTCATTATAGAAAACCAGCTTAAGAGGCATGGCTTAGAGTATCGCTATGTGGGTTATGATAGTAGCCCAAAGCAAGAATTAATTAAATTCACAGCAACGCAAAAATTTGGTTATCCAGGTAATGCGATAACAAAATTAGAGCAAATAAGCTTTGAAGATGGCTTACATAAAGTCAACATGCAAATCTCTTTTATGGGATTGACGGGTTGCTCTGGTGCTTTACCCCAGTTTTACAGTGAGCTTGTGATGCAACGTATTCGTTATAAAGATACAACGATGCGTGACTTTTATGACATGTTTAACCATCGTTTGATCTCTTTGTATTATCGTGCATGGAAGAAATATAAACCCTCTTTAAATCATGTAAATGAAGATAAAGATAAAGATCCATATACTCAAATTATAGGACTGCTAAGTGGTGGTTATAATGATCATCAACTGCATTTTTCTGGTTTATATAGTCGGAAAATTCGTAATGTTTTTGATTTGAAAAGTATATTGAGCTCCTACCTTGGTTGTGATGTTGGTATTAAGCAAATGGTAGGCCAGTGGCATGATCTTCAACTACAAGAGCAGACATGTTTAGCTAGTGAACGTCTTTACGAAGGCCAGCATGCTCGCCTTGGAGTTGATACCGTAATCGGTAAGAAAATATGGGATATTTCTTCTAGTATCGAAATCCATATTAGTACAAATAATATTGAGAAAACTAAATCCTTATTACCGAAAGGCAAGTTATTTGAATTAGCTAAAAAAATTGTAAAAGATTACGCCGGAAATGCAATTTCATTCCGACTTATTATTGAATCTGATTTTAAACAACTTGATGCGGTGCAGTTGTCTAAAAGTGAATGCCAGCTTGGCGCGAACAGTTTTTTAGTTGCGCGTAAAGATAACCCTAAAACTAACCTTACTAAGTTATCGTTTAAAGGATAATTAAAATTAAAAGGAGCATTGTATGTCTACGATGACATTAAATAAACTAGTTGAAAAACTGAGTCCAGATTGTAGAAAAAGCTTAGAAGCTGCCGTCGCTATTTGTAATAGTCGAAGTCATTTTACGGTTGAGCTAGAACATTGGCTATTAGCCATGATTGAGCAGCAGCTTGACGATGTTAGACTTATATTTGGTGCATTTGATATTGATATTGATCAGGTACAGCATGATTTAAATCAATCATTAGAATCATTTAAAACAGGCAGTGACTCATCACCAAGCTTATCGGTTCATGTTACAAGCTTATTAAGACAGTCATGGTTAAGCACCAGTATTGAATTTACCGACCAGCAAATTCGCAGTGCTTACGTTATTTATACATTAACGAAAGACGATACATTATCTAGTTTGGTAACACGCTGTAGTAAGTTATTTAATAAAATTGATCCCGGCCAGTTATTACATGCATGGCCTGAAATTGTGGCGCAATCACAAGAGCGAAATCACGCATTGCAAAATACGACAGCGCAAAGCGGTGTTAGTTCTAAAACTCCGAGTTTAGATCAGTTTACAGTCGATTTAACCGCACAAGCACGTGCTGGGAAAATTGATCCAATTCTTGGGCGTGATTTTGAAATTCGACAAATGATCGATATTTTGACCCGTCGCCGTCAAAATAATCCCATTTTAACCGGCGAAGCTGGGGTTGGTAAAACGGCTGTTGTAGAAGGTTTAGCACTTAGAATTGCGCAAAAAGATGTTCCCGCTGTGCTGCAAAATGTAAAAATTCATAGCTTAGATTTAGCGCTTCTACAAGCCGGTGCCGGTATGAAGGGTGAGTTTGAGAATCGCTTAAAATCATTAATTAATGAAGTTAAGAACTCTGCTGACCCTGTTATCTTATTTATCGACGAAGCACACACAATGATCGGTAGTGGTGGTCAAGCAGGTCAAAATGATGCTGCTAATTTATTAAAACCAGCACTAGCACGTGGTGAATTACGTACTATTGCTGCAACCACATGGGCAGAGTATAAAAAGTTTTTTGAAAAAGACGCCGCGCTGACTCGTCGTTTCCAAGTTGTTAAGGTCGAAGAACCAACTCCAGAAAAAGCGGTTGCGATGTTACGAGGTTTAGTGCCAGTGATGGAGCGCCATCATAAAGTATTTATTTCCGAGCAGGCGCTGGAAAGTGCTGTTCACCTTTCGCATCGATATATCACTGCCCGACAATTGCCAGATAAAGCCGTTGCACTTTTGGATACTGCTTGTGCCCGCGTTGCGATGAGCCAAGCGTCTACACCTAACACGATAGAGCAGTTAGTGAATCGCCTGAGTGTGATCGAAACGCAAATTAAAATGTTGAATCGTGAGCAAAAAACGGGCTTAGATCATTCGCAACAATTAGACGACCTTAAAGCAGAGCTACTAAGTATTGATCAGCAATTACAGCCACTCAATGAGCAATTTAAACTCGAAAAAGAAATTGTTTCAGAATTAAATGAGACGCTTGCACTTGTTAATACACAAGATCAAGAAGCTTCTCAAGAAATGCTTGAGTCACTTAAACTTAGTAAAGAAAAACTCGCTGCATTTGAGCAAAATATGGTTTATTGGCAGGTTAATGAAGAGCTTATAGCACAAGTGATTTCAGACTGGACAGGTATTCCGGTAGGCAAAATGCATGAAGATGAAATTCACGGTATTTTGAACTTAGCATCACATATGAAACAACGTGTTGTAGGTCAAGATCATGCACTGGATTTAATAGCTAAAGTTGTACAAACTTCTCGGGCACAACTTGCTGATGAAAGCCGTCCTAATGGTATATTTATGCTTGCCGGCCCAAGTGGTGTAGGTAAAACAGAAACGGCTTTATCACTAGCTCAGGAAGTATATGGTAGTGAAGAAAATGTCACTGTTATCAACATGTCTGAATTTAAAGAAGAGCATAAAGTTTCATTATTATTAGGCTCGCCTCCAGGCTATGTTGGATATGGTGAAGGTGGCATTTTAACCGAAGCAGTACGAAGAAAGCCATACAGTGTGGTTTTGCTAGATGAAATGGAGAAAGCACATCCGGGTGTGCAAGATATCTTCTATCAAGTTTTTGATAAAGGCACCATCAAAGATGGCGAAGGCCGTGATATTGACTTTAAAAACACCATTATCATTATGACTTCAAATGTGGGTACAGATACCACTATGAGCCTATTTGAAGATGAAGAAAGTAAGCCAAGTATCAAAGGATTATCAAAAGCTCTGCAAGATGATTTACTGACTGCTTTCAAACCTGCATTTTTAGGTCGTATTAATGTAATTCCTTATATCCCATTAAGTGACGATATTCTTACAGAGATTGCAAAGATACAATTGGCTAAAATAATCAAACGTGTAGAGAAAAATTATAATGCAGTATTGACTTATAATAATGATGTTATTGATTATATAGTTGCAAATTGCCAAAACGCTGGCTCAGGCGCTAGGAATATTCATACAATATTGCAAAACAAAGTGTTACCAATGCTGTCTGAAGTCCTACTTTTCAGTATGATAGAAAATAACGAAATAAATAATATATTGTTGAAAGTTAAAGATAATGAATTTGAGCTTAATATTAATTAAAAATAATTTAATAAATAACCGCTAATAAGGTTGTTTATTAAATTTTATGGCATTATAATTTTGGTGCCTTAAATCACTACATGGAATTTTGAGACATTGTCTTCGTCTAAGGAAAGGATTTTTAGGGCCTTTTCATTGCAGTATTAGAGATAATGATTTCAAAGGAATTTTGGGTACCCCAAAGAAAAGAATCCAGGCTAAATGGATAACATCGTTTAATAAAAAGGAGCATTATCAAATGCAAGCAAATACATATTTAAAATACGGATCAATTGAAGGCGAGACTACAGCTGATGGTTTTGAAAAAATGATCACGGTTTTATCTTTAGATTTTAATGTAAGCCGTGAAATTACCTCATACACTGGTACAGCAATGGACCGTGAATCTAGCTCTACTCGTTTAGGCGATATAACAATCACTAAACTTCAAGATAACGCATCAACACATTTGTTTAGAGAAGCAACGATTGGTAAAGGTTTACCAGCTATGTTTCATATCACTAAACAAGGTGATGTAGTTGAAGAGATTGTTAGCATCAAACTAACTGATGCGATGATTTCTAGCTACTCAGTATCAGTTCAAGGTGATCGTCCAATCGAAACTATCACTATCAGCTATACTGAGCTAGAAATGGCTGTGACTCCAACAAATGATAAGAATGACACTACTGCTAAAAGTGTATACGGTTATAGTGGTGTTACTGGTAAAAAAATGTAATATTTTTTACCTAATAATAGCTCTGGGTTTTGCTCAGAGCTTTTTTTGATCTTTAGGATGGGAAAAGCAAGGAATGCAAAAAGCAACACAAGATAAAAATGTAATTCAAATTAGCACCCCTGCTGGTAAAGATGCCCTTTACTTAACTCGCTTTGTTGCCCAAGAGGCAATGTCTGATTTATTTGTTATGTCGGCTAACATGTATACAATCGGCCAGCAAATAGCTCACGAAGACTTAGTCGGTAAACCCGTATCCATTAAAGTAAAAAATGCTGATGGTGGTGGTGAGCGTTATTATCACGGTATTGTTAGTCACCTTGTGTCAAATGGCAGCCGTACCGCCGATATTGACGAACAAAAAAACTATATTGATTATCAGGCAACGATTGTTCCATTTGCCGCCTCGATGCGTAACCGTAAGAACAGTCGCATATATCAGAAAAAAACCATTAAAGATATTTTTGCTGATTTATTTGGCCAGCATAATGTCGCTTTTTCAGATAAAACCAGTAAAACTTATCCCAAATATGAATACTGTGTCCAGTACCAAGAATCAGATTTTGACTTTATTCAACGCTTACTGCAGCAAGAAGGTATTTTCTATTTTTTCGAGCATAGCAATAGTGCTCACACGCTTGTTTTAGCAGATGATATTACCGCTTATGAAGTCTGTGATGAAGGTAAGGTTGTGTATTCAACTGGTCACTTAAGTACATCACATATATCACGCTGGCAAGGAGGGTTAAGCTTAGCTCCTGGTAGTTTTAAACGTGTAGGTTATGACTTTAAACAGCCTTCAAGGTACCCTGATGGTGAGCAAGCTAATCCTGAATTACCGACTCAATCCGTAGCGGAAGTTTTTCAATACACAGGTGAGGCAGAATGTCACCCGCGAGCAGCAAGTTTAGCATCAATGCAATTAGAGTCGCTACAACGCGACATGAAGTTATCAAGTGGTAAAAGCGATTGTCGCTCTTTTACTGTTGGTAAATTATTTAGTTTTAAAAAGCATGAAGACCCAAGGTTAGAGGGTAAAACATTCGTTATTACCTCGATGATGACCTCTATAACCGTACCAAATCAATCTGGTGCACAGCAAAGTAGTGCTGAAGAAGTGTATTCTAACCACTTTGAATGTGTACCAAAAGAAATTCCATACAGAGCACAAATTAATAAGAAAAAGCCTGTAATAAACGGAGTTCAGACAGCAATTGTCACTGGCGATAGTGCTGATGAAATTATGATTGATCAGTATGGTCGCGTAAAAGTACAGTTTGATTGGGATCGCGAAGGGAAGAAAGATTCAAAAAGTTCATGTTGGATACGAGTTGCTCAGAACTGGGCTGGTAAAAAGTGGGGCGCATTTTTCTTTCCCCGTGTAGGGCAAGAAGTCTTAGTTGATTTTATAAATGGTGACCCTGATCAACCTATTATCAGCGGTGCTATTTATAATGCTGATTTAATGCCTCCTTATGCGCTACCCGCTGAAAAAACGCAAAGTGGTATAAAAACGCGCTCTACCAAAGAAGGCGGTGCTGATAATTTTAATGAACTGCGCTTTGAAGATAAAAAAGGCAGTGAGCTTGTTTATATGCAAGCTGAAAAAGATAAGCAGCTTTACGTTAAAAACGATCAAAATGAAAAAATCGATAACGACCGCAATGTAGAGATTGGCAACAACGACAACTTGAAAGTAACGGCTAGTCGTATTGCTGAAATGGGTGAAAACGATACACTCAAAGTTGGTAAAACATTAAATATTGAAGCTGGCGATGAGATAGTTATAAAGACTGGATCTGCGCAAATTAAAATGAGCAGCAGTGGTAATATTACAATTGAAGGTACTAATATCGATATTAAAGGTAGTAATATTAAAGTTGACGGTAGTGCAATTACGTTGTCTGCTGGCATGATTAAGTTGAATTAGTGCAAATATGGAAATAATTAACGGCTTTAAATCAGGAGTTAGAAGTGGAATCAACAATAACGGATATGTTGTATATTGTCGTTATGGTCTGCCTCATTTAATTTGTTTACCTATTAACAGACCCGATGATCCACTGCTTAATCCTGCATTAAGTCATTTTAAAGCATTGAATGGTTATTACGCAAAGCAGTTTTTTGTTAATTTACACCCGGCTTTAAATAGCACAGATATAGTGTCTGTTCTATATCAGTATGTGATGCAAAGTTCGGTTGCACTTGCTGATTATAATCAAGCAGAGTTAATAGAACTGCTATCTATTTTAACTTCACAAAGTAAACTGTTAATTATTCCATTATTTGAATAATACAGCATTGTAAATGTGAATAACGTTGTTGTATAAATATCAATAAGACAAGGAGTCATAATGGGTAAACCCGCCGCTACAATTGGTCACATGCACGTTTGTCCTAAAACCACGGGAACAGTTCCTCATGTTGGAGGCCCTGTGGTTGTTGGCTCTGGTAACGTATTAATTGGTGGTATGCCGGCTGCGCGTAAAGGCGATATGTTGGTATGTATTGGCCCTCCGGATAGTATTAAATCAGGATCAGGAAGCGTTAAAATTAATGGCAAGCCAGCAGCTCGGATGGGTGATGATAGCTCACATGGTGGGAAAATTGTGATTGGTAATCCTACTGTATTGATCGGTGGCTGATTTTGTTATCTATCTATTTAAGTGATCATCAAGCGCAGCTTATGAAAATTAGCGATGCTCAGCGCTGTCCGTTTACTTCTGTAGGTTATGTTAAAACACAACAAAAGCGGCTGTTAGAGTCATGTTGGCTAACGGCTAAAAAAAAGCAAATTGCGCAACGATTCATTCAGCCAAAATTAGAACAACTAGTCTCTTTATTGAGTGACGATATAAGCCCAGCTGCAATCTCACAAGCATGTATCGAGATCATGGCTAACTTGCCGCAAAATATTAATCTTATTTTTATTAATAATTTGCTTAAGGAGACTAGCTTACAAAGTGTTGCCAAGCTGATTATTCGTAAAGTGTTATTGCAGCAGCATAGCTATAATTTAATCGCATTAATTGATTTACAAACCTTATATTTTGCTTTTTCAACAAGCCAAAATCCAGCAGATCAAACACTTGCTAAAAGTGAGTTGACGATTTTAGTGGATAGTCAATCGGATATAAAAAATTTAATCACTGGCTTTAATTTTTTATGCCAAAGTGAGCTCGTTAATTCCCCGTTAATGTCACTTTTTTTATTGTCGTTATCTTGGGAGCAGGTTAATGCGATCGGCAATCACGCGAGTCGTAATTTGCCGACAGTGGATGTACTGCAAGTATTGCTACAAAGTGGCTTTGTTAAATTGCTGCCACTTGTCAATGCATCCCTCAATAAAATAGAAAACCCGAGTAGTTTAATTGCCCTGATGAGACGAATGTTAGGTGACAAGCTTGATCTGCTCGTCGATTTTGAAACGCAAATAAGCGCGTGGCAGGGTGAACAACAAGCATGTGCTGACTTTAAACAGCAGTTGCAGCTCAACTGGCCTAAATATGAGGAACAGTTAGCCTCGTTGCGGTTAATTGCAGGTAATGCTCTGAATGCCAAGCTCAATGCAATCGAAATATCAGCAATGGATTGCTATAGCCAAGCGGTGTTTAATTTACATCGTTACTATCAACATTTAGCTGCGAAAAAGTTAAATGCAGGAGTACCGGCATGAAGGCGTTTAGTGTTTCGATTGAATCGTTTTCGAGTTTGTCTACACACGATATTGATGAGTTGCTATACGGTGAAACGTCATCGATTAATGAGCATCACGGTTGGCAATCTTGGGATGCGTGTTTATATGATTGCATAATAAAATCCAAAGAATTATTTGCTAAGGTTGAAGACCCACAAGCGCCATTAGTCTGGTTATTACCTGCGCTTGCTTATCAAGATGAACTTAAGCAACTTTTAGCAAATAGTTTAAAGCGGTTGTACCCAGAGCATGCCAGCCACCTGCTATTTTATGGGGCAACTGGCGGCAGTGCATTAATAGCGTTAGTACAAAAAAATGCTTGGCAAAAAGTAAACGTAATAGCACTAGATGCAACGTTTAAAGCAAATAAGCAGGGGGAATTTAGCTATCAAGGCGTGGCTGGAATTCTCGCTGTGGTTAAAGCTAAAAAAGCGGGCTGGGTGCAAACAAGCCATTATTTAGCGCCTTCAATTGATTTTATTAAACACGATCAGTTGTCTGGCATGTTTGTTAAAACAGCACAGACTGCACAGCAAGCAATAGAGGTTATTTTTGCCCCTGGAAATGGCATTGAGCCTGACAGTGACGTGTGGTTAAACAATTTACAGTTACTTGATCAAGTAATAAATGAACATACACATTATGAATTACCTAATTATAAATTAGGTAAAATGGGTGCCTTAGAAGGAATTGTCAATTTATATCAATTGACCTCGAGCCCCGCTATTGTTGAGCACTACACGCATGCGTTAGTGATTTCACAAGAACAAGCAAAATATCAAGCTACGGCATCATACTTATGGATAAGTGAGGAAGTACACAACAATGCAAAGTAATACAGTTGTTTTACAAGGAGCAAGTTACCCTATTTGTTTTGTTGCAGGCAAAGGCTCTGCTTTGCCTGGTTACTTTAGTATTGCTGCTAACACCCAAGATAGTGCAAAAGCGCAAATTGCACAAATTGGCGGTACATTAACTACTGATGTAGCAAAGCGTCTTGATCTTATAAACCTATTAAATAGTGCGGGTGTAAATTGCCCACGTAGCGCATCAGCACGTGAAACAGCAAGCATGCTAAGTAATGCGTTGATTGCAGGTAGTGTGAGTTGTTTTCACCAAAAAGCCAAAACCGCAATTCAGGTCAGTGATAATACCAATAGTAGTACTGCTAAAAAGCCTGCCAAAAAAGGAATTACTAAAGCCTCAGGTAAAAGTGCCTCCCAAGCGCCGGCTAAAAACAGCGGTGGTGCAAGTAATAATACCCCAAGTGAAGAACCGATCACCAAGCAAGAGTGTCGTTCTGATCCGGTTTCTATGCTCTCAGGTGAAGAAATACTCCCACTGATTGATTTCACCTTAGCAGGCAGCAAACAACTAATTTGGCGACGCCTATACCGCTCATCGCATGCAGATGTGTGCAGTGTAATGGGTAATGGTTGGCGACACGACTTTATGGTGCGATTAACTGAACACTATTTACCGCCACCCAAAGTAGGCCCAAAACAAAAAGGTACCTACTGGTTAGAATACCAAGATGAACATGGCGCTAAGCACCGGTTTGAAAAAGTAAAACCAGGCCAATCAAGCTATCAATTAAGCAGTAATTTGGCTTTGCATTACCAAACCAATGGTAAGCAAGTGTTGGTAACGCCAGATGATCAGCATCTTACGTTTAAAGCTGGCGAAAACTCATGGTTGCTCGAAAAAGTTATAAACGAAAAAGGCCAAAGTATTGGTTTTTATTATGATGCGAAAGAGCGCTTACACCGCGTTGAAGTAAATAAAGCACGCGGCTGTATTTTAAAGTATAACCCGCACGGCCTTCTTGCCAGTATTTCAGCGTATCGTACAGACGATAAAAATAAGCCAGTATTACTGCTCCCGTTGCTCGCGCAATATTATTATGATGAAAACAAAAACCTAGTGCGCGCGATCAATCAGCAAGGTGAAACAGAGTATTATGGCTATAACGCGGCTAACTTATTAACTAAGCGTACCCGTGCCAGTGGTTTTAGCCATCATTTTGAATGGGATAGTTATTCATCAAATGCTAAATGTATAAAACAGTGGGGTGATAACAACACCTATACTTATCAGTTTGAATATAATTTAGACTCTGGTGAAACAACCTGTATAGACTCGCGAGGTCATAAGGAACACTTTGTACATAACGCGCAAGGTAAGTTAGTTAAACACACTGACCCTAATGGTAATATCTGGCAATACACATACAATGGTCAAGGCCAAAAAATAACGGAAATAAAGCCAGATAGCAGTGAAATAAAATACAGTTATACGCCTTATGGCCAATTGGAATCAATAACTCAGCCAGATGGTAGTGTTACCAAATTTGCGTATAATCAACTTGGGCAACGAGTTTTAACTACTTTGCCAGATGGCCAAACAATAACACGCAAATACAGCGTGACGGGTTTGCTGCAAAGCGAAACCTTTGGTGATGGCCGTACTGCACTTTATAGCCACGATAAATTAGGGCAAATAACTCAACATGTGAGTGTGACTGGGCAAATAACTAAGTTTGTTTGGAACGAGCAGGGTGAGCTATTAGCCAAGCATCATAACGATGAACTTGTTCGCTACAGCTATGATAAGTTGGGCCGTGTAAATGCGACAATAAATAACGCCGGGCTGCTTACTCAGTATAAATACAACGACCACGGGCAACTAACGCAAACCATCGCCTTTGACGAAAAAGACCCTGAACACAAGCAGCATCAGCATTTTAGTTATGATGAAGCAGGGCGGTTGATTAGCTCGCAAAACAGTAACGGTGACACCACAGAGCAACACTTTGAAGGGCTAAGTCAGCCCCATTGTGTTATTCAGCCCGATGGCAGTGCGCTGCATTTAACCTATGATAAAGAGCGTAACTTAACTGCCATTGAGCGCAGCGACGGCCATGTATATCGTATTAGTTACGACGCGAACGAAAACCCAACGCAAGTCATTGGATTTGATGGCACATTGCAGCGTTATAAATACGATGCCTGTAACCGTTTAACGTCGGTAACACAAAGTGATAAACGCCATGTAAAAATAGAGCGTGATAAATTGGGCCGCGTGATTGCGCAGCATGCAAGTTTGGCAACCGATACGCACATAGTGAATAACGCCAATTACTACAGTTATACTTTACAAGGCAAAATTGCTCGTGCCCATAATGCGCAATCAACTTTAAAACAGCAGTTTGATAAAGGCGGCAGGCTGCTACGTGCTGAACAAATTCATAATCAGCAACAAGCGCATACCCTCAAATACAGTTACGATGAATATGGCAGAAGGCAATCCCTTACTTTGCCAGACTCAAGCAAACTGAACTACAGCTACAATAAATTTGGTCAGCTAAGTAGCATTCATTTACAACAAGCCAATAGCACAGTTAGTACTGCACAGCCGCTCGTAACATTAACTTACGACAGCCAAGGTAATATTCAAACTCAACAATTTGGTAATACTGTAACCCTTACCCAACAATTTGATGTATTTAACCGCTTAACACAGCAGCAGTTAACCCATCCTGCGCAGGCGTTATTTGATACCTGTACGTACAACTACGACAGTGTTAACCAACTTATTGCCCGTAAAGAGGAAGGCGTTAGTAGTCATGACATTAATTTTGAGTACAACAGCCTAGGCCAGTTAATTCAGCAAAACCTAGCGAGTTCTGAGGTTGATACAACCACCCAATACCAGTGGGATAGTTTTGGTAACCCTGTCAGCCAGTCGACGGTTCAAAATAACGAACTGGCCGAACAGCAAGCTACTCAGCACAATGATGATAGCGATGCTAGTGACGCCAGTAATAAGATTGAAAGCAGTCAGTCAGCTAACATAAATAATGTGCTTCCCAGTGAGTATAGTGACTCAAAGTCAGCAACGCTTGCTAGTGAGCTAAGTGATAATGATGATGTCATTACAGGCACCACTGATGCCGACCGTTTAACTCACTTTGGCGACAGCGACTTTCATTATGATGAGTTTGGTAACCAAATCCGCGAAACCGGCAAAGGTATAAAAACCCGCCGTGAATACAATGCGTTCAACCAATTAAGCTGTTTTAATAATAACGGCACCCTTACTCAATACGATTACGACCCACTCGGTCGCCGCATTGCCAAGCACACCGAGCAGGGCAAAATTGACTACATTTGGGATAACGACCAGTTAATTGGCGAATACCAACACGGTGAATATACCTGGTATATCAACCTGCCAAACCAATTTCACCCTGTAGCGTTAATAAAGCAAGGCGAGGTGTACTACTACCACCTAGACCAACTGAATACTCCACGTTTTGTAACCAACAACAAAACAGAAGTAGTCTGGGAAAACCAAGCAGATGTATATGGTTATGAAGAGTCAGAGGCAAACACTACAAATAGCTTCACTCAGCCAATCCGTTTTCAAGGGCAATATTTAGACGAAGAGAGCGGCTTACATTACAACCGCTATCGCTATTACAGCCCTAAACAGCAAAGGTTTATAAACCAAGATCCAATTGGTTTAGTAGGTGGGATAAACCACTATCAATATGCGCCAAATCCGGTTAATTGGGTGGATCCGATGGGGTTGTTGTGTAAAGAAGGGCAGGCAAAAGTAGCAGAGGCAATCAATAACAGTGATAATATAAGCCCAGACTTAGCTAAACAATTGATTGAAATTGCTCAGCTGATTGATTCGCCTTACACTGCAGATGAAATGGTCGACCATATTAATTCAGGCACAGCTAAACAATTAATTGCAAAGGATAAACCTGAGCCTAATCCAGAACCAAAGTCTTTAGAAGAATGTCAGGAGAGGTTAAATACTGCCAGAGAAAATATCATTAAAAATGGTTATAAGGCTAAATATAGTGATGATGAACTGTTGGCTATGGCAAAAGCTGGTGATGTTGCAAATGAAAGATTTCATGTTAGGTTTATGGATGCTAGTTACCTTGAATATAAAGGGAAGCCTGGAAACTTAGGTCAACCATTTGAGGGAGTATCAGGTTATGGTGCTAAGTATTGGTCTACTACTTTCGATCAAATTGAAGATGCCGATACTGATCCAAAAATTATTAGCGAAAAATTAGGGTTAGATTACGATCCAAGTAAAGAATTTATCATGGTGATCGTTGATACAGATAAAGCAAAAGTAATAGCCGATACTCATAGTATTATTCCTACACACGAAAGGTTGGGTAATTTTGCGAAAGAGGAATTGCCCGATAGTTTCTCGCATGAAGAAATCAATATTTTAATGACGCCTGAATTCCAAGCAAACTATTCAAAACAATATCAGGCGGCATTAGATTCTGGTGAGATGAAAAATGAATGGGATAACGCTGGTGCGGTAAAGTACTTTAAAAATAACACAACCGATCCTACACAATATAAGCTAATGAAAAAACGATTAGATATGCAAAAGAAACTAGGGAATAATCAACATTTCTTAGGTAACGGCTTAACTAAAACTTTGCTCCCTAATAATGGAGAATTTGGTGCTGTCGAAACTTTTAATTTCGAACGTAAGCTTATTAATTTAGAAGAGTTTGGTGATGCCATTCAAATTTCTGACATATTAAAACCTATAGGTAGTTAACATGACAAAACAATATTTACCGCCATTAAGTGAAATTACCGAACCTGATAACCCAGATCACGGAATTCAACTCATAGCACGAATTAATGATGTATTAAATTACCCTAATCGTTCATATTCATTTTACAAACAAGGTAACTTCTTATCTATCGTTTACCACTGGATCATCACGCCAAAAAATAAAGCCTCCTATTTAGCCACTGAACAATTTGATGCCCCGTTAGAAATATTACCGTGGTTTATTAATAAACTTGAATTCTTTAGGAAACCGTCTAAAGAAAATGGCTTACCCGCTAATAAAATAGCAACAGATAAAGAAAAGGTTAATGGGGAGTATATTATTCTGGGAAGAGCAATGGATGCAGGTAATGCACGTCGCGAAGGAGGGTATATTCTGGATAATTTAGACCGAAAGGATCATCACAAAATCAGTACTAATCCTCAAGATATTACTTTCTCTGATAGTTTTTTATTTGAGGGTGGCTTGATGGATTTATGGAAAGACTTAACTGAAAAATATCAAAAGGGTACATTATAAGATTTCACTGTTAGTGTGATATTTCAGGCCAAACAGTTACTTAATTAGACCCTTTTAATAATTTGTGCATATTTTCACCAAAGAAAAATAGAATACATCCATCATTAATTGTCGATTCATTTCTGCAAATAATGATTTTGTTGGCTTCTAATAAGTGTAAATAAAACAATAGGGGTAATCCCCCCGAAAAATAATATGTATCAAAGCAAGATAGCTCCATTTTCCGTTAACAAGGGCAACCACTACCGGAGTGAGGGGAGGCAAACCATTTTAATCAACAGAGAGAAATTTAGTTCTCCAAAGATGATGGTAAAAAATGAATAAAATGGCTAAATTAAAAAAAGAGCGAATTGACTTAGAAAGTATGCTTTTAGCAAAACCCTATAGTAAAGCAGCCTATGAAGCATTAGAGGCTCTGAGACCCTTTTTTGATAAAATTGATTGTATGAAGAGCTATTATCCTTTAGGTAGAATTAGATTGGTATATCTATTTTTAGAAAGTGATTTAGGCGATGATAAAGACTTATTTAATAGCTATGGTCGATTTGCAAATCTTATTGAAGGTATAGAAGTTTAGTTTAAGTATTTGTAAACATTCTTAGAAGAAAAATAACCAGACACGCTTCTTAAATACAAGATAAGTCGCTCTTTAATAACATGGAAGTTTTAAAGGCTTAGGCAATTTTGTTTATGTCTTTTATGGCTATGCAGCCAAGGTAATATTCAAACGCAAAAGTTTGGTAAAGACATAACCCTTACTCAACAGTTTGATGTATTTAACTACAAAAATAAACTAGACACCCACACTAATTTTTGCAGGTTGGTGAACAAAGTGCTACCACTGTATCGTTGCATTCGGGGTGCATCTTGTATGGATGAGCATTTTACAGGTCAAACCTGGTACATGAATAAACTAGATACATGAATAAACTAGACACCCACCCTAATTTTTGCAGTTTGGCTAACTAAGTACTAGGCTTTTATCAGTGCAAAAAAAAGCAGGGTGTCTTATGGCAATCGCAAGAAAGCGTCAAGTAAGTTTGGTTGATACAAAATATTACCACTGTATCTCGCGTTGTGTTCGGCGTGCTTTTTTGTGCGGTGAAGACCATTTTACAGGGCAATCTTATGAACATCGACGAGGCTGGGTTGAGGATAAGCTGCTTGAATTAGCCAAGATATTTTGTATTGATGTGTGTGCTTATGCTGTTATGAGTAACCACACGCACTTAGTGTTGTATGTTGATGATAAAAAAGCAAATAGACTGAATGATAAAGCAATTGTTATTCGCTGGCATAAACTGTGTAAAGGCACGTTACTCACGCAAAAATACATACAAGGTGAAAAGTTAAGTAAAGCTGAGCTTATCTTTTTTAATCAAACAGTCAAACAATATCGAGAGCGCCTATCAAGTATTAGCTGGTTTATGCGCTTATTGAATGAAAATATTGCTCGTAGAGCAAATAAAGAAGATAACTGCTCAGGCAGATTCTGGGAAGGTCGCTTTAAATCTCAAGCACTCCTTGATGAAGCCGCACTTGCGGCCTGCATGGCGTATGTAGACTTAAACCCCATCAGAGCCAAAATGGCAAATACACCAGAAGACTCTGACCATACGAGCGTTCAAAAGCGGCTAACATACGCAAAAGATGGCAAACAAACAAAAAAATTGCTCCGCTTTGCAGGTATGCCACGTCAAATAATGCCAAAAGGATTACCGTTTGAACTTAAATCGTACCTTGAACTTGTTGAGTTAACAGGGCGAGTAATACAAGAGGATAAACGCGGGTATATTAATAATATGAACCTCCCTTTGCTAGAAAGGTTAAATATATCGCCAGAAAACTGGGTGAAACTGACTACGCAATTTACACGCGTATTTCATGGTGCAGTTGGCCGCCCGTCTTCACAAGCAAGTTACTGTGAAAATCTAAACAGAAAACGGCGAGCGGATCTTAGTAACTGTGAAAAGCTATTAGCATAAACTTTAAATTACTCATTAGAAAAAGTTGTTACTGCAATGGTGCAGTTGTTTCTATGCGTGTAATTTAGGTTTAAAGGTGATAATGGTTTATTTACTGGATGAAATGAAGTAACGCAGTCGTAAAATATTAATTATTAGCCTAAAAAAATAAATCTAGAAAAACAGCTTTGCTTGCAGAATTAGAGTGGATGTCTTGTTTGGTTCGAATTAGAGTGGATGTCTTGTTTGGTTCTTGTTTGGTTCTCTCGACGCAATTCCAAACCAAGGATATGTTAGAAATAAATTAGCAGTGAAAGATGCATGGAAACCAGAATTAGATCGTGTTGTTTCTTTTGAATTGACAGAGGAACTCCGCGTGAAATCAGGACCAGTTGGTCCTCAAGTAGATAAAGAATCTGGCAAGTACCTATCAGGAGGTGGCTCACAAGTAGAAATGCAGGTTGCACCTCCGGAAAGGATGAAGTATTTGAAAATTATTAATGAAGAACCATTATAGAGATGAATATGACAAAAATTAGTAACTTTGATGTAACTGATAATGCTGTAAGTTGGAGCTTAGGTGATGAAAGAATACGGATACCTTACACTAACTTGGAGCATGCTGTCGTTAATGAAAACCAAGGGTATGTATTGGTTTTGTTAAAAGGTGAAGAGTTACCTGAAAAACTGATCGTTCTAGATAGTGCGAGCCTGTAACGGATTCTGTGTAACTGCCCGTTTTACATTTTAAATATGCTTGCTGAGTCGTTCCTCAAATTCAATGATAAAACGACTCATTGCATTTCGCCAGTCACGAATTGGCATCGTCCATTTTTTCGATGCCTCTTTTATTGCCAAATAAATCATTTTTCTCGCAGAGTCGTCATTTGGAAATATCTTACGCTTTTTAATCGCTCGGCGAATAACGCTGTTGAGTGACTCAATGGCATTCGTTGTATAAATGGCTTTTCGTATTGCATCCGGATAATTAAATAACGTGTTTAAATTGTCCCAATTCGCACGCCATGACTTTGCTATTTGAGGATATTGATTGTCCCATTTCTCTGCAAATCGCTCCAACTCCAGCAACGCCTCCTCTTCTGTCGACGAGCGGTAAATCAGCTTCAAATCAGCCGTCACGGCTTTATAATCTTTCCATGAGACATATTTCAATGAGTTGCGAACCATATGCACTATACACAATTGAACATGAGTTTGCGGGTAAGCAGTATTAATTGCATCAGGAAATCCCTTCAGGCCATCTACGCACGCGATTAAGATATCTTCAACGCCCCGTTGGCTTAATTCGGTGAGCACGCTCAACCAAAACTTAGCCCCTTCATTTTCTGAAATCCACATGCCAAGCAATTCTTTATGGCCGTCAATATTAATACCTAAAGCAAGGTAAATAGACTTTTTGATAACGCGCTTATCTTGGCGTATTTTTACAACCAGGCAATCCAAATAAACAATAGGATAAATCGCATCCAGGGGGCGAGATTGCCATTCAGTGACCTGCTCCATAACAGCACTGGTAACACGTGACACCAATGTGGGAGAGATATCAGCGCCATACCACTCATGAAAAGCATTCACGATATCGCGTGTGCTCATTCCTTGGGCATACAGCCATAAAATTTTATTATCCATTGAGGTGAATCGAGATTGATGCTTTTTAACAAGCTGCGGCTCAAAAGAGCCTTCACGGTCGCGGGGCGTATCAAGCTCAAACTCACCGTCTTCTGTCTTGATACGCTTACTTGTTTTACCGTTTCGGCTATTACTGCTCGTGGATTTACTGTGTTTTTGATAGCCTAAATGTTCATCCATTTCTGCATTAAGTGCGGCTTCAACGGTTATCTTTTTTAACATCTGACTAAATTGATTTAAATCGTCAGGTGTTTTAATGCTTTTAGCTGCTTCTTTTGCAAACGCTTCAAGTTCTTCTTTATTCATGTTCATCGCCTAATCCTTAAACTCTTGATAGAGTAAATTATGATAGGCATTTACACAAAATTAGTTACATCCTCGATAGTGCAGGAAAAGAAATTGAAAATATTACGTCAATTGATAATTTTAAATTATATTATTTATCTTCACATCCTAAAACTGAAGTGTCTATAGTATGTATATCTGATTCGCCAGTTGATCATTTTACTGATTGGCACTTCGGGTATGATATAAAGCATCATCAGTTTGTTCGTTTAAATCGAGCTTATTGATTTTAAAGAGTTTAGTTGGTCTTGAATTCATTATCAATTAATTGGAAAACCCGACTCTATATAACGAGCATTAAAGTTATGTAAAATAACAACTTTAAAAAGAGAATAAATTAGATACCCATTTTAACATTTGAGTGAAAAACTGACAGAAACTCATCTTAAACATAAGATAAAATGCTCTTTAACAACATAGAAGTTTTAAAGGCTTTGGCAATTTTGCTTAAGTCTTTATGGCTATGCAGCCAAGGCAATATCCAAACGCAGCGTTTTGGGAATGATATAACCCTTGCTCAACAGTTTGATGTATTTAACCGCTTAACATAGCAACAGTTAACCCATCCAGCGCAGGCACTATTTGACACCTGCACGTACAATTACGACAACGTAAATCAGCTGATTGCCAAAAAAGAAGAGGGCGTTAGCAGCCACAATATTAATTTTGAGTACAACAGTCTTGGCCAGTTAATCCAGCAAACGCTTGCAAGCTCTCAGAATGATACAACCACGCAATACCAGTGGGACAGTTTTGGTAACCCAGTTAGCCAATCAAAAATTCAAAATAACGAGTTATCCGAACAACAAGCTACTCAGCACAATGATGATAGCGATGCGACCAATAAGGTTGAAAGTAATCATTCAGAAAGCAAAATTAATGTAATTCATAGTGAGTATAACGATTCAAGTGCTGAAGCGCTTGCTAGTGATTTAAGTGATAATGATGCTGTTATTACAGGCATAACTGATGCCGACCGTTTAACCCACTTTGGCGATAGCGACTTTCATTATGATGAATTCGGTAACCAAATACGCGAAACTGGCAAAGGCATAAAAACCTGCCGCGAATACAATGCATTTAATCAGCTAAGTTGCTTTAACAACAACGGCACGCTCACTCAATACGACTACGACCCACTCGGTCGCCGTATCGCCAAGCACACCGAGCAGGGCAAAATTGACTACATTTGGGATAACGACCAGCTAATCGGCGAATACCAACACGGTGAATATACTTGGTACATCAACCTGCCAAATCAATTTCACCCAGTCGCACTGATTAAACAAGGCGAGGTGTACTACTACCACCTAGACCAACTGAATACCCCACGTTTTGTAACCAACAACAAAGCAGAAGTAGTATGGGAAAACCAAGCGGGTGTGTATGGTTATGAAGAGTCAGAGGTAAGCAATACAAATAGCTTCACTCAACCAATCCGTTTTCAAGGGCAATACCTAGATATTGAGAGCGGCTTACACTACAACCGTTATCGTTACTACAGCCCCAAACAGCAACGCTTTATCAACCAAGACCCGATTGGCTTAGTAGGTGGCATAAACCACTATCAATATGCGCCAAATCCGGTCAATTGGGTGGATCCGATGGGGTTGATGTGTGAAGAGGGTGAGAAGAGCTTAAAAGAAGCGTTAGATACAAGAGTTGCTTCTGGGTGCATAAGTCCAAAACTATCTGAAAAATTATTTAAAGCAGCTCAAGATGGGCAATTAACTCCAAAAGAAATTAAAAATAGTTTAATAGAAGATAGCTCTCATAAGCTTATTAAAAAAGTAAATGATGCCAAGCCTGAGTATTCTATAGAGGGTCCTAGTTCTTTAGCAGATGTTCTTGATAAGTTAGAGCTGGCGAAACAGAGAATTGATGATAATGGCGGTTATGTTCCTAAATACTCAGATGATGAATTGCGTTCAATGGCATCATCGGGGCAACCTCCAACGGATAGGTTCGTTGTTAGGTTTTCCACAGCTCCTAAAAATAATGAAACTAAGGAAGTAATTATACCTGAATTGAATGAAGGGCCTGTTGGTCATTTACGAGAGTCTTCAGGCCGCCATCCTCTCTGGATGAGTACTTTTGATCAAATAGAATATGCTGATAGTGATCCTAAAATAATTGCTGATGTGTTTGGCACCAATTATGATCCTAACCAAGATTATGTTTTATATGTTATAGACAGAGGAGAAGATCACGAACAGAATGGTTCTGATGTTTTTGTACCTACTTTTTCAAATATAAAAGAAAAGTTAAAAATTGAGTTCGCAGGTGAACTAGATCCACATCTAGTTGATAAGGTTATGACGCCGGAATATTCTAAGAAATTTAGAAAGCATTGGTCTGACTTCAATACACATCTTTCCGATAGGGGATTACATTGGACTGAAAGTTTTAAAGAGGATAGAGCTCAAGCCTTTGCTGTTGAGCACTTCTCAGATTCTGGTCAAGCAGATGAGTTTTTAACTAGGCAGGTGATCTTATCTGAGATCGGTGCTTGGGAAGTCTTCACAGGGGATGGTTTAACTGAAATGAAGTCGAAACAAGGTAAACCTGGTGCACTTGAAATTCTTGAGATTCAGCATAGCCCAGTGTCAGTGAAAGAGTTGATAGCACAGAAAAAAATATTAGAAATACCATTAAAACATAGCTAGTTACCGGATTAATATGAAACAGTTTAGTTTAGTAAACACAGAAAAAGAAAGACTTAAATATAAGCATGTGAAGTTGATACCACAAAATAAAAGTGGCAATGACTTTTTTGATCTGTATTTAAGTAAAGAGCATATAATTATCTATATTTACTCGATAAATAAGCTTGATATATTAGAAAATCAAATTGAAATTCCAATCGATGCTGTTGAATGGCTTGAAAATACTATTGTCAACGGCTTCTGGAAAAAACCAACAGATGGTGGTTTACCAAAAAATCAACACGCGGTTTCCAAAGTCTTTAAAAATGAAGAAATTCTAATTAGTCGTAGCTCAAATGCAGGCACCTATGAAAAAGGAGGCTTTAATATTAGAAATAAAGCCAGAAGCTCATATATCCTCTCATCTAGGCCACAATCTATCCAGATAACTGATGATGTAGTTAAATTACATCTTTTAAAATTTTTTAGAGAGATTTTATTGTAGGTCATTAATTTTAAAGTGATTTAAAATGCAATAATTGGAGAAGAAGAATAAACTAGAAATAAACTAGACACCCATCCTAATTTTTGCAGTTTGGCTAACTAAGTACTAGGCTTTTATCAGTGCAAAAAAAAGCAGGGTGTCTTATGGCAATCGCAAGAAAGCGTCAAGTAAGTTTGGTTGATACAAAATATTACCACTGTATCTCGCGTTGTGTTCGGCGTGCTTTTTTGTGCGGTGAAGACCATTTTACAGGGCAATCTTATGAACATCGACGAGGCTGGGTTGAGGATAAGCTGCTTGAATTAGCCAAGATATTTTGTATTGATGTGTGTGCTTATGCTGTTATGAGTAACCACACGCACTTAGTGTTGTATGTTGATGATAAAAAAGCAAATAGACTGAATGATAAAGCAATTGTTATTCGCTGGCATAAACTGTGTAAAGGCACGTTACTCACGCAAAAATACATACAAGGTGAAAAGTTAAGTAAAGCTGAGCTTATCTTTTTTAATCAAACAGTCAAACAATATCGAGAGCGCCTATCAAGTATTAGCTGGTTTATGCGCTTATTGAATGAAAATATTGCTCGTAGAGCAAATAAAGAAGATAACTGCTCAGGCAGATTCTGGGAAGGTCGCTTTAAATCTCAAGCACTCCTTGATGAAGCCGCACTTGCGGCCTGCATGGCGTATGTAGACTTAAACCCCATCAGAGCCAAAATGGCAAATACACCAGAAGACTCTGACCATACGAGCGTTCAAAAGCGGCTAACATACGCAAAAGATGGCAAACAAACAAAAAAATTGCTCCGCTTTGCAGGTATGCCACGTCAAATAATGCCAAAAGGATTACCGTTTGAACTTAAATCGTACCTTGAACTTGTTGAGTTAACAGGGCGAGTAATACAAGAGGATAAACGCGGGTATATTAATAATATGAACCTCCCTTTGCTAGAAAGGTTAAATATATCGCCAGAAAACTGGGTGAAACTGACTACGCAATTTACACGCGTATTTCATGGTGCAGTTGGCCGCCCGTCTTCACAAGCAAGTTACTGTGAAAATCTAAACAGAAAACGGCGAGCGGATCTTAGTAACTGTGAAAAGCTATTAGCATAAACTTTAAATTACTCATTAGAAAAAGTTGTTACTGCAATGGTGCAGTTGTTTCTATGCGTGTAATTTAGGTTTAAAGGTGATAATGGTTTATTTACTGGATGAAATGAAGTAACGCAGTCGTAAAATATTAATTATTAGCCTAAAAAAATAAATCTAGAAAAACAGCTTTGCTTGCAGAATTAGAGTGGGTGTCTTGTTGGGTGTCTTGTTTGGTTTTGGTTCCTTAACTCAGCCAATTCGCTTTCAAGGGCAATATTTAGACGAAGAGAGCGGCTTACATTACAACCGCTATCGCTATTACAGCCCTAAACAACAGCGTTTTATAAACCAAGATCCGATAGGTTTAGTGGGTGGAATCAACCATTATCAATATGCGCCAAATCCGGTTAATTGGGTGGATCCGTTCGGGTTGAGTTGTAAGGATGGTAATGCTTCACAAATAAAGCAGGGTTTGGTTAAAGCTATGTTAATGGGAGCGCTCGTAGCTGGAGTCTTGATGCAATAGCACAACACGTTTTGAATGGAGAAATTGATCCTGTTTCTGTCGCTGTTTCAGCGGTCGTTGGCGCAGTTGCTGGTGGTGGAAGTTCAATATTTGTAAATGCAGCTTCGATTGGCAGAATTTCATCTACTAAAGCTATTGCTTATACTGCAGTTCTGGCTAGTATATCTAATACAGGAGGAACTTTTACTTCAAATTATATTAATGGAAAAGAAACAACTATAACAGAAGCTTCAATTGCTGGAACTGTTGGTCTGTTGGGTGGTACCTTTGCTGGACGCTTAAATAGCGGGAGCATTTTAACCTTAGAAAAAGGTTTCGGAGGACTCAACAGTGCAATATCAAATGCAACGAGAAGTTCAATGGTCGGTTCTACCCCTGTCGCAGCCAAAACTTCAGCTTTAGTCGAGGTAGGTAAATTTTCTACAGATAGTATAACGATGTTTGGTCAGAAGTTAGCCTCCGAATCTGTCTTGATACCAGAAAGTGAGGGTTGTATTACTAAAGTTAACTCAGATAAGTAAATTGTAAATCTTTTTACAGAATAAAAATTACAGAACTAATTCATGAGCTGGAGTTATTAGTGGCGTTTATGTCTGACAAAAATATTATTAGGAAGAGTAATGAACAATAGAGCAAAGTTATTGCATTTATTAAAAGAAGAGATTATTTACTTATCTATAGCTCTTATATTTGGCATTATGACGTATTTGAATCATGATATTTCGAAGTCAGTTGAGATGTTTCTATATGTAGCATTGTTTTTTCAGTTAATAATTTTAATAACTAACTGGAAATTAATATTTAGTAGTGATTGACTTAAGGTTTCTAAGAAAACTAAAAATAACCTAAATACGTATTTAAAACGTAAAAATACAACGCTCTTTATAAACATGGATGTTTGAAAGCTTAGGTAATTTCCCTTAAGTCTTCTATGCTAATGAGGGCAAGGAAGTGCCTTACTTAACTCGATTCAAGCAAACTGAATTATAGCTAAAATAAATTTGGTCAGCTAAGTGCTATTTACTTGCACCAAGCCAACAGCACAGTTAGTACTGCACAGCCGCTCATAACATTAACTTATGACAGCCAAGGCAATATTCAAACGCAAAAGTTTGGTAATGACGTAACTCTTACCCAATAATTTGATGTATTTAACCGCTTAACACAGCAGCAGTTAACTCATCCTGCGCAAGCGCTATTCGATACCTGTACGTACAATTACGACAGCGTAAACCAGTTGATTGCGCGTAAAGAGGAAGGTGTTAGTAGCCATAATATCAATTTTGAGTACAACAGCCTTGGCCAGTTAATTCAACAAAATCTAGCCAGTTCTGAAGCTGATACAACCACCCAATACCAGTGGGATAGTTTTGGTAACCCAGTTAGCCAATCAAAAATTCAAAATACCGAGTTAGCCGAGCAGCAGACTACTCAGCCAAATGATGATAGCGATGCTAATGACGCCAGCAATAAGGTTGAAAGTAATCAGTCAGAAAGCACAAATCACGTGCTTCCCAGTGAGTATAGTGACTCAAAGTCAGCAACGCTTGCTAGTGACCTAAGCGAAGATGATAGGGTTATTAAAGGCACCACGGACGCAGACCGTTTAACCCATTTCGGGGATAGCGACTTTCATTATGATGAATTTGGTAACCAAATACGCGAAACCGGTAAAGGTATAAAAACCCGCCGCGAGTACAACGCGTTTAATCAGCTAAGTTGCTTTAACAACAACGGTACGCTCACGCATTACGACTACGACCCATTGGGTCGACGCATCGCCAAGCATACCGAGCAGGGCAAGATTGATTACATTTGGGATAACGACCAATTAATTGGCGAATACCAGCACGGCGAGTATACCTGGTACATCAACCTACCAAATCAATTTCACCCGGTCGCGCTAATTAAACAAGGTGAGGTGTATTACTACCACCTAGACCAGCTGAATACCCCACGTTTTGTAACCAACAATAACGCAGAAGTTGTATGGCAAAACCAAGCGGATGTGTATGGTTACGAAGAACTAAAAGCAGAATCAGAGTTAAATAAAGAAAACTCTTTTACTCAACCAATCCGTTTTCAGGGGCAATATTTAGATGAGGAAAGCGGTTTACATTACAACCGTTATCGCTACTACAGCCCGAAACAGCAAAGGTTTATAAACCAAGATCCGATAGGCTTAGTGGGCGGCATAAACCACTATCAATATGCACCGAATCCGGTTAATTGGGTGGATCCGTTTGGGTTGAGTTGTAAGGAAAATACATGGAATACCTTTCAGAAAAATACTAAAGGACATTTTAAAAATAGTTCTGAAGCTTCAACCAGTTACCAGATGATGCAAGAAGTACAAAATATGAAAAATGGTGTTCGGCCAAAGCCCGCTAAATATCTTCCTCAGTCATATATTGATGCTCATATTCAGCAGTTTAATGGTGGAGCTTCACGATTTATGACAAAGTCCAATTTGGAAAAATATGGACCGGGCAGCGTGATGGAACTTCATTTGTTATGCCTAATAGTGAAGCTGATGCATTGATGTTTCAAGCTGCTGGAGACCCCGGTGCGCTAGCTGAAGCAATAGGTTTACCTCGAGAGATGTTAGAGGGTAATGAATTAATGCGTGTTGATTTTGCGGATCCTGATAGTTTGGGGCTTAGAATGCCTTCAGGTAATGAAGCTGGTGCTAATGATCAATGGCTTGTTGGTGGAAGATTACCGGATGGTAGCTCTGAGGCTGTGATAGACGTTGGTGATATTCCGACAAGCAGGTTTAGTGTTAAGAACGTAAAAGATTAAGGGGAATATTATGAAATTTAAAGATTTATTTTTTTCTAAAGAAAAGTTTTTTTCGGTTGGTATTGAAGAAAGCTCTGGTGATTATTATGTGTCTATTCCGGTAAGTAATCGTAAAGTTGATTATGAAGAGTATTATCGTATAGATAAAAGTCTTTTTGATAGAAATGCATCTGATCTAAATCAATTAGAATTTGTTGCCGATGAATGTCGTAAACGATTGCGTGATAATGATCTTATAATTAAACCAGGTGCAGACCGAGGCGTGCCAATTTAGTTCGTTTTATAGTTTAGCAATAAGCCATGCTCATTTATGTCTAGATTATTTCCCAAGATAAAACGAAAGAAATAAAACAGGCACCCACTTTAAGACATAAGATCAATACGCTCTTTAACAATATGGATGTTTAAATGGCTTAGGCAATTTGCTTATGCTGGTGACTAACAGCAATATAAATACGATGCTTGCAACCGCTTAACCTCGGTTACACAAAGTGATAAACGCCATGTAAAAATAGAGCGTGATAAATTAGGCCGCGTGATTGCGCAGCATGCAAGTTTGGCAACCGATACTCACATCGTTAATAACGCCAATTACTACAGCTATAACCTGCAAGGTAAAATTACCCGTGCCCATAATGCACAATCAACCTTAAAGCAGCAGTTTGATAAAGGCGGGCGATTAGTACGTGCTGAGCAAGTACATAATCAGCAACAAGCGCATACCTTAAAATACAGTTACGATGAATACGGCAGACGCCAAACACTGATTTTACCCGATTCAAGCAAACTGAATTACAGTTATAATAAATTTGGTCAGTTGAGTGGCATTCACTTACAGCAAGCCAACAGCACGGCTGTTGAACTTGCAGCGCTTAGCTACGACAGCCAAGGTAATATCCAAACGCAAAAGTTTGGTAATGATGTAACTCTTACCCAACAATTTGATGTATTTAACCGCTTAACACAGCAGCAGTTAACCCATCCTGCGCAAGCACTATTTGATACCTGTGCATACAATTACGACAGCGTAAACCAGCTGATTGCGCGTAAAGAGGAAGGTGTAAGTAGTCATAACATTAATTTTGAGTACAACAGCCTTGGCCAGTTAATCCAGCAAAACTTAGCGAGTTCTGATGTTGATACAACCACGCAATACCAGTTAGCCAGTCAACTGTTCAAAATAACGAATTAGCCGAGCAGCAAACTCCTCAGCCAAGTGATGCCATCAATAAGGTTGAAAGCAACCAGTCAGCGAACATACCTAGTGAAATTCATAGTGAATATAACGATTTTGCACCGAATAGCGATGAAACTGATACAACTTCAAGTGATTTAAATGATAATGATGATGTTATTACTGGCATCACTGATGCCGACCGTTTAACTCACTTTGGTGACAGCGACTTTCATTATGATGAATTTGGTAACCAAATACGCGAAACCGGCAAAGGCATAAAAACCCGCCGTGAATACAACGCGTTTAATCAGCTAAGTTGCTTTAATAACAACGGCACGCTTACTCAATACGACTACGACCCACTCGGGCGTCGTATTGCCAAGCACACCGAGCAGGGCAAAATTGACTACATTTGGGATAACGACCAGCTAATTGGCGAATACCAACACGGTGAATATACTTGGTATATCAACCTACCAAACCAATTTCACCCAGTAGCACTAATTAAACAAGGCGAGGTGTTCTACTACCACCTAGACCAACTGAATACCCCACGCTTTGTGACCAATAACAAAGCAGAAGTCGTGTGGGAAAACCAAGCAAATGTATATGGTTATGAAGAGTCAGAAGCCGATACTGACTTTAATAAAGAAAACACCTTCACTCAACCAATCCGTTTTCAAGGACAATATTTAGATATCGAGAGCGGCTTACATTACAACCGTTATCGCTACTACAGCCCCAAACAACAACGCTTTATAAATCAAGACCCGATTGGTTTAGTGGGTGGAATTAACCATTATCAATATGCACCAAACCCGGTTAATTGGGTGGATCCGTTTGGGTTGAGTTGTAAAGAGAATACATGGAATGAATTTCAAAAAGATCATAAAGGCATGTTCTCAAGTTCTTCGGAAGCTGCAGCAGCCTATAAAGATTTAGTTGAAAATATGTCTCCATGGCCTATTGGCTTTGATTACAAAGCGACCATAAGGGATATGAAGGTAGGCGAGACCTTCAGTATGATAGTCGACGATGGTAGTGAAGATATGCCGGGTAGGTTTGCTACATTCGACAATATTACAAATACAGAATATGGAAGGCAAAAACTAGCTATTAAAGAGTCATGGAAGCCAACATTAGATAATGTTGTTACTTATGAAGTGCTAAGGCCATTTAAAGTATACGAAGGCCCTGTTGGCCCGCAAGTAGATAATGGGAAGTATCTCAAGGGTGGTGGTACGCAAGTTACTTTCGCAGATAATAAAGATTGGTCATCTGCACGCCCAAATAAATATAATGACTATACAGAAGAGCCAAAGTTAGATGTTAAGTCAAAAAGAGAATTAGCAGACGATGAGCTTGATCTCACAGATGAATCCGTCAGAAAAGCATTATATGAAAAGCATGGAGTGGTTGTTGGCCCTTATAAAAAATTACAAGGAATAACAAAGGAAGGCTACCAGCGGGAACACTTTATTCCCCACTCTTGCTTTATGGAAAGATCTAAGTATGCAAAAGAAAAGCGCTCTAATGTACCAATAGGCAAAGACTTTGGTAATTACAATGAAGCCGATGCGATAACATACTTTGTATTTGATGATCAAAGTAAAGGCACTGAGCATAGGTACCTTACTGATGTTGAAAAAGACTATGCTAAATCGCTTGATAAAAAAGGCGAGTACGCCACAGTAAATGAATGGCTAGACCATATGGAGAGTGAGACGGCAAAGTCGCTTAGTATGGAGACAATTGAGAGGGCGCCAGGCGTATACGAGGCGAGGATCCCAGAAGAGGAAGCAGCTTTAGTGGCTAAGGCGATTCGAATAGATGCTGAAAACTACTTAGATAATGCAGGGGTTAATAAAGATGCCAAAATGTCTAATTTAGTTGGCGGTGGTGGTGTTCCTGATGATGATACCATTGAGATAGGCGAAGATTTTTAATGAATTTGGAAGTATAAATAATGCGTAATGATTATGAGATAGTACATGTAATTGATCTTAAGGTATCAAACCTTGGTGAGCATAGATTAATAACATATTACAATGAGGCGGATGCGTTAAATGCTGTAGGCGGTGTAAGCTTAAAGGAAAAAACACACGTTAAGACGTGTTTAGGTGCAAATTTTCAGCTTAACGCTATGTGGTCATCACAAAACGGTCATTTATGGGTTGTAGATGACCAAGGTGACGTATTTACTAATGCTAATATTAATTTTAAGCAGCCGCCTTTTGAGCGATTAAAATTTAATTCAGGTAGTTTTGATATTAAGTGGAATGTTACTGAAGTATTTAAAGGTCAGTTAAATGCAATTTGGGGAACAACAGACGAAGATGTATGGGTAACCTCCTTTGCAGGTCCTGCGTTTCACTGGGACGGTCAGTCTTGGACTAAGTACACACTTCCAAAAGCGCCAAATGCAATAGATGGCTCAGCTTCTGATGACGTATATGTTGTTGGTTATGATGGAAACATACATCATTTCGATGGGAATGAATGGTTGAAAATAACTTTACCTTCAGGCATACCGCAGCAAGATGCGTTCACTGATGTAAAAGTGCTTTCTCGAGACAAGGTTTTTATTACTGGTCGAAGTGGCTGTTTACTAGTAGGTAATGCAAAAAATGGCTTCACAGATATTGGATCTGCTAAATATTCATGGTACGGAGTTGGGGCAATTGAAGAGCGTATTTTCCTTGCTGGTGGCGAGCAAGGTATATTTGAATTAATTGATGGGCAATTTGTATGTTTGAAAGATAAAGGGCAGCCTGTAGGTGTTTTTGAAACGCCTAACGCCATTAATTTTATACCTGCAGAGCAACAACCAAACCCCTGGTTTGTAAGGTATGAACCTGGGGCTAGCAGAGAGTGGACGAAAGTAAATACTTAAATAGCTAGCAAAACCTGATTCATATAAAGTCAAATTTCAAAGTATATTTAATAGAGTTATTTAGGATTTATGAAAATAAAAAGAGTGTTTAACAGAGAAGGTGATTCGCCTAATACAACCCTGTCATGGGTCTATGAAGGAGAGCTAATTGAAATAAATTTTAGCTTTGATGCTAGTGCAGTTTTTTCTAAAAAGCTAAACCGAGTTTTTGTTGAAGCATATGCCGATATGGAAGTTCAACTTTTTAAGTTAAATGGTGAGTATGTTGAAAAATACAAAATTGCTACTTTAGAGCATTATAGCTTTCGCGGTTTAAATCAAAACATGGATTCAAAAACAGGTGTTTCACTATTATTTCACCCAGATACTAATGAAGCTGGTAATGAATGGGGAGATACAGAGCAATATGAATTTATTATGGGAGATAACACTCTCGGTAAGTTTTTAGATATATATAGATGATTGTCATTTTTATGGCTTGATATCTGTTTAGAAATTGTAATCCCGTCGGTAGGGAGGAAGCTGTATAATAATATAGTCGATTTTCATCGAAATGTTCAAAATTTGAATAGTACTAATATAAATAGTTAAAAAAGTATTTTTATAGAAAAGGAATTTCATGTTTAACTTAAATATGACTGCAAGTGTTGGGTTAAAATCAGCAAATAAATCGGCTGACGTAAAACTGATACGTTCACTCTTAAATGCTTATGCACGTAAAACGGGATTACCTCCTATTGCAAATAGTAAGGTAGATAGTAACTTTATAGATTTAATTCAGCACTTTCAAAAAAGAATTATAAAAATGGGGAATCCAGATGGTATTGTTGCTGCAAATCGAGGGACTTTTAGAAAGTTAGTTGAATTTTTGTTTAGTACTTATACTACGGTTTCAATAACTAAACCAACTTATGGCATTTTAACATGGGATGCAGAAGGAACCGAAGGTGGGATTTATCATAGCCGCTGTTTTCATGTTCCATCTAATAGGTCTGGGCTAACCATTGGTCGAGGTTATGATATGCGTGATAAGACATTTTCCAAAGTTAGTGGTCATCTTATTCAAGCGGGTATCGATAATAAAGTAGCTAACGTTATAGCCCTTGCTGCAGGTAAAATGGGTAATACAGCTAAGCAGTTTGTTATAGAAAAAGACTTACTTGATTTTGAAGTATCAGCACAGGTGCAATTAAAGCTATTTGAAATTGTTTATAAAGAAATGGAAGCTGATGTAAAGCGGATATGTAATAAAACTATAACAAGTCAAACATATGGAAAAACAGATTGGCTAAATTTAAACTCGAAGATAAAAAACGTCCTGATAGATTTAAGGTTCAGAGGAGATTACCACCCTGCAAGCCGTAAAGTTTTACAAAAACATGTTGCGAATAATGATTTAATTTCTTTTAAAGCTGAAATTAATAAAAGTGCTAACTGGAGTGGTGTTCCACTAACTAGGCAGCAGGCTCGGACTAAGTATATAAATTCATAGGTGCTTGATGAAACTAATAATTACTAGCGTATATTTTATTTTAATTTTCTTTTGTACTGACTCTGAAAGTAATGATGACAGATCTTATGTGAGCCTTGATGTTATAGAGATGAATGTGGAAAGGGTTAATGATAACTTATTCCGCTGGATAAAATTTCATCCTGATAGTTACTTTCCATGTTTACGGTTAGAGATTTTAGAAGCAGGTAGTAATGCGCTTATCAAACGAAAGAATATTTGTAGCGTGTATGATGAAGCTTTAAAAGTTACACATGATTTTAAAAAGTTATCATTTTTAGATACCTACAATCTGAGTGTTGAATCTCAGACTCTAACATTTGAGTTGGAGCTATCTCTACTAAGCCAAAATGTGGTTAATATGAATTGTTCAATTAAGATTGAAAATACAGACTTTTCTCCACTTGTTTGTCACCGTTCAGAGTCAGAGTAGTTGGGATAAAGTGTGGTGAGAATACCGTCCACATTTGTGTATGATTTTAATGATTCAAGCTTTAATAGACAGAATTAGCGAAATATATTTAACATTTTAAATGTAATAACGGCTCCAAACTATCTAAAATAATTACTTAAATAAGTAGGTATGGTTTGGTACGTTTCAAAAAAACTCAAGAGTTTTGATTAGCTAAAATTTAAAGTTAGGTCTATGTGTAGTGGTACAGTGATTTTGGCCACCCATTAAGAAAGAAATGTTATGCTAATAAGCATACAAATTTGGGTGAAAAAATGACGAAATTAAAACGCGCAACGTATTCTGCGGCAATCAAATTAGAAACGGCTCAGCTTGTAGTCGACCAAGGTTATACGCAAGAAGATGCAGCCAAGGCTATGGGTGTTGGTAAATCAACCGTAAGTAAGTGGGTTACTCAATTAAAGCAAGAGCGTAATGGTCAGTCACTATCGGCTTCACCAATGACGCCCGAACAAATTGAAATTCGTGAACTTAAAAAGCAAATCCAACGCATTGAATTAGAAAAGGACATATTAAAAAAGGCTACCGCTCTCTTGATGTCCGACTCCCTGAACAATTCTCGTTAATCGAGAAGTTAAATCAACGAGAGCATTATCCCATTAGCGTGCTATGTGGCGTATTCGATGTGCATCGCAGCAGCTATAAATATTGGGCTATACGCGATACAACGCCGACACCTGAGCAAGTAAGGTTAGAGGCTGAAGTTAAAGCAATACATAGAATGAGTGGAGGCTCAGCAGGTGCAAGGACAATAGCTACAATAGCGACAAACAATGATTTTGAATTGAGCCGTTATCGTGCTGCTAAGCTAATGGTTAAGTTAAAGCTTGAAAGTTGCCAAATTCCTCAACATTCATATAAGCGCGGTGGTAATGAACACCTTGAAATCCCAAACCTGCTTGATAGGCAGTTTGATGTTATTGAACCGAATACTGTGTGGTGCGGTGATGTAACGTATATTTGGACAGGCAATCGCTGGGCTTATTTAGCGGTCGTTATTGATTTATTTGCGCGTAAAGTGGTTGGTTGGGCAATGTCGTTGTCGCCAGATACTAATTTAACACTAAAGGCGCTTGAACTCGCTTATGAAAGTAGAGGTAAGCCAAGTGGGTTGATGTTTCACTCAGATCAAGGGAGCCATTATACGAGCTTGAAGTACCGCCAACGTTTATGGCGCTATAAAATTACACAAAGTATGAGTCGACGCGGAAATTGTTGGGATAATGCGGCTATGGAGCGATTTTTTAGAAGCTTTAAAACGGAATGGATGCCAAAGGTTGGATATGAAAACTTTAAAGAAGCTAAATATAGCGTAAGCGATTACATAAATGGATATTACAATAATGTTAGACCGCATCATTATAATGCTGGTTTAGCGCCAAATGAATCTGAGGTTAGATACCAAGATTCTAAAACTGTGGCCAAAATTAGTTGACCACTACAATGGGGACGTTTTTAATGGCTAAAGGTACCGAAATCTTTTTATTATTTCCCCCATGGAAGCTTTTGCGTAGGTTCTTATTAGTAACAATCATTTTACTTTTGGGAACGGTTTATTCAGGAATGACATTGTTAACACAGTACTTTGATGCAAGTCCAGAGTGGCTGTTGGGCATTTTGTTTTCCGTTGGAATTATGTTTTGCCTTATAAATTTTAAAGTTAGCCAGGGCTCTTTCCTATGTGCAAATATATTAAAATACTATGCTGTATTTTTAGCTTTGATTTGCTTACCGTCTTTTATAATTTTAGAAGGAAGTAGTTATCATATTGCTACGGTTACCAATATAGCTTTTATGCTGCTGTCTTTTTATCTAATTAAGGGAAATAAATACCAAGGCTTAATTAAATATCAATATAACTTTTTTAAAGATATAAAAGATGCTCGGGCCGCTGTTGAAAAAGAGATAGCTAAAGGAAATAAAAGGAAGAAAAAGTAAGGCAGTGTAGCTTTGCTTACTTAATTGAAATACTGAGGAACATAAAGAAAAATGGGGTGACGAGTATGTAAGTCGCGCAATGTCACTATGGCGTGAAGTTAAGGAGTGTTATTCAACAAGTGAAGAATGTAACTTCACTGCACAAGAGCTTTTATTTGCAATGAGCTATGAATATGCAGTTGCTCCTTACAGCTCTGAGAATAATAACGCTATTGAATTTTATAGATGGTGTTTTGAAAATTTAAATAAAAAACAAGGATAGGTAATGAATAAAATAAACACGGATGTAAATTATAGAACAATGGCCGGTAATGCTCGTTTAGTTATGTTAGGCGAATCAAGCCATAATACCGCTGGCTATAAATATGAAGCTATTAAAGCCCTAAAGCAGCTTAAAGGAGCAGGATTTACTCATTTTGCGATGGAGATGTTGCCACGCTCTATGCAAGAAAAAATAGAGTTTTACCAACGTACGGGTAAAGGTTTTAGAGAAATTCAACAATACTTCGATGAAAACTGGGCTTGGGGTTATTTAGTTCCTAAAGCTTATGGTGAGTTAGCAAAAGCTGCTAGAGATATTGGCTTAAAAATTATAGCCTTAGATATTTCGCAAGAAATGATGGAGGCTATGGATAAGGAGTGCTCTTATGATCAATATATTGGAGGGGACTGTTTAAGCACGCACACGCGTCGTAATAAAATATGGGCTGATAATATAGCGGGTGTTTTAAATCAATCGAAAGCAAATCGTATCGTTGCTTTTATGCATCGATGGCATGCTGTACAGGCTTCAAACTACGAGCCTGGTTTAGATACCCTAATGCCAATTAGGGGAATCAATAGCATTAGGTTTATAGATTTTATAGGTGGTATTGCTTGTCTATCTCAAAGGCGTTGTGAAGGCGATTCAACTGAAATAAATACTCTCAAGCAGCAATATTTTTATCGTGAAGGTTTCCCTTCTAAACATTCAGTGAAATCATTTCAAGTTCATATTCCTGAACAAAGAGTCAATTCTGATGGAACTCTCAAATGGTAAAAAGAATATTTATAGCTTTTTTTGTTCTTTGCACAATCACTGCTCAAGTTCAGGCTAAGTCGTTATCAAAGACTTTATGGCCAGATCTTGATATCAACAATCCTGAGTTGTCTAAAAATACAGTGATGCTTCAATGTCAAAAAAGCTTAATGTACGCGCCTAGACAGCTTGAAAAGTGGTGCGAAAAAGCTTACGACATGGGTGAGTATGAAGCATTACTTTTTATTGGCCATCATACTGGGGACGGCTCACGTTATGTTAATGAGTTAAAGCGCCGTGTGCTGAAAAATGAAAATTTGGCTATTCGCAGGCTTGCATGGCTTTATGATGGTGGTTTGTTTGTTGAAGAAGATTTAAAGGAAGCCGCACGTTTATATGAGCTTTTTTTAACTCAGGCAGAAGAGCCATATCCAATTCTGTTAAGGTCGATTCATTACGATTTAGCAAAAATCTATACAAAGCTTGAAGATTGGCCAAATGTTATTATTAATGCGCAATATGTGATTGATCAAAAGTTAGACGATGGCTCTGATACTTTAGCTAAAACATTAAAAGAAAATGCCGTAGCAGCAATGAACAATTAAAAAATATCAAATCCAAAAAGGAGCTATAAACGCCGAAGTTAAGGCGCTATAGAATTATTATGGAACAACAAAACCAACACACACTAACCAACCTTGTATACGATATTTACGAGGATCCAACCAAAATTGAAGAGCATCAAGAGCTTATTCAACCACTATTGAGCGATTTAGTTGCAACTGCCCCTGCGGGTTTTGAAGGCATGGCGACGATGATTAATACTCACATATCAAACGGGTTTAAGTTTAAAAACCCTAAAATACAGAAGTTTGAGCTTGAGTCAGGCTTATTAAAGCTTAAAACCTACCTGCAAAAAATAAACCTTTAATTAGTTTCGTAATTGCCAATACTCTCGGCGAAGTGTGTTGGCTGTAATCAAGGATGATAAATGACTCTTATAAACACCTGCATTTTAATGCTATTTTTACAGCCATTATTTGTTTATTTAGCACTTTTTAAACAGTCAAAACACACTATTGAACCCAAAAGCTCGTTAGATAATGAAGATTCAATGTTTTTATTTATCGCCCCTGGCTTATCGGTTTTTTACCTTGATCAGTTTTGGGTCGCGCTGCTTTATTTAGGTAGTGTGTGCTTATTGGGTGTATTGCTAGCAAAGATTGTAGAAAGTAAAGCAAACAAGCGATTGACCAGAGATGATTCAATTGGATTCATCGTCGCAAGTTTTATCTTTTTTGGGGTTATAAAGTTAATTATTGTCGCGGCAGCTTATTTTTTTACCGATGATTCTACAAGCGCTATAGCGCAAGATTTAAGTCCAGCTGAAGAGTCCCCATTGACGGTTAGCCAAATTTTTAGTCTAGACTATTTGTATAGCCAGTTTAAACCTACGGTTTATTTTTTAGCATTAATGGTAGTGACCTTAGTGCTAAAAATTGTCGAATATAAGTTCTCATTAAAAGAAGCACTATCGGGTATCCTCATCATAATCAGCGCTGTATTAGTGGGTATTTCACCATTATTTGGAGAAGCTTATGTTTTGGGGGTAATTGCTAACTTTTTTATCTTTTTCATATTTTGCTCTGCGTGTATTGAAATAGATAAAATTGGCGATGCTTCGGGCGGCGCTATTGCTATTTTATATGGCTATATATTGATGATGGGGCTTGGGTTTAGCATTATTTGTAAACTTGTTTATGAAGTTTTATTTTAGTAATTAGCTTTATTTTTGATTGTTTTTTGCTCTTTATGCTTGCAGTTAATACTGTCCCTAATTAGACTGTATTTTAGTTAAGCGGCAACACTATTAAGTTTAATTGTTATCGATTTAGAGCCTAAAGCGGGATTTAAGAGCAATATAAAAAGTGTACATATAGGTATTTATTTAGGAGGGATATACTTTGTTATCTCGTTTAAAAGTTTATTCATTAGTGATTGTATCTATTACAGTTATTTTATTTACTTCAACACAGGCTTTGGCAGATATGTTTGGTTTCTTTAATAAACAAGAATTTGTTTTATCAGCTCCCGTAAAAGGGCGGTTATTGAATGATGGGCAGGGCGTTGCTAATACTAAAGTTGTTCGTTCACTCACTTATGGTGATGAATATGTAGATGAAGCAACTACGGATGAGAATGGTTATTTTGCTTTTGCAGAAAAAACCATTAAAACAGCTAAACCTTCCAATATGTTTGATAATGAATCGTTGATTCAGCACATCTATTTAGAAAATGGCACTCCAGAAGGCATTGTACTTTGGTATGTAACAGTATCTATGCATGAAGGTAGCGATACCTTAACCAACTTACTTGCAGATCTCACGTGTGATATTGCAGATAAGCCGCAAACATCTGATATACCAATTGCCGAAGCGAAAGAGCACTTTTTTACTATCTATGGCGCATGTAAAATTTAACTTTTACCAACTCATTTAAAGGGAATTTTATGAATACTTTAACACCTACTCAAGCTGTACAAATGGCATTACTTGCCTACAAAGCAAAAAGTATTAAAAGTACAACCTTGTTAAACAACTCTTTGCATCCAGCTTTACGTGGAAATTTTAATTTTGGGGTTAATCCTGAAGCAGTGCAGGGGATCTCGGGTGGGTTTTTCTCTCACTTATTTGGTTTAAGTACAGGCTTTGGTTTATTAGGTCATGGTCAAGGAGCCTATCAAGGGGATTCAGTGATCACCATACGTGGTACAGCTTCGCTTCGAGATGGTTTGACCGATGGTAACTTTGGTTTAAGCGGTGGCAGTAATGGCAGTATGGTCCATGCTGGATTTAATAAAACCTTTTACAGTATGAAGCCTGCACTACAAGAGTTCGTTGCTGCAAATATAAGAGATAAAATGACCGGCTGTGTACACATTGTTGGTCACAGTTTAGGTGGTGCGCTGGCGACTCTTTCAGCGGACTGGATCAAAGCGGAATACTCTTTACCGGTAAAACTTTACACATTTGGTTCGCCAAGAGTCGGTCTTGATAATTTCTCTCGAGCTGCCACTTCAAGAATTGATAAAATTTACCGTTGTACACATGGAGCTGATCCAGTAACAAAAGTACCTTTATGGCCATTTTCACATGCACCATATAATGGCCAGGAAATTCGGCTTGATAGTGGTCAGGGGCTTAAAGGAGCTGCGCACAAGCTAAGTGGCACACCTGGCTACGTTAATACCGCCAACAGTAATGATTGGGGAAATTTAACCGTTCGTGCTAATCATTTTTTAAGTACCCCAGTACGGTTAAATTTTGAAGACAGAAACCAAGCTTCATTCAATTCGCATTGGGCTGATAAGTTAGGTGCTGCGCTAGTAACGTTATTAAAAGATGCCGGATATTATAGTGCTGTAGCAGCGCAGGCTGCAATTGGTACCGGTTTAACGTTTTACGATATGTTAGCGCGAACGCTTGATAAAATAGCCAAAGCCTCAGCGTCTTTTGCATCGCAAACATTAGGGCTATTGGGCCATATGTTAGTGTTTGCTGGTAAAGTTATTAGCAAGGCAGTAGAGTTAACTTTCAGCTTTATTAAATCGGTATTCGATTCAACATTAGGTGCTTTATACAATGCGGCAAAAGCAGGTTTAAATGGCCTAGATTGATTCTTCAAAAGGGCTGTTTAGTTAAAAGCAGCCCTTGCTAACACGCCTAACAGTTAATCCAAGTTATAGCGCTCTGCATATCTTCACTGCTGATTTTTATTTAAAAATAACCTGTTTGTTACTGCGAGTGTAAATGCGTTTTTCAGGTTTTGTCCATTCACCCTTTTTTAAATAAGAAGTCGATACTACAAATTGGCCATCTTTAAAATCACTGGTTGATTTTACTTTTGTGATCCCTTCTTTAGAACCTGTTACTGTTTCGTACGCTACAAACTGAGTCGGACTCAATACGTTCATGGTGCCCTGCGTATAAAAACCTGCCGTGGTGAAGTAATAAAATACCAATGATTGTTTTTTGCTGTCCCAAAAAATCATTGATTCACCGCCGTATTCTCCTTCATTGATAGAGTGAGCAGTTCGAATTGCTTTCCCATTGAGCGCGCGTTCCCAGCGGCCTACATCTTGAATCTTTGGTTTGTTATCACCAACATCAAAATCAGCTTGCCATGTACCAAGGTAAGGTTTAAATACTTCCAGCTCTGGCGCTAAGTCAGTCGCTTGGGCGTGACTAGCCCCGGCGCAGAACAAGCAAAAAGATAGTAAAAGTGTTTTTAGATATGACATAATTGCAGCCTATTTTTAGAGTTATTTTATTGTAGTATAGGCGAGAGTTCTTTGATTAAAAAAACATTACTGCTTTTTTCTGTTAGTTTTTTAGCTGTATTAGTGATTGGCGGACTGCTTGGCTATTGGCCTTATTTTGTGGCGAGTATTTTCGGCACTATGAGTAGTATTACGTTTTTAGTGTATAAATGGGATAAACGGTTAGCGATAGAGTCAACTGAGCAACCTATTAGAGTACCTGAGCGCAGTTTACATATTTTAGCCTTATTGTGTGGTTGGCCGGGAGCGCTTATTGCCCAGCAATGGCTAAGACATAAATCACAAAAACGGTCATTTATTGCTGTGCTTTGGTTAACCATTTTGATTAATTGCAGCGTGTTAGCTTGTATCTATTATTGGCAATTTATCTAGTTTCGTGCATTATCAACTGACATAGAAATCATACCCTTTGGCTTATGCGTATTCTCTATCGTGGTTATCATTTTATTTTAAAGTGCATCGTTATCTTTATTGGTATTCCAAATCCAGTTTTATATCAAGGCATTGCGGGGTTTAAACAATGGCTGCTATTGCTTAAACCCGTTAGGCCTATTTTTGTTGTAACCGATAACACGTTAAAAAATTTAAAGGTGATTGAGCCTATTCTTATTCACCTCGATGAACAGCAAATCCCTTGGCAGTTATTTAGTGATGTAAATGCGAACCCTACAGTCAGCAATGTTGAAGACGGGTTATTACTTTATCGAGAGTATCAATGTGACTGCATTATCGCGATAGGTGGAGGCTCAGTGCTTGATTGCGCTAAGTTAATTGCTGCTCGGTCAGTTCAACCAAATAAGTCAGTGGCTCAACTTAAGGGCTTGTTTAAAGTTATTAAAAAACTTCCACCTTTGTGCGCTATTCCAACAACCGCAGGAACTGGCTCAGAGACAACGGTAGCAGCAGTAGTGAATGACGCTAATGCGCAGCAAAAATATGCAGCAACCGATTTTACTTTAGTACCAAGTGATGCAGTATTGATCCCTGAGCTTACTCAATCAGTGCCCGCACATATAACTGCAGCTACAGGTATTGATGCGCTTACGCATGCAATTGAAGCTTATATTGGTATCAATGGTTTGGCATTTAGTGATGAGCGCTCATTGATGGCTATTGATCTTATTTTAAAAAATTTACTCATCGCATATAAAAATGGTGATGATTTAACCGCGCGTGAAAATATGCTATTAGCTTCATTTTATGCGGGTCAAGCATTCACTCGTGCATCGGTTGGTTATGTTCATGCCATTGCCCATCAGTTTGGCGCATATTATGGCACGCCACATGGCTTAGCTAATAGCGTGGTCTTAATGTCTGTTTTGCGCTTTTATGGTAGTACGATAGATAATAAATTAGCGGAGATTGCTGATTATTGTCAGTTAACCTGCTTAGAGCAATCACCCGCCGAGAAAGCTGCTATGTTTTTAGCTACACTCGAGCAGTTACTCACTGACTTGGCTATTCCACGTAATTTAGAAGAAGTTAAACGTACTGATATTCCTTTATTAGCAAAGTCAGCTATAGCTGAAGCGAACTGGAATTACCCTGTACCAAAGTTTATGAACGAAGCGCAGTGCCAAGAGATTATTAGCAAAGTCACCACTGATAAATAAAGCAACCTACCAATCATCGATTGGAAGGTTATCACTATAATTAGCGTTTTATTTGTGCTTCGGGCTGGTTTAGTAATTTAAGAATAGGGTTATGGTCAGTTATTTTTGATTTAAGTACGAAGCCAATTAACAAACCTGCGATAAAACCTCCAATATGAGCCCCATAATCAACACCGTCGGGCGCTGCAAACATGCCAAAAATGTTGATTGCTAACCAAATAACAAAGAACCACACTGCTGATAGTTTCTTTTGATAAATTATAAACATAAAGGTAAGGCTCGCATGCCTAAACCACATTAAGTACATGCCAAATAGTCCTGCGATTGCACCACTGGCACCAACGCTTGGAATGGTGGAGCTTGGCTGAACGATAAAACTTGCAAAGGAGGCCGCTAAACCACAAACCATATACCAAAACAAAAACTTTTTATGACCAAGTACATCTTCAAGGTTGTCGCCGATAATATACAAAAAGTACATATTGCCAACTAAGTGCAGTATAGAGCCATGTAAAAATACGCAAGTTACAACCGTCCATAGGTGTTCGCCTTGCGATAACTTACTAGGATTCATAGCAAATAAATCAAGCGTCATTGCAAACGCAGTTGTGTTAAAAAAGTACAGCGTAAAAATAATTGCGTTCAAAGCGATTAAACTGCGCGTAACCCACGGTGTTTGTTTGGGTTTGAGATTATATTCAACAGGCATTTGCGTTAAAAACTGAAAGAGATAGGTTTTCCAGCTGATTGTTTTATTTAGTTTATCGAGGCTGGCTTTGAGCTTAGGGCTATGCTCGATACTTTCTAATTGATTTTTTTTCAATCCAACTGCCATTGCAGTGACGGCATACATCAATCTCAGTATGAAAATCTTCTAATAGATGAAAACGTTCAAGGTTCTTATTGCAATCAGGGCAGTCAAGCTTGGAAATACCTAATGATTCACCAAAATGAGTTTCGTATTTTTCACCGATTGGCCCTTCGTTGAGCTCAGCAATCATACGGTTTACTTCATTTTTTTCAAACCATAAGCCACCGCATTCGCGACAGATATCTATCTCTTCACCTTGATAATGAGTAATATCCAAAGGGTGATCTTTACAGTGCGGGCAGCGTTTAGTGGGCATTATCAGCCTCCTTTAATGAGCCGATAATAATATCGTTTTGTTTTAATTCTTGTTGTAAATTTAAAGCACTAGATTTTAATTGTGGTAGTGTTTGTTGGATCGGTTCCAATTGATATCTCCTTTATCACTTCGCTTCCTTTTTGAGCGCAGTAGACTACTGTAATTTAGCGCGATAAACAATCAATTGTTGCATTTTTGGTTACTTATTCAATAACACAGCGCCGCTTTGTTCTTCACCTAAGTAATCGTCTTTATTATAAATAGGGCATTTATCCATTGATAAACAGCCGCAGCCTATACAGCCGTCGACACGTTCCCGTAAACGCTGCATAAAGGCAATGTGTTCATCAAGTTGGGTTTGCCACTGCTTAGAAAGTGCCGACCAGTCTTTTTTAGTGGGGGTGCGCTCATCGGGTAAGGTGGCGAGGGTTTGTTTTACTTCTTCTAAGGTTATACCCATTGCTTGGGCCGCTTTTATTACCGCTACACGACGCAGTACATCTGGTTTATAGCGTCGTTGGTTGCCGTTGTTTCGCCAGCTACGGATCAAGCCTTTGGTTTCGTAAAAGTGCAGTGTTGATACTTTTACACCGCTGCGTTTAGCCACAAAGCCCACGGTTAAGTTGGCTTCGACGAGTTTTTTTTGTTGAACGGTCATAGTTTTCTTCTTTTTAAAAATTTCCAGATTGCTTGTTGACCTTAAGTTAGCTTGAGGTTTTAAGCTTTGCTTCATCATAAAAAAAGGAGCTAACCCAATGCAAGAAAAATCAACACACAATATCGCAATCATTTATTCAAGTGGTCGTAAAAATGGCAATACTACCGCGCAAGTAAATGCGTACAGTAAGCAGCAAAGCGGCATTGTTTTTTGTTTAGATGATTATGTTATTTCACCTTATCGTTATGATAAGCAGTATAAAAATGATGATTTTTATAATTTGTTTGAAGTGCTATTACGTTATGAACATTGGGTGTTTGCATCTCCTGTGTATTGGTATAATACGACGCCGCAAATGAAGGCGTTTATGGATCGAATTACTGATTACATGGATGATGAGGCATTAAAACCCAAACTTAGAACTTTACGACAAAAACAGTTTTCACTACTTTCTAATGCTACATCCCCGACTGCGCCGGATGCATTTATCGATATGTTTAAACATACCTTTAATTATTTAGGGATGACTTTTAAAGCACATTCACATGTTCAGGCTAGTTAAATAGCGGTAATCGAGTTAGGCTAAACAAAAAAGTAAAAAGGATGCTTTATGAAAACGTTACTTTTAGGCTTTAGCCTTCTTATAACTAGCTTAACAACGATCGCTGCTGAGCCAGCTCCTGTTATCAAAGACTTTGGTTATTTTTACAATGTAGCAAAGCATGTGTCGGATTTGAGCCAAGCGCAGTTTAAAATTGCCTTTGATGTAGGGGATGGTGCTGAAAAAGGCGCGCAAAATAATCATATTAATTCGCTGGCGCGTTTTATTAATATGCATGTTGCTCATGGTGTGAAGCCAGAAAACATTCAGCTGGCGTTAGTTATACATGGTAGTGCCAGCGTTGATGTGCTTGAAAACAGCTTTTACAAAGCGCGTTTTGACAAAGATAACAAAACGCAATCTTTGATCAACCAGCTACTTGCTAATAACACGCAGGTATATGTGTGCGGGCAGTCAGCAACCCATATGAAAGTTTCAGCTGAGCAACTCATTCCTGGAGTGCAAATGGCGCTTTCAGCGATGACCGCCCACGCCCAGTTACAGCAACAAGGCTATACTCTGAATCCGTTTTAATGAATATTCTATGTTTTGGCGACTCTAATACCTTTGGTATTTCCCCGGTTGATGGTAAGCGGTTGGGCGATGGTGAGCGCTGGCCGAGTATACTTGCAGAGCTATTGGGTTCAGAGCATCTCGTTATTGAAGCGGGACTGCCTAATCGAACATTAGTGAATAACCCACCATTTAGCGGCTATAAATCAGGCGTAAAGTATTTAAAGCCTTACCTTGAGGCGCAGCCATTGGATGTCATTATCATTGCGCTTGGCACCAATGATTTAAAAGCACGCTTTAATTTAACTCCTGTACAAATAGCACAGAGTTTAAATAAATTACTGCTTGAAATAGATAACTTTTACATCAAAATTACGCCGCCAAAATGTATTGTTATTAGCCCGCCTAAAGTTTATGAAGTTAACCAATATCAACATATTTACGCTGGTGCTGAAATTAAATCGCAACAGTTAGCAGCACAATTTACTGACGTTGCCAAATTACACCAATGTCATTTTTTAGATGCTTATTCGCTAGTAAATCCATGCCCTAATGAAGGGATCCATCTAGCACTAGCTTCACATAATTTGCTTGCTGAGCACTTGGATAGCTTATTGCGCAATGAGAAAGGTTTTCTGATTAATTGTAAAGTCGATGTTGATTAATTAATCGCCTCATTTGTATTTTAATATTACTTAAAGCCGCGTATAATGCGCGGCCTATTTTTAGTGTCTGTGTGGTGTTTTTTGAAGTCGATATGCAAACAATATGGTGTGGTATTTATCTTGTTAAGTTTATTAACGGGCTTAATTGGCGCATTTGTTAATCCACTGATGAGTTTGTTTATTGTTGAAGGTTTACAAAGCCCACCCATTTATTTGGGCGTATACACCACAGGTGTCACGCTAATGGGCATTTTTTTTAGTCAATGGTTAGGTGGATTAGCTGATAAGGGCGTAAGCGCTAAAAAAATGTTTATGATTGCGGTCTCAGGGATGGCTCTGGCATTAGTTGTGTTTGCCAACGCAAGCTCTTTTTGGCAAGTGTTTGCAGCCGGAGTTTTATTACTCTCGATGGGAAATGCTGCGATACCGCAAGTTATGACCATTGCTCGTCAGTGGGCTGATCAGCAAGTGCATATTGATATCACCCAGTTTAATACTCGACTTAGAGCAGCCATTTCATTTGCGTGGGTCGCAGGCCCGCCACTTGGCTATTTACTTGCGTCAGGCGTTGCTTTTAGCCGCTCATTTTATACCGCAGCGACGTTTGCATTACTGGCATTAATTTTTGCAATGAAGTTTTTGCCAAGTATTGATGCTAACAACAAAGCTAAAAAAGCTGAGCCAAATCAGCCTATCAATCAATCGTTTTGGGCTTTAGGTGCTGCTATAACCTTTGGCTCAATTGGCAATATTATGTACGCCAGTGCTTTACCGCTTTATACAATTAATGAACTGGGCTTTGCCAATAATATGCCTGGGATATTTATGGGCATGGTGGCATTAATTGAAATACCCGTAATGATGTATACCGCAAAGCTCAGCAAACGCATTACTAAAACAACCTTACTAGGTTTTGCTTTTAGCTGTGCTATTTTATTTTATCTTGGTGTATTTTTTGCCAACCAAGTATGGCAATTCTTTGTACTGCAGGGCGTTAATGCTATTTTTTATGGCATCTTTGCGGGTATCGGCCTGACTATTTTACAAGAGCAGCTGCCGTCACGGATTGGTTTTACCTCCGCTTTTTATGGTAATGCAATTAAAGTAGGGGTCATGCTTGGTACTGCCAGTACGGGTTTAATTGCGCAGTGGTTTAGTTTTCGTTTTGCTACACTTGGCTCGCTTATCGCGGCAAGTCTTGCGCTGAGTTGTTTATTATTATTTAGTTATTTAAAACGCCAAGAGAGCGAGTCGCAAGGACAGCTGTTAGCTCAAAATGTGATTTAAAAAAGCCGCTAGTTCACACACAGCGGCTTTGGGTATTGATCTAAGGGTATTAATTTTAGAAATCGTAACTTACGCTAAAACGCGTGGTGCGTGGCATAATGTAACGGCCATTTGGTGCATCAGCGTTACGTGGATCGCCTTCGGTGATACCTTGTTCATCGGTCAGGTTATCAATAGCTAACTGTAGTTTTATCCCTTCCATTGGCTCAAGAATAAAACCTAAATCAACTTTCTCGTAACCATCAAGTGTTACTGTATTTTCGTTATTACCAAAGCGATCATCTACAGCTGAAACCGTACCGTATAACGTGGCGTACATACCATCTAACTCAAAATCATAGCTTGGCGTAACACGCACTTGCCATTTAGGCTGACGCTGGCTTTTATTGCCCTGATTAGATGGGCTTTCTGTGATTTCAGTCTCTTGAATGGTCGAGTTTAAGTTTACTGAAAAGCCAGATTCATGATTATAGTTATAATCAAGTTCCACACCGTACGCCTCATTGGTGAGGATTTCTGCGGGTACTCCTGGGCGGCGTACAAACGTATCGCCTTTGACTTCATTGGTAAATAAGGTCGCGAAGAAATCAGTACTCTGGGTTATTAGCCTAAAGTATCCCCAAAATTAGCCTTTATATATCAATGAACTAATAGTGTTAAAAAATATGGGTAGTGAGGGAACATTCATGGTGTTTTGTGATCTTATGAATCGCTTAAAAACAACAGAACTAAACACCATGAATGCGTCTACTATTTTGCACAATATGCTCCGCGCTGTCACCCCTAACTCTATTCATAAAGCCAGATTTAATACTCTAGTCGCTGCCGTTAAATCTCTTTTGCACTGTCAGCAATGCACCTTGACATCTATTGGTCGCAATTTGGATTCAAAAACAACTGAAAAACATGATATTAAGCGTATTGATCGACTACTCAATAACCACGAGCTTTTGCGTGAATCGACATCGGTTTATGTTCGCTTAAGCCGTTTTGTGGTCACTGAAAAGCATCCCGTCATATTGGTTGATTGGAGTCATGCAGATACACAAACCAAATACTGTATTCTGCGTGCTAGCATTGTCAGTGAAGGTCGCTCTTTGACCTTATACCAGGAAAGTGCATTCAGCTTTCAATATCATTGCCCAAAAGTACAAAAACGGTTCTTAAAGATGCTCAAACTGATCTTGCCGAGTGATTGCCGCCCCGTCATTGTGACGGATGCGGGCTTTAAAGTTCCCTGGCTCAAAGCCGTGCGGAACAATAGCTGGCATTATATCAGCCGGGTTCGAGGTACGGCACACTTGAAAACGCAGGACAGCGATGAGTTTATTCCATGCCAGTCACTATTCAAGAACAATCAACGTAAGAGCCGGTATCTTGGCGCGACCGAGCTGACCAAAAGTGCAAAATATCAAACGCATGCAGTGTTGGTTGGCAAGGGACATAAGTTATTAAAAAGAGATAAAGAACGCGGTTATAAAGAGCCTTGGCTACTCGTTTCTTCACTTCCAAAAAGGCACCATTTTCTCGAAAAAGTGCTCAAGCTATATGGTATGAGAATGCAGATAGAGGCAGGGTTTCGAGATCAAAAAAGTGTTAGATTCGGCTTAGGCTCAGATCTGCACAGAACGAACAAACTCAATCGATTAGACATACTTTTACTGCTCGCAACTCTGGTTCATTGGTTCTCAATGATGCTGGGGGCAGTGATAGACAAAGCAGAAAAGACAGGCGCTTTTCAAGCTAATTCAACCAAAAAAAGACGAGTAGTGTCATGGGCATTTGTTGGGCTGCGATACTTCAAAAAACAGTCCATTAAACTGCGACGGCGAGATTATTTGGAAGGGTTAGCCTATTTCGTACAGGTGGTAGTGAAACTCGATTGGAAAAATATGGATGTGAGTGATGTAATTGAAACTTAATGATTATTTCTGGGGATCCCTTAGACCAATGGCGTTACGTCACGGTTTTATAATTTAGCTAAATAATTTATTGGTAACAAAGGGTTGTGTTTTTGTGTTGGCTTAATGAAAAGGAATTATTATGAAAATCCTTTAATGGTCAGACGTCTAGACGTTTAGCTATTTTTATTTCTTTATAAATCAATGGATTTGAATAAAAACAGGTTGAATATTGAAGTTGATTTAGGTATTGTAAACAAAATGTTTCAAGGATGAGATGCAATGATTCAACCAACCTCTGTATTTATCAAAACCGTTTTAAAAATGCCAGTGCGATCGCAGTGCTATCCCTATTTAATTAAAACGTTAGATGCATTTTTTAGCAAAGTGAAAATGGATGATAGTCTACCGCACTGTAATAATCGCAATGAGTTTGACCTTTTTTTAATTGATAGCAATGGCTGCAATTGGCAAAACTTAATTCCAGCGGACTTACTGGCCTTGGCTAAAGTGAAACCGGTTATTGTGTTTAATGCGCAGTCGGACGCTATTTGTGAAAAAAACCTGTTACTTAATAATTTTAAAGGTGTTTTTTATAATAATGACCTGCCAGAGGACATATTCACAGGATTGATGCGAATAATTAATGATGAGCTTTGGTTTAGTCGCAAGATAATATCAGCGACATTTAATGAAGTGCTGGCCATGCTAAGTCGTTTTGAGCCGCAAGCTAATCACGATGCAGATAGTGAACCTGAAGCATTATCAAATCTAACTAAACGTGAAAAATCAGTGATCTATTTACTCGCACAAGGGGCGAATAATCATAGTATCGCCGAGCGTTTGAATATTAGTGACCACACAGTAAAAACCCATCTTTATAGCGCGTTTAAAAAAACTAATTCACGCAATCGCATCGAATTATCTAATTGGGCACAGCGCTATATGGCGATTAGGTTGCCATTACAAAATTAACTGAATAACGTAAAGCAAGAAGATGGGTGTAAAAAATCTAGAAAGCTCAAGGAATGAATTATGTTAGAAGCTGCAGCACTTTTATTGTTATTTTGCGGAATTGTTCATTCATACTTGGGTGAAAAGTATATTTTGATCCGCTTATTTAAACGCGACAATTTACCAAAATTATTAGGCAGTGATTGGTTTACAAAGCGGGTATTGCGATTTGCTTGGCACTTAACCACCATTGCTTGGTGGGGCTTTGCGGCGATTATCTACTGTATACTGCACCCCAGCGGCAATTACAGCATTGATATTCTGCATATTATTGCTGTGGTGTTTATCTTAAGTGGCATTATGTCGCTGGCGTTTACTCAAGGTAAGCACTTGTCGTGGATATTCTTTTTCTGTATTGCAGGATTATGCATTGCCGTTGGCAATAACTACTAGCAGAGGGATTTCCCCAAGTTAGTTATTGGGCTGAGCCTTTAGGTTATTTAATAGCCAAGAGTATACAGCCTTAGCAACAGATTTAATCTTTAATCTGAACTCCCTGATTAAGGGGGGAATTAGAGAGCTCAGGTTATTGCTAAGGCTGTCGTTGGGGGGATCAACTACGCTTGGTGGCCCATATACCTTTATCTATGCCTTTAATGACTAGATCGCTGAGGGCTTTTTCAATTGCTTGGGTGACGCAAATACTCATAGGTTCGTTATCACTAAAACCGGCTTCGGCTTCTGCTAGGCGTTTGTAACTGACATAACGGAAAAATCCTGCGCGCATTTCTTGGCTGAGTACTTTTTTACTGGTGGCAACCGAGAGCAGCACTTGTCCTGTACGTACATCCACCGCGCGTAAGTAAATCGAGATTGCATCTTCTCGGTATAGTTCTGATGCGCCAATACCAAAATATTCCATGCCAAAACCACCGGTTTTTACATTGGTGTCGTAGCTGATAATACCGCCTTCCAAAATTATTTTAGCGGTGGTCAGTGGTGGCAGCTCTATCGCATTAGGCTGCTCTGCTTGCGCGGCGCGAATTATTTTTCGTTCGGTCAGGATATTTTGCAAGCCTTCACGTTCAACGGGTATAAACCAATCTGATTCGTGCAGCGCTTGCATCAAAATTGAGTTAGCACCTTGGGTGACCGCAGTTGAAAAAGAGCTGACATTACCTTGTGGTTTATATTGCCCAGTTTGATCGCGAAATGAATACACTGAAACCGCAATACTGCCCGCTGGGGTTGGCAATTTTTGTAACGCTTGGAAGGTTTGCGTTGGCTCCAAACTGGTTGCTTGTTGTTGTGATGGTGGGATCAAATTACCCATGCTACTGCATGCGGATAAAGTAAGGCTGAGTACTGCAATGAATAGCGATTTCATTTAACTAAACCTCGGCACTTCAATCACCACAACACTGTTGTCGGTGGTGTTGGTGATTCGCACAGTTATTGAATCTACGGTACTGGTGATCACTTGAATTTCATAATCGCCGCTTAAAAAAATTGAGTCTTGGTTAAAAATACTTTCGTCGATATCTTCACCAAAGGCAATATCGGTGATCTCTCTTACCATACGATTTAGGTAAGTTCGCTCGAGTGAGTCTTGAAATTTTTCCGCATAGCTTTGCTCAATGATTGGCGCTTTATGTTTGTTCTGTGCTTGTGCTTTGTTGAGCAACATACTGGCATTGAGCGGGCTACCACCAAAACTCGGATTAATGGGGGTATACACAAGTTCTGTGGCAGAGATTGATAAAGGGAATAACAGGACTAGTATTGTTGTTATATTTTTTATTGAGTAGGGGGTCATTTTACCATCCATTTTTTGCCATATCAGGCGACGCTTGATGCAAATTAGAGCGCGCCATTGCATCCATTACACTGTATAAAGCGTGTTCCACACGTTCATCTATTGGCTCTAAACGACGGCCTAAATAGGTGATATATACAATTTGATTATTCATCACTAAGGTCAGTTGTGTACCCGCTCGAGGAAGTACAGTTTCTTTTATTTCGATATTAAAACCAGCAGTTGAAGGTAGGTCGCGCCAAAAATTTGAAAATTCAAAATAAAATTGGTGACCAAAACGGCTAATGCTGCGATCAAGCACTAGGCCATCTATTTCTAACTCCTCAGCACCTTGAGATAAGGCAGTGAATGTGGTTAAAAACAACATGCTTAGGGCAGTAATAAAGGGTTTCACTAACATTTGTTTAAATATGGGGGGCATGCCCCCCAATATCCCTATTCTTGGGTCACAGTAGCTGTGTTGTAATCACCTACTTGGGTGATGATCACAGAGCTATTAGAATTGGTAATATAGCCTTCGACCAAGTTACCGTTACCTACTTGAGATACTTCAAAGTTGATATTGTCACCACCAACAACAAATGCACCGCCGTCAATCCCGGCAACCATATTCATATCGCCTTGTTGGGCAATATCAATTGAGTGGTTACTACCTTCCATGACTAAATCTATCGCATTTAGGTCGCCACTTTGTACAAAATCGACCGTGTTATTATTACTATCAATTACGCTCGCAAAGGTAATAACAGCCTCATTAGTGCTACCCAGTTGATTGATATTAATATCATTATCGTTTGATGTAAGCGATGTGTCAGGGTATGAAGATTGGATCAATGCGGTGTTCATATCACCAGCTTGAGTTAAATCAACATCATTGCCATCACCATTAAAGTTAGCGATATGGGCGCTGTTTTCGCTACCAATTTGTGTGCTTGAAAACTCATTGTCAGCACCGATCGCGCCTAGGTAAGTTTCGTTCATTGCACCGTTTTGCATTACCGTTAGTTCGTTGTTATCACCGAGTACATCAACACCAACTTGATTATTATCTTGTTGTTGATCAATAGAAACCTGGTTGTCATTCCCGGCAAATAACTCTGAAGTAAAGGTATTGTTGTTACCTTCTTGATCGATTGCTAGGTCGTTATCGTTACCTTCAACAGCCGCGAATGAAGCTGTATTTGAGTCACCCGCTTGCTCAATCTCTAAGCTGCTATCATCGCCACGCATAGATAAAGCGGTAACAGCATTGAAATTACCATCTTGATCGATCACAACTTCATTGGCATTACCAACGAGTTCATTGAGGGTAAATGCGTTAAACAAGCCGTTTTGAGTCACCTCAATGGTGTTTTCGTCACCGCTGATCAGCGACAGCGTCGCTTCATTTAAAAGACCCGCTTGTGATGCGCTAATTTGGTTACCACTGCCTTGCAAATCAAAATTATAGAACCAATGGCCGCCATCTTGTTGGGTTACTGCGATGTCGTTACTGTCACCTTGAACTACGTTAATCGCTTCGTTATTAATACCAAAAAAGCCAGTACCGTATTGCGCGACTGTGACGGTGTTATCATTGCCCGTAATATCAGATAATGCGCCATTAACCTCACCATCTTGAGTGTGGCTTAAGGTGTTGTTATCACCAGTGGTGTAGGTTAACGACAAGTTTTGAAGTTGTTTTTGATCAACGCTAATGCTGTTGTTATCGCCTAAACTTGTCACGTTTGCTTCAAGGCCATCACCTTGTTGCGTGACCATTACATCGTTACCGATACCTTGTAATGAGGTTTGTTCAATGGTGAGTACATTACCTACCGCAGTACTAGATACTTGGCTTGCTAATACCGAGCTTGATTGATTTTTATCATCAATATTTGCCTGTGCAACAAAGCTTGAACTTAATGCAACTGCGACTGCACATGTTAATAATGATTTCTTTAACTTCATGACCTTTCCTTAACTTATAATTATTAAAGCGGCTATTTCAGTGCTATTAAGCATCAAAATAAGCTGCATTGTTGTATTTCAGCATGCCTTGCTGATTAAGTTTTGTGATATCAAGAGCAAAAAAGCCCACTCTTGCAAAAGAGAGTGAAGAGTGATGTTGATAACAGTAGCACTGTGATAACAGTCAACTGCTTGCACTCGTTGGTAACCGTTATCAACGAATGATCACTGTATGGTGAATTGAAAAAGACTTAAATCATCTTTTTTTGGGGTTTTTAATTTTCTTTATTTTCAGTTGGTTATGGTTTTTATTGAGTGTGCTTACCGATTTTAGATAAAAAGTGGTAATAAATGATGGGATCAAGTAAACGCAGTATTTACTACTTTAACTCATAAAAATGAATGTGTTGTTAACAACTAAAGCTGTAAAAATAGTGTTAATGACTGATTTTTTAGTGATCATGCGAATTTTTCTTGTGTGTTATGGCTTTTCTGTTCATTTATAAAGCTTGCCATGTGATATTTCAAAAGTAGTGAAGTTAGCAAATCTTAGTTGCATTTATGCGACAGGTTGATATTTCTAACTATGGATACAAAATATGAAAACTAAATTATCTATTTTAAGTTTGGCACTTTTGCCATGTTTAGCTGCAGCGCAAGTGACGACCATGACCGCAGAGCCAACCGTGCGCGCTGCTGAAAATTCGTTACTCGTAATGTATAAAAAAGGCACTTCGCAGGCCATGCGTAGCCAAGCACGTAGTTTAGTAAAAGCGAAAGTGAGTGATTTAAATAAAGATGGGATTGACGACAACTATGCGTCGATTCTATCGGGCCGCTTAGCTAAATTTGAAGTTGCAGGAATGAGCACTAAGCAGGCGATTAAATTACTGCAAACTCATGCTGCGATAGAGTACGTTGAGCCTGATTATCGCGTGAGTATTGCCAATGCGCCTAACGATCCTGATTTTTCAAAGCTGTGGGGATTACATAATGAAGGCCAATCTAGTGGCACAGCAGATGCGGATATCGATGCGCTAGAGGCTTGGTCAATCACCACAGGCAGTAAAGATGTTGTTATTGGGGTTATTGATACCGGTGTTGATCACAGCCATAGCGACTTAATGGCTAATATGTGGATAAACCCGAATGAAATAGCGGGCGATGGCATCGATAATGACGGCAATGGTTATATAGATGATGTGCATGGTATTAATGCCATCACTAATGTCGGCGATCCAATGGATGATCAAGGTCATGGTACCCATGTATCAGGAACTATTGGCGCCACAGGCAATAATAATAACGGTATCGTGGGTGTTAACCATGAAGCGGCGATCGTTGGTTGTAAATTCTTAGATGCGTCAGGCTCTGGCTCTACATCCGATGCAATTAAATGTATTGATTACATGGTTAGCTTAAAAAATGATGGTGTGAATGTTCGCGTACTGAATAATAGCTGGGGCGGTGGTGGTTTTAGCCAAGCACTTGCAGATGCGATCACAGCCAGTGAACAAGCGGACATTTTATTTGTTGCAGCGGCAGGTAATGACGCCGTTGATAACGACCAAAATCCACATTATCCATCAAATTACGAGCATGAAAGCGTGTTGTCAGTAGCCAGCACTGATCGTAACGATAATATGTCTGACTTTTCGCAGTGGGGTTTAACCAGTGTTGATCTTGGTGCACCAGGCAGCGCTATCTATTCAACTGTACCAGGTAATGGTTATGCAACTTATTCTGGCACATCAATGGCCACGCCGCATGTTGCGGGTGTTGCGGCTTTGGTATTGTCACTGAATCCTGACCTATCAACAAGTGAGCTTAAACAGTTGCTAATGAGCAGTGGTGATGACAACACCCAGTTACAAGGTAAAACAGTATCAGGTAAACGCCTTAATGCAAATAGAGCGCTTGAAGAAGCGGATCCAACACCAAGCTTTAAGTTATCAGTAACACCGACCTCACAACAAATTACGGCTGGCGATACCGCAACCTATACCTTTGAAATTGGCTCGATAGCCGAGTGGGATGGCGTGGTCGATCTCGAATTAGTGAGTGATTTGGCACAAGCGAGTTTATCAGCAACCACTGCGATTCCGGGCGATACCGTAACATTAACGGTGCCTACGTTAGAGGCAACCCAATGGGGAAGCTATAACTTTACTGTAAATGGCAGCTCAGGTGAGCTTGCTAAGCAAAAATCAGTACGCTTATTGGTTGATCCGGTGGGCTTAAATGATTTTACTTACAGCAATGAAGCCCCAGTTGATATTCCAGATAACGATACAGCAGGTATCAGTTCAGTGATCACAGTCAATGATCCGCTGACTGTTTTTGCGACCCAAGCAGACATTAATATTTCACATAGCTATATTGGCGATCTGATTGTTACGTTAACCTCACCAACAGGCACCACGTCAACTCTGCATAGCCAATCGGGCGGTAGTGCTGATGATTTAGTACAAAGTTATGCGCTGGCTGATTTTAATGGTGAAGTGGCAACGGGTGATTGGACATTATATGTTGAAGATACCTATGCAGCAGACACGGGTACTTTAAATAATTGGTCATTAACTTTTAGTGCCATTGGCGAAGTTAGCCCGCAACCACCAGAGGCCGGTTTTGAGTTTGACACACAAGGCCTTGCAGTGAGCTTTACAGACACGAGCCGTGATGCAAATGATGATATCACGCAGTGGAGCTGGGACTTTGGTGATGGTGCAACGTCAACCGATGCAAGCCCCGCGCATACCTATGCACAAGCAGGCAATTATGAAGTAATCCTGACGGTTACTGATAGCGAAGGCAATACCGATACAGTAATGCAAACAGTGGTTGTGAGTGACGTTGAGATTGAACTGAGCTTAGTACGTGCTAACAAAACACGCCTTAATACTATGCGCGTAGAGTTAAGTTGGCCACAAGTTGGCGAGCAAACACTCAATGTATATAGAAATGGCGAGTTGGTTGGTACAACCGCAGACACTGGTCGCTATCGTGACTTTGCTCGTAATGCCACGTTACCTGCATATGACTACCAACTATGTGTTACAGAAAATGTATGTTCGAACATTGTGACTGTGTCGTTTAACTAATTTAGTTAATTATATTCCTAGAGCAAGCTCGGCACATGCCGAGCTTTTTTATGGTTGTTTAACCTGTGCGAGTAAATCAAGTACCTTTTGTTGACCAAAAGTTTGTGCAAATTGCTCAGCTGTTTGCCCTGCTTTGTTGGTATGCTCGTTATCGCAATCAAGGCTTACTAAGGTTTTGGCAATACTAAACTCACCTCTAAAAATGGCTGCCATGAGTGCCGTGTTACCGCGGTTGTCTTCGAGACATGCATTAGCGCCCAAGTTTAATAATGAATTTACTGTCTTAGTATTACCGCTTGAATTCAAGTATTAAGTGCAATCATTATGCAGCCACCAGAACTTCTGATTGCCCCGTAAATAATTCATGAGGGGTTTTATACCCTCTTGTTTTTCTTGGCCGATGGTTGAGCTTATCAACTGCCGCCTGTATCTCTGCTTCACTTAGCGCCATAAAGTCAGTTCCCTTGGGGAAGAAGCGTCTAAGTAAGCCGTTGGTATTCTCATTTATGCCCCGCTCCCATGATGAATAGGGATGAGCGAAATACACATCAGCTTCTAATTTTTGTGCAACATGCTCATGGTGAGCAAACTCTTTTCCATTATCTAACGTCACGGTAATAACCTTACCTTTATATGGTGTCATACACGTGATCAGCGCATCGGCTGTTATTTTCGCATGCTTGCTTTCAATTCTGTGAACGACTGTATATAACGTTTTACGTTCAACCATTGTGACAAGCGCATTTTTACGCCCTTTACCTATCACTGTATCGCCCTCCCAATCACCAATCCTAGACTTTGAATCCACAATACTTGGGCGTTCATCAATGCTGACTCGATTAACTATCTGTCCACGTTTATCATAGCTTCCATAGCGTTTTTTATACTTTTTACATGCACGAGTGAGTGTCTTATGTAGCTTGCCACCACGAGCCTTGTCTCTGTAAATATATTGATAAATTGTTTCATGATGTAAAACGACCTGTTTCTCTAAAGCTAAGCGGCCTGCCACTTGCTCAGGGGAAAGTCCGTCATGCAACAATTTATTAATCCAGTGAGTGACGTCCTCTGTTAACTTACTTGCTTTGAAAGATGACTTACGTCTTTGTTCAGCAAAGTTATTGGCTTGGTTAGGCCGATAGCCTTTAAGTCCTTTATTGCGTTTTAGCTCTCTAGAAATAGATGACGGTGAACGAGTTAGTTCTTCAGCTATCTGCTTTTGGTTATTTCCTGCTTTTATTAACGCGTAAATCTGGTATCTTTCTTCTTGTGTCAGCTGTTTATATTTCATTAAAGCAATTTCCTTTGGCGAGAAAATGGCCGAATTATAACAGCTGGCCATCTAATCTGAGAAATTGCACTTATTATCCGAATTTAGG
>NZ_CP098525.1:0-184073 GCF_030436385.1 Pseudoalteromonas sp. KG3
ATATAAAATAAATGTTTAGGTGTGGTTTAGCCGACGGTTACTTATTGTGCACGTTAAATAATGTTATAGAATGGATCGTGCATCTATTAATTGAATTAACAACACAAAAAATCGAACTAAGCTTTATGCTGTAAAGTAACAGGTAGAATCATACCTACCCATTACTATTGAAAACGAAGTTTATTTTTAAAAATGGTTGCTTACTTTATCTCTAAATGCTTTACCAAATTTAGAATGATCATTGAGCTCATGGCGAACTCTACCGGCAACAATACAAGGGGAGATACTAAGGCTACTCGCAAATTTACGTACTGAACTAGTATCTTGCATTTCTAAAGAGTTGAAATAACCTGATGGAATTAAGCTTGCCTGAGCCAATGCATCGGCTTCTTGTTCAACTTTATCTCCACCTTCTGCATCTAAATTATCCAAGTACCAAGTCTCGGTTCCATCTAAATGCAACGCGATATGAGCTAATTCATGCATCAAAGAAAACCAAAAGTTATCTAACTTATCGTGGCGTAGTGTAAGTGCAACAACAGGGTTCCCGCTTGCACAAATACATACAGCACCGTCCAAATACGTTTTTGGTAAATGACCCTCAATAACTAAATGAATACCATGGCGGTTTAAAAACTCTTTAGCTAATTTAGGACCCTGATCAGACCATGACAATTGCGCTAATTTTTTCATCCAATTAGCATCAACAGTCCCTTTTACATATTTTACTGGGAGCTGCTCTAATTGCGCTTTTTGTAAAACCCTAACTTGCCAAGCCCATAAAGCATAGCTATCAATCTCTTTGTCATTTGAGCGTAAATGAGCTGTGGTTCTTAATAATGCTGGTTTCAAATAAAATCCATTGGGTACAGACGTTAAAAACTGATTAAGCTTCTCAATTGAATACTCTTTCAATTCATTTATTGAGCCTTTAAATCCTTCAAAATATCCACGAGATCGCATTTCAGTTATAGGAAAGGCATCCCAATTAATCTCTTTTGAGATAGCACTTTTAGCGCAAGGCTCTTTAATCAACACATCAGCAGATATTCCTAAGCCCGCGCTTAACTTACGAATCATATTCAAGCTTAAGCTTCGTGTGCCATTTAGCACTTCAGTTACTTTTGAAGCAGAACCAAAATAAGGCACTAAATCTTTTTTAATCAAGCCCTGTTGCTCCATACGAAATTTTATTGCTTCAATTGGATCAGGGGAGTCAATAGGAAATGCTTCTTCCTCGTACTTTTCAATTAAAAATGCCAGTAAATCCAGCTCATCACTTTCTGCTGAATCTGGAGCGGGATCAAAATCCATTAATGTCATGACACGCGCTAAAGCTTGCTCATGATCTTGAGACGATTTAATTAACTTAATGTGGCCCATAATACCTCCTTAAAAGCGTTGCTTGTCATACTCCGAATGGGTTCCAACCCATTCAATCACAGCAATACCATTTTGATATCTCACTTTCACAACTAACCTATAATGGTTACCTTTTACATTAAAGATCACCCTATTATCAGCTAAGAAATCTGCGCTTCGATATCGGTTCTTTATATCTTGGGGTGTTTTCCAGTCAGCTTCATTGGCTTCTGAAAACCAAGCTTCAAGTGCTTTTTTTGCATTAGCATGCTTTTGACTAAACTCTGTAAGTTTGTCTCTTCCTAAGACCTTCATCCTGCCTCAAAGTTCCCACGAAGGGAATTATAGTTATTATTACCAAAAAGGGAAGTTAATTATCATAATGGATTCTAATCTGCTGACGCTACGGTCCAAATACGTTTAAGTGGTAGCTCAGCTTTAATGTCCTCTTCTAGCTTGTCGTAGAACATAAATAATTGTTCTAATAAATCATGCTGAGTCCATAATCGAACTCGAAAAAAGCTTGATGCTAACTCTTTTTGAACGTTACCTTTAAACCCGCCCCAAGCCACAAATAACCCTTGGGTAGCATTAAACTTTGTCATCGCCCCCATTAGTTTATCAACGGTTGGGCGATCAACTAAACCGTCTCCAGATTTAACTTCAACACAAATTCGCTGAGCTCCAAACCCCATAGGCCCGTCACCAGCTAAAATATCAGCACCACCATCCGCACCTTCAGGGCTCTGCCAGCAGGTATAACCTTGAGCTGTTAAAATAGCAGAAACCAAACGTGTTAAGTTATGACCTCTAAATTTAGCCTCAATCAATTTAATAATTTGGCTATGACCCAGCTCTTCTAAATCGATTTCAACCTCTTCATCATTAGCATCTTGGTTAGACGAATAATTAACAGTTTGATTTATAATTTGCCTTTGAGTTTCAGCCTTCCAACCATTCGCTTCCATAGCGTTAATACGTTCTTCAGCATTATTACGCTGAATTCGACATATAGTCATAAACGCACCAAAACTGTAAAGTAAATCTTGAGAAAAGTTTCCTCTGGGGATTGGATCCGGTAACCACTCAACGCTACGCCAGTGAAAGAAAGGGTCGGTACCATTTTTATCAAAATTATAGTTTGATGTTATTTTTCCAATATAAATAACAGGCTGAATTTTTGAGGGCAAAATAACCCTGTCACCCATATTTATCGCATGGGCAAATGGCCAAACTTGGCTAGCATGATTCATTAACTTTTTCGGCTTAGCATCAGGATCATTAATAGACAGCGCATCTATTAGCTCTTGGCGTTCTCTCATTTTAGTAAGATCGCTGTTTAATCCATCCCACGTCACATAAACACGGTTTTCATTAATAAACTTTTGTTCAAACTGTCCTTGAGAGCCAGCTCTTATTAACCAGATTGACATAATTTTCCTTAAGGCATTAAATCTAATTGCGGCAGTATACAGGCCAAATACGGTCTCTTTGTATGGGGTAAAACAGTGTGTACTATAGCTGCGCTAAAACCTGATTTTCGATTACAGCCTTCAATTATCAACTGCTTTGCGTCTTCTATCCCTTTCAAGTCCTCATCGTCTAAATCATCTAAACTTAATCTACTAGTATGTCTCAAAAAGTTTAAAGCCGTCCTAGCATTTTTAATTGCCTTCCTTCGCGCTGAAACAATAGATTTTTCATCGAGGTTCAATATTTGTTTTGAAAGTTTCACACGCTGATAAGCTGTAGAGTCCTGCTGCTCGGAATAAATTGATGCCGTTTTACCTGTTTCAACTTCAAATGTAATAAGTTGAACATCATCCAGCGAACACGGATCTAAAATAGTTCGATAATTATAATCACAAGCAGTATCACCCCATGCTCTTTGTGATTCATCAATTAAAGGAAAGTAGTCAACTTTTCCTCCATCTTCGCGGCTTCTATTAGCATAGATACAAGAATAACGATAATTATCAATATCAAATGCCTTCCACCAATACCCGGGGTGTTGACCTGTAGCCGAGCATAGAATAGTCCCATCCTCGAGCTTTACTCTTCCCTTTGGCCAATAATGGTCTACATCAAAATCGGTTCCTATTTGCGGAGTTTCGGTGTACCAACATTTAGCACCAAACTCTTGTACAAATGTTCTTTTTAAAGATGACCATTTATTGCCGATCCCCTCAATTGTTACTTTAGGATCCGCTGAAGCTGCTATTTTTCGTGACCATTGAATAGCTTTTTTGTCCCACGTTTTGGTTTTACATTTCGAAAAATTGCGTTTATCAATGTGTCTCATCGTCTGATACCTTTAAATCTTTTAATAAGTTTTTGATAAGTTTTTTTCTAGCCTCAACACTGGCGACTTCTTCTCCAAATTTTAAGTACTTACTTCTAGCGATTAAAAATTGCCGATAGTCTTCATCAGGATGAATGTAACCATAACCGAGCTCTTCTAACTCTTGGTTTAATTCTTCTAACCTATCAGAGTCCTTATCCTCAACTAATAACTCACGGCGCTCACGAATCAATTGCTGAGTACCGTGGTCTAAGGTCGTTAAAAGGCCAAACATATCACTAGTTAATATCCCATTCACGGTCATTCCTTTAGGTGATAACTTAGGCTGACTAACCGATATCTCTTGGGAATGCTCTGAGCGAGTAACAACCTGAATTTGCTCTTGGTCAAGCTCATAGATTGATAGGGGGTGATGTGTTGTCATTACAATGTGGCTGACAAATCCATCGGGTACAAACATCTCTAATATTTGATGATATTTTGCTGCCCAATATGGATTTAAGTGAGTATCAGGCTCATCTAAAAGAAACAAAGCATCTCGTTTAGCAGTAAACTGAAGTAACCCAAATACAGTTAAAAGTTGCTGTTCACCTTCACTAAGTTCTGTAAAACTAATATCTTCAGCACGGCCTTCCAATGTTACTCTAATTTCTAACCTATCTAACATGCCTGACAAGTAGGTGGCCTCTAGTACTTTGAAAAAATCTTCTGGCCGCATATTTCGTGCTAATGACTCCAAAGATTTTAAATCTGGCAGATGGTAGGCCACCACATCATGGTATTTTTTCTTTTGGGCATGTAAATCCAGCGTTTCTTCCTGCTGAGTAACAGGACCTATGCCATTGGTTTTTAATAATTCAACAAAATCACGAATACCGCCTTGAATACCCCAAAAATCATTCACATCATTTGACTCTGCATCCGTTGGCTTTTTCAAAAAGAAAGTGGCCGATTCAAATTTGGAAATTGATAGTTCGCGGCTTAAAAATTTCTTAGCTTTCGGAAAACCACGGGCAGAGAAAAAGGCTAACAATGAAAATTGGCTATGAAATCCCTTAGCATAAAAAAAGGGGCGAATGTTAGAACGAATACTTTCATCTTTATGACGCACACTTTGGTAGAACTCTTTGCGTTTGTTAAAGAGCAACTTTTCTAAACGATCACTGGGCCCTGAATAATAAGCAAAAATATTCCGTGGTAAATATTTCGAAATACCTTCTTTATTGCGCTTTACTTTAACAATATCGATACTTTGCTTTTTATCTAACTCTTTACCACTTGACGTAGTGCAATATTCAATCTGGTAAATAGACTGTCTGTCTGGGTTGGCATCCACTGACATCCAAGTTTCAAGACTTTCATCGCCTAATTTATAATCCAACTCATAGGAAAAAGGCGGCTTAGAGCCATCATCTAAATGCAAAAAAATTTTTACTAAAGCCTCAAGAATATTAGATTTCCCCGTGCCATTTTGCCCGATAATAACAGTGCGGCTAGTACCGGATGAAAATCTTATTTCAACGCCTTTTAGATTTTTAAAGTCCGAACGAATATTAAGGCGAAGTAACTTCATCGATTGATCTCCAAATACTGCTGACCATCTTTATCTATTTCTTTAATAACCTGCTGCTCTAGTAGCTGACTGATCTCTTTTAGCACCTCGCGTAAATCCATCAACTCTTTGAGTTCATCAAAGATTGCTTGTGGTTTTGCAATCCCTTTTTTATTGAGCACATCTACCACTGGATTTTCTAACAATATTTTCGGCTGGATCTCTTTTTTGGGTTTCGCTTTACGGGTACCTTTTTCCTTTTCTTTGTTCGCGTTTTTATTTGCCTCGCGCTCGGCTTTGATTTTTTCAAGCAAGGCCTCTGCGCTGTTGTCGCCAATGATTAAATCTGGATTTTGCGCGCGCCAGTCGGCAGTGAGTTCGCCGCGAAAGGCTTTGGCTAATATAGATTGGGTGAGATTGTTAACGCGCTCTAATGCCGCATTGGCTTTTTGTTCGATATTGTCAGCAAAAACGAATAGATCTTCGACGCGGCGGACTATTTCTGTTTGTTTATCATAACTTGGAACCCATATATCGAATTTTCGTAAATCTGATAAATTAATTCGTTTTTGTGCCGTTCCTATCTGTTTATCTACAAATGCAGTTTGAAAAAAAGGAGACAACAGCTGCAATTGAATATACTCAGGAACTATGCCTTTTTTTATCTTAATAACAGCCAAAGCGCGATTCACATTAGCCCCAGCAAGGTGCTCTGGAATTATTGCCGGTCGACCAATAGTTGCCATAACTGAAAGAACAATATCACCCTGTTGTACTTCAGTCCGATTATATTGTTTAGCGAGTGACTTTGATATTTTAAATATTTCAGAATCGTTAAACTTTCCCCACTCTCCAACATCCATTATTCGTATCATGGGTACTCCATCTGGATCCAAATCGCCAGGTTTTAATACACCATAAGATAATTGTTTTTTATCTTTCAATATTTCTTCAAATTTAATTATTCCGCTACCTACTGAGTCACCTTCAAATGACTCAGTCAACTTACCACTCACGGCCGCAGCGAGGACGGATTGGCGGAAGGTTTTTAGAATTTTCGGGATGTGATCAAGGCGGGCTTTGGTGGTTTCCACCTGTGCCAGCAAAGTGTCGAGTTTATCGGCGATGACTTTTTGTTCGGCTAAAGGGGGAAAAGGTATATTTAACTTTCTTAAGGTAGCAGCCTTTATTCCACTGACTGTTGTGCCAGTTGCATTTAATGTTAAAAGCTTCTGAAATATGGGGTTTCTTAGTGCGTAGTGCAAGAAACTACCTGTTTCAGGTTCATAGCATTGTAAGCAAATAGCGCGCTGTGCTAACGCAAATTTTTCATCTATATCTATAACTGCGACGTTTCCCATCGGCGCTTCTGTTGTTATTACTACATCACCGACGTTCGGGATACCTCTTGTCATCCAATCTTCGTAATCGGACTCTGCAATATACTCGCGAGGCTCTCTATTAATGTAACCATCACGAATATTTTTTGCAGTTATTAGAGGTATTCCATTTGGCGTTTTTTTAGGTGTACGGCCACGATAATCAATAAATTTTGCGAGCATTTCGACTGAGCATTCACCCCACCCCTCGGGAAAATTGGCTTCTTTCATCAGTTCGCCCCTTCCAACACCGCCAACAATTCATCCAGCTCACTTAACGCGGCAGTGAGTTCGTCTTTCGCTTCGCGTGCCAATACATCCGGTTCGGGTAAATCAGCCGCATCCACGCTGTCTTTGTCTTTTAGCCAGCTAATATCGAGCGAGTCGCCTTTAGTATTGGCTATCCAGTCGCGGCTAAAGCAGCGCCAGCGGCTGTGTAATAACTTATCGTCAATATTTTCATTTTCCACGGCGGCTTGTTTGTCTACCGCGATTTGTTCGGCACCAAAGCTGTATTCACCTTGGGTGCGGGCTGCGAGTATTGTGGCAATATCTTGTTGTCGCGATAAATCACGACCTACAGGATCAAATACTTTTTCAAAAGCCCCAAGGTGTGGGTCTAAGCCAAAATCTTGTTGTGTAAAACCAATATCTGAATTACCAAACGGGGTGCGTTTGCCAAAACTGGGCATGTTAGTGCGCAGGTCGTAAACCCACACGTTTTCGGTGCAATTTTCTTGCTGGTGTTTGTCGGTGGTGCTGCCTTTTGTAAAGAACAACACATTGGTTTTAACGCCTTGAGCGTAAAAAATACCCGTTGGTAAACGTAAAATAGTATGCAGGTTGCATTTATCCATTAAGTCACGGCGTACCTCGGTACCCACGCCCGCTTCAAACAAGACGTTGTCGGGCAATACCACCGCGGCGCGGCCACCGGGTTTTAAGTTACGGTAAATATGCTGTAAAAACGCCAGTTGCTTGTTGCCTGTTTTATAGGTTAAATCGTCACGGGTATTGCTGGCCTCGCCGCCTTTGCTGGTACCAAACGGCGGGTTAGCCAAAATTATATCGGCGCCTTCTAATGCTTTGCCTGCATCACCTAAAGCGTTACCTAAATGTATTACGCCCTCGTCGTCGCCTTCCATGCCGTGTAACAAGCAGTTCATTAATGCTAAACGGCGCGTGTTAGGCACCAGCTCTACACCCACAAATGCCTTATTTTTTTGAAATTCAGATTGCTTGCTGTTTAAGTCAAAGTAATCATCGCTTTGCTCACGCATATATTGATCAGCCGCCACCAAAAAGCCAGCGGTCCCCGCAGCAGGATCTTGTATTACTTCGCCAACTTGCGGCTTGATGCAACGTACCATGGAGTTAATTAACGCGCGCGGGGTAAAGTATTGCCCTGCACCCGATTTAGTCTCACTGGCATTTTTTTCTAATAAGCCTTCGTATAAATCGCCTAGGCCGTCTTTAGCGGCACTAAACCAATCAATTTGATCCAGCGTTTTAATCATTTGCTCTAAATGGCGCGGCTCACGTAAGCGCGTTTGCGCATCGGCATAAATGGCGCTGATTAATGGATCTTCGTGTACTTGTACTTCTTTTGTTTGGCCTGGATTTTCAGGGTCAGCCTCTAGGCGTTTACCGGTTGAGAGGGCAAATAAAATGGCCTTGTAATCATTTAATAAATTGATGCCTGATTTGTCGCTGATATCCTGCCAGCGACAGCCGATTGGCAACGGGTGTTTTTTTAACGTACCGGCTTCGGTGTTTTCGTGCACCATTTTAATAAACAACAGCAGTACCAGTTCGGTAACGTAGTCACTGTAGTTAATACCGTCGTCACGTAATACGTCACACAGGTTCCAAAGTTTTTGTACAATGTCGTTATTCGTCATGAAAGGTCTCGTTAAATAATCTGCCAAAACGGGTCTTGCTGCCAATCATTTGGCAAACCCATTCGGGCTAATGGTGTATTCGGGAATTCATTAAAAAGCTCGGCTAAGCGTTGCTTCCAACTCGCGTGTGGCGCGCAATAAATCATGAAGTGTTGCAATATTGGCAAAATAACGGCCGCACGAGTATGCAAATTTACATTGCCGTTTCGTAAGTAATCTGGCCATGCAACTCGTCTACTTTTAGGCACGGCTGGTTTTATGCCTAGCTCTCGATTCCATAATCGACTGTGGTGGGCACAAATATTTCTCACCGCAGTTAGGGTGTGTAACCAAGATTCCAGTAACGGCGCCTCTAGCCCTAGCCCTCTGGCAATAGCTTTTTTATCGCTGTCCTTACTTAAATTTTTGTATAAATGAGATAAAGTGCCTAAAGTAATTTCTTCCACCATGGCCCAATTAGGCATGAGTTGAGGTGTTGAATAAGTTAGCGCGTAGTGCCGCGCATAGCTTTCTTGTTGGCGCTTTTGTTTTAGTTTTGCTTTGCGCGTTGAGTCAGTTTTCAGTTTATCTATGCGCTGGCATTCTCTATGGTAATCGCGCAGTTCATTGTCTTGCTTGCGACGGATCTCGTCTAGTAGGCGGTTATGCTGATCATTATTTTTAAAATGCTTAGCATCTAAATACCAATGGCTTTCATAGGTAGTGCCCATATGATTGCTTATGTGGCCACGAACCGCAACTTCAGCTCGTTCAATGGCATCTATCACCAATAAACGCAAACGACGGTCAAAGTCATATAGCTCTGCTAACTGACGAAACCCCGTACCCGCGATAAAGTTATGCTGTGCATTGACCTGAAACGGCCGCATATAGGGTGTAAGGCGAAAGAAACTGACTGATTGTAAAAATGCCAAAGCTCGGGGTCGATCAAGGATGCTCAACCCACGCTGTTGCAACAGAGTAAGCTGTTGCTCTGGAGTAATTGCTGGTTTATTAAATGCCATCATTGCCTTATCTCATTTTCGTGCAGGCAGATTGCAGACATAAAAAACCCGCACGATTTGAGCGTGGCTACAAGAACCATAGGCTTGGCGGGTATATTGCGGGAGATTATAGGTAGTAAAGCTAACTTAATCAAGCAGAACATGTGCAGCGTATAAGTGTAATAACAGCTCATTTCTATACATATATGCTGATATATATATAGTTTTTCATCTTTTTTATACATATTACCGCTCACCTTTTGCTAACCTAGTTTAGGCCATATGGCTTCGCTAAGTTCTTCTAATACGCTATCAAGTTGATTATTCAATACTTTATCAAATTGCTTTGCGCCGCCATGCTCGCCAAAGCGGTTATTAACAAAGTTACGGTCAATAATTACTTCATGTACGAGTTGTTTAGCTAATCGGTCTAACCACTTTCGTTGGTTAGGGTTCCACTGGTGACTTTGGTAAATGCGCGCCATAGCCTGCGCAACTCTTTGCTCAAACGGAACCAGTGCTTCGCCGAGTGCCGCACGACGAATATGCCCAACAATGCTCGCTGCAATATCTTGATTAGTTTGGTTACGCACTGCACTTTGCAGTTTAGGCTCGGTGTAACCTGCACCATCAAGCAGCAACTTAATATCTTTGAGCTGCGCGCGATTTAAATCGCGTGGCTTGTTAACAACCGCTGCAAGCGCTGCATTTTGATTTAATTGCTCTTTGATAAACTGATTAAAACTATCAAGGTAATCTTCTGGTTTTTGATGCGAACCATAACTTTGATTACGATCGCGAATTTCATCAAAATGCTCTGAAATAACAGGTTGTTGTTCGCTGCCTAGCAAGCTATTTACCTCTGCTAATTGACTTAATAAACCACTATGCTGGTTTATAAACGCTGCCGCTTGTTTTGGCCCTAGCTGGTTTAAATGGGTGTGTAAGCTTTTTGGTTCTACGCCCCATGACTCTTGTAACTCATCTAACTTTTGCTTAAGGGCTGGTTTACTTTCTGATTTTTTCTGTGCTTTACGTAATACCCGCATTACCTTTTGGCTTAGTTGACTCAGCACGACGTCAGCATGGCTTTGTTCGGGTGTATCGCCTGGGGCATTAAGCGCTCGTTCGAGTAGATCTGGATTGGTAATTTCATCCACTAATTGATCAAGTGTGATGTTAGGGTCTTTTACCAGGGGCTTCATGGTATTAACGTCTTGCAACGCTGCGTAAATATCAACAGGGTCATAAATACGGAATACGGTTTTACCAATGTCGTCACAGCGGCGTGTTGCACGGCCAATCATTTGCTCATATAAAATGCGCGATTTTACTCGGCGCATAAACACTAAGTTACAAATTTTAGGCACATCAATACCGGTCGTTAATAAGTCGACGGTAATGGCAATATTGGGGTATCGCTCGTTTTTAAACTGGCGGATTTTTTGGTCCACTTTATCTGAGTCGCCTTTGATAACCTCAACAGCGGCTTGATTGTATTCTCCGTTGTAAAGGTCTTTGAAGGCCCCATCAAGTAAGCGTTTGACCATATCTGCATGTAATCCATTTTTAGATGGGGCACAAAAGATTAATGTTTTTTCATCTCCAAACGGGTCTAGTTCTTGAACAAGTTGCTCACAAATAACTCGGTTAAAGTTTTCACTAATGACCTTTCTGTTAAAGGCATCTATTTCAAAATTCAACTCATCCTCAAGATCAGCTGATTCTATTTCACCTGTTTGCATGTTGATGGATTGAATTGTTTCGCCTTTATCAAAATGGATTCCATTCTGTGTCAATAAGGTTTCATAACGAATAGGAGGTTCGTGATCGATTAACCAGTCGTCAGCTACTGCTTCTCTGTATGAATAGGTATAAACAGGTTTGCCAAAAATATCGCTAGTGTGTTTTGCCGGTGTCGCCGTAAGTGCAATTTTTACTGCATCGAAATAATCTAATACTCGGCGATAGCTAGATAAGTATTGGCTGGTATCGCGAGTAGCCAGTTCACCCTCTGTCATTTCTTGATCGAGCGTATAACCTCGGTGGGCTTCATCAATTATTATGCAATCAAATTGGTCTAGCGGTGGCGGGTTATCACTCATAAAAATACGCTTAACCATGGCTTGCACAGTTGCAACTTGTACGCGGGTTTCAGCCTCCGCTGCCATGTCTCCTAGCTCTGCCACGTTGTATATTTTTGATAATGTGTGGTTTTGTTCAAGCGGCGCCTCGTTAAAAGCATCTATTGCCTGTTGTCCCAAAGCGGTACGATCAACTAAAAATAAAATTCGTTTGAAACGTTCGGCTTTTAAAAAACGATACATTAAGCCAATGATTGTACGGGTCTTTCCGGTCCCCGTTGCCATTGCTAGCAGGGCATGACGAATATTTTGGGCTAAGGTGTTTTCAACAGCGGTAATTGCTTTTTGTTGATAATCACGAACTTTTAAGTAGCCGAAAGGCTCATCTTTTAGTTTCTGTTGTGCGGCGTCTTTGCTGCGCTTAAGTAGATCAAGCAACCCCTCAGGGGTATGAAACTTTGGCAAAGCGCGTTTAATATTCGCAGGCTCGCGTACATCACGAAACCACGTTCCCGATTGCTCAGCTAGTTGAGGTACATAAGGGCGACCGTTGCAAGAATAAACAAACGGTACTTTGTAGTGGCTATCCTCTTCATCTGGCCATGCTATGGTCAACCCTTGTAGCTCCCAAGCAGGTATTAAAGGGGGCTGAACATTCAAGCCTTTAGTGTATCGCTCTGCTTGTGAAATTTTACCGGCAACATTGGTGTTTTCTTTTTTAGCTTCAACCACAGCAATAGGTGAAAGGCCGACAAAAAGTACGTAGTCAGCACGCCCTTTTTTTCCTTGATATTCAGTTGGCCACTCGGCAATGGCGATGTTTTTTCCTTTTTCTGGGCGAGTACCATTTTTATAGGTAAGTACTTCAGTATCAACCTCCCAGCCAGCTTCTTGTAACTGTTGGTCAATTAAAATACGTGTTAACGCTTCATCCAGAACAATATGCTGAGTTGCAGCTTTTGAACTTGTGCTTAGCTTTTGCTTATATGAGGTGTTTGATTCGTCATCCAGGTTTGAAAGCTTAGTTTGTAACTCCGCTATCTTTTTTTCGTAGCTGTGTTTTTGATCGGCAAGCGCTCTTTCATGTTCTTTTGCTTGCTCAGCTAACTCTTTGGACTCTTGGTCCATCTCAAAAGCTAGCGATTCATATTCTGTTTTTTCTTTATTTATTAGTTCGTTGAGTTGCTGGCTGGAGTCAAGATCGAGGTTTGCTTTTTGCAGGTCGACTTTTAAGTTATCTATTTCGCTTTGTAGACTGCGTAATTGTTCACTGGGATCGTGAGGGGGAATAAAAGCACCCGGTTTAAATGACGTACCCTGCTTACCAAATGACTGATGAAACCAGATTGCTAACTTACGTGCGACAACTAAGCCATTGATGGCTTCTTTATGTTTTGTTCTAAATTTGTGAGTCGCTTTATTTCCTTCAACTCTTAGCGTATGAAAAAGGTCTTTAACAACTTGATCTAATTGCAACTCTCTGCTGATTCTGTGTATTAATTCAAGCTGCGTCGTATTGTCATCGAAGTTAACTCTCACTAATACAGCAATATGTTGCGCAATCGCCTCTCCTAGCTGTCTCAATTTAATTAACGTGGTATTAGGGTCACTGGCAAACGCTTTTTCAGCCGCACCTGCTAGTTCGACAAAAAGATCGTCGTGCTCACAAAGAAAGTAAAAATTACCCGTTTTATTATCCACAGCTAACTCCATTTAAGGCTTTGTTTTAACTTATTGAGTATCTATTTTTTCAACTTATATTTTTCTTGTTGAATACCCTTAAGTTTATTACTAGCAGCCATAATACCAATATAAGTTAAAAATTATACATTCTTAAGCAAAAAGATATACATACAAAAAACGGCCACTTCTTGTGACCGTTTTAGTTGCATACTTTAAAGCGAGTAGCATACTTTTTAGATTCGAAGTTTAGCGATAGCTGCGCATATTAAACGCGCATGCATATACATTGGTTAATGATTAAACATATTTCTTTCGTTATTTTGGACTTTTCAAGTTAGTGTTAAACACTAATCTGAGAATTTTTAGTTATTGAACTCTAGTCGTTTTATTGCGCTAATAATGACTTAACATAATTAATAATGTCATGATCTTGACCATTTTCAAATAAACATGTTTGGAAACGTTCACCTGATATAGCTGTTTTAACAAGCTCTTGATCCAGATTTTTTAATGAGTCGACGTAACTACGATTGACTAACGCAGATTTTACTTGAGTTAAAATCGATGCATTTTGTACTTGAGGTTCTCTGCGTTCAACAGGATAACCAGCACCACGTTCACCTGTAAGTGCTTTTTCAAAAATATAACGAGCGTTCAATTCAGCCCCCCAACCAAAACCTTTAGCAAAAGGTAATGCTAAAGCGTTACCGTTGTTAACTTGATTAAATAAAAATGCGTCAGAAGGATCAATACAATAACCACAGAACACGCCATCATGGGCATTTGATGACATCATTGCACCTTGGCCTGTACCACAACCAGTAAACACAAAATCAACTGCTTTTGCGTTAAGTAAAATACCAGCCATAATACCTAAATGAATGTAAGTTAAGTGGTGATCGTTTTCGCTATCCATACCAACGTTAAAAACACTGTGTTTTAACGGTAAAGCAACACTTTCAAGTTCATTCAAAATTATTGGGTTCTTAGCCGCTTGGCTGTTTTCCATCATTAATGCTATTTTCATGACTATTTTTAAACCTTTGTGATTGAATTTGATTTAAGTGTATCATTAGTTCTAGTAGAAATTAACATGTAATATGCTAAGAATAGCTTATTACTGTGTTGGTTTTGTTTTAATTGGTGTTTTGAAGATTTCTGTATTCTTTACATAATTGATCTTTTGTTTAAAGCAGGAGGTAGCTTTAAGTAACGTTTTGCTTATGGGCGAAATAGTTATTCGGGCTTTGTTTTCAATGAGAAGACCAGTTTACTATGCTTGTGTTATCTCTATAATTTTTTTCAGCTTTAGTAGAACGATAACCTTTTTTATTAGGTTTAAATAAAATGACTTTTCGTTGGTTTATAAATCTAGATTATCAGCAATCACAGCGATACATTAAAAGTTATCAACATATCCACATACACTATAAATTCTATTATTAATATAAAGAACTATAAATAGTATTAGATCTATAGGCCTTGTAACATACTGATTTAAAATAACTTAAAGGCCGCTTTAGATCACATTTATGGCGTTGTTGATCACAAAACTCGTGTTTTGGATCATTTTACTGGTCAAGTTGATCACAATATTGGTGTTATTGATCAGCAAATTGGTATTAAGGTAACACCTTTATGGTGTGCCTTAGTATTCGATATCTTTAGTTAATTGCATTATTGACGCTAATTCGTCTTTAACGCCCTGCTCTTCTTCATATTCTTCAAATTCGGGCTCTGATTTTTGAAATGCTTGTAGTGCTTTTTCAACTCTATCAGCTTCTTCATCTTGGCCTAAATACCTATATGCCAGCATTAACTGTGTTAACTCAGCTGGTGAAAGCTTTTGTTTGCTGGTCACTTGTTTAGAAATAAGCTCTTTGACTATTTTTAATGCATCATGAGTATTAAGCTCTTCTACGGTGCCTTTGTCTACCCAGCGAACTAAAAACTTAATTTCTGATATTTTTTTACCTTGAGTTCTTAATTCATACCCTACTTCGTTGTTTTCACTATTTAAAAATAAAAACTCTTTTCTGGCTATAGGGTGATTACTTAGCTTTTCAATACTGTCTCTAATACAACGTTTCATAAATACGCCGTTATTAGCGAACGAAGCTTTGTTTTTCTTTAATTTGCCTTTTTCATCTAGCAGTCCAAACAGCCCTTTAAGCTCTTCAATTTTAATGAAATGCATCTCGTAGCCATCTTTCTTAAAGCGGCTTAGAATCTCATACAGGCGCTTTGCATACTCTTGTTTAATATCAAGGTAGGTTTTTGTTGTGATCAACGCAAAGCCTTGTCGGTATTCGATATACTCACTTTCCAGCATATCGTTTGGAACCATGGTCAGTAGCCCTTTTTTATACCTAATACGTTTAAATAAGGGTTTGTAATCAAAGTCTTCATCGCCATCTTCATTCTCTACTTTAATACCTATCTTATAGCTAGAAAGGCGCTCAGCAGCCGGTGATAGAATCGAACCAACATGTTTTGAATCGATATTTAGCCATTCAGATAACTGGCTTGCGGTAAAAGTATATTGTGGTGTTGTATTTACCCAGTCGCCGCTTTTCATTTGAGCCATCATTAACGCAAACAAATCAGCTTCACGTTGTGATAGATCTTTACGACTAAACACGAGTTTATGGCCTTGTTTGATATGTTTAGGCAGGTTATTTCGTGAAATTGGCTTATTACTTAACTGTTTGGTCATCTGACTATCACCACAAATCTGTATTCATAATTATTGAGTGTACACAATACTGGTTTTTTTCACCAGAAATATGTAAACATAAAATCTATAAATACATTTTTATGGTGTTTTTTATGTTGTAAACACACAAAAGTGGTGAACTACACCATAAATATGTAATGAAAGAAACTTTTCACCATAAATGTGTTATTACATTGATCTCTGAAAGCCATGCTAGTGCTATCTTGCCTTAGCTTTTATACACCCAGGATAATAGGTTTTTGTTATTTTATTGATTTTAATATGTTTTTATTTCAAAGCCTACAGCGGCAATAATCTGATATTTATTTTTATGTTTACATAAAAATGGTGTTCTACACCAGTTTTGTGTAAACGTAATTTATCAGCATTACTCTATCCTGCTGTTTTTAGGTTTGAAAATGAAGTTATCTGTCATTTTTATATACCTATAAATACATATTTATGGTGTGGTAGACCAGAATAATGTCATCTTGAGGGTTGTGATTACATAATTGTGGTGTACTTGGACGCTTGAAGTGATGTATTACGCTCATCTCTCGCTAATTAGCAGTTAAAGCTGACATTAAATAACACTATTCTGGCTTCTAAGTGTTTTAGGCTACATAAATCTGGTGTTAAACCTTAAGTTATACTGGGCATATTAGCGTTTGATAACACCTTTCTGGTGATTTAACTTTTGAGATAACTGGATTCTGGTGTGAGAACCAGTTTTGTGTAATTCAAAAACCCATATTGAATAAACTTTAAGCTACAAGTAACATAATACTGGCTAAATACTTATTCAGATATCTTAAAAGTGGTGATTTTCATTGGGCCGAAGCGTAGAACAGAACATTAAGAGTTACTCTATTCTGGTGCTTGATAACATCATTCTGGTATTTTAACTCGTAAATAACTTTAAACTGGTGTTTAACACCAGCTTTGGGTATGTTCAAAAGTAAAAATACATAATTCTTGTGTATGTTTAAGGTAATTGAGATCTAAAACTCCAAATTAACTATTTTAGTGGGTTGCATGAGTTAGAGCTTATTTAAAGATAACAGTATTCTGGTGTATTACACCAGAATACTGTTATCTTTATGGTATGGAGAAGTCGTTATGTGGCATTTTTAGAATTACATGTAACGCAGTGCTACAGACAAGTATTTTTAATATAAAGATATTCAAAGTTATAATGAGTTAAGTTATTCCACAATGTGGAAAACTAACTTATAGAATGGCATGTTTGGTCGCCCTTCTCTATTTAAAAATCATTATTGATATTACGGCGTTTAAAATAAGATTAATGAATTATCAAATAGAATTGTGGAACTGCATGATTAAATGCAATTCCACAATGTGGAAAAAACAACTTCATAAAGAAATAAGGCTATAAAAGCTGTGATGAGTACTAATAATGGGAAGTTAATTAACTGGAAAAGTGGCTAGTCAGAGTAAGCTTTCCCATAAGGCTTATAAACCACCCTACTCTACCTTATCTAATAAGGTTTCTTCTGTTGGTGATGCATAAAACCAAGTATTTATATTTGGGGAGTAAATTTGTGAAAGTGTTGCTAAAAAAATTACTGCATTGAATCGTTTAGATGAAGGTCTTCTTTGAGCTAAAAGCGGAAACTGGCTAGCGCAGCTTTGGCAGTCCGATTTAGACAAAACGGAAGTTTGGACTAGTAATTAACCCTAATTTTTATATAGATAAACTTTTCAAAAAGTGATCAGTTACTCACTAACTTTTATTTTCAAGAGAAGGCTAAACCTAGAACATGTTTCTTGAAATACTTCACTGTACTAAAGTTTTTCTTTCTAACTGTAACATTTCTGAGAATGGAGTATTACGAACTGTTTGATGTTGGCTCCTAATGCACTATTAATATTTCTCTCGGTTGCTTATACATTGCCAAATAGGCTCTTCATCTTCCCACCAGACTAAACTTACAAACTGGTCTTTATGGTAGTGGAAAGCATGTTCATATACCGTCGCATCATCTGCCCAACCTTCGCGGCACCATACACTGCCGTCAACCTCTCCGGGGCCAGAACTTATACCATTGGCAATCAAATCATAGATTTTTGAACCTTCAGGCACTCGATCTCTTGGGTAAAAGCATCCGGGCAATTGACTGTTTTTATCAAATAGATACCTGCTGCCGTCTTTTCGGTAGATGACAAAGAATCCCATGTGGTGATCACTTTTGGTAACGCGGCGTAGGGTCATCATTAAGCTAGTGTCGAAGGTGGTTTTAACGGAACTCATCAAATCTAGATCAAAACGACTTCCTGTCAGGCTTTCCTTTAACAAATAAGAAGGAATCAATAGCTCAGAAGCATAATTATTCGCCACATTTTCGCGATTACGTGACGCTCCACTGGGATTTTCCATATCTTTGTGGGTACACAAGTTGCCTACTTTCCCGCGGTCTCTAAACCAATGCCCTAGCTCATGACCGACAGAAAACCGTTTTCTAGGAGTCTCGCTTAAAGAGTTGACGGTAATTGTCGCTCTATCACCAGCACCAATTATCATTGCTTCACAGCCATTGAGCGGCTTTTCTAGGACAATAGCTTGCTGTTCAAATGCTATTGCTTCTATATCTATTTCTTTTGCTTCGGATATAGCAAATTCGTCAATATATAACGATTCGACAAAATCCTTAATCGCCTTTATCGTCAACGTCGATTACTCCCATAGCTATTAGATTTGCAATTATTTGATTTGCATCTTCATCCGTAAATTCTTTACCTTCTCTATGTGCGATAGTGAGGTTCTCTGGTAGCTTTTGCTGTAAGAGTAAATCAATCAAGATTGCTTTTGCGTCTTTCCCTTTTTTTGCTAAAAACCCTGCAACATCTACGGTATCGTGCTTCTTCTTTTCCGCTTCTAGTTGTGCTCGGGCATCTTTCAATCTGTTCTTTTTTAGTTGTTGTTTGTGCTTTTTCACACGGTCTAAAAATCGAGATTGAGTTGTTTGAATTTCATTCGCACTAATATTGTATTCCGCCATAAGCTCATTAACGGGAGCAGTGGCAATTTTCTCGATCATGATGTCGTCAAGTAAATTGTTCATCTCTTTGTTAGCCATCATCCAGCCTCCTTAAAGTATTTTTTTCCATTCCTTACAATGCGCCTACGTGTTGTGTCATAGGCTTTTTCGTCACCAGCAAAAACTGATTCTACGATTTCCGATTTATTTTGGCCTTCTTGCGTGGCAGTCAAAAAACGCATAGCGATATCATCCTGACTGAAGTTATTTACTAAAACACTCCACCGTGGATCAGTAGCGCCATCATCCTCGATGCTTTGGACATTGCTTGCTTCTTCATACTCATCAATTGACTCGGCGTGTTTAAAAATCTTTTCTTGATTCCGTTCAGCCATTCCGTTGCAGATACTCCTAATCACATTACAAATGGTAATAGTGAGGGGGATATCTTTTGGTACATGCCGATCATCGTCAAGAATTCGCAACAATGCTTCGTTGAATACTTCTTCAGCTTCAATTGCGAATCCAGATTTCCCTACTATGCGTTTCGACCAGATTATTGTTCTTGTAAGCACTTCATCAGTGTTTGACTCCAGCGCCTGTATGATCTCATCGACCGTGTAGTAGTCGTAGTCTTTCATTTGCTACTCCTTTAGACGGAAAAAAAATAATTTCTGGACATTGTCCAGTTTTTAAACCGAGTTCCGCCTTATTGGGTATGGGGCAAAACTGCGCGTTTGGATGTTACCGAATTAAACAAGACAAAAGTAATTTTTTCAACAATGTCCAGTTTCTGACCAACACTCGGCCTTAGGTAATAAGGCCGAATTGAATAATTAGATATTACTGAATTAATAAGGATAAATATATATGCCAAACGCGAAGACGCATATGTTTATTGGTGCTGGAGTAAGCTTGACTACCGCATTACTAGATAACAACAAGCATCCAGCTAGTCACAATGTTGTAGTTGCTCCTGCTGTAGGAGCGTTTATGGGAAAATTACCATACATTTTAGAGCCTGCATTGCATCCCAATCATCGGCAGTTTTTTCACAGAATGACTGTGTTAACGCTGCTATATGCTGGTCTATTGAAAGCGTATCGTTGGTCGCTTGAAGAGCCTTTTGAAAAGTTTATGAGGGGAATGATGTTAATTTGCGGGGGGGCTTACCTTAGGCACTTAATTTGTGATGCATCAACGCCAAAGGCCCTGCCTTTAGTTGGAAAATTTTAATGGAGGTGGTCCATGAGCGCACTATTTAGCAATGCCCGTGCTCTAAGCGAGCAGAATAAGTCCATGTTGGTGGAGATGTTGGACACGGTCTTCGACAATCTCGACTTGACTAAAACCCAACGAGAGCGCATTGAGACGGCTTACAAAGCTGTCGGTAATTACTTGGCGAGTTGTGACCACCCATTGCTGGAAGGGGCGCAGATATATCCTCAGGGGTCTATGCGGCTCCGGACCACGAATAAGCCTTTAGCCCAAGAAGAGTTTGATGTTGATCTCATCCTGTTTTTACCCAATGCAGCTTATGCAACACGAGAGCAGATCGTTAGAGTGGTCAAGCAGCATCTATTAGACAACGAGGTATATAAAAGCTTGGTAGAAGATCTACCCAGAGGACTTCGTATCAACTATACCGGTGACTACCACTTAGATATCACGCCTGCCAAAGCGTATGACCTGCAGGGGTTACATGGGCATCCTTTATGGGTTGTTGATAAGCATACTAGCTTTAAAGAGTCAAATCCTGAAGGAATGGCTCAGGGGTTTGATAAAGCCTGTTCCATGCTACCCGTCATACGCAAAGCACACGTATTTATGGAAGCATTGACCAACAGATCGGTAACGGAATTGCCTGACCAGTCGAAAAAGAAACCGCTCAACCGAATTACTCAAATTTTAAAACGCCATCGCGATGTTTGGTCTCAACAGGACGGCCATACTCACGCTGATTTCCGGCCCATCTCTGTGGTCATCACGATGCTCGCCAGTCTGGCTTATGTCGAGGTTGTAAAGTCCGGAAAGGAGTACGACAACGAGTTTGATTTGATCTTGGACGTAATCGAGCTAATGCCGCACCACATTGAGACCAATTTTGATGAAATATTTATCACAAACCCGACGATGAAACCAGAAAACTACGCTGAGAAGTGGAACCGAGTTGAAAGGCAAGAGGGGCAAAAATACCGAAACGCCTTTTATGCTTGGCATCGTGCAGCCGTTGATACTTTCGAGCACTTGGCGAATGCAAACAATCAAGGGGTGGACAATGTATTCACTGCTCTGTCATGGGCATTTGGTGAACGGCCTGTCATTGCCGCAAAAGACCGGATAATTGAAGTCGTCAATACGAATAGGAGCGAAGGAAACTTAAGTGTTGTCCTTGGGACAGGCGCTATAACGACAGCCGTCGCTGGAAAGGCGAGCGCCGCTTCACGTGTCGTCACCTCTGTGGTTCCAGTAAAAGGAAACCGTTTCTATGGCGACTGATAGAGCGTTCTTGATGCGTTTGGAAAATCCTGTAATTGGGATACGCGACCAATATCTGACTTTAAAGCAATATTGTCCGGGAACCGTTGAGATTTTAGACAATGATAAGACGGTACAGTGGGAAGGAACGCTACAACCGACTCCGGTTTCAAGAGAATATCAAGTAATCATTAGATATACCCTCAATCACCCTCCTGTGTGCGTTGTTAAGTCACCCGATCTAACCATTTTGGCAAAAGACCAGAAAATACCTCACATCTACCAAAATCAAACGGATATCAGAGGGACACATCTTTGTCTCTACTTACCGGTCGTCAAACAAAAAAATAAAGTCAGCGAATGGCAGTCCACCATGTTCTTGGCAAGCACTATCTTGCCTTGGGCGTCGATGTGGCTGCTTTACTTTGAGTTTTGGCTTTCCAGCGGTAAGTGGGACGGTGGTGGTGTTGAACATTATGAGAATGGTGGGAGCGAAAGATGAAAAAAGCTATCAGTTATTTTATTAAAAAAGCCGCAGATTGGTTGTTTAGAAGGCGTTCGCCTGCACTGATTGTTTTCAGGGCGGGAGCAGCTCTCTTGACCGTGACTTTATTTGGGAGTTGGGCAGTATCGTTCTCTTACTCAGATGCTGCGAGAACTCTGATGTTTGGCTATCAATCATCTAACACGTCACAACTAATTCTTAATATTGGTTTTGTTGCCGGGATTTTGCTGACGTTTTTAGGGGCGGCGTGGGAGTACCAGCGTTATCGGGATGAAAAGAAACTAAACGACAAAAAGAAGACCATCATTATTGAGCAAAGAGGGTTGGTCGATACGTCAGATTATCCGTTAAGTGAGTTTATTAAAAATAGTTGTGCATGGAAGGTCGAGTCAATAGTCCAAGATATACGTGAACGGGTTATCGAGAACGTGATCAGTAGACCTGATTTGGCGTTAGCCAAGGTTGATAACATGAAAATAAGCCTTGCTGAAAAAATAGCGCAGTCAGCAGCCTCTGATATCTCAATTGCATATGGTGGTGTTTTTCCAGTCCCCTTCGCGTTTTACACAGGCTATCTGCTGGATGATGAAAGCAAAATCAGATTGTATGACTGGGACCGAGATATCGGCGGCTGGCGTGTTTTAGACGAAGTTGATGATGGTGAAGAATTTACAGTTGAACAACCATCCGCAAGTGGTAAATCAGTTGTACTTGCGGTGTCAGTGTCCTATTCCGTTGATAGACCGTCTATCGCCACCGTTTTCGCTGGCCTACCAGTCTACTATTTATCGTTGCCAACACTCGACAGAAACAACCACTGGTCGAGAGAAAAGCAAAATAGGTTAAGTGGTGAGTTCTTAGAATATTGTAAAAAGCTGCTAGGTCTGGGCGTAGAGCATATACATCTTGTGCTTGCCTCGCAAAATAGTGTTGCCTTCAGATTTGGCCAGTCTTATGACAAGCGCAATCTGCCAAGCGTTTCAGTGTATCAGTATGAGCGACATCAAACGGTGAGATATCCGTGGTGCGTTCAAATACCGCATGAAGATGGAAAGAATGTTGAAGTTGTTCAAACCCAATTCAAGCATGTTGCTTGATGTTAAAGCGAAAAGCAGGAGTCAATTATGACTAATAAAAAACAAAGCTCATCCACGTTGGCATCATTGGCTTCGTCTGTTTTGACGGACAGTGGTTCCTCACAAATCCAGAAAACATTAGCTGGTTCCGTTCTAAGTCAGACTGGCTCTTCGCATCAGATTGGAGCTGAAATGGAAGGTGTTGCCTCTGCTGTCATACAAAGTGATAAGTACAATGACACGACTAAGTCTTTGTTATCCCAGTCAAATAAAAAACGGTAGTGAATTAGGACTGCGTGAGCCGTCCCATTTTTAATCGTTTACTAAAAAATCGTCAAACATTGCGCTCTCATGGAAGTGTGAAACGTTGTTAATTATTGAAAGGAGAGTCGCGTGAATTTCCACGAAGCTAAATCGAAAGTATGGTCTTACAAAATTATTGGGTTTGTCATTGCGCTGCCAGCGATAACATCTACCGTTATCTCAATGCTCAAAATGTTGTATTTCCGTTTGGAAGATGGCACCGCTATGGGGGCCACTATTGCGAGGCCGTTTAAACAGCTAGTCTCAGTAGTGTATGAGAATACGCAAGCACTGACCTTGTTTTGGCAATACTCTCCAACACCTTCATTGGATGAACTGTTGAGCAGGCAGAATGTTTACTTTTTAAGTATTTATGTTTTGGTTTTTGTAGGTCTAGCGTTTTTTACTTCCGGTGGGAAGTTAAATCGTCGGCTGAGAAAGATTAATCAAAAAATTGAAGATCAACTTATCGCAGAGTCAATAAGAGGAGATATAGGTCGAAATCGTCAGCAAATCGAAGAGTCTATAGAAGTACCGCCCTCAACTATATTTTCACAATTTCATCAGTTGTATCTCGCGCCAATTTTTGTGGCGGTTGTTGGCGGCGTATTCTTAAAACTAGCGGGTCTATGACCCATAAGTGGAAACATATAAACAAAATTAGATGTCTTAAGTTGTGTTATGTCATTAAAATGAAATCAACAAGGATGGCCTTGAAGCAGATTGTAAATTTTTAGTATTTCATAAGTGCTGATAGATTATAGCCGGTATGGTGGGGTTATGATCAATCTAGTGTTGCCAAAGTTGCTTTGAAAGACTGATAAAAATAGATTAACAAGTTTGGACAACTAGTTTCTTAAGGCGGTGTTGCCTATTTATACTATGTGTAACGATCTCCTCCATGTGCTATTTCTTTTTATCAAGGGGAGTTAGCTGCCTATTTTTTGACTGTTCAGTAAAACAGAAAAACTGAAGTTAAAGATTAAAAGCTAAACTCCACTTTCGTGTAATTAGATTATTTATCAAATTTTTTGCGGTGTTACGCTGTAAGTTCTAAGCAGTAGTCCAGAAATCTAGTTACCGAAGGTCTATTTGGCACAAATGCACCGACTAGCTGTGCGTTGATACTATTCCTGATTTGAGTTTCCACATTGTGGAATATCCATATTCGCTTTAAATTCTTTCGAATAGTTTACATTCTACTTTTCCACAATGTGGAAATCTGATTACTATTAAAAAGCTTTTATCAGAAAACCTTGCGGCTTCTATAAACCCTATAGATGCTGGGGATGGTAACCTTATGCAAACGGTTCAAGAATAATCTATACGTATTCATAACAGCAGATTGCCTAGTTCACTTAATAATAAGATGATTGTTTGACTCAAATATATAAAGACCTAACTCATATGCTTTTAGATAACTGTTTAACTTTAACACCGCAGCCTCGCTAAGAGCTAAACGTAAAATACGTATGACTCCCCTTAAACGTTTCGATTTAAATTTATCTAAACGGTCACTTACTATTTTTCAAATGATATGTCAGCTATCGCCTTAGCAAATCTAGCCGATACAAAAAAATCTGTATGGAATAAGTTTAAGGCTAGTTAAATTCCACATTGTGGAATAAACACATCCTCATATTTTATTCTGCAAAAATAGAATCCTTTTTTCCACATTACTAGAAGCAGATAGTTACCCCGTCAGTTTTGAAGAGAAGCGGGCTGTTTAGTACATTATCTATGTAAAAATGCGAAACTCTCTTTGAACATCAAAGCAATTAGAAAAGAGTAATTTCAGAGGCGTACTTATTAAAGTAGGGGAGGGGGCAGGTTTGTTACTTTAATTTACGCTCAGCTGAGATTAATTTAGATATATAGATATGCTCAGGAAATATATTTATCTATCTCGTTAAGCTTTAACTGTTTGCCTTTGAAGCATAACTTTTATCTATTAAGTGATTTTTAGGTACAATCCAGTTAGGTCAATTTCACTCAGGCAGGTTGTGATTGATGGCTAAATCTTATGTTTTTATCAAGCTAGCTCTTATTTATTAGTAATACATAGGTTGATTATGACATTAAGTGATAACTTGGTGATTGAAAATGATTTAAATTGCTTGACTATGTTGGTTGTGGATGTAGTATTAGATGCAATGAATTTAAAAGTGATTTAAAAATAATTAACAGCTGGAGTTAAACAGAATATGCCACGCAAACTAGACGAATATAAACACGTAAATTATAGCTGGGATGACTCTGTTGCAGATGAGTTAACCCCAATTGAAAGTTTGGTCTATCGCTCGAATATTTTAGGAGCAGACCAGCGTATTACTAATACAGGTGGTGGTAACACTTCTGCAAAATTGATTGAAACTGATCCATTAACTGGTGAAGCAGTTGAAGTACTTTGGGTCAAAGGCTCAGGTGGTGACTTAAGAACGGCTAAAAAAGAAAATTTTTCTTCTTTATACCAAGGTAAATTGAACGCACTTGATGCTACTTACCAAGCACGTGAAGATAAAGGTTATAAACAAGCTGGTGAAGATGCAATGATTGGTATGTACAAGCATTGTAATTTCTGTTTAAACCCACGGGCATCATCAATTGATACACCTTTACATTCAATGATTGCTGATAAGCACGTAGATCACTTACATCCAAACGCAGTTATCTCGATTGCATCATGTAAAGATCAAGAAGCTTTAACAGAGAAAGTTTGGGGTGGAAAGATGGCATATGTGCCATGGATGCGTCCTGGTTGGGAAGCCGCTAAAGTATGTGAAGAAGCTTACGCTGAAAAACCTGATAGTATTGGTATCTTATTAGGTCAACATGGTCATACCAACTGGGAGTCAGAAAGTAAAAGCTGTTACGAAACATCATTATGGGTAATCGAAACTGCAGCTCGATATATTGAAGAACATGATAAAGGTGAAATGACCTTTGGCGGTGCAAAGGTAGAAAGCTTATCTGAGGAAGCGCGTTCTGAGTTACTTGCTAAATTCTTACCTGTTGCACGTGGTGTTTTATCTAACAAAGTTAAGTTTATAGCAACAGTACAATCTGACGATACTGCTTTACGTTTTGTTAATAGTGTTGATGCGCCGCGTTTGGCTAAACTAGGTACGTCATGTCCTGACCATTTCCTAAGAACTAAAATTCAACCATTATATGTTGATTACAATCCAAAAACTGATGATTTTGATGCGCTAGTTGAAAAGTTAAATTCAGGTATTGAGCAATATCGTGTTGAGTATGCCCAATACTACAATAGTTGTAAGCGCGACGATTCACCAGCAATGCGTGACCCAAGCCCAACGGTTATCTTAATACCAGGTGTTGGTATTATTGGTTGGGGTAAAAATAAATCAGAATCGCGTGTTACTACTGAGTTCTACAATTGTGCTATTGAAGTTATGCGTGGTGCAGAAGCTATTAGTGAGTACACAGCACTTCCTCAACAAGAAGCATTTGATATCGAGTATTGGGCTTTAGAAGAGGCTAAGTTGCAACGTATGCCAAAAGAAGCACCACTAGCGCGTGATGTAGTGGTTGTAATAGGCGCAGGTGATGGTATAGGTAAAGAAACAGCATTTCGCGTAGCAAAAGAAGGCGCGCATGTTGTTTGCGCCGATTTACGTGTAGAAGCTGCACAGAAAACTGCTGATGAACTAACCGCAATATATGGCCAAGGTATTGGTGTTGCTGGCACTGGTATTTCAAGCTGTGGGCCAGCTATAGCTCAAAGTGTTGATATTACTGATCGTGAAAGCGTTAATAAAATGTTTAAAGAAGTGACATTAGCATATGGCGGTATTGATAAAGTAATTGTAACAGCAGGGGTGTTTTTAGCACCTGGCCAAGCTGGTATGACTAATGACCAACAATTTGATGCTAGCTTCGCGGTTAATGTTAAAGGTGGTTATATTGTAGGGACGGAAGCTAACGAAATCTGGAAAGCGCAAGGTTTTAAAGGTGCACTTGTTCTAACAACGAGTGTTAATGCTGCAGTGTCAAAGAAAGGTTCACTAGCATATGACACATCAAAAGCGGCCGCTAATCACTTGGTTCGTGAATTAGCAGTTGAACTATCTCCACTTGTTAATGTGAATGGTTTAGCGCCTGCAACTGTTGTTAAAGGCAGTACCATGTTTCCACGTGACCGTGTAGTAGCATCTTTAACTAAATATAATGTTGAATTTACTGAGCAAGACTCAGATGATGAACTTCGCGATAAGCTAGCTAATTTTTATGCTCAGAGGACACTTACTAAACAACCTATCACTCCAGAAGATCAAGCTGAAGCCGCCTATCTTTTAGTTTCAGGTCAATTAAGTAAAACTACTGGTCAGATCATTAGTGTTGATGGTGGTCTTCACGAAGCTTTCTTACGCTAAGATAATAATAAATAGGATTAATGAATATGACACAACGTATTGATAAAGCGCTAATAACAGACGAAAATGCTAAGTTATTGAGCGATTTAAATGAAGACTATCAAGCATTAGGCAATAAACTTGCGCGTAATGATATCAATATCGAAGAAATTACAGAGAAAGCTCAAGCTTTCCAAATTGCAGTTCCATCTTGGGGCACTGGAACGGGCGGAACACGTTTTGCTCGTTTCCCTGGTGAAGGTGAGCCGCGAAATATCTTTGAAAAATTAGAAGATAGTGCGGTTATTAATGATTTATCTCAGTGTACAGAGCGTGTTTCACCTCATTTCCCTTGGGATAAAGTAGATGACTTTACTGAGTTAAAGCAATTTTCTGATGATTTAAACCTAAGCTGGGATTCGATTAACTCGAATACATTCCAAGATCAACCAGGTCAAGAGCATAGCTTTAAATATGGTAGCTTAAGCAATACAAGCGCTGCTTCTCGTGAGCTAGCAATTGCGCATAACCTTGATTGTATTGAGTGGGGTAAAGCGCTAGGTTCTAAAACATTAACTGTTTGGGTTGGTGATGGCTCTAACCATCCAGGGCAACAACACTTCCAAAGTGCTTTTGAGCGTTACTTAGAAAGCATGAAAACAATTTATGCGGGTCTTCCAAGCGATTGGGAACTCCATATTGAACACAAAATGTTCGAGCCTGCATTTTACTCAACCATAATTCAAGACTGGGGTAGTAATATCCTTGCTGCTATGGAGCTTGGTCCTCAAGCTAAGTCATTAGTTGATTTAGGCCACCATGCACCAAACGTGAATATTGAAATGATTGTGTCTCGACTAATTCAATTTAAAAAATTGGGCGGTTTCCATTTCAATGATAGTAAATATGGTGATGATGATCTCGATAGCGGTAGCTTACATCCCTATCAGCAGTTCTTAATTTTCAATGAACTAGTTGATGCGCAATACCGTAATCAAGAAGGTTTTAACCCTAACTACATGCTAGACCAATCACATAATGTGACTGATCCGATTGAAAGCTTAATGAACTCTGCAGCAAGTGTTCAGCGCTCTTTCGTATCAGCTTTATTGGTTGATCGTGAAAAGTTATCAGAATACCAACAAAACAATGATGCATTGATGGCAAGTAACACACTGAAAAATGCATTTAATACTGATGTTAGCCCTATCTTAGCGATGGCTCGCTTACGTAAGGGCGGTGCAATTGACCCAATTGCGACTTATCGTAAAGCTAACTATCGTTCAGCAGTAGCTGCTAAACGCCCATCAAGCGGCGGTAATGGTTCAGGTATCGTTTAAAAGATACTTAATCGAAAATACACATGCAGAGGTATTAAATCGCCTTTGCATGTGTATTTGCATAAAAACACACACAAAAATAATGAACGTCGATTAATTTGTCACAAGAAAAACAAAAATTGGCGCAGTGGAAGCCTTATGCGTAGTGCAGAAGAATTTGAAACTCAACCCGTTTCTCCCAATAAGTTACAATCAGCAAATACATTTGCAGGTAGCTATGCTGGTGAGCATGTTGCGGGTACTGAGTTTGTAATAGGTGCTTTATTTGTATCATGGGGCGTAGGGGCCAGTGATATTTTATTCGGTTTATTACTGGGTAACTTATTAGCGGTTTTAACTTGGAGCTTGATCACAGCGCCGATAGCCACGGATACTCGGCTAACTCTTTATGCCTACCTTGAAAAAATTGCAGGTCCGGGCACTATAAAACTTTACAGTGTAATAAACGGTATATTATTTTGCGTGCTTGCTGGCGCAATGATAACAGTATCAGCATCAGCTGTTCGTATTCTTTTTGATATTCCTCCTCAAGTAGATTGGTACCCAACAGATTTAAGATTTGTGCTTGTAGCATCAGGTGTAGGCGCGGTGGTTGTTTATATGGCCGTGAAGGGGTTTGAAAAATTAGCTGCATTTTCTGAGGTCTGTGCACCTTGGATGATTTTAATGTTTATTGTTGGTGCTTTAGTTTTATTGCCAACAATTGTTTCAGCTACCAATGGTGTTAATTCAATTAGTAGCTTTGCAGACTTTTTAAATATTGCTAGTCAATCAATTTGGGTTGATACAGATAGTGAAGTAGGCTTTTGGCATGTAGCCGCTTTTGCTTGGGTTGCTAACTTAGCAATGCATGGCGGGATGGGGGATATGACTCTATTACGTTTTGCTCGTTATTCTCGTTATGGTTATTTCTCGGCACTAGGTATGTTTATTGGCCACTATTTAGCGTGGATTTGTGCAGGTATTATGGGCGCAGGCGCAGCTATTTTACTTAATACGACTATTGTGGTGTTAGACCCAGGTTCAGTTGCTTTTCAAGCACTAGGAACTTGCGGGATTATTGCTGTTATTATTGCCGGTTGGACAACCTCTAATCCAACTATATACCGCGCAGGTCTAGCATTTAGTTCATTAAATCATAAATGGGGGCGTACTAAGGTAACTGTTGTCGTTGGTATTGTTACGACAATTATTGCATGTTTCCCGTTTGTATTTTCTCAATTGTTAGGGTTTGTTGGGATCATGGGCCTGATGATGGCTCCTGTAGGTGCTGTTATTGTAGCTGAGCACTGGCTTTTTCCACGTATTGGTTTCACTCGTTATTGGTCAAAATACAAGGGTAATACTACAAATTACGCAGCCATTATCACGTGGTTAAGCTCTCTAGCGGTGAGTTACTTACTTGAAACGTCAGATACCTTGCACCTATTCTTCATCTTAATTCCAATTTGGATTTTTGCGACGTTGTTGTATTGCGGATTAGCTTATGCAATGGGGGCAAAGAAAACATATTCTGATCAAGCCGTTGCAGAAAGTGCAGAGGCTGAACGTAAGTCGATTGAAGCAGCTTATCTGAAAAAGTTCGAAAGTAATAAAGGATCACAGCAAAAAGAATCTTTACCAATGATGACTAGGGCTGCTTTTATGGTGTCATATTTGGCTCTATTCGTATGTGTATGCTTAGGTATATTTTCTTATGCTAATCAGGATATTGAACTGGTAAGAAGATGGTTAATTGTGCCTACACTGATCTACTTTGTGACTGCCACATTTGCCTATTTGCAAAAAAGTAAAGTGGCTCAAATTGAGCCGTCAGCAGATGGTTTAGATCAAGAGTTGACTACGTATAAGTAAAACGTAAGTCACCTTTATTACAAAAATTACTAAAAAGCTACTCAGACTAAATTAATGATGATCTGTGTAGCTTTTTTAATACTTAAAATTAATTTTCATAGTTAACTAATAGGAGTTTTAATGACTGATTTACGTGACCTAGTACCACCTGGTGTTGTTAACGCGAGCCAGATGAAGGTGTTATTCGATTATGCGAGAGAGAATAACTTTGCTTATCCTGCGGTCAATGTTGTTAGCACTAACTCAATTAATGCGGCACTTGAATCAGCAAAAGAATGCAACTCTCCTATTATTATTCAGCTTTCATATAGCGGATCGGCCTTTTTCGTTGGTAAAGGGGTTGGATTATCAGGACATGAACCATCTATTGCTGGGGCAATCGCTGCCGCTCATTATGTACATGGTGTCGCTAAGTTTTATGGAATACCAGTCATTTTGCACACGGATCACGCTGCTAAAAAGCTTCTTCCGTGGATTGATGGCTTATTAGACGAAGGCGAGTCATATTATAACGCCACAGGAAAGCCTTTATTTAGCTCGCACATGTTAGATTTATCAGAAGAGAGCTTAGAAGAGAACACTGCAACGTGTAAAGAATACTTAGCTCGTATGATTAAGTTAGATATGGGCATTGAAATAGAGTTGGGTTGCACAGGTGGTGAAGAAGATGGCGTTGATAATTCTGGCATAGATAGCTCGCTACTTTATACACAGCCTGAAGATGTTGCTTATGCTTATGAACATCTGATTAAAGTGAGTGATGCATTCACGATTGCCGCATCGTTTGGTAATGTGCATGGGGTATATAAACCTGGAAATGTAAAACTAACGCCACTTATTCTTAAAAATTCACAGGCATATGTTCAAGATAAGTTTAAGCTTGCACATAATAGTTTAAATTTTGTTTTTCATGGTGGATCAGGCTCTTCAGCAGCAGAAATTAAAGAAGCTATTAGTTACGGCGTAATAAAAATGAACATAGATACCGATACTCAGTGGGCTTGCTGGCAGGGCGTACATAAGTATTATCAAGACAATATTGATTACCTGCAATCACAAATTGGATCCCCAAGTGATCCTGATTCACCAAATAAAAAATATTATGACCCTCGAGTATGGCTGCGCCAAATAGAACTATCTATGGCAAAAAGACTACGCCTAACTTTTGAAGAACTTAATTGTATCAATAGATACTGATTTCAGGTCAATTGCGAAAGTAACTTAGATACAAACAGCGTTTATATCTAAGTTTTCTGCATATATTTATGAGCCATCAACATACTCTCCCGCCTGCGATAAACATAGCATTAGAGGTACCTTGCTCTAAATCCTTACACCTTTAACCCGTTTTTGCGAAATGGTGTAGATAAATAATTAATGTTCTTTGGATTTTCTATTGCCCTAATTAAAGTTGCAGCTTGGTATAAAAGTAAGATTCCAGCGACACAGCTTATTAGCTAGGCGATTTGGATAAACAAAATCAGCATTTTATTTTGGCGCAGTTCCCTTAAAGTGTTGCTACACTGTAATTACATACAGTATTTATGGTGGCGCTATCTATGAACAACTCTAAATTTAATTCAATTATTAGCGAATTAGGTCAGTTAACAGATAAGCAATCAAGGGAATTGGAAATTGCACTTCAAGCACAAGACCCCATTGCAACGATACTTCGCCAAATTGAATCTCGACTAATTGAGCATCCTGAATGCCCACATTGTTACAGCAACACAATTAATCGCCATGGAAAAATTAATAAAACTCAACGCTATCGCTGTAAAAATTGTCTAAAAACATTCGTTGCAACAACAAAGACTCCATTAGCACGACTACGGTTGAAAGAGCGCTGGGGGGACTATTTTAATTGTATGCTGCAAGGTAAACCATTACGTGGTTCAGCCCATGAATGTGGCATAAATTTAAAGACATCATTTAGGTGGCGACACCGTTTTTTAACGTTACCTTTTCAGCAAAAAGCCGCAAAATTAGAAGGAATTATAGAAGCGGATGAAACTTTTTTTGCTTACTCTGAAAAAGGAAGCCGAGAGTTAAAACGCCCACCAAAAAAACGCGGGGATAAAGCAGGCAAGCGAGGGCGTTCAAGTGAGGATTGGGTTCCAGTAGTGACATTAAGGGATCGGGGAAAACAGACTTATGAAGCAGTAATGCCTCATGTTACAGCAAAAAAATTGAGTGAAGAATTAAAGAGGAAACTAGAAAAAGACAGTGTACTTTGTACTGATGGGTTCAAAGTTTATATTAAATTCAGTGAAGACAATGAGTTAACTCATAAGCGACTTAACATTTTACATGGAGTTAGGGTGATAGAGAAAGTATTTCATATTCAAAATGTTAATGCGTACCACAGTAGGCTAAAAATGTGGATGCAGCGATTTCATGGGGTTGCCACGAAATACTTAGAAAATTACCTAGGCTGGTTTAGATTTATGGACGATCCAAAAAACTGTAATACAATCAGCTTATTTAAAGCCCAGCAACAGTTAAATGGAACATAGCCTTTATTTTACTTGCATCTGGATGTTGAGGGTTGATAATAAAGTTATATTCTTCAGGGCATAGGCTTGACGGTACTTGGAGTACAGCAGAGTCTCCGCTCATTAAAAAGTCACTCCCTATTGACTGAGTATCAGCAGCATAAGGGTAAGTATTCCAGCCCGAAGGTAACTCCCCCTCAACCAATCGCATTATCTTTAAAGTATCTGGAATTTGGATAAGAACGACACTTTCGTTTTCTTTAAGTATTTATTGAGAGTCACTAACTAATGCTCAAGTATGGCCAATGAACGCGTGAAAGCAGTGTACACAATAGGCGCACCTGAATAATGCCACCGGCCATCTGAAACCATACCGCTCAATCCTGAAAGACAATTACTGGGATTGCTATATTGTTTCTGGTCTGTACGATACACAACCATTACGCTGTAAACCCATACTGCAGCGTATTAATTCGCGCCCACGGATACTGGTCATAATTGTTCGCGGAGGTTGATTATCAAATTGAACATTGGGCGTGTCTAACCATGTATTCCAGTTATCGATATTACCGAAATATGCAGCCCTAAAGCTTGATAACCTAGCGAGTTCAAGCGCATTCTCACTGATCTGCTTACTTAAGGGTGGACTACCCAGGTTTCACTAGACAGTTTTTAACTCAGAATAATACGCTTTTTCAAACTTAGCAGGTGAAGCACCGCCTGTGTGAATGGCGCTTTTTTGGATTGTAAAACATTTCTATAAAATTAAATATCTCAGATTTCGCATCTTCACGTGTCGAGTATATCTTGTGTTTAATTATTTGGTTTTAAATTGTTTGGCCCAAAAGTGTTTGTATGTGTCTTTTTGGTCACTTTTTGCTTTTTAAGTAGCTTTATATAATAACTCCATTGAATAAACACCATTCACTTAGGGGCACAACTATGAAAATTACTCAAATTCGCAATGCAACACAAATCATTGAATATGCCGGAAAGAAATTTCTTATTGATCCATGTTTAGCACCAAAAAATACTTACCCAGGATTCGAGGGAACAGCTAATTCCCATTTGCGTAATCCATTGGTTGAATTACCAATGCCAATAGAGCAAGTGATTGACGTTGATGCGGTATTGTTAACACACACTCACCCTGATCACTGGGATGAGGCAGCTGTAAATGCAATCCCAAAAGATAAGCTGATTTTTGTTCAACACCAGTATGATGAACAAATATTACGGTCTCAAGGTTTTACTAATTTACAAATATTCTCAGAAGACAATGATTTTTATGGTATTTCGTTTACCCGAACTGTTTGCCAACATGGACCTGAGGCCGCATTTGAGCATGAACAAATGGCAGAAATACTGGGTGAAGTAACAGGCGTTATTTTTTCTCATGCTGATGAAGAACCCCTTTATTTGGTGGGAGATACTATATGGACACAAGCTGTCGAAGATACTATGCGCAAAGAGCAACCTGGTGTGGTTATCCTTAATACCCGGTGGGCACATGTATTAGGTTTTGGCCCAATTATAATGGGTAAAGAAGATGTCCTTAAAACACATCAAGTTTTGCCTAATGCAAAAATAGTGACTACGCATATGGGGGCAGTTAATCACGCATTAGTGACCACTCAACAGATGCGAGACTATGTTAAATCAATTGGTATAAGCGAATCAGTTTTTGTACCTGAAGATGGCGAAACCGTCTGTATTTAGAGTTATCGGGAGTTATTATGAAAATATTAAACAATGCTGATTTAGTAACACGTTTTTATCAATTAATAGAAGATAACAACTATGCAGCCTTAAAAGAAATATGCCACGAGGATTTCAGGTTTTACTCGCAACTAGATACCCCGTTAGATATTGATGGGTTTCTAGCGCAAGAGAAAGGTAACATGGATGGTTTTCCTGGTTTTACCTTTCGAATTCATGAAATGTTTGTTCAGAATGATAAAGTCGCATGCTATTTGATTTTTGAAGGTGTTAATAGTGCGGCTATGCATGGTGTAGCACCGACAAATAACTCTGTTCGTTTTTCTCTTATGGCGATGTTAACGATAAAGGATGGCAAAGTGATAGAAAAGCGTGTTCATTTGAACGACGCTGATATTCAAAAACAATTGGATCGTTAATTGTACATCACCACGTGGTCTTATGATTGCGTGGTTTTAATACTGAGAATACTGAGTTAGATGAAGCTAAAGCCAAGCGTTTTTCTCACGATTCTTACGTCCAAGTCTAAGTATAAAAACTTCATTTGTTATACGGTTTTATTTCTCTTATTGGGGGATAAATTTAGCAAGTAACAGTTTGTGAGTAATAGAATAAAGCCGCTTTACTTAAAGCAAAACGGCTTATGACAGAACAAAGAGCTTATATTAAAAGCTAGTTTTAATTAACCTTACAGTGCGTACTTAACCCTGATAATGCAAGGTCACTCAAAGCTTTAGTTGGCGCTGCGCAACCTTGGCTGATGATATGAACACCCATAGTGTGCGCTTGCGGTGACAATGCTGTATGAGTAATACAATGTTGGGTCATCATGCCTGTTAAGTGGATATCTGTAATACCACTTTCCTTTAAAAGCTGCTCTAAGTTAGTTTCAAAAAAGCTATCTGGATGTTTTTTCACAACAAGTGGAGAATCTCCTAATGCTGCTACTATATCAGGATGGATTTTAGAGCCTTCGCTATCTGGGCGGAAAAATGGGGCATCTGCGCTGGCAATATGCTGCACACCTACAACTAACCAGCCATCTGAGCGTGCTTTTTGAATGGCTTGCACCGCAGCGTTACAAGCTTCTTGTGCTCCTTCTAGTGGAAAGGCACCATCAGTAAAATAGTCATTTTGTATATCAATAACAATTAATGCATTTTTCATTTTTAATCCTTATATAGGTTGTTGAATAAATTTAATTTAATTGTGTTAAGAGTTGGCAGTAAAGTTTGGTATTAACTTATACTTAAACTGCAAAGTGAAGCTCTTTAATAAATTGTTTAGATGAGTCATTATGATCATTATTTGCACTTACAAACATTGACCCAAATGACAAATATAGAAATGATTGGGCCAATTGCTGATCCGCATTAATAAGGTAAAATTAGGCCTATGCATATCCCTAGCGTCGCTATACTCCTCTATCCAAGCTTTAGTCTTTTTCATATTGCGGTCCCGCAAACCGTTTTCTCATTGATGCCCGAAGGAAAGCCACTTTTCGATGTAAAGTTATTCTCAACTGATGGCGGTTCACAACAAGCAGAAAACTGTATGGTAGTGCAAGCAGATGGGGGTATAGAGCTACTAGAGTCAGCTGATATTGTGATAATTCCGGGCTGGCATGACTTAGACTGTGAGCCAGCACCTCATTTAGAGCAAGCGCTTATCAAGGCTTATGAACGAGGGGCAAAAGTCGTAGGGCTATGTTATGGTGCGTATGTGCTCGCCTATAGTGGCTTACTAAATCAAAAAGAAGCTGCTACTCATTGGATGGCAGAAGAAGACTTTAACCATCGCTTTACACAGGTAAAACTCAATACCAATGCACTGTATGTTGAAAGCGAACGCGTTGTAACCTCAGCAGGCACGGCTGCCGCTTTAGACTGTTGCTTGTATATTGTAAGGTCACAATACGGCACTAAAATAGCAAACCAAATGGCGCGTATTTTAGTTGTTCCGCCTCATAGGGAAGGCGGTCAAGCACAATTTATTGCCCAGCCTATCCCTAAATCGACGCAAAATGCAGAAATAAATCGTCTACTCGATGATTTACGAGGAAACATTGCCAAAGACTACTCAATTACAGAACTGGCCGAAAAGCTGTGTATGAGCCGTCGAACCTTCACCCGACATTTTAATAAAGCAACCGGTATGTCATTTAGAAAATGGCTTATTAATGAGCGTCTAGCACACAGCCTTGAACTTCTTGAAAATAGCAGTGTTCCTGTAGAAAGGGTTGCTGAAATGATCGGCTTTCAAACCCCCACGTCATTTCGACAACATTTTAATCACCGTTTTCACGTGACTCCTAGCGCTTGGCGAAAAACGTTTGGCCAACGGTAATAGATTGCAAGCCAGAATGAGATAAGTAGTGGAATCAACTTTGCGGTAAAATAAATACTAGTAACTGCAAATGTTAACTCCTTGGTTAATTGAATATAACTTATTAAACTGTGTATATGCTGAACTTTAGATACGACTGCCATGCCTGATGCTCATTTTTTTACCCTCACTTCTGAGGCGATTGCAGCGCTAAACTCTCCTCGATTTAGTTCAAAACTCATACAGTTAGTCCAAGCATGCTTAGACTTTGATTATGCGATAATACTTGGCTGCAAAGAAGGTAGGCGCCCCGTTTACCTGTATGATTCAATTGATGAAGAACGTGAATTACTGTTTCAGCGATATCTAACCAATGATTATCAACATGACCCATTTATGCGGTATTTAAATACTCATAAGCAACAAGGTATTTTTACACTCAAAGAAGTTATACACGAAGACTTAGACTATTACTCATACTGTCAACGATTTTACCAGCAGACAGGATGGAAAGATGAACTATGCATATTTATCGAAATAGAGCCAACGCTTTGGGTAAGCATTAGCATAGGTTTTATAAATGAGACAAATTTTATCAGTAAAAAAGGAATATCTGCGCTTAACTCTTCTTTTTGTATCATCGAATCTTTATGTCGGCAGCACTGGAAAAAGGCCGACTTTCATTTGGCTGAACCAGTCAAAGGCCATAAAAGCAGCATTGAATTACATAGCTCGGTTCAAGATGCATTAGCTACTTTTGGCCGAGATATACTCACTAAAAGAGAGCAACAAATAACCATATTAATTGCACAAGGTTATGATAGTAAAGAAATAGCATTGAAGCTCGCGATCAGCGAAGGCACTGTTAAAAATCACCGAAAACGCATTTACCAGCAGTTTAATATTGCATCGTTAAGCGAGTTTTTCCAATTATTTTATAACCACCTCGTTACCCCGATAAAGTAAAAAACTATCCCTATTGGGATATAGCAAACAAGCGCTTTGGTTATTAGTCTGGCTAAAACTTTTTAGATGGATAAACATCATGTTATTAGATGATTTACAGGCCAGAGGGCTCATTGCCCAAGCAAGTAATTTAGAGCAATTACAACAAATTTTACAACAACCGCAAGTACTTTACTGCGGATTTGATCCTACCGCTGATAGCTTGCATATCGGCCATTTGGTTCCACTACTGATGCTTAAGCGCTTTCAAGATGCTGGTCATCAGGCTATTGCCTTGATTGGTGGTGCCACAGGCCTGATTGGTGATCCCAGCTTTAAAGCCACTGAGCGCAGCTTAAACACAGAGCAGACCGTGAGTTTATGGGTTAAAAAACTTACCCAACAAATACAGCAATTGATGCATAGCGAGGATAAACCCTTGCTGATTGCGAATAATGCTGACTGGATGAGCAACATCAATATCATTGATTTTTTCCGCGATGTGGGAAAACACTTTTCAATCAATTCGATGATCAACCGCGAGTCAGTAAAACAACGACTGAATCGCCCAGAACAAGGAATATCTTTCACCGAGTTTAGTTACGGGTTATTACAGTCATTTGATTTTGCGCAGCTTAACAGGCAGTACAATTGCCGATTGCAAATAGGAGGTAATGATCAGTGGGGAAATATTATCAGTGGTATTGATCTTACAAGAAGACAAAATAACGCAAGCGTGTACGGCTTAACTTTGCCATTGATCACTAAATCAGATGGCAAAAAGTTTGGTAAAACTGAAACAGGTACTGTTTGGCTCGACCCAACAAAAACCTCCCCGTTCACTTTTTACCAATTTTGGCTTAGCGTTGACGATGCTGATGTTTACAATTTTCTACGTTACTACACTTTTTTGAGCTGCGATGAAATTGATAACATAAAAGCCTGCGATGACCTTAGCCAAACAAAGCCTGAGGCACAAAAGATCTTAGCGCAACAAGTAACGCTTTTTGTGCACGGAAAAGAAGCACTAGCAAGTGCTGAACGTATCACAGATGCATTATTTAGCGGCTGTGTACAAATGCTAAGTTTAACTGAATTAAAGCAACTCGAGTTGGATGGCATACCCTGCATTTACTCGGATCAAAGCAATCTTGTTGAGTTATTAATCGAAGCTAAATTCGCCAACTCTAAACGAATAGCCAGAGAATTCATTAGTAATAATGCGATAAGCGTCAATGGTGAAAAAGTGAACGAAGCCGAACGTACTGTTATGCAATTACCGCTATTTGATCAGTACTGGTTAATTCAAAAAGGTAAAAAGCACGTTTGTTTGATTAAAAAATTAAGCTGATACTCATGATAAATGCCCCTCTCGGGGCATATTAAATTGAATTATTCTGCAAGTATTAAAACTGGTATCTCATCTCCAATACAACATTGCGCCCGCGTAGTGGCGACTGTTCCTTCACGAAAGAGGCGTGAACATACGCAAGTTCGTCGGTTAGATTAGAGCCACGTAAGTACACTTCCAACTCTCTCCAACCCTGAATATCCATCCTATAAGAAATGGTGGCATTGAGCATGCCATAACCATCGGTTGGTGTCTCGTAGACCGCGACCTTATCCTGTTCGAATGTTTGTAAATACTCTATGTCAGCAGTTAGCTGCCCACTCACCCAGTTGAATCGTGCACCGAGGCTCCCTGGTGGAATACGCGGTAGGTTGTCAGTGGTATAGTCTGGATCGTAGCAGTCGAAAACTTCAGATTTTAGTTCAGTATCAATATAGTCGCCAAATACAGTGACACGCGCTTCAGGCGTAATTTGATACATTGATGCCGGTGAAAACAACGTCTGCTGAGGTGTACACCTGATAGTTATGCGGTATCCCCGTCTCATAGGCGGTACCGATATTGCTGCGGAAGATATAATCCTCTACATCTTGATAGAACACGCCGATTTCAAACTCGAGCGGTCCGCCCCCTTACGAAAGGTTAGATTAGTTGACTTAGCAGTTTCCATGACATCCGGTCTGTTGGGAAGCCTGAGAGATCCAGAACGATCATATGCTGCAAAACCGACCTCGTAGCTGTTAATAGCAAGGTTGTTTCCAAACGCACATAGTTCACGTACACCAGCTGCTCGCAGGTTTCGCGACAGCGAGAGCGAATAGTTGCTATCAAGGTCCCATGTTGCACCAAATGAAGCTGAAAAAGGCTTTGTTTCAGATTTTGGATATTTTGAGGTATGTCGCTGAACGTACAATTGCTCCATAATGGGAATTTCGTGTGGCTGAAGTGGCTCATCAGATGGGATCACGTAATCAATCCATCTATCGAATTTCCACAGGTCTGGTGTTAGCTTACGCCAGTCTTTACGGGCCGCGAGTTCTATATCAACGGTACAGAATGACTGGCTTTCGCTGAGAAAAATGCCAATATTCTTAGTAAGGAAATCTATGCTGTCATTGCGCAGATGGGCTCAAACAAGATTGAGTCCGCTGAACCTGCCGTCGGTATATTGAACCCCCAGAATACCGGTAAAGCCTAGCAGTGGCTTGTGCGTTAGCTCGAAGCGACCGTCCCAAGTCTGGTTTTATCTTATGTCAATAAATGGTTGCAAGTTATTTGTAAGTGACTGATATGTATCTCCAGTTCTTGCCACACTTGCAGTGATAAAACGGTTGTTTTGAATGTTAGTGCAGCTAAATTTATCACTAAATTCAAAGTAAAATAGCAACCATTAGAATAAGAAAGGAATCCTGGCTCAGTAGAAACTTATTACTCTCCAAGAGAGGAGGCTGTGATAACAGTACCGGTTGAGTTATTGGTTTGATATAGGAAACAGTGTTTTTTATTATTGTTGATATACAACTAATTTTAAGTGAAGTAAATTGAATCAAGTCCACAATAATTAAATATTTTATTGGAAGAAAATGATTATTTCAGCCTCTACAGATTATCGCAAAGCTGCTAAAGCTAAATTACCGCCATTCCTATTTCACTATATTGATGGGGGGTCTTACAAAGAACATACGTTAAATAGGAATGTACAAGACTTGTCCGAAGTTGCTTTAAGGCAACGTATTTTAAAGGACATGTCAGAGTTAGATTTGAGTACGGAGCTATTTGGTGAAAAGTTAGACCTACCTTTAATTTTAGCACCTGTAGGCTTAACTGGTATGTATGCAAGGCGAGGGGAAGTACAAGCTGCTAAAGCAGCTGAAAATAAAGGGATACCTTTTACTATGTCTACCGTATCAGTGTGCCCAATTGAAGAAGTAACCCCCAACATTGATCGCGCTATGTGGTTCCAGTTATATGTGTTAAGAGATAGGGGATTCATGAAAAATGCGCTTGAAAGGGCCAAAGCCGCAGGTGTAAAAACGCTGGTATTCACGGTTGATATGCCAGTTCCCGGGGCTCGATACAGAGATATGCATTCGGGGATGAGTGGTCCATTTGCTGCTTCAAGAAGAATTTTACAGGCTATGACGCATCCTCGTTGGGCTCTAGATGTAGGTTTACTTGGCAAACCTCATGATCTCGGCAATATATCTGCATATCGTAATGAGAAAACCTCATTAGTTGATTACATTGGCTGGCTTGGAAGTAACTTCGATCCATCAATTAGTTGGAAGGATCTAGAGTGGATAAGAGATTTTTGGGATGGTCCAATGATAATCAAAGGCATTTTAGACGAAGAAGATGCTAAAGATGCTGTACGATTCGGAGCTGATGGTATTGTCGTTTCAAATCATGGTGGTCGACAACTCGATGGCGTCCTTTCTTCTGTAAAAGCATTACCTAAAATAGCTGATGCAGTAAAAGGGGATATTAAAATTTTGGTCGATTCAGGTATTCGAAATGGTCTTGATGTAGTCAGAATGCTGGCTTTAGGTGCAGACGCAGCAATGTTAGGGCGCTCGTATATATACGCCTTAGCTACAAATGGGCAAAAAGGTGTCGAGCATTTACTTGATTTGTATACCAATGAAATGAAAGTCGCAATGACTTTGACCGGTGCAAAATCAATTAATGACTTAGGCTCGCATTCTTTGGTTTCATATTAAGTGAGTTTATTTACTTAACTTTATTGAAAGTAAAGTTAATGAGTTGGCGGATTAGTGGGGGTGATATTCGGTATTTGGTCGACACTCAGGCTGAAATATATCAAATACTTTACCCTATAGAGCAAAAGTGGCTTGTAGGGCATCACGAGCTAAACTCACGCTGATAAATTATAGTTTCACAGGGCAATAATGTCCTATGGTTCAGTAACTCTATATGCCACTAAAATTCGGACCCCTTATGTTTCAGTTAATATGCTGATAACCGATTGAGGCTGAAATAGAAGTCATATACGTTACTGGCAATGCCAGTAACGTAGGGAGTAGGGAGTTTTATTACTCGATTTAACACCTGTAGTTCTAATAGTGTAAAGCCTATTGCATTAACCCTTACAATTCAAATGGTTAGTTTGTTTCCGGTGTCGAAAGTTGAATGGTAAAGTACATTTTTAAATGTGTTACTGGCAAAGCCAGTAACGTAGGGAGTAGGCTATAATCACACACAATAATTTATTAAAAATTATTAATTACTTCAAACAGTACCTGCCAATTTCTGATATGGCCTATTAAGTTATTTTCTAGTTCCTTCAACCAAGGAGATAACCATGAAAAAAAATCGCAACCAAAGCTGTGGCAATGTTGTAATGGTCTAGTGAAAAGGGAGAGGTTTATAGCGAAAAATGAGCTAACTCCGTGTTAAATACTAAGTGTGACTTTCGGGGTTGAAGTTGTGACACAGAGTATTAATTTATGCTCTCAAAGCTTTATTTTGTAATTCATATTGATTTAATTAAAGATGTGTTCAAGTGAGCGATATGCTTGTTTTATACTTTTAATAAGTAATGTGATCTTTTCAGGTTTATGCCGAGTGTAAGGGTAAATAGCAAACACGCCTAATGAGCGAGTTTTATATTGGTGTAATACTTGTATAAGCGAACCATCTTGAAGCTCTTCATATACGCTGCATTTCGGAACGTAAATTAAACCTATATCGTTAAGGGCCGCTTTTTTTAGTGAAAGCGCATTATTAGAAGACATACTCCCTTTGACGAGCACGGATTTTTGTTGTTCGTTCTTACTGAAGCGCCATTCATTACTACCGTTTGCTTGTAGATCATAACAAAGGCAGTTGTGCACCTTAAGATCATCTATTTCTTCAAGTTGCTGTGCAGCCTCCAAATACTTAGGAGAGCAGCAAACTATCCAACTTGATTGTAATAGTGGTACTGCAATTAGAGATGAATCTGCGAGATCTGCTGTTCTTATAGCTAAATCAACACCTTCTTCGACTAAATCAATGAGTTTGTTCTCAAGCCTTAACTCAATCGTAATTTTAGGATAACTTTTACAAAAATTAGCAACTAAATCAGCTAAGAGTAATTCCCCTGAAATAGTGGGAACAGACATAACAATATGGCCTGAGACTTCTTGAGCAAGTTCATTAATGGCAGTAAAGGCATCATTTGCTTGTTGATTAATTCCCTTCGCATGCTTGTATAAAAGTTTCCCCGCATCTGTGAGACTTAGCTTTCTTGTCGTTCTATAGAGTAGTTGGGTGTTTAATTCTTGCTCTAATGCAGACACTTTCTTACTTATAACTGTTTTTGATAAACCAATTTTTAATGCTGCCTTACTGAATGAGTTCTCCTCAACGACAGCAGCAAAAATAGCAAGTTCAGAAGCACCTATCATGAATCAGCCTTAATTATGTCTTATTTAGAAATAGTTTGTTTATTTATTGTCAATATACACATAAATAAGTGCGGAGTATATTGTTTTGCTTGTTACTAACTCGCAAGTGTTTCAGTTAATGTGCAGGAAAAACAGGCGAACAGTGACGTTCAAAGAGCATGATAAAAACGTAGGAAAGTAAATTGCAAAGATTAATACCGGTACTAAAAAAAGATAATGTTGAGCTAGAATTAATTATGTTGATCCGAACAATTCTTGCTGCATCAAAAGAGATATCATTTAGAGTTAGTCAGGGTGCTTTAGCCGGTGTTCTGGGTTCTACATTAGATGAAAATATCCAAGGTGAGGTTCAGAAAAAGCTGGATGTTATCGCAAATCAATTACTCAAAGATATGTTATTGGATGATGATTCTGTTCGCGCGATTGCTTCAGAAGAAGAAGATTTTGTTGTTGCTGGTACACCAAAGGCCCCCTATATTGTTGCATTTGATCCATTAGATGGCTCATCTAATGTTGATATTAATGGGCAAATAGGCACTATTTTTACGATCTATAAAGCAAAAGATGATGTTCCAGATGATAGCGAACTGCAGTTTGCTCAAAAAGGTGATCAACAATTGTGTGCCGGTTATGTTCTCTATGGCGCTTCAACTTTGCTTGTTATGACTACGGGCGGTCCAACACGTTGTTACACTCTAGACTCAACTCATGGTGGATATTTGTTAACAGAAAACAACTTCGAAATACCGGTAAGAACCAAAGAATTCTCCGTTAATATTGCTAACTATCGCTACTGGCCTGAAAAGATCCAATGTTATTTTGATGAACTATTATATCAAAGTGATGCATTTTCTGGCTCATCTATGAGATGGAATGCAGCTATGGTCGGTGATATTCACCGTATCATTAGCCGTGGTGGGTTATTCTTGTATCCACAAGATACTAGGGATGGGAATAGTAATGGCAAAATTAGGCTTCTTTATGAGGCAAATCCGCTTGCTTTTTTAGTTGAAAATAGTGGTGGTCTAGCATCCAGTTTGGGTAAGGCTATCTTAGAAATTCAGCCAACGTCTTTACATCAAAGAGTGCCGGTTGCCATTGGCTCAAAAGAACAGGTTGAATATTATAATAAGGTTACCCGGTAATTATTAATTAATAGCTCCATAATGCGATTGCTAAACCACCTCCAAGCCTTAATTTTGAATTACAGGATAGAAGACGCTTCTTTCTAGTCTTTTTAGAGCGGAAGTACGATTTTGTAAGTTTTTGGTTGATAATGAGTGGTTGTGATTGTTTTTGTGCTGATATAGTATGAAAGGCTTGAAAGTAGTAATGATTTGTAAATCATATTTAGACTGGAGCGTGTAGGTTTTGCGTACTCATATATTTGATATTGATGGTACTTTAACTAAAAGTGGCAATGATTTATGGTTCTTGACTATGCAAGAACTATGTGACCCGACGGCTTTTAAAACTCTGGTTTTGGAGTGGGAAGCAAAAAGTAAAACGTATGAAAACTCATATACACTTCTTGTTGGCACTCTTAATTTACTCCGAAATATTAAAAATGCCGAAGAGAAAATTTTCAACACAGCTAAAAAGCTAACCCTTGGTTTGATAGATAATGACCTCGTACCAAAACAAGCACTTATTGCACTTAGACAAAGTATACATGCTTGCGATTTGATTGTCTTAAGCACAGCTAATTATTTTGAAGCAGCAAAAGGTTTTACGGCAGCATTATTGGAGCGGAATTTGATTAGCCAGTTTGAATATAATAAGCTCGTTATTCTTGCAACGAATACAGATTGGGACAAATATTCCGTAGAGTGTTTTAATATGGGGGATGTGAAAATCCACACATATTATAGGTATTTACAACAAGAAGGCTACCCTGTGAAAGTACCCGATAAAGCTTTTGTAGATGACCCTTACTTTAATGATGCCTCTTTAGCAAACGAGGCGCTTGAAGTGGTTGTAGTAGATAATTCTAAGAATAAAGAATACTTTAGGAATACGGGTTTTGAGCGTGTCTTCTGGTATTAATTTTGGAGTACTCGCTAGTCGTTATAATAGAGTACTCCATCATTACTATTGAAGTTATTAATTATTAATCAATGGCGTCAACAACTAAGACTTCAATATTTTGACTTTCAAATTTCTTTATTAATGAAGGATCCGCATTTGAGTCGGTTATTAAAATATCTACTTCAGATAAGGGACAAAAAATGAAGTTACTATGTTGACCTAATTTTGTACTGTCAGCAAGAATAACTAGTTTTTCAGTTTGTTTTTTTAACTTTTGCTCTGAGCGAATAAGTAGTGGATCTGACTCCATCACACCAAATTCACCAAGGCCAGGTGTTCCCATAAACATCATAGAGCCGCGATAGTTTTCTGTCGTATCGCTTTCATAAGAGCTCAAAATTATCCCTTGCTCTCGGTATATTTCACCGCCAGGAAGTGAAACCTGATTATCACTATTCTCAGTTATATAATTTGCTAGTACAAAAGAGTTTGTAAGTATATTTAGCTGAAGTTTAGAAAGGTACTCACCCATCATATATGTCGAGCTACCACCATTGATGATTATAGAATCACCATCAGAGCACAAATCTACAGCCCTACGAGCAATTAGCTTTTTGGTTTTTTCTCTTTTTGTTTTATCAATACTAAACGAAGTGCTTGAAATTTGTTTTTTTGTTTTCTCTTCATTTATAACTTCAGCACCTCCTCTAATCTTAGTAATTTCACCTCGTTTAGACATTTTTGTTATATCGCGTCGAATAGTAGCCTCGGAAGCATTGAGCTGTTGAGTCAAACTTCGAACGCTAGCAAATTGACTGTGTTCTAAAATTTCTATGATTAGTTGTTGTCTGTGCTTTTCGAGCATTGGTAGTGCTTGCCCATCATTCTCAGTTTTCCCAAGGGATTTATTCATAATTACCGATAGATCAACCATTAGTTAATTTAAACTTAATTATACACAACTTGATTGTAAAAGACATTTTTTGACAGTAACTGTTCTTTTTTATGTTTTAATTTCTAGGGGCAGTTTAATAATTATACATTGAGCCTATTTATTACAGGTATTTACTACCATTGCTTTTTTATTGTTGATAAATGTTGTTTACAAAATGTTTCATATTTGACAAATATGAAATTTTCAGTCAGTATCGCTCAAGGTAATCATTTTAAATCATTGGTCTGTAGCTAAAATCATCCACATGTACATGTCTCCAATGTAAAGAGGAGACGCTAAATAGCAATGATTTTATAAAACGACTTATGTCAATTAAATCCAAAGGTGAATCTTGAAAGTAGCAGTATTAGGTGAATGCATGGTTGAGTTGAGTCGGCAAGCTGCTGAACAATTTAAATTAGGCTTTGGTGGAGATACGTTAAATACCGCTATTTATCTGTGCCGGTGTAATGGAAAAGCAGATTATTTTACGGTATTAGGTAATGATTCTTACAGCCAGACTATGTTAGAAGCATGGCAAGATGAAGGTGTTGGTACTGAGCATGTTAGAATTAAAGATGGTCATTTACCCGGCTTATACATCATTAACAATGATGAAAGCGGAGAACGCTATTTTAATTATTGGCGACAAAATTCACCTGTCCGCTCAATGCTTACAGATTTCCCTGAAGTATTAAGTGAGATACAGGAATATGAGGTTATTTTCCTCAGTGGTATTACATTATCGCTTTTCCCTCAAGATGATCTAATTGCTTTATTTAATTGCTTAAGACAATACCGCAGAAAGGGTGGTCAAGTCGTCTTTGATAATAATTATCGCAAACGTAACTGGATGAATTTAAGCACTGCTATGGATGTGTTTACTGAGATGATGTCATTAACAGATGTTGCGCTTATTAGCTTCGATGATGAAAAATCTATATATGGTGCTCATTCATTAGAAGAATGTATTGACCGTTGGGCTGATGCAGGGGTTGGGGAGATTGTCGTTAAGGATGGCCATCATGGTTGCCATGTATACAAAGATAATCAGCGTTTATTTTTTCCATTAAGATCTGTTTTAACTCCCGTCGATACAACTGCTGCAGGTGATTCGTTCAATGGTGCATATTTAGCCGCTAAATTACGGGGTAAAAAGATTGAAGATTGTATTGATACTGGGCAGCAATGTGCAAGTACTGTAATTATGCACAAAGGCGCGATTATAGATAGAGATATAGTTCTAATAGGTGGAAGCCTATGACGTATACCAATACTTTTTCTGAATTATTTTTTTGATAATTTATCTTGTTTAATTTTTATTCATGTAGCAACGAAGATAAAACAAATACATCAATTCGTTTTGCACATCTTCTGATATAGCTTTTTAATCGTAGGCATCAGCATCGATAAAGTTTTAATTAGTGACATATTAAAACCCATTTTACCGTTACATACGGCAATGGTAGTTTTCTTGTCTTGATCACCTTCACTTCGATTAGTGAATTTTTATCTCAACTTTTAGGTTTAATCTAAGAAGGCCTTTTATTTAAACCGTTTAATAGGAATTTAGTAATGAATACATATTTACAGCAACAGTTTGGTTTAGAGGGTAAAGTTGCAGTTGTTACCGGAGCTAGTCGTGGTTTAGGTCAGGCAATGGCAATTGCACTGGGTGAAGCTGGCGCAACAGTTGTTGCGGTTGGCTCAAAGGTTGAGAATGTTGGAAGTACTATCTCTTTATTAAAAGAGAAAGGTGTGAGCTGCTTAGCTCTTGGTTGTGATCAGGGTGATGGCGACCAAATCAAGCAAGCAATTGCAGATACAATCAGTGAGTTCGGCCGCATTGATATTTTAGTTAATAACGCCGGCACGATTAAGCGTTCACCAGCACATGAGTTTTCAGATGATGATTGGAATGAAGTGATCAACACAAATTTAAATGGTGTGTTTAAATTCTGCCGTGAAGCGGGTAAACACATGCTTAAACAAGGTTCTGGGAAAGTCATCAATATCGCATCATTACTGAGCTTTTCAGGTGGTATTACAGTGCCAGCTTATGCTGCGAGTAAAGGTGGCGTAGCCCAGTTAACAAAAGCATTAGCAAATGAATGGGCATCTAGCAATATTCAGGTGAATGCAATCGCACCAGGTTACTTCGAAACAGATAATACTTATAACCTTCGTCAAGATAAAGAACGTCATGAAAGTATCACGGCTCGCATCCCAAGTGGTGTTTGGGGTAAACCTGAAGATCTAGCCGGTGCGGTAGTCTTTTTATCAAGTAATGCAGCAAACTATGTAAATGGCCATGTCATGTTAGTTGATGGCGGCTGGATGGCTCGCTAAGCCATTATTATTTTAATTTTTAAAATGTATAAACAAATTATGCAAAGGGGCAATTATGGACTTTATGTTCTCAGCGGATATTAGAAGCTACAAGACAATGCGTAATGATGAATTACGTGATGCCTTTGTGACTGCACCATTATTTGAAGCCGGTAAAATTAACTTAACGTATACCGATGTCGACCGTGCAGTGATTGGTGGTATTACACCTGCGGGTGAGTCGATAGTATTGCCGACTCATAAAGAGCTGGCCGCGGACTATTTTTGTCAACGCCGTGAAGCAGGAGTGATAAATATTGGTGGTGAAGGGGTTATTAGCGTTGATGGTACAGCGTACCCGATGAATAACCGCGACAGCTTATACATTGCTAAAGAAAGCCAAGAGGTGGTGTTTTCATCAAATGATGAAGCGAACCCAGCAAAGTTTTATTTAGCGTCGTACCCAGCGCACCGTGTCACAAAGACCGTGCACGTGCCAAAAAGCAAAGCGAAGCTCATTGAGCTTGGGTCGCAAGAAACATCGAATGAGCGCACGATTTTCCAATCAATTCGCCCAGGTATTGTTGATAGCTGTCAGCTAGTGATGGGTATCACAGAGCTTAAAAAAGGTAGTGTGTGGAATACCAAACCACCGCACACGCACTTTCGACGTACCGAAGTGTACATGTACTTTGACTTACCGAAAGGTGAGAAAGTATTTCATTTAATGGGTGAGCCAACGGAAGTGCGTACATTGCCAATAGAAAGTGAAGTGGCGATAGCGTCACCGAGTTGGTCAATCCACAGCGGTGTGGGCACCTCTAACTATACGTTCATTTGGGCGATGGGTGGGGAAAACCAAGAGTTTGATGATATGGACCACATTGAGGTGAGTGCATTACGTTAATTTGATGATGCATCTTAATTAAGCGTTCGCCTGCCACGTACTGGCGACCGCCGGTACGTTATATCTCCAACCAGTTTTTATAAAGCCATCACTTAGCTTTGTCTGTTAGGGGTTACCCTACGTTGCCCACTCAGTGGGTATTTAAATATTATCCGACATATTTAGTCGGAGGAATTGTTGCACCTTAAATTTAGGAATGAGGAAAATTTATGGCCAAAATAGTGTGTTTAAAAGAGGCCGCTAGCCGAGAGCGGCGGTGTGGGTTATTGCCCGCGAATGTCAAAGCGTATGTGCTGTTAGGGGCAGACGTGATTGTTGAGTCAGGTTTTGGCGACGGTATTTTTATCAGCGATAAAGAATATGAAGACGCCGGCGCCACGGTGCTTAAAGACCGCGCTGAGATTTTAGTGCAAGCGGATGTGATTTTATCAGTAGATAAATTGCCTGTGGAGGATATTCCTCATGCGAAAGGTAAAACGATTATCAGCTTTTTAGACCCGTTTAATAGCCATGATTATGTGGACTTACTGTGCCAACATCAGGTCACCAGCTTTAGCATGGAAATGATACCGCGTAGCACGCGCTGTCAAAAAATGGATGCACTGAGCTCACAAGCCAGCTTGGCAGGGTATGTGATGGTGACAAAAGCCATCGCGGAATTACCGAGCATTCTGCCGATGATGATGACAGCGGCGGGCACCATTAAGCCTGCGAGAGTATTTATTATCGGCGCGGGGGTGGCCGGACTCCAAGCCATTGCGACGGCAAAACGTTTAGGTGCGGCAGTGACAGCATTTGATACTCGCTCAGTGGTTGCAGAGCAAGTACGCTCGTTAGGCGCCAAGTTCTTAGACATTGATTTAGGTGAAACCGGTCAAACTGCCCAAGGGTATGCGCAAGCACTTAGCCCAGAGCAAATGGCAAAACAACAGGCGGCGCAAGCGCAGTGTATTGCACAATCAGACATTGTTATCACGACAGCACAATTGTTTGGCCGTAAACCGCCGGTGTTAATTAATCACGACACCATTAAGCTTATGAAAGCAGGCTCAGTGATTGTTGATATGGCAGCCGAAAGTGGTGGCAATGTAGCTGGCTCTGTTGCGGGTGACACCACGGTGATTGACGGGGTTAAAGTTATTGGAACTGGGAACTGGTCAAATGAAGTGGCGCTCAATGCCTCACAAATGTATGCCAATAACCTGTTTAACTTAGTCAGTGAGTTTTGGCAGAAAGACAGCAACCAGTTTGCGATTGACCTTGAAGATGACATTCAAAAGAGTGCGGTAATTACGCATCAAGGTCATATCACAAACCAAGCTATCAGTGAACTACGAGCGCAACAACACGACCACGCAATGGAGCGAGCATCATGACCGGTATTTATCTTTTATTTATATTAATGCTCTCTATCTTTGTGGGCTTTGAGCTTATTCGTAAAGTCCCTGCGACGCTACACACACCGCTTATGTCGGGTGCCAATGCGATATCGGGTATTACAGTGATTGGTGCATTGAGTTTAGCCGGTGGTGAGTCACACGAACTAGCGACATGGTTGGGGGCAGCTGCGGTAATGTTAGCAACAGTCAATGTGGTGGGCGGTTACCTTGTGACTGACCGCATGCTTGCCATGTTTAAAAAGCGCTAGGAGAAAGTGATGAGCGATTTTTCAATATTAATTAACACCGTGTATGTGCTGTGCGCTTTGCTGTTTATTTTTGGCTTAAAACTCTTAAGCCATCCATCTACAGCTCGAAAAGGTAATCTGTTATCAGGGCTTGCTATGTTAATTGCGGTGGTGGTGACCTTATTAGACAGGCAGATTATCTCGTATGAGTTTATTTTAGGGGCGATTGTGCTTGGCTCTGCCGTGGGTGTGTTTGCGGCGAAGAAAGTCGAGATGACGTCTATGCCTGAGCTTGTGTCATTGTTTAATGGTGTGGGTGGTTTAGCGAGTTTAGCGGTGGCGTATGCGGCGATAGTCAATGACGCGTCTGCCGGCGTGTTTGTCCTGATCGTGAGCTTTATAGCATTGCTTATTGGTGCAGTGACGTTCTCAGGCAGTATTGTTGCGTGGGCGAAGTTAAGTGAGCGCATTGTGGGTCGACCGATTGTTTTTAAAGGTCAGGCCATTGCAAACGTTGTGCTTATTCTTGCGATAGCGGCATCTGGTTATTTATTGGTGACACAACCAGCGATGGCAACATGGCACTATGTGGCGATTGGGCTGGCACTGTTAATGGGCGTGATGTTAGTACTGCCAATTGGTGGCGCGGATATGCCGGTGGTCATTTCTTTACTGAATAGCTACTCAGGGTTAGCGGCATGTGCGGCGGGGTTTGCACTGGAGAACAACTTACTGATTGTGGCCGGCGCGTTGGTGGGCGCCAGTGGTATTATTTTAACAAATATCATGTGTAAAGCGATGAACCGCTCATTGGTGAATGTCTTGACGTCAGGCTTTCAAAAAGTGCACACAAATGAGATGAAGATCGAAGGGGAAATTAAACCACTGAGTCCAGATGATGCATTTTATGTGTTAGAAGCAGCGCAATCAGTACTGGTAATTCCTGGTTACGGTATGGCGGTCGCGCAAGCTCAGCATACGATGAAAGAGCTGCAAGCGTTATTGGAAAACAATGGTGCAGAGGTGGCGTATGCTATTCACCCTGTTGCAGGACGGATGCCGGGACACATGAACGTATTGCTTGCAGAGGCGGATGTGTCGTATGAGCAGTTGTTTGAGATGGACGAGATTAACCCACGGATAGAAGGGTTTGATGTTGCGATAGTCATTGGTGCGAATGACGTGGTGAATCCGGCGGCCCGAGAGATGGTGGGCAGCCCGATTTATGGTATGCCGGTGATTAACGCAGACTTAGCGAAGAATGTATTTGTACTAAAACGAGGCATGGCGACAGGGTTTGCGGGGGTGGATAATCCGCTGTTCTTTAAGCCAAACTGCCGCATGATATTTGGTGATGCAAAAGAGACGTTAAATAGTCTTGTACGCCAATTTGCTGATTAATTTTAGCTGATTTAAACCAGCATTATAAAAGTTTGAGCGTCTCTGTGGAGGCGCTTTTTTATCATAAAATTTGTGACTAAACCCCGAATAATTAGCACTGTGATTTTAATGATTATCTACAGATTTAATTATTTGTGAGATGTTCATCACATATCTATTACCCCAACATTGTGCAGTTTTCATTTCTCTCTTAATCTCAATTCGAATTCGATTACAAAAGAGCAAGTATGTGCAAAGGGGTCTCTCGCTTTCAATTATCCTCTTTTGTGATTTTATAACTCAGTATTTTAATGGGGTGAAAAATGATTGAAAAGAAACGAACAAAGTCGATAAAAATTAGAGTCAATGAATGTGAGCTAGAGCAATTGAATAATAAAAAAGCAAAAGCTGGTTTCTCAATGTTAGCTGATTATATGAGAACGGTTTCTTTAGATTTAGTTGTGCCAGCTAAGAATGTTTACCCAAGTGTCGATCCTACTTTGCATAGGCTACTTTCAGGTATTGGAAATAGCGTTAACCAAATAGCTCGTAAAGTTAACAACTCTCAATTGAAAGCTGCTGATTCATTTAAAATTATATGCATTCTTTCATCTATCGATAGCAACTTAAAGAAAATACGTATGAGTTGGAGCGCTAAATAATGGTAATTATTTTTTTTAACAGAGGGAAAGGAAGCGGTCATGGGCCTGCTGATTATTTAATGGGTAAAGATAGAAATAGAAAAGGTGCTCAAGTCATACGTGGTGATTTAAATGCCACGGTCGAAAATATAAACGGGCTAAATTTCGCAAGAAATTATACAAGTGGATGTCTTTCATTCTCGGAAAGAGATATATCAAGTCATCAGAAAGAAAAGTTAATGGATCAATTTGAATTAACTATTTTTGCTGGTTTAGATATAGATCAATACGATATTACTTGGATTCAGCATCAAGACAAGAATCGTTTAGAGCTTAATTTTTTAATACCTAATGTCGACTTACTATCAGGTAAGCAATATCAACCATATTACCATCGAGGCGAATGGGAGATGTTGAACGCTTTACAGACAATCTGGAATGATACACATGGTTTTTCTGACCCTAACGAACCCCACAGACGAAGAGCATTGACACTTCCAAAGGATTTACCAAGAGAAAAAATTCAAGTTTTAAAAAGTATTACAAATGGATTACTAGCCATGGCTAGTAATGGTTTATTAGAAAATCGTCTGGATGTTATTCAGACACTTAGTGAAGCTGGTTTTGAGGTAACCAATGAAACTAGAGTGTCAATATCAGTAAAAGATCCACAAGGTGGAAAAAATATAAAGTTAAAAGGAGCTTTGTATGAGCGAAATTTTAAAAATGTCGAAGGACTTCGAGAAAAAATCGAAGCAGCAAGTAATGAGTACTCAGCAAGCCGTGAAGAAAGAGTTCACCAAGCTAAACAAGTTTATTGGCACGGAAATAAAAAAAAGCGCGCACGAAACGAGAAACGCTATGCAAGAGTTAAATCATCATCACATGGCACAATACAAGAAACTAAAAATAGCAGTATTGATAATGTTATTAGCAGTCTCTTTCTTCGTGGGAATGGTCTTTCAGTCGAATCTAAACTTGATCAACGTCGAGCAAATATTGAATTAAAACTAATGCAGGAGTTAGAAAAAAATGACGGAATTAGAGCAACAATTAACGCAATCAATCGAGCGAATGCAAGAAGACAACGAGCTAATACGACAAGACTTCGAGGCAAGGTTGCTAGCAGTTCAAAGCGATTACGATGGGCGCTTCGAAGATGTTTGTTTAATGATAAACAACATCGCAAACAGTATCTTCGAGAAGTACAAAAAGCGAATACCTACTACGCTAGTGGAACAAGAAAGCGAGAAAATATGCTTAGAATGTAAACACGGTAAATACACTAAATACACTAACAGTGATGAAAAAGAGCAATGGAAGTTTTCTTGTATAATGGATCATCGACAAAAGGGGAGTGTTGTAGAATGTACACACTATGAACATACAGCAATAGACCTGTTGTGATTCAATGAAACCGGACACTAATTTAGTGTGGTATTATTACCACTCAAAAGAGGGTGTTTAGATAAAATACCCTTTAATGAGCCTGTAACGGATTCTGTGTAACTGCCCGTTTTACATTTTAAATATGCTTGCTGAGTCGTTCCTCAAATTCAATGATAAAACGACTCATTGCATTTCGCCAGTCACGAATTGGCATCGTCCATTTTTTCGATGCCTCTTTTATTGCCAAATAAATCATTTTTCTCGCAGAGTCGTCATTTGGAAATATCTTACGCTTTTTAATCGCTCGGCGAATAACGCTGTTGAGTGACTCAATGGCATTCGTTGTATAAATGGCTTTTCGTATTGCATCCGGATAATTAAATAACGTGTTTAAATTGTCCCAATTCGCACGCCATGACTTTGCTATTTGAGGATATTGATTGTCCCATTTCTCTGCAAATCGCTCCAACTCCAGCAACGCCTCCTCTTCTGTCGACGAGCGGTAAATCAGCTTCAAATCAGCCGTCACGGCTTTATAATCTTTCCATGAGACATATTTCAATGAGTTGCGAACCATATGCACTATACACAATTGAACATGAGTTTGCGGGTAAGCAGTATTAATTGCATCAGGAAATCCCTTCAGGCCATCTACGCACGCGATTAAGATATCTTCAACGCCCCGTTGGCTTAATTCGGTGAGCACGCTCAACCAAAACTTAGCCCCTTCATTTTCTGAAATCCACATGCCAAGCAATTCTTTATGGCCGTCAATATTAATACCTAAAGCAAGGTAAATAGACTTTTTGATAACGCGCTTATCTTGGCGTATTTTTACAACCAGGCAATCCAAATAAACAATAGGATAAATCGCATCCAGGGGGCGAGATTGCCATTCAGTGACCTGCTCCATAACAGCACTGGTAACACGTGACACCAATGTGGGAGAGATATCAGCGCCATACCACTCATGAAAAGCATTCACGATATCGCGTGTGCTCATTCCTTGGGCATACAGCCATAAAATTTTATTATCCATTGAGGTGAATCGAGATTGATGCTTTTTAACAAGCTGCGGCTCAAAAGAGCCTTCACGGTCGCGGGGCGTATCAAGCTCAAACTCACCGTCTTCTGTCTTGATACGCTTACTTGTTTTACCGTTTCGGCTATTACTGCTCGTGGATTTACTGTGTTTTTGATAGCCTAAATGTTCATCCATTTCTGCATTAAGTGCGGCTTCAACGGTTATCTTTTTTAACATCTGACTAAATTGATTTAAATCGTCAGGTGTTTTAATGCTTTTAGCTGCTTCTTTTGCAAACGCTTCAAGTTCTTCTTTATTCATGTTCATCGCCTAATCCTTAAACTCTTGATAGAGTAAATTATGATAGGCATTTACACAAAATTAGTTACATCCTCCCTTTAATTTTTATGGTGACATAGAATCTTGAGCGCCCTCCTTACTAACTGTTCGATGATTTCATATTTATATTCAGATTAGCTAATGAAGGAAAAATATCGTTTGTATCGCAGTCTAGTAAGATCATTATTTTGTATATCCTTTCACATGATATTGCTATAGCTCCAGACTCTATCCTACTAATATAGCTCTGCTCCACATGCAAATGATGAGCAAGTTCTGCTTGGCTCCAACCTTTAGTGACACGTGCTATTTTTATATTTTTACCAATGAGTTTTATAACTGACGGCATCAATAGTATCCACATCTGAAAAAGATAATGGTCACATATTGCTAGTAGTTGTCATATGTATTATAGTGCATATTTAATGTGCTATAATACATTTTAAAGGGTTGTTATGGAATTATATATAGATTCATCATTTGATATTGTCATTAGTCAGGGCCTCGTCGATAATTTTACAGCGAGAGAGATAAGTATTGGTTTATGTTGTCTAATTAAATCAGAACACTACGATCTCACAGACATACAAAAGAGAGCATCAGAATATCTTGAAAAGTTGACTGATAATGGTTTGCTGGAATCTATATCTGAAAATAATCAGCCTAATGTTTATAAAAAAACAAATGAATTTCATAAACGTGCTGAATCTCTGGAATCAGCTGATATATTGAAGGCTCTATTTATTAGAGACTGTCAGTTACGGCGAGCGATTTGTGATTGTCAAATGTCAGAATATAGATCAGTAATGAGGCTGCACACTAAATATTTTAGCGATACAGATGACTTTCAAGAGGTATGTACTCTTCTAGAAGAACGGTATAACTCTATCAATGATGAAATTGAAATTATCGAGCAGCTTTTAAGTATTTATTATAATGAAAGGAGTTCAGTCTTAGAGTAAGAATATTTGAGGCTAGACTTTATACAAAGTGGCTGCCAGTTTTGATAATCAAGTCTGACAGCTAGATGATATTGCGATTAGTTGTAATATTGCTCCGTCAATTATTATTCAATGCAGTGACTAATTTATCTAGTATTACAGGGTCAACTTTTGATTCATTAATTGAAATGTTTAATCCTGATTTGGTCGTTTTAATTTTTACACCTGATAGCTCTTTATCAAGAACATCTTTGAATTTTCCATCATAGCTTATAGGAGCTGTTACCTGATCCGCACGGATTTTTGCAAGTAACTCTTTCTGCAGCTTTTTAGATGCTTTTTCTAACTCTTCTTCAACAAGGCTGATTTCTTCAGCAGTTTCATTCCCGGTTAGTGTAACTGGTTCAATAGGGGTGAACTGGCCAGCAATCGTTTCTAAATATCCATCTTTATTATATTTAACTAATTCACGTAATAATGGAGTAGCAACATATTTTAAAGCTGGAAATAAGTTAATTAGCTCTTTAGGTAAATTTGCATAGCTGAGCGCGTAATAAACATTACTTTTTTTCATGCCTAACAGATCACTCAGCTCTAACCCTGTGATTTCTTTTTCGTTGTTACTATCAAGTTTTGTTTTTAGTGCTTTTATAGACTTGGCTTTATCCATAAAGCTTGGCTCTGCGTACTCATCCATTACACGAGCAAAATGCGCACGCTCTGTTTCTGTTAAATCTTTTGCAACTATGAGGTTTAGCTTGGTATTAGGAAGAATAGAGACTGTGTAAGCACGCCTCAAACCACCTAGTATTTCATATTTTCCATCAACTAACTCAGCTCTAACTGGTTCAGTATTTCCGTTGGAAGATTTAATTGAATGATAAATGTCTAAAACGGATGCTAAAGATAAATCATCAAATGAACGTTTGTTATAGATAGATTTAACACATTTGTTAAATACGTCTTGGCTTTCGATTGTAACTCTTTCCCATTTAATATCACGGCCATCAATGGGGGAGCTGTCAATTAAACTATCGCTATTATCTTTCGTGATAAGGGTGTCTAAATTCGTATTAGATATTTTTCGTCCTATCACTGCTCTTTTTTTATTGCTCATAGCGAATTAACCTTCATTCTTTCTATTAAATGTAATTGTGTCGAATACTGAACGAGTGAATTCTTCAGCTTTAATCCGTGCTTTTTTTAGTGCATCTCTATCACCAGGGTAAAATTTAGGGTTCGTTGAAAATACGGTCCCAAAGCTTTCACCACACCGCTCAAATGCTGTTGATAACGGAAGTGAAGTATCTAGCATATCAGCGCCACAAACTTCTCTTAGCAGGCTTTGTGCATCTGCGTGATCAGACTTTCTTGCTATTTTTGCCATATAGCCAAAAATAGAATTGAGCTTGATTTCACTGCCAGCGCTTTCTGCCATATCAAAAAGTTCTGGGAGACGCTGCATGAACTTCAGAGTTGAGTGAAAATCAACTTGTGCTGGAGGCACAGGGATCAAAAATGTATCAGCTGCAACGAAAGAGTTAAGCAAGAATGCATCTAAGTGAGGACCACTATCAATAAAAATAAAGTCGTAATCATGCTTTAGCTTATCAATTACATTATTTTTTAAAACATCATATATATTTTGGTTCGGTAGGTGTTCATTCGCGAGCTGTTCAAACTGTGATGCTATAAACGCATCTTCAATGGATGCAGGGATTATATCAACTCCAGCTACACTAGATGGCTTAATAAAATCATTAAGTAATTCTTCACGGCTAACGTTTTGTAGCATTGCCTGAGCGACAGTTTCATCCACGATTCCAATTGATAAATCATGTTTCATAAACATTGTCGCACTTGCTTGAGGATCTAAATCTAGTACAAGTATTCTTAAGTCATGTTTTATTAGTGCAGGTGTACATTTTAAACCATGTGCAAGGGTTACAGAGCTTACCGTTTTAGCAACTCCACCTTTTAAGTTTGTTAAAAAAACTGTATGAGCTTCTTTAAACTGGTCACGATATTTAGGGACTCCTCGGTGTTCATAAATTGCAGTTACATCTTTATGTCCCATGCTATAAACGTTATTTAGGCCAGCTTGTTTCTTTTGAAACTGATAACCCTGTAACTCCATCTCTGCCACAGCCTTATCTACTTTTGCTTTAGCAAGGTCTGGTAGGCTTGCCACCGCTGATTTAGAAAAGGTTTGTTCGTAATTCTCAGCATCAAATTCTATCTTTGAATTGGTAATTTTTTCTGAGAGAGTCTCTAAAGTTAATTTAGCCCGAGTCGCAATTTTTAAAATCCTATCATCCATCTGTATACCCTGTCCTATGCAGCTTTTTAAGAATTAAACATATAATGCTGCATATTTGTGTCGATGTAAATGTGAAATTGAAAAACTGGCGTAAAAATAGCGCAACAACCGGAATGATTCCGACAATTGAATTTCCACACTGTGGAATTGTGTAAATGAAGTTAGTTAATCTTTCAGCAAGTTAAAGTAAGAGCGGCAAACTTTTATCTAAAATTTCAGAGTAGACTTCGTGATCAGAGCGAAACGCAGTTGCAGGGCAGTTTAAAATTGAGAAGTAAAATCACATCTTTTCCCTAGTAGACTAGGACTAAGATGTGAACTGTAATGCATAGTACAACTTAAATATAATTATGTAGATTAGTCATCAAGAGATTCGACAATAATGACTTCAATTCCTTGCTCCTTGAAGTATTCAATTAACTCAGGATCAGCTTTAGAGTCTGTAATCAGAACATCAACTTCTTCTAATGAGCAAAAGACGAAGTTGCTTCGTTTACCTAACTTAGTGCTATCGGCCAATACAATTAGCTTATCTGTTTGCTTTTTCAGCTTTTGTTCTGAAAGGATTAATAATGGATCTGACTCCATTATACCAAATTTTCCTATGCCAGGAGTGCCCATAAACATCATAGAGCTACGATAATGCTCGGTGTTGTCTTTCTCGTAGGAACTTAAAATGATGCCTTGTTCTCTATATATCTCACCACCTGGAAGTGAAATTAAATTATCACTATTTTCTGAAAGATAATTTGCTAGCACGAATGAATTGGTCAGTATGTTTAAGTTTTTATCTTGTAGGAACTCACCCATCATGTAAGTTGAGCTACCGCCATTAATAATAATGGAATCGTTGTCTGCACATAATTCAACAGCTTTTTTTGCTATAAGTTTTTTGGTATCAGTGCGTTTAGCCTTATCAAGATCAAAAGCTGAGCTTTGAATGTTTTTTCTTTGATTTTTACTCGATTCAGCCCCGCCTCTAATCTTTACTATTTCACCACGTTTAGACATTTTAGTTAGATCACGACGAATAGTAGCTTCAGATGAGTTTAATTTATCTGTTAAAACTTTAACGCTTGCAAAGTTATATTGATCTACAATTTCTTTAATTAGCTGCTGTCTATGTTTTTCTAACATTAATAACTATCCATTTTGTTCATCCCAAAGGGGTATATACCAATTAATTACAGTATCTTGATAAAATTTTATCATTTTATGACCTAAAAAGGAAAAAATAGATTTTATAAAATACCCATTAAAAACAGCAGTTTAAAATTATTTGCTAGGATTGGTAATTTTACATTAGGACTATTTTTCTGAAGATAATCACAAAAAATTAGTATCTTCAAGAGTTATTGAATCAATCACTTTAGGTCTATATAAATCATTTGCAATCATTGTGGTTAGGTGTACACTGATATGAATTATCGTGACTTACCTAAGTAACAACTATACATCGTACTAATGCGAAGATATAAATATAATTTTTGTAAGTTTTAGTCTTAATTATTTGAATAATAAGTAATACAAATGACAACTCAAACAACTGCATACTCTTTAGTGATTGATATAGGTAAAACTCATGTAAAGCTACATGTGTTAGATAATAAATATAATTCTTTATTTTCCAAACAAATGAAAAATACTGTGGTAAATGAAGGTGATTTTCCTAGTATTAATACAAGTGAGATATGGAGTTGGCTTATAGCTGGTATTAAAGAAATCACGCCAACATACCGTATCAATGCTATAAATATAACAACGCATGGTGCAACAGCGGCATTGATTGATCGTAATTCGACAGGAACAGATGGGCTAGTCCTCCCTATTCTAGATTATGAATACACCGGTGTTTATGACCAAAGTCCAGAATATGAAATCATTCGCCCTTCGTTTGATGATACTTTTTCACCGTCACTACCTGCAGGATTAAATTTAGGTCGCCAATTATATTGGCTAAAAACAAAATACGCAGATGACTTCGAAAAGGCTACTGATATACTCATGTATCCTCAGTATTGGGTGTGGCGCTTTACAGAACAAAGAGTAAATGAAATTACCTCTCTAGGTTGCCATACAGATTTGTGGTCAATTAAAAGCAATAGTTACTCTTCTTTAGTTGATTACCTAGGTTGTGAAAAGCAACTTCCAAAAATTCAACCGGCATGGTTTGATTGTGGGCAAGTAACACCTACATTAATAGCAGAGCTTGGTCTTGATCCACAATGTCGTTTTTATGTAAGCGCGCATTTAAGCAGTGCGCTTAGCTATAATCGAAGTCTAGCTGCACATTCCACGGCATTAGGTCGGTAAAATCATCATCACCCTCATCTCGATTCGGCAACGTTTTAAATAAATGCACAAAGTAGTAATAAGGATTGATGTCATTGGCACGACACGTCATCACAATACTATAGAGTGTGGCGCTTGCTTGGGCACCATTAATTGACTTTGAGAATAGCCAGTTTTTCCTACCAGTGGTAAACGGCCGAATATCTCGCTCAGTAATATTATTATCAATCCCTAGTTCGCCATCTTCACTATATCGCATTAATTTCGGCCATTGATTAAGTGTGTATTTTATCGCTTTGCCAATATAACTCCCCGCCGTTACTTTACCTTCGGCTTCATCAAGCCACGCTTTAAAGTGCATTAATATGGGTAAGGCTTTTTCTTGTCGTAACTGATACCGCGCTTGAGGGGATAACTGTTTGTTTTTAGCCTGGGTTTCCAGTTTATATAATTGGCTGATAAAGCTGATGGCTTTATGCGCTCGACCTTTGTTTTTCGACTCTGCTTTTAAGGCATCGTTATATTTGCGTCTAGCGTGTGCCCAACAACCAACAGGGGTAATGCCTTCAATACCGTCATAAACACGGTAACCGTCGCACTGTAAATAGCCTTGATAACCGGCAAGAAATTCTTTTGCGCAAGCGCGACTTCGACCTGCTTGGTAATCGTAAATCACGACAGGCTCATGGCTAACCTCATTGCTGCGATAAACCCACATGTAGGAATTGCTGCTAGGATTGTCACCTTCATCTAAGACTTGTGTACGGGTTTCATCGGCACATAAACTGTGCTCATTAAGCAAGTGACGTTGCATGGCTGCCACTAAGGGGCTGATTAGCAGGCCCGCTTTAATACACCAATTAGCTAATGTTCCGCGCGATAGTTCAAGGCCGCCACGGCCCAGTATTTCAACGAAACGATAAAGCGGTAAGGCATCGCAGTATTTGCCTGTCACAACCGCCGCTAATGCCTCGGGACTGGCAATACTCCCCGGTATCGGTTGTTTAGGTTTAGGCGCGGTGATGATTTTACTGGTCAATTGTTCATGCTCGCAATGTCTGCAAGCATATTTAAATTGTTTGTGCTTAATGACGCTGACTTTCGCCGGAATAATTTTAACTTGTTCGCTGTCTTCACTACCACATTGATGTAGTTGCTCACCGCAACACTGACACGTTAACTCGGTTAAGGTGTGCTCAACCTCTTCTCGTTCAAAGTGCTCAGCCAGCGTTTGTTTGCCTTTCTTATGGTGTTTAGGCGGCTCAGTCGTTTTATGCTGCTCCGCTTCATTGAAGGTGCCCCGTGGGGCTTTTTCACTTTTTTTACCGTATTTTTGGGATTTACTTAACTTAAGCTCAGCAAGCAAGTGGTCAATCCGCGATTGCATTTCAACCTTATCTTCTTGTAAAGCATCAAGCTTAGCCTGCATAAGTGCAAGCTGATTTTGTAGTTCGGTGATGAGAATAGTGTCTGGCATTTTAATAGCATGACACATGGGAAAGATCGTTCAAGTAAAAAAAACGATCTGATTAATTTACATCACCGATAACCCCGATAAAGTCGGGTGCCGTGTTTGATTACTGACCGGTAACCCTGATAGCAACCACTGTAATTGGCGTTGCTCGATGCCCATAGCCGTGTGTTCATTAGTCTGTTTTGGCCACTGAAATCGTCCTTGTTCTAAACGACGATAATAGAGCCAAAAACCGTTGGTATCCCAAAATAAAATCTTTAATTTATCGCGTTGTTTATTACAAAAAACGAACCACGCTTGGCTTAAAGGATCGAGAGATAGGGTATCGCTGACAATAATACTTAGGCCATTGATTGATTTGCGCATGTCGGTGAACCCCGTGACCAAGTAAACTTGGTGTGTGCAAGGTGTCACAGTACGCTCAATAATTTGGCTAGCGTTTGGTTAGCTAATGTCGACTCGAAGTCTATTTGATAGCCGTTTGGTGTGGTGAGTTTAATGATTGAAGGTTGCGTAAAGGCTTGCTCATGAATAACAAACGGGATCACCTGTTGCTTTTTAACCCTTACCGTTTCATCAGAAAGGCGTTTACGCCAAACATAGAAAGTCGATGCGTTAATGTTGTTATCACGACAAAATTGAATGGTGGCTAAACCACTCGATTTTTGCTGCTCAAAAATGCCTTGCCAGTGTTTTATTTTTTGCTGTTTATTCATAATTACCTCAGGTTAATATGCTGAGTAAATTATGCATAGGTGCCATTAACATTGGTATGTGGGGCTAATTACGCGCTTACGTTTTTATAATGGTATTCATGATAGTAATGCGAGCTTTTTACGTTATAAACTGACCCAAAATACAGCCCCTTTTACAGTGGTATCAACAGGAACGTGGACTATTTTAATGTCATCTCAGGTATCACTCAGTAACCTTGATGCTAAAAAAGATATGCTTGCTAATATTGATGCTATGCAGCAGCCTATTGCTTGTGCTCGCTTTATGGGTGGCAGAGAGTTTGAAGCTATTTGCGAGCAGGCAGGCTCTTGGCTTGGTGAGCAATTCAATGTAAGTGATATTCAAAATGTAATTGATAATCAAGTGTTTGCATTGCCTGATTTTAGTGATGGAAGTGGCCCATTCGGAGGTGCTGAATGTAGTTTCACAGCTAATACAGATAAAGTCAGCGGTATTGCACTAGCAACGATATATTGCGCCTTGATGATCGATTATCAGCTAGATATGCTCGGCGCAAAAGGTGATATTTTCATAGAAGGCGCTTTTTTGAAGAACCCATTATTATGTGCTGTTCTAAATCAGTTAAGAGACGATAATAACGTTATCCTATCAATGGACTCTACAGGTACAGTACAAGGTGCTGGCTATTTATCAGATTGGGGTAATGTTCAGTGCGAGATTGAATGTGAACCCTCATCGACTACTGAGTTGGGTAATCTTAAAGAGTACAAACTGCAGTGGCGGCAGCATGCTGAATCAAGATTAGAGCAATAAAACAGATCAGTTTTTTATCTACTGAGGCCCATTATGCATTACTTTTATGTGTGATTTAGACGGGCAAACACTATTAGTTACTACTAAATGGGCCTCATAACCAAAAATAGAAAAATTTATACGGCTAGTTAGTAAAATTTTGCTTCACAAGCGCAGTGCTTTTATTTTCCATAACCCATATTCTAGTCTTAATATTTGACTGTATTTCTTCTCATTCATCTGTAGAGTACCGTTGATTCCATTGTGGCAGCTTTGCTTAACATGTCTGCTATTCGTTCCGATTTTATAGCGCGAGCATGTAGTTTTGGAAAGTTAATAGCGCCTATCTTATTATTGAATACATCATTCCCTACTACGACCTCACAAGCTCGTTATTAAATTTAAAAATTAGTAGAGTTATACATCGTAAAAAATAAATAATACGTAATTTAACATAATGCAATTATTGGTATAAATGGATGTTTACACAAGTAATTATTGAGTGTATAAATATACTAGTTGTTGAGTTTTGGATAATTGAGAGCTTTATGAAAAGTAGATTGGAAAAAGTTATCGAATATGATGCTAAATACTTGCCAGCTATAAATAAGAATAAAACGGAGGCAGTACGTGTTGATGAGAAATGTCCGATATTTAATTATATACATTCACTAAATGCCGATACTTCAAAACAAACAGCAACTCGTTGCTTACAAGCTATAGCAAGGCATAACGGTTATTCTTCCTTTTATGACATTGACTGGCGTGAAATTACCTCAGTAGATATAAATAGCTTAATTAACACGCTAAAAGCTAAAAACCTCTCGCCAAAATCTATTTCATTATATGTATCGATAGTTAAAAGCGTATGTGAACATGCTTACCTACTTGACCAAATATCACGTTTGCAGTTAGATGGCGTTTTGAAAGTTAAGGGCTCTACTGGTTCACGCATTAAAAAGCATAAAATTATTAGTCGAAATGAATTTGAAGCTCTGCTTAATCTAATTGAAACGGGCAACTTATCAAATAGAATTAAGATGATAAGAGATAAAGCAATTTTTCACTTATTAATTGGCACTGGGCTCAGAAGAAATGAATTGGCAAACATCCAAATTTCATCTTTAGATCTCGAAACTAACAAACAACGTACTATTATTAGCTCTCAGTATCTAAAAATCATAGGTAAAGGTAATAAAGAAAGGTATATAGCGCTTCACCCGGTGACTAAAGCTGCTTTAGAGGACTGGATAAACATACGAGGAACAATAAACGGTCCGATTTTTATGAAAGTATCCAAAAGTGGAAGTTTTGTGATTAAAAAAGACAATGCGCTAACAGGGAATGCGATTTATGAACTATGTAGAAGATACAATACTGTTGCTCCCCACTCATTAAGACGCTCATATGCAACTTGGCTCGATGAAAAAGGGGTCAAAATCAGTCGTATTAGTAAGCTTTTAGGGCATGCAAAAGAAGTCACAACAGCTTTGTATATTGTCGATGATGAAGAGAAAGCATATGAGGATGTTTTAAATAGCTTGTTTTAATACTGCTCTATACTTATCATTGTTATCGTAATAAAATACACTGTAATATGAATTACAGTGTATTTAGGGGCTATTGTATGCAAAAGTTTTATAATAGAGAAGTCCAGCTTAATAAGTTACGAACGATCTCTGATGATATAGGACAATCTAAAAGTCGGTTAAGTGTCGTTGTTGGTCGTAGGCGTGTTGGAAAAACACGTTTACTTAATGAAGCTTTTCAAGGTATTACGCAGAAACACCTTTATTTATTTGTAAGTCGAAAATCTGAGAGTGCGTTAGTCAGCGAATTTTCAACTATATTGCAAAATGAATTGAATACAAAGTTCTTTAAGCCAGAGTCTTTGAAAGATATTTATGAATACTTACTCGATTACTCCACACATACACCTATTACTCTCGTTATTGATGAGTTTCAGGATATTGAACGAGTAAATAGTAGCCTATTTTCAGATCTACAAAACCTATGGGACGAATACAAAAATAAATCGATGATGCATTTGGTTTGTTGTGGGTCTATGTACAGTTTAATGACAAGGATCTTTAAGGATGAAAAGCAGCCATTACTTAATCGTGATGATTACTTTTTTAAAGTAAATCCTTTAGCGCCGAATTATATAAAAGCAATTATGAAGGATAATGATAAATATACTCCAAACAACCTGCTTATTTGGTGGTGTTTATCTGGAGGTATACCTAAATACCTTGAGTGGCTAAATAATGCCGGTAGCTCACCTTTTGACACACTAATTTCAAATGGTTCGCCCTTAATAAAAGAGGGGATGCATCGACTGGTGGAAGATTTTGGTTCTGAGCACCGTGCATATTTTGATGTTTTAGGAGCTATAGCCAGTGGTTATAATAGCCGGCCACGAATAGAGAATTATTTAGATACGAGTGTGGGTGTTCACTTAGATAAGTTAGAAAAAGATTTTGATATCATAACTAAGCTCAGGCCGATTACTGCAAAAGAAAACTCTAGAGATATTCGCTATAAGATTGCAGATGAATTTTTAAGCTTTTGGTTTCGTTTTATATATAGTAACCGAAGTGCAGTTGAAATAGAGAACTATGACTTCATAAGGCGCATAGTATATAGGGACTTTGATACGTATTCGGGCACCCAGCTAGAGGAATTATTTAAAGCTATTATTATAGAATCGAAGCAATTTAACAATATTGGTAGTTATTGGAATAGTAAAGGTGAAGATGAAATCGATATTGTTGCTATTAACGATTTAGACAAAGAAATTTTAATTGCTGAAGTTAAGCGCCAATACAAAAAGTATAGTGAGCCTAAACTGATACTGAAGTCTAAGAGTTTACTGCAGAACTTGAATAAAAAGGGTTATACAGTTTCATATAGAGGGTTTTCACTAGACAATTTAGATGATATTCAGAATGAGTTTAAAAAGGGGGCATGATCTTTCCCCCTAACTAATTTTAGCAAAGGTAACTACAACTACCTCTATACCATCATACTAATTTCATTTTAAGGGGAAACCTTAGCTTTACGATTAATAATAAGTTTATTAACTATACAAATAGGGGTTTTGTGCCCATCCCCTCGAAAATAACCTTGGCCTGAATTAGCCGATCTCCTCGAAATCGGCAGTAAATTTAAAAAGCACAATTATCAAGTGGTAAATTTTCTTAGAGAAAGCTTACCGCTTGATAATTAAATACGGTATTTTGGTATCATTTCGTTCTGCACTGGTAAACTTTGTTCCCATTTATTAAGGTATGCGTATAAAAAACAACAAGAAAGGTTTACCACTATTTCTTCATCAAAAACCAAGCGTATACAGATTCTTAGTGAATCTGAAATTAATGAACTCTACGCATTACCTAACTTTAGTCGCCAAGAACGTGATGATTACTTTTCTTTAGATAATGAAACCCAAAAATTGGTTAATGAGCTAAGGCGCACAGAAACCAGAGTTTATTTTATATTGCTGCTTGGCTATTTTCGCTCTCGTCCAATAGTGTTTAATTTCTCATTTGATCTGGTTAGTAATGACCTTGATTATGTTCACACTAAATACTTCAGTGATAAAAGTATGTCACATGAAGACTTATCGCCCACAACCAAAACAAAGCTAATCAATAAACTACTAAAGTTTACTGGGTTTACTTCATACCAGAGCAAGTCAGATAAAGAGCCACTTCTTAAACGTCTAAATGATGTTGTTAAAATCAACCTTGAGCCAAGGTATGTGTTTGATGAGTGTATTGCATATTTTGGTCAAAACAGAATAGCGCTTGCTGGCTATACGACTCTTCAAGATACTATATCCACTGTTTTATCTAATGAACGTAGTCGTATTAAATCAGTGCTTAACCAGCACCTAAGCAGCGATACAAAAGCAACACTGCTGAAATTGCTTGATTCTAATAGCACGTTTACCGACTTAGCCAAGTTAAAACGCATGGCTAAAGACTTTTCAACGAGCCAGATCACACAAGAGCTAAAGACGCATAAAATCATCCGCTCACTTTATCCTGAAATTAAAGCACTTATTGCTGAGTTAGAGCTGTCTCCTAAAAACCTTGAATACTATGCTTCTCTGGTAAAGCACAAATCGGTTTATAAGCTAAAAAGACATGCTGACAGCCAAACTGTTTTATATCTCGTTTGTTACTTGTTCTTTAGGTACAGAGAAACCAACGATAATCTTGTTGCTGCATTTATTTACTTGGTTAGAAAACTAACCGAAGGGGCAAAGAGCCACGCCAAACAGCGTATTGTTGACGATGTTAATATTGTCAGAACTAAATTGAAATCGGCTGGAAGTCTGTTGAAGTATTTTATTGATAGTGATATTGACGATGAATTGACTTTCGGTGATGTTCGTGAAAAAGCCTTTAAATTATTGCCTGCCGAAAACATTAAATTGCTTAGTGAGCACCTTGATAATAATGATTTTGATGGCCGTAAATATGAATGGCAATTTATAGATAAACAATCGAGAAAAGTGAGTAAGTTGCTCCGCTCTTTGTTCATGGCCATAGACATCGAGTTTATCCACTTAAAAGATGAATTACATGAACAATATGTCATGGCGCATTCTGAATTAGGGAAATCTAAGGCTATTCGAACCATCAATATAGATCTGGTACCGAAAAGTGATCGCGAACATTTAGAAGGTGAAGTCACCAAACAAATAGCTAACCGTTTTGAGTATTTTCTTTATCGTAAGGCTGAGCAGCTTTTTCAAAGCAATAGCCTAACGGTAAAGGAGAGTGTGAATAATCGCAGTTTGAGTTCAGACTTAATACAACCCAAAGAGTGGCAACAGAAAGCTGACATTATCGAAAACACAGGACTTGTTAAATTAGCTACGCCTATTAATGACACCTTAGATGAAAAGCGATACCAGTTAGAAACGAAATTAGAGGAAGTTAGTTCCGGTGTTTGTCAAACTAGTTGTCGCGATCACTACGTTATGCACTCTCAGCCTTGACACTATTTTGTTCAGGGTTTAAGTACACTTCTTTTGGTAAATCCCAATTACGGATATTACCGCTCCAGCGCTCAGGGTGAGCATCTTTAGCACCTTGATAAACTTCTTTTCTATTAGCCAATATGTCACCCGCTAATCCTGAATGCCTTTGATGTGGGCTGACGTATTTGATGCCACTATGTTTGTGGTTAAAATTATACCAGTGGCTAAATTTCAACACCCAACTACGCGCCTCATCAATTGTTGAAAACCCTTTATACGGATAGTCAGGGCGATATTTACACGTTTTAAATATCGACTCAGCATAAGCATTATCATTGCTCACCCTAGGACGATTAAAAGACGACACGACACCTAAACTATAAAGTGTTTCAAGCATTGATGAGCCTTTCATTGGGCTTCCATTATCCGAATGCAGTACCAGAGGATTATCTTTAACTCCTTCTTTTAAATGAGCTTTCTTAATTAATATTGATGCATTTTCTGCTGATTCGTCATCATGAATTTCCCATCCAACAATCTTTCGACTAAATATATCGAGTATCAAATATAAATAAAAATGCAGCCCTTTAGCGGGGCCTGGTAACCAAGTAATATCCCAACACCACACTTGGTTTGGCCCTGTAGCACAGTGTGTCGTCGGTACTTTTCTCTCTTTTATCTGACTACGTCCGCGAGCGTTTTGCTGTTTTTCTTCATGAAGAACACGATAATATGTTGATTCAGAAGCAAGATAAATACCCTCATCTGCTAATGTAGGGACGATTTGGCTTGGTGGTAAGCTCTTAAAATCATCGCTATTAACGATGGCTAATATGTTATCTCTCTCTGCTTTTGATAGCTTATTTTTTGGCTCAGGGCGCTGAGATATTGGTCTACCATCTGTTTTTATGTTCCCGTCAACAGTCCAACGTTGATACGTCCGGACACTGATCCCAAGTTCACGGCAAGCTTTAAACTTTGGCGCACCAGAACTCACAGCTTCATTAACTAGTTTAACTGCTTGAATGCGAGCTGAGTCGAGGATCATTCGTCCTCGGCTTCCCCCCAGATCGCATTTGCTTTTTTTCTTAACACCAATAGTGCTGCGGTTTCAGCGAGTGCCTTATCTTTTCGACGTAGCTCCTTTTCTAATTGATTGATCTGTTTTTTATCTTTCTTTGTTTCGGTGGAGAAGGCTTTTTCTTGCTCTTTAACGTTAGCGTTTGCATCTATACACGCATTTCGCCAAGCCGATACTTGTTCCACATAAAGACCTTTGCCTCGGCAATATTCCGCTAACTCAGCTTGATTTAAAGAGGCTGTTTCCAACACGACTGAGAATTTATTTGCTGATGACCACTGCTCAGCATTCTTTCCATCACCTGGCACTAAATGCCCCTTATCAATTGCTTGTTTTCGCCAATTATACAAGGTTGATTCACCAATCCCCATCTCGATTGATAATTGGGCTATTGCTATATTATTTGGAGGCATCATCTTCTGAAGAGCCGACTCTTTGCTTTGCGCTGAATAATGTTTCATTGTTACTCCACGCCCTCTGTTTAATGGTTGAATATTAAGCGCGACAACTAGTCTGACAGAGAGGGTTATGCGTAACTCTAATAACCAACACGACTACCCATTTAAAACCTCAGAGTTGAATGAACTGCTAGAACGTGCAGCCGAAGCACTGGCTGCAAAATACAAACGAGAAGGCACGTTCACTAACCCAACCAATGTTAAGGAATATTTAAGGCTCAAGTTAGGGGCTCATGACCGCGAAGTATTCGCCGTGATGTTTCTTGATAACCAACACCAGTTGATCAGTTTTGAAGAGCTGTTCTTTGGCACTATTGATGCGGCATCAATCTATCCACGTGAACTACTCAAGGCTGCACTAAACCACAACACCGCCGCGGTAGTTTTTGCTCATAACCATCCTTCAGGTATCGCTGAGCCCTCTCAAGCAGATAGACGGATTACACAGCGGCTAGTGGATGCATTCAAGCTGGTAGATATCCGAGTGTTGGACCACATCGTTGTGGGTGAGGATTGTGTGTCATTTGCAGAAAAGGGGTGGGTATGAAGACCGTCTTATTGCCTTGTCGCTACGTATCATTATCACAGCATCTTCTACGCTATCTAGAAGCGTCTATTAGTTTGTGCACTATTTCTGAGACTACAGAACGTATTTCCCTCAACTTTAGGCACTCGACCTACCTAACGCATAGATCAGGTCCACATCCATTGGAAGTGCACTTGTTCAGAGAGTCTCCAGAAGAAGCTTGGAAAATTGCGACGATGACCAGCTTTGCTTTTTCTTCCGATGAGGATGAGCAGTTGGAAGTAGAGCTTTATTTCAACTTCAGCCATCAATGGTTCTATCAACCAGATATCGAACGGTGCGACCTCAATCAGCCACAAGTCATCGAACTCTTTCATTCTTGGCAACACGCGTTAACCAACACCTTCCACCAACAAAGCTTTGATTATTTCGCTGCAACGGCCATCAAGTAATCTCATATTTAAAAACAAGGACCAACTATGTCAAACTCTCATTCATCAACCGTTACTTTCAGCCCTTCATGCTTACCTATTTCCCAGAAGCTTCATGGCAGCTTAAACCATGTACTTAGCCAACACTCCGACAGTCGAGGTAAGCAGAGTATCATTGTGAACTTTAGAGATAAAAGCTACAGCGCTGAAAATGGTGGTTATCATCCTGTTGAAATTGCTTTAAGTCAGGTTTCCGAGAATCACTACACCATCCTTTATATTACTGACTTCAGTTATTGCGGTGGTGCTTACCCAGAGCTAGATAGAGATATTGATTTTGATATCGGCAGCTCAGTGGTCTTTTCACGTTATGCGGGATGGCAAAACATTCGCCTACCAACGATGACAGAACTCTACGAAATATGGGAAAGAAACTTTCTTAGCTACATGTCGATGGACGCCTACGACCAAATCACAGTCGAGTGTAGTTAGACACATCACCCCGTTACCTTTCACGTTACAAACACTACACAACCACCAGCACAGAGCCAAAACGAGGCTGCTTCCCATATTGTTAAAAACGGGAAGCTTCCACCCCTTGCTGTATAAGGGTTCTTTAATATCGTCGGCTTTGTGCTTCCCAAAACACTCTTCTACAGACAAAAAAGGAAGCAGACTATGGCTGAGGTCCAAGCAATTAAAGACGATGACACCATACGTATGGTTGGTCACTTATTAAGTATTCGTTGTCATCCACAAATGGCCGATGTGTGGCATATCGGATTAAACCTGGCACTGAGGATTTCTGATTTGTTGTCGATTCGCTTTGAAGACATTAATGGCGACCGACTCATTATTCGAGAGAGTAAAACCGGAAAGCTCACCAACATTCAGCTCAATACCAAAGCGCAGCTGCACATTGCTAGATTGAGGGAGCAACATCCCGACCACATCTACTTGTTTCAATCCCACCGATGCCAGCAGCTGAAAAACAAACCACCGCAGCCAATCACGCGACGCGCTGTGTCGATGGCGTTTCAACAAGTAGGCCAAGAGCTGAATATCGCGTTAGGTACTCACTCGATGAGAAAGACCTGTGGTTACTTTCTCTATCAATCCACAAAAGATATCGGACGTGTCATGAAAATGCTTCGCCATACTTCTGAGGGCGTCACCCTCCGCTATATAGGAATCACTCAAGATGAAGTCGATAAGGACTTCGTTTCTCTTGAGCTTTAAGCATGATCATTTACTAAGGGGGCGGGACCGCTAATCCCTTATAAACATTAAGCTCAGAGCCTTTTTGAGTTTCGTCATCACAAAATTAGAGGGCAAATAACATGAATCCATATAACGCAATAGGAAGCTTTCTAGTCGGCAACTTATCGAAAAGTTTAATTCAAAACTTATTCTGGAAAACCAACAGCCCGATTAGGGGCAGCATTGTGTATTGCGATCTCGCATTTGGTTATGCTGAACATTCAGGTGTCTACGTGAGAAATGGACGTATCATCCATCGTAATGGCAAAGGTCTTATTGAAGCCGTATCAATTCATCAATTCCTAGCAGATACCACAGCCATTTCCATTTACGTGAGTTGCAACGCTCAAGGTAAAGCCATTGGCAGTGAGTCTTGTGCTCAAGTGGCTGAAAGCATGCTAGGCATACAAACAGACTATTCCCTGCTAAATGAAAACTGCCATCAGTTCTGTAGCTACTGTCTAAGTAGTGACATGCTCTCAAGCACCTTCACATTGACTCAGCTTAAACGTGATGCTCGTGCGCACATTCAAGCTAGTCAGTGGCGAGTATGGGATTTGAGACATCGTCACAAAAGATAAGGGGATCCTCTCCCCTTTATTTTTGTCGGAATCGAAAAGTGAGTGATAGATTACCGATAACTATTACCAAAGTAAGCGCGTAATTAGCCCCACATACCAATGTTAATGGCACCTATGCATAATTTACTCAGCATATTAACCTGAGGTAATTATGAATAAACAGCAAAAAATAAAACACTGGCAAGGCATTTTTGAGCAGCAAAAATCGAGTGGTTTAGCCATCATTCAATTTTGTCGTGATAACAACATTAACGCATCGACTTTCTATGTTTGGCGTAAACGCCTTTCTGACGAAACGGTAAGGGTTAAAAAGCAACAGGTGATCCCGTTTGTTATTCATGAGCAAGCCTTTACGCAACCTTCAATCATTAAACTCACCACACCAAACGGCTATCAAATAGACTTCGAGTCGACATTAGCTAACCAAACGCTAGCCAAATTATTGAGCGTACTGTGACACCTTGCACACACCAAGTTTACTTGGTCACGGGGTTCACCGACATGCGCAAATCAATCAATGGCCTAAGTATTATTGTCAGCGATACCCTATCTCTCGATCCTTTAAGCCAAGCGTGGTTCGTTTTTTGTAATAAACAACGCGATAAATTAAAGATTTTATTTTGGGATACCAACGGTTTTTGGCTCTATTATCGTCGTTTAGAACAAGGACGATTTCAGTGGCCAAAACAGACTAATGAACACACGGCTATGGGCATCGAGCAACGCCAATTACAGTGGTTGCTATCAGGGTTACCGGTCAGTAATCAAACACGGCACCCGACTTTATCGGGGTTATCGGTGATGTAAATTAATCAGATCGTTTTTTTTACTTGAACGATCTTTCCCATGTGTCATGCTATTAAAATGCCAGACACTATTCTCATCACCGAACTACAAAATCAGCTTGCACTTATGCAGGCTAAGCTTGATGCTTTACAAGAAGATAAGGTTGAAATGCAATCGCGGATTGACCACTTGCTTGCTGAGCTTAAGTTAAGTAAATCCCAAAAATACGGTAAAAAAAGTGAAAAAGCCCCACGGGGCACCTTCAATGAAGCGGAGCAGCATAAAACGACTGAGCCGCCTAAACACCATAAGAAAGGCAAACAAACGCTGGCTGAGCACTTTGAACGAGAAGAGGTTGAGCACACCTTAACCGAGTTAACGTGTCAGTGTTGCGGTGAGCAACTACATCAATGTGGTAGTGAAGACAGCGAACAAGTTAAAATTATTCCGGCGAAAGTCAGCGTCATTAAGCACAAACAATTTAAATATGCTTGCAGACATTGCGAGCATGAACAATTGACCAGTAAAATCATCACCGCGCCTAAACCTAAACAACCGATACCGGGGAGTATTGCCAGTCCCGAGGCATTAGCGGCGGTTGTGACAGGCAAATACTGCGATGCCTTACCGCTTTATCGTTTCGTTGAAATACTGGGCCGTGGCGGCCTTGAACTATCGCGCGGAACATTAGCTAATTGGTGTATTAAAGCGGGCCTGCTAATCAGCCCCTTAGTGGCAGCCATGCAACGTCACTTGCTTAATGAGCACAGTTTATGTGCCGATGAAACCCGTACACAAGTCTTAGATGAAGGTGACAATCCTAGCAGCAATTCCTACATGTGGGTTTATCGCAGCAATGAGGTTAGCCATGAGCCTGTCGTGATTTACGATTACCAAGCAGGTCGAAGTCGCGCTTGCGCAAAAGAATTTCTTGCCGGTTATCAAGGCTATTTACAGTGCGACGGTTACCGTGTTTATGACGGTATTGAAGGCATTACCCCTGTTGGTTGTTGGGCACACGCTAGACGCAAATATAACGATGCCTTAAAAGCAGAGTCGAAAAACAAAGGTCGAGCGCATAAAGCCATCAGCTTTATCAGCCAATTATATAAACTGGAAACCCAGGCTAAAAACAAACAGTTATCCCCTCAAGCGCGGTATCAGTTACGACAAGAAAAAGCCTTACCCATATTAATGCACTTTAAAGCGTGGCTTGATGAAGCCGAAGGTAAAGTAACGGCGGGGAGTTATATTGGCAAAGCGATAAAATACACACTTAATCAATGGCCGAAATTAATGCGATATAGTGAAGATGGCGAACTAGGGATTGATAATAATATTACTGAGCGAGATATTCGGCCGTTTACCACTGGTAGGAAAAACTGGCTATTCTCAAAGTCAATTAATGGTGCCCAAGCAAGCGCCACACTCTATAGTATTGTGATGACGTGTCGTGCCAATGACATCAATCCTTATTACTACTTTGTGCATTTATTTAAAACGTTGCCGAATCGAGATGAGGGTGATGATGATTTTACCGACCTAATGCCGTGGAATGTGCAGCTAGACTTCGATTATAGCTAAGCGCACTGCTTAAATGCGCGCTTACGTTTTTACGCAAGTTTGCATGCCCTCTATCTGGGTTGTGAGCCGCATTGGTATAATAAGAAATATGATAACTATTAATATCGCCTAAGGTGTATTGCTCAAAAGTACCGTCACGCTTTGCTACATTTTTTGAAAAAATATCTTCACCGTTAACGCTTTGTGCAGCAAAAAAAACAATGACCAAACCGGCATCAAATTTTAAGTTTTGCACTTCCCATTCGGCAATAAAACTGTCAGGAAAATCCATTGGGCTCCAAAACACATGATGCATTTCTTCATTTGGTGAATGCATTTGTAACCAACCATTATTGAAAGTAACTTCCCCCGGGCCTTCCATTCGCCAATTGCTAACGCTTTCAGGTGTAGATAACTCGCTTTGGTAAAGCTGTTTACCTTTACTTACCTCGGCTAAAGTTGGGATTGAGATCAACAAGCTGCTAATAAATATAAGCGTTCTTAAGTAACTCTTTAACATACCATGTAACTTTTAGATTGATTTTGATTGATTATGATTGTAAGTTAATCAAAATCTAAATGCTATGTCTAATGGCAAAGTTACATTAATAAGAGGTTATAGTGAGATAGTTTAAATATTTATAAGCAGAATAATTAAACTCTCTTTACTTCTTTCGTTATATGAGCAAGAAAGAGAAGCAGCATGAATAGACGTGATTTTATTAAAAAAAGTGCATTTATAGCATCAATTCCATTGGGACTATCGGTTGCTAATACCGCACTGGCAAAAAGTTCAGCAATAACAATTCCTAGGTTAGTGCCTCGCCAGTCAGGTTATTTATCTTGGTTAGAAGGTCAAGCTCCAGCCGCTTCTTTTGGTACTACATGGGGACAACCTTGGGCCCAAGGTGCTTTAAAAGCTAAGCAAGCATTAAAGTTAACTAGCCAAACCGGGCAAAATATTCCATTGCAAACTTGGCCCACGGCTTATTGGCCTGATGGTTCAATCAAGTGGACTGCGCATGCTGTTCCCGCGAATGCGAATTTAGGTGAGCAATTTAAAGTAGAAAAAGGTCAGTCTAGTAGTGCAACTACGCCTGTTGTAGTAAATGACAATGGCGATCAAATAACGGTTGATACCGGTGTTATTCATTGCAGCTTGTTAAAAGCCGGTCACAATATTATTGAGCGTTTATCACGTAATGGTAAAACTATTGCAAAAGATGCGAGATTAGTAGGCTTACGTCAAGATAAAGCAGAAAGTGAACCTGAAAACCCTGCCAATATAGAGCAATTCAAATCAAAACTTAATAAGGTTACAGTAGAAAAAAGCGGCCCAATAAAAGCGGTGATAAAAATTGAAGGGGTACACCAAACCACATCTAAGCGTGAGTGGCTACCTTTCACTTTAAGACTAACGTTTTATGCTGGCGACTCAAATATTAATATAAGCCATACCTTTATTTATGATGGTGATGATCAAACTGATTTTATTAAAGGCTTAGGCTTACGCTTTAATGTTGTACAAAACGATGAATTATATAATCGCCATATTCGTATGGTGGGTGAAGAACACGGCTTATGGGGCGAGTCACCGCAAGGTATTACCGGACTTCGTCGTGACCCAGGTCAAGCGGTTAAAGATGCTCAAATTGCAGGTATTGCAACACCTCCCTTGAGCTCTTGGGATGAGCGGGTAAGTAGCCGTATGCACTGGATCCCTGTGTGGAATGACTTCACCTTATCGCAATTATCAGCAAATGGTTTTAGTATTAAAAAGCGCACCAAAGCAGGCCATGCATGGATTGACGCCGATCAAGGACACAGGGCAAGTGGTGTTACCTATTTAGGTGGTGTTTCTGGTGGTGTTTTATTTGGAATGCGTGACTTTTGGCAGTTACACCCAGTACAAATTGATATTCGTAATGCAGGTCAGCCATTATCAGAAGCAACATTATGGTTTTGGTCACCAGAAGCGCCTGCGATGGATGTACGTTTTTATCATGATGGTTTAGGCCAAGAAACTTATGATCAACAATTAGACGCGCTTAACATTACTTATGAAGATTATGAACCGGGTATGGGCAGTGCTTATGGGGTTGCACGTACTACTGACTTTTCTTTAAATGTGTTAGACAAAACACCATCAAGGGAAGAAATTGTTGAGTTGGCCGATAATGTTCGCCAGCCACCACAAGTAATAGCCGCACCAGAAGACTTTTTAGCATCAGGGGTGTTTGCCTCAATGTTCAGTTTACCTGATCGTTCGACTCCACAAAAACGTGCAATAGAAGATCGCCTCGCGTGGCAGGTAGAGTTCTACCGCAATCAAGTTGATCAACACCATTGGTACGGTTTTTGGAATTATGGCGATATTATGCATACCTATGATGCAGACCGCCATGTTTGGCGTTATGACATTGGTGGTTATGCTTGGGACAATTCTGAATTGTCGCCTGACTTATGGCTCTGGTTGTCATTTTTAAGAACGGGTGATGCCAATACCTTTCGTTTAGCTGAAGATATGACACGTCATAACCGTGATGTGGATATATATCATGCCGGAAAATATAAAGGTTTAGGTACTCGTCATAATGTACAACATTGGGGGTGTAGTGCTAAGCAGTTAAGGATCAGTACCGCAGCTTATCGTCGTTTTCATTATTATTTAACGGCTGATGAACGTACCGGTGATGTATTAAACGAAGTGGTCAATGCTGATGAAGCATTAGCTTCATTAAATGCAACGCGTAAGGTAGCTCGAGTTAATCCTTTACCGGGGAAAGCGACTATGGGAGTAGGTACCGACTTTGGTTCTGCCGCCGCTAACTGGTTAACAGCATGGGAAAGAACTGGTGACAAGCGATATAAGCAACGGTTAGAAAATGCCATGAAAGTTATTGGTGCTCACCCTAATGGATTTTTTGCTGGGGCTTTTGGTTATGAGCCTAAAACTAAAACCTTATTACCTTATCCTGAAACCAAACCAACAATTTCTCACTTAAATTCTGTTTTTGGTTTAATTGAAATATGTGCGGAGCTTAATCAATTAATTGATGTTCCAGAGTTTAAAGCTGCTTGGTTACGCTATGGTCGTTTTTATAGTGCCAGTAAAGCTGAACAACAAGCCGAGTTTGGTATGTCGTTCCGTGGTAATAGTTTAACAGTGGCACACTCACGTTTAACCGCTTATGTAGCGATGCAAGTTGATGATAACAAACTTGCTAAGCGTGCATGGAGCGAGTTCAATAAAAGTAGTGGCAGTAAAATAACAATTGGCACTAACCGAGTTTCAGGTCCTATCGTATTAAATCCTGTTGATGAAGCAAGTTGGTTATCAACCAATGACGCTGCGCAGTGGGGCTTAGCGGCAATACAAAACTTAGCGTTGATAGGTTCTACACTCGATTAAACCTTAAGTGTATATCTGAGCCAATTGTAGATTCAATAGGCTCAGAAACGCTTATAGGCTAGGTATTAATTGTAAAGGGTGATGATTATCCGTAGAGCGCTTTAGACATAAAGCGTTCTTAATTTGTGTAAGGGATAGTAAATCACATTATGCGTTACATTTTTTTAGGGGAGTAACACTTGAAAAAATGTGTCTTATTATTGTTCGTGATGCTTTTTGATTTTATTTCGCTCAAACTCAGTCATAATGTTGCATTTTTGTTCATTGTATCATAAGGTGTTAGCATAAAGTTACCTTAGATAACTTAAATAGCCGAGATGTAAATTAGAGTAGAGTTTAATCTCAAGTACTGATAATTGCCTTAGTTCTTAACGGCTAACCGAGAGAGCTATTTACATTATTACGATTTAATAAGCGTCACTATCTTATTAATTCGATATCTAATTAATGAATCTTAATATTGTTCACTGAATTAAATTGATGCAGTGAAAATTTAAAATTGTTTTAAAAAAGGACAAAAAATGCCTGCTATTGCCCACGATATTGCATATTCAACCATTCGCAGTAACATCGATAAACTTATCGATAATCTTGTGAATATCACCGACGATACAGGTGAATTCTTATTAAAATTAGATGACGGCCGCATAATAGACACTAAGGGCTGGAATGACTGGGAATGGACTCACGGAATTGGTTTGTATGGCTTATTAAAGTATTGGGATATTACTGGAGATAATGTTGCTAAAGACATTATTGAGAATTGGTTCCATGACCGTTTTTCCGAAGGTACACCGACTAAAAATGTAAATACAGTTTCACCATTTTTAACCCTTGCTTATATGTATGAGCGCACTGGTGAACGCAGCTACTTACCTTATCTGGATACGTGGGCTGAGTGGATTATGCGTGATATGCCTCGCACGGATGAAATGGGTATTCAACACGAAGTATTTAACTCATTCAATTACCAGCAATTATGGGACGATACACTGATGATGAGTGTATTACCATTAGCTAAAATTGGTTTGTTGCTTGACCGTCCACATTATGTGGAAGAAGCAAAACGTCAATTTATGCTTCATATCAAATACTTAACAGATCGCAAAACTGGCTTATGGTTCCACGGTTGGACATTTGATGGTCATCACAACTTTGCTGATGCGTTATGGGCACGTGGTAACTGTTGGGTAACGATTGCTATTCCTGAGTTTATTGAATTATTAGACTTAAATGAAAAAGACGCTACCCGTATGTTTTTAATTGAAACCTTAGAGTCTCAAGTAAAAGCGCTGGTAAAAACACAACATGAAGATGGTTTGTGGCATACCTTGTTAGATGACCCAGATTCATACCTTGAAGCGTCAGCGTCAGCAGGTTTTGCTTACGGTATTTTAAAAGCGGTACGTAAAGGTTATATCGATAACAGCTATGAGCAATACGCGATTAAAGCTATTAAAGCGGTACTAGAAAATATTGATGACAAAGGTGAATTACAGCAAGTGTCTTTTGGTACGCCGGTATTTGATGATTTACAAGGCTATAGAGATATCCCTTTAACATCGATGCCTTATGGCCAATCGATGGCAATATTAGCGCTAATTGAGTACATGAATCGTTATATTTAATTTTAGCTTAAGAAATGGTTATTTCCGTTGTTTATACCAGCTGTATAACAATGGATGAATAACCATTTTTTTTATAAGAAGAAAATTAATTTGTCTAAAAAGCAAAATTATAAATTATAACAAAACTAAATAATAACAAATTGAGACAATAAAGAGGCTTCAAATGAAAGAGCGTAAAATTGGAGTATGGAATTATACTGCTTATGGTCTTGGGGATGTGCTCGGTGCTGGCTCAATGGCCGTGATCAGTACTTGGGTTTTATTCTTCTATACAACTTATTGTAATTTAGGGCCTTTACAGGCTGGTCTTATTTTTGCGGCTGCGCGTATTTTAGATGCAGTAGCAAGTCCTCTTATTGGTTACTTATCTGACCATGCAGACTCTACTCGCTTAGGTCGTCGATTTGGGCGTCGCGGAGTCTTCTTATTAATTGCTATTCCATTATTACCAAGTTTTGGCCTAATGTGGGTGAGTGGGCAGCACTTCTTATACTATTTATTTACTTACATTTTCTTTGAACTAGTTTATGCCTCTGTATTAATTCCTTACGAAACTTTAGCGGCAGAAATGACAGACGACTTCCGTAAAAAAGGGATGTTTGCTGGTGCAAGAATTTTAGTTGGTCACCTTTCTGCAATTGCTGCAACTATTTTACCTGCATGGATTGTTGCTGTTTTAGGTGGTGCCGATTCACCAGACACTTTCCTATATATGGGAGGAATTTTCTCAGTTGTCTTTATGCTTGTTGTTGCTATTGTCTATTTCAATACATGGGAGCGCAAGAAATCTGAAGAAGAGCTAGCCGCGCAAATGGCTGATAAATCTTCAATAGGTGAAATTTTTGTCAAGTTATATAAAGGCTTAGGTTCTACTTTTAAAATTCGTGCATTCCGTTTACATTTAGGGATGTACCTTGGTGGTTATATTAGCCAAGATGTATTTAATGCTGCGTTTACCTACTTTGCTGTATTTGCACTCGGTGCCTAAAGTATCCCCAAAATTAGCCTTTATATATCAATGAACTAATAGTGTTAAAAAATATGGGTAGTGAGGGAACATTCATGGTGTTTTGTGATCTTATGAATCGCTTAAAAACAACAGAACTAAACACCATGAATGCGTCTACTATTTTGCACAATATGCTCCGCGCTGTCACCCCTAACTCTATTCATAAAGCCAGATTTAATACTCTAGTCGCTGCCGTTAAATCTCTTTTGCACTGTCAGCAATGCACCTTGACATCTATTGGTCGCAATTTGGATTCAAAAACAACTGAAAAACATGATATTAAACGTATTGATCGACTACTCAATAACCACGAGCTTTTGCGTGAGTCGACATCGGTTTATGTTCGCTTAAGCCGTTTTGTGGTCACTGAAAAGCATCCCGTCATTTTGGTTGATTGGAGTCATGCAGATACACAAACCAAATACTGTATTCTGCGTGCCAGCATTGCCAGTGAAGGTCGTTCTTTGACCCTGTATCAGGAAAGTGCATTCAGTTTTCAGTATCATTGCCCAAAAGTTCAAAAACGGTTCTTAAAGATGCTCAAACTGATTTTGCCGGGTGACTGCCGGCCCGTAATTGTGACGGATGCGGGCTTTAAAGTTCCTTGGCTCAAAGCCGTGCGAAACAATGGCTGGCATTATATTAGCCGTGTTCGAGGTACGGCACATTTGAAAACGCAGGGCAGCGATGAGTTTGTTCCATGCCAGTCACTATTCAAGAGCAATCAACGTAAGAGCCAGTATCTTGGCGCGACCGAGTTGACCAAAAGTGCAAAATATCAAACTCATGCAGTGCTGGTTGGCAAGGGACATAAGTTATTAAAAAGAGATAAAAAACGTGGTTATAAGGAGCCTTGGCTACTCGTTTCTTCTCTTCCAAAGAGGCACCACTTTCTCGAAAAAGTACTCAAATTATATGGTATGAGAATGCAGATAGAAGCAGGATTTCGAGATCAAAAAAGTGTTAGGTTCGGCTTAGGCTCAGATCTGCACAGGACAAACAAACTCTATCGATTAGACATACTGTTGCTGCTTGCCACACTGGCTCATTGGTTCTCAATGATGCTGGGGGCAGTGATAGACAAAGCAGGAAAGACAGGCGCTTTTCAAGCTAATTCAACCAAAAAAAGACGAGTAGTGTCATGGGCATTTGTTGGGCTGCGATACTTCAAAAAACAGTCCATTAAACTGCGACGGCGAGATTATTTGGCAGGACTAGCCTATTTCGTACAGGTGGTAGTGCAACTCGATTGGAAAAATATGGATGTGAGTGATGTAATTGAAACTTAATGATTATTTCTGGGGATCCCTTAGACTCGGTGCATTACTTGCGGACTCATCGCTTGACCCCTTGAGTTTAACTTCTTATTTAATGGCCTCTATTTTTGGTATTCAAACGCTTGCAGTAGGCGCTGTATTCGCTTGTGTAGCATTATTACCAAAATTTTTCCCCGCATTAACTTATCGTTTTGCAGTTGTCTCTTATATTGCAGGTATTATTGGGCTATCAAGCTTTTATCATTTTGCCCCAGAGAGCCAAACAGCCCAAATTAGTTGGTTAGCAATCGCACTTATTTTTGCTGGTATTGGTCGTGGTATTTTGAATTATATTCCTTGGAATACCTATAATTACATGGCTGATGTCGACCAAATTGTTACGGGCCAACGCCGTGAAGGTAGTTTTGCGGGAGTTATGACCTTCATTCGTAAGGCAACACAAGCTAGTGCGGTATTCGCTGTTGGTGCTGCCTTAGAAGTAGGGGGCTTAGTTAAAGGTGAGAAATTACAAACTCAAGAGGTTATGGACTCTATCGTATTAATTATGACTGTTGGGCCTACTCTCGTTTTATTCTTTGGTTATTATGTTTCAACTAAATTTAATTTAAATACTGATACTCATAAAATATTAATGAGTGAAATAGCGCGATTTAAAACCGGGGAACGAAAACCTTCAAGTGCTGAAGCTAAATCACTAGTAGAAGATTTAACTGGTTGGGATTACGATAAACTTTGGGGAAATAATGAATTAAGCCTAAAGACTGTAATATCAAATGATAAAACGTTAGGTGAAGCCAAATGAATAATTTAAAAAGATTTTCTTTTTTAACCTTGTTAGTTGCAGTTTGTTTATCTGGCTGTGTCAGTGTAACTGAGCCCACAGCACAAGCTAATATGTCTGCTGAACAAGTCAAAACAATTCCTAAAAGTTGGATTGATGCAGATACCGGGCATAAAGTTGTTCGATTATCAGAGGAAGACAGTTCTCGTTCATTATATTTTCACCAAAACTCTTATGCCGCTAGCGGTGACAAAATGGTGATCTCAGTTGATAATCCGCGTGGTGTTGCCGTTGTTGATTTAAATACTCTAAAGGTGAAACGTATATTTGAAGATCCTGATGTGGGTATTTTGTTTATGGGGCCAAAAGGGCGAGATGTGTATTTAACACATATTCCGTCAGTAAATGGCCAAGTTGTTCACCCGCAAAATGAACTACAAACACCTACCAAGATACTAGCTGTTAATATTGATACCGGTGCGGTACGTGATGTTGCTACTGTGGCGAGAGGTAAAATTCACTCAATTAATAACGATGAAACTTTATTAATTGGCGCATTCGCTGAACAAGCCCATAGCTTAGAAACCGGTCCTCGTGACAAACGTTTTGAAGCACGTTATGAAGCAAAAGATGCTGATGGTAACCCATTAAGTTTTGCTGATGCCAAAGAAGTTCGCATGGACGAACGTTTAGAGTCGCGCATTCCAATGCAAATGTTTACTGTTAATATTAAAACCGGTGAGCAGAAAATAATCATGAAATCAACCGACTGGTTGAATCATATTCAATTCTCGCCAAGTGATCCTGAACTTATCATGTATTCACATGAAGGGCCTTGGCATAAAGTAGATCGTATCTGGATAACCGATATTCATGGGAAAACCCCTCAAAAAATTCACCAACGCATGATGAATATGGAAATTGCTGGCCATGAGTTTTTTAGTTTTGACGGAAAACATATATTTTATGATTTACAAACCCCTCGTGGACAAGATTTTTGGTTAGCCAGCTATAATCTTGAAACGGGCGAACGTGTATGGCGACATATGGAGCGTGATGAATGGTCTGTTCACTTTAATATTTCGCGAGACGGTAAATTGTTTGCGGGTGACGGTGGTGATGATGAAATGGTCGCTAAAGCGAAAGATGGTAAATGGATCTATTTATTTGAATCAGAGCCAGTTAAAGATGTTGCCGGTATTCATGCACGTAATGCTAAGGATTTAATTAAGCCCGCGGTTTTAAAGTCACAGAAATTAGTAAATATGAAAGACCATGATTATCGACTAGAGCCAAATATTACCTTTACCCCTGATGGGAAATGGTTAGTGTTTCGCTCAAACATGCATGGCCCTGTTCATGTTTATGCCGTTGAAATAACAAAACATGCTAATTAATCACTGCTTGGTTTTGGTAACTTTTTTAAAAAGTTACCAAAACCATCTATATTAAAATAAGAACCCTATGAACCTACCGTTAGCGTTAATTGTTTTAGTCATGTTATGTAGTTGTGCCGTAGGTGATACTCATCTTGCTGAACAATCAAAGGACGATGTATATATATTTTCTTCGTTCAGAGGCAATGGCAATGATGGGTTGCATTTGTCGTATAGTCATGACGGTTTAACTTGGACAGCAATCAATCAAGATCAAAGTGTGTTAACGCCAGACGTAGGTGGAAAATTAATGCGTGATCCGTGCATTATTTTGGGGCCGGATAATACTTTTCATATGGTTTGGACAAGTAGTTGGGAAGACGGTGGTATTGGGGTTGCTCATTCTAAAGATTTGATAACATGGTCAGAGCAACAATTTATTCCCGTAATGAAAAATTTTCCAACAGCTAAAAATGCATGGGCACCTGAAATCATTTGGGATGATGATAATCAGCAATATGTCATTTATTGGGCGTCTACCATTCCAGGTAAATTTCCTGAAACAGAAAAACAAGCTGATAAGGGGTGGGATCATCGAATTTATGCCACCACCACTCAAAACTTTAAAGATTATTCGCAAACTACTATTTTTTATCAGCCGGATTTTAATGTGATTGATTCTACGATTATCAAAACAGATGATGATTATGTGATGATCTTAAAGGATGAAACACGTTACCCTGCGGCTAAAAACTTAAAAGTTGCACGTAGTTCATCAATATTTGGTCCTTGGGAGATTACTGAGCAAGCGTTTACGCCAGAAAATACTTGGGTTGAAGGGCCAACAATAGTTAAACATCAAGATTGGTTTTATGTCTATTATGACGAGTATATTAACCATCAATATGGCGCTATGCGGACACAAGATTTTAATCAATGGCAAAATGTATCTGCACAATTAACTGTGCCAAAAGGTACTCGCCACGGTACTGTTTTAAAAATTCCAGCGGAAAAATTAACTAAATTACTACAACAATATAATTAACCGTACATGGGGCGTAGCATCGTTATGCTTAAGCTCGCCCATATTCACTTTTAAAAGCTCTAAATATTTATTAAATAGAGCATTCATCATGATATTAAAACTTGGCAAAATTTGTGCTCTTAATAGTCTGGTTATTGCTACAGTTGCTTGTTCCGATACTAACATTGAAGTAAGTCAGACAGTTAAAGTCTCCAGTATTAGCTAAGATCTAAATGCAGCTCAAACCGAGCTGCGAGCTTTAACGGATAAACTCACACGCTATTGTCTTGGTGGACAAACTGATCAGCTTATTGAATGGGCAGTGGAATAATTGATAAAGGGTATATAAGCTGACCGGTCAGCAATTAGCGCTAGTTAAAACAGCACAAATAGTTGAAAGTGGTATTTATATTGGTCAAATATCAGCTCGATTAATTAAATGAGTTTATTAACAGCAATTTCTAAGGCTGTGGGAAAGTTTTATACTTACGCAAATGAGCAGCAGCTTGCTGTTATCGGCAGTGATGTGCGAGGTATACTATATTATGTCATTTTTGAGATAGTGGAGCGTTTTGGTGTATCACCTTGGTAGTGGCGGGCAAGACGTTACTGTGCTATCACAAACTGAGTTAGCACTAGCCTTGACAGTCGCAGAACAAAATATTGTACAGTCGCTATCAGTTCAATATCGTGGGATCTTTCTAAATGATGAAGATTGGGGCTTACAGCCTGTCTCTTGATCACAAGTCGAGCTCTTTCATAAAAGCATAGGACTCGACTAAAAATACCAGCTTTACTCAACCATCCCACATGGCTTTTTTGCACCAACACGTCCAGTTCGTTTACTATCGTGTCAACTTCCAAGTTTTGTTATCGCATAATATGCCCACTTTAACGATGGAGGTTTTTTTGGGAGTGGAGCCTTCTGATTTTTCGCTTTAAAAAGTAACTTCCAACCCTGTACTGGCTCTGTTGTATACAGTAACCACTGTAATTTACGGATAAAATGATACGCGCTCACAACGCCTGCACCTTATCTGGGCCAATTACTATGCCGACTTGCCTGATGAGAATGTTCGTTGAACCCGCCTATATCAATTCTATCGCGATGCCGTGGATTTTCTAAAATCCATTGATTGTCTGGTTGCAATCGTTGAAGGTGAACTTGAACAGGACGCTTACAATTCATCACTAAGTTTTTTATGTCTTTATGAAAACGACTATAATAGTAACGTTCAGTATATATTGATTTTTAAATGAATTAACGAGGGGCGTCGTTATCGGTTACTTTGTGCCTTAGTATCTAAGGCACAACTATTGGCTAGGGTGCGACAATTTGTCACTGTTGTAGATTATGGTTTTTGGTTAAAGTGCCGCAACTTCCAATAATACTGTTTTTAATATCGTTATGTTTAATCAATACATCCTTAAAATCGCTTTAATTTCCAGCAGTTTAATCACATCTGTAATAGCTACACCTTTAATCGCCAATGAACTTGCACAAGACTCGGACTTGGTTGAACAACAAACGGATGAAAAAAACATTGATAAAAGCACTAAATCATCGCCAGAGGTTTTAAATGTTTGGGGTAAAAGGCTTAGCGCTAATGAACCCGGTTATACCAGCCCCGAAAGTTTACTGTTGCCGTCGGATATGGTTGGAATTAATGCCATTACCACTGAAGACTTAGTGAAATACGAACCCAGTTTAGTGATTAGACGACGTTTTATTGGTGATGCTAATGGCACTATAGGGATACGCAGCGCCAATATGTTTCAAACCGCGCGTTCTATGGTGTTTGCTGATGGTGTGCCTCTGCATTATTATTTGGAGTCTCGTTGGTCTGGTGCGCCGCGCTGGACTATGGTGTCAGCCAGTGAAATTGCTCAAGTGAGTGTATTGTATGGGCCGTTTTCAGCTCAGTATGGCGGCAATGCAATGGGCGGCGTGATAAATATTGAAACCGAAATTCCACAGGAGCGCGAGTTTAATGCTGACTTAAGTATGTTTACCCAACAAGCCAAAGCGTATGATTTTGATGAAGATGTCAGTGGATATAAAACTTTTGTATCCTTTGGTGATAAAGTGAATAACTTAAGTTACTACGTGTCATTCAATCATTTGGATAACGATGCTCAGCCACAAACGTTTCGTAGTGCTAGCGCCTCAGGCTCTGATCAACAAAGTAGTAAAACTGGTGGCTCTGCCGGGGTAGACTCACGCAATAGAGACGTTTACTGGTATGGCGATACAGGCATTGTTACTAGCCAAACCAACAACTATAAAGTGAAGATTGGTTACCAACAAAGTAATTGGCAAGCCTTGTTTAATTTGGCTTATGAAGACCGCTCTAGTGATAATGTCGGGCAGTCTTATATTCGAGACGCTACTGGTAATAAAGTCTACAGTGCTAATAATGAAGTAATTAATGGTACTATGTTTTCGTTTAATTCGTCCGGCTTAAACGACAGTCATTTATTGCGCGAGAGTTTATCATTAGGCTTACGCCTTAAAGTCGAACTTAGTGACGACATTGAACTTGAAGCGAATATCAATCAGTTTGATATTCTTAAAGATGAAACTCGCACATCGGCTCTTCATCCAAACGATCCTGCATTTAATGGTAATGGTAAAATTACTGACTATGATGACTCAGGCTGGACCACCGGTGATGTAACGGTTACGGTGTCAGACTTTATTATCCCTAGAATAAACTTGCTCTCAGGCATACGCCATGAAGATTATCAGTTAAATCTTAATGTATATAATACTGACGACTATTTAGCTGGAGATAAGCAAAATTATAGCAGCAGTTTTGGCGGCGAAACACAGTTGAATGCAATATTTGCACAGTTAAACTGGAGTGACGATAAACGCTGGGACATGACGTTAGGTTTACGTTATGAGCAATTTGAAAGTAGCAATGGTTATTACAGCGAAGTTAATAAGGCTATCAATCAACTGGAACTTGTGGCCGCGCCAAGTGTTGAATACAAAAAAACATCTCCTAAATTTACCATCGGTTATTATCCAGCTGACAAATGGTTGGTACGTTATTCCATTGCTAAAGCATACCGTTTTCCTATTGTTGAAGAGTTATTCCGTCAGTATCAAGCTTACAACAGCATTAATGAGTCGAATCCCAATCTTGCGCCAGAAAATGGATTTCATCAAAATTTAATGCTAAACCGTGATCTAGATGGTGGTTATGTGCGAGTTAATTTATTTTACGACCAAATTGATGATGCCATTGAGTCACAAAGCACCACCATAATAGGTGGTATTAACGATGGGACCAATTTGAGTACCTTTGTCCCTTTAGATAAAACCGAAACAAAGGGCGCTGAGTTTATTTTCAACCAAGCGAATGTCGGAATTGATGGTTTAGATTTGCGCTTTAATATGACCTATACCCATGCCCGTATTACCGAAAACAGCGCGAATCCTGAGTGGGAAGGTAACGTGTATCCTCGTATGCCAAAATGGCGTGCAAATTTATTGTCTACCTACGCGATTAATGACGATTGGAATGTCAGTGTAAATGCTCAATATGCTAGTGACGTTTATGCTCGTTTGCAAAATGATGATATTATTGACCAAGTTTATGGCGCGGCAGATAGTTATTTATTGTTTGGTTTCAAAAGCCAGTACATGATCAATGACGAACTTAAAGCCAGTGTCGGTATTGATAATTTAACCAATGAACTTACTTATGTTGCCCATCCTTGGCCACGTCGTACGGTATATTTAAATCTGTCATATCAACTGTAATAAAGCAATTATCCCCAGTTGTGATAACTGGGTATTTTTATATGAGCGCTGATTAATGAACAACTCAAAAAATACGTATAGAATACTTTGGCGCTGGCACTTTTATGCTGGATTATTTTGTATTCCTTTTTTAATTATTTTATCTATTAGCGGTGCTATTTACTTATTTACACCACAAATAGAACACATGCGTGAAGCCGATTATGTTGCCAATTCAACATCTGCAACACGTACTTTACCAGCACAGCAAGTTGAAAAAGCAATGGGTGCAGTTCCTGGCGGACAATTTCAAAGTTATCGATTACCGCAAAATAATCAAGATGCAATAAGAGTAAGTGTATTAAAAAACAATCAACGTTATTTGGTTTATGTCGACCCTTATACTTTAGATGTGATGGATGTGGTGGCATGGGATAGCCGTTTTATTGAATGGGTAAAAGACTTACACGGTAATTTATTGGCCGGAAATAATGGCTCTTTATTGGTGGAGCTTGCCGCATGTTGGTCAATATTCTTAGTGTTAACTGGATTGTATTTATGGTGGCCCATCGAAAGTAAAGGCATGGCGGGAGTATTTTATCCAAGAATAAGGCAAGGAGGACGACGTTTCTGGCGTGATTTGCATGCTGTTATCGGTATGTGGAGCAGTCTGTTAGTGCTATTTTTGCTTATAACTGGGCTGCCTTGGACGCAAGTATGGGGCTCTGGCTTTAAAGAGCTGCGTAAAAGCGCTACCCAGATGACCAGTACAGACTGGACGAGCAATAAAAAACAAGAACTACAAACATGGCGTTTGCAATCTAATGGTTATATTTCTTTATCGGAAAAAGCTTACCAACAGGCGATGGCTCTTGACTTCGCCGCTCCAGCGGAGCTGTCAGTCAGTGACGAAACGCAGCAAGTCTGGAAGTTAACCTCACAAGCGCAAAATCGCCCGTTACGGCAAAATGCTTGGTTGGATAATTATACCGGTGAAGTGGTTAAACGTAACGGTTTTGGTGATAAAGCGTTGCTTGATAGAGTGATAGGCGTAGGGATTGCGGCTCATGAAGGACAATTATTCGGTTGGGCTAATCAGTTATTGGGCGTTATTGTGGCATTAGCGTTATTGATTATGTCGGTCAGTGGCTTTGTGTTGTGGCGCAAGCGCAAACCGCCTGGGCGTTTAGGGACGCCGCCAAAACTACAGCAGCAAAAACTAAGTAAAAGCAAAGGCGTTATTGTACTTATGTTACTTTTAGCTGCGTTAATGCCGATGTTGTTAATATCCTTGATTATTATTTTAGTTTTAGAAACTTGGCTATTTCCAAAGCTGCCTAAAGTTCAGGCATTTTTAGGGCTTACAAATTAGTAGAATAGGTTTACTTAAATAACATAGCATCTAGTACATGCTGTTATATTATTTTGCTCAGTTGCTAAAAACGATTTAGTTTGTAAAAACTGCACCGTTTTATCTTGGAATTCAGACATTATCTGTTCAGAAGGTGTAGGGGGAACCTCCAGCTTGAGCTGTTTGCTGTTGGTGTCGACTAACATTGGTTTCCACGCCCCGATATCGTCAGCTGCAATCTTCGGCTTTATCCACTCGTGATTATACGTTGTGGTGGTTGTAATGTCGTTATAAATAAGGTTTCTTGCTAGTCTGTCGTGGCGATTAATTATACTAGTTATACTTGCATATTTAGCACTGTCAGCTGTTTTGCTTAATTACCATTAAAGTCGCGTATGTGGCACTCCACCTGATTGGTAAACTCTATGGTATCAACTACGTTATAAATCAGCTTGAAGAGCTCCGGCGTTATCTTGAAGATGTCAGACGGAGTATTGATAATAACCACGCAGAGTCAGCAATAAAACCGTTCGTGATAGGGCGAAAAAACTGACTGTCCTCAAATACTATCAATGTGTGCATACCAGCCGGATACTTTATAGTTTTTTGAAACTGCAAAGGCCACCACTTTTATCTTTATTTGCTTGAAGTACCTTGCTGGGTAGCCAAATAACTTTGAACCGCTATTACCCTGTAACATTAAGCAAGGCTAGATATCGTTAGCTATATGTTTACCGAGAGTCCGTGTCCATGGGAGAATAAGATATGATTTTGATCAAAGAGATTGCACCAAAGTCTACGATTATTTGGGTAGCGTATGGATTTAGTGAGTCATGTAGCCTCATAACGCAAAAAATTAAAGAGTTTGTCAAAACCAATCGCTTGACTCAACCTGCCAATGTTCCTAAAAATGGCGGGATATTGAGGATATTATAAGCAAAGGTGATTAATAACGAGTAACGCTCACCAACTAATCCATTGGAGCAATATCATTTTCCGACAGAGGGTTGCTACTGTATTTTCGCCATATAGTCACCTCAATGAGATTGCATTGAGATTGATTCTACCGGTACGACAATATCTTGCTCTGAACCATCAGAGAATTTCAGTGATAAATCAAATTTACTGCCAGCAGATAACTCAGTTTTTAACCCTATCAGCATGATATGCAAGCCACCGGATTTCAACTCTGCTTTGCCCTTCGAAGGGATCTCTATTTGATTTATTTTACGCATCATCATTACGCCATCAACTTCGCTGTGTGTATGCAATTCAGAGATTTCAGAAATACTTGAATCAGCAGCGACTAGCATAAGGGGTCGTGCCGAATTGTTTTTGAGCGTCATAAATGCAGCGCTATTTCTTTGTCCGGGTGGAACGGCCACAGCAAAAGCTCGCTCTACTTCAACAATGCTGTCGGCAAACGAATGAATTGAGGTGAACAATAAAAATGAACATAGTGTTTTTCGCATACTAAAAAATTTCCATAAATTAAAAGAGGCTTTTTATCTCATTGGTTAATAGGTCAGGATTCATATTGTGTGGAAGGGTTTTGACCAGCCCCCCCTCTTTATCTATCAGGTACAGGAGTGCAGAATGATCAACGGAGTAACCCATTGCAGAGTCTTTAAGTTCGACAAAACGATAAAAAGCACCATACTGCTGGACTATTTTATCGATCTCATACTTACTACCAGAGACTCCAGTAATGTGCTCGGAAAAGAATGATGTATATGTTTTCAAATATTTAAGGGTGTCTCTGTCGGGATCCACACTTATAAAAATGCCATGTACGCTTTTTTGTTGCGGCAAAGGTAGCTGGCGTATCGCTTGACCGACAACAGATAAAGATACTGGGCAAATATCAGGACACTGGGTATAACCAAAATATAAGATGACGACTTGCCCTCGAAAATCGGGCAGTGATACAGGCCCTTGCTCTGATTGGAGTGTAAAGTCTCCTCCATATTCTGGCAGACCCGGCTGAGGTTGTTTCAATTGTCTCCCAACAAAGATTGTTATAATTAAAACAGAAATGATGACTGTAGTTATAATGCTAAATTTCTTAATAATCATTAGGCATGCCTCATTGAGCTGCAAAGTTAAAATGGGCGGCGTAGAGTTGAGTTGGAGTTTGTATGAATACAGTTGCGCGCCAAATCATATGAATATCTGTACATATCGACAAATAGGTTTTTCCTGTAAATAGCCCCGGCATGTTAGGTTTTGGTGATAATGTGCTACGGATCTCTCCCATATACATTTCAGCACCTTGTAACCTCAATTTGACCGTATGTTGCTCAGGAACACCTTTCAGAACAAGACCTACATCTATAGGCCTTAGCGCGATGAGAGGTGTTGGCCCCATTGTTAGTGTTAATGACATATCTTCCCATGCTGCTGTACAGGCCCCCTGTTGCAAATCACATGGAGAGGCCTTCATAACGACTGCGTCCGGTTCAAGCTTTTTTTGTATAAATGGGCCAGCTATAACTATGGCTAACAAGAGCACCAGACCTAGGGCATAAATCAATTGTGATTTTGTCTCAGACATTGAAAGACTAAATTACTGTAATCGTGTCACTATGATATAGGTTTTTTTTAAGAAGTGAATGCGACATATTGTCGCATCCTTTAGACTCTGGACTTCAGCTATGGTCCGATTGTGCTGTATAAAATCTATACTCATATACTCGTCTACTGCAGTGGAGTCCAGATCACCAAAGATTCTTTGATAAGCCTCATAAGCTATCTTCTTGGTTTATACTATTTACTTATCAGTGATGAAAATATATTGATTAAAATAAAGTGCATTTTTTATTGAAATCAATAATCTTCGAGTTGCTAGCTCAACGGGCTTCGTTGAGCTGAGAAATCTAGGTCGATAAAATTAATCCTAATAGGATAAGTTTTTACATTCCAATATCAACAAGCCACTGTTCAACTGAGCGCGGATTAATTCCTAAAAGGCGCTGCGCACTTATATTGGCTGCAATTGCAGAATCTTTGCTGAGGGCTTTTGCTTTATAGATTTCAACAACTTCTGCCGCTGCGGCCTCGCCAAATAATACCGTTAAACGCGTGCCAAACTCTTCTGGAGTTAAACTGCTATATTTTACTTCTCTTCCTAAATGAGTGGCGAATGACTTTGCCAGTTGATCTCCAGTCACAGCCGGTAACTGACCAATCTCAACAATTCCATTGACTGATGTATCTGCAAAAAGTGCGGCAGCAACATCAGCAACATCCAAATGTGAACACCAAGAAACAGGGTAATCTGAACGCAGTGGATATGGAAGGATTCCCTCCATTTTCACAGCTTCGCTCACAATCGGCAACAACAAGTTTTCAAGGTACAAACGCGGCGCAATTACTGCAGTCGATACTCCCGTTGCTTCAACGCCGCGAATAAGTTCAGGCAAGGCGCTTTTATCCTCAGGATCACCTAATGCGCACCCACTAGTCGAAATTACCAAGCGCTTAGGACGGGAAGTTCCAACCGCTTCAATAATATTTTGCGTATATTGAAGACGCAAGCTTTCTGGGCCCAAGGGCAAATGAATAAATACGCCCTCAGCCCCTAAATAAGCAGCAACCAACGATTGAACCGACGAGAGATCAATTGTCACTGTTGAACCGGCATCAAGAGTCTCGGGATTTCTAATAGCGGCTACGACATTCTTACCTTCAGTCGTTAATTTTTTAAATAATGGGGACCCTTGTGCCCCTGTTGCACCATGAACTATATATGTCATAGATTCTCCCTAATAGTTAACTAAACAGAGCATTAATTGTGCTATGATCAAACTGGTTACGTCAAATGCACTATTAGAGAATTATTGTCATGATTGAAAATAAAGTTCCATGCTGTGGAGTTGCGAGGTTTTTAGCCCTTCTGGATGGTCCTTGGGCTACGTTGATCGTTCGGCAGCTGCTCGTAGGCCCTCAGCGCTTCACACAACTACGCAATGCACTACAAGGCATTAGTGCACACACCCTTTCACATAGGCTTAAAAGATTCGAGGCGCATGGAATAGTTACACGCACAGCCTATGCTGAAACACCGCCTCGGGTTGTTTATGAACTCACGGCGCTAGGATGCGGTTTACGTGATGTGTTGGAGTCAATGAAACTCTGGGGAGACACAGTGCCTGATGAGACAATTATAGGAAATGTAAAATATAACGAAGCGAGCTTGGCTAATATTAGGATTAAATTGCCGGAGTAGCTGTTTAATTATTGAATAACCAGCGATAAACCGATGAAGGTGTTTGGGAAGCGTTTGTAAAATGTTGGCCACTGTTACGATATTTTAGTGAAAACTCATTGTTACAATTAATACTCTTAAAAGTGTGAAATAGGATCTGACTTATGAACTACATTTTATGGACAGTACCTAGTGTTCTGGTCAACTCCAGCCGGACACTTTGGACTTCCCATAGTTTGCTAGACACCCAATGACTAAATAGAAATTTCCCGTTCACACACATAGTGAGTGTCAATTATTGGGACTCACATATATCTTTAAAGCTTATAATTTGATATCAATTGTGAGGAAAAGAGTGTTTAACCTCCCGTTGATGCAAATAATTCGGTATGAAACTATATAAGTGGAAGGGGAATGTGCCTTCCCGTTCACACACATAATTAGTATCAACTATTGGGACTCACATATACCTTAAAGCTTATAGATTGATATCAACTGTGAGGGAAATAGTGTTGAACCTCCCGTTAATGCAAATAACTCTGCATTAAATTATATAAATGAAAGAGAAATACACTTTCCCGTTTACGCACATAGTAATGGGGTAAAAAAATAAAGATCTTATCCTTAGGGTTTTGATATCAAGTTTTAGTAAGAATACAGTTAGCAAACTTATACAAGAGATATAGTAAGTTAGAAGCCAATTCTGTTTATGATAGATTGTTTTTTTATCGAGCATTTAAAGCTTGTACTGTAATTAAAGGGTATTCAGCCAGGGCAAGATCATGAAAAAGTCTATGATTTCAATACCTTTTCAAGGTAATCTGTACTGCGCATAGCTTTTTTCTGTTTTGCGGGCATGCCTTTATTAAAGCTTGTTTCTGCTTTTAGCTGATTAAATGCGATGTGTCTCAGCCCCGCAAATACAGGTGCTGCACCTTCACGCCTAATTCGGCAATCATCTTCTTTAAATCCAACATCTAAACGCCAATGTTGCCGTGCGGATCTTGCGAGTTCTTCCGCCGATAGATATGCTGAACTGATGTAGTATCTATAGCATAACTCATTGCTTACTTTGTTTTTTTCTTTCCTATAAGAAACAATAACTCCGGTAATCCCCCCGAAAAATAATGGGTGTCAAACGTAGAATTTTCTCTTATTGTAAACACAGGAGAAAATTATGAAAAAAGCACATTTTACAGACAGTCAGATCCTCGCTATTTTAAAGCAAGCCGAAAGCGGTGTGCCGATCCCTGAGCTATGCCGTGAACATGGTATGGGCAACTCAACCTTCTATAAATGGCGCGCAAAATACGGCGGTATGGATGCCTCTTTAATGACGAGAATGAAAGAACTTGAAGATGAAAACCGTCGTTTGAAGAAAATGTATGCTGAAGAGCGACTTAAATCCGAGGTCATTCAAGAGGCTATGGCAAAAAAGTGGTGAAGGCTTCTGAGCGCAAGATATTGGCACATGAAGTCGTTAGTACAAATAAAATGAGTATTGCCTTAGCCTGTCGCACTTTCATGATCAGTGAAACGTGTTATCGCTATACGTCGACATTAAAAAATGAAAACTTAAAAATAGCAGAGCTGTTACTCGATTTGACTGAATCAAAGCGCAATTGGGGCTTTGGGCTATGCTTTTTATATTTTCGCAATGTAAAACGATATAAATGGAATCACAAACGAGTTTACCGCATTTACCGTGAGCTTGAGTTAAACTTGCGAATAAAGCCTAGGAAACGCTTAAAGAGAGACAAACCTGAGCCATTGGCTGTACCAGAAACCATTAATGAATGCTGGTCAATGGATTTTATGCATGACCAACTAGCGGATGGCAGAGCGTGTCGTTTATTTAATGTAATAGATGACTTTAATCGCGAAGGACTGACTATTGATGCTGATTTATCACTGCCTGCTGAGCGTGTGCTCCGCTCGTTAAATCAAATTATAGAGTGGCGCGGTAAACCTAAAGCCATCAGGTGTGATAATGGCCCAGAATATATTAGCCATAAACTCGCTCAATGGGCATTGAATAATGAGATCGAATTACGATTTATTCAACCTGGTAATCCACAGCAAAATGCGTATATAGAGCGCTTTAATCGAACAGTTCGTTATGACTGGCTAAGTCATTATATTTACAGTGACATTAGTGAGTTACAAGACAGAGCTACCGATTGGTTATGGACTTACAATAATGAACGCCCTAACATGGGCATAGGTGGCATAACACCCTAAAGTATCCCCAAAATTAGCCTTTATATATCAATGAACTAATAGTGTTAAAAAATATGGGTAGTGAGGGAACATTCATGGTGTTTTGTGATCTTATGAATCGCTTAAAAACAACAGAACTAAACACCATGAATGCGTCTACTATTTTGCACAATATGCTCCGCGCTGTCACCCCTAACTCTATTCATAAAGCCAGATTTAATACTCTAGTCGCTGCCGTTAAATCTCTTTTGCACTGTCAGCAATGCACCTTGACATCTATTGGTCGCAATTTGGATTCAAAAACAACTGAAAAACATGATATTAAACGTATTGATCGACTACTCAATAACCACGAGCTTTTGCGTGAGTCGACATCGGTTTATGTTCGCTTAAGCCGTTTTGTGGTCACTGAAAAGCATCCCGTCATTTTGGTTGATTGGAGTCATGCAGATACACAAACCAAATACTGTATTCTGCGTGCCAGCATTGCCAGTGAAGGTCGTTCTTTGACCCTGTATCAGGAAAGTGCATTCAGTTTTCAGTATCATTGCCCAAAAGTTCAAAAACGGTTCTTAAAGATGCTCAAACTGATTTTGCCGGGTGACTGCCGGCCCGTAATTGTGACGGATGCGGGCTTTAAAGTTCCTTGGCTCAAAGCCGTGCGAAACAATGGCTGGCATTATATTAGCCGTGTTCGAGGTACGGCACATTTGAAAACGCAGGGCAGCGATGAGTTTGTTCCATGCCAGTCACTATTCAAGAGCAATCAACGTAAGAGCCAGTATCTTGGCGCGACCGAGTTGACCAAAAGTGCAAAATATCAAACTCATGCAGTGCTGGTTGGCAAGGGACATAAGTTATTAAAAAGAGATAAAAAACGTGGTTATAAGGAGCCTTGGCTACTCGTTTCTTCTCTTCCAAAGAGGCACCACTTTCTCGAAAAAGTACTCAAATTATATGGTATGAGAATGCAGATAGAAGCAGGATTTCGAGATCAAAAAAGTGTTAGGGGTTTTGTGCCCATCCCCTCGAAAATAACCTTGGCCTGAAATAGCCGATCTCCTCGAAATCGGCATTAACTTGATGTGCATCATTCTTTTTGTGCTTCTTCTTTGAGAATTGCATATACTGTAGAGCGTCCAATACCTAGTTGTTTCGCTATTTCTGTAGCTCCAACCTTTTGAACATCTAAATGAATCACTTTCTCGCGGTCAATAGAACGTTTTCTACCAAATTTAATCCCCTTGGACTTAGCATCAATTCTCCCTTCATTTGTTCGCTCCAAAATACGCTCTCTTTCGGCGTCAGCAACAGCACTTAATATTGTTACTACCATTTTGCCCATTGTACCCTCGGTACTTAATCCTTCCTTGATGAAACGGATATAGACTCCTAATTCTGAAAACTCTTTAATTAATTTAATCATTTCAGATGTATCGCTACCCAATCGGTCTAATCGAGTAACAAGCACTAAGTCTCCTTCTTCTACTTTTATTCGAAGTAAATTTAGTCCTTCTCGATCTAAATTTGCTCTACTACCAACATCACTAAATATTCTGGAACTTCTTACACCTTCCTTTAATAAGGCCTTTTTTTGGACTTCAAGTGACTGCTGACTAGTTGATACACGAGCGTACCCAAATTTTCTCATTACGTGTCTACTAAATGGATTATTAGAAAAACTGTCTATTAATTAATAATAATCGAATTAGTAGACATTGAAAACACCCATTGTTAGGATGTCTTATATATTATGAGTTTGTAGACAATTTAAGGTGATAGCAATCTTAGTATTAAAAGCTAACTAGAATTAACTAATTTGCGCTACGCTAACAACATAAAAAAGGAACAAAAGAGTATTGTAATGGTAGAATTGCTATATCATAGTTTTGGGTCAGCATAAATTTAAACTGAGCCTATTGCTGTCACTTTTCGATGTAAGGAATTCAGTAAACCCAACCAATTAAATAATAAGGAATGTTATATGAGTAAACCCGCTGCCCGTTTGGGCGATATGCATGTTTGTCCAAAAGTTGAACCGGGACCAGTGCCACATGTAGGTGGCCCGATTATTTCCGGCTCACCCAATGTGATTATTGGTGGTATGCCTGCTGCGCGTGTTGGTGATGCAGCTGTGTGTATTGGGCCACCTGATAAAGTATCAGCAGGGTCTGCAACCGTGTTAATTAATGGCAAACCCGCAGCTCGTTTGGGGGATTCATGCGGACATGGTGGAAAAATTGTTGTGGGATGCCCAACCGTATTAATAGGCGATGGGCGTGGCGCTCGCGGTGTTGCGCCTGCCAGTAGCAGTAGCCATTTACCCAAACCACCACAAAGTAAAGAAGAAACCCTTACGCGTATGGAACAAGCGACAAAAAAAGTACAAGCATCTCGTAGTACCCAGCAACCACTGCCACAACCACCTTACAGTACCGCTGATAAAGTCCGTGTTGTTGAAGAGGGGTTAAATGAAAAGTTTATCGTCCGTGTCATTGAAACAAAATACGCAGGAGACGATGGCACTATTGGTTATATGCCACAAGGCGCAACCACCGCCACTTATTGGACCACCACTTATACCCAATTAGAACACGCAGATAAAGATGCCGAGTTAATAACGCAATCAGTTGGTATCGATTATAACCCTGATGCAGAATACACCTTACTGTTAATAGACCAAGAGCAAGCCAATACCAACGGTGATATGGTGAGCCTAATTCCTACCTATGATAACCTGACCGATTTTTCTCAAACAGAGCTTGCTGATGAATTCGAGGGCCGTGAACATTTAATTGAACCGTGTATGACACCCCAATTTAGTGAGTCTTATGAACAGATTTATAAAACAGCTCTAGAAAAAGATGTAAACCTTGATCGTAAAGAAGACTTTAATGATCTTGCTAGCGACCTTGGTTTCGATGCAGACCAACGTCGGATATTGCAAGTTCGCCATCAAATGAACAAGAGGCTCGGTGCAAACGAACAATTCTTAGGTAATGGCATGACCAAAGACAATAATACAGATAACCCCATTACCCCCTTTGGCCCTGCGCAAGAAGGCCAACAATTCGGGCCAGTAGAGACGTTCACTCTTGATAAAAACCCGCAAACATTAGGCAAGCTGGAAAAAGCCGGTATTGTCACTCGTATTCCTCTCAATAATGCCTAAGGAACAAGCATGAGACACTTTAACGACATAGACCCTTTAACTGTGGCACAAGACCCACGAGTGGTAGCCAGTATTCAAGATGATATAGAGCCTACAGTAACTTATTACTTCTTGATAGATGGCGATCACATGATTGTTTCCAATACAAACTGGAAAGAAAGAAAGCAAAAATGGCTCCACTACCAAATTGAATTCCCGAAGCGTGGTTTACTGTGGTATTTAGATACATTAGAGCATAAGTTCTTTAAAACTGAGGCTGAAGGAGGGTTACCAAAAGGTAAGTTTCATGACAAAACGGAAATTGAAGGTGAGCGTATTAAACTTGGTCGAGCCTTTAATGCTGATGGTAATGGCGGTGGTGGATATTCTTTTGTAACCTTAGATAGAAAAGAAGATGATTTAGCAAAAGAATACACATTTACCGATGCATTTTTATTTGAAGGTGGGCTAATCCAAATCTTTGAAGATATTGCCGCTAAAATTAAAGGTGGACAGCTATAGCTGTCCATTTTGGATTAATCTTACTGAAGCCTATTTTCTATGAAATGCCCTAATTGTGATCAACATATTGAGATTGAAGACTGGCAAGATTTAGAGCCATTTACTTGCGAAGAATGCAAGGAGTCACTTTGTTTAATAATTGATGAAAGTACATACCAAGGTGCCACTAATACACGATTAGTTATTTGTGATGATCAATAATAAATTTGATATTTACCCTAAACTAACCTGCATTATTCTTCTATTGGCTCGATATTACTGAGCAATCCAGCTAAATCAATTGCTTTACGATTCTTATTAAAAGCATATTCTCCGTTTAAATTAATGTGTTGCCATGCAACGGGCGAAAGCTTTGAAATAATATCTACAACGTCCTGTCTACCATTGCGTTCTTGGATCTGCAAAAAGGCAGATAACAACGATGAATTATAGTAAATAATACAATTAGAAATGAGTCGAGCACAATCATTCCATTGTGATACTTGGTAATCATTGCCACCACGGAATTTATTGCCATTGACTGAGGTAATGGCTCGTTTTAATTGATGATAGGCTTCGCCACGGTTTAAAGCTTGTTGGACATAATGGCGCAGTGTTGAATTGTCTACATACTCCAAGACATAAATCGCTTTGATTAAACGGTCATACTCATGCAAAGCTGTCAAAGTACGGCTTTTGCCATTACTGAGTTTTCTTATAATCGTGCTTTGAGTCGTTGTTTTTCGACTCAACGAACAAACAATATGTTGAATACTATCCCACTCTTCAGCGATTAATTTATGGTTAATATCTTTCTTTAGTTGAATACGTCCACCGTCCTCTTCAGTGACTTCAAATAAATCAAAAAATACTCGCTTCATTTTTGCGTATCGAGGCGCAAAGGTGTAACCAAAAAAGTCTAAAATAGCGAAGTTAACATTATTGGTACCGTGATTATCGGTCGATAAAGTATTGGGCTGTATCTCTGAGGTATTGTTATAAAGTAAATCAAACGCAAAGTGGCCTTCATACTCGTTAGCACCAATAACCTGAGTATTCACCGGTACATGATTTGACACTAAAGTTAATGCTGAAACGCCTTTGGCTTTAGAAAAATACTTAGACGAATAACGGGCTTTAAAGGTATTGATACGACATTCAAACTTTTGACCATCGATGCTTGAAAATAACTGATTATCATCAACGTGGTAGTAAGCAAATATGGGTAATGTTGCAGTAGCATTTGATATTTGATCATTAGACTGTTTAAGGGTTTCATATCTTACATAACTATCATCGACATTGCGTAGTTTGCCCATTGAACGATCGGAGATATTTGCCATTTTATATAGGCCATAGTTCGTACCGTTGGCAAGTATACAAGCAACTAAATCTTCTTTATCTACTGGTGACTTTTCTTTGGTCGTAGCAATATGCGTAAAAGCATTTAAGTAATTAGTTTTCTCGTCAACAAACAGCATTAACTCAACAATACCCATATGCTGGATTTGATTGTAGAGGGGATTATCAATTGTTTGTTGCCAACGACTGTTGGGAATTGACCACTTTAGATCTGCCTTACCAGGTATTACTTCAACATACTTATTATCCCCATTGAAAATATGTGAACCCCTCTCTGTCAGACTAGTTGTCGCGCTTAATATTCAACCATTAAACAGAGGGCGTGGAGTAACAATGAAACATTATTCAGCGCAAAGCAAAGAGTCGGCTCTTCAGAAGATGATGCCTCCAAATAATATAGCAATAGCCCAATTATCAATCGAGATGGGGATTGGTGAATCAACCTTGTATAATTGGCGAAAACAAGCAATTGATAAGGGGCATTTAGTGCCAGGTGATGGAAAGAATGCTGAGCAGTGGTCATCAGCAAATAAATTCTCAGTCGTGTTGGAAACAGCCTCTTTAAATCAAGCTGAGTTAGCGGAATATTGCCGAGGCAAAGGTCTTTATGTGGAACAAGTATCGGCTTGGCGAAATGCGTGTATAGATGCAAACGCTAACGTTAAAGAGCAAGAAAAAGCCTTCTCCACCGAAACAAAGAAAGATAAAAAACAGATCAATCAATTAGAAAAGGAGCTACGTCGAAAAGATAAGGCACTCGCTGAAACCGCAGCACTATTGGTGTTAAGAAAAAAAGCAAATGCGATCTGGGGGGAAGCCGAGGACGAATGATCCTCGACTCAGCTCGCATTCAAGCAGTTAAACTAGTTAATGAAGCTGTGAGTTCTGGTGCGCCAAAGTTTAAAGCTTGCCGTGAACTTGGGATCAGTGTCCGGACGTATCAACGTTGGACTGTTGACGGGAACATAAAAACAGATGGTAGACCAATATCTCAGCGCCCTGAGCCAAAAAATAAGCTATCAAAAGCAGAGAGAGATAACATATTAGCCATCGTTAATAGCGATGATTTTAAGAGCTTACCACCAAGCCAAATCGTCCCTACATTAGCAGATGAGGGTATTTATCTTGCTTCTGAATCAACATATTATCGTGTTCTTCATGAAGAAAAACAGCAAAACGCTCGCGGACGTAGTCAGATAAAAGAGAGAAAAGTACCGACGACACACTGTGCTACAGGGCCAAACCAAGTGTGGTGTTGGGATATTACTTGGTTACCAGGCCCCGCTAAAGGGCTGCATTTTTATTTATATTTGATACTCGATATATTTAGTCGAAAGATTGTTGGATGGGAAATTCATGATGACGAATCAGCAGAAAATGCATCAATATTAATTAAGAAAGCTCATTTAAAAGAAGGAGTTAAAGATAATCCTCTGGTACTGCATTCGGATAATGGAAGCCCAATGAAAGGCTCATCAATGCTTGAAACACTTTATAGTTTAGGTGTCGTGTCGTCTTTTAATCGTCCTAGGGTGAGCAATGATAATGCTTATGCTGAGTCGATATTTAAAACGTGTAAATATCGCCCTGACTATCCGTATAAAGGGTTTTCAACAATTGATGAGGCGCGTAGTTGGGTGTTGAAATTTAGCCACTGGTATAATTTTAACCACAAACATAGTGGCATCAAATACGTCAGCCCACATCAAAGGCATTCAGGATTAGCGGGTGACATATTGGCTAATAGAAAAGAAGTTTATCAAGGTGCTAAAGATGCTCACCCTGAGCGCTGGAGCGGTAATATCCGTAATTGGGATTTACCAAAAGAAGTGTACTTAAACCCTGAACAAAATAGTGTCAAGGCTGAGAGTGCATAACGTAGTGATCGCGACAACTAGTTTGACAAACACCGAAACATGCCTACCATTCGTCCTGAACTATTAGGAGAATTTTTATCTCGTTTGGAAAAAAATGAAAACATCCAAGATAAAACCAAACTACTTCTACTTTGGCAGTTGCACACTATTGTAATGGTCAACAAATTCTGTAGAGATTCTAAGCGGCATTTTTTAATTCATTATATTTCTGATGTGGCGTCATATAATTAAGCGTAGAATGCCTACGTTTGTAATTGTAAAACTGAATATAATTGTCCACCTCACTTATAACTGAATGATGATTTATAAATGACAGGCGATTCAGTCGCTCTGTTTTTAAACTTCTAAAAAATCGCTCCATTACTGCATTATCCCAACAATTACCTCGACGACTCATACTTTGCGTTATAGTTAGTTGTGATAACCGAGCTCTAAACGAGGCCGCAGAATACTGACACCCCTGATCGGAATGAAACATCAGTTGATTAAGAACCGGCTGTTGACGCTTAATAGCATTATTCAATGCTGCTATAGCCAATTCAGCATTTGGGCTTGTTGATAAGGCATACCCTACAACTTCCCTCGTTGATAAGTCTAACACACAGGCCAAGTAGCTCCACCCTTGATGGTTCCTGATATAGGTAATATCACCGACCCAATGCGTGTTATGTGAATCAGGGTTAAACTCTCGTTTTAAGAGGTTCTGTGCGTACTTATGTTCATCACCTGAGTTAGGGTAGTAATGTTTTTTCTTCGGCCTGATGGCTTTTATATTCAACTTTTTCATCAGTGCCGCTGTTTTATATATTCCAATCGTATGATTTAACGCATTCAGTTCAACGTTCACTCTGCGTCTACCATACGTATAACCAGAATCGTCAGCGATAGATTTAATTAACTCCAGCAGTGCCTGCTCTGACTTATTTGGCGCGACGGGCGCATAGTAATAACTACTTGTACTGACTTCTAAAGCACGACACAACTCAGATACCGTATAGCTTGGGGTCGCTTTCTTCAACGCTTTAATTACTTTAAATTTTGATTGTCGCGAATGAAGAAAGCGGTGGCTTTTTTTAATATATCATTATCCCTTAAAGCTCGCTGTAGCTGCTTCTCTAGCAATTGAATACGTTGCTGTTCTGGTGTGAGTGCTTGTACATTTCCCGGGCTCTTACCATCTAGCTCAGATAGATATTGTTGCTTCCAACGTGATACTGCTGACTTTCCTGCGCCAGACATCTCTTCAATTTGCTTATTGGTATAACCTTCTTCTACCATTAATTTGGCATATTCAAGTTTTTGTTGTGCACTGAGTGTTACTTTTGATTTTCTGGTCATAGTGATACCTTTTGGGTTTAGCTCATTTTACGCTATAAACCTGTCCAGTTTCATTAGACCATTACAATACCGTGATCACTGCCTAACGACACGACCAATACATCCGCATCAAAGCCTAGCAACGCATGAAGCTCATTTGAGTTTACGGCATCAAAGTTCACTACCGTACGAACGGTTTTCTTTGGTGAAGCTATGGGTTCAAAACGAAACTGTTTTATTGTCTGCTGACGAAGTGACCATTCGACTGAACCGGCATACCACTGTTCATTCATCAAAACGTTGCATTCGACGTACCCTTGCCCAGTCATTGAAGCGCCAACAGAAAGAAGGTGTGAAACATATTCCTGTGAACTTCTGCTGTCTAAAGCCGGTATCGGTCGTGAGGTTAATGCCGACAAATCCGATACTTCGCGCCCAACAGGAAGTAAGAAATAATGGGCACCCTGCTCTCTTTCAAGCGGAGAAGTTTGTTCTACTAACACGTGAGATGTCCCAATAATGTTTTAAAAGGAACATCAGGTTAAACCAATACCATCTAAATGCTAATGATATCCATTATCAAATCCGTGAAGTGAATATATTGCTCCGCATGATGACAAAAACATTATGCCTTGCATGCCACAATAGCGATATCTCGTAACATAACTTAACCTGGATTGACACATGAACAATAAACCACCAATTTATAAAGAGATCATCAAGCTCTCTTTACCACTAATGTTTATCCAAATATGCCAAGCATCACTCGGGCTCGTCGACACCCTTCTCGCTGGGCAATACCATTATAAGGATCTCGCAGCAGTCGGACTGGCGAGTAACATTTGGACTCCGATCGCCATTCTCATCATTGGCATTATGTACGCCTTGGTTCCCAAATTTTCATCGGCCGATGCCAAACAAGATAATGAAGCTTGCGCGAAACTGTTAGCTTTGGGGAAGCGTAATGCCACTGTGCTTTCTGTACTTGGGTTCCTTGCTTTGCAGCTTTTTGCCTTCTCAGCGCCCTACATTATCTCTGATCAAGAAGTTGCAAAAATCAGTCAGCACTATCTTCATGCTGTCGCCTTTGCTGTGCCGGGCCTGACTTACATGATCCTTTATCGATTTTTCAATGAAGGCCGAGGAGACATGCTACCGATCGCCCTCACTGGCGCTCTATTATTAGTGCTCAATAGTGTGCTCAATTTTGTGCTCGTTAATGGTCACCTAGGATTACCAGCACTAGGAGGATTAGGCTGCGGGGTTGCAACGGCAATCACAACGTATTGTGCTCTTTTCTGTTTATTCGCCCTTTCCAGAAAGTCACTTAAATCCCTCAATAATAACAATCGAAGCGTCGAGAGTTCAGAGGCAAGAAACCTAATGCTAGAAGGCTTACCGATTGGCATTGCACTCATCTTAGAAGTCTTGGCACTGACGGCGTTAGCTTTCTTTGCTTCGGTACTTGGCACAAAAGTGGTCGCGGCGCATCAAGTCGCCATTAATGTTGCCATGGTCGTATTCATGATTCCGGTAGCAATAAGCAGTGCCGCGACCATTCAAGTCTCCAAGTACAGGGGAATGTCTCTGCCGTTTGAATCGAAACGCTCTGGTATCGCCGCGCTCACCATGGCTACGCTGTATGGTGGAATCATGACTGTGCTAATCTTGGTGTTTGGTAAACAAATTGCGCCTTGGTTTAGCGAAGACCCAGAAGTGATAGCCCTCATTTCGAGCCTGATCATTTTCATTGCGATGTTTCAGCTCGTGGACGCAATACAAATGGTCGCAGCAGGCATCTTACGAGGCCTTGAAGAATTTGTTCGACCTCTTGTGACCGTGTTGTTTGTCTATTGGATTGTTATTATACCTATCAGTTATGCCATTGGCGTCAAAGGTTGGCTCGTTGACCAACCCGACATCGAACATATCTGGCTATTACTCACCTGTGGACTGACCTTTGCTGCGTTACTGTTAGGGACACAAAGCTACCTTCAATTAACGAAAAATGTACACAAACCCGAGCTAGCAAACGCCTAGAAAAAAGGCTCAAGCGATGCTTGAGCCTTTTCTTATCCTACGTTAACCGATTTTCGTCTGTATTGTTTCGGACTGCACATGTACTGCTCTTTGAATTTTTTCGAAAAGTGCCCGACATGTTTAAATCCCACAATATTCGCCACTTCCTGAACGGAAAGATCCCCCACCACGAGAAGCTCTCCAGCCTTAGTCATGCGTTTATTAGACAAAAAACCATAAACTGTTTCGCCGAAGACCAACTTAAAGTTTTTCTTCAGTTTGTTATCGTTAATACCGATTTGGCGGGACAACTCGATTAATGAAGGCGGAGAGTCCATACGCTCTTCCATAATACGAGCCGCTAACTGAATACAATCCATGTCTCGTGGTGTCATTCCACAACATAGGTTAACCTCTCGGTGCATGTTGTGATAGATAAGGGCAAGCAGCTCTAATACTTTACCTTGCAGATACAGTGTGTTGGCCGTTTTTCCTAATTTGGAACGAAAAATTTCTTCTACGTTTTTAACAATATCAGAAGTCACCTGAACAGACTCAAATCGATTGATTTCAGAAAGCTCATCCGAACCATCTTCAAATAACAACGCCATCATTGATTTCGGGACGCAGAAGTTTATAAATTTTGTTTGAGAAGTGTCGTAACGAAACTCCAGCTCCCCTTGGTGACAGACAAAAAAAAGTGCGTTGTCTTTATCAATAATTATCGATTCCGACTCACCAGAAACCAATACCTCGACACGACCTTCTATTGCGAGGCAAGCACCAAAGTAGTCTTGCGCAACCTCCTTAAAGCTTGTAGGTCGATTGAAAGTAACATCGCTGTAGGTAATATTTAGCCCTGGGGCTAGCTCAACGATGTAACCATGGCCTAAACACACATTTTCATCGAGCTCGACTTTTGTTGTTGCATAATCCGCAAGTCGATTTTCGCCCCCTCCTTCAAATCCTTCACACATTTTAAAGGCAGACTGAACGTTACTTTTTACATAGGCCATAGTTATATCTCTTAGCTTTTATTCTCTATTGAGTAATCGTCAAAGTACTATAAATGATAATTATTATCAATTAGATTGAGATTTGCACAGGTCGTAATAAATCAAAATAACTCAATAAAAACAGAAAATTAAGCTTTCCAGCCTTGTGATTCCAACTGGTCATTCCACAATGTTTGATATGCATCTGATGATTTGATCAGCTGCTCATGGTTTCCAACCGCTCCTATCTCACCATACTCCAAGACAACAATCTGATCGGCATGGATCACATTCAATAAATTATGCGCAACCAGTATGACTGTTTTGTCTTTGACTAAAGAGGAAATAGCGCGTTGTATCAGCGCCTCATTCTCCACGTCCAACGCCACAGTCGCTTCATCAAGCAGCACAATAGGTGCATCTTTTAACAATGCTCTTGCAATGGAGATTCGTTGTTTTTCACCTCCGGATAGTCTCATTCCTCCCTCTCCGACAACCGTTTGTAACCCATCAGAAAAACGATGAATGAACTCCCAGCATTGCGCTTGACGACAAACCTGCTCTAATTTTGTTGGTGAAACTTCCTGTCCCATCACCACGTTGTTATAGATAGTATCGTCGAATAGGTAAACCTCTTGAAAAACCATACTAATATGTTCAGAGATCTCGGTTTGACTCATGTTTTTTACGTTCTTTCCTCCAATCGTGATAGCGCCTTCCTCCGTGTCCCAAAAACGAGCAATCAAACTCATCATCGTTGATTTTCCAGATCCCGACGGCCCCACTATCGCTGTTACCGAGTGCTCAGGAAAAGTAATGTTCATACGATTGAACAGCGGTGTCTCTTTATAACGAAAATTCACATTATTGAAACTCACTTCATGGCCTACATTTTCCGGTACGCACTCCGTCTCTTCGATCAGTTCTTCTTGTTCCAATACCCCTTCAATGCGAGACATAGACACCTTAAAATACTGAAACTGAGTCAGTAAAATGGCGAGTTGAGTAAGTGGACGATAGAATTGCATTGAGACAAGTAAGAACAACAAAAAAATAGTAATAGAGAGCGTTTCTGTCCCTATGGAATAAAGCCCAAACATGATCAAACTGGCAAAGCCTGCCTCAGAAAAAATAATGAACGCGGCTGGGGCCAAACTGGCTCTCATTTCATATTTTAAGTGGGCATCTCGCGCACTTTTCATTTTTTCATCAAGTTCTAGGAATTCTCCATCAGCTTGTCCGTGCGCTCTAAGTACTCGTATTCCCAGAATGTACTCGAAGATTGCACTGCTCAATTTATCTGCGGTTCGAAACAGTTTATCTTTGCCCTCCTGACTTAAACGAGACAAGAACACAAACATGGCTATCGCTACAGGAAAACCAATCAGCATGCTCAACGCCAAACGCCAGTCAAACATGAATAGACCTATCATTAACAAGACAAGAACGCAGGCAATACCAAGCACATAGCTAATAACGTGTGATAATGTATGCTCTGTAAATTCCACGTCTTTTAATAACGTATTATTAAGGGTACCTAAATCCATAGAGAGTAATGAACCTAAAGGAATGCGGGTGAGTTTTTTCATCATATCTTTCCGCATTTCATAACCAGAACGGCTACTAAATTCACTGTGTGCAGTGAACGTCAATTTCACTGCGATCAACCGGGCAAACAAACAACCCACAATGAGAACACAGTAAAAAATAAGATAATTTTCAGATGGTGTTGGATCCAACATTTCGGCAAGAATAAAGAACACAAAAAAATTTGGCACTATCATAGTGACTGCATCTGCTATCGCGACGGCTATATTTTTCCCAATCGTTACCATCGAGCAACCAGATAAACGCATTATTTGATTAAGCACAATCCATCTCCTCATTCTTTGCTTTGTTGGTCACTAACCACTTTTGAGTATTTTTGCTGCTACGCCACATTGAACCATACAAGCCATTTAATGCGATCAATTGATCATGTGTCCCCTGCTCAATAAGCTTCCCGTTATCCATAACGAGTATCTTATCTGCCCTTTGAATTGTGACCAGCCGATGAGCAATAATTATCACTGTCTTTCCTATCATCAGTTTGTTCAAGGCGCTTTGAATAAGCTTTTGATTTGTAGCATCGGAATGAGAGGTCGGCTCGTCCAAGATTATGATTGGTGCATCTTTCAATATCGCACGAGCTATCGATAGCCTTTGCTTTTGACCACCACTGAGCCTTGTATCTTGGTCAATTACAGTGTCATAGCCATATGGAAGCTGGCAGATAAAATCATGAGCATTCGCCGCTTTTGCCGCCGCAACAATGGCCTCTATTGAATAATGTTTACCCATGGAAAGGTTACTCGATACAGACTGAGTAAACACAAAGGAGTCTTGGTAAACCATCGCTATGGCATCCATACGCTTCGCTTCAGACATCTCTGATAATGGCAGTCCGCCAATCAAAATGTCGCCACCAGTCAAAGGCCAGAAACCCGCTAACAAAGATGCCAAGGTGGTTTTCCCCGCTCCAGAAGGACCAACGATGGCAGTAAGGCTCCCTGAAGGTAACGTGAAACTCACATTACTGATCGCCTTTCGTTGCTGCTCTTCATAACAAAAATCGACACTGTTAAATTCTATGTCATGGTGACGTATTTCAGATTGACTCGTGATTCCCTCCGATTCAGACAGGTTTATTATTTTGATTAAACGCGCAACACCTTCAAATACTTGCCCAAGATAAGTACTCAATAACGTAAGATTAAAAAGCGGTTCTAACATACCTACACCGAGCAGAATACACAGTAAAAAGCTTGAAACGCTTAGCGAACCTTGAAACCAAAAATACAAGCCGGAAGGCACAAGAAAGACCAGTCCGGAACTCAGAACGATTTTGAATAAAGCAAAAGGCCAGCCCGCGCTTTTGGTCCATGATTCAATGTAGTTTTTATGGTTATCTATGTCATTATCTAGCTGATTGTAGGAGCGATCACCAATACCAAATAGACGGACTACGGGCATTGCTCTAATAAACTCTGTCACAGAGCTATTCAGTTTTTCTACAGATTCGTGATATTGCTCTGCCTTCGATTTATAGTCCTTAAACAACACAGCCTGACATAGGACAGCGAGTGGAATGGGGACTAATGCTATTAGCGCCATCCTGATGTCAATCACCATTAACAAGATGAACGTCGCCAACGGAATAATGAAGGAGGACACCAAGTCGGGGAGTTGATGTGCAATGAATACCTCTATACGGTCAATATCTTCCGTTAGGTTCTTTTTCAATTCTCCGCTATTTTTTTGACTAAAAAAGCCAAGCTTTGTTTTTGAAAGGCTATTTATTGCCGAACGCCTAATATTATATTGAATATGAAAAGCACAGTGATGAGACAAGTATACTGACGTCAATAAAGATAAGTAACGTGCAACCATGATAGAAAGCGCAATAATCGATAACGACCAAAGTTGATCCCACCGTGAGCCTGCTATCAATTTATCCACAATTAAATAAACAACATAATAAGGTCCGAGGGCAAGGACAGCTGCGGTCAACGAAAATAAAATCGCCAACCAAAGCATCCATTGCTGTGCTTTACATTGGTTGAACAACCATTTTAGGGGATGCGAATCGGCTTGCTGCATAATAATTCCTTTTTAACACGAGAAAGGCAGCACATGACATGCTGCCCGAAATCAAATAAGCGTATGCACACTCATTAATTTACTTGATTAGAATTTTGCCTCTAAATCCACTCCAAACCTTAACGGCTCTCCATAGGTACTGTAGTTACTGCTACCCCACTTCACAGAGTAAGTTTGATAGCGCTCATCAGTTAAATTTGCCCCCCACAGTCGGATTGAGTAATCATCTCGATATGAAAAATCAAGATTGGCATTCACGACCAAGTAAGGTTTCTGGAACTTCTCACCTCGTCCATCTTGAGCCACTTCTCCGAAGTACCCCATACTCATGGAAGGAGTAAAACTCCAATCATCGTTAATATCAGCAAAATATGTCGTTTCAACATGGACATTATGTTCAGGGGCGTACGGCACTCGATTGCCTTCGGCCATACTTGCACCTGTGTAACCATCCACTTGGGTAATCTTAGCGTCATTAAAGCCAAACCTTAGTGCCGCTTGCCAAGCATCCGTTAGTAATGCAGAAATAGAACCTTCAATGCCTCGAGAACGAACTTCTTGTATGCTTGCAATTCGTGTGCTGCCACCAGCATCAGGATACGCGTATTGAAAGTTTTCCACTCGGGCTTCAAATACGTTGATATTGGTCATTACTGTGCGATCAAGCCAATAGCTTTTATAACCAATTTCCACGACTTTACTTGTTTCCGGATCATATATTTTTCCGTAACCTAAGCGTTTCCCAACAGGAGTCGTTTCCTCAGCCATCCAGCTCCCACCACCACTCAAAAGCCCTTCGCCATAGCTTGTATAAATAGTATGGTCTCGTCCGAAGTCTTTTGATAACGCAACTTTTGGCATGAACTCAGAATAATCCGTTTTGTAGTTACCTTGAGTTTGAGCAGGATTTAAAAACATATTGTAGAAAGAGGAATCTATCTCATAATTCTCTTTTGTATAGCGACCACCTAAGTTCAATGACCAAGTTGGAGCAAAACGCCAAATCGCATCAACGTAAGCGGTATAAGTATCTCGTTCAAAATCGCCAGCCGTTTTCGTCAAAGCCATTTTAGAGGCTTTCATCGCCGCTTGGTTATTATTGTTTTCCGTTACTTTGTAATATGCAGCGCCAACAATCCAATCGATCGGTAGTTCATGGGGTGTAGAAACAAGTCTAATTTCTTGAAAGTAATCTTTTTCTCTTATCCAAGTATCAACCAAGGTTGAAGTTGCATCCGGTGTAACAGCTAGATCAGCATCAAAACGACCGAAAGTATCAATCTTCCGATACCCAGAAACAGAACTTAACGTCCATTCAGGGGTAAGATTCCAATCTACGTTTAACGCCATACCTTTTGATGTTTGGTCAAATACACCTTCTACATCAAACGCGGCCTTGAGATCATCCCCGCGGTTTGGTTTTGAAGACTCAGGCACATATGGGTAAGCTCCGCCATCAACTTCACCGTAATCCATATACAAGGTTGCGGACCAATCTTCGCTTGGAGTCCAATATAAGCTTATCGCGATATTATTTTGTTTTTTGTCATCAACCGATTTACCTAAATGAGTGTTTTTGACAAAGCCATCGCGTTCTAGATGATTCACTGCGACTTTCGCACTAAGTTGATCTTCAATGAGTGCACTCGATGCCAAAACCTGAGCGCTCTTTTCATTATAATTGGCAACGCCAAGCTTCACGCGAGCGGTGGGGTCATTATCTGGTTTTTTAGTCGTAATAACGATAATACCGTCTCGGGCATTACTACCATATATGTTCCCTTGAGGCCCTCTTAGGAACTCTATTGACTCCACATCGACCAGTGACAAATTCAGACCATATAAGCTAGTTTGTGGCACTCCATCAACGTAAATAGGTACATTGGCTTGCTCTAAATTTCGTGGTAATCCGCGTACTTGAACATTGTTGTAGTCCCCGGCGATATCAGACATCGACATGTTAGGAATCGACTTCATAGCATCGGCAACCGTCCGATATCGCTGCGTCTCCATATCTTCCGACGTCAGAAAATCCATACTCTGTGGAATATCTTTAATATCTTTATCTACTCGGGCTGCCTGCACAATCATCGTCTCCATCGTCTCATCAACATTTTCGATTGCAATAGCAGGTAAAGTACCCAAGAGCCCAGCAATTGCGGCGGCTCCTACTACTGTGAAGTTATTCATTAGATAAATCTCTATCGCTTAGTTCATAAAAATTAGCGATATATTAAATGAATATTATTCTCAATAGAATATCAAGAACATCACTGGACGGAGCAATTCAATCACTACAAGCAGAGCAGGAGCATACTTTGATGGAATCTTCCTCCAAAGAAGGTTCTTGCCCGATAATTATCGTTCCACCCTGCTTTTTTCAACTTAACCCTCAGACTTGGCGCACCACAGTTACATTGCTTGAGCATGTTCACCTCAAATCGTCTGAGCAACGCTATTTTATCCACTGCACCATCTAGAGTTATTTAGTTAAAAACAGCACCTAAGGCTTTAAAGAATGGGGACCTTACCAAGTAACCGCACATTAACTTGGGCGTATTTTTGTCACTTCGTGCTTTGATATAAACTGGGAAACCATTAGGGCGTGTATATGGTCTCCTCCATCATTACAAGAATAACTATCTGTTTTTGAAAGGAAATGGTTGCGTTCGTATATCCGGCTTCTGTTTGAAGTCATAGACTTCGAGCCTCGATGAACTTCGCACATATCGTCCTTATCGTTGACACGGATTCTACATCCACACGCCCTATCAGGTTTTCGATATGTAGGCTTTACCTTTCTGTCATCCCGAGTGATTAAGATCACCCTTCGTTATATTGTCCGAACCGCTGCTTTATTCAGGCTCGTAGGTTCATCTGGTGATACAGATGGTAATTAGATGGTACGCCCCACACCCAACCACCTAGACTTAGCTCTGTCTACTAAAGGGGTTTCATCATGGCTACCACAACAACTATCGGTATTGATCTAGGCAAATACTCATTTCATGCAATTGGACATGATTCATCTGGCAAAGAAACATTTCGTAAGAAGTTAAGTAGAACAAAACTACTCCAAATGTTATCTGTGCATGAACCAGTGAACGTAGCAATGGAGTCTTGTGGCGGTTCTCATTGGTTAGCAAGGAAGTGTAAATCTTATGGTCATACAGTTAAGTTGATTCCGGTGTTTGTCAAACTAGTTGTCGCGATCACTACGTTATGCACTCTCAGCCTTGACACTATTTTGTTCAGGGTTTAAGTACACTTCTTTTGGTAAATCCCAATTACGGATATTACCGCTCCAGCGCTCAGGGTGAGCATCTTTAGCACCTTGATAAACTTCTTTTCTATTAGCCAATATGTCACCCGCTAATCCTGAATGCCTTTGATGTGGGCTGACGTATTTGATGCCACTATGTTTGTGGTTAAAATTATACCAGTGGCTAAATTTCAACACCCAACTACGCGCCTCATCAATTGTTGAAAACCCTTTATACGGATAGTCAGGGCGATATTTACACGTTTTAAATATCGACTCAGCATAAGCATTATCATTGCTCACCCTAGGACGATTAAAAGACGACACGACACCTAAACTATAAAGTGTTTCAAGCATTGATGAGCCTTTCATTGGGCTTCCATTATCCGAATGCAGTACCAGAGGATTATCTTTAACTCCTTCTTTTAAATGAGCTTTCTTAATTAATATTGATGCATTTTCTGCTGATTCGTCATCATGAATTTCCCATCCAACAATCTTTCGACTAAATATATCGAGTATCAAATATAAATAAAAATGCAGCCCTTTAGCGGGGCCTGGTAACCAAGTAATATCCCAACACCACACTTGGTTTGGCCCTGTAGCACAGTGTGTCGTCGGTACTTTTCTCTCTTTTATCTGACTACGTCCGCGAGCGTTTTGCTGTTTTTCTTCATGAAGAACACGATAATATGTTGATTCAGAAGCAAGATAAATACCCTCATCTGCTAATGTAGGGACGATTTGGCTTGGTGGTAAGCTCTTAAAATCATCGCTATTAACGATGGCTAATATGTTATCTCTCTCTGCTTTTGATAGCTTATTTTTTGGCTCAGGGCGCTGAGATATTGGTCTACCATCTGTTTTTATGTTCCCGTCAACAGTCCAACGTTGATACGTCCGGACACTGATCCCAAGTTCACGGCAAGCTTTAAACTTTGGCGCACCAGAACTCACAGCTTCATTAACTAGTTTAACTGCTTGAATGCGAGCTGAGTCGAGGATCATTCGTCCTCGGCTTCCCCCCAGATCGCATTTGCTTTTTTTCTTAACACCAATAGTGCTGCGGTTTCAGCGAGTGCCTTATCTTTTCGACGTAGCTCCTTTTCTAATTGATTGATCTGTTTTTTATCTTTCTTTGTTTCGGTGGAGAAGGCTTTTTCTTGCTCTTTAACGTTAGCGTTTGCATCTATACACGCATTTCGCCAAGCCGATACTTGTTCCACATAAAGACCTTTGCCTCGGCAATATTCCGCTAACTCAGCTTGATTTAAAGAGGCTGTTTCCAACACGACTGAGAATTTATTTGCTGATGACCACTGCTCAGCATTCTTTCCATCACCTGGCACTAAATGCCCCTTATCAATTGCTTGTTTTCGCCAATTATACAAGGTTGATTCACCAATCCCCATCTCGATTGATAATTGGGCTATTGCTATATTATTTGGAGGCATCATCTTCTGAAGAGCCGACTCTTTGCTTTGCGCTGAATAATGTTTCATTGTTACTCCACGCCCTCTGTTTAATGGTTGAATATTAAGCGCGACAACTAGTCTGACAGAGAGGGATTTATACGCCCCATAAACAACGCCACATTTTCTAAACACTCACCTTCGATCTTACAAGCGTCAACTATTGATGTGCGGGGAAATTTTTCCAATGTAGCTGGGTGCGTTAAATATTGTTCAAACGTTTCGATTGAATGTTGGTTTTGGTATTTACCGATTGATTTTACAATTATAATTGGCAATAGTATTGTAAGTAGGAATACTGTCAGTGACGCTATCCCTATATACTTCCAACTTATTTTTATAGTCATTTTTGACTTATCTCCCTAATTATTATGCGGCCATTCCCGCCATAAAACCTAATGTGATTATCCATCATTTCTAAGGATAATAGGAGGTGTCTATTAGCTCATTTAGGGCAAATGTAGTGAATCACTCTAAAAAGCTTTACTGGCTTCTTCTTATCAACTCATTTTGACGTAATATTGCTAAGGTATCAGACGGTGTAACTTTCCATGCGTCCGACAATCTGCGTAAAGTAAAAACCCCTAATTCAAGTCTATCATCGGGTGATAAAAAGTGATGTAAGTGTCGGCCAGCGACTGAAATAGTGACAGCAGCCCCCTGTGCACCATTATTATAAACTGCCATCCCTTTGTTTTTATTCTCGCCATGAAATGAAGCTTTTACTTCGCTTTTCAAGCCAAATAACACGCCGCACAACCCGGTTAACTCGCTTTTAGTCAACTGAATTATCGTTTTACTTGCCCAGTCTGGTGATTCACCAGGGGAGTTAATAGTAGTCATTTCAATACTTAACGTCTGCAAGCCAAGCCGACTAGATGTGTACTGAACGTTCATAGCTGTGCGCTTTAATGGTTCTGGGTGCCTATCTGCATAAAATGTAAGTGCTTCACCAAAATTGTTCTGTTGTGACATTCTTCCCCCTAAATATCTAAGCGTTTACTCGCTGCTCTTAGGCGTTCATCACCCCTAAAGTCATATTTTTGCGTTGTTGCTAAGCTTGCATGGCCCATTGCATCTTTAACTGTAATTAGATCTTCGCCGTTCTCTAGCATTGACGAAGCGAATGTCCTTCTTAGGTCATGCGGGGCACACTTTTCTATACCGGCCTCGACAGATCTACTGTTTAAAATATGGTAAATTGCCTGGCTAGTCATGCGCTCTGAGGTAACATCATCGTATCTACGAACACGACTAAATAGTGGCCCTGGAATATCACTTCGCACTTCCTCAATCCAGCTTTCAAGCCTTTGAAATGCGCCATCTGGCAAGTACGCCATGCGCTCTTTATTACCTTTACCTAGCACTTTTAGCGAGCGGTTATGCCGGTTGTAATGAGCAAAATCAAGGGATACAACTTCAGCTCTTCGTAATCCGCACCCGACTAAAACAGATAAAATAGCGCTATCTCTAACCCCAATAGCAGACTTATCACTTTCACATGTGAAAAATAATTTCTTCACTTCAGCAGGGGCCAGGGCTCTACCTTTGGGTATCCTTGACCCTCTAACCGATTTAACTAACTTGATATGTTGGTAAGTATCGGTGCTAATAAGCTTAAGTGTCCACGCCTCTACGGCTACACCTTTTATTGCCGCCAAGTAATTATTTATAGTGGCCGGTGCTTTTCCCGCATCAGTGAGCATGGTCAAAACTGCCTGTACATGGTGCCGCTCAAGCATACCCCAAGGACAGGTTCTTAAATCATGATAGCCCATCATTTTAGCTATGTTGTTTAAAAACGACCTCATGGCTAGCCGGCTACTTTCAGCCCTTAAGCCCATTAAGTATGAAACAGCAGGGTTTTTTTCAATACCATTTACACCAGTGCCAGCAGCCTCCGCACTTAATACTTCAAAAGTACGCTCTGCAGGGAGAAATGTGACTTCGGTATTTTCATCTTTGTTTTGTTCGTGCATTTTTTGATGCCTCAAAGTAACTTTGTGCTTTTGCTCCATACTTAGTTTAAGTTTGTGTGTTTAGAACAACCCTACATAATGAAGTACGGACATATTATCTGTGTTTATTTTGCTCAGTATCACTACCTAAATTACAGCTTCTAATTTTAAATTCTGATGGTGTTGACTCGATATTTATTATATCACAGGCTCTACTTTCTAAAAGATACATTTTAATAAGTAGAGGTAAAGCTGAATTCGCATAAACATAGTAAAGAGTAGGCTTTTTAGTTTGGTAGATCAGATAGCTTAAAGTTGGAATTTAGAAGAAGAATGACAGCTTTGAGCGATATATAGTCATTCACACCTAAGAACTACACTTTAAAGTGGTTTATGGTATGTGCTTACTGGCTACGAATAATGAGCGAAAATCATTTGATGATCACCGCTTTTCTTTCGAGCCAGTAAGTGCTCCACGGCTCACTAACGAATACTCAGGGCACGCACATAAACTGCTGGCTATATTTCTTTCGAAGAGCGTGGAATACATACCAATCCTTTATAAATAGGAGTGGATGATGATGTCGATAGATCAATTTGCTGCACATGTTGGCTTAGATTGGGCAGATAAAAAACATGATGTTTGTATTCAATTTAAAAATGGCGAGCGTCGTTTTGAGGTAATTCAACATACACCAGAATCATTAGATACTTGGCTCAATACGTTGCACAAACAGGTAAATGGGAGAATCGCTACCACAACAATAACCCACATGTAATTGCTGCTATTATCGGCCTTAATCACCTTTAAGGGCGTTTCGTCGGCATGGAGCACCGCTTGACTAAGCAATGCTGCTTTTAGCTCGTTAACTAATGGCATCAGCAATTCACTACACCGTATTATCCAATCTGACATGGTTTTACGGCTCAGCTCAATACCATACTCATTGAATATTTTTTCTTGCCTATATAGCGGCAACCCATATTGATATTTGGCGCTGATGATTTGACTCAGCAAACTACTGGTGGCAATGCCTTTAGGAATGGGTGTTGTTGGAACAGGTACAACTTTTATAGAATTTTCTGTGCCAGTTTGCTCACACCTTTTACAGGCATATTTCGGTCGAACTGTCTCTATCACTTTGATGTACGCAGGAACAAACTCAAGTTTTTCACTACGAGCTTCACCAATTTTATGCAGCTTACCTTGGCAACAATCACACACTTGTTCATCAATGGACACATCAATTGTCACCACTTTTCGAGGTAATTCTTTTGGCAGTGGCTTGCGCGTCGGTTTGTTTTTAATTGTGACCTTACTGTGACTATCAGCCGCAGCTAATAACGTTTTATCGGCCTCATCAATGATTTCTTCCGCTTCATTGAAGGTTTCCCTCGCACCCGGGAGTTGCTCGGAGCTTTTACTATGCCATCAGGGCAATCGAAAGAGGAATGGAAAGCGCAAGTTGAAGCAAATCTTAGCGTCGCATAACGAATGGGTTAAAGTCGTACCCAATGAACGTGATATCACCGCGACAGACTTAACACCCGTTAAAGTTACAGGCACATTGAATATCCCAATTGGTCGAATTCGTAAATTATCTATGGGCCCTGAGTACATCAGTGCGTTTACCGTGGGTGACCAATTACTATGGGGTGCTGCAGAGCCACTTCGTCGTATGCTACGCATTATTGTTGAAGGCTAAATGAGATTATATTTGAGCAAAAAACTTTGCTCAAATATTCTATAAAGGCTCTTTTACAGAGCCTTTACATCATTGTTTTACAGACCTTGTGTTTATTTTTGTTCAATGGGCAAATATTACACATTGGTGTATTAGGTAATTTATGCCGTAAACAACACATAATACGTGGGTACTCACTATTTTTAAGTCTAATTTTGCGACATAAAGGGTGTGGCAAAGTAGCGTCTTTAGCGAGTAATAATGTGTCTTTACTAAATAACTGGGTTAGTAAATTAAATTTAAATTCTTGAGCTAACGGCATCTCTGACAAATACCAATAAAAACAGTACGCAACATGACTATAAAATAACTTTTCTGACACCGGCGACAGGGTACTTAGTTGTTTTACAATAGGGTTTATCAGCTTAACAAGTAACCGCTCTAGCAATGTGATGGGTAACTCAGTCGGTCTTTGAATTTGCTCTTCTCTAATTACTAAATAGAAACATTCTACTCGCCCCGTTTGATGATAAGTCCAATGCCAGTTTTTAAGGTTCATTGCAGCATGCAATACACTCGCTTGGCTTTTTAATGCGTATTCTAATAGTGGCGGAAGCAAAAAGCCGAAAAACCATTGGCCCCACATAGAATGTAATGCGCTAAAGTCGATTGATTCTTGTTGCTGTTGTTGATAGCTCTTAGAAAAAGTAACGAGTGCTTCTGTATAATGCGGTTTATTTAACCGTTGTGATAATGGTTGGCAGTTTTTGGGGAGAGGTTGATGTGGCTCAATAATTTTAAAATGCTGACTATAAAATGGAGCCTGTCGCTCCAGTAAAGAGTTTAGCTCAGTGGTATCGTGAAACGCCATGTATGTTTGTACTTTCATTATGCTGGGGTGGAAGTTTCTTCACAAAATTGCGTCTTTAATGTGTATTTTATGCCGCCTCACACAGAGGCGGCATAATAGCAATTCGCAATAATGTCGAGTTACTTAGAAACTATATTGAGCAGTGATGCTAAAGTTTCGTGGTGCGCCATATTGAAACTGGTTATAAGAGCCTAATTGGCTGTAATAACGTTTATCGAATGCGTTGTCTAAATTAGCGCGCAATGTTAGTTGATCGTTTACATTGTATCTTGCCATTAATCGAACAAGCCCATAACTTTGCTGGCTAACCTCCACTGAGCTTCTATCTGGCTTAGTAACATCTCTGTGGATCTCACTTTGCCAATTAACACCAGCACCCAGTTGTAAGCCATTTACCCAGTTATCTAATTCATAGGTAGTGAAGAGCTTTACTTGATGTTTTGGGCTGGTGGTTGTTATTTTTTCACCATCAGGGTCTTTTGTTTCAAATTGACTATAACCAAAATAGACGTTCCATTGTTCATTGATTGAACCATTGGCTTCAAATTCGAATCCTTGTGTTTTAGTGCCATCAATACCGCGGTATATAGGAACCGTTGTTCCTGGTAAGGTTTCTCCCGTTGCTTCACCAACGTTATCTTGACGGATCTCAAACACCGAGAGTGAGGTGTCTAACGCTTCTTCAAATAAGCTGGCTTTAATACCTGCTTCATAGTTTTTTCCTTTAACTGGGTCGAGGTAACTGCCATCAGCTTGCACTCTACTTTGTGGTGTAAAAATATCTGTGTAGTTGGCGTACAGTGATACATTTTGCCCAATAGCATAGGTGGCGCCGACATAGCTGGTAAATTCATTATCAACTTCGTAATCATGAATGGTGCCAAAATTATCTTGGTCAGTTTCCCAATTATCAATACGCCCACCTATTACCATAGAAAGTGAGTCGGTTAACTCAATATCAGAGGCAAGGTATATTGCTTGTTGTTTTGTTTCTCCCCATGAGCCATACAGAACTTCATCGCTCCATGTAGGGGTCGGATATGTATGTAATGGTCAACAAATTCTGTAGAGATTCTAAGCGGCATTTTTTAATTCATTATATTTCTGATGTGGCGTCATATAATTAAGCGTAGAATGCCTACGTTTGTAATTGTAAAACTGAATATAATTGTCCACCTCACTTATAACTGAATGATGATTTATAAATGACAGGCGATTCAGTCGCTCTGTTTTTAAACTTCTAAAAAATCGCTCCATTACTGCATTATCCCAACAATTACCTCGACGACTCATACTTTGCGTTATAGTTAGTTGTGATAACCGAGCTCTAAACGAGGCCGCAGAATACTGACACCCCTGATCGGAATGAAACATCAGTTGATTAAGAACCGGCTGTTGACGCTTAATAGCATTATTCAATGCTGCTATAGCCAATTCAGCATTTGGGCTTGTTGATAAGGCATACCCTACAACTTCCCTCGTTGATAAGTCTAACACACAGGCCAAGTAGCTCCACCCTTGATGGTTCCTGATATAGGTAATATCACCGACCCAATGCGTGTTATGTGAATCAGGGTTAAACTCTCGTTTTAAGAGGTTCTGTGCGTACTTATGTTCATCACCTGAGTTAGGGTAGTAATGTTTTTTCTTCGGCCTGATGGCTTTTATATTCAACTTTTTCATCAGTGCCGCTGTTTTATATATTCCAATCGTATGATTTAACGCATTCAGTTCAACGTTCACTCTGCGTCTACCATACGTATAACCAGAATCGTCAGCGATAGATTTAATTAACTCCAGCAGTGCCTGCTCTGACTTATTTGGCGCGACGGGCGCATAGTAATAACTACTTGTACTGACTTCTAAAGCACGACACAACTCAGATACCGTATAGCTTGGGGTCGCTTTCTTCAACGCTTTAATTACTTTAAATTTTGATTGTCGCGAATGAAGAAAGCGGTGGCTTTTTTTAATATATCATTATCCCTTAAAGCTCGCTGTAGCTGCTTCTCTAGCAATTGAATACGTTGCTGTTCTGGTGTGAGTGCTTGTACATTTCCCGGGCTCTTACCATCTAGCTCAGATAGATATTGTTGCTTCCAACGTGATACTGCTGACTTTCCTGCGCCAGACATCTCTTCAATTTGCTTATTGGTATAACCTTCTTCTACCATTAATTTGGCATATTCAAGTTTTTGTTGTGCACTGAGTGTTACTTTTGATTTTCTGGTCATAGTGATACCTTTTGGGTTTAGCTCATTTTACGCTATAAACCTGTCCAGTTTCATTAGACCATTACAGTAAAACCTTTATCTCTAAAGTCACCTAAAGGTAGAGCCTCATCTAAAGAGCCATAATATGGATTGGCAAACTCTTGCTTCTGTTGATTTGCGCCAATTAGAATTTGTTGTGAGCGGTCAAAGAGGGTAAAGTGACCCGTTAATTTTAAGTCGAATGTATGTTGGGTTCGATTACCGTCAATAAATGCCAATGAGCCAGGTATCATACCTTCGTTGGTTATTGGATCTGGGTTACCTGTAGCCCATAACATATCAAATTCTAAATCGTTATCGCCATAGATGTAGCTTGCTTTGAGTTGCCAGTCATCACTAAAATTATGTTCAATCGTAGCAAAGCTATTCAACGCTTTGGTTTTGGATGACGCCCAACGTGGGGCTGTTGATATATGATGGCTGTAGTTAGTTCTATTGCCTTGGTTGTCGAATAACGGTAATCCGCCTGACATTGTGCCTTCAGGTTTAGTGTCTTGGTAGTCAGCACCTAACGTCAGTAATGTATTACGACCTATATCTGCTTCGATAATACCGTATAGGGTTTGTCGTTGCTGCTCGTAACGATGCTGATAGCTTTCACGATCTTGATACGCTACGACGACTCGACCTCGTACGCTTGCGTCTTGATTTAAGCCTCCCGATAAATCAACAATACCGCGTAACTGTTGCCATGAACCTGTACTTAGGCTTACGCTTGCTTGAAACTCTTCTGTCGGACGCTTACGAACTAAATTAATCGCAGCCGACGGGCTACCCGACCCCAGCATCAAACCTGTTGCACCGCGAACAACTTCTATGCGCTGATAAATTGCGCTATCCATCAAGTTGTCACCATAGTTAAAGCGAGTATCGTAGGTTGTTGCCACTCCGTCATATAAAATACTGCTTACGCCAATACCACGGGCGCTGATTGAATAGCGGTCGTTGTCAGAAGGTCGGGTATTAATCCCTGTTACGCTGCTCATCACTTCAATAACTGAGTTTAGTTGTTGATCTTTCATCGCTTGCTCAGTTACGACTGTGGTTGATTGTGGTGTTTCTAGAAATGACAATTCTAAACCCGTTGCTGTACTCATTTGCTCAACTTTATAGCCTCGGGCATTGCTTTGTTCACCAACGACTGTGAGTACTTCCATATCGCTATGCTTTTTTTGCTCGGCCTGTAAAGATTGGCTAAATATCGCTAAACAAGAAAGTGCGACAGGCGTGAGTTTAAAGTAGTTAGTCTTTTTCATTTTTATTCGTAGTCCTATTACGTATATAAATAGTGAGGCCTATGCTTAGGCCATTGTTATGTCATGTTGAAAGTCATGACTAGTTGCAAAATCATGCAGTGGGTTTTTGATATCCCCAGCAAAACGGAGATTTTTCTCTCTATCTTCAAGGTCAATCATCTGCTGATTATTATTCAATTGAATGCGGTTTAAGCAGGTACGCGTAAAGCGAGCCTTAAATAAGTTGTAACGTGTATATTTTTCGGAAAATTGCGGGTTTTCATGCTGATACTGATAAACTTTATCAGCGACTAATTGCCAAAAACCATGTTCAGTTAAACAATTTTGTGCATCAAGCTGAGGTGCGATAAAGCGGAAAATACAGTCGAAAATATCCAGTAGTATATAGTTTAATTTCATGTCCTCTTCTAGGCACACCGCTAAGTTAGCAACATGACCAGGTAAAGGTGAATTGCCGTTTAGTATCGCGACTTCCTCACCGATATCTTTCATTAAAATGGTAACTGGTTGGTGTTCTTCTAAAACGAGGATCAGGTTTTCACCATGGGGCATAAACACTAAATCATACGCAAAGAACGCATGTAATAGAGGTTGTAAATAAAGATCCATTAATTTGCTTACCCACTCATTTGCAGTGAGTTGAGAGGTATTAATTAGTTCAACTAGTAAGCTATTTTGTTGGCTGTCTTGATGTAGTAAGGCAGCTAATGTCAGAAGTTGTTGGTTTTCTTTAACCAACCGTTGGTATACTTGCTGTGTTTTTTCAAGCAAGGTATCGAACATGGCACCAATCGCATCAGGCCCTTCTGTTCTTAAGCTTAACCAGAGCTTTAAAGCATCGAATCGGCGTGTGGTTTGTAAGCTTTTGTTTATTAGATCGGGTACGCCTGCTTGTGCTTGTGCCTTTGGATTGAGGTAATCGGCGTGGTAAGTTAGAAAGCTCAATAGCCGTTTGTCTTTAACCAATAGGGCAGAACAGCATACTGGCTGGAAAAATGTTTTGTGAAAATCAATACTTACAGAGTCAGCTAATTCAATGCCTGACAACCGTTCGTTATGATGTTGTGATACTAACAAAGCGCCGCCATAAGCAGCATCTACATGTAAATAGCAGTTATGCTTTTTACATAAATGAGCAATGCTTGCTATAGGGTCGATTGCGCCAAAATCTGTTGTACCAGCCGTGGCGATTACAGCAATAGGTAATAAATCTGCTCTTTGGAGTTCACTTAAAGTGTTTTCGAGGCTGTGGGTATCAATACAGCGATTTACATCAGACGCAACACTAATGACAGCATCATGACCAAGGCCCAATAGTGCGGCTGCTTTTTGAATACTAAAATGACTATATTCAGAGCAAAGAATTCGATAACGGTGTGCATTGCTGCTTAAGCCAGAGGTAATATTTGTATGGCTTTGTGGTTCTAACTTGCCTGCCAACTCACGTGCAAGTAATAATGCCATTAAATTTGACTGGGTTCCTCCAGTTGTAAACACGCCGTCTGCGCCCACATCGTAACCGATTCTTTGGCATGTCCAATCAATTACTTTTTGTTCTATAAGTGTTGCACCTGCGCTTTGATCCCATGTTTCAACAGCAGTGTTTATCGATGTGCTAAACAGCTCTGCCAATAAGGAGGTAAGCATCACAGGACAATTTAAGTGGGCAAGATAATCAGGATGATGAAAGTATATTGCGTGCTTCAAATAAAGCTGATCTAGCTCTTCAAGAACTTGATTTATATCATTCAAAGGTGTGTTTAGATCAATGGCTGCAAATTCTTTTTGTAACTGTGTAGGATGTACTCCACTGGTAGGAGAATTAACTTTTTTAATGCGCTCGCTTAGAGTGTTTATACCCAATTGCATTAATTGTGAGTAATCCTGCATTGGCGAAACACCAAAAAGTGGGGCATTGGTTTGTTTAGTTTTAGAATCATTAATCCATTGATATTGCGGGGGTTTAAAATTATCCATATGTATATCCTTTAACATTGATTTAGTAACCAAGAGACAAGAAGAGCTTTTCTCTTGTCTCCAATTAATTAAAATCCGCAACACCCTGTACCTATAATTTGGAAAGTATCACACAGCTAACCTTAATGCAAATAATTATTATTCAATGGAATGTTTTTTATTTAATAGAGCGTATCGAAAATATCGGGGCTTGCCCTGTGCTGGATAGTGTAGACTGGTCTTATTTCAGTCTGTACTATCGAACACATGGAACTTCAAAGAAATACGCATCACGTTTTTAGGATCATGTACCACTTAGTGTGGATCCCTAAATATCGACATAAAGTGTTCTCAGAGCCTTATAGGGCAGAGATGAAAGCAATTATTCAAAGATTGGTTACGACTATGACATTGATGCATATTCTCATGCATCGCGATCACCTAATACTATCTAAGCCGATCACCTAATACCATCCATCAAGATCACTCAATACCATCGATGCCGATCACTTTTCGGTCAAAATGGTATTGAGTGATCGGCTTGAATGGTATCGTTCAATTTGTACACGTTTTTGTCTAGCCAGTAGGTGTTTTTAACCGTTATTCTTTTCATTTTTGATGATGAGAATGACCATGCCAACGGCACCTATTTCAATGCGTAAACTTAAAGAGATTTTAAGACTAAAATACAGCTGTAAACTCAGTCATCGTCAGATAGCAACAAGCTTATCTGTTTCACCCTCAATCGTGTCTAAATATGCCTGTAAATCAGCAGAGTTAGATATTACTTACTGGCCGCTTGATGAGAAGTGGGATGATCACGCTCTGCAACAAGCGTTCTTCAAAACAAAGCCTCGATTAAAGGGCTTTACCATTCCTGACTGGTCGTTAGTTCAGCAAGAGCTTCGGCCTAAAACCATGACGTTGTTGCTGCTTTGGGAAGAATACAAAGAGCGGCACGCGGAAGGTTTTTACAGTTACACTCACTTCTGCCGTCAGTACAAGGCATGGCTTAAATGCCAAAAACCCTCCATGCGACAAAATCATAAAGCAGGTGAAAAACTGTTTGTGGATTACTGTGGCCCAACCATGAGTATTGTTGATACAAGTACAGGCGAATGTCGTACTGCACAAGTGTTCGTTGCGGTCATGGGTGCATCAAATTATACCTATGCCGAAGCGACTTACAGCCAGAAACTCGAAGATTGGGTGATGAGTCACGCCCGTTGTTTTGAGTTTCTTGGCGGTGTTCCTGAGCTAATAATTCCTGACAACCTTAAAAGTGCCGTCACCAAACCGTGTCGATATGAGCCTGACTTAAATCCAACCTACCAACAACTAGCGACACATTACGATACGGTCATTGTGCCCGCTAGACCCTATAAACCAAAGGATAAGGCTAAGGCTGAAGTGGGTGTGCAAATTGTTGAACGTTGGATAATGGCGCGCCTTCGCAATGAAACCTTCTTTAGCTTGCGTCAATTGAACCTGAAAATACAAGCATTACTGGTCGATTTAAATCAACGTAAAATGAAAAAGCATCCTGGCTCACGGCTCAGTCAGTTTGATGCTATCGACAGACCTGCACTCAAACCACTGCCTACACAGCCTTACAGCTATACCTTAGTAAAACAGGTGAGCGTGCATATTGATTATCATGTGGAAATTGAAAAGCACTACTACTCAGTGCCACATACCTTAATTAAACAAAAGCTTGAAGCCCATGCCTCCGGGAAGTTGGTGACACTCTACCATCAAGGCATACGAGTCGCTGTTCACCCCAGATCATACCGAGAAGGTGCGCACACCACGCTTGATCTGCATATGCCTATCGCTCATCAAAAGCAGCAACAATGGACACCACAGCGGTTCGAACGCTGGGCGAGTAAATTTGGCACATCAACTGAGCAGTTTGTTATGCAATTGATGCAAGCTAAAAAACATCCAGAGCAAAGCTACCGTGCTTGTATGGGGTTATTAAGCCTAGGTAAAAAGTTTAGTGATCAACGTCTTGAAGCCGCCTGTCATCGCGCATTAACCACAGGTGTTACTCGCGTTAAACAAGTAAAGACTATCTTAGAAAAAGGCTTGGATAAACAACCCTTGCCACAAGCTCAAGGTGATTTACTACAAGATATTGATCATAAAAATATCCGTGGCAACCACTATTACCATTAATAAAAATTAACAAACCATAGGAAGACTTATGCAAAATATCAATCAACAAGTTAATAATCAGTTAAGTAATTTAAAGCTAAGCGGCATACGTGATGCGCTATTGCAGCAATACGAGCAACCCAATTTATACGTTGAACAAAGCTTCGAAGAGCGGCTAAGTTTATTGCTTGAACATGAAATAACGCAGCGTGATCAGCGTAAAATAGATCGCCTAACGCGACAAGCAAAGTTCAGAGTTGGCGGCACACTTGCCCAACTCAACTATGGCGCAGCACGACAACTCGATAAAGCTCAGATCCGTTCATTAGCACAAGGTGAATGGCTTCGTCTTCACCAAAACATCTTGATCACAGGAGCAACAGGTTGTGGCAAAACTTACCTCGCTTGCGCGCTTGGTCAAAACCACTGCCAACAAGGGAGTAGCGTTTATTATTTTAGGCTCAAAGAGCTATTAGAAAAGATGTTTCTAGCGCAAGCCGATGGTAGTTATCGAAAACTGATCAACAAGCTTAGCTCTGCCAATTTACTGATCTTAGATGATTGGGGATTAGAGCCATTAACGGCTCAACAACGGAGTGATTTACTGGAATTAATTGATGCAAGATATGATACAAAATCGACCTTAATAGCGAGTCAATTACCGATAGAAAATTGGTATGAAATGATCGGAGAATCGACACACGCGGATGCGATTCTAGATAGGCTTGTGCACGGGGCGATAAAGTTGGAATTAAAAGGCGAGTCGATGCGAAAAAAACTAAATTTCTTGACTGATGCCGATCACTCAAGTTAGATTTTACAGAGGTCTACTGACAGACAAAAAAGTGATCGGCTTGAATGGTATTGAGCGATCGGCATCATGGTATTACGCAGCAATAACTTATAGTATTTGCTATTAATGTAAATCCACAAAATAAGGATGTTTTCGCACTAAAATATGGAAAGTGTCCTCCGATAAAGCTGTTATGGGGTTTAATCCAGTTGAGGTGTTAACTTGAATGTTCTTACAAAAGAATCAGTTAAATTAAAATCCAGTAGTTTTGAACTGAATAGGCGTAGATTAAACTGGAAATTAGTTACGCAAAATAAAATAAGAAGTAAGTTTCAAGATATAGCTGAGCTCTCAAGCAAAACAGAATACCCTTTTAGGTTATTTTGCCAAGTACATGACGAAACAATAAATGAAGTTACAGTTCAACTTTCTTCAGGAGCTAATAAAACAGGCGTAGTTGAAAGAATTAATACACCTGAAAAAAAAGGTACTTCATGCGAGGTTGAGAAAGGTTCTGCTTTAGTTGCATCATTTAGTAGTACAGGCTCAGTTGCTTTTATAATTTATCCTTATAAATCTGAACGTTACTCAAGAAATGAAGAGAATATTATACTTCATATATCACTTAACCCTGATAACGTAAGCGATAAGCTGATTGACAAATGTATTTCCAAATATCTATTTTATAACCGCAACTCAAGTGTTTATGGCGTGTATTCAAACTCTTTAATGGATATTATTAAAATCAACTGGATGACTTTGATTGACGTACGGAATAGAAAAAAGCTGCTTCAAAGTTTTTGGACTTTATTCGTTGAGTGGTCAAAAATAATTGGTGCTGGTATAGCTGGTTATATTGTTGCAGTGATGACACAGACCCCATAACAAGTGAACATGGTTACTACCGTCCGCTCTTGGCACGTAGCGGCCGAAAAAACTAGTCCAGAAAGTTATCAGCTTTACAGTCTCATTTTTATACTTTGTTGTGTAATTTCAATACACGTTGCCCTGCTACACTAAGATATAGCTTTCGTAAACTCACTCCAAATACGTTCGAAATTCATAAATACAACATTTTCTTATACGTCCCTAACAAACCGTTCACGGTTTACGAAAAACACCTCACTCCTTTAAAACCCTGCGATAAACGTATCAACAAAGTGTTTAAATTTATCCGTTATTACTGGCAGTATTCTTCTGCGTTGTAAAAGGCTGGGTTTGGTTTCTAGTACATCAGCAAAGTCATCCCTTAGTGGCATTTCGTCACTTAGCTCATAACGCGTTACTAGCTTTTCTAGGCGATCTTGGTTTAACTTTTGCTCGTGGGCAAACCTCTCAAGCTCTAGGCGCTTTTCTTTTTCCCAATAAAGCTCAAACTCTTCATCAACGTCAGCACTGGCAGGTATGCCTTGTAAGTGCTCGTCCATAAACTTATCTATAAGTGCTTTTTTACTTAATAAGGTTGGATCTGTGGCTATAAGGTTTGCTATTACTTGACGTTTACGGGCTTTTTCGTCGCCGCTTTCTTCGCCGTGTAACTCTCGCAATAACTGCAAAATATAGGTTACATTTACTATATCACTGTGTAGTAGCTCTAGTTCAAAATCAACGTCATCTAAAACCGATACTTTTTCTTTACTTGAGTTCTCACGTAGCTGCCTGCCAAGGTCGGCATACTTACTCGTATAATCCTGAAACTCTTGCTCGCCCATGGAGGTTGAGTCCATATCAAAGTCAGCAAAGTTGCTTAACATGTTCTTTAAGCGCATAAGCTCACGAAACTGCCTCACAAACAACGCCTGAGCCTCTTCGTCAGGTAAAGCATCAACTGAGTCAACGGTAGGCGTAATTTCCATTAGCGCTTCATAGGCGCTGTTAAAATCAGTAAGCAGCTCATTACACGAAGGTGTTTCTATATATTCTTTAGGCTGCTTGTTCGAAAACAGCGTAAAAGCCGTGTCGGCAGCTTTTTTAAGGTTTCTGAAGCACACTACATTGCCGTGCGATTTAGTCTCACCCAATAAACGATTAGTGCGCGAAAACGCTTGTACCAAACCATGATATTTAAGATTTTTATCAACGTACAAAGTATTGAGCTTAGGAGCATCAAAGCCTGTTAAAAACATATTCACCACCAGCAATATATCAATCTCTTTGGCTTTAACGCGCTTAGATATATTTTTGTAGTAGTCTTCAAATAACTTACTGTCTTTGGTGGAGTAGCTTGTACCAAACATTGCGTTGTAGTCGTTAATAAATGAGTCTAACTTATCGCGGCTATGCAGCTTAACGGTTTGCCCTTCGTTTAAATATTTGGCTGATACTTCTTTAATTTGCGCATCATCATTACCTAGTTCGTACTCTTCCTCTTCATTGGCCTCATAGCTAAATATGGTGGCAATTTTAAGGTTGTGTTTGCCTTGTGCTTTTTTGCTCGCAAACAACTCATAGTATTGAATAAGCTCTGCAACGCTTGATACACAAAACATAGCGTTATATTCGCGGCTATGCGTTTTACGGTTATGCTGGGCAATAATGTAATCAGTTATTTTATCTAAGCGCGCAGGAGAGGTTAAAAGCTCTTTGGTGTCGATGTCTTCAACTTCAATGTCTAGGTTGTTGTTAGAGCCATCTTTGTATTGGTAACGCCCAACGTACTCAATAGCAAACTTAAGCACGTTAGCGTCGCGTATTGCATCCACAATTACATAAGGATGTAAGCACTCACCAAACAAATCTTTTGTGGTGCGTTTAACTGAGTTTTTAGCAACGGCGTTGTCGGCAAATATAGGCGTACCCGTAAAACCAAACAACTGCGCGTTATTAAAAAATTCGGTAATATTTTTATGCGTATCGCCAAATTGACTGCGGTGGCACTCGTCAAATATAAACACAATGCGCTTATCCTGCAGGCTTTGCATTTCTTTTAAATAGCGCTGTTTAGTCACCACGTTATTGAGCTTTTGTAGGGTAGTTACCACCAGCTTAGTATTACGGCTTTGGTTGACCTTTCTACCCTTCATTGGCTTATCTAACAGCTGGTGGAACAACATACTGGTGTTGTCGGTACTGTCTACAGAGCCTTTTACAAACGCATTAAACTCAAGCGCGGTTTGGTAATCTAGGTCTTTACGGTCTACCACAAATACTACTTTATCAACCTCACTTAGCGAGGTCATAATTTGCGCCGCTTTAAACGAGGTTAAAGTTTTACCTGAGCCTGTAGTATGCCAAATGTAGCCGTTATCGGTTGTAGTTTTAACCTGCTCTACAATCGCTTCTACTGCATAAAACTGGTACGGCCTAAGCACCATTAAGTACTTACCTGTTTCATTAAGCACTATGTACTTGGTTAGCATATGCGTTAAGTGCGAAGGCGTTAAAAATGCTTCGGCAAAGTCATGTAACTGGCTTATTTTATTATTTTCATTATCAGTCCAGTCAAAGGTTTGCTTAGCCGACATTTCACTGTTGTTAGAAAAGTACTGGCTATTAACCCCATTCGACATTACAAACAGCTGCACATAGTTAAACAAACCATGGTTGGCATGAAACGAATGCTTTTGATAACGTTTAATTTGGTTAAACGCTTCTTTTAGTTCAATACCCCGGCGTTTTAGCTCTATTTGTACCAGCGGCAAGCCATTAACCAATAGCGTTACATCGTATCGGTTAGTATACGTGCCCTTTATCGTTATTTGTTGCGCTACCTGGAAGCTGTTTTGCTTCGGCTCATCAAACAACAAGGTTAAGTGCCTGCTATCGCCGTTATCAAGTGCTACATCAAGCTGGTCGCGCAATATTTTGGCTTTAGCAAATATATTCCCTTTACCAAGCTTACCTAGTATTTGTGTAAACTCAGTATCACTCAGCTTACAGTTATTCACTTTTTCTAGCTGGTGTTTAAGGTTAGCCTCAAGAGCGGCGTTGTCCTTTAAAACTACGCGCGTAAAGCCTTGCTCGCTAAGCTGTGCAATTAAGTTACCTTCTAATTGTTGTTCACTTTGGTAAGTCATTATATCTACAATTCCTTGGTACTAGCCTTATGCAATACATTCATAGCTTGTTGCTAATCTTTGTGTAACTTATAACCCTGCTCAGGGTGATTCGGTATTGTTGGGTAGGCCAAAAATAATACCTGCTCTTTAACCATCTCACGTAAGTAATGCTTTCTCAATGTATCAGTATTCATGTTAAGCAACTGCGCTATATCGCTAAGCCTTAAGCAATTAGGAGCCGACTTAGTACATAAATCAATTATCGCTTTTTGTACATCAGGCTTTTGTTTACGTCCTGAATTTTTGGCAATAGACGATGCTATTTCTTTGAGTTCAAGCCAAAGGTTAGAAGCACTTAAATCGAACTCCGGCACTGGCGGATTGAGCTCCGGCACTAACTCCGGCACTGGCGGGTTAAGCTCCGGCATTGGCTCTGTTAAGTCCGGCACTTCATTAATTGTTTTACTACCAATCAAGGGCAACGCTGCCTGAGTAGGTGATAATACAAAGCTAATGTTTCTACCAGCCTCATTGTCTGGCGTTGGCACTTCTATCCCTTTTAAATGATATATCTTGCCTCGGTGCTGGCCTGCCGACTCCAAGTACCCTGCATTAACTAACTGGCTTAACGCAAGTGTCACTTCTCTCGTATGCTCTGAAGTGAGCGAACAAATACGCTCGTGGTTAAACCATGACTCAGTGATAGCGGTCATTAAAATGGTGCGTTTTAGCTCGCTTAGTTTGTTATAACCTTCACCATACGTTTCAATTAGGCGTTGGTGTAACTCTGGCGATACCATGTTTACCATACGCAGCTCTAATAAGGTTTGGTTTAACTCGTCTTTTTCGTATAGATGTGGGGGCTGCCAGTTTTGCGCTTTACAATTACTGTATATTTTAGGAATACCCGAGCCTGCTTTTTCGCTCAAACCAATATTTAAAAATATTTGATGAATAGCGGGATTACGGCACTGGCTATTACCGCCTGCTTTAGCTTCATGTACAGGCACTCGCATAAGCCCTGCATTTCTAAAGCCGATAAAGTCAGGGTGTTTTTCAATTAAAATATTACTTTCGGTACTAAAGTCTGCATGTGCGAGTGTATTAACAAGTGCTTCACGAATAGCCTCATGCGCTGGGGTTGTATCTTGCCGTTGCCCGCCATCGGTTAGGTTAAAGCCTACTTTTAAATCTACCGTGAGCTTACGGTAAACCTTACGATAAAAGTCAAAAGCATTTCCCGACCAAGAACCATCGGTATAAATTCGGTCTATCCAGCGGTGTGTACTGTCGTCTTTTTCTTGATAATCGAGTGCAAAACTTGGTAGTGCGTCTTGAATTGCATCCCACTTACCAAACATTACCAGGCCTGCAAGGGTTAAGCCTGCTTTGCCTGTTACGCGGTCTTTTTGCCAGCCACGTATTGAGCGCAAAAACTCTTGGTCGCTCAATTCTAAAAAGGGGTGTTGCGGTTTAGCGTCAACAAACATTTGCCTGTAAATGCGCAAGCTTTCGGGGTCTATATCGTCTAGGGTAAAGTGCTCTAAAATGCGGTTATCACGCACTTCCTCTTGCTCTGCCAGCATTTTATTTACTGTCGGTGGCAAACACTTTTGGTCGGCCTCATAACGGCGCTGATAGGTCCCATTAAGTGGGTTTGCATTTATAAATACAGGGCGGCTTTGACGCGGAGCGCGTGGCACAGTAATCGCAATAACCGATTTGCCTTCAAGTGTTTCAACGCGCACATCGCTTTCGCTGAGCAAATTAATACTCACTTTATTGGGGTTATTAACAATATCCCAAATATTCTTAATTAGCGGCGCTGGGTTTGTTATACCCTCAACTGTAAACGTGCCTTTTTTTTCTTTAATGCCCAATAAAATTAAGCCACCACGAGTATTGGCAAACGCGCTATAAGTTTCCCACATATCATTAGGCACTGCACCATGGCCATCGCGGCCACTCGCCTGCTTACACTCAACCTCTACGCTTTCTTGCAAAGTTTGAATATCAATAATGTTCGCTATTGGGTCGTCGTTAATTTTATTAGTCATTATTTCTCACACAAACATTTGCTGTAGTAAGCCTTTTTTAAATAGCTTGGTTTGTTCAATTTGCTCGTTAACAGCGTTTGTTTTTTTATCGAGTGCTTCTAAAAATTGCGCTATTTTTTGTTGCTCTTTCAAGCAAGGTAACTGAACTTTGGTTTTGAGCCAGCTTTGGGTTTTAAACAGTAACTTCTCAATATGTACGCCATCACTATTAATAAAAAATGCACGTCGCATGTAGAGGGTTGTAGACAAGCGGTTAAAGTAATCAATATCTAACTTTGTTGATTGAGGTCTAAATACATTGTATTCATTAGAAACAATAGCCCCATCTAGCTCTTCAGGTACCAACCCGCAGGCTCCATGAACTATCTGTCGTTTTGATATTACAAACTCACCTTTGTGGATAGTGAATTGGTTTTTAACAAGTACATCCTTACCTTTAAAGTGTCCACGACTTTTAACCCCACCAAACCCCCTCTTTACAGTGATCAGCTCATAAGTAGCTTCATCATCCATTTTTAATGCGTCAGATTGTAAAATAAGAATATCCCTTAAAGCATATTCATTCCAATTAGGAAAATCGTTTCCATCATCATCTTTAAAGCGAATTTTTTGGCTGAAAACTTGTTGCATTACGCCTTTTTTGTAGTCTTTTAATAAGCGGTGCTTTTCAGTTAACTGGTTAACTTTAGTATCAATTGAAGTAAGGAAACTGGCAATTTTTTGCTGTTCTTTTAGACAAGGAAAATTTAGCTTTAACTCTTTTACATCGGAGCTATTGATGGCAGGGTAATTTGAACCAACAACAAGACTATCTAACTGATAAGTTAATCGAGGTGAAAATAAATAATAAAATAAGAAATCACTGGAAACACCATCTTTTGGGCTAAGTACTGCAAAGCCTGTACTTGCTATACAGTCTTTATGACTCTTACCAACTTTTGCAAACCCTTGAAGATTAGGCCGTACCGTAGATAGTAATATATCACCTTCTTTTAATTTTCTTCTTGCTCGTGAAGGTGCATTTTCTACTGTAAATAAACTCAACTCAGGCTTTATTACTTGATTCTTTATATCTGATAAAGATATGTAGTTAAATGCCCAATCAAGGGGAGTGCTTTTAGGTAAAGTTGATTTGTCGACCTCCGCCAGCTCACACATCGAGGAAGCACTCCAAGAGGAAGTATATTTGTTAAACCTCAACGTTGGTAATAAGTTGCTCATTTGTCAGCCTCAAACGGTGCATCAATTCCTAACTCTTTGCAAAAGTAGGCTATTTGATTATCTGCCTGTAGCATATTTCTATCATTCGCCTTAAGCTTCTGAGCTAATAGCATTAAATCTACAGCTTCGTCCTCTTCAAACATATCAACATATCGAGGAAGATTAAGGTTAAAATCATTTTCAACCAAATAATTGCGAGAAGCAATACACGCAAACTTATCAATGTTTTTTCGCTCTTTTACGGCATCTAAAATTCTGTTCAAGTCTTGTTCTGTCAAATAGTTATTATTAGTACCTTTCTCAAAATGATTGCTCGCATCTATAAACAATACGTTGTCGTCGGCTCTACGGTGTTTGTTTAGCACCAACACACAGGTAGGAATAGACGTGCCAAAAAATATGTTAGCAGGTAAGCCTATTACCATATCAAGGTAGTTTTTTTCTTTAATAAGGTGTTTGCGTATATGCCCTTCGGCAGCACCACGAAACAATACGCCATGGGGTAGCACCACTGCCATGGTACCGTTATCGTCAAGCTGGTGGATCATGTGTTGTACAAAAGCAAAGTCAGCCTTACTTTTAGGTGCTAGCTTACCGTAGTCGGCAAAGCGCTCGTTATTCATGTGTAGCGGGTTGGCAGACCAGCTTGCTGAAAATGGCGGGTTAGCTACTACGGCACTAAAGCGTTGCTCAAGGTGTGCAGGAACTTCTAGTGTGTCATCGTTTTGAATGTCGAACTTAGTATAATGCACGTCATGCATAATCATGTTCATGCGGGCTAGATTATACGTACTTGGGTTTTGCTCTTGTCCGTAAAATTTTAAATCAGGATTATTAGCCTCTTTAGCAACACGTAACAACAATGAGCCCGAGCCACAGGTCGGGTCGTAAACCGATTTAATATGCGGGTTATTTAAGGTTACTAATTTTGCCAGTAACTTAGACACCATTTGCGGCGTATAAAACTCGCCTGCTTTTTTACCAGCGCCGCTGGCAAACATGCCAATAAGGTATTCGTAAGCGTCGCCAAGTATGTCTATTTCGCTGTTTTCTAGGTGAAAGTCGATGTTATCAAGGTGCTCTAATACTTTGGCTATTAACTTGTTGCGCGCATCGGGTGTTTTCCCTAACTTATTAGAGGTTAGGTCTAGCTCGTCAAACAAGCCGTTAAAGTCATCGGCACTGTCTGCGCCCATCGTGCTTTGTTCAATATGGTTAAGTACGTTGGTTACATCGTCTAAAATAAACTTATCGTTAGCACCACGCTCAGCCAATACATGAAACAGCTCTGCTGGCTTTAAAAAGTAGCCTAACTTATCAAGCGCCTCTTCTTTTACAGCCTCTAAATACTCTTGGCCCTCTGCTGTTGTTTCGTCAATTTTAGCAAATACAATACCGTCCTCACTCAGTAGCTGATCGGCATAAGTGTTGAGCTTATCTGAAAGGTATTTATAAAAAATAAGCCCAAGTATATAATCACGAAAATCATCAGCCGACATGTTGCCACGTAAGCTGTTAGCAATATTCCAAAGCTGTTTTTTTAATTCTTGTTGGTGTTGTTGAACCATTGTTGTGTGTTCTCTTAATTGGTTGTGTAGAGGTTTCTACTAGCACGCCGAGCGTACTTATTAATCTTCAATAATGTAGTCGCTATCAAGCGCTTTTACTTCAAATACCTGTTTGGTGCTAACGCCTAAGTTATGAGTAAGCATTAGCTCTGTAAGTTGTTTACCATCTACAAGCACTATGCGCTTTTCTATTAAGCCTACATATTCCAGTGCATCTTTACTAAAGCCGCTGGTGGTGATGAATACGCCCTTTTTAGCGCGGTGCATATCAAGTGCGCCCGCAAAGGCTTGTATGTCTGCTCTACCCACTGTTTTATTGGTGTAGCGCTTAGCCTGTAAATATATCATTTCGAGGCCGAGTTTATCTTCTTTTATTACGCCATCAATGCCACCATCTTGAGTATACTGAGTAGCTTGCCCTGCATCTTTACGTGAGCCGCCATAGCCCATAGCTAGCATTAAATCGACTACAAGGTTTTCAAAAAACGCAGGGGAGGCCGAAAGCACGGCCTGTAGTATTTCGTCGCTTAAGTTAGTGTTGAGTGTATCTACCGCTGCTTCTATCAGCTCTTCGGGTGTTTTGTGTGAGTTGCTATTTACTAAGCTGGTGGTGTTTTCGTCTAGTGAGTCGCTAGTATCTTTAGTACGGGTTTTAAAATCTAAAAACTCAGGATATTGGCTTAAATACTGGTTATTGATTTGTTCACCTGTTGCTAACGCAGATAAACCTTTGCTCGTAATGGTACAAAAGGCTCTTTTAGGTTGCTCAATTAACCCTGCTTTAACTAAGTATGTTTTAGCCCATTGCAAGCGATGGTAGGCATAGGTTTGTTTACCATTAGGTATACGTAGCTTAAGCTGCTCTACTGATAAACCGAGGTTTTGATAAACGCTTGCTTCAATGTCTTTAAGCTTGACGGTTTTACCGTTAGCTAAGCACTGCAGTAATGGAGTCATGAATGATTGGTAATCTGGTAACGACATACTATTCCCTGCCAAGCCGTATTAGTTAATAACTAAACAGCTAATCCTTTTGTTTTATTAGTTGAGATAATATACACATTAAGATTAAGGGGCAAAGATTATGTAATGATCATGTGTCTCATATCAACACAGTTGATGTTGGGTAGTAAGAAGAACTAAGAACGCACAGTTACAAACGCCTCCTCGTGCGTTTATGATTGTAATATCGGAGTTTTCACTATTTTTCTTAAACCGATGCACTAAACCTATAGGGTTTTTCGGTCTATTTACCTCAGTTGCTCACAACTTATTTCATAAAATACAAAAATCGCCTGTGAGCAACTGAGGTAAATAGACTGTTTTTTATCCATTTGACGTATGTTCTGATGTATCAATCCTTGTTCACCATTGTCAATCACTCAAACCGATGCAGCAAACCTATATACCCTGCTTTAAACCGATGCAACAAACCTCTAATTATAAAACAATGGCTTAGGTTTATTTTGTGCTTTAAGCTCTGCTTCTCTTAGACTTGAAAGAGAGTTTATCTGGGGTTTCTTCGGAAAACCGATGCAGTAAACCTCTAGTTATAGATCAATGACTTAGGTTGATATCTGCTTTATTTCCCTGTATTTAGGCACTTTAAGGGCATTATTCGGGCACTACCTGGAGAAAACCGATGCAACTAACTATAGGGTTTAGGTGGTGGGTCGTAGGTAGCGCTTTTAAAAACAAGTTAAAGCGCTATCTATTTTGATATCACAAAGGCTGGCCAAAGAAGTCATCAGCCCGCAACTTACTTCTTCGTAATCTAAGTTTGATTGGGGTAAAGGTTTTTATCGCTAGTTTGTGCCAGCATTGAGCAACCCTCTTTTGACATCCTCCCCCACCTCGCTAAGCGCCTGAACAAGTTCAGGAAAGGAGGGGGATTCCGATTAGTTTAAAACCATCGGGGCCTTATGATCACTCATAAGGCAAGTTCCTGCTTCAACAAGCTGACTAATGTCAATCTCTCCACAGGCTAGAACGCGATGACCTCGCGCTAAAATATTTAATGCGCCAACATGATCCGCATTATCTTGATAACCGCACTTCGCACATTCAAACTTAGACTGCGTTAATCGGTTATCTTTTGATTGATGGCCACACGCTGGACACGTTTGACTGGTATGTTTCGGATCAACAAAAATAACCTGACCGCCGAGCCAATCCTGCTTATATTTCAGCATCTCTTTAAACATTCCCCATCCTTGATTGAGAATGACGCGGTTTAAGCCAGATTTTTGTTTCACCATTTTTCCATGCTGCTCACTGTTGCCTTTGCTGTTTTTCGTCATATTTCTAATTTTAAGATCTTCTAGTACGATGATTGCGTGGCTTTTGCTCAACTGTGTTGAGATCTTATGTAATTTGTCATGACGAATATTGGCAACTTTCGTATGAAATGTTGTGATCTTTGCTTTTAATTTTTTCCAGTTACTTGAAAATTTCACTTTTCTAGCAAGTTGCTTCTGTAATCGTTTGATCCTGATTGTCTGTTTACTGGTATCTATCGGCTCCATAAAACTGCCATCAGAAAAGGTAATTAGGCGTTTCACGCCTAAATCTCCGCCAATTATGGCGTTTGATGGGTGCTTAGGTGGTGCTACTTCTTGTTCAACTTGGATTGAAACAAACCAGTGCTTTCCTTTTTGTGAAACAGTGACGTTTTTAGCTTTTCCTAAAATAGCTTGGCTTTTTCTAACATTAACCCAACCGATTTTAGGTAAAAAAATACGTTTCCCATTCTTGTCGATTTTAAAGCCTTGTGGAAAACTAAAGCTATTCACCTCTCCTTTTTTCTTAAAAGTAGGCACCCGTTTGAGTGGTTGGTTTTTATCGAATGCGTCTTTAAAGGCGCGTTCAAGCTGTTTTAATGTTTGTTGGATAGTTTGTGCGGGCGATAGTGTTAAAAAGCCATACTCCTCGCTTTTTTTCCAAAGTTTGGAAAAGAAATCCAACTCTTGGTAGTAGCAAATTTTTTGTTCATTCTGTAACTTAAATAAGTTAATCGCTAAGGCTTTATTCCACAAGAATCGACAATTTCCCGCATATTGCGCCATTTTAGCGTTAATATCGGGTGTTGTTTTTAAACGAAATTTATAAGCTTTGCGAATAATCATACTGTTATTATATACAGTCAATCAAAAAGGAACAACCCACTTAGTCGCTTCGCGACTATTGCCTTATATCACCGACCTAAAGGAACGGTGTTTTACGGCAAAAAGTTGATAAAAAGTTTTCTTATTAGGGATTTCACATCCGTACCGATTTGATAATTGTACTATCGAAACGCCCTTCTTTGTTGACGACTTGCTTTCAAGTATTTCGTTAGTAAACAAAACCTCTCATCTGCAGAACTTCTATCATTAAATGGGGAAAATACTCTGCCTCATTACTTAGAATAAACCCCATGGAACTTTCCAATCACTTCCCAAATAACTATCTATCTGGGATTGTGATGCATATTTCCACGAAGGCAGCTTATACATAACTATTACAGGGGATTGATAAGAGAATTCCCTGTATTTCTGGGATTGTGATGCGTATTTCCACAAAAATAGCTCATACATAGCTATTACAGAGGATTGATAGGAGCATTCCCTATTTATCTGGGATTGTGATACATATCTCCACAAAAATAGCTTATACATAGCTATTGCAGGGATAAATTGGAGCATTCCCTATTTATCTGGGATTGTGATGCATATTTCCACAAAAATAACTTATACATAGATCATATGGTTCCCAACTCATTGAAATAGGTTTCATGGAAAAATTATAAAGCCATTACGACAGAAGAAGAGACATTGCTAGAGTTGGAACGGTTTGCAGAGAAATGGGACAATCAAAATACGTTATTTAATTACCCTGAGGCGATACGAAAAGCCATTTAAACAACGAATGCCATTGAATCACTCAAAAGCGTTATTCGCCGAGCGATTAAAAACCGTAAGCTATTTCCAAATGACGACTCTGCAAGAAAAATGATTTATTCAGGAATAAAAGAGGCATCAAAAAAATGGACGGATACCAATACGAGACTGGCGGTTTTATCATTGAATTTGAGGAAAACCTCAGTAAACATATTTAAAATCTAAAAACGGGCAGTTACACAGAATCCGTTACAGACTCATAACTTTCCAATAAAAAATACCACTTGCTCTAAGGTAAGTGGCATTAAAATCACTCTACACTTTTTAAATAGTATCGATTTATGCTAACTAGTCGCTCTCACATTCTCTCCACTCATCAAATAAGCTTGATTGGTTAGCTGTGCGCCATGTTTCATATACAAAAGTGATCTCAGGAATTTCTTTAATTCTGAATGAAAAATGAAATCCTTCTGATGCCTCTTTGTTTCCAACACACGTTACCGCAGGTAATACAGTTTTAAACTCAACTGACTCACCTTTGCCAATAACTTGCCCTTGCATTAAGTTTTCAAAGCGAGGTGTTAAGCTTTCTAAATCACCATTGATATGACTAACATGTAGATTTTCGATGGTGTAATCTGCATCTGTTGCAGTTAATGACCACCTTACATAACCTTCTTCAAGGAAAGGCTTAGAGCTTGCATAAAAGTCATTAGCAAATGGAGGGATATTTTCATATGGTAATGGCTGCCATAAGCTTTCATTATTGTCATTTAAACTGCGTAAACGAACACCTTTAGCCTCAGCTATTGGGTCAACTTTTACTACAAAATCGTACTGTGGAGCATCATCAATTAAGTCTGTTGCAGAGTATCTGAATGTGTACGTTCCTGGTTTAGTAAATACTTGACCTCGGGTGTTAGAGCAATCGGCCTCACTTGGGCTACTGGTAAACTCGCCGCCTTCAGGTGTACTGATCAGCTCTTCATGCGTGAATACTTCATCACCATCGGCATCAATTGTCACCGGGCGATGCGATAACGACATACATGTTAGAATTTGATAATAGTCTTCACCCGGCCTTAAACGCCCCCAGTTACGTGCCCATACTACTGAGCGTATTTCTGGTGTTGTGTTGGTTAATTTAGCTAAACCATCATCTTGCGCATATGTTTTGGCAAATAAGCCACGGTCATCTTCTACAATCAAACGTGCAGTGTAAGAACCTGGCACATCGGTGATCACTTTTGCACGGCGATACTCTTGACTCTCTGGCTCGATCACGGCTTCAATTGTCGCGTTACTGCCATCAGGTTTATCTGTTAGCTCCCAGTGAAAGGTAATTGGGTCATCATTAGGATCGCTACTTGAAGCATCAAATACTAACGCATCACCAACCAATACTGATTTTGATTGTGCATTAACGCCACTTGTTGAAGGTTGGCCGTTAACGTTACCTACTTTTGCTTCCATCGTGGCATCAAGTGACATTTGATTTTCACCGTCAGAAATCACCATTCGAACTAAATAAGTACCTGCTATATCTAACTTTTGGATTTTTTTACCCATCGGTTTCCAAGAGCCTATATCAACAAGCTCAGCTAAACTACCTTCAGGTTTTTCAACAAGTGTCGCGTCGATAATTTGCAGCGCTTCACCTTCTGGATCATAACCAGTAAAGTTAAACTCGGCGCGAAGACCAACTTCTTGTTCACCAATACTGTAAGACGGATAATAACCAGTTGCTGATAACTCACCAATAGGTGCCGCATTGGTTGTCGCTTCAGGGTTTTTATTGACTGTGACGGTTATTTCTTTTTCTTCACTTTTTCGCGTGCCATCAAATACAAATAGCATTATTTTATAATTTGCTACAGCTTGTGGAGTAAAACGCACTTTGGCGGTTGTTGCACCGTCAAGTTTTGGCAAGGGTACATTATCAGGCTCCGTTGGGCTATAACCCCATTGCCAGCGATATTGCAGTTGCTCACCTTCTGGATCAATACTCGATGAGGCATCAAGTACGGCTTCTTCACCTAAAATAATAGTAATGTCATCTGCTTTAGCAACTGGTGGTGCATTACCCTCTGCCACACTAACCGTAACATTAACGGGCTCACTGGCAATGCCATTATAAGTCACTATAAATTGCAGTTTGTAATCACCGGCTAAATCAACAAATAAAGTACTTTGACTTTGATCTGCATTGTTTAAATAGCCCGTACTATCTGTTGGCTTTTCAATAAGCTCCCATTGGTATTCTAATGAGCCGGTTTCACCAGTCGGTGTTACGCTTTGACTACCATCAAGACCAATGCTATCAGTGCCCAAATTTACACTATAAATTGACTCAGTAATTGCAATTGGATACGGGCTGGTTGCAGTGAGCGTAAAACGAACAGCTTCGCTGTTTTTGGTGCCATCGTTTACGATTAAGCTCACTACATATACACCGGGGAAATCAGCTGTAAATTCAGTTATTGCACTGTCTGCACTGGTAATATCTGAGTTACTTGCAGCTGGTCGCTCAATAAGCTGCCACGTGTAAGTTAAGCTAGTACCTTCGGCATGGGTACTTGTATCAGCATTGAGTGTTACTTGTACCGCGCCAGCTTCTAATGAAAATATTTGTTCCGTGGGCGATTGTAACTCAATGACAGCGATTGGCTTTTGCTGCGGGACTTGCACTTCGGTGTCGGCTTTTTTATCACTACTGCCGCCACAGGCCGACATAGTGAGCGAAAGCCCGATGATAGCGATTACGCCAAATATTTTTTTCATGCTTTTATTCTCCTGTCTGATAGGTGTTATCAGTTAAAATTGTAAGGTTAAGCTCAGTCGTGCTGTTCTTCCTGGTGCAGGTACTAAACCCAAGCTCAAGGCATCGAGGTAATAACGATCGGTGACATTGTCTACGGTGAAATCGAGTGTCGTATCATCGTTAAATTTATAACTGGCATAGATATCCAGCAGGTTATAACTGTGCCAAAGGACGGGTTCATTAAACCCTGTTGGAGCGTTGTAACGAGGGATTGAGTTACGTTGCCCCATGAAAGTGCCTCTTAGTCCCGCTTCTAACCGCTGTTCAAATAAACGCACACCAAGGTGAGCACTTGCATGCCAATTTGGCGGGATCATGTTGTTTATATAACTCTCAGGTAGGCCCCAATCATTACAGTAGTAACGTACGTAACTCCCTACATTGCACACTTCAATATGGGTGTAATGCGTACCGCTTAATTCTACAAGCCAGTATTTTGTGTCGTAGCTAAAATTAAGTTCCCAGCCATTTAGATCAAGACTGTCGATATTTCGCATTCGGAAGAAGTCGAGACCACCTTGCTTTTGCTCCCATGCATTTGGCTGGGTGCGAGTTAAGTAGTCATCAACGTGGTTTTGGAAATACGCGAGCTTGAAACCCACTTTATAATCATTGATCAGTAATGAGTCGTTTAAATAATTTAGGCCAACTTCTTGATTAGTTGCATGTTCAGGTTCTAAGGGGATATCTAATACAGGGCTTACAGACCAGCCTGAGGTGCTTTCAAATAAACTCGGCATGCGTAATGCTTCGCTATGGCGAAGGTAAAATTGTAATCCTTTAAATGCTTGCCATTTTATAGCGACTAACGGCGCAGTACCTGAATGACTATTTTCATATTGCACTTCTAAGCAACCACCTGCATCGTCAGATATGCAGGCGGGATCATTCGTGTTTATAGCAAGAGGATTGTTGTCTTTAGAAGAAAAATGAGTAAAACGTAAACCGGCTTCTAGTGACCATGCTGATGCAAATTGCCAATCTACTGCACTAAAAGCGCTGAACTCTTTACGCCACCCGCTGCGCGAACCCACATAAAAACCTTCAGTTTCAGGGGTGTTAGTGTCCATGTTTTCATACTGTCCAGCAAAGCCATAACTTAGTTCTAATTCGCCTGCTGAGTAAAACATCATGCTATTACTTATATCAGTTCCAAAGCGTTGATAGTCATCACTGCGAGCAACATTATCAGCAATATCTACTGAGCCAACACCTGGGGTATTTAACTGAGTAAGTGCATCGGTATGCCAAATATTGGCTTTAAAATCAGCCCAGTCATATTTAATTGGCTGCCAACGGTATCGCAATGTGTAAGTTTGATTGGTTACTTCGCTATCAAGCCATTGTCTTGCCTGACCAAAAGAACGTATTTGTGAAGGCATCATTTCGCCATACGCGCTGTTATAACGTATATAGCTCATTTCTAGACTTTGATCATCGGGCAGCAGTACATTACTTTTTAACAGCCAAGATTCACTCGAAAAGTTAGTATTGGGGATACGCTCATTAGCACGAAAACGTGACGCGCCTTGCATTGATACTTGCGTTTCAGTGTACCAAGCAAGTTTGTCTGGCTCGCCGTAAATGACCTCTGGTGCAGGGCCATTACTGCCTGCATAGTAGTTACCTTGCTCTCTTTTTGCATAGGCGCCAATAAGGTCGCCCCATTCAAAATGTTTCGCTGCTGCAAAACTACCGGCATAACTCCTAAATTTAAATAAGCTTGGTCTATCCATGCCTTCATCAGGTGCAAAGCGCTCTGGCATTAAATATTGATCGCTACAGTAGCTCGAAAACCGACATTCGGAGCGGTACGCATTACGTGCTAAATAATAACCCGCATAAGTCCCAGGATCGGGTGCATTTGAGCTATTTCCAATGGCGCTAACACGCAATCGATAGCCCGTTAACTCGCCTTCTTTTACAATATCATCGGCGCTTAATGTGCTTACACTCACTAAGCCACCCGTCGCGCCGGTGCCATCAGCACTCATTACCGGGCCTTTACTAATTTTAAGTGTTCCGATTAAGTCAGGGTCAATGTAGCTACGACTTGACACCCCAGAGTAACCGCGATAAACCGTGGTTTCTTGGCGGCTGCCGTCGATCACCACAGGTACTCTACCTTGTCCTTGCATACCTCTAATATTTATATCGAGACCACCAGAGTTGCGGTTTTCACTGATCAATACACCCGGCGTGCCCTGAAAAATATCGCCAACACTGGTTCCTCTAAAACGTTGAATATCTTGCTGAGTGATCAAGTTTACTGAGGCAGCTTCGGTGTAGGTTTGATCTTTTAGATCAACGTTACGGCTTTGCACATTAATAGTATTTAGGGTTATTAAATCTTGTTGGTTTTTTTCCTGTACTAACCATGCACGACTACTAATTGGTAAGGCCTGTAAGTCAGTATTTTGTAATAGCGTCAACAATGCTGATTCAGTGCTGTATTGACCTAACATTGCAGTAACTGAAAAACCACGTACAGTCCGCTCTTCAAATGACAGCGTTACACCGGCTTGGCGCGAAAATAATCTAAGTACATCCCCTAGTTCGCCCCCGGGTAGATCAAAATTGATCATTTTTATTTGTGATGTCGCTGTTGCTTGTTCAGCTAAACTTGCAGTGGGTGTGATAACCAACAAACAAGTTACAACGGATAATAAGTGTAGTGCAGCGCGGGGCATGAATGATTTCCTATTTCTTTAATGCATACTTATATGACGCATGAAAATAGAAACCCCGTAAGGTTAAATGATAATTATCTTATATTTTTATATAACTCTATTGAACTGGGTAACTAATTGAATAATTAAGGCCGTATTTCAGCCCACCAACGAGTCATGTAATGCACTTTAGCGCGAGCAGTGCGAGCAAGAGTTGTTAAAATGAGGTTAGTATCATTTAATTGAAACACCCCAGATACTAAGTAATCATCTAAATTTGGCGCACATTTTATAAACCCACGGTGATAACGTGATAACTCCGCTAAAAAATGCTTTATGGGCATGTTCCGCACAGAAAGAAGCCCTTCGGTCCAACTACTGTAATCAAATATATGATTATCTAACTGCTGCACTGAATTTGAGGTTATTTTATAAAGCGCTCCTGCATTCATTACTTGGTTAGTGAGGAAAGTATTTGGCTGCTGTACAACAATACTGCCCTGCATAACTTTAACTAGTGCATGGTCATCTTCATGACGCACAAAAAACTGTTTACTATCACTTATTAGCACTCCATGATTAAGTTTTATTTGGAGCGGCTGTGCGCTAACTGAGGCGGTGTATTGCATTTCTCCACGCGTTAAATGAATGTGTTTATTTTGGTTGTTAAAATTAAGCTCAACGGTACTGCCACTATTAAGCCAAAGCTGACTGTTATCGGCTAACGTAAAAAGTTCACGTTGATTAGTGGTTGCATAATCTGCGTTAAGGTATTGCCAAGCGCCTTGTTTATCAGCTAACCAACTAACACTTGCTAAAGTAAGAGTGGTACCTGCTATTTTCTTTAATGCTTGGCGGCGGCTCATGCTCTGTATGTCACGATCTGTTTTTTGTAACGTTGAATGAACGATGCTGGCGCTTTTTTTTGTCGCGCCTGAAAATGTTGATTCTAATAACTCAATCCGCTGCCATGCCAGTTCGTGCATAGGATCAGCTAAGCGCCAACGTTGGTACTCATCAAGATCTTTAGATTGTGCGTTGCCTGACTCGAAACAAATACACCAAGCAATCGCTTGTTGCACAATTTGATCAGGTAACGGCGTGTGTTTTGCTTTTTGCACAACAGTGGTATCCATCTATTACTTTTAATCCGAATAAGTGAGGGTATAACACTCAAACATGGCTTTCGCGATGTACTTTTCAATAGATGATAAGCTTACATCGAGTTGTTTTGCCACTTCTTTATAGCTGAGCCCATCTAGTCTAACCATTAAGAATGCTGTTTTTTCAATTGGCCTTAAACCACTTAATAACCGGTCTATTTGTTCTAATAGCCTCAATAACTGAAATTGCTCTTCCGGTGAGAAATAGGCTGTTTCTGGCATGCTTTCTAAAAAATCTACATAGTTCTTTTCTAAAATCTTGCGCCGTATGTCATCGGTTACTAAGTTACCAGCAACTTTTGTAAGCCATGCTCTTGGGCTACGTATTTCGCTGTATAAAGAAGTTTTATTTAATAAACGTATAAACGTATCTTGAGCAAGATCTTGTGCACTATCAGTGTCAGTGCTATAGGTACGACGCGCAATCCAGCGAACAAGCCACTCATGGTGTTCCTGATAAAGCGTATTAAACCCTGCTGAATTAGCGGTATTTCTGGTCAAAATTTTGGTCTTCCTGTAGCATATCAGCCAACATTATAAATGATTTTCATTCTCATTCAACAGTTAGTTATAATGTTCAGTAAAGTTTAATTAAAATAATTTTGTTATTAATTGATGAAAACCGATTCTCGTTCGGCATCTAGTTATATAACTAATAAAGTAACCCATCAGATGCATACTTTAATATTGCTTGTTGCTAATACACAGCTGAGTTTGTGGGCCATATTAAAAAAGATAAGGAATCAAAATGTTTACAAAAGCTATATTGTTATTATCCCTGCTAAGTATTGGAATTGTACAATTGTCTATGACAATACACGCCGCTGAGGTACCTCTGTCAATAGTAACAAGTGAGATAGTAGCTACTTCATCAGTCGTCGAACAACCATCTATTACACCATCTAGTGATGAGGCCATTAACGTAACTAATGTAGAGCATAAACTTGGTGAAGCCACTTTTGAAACACATGACCTATCTCCTTGGGGAATGTACAAAGCCGCTGATATTGTAGTGAAAAGTGTAATTATAGGGCTGCTTATTGCATCATTAATATCATGGGCTATCTGTATATTTAAATCTATACAGCTAAATATTGCCAAACGGCACAGTAAAAAATTACTTACACATTTACTCCAAAGCACAAGCTTTTCAGAGGCGAGCCATGATTTAACACAACAAAAAAGCGAAGCGCTAATATTTTTAACGGCAACTCAACATGAGTTACATCTTAGTGCTGCAGGGCCGACTACAGACGAAGCATTAAAAGAGCGCTTAGTAGCTCGTTTAGAACGCGTACAAGCATCCATATCTGCAAATGTGAATCTAGGCACTGGTGTACTGGCAACTATTGGGTCTGTAGCACCATTTGTTGGTTTGTTTGGTACTGTTTGGGGCATTATGAACAGCTTTATTGGCATTGCTAAAACACAAACAACGAACCTTGCCGTAGTCGCACCAGGTATTGCCGAAGCACTACTTGCAACCGCTTTGGGTTTAGTTGCAGCAATTCCAGCTGTTGTTATGTATAACCATTTTTCTCGTTCGATTGGCAGTTATAAAGCTATGTTGACTGACATTCTTACTGCCACCATGATACTAATTAGTCGTGATCTTGATAGAAAAAACCCTCAAGCAAAGCCTTTAGCTATCTTACTTAATGATGATAAAAGCCCTGTTAACATCGTATCTAAAGAGTCTTAAATAATGACATTTACTACTAAAAATACCGATAACGATAGTTTAGATGAACAGCATGAAATTAACGTTACCCCTTTTATTGATGTGATGTTGGTATTACTGATTATTTTTATGGTCGCAGCCCCCCTTGCTACAGTGAGCGTGCCCGTTAAACTTCCTGCAGTTGCAGCCCCAGCGCATCCAGAGAATGACGATCCTACCTATCTAACGTTACAAGAAGACTTAACCTTAATATTTGGTGAGGGCGATGTCATTCAACAACAAAATTTGGCTCAAGAACTAAAGCAGTATGGAATTGAAATTGAGCAACGTATTTTATTGCGTGCTGATAGCAAAGTTGAATATGGGCAGTTTATGGTATTAATGAATCAATTAACCAAAGCAGGCTACTCAAAAGTGGCGCTAGTGGGCTTAAAACACGAAACGGACGTTGCCCAGTGAGTATGTTTATAGGCACCACTGAGAAAGCTTCTCGCTTAGTATCATGGCAAGTAATTATCGCTATTTTAGGGGCTGTTATTTTACACTTTGCTATTGCAGGTTATTTTTTATTACCAAAAGAACATAATAACAATGTGCCTATCCAAGCATCCCCACAGGTCTTTGAGGTAAGCATTGTTGCTGCACCAAAGTCTGAACAATTAGCGCTACCTGTTGGGCCAAAGCAACAAGAATCAACGCCAATGAAACAGCAGCGCAGTGAACCTGAGGCTACAAAAATAGAGCCTTTAGTAAAGCCAATTATAGAAAGTAAGTCTGACTTTACCATTAAAGACAAACTAATTAAGCCTGCGCCAAGTAAACCATTAAAAAGAACCACTGAGAAAAAAATAGACGTTGTGCCGAAGTCACAACCTAATAGCACAACGGCAACGGGGGCGAGTGAACAATACGTAGATCAAACGAGTGCACCTGCTGCGTTACCAGTAAAAGAAGCCAAAGTGGCATCTGGCCCTGTAAAAGGTGCTTTGAGTGAACATGAAAGTTCGGCTAAACAACTTTGGCAAAGTGCGTTACAGCTACATTTAGAAAGGAAAAAACGTTACCCACGAATGGCTAAATTACGGGGTCAACAAGGTATTCCGTGGGTAAGCTTTACCATGGACAGAGAGGGGAATGTACTGGATGTCACCCTATTTAAGCCCAGTGGAATAGCTACATTAGATCAAGAGGTCATCGAATTAGTTAGACGTGCAGAGCCTTTGCCTGCACCTCCTAACACAGTAACAGGGGACCCAATTAGCATGGCCGTTCCTGTTGCGTTTTTTATTCATTAACAGCGATATCGCTGTGTTTATATAACCATTACTAATTACATGATAAGTAGTTAATACTAAAGGATAGACCATGATTGAAGAGTTACACGTTAACGAAGAAGCTAAAATACTCACTCTGGCCCAAAGGCTAAAGCTCGACACCACAACCACACATGACAGCTTAGATAAGATGATTATGACAAAACGACCTTTTACAGACTTAGGCCGTTACGCTTTATTTTTAGCGGTACAGTATCGTTTTCATTTAGCCATAGCGCCTCTCTATTGTGATCTTAAGCTGCTATGTTTATTTACGGATTTACCTGAACGAGCGCGTCTTAGTTATCTTAAAAAAGATTATTTAGATTTAAATGCCGATATTAATGATATGAAAGCCGAGAATAATTTGCCAAACATTGACTACCCAGCTTCTCTTGGTTGGCTTTATGTATCTGAAGGATCTAACTTAGGTGCCGAGTATTTATTAAAAGCAGCAAAACGTATTGGCCTATCAGAAGAGTTTGGTGCCACTCATTTGGCTCCAGCAGCGATTGGTCGCGGACAGTCATGGAAAGTATTTACAACCGCTTTAAATGCTATTGAGCTCACGTATGAACAGCAAAGCCTTGTCATTGATGGTGCCCGGGATGCTTTTAGCCTAGTACGTAGTACCGTTGATAGTGTATTTGAATAACGAGTAGTGTAACTATTTGTATGAGCTGGCAAAAACGAAATGGTAAATTATGAAATTCATAAATAAAACTAGCCCGCAAATAATTGCTGGTAACTTAAAAAAAATAACATACTTGGTAAGTGGATTTTTATTAACCGGAGTAGGCATAATAGGTTTATTTTTACCTATTATGCCTACAACTGTTTTTTTGATTGGTGCAGTTTTTTGTTTTAGCCGCTCATCAAAGCGTTTTGAGTACCTGCTACTTAATCATCCTCGTTTTGGGAAAACTCTCACCAATTGGCAAACGCATGGCACTATTTCTAAACCAGTAAAGATAATCGCAAGTCTCGGCATGTCCGTTGGCTATATTTTGTTTTATTTAGGGGGGCAACCCTCTTTATTGCTGGCTAGTGTTGTGGCACTATTTTTAATGATATGTGCATATTATGTAATTTCACGCCCTTTACCGTAATATAAAATATAATTTTTTTGGGAAGCATTAATGCCTATTAATTGAGTGACTGGAGGTACAACAGTAATCACTACAATAACAACTAATAATCATTAAATTAAAACCTAACTTCTGCATTAATATAAACACGACCTATGATAGTTGGATAGATAATTTTATGACCAGATACAATATTAACACTCAACTTAGACCAAGGTTTTAATGTAGATTTTTAGGCTTTTCCTTAATATATATCCAACGTTTAAAATAGTAAGTAATTTCTATCGGCAAAATTTCACTAAGATGATGTAGGGTTTTATCTATATTAGTTATTGAAAAAATACCTGTTACTTTATATTTAGCAAGCTCTGGCGCCACATTGATAACACCACGGTGGTATCTAGCGAGTTCGATTATAAAATCAGTTAATTTACTGTTGGTTGCTTGTATTTTATGCTCCAGCCATAATGCTCGACTAGTCGATAATTGCTGGATCGGCATAGTCCCCTTAGTATTAAAAGCAGCTTGCTGCATCGCTTTTAATTGCACAAACTGTATGCTTCTCATTGGCCGTAACTCCACAACTCCCTCATACACGCTCACTATGGTTTCTTGCTCACGTTGATTTACTATAAAATAAGTTCCAATTGGTACCACTTTGCCATCACGCGTCGTTACATAAAAAGGTTTTATGTCCTGTGCACTAGAAATCATAATTTCACCTTTCAACAAATACAACCTACGTTCTGATTGTTCAAAGTCAACATAGACACTTGTATCTGTATTCATTGACATTACTGTTCCATCGCTTAGAGTAACTGTTTTTATTTCACCTACGGCAGTAACATATTCACGCCTGCCAGGGTGCCCTGCCAAGCCAGAAAAAATTAAACTCAGATTCCCTAAAGTAAAAAGTCCTAATAAAAGTAGATGTCGACGCGACAATCCTTTTTCCTGACTTATTAATACTTTCCGACTAAGCTCAGATTGCGGGACTTTATGAAATTTTTCTTGTAATAACTCCAGTTGTTGCCATGCTAAAGCATGCTCAGGTTTTTCTTCATACCAAGTCTGAAAAGCAATTTCATCTTGTTGATTAACATCGTCAGCCCATAATCTTGCCATCCATATCGCAGCCTGTTGAATAGTATTTGAAGAAATTTTTTCCATAGTCAAGACTGCATCTCAATATTAACTATTAAACAACTTTGCAAAGCTTTAGCAATGTACTTTTCTACCGATGATACTGACACCTTTAATTTTGCTGCAATTTGTTTATAGCTCATATTTTCGAGTTGACGCATAAGTAATGCTTGGCGTACTTTTTCCGGAAGTTGCCGTAGAAGCATATCAATCTCATTTAATGCCTCAACCATAATAAGATGAGACTCTGGAGATTCAGACGAAGTAAGTGGATCATTCGCTATTAGTTCTAAGTAAGCCGCTTCAATATTGCGTCTTCGGTACAAATCGATGACTAACCCTTTTGCGATATGAGTTAAATAGCGACGGGAATCTTTTATATCTGGTAATGATGCTTTTGTTAGAATACGCAAATAAGTATCTTGTACTAAATCAGCAGTTACTTCTAAGCATCCTAATCGACGTTGAATATAAATGGACAGCCAATTATTGTGTTTTCTATACATATCATCAACGCACGCGATATTAGCAGGATTGATCACCATCACTTAGTATTACTCCAAACAACCTAATGGTAATGATAATACATTTCATTCGCAATTAATTCAAGAGTTGTACCTATTCATAATGATCATGATCATTATTATAGTTTATTAATATATAGGCATACTTGAATTAAAAGTAATGAAACCTTAAAGTAGCGCTTAATTAATTTTTCTGCTTGTGACAAGCGTTAAAGCTCAAAATATTTTTTCGAACTTTAAACTCACCGTATTTTTATCGTAACTGTATAACCAATCAACATTACTGTTTACTGTTATATGATTTAAGGTAAAAACTGGTGTCATGCTAAATACGGCTAGACTTGGCATGCTTACAATCAGTGTGTAATTTTGTTCAAGATCTTTACGCTTATGTGCCAATAAAGCACTATACTGCTCATATTTACGCGCCCTGAGTGATGCAAATAATGTTGCCTCTGCCCCGTTACCCCAGCGCTTATTGACACCAAATCTACTCGAAAATAATTGGTAAGCATGTACCTGTTCACTGTTATTCTTTTTACTGTAATCTAGACCACCAAATAGTAACCATTGTTCATTAAGCTGATACCAAAGGGTATTGTAATTTGCCAATTGTGTACCGGATTGATAACTATAGTGCTGAGGTTGATAAGATTGCTGCTCAATTTCAAGTTCAAGTTTTATATTTAGTTTTTTTGAAAGGTTTTTTAGCCAATCAAGCTTAATACCCGCAGCACTGTAAAGTGTGCTATTACCTAATGCATTGTATTTAAATTGCCCAGATGCTGAAAATTGTTCATAAGCCGTTTGATAGCTATAACCTAAGCTAGCAATCACAGTGTGCTCATTATATTCACTGTTATTTAAATAATTACTGCCATAAGCAAGGCCTCGAAAACTCAACCCGTGGTGACCAGAAAACGTAAATCGTTTACTAATATTTGCATCAAAGTCAACGCCCTCTCCCGATATTTCAGGCGGGGTTTTACGCTCGATTAAACACTCTTCAGTCGGTAGCCAAAGCAAACACGTATAACTTTGTGATGATTGATTTAAGTTATCACTAAGACTTGGCCCTAACGAAAAAGACCCTCGCCAAGCTTGACGATAGTTAAGCGCATCAATAAAACTGTTTACAGTGTGACGAACACCGTCAACCTTAGGGTTGTCATTTGGTAACTGCTCAGCAATATGCTCAAACAATATAAGCGCATCAGTATTTTTATTGTTATCAAACAACACCCGCGCCAACTCTAATTGACTAGGTAAAAAATCTTGTTGTTGAGCCAACACAACCAAATGTTGCTGCTCAGCTTCGTTTAAACGTCCAGCAGATCGAGCAATCGCACCTTGCGCATAATGAACTAGCATCACATCGTAATTTTCTAATGCCACATAACGAGATAACAAATTTTGTGCAGCTGGCCATTGCTTATGCTGAATTAAAAAATAGACTGCTTGGCCCAACTCATGAACATTGTTATTAACTTGGATTTGTTGCCCATTAATTGTAAAAGAGGAAGGTTTAGCTGAATCACGCGCCGCATCGGCAACGATTGAATGCTCATTTTGTTTTATATTTTGCTCTATACGTTGCTGTAAATGTAATCGCGTTTCAGTCGATGCAGATAAGAAAGGGGAGTTTAACACTAACATTAGTACCCATAATTGTATTACTGTTCGGTAGTAATGATTTTTATTTTGATGGCTCATAATAATACTCAAAAGCGTCAATTAAAGGGGCTAAATATTAGCCCCAACTAAATAATTGCGATTACTTTTTAGCTCCACCAAACGCAGTATCTAATTGACGGTTTGCAAAAGTGGCAATACCTGCAAGTGATGCTGCATCAGCACCAAAGAAATGGCCTTCGCTATTACCAAATACCACACCATTGGCAAGCGCCGTTCCTGAAAAAGCTGCCGTAGATGTCACGATATCTGCATCAATGCTCACTGAAAGCGCTGAATTAGCCAAGCTACCAGTTAACTTTTGTGTACCAAAATTAGCCGTAAAATCCCCGGTTAACTGATTACTACCGCTAAATTTATTAACCCCTTTAATGGCATAACTAGCCGTGCCGCTTACTGGTACTGTCGTGTTGGTACTATTGCCAACATAATATACTGCGCGGTCGTTGCCATTACCGTTAAAATCTTGTGACCATTCACCAAACCAAACATCACTAGTACCCACTTTTGCAAAATTAAATGCGCCAATACCACCATGACCCATGCTTAAAGAGTGAATACCGTTAGTTGGTTGAGCATAAGCTGATAATGCCTGAAAATCGACTTTCTGTTGAGTAGAGCCCATTGCTGCGATGCCAATACCAGCTCGCCCTGCTACATGAGGACCACCATTAACCGTAGACTCTCCTACTTCAATATTGGTATTGTCATTTTGAGTACCTACGTAGTTTGCATGAGCAGCAAAGCTAAAAGTGGTTGTGAGTACTGCGAGTGTTGCGAATAACTTGTTCATTTTTCAGTTCCTTTTAAATAAAAATCAATGAAATAAAAAGCACAACTAAGATGCTTTCATTAACTACACCGAACGAAAAACAAAAACCCACAAAAAATAATAACTATTTAGTTTGTGGGTTTATTTTTTAAGCTAATCAACTAAGTTAATTCAATAAATTAAAAGCTCATTTGTAGTTTTAACTTCACAGTTCTACCAGGAGCTGGAACACTCGAACGAACCAGTGGATCAATATAATAAAGATCGGTTAAATTCGTGGCTATCAACTCAACGTTGAGGCGCTCACTCCAGCTATACTTTGCATATGCGTCAAAAGTCAGCGCTTTATCTCGTTCAAGATCTTCTTCACTTTTACTTGCTGATAGATAAACACTTCGTAATCCGGTTTCCAGGGAATTTTCGAAATAACGACCACCAAGGCTCAAATTAACCGAGTCATTAGGAATAGCTTGATCGCTTAAGTAACCACCTGCAAAACCAGCATGTACACAATTCGGAACTGAGCCCTCGACAGGGTCCTGAGTAATTGCAAGGCTTTCATCACAGACTTCATTCTTAGTCATATGAGATAAACTTAAATCAGCAAAAAACGAACCATTGTCATAGCGACCTTGAAACTCAAACCCTTGCAATGTTTGCTTATCAATATTGTAAAAGCGTAGTAAATTACCTGAGCGTTCTATGACATCTTTTGTTTTATGATGAAAGTAGGTTAATTTAATATCCCCTTGCTCAAAGTTATGTACAAACGCAGTTTCATAATTATAGGTATGCTCTGGTTTAATACCTGTGTAAGGGTTGTTATTAGCCGAGAAGCCTAAGGTACTTTCGAACATACTCGGGAAGCGGATACCCTCGGTATAACGTATGTACACTCGACTATGTTCATTTAATAAGTAGGTTGCAGCAAGTGCTGGAGCCCAGTGGTTCCCCTTTTTTTTACCGCCATCAATTTGCTTATCGTACTCATTTACAGGCCCACCCGCTTGGCGACAACTGCCTTCTATATAATTAGCTACGTTATTCAATTCCCCGTTAACACATATATTATTCTCTCTGCGGTATTTACCCTCACCATTATGTAACCATGGATCTAAGACCGCTTTGTGTTTTTTTCTACGATCACTCTCTCTAAAATCAAGAAAACTCTCCAATCGTGCAGGATTATCAACAAAGAAGCTTGAATCACCAAACTGCTCTCTCTCTTGCTCTCTTATTTCTTGGTGTTCAGCTTCTGTGTAAGCTGTTTTATATTCTAAATATACACCTTCAGCGGCAGAGTGTTCTTTCGTAAAGCGCTCGTCTCCAGCCGAAATACGGCTTGATAAAAAGTCATCAATCGCCCAATAACTTTTATAACTTGCACCTGCTGAAAGTATCAGCGACTCACTAGGCATCCATTTAAAATTAAACTGTCCTTCAAGCTCTTCTCGTCTACCCTCGCGTGGCCAGTGCTTCCAACCATCGACTGTACCCCGGTATTCATCTTCTGAGCGAATTTTATGATATTGATAACGCGCTGACATAGTTAGCTCCAACTCATCGGATAACATCATTTGGTTACTTACATCAAAGCCAAAACGGTTCTCACGGTTACTGGCAACTGCTGTATTACGTATTATTGGACTTGCATCAGGATCCGCTAACTCCCATATTGCATTAGCGTAATTTGGGAACCCGCCAGCAGAATTAGTATTGCTAATAGTATGGGTGCTCCATAGGTTTGAAGTGACGTTAATAAACTTACTTTTCGGGTTCCACTGATATTTTATGTTATAGGCTTGTGCTTCAACTTTACTAAGAGGCCATTGCGCCATTTCACCATTTTCACCTATGTCACCAGCTCGACTTGCCATAATTTCACCATATTGCGCATTAGTGACACGTGCACCTAAGTTTAATTGCTGGTTTTCACTAATTTTAAATTCACCTTTGAGTAAGAAAGATTCCAACTCACTCGATGTATTTGGCACTTCATAACCTGGTCGTTGACGGTGCGCTAGAGAACGCGGATTCATTTTAGTAATATTGAACTCTTGATCATTAGGGTTATTGTAAAACTCTGATTTTTTGGTGCCACTAAAGTAGTTGCCCTTATTACGATATGCATAGGCGGCGAGTAATTCATAGTTATCTTGGCGCGTAGCTAGCGCTAAACGATAAGCGTAATCTTCACCTGACAAAGGGTTATTTTCTTTATTACCACTCATCTCTTGCCATAATGAAGGATCTCCATATGCAAAATTAGGTGACATTTGCGGGAAACCTTCTACATCCCTGTAATCCTGCCCTGTGAATAAAGTGGGCAGCTTAGGATCAACGGCATTATTACTGCTCTCTATGACAAGCCCCCCGCCGCTGCTTTCCCCTTCAAGCAGTACGTCGCTAGCACTAATAGTACTAACTTGCACCCCACCACCAACAGAAGTATGTGTATTCGGAGTTAAAGAGGGACCTTTTATTGCTTTAATACTGCCAATTAAATTTGAATCAACGTAATTTCGATTTGAAACCCCTCTATAACCACGCCACACAGTAATTGCTTGCTCAGTACCGTCTATTGATAATGGCACTCGCCCAGGTCCTTGCACTCCGCGAATACTGGGGTCAACACCACCACCATTTCGTGCATCACCGCTGTAAATATTGAGCATACCTTTGAATAAATCACCAGCATCTTTGCCCTTATATCGTTCTATTTCATCTATTGATGTATATACCGTAGATATATCGTCATCATAAATTGCATGCTTACCAGCTTCATCACGAGTGACACCATTGTTATCTCCTGTTGCTACATTAATTGTATTTAAAATTATTTTATTCTCATCTACTTTTGCTAAAATTCTATATGAACCATCTGCTTGTATTAAACTATAAAGTCCACTATTAGAGAGCAAAATACTCAAAGCTTGCTCAGCGCTATAATTACCTTTAAGTAAAGGGCTTTGTTTTTTATGTGTTAAACGAGCATCTAAATGGAACTCTATACCTGCAGTTATCGCGAGCTGATTTAAACTATTATTAAGTTTACCCGCGGGAATATTAAATGTATGTGTAATTGGACTAGCCGCATGTGACAATATCGGCATTGCTAAACTAGTAACCCCAAGATGAACACTGAGTAATAAGGTGAGTATTTTAGGGCTATGTAAGAATTGCATATCGATTTCCTTTCTTTTAGTTATCAGTTAAGCGATATACCGAATGAAATCGTATTTTCCTCAATAAATAATTTATTTAAAAAAGTCTATGTTAGAAGTTTTTAGTCAATTTTTATCGAATCCTTCCGAGAAAACCCATTGCTCGACGCGAAGAGGCGTCGATGGGATTAATCGGAATAACTAGCCCTGATTTTGAATGTATTTTCGAATTGTATCAGCAGAAGCATTTCCAACTGAGCAAACAAAATACCCGTCAGACCAAAAGGTTTTCTCAATCCAGAATTGCTTTTTCAACCACTTAAATCTCGACCATAGGCTTTGTGTCGTTGATTGTTTAATTCTACGAACATAACTCGCAACACAAATGGTCGGGGAAATCGTAAGCAATATGTGTATATGATCCTTGTCTACCTCGATCTCTTCAATATTAAATTCTGAGCGCTCTGTAATTTCAGAAATTTTTTGTTTTACGAATTCACCCAAGTTACCTTGTAGCAATTGCCTTCTATATTTCACAACTAAGATTAAATGTAACGCTATTAGATATTTGCAGTGTGATTTAGTTTCATATTCCATCTTGACAACCCTTTCATATACAGTAGTCTATACAGCATATGAAAAAGACGCTTAGATACAATTACAGACTGAATCCTACGCCAGAACAAGAAGCTAAACTCATAGAGTTTGGCGCGACTGCGCGTGGTATTTGGAACTTATTACTGTCTGAAAATATGCGTCGATATGAGTTCGATAAAACATTCTTGTTTTACAATGATATGGCCTCGCTTCTTAAGGAAATAAAGCCTTTTGAAGAGTTTACGTGGATTAAGTCTTTTGACTCGGCAGCAGCTCAGCAAGTTGCTCGCGACTTAGAAACTGCGTTAAAGAACGCAATCTCGAAAGGCCGTTTGCAGCGCTTTCCAAAGCATAAAATCTCATACAAAAAGAAAGAACTTCACAACGATTCATTTCGAGCGGTAAACAATTCTAATTGCATCCGTATTGAAGATGGCACTATCAGTATTCCAAAAGTTGGTAAAGTGCCTATCATTTTACATCGCGAACTGGCTAGCAAAATCAAAACGGTAACTGTTCAGTTTCGCCACGGTAAATGGGAATGCAGTATTACTCAAGAAGTGGAGTGCAAAACAGCGCTTCGCGTTTTAAAAACAATCACAGGTTTTGACATTAACTCAAAGCAAACGGTAGTTGGCTCGAACGGCTACGTGGCCGAGAATCCAAAGTTTTTAAAGCAATCAAAAGCAAAATTAAATCAATTGCAACGTCAGCTTGCCCGCCGAAATAAAGGCTCAAATCGCTGGCACAAAACAAAACAACGCATCAATAAATTACACGGTAAGATCTCAAGACAAAGGCTCGACTTTGCACACGAAATCTCACGACAGATAACCAATGAAAATGACATTTTAGTGTTTGAAGATTTAAACGTAAAAGCGATGCAAAAATTCAATGGCAGCATGGTAGCTGACAATGTGATGGCTCTGATAACTCAGCTTTCAAAATACAAGGCTGAGCTTGAAGGCAAGCTCTATCATGAAATTGGTCGATTTGAAAAGTCGACTGGGATTTGCGCAGAATGCGGCCAGCACCATGTTTTAACATTGAACGATAGACATTTCATTTGTGTGGCTTGCGGAGCGCATAAAAATCGCGACCTTTCAGCGGCTAAAAGCATAGCGAACACAGGTGAGTTAGACTTAATAGCGGCTGGAATCGTCGCAAGGGTTAATCCCACTTCTCAGCGGAAAGCAGCTAATAAAATGAAAGTCTTCGAGCTATCGAAGTTTGCTGTTGGATCTGAGAAAAAAGAAGCAGCCTAGCATTCATAAGCTAGACTGTAGAAGCCCATTGATCGACACGTGGTGGCGTCTGTGGGTAGTTCACAATGTATATCCGTCTATAGGTAACGTTCTGACTTAATGAAATCAACTGTCCAAGTTAATTGATGCTAGATAATAAAGATAATTTAGAGATCATGTATTTACCTACTCCACAGTGTTTTTAAAGCTTAATCCCTTTTAATAGTAGCTTAATAGGGTAATTAGTCTTAATTGTTAACTATTTCACTAATGAGTTAGTAAAATATTGATCTAATTAACTCGTTAGATTCGACATTAACTTATTCACATATCCACAGTACCTATTAATTCTATTAAATCTATTAAAACTATAAGATCTATAAGAACTATAGGCGCATGTAAGTCATTGTTATTAAAAGATAAAAACATGATGGCAGATCATATATTTGGTGTTTCGGATCATATATTTGGTGTTTCGGATCATATATTTGGTGTTTAGATTACATATATTTGGTGTTTAGATTACATATATTTGGTGTTCTTTTTTAGAATAAGGTTCTGACGACATACACTATTTTTATAGTATATGTCTCATTGCTAGCATGCAAAATGATAGATTAAGCTCTTTTTTAATATATTTAATACAATTCTGAGGTTGAAAGTTTGTATTTGTGTATATGCGTAACATATTTTTGGTGTTGAGAGCTTGTATCTTTGTATGTACGTAACATATTTTTGGTGTTGAGGGTTATATCTTTGCATGTACGTAACATATTATTGGTGTTTTATTTATTTGTAGGGCTATATTCGTCGTATTTTATGGGAAGTTATTAAAAATAGGTCTATGTGAGCATATTTTATATGAGCTACATTACATATTTTTGGTGTTATTAAGAGTACATACCAAAAATATGTAATATGCTTTTTAATATGGAATATCTAAATTATCTATAGTCAGTTTATTCGCAATATCAATTTCTTCTTTGCTGGATGCTTGTTCTGCGCGGTTATTACGCCTTTCAATCAAGGTTGTAGCTATTTTATTAGATAGATCCTCATTACCAGTGTAATTGTATGCAGAAAGTAACAGTTTAAGTTCTGCAGTTGATAATTTTTTACCATTGCCTTCAGACTTTAATTGCTGCCTTTTAAGCTCTAGCTTTTTAATAGTAGAAATAGCATCGCGTTCATTAAATTCCTCAATATTGCCTTTTGTTATCCAACTCATAAGGAATTTGATAGCTATGATTTTGTTGCCTTGTTTTTTTAATTCGTAGCCAACTTCACCATTAGCACTTTCATAAAATAATAGCTCTTTATTTGTTGTCGGATTGGCCTTGAGAATATCAATGCTGCTTCTAATGCATCTCTGCATAAAAACCCCATTATTTTTAAAAGATAATTTATCTGATTTTAAATTCCCTTTTTCATCATATAGACCAAATAAACCTTTTAGTTCATCAAGCTTAATCAAGTGCATTTCGTAGCCGGGCTCTTTAAACCTACTAAGTATTTCATAGAGTCGCTTTGCGTATTCCTGTTTTATGCATAAAAAGCTTGTGGTATTGATCAGCGCAAATCCTTGCTTATACTCTATAAACTCAGACTTCAGAAGATCATTAGGTATCATTGTAAATGTGCGGTTTTTATAGCTTATATTTTTAAATATTGGTTTATAGTCAAATTCAATTTCACCATTACCATCTTCAGTTTTTATACCAACGCTATATCGTGATAGCCGCATAGCTACAGGGTTAAGGTATGTCGCTATATGTTTTGGCGCTATATTGAGCCAATTGGAGAGCTGAGATGCTGAAAACTCGTATTTAGGGGTTGTTCCAACCCAATCACTTTCTTTCATAGTTGCAATCATGAGTGCAAATATATCTGCTTCACGGGCAGATAAATCTTGGCGACTAAATACTATCTGATGGCTCTTTTTTATGTGTTTAGGAAGAGAATCCCTTGAAACTACTTTCTTTTTCTCATCGATGCTCATTTCTTCTTCCAATGTCGAGACTGTATTTGCTAGTTGATGACATATTCTTGGTGTTTTTACTAGATTACACATATTAGACATTAAAATATACTCTCTAATTAGCTTATATTTCGATGATGAGGGGAGCTTGTATTTCAATAGTCATTTTTTAAAATAACGATAAAAATATTCCTCAAGTTGTATTTTACCTACAATCCCTATTTGCCAACACCTACGGCTTCTTTTTTGGTAATTATTCAATGTGAATAACTCAAATTATAAAACTAAAACAAAAAATCAAATACCTCTAAAATACATGGACAACTCAAAAAACAAGGGATACACTTGTTTTAAACAAAAAGGGATTCATCTATGACCATTGAAAAGACTACTCACATTTTTCAAGATTTAAAGGAAGGCGCTGATCGCTATATAAAAAGACGCAATCAGAGGCTTTTAGTAAATCATCGTAAGGAGCTTAGAAGTTTTACGCGAGCTGAAGCATCTATATATTTAGATATTGATGTAAAAACTTTAGATAGGTATTGCGCTTCACTGGGTATTGACCCACGTAGACACGAAGATGCACAGTGGTCAATTGACATCGAAGAAATTTATAAAGTAAGAGATTCGCTCTCTGTTGAATTACGTAAAGAACCTAAGTTCAAACGTAGTGATAAGCAGAAAGCACAGATTATAGTGATTCAGAATCAAAAAGGTGGTGTTGGTAAAACAGTGTCAAGTGCAACAATAGGTTCAGGACTAGCTACTGAGTTTCATCAAGAGTATCGCGTAGGCCTTATTGATATGGATGGACAAGCTACACTATCAATGTATTACGCCCCTGAATCAGCACAAGAAGGTTGTTTATCTGTAGGCGATCTGATCATGGGAAACTATGAATTAGACGAAAATGAAACTAAAAAAGAAGCTATTTCAAGTGCCTTTTTACCTACTACAATTCCAAACCTCCGTATTTTACCTGCCTCACAATCAGATCGTGGTATTGAGGGGTGGTTTCATGAAGGCGTATTTAATAAGTCTCTAAGTTCGCCCTACTCTATTTTGAGTAAGATTTTAAATGAAGTTGAAGATGAATTCGATATTATCATAATAGATACCCCTCCATCATTAGGCTATGCAACGTATAACGCTTACTACGCCGCAACCAGTGTACTTTTCCCACTATCAATTACAGAAAATGACATAGATGCAACGTGTTCTTATTTTTCATATATACCGCAAGTCTGGGGATTATTGAATAATGCGAAGCATCAGGGGTATGACTTCATGAAAATACTTATTACAAATCATAAAGACAGTTCAACAACAACGGAGTTACTCAATAGCCTTAATGATAGCTTTTCACCTTATTTATACTCTAAAGAATTTAAAAATGGTGAAGCTGTAAGGCAGGCATCATCTTTATTATCAACGGTGTTTGATATGTCTAAAAGTGAGTACCCAAAAAGTAAAATGTCATACCAAGTGGCACAGCAAAATGCTTATGAAGTAACAAGTCAACTACAGCGCGATATTGTAAATGTATGGCGTAAGCAAGAGCAGGAGCAGGAGTAAAATCATGGCTAGAAAACGTGGAATAAGATCACCACTTGGCAATGCAGTCGGAGCGCAAGATGCAATCGAGTCAGGACAGAAAAGTAATATAGAGTCGCTTGCAAAGCAATTAAAAGCAGAGATCACTGGTTCTAAATTATCACTAATGGATGTATTACAAACCCATCTAGGGATAAGTAATGTTGGAGAGAGTGTATCCTGGAAGTTAAAATCAGGAAAAATAGCGCAATTTGTTCCTATTACATTAAGTTATCAGCAAGTTAAAGAGCTTACTTCGGTCACATTTGAAGTGAATGGTCGAGATCAATCTGGTCTAACCAAAGAATCTCTTCAAGATCTAGACTCATTATGTATACAACAATATTACCCAGCTATAGGCCGAAGAGTTAATGGCGTAGTTAATGGCGTAATTGATCTGCTAGATGGCTCCAGGCGTAGAGCTAGGTTTTTGCTTGAAGCAGGTAAAATTAACTCATTTAAAATATTAGTCACAGATGACGATATTAGCTCTGGTGACGCTAAAGCATTAGCTAAGCAGCTGCAAGTTAGTAAAGAGCACAACTTACGTGAAATTGGTATGCGTTGTCAGTTAGAAAGTCAGCTTTATGAAAAAAAATATAATAAAAAACTCACGCAATCTGAATTAGCTGAAGAAATGGGCTTAAGCCAAGCCAAGGTAAGTAAGGCGCTAACTGCTGCCTCTATCGATAGTGCTATTATTGAGCTGTTTCCGGATATTTCTTTATTGTCACACTCAGACTACAAAGTATTAAATACAGTACAAAAAACGTTAGGTGAAAACGTAAATGAATTTATAAAGGATATAGAAAGCAATATAATTAATATCAATAGTGAATTAGTTCAAGACGATTATAAAGAAGCTATATTAAAAATAGTTACAGACGCTATTAAAACATACAAACCTAAGCCAACCGAGCAGGCTATCGTTACTCCACTTGCAAATTTTAGCAAAAAGAATACCTATGCACGTAAGCGCGTTAAAGGTAGAAAATTCGCTTATGAGTTTTCACAGCTAACAAAAGAAGTACAAGATACTTTAGACCAGGCTATTGCTAAAGTGTTGCAAGACTCGCTTTAATAATAAAGGTATTCAGTCATAGCTAATTTATGAGTGAATACCTTTTAGGTTCCTCAACGGAGGTTTTGTTTTAAGTTATTGTTTTTAAAGTCTTTAGTGTTTTTTATTTGTAGTTATTCAGGCTGAATAAATCAACAGTATCTAGCCTGACTCACGCTCATATATCTGCTGGGTTGATATTAAAAAGTTAAAATTAAACTAAAGTATGAAACCAAGATAATAAAGTTTAGAGTTTTCTGGGCTAGTTTTTCGGCAGCTATGTGCCATAACCGGACATTGGTAACGCTTCGCTTAACCGGCGTAAAATAGCAGGCTAAAATTAGCGACGAAGGAGCGCAAGCCTGCTATAAAGCGTTTGTTATATTTTTGCTAACTCAGGAATCGGTTCCTTTGTAGAAATAACGAATGAGGTTGAATTCAACACATCGTATGGCTGATAGAAACCTTGTTCCCCATTTTCATCGCACGAAAATATATGTGAAATGTCTGGAAAGTTATTAGGGTCAACAGGATGCAAGGCATTTGGATTATGGTATATTACCAAACTCTCTGACCATGATTCCGTATACTCAGGCGAATCTACATCTTCATGGAAAGGTATGCCAGCAAAAGCCTCTGGATCAGGATTAAACCGAGTGCCATCCCTCAAGATTTTAATATCTTCCCCCCCCATACCAGCGAGCTTACCCATACGATTAAACTTTGTAATAGTTGCTGCATTGCTAAATAAGATAGCACTAACATGCTCAGAATCAGGCTGATTGAAAAAGGCAGAAGGAATTGATTTACCTTTCCATTCATGAGTCTCTATGCGGGTAATTTTTGGCTTTCCATCTACAATCGATGCCCTAAAACCGTATAAGTATTCCATTAAGGCAGTTCTAGACCAAGTCATAGAGCCTGTAATATGAAAGTCATGTATTGCGAATACTAATGGCTTGTCTTGAACATGAGATCTTTCCCAATATCTCTTCTTGAGCTTAGAATATAAAGGGCTACCAAACTTAATTGGCATATAGCCGTTGAGAAGCTCTCGTAACTTTTCGGGATCTTCCGGCGCCTCTTCATCTGGACGCGCTTGATTTTCACTCGGATTCACTGTCACAGCTTCAACTAAATACTCATGCACCCCATTAGTAATGTGGAAGTCAGGTGCAGCATTCCCTTTAATTTGAGTGAATTTATCGTGGAAATAGATATATAGATACAACTCCCAAAGACGAGCGTCAAAGCCATGTGTTTGAAATTCTTTTATATAATGACCATCAGGGTCATCAAAAGTATACACAATTTCTTTTATCAAATTTCGAGCTGCTTCCATCCTAGGTTCTTCAGCTAAAGCTATATAGATGGGATTCAACTTTCCTCGCTCAACTAAAGGCTCAAAGAGTTCATTGGTTAATTTAATTTCATCCCCTTGAGGGTAAAAAGATTTACCATCATTTTTATATTTTTTAATAGCTTTGATTAGTTCATTTCGAGCACCTAGTTCACTCGGTTTAAATGTTTTGCTTACTTCTAGCACCCTAAATATTTTTCTAGTATCACGCCCCATAATGACAAAGCCATAATCATTATCGATTGCATTTCTAAAAACAGTTGCTAGAATTTTTTTATCGTATGCAATAAACCACTGTTTTTCATCTGCTGTACTTCTTGCCATAGGATGACGTGAAAAACAAAAAGCGTCAAATTGACGTCTAGAAATACTCCTCACTCCTGATGGCAACTTAACTGCCACATCAGTTTTTTTACGTCTCTTTTCAAGCCTCTTCTTTCTTTTCTGATCTCGAGACAACTTAGCTTTTGCCATCAAATACCTCTGAACTCAATTAAAAATATAACTCCACCTTAAGCGGCAAAATATTGTTGGCTAAAATATTGAACGGAGTGAAAATAGCCAACTGTATTTTGTGATCTTCACGCGCCTAAAAGAGGTAAATGTTTACGCTGCTGATAGGTTAAAGCTAACTCTAAACAGGACTTGATTGCTGTTTCTGGTAACACTTGCGATAAGGACAGAACTATTGATCTGTTTCCCTGAAACACCAGTTCTTCACCATACAATTCTCTAAATGTATCGACTAACTTAGTTTGGCAATTAAAGAATAGGTAATAATTATTAGGATATTTCAGCTTCCAGTCCATTCTTAGCGGGCTGCCTGTTTTTACACTATAGCTAGGTTCACCCCATTTTAGAGTTTCATCGACTTCACCCAGCTCCAAATCAGATGCGATTTGAAAGACTAGATTTCTTAGCTCCTCTAGCCTAATACGAGCATTTTCCGGATATTCATCGAAGCGTTCTTTGACTACCTTGTTCACTGGAACCTCCTATTCACATAACGAGCCTGTAGAATAACTCCAACAGCCAAAATCAATTAAAAAACTAGCTCCTGCAATTAGTTCTAAGCGTTTTTAGAGCATTAGGTAATGCATTTGGGACCCATAAAACAGGATGTTTTTCTTAAAAAAGAGTAATTCTACAGCCTCAACTTTGAAATAAGGGACGCAGCAGGCGGCTTAATTGTTTTGTTATACACATCACTGCTTGGTGGTTGACATAAGTGTCTTAAGCCCATTGTACCAAGCTAAAAAAGCAACGGTACCATGAGTCTCATTTTTAAAATATTGTTGCTCCGAAATAGCATCATTATTATCAATTACAGATGAAGCAAAAGTAGCACCCCATCTATAATTGGTCAGCCCGATATCTCCCAAATGAGAATTGTTTGCGAAAGCAAAGTAAACTCGAGAATTGAAATTTATATCTCTATTGCCGGCGTTCAATGCCCGATTTAAGTAATCATTATCCCATAGCGATGTGGGATCTATGATTAAATAATCTGTAAATACAGATGGTGACTCTATAAGAGTGTTTGCTGCGAACAAACCGCCAAACGACTCACCAACTAACAATCGCTTGTTGGACGTCCTATATGCAGTGTCAACGGCGGGTATCAACTCTTTTTCAAGAAATTTAGCGAACTGATTAGCGTTTCCTGTTTGCTCGAATGTTTCCAAAACGCGGTCTTTAAACTTCCACTCTATAATCGATGACGGAGTTAAGTCACGAGATCTATTTGTATTCGGAATGGCAATTACGATAGCTTCTTGAACCTGATTCTCCAGCGTTTCTGTACTTAAGGATTCAAGTACACCGACAAACCCTTTAAATCTATGGATATCGCCGTCAAGAAGATAAATGACAGGGTAGGTATTTTCGCTTTTTTCGTAAGATGGGGGTAAATAAACCATATAAGGTCTATTCTCAGCCATGATCTTCGATTCTAACGATGTGGATGTGCCTAATAAAATTGAGTCATCCGCGAATACTGGCAAGGTAAATAACAAGATTGAGAACGCCGATACCAAATTTTTCATACTAACTTCCCTGATGTGTATAACAATTTTATAGTGCGCTCATCGCGCATATTTCTTCCGACTGAACGCTCATTTATCTACTTTATATAGTTTTAACAAATAACCTAAAGCATTACTACCACTAAGTTTTCTAAAAACTTTAAAGAAAAATTAAATAGAATAATATGCGCTCAGCGCTCATTTTCATGAATATATGCGCAAAGAGCAGTTTAACCAATCAATTAACAACAATATTTAGCCTCTTTCAATTGCTCTATCTTAGCTCAACAGAAAAATTATCTTTAGTGAATAAATACATTCTATTATCATGGACTACATACGGTGCGGATACAGTATGTTTAACAGCTCCACCCCAGTTGCCAAAAGTCTTTGGAACAACAGCGAAGCCAGAAGTTGCCACAGCAATATCGGTTAACCGATCATACGCAGTCAAAAACGTAATGGTAATTACATCTTGAATTTTGCCATTAAAACTAACCTTACCAGCAACCTCAACTTTCACTGCAGCAGCACATGAACCATTGTAAGAAGGTTTAAAATCTAAAAGGCCGGGATGAGGCTCAGGTGAAGACCATACGTACAGGTTATGCTCTTCAGCGTTGCATAGAGAACCCCCTTTAAAGAAAAACATAAAATTTTCTAGGTAGGAATCAGATTTAGCTCTGGCAATACCTACATACTCAGTGCCCTCTATATTATCAAAAGTTTTCGCTAGCTGCTCTTCAACAACTTTAACGACAGAGCTATCAAGGTTGTCGTGATCTAAATCAGCTAGATACACTAGCATTGGCTTCCAGTTAAAAGCCCTATCCGCTTCTGATTGAGCCCCCATGCTTCCTGCTAAATCAAGCAACCCATCAGTAACAAACGCTAATACATACTCAGTAGCAACTAAACCACGATTCGCTTTGAACTGCGCGTTTTCAGGTAATGTAACATCAGACAAACCAGCTGTTTTACGAGTCATGTTAGCAACAGCTATAAAAGTTCCCTACATCAGGTGACTTTACCAACCTCCCTTACACCCCTTTTACTGCAGGGTTTTCGTGCTATTTTACTGTAGGAAAACGTCTGAAAATGGCTGTTTTAGACAGAATTTACCAGTTAAAACCTGAGATGGAAATGTGAAAAAATTCACTTTTTTATAATCGTTTACCAGCAAAATAGTGATGTAAAAGTAAATCCTCAACGCCTACACAGCGACCAAAATATAGCAGCTAAAGGTTGTTTTCTTTTTAAACGAATGTCGTTATTGTAGAATACATCTAATATAAGGATATATCATGTCAACTACTCACCCCTAAAGGGATGAGCTTGTAAAAGCGCTTGTTGACCAGACCACTAACTGAGGATTAGAAATGTTAGTAAACGATAATTTAGAGTGCGACAAGAAGTCGTTGTTAAGGACTGTTAGGCACCTGACCTAACCCTCTTTGTTGTAAGAGGTTTCCTAATCTGACATGCGTCGATGGTAACGTCGAGGTGTGAAGCTCAGATGAAAAGGCGTAGAGGATTGACCGTGAGGAAGATCTGCAACTGTTAGTATCAATACGGTGACGCGCTTGGAATGAATGGTACGTGTAACATATGTGAACTACTGATAAACATCGTTAATCGTAACAAGCCAAAGATACTGATAGGCTTGAACCAAAAGGTATAAGGCTCGGCAGAGAAGGCTTCTAAAACTTCTCTCACAACCAATATGAGCCTTCGGTGAAAAGGTAGACACTAACCCATTCTGTCCTGACAACGGAACTTGGTAAGCCCGTATCATCCCCTAAAGGGAAAGAGAACCGCAAGGTTATCCGATGGTGGTGCGGGTAGAAGAAAGTAGAGAAAGCGAACGGTTGCTTGTAATGAACAACATAGGGTATGAAACATGACCTACCTTGAAAGAGGGCTGACTTCTACTCGGTGCTCAATTGCGAAATTTGAGTAATAAGACTTTTAATGAGGGAAAGCAAATGAAAGAAAAGGTGCAAACCAAATCTTGTGCGCCCACAACCAATGGGGGGTGGCACAGCATAGACTGGATGACTACCAACCGAAAGGTTAAGTCATTACAGGCAAGGATCGTAAAGGCTCAAAAGGAAGGCAGGTATGGTAAAGTTAAAGCTTTACAAAGACTGCTAACCCACTCTTATTCTGCCAAAACCTTGGCAGTAAAAAGAGTGACAGAAAACAAAGGTAAGAAAACATCTGGCGTTGACAAGGAAACTTGGAGCACACCAGAAGCTAAATGGAAAGCCACTCTATCATTAACCAATACAGGGTATAAGGCAAAACCGCTGCGCAGGGTCTCAATCCCTAAAGCAAATGGTAAGCTAAGACACCTAGGCATACCAACGATGCGTGACCGAGCTATGCAAGCACTTCACTTACTAGCCTTGGAACCAGTATCAGAGTGTATGGCTGATAAAAATTCATACGGCTTCAGACCTCAAAGAAGCTGTGCGGATGCCATTGCATACTGTCACGTAATTCTGAGCAGTAAACGATGCGCTCAATGGGTGTTGGAAGGTGATATAAAAGGATGTTTTGATCACATCGATCATGAATGGCTGCTCAACCAAATCCCAATGAATCAAAAGATTCTCAAGGAATGGTTAAAGGCAGGAGTAGTGGATGGTAACTTATTCTCTAACACAGACGAGGGAACACCACAGGGCGGAATTATCTCGCCCGTACTCGCCAACATTGCATTGGATGGAATGGAACACCTGATAGAAACTATATCAGGTGTAAAACATAGGGTCAGTGGAAAAACCAAACTTAAAACGAATCCTAACAAAGTTAATTTTGTGCGATACGCTGATGATTTTATCGTCACAGGGTCTTCCAAAGAACATCTGGAATCAACTGTGAAACCAGCACTAATCCAATTTCTCAAAGAAAGAGGTTTAGAACTATCTGAGGAAAAAACCAAAATCACACACATTGACGAGGGATTTGATTTTTTAGGTCAAAATGTACGTAAGTACAAAGGTAAACTGTTGATCAAACCATCCAAAAAGAATACCAAAAATTTTCTAACCAAAATTCGCTCAACCATCAAAAACAACAAGTCGGCTAAGACAGAAAGTCTGATTGATCTACTCAACCCCGTCATTCGGGGATGGGGAAACTATCACCGACATATTGTAGCTAAAAAAGCCTTTAGTGAAGTTGATGCAGCGATCTGGGAAATGACATGGAGCTGGGCAAAAAGGCGACACCCGCTAAAAGGAAAGCGTTGGATAGCCGAAAAATACTTCATGCAACATAATAACAGAAAGGGAAGAACATGGGTATTCTCCGCAAAACGAGCAAATGGATCTATAGCAAAAATCACCTTTGCCGCAGACATACCGATCAGACGACATGTCAAAATAAAAAGTGAAGCAAACCCTTACGATAAGGATTGCGAGCTGTATTTTGAAAACCGAATAGATCGACGTATGAAAGAGGTTCTAGTTAAAAAACTGGCAACTATATGGAGAAGACAACAAGGCTACTGTCCAATCTGCATGGAGAAGATCACCGACGACACAGGGTGGAATACGCATCACATCGTCGAGTGGCATCTTACCCAAGATGATTCAATCAGTAATTTAGTAATGCTTCACCCGAACTGCCATAGACAAGTACACTCAAGCGGGATAAATGTAACGAGTCGGATAAGAGAGTTACTCACTTATCTTATGAGGGCTTGAGCCGTATGCTGGGAAACTCGCATGTACGGTTCTTAGGGGAGGGAGTTGCAGCAATGCAACTTTCTTACCCGATTGTAGAAACCTTGGAATGCCGCCTCAGTTCCACGCTCTTTCGTGGCACTGTAAACAGTCCTATTGAGTTATGGGCAGTCAACCACGTTGCGAAGCTAAATTATCTGGTCGAGAGGAAGTCGAATTTGCTGTGTGCCTCAAGCAAAGTTATACGCACAACTCGAAGGAGATACGCGCTATGTTAGCGTATGTACTTAACAAGCATGGGAAGCCTTTGATGCCCTGCAAGGCCGCTAAAGCACGTAAGCTGCTTAAAAATGGTATGGCTAAGGTAATCAAACGTGCCCCGTTCACAATTAAATTATTGTATGGATCGAGCGGCCATACTCAGCACGTAGTTGCTGGCATGGACACTGGCAGTAAATACATTGGCTGTGCAGCTATCGCAAATGGTAAAGTGATTTATCAAAGCGAGGTGGCTTTGCGCACTGACGTATCTAAAAAGATGCAGCAACGTGCCTCTATGCGTAAAAAGGGGCGCTTAGCACCGTCTCTAAAAAGCAAGCTTGATTCACACTTGCGTGAGAAAAAGCAGGTTGAAGCTATCTTACCAATTTCACATTGGAAGGTTGAAACTGCTAGCTTCGATATACACAAGATAACTAACCCAATTGTGACTGGTGCCGGCTACCAGCAAGGCTACTACAACGTTAAAGCCTACGTATTGCAGCGTGACAATTATAAATGTCAAAGTGGACACAAAACGAAGCACAACGCCAAGCTGCACGTACACCACAAAGTACTTCGTTCTCAGGGCGGCACTGATACACCCAGTAACCTAATAGCGCTATGCGAGACGTGCCATAATGATTTACACGCAGGAAAGTTTGATCTGAAAGTGAAGCGCTCAAAGACTAAACATGCGACTGAAATAGGTATACTCAAAGCCCAGTTAAAACAGTGCTGGGATTTTGAAGAAACGTTTGGCTACGTGACCAAATTTAAGCGCGAGCAAGTATTGGGCTTACCGAAAACTCATTACTATGATGCCGTGTCAATTTGTTGTGAAAATGGCGAGCTTGTACAACAAGCCAAACATGTTTTACGTAAACGTCATGTGGCTTCTGGTGACTACCAACAGATAAAGGGGGTTCGCTCCGAAAAGCGGATACCAGTTGGCAAGCTATTTGGCCTAAAAAAACACGACTTTGTACAAACACCACAAGGTACTGGTTTTGTTAAAGGCAAGCGTAGCTCAGGCTACTTTGCCCTAGAAACTATTTTAGGTGATAAGGTTCACGCCAGCGCTAACATTAAGAAAAACACGGTTCGGATTTCTGCTCGAACCACTACGTTAACTCAACCAATGGAGGCGGCAATTCCTCTCGGCACTAAAGTACCGAGAGGAATTGCCGTAAACTGATGAAAAAAGTTTCACTAACTTTAATTTTACTCTGCGGTATTAGCTTCCAACCGAAAGCTCAAAATTTGGATCTTCAGGTTAATAAATACTCTCAAGCCAAGCGTGTGGAGTCGTTTGAATTAAACAACGTCCAAAGAAGTACATTGCAAACTATTATCCATAATGCTGAGATAGATAAACAAATAGATGCTGAATATGAAAGCGGGGTTATAGATACATTCGGAGATTTGAGTAGAAAAATCCCTTACAAGGGTAGTGAAATTATCAACGTAAATCTAAAGAGCAGTAAGAGCGGCTTAGATAACTACACTCTAAAACCAATTTACATCGCTTATGGCGGTGATTTAAAGTTAAGAAGAGTAGAGTTCGAATCTAAAAACAAAAAAATTAAAGCTAGGCTGTATTCATTTATGGAAAGTGACGAAAGTAATTCGCCTTCAACACTTTATTATGAATTCATTATTAATATGAATGAAAAAGAAATGTTTATAAAGCTCTCAAAGGATTGGCAGGTTATTAGCGCCACCGAAACACAGCAGCTGAAAACCCCTTCCGTATCTGGTAATGACACAATCGACGTGAGGTATGGCTTAACTGAACAGCAACTAGTTGCGGCCTCTATTAAGTCAGGCGTCTCGGAGTCTATAAACGGATGGACAGTGAAAATGCCACTAGTGCGTAATACCATGATGCTGATCAATTTTTTGTCTGTCAGTAGATCTTAATAAAATCTAACTTGAGTGATCGGCATCAGTCAAGAAATTTAGTTGTTTCGCATCGATTCACCTTTTAATTCCAACTTTATTGCACCGTGAACTGTAGTGTGGTGACCAATAAAATTAGTTACACCCTCTTTTTAGTTTCACTGTTGCTATATGGATGTCTTAATATTACTCAAACTTTTTTATTCTGTCATGACGATAGTTTTTTGTTGAATAGCTTGGTGTCATTATACTTGATACAGAGTTTTCTATTGAGTTGCGTAAGCCATTAAATAACTTCACTTCTTCAGATTGCTTCAGGTAATCAAGTATGTTGTCACTCAGGGATTCTACTATTTCTTTAGCTTTCCTAATTTTAAAGTGAGTACCCTCAGCGAGTTTTAATAAATGATTTATATCAGGAAATTCTTTACTGTTAGAAAGCTTAAGCGCCATTTTATTGTCGATAGCCTCATAAATTTTTGTGTGTGTTATATCAAAAGGTGGGGAAAGGTAAACCCTCGACATATCTGGTGTGTACTGAAGAGCAAAATTTTTGAGGTGTGCATCACCGTTACCAATTAAGCAATTAAATACAATATACTTATACATTTTTTCAACTTCTGATTGGCTATTAGTGTACAAGCTTGTTGCTTTGAGTAGTGTTTCGTAATTGCCCGTGTATTTTGCATCGGGATCATTTGGCTTTTTTAATAAAGTGGTAAAGTCTTCGTAGCCTAGCTTTGTACCATCTTGTGCAGTGTCGAAGCGTTCTATGACAAATGTTTCAAGATTATGGGATAAATACGTTTTAGGTGGTTTAAACCCGCAGTATCTAGCTGCTTCCATGCATACAAATTCATTTACAGTAAGTAATGGAAATTCAGAATCAAATGATTTTACGATTAAATCTTTTTGTTGGACTGTTCTGTCAGTTTTAATATTATTTGCATTAGGAATGCTTACTTTAGGTTGTACGCCAGCTAATGAGTTTCTTAGATAGTACTTTTCTAACAGTTGAGGGAATAGGGGCTCAGTACTGTTGTAAGATAAGATATCGTTCAGTGGAATAGTATCTGCTTCTGGTAACGAAAGTTCACTTTTATATGAGAGCATGCCAATGCCTTGCTCTCCTTGTAAAGCGAGAAGGTACATGTCATTTACTTTTGCATACCTTGCTAACTTGTCAGCTATAAAGCGGCGATTAAAGCCCTCTGGTAAGTTCTGCGAAAAGATAGGATGCAGAGAACCTGAAGAGTAACCGTCTATACCTTTTTTTGTCATTGTTAACGATATGTGCTGATTTTCTTGTGTCGGCTGGTAATGATGAATTGAGCCATGAGTTAATATACCAAGCTCTGTATTGTTAGTGCACACGGTAATATTTTTAACTTTACTAGGTAAGTTTGGATTTGTACTCATTATTCACCCTCTGAAAATATATTTTCAATTTCATCCCAATCAGGTAGCGAATACTTTTTTTGAGAAACATCAAACTGTAAATCAACAGCATCGAGCAAGCGCTCAAAAATATCGAATGATCCAGTAAATCGGCCATTCTCAATTTCTGAAATTGTTGTTTTATTAATGCTAGTTATTTCTGAAAGCTTTTGTTGTGTATAGCCTAAAGCTTTTCTACTTACGCTGACTTTCTTCCCAATTTCGACTCTGTTAGCCATACAATTACCAATAGAATTTATTATGCAGCTAACATTGTAACCTAAAATGCCATTGTTATCCATATGGCTAATATTGAGATAAAGATCCAGTAGGTTAGCTACATGGCTAACCTGCTGGGTCAGTTAACTATGAGTCTATACTTATTTGGTAACTAGGGTCTTATATGGACTCCCTATTAATGTCAAAAATAAAATTGAAATAAATTAGATGCTAGCTTATATACGGGCTCAAATTGAGGAGCTACCCCTGGCCTCAAATGTATTCGCACCTTCATGACTTTTCTGTTGAGCAGTTTTTCAAACTTCAGACCCTAACAGTCTATTGAAGGTCGGTCTTACCTATTTCAATCGATCTTTCTGACAAGTCTTTAAGCCACAAGTAATTGTGGCTGATAATCTTTGTTATGCTTTTGCATTGCAAAAGCCGTTCTGATTGTTTTATTTGCTAACGCTATAGCGGCTACTTTTTTGCCTCGACGTACACTTAATGCTTTTAACCATATATCTTTTTGGCTACGAACTTCTCTTTTTTCTAGTTGTGAAACAACAGCTAATGCGCCTTTATACAAAGCACTACGCAGCTTCTTATTTCCTACTACTTTAGATATCGAGCCTATATTTTGTTTTCCCCCGCTACTATGCTGTACTGGTGTTAGACCAAAGCAGGCCGCAGCTTCTCGACCATTTTTAAAATGGGTTATATTACCTAGTGCTATTTTAATCAGTATTGCACAGACAGGTCCCACGCCTTCTAATGCTTGCAAACGTATACAGGTTTGATCTTCTTTAATTACTTCATGCAATTGCTTTTCAATCAGCTTCACCTCTTCAATCGCCTCAGTAAAACGCTGATAAACTCGGTTAATTGTGAAGCGAAAAGCGCCTGTTAGGCTGTTTTCAGCATCTTCTAATATCTCAGGTATCGCTTGGGTCAACTTCGTATCCCCTTGAGCAATTGGGTAACCAAACTCTAACAATAAAGCTCTTAGTTGATTACCTAAACTGACTTTTTCTTTGACTAATAAATCACGCATACATTCAATGCCTTGTAAGCATTGCTCTTGCACTGAAAGTAAACGACTTCCTTTTATATGAGGCTGTCTCGCTGCAACTGAAATAGCCAGCGCATCATTTGCATCGGTTTTCTGCCCTTGACGAAACGCTTTTACCTGTCGCGCGTTAATCGCTTTGATCTGGTGCCCTGCCTGTTTAGCAAATTGCGCCCAATAATGCGTTCCGCCACATGACTCCATAGCAACTAAAGATTGCTTTTCTTTAATTAATAACTCTTTAAGCTTGGCTCTGCTTATTGTTTTGTTATAAATAACTTTGCCATTGCTTTGCGTTTTGCAAACTTGAAATAAATTTTTTGCTAAATCAATCGCTATCACATTACAATTCAACATGTATGGGCTCCTTAGTAAAAGTTTGGACACTTATTACGTTACTTCTGATGGAAGTGGGAGTCCATACATCTGTTGACCTTTCAAGGCTAAATTTGCAGCAGTCTATTTGGTATTTAGGCAAGGCAGAGCCTATGTAATATGGTTATTATCCATAAACATCTGATAATGCAGCATTAATGCCAAGCAGGCGCTGCCCGAAGAGTTCTGCCTAGGGGCAATTACCATTTACGGAAATTAAAGAGCTTTTAAAGCTTGAGCCAAACTATTCATCTCAGCTGTTGTATTGAATAGCGCAGGTGTAATACGTACACATGCCCCGGAAACCATTGGATTTTACTTGCAACCATATGAAAAATTTACCTTTTATTTTTATGGTTAGGCTGGTGGGGTATCAGGTGGGGTACCAAAAGAGAAATCAGACAGAGGGGTACTGGAAGTATTTAACGACCACCTGAAGCCACGTCAGCAATGTTGTGATCATTTTAACACTTTAACGGTTAGGACGAAAATCTTAGTCGATTAAACTTTAACTAAAAAGGGCGCAGCTAGCCGGGTTATTGGGATATCTGATTAAATAACGTTATCTGAATAGATATCCCAGCAATGCCAGGTCAAGAAAGAGCGGTTTATGAGAAGAGTACAAGCTCTATCTCCAGCTGAGGAAAATGAAACCATCTCTATGAGTCATATATAAATGTAAGCGCGCATTTAAGCAGTGCGCTTAGCTATAATCGAAGTCTAGCTGCACATTCCACGGCATTAGGTCGGTAAAATCATCATCACCCTCATCTCGATTCGGCAACGTTTTAAATAAATGCACAAAGTAGTTATAAGGATTGATGTCATTGGCACGACACGTCATCACAATACTATAGAGTGTGGCGCTTGCTTGGGCACCATTAATTGACTTTGAGAATAGCCAGTTTTTCCTACCAGTGGTAAACGGCCGAATATCTCGCTCAGTAATATTATTATCAATCCCTAGTTCGCCATCTTCACTATATCGCATTAATTTCGGCCATTGATTAAGTGTGTATTTTATCGCTTTGCCAATATAACTCCCCGCCGTTACTTTACCTTCGGCTTCATCAAGCCACGCTTTAAAGTGCATTAATATGGGTAAGGCTTTTTCTTGTCGTAACTGATACCGCGCTTGAGGGGATAACTGTTTGTTTTTAGCCTGGGTTTCCAGTTTATATAATTGGCTGATAAAGCTGATGGCTTTATGCGCTCGACCTTTGTTTTTCGACTCTGCTTTTAAGGCATCGTTATATTTGCGTCTAGCGTGTGCCCAACAACCAACAGGGGTAATGCCTTCAATACCGTCATAAACACGGTAACCGTCGCACTGTAAATAGCCTTGATAACCGGCAAGAAATTCTTTTGCGCAAGCGCGACTTCGACCTGCTTGGTAATCGTAAATCACGACAGGCTCATGGCTAACCTCATTGCTGCGATAAACCCACATGTAGGAATTGCTGCTAGGATTGTCACCTTCATCTAAGACTTGTGTACGGGTTTCATCGGCACATAAACTGTGCTCATTAAGCAAGTGACGTTGCATGGCTGCCACTAAGGGGCTGATTAGCAGGCCCGCTTTAATACACCAATTAGCTAATGTTCCGCGCGATAGTTCAAGGCCGCCACGGCCCAGTATTTCAACGAAACGATAAAGCGGTAAGGCATCGCAGTATTTGCCTGTCACAACCGCCGCTAATGCCTCGGGACTGGCAATACTCCCCGGTATCGGTTGTTTAGGTTTAGGCGCGGTGATGATTTTACTGGTCAATTGTTCATGCTCGCAATGTCTGCAAGCATATTTAAATTGTTTGTGCTTAATGACGCTGACTTTCGCCGGAATAATTTTAACTTGTTCGCTGTCTTCACTACCACATTGATGTAGTTGCTCACCGCAACACTGACACGTTAACTCGGTTAAGGTGTGCTCAACCTCTTCTCGTTCAAAGTGCTCAGCCAGCGTTTGTTTGCCTTTCTTATGGTGTTTAGGCGGCTCAGTCGTTTTATGCTGCTCCGCTTCATTGAAGGTGCCCCGTGGGGCTTTTTCACTTTTTTTACCGTATTTTTGGGATTTACTTAACTTAAGCTCAGCAAGCAAGTGGTCAATCCGCGATTGCATTTCAACCTTATCTTCTTGTAAAGCATCAAGCTTAGCCTGCATAAGTGCAAGCTGATTTTGTAGTTCGGTGATGAGAATAGTGTCTGGCATTTTAATAGCATGACACATGGGAAAGATCGTTCAAGTAAAAAAAACGATCTGATTAATTTACATCACCGATAACCCCGATAAAGTCGGGTGCCGTGTTTGATTACTGACCGGTAACCCTGATAGCAACCACTGTAATTGGCGTTGCTCGATGCCCATAGCCGTGTGTTCATTAGTCTGTTTTGGCCACTGAAATCGTCCTTGTTCTAAACGACGATAATAGAGCCAAAAACCGTTGGTATCCCAAAATAAAATCTTTAATTTATCGCGTTGTTTATTACAAAAAACGAACCACGCTTGGCTTAAAGGATCGAGAGATAGGGTATCGCTGACAATAATACTTAGGCCATTGATTGATTTGCGCATGTCGGTGAACCCCGTGACCAAGTAAACTTGGTGTGTGCAAGGTGTCACAGTACGCTCAATAATTTGGCTAGCGTTTGGTTAGCTAATGTCGACTCGAAGTCTATTTGATAGCCGTTTGGTGTGGTGAGTTTAATGATTGAAGGTTGCGTAAAGGCTTGCTCATGAATAACAAACGGGATCACCTGTTGCTTTTTAACCCTTACCGTTTCATCAGAAAGGCGTTTACGCCAAACATAGAAAGTCGATGCGTTAATGTTGTTATCACGACAAAATTGAATGGTGGCTAAACCACTCGATTTTTGCTGCTCAAAAATGCCTTGCCAGTGTTTTATTTTTTGCTGTTTATTCATAATTACCTCAGGTTAATATGCTGAGTAAATTATGCATAGGTGCCATTAACATTGGTATGTGGGGCTAATTACGCGCTTAC
>NZ_CP098526.1:0-3799 GCF_030436385.1 Pseudoalteromonas sp. KG3
CTTAAGCGCCTCAGAAACGCGCAAGCGGCACGAAATGAGTAAAACCCTAGGAAATATGCACGAAGACTTAAAAAAGGCTCAGAATTCGATACAGGCGCTTTCAAAGCACTTTGATGGATTGGATAAAAATCAGGTCGCGGAGGTGATCAAGTTAACTGAATCGCTAAAACATCAGAATCAAACTCGTGGGGCGATTTGTAGTCGTTCCAATAAAAATAAGGGCTACAGCCGATAATAAGCGACTATGAGGGCGAAGCCGCAGCGAGGAACGAGCGATAACCCAGCGGTGTTAAACGAAAAACCAGCCTAACAACGCGATCACAAGGGGATCACTAGATCCGATCCCCCTTCGTGCCCTGATAAACCAATTATGCACGTCCTGTAAGCCACGCTAACGCATTTTGTTTACTCCAATGATTCAGGTTTTGTCTTAGCTCTTGAAAAAACTCTGAGCGCAGCGAAGGCATTCTTGGGGTATGCCGGAACGAGCGCAGCGAGGGGAAAGGCCGGCAGGGGCAACGCCCCTAAGAGGGGTTGGCACCCGCAAATTTTTCAGTTATCCACAGTTTTTTTTCTTGTTTATTATAACTCTTGTTTATTTATCTTGTTTTTAGCGTCTCTGCAGGCCTTGTATTTAAAGGCGTTCAGAGGTTAAGGGTGAGAAGATTTACGGTTTAAGGGTGAGAAGATTTACGGTTATTTACGGTTTAAGGGTGAGAAGATTTACGGTCTCATCCACAGACATAAGTGAGACAGCTTGACATTCATGTCACCTTTAAATAAAGTGATTAAAAACATAAGGCACTCACCTAAAGGTTGAAAAAACCTCTTTAGGTGAACAGATTTACGGTTGAAAGGAGGTTCAGTTGTCCAATAACTCAGTTACAAAAGCAAATAGCCTAATAGATGCAAGCTATAAACTGAATGTTCAAGCTCAAAAACTAGTGTTGGCCTGTTTAAGCAAAATAGACCCTAGGCCAGAGAAAGAAACCCCTAAAGAAATATCTCTTACTGCTACTGAGTTTTCAAACCTTATGGGAATTGATAAAAAAAATGCTCACAGGGAGTTATACAAGGCTGCGGATGCTTTATTTAGATCAACCATACAATTGACTGAGAATAATGAAGAAGTTGAATTGTACTGGATTCAAGAAAAAGCAAAAAAAATTAAAGGTGAGGGTGCAATTCGCCTTGTCTGGTCAGATAAAGTTCTCAAGTATATTGGTCAACTTAAAGGGCGGTTCACCACATATAAGTTAAGAAACATAGCTAACCTTCAATCATCTCATTCTATACGCCTCTACGAACTTCTGATGAAGTTTAATGCGACAGGTGAAAGAGTTATTTATTTAGATGATTTTAAATCCGCATTAGGAATTTCTGACAAATACAAAGAGTTTAAAATCCTAAAACGTGATGTAATTACACCATCAGTAAAAGAATTAAACCAGCGTAGTGATTTAATCATTAAATTTGAAACAATAAAAAAAGGCCGCTCAGTCGCAGCCCTGTCATTTGAATTTAAAAAAAGTGCTCAGCTTAAAATGGATATTTAAATGTTAATTTAAACATTTAAATATACTCACTGTGATTTGTCACCTTACCATGTGTGTAAAATGACCTTAGGCACAGTGTAAAATGACGTTCAAACATTGCGATTATTTAATGACCTTTAAATGCTTTCGCTGCTCTTCCAGAAATCGTTTTTCCGATGCTATGTCTATAGCTTCTTGCTCTTCTGGGGGCAAAGATAGAAAGTTTGGATCACCGCATAACATGCCTTTAAACATATCGGGATCATCTTGGTACAACTCTTCCAATTCAGCCTGATATTCATCACTAAAAATCTCTTCAAATTGTTTTCTAGCTTTTTCTTGCACCCATTCTTCAAATTCAGGAGTTCCACGTAGGGGGCGATCTTTAGATTTATTATGATAAGCTAGACTAACTTTAGATTCTGACATACTCCCTCTCTTTTAGCTGTTTTATCCAGCTTCATCGTATACGTTCCATGTTAGTAAAAACCTGCTTTGAATTTAATTTACAAACCACAAGTTATTGATTGTATTCTTTTTTATATTCACTTTGAACATAAGCTAACACACCTTCTACTCTATCTATATCTTCACAAATATCAGCAGCTTCATCTTCACTTACCGTATCTAGATCTATAGCTATATTTTTTTGTAGTTTCTCTTCTAATGCTTCGATAATTAAGCGCCAGTCCCCCATAATCATGGGAATAGATAAACCATCTAATTTAAGCATTTTGTATTTCCTGTGGTGTTAATTTGACACATTTGTTTACATCAGAACCTAGCTCTTGTAATAAACCAAGATATTTCATTAAAGGCATATCTTGCTCTGGAGCAATCATAAAATGACCCTTTTTATTTGGACTCCTATCAAAAACAATTTTCAATCCCTGAGGTATAAGCACTCTTTGTTTTATTTTCCATACATTTTTTCCTTGCCTCTTCATTCCACTTGTAATGTAGTCAAAGGTAGAAAAACCATTGCCATTGGCTCTAACATAAGAAATACCATTTTTTTCATATACGGAAACATCTTTTAGAGCTCTATTTTGACTAAAATTAGGGCTTGAAGAATTACCACTTCGGAATAAGGGTCTTTGCAATTCTTCAAAATCTTCAATAAATAATAGTTCTGGGCTTATCATTGTCCACACATCCTTGATTAATATATTTTCTATGTTCCCACTTTTAGCCCTGCTGCGCAAATAACAAACATATTTCAGGGTTCATTTTTCTTAGATACCCACACAGGCAGTTCTAAATTATTCCCTTCAGCGAGCCACTTTTCGAGGGCCTCTTTTTTATCTTTTGGCTCGTAATCCTCCCCTTCTAAATTAGCATAGAATTGACGTGTTTTTTCACTCTCTAAATCCGCATTAATTGCATCGCATAATTGCGTAAGGTCATCTTTTTTTTGTGTCATTTATTGCTCCTTTTTGCACCCGATTTAGGGGGGGCACGAACCACAATTTTAGCGCAGCGTTTAAAAATTGTGTAGTGAGTCCACATATATTAATCTATGTCCACACTCTCCCGCATCGAGTCACCAATGAATTTTGTTATTTTGCGAACACAGAAGTTAAAATCCAAGGGCGCAATTTGCCGCTCAACAAAGCATGCTTTCCGTGAGCAAGACACACCCAACGCAGACCCAAAATTAACACCAGAAAATACGCATATCGGCGCACAAAGTTCGGATGAAGCGATGGCGGCTGTCAATGCGCGTTTACCGGATAAAATTCGTAAAAATGGCGTGATGGCCATCGAGTATTTGATCACCGCCTCCCCAGAAGCGATGACCGCCAAATCACGCAAAGACCAGGATAATTATTTTCATGATTCGCTCGCCTGGCTTAAAGCAAAACACGGGGCTGAAAACGTGGTGTATGCGGGGATTCATCGGGATGAAAAAACACCGCACATGTACGCCTATGTCGTCCCCATTGACCCCAAAGGAAAATTAAACGCACGGCACTTTTTGGGAGGCGCTAAAGCGCTGAACGCCATGCAAACCGATTTTGCGCAACAGGTGGGTGTTAAACATGATTTTCAACGCGGCATTGAGGGCAGCAAGGCAACCCATCAGCGGGTTCAATCGTTTTACGGGCAGATAAATCAACCACAAGCACCGCTCACGGTGGACAAAGAACGCAAAGTTCTCAAGAAAGGCGTTTTCAGTACCACGGTGGAATCCGATGAGGAATACCAAGCCCGAATTATCCGCGAAGTGAACAAACAGATCCAACCCAGCATTGAGAAAGCCA
>NZ_CP098527.1:0-3140 GCF_030436385.1 Pseudoalteromonas sp. KG3
CACGACATAGGCGTACATGTGCGGTGTTTTTTCATCCCGATGAATGCCCGCATACACCACGTTTTCAGCCCCGTGTTTTGCTTTAAGCCAGGCGAGCGAATCATGAAAATAATTATCCTGGTCTTTGCGTGATTTGGCGGTCATCGCTTCCGGGGAGGCGGTGATCAAATACTCGATGGCCATCACGCCATTTTTACGAATTTTATCCGGTAAACGCGCATTGACGGCCGCCATTGCTTCATCCGAACTTTGTGCGCCGATATGCGTATTTTCTGGCGTTAATTTTGGGTCTGCGTTGGGCGTGTCTTGCTCACGAAAAGCATGCTTTGTTGAGCGGCAAATTGCGCCCTTGGATTTTAACTTCTGTGTTCGCAAAATAACAAAATTCATTGGTGACTCGATGCGGGAGAGTGTGAACATAGAGTAATATATGTGGACTCACTACACAATTTTTAAACGCTACGCTAAAATTGTGGTTCGTGCACCCCCTAAATCGGGTGCAAAAAGGAGCAAAAAATGACACTGAAAAAAGATGACATCACGCAATTATGCGATGCAATTAATGCGGATTTAGAGAGTGAAAAAACACGTCAGATTTATGCTAATTTAGAGGGGGAAGATCACGCCCCTGCAGACAAAAAAGAGGCCCTCGAAAAGTGGCTCGCTGAAGGGAATTGTTTAGAACTTCCGGTGTGGGTGTCGAAGAAAAAATAGTCGTAAAGTGCAACGTTATTTCACACTGTCAAATGCTCACTATTTGTTCTAAACTTTAGTCTATATACACAAGGAGAAAGCGCTATGCAGGTATCTAATAATTTTATGGATGTATTTTTTGGTTATAACGGTAGAGTTGGCGATGTTAAGGGAGCAAAAGAAGGTATTGCAGAGTTTGAGCAACGAGCTAAAAATGCTGAATCTCCAGAAGAAAGAGAACGATATGCTCAAGCAGCTGAGCAATTAAAAACAGAAATTCTTCCTAAAATGCAACAAGAAATGGAGCAGTTAGGAAAGCAATTAGGATTAAATTCAGGTCGGATAGGGCAGGTAATAGAAATAGATAAAGAGAATAATTCTGTACCTAATTTAGCTGTTAAAAAGAATGATAGTGGTGTACTGTCCTTTATGACTTCTTATGAATCAGGAAGTTATTATCACAACAAAATATAAAGGATTAGTTAGAGATAAGGCTATTTGCTCAGGTAAATTAGATTCTTTTAACCTTAACACTGGAGAAGCTGAAGTTACTTTTTCTATAAATCGTAGAAAATATTAATTTTAGATTTTACAAGTCCATTTTTAATTGGGCACTTTTTTTAAATTCAAATGAAAGGGCTGCGACTGAGCGGCCTTTTTTTATTGTTTCAAATTTAATAACGAGGTCGCTACGCTGGTTAAGTTCTGCTACTGAAGGTTTAATTACACGTTTTGCTAGGTCTCTATATTGCGGGTATTTATCAGAAATTCCTAATGCGGATTTAAAGTCTTCAAGATAAATTACGCGCTCACCAGTAGCATTAAATCTCATTAAAAGTTCATAAATACGTATTGAATGTGAGCTTTGTAAAGTGGCTATATTTTTTAATTTATAGGTAGTAAAGCGGCTTTGTAATTGGCAAATATATTTTAAAACTTCATCAGACCAAGTGAGTGTTACGGCTCCCTCACCTTTTAGTTTTTTTACCTTTTTTTGAATCCAGCATAATTCAACTTCTTCTCTTTCATCACGTAAAATTATACTTGATTTAAATAATGCATCAGCCGCTTTATAAAGCTCTCTATGTGCATTCTTCATATCTATCCCCATGATGTTAGAGAATTCTGAAGCGGTTAGAGATATTTCTTTTGGAATGCTTTTATCAGGCCTTGAATCCACCTTTCCTAAGCATGCTAAAACGAGCTTTTGCGCTTGAGCATTGAGCTTATAACTGGCATCGATAAGGTTGTTTGATTTAGAAACTGAGAGGTTGCTCACTTTAAATCCCTTGGGTGGACATATTTTATTTGTGTCCACTTTATATTTAGGTGGACAGCATGTCAACGTGTCCACTCAAGTCTGTGGAAATCACCGTAAATATGTCCACCTTAAAACGCAATTTAACCGTAAATATGTCCACCTTAAAACGCAATTTAACCGTAAATATGTCCACCTTTGATCGCTGTATCCCTTTATTGGCGTGACCTACAGAGGTGCTAAAAACAAGAGATCTAAAAAACAAGAAAGATTAAAAAGGAAAACACCTGTGGATAACCTAAAAATTTAAGTGAAATTTGGGTCTAAATCCCCTCTTAGGGGCGTTGCCCCTGCCGGCCTTTCCCCTCGCTACGCTCGTACCGGCATACCCCAAGAATGCCTTCGCTGCGCTCAGAATTGATTTTAAACGCTCGTTGAGCCCTGAATCATTGGGGCAATCAAAATGCGTTAGCGTGGCTTACAGGCCGTGCATGATTGGTTTATCAGGGCACGAAAGGGAATCGGATCTAGTGATCCGTTTGTGATCGCGTTGTTAGGCTGGTTTTTCGTTAAACACCGCTGGGTTATCGCTCGTTCCTCGCTGCGGCTTCGCCCTCATAGTCGCTTATTATCGGCTGTAGCCCTTATTTTTATTGGAACGACTACAAATCGCCCCATGGTTTTGATTTTGATGTTTCAGCGATTCAGTTAATTTGATCACCTCCGCGATCTGATTTTTATCCAATCCATCAAAGTGCTTTGAGAGCGTCTGTATCGAATTCTGAGCCTTTTTTAAGTCTTCGTACATATTTCCTAGGGTTTTACTCATTTCGTGCCGCTTGCGCGTTTCTGAGGCGCTTAAACGGGCTTTCTCAATGCTGGGTTGGATCTGTTTGTTCACTTCGCGGATAATTCGGGCTTGGTATTCCTCATCGGATTCCACCGTGGTACTGAAAACGCCTTTCTTGAGAACTTTGCGTTCTTTGTCCACCGTGAGCGGTGCTTGTGGTTGATTTATCTGCCCATAAAACGATTGAACCCGCTGATGGGTTGCCTTGCTGCCCTCAATGCCGCGTTGAAAATCATGTTTAACACCCACCTGTTGCGCAAAATCGGTTTGCATGGCGTTCAGCGCTTTAGCGCCTCCCAAAAAGTGCCGTGCGTTTAATTTTCCTTTGGGGTCAATGGG